>OZ245998.1:0-3146675 GCA_965230305.1 Phycisphaeraceae bacterium | reverse complement strand
GCTGGCTCATGGCCGGGGGGACGATCTGCGACGCCAGGGCAGCGTCGATTGACCAGCCCCCTTCGGCTTTTTGCACCACGAAGCTGCCGCCGCCTTCTGGGAACTCAAGCTCATCAGAGATGGCGGGCAGCGCGAACCACACCGACACGCAGAACATCAAGGTAATCCATCGCATCTATCGCTCCTTGGCTCTCAGATCCAGATTCATTCCGATTCGCCGGCCAGCACGACGACCAGCTCAATCACGTTCTCGTTGCTTTCTTCGCCGACCCAGTCGATGTACACCTCTCGGCCGTTGTTGGTCGGAATCTCGCCCGCCGCCTGAATCTGTTCAATAAATGTGGTCCAGGCCGCGTGCAAGTTCATCACGCTGCCGGTGTAGGTCGCCTTGGCGACGCGGGCCGATTCAAAGGTGTACGCCGACACCCCCTCGATCAATGCCTCAGGGTCGGCCCCATCGACCATCTCGATCCCGACGGTCAGCTGAAACGGCTGGCTCATGTCCTGGTTGTTGATGCCGTCGTAGAAGAACATCAACGGTCCATCGCCAACAGGCGGCTGCGGCGCATACGCGGCCGCGAACACGGTCTGGATCATCGGGTCCAGCACCTCGCCGATCTCGGCGAACGTCGTCTGCGTCCGCATGCCCAGCACGGTGATGGCCTCGGCTTGCTCGATCTGGACCTCCGACAGCTCCCACTCGCCCGGGTCCGGGTGCTCGTGGTCGTCGTGAGCCAAGGCAGAGAAGCTCAACAGCGACACTGCAAACAGAGCGATCATCATCAACGGTTTCATATGTCGTCTCCAGAAGGTTCCCCGCATGATCGCGGTTCTAGCGCTCGCCGCAAGGGGGTCTTGCCCGGAATCCCCCCGGATTCACGTCTTCGCGACATCCGGTACAACGATCCCCATGATTCGACACCAGATTCAGCACGCGGGCGTCTACAGCAGCCTGATCCCCGCTTGGGATGAGGCTTTGCGATGGCTCGGCAGCCACGATCTGCCCGCCCTTGCCCCCGGTCGACACGACGTCGACGGCGACCGGCTGTTCGTCATGATCGAGCACGGCCCGCTGGCCGAGCGCCGTGACGCCGACGCGGTCTGGGAGACGCACCGCCGATATGCCGACCTGCAGTACGTCGTGCGCGGGGAGGAACGTTTCGGCTGGGTGCCGCGTGAATCAGGGTTGACGGCCAAGACCCTGTACGACGCCGAGCGCGATGCCGAGTTCTATCAGCCGCCGGTTGAGCCGACATGGTTCACGCTGCGGGCCGGCGAGTTCGCTGCGTTCTTTCCGCAGGACGCCCACGCGCCCGGCCAGCGTCCCGCCGAGTACGCCGGGGCGCCGGTGTGCAAAGCGGTGGTGAAGCTGCTGCTGGAGGGTTGAGATGCCACGCAAACCCCAGGGCAAGTTCGGGTCGATCAAGCGGCAGCACGGGCGCGTCGCCGGGCTGGATGCGCTGCTGGATCGGCTGCTGGCCGAATGCCCGGGGGTGACGAAGATCGTGCCCGGGCGCATGGGCCGGAAGCGTGGCAAGACGCTGGCGAAGCTGAAGGTGCAGTACGCGACGAACGAGCCGGCGACGGGGCTGAAGTGCATCTACACGAACGCCGGCTCCTGGCAGGAGGTGTTCGTGGTGTGCCGGGATGCCGAGGCTGCGAAGGCCTGGATCGAGCAGCATGGCTGACTCGGCGGGGCTCAGCCCGGCCGGGTCATGCTGTCGTAGTCCATCAACTCGGCCAAACGCTCAGCGGGCATGAGTTCGAGCTCGCCGACCAGTTGCTTGATGGTCTTGCCCTCTTTGTGGGCCTGCTTGGCCAGGGCGCTGCACTTGTCGTAGCCGACCTCGGGGGCCAGCGCGGTAATCGTCATCAGCGAGGCTTCCAACAACTCGGCACAACGCTCTTCGTTGACTTCCAGGCCCACGAGCAGCTTGTCGACGAAGACGTTGCAGGCGTTGCTCAGCAGCGTGACGGATTCGAGGAAGGCATCGATCATCACGGGCATCGCGACGTTGAGCTCGAAGATCGACCCGACCCCGCCCAGGCCGGCGGCGGTGACGGTCGTGTCGTTGCCGAGGACCCGGCAGCAGACCTGCATGACCGACTCGCAGATGACGGGGTTGACCTTGCCGGGCATGATCGACGACCCGGGCTGGATCGCGGGCAGGCTGAGTTCTCCGATCCCGCAGCGCGGTCCCGAGCCGAGGTGGCGGATGTCGTTGGCGATCTTGGAGAGAGAGACGGCGATGGTTTTAAGGTGGGCATGGGCCGCGACAAACGAGTCTTTCGCGGCCTGGGCTTCTGGGTGGTTCCTGGATTCGGTGAACGTATGGCCGGTCCGGCGGCTGAGTTCCTCACAGACCTTATTCGCGAAGTCAGGATGGGTGTTGATACCCGTCCCGACAGCAGTCCCCCCGATGGGCATGTTGTTAAGCAGATTGTCCGTCGCGTGTCTGGCCCGGTACTGGCCGTGCTCGACCTGCGAAGCAAACCCGCCCAAGACCTGGCCCACGCGGATCGGTGTTGCATCCATCAGATGCGTACGGCCGACCTTAACGATCGCATCCCATTGCTTGGCTTTGTCTTCCAACGCATGGTGCAGTTTGACCAGTGCGCCAAGCATCTGATCTTCAAACGCCAAGGCACCCGCGATATGCATCGCCGTCGGGAACGTGTCGTTGCTGGACTGCCCCATGTTGACGTGGTCGTTGGGGTGCACACCGCCCTCGGCTTTGGTGGTCGCGCCGAGGCCGAGCTTGTCGTTGGCGACCGAAGCGATGACCTCGTTGGCGTTCATGTTGGTGCTGGTGCCGCTGCCGGTCTGGTAGACATCGACGGGGAAGTGGGCGTCGTGCTGGCCCTGGGCGACTTCGTCGGCGGCGGCGATGATGGCATCGGCGAGCTTGGCGTCGAGCTTGCCGAGGTCTTTGTTGGCCTGGGCGCAGGCGGCCTTGAGGTGTCCGAAGGCGTGGATCACCGCGGGGGGCAGCGGGCGGTTGGCGATCGGAAAGTTGGCGACGGCCCGGGCGGTCGAGGCGCCGTACAAGGCGTCGGCGGGGACGGGCATCTCGCCCATGGAGTCTTTTTCGATGCGGGTGTCGGACATAGCCCGGGCTCCGTTTGCGGGGGGTTGGATCAGGTCAAGGGAGGCCGACAGGATAAACACTGCGCTCGTTGAGCGCAGTGCCTTGTCGGCGTCCTTGGACTTCGTCTCTGCTGCTTGTGGGGCGTGGAACTTCGGTCAGCCGTTCAGACCCAGCCCGCGCTGGATGGCGGCGTCGACCTCGGCATCGAGCTTGGCCCGCAGCTCCGCCAGCGCCGACTTGGCGGCCCCTTCGGCACACTGCGAGGCCTTCAGCGTGATCTGTCGATCCATCTTCACCAGTTGGCCGTCGATCCCTTTGGTCGTCCGCTTCAGTTGCTCGGCCATCTGCTGCTTGATCGTTTCGTACTGCTGAGCCAGCTTGAACTGTCGGGTCTTGTACTCGTCTTCCGCCTGCCGGGCGAGATGCGCCAAGGCCTCGTCCAGGACCACGCGCTGCTCGGCGATCGTTTCGTCGATCTGCTGCACGAGCTCCTGCGTGAGCTCAGCCACCGCGGCCTGCATCGCCTCCCGCCGGCCTTCGACCGCTTCGTCCGCCAAAGAAGCCAGGCCCTTCTGGATGTGCTTGGCGACCTTCTCACGGATGAGTTGCTGGTCCAGCGCCTGCATCGCGTTTTGGGTGACTTCCTCGATCACCTCGCTGCCCTTGCGGCGTACCAGCTCTTCCGCGGCTCGGCTCTGACGGCGGAAGGTGTCCAGTTGATCGTTCAGTCGGCTGTGGGCTTCGTCGGCCTGATGCACGCGGACGCTCAGCTTGCCGGTGGTCCGGTCCAGTTGGCGGGCGGCCTCTTCGAGCACGTCGTCGCACACCCGGTTGACTTTCGCGAGCAGGGTGTCGGCCGCGTCGTTGATCTCGTGCTCGATCGAGCGGCTGTGCTCGACCTGCCCGGCGAACCGCGCGCTGGCGTGCCGGATCGAGTCTTCCAGTCGTCCGAGCTGGTCCAGCCGACGCGCGACCTGTGCATCCACTTCATCGAGCTTGGCCATGCGTGTCTGAATCGCGGCGTCTAACTCGGCCAGCTTGTCCGTGACCCGGGCCAGGTCTGACGGCGCTTCGGCGGGGGCCGCTGCTGCTGTGGGCTGCAACCGCCCAGCGTCTTTCAGTGTGCGGGCTAAACGAAACCGCTCTTCGCGGGCCCGGTGCAGCAGTTGCTGCAGGTCCGCAGCCTGGGCTTTGGGGTCCACCTCCACCGCCACCAGCGGGAAGGACGTCGGCGGGGTCTGGCTCTGAGCAGAAGACATGCAGCGGCTCCCTGGGTCTGGGGGATGCCGCTTCTATCGGTGAGATCTGCAAGGATGGTGCAATTCTTGGGGGGTTTGCCCGCATTGGGGCCCCAATCAGGATTTGCGGCTGCTATCTTCCGGTCGTGCCAAACGTCGACCAATTCGAGAGTGTTTTCCGCGCGGCAGACAAGCCGAGCTACGCCTACGCCCGGCCGGCGATCCAGCGGGTGCTGCTGCTAAGCGATCAAACGGGGCCCGAGGCGGCGACGTTTCACGAGGCGGCAAAGCGGTTTTTGGCGGTGCTGGGCGATTCGGAATTTATGACCCCCGAAGCCGAAGCCAGCCAAACGGTGGACACCCTGCTGGCGACAGTGGACGCCGCCGGCCCGGACCTGATCTGCACCTACCGGAATCTCCACGCCACGCCCTGGCCGCACACGCTGGGCAAGCACCTGGACGTTCTGACCCAAGCGGTCGACGTGCCCGTGCTGGTGCTGCCTCGGCCGGACGAAGACGCCTTCCAACGCACCACCGTTCAAACACAAACCGTCATGGCGATGACCGACCACCTCGCTGGGGCCGACGCGCTGGTGAACATGGCGGCGCGTTTCACGGCCCCCCAGGGCACCCTGTGGCTGAGCCATGTCGAGGACGCCGTGGTTTTCGATCGGTATATCGACCTGATCAGCAAGCTCCCGGACTTCGATACGGACCACTTGAAGGCCCAGCTGCAAGCCCGGTTGATGCAGGAGCCGCACGACTACGTCACCCGCTGCGCCGGGGGCATCCGTGAGGCGGGTCTCTCGATCACGCCCCGGGAGCTGGTGCAGATGGGCGGCCGCCTCGAAACGTACCAGCAGATGGTGGCCGAGCACGACGTCGACCTGCTGGTGATGAATACCAAGGACCAGGACCAGCTGGCGATGCACGGCATGGCGTACCCCCTGGCGGTCGAGCTCCGCCAGACGCCGATGCTGATGCTGTAGCCGACGCCCCTACTTGAAGAGCCGCATGGACGCACTGCTGAATGTTGAGATGATGACGCCCCTGCTCGCTGCCGCCGACGCGCACCACGAAGCGGCGCACGCGGTGCCGATGTGGAAGACGATGCTGTTCACGGCGATTCTCGTGGCGATGATCGCGTCGTTGGCGCTCGAAGAGAAGCTGCACGCCAAGAAGTCGGTGATCGTCGGCGTGTACGCGGTCGTCTGCCTGCTGCTGGGGGAGATCTTCAAGCTGATCCACCGCGATCCGGTGGAGTTCCTCGGGCACACGATCGACTTGCCGGTGTACATCCCGGGCATCGATTGGGGGGTGATTGCGATCATCCTGGGCTCGAGCATCTTCGTGGATGTCACCAGCCAGTCCGGGCTGTTCACCTGGGTGGCGATCAAGCTGACAAAAGCCAGCAAGGGAGACCCGCTGATCCTGCTGGTGCTTTACGGCCTGATGACGGTGGTGTTCTCAGCGGTCTTGAACAACGTCACGGCGATGATCATCGTCGGGTCGCTGACCTACGTGTCGCTGAACAAGCTCGGCCGACTGAACCTGCTGCTTGGCTTTTTGCTGACCGAAGGCCTGCTGACGAACATCGGCGGGCTGCTCACGCTGATCAGTTCCGTGCCCAACATCATCGTCGGGCAGGCGGCGGACATCGCGTTTGTGACGTTCTTCATCAAGGCATCGCCCTACGTCGTGGTCGCCACGGCGTTGACGCTTTGGATGGGCGCGAAGCTGTTCGGCATCCAACGCCTCAAGGGCGATGATGAGAAGGCGGAGGCGGCGGCGCTCGTCGCGGGGTTTGACGAGAACGACGGCATCAAGAGCCGGGGCTTCTTCTGGTACGGCGTGGTGATGCTGGGCCTGTTCATCGTCGTGATCGCGGCGACCAGCGCGCTGCCTTACGTCAACGACTTGGGCATGGGGTATGTGGCGTTGACGTTTGCGTTGGCGATGCTGCTCCGGTTCAAGAGCGAAGCCGACCGCTTTTACAAGGCGGTGGACTGGGACCTGCTGCTGTTCTTCATGGCGTTGTTTGTCGTGATCAACGTGATGGAACACGCGCGGGTGCTGGCGTTGATCGGGGAGGGGCTGTCGCCGGTGATCGCCATGGGCGAAACCGTCGGGGGCGGGTTGGTGCTCGTGCTCGCTGCGGTGTTCTCCAGCGTGACGGACAACATCCCCCTAGCGGCGATGCTGGCCAAGATCATGGCCGTGGACCCCGCGGTGGTCGGCGAGGCCGGCAGCAACCCCGACAGCCCGTTCTGGTGGTCGGTCATCTTCGGCGCCAACCTCGGCGGCAACCTGACCCCCATCGGCTCGGCGTCCACGCTCGTCGCGGTCACGATCATGCATAAGCACGGCCTGAAAGTCTCCTTCGCCGGCTTCGTCGTCAAGGCCCTGCCGTTTGCGATCGCCCAGATCGTGCTGGCGGTCTTTTACGTTCTGGTTTTCCTCTAAAACACCGGCCGAGGGTTTGCTCCGTATTCCGCCAACGGCTATAAATGCCCCTCCCCATTCAATCCATCCGTCTATCCGGATCAACTGCTATGCCTAAATCTCCCGCGAAAACTCAAAGCTACCCCGACGAGCACTACCTGTTCACCAGCGAGTCCGTCTCGATGGGTCACCCCGACAAGGTCGCTGACCGCATCTCCGACTCGATCCTCGACAGTCTGCTTGAACACGACCCCAACGCACGTGTGGCTTGCGAAACGATGGTCACGACCGGCCTGGTCGTTCTCGGTGGTGAGATCACCGTCCACAACCAGGCGGCCCGCGATGCCCTCAGCCAGGCCGAGGAAACCGTCCGCGAAGCGATCCGGGACATCGGGTACGTCGGCGACCTGGGTATGAAGTTTGATGCGGACACCTGCGGCGTGCTGCGGGTCTTCCACAGCCAGTCGGATGACATCTCCCAGGGCGTCACCGAAGGGGCCGGCCTGCACGAAGAGCAGGGTGCTGGCGACCAGGGGCTGATGTTCGGCTACGCCACGCGCGAAACCACCAGCCTGATGCCCCTCCCGATCGACTTGTCCCACAAGCTCGTCGAGCGCCACGCCAAGGTGCGCCAGGCCGGCAAGCTGATCCAAGGCCTGCGCCCGGACGCGAAGAGCCAGGTGACCGTCGAGTACGACCTGCACAACAAGCCGGTACGGATCGACACGGTCGTCCTCTCCACCCAGCACACCCCGCAGTGGAACGGCCAAGCCAAGCAGAAGAAGCTGGCCAAGGCGATCTTCGAGCACATCATCGCCCCGGTCATCAAGGGCAAGTACTTTGACCCCAAGAAGACCAAGGTCGTGTTCAACCCCAGCAGCAAGGCCAAGGTTCCCGCGGGCACCCTCAAGGTCTTCGTCAACCCCACCGGCCAGTTTGAAATCGGCGGGCCGCACGGCGATGTGGGCCTGACCGGGCGGAAGATCATCGTCGACACCTACGGCGGCCGCGGTCGCCACGGCGGCGGTGCTTTCTCCGGCAAAGACCCGTCCAAGGTCGACCGCAGCGCGGCGTACATGGCCCGCTACGTCGCCAAGAACCTCGTCGCCTCCAAAGTCTGCGACGTCTGCGAAGTGCAACTCAGCTACGCGATCGGCGTCGCCGAGCCCACCAGCGTGCACATCGACACGTACAAGACCGGCCGAATCTCTGAGCCCGAGATCGTCAAGATCGTGCGCGAGGTCTTCCCCCTGACGCCCGGCGGGATCATCAAGCACTTGGCCCTCAAGAAGCCGATCTACCGCCAGACCGCGGCCCACGGCCACTTCGGCCGCAAGCCCGGCCATGACGGCGCGTTCTCGTGGGAAAAGACCGATCTGGCTGCGAAGATCGCCAAGCTCGCCAGCCTCTAAGGCGCCGATAACCACAACCAGACCACCCTGTGTTTCGCCGGCCGCGCCCTGCGCGGCATGCGGCTAAACTGTGGTCCGGCTTTTTCCACCGGCCTTGTCCACCGGCCTTGCTGTCCGCCGAAACCCGGGGCCCGCTGCAGATTCCACCATGCTGATCAAACAAGGCATCCCGGTCTCCCCCGGCATCGCGATCGCCCCCGCGCGCGTCATCGAAGCGCAGGACCAGCCGATCCGCCGCCGTGTGGTCCCCGCCAACCGGGTGAAGTCCCAGCACGAGCAGCTGGACGAGGCGATCGCCGCGTCGATTGCGGAGATCGAGCAGCTCAAAGACCAGGCCTCGGCAATCATGGGCGATCAACTCGCGGGCATCTTCGCTGCCCACATCGCCATGCTCCAGGACAAGACCCTCTTCGGGCAGGTCCGGGCGATGATCGATGCCGAGCACGTCACCTGCGAATTCGCGGTGCATGACGTGTTCCAACGCCTGGCCCGCAGCTTCTCGACCCACCAGTCCCTGCTCCTCCGCCAGCGGGCCAGCGACATCACCGACCTGGAACGCCGGGTCATCAAGCACATCATCGGCGACACCGTCTCCGAGTTGGACAAGATCAAGCAGCCCTGCGTGCTGGTCGCCCATGACCTCACCCCGTCGCAGACCGCTGCGCTGGACCGCACCAAGATCAAGGCTTTGATCACCGACCTGGGCGGCCGAACCAGTCACACCGCGATCCTCGCCCACGCCCTGGGCATCCCCGCGATCGTCGGACTGGAGAACGCCACCCAGCAGATTTCCTCGGGAGACCCGCTCATCGTCGACGGGCAAAGAGGCCACGTCGTCGTGGACCCCGATGCTGCCAAGCTGCTGGAGTACCGCCAGGAAGTCCGGCGCATGGCGGCGCTTGAGATAGACCTGGACGCCCTCCGCGAGCTCCCCGCCGAGACCAAAGACGGCACTTCGATCCAACTGCTGGCAAACATCGAGTTCCCCCAGGAAATCGAGGACGCAGTCGCCAAGGGCGCCACCGGCATCGGCCTGTATCGCACCGAATTCCTGTTCCTCGGCCAAGAGTCGATCCCTACCGAAGAGCAGCAGTACCAGACCTACGTCGAAGCGGTCCGCCTGCTCAAGGGCAAGCCCCTGACGATCCGCACGCTGGACCTCGGGGCGGACAAGGCGCTGGAGGCGATGCAAACCGAGGACTACCACGAGCGGAACCCGTTCCTGGGCTGCCGATCGATCCGTTTGTGCCTGCAGAACCTGCCCCTGTTCCGGACCCAGCTCCGGGCGATCCTCCGGGCGTCCGTCGAGGGGCCGATCAAGATCATGTTCCCCCTGATCAGTTCGCTCATGGAACTGCGTCAGGCCAAGATGGTGCTCGCCGATGTCATGGAGGACCTGGACGACCAGGACATCCCCTACCGCGAGAACATCCCGGTCGGGATGATGGTCGAGGTGCCCGCGGCGGCAATCCAGGCTGGCCCATTTGCCAAAGAAGTCGAGTTTTTCTCGATCGGGACCAACGACCTCATCCAGTACACCGTGGCGGTGGACCGCAGCAACGAGCGGATCGCCAACCTGTACACCGGCGCCCACCCGGCGGTTTTGCAGCTCATCAAGGACGTTTCCCGGGCCGGCCAGAGGCAGGGCATCGACGTCAGCCTCTGCGGCGAAATGGGCGGCGAGCCGGAATTTACTATGCTCTTGCTGGGGATGGGGCTCCGGACCTTGTCCATCACCCCCCCCGCGATCCCTGAGATCAAGAAAATTATCCGGTCGGTCAGCATCGACCAGTGCAAGCGGTTGGCCCGGAAGGTCAGCCAATTCGAGTCGGACCGTCAGGTCCACAACTACCTCCGAGGAGAGGTCGCCCGAATCATGCCCGAGGTCTTTGAGGGACGTTCCCTCGACCTGTAACCCTTGGGCCCAAGACAACCCGCCGATCGCCGTCTATGGACAGACCGGCTGAGCGGCACACGAAAGGCAGTTGGCCTTTGTTCTCTGGTGTGAGTGCAACCCGACCCCGCCCGCGTCCTCGAGGCGCGGCCGATCGGTGTTGAAACCCAAATCAGGACAAGGCGGCTGATACATCCATGCCCCAGCAGATGCTCATCAACTATGTCCCCGGCGAAGAGTGTCGTATCGCCATCGTCGAGGACGGCAAGCTCGAAGAGTTCTACCAAGAGCGCGCCAGCGTCGACAACCTCGTTGGCAACATCTACAAGGGCCGCGTCACCAACGTCGAGCCCGCGATCCAGGCCGCGTTCATCGACTTCGGCTCCGAACGCAATGGCTTTCTCCACATCACCGACCTGCACCCCCGCTACTTCCCCGGCGAAGACAAGGAAGATGTCGAGAAGGTCGGCCTGAAGACGCCCCGGCGCGAACGCCCGCCGATCCAGCAGTGCTTGAAGCGTGGCCAGGAAGTCCTCGTCCAGGTCATCAAAGAGGGCATCAACACCAAGGGCCCGACGCTGACGAGCTACCTGTCGATCCCCGGCCGGTTCATCGTGATGATGCCCCACATGGAACGCCTAGGCGTCACCCGGAAAGTCGAAGACGACGACGAACGCCGGGAGATGAAGAAGATCCTTCAGGACCTCAAGCCGCCGGACGGCTTTGGTTTCATCGTCCGCACCGCCGGCATGGGCCAGACCAAGACCGAGCTCAAGCGCGACCTGGCGTACCTGACCCGCCTGTGGAAGCAGATCGAGCAGCGTCGCAAGAAGACGCGGAAGACCGGCGAGTTGTACGCCGAAGCCGACTTGATGATCCGCACGGTCCGCGACGTGTTCTCCAACCAGATCGAGCGCGTCGTCTGCGACGACCCCGGTGCCGCCCAGCGTTGCGCGGACTTCCTGCGGATCGCCAACCCGCGCTCCGCCCCCAAGGTCGTCTGCTACCAGGACCCCGTGCCGATCTTCGACCGCTTCGGCGTCGAGTCGCAGATCGACCTGATCTACGCTCGGGAAGTGCCTCTGCCCTCCGGCGGCTCGCTGGTCTTTGACCAGGCTGAGGCCCTGGTCGCCATCGACGTGAACTCCGGCAAAAGCCGTTCCGCCAAGGACGCCGAGACCAACGCCTACAAAACCAACCTCGAAGCGGTCGACGAGATCGCGCGTCAGCTTAAGCTCCGTGACCTCGGCGGCGTCGTCATCAACGACCTCATCGATATGTCCGACCGCAAGCACCGCGCCAAGGTCGAACAACGCTTCCGTGCCCAGCTCAAGAAAGACCGCGCCCGCACCCGCACCGGCGCGATCAGTCAGTTCGGCATCCTGGAGATGACCCGCCAACGCATGCGGCCGTCGCTGAAGAAAACCATCTTCGACACCTGCCCGACTTGTGCCGGCTCGGGCTACGTCAAGAGCCCCGAGTCCACCGTCTTCGAAGTTATCCGCCGGCTCGCGCTGGTGATGAACGCCCCCAAGGTCGCCCGGATCGAGCTCACGATCTCCGGCGATGTCGCGTTCCAGCTTCTCAACCGTCGCCGGGCTCAACTTGTCGGCCTGGAGTCGCAGTTCGGCAAACAGGTCATGGTCCGGGTCGGCGGCACCGTCGACAACCTAGTGATCGATGCCTTCGACGAGCGGGGCGCCCGCGTCAACACCGACAAGCTGATCTCGACCGCCTACAACAAGAAGGCCGCGGAGAAGGCCCTGATCGAGTTGGACGACGAGCGATTCACCACCCTGCTCGCAGCCCAGCCCACCGAGACCGACAACGCGTTGGAAGAGTTGGCCGAAGCCGTCGCCTCCGTGCCGGATGAAGAAGACGACGAAACCCCGGCCAGCACCGCGGAAGCCACAGGCGACACCGACGAGTCAAGCGAAGCCGACGACGAACAGCCGACCAAGAAGAAGCGTCGACGCCGTCGTCGTGGCGGACGCAAGCACAAGAAGACCAGCGACGAAGCGGCTACAGGTGATAACGCTTCCGATAGCTCGACCGAGGACGCCGACAAGGGCGAAGCCACAGCCGAGCAAGACGACGTTTCCGACGACACGAAAGCCGAAGAAGAAGGCGAAGCCACCGGCGAGAAGAAGAAGCGCCGCCGCAAGCGTGGCGGACGCCGCCGCAAGAAGAAGTCATCCGGCACCAACGAAAACGGACAAGCCGAGTCCGGCGAGCCCGATGACAAACAGCAGGAATCGAGCCCCGAGCCCGTCGCCGAAGTCAACGGCAACACCCTTGACGGTGTGCCCGTCCCGGTGTCCGCTGGCAGCACCAACGGTGAAGCGCCTACGCCCCGAAAGACCCGCAAGACCAACCGCTCCAGCAAGAAACGCCTGAGCAAGAAGAAACCAGCCGCCGAGGCTTCGGACAAGGCAGACAGCACCACCGCCACGGCCGAGCCCCCCGCCAGCTCCGGCTACTCCAACTCCATCGTCGCTGAAGACCAAGGCTAAACGATGCCGAATCAGACCCGTGTCATCCTGCTGGGTTCCACCGGGTCGATCGGCGTCAACACCCTGGACGTCATCGATCACCTGAATCGCACCGGCCACGCGTCGTTGCGCGTCGTGGGCCTTGCCGCCGGGGCCAACGCGACCCGCCTCGCCGAGCAGGCCAAGGCACACGGCGTCGAACGCCTCGCGCTGGCGGACCCCACCGATGCGGATCAACTGCCTGCCGAAGCAACCCGCTACGTCGGCGCGGACGCTGCAGCCAAGCTGGTCGAAGACACCGAGGCCGACGTCCTGGTCGCCGCGATCGTCGGGGCCGCGGGCCTGCCCGCCACGGTGGCCGGCATCGAGAAAGGCATGGCCATCGCCCTGGCCAACAAGGAGACACTCGTCGCCGCCGGCCCGCTGGTCATGCCGATGGTGCAGCACCACCAGACACGCATCCTCCCCCTCGACTCCGAGCACTCGGGCGTGCATCAGTGCCTGCAGAACCACCGGACCGAGCAGATCCGGCGGGTGATCCTCACCGCCTCTGGCGGGCCTTTCCGCAACGCGACCGCCGAAGAACTCCAGCACGCCACGCTCGAAGATGCGCTCCGGCATCCGACCTGGTCCATGGGCCCCAAGATCACCATCGACTCGGCCACGATGATGAACAAGGCCTTCGAAGTAATCGAAGCCCACCACCTGTTCGGCCTGCCCGCCGAGAAGATCGGCATCCTCGTCCACCCCGAGTCTGTCGTCCACGCGTTTGTCGAGTTCAACGACGGCTCAGTCCTGTCCCAACTCGGGGCGCCGGACATGCGGACACCGATCCAGTATGCCCTGACCGGCCCGGAACGCCCGCGGGGGTGTGCCGACCGCCTGGACTTTAACCAATTGAGCCAGCTGAACTTCCAGCCCCCAGACGCCGAGCGTTTCCCCGCCGTCAAGCTTGCCTATGACGTCCTGGAAGCCGGGGGCACCGCCGGGGCCGTAGCCAACGCCGCCAACGAAGCGGCGGTCTCGGCTTTTTTGAACCGACAGATACAGTTTGTGCGTATCGTTGAACTCGTCCGCGACGCGCTGTCGGTCGTCGGCGTCCAGCCGTTGACGTCGCTGGACGATGTGTACGAAGCCGACCGGAAGGCCCGCGCGTTCGTCGAGTCGATGATCGCTGCTGAAACGACTTCTGATTCCCTGACCCCCAACGCCTGACCCGCCCTATGAGCAATATGCCTTTCTTCGAGATCCTCGCCATTGTCCTGGGCTTTGGCTTCCTGGTGTTTATCCACGAGCTCGGCCACTTCCTCGTGGCCAAGTGGGTTGGCATCCGCGCCACCCAGTTCGCTATCGGGTTTGGGCAGGCCATCGTGACCTACCGCAAAGGCATCGGCTTCAAGGTCGGCACCACCGAGCCCGAGTACTTCCGCCGCGCCACCGAACACCTCAAGGCCAACGGCGACACGGCGGTGGAACCCAACGAAGCGGCGCTCTACGCCGCCGCCGACGAGCTGGGCCTGGGTGAAACCGAGTACCGCCTGAACTGGATGCCGCTGGGCGGCTACGTCAAGATGCTCGGGCAAGAGGATATGGACCCCAACGCCCAGTCCAGCGACCCCCGGGCCTACAACAACAAGTCGATCGGCGCCCGTGCCGCGGTCATCTCCGCCGGCGTCGTGATGAACATCATCACCGCCTTCATCTTCTTCATCGTCGCCTTCACCCAAGGCGTCGACTTCCCCTCGCCCCGCGTTGGCAGCGTCGAGGACGGCGCTCCGGCCGCAACCGTCTACGCCCAGGGCCACGACAACGACCCGGCCTACCTCGGCCTCCAGCCGGGCGACCTCATCACCCACATCAACGACAAGCCCATCAACGACTTCTCCCAGGTCATGATGGCCTCTGCCCTGGGCGACCCCAACAAACAGCTACACATCCGCGTCGAACGCCGCGCCGAAGACCAGCCGCTCACGTTCATCGTCTCCCCCGAACCCAACGAACTCACCGAGGGCCTGCTTTCGATCGGCATCACGCCTTCCCAAAGCCTCATCATCGATGGTGTCGTCCAGGAAACCCCGGGAGGCGAGCCCGGCGATCTGTATGAACAAGGTGTGCGGGCCGGCATGGTGATCCGGCAGATCGACGGCCAGGACATCGAATCGTTTACAGAGTTTGTCGGCGCACTCGACGACGCCCGTGGCCAACCCCTGCCCGTCACGTTCCACGACCCAGCAGGCCCGGACATCACCGCCGAGCTAGCGTCGCTGCCACTGCTGGCACCCAGCGAACAAGGCCGAAGCCTGCTGGGCATGCGCCCACCAGTTGAGGTCGGCCTGGTCGTGCCCGACAGCCCCGCCGAAGAGGCCGGGATGGAAGCTGGCGACCTCATCGCTCAGGTCGGCGACCTAGCCTGGCCAGGCTCGGCACAGGACATCATCAACGAGGTCCAGTCCGCCGACGGCCCGCTGCCGGTCATGGTCTGGCGTGACGGCGAGCTGGTCGACCTGGATACCATCACCCCCAACCGCAAAAAACAGCTGGGCATGCAAATCGGCTGGGGCTTTGAGAACAACCGCCTGGCCATCCCCACCGAAGACACCCCCGACGCGCTGGCCGACCTGCCATCGGGCTCGCAGGTTGTGGCTGTGAACGGCCAGCCCGTAGAGCGGTGGAGCGATCTGCAGCGTCTCCTGATGGACGCCGCCGATGCCGACGCCGAAAGCGTCACGCTCACCGTGCTGCCCCTCGTCGCCGATGCTCAGCCACGCGACATCGCCTTGCCCCTGGACGCCGACGCCCGCGCCACACTGCTCACCGCGAGTTGGATGCCCAGCCAAGAACTCATCCTCGACCAGGACAAGGTCGTCGTCCAGGCCACCGGCCCCGTCAACGCCATCGCCATCGGCCTGACCCAGACCAAGACCGCCGCCCAGCAGGTCTACGTCACCCTGCTCCGCCTGTTCCAGGGCTCCGTCGGCGTCAAAAACCTCCGCGGCCCCGTCGGCATCATCGACGCCGGCCGCCACGTCGCCGCCCGCGGCCTGCCCTGGTACCTCTACTTCCTCGGCCTGATCTCGATCAACCTCGCCGTCCTCAACTTCCTGCCCATCCCCATCGTCGACGGCGGGCACATCGTCTTCCTCTTGTACGAAAAATTCCGTGGCAAGCCCGCCGGCCCCAAGGTTCAGACCGCCGCCCTGCTCGCCGGCCTGGCGGTGATCGCCACCCTCTTTGTGGTCGTCACCTTCCATGACATCGCGCGCCTCATCGGCTGACCCCGCGCCCCGACAACGCAACCCTTATACTGCCCGACTCTTTCCCCACCCCCGAGCCGGACCCCTATGCGCTTCGTCATCCCCGCCCTTATCGCCGTCCTCGGCCTGTTCATCACCTGGGCCGTCGTCTCCGGCGGACCCGATCCCCAGCCCCAATCCTCTCATGCCGTCGTCGTGCCCGTCCTGCAGGACAACACCCAAGACGACCAAACCGAACCCGCCAACGACGGCCCGATCAGCCTCACCGGCCTGAGCGTCCTGCCCACCGACCAACTCGACCTCCGGGACCCCAACACCCGATACACCGACGCCCCGGCAACCCTGGGCTCCACTGACCGCGGCGGCGACTACCGCCTCGAGGTCCGCTTCAGCAGGTACGGCGCCGGCATCGCCACCATCCACCTGGCCGACTACCGCGTCACCAACGAGCCCGACGCCGAGCCCTACCAAATCCTCAGCGAGCAGGGCCCACCGGCCCAGCCCGACTTCAGCCAGTACCACTACGGCGCCCTGACCCTCGAGATCGAAGGACAGACCGTCGAGGTCTACGCCACCGGCACCTGGTCCCGCCGCTCCATCCAGACCACCGAGCAAGGCCAGTCCGTCGAGTACCGGGCGATCATCATCAACGAAGACGGCGACCCCGTCGTCGAGCTCCGCCGCATCTGGACGCTCGAGAAGAACAGCTACGACCTGCGCCTGAACCAGTACCTCATCAACCGCTCAGGCCGGGAACTCGATGTCCGCTTCCGTCAGCACCTGGCCTGCGACCTCACCGCCGACCGCGCGTCCTACCTAGGCGACCGTCGGCATGTCGTCCTGGGCCACTTCAACCCCAACAACGACCCCAACCGCACCCGTACCTACACCGACGACGGCTTCCTCACCCGCGATAAAGTCGTCAAGGGCAAAGACGTTTGGCCCAACGACAACCACGACAACGGCGAAACCCTCGCGTGGATCGCCCTGGAAAACCGCTACTTCGCCGTCGTCACCCACGCCGATCTGCCCGACACCGTCCAAAGCACCGCCGACGTCCCGGACATGCTCGACGGCTTTGCTCGGGTGATCCAGACCCAGGTGGTCCCCAGCGCCGAGGCCGACGCGAAAGACAAACGCCTGATCCTGATCGCTGAGACCGAAGAGATCACGCTCTCCGCCGACCCCCAGCAACTCGTGGACCTCTCGTTGGGCGTGTACGCCGGCCCCCGTGATTCGGAGCTCTTCAAGCAGGCCCCCTACAGCTTCATGGACTTCCAGCAGATGATCCGCTACAGCATGGGCGGCCCCTGCGCGTTCTGCACGTTCCAATGGCTGGCGAACCTGCTGCTCTGGCTGCTCAAGTTCTTCGCCTCGTTCACCCTCGACTGGGGCGTCGCGATCATCCTGCTCGTCCTGCTCGTCCGCCTGATGCTGCACCCGATCACCAAGAAGGCGCAGGTCAACATGATGGTGCTCGGCAAGCAGATGCAGGCCATGCAGCCCGAGCTGGAGAAGCTCAAGAAGAAGTACGCCGACGAGCCGCAACGCATGCAGCAGGAGCAGATCCGCCTCTGGCGTGAGCACGGCGTCAACCCGTTCAGCATGCTCGGCTGCCTGCCGATGTTCCTCCAGACCCCGATCTGGATCGCCCTGTACGCCATGCTGTACTACGCCATCGAGCTCCGGCAGGAGCACGCCTTCTACGGCATCTTCCAGATGCTCGGCAACTGGCAGTTCCTCGGCGACCTCGCCCGCCCCGACCGGTTCTACGTCTTCTCCGAAGACCCAATCATCTTCAAGCTGCTGCTGATCCAGTTCGACTTCTCGTCGTTCAACATCCTGCCGATCCTCATGGCCGGCGTCTTCTACATCAACAGCCGCCTGACCACGCCCCCGGCAATGAACGACCAGGCCCGGCAGCAACAGAAGATCATGCGCGTCATGCTCTTCATCTTCCCGGTCTTCCTCTACGCCGCGCCCGCCGGCCTGACGCTGTACATCGCCGCCTCCACCACCGCCGGCATCATCGACAGCTACCTCGTCCGCCGGCACGTCAAGGCCATGGAAAACCGCGGCGAACTCGACCCCACCCACGAGAACTTCCGCGGCCGCAAGGAAAAGGCCCCGCCCAAGCCCGGCTCGTTCCGTGACCGGCTCCGGCAGCGCATGGACGAGGCCCAGAAGATGGCCGAGGAAATGCAAAAGGCCCAGCAGCAACAAAAGGGCAACAAGGGCCGCGGCGGCAAGGGCCCCCGCGGCCGGCGTTAATCCCGCCTGATCCAAACTGACCCCCATGCCCCACGACACGGACACCATTGCCGCCGTCGCCAGCCCCCCCGGGCGGTCGCCGCGCGGCATTGTCCGCCTCTCCGGCCCCGCCGCCCCCGACATCCTCCACGCCCTCACCGGCCAACGCCCCGAGCCCCGCACGCTCACCTCCGTTCGACTGAAGCAGCCACACCTGCCCGCCCTCGCCTGGTGTGCACCCGCCCCCAACACCTACACCGGCCAGGACACCGCGGAGCTCCACCTCGTCGGCCACCCGCTCCTACTCGACCAGGTCTTGCAAGCCTGCCTCCAGCACGGCGCACGCCTCGCAGAGCCCGGCGAGTACACCTTCCGCGCTTACACCCTCGGTCGGCTGGACCTCACGCAGGCCGAAGGCGTTGCCGCCACGATCTCCGCCGTCAGCGACGCTCAGCTCGCCGCCGCCACCCAGCTCCGCACCGGCAAGCTCGGACAAACCGCACACCAGCTCACCGACCGCTTGGGCACGCTCCTGGCCCTCGTCGAGGCCGGCATCGACTTTGTCGATCAGGAAGATGTGCACCCGATCTCGCCCCGCGACCTCCACGCCGGGCTGACCGAGTTAATCAGCCAGCTGCAACACCTGCTTCGGCGCACCCGCCGCTGGGCCGATGTCGCCACGCCGCCGCGCGTCGTCCTGCTCGGCCCGCCCAGTGTCGGCAAAAGCACCCTCCTCAATGCCCTGCTCGGCCAGACCCGCGCGGTCATCGATGCCGCGCCCGGCACGACCCGCGACGTGCTCGCCGAGCCCCTGACTCTGGACACCCCTGCCGGGCCGATCGAGATCATCCTCATCGACCTCGCCGGCCTGGACGACCCCGCCGACGCGTTGGACCACCGCGTTCAACAGGGCGTGCAGCGCACGCTCCACCACGCCGACCTGCTCCTGCTCATCCGTGACACCCCCAAGCCACCGGATCTCGCCACCCCAACCCTGCGGGTCTGGACCAAAGCCGACCTCTCCGCCGCGCCCCACAACTCGCTCGCCGTCAGCGCCCACACCGGTCAAGGCCTGACCGATCTCAAGCTCGCAATCGCCGACGCCCTGCAGGACCGTGTCCGAAGCCTCACCGCAGACACCCTCGCGCTCCAGCCGCGTCACGAGACCGCGCTGCGCGATGCGTTGCAAACGCTTGAAGCCGTCCCGCCGATGTTAAACCCCGATGCCCCCGGCCTCGACGACGTCGAGCTCGTCGCCGGGCAGATGCGTCAAGCACTGGACACCCTCGCCGGCCTCGGCGGCGAACTCACGCCCGACGACATCATCGGCAAGGTCTTCGCCACCTTCTGCGTCGGTAAATGAGCTTCAGCCCGACTCCGCCACGCTCCGCCGCGCCTGCGCATCCAGGATGATGATCTTCTGCCAGATCTTCCGGGACAGGCTCGTTGTGAGCGTCTCAATCTCATCCACCGCCTTCAGCACCACGCCGTCCTGCATGTTCTGCGCGTACACCGCCGCCGTCTTGCCCAACAGCGCCAGCAGGTCCGTGCAGTAGTCCAGATAACGCGTCAATTCGGTCGTGCCCAGGTGCTGCGATTCATCGTTGAGCGGGCTGGACTCCTTCAGGTGGAACCACTCGGGGTCCTTCGAAAGCTGGTGCATGTCGATCACGTGCGCCAGCGCCCGAAGCTCCTGGATCGCCCGCAGCGCCTTCCGCCGTTTCAGCCGCTGCTCCAGCGTCACGAAGAACAGCAGCCCAACCCCCAGGTAGACGACCGTGTTGATCCCCGCCTCGATCCCCCCCAGCATCTCCCAGCCGTCCGCGTCGGTGAAACGCAAATGGAACAACAGCTTCAGCACCACCGACGCCATGATGATGATCAGCCCGATCGTCACGCCCCGGATCCACCGCACCGGCTGCTGGATCGCCACCGTCTCCGCCACCGCCTGCCCGGCCACCCGCCGCACCTGCCACGCCACCTGCACCAGCCCGCGCCCAGCAAACCGCACCGCGATCCGCTCATGCAACAACTCCGCCGTCATCACGATCCGCTGCGGCTGCAACTCGGCGACGTTCGACTCCATGCCCACAGGATAAGTCACCGTCGGGTTGCATGAACGCGATCCACCCCCGAACGTATCACCATCGTGCAACCCCAAGACACACACACCGACCTCTACTGCCCCACCTGCGGCTACCACCGCCGGGGGCTGAGTGCAGACACCCCCTGTCCCGAATGCGGTGAATCCGGCTTGGCTGCAGTACATCGAGACAAGCTCACACATCTCACCATGCCCTTACGCATGCTCGCTGCCACGGGTTACGCATTCAGTGGCGTGCTTACCGGCGTCGTCACCCTCGACGATTTACGCATCGCACGACTTCCTTGGCAAATGCTGGAAGATCTATTCGGCATCAACAATTATTTCCCCTTACTTTCCGCCGCGGGCCTTGCTTCCGCGGCGACTTATGGGTTTGCCTCCTTCGCAATCGCCCAGCGCACGGAAACCCGCAAGCTCGCCAAGCTGCTCGCACTGCTGTGGCTTACACCTATCCTTGGCGTACTGACAATCAACTTCTACCCCTCAAACGCGCTACAGCCGGGACTAGGCGGCATGATGGGCGCAACGATACCCGGTGGCCCTCTGTTAGGCCCCAGTCTTCTTGGCATCGCCACTTTCGTTATTCCGGTCGCCGCAAGCAACGCCATCATATGCCTGCAACTCACCAAGACATTGCCTCAACGTCATCCGGTGCTTGCCTGGATCGCCTCAGTCGCAACAGCCCTCGGAGTTCTCATGTTTTCAGGCATCCAGCTGGTGCTCTATCTCGACTGGACGGTCGGCCTTGGTCTCTATCTCGGCCATGGGAACGAATGGGCCGTGGAGAATACGCGAAGCATTGGAATTACTCTCTACACCCTAGGCGCATGCACGATGGCGACCTGCCTGCTCTTGCAGCCCATGATCTTCCGCAGGGCTTGCCTGACTACAGCGCGCCCTTCGTCGAAGGCAGGTCGTCGCCGGTGATCGCGACCGCGTCGCGCAGCGCCCGGCCGAAGGCCTTGAAGATCGCCTCGGCGATGTGGTGATCGTTGATGCCGTAAAGCCCACGCACGTGGATGTTCATCTTCCCGGCATTCGCAACCGCGTTGAAGAACTCCCGCACGAGCTGGTGGTCGAACGTCCCGATCTTGCCGAACGGGTCGTTGAAGGTGACGTCGTACACCAGCGCCGGCCGGCCGGAGAGGTCCAGCGCGACGTGCGCCAGGGCATCGTCCATAGGCACAAACGCGCTGCCGTAGCGTTCGATCCCCTTCTTGTCGCCGACCGCCTGGAGTAACGCCTCGCCGAACACCAGGCCGACGTCCTCGACGGTGTGGTGGTCATCGACGTGCGTGTCGCCGGTGGCGTTGACATTCAGCCCGAGCCGGCCGTGCTTGGCGATGTGGTCGAGCATGTGGTCGAAAAAACCCACACCAGTCTGGTGCGTGTAGGCCTTACCGTCCAGGTCCAGCGACAGCTCGATCTGGGTCTCGTTGGTCTTGCGTTGGATCGTGGCGGTGCGGGGCATAGGGTTCCTCTTGGGCCTCAGGACATCGCCTGGTCGATCGCCGCCAGCAGCGCATCGTTCTGCGCAGGCGTGCCGAGGCTGATGCGGAGTTTATCGGCCAGCCCCGGCGTGCTGAAGTAGCGGATCAGGATGTTCTTCTGCTTCAAGGCCCGATAGATCGCCTCGGCGTTCGGTGCCGACTCGGGTGGTACGCAGAGCAGAAAGTTGGTCTGGCTGGACCAAACGCAGAAGCCGCGTTGCTCCAACGCCGTCGTCAACCGTTCGCGCTCAGCGATGACTTTCGTCCAGGTCGACTGAGCATAATCCTGGTCCCGGATCGCCGCCGTCGCCGCGAGTTGGCTGACAATGTCGGTGTTGTAGCTGTCCCGGGCCTTGTCCAGCGAAGCGATCAGTGCCGCCGGGCCCAACGCATACCCAAACCGCAAGCCCGCGAGCCCGTAGCCCTTGCTCAGGCTCCGCAGCAAGATCACGTTCTCTAGCCCATCTTCGACCAAAGGCAGCGCATCGTTGGGCGTGAAGTCGACATACGCCTCGTCCACGATCAACACGCCGTCGTAGGCCTCGGCCAACGCCCGCAGTGTTTCGATCGGCTCCACCCGGCCGGTCGGCGCGTGGGGGTTCACGATAAAGCTCAACGCACAGCCAGCCTGATTCCACTTCGCGGCCAAGTCCGTCGGCAATGCGTAGTCCGCGCCGATCCGGTCCACCACCGTCACCGGCGTGTCCTGAATCGCCGCGAGCACCGGGTACAGTGAGTAGCTGGGGTTCGTCAGCCCGATCCCGCCTTGCTTGGGTTCACAGAACACCGTCAGCAGCATCCGCAGCAGCTCGTCCCCGCCGTTGGTCGCCAGGACCTGCTCGGGCTGCACGCCGTGCACCTCCGCCGCCGCGCGTCGGAACCCCATCGCCTCGGCCGGCGGATAAAGACGCAGCGCTTCGGGGTCCAGCGTATGGATCGCCTGCATCACCTTGGGCGAAGGCGGGTACGGGTTCTCGTTGGTATTCAGCTTGATGACGCCGCCGGGGCGCGCGGTGTCGGCGTACCCGGGCTGCTCGCCGGGGACGTAGGCGTGGAGCCGCTGGATGTTGTCGCGTTCGTAAGCCATCGAGCCCCATATCGTCGCAGGCCGGCGCGGCGGGGTCAATCTCACAGCGGTATGCTACGTGTTTACAGCGCGGACCCACACCGCGCCGATGAGCCCGTACATGCGAGAAATCCCCCTCTCCCAGCCGGACATCACCGACGCCGAGATCGACGCCGTCTCGGACGTGCTCCGTTCAGGCCGACTTTCCATCGGCCCGCAGCAGGAGCAGTTCGAACAACTCGTCGCGCAACGCGCCGACCGAAGCCACGGCGTCGCCGTCTCCTCCGGGACCGCCGGCCTGCACGCCGTGCTCACCGCCCTAGGCATCGGCCCCGGCGACGAGGTGATCACCTCCCCATTCACCTTCATCGCCCCCGCCAACGCGGTCCTGATGGTCGGCGCCAAACCCGTCTTCACCGACATCGGCGCCAGCAGCCTGAACCTCGTGCCCGAGCGTGTGGAAGCCGCGATTACCCCGAAGACCAAAGCAATCCTCGCCGTCGACAACTTCGGCAACCCCTGCCACATGGACAAGCTCGAGCAGATCGCCCGCCAGCATGAGATCCCCTTGATCGAAGACGCCTGCGAAGGCCTCGGCGGCAAACTGAACCGCCGCGCCGTGGGCTCCTTCGGCCGGGCCGCGGTCTTCGGCTTCTACCCCAACAAGCAGATCACCACCGGCGAAGGCGGCATGATCGTCACCGACGACGACCGCCTGGCCGACACCTGCCGCTCGCTCCGCAACCAGGGCCGCGCCACCATGCAGCCCGCGGGCCCGGGCAACACCGCCACCGGCAGCTGGCTGCACCACGAACGCCTGGGCTACAACTACCGCCTGTCCGAGATCGCCGCCGCCCTGGGCATCGTGCAGATGAAACGCCTGGACGAAATCCTCGAGCGCCGCCGCGCCGTCGCCAGCATGTACATGCGGCGGCTGCTGGAGTTCGAAGACCTCGTCCTGCCGAACATCCAGCCCGGCCACGAGGAAGTCACCAGCTGGTTCGTCTTCGTCGTCCGCCTCAACGACCGCTACAGCCGGGAAGAGCGTGACCGCATCATCGCCGGCCTGCGCCGACACGACATAGGCGCTGCCGACTACTTCCCGTGCATCCATCTCCAGCCGTTCTACCGGCAGCAGTTCGGCTACAAGCCCGGCGACTTCCCCATCGCCGAGCATGTCAGCGACCGCACGATCGCCTTGCCGTTCTACAACAACATGGATGAAACAGCTGTCGATCTCGTCTGCCAGTCGCTGAAGATCATGCTGATGCGTGAGCAGCTCAACCTGCGGGATTCATGAGCCCACCTGCCCCCACCCCGACCCGCCGTGAAGTGCTCCGCCGTGGCGTCGGCGGCGTGGTCTCCGCCAGCAGCGCGGCCAGCCTGCTCCCGTTCGTGGGCTGCAGCCCAAAGAGCAAACCGACCGCCACCCCCGACCAGCCCAACGTGCTGCTGATCATGGTCGACGACCTCGCGCCCCTGCTGGGTTGCTACGGCCACCCCCTGGCATCGACACCCAACCTCGACCGCCTGGCGGAACGCGGCGCCCTGTTCCAGAACGCTTACTGCACCAACCCCGCGTGCAACCCGTCGCGTGCGTCCCTGCTGTCGGGCATCCGCCCGTCGACCTCCGGCGTCCTCACCAACACGCAGGACTGGCGCACCTTCATCGACGCCGAGCAAACCCTGCCCATACTTTTCCAGGCCGCCGGCTACCGCACACGACGCTTCGGCAAGATCGAGCACTCCCGCTTCGCCGAGCAAAACATCTGGGACGAAGCCTACGAGGCCCCCGAACGCCTTCGCCAGCGCACGTTCCGCCTGCGCAGCGCGAATCGACTCATCGAAACCTTCCAGGACGACCCTGCCCTGGGCCGGGTCCGCTGGGGACCGGACCCGCGCGAAGACACCGAGCAACCCGACTACCCCGTCATCCAGCAAGCGTTGGACCGCGACCCGGTGTCCAACCAGCCCGAGTTCCTCGCCGTCGGCCTGCACCGTCCGCACCTGCCGTTCATCGTGCCCCAGCGGTTCTTCGACGCCATCGATCCGCAGGCGATCGCCCTGCCCGAACGCCGCCCGACCCACCCGGGCCCGCCTTCGATCTACGACTCGGGATTGCGTATTGACCAGGCCCTGAGTGATGAGCAACGCCACGGGCTAATCCGCGCCTACCACGCCTGCGTCGCCTACGTCGACGACCTCATCGGCCAACTCCTGGACCAACTCGACGCGACCAACGCCTGGGACCACACCGTTGTGGCCCTGACCTCCGACCACGGCTTCCTCTTGGGCGAACACGGCCTTTGGCGGAAAGGCACACTGGATGAAAACGCCCTGCGGACGCCGCTGCTGATCGCCGGGCCGAATATCTCCGCCGGCACCCGCTGCAACGACCCGGTCAGCCTGCTGGACTTGATGCCAACGCTCTGTGACCTCGCGGGTGTCCATATCCCCAATCATGCCGAGGGGCAAAGCCTCCGCCCGATATTGCAAGGCCAGCCCGACCCCCAACGCACCGTCACTTGCTCACTCTGGATCAACCCGCAACAGATCGCCTACGCCGTCCGCTCCGGCCGGTACAAACTCACCCACTGGGGCGGCGAATACCCCGACCAACTCCACGACATACACACCGACCCCACGCAGGCCCATGACCTCGCGCTCGACCCAACGATGCGCCAAGAACTCGACCGGCTGACCGCGCTGCTGCCCAACGCCTAAAACGTCTGATCAATCACGCCACGCACAACCGCCGCGCTGTCCCGAAACTGCTTCAACTCCATGTCATTCAGCTTCGGGTTGAGCACCCGCTCCACGCCGTTGTGCCCCACCACCACCGGCAACGACAAACAAACATCTTCCACGCCCGCAAAGCCGTCCACCAAGACGCTCAAAGGCATCGTGTGCCGCGCATCAGTGACAATCGACTCGATGACATGCGCCGCCGCCGATGCCACCGCAAAGTTCGTATACCCCTTCTTGCGGAACACCTCGACCCCCACTAAGCGCACCACGTCCGCCAACGCACGGCGTTCGGGCGTATCCTCGATCGGCTCGCCGCCCGCCTCGGCCGCGCTCATCGCCGCGAACTGGCTGTCTCCATGCTCACCCAGCACATACGCCCGCAGGTCCGCCGGGTGAATGCCCACCTCCTTGCTCAACATCTCCCGAAACCGCGCCGAATCGATCAGCGTGCCCGTCCCCATCACTCGGCTTGGCGCAAACCCCGACAGACGAATCGCGTGGTACGTCAACACATCCACCGGATTCGACACCATCACCAGCTTCGCGTTCGGCGAGACCCGCGCCAACGTGGGGATCACCTCCTCCAACAACTCCGTGTTCGCCGCCGCCGAACTCAGCCGTGAACTGAACCCTTCTTTCCAGGGCTTGGATGCACAGAACGCCACCACCTCAGAATCCGCAGTGTCTTCCAGGCCGCCCGCCGAAACCTGCATCGGATGCGACCGGAACAACTGGGCGTGCTCCAGGTCCAGCGCGTCCGCCTCGGCCTTCTCCGGCCGATGGCTCACCAACACCAATTCAGCCGCCAACTCCTTCATCGCCAGCGTGTACGCCAACGTGCCGCCCACTCGCCCCAACCCGATGATCGAAAGCTTCACAGAAGACTCCCTGAACGCGTGCCCACAGCTTACACGTTGAAAAGGAAGTGGCAGATGTCGCCGTCCTGCATCACGTAATCCTTACCCTCGACCCGCATCTTGCCCGCGTCGCGGATCGCCTTCTCCGACTTCAGACCGTCCAGGTCCTCGACCGAGTAGACCTCCGCGCGGATGAAGCCGCGTTCAAAGTCGCTGTGGATCACACCCGCCGCCTGCGGGGCCGTCGCGCCGACCGACACGGTCCAGGCACGGACTTCCTTCTCGCCGGCGGTGAAGTAGCTTTGCAAACCGAGCAACTCGTAAGCCGCCCGCGCCAGCACATTCAGCGCCGGCTCGGTCAGGCCCACCGACTCCAACAGCTCGTCCCGGTCCTCCGGCTCAAGCTCCGCCAACTCCGACTCGATCTTCGCGCACACCGGCACGACCGAGCCCCCGGTCTTCGCCGCGTGTTCCCGGACACGCTGCACGTACTCGTGCTCGCCCGCCAGATCGTCCTCATCCACATTGGCGACGTATAGCGTCTTCTTGGCGGTGATAAAACCAAAGCTCTTCATCACCTTCCGCTGCTCGTCGTCCAGTTCCAGGCTACGGATCGGCTGCTCCTTGCCCAGACATTCGCCCGCCAGCTCCAATATCTCCAGCCGGGCTTTGGCTTCCTTGTCGCCGGACTTCGCGTTCCGACGGGCCTTCTCCAGCGAGCCCTCCACTACCTGCATGTCCGCCAGCAGCAGTTCCAGCTCGATGACCTCAATGTCCCGCAACGGGTCCACGCCCCCGTCCACGTGCACGATGTCCGGATCATCAAAACACCGGACGACGTGCAGAATCGCGTCCACGTCCCGGATGTGGCTGAGGAACTTGTTACCTAGCCCCTCGCCCTGGCTGGCGCCCTTGACGATGCCCGCGATGTCGACCAGCTGCAGGATCGCGGGGATCACCTTCTGCGTGGTGATATGGCTTTGGATCACATCCAACCGACCGTCGGGCACAGTGACCACGCCGACGTTGGGCTCGATGGTGCAAAACGGGTAGTTCTCACTGGCGATGCCCGCCGCCGTCAGGGCGTTGAACAGCGTGGACTTGCCAACATTCGGGAGACCGACGATTCCTGCTTCCATGTTCCGTCCATGTCAGGGGGGCGGGGTGTGAGGGAAGCGGGAGATTGTAGCGGCTTGAAAAACGCCGTCGCAGCGGTCAGGCTGCGACGGCGGCAGATTACTCCGTCGGGAATCTCGCTTGAATGTCTTCGGCCGACATCGACTCAACCCGGAAGTCACCGAAGACCACGCGGTAGTCTTCCTGATCCGCTTCACGCCAGTAGCAGAGCACCGCCTCCGCGTCGCCTGCCTCCACGCCGCCGCCAACCCAGGCCCAGTCGCCTTCGTTGAATGTGGCTAAGAACATCGCGCCACGCGCCATTGTCTCGCCGACATGCATCATCTTGGCTTCGATCTGATCCTCGGTGAAGCCGTCGGCCCCGAAGATCGGCCCAAAGCGATCACGGAGCCAAGCCAGCTTTTCTTCGCCCGTGCCGTCTGGCGGCTGCATCATCTGACCCATACTGGCGACATGCCCCGGCCCAAACACATCCGGGAACGGCTCACCCGACAAAGCCGACCACATCCGGAGAACCAGGACCCATTCAGCTTCAGATGGCTGCCCGAGGTCCATCGTCCGTACTTCATAACCCTCAGGAATCTCACGGCTGAGCATTGCCGGATCGACCTGCGGGTTCCACTCAAAATCGCTCATCTCCACGAAGACCTCTTCGGTATTTCCGCTTCCGGGAGACCGCACATCCAAACGCACCGGCAGGCTGGTTTCAACGTCGACCCAGACCTCACCCACGAAAGGCGTTTGGCTGTACTCGTAAACCCGAATCGCTGCCCCTTCATGCACATCATCCCGGAGAAAAGTCGCGTGCTCAGGGTCAAGCACGCTGAACTCTGCGACGATGTCCTGCGGCTTGGCGGACTCGGGCAGCCCCGCAATATCAATCACATGGGCCTGCTGTTGCTCGGGCATCAGCGTAATGATCTGCTCGGCCTGGAAATCAATGATGTTCACGATGCCCATGCCTTCGAACTCTTGGCGCATCAAGCCTGGGTTCACCGCCAAACTACGAACCACCATGACCTGCCCTTCCGGGCCGGGGATATGTGTCGTGAAACGCACCGCCTCGATCTGCCGGACCTGCTCGATCATGTCCGCAAACGCGGCGTTGGGGTTGATTGTCTTGGGCCACAACGCCATGCCCAGCACGATCGCCAGGCCTAACGTGGCCGCTACACCAAAACGAAAAATCGGTTTCATCCAGAATCTCCTTGGGTTGGAGGGTTGAAGGGAATCATCAGCCAACACCAAGCGCGCTTGTTCGGGTTCGGAAGCCGCGGCATCAATCTGTGCCGCCTGCTCCATCAGTTGTTCGTGAAAGGCCGCGTCCGGCGGCGAGGCAGCAGGCGTCTGCTGCAAAGCCTCCACCGCCCGGTCCAGCACATCATGTTGGGGGGATGGGGTCGTCATGCCTGTTCTCCCGTGTTTGTGTGGACGGATTGGGTTTCCAGTTGGTCGCGGAGTTTCTGGCGGGCACGATGCACGAGGACCCGCGCGTTTTGCGGGGTAGTCTCCAGATGGCTCGCCACGTCGTGATAAGACATCTGCTCGATGCAATGCAGCGTGAACGCCGCCGCCTGCGTATCCGGCAAAGTGGCCAACGCCAGCCGGAGCCGACCCGCCAGCTCGCGCGCCTCGATCTGCTGCGCCGGCTCGGGTTCATGACTGACCCGTGACACGCCCGACGCCCCGTTGGCCTCCGGCAAACGGCGGTAGCGTCGCCGAAGCTGATCCAGCGCCCGGGTCGTCGCGATCCGCACCAGCAAGGCCGGCCAATGCTGCACCGTCTCCCGCCCGGAAAAACGCCAGGCGTCCAGCAGCGTGTCTTGGTAACAATCCAAGGCATCCTGACGGTCCGTTAGTAGCCGGCTCACCGTCGCCCAGACCCGTGGGCCGTGGGTCTCGACCACCGCCCGGAAATCGGTTTCAGTGCCGGCGGCAGAGATCGGAGCAGCGGTCTTCATCACCCCTATCGTCGCCGTTCGAGCCGTGTTGTTACACCCGATTGCAGAAGTTTTTCGCCCGGCGACGTGGTTGGATTTGAAGTAAAATGCGGGCTCAAACCACCCTATCTGAACGAGCCGTATGGACCCCGAAAACACGCCCGAATTGCCCGAATCTTCCGACGCCCCGCAGATGCCCGACAGCGTGGACCTCGCCATCGAGAACGAACTGGCCGAGAGCTACCTGACCTATGCGATGTCCACGATTGTGGACCGCGCCCTGCCGGACGTCCGCGACGGGCTCAAGCCCAGCCAACGCCGCATCCTCGTGGCGATGAACGACCTGCAGCTCACCCCCGGGCGCAAGCACAGCAAGTGCGCCGGCATCGTCGGCGAGACGATGAAGAAGTACCACCCCCACGGCGACGGGGCCATCTACCCCACCCTGGTCAACATGGCCCAGGACTGGAAGACCCGCTGCCTGCTCGTGGACAAGCAGGGGAACTTCGGCTCGATCGACCCCGACCCGCCGGCGGCGATGCGTTATACCGAAGCCCGGCTGCATCCCCACGCCGTCGAGCTCCTGGAAGACCTTAAGCTCGACACCGTCGACTACCGACCGAACTTCGACGAGCAGTACCAGGAACCCACCGTGCTCCCGGCCAAGCTGCCGAACCTGCTGGTCAACGGCAGCACAGGCATCGCCGTGGGCATGGCCTGTTCCATGCCGCCGCACAACCTCGGCGAGGTCTGCGACGCGATCAAAGCCGTCATCGACAACCCCCAGATCGAACTGGGCGAGTTGATGCAGATCCTGCCGGGCCCGGACTTCCCGACCGGCGGCATCGTCATGGGCCGCGCCGGCGTCGCCGAGGCCTACAAGACCGGCCGGGGCCGCATCTACGTCCGCGCCCGCATCGAGCACGAAAATGTCAAGGGCCGGGACCGGCTCGTCGTCAAGGAACTGCCCTACCAGGTCAGCAAGAACGACAGCGTCATCAAGAAAATCGTGGCGCTGTCCAAACAGGACAAGCTCAACGACATCGCCAACGTCGTCGACGAATCCTCCAACCGTGGCGGCATGCGTCTGGTCATCGAGCTCAAGCGCGGGTCAGACCCCAACGTCGTCGAGAACCAGCTCTACTCGCTGACACCGCTGCAGTCGACCTTCTCGATCATCAACATCGCGCTGGTCCGCGGTCAGCCGCGCACGCTGCCGTTGAAAGACATCCTCGGCGAATACATCGCCCACCGCCTGGAAGTCATCCAGCGGCGGACCGCGTACCGCCTGCAGCAGGCCCAGCAGGACGCCCACCGCATCGAGGGCCTGATCTACGCTGTCTGTGACATCGATGAAGTCATCCAGCTGATCCGCTCCAGCCGAACCCGCGACGAAGCCATTGAGAAGCTGATGCAGCGCGGCTTCCGCATCCCAGCGGACCACCCCTACGCGCCACAAATCCCCACCCGCCTGCTCAATGCCTCGGCAGAAAACGAGGTCCGCCTGACCCGCGTGCAAGCCGAGGCGATCGGTCGCTTGCAGTTGATCCAGCTTGTCGGCCTGGAGATCGAGAAGCTCACCGCGGACTACGCCAAGCTCATCGAGCACATCGAGGAGTACGAGTCCATCCTCGCCAGTCCCGAACGCCAGCTTCAGATCATCAAGGATGAAGTCACTGAACTGAAAGCCAAGTACGCCGACGATCGCCGCACCGAGTTCTCCCTCGAAGAAGTCGGGGACTTCGACCTGGGCGCACTGACCCCCGAGCAGACCGTTGCTGTCACCGTCACCCGCGGCGGCTACATCAAGCGTCTGCCGGTCGATGAGTACCGCACGCAAGGCCGGGGCGGCAAGGGCGTCATCGGCGCTTCGATGAAGGATGACGACTTCACCGAGCACGTCATGGTCGCCAACACACACCACGACCTTTTGTGTTTCACCGACACCGGCCGGGTCTTCCGGATCAAGGTCTACGACATCCCCGAAGCCCCCCGCACCAGCCGAGGCAAGCACCTCAACAACATCCTCGAGCTGCGCGACGGCGAGCGTGTGCAGAACTGGATGACCATCGCCGACTTCGAGAAGGGCGAGCACTACCTCGTCTTCGCCACCCGGGCCGGCCTGGTGAAACGCTCGGCCCTGAAGGACTACCGCAACGTCAACCGAAGCGGCATCATCGCCCTGTCGCTGAAGGATGGCGACGCACTGGTCGATGTGGCCTGGACCGACGGCAGCGACCACATCCTGCTGGCGACCTCCGGCGGGATGGCGATCCGGTTCAGCGAGGACAACGCCCGGGTCATGGGCCGCAACGCCGCCGGCGTCAAAGGCATCGCTCTGCCCGACCAGGCCCAGGTCGTCAGCCTGATCAAAATCGCCCAGGGCAAGGAAACCCTCATCCTCACCGCCACCGAAAAAGGCTACGGCAAACGCACGCCCAGCGAGGAGTACCTCGTCCATTCCGAAGACGGCAGCACCCGCGTCCAAGGCCGCGGCGGCAAGGGCCGCAAGGACCTGGGCATCAGCGACAAGACCGGGGATGTCATCGGCGTCCGCGCGGTCGCCGAGGGCGACGACCTGATGCTCATCAGCCGCGAAGGCATGATCGTCCGCATCGATGCCGACTCCGTCCGGCAGACCGGGCGCGGCGCCCAGGGCGTCAAGCTCATCGACCTCCGCAACGACGACCGCCTCGTCGCCATCGCCCGTGTTCGGCAACAAGCCGACGCCGACACCCAAGCCGAGCCCCAGTAGCCTTTCACCGAGGAAACCCTATGCCCATCCAGCGCTGGTCTGAAAAAATCTGGGTCGCCCAACTCGCTCAGGACCCCGCGTTCTCCGAGGACCTGGACGACCTGAACCGCAAGGCAGAGTACGGCGAGCTGGACGCCAACCTCGTGCTGGACCTCTCGGGCGTCGAACACATCAACAGCTCCAACCTGTCCCAGCTGCTGCAGCTTCGGCAGCACATGATCCAGCGCAGCGGTCAGCTCCGTCTGGTCGCGCCCCCGGATCATGTCTGGGCGGTCTTCCTCGCCGCCGGTCTGGACAAGGTATTTGACTACGCTTCGGACACTATGACCGCCCTAGCGCAGCTTCAGATCGACAGTTGACCCGTGCACGGCGAACCGAGCACAGCTTTACTGGATAAAGCGAAACGTCTGAATTACAGCGACGACAGGGCGTCGGACAGCCCAGCGAACAGGTCCGCGTAGGTCCCGGCATTCTCACCGGCCACGGTGTCGCCTTCGTTGGACCGCAACGCCTGAGCGCTCTGCCCCGCCGCATCGACGAACGGCTCAGCCGCCGCCACCGCCGCGGAAATCTGGCCGTTGAGCTTGTCGATCTGATCCGCCGCCGAGCCGTAGACGCCAGCCAACGCGTCGGCCCGGGCGTTCAGCAAACGCTCAATGGTCTGCCGGGCCGCGGCATCGTCGGACTGGACATCGTCCGCGCCGCTGGCAAACGCCGCGAGCACGTCCAGCGTCCCCCGCAGGTCTGCCGCCGCGGTGGCCTTGAAGACATATGCATCAGCGAGCGCCGCCTGGGCTTCCAGCAGCGACAACGCCTGATGCGACTGCGACGCGCTGCTGCCGGCCTGGGATTGCTCGGTCAGAGTCACGGCTTCCTCGAGCATCGCGATCGCGGCGTCCAGCGGGGCTGCGACTTCAGTCTCGTATCGCGCCAGCACCGAATCCAAAACGTTCTGCACAGCGTCGGCCTGTCCCGCCAGCACATCTAACGCCTGATCCTGCTCGGCCTGTCGATCCCGGGCATCGCTTTCGGCTTCAGCGACCAATGCCTCTAGACCTTCATTGGTTTCCTGCGCCCGGGCCACACGCCGATCCAACAGGTCCGACCGGACCGCCAGCTCATCCGCCTCTTGGCCAAGCGACCTGGCTTGCGTCAGCTTGGCTTCGCTTTGCAGCGAGACTTCGGTGATCTGCCGCCCCAGACGGTACGCCTCGACGCCCTCAGCCTGCAGCGCCTGAGCACGCAATTGAGCCTCGGTGTCCCGCAACGCGTCAGCTTCAGCCGCCAGCGCCTGAATCTGCTGGTTCAGACCATCACGCTGTTGCTGCAGCGCCGCCGACTGCTGCGCCCAGTCGTCGGCGTCGGCTTGGATCTCCGCGATCTGCTCCGCCAGGGGCGTGGTGATGCTCTCGACGTTCGTGTCCTGCAGGGCATACTCGGTGTACGCCAACTCGACTTCGTCCATCCCCTGGTACAAGCCGTTGGCCGCACGCGCAACACCCCGCATGCCCTCCCGGGCCTGCTGCAGTGTGTGCCGACCGTCGGTCAGCTTCAGGTCTGCCAGCAACGACTGGGCGGCGGCACGGATCGCCGGCTCGCCGCTGGCGATCGCTTGATTCAGCTGCGTGTGCACCTCGGCGTTGCGGTCGATGCTGTCACGCAGAAAATCGACGTCTGCCAGGTTCAGCGCGTTGGGGTCGGCAATCTGGATGGTGTTGTTTGCCGCCACCGCTTCCGCCGCGTCGGTCAGGTTGGTCCGGGCCTGCTGCGTCGGGCTGGCGGATTCCGAGCAACCCACCGCAAGGGTCAGCACACCCAGGACACCCGCAGGCCACACCATCTTGAACTTCGAACCAGTCGTCACGGTCGTTCCTTTCAGCACATCTTCAGACAGAACGAGCAGGATACCCCGGACCCGCCCCGCCCGCCAAGCGCCGGACCGAACCCCCTGAACAGCAAAGGCATGCCGCGAGCCGCTTTGCGTGGGTTCTCGGGCCTTGTGCAGGAATCATGTCTTGGCTTGACGATGCGTCCAAACCGGCGGTAGATTGTCCGTTCTGAGTCTTTCGCTGTCTCGGGCCACTGTCCCAAGGAGTTTTACTGATGATCTTTTTGTCCAAGTGGTCGGCCTGCCTGCTGACCGGCCTGGCGTTGCTCTGTGCCCCGGCCCTGACCCAGGCCCAGACGCTCGACCAGCGTCTGATGGAGCAGTTGCAAGGTGAGTTCGCCGATTACTTCGCCGCCGTCCAGGCCGGGGATGCGGACACCGCCGATTCAACCGCCGACGAGATCGCCCGCATCAGCGACCACGCCGAACTGCTGGCGTTGATCGAAGGCGGCCAGCTCGACCCGGCTCAACTCGATGCCGCCTTCGCCAACCCGGTCACGCAAGGCTCCGCCGGCCGGCTGCTGAACCTGATCATCGACGCCCGCGCCGCAGCGGTCGAAGAGCTCTACGAAGACTTCGGCCACTACGTGCTGGTAGCGCGTCTGGACCTCGCCGCCGCTTCCTTGCAACGGCTCATGAACGATGCCGACGACGCGACGCTGCTCCGGGTCGTCGAGACCAGCCGTCATGACGATCAGCCGCTCATCCAACTGCAGCGCTTCGGGCAGGACGGTGCCGAGCTCGCCGCCCAGGCGTTGGCTCGCCTGGAAGCCGCCCGCCGGGCGCAGGCCACCGACCCGACCCGCATCCGCGCCAACATCCGCAGCCTCTCGGGCAACCAGCTTCAACGCCGCAACGCCACCGAGCGTCTCCGCGCCGCGGGCCCGTACAGCGCCCCGCTGCTGCTGGAAACCCTCGTGGACCAAGAGCGTGTCCGCGAGCACCCCTACATCTCACAGGCCATCGTCGAGATCGGCCAGCCTTTGGTCGCGCCGCTGTCCGCTGCCCTGCCTCACCTGGACCCGGTGACCGCCGGCCAAGTCGGTCAGGCGTTGGGCCAGATCGGCGACCCCGCTGCCCTGCCCGCCATCCAGCTCGTGCTCGGCCACGACGCCCTGGGCTCGCAAACCCAGCGGATCCTGTCCACCGCCCGGGACACGCTCGCCGCCGCCGCAGGCTCCAACGCCAACGCCTCGGCCGCACAGATGTTCACCGACCTGTCCGCTCGCATGGACCGTGTCGCGGTCCGTGGCGAAGACCTGCCGGGAATCGACCCGGCCCGCAACGCCGGCATCGTCTGGACCTGGAACGAACAAACCAACAGCCTGGTCGACATCGCGGTGCCCACCGAGGTATTCGCCAATGTCCTGGCCTACCGTGCCGCCGAGCAGGCCCTGGCCATGCAAGGCAACTTGGATGAGGCCCTGACCCTGAGCCTGGTCTCGAACTTCCGTCGGGAGAACAGCCTGCCCGACGGTGCCGAAGACCGCAGCTACCCCGCGAGCAACAAGGAAGCGATGTTCTACGCGGTGCTAGCCGGTCCGCAGCGTCTGCTGGACGTGCTGGATGTCGCGCTGGCCGACGCCGACACCGCGCTGGCCTTGGACGCCCTGGCGGCCTTGGACGCCACCGCGGGCACGCACCGCCTGACCTCGCAAGGCCCGAACCAGCCGCTGCTGCGGGCGTTGAACTACCCCGACCGTCGGGTGCGTTTCCTCGCCGCCGAAGCGATGGCCGAAGCCCTGCCGACCACTTCGTTTGAAGGGCTCGATCGGGTCATGCCCGCCCTGTCCGAAGCCGTGCGTCAGAGCGCCGACCCGATGGTGCTCGTGATCGGTAGTGCCGCGACCACCCGCAACGAAGTCCTGGCTCAGGTTGAAGCCGCCGGGTTCAAAGCCGTCGGAGCCACGTCCTTGTCCGATGCCGGCCCGCAACTCGCAACGCTGCCGGGCGTGGACCTACTGGTCGTCACCGGCACCGCCAGTGAAGTCAATCAGGCGGTCTCGGCCTCATCGCGGGACTACCGCATGGCCAGCGCGCCGGTCGTCGGTGTGGTGCCGCCTGCCGAGTTGATCTTGATCGCACGGGCAGCCGAAGAAAACCCCCGCCTCACCGCGGTGGACACCAACCAGTCCGCCAGCGAGGCGTTTGCCCAGACCCTGACCGCCGCGCACTCGGCACAATCCTCCTCGCCGATCGGTGAAGAAGAAAGCCTGGCCATGGCCATGCGCTCGGCCGAGCTCCTGCACCAGATCGGAGTGGCCGACACCGTGCTGTCTGCAGACGAAGCGGTGCCCGCGCTGATTGCCGGCCTGGAAGATGATCGGGAGGCCTTGGCCATCGCGATCGCCCGCTCGCTGTCGGTGGCCCCCGGGCAGGACGCCCAGCGTGCCCTGGCCTCCGCCTCGTTGGACGCGACGGGCCAGAAGCAGCTGGCGTTCCTCGCGGCCTTGGCAGACTCGGCCCGCCGTTTCGGCAACCAACTCACCGCACCGCAGGTCAACCAACTGGCGGACCTGGTCCAAAGCGACGACGCGACGATTTCCCTCGCCGCCGCCACCGCCTTCGGCGCCCTGAGCCTGTCGACCGGCGACGTGACGGAAGTCGTCACCCCCTGATCGATTCGCGACCGCGACATCTCCAATAAAACAAACACCGCCCCGTGAGTGACCTCGCGGGGCGGTGTCGTTTGGCGCAGCTCGTAAGCCGAATTTTGTCACCCGGGATGACCAAAGCCAAACCGGGCGGCGACCATTCCTCTAGGCCCGTCGTTGCCAACAGGCTCCAGCACCCTACCCGCCTTGATGCCGCCGGACCGACGGTGGGTGTCATGACACCCCAAGGCTGCTTGGGCTTGCACGCGGTGGGGTTTACCTTGCCGCCACGGTCACCCGCGACGCGGTGCGCTCTTACCGCACCCTTTCACCCTTACCTGTGCCTCGGCCCGGAGGCCTCGGCCATCGGCGGTATGCTCTCTGTGGCACTGTCCCTAAGCCGGTCGTCACCAACCGGCCCGGTGGGCGTTACCCACCACCGTGTCCTGCCGTGTTCGGACTTTCCTCGTGTCGGCTTAAACCGACCCGCGGCCGCCACGGCTACGCCAGACCCAACATCATAACACCCGTGGTATCCTCACCCAACATGCTGGCCGACCCTTCCCTACCACACACCCTCTGCTGGACCGGCCCCCAGCACGCCCCGCTCCTCGGCGAACTCCTGGACCAGATGATCGGCTTGGCCCAGCCCGTGGGCATCGGCGGGCCGCGAGACCCGGCGGTGGACGCCCTCGCCCGAGCCCACGACCTCGCGCCGGCCGATGACCTCCGCAAGCTGCTCATCGATCACCCCCAGGCCAGCGTCCTGATCACCGCCACCTGCGACGCGATCGCGCCGGCCGACCTCCGCCTCGCCGCCGAGCAAAGCGTTCAGGTGCTCTGCCTGGAACCCTTCGCCCATGACCTGCCGGCGACCGCGGACCTGGACAAACGCAAGGCCGACCAGCCCGCGCCGATTGAAACCCTTCAACTCGCCCCCGCATTCATCCACCGCTCAACGCTGACGCCCCTGGTCGGCCCGGACGACCTCATCGGCTCGCCCCGTGTGCTGAGAATCACTCAGACCGGACCAGCCTCCGACGCTTCCCTGTTCGCACGCCTGCTCGACGCCTGGTTGGCTGCCCTGAAGTTCGTCGACCTGCCCGAGTCCGTCTTTGCCACGCTTGTCGGCGACGGTGCTCAAGGCAGCCTCCGTCGGCTCACGGGCCAGCTCGCCGCCGTCGCACGGACCCCCGACCAGGGTCTGGTCACGCTGTTTGCCAGCGACCTGCCCGAGCACCCACACACCCGTCGGATCGACCTGCAGGGGCCCGAAGGCCTCGCCCACGCGACGGACCAGGACTACCACCTGATCCACCACGAAAATCAGTTCGAGGACACAGGGCAAGCCTCGCTGCCCGCCCACGCGCCGCCGAGCGATACCTACGCCGGTTTGATCGCTCAACAGTGGTGCCGCATCCTTGCTGAGGGCCTGCCCACCAACGCCGCGACCCCGCGTCTCACCGCCTACCGCGAAGCGTTGGCCTGCTGCCTGGCCAGCCAACTCAGCGTCCGCACCGGCCAGCCCGAAAGCCCGCAGACCATCCTCCGCATGGGGCTGTAAGCGAGGCATGCGCTGTCGCCCGGCCCCGACACGACACGGGCCAGCTCGCTGCTGGATTAACACCCGTTTGACACAAGCCCGCTCGGGACTAGACTTTCCCCTCGACGGGGATCGACCGACCGCGACGGAAACGGCGCGGACAGGGCGATCCAGGCCCGCTTGGCGGCCGAATCGTGAGTCCTCCCCGTTGCCAGGCCCTGTCTCCCGAGCGTCTCGGGCGGCCACGAAGGGCTTTTCCCCAAACCCTTAAGCGCCGACCCACTCCGCTCCGCTGAACAACCAACCACGAAGGCCCGTGGTGTAATTGGCAACACAGCTGGTTTTGGTCCAGCCATTCCTGGTTCAAGTCCAGGCGGGCCTGTTCTCCCCACCCGTTCAGCCGCAGTTCACAAGACCCGCGAGAGACACCCCATGAGTTCCCCAGCGTCCAACCCCGGCCGCCCGGTCGATGCCATCCTGCTCGCCGCCGGCAAAGGCACCCGCATGCAGAGCGACCTGCCCAAGGTGCTCCACGAAGTCGCTGGCAAGCCCATGCTCCACTGGGTCGTTACCGCCTGCCTTGATGCCGGCGTCGACCGTGTCATCGTCGTCGTCGGCCACCGTGCAGACGACGTCCGACAGGCCATGGCCGACTTCGATCAACTCATCTTCGTCGATCAGCCCGAACAACTGGGCACCGGCCACGCGGTCATGATGGCCAAGCCTGCCTTCGAAGCCGTCGAGCCCCGGGACGCATTCGTGCTCGCCGGCGATGGCCCGCTGATCCGCCCGGAGACCCTGTCCCAACTCCTGTCGATCCACCGCGACCAGCAGGCCTCGGCGACGCTGGCCACCGCGGTCATCGACGACCCCACAGGCTACGGCCGGGTGCTCCGTGACCCGTCCAACGGCTTTGACCGCATCGTCGAACAAAAAGACGCCACGCCCGAGCAGCTGGCGGTCAACGAGGTCAACCCCAGCTACTACTGCTTCGCGTCCGACGCCTTGTTCACCGTCCTGGACGACCTGAGCAACGACAACGCCTCCGGCGAGTACTACCTCACCGACGCGCCGGGCCTGCTGAAAGCACGCGGCCAAGGCGTCGCCGTGGTGGACGCGGTACCTGCTGAAGATGTGCTTTCGATCAACACCGTCACGCAGCTGGCGGAAGTCGACGCGATCCTGCGGGCGCGTCTGGGTATGCCCATCACCGAGGAGGCGCGATGAGCCGGAGCGATAAGGACCACCTGAAGATCTTCTGCGGCCGGGCGTCGCGCGACCTCTGCGAGTCCGTCTGCCGCTACCTGGACCTGCCCCTGGGGCAAGGCCGGACCGAACTGTTCTCCGACGGCGAAATCATCGTCCGCATCGACGAAGACGTTCGCGGCCGAGACTGCTACGTCGTCCAGTCCACGCACCACCCGGTCAACGCCCACCTGATGGAGCTGTTGATCTACATCGACACCCTCAAGCGGGCCTCGGCCCACCGCATCACCGCGGTGATCCCGTACTTCGGCTACGCCCGGCAGGACCGCAAAGAGCAGGGCCGCGTCCCTATCACCGCCAAGCTCGTGGCGAACCTTGTGACCGCCGCCGGTGCCGACCGTGTGCTCGCGCTCGACCTGCACGCCCCGCAGATCCAGGGCTTCTTTGACATCCCGCTGGACCACATGCACGCCGCCCCGGTGATCGTCGAGTACTTCCAGGAACGCCGCGAAAAGCTCGGCGATCTCGTCGTCGTCTCCCCGGATGTCGGCAACGCCAAGATGGCCAACGCCTACGCCAGCGCCCTGGACGCCGACCTAGCCATCATCGATAAACGCCGTAAGTCCGGCGTCGAGGTCGAGTCCACCAACATCATCGGTGACGTCAAAGGCAAGACCGCCCTGCTCGTCGACGACATGATCTCCACCGCGGGCACCATGTGCGAAGCCGCCCGCCTGCTGATGGAACGCGGCGCCAACGACGTCCTGGCCTCCTGCACCCACCCCGTGCTCGTCGGCCTGGCCATGGAACGCCTCGCCGAGGCCCCGATCTCCAAGATCATCGTCACCGACACCATCCCCTGCGGCGAACGCTGCAACCCGATCGCCGACAAGATCGAAGAACTCACCGTCGCCCCGCTGATCGGCGAGGCCATCCACCGCATCCACCACAACCTTTCGGTCTCCAGCCTCTTCCGCCGACAGCTCGGCGGCAAACGCTAAGACCTCCCCCGATACACGAAACGAATCCCAAGAAGGAGTAAACCATGAGCCAGGAAACCCCCACGCTGCAAGCCAACACCCGCGAAAAGCTGGGCACCCGTTACACCACCCGCCTCCGCAAGGAAGGCCGCCTCCCCGCCGTCGTCTACGGCCACGGCGAGGACCCCGCGCACGTCGAATTCGACGCCAAGGCGTTCAACGAAGCGGTGCACACCGGCGCCCACGTCTACGACGTCACGATCGACGGCAAGACCGACCACTGCCTGCTCAAGGCCGTCCAGTGGGACTACATGGGCCGTGAGATCATCCACGCCGACTTCACCCGCGTCGACCTGACCGAAGAAGTCGAAGTGCAGGTCGAGCTGGTCCTCACCGGCGAGCCCAAGGCCGCCCAGGCCAGCGGCGTTGTGCTCGAGCACCCGATCACCGAGATCACCGTCAAGTGTGCGGCCAACAAGATCCCCGACAACATCGAAGTCGACATCACCGATGTCACCGACGAAGCCCCGATCCACGTCTCGGACGTGACGCTGCCCGCCGGCCTGACCCTGATCTCCGACGGCGAAGGCATCGTCGCCCAGATCAGCGTCGTGAAGGTCAAGGCAGTCGCCGAAGACGAAGACGGCTCGGCCGAACCCGAAGTCATCGAGAAGGGCAAGGCCGAGGACGCCGAGTAATCCCCGCCTGTACCACGCCCAACGGCCGGCACCCGCCGCGCCGTTGGGCGTTTTTTTATGCCAACCCTGTACCGGAGCCCCTCCATGAAACTCGTCGTCGGCCTGGGCAACCCCGGCCCCGAGTACGCGCAGACGCGGCATAACGCCGGGTTCATGGCTTTGGCAAGGCTCGCCCAACGCCACGACATCACCGGCGTCAAAGCCAAGTTCCACGGCCAGCTCCTGGACGGCCTCGTCGCCGGGCAACGCGCGCTGCTTCTCTGCCCGATGACCTACATGAACCGTTCCGGCCAGGCCGTCGCCGAAGCCGCGCGTTTCCACAAGATCGACACTGACGACATCCTCATCGTCGTCGACGAGATCGCGCTGCCCATCGGCCGCATCCGCATGCGCTCCGGCGGCTCCGCCGGTGGGCACAACGGCCTCAAAGACATCCAGCAACACCTGGGCACCAGCGACTACCCGCGCCTGCGCATCGGCATCGACCCGCCCGGCCGGGTCCCGCAGGTCGACTACGTCCTGGGCAAGTTCTCCCCCGAGCAGCGCGACCAACTCGAGCCCGCGCTGGACCGTACCTGCGACGCGATCGAGTCCTGGCTCAGCCAGGGCATTGAGAAAACCATGTCGCTTTTTAATGCCGACGCGTAACGCCCAACCGGGGTCACACCGCCAACTGGGCTTCCATCTCCGAGATCATCCGGTACACCGTCGTCGCGTCCACCGTCTTCAGCCGGTTCCGGAAATCCGCATCCACCAGCATCTTGCTCAGCTTCGCCAGCGCCTGGATGTGCGGCCCGGTCTGGTCGATCGGCGACGCGAGCAGGAAAATCAGTTCCACCGGCTTGCCATCAATCGCCCCAAACTCAATCGGCTCACACCGACCGATCGCCATGCGGAGCCCATCACACCCGGAGATCTTGCCATGCGGGATCCCGATGCCGTGGCCGATCCCCGTGGTCCGTGTCGTCTCGCGGGCCCAGACCGCTTCTTTCAAAGTCTCGGCTTCGCTGACTGGCGTGTGCTCACAGAGCAGGTCCACCAATTCAAACACGGCCTCCTGCTTGGTCGAAGCGACCAGAGGCACCTTCACACAGTCAGGCTGAAGAATGTCGGTAATACGCATAATGATCCTCGAAGACTAACCCACCGTAGTACCCCGGGCAAACCGCGCCGCAGGCTTTACAATCTCCCCACGCATCAGGGGCGTCATGGACGACGGCAACGCATGATCGAGACGAAGGACCTCACCAAAGACTACGGGCCCACCCGGGCTGTCAACCGCGTCAGCTTCACCGTTCAGCCCGGTGAGGTTGTCGGGTTCCTGGGCCCCAACGGTGCGGGCAAATCGACCACAATCCGCATCCTCACCGGCTACATGCCCCCCTCCGCCGGCTCGGCCAGCCTCGCGGGGCACGATGTCGTCACCGACTCCCGGGCCGCACGCCGGCAGCTGGGCTACCTGCCCGAAGGCACGCCGCTATACCCGGAGATGCGCGTCACCGAGTACCTGGACTACCGCGGCCGACTGCTGAAGATGCCCCGCAAGAAACGCAAAGCCCGGATCAACGAAGTCCTGGACCTCTGCAATGTCGCCGTCTACCGCAGACGCACCATCGGCCGACTCAGCAAGGGCAACCGCCAACGGGTCGGCCTGGCCCAAGCGTTGCTGCACGAACCCCCGGTGCTGATCATGGACGAGCCCACGTCCGGCTTTGACCCCAACCAGGTCATCGAGTTCCGCAAGCTCCTGGACCGGCTCCGCGGCAAGCACACGATCCTCCTGAGTACACACATCCTCCCCGAAGTCGAGAAGGTCGCCGACCGCTTGCTGTTGATCGCCGCCGGCCGGCTGCTGCTGGATGGCACCCCGATGGAGCTCGCCCGCAAGGTCGGCGGAGGCGGCGCAACGATCGACCTCAAAGCCCCCGAAGGACTCGTGCAGCGTGTGCTCGGTGGCATTGAGGGCGTGCAGGCGGTGCAGACGCGAGAGGACCAGGGCTGGACCCACGCCACCGTCACCTCCCAGCAGGACACCGACCTGACCCAAGCCCTGGGCACCGCCGCCGCCGAGCGAGGCTGGGTAGTCCGTGAATTGAAACGCCAGGGCCTCAGCATGGAAGCCGTCTTCAGCCGCATCACCGCCGACCCGCAAGCGCTCGACAGCGCACCAGCCGCTGCGCAGGAGGTGGCCTGATGGGTGGCGTCTGGACTATCGCCCGGCGTGAGCTGGCGTCGCTCTTCGTCACGCCCGTCGGCTGGCTGGTGCTCGCGGCCTTCAGCGTCTTCAGCACCTTCCAGGTCGTCATGGGCCTGAGCCCCGGCACCGAGGCCACGATGCGCGCCCAGTTCGAGTGGGTCGTCTACCTGCTGGTTTTCTTTGCCCCGGCCATCTCGATGCGCCTGCTCAGCGAGGAAATCCGAGGCCAGACCCTCGAACTGCTGGGCACCGCCCCGATCAGCGACGCCCAGGTCATCGTCGGCAAGTGGCTCGGCTCCGTCGGCTTCCTCGCCGCGTTGCTGCTGCCCCTGATGGCCGACATCGCGGTCCTCGAAATGGTCGCCGCCCCCGACTACGGCCCGATCGTGTCCGGGCTCGTCGGCCTGCTGTTTGTCGGCGCGCTCTACATGGCGGTCGGCCTCTGTGTCTCGGCCACGACCGACTCCCAGCTCACCGCGTACCTCGTCACCGTCCTGCTGATCGCGCTGATGACCTTCGGCCTGTTCTACCTCGCCGGCTGGCAAACACTGCCCCCCTGGCTTGGTAGAACCGCCGCGTACCTCAACGTCAACGGCCAGTACGCCGACTTCGCCAAGGGGCTCATCGACCTGCGGAACTTCGTCTACTTCATCACGCTCACCGCGCTGATGCTGTTCGTCGCCACCAAGCTGCTGGAGTCGCGCCGATGGCGGTGAACAAACCGACCAAACCAAGCGACTCCGCCGCACCGGGCCAAACCCAACGCCGGGTGCTGTTCGGCCTGAACACCCTGCTGGCCCTGGCGGCCGCGACCGCCTTGGTCGCCTTGGCCAACTGGCTCGTCGCCGCCAAGCTCGACCGCCTGCCCCCCGGCCTGCTGCCCTACGTCCGCTACGACGTCACCGCGACCCGTCGCTACTCCCTGTCCGACACCACGCTCGGCGTGCTGGACGCGCTCGACAACGAACACCAGGTCGTCCTCCTCCTGCCCGAAGACGACAGCCGCGCTCAAGCCTTGACCGACCTGCTCGATGAGTACGCCCGGCAGACCGACCAGCTGACGGTGCAACGGATCCGTATGGGCCAGGACCTCACGCAAGAGTCCGAGTTGTTCGAGGACGTCCGCAGCCGATTCACGGTTGAGCTTGCGGTGATCCAGCAACAGCTTGATGATGCCATGGCCGCACTCCGGCAAGCCCAGGACGTGGCCGGCGAACTCAGCGCCGATCTGGACCAGGCGCTGACGGATCCCCGCCTGGACACCAACACCCAGCAGATGCTTCAGGTGACGTCGGTCGACCTGAACACCGGGCAGGCCAAGATGGTGCGGCTGGCCGAAGACGTGCAGGCGATGGCCGACCTGCCCTTGCCGGATTACCACCATTTGCTCAGCGGCGAGGGGCAGCTGCGCGAACAACTCGAGTTGATCTTGCGCGAAGTCTTCGGCCAGGCCGAGCTGCGCCTGCAACGGGTCAAAGCGCTTCAGGATCGGCGAGGCGGCGCCAGCGAACCGGTGCTGCGGGGCCTGCGTCGACTGGAACAACTCGAGCGTTCGCTGTCGCCAGCGATCCGGGCCCTGTCGGCCGTGGAACCCACGCGCGGCTACGACGAGGCGTCCAGACGGTTGCAAGCGGGGCCTTGTGTCGTCGTGCTCTCACCCGAGCAGGTGCGCGTGCTGCCGATCGAACGGCTGTTCCCACCGGCCTTAGAGCAGGCCCAGGCCAATAACGGGTCGGACCCCCGCTTCCTCGGCGAAACCCTGCTGACCGCCTCGCTGCAAAGCCTGCGACTGGACCCGCCGCCACGCATCGTCTTTGTCGTCAACGACGATCAGCAAGCGCTCGGCTCGCGCGGCCGGTACCAGCGCGTCGCCCAACGCTTGCAAAGCCTGGGCATCGAAGTCGTCCAGTGGGACCCGCTCGAACGCACCGGCGACCCCGATCAACCTTACGCCCCGGACCCCGGCTCGACGCGTCGGCCCGGGCAGCGTGTCGCGTACGTCGTGCTCCCCCTGGCTTCGACACAGGCCGATGGCACCACCTCGCTGAACCTGCGCGAAGAGCGTGAACGCTACATCCAGGTCATCGATGAACGCCTGACGGCCGGCGACGGCGTGCTCTGGATGATGCTCATCGACGCAAGCCAGCAAGTCGGCGACCACCCGTTCACCGCCTACTGCCGCCGGTGGGGCATGGCGCCACTGCTGAATCAGGTCGTGCTGCAACGGCAACAGTTCGGCGGCGAGGTTGCACGCTCGACCCCCGAGATCCGCTTCACCCGTTGGCACGCGCCGCACACCGTCACGGCGTCCCTCGACGGCCTGCCGGGGTACATCGGCGTCACCGCGCCGATTGCGCTGGTGGACAGCCAGAACCAAGCCGTGGTCCAGCCGATCGTAGAGCTGCAGGAGACCGGCATCTGGGTGCTGCCCAACCTCGCGGACTACGGCTCGGGCAACCCGGCCTACCGCCCCGAAGAAGCCCGTCAGTCCGTCGCCGTCGTCGCGGCCGCCGAGCAGGGCGACGCCCGGTTCATCGTCGCGCCGGTGCAGAACTGGGCGGATGACGCGGTGACGGGACACGGTCAGGCCGGCCCGGGCACCGCTGACCTCAGCGGCCAATCCTTCCCCGGGAATGCCGAGCTGATCCTCAACAGCCTGCTCTGGCTGGCACACCACGATGAGTTGATCGCCGCCAGTCCGCGCTCGCAGGACATCCGCCGGGTCCAGCCCGTCTCCGAGGCCACCCTTTCGCTGTACCGCTGGCTGCTCCTGCTGGGCCTGCCCGCGCTGTTCCTGATCACCGGCATCACCGTCTGGGCCGCACGCCGCAGAGCCTGACGCCGCCACCCAGCCTTTGCACGCAAGGATTCACGATGAACTTCAAGACCACCCTTGTGCTCGTCCTCACGCTGGTGATCAGCATCGGGCTCACGCTCTGGCTCGTCCTGGGTGACGCGAACGACACCGCGCCCGCCGACACCGGCCTGTTCCCCGGGCTTGCGGCACGCGACATCACACAGGTAACCGTGCAACGCGAGGGCGTCACCGCCGTCTTCCAACGCGAAGAAGACGGCTGGTGGCAGGTCGAACCCATCCGCTACCGTCTGCGCCCGCCCACCGCGCAGAGCCCGGGCTTCGACAACCGCCTCGCTCGCAGCCTGGATGTGCAAACGCACCAGACACTGACCCTCGGCCAAGACGCCACCGCCGAGGAAATGGGGCTCGACCAACCTGTGCAAGTCACCTTCCTGACCAATGCGGGCGAGCCCTACGCGATCTCTCTCGGCAAGCCGCGCATGGGTGGGCTGGCCTACGCCCAGGTCCATGATGCCGATGAAGCCGTCATCATCACCGACGCGATGCACGAATGGGCGGCGGTCAATCCGCTGTCTGCGCTGCGTGAAACCAAGCTGGACTTGCCTCGGCTGTACCAGGCCCAGGCGATCCACATCGAACGGGCCGACGAGAATCTATCACTCGAACGCACCGGCCGACGCTGGGGCTTCGGCGGGCAAGACACCGCGGGTCGCGTGGACACCGCCTCGGTGGAATCGGTGCTGGGGCTGGTCGCGCAGGCGCGAGTGCTGGCGTTTGTAGACGACGTGCCAGACCGCTTGTCGGACTATGGCTTGGACCCGGCTCGGGTGACGGTCCGGTTTGTGGTGCCCCAGGCCCAGGGCGGAAACGAAGAAGCGATCCTCCACGTGGGGCGTGCCGTCGATGCGGAGAACCGTGCGTACTACGCCACCTGGTCCCGAGGCGAGACCGACCCGCCGGTCATCGCGCTGGCGTCGGACCTGGCGGTGGCGTTCTCCGCGCCGCGCGACGCCTGGCGTGACCGCGACCTGCTGGCGATCCAAAGCCGGCACGTCGGCTCGATTCAATTCGATCCCGCCGGCGTCACGCTGCATCGCGACCCGGTCGAGCCCGGCGAGATGGAAACCTGGCTCCGCGCACTGGAGCAATCGCAGGCCCAGGGCTTCACCGCGATCCCCAGCGGCGTCGAGCCGTTGAGCGTGATCCACCTGATCGGTTTCGGGGCCAACGGCGAGCCCGGGCCGACGCTACAGAGCCTGACCGTCTACCCGCATACGCAGGAAGGTTTCTGGCGCATCGTCGCCGAGCCGGAAACCGGCCGGGCGGCGCTGGTCCCCGCACTGCCGCTGGACTGGCCAACCCCTTGAATCAAATCACGACGCCGCGTCACGCGTTGCGCGGCATCTCTAGAACCAAATCATCATCCACAATCTCAGTCACCTGCGTCTTGGCCGCGTCGTTCCGGGCCTCATGCAGCCGGGTGAGGTACGTCTGGTCGACGTCACCCGTGACATACTGCCCGTCGAACACCGAGCACTCGAACTGGCTGATGCTGGGGTTGCCCTCTCGGGCCGAAGACACCAGGTCCTGCAGGTCTTGATACACCAGCCAGTCCGCGCCGATCGCCTCGGCGACCTCCTCCACACTTCGGCCGTGCGCGATCAGCTCGTCCGCCGCCGGCATGTCGATGCCGTAGACGTTGGGGAACCGCACCGCCGGTGCCGCCGAAGCGAAGTACACATTCTTTGCCCCGGCCTGCCGGGCCATCTCGATGATCTGCTGACAGGTCGTGCCCCGGACGATCGAGTCGTCGACCAGCAAGACGTTCTTGTCCCGGAACTCCAGGTCGATCGGGTTGAGCTTCTTGCGGACGCTCTTCCGCCGCTCATGTTGGCCGGGCATGATGAAGGTTCGGCCGATGTAGCGGTTCTTGATGAAGCCTTCGCGGAACTTCACGCCCAGCGAGTTGGCCAGCTCCAGCGCAGCGGTGCGCCCGGAGTCGGGGATCGGGATCACGACGTCGATGCCGTGGTCAGGTTTCTCCCGCTCGATTTTTTCTGCGAGCTTCTGCCCCATCCGCAGGCGGGCCTTGTAGACCGAGATGTCATCGAGCTTGGAATCCGGCCGGGCCAGATAAACCAGCTCGAAGATGCAAGGCGAGAAGTCGGTGCGGGGCGCACACTGCTGGGTGTGGATCGTGCCGTTGGCCTGGATGTAGACCGCTTCGCCGGGGTCGATGTCGCGGACGACCTGGTAGCCCAGCGACTGCAGCGCGACCGACTCGGAAGCGATCATGTACTCGGCCCCGTCGGGCGTGCTGCGTCGGCCGTAGCAAAGCGGGCGGATGCCGTGCGGGTCCCGGAAGCCGACGATGCCGTAGCCCGTAATCATCGCAAGCGCCGCGTAGGCGCCTTTGCAACGCCGATGCACGCCCGCCACCGCGTTGAACACGTCCGCCGGGGAAGGCTTCAGGCGGTGACGCTGCTGGAGCTCATGCGCAAACACATTCAGCAGGACTTCCGAGTCGCTGGTGGTGTTGATGTGACGCAGGTCCGTCCGGTAGACCTCGCGGGTCAGGTCGTTGGCGTTCGTCAGGTTGCCGTTGTGGGCCAGGGCGATGCCGTAGGGGCTGTTGACGTAGAACGGCTGGGCCTCAGCCGAACTCGCACAGCCGGCGGTCGGGTACCGGCAATGGGCGATCCCCATCGTGCCGGTCAGGCGTCGCATGTGGCGGGTGTGGAACACGTCCCGGACCAGGCCGTTGTCCTTGCGAAGAAAGACATTGCCTTCGTCGGAGGTGCAGATGCCCGCCGCGTCCTGACCGCGGTGCTGGAGCACCGTCAGGGCGTCATACAGGGTCTGATTCACGTCTTGGTGGGCAACGATGCCGGCGATGCCGCACATACGGGGGGTTCCGGGGAGGGCCGCGCGTGGGGGTGTAGAGCCTTCTCAGCCGGAAGGTTAGCCCAGCGTTAAGATCGATTCAAGGGCGATCTGACTATGCCCGGAAAAAGTCACCGTTTCGTAGGTGCTTATGCCCGGCTGTGCGGGTCGTCCTCGACAAAGTGCAGCTCCATGTAGCGAGCCACGTAGTCGATAATGCTCTTGGCTTCGGGGATCTGCGGGTTGCTGGTCATGCCCATCGGCTCAAACCGCATCCCCTTAAACCGCCGTACCGATTCGTGCACCGGCAGGCCGTACTGCAAAGCCAGCGAGAACGCCCGGCAGTAGCCCTGGATCAGGCCCGAAAGCGTCGAGCCTTCCTTGGCCATCTTGATGAATATCTCACCGGGCGTGCCGTCTTCAAACAGGCCGATCGTGAGGTAGCCCTCGTGGCCTTGGATCGCAAACTTATGGGTCAACGACTCCCGCGTGGCCGGCAGGCTGTGGCGGTGGGTCGGAACGGGCTCGGCCAAGGGCATGCGCATCGAATCCTCGCGGCGGCGGTTGCAAAGTCAGGTCTCCCTGCCAAACGCAGGCTCTACGCTAATCGGACGTTAGCCCGCCGTCTCTCCAAAGCTTATCCCCAATCCAAGCTGAATCCCCCCAAACAGCTCTCAACACAAGAGCTACGCTGTATCCGATGCCCAAGGCCGCCCCCCAAGCCCCCCGTCTGAAACCCCAGACCGCCGCCGCCCTCCGTCGACGCCTCCTCGTGTGGTACACCGAACATCATCGACAACTCCCTTGGCGACCGCGCCCCAAGAGCCAGACCGCCAACCCCTACCACGTGCTGATCTCCGAGGCGATGCTCCAGCAGACCCAGGTCGCCACGGTCATCCCCTATTTCCACCGCTTCCTCGAAGCCTTCCCCACGATCCAGGACCTTGCCAACGCCCCCGAGCAGGAGGTGCTCCGGCTTTGGCAGGGGCTGGGCTACTATCGCCGAGCACGCCACCTCCATGCCGCCGCCCGCGCGATCGTAGCGGACCACCAAGGCCGGGTCCCCAATACCGTCGAAGCCCTGTTGGCGCTCCCAGGCGTCGGCCGCTACACCGCTGGCGCGATCGCCTCGATCGCCCATCACGTCCCAGCTCCGCTCGTCGATGGCAACGTCGAACGCGTGTTCGCCCGGTGGTTCGAGCTGGACATCAACCCCGCTGACCCGCAGTTCAAGACCACCTGCTGGTCGCTGGCCGAGCAACTTGTCCCCAAGCAGCATCCCGGCGACTTCAACCAAGCCCTGATGGAGCTCGGCGCCACCGTCTGCACCGCCACCAAGTCCCCCGCCTGCGACGATTGCCCGATCCGTGGCCTATGCCGCGCCCAGAAAGCCAACCGACAACACGAGCTCCCCCGCAAGCGCACCCGCAAAGCCCCCGCCATCGTCCACCACCACGTCTGCGTCATTCAACGCCGCGACACCTACCTCGTTCAGCAGCGCCCCGACACCGGCCTGTGGTCGGGCATGTGGGAATTCATCACCCTGGAAAACCAAACCCCCGCCACCGACCAACTGCAACAAACCCTCGGCCTCCGCCTCAACCCCCTCACCCCCCACACCGTCTTCACCCACCAAACCACCCACCGCAAGATCACATTCCACCTGCACCACACCGCCGATCCCAAAGGCCGACTCAAGCCCGGCCGCGCGCGCTGGCAAACGCTGCCGCAGATCCGCGCGCTGCCCATGTCAAACCCCCAGCGCCGTGTCGTCGATTGGCTCGACGCCCGGAATTAGCTACGCCCCGTGGGGTGCAGCAGCCGTTGTCGCACAAGGTTCGCCCGCTCCACGCGACGCTCCGCCGGGGCCATGACCTGCCCGACGACGCGCTGCAAATGTGCCGGCTGGGTCAACAAAAACAACTCATTCACCGTCCGTGTGTCCACCGCATCCAACCGCCCCAGGTACACCCCCAGCCGCAGGTGCGACAACAACTGCATGACTTCTTCGGCCCCCAGCACCCGCGCGTGCGTCAACACGCCCCACGCGCGATACACCTTGTCGTCCAGTTGGTCCGACCGGACGTTGACCAACGCCTGCCGGGCCTGCTGCTCGTAGGCGACAATGCGAGGCAGGATGGTGTGCTCAAAGTCCGACAGGATTTCCTGGTCCGCCTTGCCGAGCGTCGACTGGTTCGACACCTGGTACAGGTCCCCCCAGGCGTCCGACCCCTCGCCGTACAACCCGCGCACCGCCAGGTGCATGTCCCGCGCCGCCCGGCGGACCTTTTCGATCTCCCCTGTCAGCTTCAACGCCGGCAGGTGCAGCATCGCCGAGACCCGGATCCCCGTCCCCACGTTCGTCGGGCACGCCGTCAGATACCCAAACCGACGCGAGAACGCGAAATCGATCCGCTCTTCCAAAACATCGTCGATCCGGTTCAGCTGCGCGAACGCTTCGCCCAACTGCAACCCCGAACGCAGCGTCTGCATCCGCAGGTGATCTTCCTCATTCACCATGACCGCAAACGTTTCGTCCGCGCCGATCGCGACCCCGCTGGGAACCTCATCCGCCTGCTCTGCGATCTGTCGGGAGATCAAATGCCGTTCGACCAGCAGGTCGCGGTCCGTCGGGTCCGCCGCCGACAGGTCCACCCAGATCACATCGGGCGCGATCCGGTTGGAGAGAATCTGCGCCCGGCAAAGATCACGCACCTCATTCCGCTGCCGACGGTTCGCACCGTTGACAAACGGGAACCCCGCGAGGTTGCGGGCGTACCGCACGCGCGTCGACACGACCACATCGCTCTGCGGGCCGCTGCCGCGCAGCCACTCCCCGGCGCGTTGCGTGATCTGCCCAAAGCTCATGCGGTCTCCTCGATCTGCCGGATGTCATCCCGCAGCCGCGCCGCCAACTCATAGTCTTCCGCGGTCACCGCCTCCTCGAGCTTCTGACGCATCCGGGTCAACTGCACCTGCCGGGCTTCACTCGCCCCCGCACGCCGCGGCACCTTGCCCACGTGATGGCTGCCGCCTTCGTGGGCCCGCTCCAGCAGCGTCCCCAGTTGAGCCTCAAACGACCCATAGCACCGCGGACAACCCAGCAAGCTCTTCTCTCGGAAAGACTCCCAGGTCGTATTGCAGTGTTCACACGCCGCCACACGCTTCTTCGGCGTGGTTTCACCGGTCGCCTGCTGCTTCACAAACGACGTCAGCAATTCATCGATCGGCTTGTGCGCCGGGGAGACCGTCAGGCCCTCCTCCGCCGCGTGGATATCGCATAGGTGCTTCTCGATCTTCTTCCCACCAATGATCTCGACCGAGTGGTGGGTCGCCGGCCGGTTGCAACGGTCACATTTGTGTTTCATAAAAACGCTCCTTCCTTGGCCCTCAATACATCGGCCAATCCCGCAAGCGCCTCCCGGAATTGGCCCGCCACCCCCATCGACCCATCCTAGTCCGCGCGCCAGACCCCATCAATCTTCTTTGAAAAACAAAGAATCCTCCCTGCCCAGACCCCCTGCTTATGCGCCCGCCAGTCCGCCCGCTCAGCCCCGCATCGCCGAGCGCCCGTTCATCGTGAGCATGACGTTGCCGCTGCCGCTGCGGAACCCCTCCAGGTCCAGCGTCACAAACGCGTAGCCCGCCCGCTTGAGCCCATCGACCACCGCCTGGCGCATCGATTCCTCCATTAAACGATCCACCTGGTCCCAAGGCATCTCGACCCGCGCCAACCGCTCCTCATGCCGTACTCGGAACCCAATAAACCCCAGCGCGTACAGCGCCTCCTCCGCTTCTTCGATCTGCGCCAACACCGCCGGCGTCACCTCCACGCCAAACGGTACCCGGCTGGCCAGGCACGCCGCAGCCGGCTTGTCCGCATTGGGCAGCCCCATCGCCCGCGCCGCCTCACGCACCGCCGCCTTGTCCATCCGCGCCTCCAGCAAAGGCGAGATCACCTGCGCCTCTTTCGCCGCCTGAAGCCCGGGTCGATGATCGCCCAGATCGTCCGTGTTCGTCCCGTTCGCCAGGTACCCGATCCCCTGCGACAGCGTCCACGCGTGCATCGACTGGTACAAATGGCTCTTGCAGAAGTAACACCGGTTCCCCGCGTTGGCCTGGTACCCCGGGTCCTCCTGCTCGTCGGGCTGCACCACGACCAACTCCAGGTCCATCGCCTCAGCCAACGCCTGAACCTCGCGCATCTCCCGACGGGGCAGCGAAGGTGAATCCCCCACCACCGCCGGCGCGTTGGTTTTGCCCAGCACACGCCGGGCCGCCACCGCGACCACCGTTGAATCAACCCCGCCACTAAACGCCACCGCCACGCGCTCGCGCGGCTTCAGCACCTGCTCCAAACGATCCATCCAATCCATCATGCCGTCATGATAGGCCGTGCCCCGTTTATCCAGCCGCCGAACTCATCAATTCTTTGGCTTGCTTGCGCGTCGTGGCGGTGGCCTGGTCGCCCGCCATCATCGCCGCCAACTCCTCCAGCCGCGCCTTGGGGTCCAAGACCGCCACGTTCGTCGCTGTCGCGCGTCCCTTGCCGCTGCCGGACACCTGCTTGTGGATATGCAAATGTCGATCGCCAAAGGCCGCCAACTGCGGCAGGTGGGTGATGCACAGCACCTGCTGCCCGCCCCGGCGAGTCAAGCCGCGCAGCTTCTGCCCGATCACACCGCCCAGCCGCCCGCCGATGTTCGCATCAATCTCATCAAACACCAGCACGCTGACGCGACCGCTGCCCGTGCGGTCCCCCGTCGCCAAGACCCCCTTCAGCGCCAGCATCACCCGCGACATCTCCCCGCCGGAGGCAATCTTCCGAAGAGGCGCAAAGCCTTGCCCCGGGTTGGTCTGCACCATCACCTCCACCGCATCCAACCCGCTGGGCCCCGCGTCCGCTGCCGCCACTTCTTCCAGCTCGATCCGTAGCCGGGCCTCAGCCATCCCCAGTTCTTTCAACTCCGCCTCCACCGGCTCCACCAGCCGCTTGGCCGCCTTCACCCGCTTGCCCCGCAACGCCTCGCCGACCTTCACCAAATCCAGCTCCATCGCCTGGACCTTGGCCTGCATCGAAGACAGGTCGTCGTCCTCTTCCCGCAGCGTGTCGATCTGCCCGCCAATCTGCGCCCGGTAGGCCAGCACCGCCGCCAGCGGATCATCGCCCTTCATGCCGTCGCCGTACTTCTGGATCAAGCGGTTCAACGTGTTCAGCCGATCCGCGACCTCCGCCAGCTCCGTCGGGTCATGCTCCAACCGGTCCACGTACCGCGACAATTCATACGCCGCTTCCTGCAGCGTCAGCGTCGACTGCCGCACCGACTCGGTGATCGCGTCCAGTCCCTCGCCGTCCATCTCCGCCAGATCAATCAGCACATGCGTCAGCGCCTGCAACCGCTCCACGATCGAGCCGTCCGCCTCGTACATCGCCGCGTACACCTGCCCCGCGTCGCCCTGCAGCTTCTGTACGTTCGACAGCACGCTGTGCCGCGCCTGAAGCTCAACAAACTCCCCGTCGTAAAGCTCCGCCTGGTCAATCTCCTCAGCCTGAAACTCGTACAGCTCCAACTGCTGACGACGCAGGGTCCCCGACGCCTTCAGCTCCGCCATCCGTTCCCGCAGCGCGCGGAGCTCGCCGTGCAACGCCGCAAACTGCTCCCGCAACGCCGACGCCCCCGCGAACGTGTCGAGAATCTTCAGTTGATTGCCCGGCCGCAAGAGGTGCTGATGATCGTGCTGCCCGTGGATGTCCACCAGCAACTGCCCCACCGCTTTGAGCATCTTCGCGGTCACCGGCTGCCCGTTCACGCTCACGCTCGACCGCCCCGATGCGTGCAGCTTCCGAGTAATCAGCAGCCCGTCTCCCGGCTCGATCTCCTGATCCACCAGCACACCAACCTCCGCCGCCAGCGCCGCATCCTCCACCTCAAACACACCACTCACCCGGCCCTCGTCCGCGCCCTTCCGCAGCATCCCCGACGCCGACCGCAGCCCCAGCAACGCCTCGAACGCCCCGATCACCAAGCTCTTGCCCGCCCCGGTCTGCCCGGTAAAAACGTTCAACCCCGCGTCCAGCGTCACCGCGGCGTCCTCGATCACCGCCAGGTTCTGAATATGTAGTTCTCTGAGCATGCGGGCGTCCGTGCAGGGTCAAGAGCCAAATCCGTGATCACTGATTATTGAATCGGCCCAATCATAACCCAAACATGAATCCGCTCGCAATCACCCCCTACGCTACCCCTATGAGCCACCGCACCCAACACGTCCATCCCGACGGCAGCCCGCGTTTCACCAACCGACTCGCCGGCGAAACCTCCCCCTACCTCGTCCAGCACGCCCACAACCCCGTCGATTGGCAGCCCTGGGACGCCACCGCCTTCGAAGACGCCCGCCAGCACGACCGGCCCATCCTCCTGTCCGTCGGCTACGCCACCTGCTACTGGTGCCACGTCATGGAACGCGAGTCCTTTGAATCCATCCCCTTCTCGCAAATCCAAAACCAGCACTTCACCAACATCAAAGTCGACCGCGAGCAACGCCCGGACATCGACAGCCTCTACATGACCGCCACCCAGATCGTGACCCGACAAGGCGGCTGGCCGATGAACGTCTTCCTCACGCCCCCCGGCGCACAGGGCCCGGACGACCCGGGCCTGAAACCCTTCTTCGCCACCATGTACCACCCGCCCCAATCCGCCCACGGCCGAGTGGCTTGGCCGGACCTACTCACCGCCGTCGCCGACGCCTGGCAGAACCGCCGTGACGAACTGCTCACCCAGGCCGATGAGCTCACGCAGGAAATCGCCGCCGTCCTCGAACGCGACGACACCCCCGACGAACTCACCGCCACCCCCCTGCAAACCGCAACCGACCACTTGCTGTCCATGCACGACAAACAGCACGGCGGCTTCGGCGGCGCCCCCAAGTTCCCCACGCCCACCAACCTCGAACTCCTCCTCCACGCCGCACCCGACAACGCCGCCGCCCAGCACGCCCTGCACCACACCCTCGACCACATGGCCCGAGGTGGGGTCTACGACCAGGTCGCTGGCGGCTTCCACCGCTACAGCGTCGACGCCCAATGGCTCGTCCCGCACTTCGAGAAGATGCTCTACGACAACGCGCAGCTCATCACCTTCTACACCCAGGCCCACGCCGCCACCCCCAACGAGTACGCCCGACGCCAGTACGAACGCATCGTCCGGGAAACCTGCGACTACCTGCTCCGCGAGATGACCGACGACACCGGTCTGTTCTTCTCTGCCCAGGACGCCGAGGTCAACGGCCGAGAGGGCGCCAACTACGTCTGGACCCCCGACCAGGTCCGCGCCGCCATCCCCGATGCCGCCCTCGCCGACACCGCCTGTTCCATTTACGGCCTATCCCTGGGCACCAACTTCCAAGACCCCCACCACCAAAACGACCCGCCCACTAACGTGCTCTGGCTCCCCAAACCCCTCCACGAGCTCGAAGCACTCGGCGACCTCGACACCCTGCTGGCCCAACGCCAACAGATCAACGCCCAGCTAAAAGCCCAGCGTGATCGACGCGAACAACCCAGCACCGACGACAAATGCCTCACCGCTTGGAACGGCATGGCCATCGAGGCCCTCAGCCACGCCGGCCGCCACTTCAATCAGCCCGCCTACCTCGACGCCGCACGCCGCGCCGCCGACGCCATCCACGATCATCTCACCGATGACCAAGGCCAACTCCTGCGGGTCTATCGCCAAGGCGTCGCCAACACCCCCGGCTTCCTCGAAGACCACGCCCACTACGCCCGCGCCCTGCTCGCCCTGCACGCCGCATCGCCTGACCCGCGCTGGCTGGCCCGCGCCCAGCACACGATCCAGCAGGCCATCGACCACTTCGCCCACCCCACCGGCGGCTACTACGACACCAAGGCCGACCAGTCCGACCTCATCCTCCGCTGGCGTTCGACCTACGACGGCGCCACCCCCTCCGCCAACGCGATCCTGATCCACGCCCTGCTCGACCTTGCCGACGCCACCGGGGACGCCGCCTGCCGCGCCCGCGCCGAACGCGACCTCCGTGCCTTCAGCCCGCGCCTGCATCGCGAAGCCGTCTCGATGACCACCATGCTCACCGCGTTGCACCGGGTGAAACCCCAGACCCACCCCGCCGACACGCCCCAACCCCTACAGGCGCTCGCTCTGTTCCACGAACCCCTGGACGATCAGCACCGCGCCACACTACGGCTGAGCCTCGCGCCGGGCTACCACATCGACGAGCTCCGCTTCACCCTCACCGACGCGACGGGCTGGTCGCTCCAACTCGATGCGCCCAAGGCCGCCGTGCGTGACACGCTGGACCTCCCCTTCACGCTTATTGCAGACGAAGACGCGCTGCCGAACCCGACGCTGTTGATCCACTACCAGGCCTGCACCGACCAGGCCTGTCTGCCCTCAGCCGTGCTGCGCGTCGAGTTGTCCGCAAGCTGAGTCGTTGGCCTCAGCCAACGCCGCGCATCACCCACTCAATCCGTCCAACACACTGTTCATATTCCGCGCCGGATCATGAGCCCCACGTCAAAGCAGCGCAACGAATCATGTGCAGCCGATTGTTTCTTTGTTTGGGTCGTATGACTCATCCCATCCTGACAATCGACCACTAAATAATTCCACAAATGCATCGCAAGAGGAGGGACCCATCGCATGCGCACGCTGTTGCTCACCGAACGGAATTGGATCATCTTCGGCGTCATCTGTCTCATCGCCCTGATCGTCACCGCGGACACGCTGATCAACGGCTCGATGCTCGCGCCCGTCAACAAACACTCGGACCTGTTCAGCCTCTGCCGGGTCTGCGGGTACCTCCCAACCTGGCTCTTGGTCGCTGGCGTCGTCTGGCTGCTGGATAAGCACAAGTACCGCCTCACCCGGGCCGCTTGCATCCCCCTCGCGGCGATCGGTGGCGGGCTGGTCGCGGAGATCGGCAAGATCACCTTCCGCCGGCTCCGGCCCGATCAGGCCGACGGCGTCCTCTACGCCATGCGATCCTTCAGCGAACGCCCTCTCAGCTCGAGCGGATTGGCCATGCCCAGCAGCCACGCCGCCGTCGCCTTTGCCGCCGTCTTCATGCTCTGCCGCATCTACCCCCGAGGCAGTGTCATCTTCATTAGCCTCGGCACCGGCTGCGCCATCTCCCGTGTCCTCGTAGGCGCCCACTACTTCTCCGACGTCCTCGTCGCCGCGATGTGCGGCTACGCCGTGGCCTACTTCATCTCCCGCCACAAGAAAGTCCGCCCCGCCATCCCCAGCCGTAAGCACCCCACGACCGGCCTGCCCACGCCCCCGGCCCTCCTGCCCACTCACTGAAGCACCGCCTACTCATCGATCGCTTCACGCAACCCTTCGTACCCGTAGCCCACGCAGACCCCCGCGACATCGGGCCGCGCCTCGACCCGCGCCAACTCAAACGTCTGTTCCCATCGGCTGGGCTTGGCCCCGATCAACACCACCGGCCGGCCGTGCAACGCCGGGTCATCCAGCCGCGTGTCCTCGAAAAAGTCATACGCACTCCGACGCCCACCGAAGGCGTGCATCGCCGTGTAGGTCGAAGGCTGATCCGGCAGATAAAACGCCAACAAACTCGACGCCATGTAATGCCCGCAGATCACAAAAGGCTCCTGCCCCGTTTCCTCACGCAACGCCTGACGCAACGCTTCAATCTCCACCGCCCGGTCCCGGTTGCCGGTCGTCCGTTCCACCACCGTCTCCGTCCCCGGCACATACCGAAGCACAAACGGCCCGCAGAACAACGCCAGCATCATCACCACCGCAAACCCCTGCAGAAACCGCCAGGACGCGCGACACACCGATCGCCGACGCCCCTGCCAACGGTCCATCTCCCCCGGCAAGACCAGCCCCACCAGCACCATCAAACCGCTGTACCCCGCGATCGCCCAGTTCCCCTGGCAGGCTTTGAACACACAGAGCACGCCGTAGAACCCCAGGATCGGCAACGCCGACGCCAGCAGCAACGACCCGCCCGCCCAACGCCCATCCCCTTGTTGTCGCCACGCCCACGCCTGCTTCGCCGCGATCCAAACCAGCACCACCCCGGTCAGCCCCAGGATCCCCGCCTGCGCGCCCAGGAACTCCAACGGGTCACGCCAATCCCAGTGAAACCCAACCGCCTCATCCCCACCGGGCAGATGCAGCCGGCCCAACTGATGCGACACCGTCGGCCAGCCCCGTGATGCATTCCAGATCAGGATCGGCGACATCGTCAGCAGCATCACACCCACCACCGTCCCGCCATGCTTCCAGCCCCGCGCTGCCCCGCCCCGTCCCCACACCCACCACCACACCAACCCCGGCAGCAACAGCAACGCCGTGTACTTGAACAGCACCGCAACCCCCAGCACCAACCCCAGCGCCGCCGCCCACCCGTACCCCGGCCGCTGCCCGTACCGGTACGCCAGCGCCACCGCCAACAACCAGCAGGTCGTGTAAGGCTGGTCGATCGTCATCAACAAGGAGGTCGCCAGATACCCCGGCACGATCGTGACCGCCAACGCCGCAAACCACGCCGCCCGACGGTCCCCGCCGGACACCGCGCCGCCCAGCCACCCGGCGGTCAACGTCATCACCGACGCCAACAGCACCGAGGGTAGACGCACCGCCCAGGCCGAATCGCCGAACACCGCCGTACTCGCCGCGATCACCCAGGCGACCCCCGGCCCCTTCGTGTAGTAGCTCAACATCAGCCGACGCGACCACTCCCAGTAGTGCGCCTCATCCCCGACCAACTCATACGGGCTGAACCCCACCAGAAACACCATCCGGACCACAAACAGCCCCGCCGCCAGCGCCCAAACCCCCGCGGGAATCCCAAGCCACCCCTTCCCCCGCGCCTGATTGACCAAGTCTGCGTCGTGCATGCTCGGCGGCACTCTACCGGGTTCACTCCCCGATGCGGCCAGGCCCCGAGTGAGCTTTCGGTAAGCCCCCTCAGACCAGCCAAAGGTCCAGCATGCCCGCAGCCCCCAGCAGCAAACTAATCACCCCGTTCACCGTGAAAAACGCCATGTGCAGATGCTTCTCCGTCGACCGAGCAATCAGCCCATGCTCCAACGCCAGCAGCCCCGCGGCCAACACCACCGCCGCCGAAAATAACACCCCCATCCCCGCCGTGATTGCAAACCCCACCAACAAAACCACACACACAGCATGCAGCCCGCGACTCACCCACAGCGCTCGCCCAACGCCCAGTCGGCTCGGCATCGAATACAACCCCTCCGCGCGGTCCGCCGCCACGTCCTGCAACGCATAGATCACATCAAACCCCGCCACCCAGCACGCCACCATCCCCGCCAGCAGCCACAACGCCGCTCCCCCCAAGTACCCCGGCCAGATCGCCAGCCCCGCCGCCAACGGGCTCAACGCCAACGCGACCCCCAGGTACACATGGCATAACCAAGTCCACCGCTTCGTGTACCCATACCCCAGCAACCACCCCAGAACCACCGGCGACAAGACGCCCGGCCAAACGTTGCCCCGGGCCAACCAAAACCCCCACGCCCCCAACACAAACAGCCCGCCGCTGACCACCACCGCCAAACCCATCGCCCGCCGGGACACCCGCCCCGCCGGCACCGCCCGCTCGGCCGTCCGCGGGTTCCGTGCATCAATCGCCGCATCGCTGAACCGGTTCATCGCCATCGCCGACGTCCGCGCCGTGACCATGCAAAACAGAATCAGCCCCACCTCATCCAGTCCCAGCCCACTGCCCCGGGCCTCCGCCGCCAACGCCATCCCCAGCAACGCGAACGGCAACGCAAACACCGTGTGACTCAGCTTAATGTCCCGCGCAATTGCCGACACCACCCCCCGCCAGGACGAACGCTCCATCGCTTCCAACTGCGTCATGCGGGGATCCTAACGGATCAGCTCAGCGATCCAACGCTTCCTCACGCGTCCCCCGCCAACGCCGGCTCAACCCATTCTCAACCCCCAACAAATCCAACGACCGCGCCACCACAAAGTCGACGATTTCATCCACCGTCTCGGGCATCAGATAAAACCCAGGGTTCGCCGGCATCACCACGCCCCCCATCTCGGTCACCGACTGCATGTTCCGCAGGTCCACCAGCGTCAAGGGCGTCTCCCGATGCACCAGCACCAGCTTCCGCCTCTCCTTCAGCGTCACATACGCCGCGCGATGCAACAGGTTGTTGGCGCCGCCCGTACCAATCGCCGCCAGCGAGTTCGACGAGCAGGGCACCACCACCATCCCGCCATGCACAAAAGACCCCGACGCGATCGTCGCCCCCACGTCCCGCACGTTGTGCAGCACCACGTTCCCCGGCTGGGCGTCGGTCTTCGCCAACGCCGCTAAATCAATCCCCTCCATCCCCAACTCGTCATGCAGCAACCGCTGACCCAAGGGCGACACCACCAGGTGCGTCTCCACACCCAGCCCCACCAACACCTCCACCGTCCGCTGTGCGTACCTAGCACCGCTAGCGCCGGTGATGCCAACCACGATGCGTTTGTTCTGTTCCATGCTCTTGAACTCTAGCGCTGCCAACCCCAATTGTCACTCCGCCTCGGCGACCAATTCCACCACCAACACGTCCGCCGCCGTATGCACCGCACGCACCCGGCGCGCCCGCGTCTCGTCCACCGCAAACACCCCGTCCAGCGTCATCCCTTCAAACCAACCCCCCGCAACCCCGCCCGGTAACGGCACCTGCCCAAGCCTGGCCGACACCGGCTCCACCGTCAGCGTCTCCCCCTCCACGGACAATACCACCCGCACCGACACCGGCAGCCCCACGCCCAGCGTCTCCCGACGAGCGGACACCAACACCCCCTCATCATCCGCGATCAGCACCGGGTCCCGCCAGCCCGCCGGCCAGGACTCGCCCCGCCCCGCCAACCACACCGGCAGGTTCTCCACCACCCACATGTTCAGCGCATCGGTATGCAGCACCAACCGCTGCGTCCGCTCATCCAAAAACACCGCGTGCACGCCCGTGCCCTCCACCGCTGCGCCGCCGGGCTCGCCCAACGCCGCTTCCACCGGGTACAGCCCGTTCACCGCCCGCAACACCTGCGTTTCAAACGCATCGGCCGCCAACGCACGCTGCGCCGGGTCCACCGACACCCACTGCCGACGCGCCTGCGTAATCGACCGCGGCTCGCGCAGCAACACCACCCCAAACAACAGCAACACCCCAAGCCCGATCAACGCCGCCGTGCAAACATCCCGGCCACGCACCGATTGCAGCAAACGCTTGAACACCCGTGCAGTTTAACCCGCCGCCCGCAGCGAAGCCGCCCGCGCCAACGCCTGGTGCAGCTTCTCGTGGTCCGGCACCCACGCCACCCTCGCTTCAAAAGCTTCCACATCATCGGCCGCGACCGGCGCGATCGCGGCGTCACCCAACGCTTCCGAAGCCGCAATGAACCAATCCGCCGGCTTCACCGCGGTCGAGACCGGCTCGCCCGCCTCAATCCAACGCCCCGCCCAGCCCGACTCGGGCAGCGTCACCGGGCACGACACATCAAGCCCGCCCAACGCCTTCGCCTCCCCCGTTCGGGAAACGCAAAGCACCTCGACACACACCCGAGCGTCCAACGCCGCCTCGTGAATCGACGCAGCCAGCGCAAGCTCCTCCACCACCACACACCCCGGCTGCGCCAACGCCGCCTCCACCGTCAACCCGTCCACCCACACACCAACCCGCCCATCCAGCGCGATCATCCGCCGCTGCCGACGCGCTTCCTGCAAGGGCAACACAATCCGAGCGTACGCCGCCCAGTCCGCTGCCGCGCGTGCCAACGCCAGCGCTTTCAGGCACAACGCCTCGCATTGCAGGTAGTCCATGTCCACCAGCGCGACGCTGGCCCGCTCCATCAACTCGGGGATCGTTTCCGTCATCACGACTGCTCCACAAACGCGCCATAGATCGCCCGGACCGCCGCCTCGAAGTCCTCGATGCCGACGCCCACGATGATGTTGAGTTCGCTGGACCCCTGGTCGATCATGCGGATGTTGACCCCCGCCTCCGCCAGTGCGCCAAACAGCTTCGACGCCATGCCCGGGATCCGCCGCATCCCCCGGCCGACCGTCGCGATCAACGCCAGGTCCGGGTCGTAGCTCACATCGTCGGCCTGCAACGCGTCCAGCAACGCGTCGGCCAACACCTGCCGATCCGCGTCGGACGCAAAGTAGTCATCACTCACCACGATCGAAAGCGTGTCGATCCCCGAAGGGATGTGCTCGAAGCTGATCGACTGGTCCTCCAGCACCTGCAGCGCCCGCCGGCCAAAGCCCACGATCGAGTTCATCATCGCCTTCTCGATGTTGAAGACCGTGAAGTCCTTACGCCCGGCAATCCCCGTGATCGCGTGGGTCGCCCGAGCCTGCTCCGTGTCGCTGCGGACAATGCGTGTGCCCGGTGCGTCAGGATCATTCGTGCTCCGGATGTTCACCGGAATGCCGGACTCCCGAACCGGGAACACCGCGTCTTCATGCAGCACCCGCGCCCCCGAGTACGCCAACTCGCGCAGCTCCCGGTACGTCAACACCTCAATCGTCTCCGGATCGTCCACAATCCCCGGGTCGGTCAACAACAACCCCGGCACGTCCGTCCAGTTCTCATACACGTCGGCCTCGACCGCCCGCGCCACGATCGCGCCGGTCACGTCCGAGCCGCCCCGGCTGAACGTTTGAATCGAGCCGTCGGCAAGGCTTCCATAGAACCCCGGCACGACCGCGCCGCCTTCGCCCGCCAACGCCTCGGCCAACGCTGGGTACGTCCGGCCTTCATCGAGTCGGCCGTCGTCACCGAAGTGGATCACCGTCGCCGCATCGACAAACCGGTACCCCAGCACCCGCGCTAGAAGCATGCCGTTGAGATACTCGCCCCGGCTCGCGGCGTAGTCCGGCCCGGCCTTGGCTTCACCCCGCGCAGCGATACCCGCCTTCACATCCGCCAAGGCTTCGTCCAGCCAGGCCCCCGCGACGCCCAATCCCTCAGCCATCTCCGCGAACCGCCCCGCAATCAGATCAAACGCTTCATCAAACGGCACGCCCTGCCTAGCGGTCTTGTGACACAGGTACAGCAAGTCCGTGATCTTCTGGTCCTGCTTATGCCGCTTGCCCGGAGCCGAGGGCACCACGTACCGACGCGCCGGGTCCTGCCGCACGATCGCGCAGGCCTTTTCGACCTGGGCCGCTTCGGCCAATGACGTGCCTCCGAACTTGCAAACCTTGACGCCCACGGGGCCTCCTGTGTGTGAGAATCCAGCAGCCTACCGCCGAAAACACACCACGCCAAGGCGGGTCGACACCACCGCCAGGATTGTTAAACTGTTCGGCTCGCAACCCAGCCCGGGTGGCGGAACTGGCAGACGCGTCGCGTTGAGGTCGCGGTGGGAGTAAAATCCCGTGGAGGTTCGAATCCTCTCCCGGGCATTGAGTTGAACAGGCCCCGGTTTCTCGGGGCTTGTTTTTTGCGCTGCTAACCCAAGAACTATCGGCCCCGCCCTTGCCAGCGACCGTTTCGCCTTGAATCGGTCGATAATTCGACTGCCATGCTCGGTGACGGTTTCCATCGCGGCCCGCTCTGGCGGCAGACCATGCGTCTGGTGCGGGGCTGCTTTGCAGTCGCCTCGGCCTTCCCCGCCGACGAGAAGTCCGGGCTGGCCGCGGCCGTCAAACGCGCCGCCACCGCGCTGCCCGGCAAGGTCGCCACCGCCTACGCCCACCGCGACGACGACGCCTTCATCAAAGCCCTCGAAACGCTCGATGCCGCACTGATGGACCTGGACGCCCACCTGGCGATCGCCCAGATGCTGCAGATGGCCCCACCCCGTCGGCTACGCAAGCTCCGCAAAGCCTGCGTCGCCGTCAGCCAGCTCATCGCCTACGAACAGGCCGGCGTCCGCAACGAGCCCACCCCCCTCAAGCTGGCGTCATAGAAAAAGCCCACAGCACAAAGCTGTGGGCTTCGAGTATTCAATCTCTGGCGTTCGGCTCAGAAGTCAAAACCAATCGTCGCAAAGTAAAGCACATCGTTCTTGCGCACCGGGCCCGTGGACTTGGAGTCGTACTCGTGGCTGATCCCAAGCGACAAAGTCATGTTGTCGGTATCCGGGATATTCATGTTCCAGGCCAACTCGTTGGTCAGACGGAAATCACCAAAGTCATTGAAGTCCGGAAAGAACCGGCCCGCCCAGGTGAACGACTGGTGCTCACTGATCTGCCAAGCCACATCAAAGCCCAGCAAACCCTCGGGGATGATGTCATCGTTGGACGAGCCGAACTCCCGGATCGCACCCAGGCCCGCCAGCAGGTCCAGCGTGTAGTCCTCTTCTTCGACCCACCGGTAGCCCGCGCCGAGGTGGCCCAGAATCCGCGAGTCCCACGCCTGGAACTGGTCCCAGTCAAAGCCCACGTCCCCGAAGTAGAAGTAGTCCTCCTCGGGCACCAGCCAGTCGTGTCGGTAGAACGCGCTGAACTGGTTCGTCGAGCTCGTGCCCTCGCTCTTGGCGTACGCATACCGCAGCGTAAACAGGTCGCGGTCTTGCTCGGTCTCCCGGGTCGACGTCGTAGCCAAGTACAGGCTCACGTTTTCGCTGTTGCCCGAAGCCCCGGACAGCCCCGCTTCAAACCGGTTGGACCAGCCCTCAAAAAAGCCCCGCCCCGCGGGTGCCACGGGCGCCTCGTCGCTGGCCTGGCCGGCTTCGCCGACCTCATCGCCTGCTTCTGCCGGGTCCGTGAGCACCTCCGTCACCGACACCGCGGGGATTGGCATCTCGCCCAGCACCGGGTGCATCAGCGTGACCGTCGTGTCGTCCTGGTCGGTCACCGTCCCCTCCAGCACTTCGCCGGTCGTTAGCGTCACCGTGTCCGCCGACACCCAAGGAGCAGCGGACAGCGCAGCCCATACAGCCAAAGCAGTTCGTTTCATATGCAGTGTTCCTGATCGAGAAATAGAAAATAAATACCGACATGCCCGGGTCGGGCTAATCAAGACATGGTAGCCAAAACCATCGAACCCGGGCCCTGCCGCGATACAATCCAATCATGCCACACACGGACGTGCTGATTGTCGGAGCAGGCCCCATCGGGATCGAACTCGCCGCCGCGCTCAAACACGCCGGCGTTGACTACACCCACCTCGACGCCGGCCAGATCGGGCAGACCATCACCTGGTACCCCCGGCAGGCCCGCTTCTTCTCCTCACCCGAACGCATCGCCATCGCCGGCGTCCCACTCGTCACCAAAGACGAGTCCAAAGCCACCCGCGAGGAGTACCTCGCTTACCTCCGCGGCGTCGTCAAACAACACGAACTCGACATCCGAACCTATCAGCGCGTTGTCGGCATCGACCAGACCCCCAACGGCTTTGAAGTCCACACCCGCAAAGGCGGCGGCGTCTCCGAGCTGTTCCACTGCCAGCACCTGGTCCTGGCCATCGGCGACATGCACCGCCCCCGCCTGCTGCACATCCCCGGCGAAGACCTCCACACCGTCTCCCACTACTTCGAAGAACCCCACAAGTATTTCAAGCAACGCCTCACCATCGTCGGCGGCAAGAACTCCGCCGCCGAGGCCGCCATCCGATGCTACCGCGCCGGCGCCGACGTCACCCTCTCCTACCGCGGCGACACCTTCAACGAAAAAGCCATCAAGTATTGGCTCCTCCCCGAGCTCAAAACCCTGATCAACTCCCGGCAGATCCGCTTCTTCCCCAAGACCGTCCCCACCCGCATCACCCACGAAAGCGTCATCCTCTCCCCCACCGACGGCGGCGTCCCCGTCGACGTCCCCACCGACTTCACCCTCCTGCTCACCGGCTACGAGCAGGACCCCTTCCTCTTTGACCAACTCAACCTCCAACGCACCGGCGAAAACCAGGCCCCCGTCCTGGACCCGCACACCAATCAAACCTCGGCGAAGAACGTCTACATCGCCGGCACCGCTGCCGCCGGCACACAGTCCGAGTTCCGACTGTTCATCGAGAACTGCCACCCCCACGTCACCCGCATCGTCCGCGCCATCACCGGCCAGGCCCCACCCCCCGACCTCGTCAATACCGCCGCCGAAGACTACCGCCTGCCCGAGAGCTAAATCCCAAGCTTCTCCATCACCTTCTGCAGGTCGCTCCACGCCTTGCCCCGGTTGTCCCGCGTGTAACTCCGCAACAAGAACGCCGGGTGAAACGTCGGCATCAGATCGATCGGCGGCTGCACATCGTGGTACTGGTGCCACTGCCCGCGCAGCCGCGTAATCCCCGTCGAAGTCTGCAGCATGTTCTTCGCCGCGGTGCCTCCCAGACACACGATCACCTTCGGCCGAACCGTCTGGATCGTCCCCAGCAAGTACGGCCGCCCCAACTCCACTTCCTCCGGCGTCGGCACCCGGTTCTCCGGCGGGCGGAAGTGCACCATGTTCGTGATGTACACCGAATCCCGCGACAACCCCATCGCCACGATCATCTTGTCCAGCAGCTCACCCGCCGGCCCCACAAACGGCCGACCCATCTTCGCCTCCGTCGCCCCCGCGCCTTCCCCGACAAACATCAGGGCCGCGTCCGGGTCGCCCTCCCCAAACACGATCTTCGTCCCCGGCTGCACCAACGCCGTGATCGCCGGGTCCGCGTGCAGCTTCTCGGACAACTGCTGCAAACGCGCCGCCTTGTCCCCGCTCAACTCAGGCACCGCCGGCGTCACCCGCGGCATCTGCTGCACCGGGGCGGCGCTGCGTGGCACGTCAACCCGGGTCTCCGTCGGGGCTGGACGCTCGGCTTCCACAATTCCCGCCGCCACCTCACGCCGCACCGGCACCGCCTCGACGCCCAATAAACCGTCCGCCAACACCTGCTGACGCGCGATCCGTCTTAACCGAGCTGGTTCAATCGTCTCCGACACCCCCACAGGATAACCCCACCGCGCCAGACGAGCCGGCCCGATTCTGGGGCCAAAACCCAGCCTTCGCCGATACCCCACCTGTCCCCGTTCTGACCTCTCTGCCTGCAGGAGCCCCCGGTGATCCAGCCCGCGCCCCACCCGTCTGCTCCTATGGTCCTCGGCCCGGACTGCGACCTCACCGGCGACCTCGTCGTCGAATGTGACGTCGTCCTCCAAGGCCGATTCGCCGGCACACTCAAGACCACCGGCCAGATCGAACTGCACACCAGCGCCCAATTCAAAGGCACCCTCATCGCCCACTGCGCCCGCCTCGCCGGCCGCTGTGATGCCGCGGTCGTCATCGAAACCACCGCCGAGCTGCTCCCAGGCGCCACGGTCGCCGGCCGGATCTACGCCGGCGACCTCACCGTCCGCCCCGGCGCAACCTTCCAAGGCGACACCTGCATCGGCCCCAACGCCCACACCCAAGCCGACTGGCTACAAAACCAAACCCAACCCACTCAGCAGCCACAACCCACACCCCCGCCGACCGACCCCAACCGCACACTCCGCGTCGCCCGGCGTTCTCAACCGAAAAACGCATAACCAAACTCAAACGCATTCACCAAGTGCGTTTTCATACATCGCTCTCAACTGAAGATCGGGCCATTTCTGATCGTACTCATCAAGGTACATCAGCAATTCTCTTGTTGAATCTTCCTGCCATCGGCTTAAGAGTCCCGGTATCTCATGGATCGCTTCCCACAAGTCATTGATCTGTTGCCGCGAGACGTGATTGTTTTGAGTCCAGTTGCGTGTGGTGTATCCACAAACATACAACACTCGAAATGACGCATGCAAAACAGGCTCGGGTGCCAACGATTTCATCTGCATCTGACCTTTCGTTCAAGCTACCGATCGGCCTACTCCCCCGTCCACCCCTGCACCCAAGGCTCGATCTTCTTCCGCGTGATCGTCCCGATCCCCGAGACCGCTTCCAGGTCCGCCGGCTCCGCGAACGGCCCGTGCGTCTGCCGATGTGAAATGATCTTCGCCGCCGTCGGCGGGCCCACGCCCGGCAGCAACTGCAGGCTTGTCGCCCCCGCCTCGTTGATGTCGATCCGCTGACCGGTGCCACGCGGCTGAACCGTGTCACGCCAGACCGGCGACTGCGCCCGACCCGCCAGCAGATACACCATCCCGCCCCCCAGCACCACCGCCACCAGCAGCGTCAGCCGATCAGCCGGCCGCATCGCCCACCCCCGCGTCCGTGGGCAGCTCCGTCGAACGCAACGCCTGCCGGAACGCCGACAAGCGACGCAACGCCTCCTTGGGCGCCAGCTCCTCCGTCACCAGCCCGGACAAAGGCAGCTCCGCGTTCTCGTGGTCCATAAACTCCGTCCACGCCACCGCCTCAACAAACGGCTTGCTCAACGCCACCTGGAACACCGCCTCCAGCCAGTGCGCCTGCACCGTCTCATCCCACGGCCGACGCCAGTGCCCCGCCGCCGCATCGCGCGGCGCTTCTTCGTGCTCCCCCGCCGCCAGCATCAGGCTCGAGATCGTTTCCGAAGGCACCCCCAGCGTCAGGTACAACGGCTTGTTCAGCCCAGCAAACTGATCCAGCATCGCCGACACCTGCATCAGGTCCCGCGTGAACTGCCCGGGCATCGCCTGCCCCAACGGCAAACGCAAGGCGTACGCATCCACGTCCAACGCCGACTGCTGAATCAGATCGATATACGTCATCGGCGGGATCGACCGCTGATTGTGTGCGTAGTACTCGCCAAACGGCTGACGCAACTCGATCAGCGTCCGACCCGCCGGCAGCAGCTTCTTGATCAGCATCGACGACATCCGCGTCAGGTCCATCAACTGATCAAACGCAAACTGGAAGTGCTGATTGATGTGCAGCCCCGACGCCACGTTCCAGACCTGGAACGTCCCGCCGTACCGCTCGACGATCTTCTCGATGTGCTCGTAGACCCGGTCCCGGACCGTGTCGTAGTCGTGCTCCCAGATGTACAACCAGTCCGGCAGCAGCCCGGGCTCAAAACAGACCAAGGGCCCAGCGATCAGCCGGATGTCATTCGCCTTGGCCCAATCCGCCCACACGTCCAGCACGTTCCACTTGTACTCACCCTCCTCCGGCGACAGCGCCCGCCAGGGCGTAGGCAGCTGCAGGAAATCAAACCGGCTCTGCAGCGCGTTCCGCACCGGGTCCTGCACATGATTCAACGCCACCCCCGTGCCGACCCCCAAAGGCGTCGTCTCCAGCCTCGCCAGTCGGCGGCGTTCCAGAAGCTGCTGCGAATGCTCCAACGCCAGCTCCTCCGACGCGTCCACCGCCGCCACCAGACACTCCGTCGCCAGCTCGTGAGCCTTCGTCGGGTCATCATGCTGCAGGTTCACCGCCTCCAGGAACTTCTGATTGGCCACCTCGATCCGCTTCACCGCCGGGTGCTCAGATTCCAGCCCAAACAGCGACCAGTCCTCTTCTTTGGTGTAGATCAGCATCATCCGATGCCGGGCCAGCTCCAGCGACAGCAGATAAGGCTCGTCCGACTCCGGCAGCAAGCACGTCTGCAGCGCGAATTCCCCCACCTCCCCCACCGGATAAAGCAGCGACAACGCCGCCGACCCCGGGTCCCGCTTCTCACAAACGATCCGCCCCGGCTCCGTCTGCACCTCAGCGCGGATGGCGTTGCCGTCGTTCCCCAAGAGGTACGCATTCCGCAACGCCCACTGCTGGGCGGGCTGGCCGTCTTCAAAGACACGAAAAAGCAGCATCGACATAAGGTAGCCCACCCCGCGCCCCCCGACCACCCAGCCGCCGCATCGATTCACGCCCAGCCGCCCCGACTACCGATAATCTACACACGTCATGCCCCGCCCCCGCTCGCCCATCAACGCGCTCCCCAGCTGGATCTACCTGTTCGCAGGCCTGGCCATGCTCGCCGCCGCGCTGCTGGTCCCCGCCTGGATCGACGTCGAAGACCTCGGTTGGCAGCGCGACACGATGCAGGCCCAGCTCGCCGCGCTGCAGACCCAGCGGGACCACTACGCCGCCTACCTCCAAGCCCGGGAGCGCAACGACCCCGCCGTGCTCCAACGCCTGGCCCGCGCCGTCTTCCACCAGAACGCCGCCGACCAGTCCCCCCTGCACCCGATCCACGCGCTGAACCCCGACACCCTGGACACCCCCGACGCCTGGCTCGCCGCTCAGCTCCCCCAGGTCGGCAGCGACCTCCCCGAGCCCCCCGCCTACCGCTCGATGCTCGTCCGACTCACCACCGGCAAACACCAGGCCGGCATCGTCCTCGTCGCCGGCATCTTCATCTTCGTCGGCCTATGGCGAGGCACCCCCGAAACCCCCGTCCGCGACCTCTCCGAACGTGTCCGCCTCGCCGCCGAAGACGCCTGGGACACCCAAGAAGACACCGACGACGAATCCGTTTAACCCGCCACAAAGATCGCCGTGCTCCCCACGCAGCGCGATCCGCCTACTCCTGCACCAATCCCCCGCCGTGCGCCTCCCAAGCCGCCACCCCGCCGCGGTAGTCGTACACGTTGCGATACCCCAGCGTCAGCAGCTTCTTCGCCGCCGCCCAGGACACCAGGTCCTGATCCCCGCTGGCAAACCCGTCCGAGTACACCACGACATGCGACGACCCCAGCCGAGGGTCGCCCTGCCTGAGGTCAATCACCGGGATGTTGATCGCCCCGGGCAGATGCCCCGCCGCGTAGTCCGCCGCCGTCCGCACATCCACGATCACCACCTCCCGCCGCCCGTCCTGCAGCTCGAGGAACTCATCATGCAACAGCACATTCAGATCATCGTCCGAGGTCTTGTTGCCCTCCAGCAGGTCACACCCGCAAGACAGGCCGATCACCAACAGCAGCAGCAACGAAAGCAAGATTCTGGTCATGGGGGGAAGTATACGCCCTAGCCAACTAGTTTAGCTGTTATGGCGCTCAAGCCACATCCGAAAACCCTCAAAAGCCAGTGACGCAACAAAAACAACGCCAAGCACGATGTAATAAACCGCCGGCGCTTCGGCACTTTCGTAGCGGCCACCTCCAGTTGAGCCAAAGTCAAACTTTATTGCAACATGAGGAAACAAAGCGCCCGCTGGAATCATGCTTAATGATGTCGCCGCTAAGCGTCGAGCCCAGTACTTTGGATTAAAGCTCCACATAAACAACGCAGTAAGGAACCCAATCAGTACTACTGTTGGCACCTTCGCAGGAAAACCCGGCACGTAGTGCCAAAACAAACCCGCGAATACCGCTCCAATGACGCACGACATCATTCCCCAACCTGGCTTACTGAGCCCAACTCTCCTGGCTTCACCTCCGCTTTGTTCTTTTGAACTTGGTGTGGCTAAACCTGCACCTGAATCCCTCTCTTGAGTAAATTCAGTCGTCGCATACGCTGCATCACGAGGATTTATCTCCCAAACTTCGTCAAACACACCTTTGCGTAATAAAGCGTGCGCACAAAAACGCAAGGCCGCTTCTGCTTCGATCGGGCTAGCATTCGGATCCGCCCACATATCGATGCTTGGGTCGTCTGAGGTGTAATCCGGCCTAATAAGGACTCGCGCACCGTCAGGAGAATCCAACAGGACCTCGTCCCGAAACACGCCTGTCTGCGGATCAAGCTGCTTGTAGTGCTCGCCCACAAAAGTCAGAAAAACACTCTCAGGCAGAAACCCGTCTTTGGGCTTCAAGACAACCTCCGGCTGCTGCAATTGAGCCCAAACATGGCCCTTCTGACGTGAAGGCAGCGCGTCGGGGATCACCCAGGCTGGCTCCTGCTGCTTCTCGCCATAGACCACTTCACCCTCCCGGTACGCCTCAAAGACCACCTGCCGGGCAATCGCAAGCTCCAGCAGCAACTCCGGCACCACCTCGTCAAGGCCCGCCAAATCCGTCTCCGAAACCAGCCCCTTCTGACCCACCACCTTGCGATCCGTCACAAACCAATACAGCGCCTTCCTCGCCCATCTCGTGTTGATCACATGCTGGCTGAGTCGCGGCTCATCCTCCAGATGAATCACATCTCCCAGCGCACAAAGCGTGCGCAGATAAAACGCCTGCTCGTCGGCATCCGACACGCCAACGCTTTCGCATAGCGAACCGTACTCGTTCATTGAGATGCTTCGGAATGATTCCCGGTCTCGATGTGGATCCTCAAAAAACCGCTCTTGCAAGGCTTCGCGAACCTCAAAAAAGTCCCCCGCAATCTGCGTCTTCACCCCCGGCACGAGCGCGATGGTTCGGGCCAAAGCCTCACGGACTTCTTCCAAGCCCTCGTGCGTGACCGGGTTGATTTCCTCGGCCACCGCAAGCATCTTCAGCTTCCTGCCGGCTTCGCTCTCGTCTTGTTGACCGTACTGCTGAACAATCTCAGACGCGCTGGGCGTTTGATCGCACCACTGATCCGACAAGTCTTTTTTGGTCCGGACCACAAGCGTCGGCGGAAGTTTGGCGTCTGGGTTGCGCGTTTGCAGCAGTAATCGACCAAAGCCCGCCACCATCATCCGGATCAGATGCGCCCCGCGGTTGCCGTGATTGCCTTGGGCATCCATCCACCCCCATTCCTTGCACGGGTCGATCACCAACAGCAGCGCATTGCGTTGGAGCTGCCAGAAGACGCGGTGCAGCAGGTATTGGTCCGCATCGCCCGCCCCATCGAAAAACCGGACTTTGACTTCGCCCACCCCCGAAACGTCTAATCCATCCATTTCCCAGATATCCATCCCTTCGGTGCGTTGTTGGATCGGGATCGTTTGGCCAGGTCCTAAATTCCCTACCAAAGCACGCGCCAACTGCGATTTGCCGTTCTTCGCCACGCCCACGAGGTTGACCCGCACTTCGTTGAGTTCGCCCGCATCAAGACTAAGGGCTTCACGAAGGATCTTGATCACGGACAAGACCGGCTGAGGGGCGACGGACAACCCGCTCAACTCCAAAGGCGTGCCCTCCGGGGTTTTTAACGGGTTGCCGGAGAGATTGATTTCTAATTGGCGATCAAATCGCTCAAGCATCTGTATCAGGGCGAAAGCGTCCTTCAAAAGGTTCTCACCCAAATACAGCGTCTGCAGGCCTTCCAACGCCGCGGAAACCGCCAACGCTTTCATCCCCTCATCACCGATCCCGTTCCCATACAGATTCAGCGTCTGCAGGCCTTCCAACACCGCGGAAACCGCCAACGCTTTCATCCCCTCATCACCGATCTCGTTACAACCCAAATCCAGCGTCTGCAGGCCTTCCAATGCCGCGGAACCCGCCAACGCTTTCATCCCCTCAGCACCGAGCTTGTTCCCAACCAAATCCAGCGCCTTCAGGCCTTCCAATGCCGCGGAACCCGCCAACGCTTTCATCCCCTCATCACCGATCCGGTTCCAACCCAAATCCAGCGCCTTCAGGCCTTCCAACACCGCGGAACCCGCCAACGCTTTCATCCCCTCAGCACCGAGCTTGTTCCCAACCAAATCCAGCGCCTTCAGGCCTTCCAATGCCGCGGAACCCGCCAACGCTTTCATCCCCTCAGCACCGATCTGGTTCCAACCCAAATGCAGCGTCTTCAGGCCTTCCAACACCGCGGAACCCGCCAACGCTTTCATCCCCTCAGCACCGAGCTGGTTCCAATCCAAATCCAGCGTCTGCAGGCCTTCCAACGCCTCGAGGCGGCCCAGCAAAGCCGAAATGGATCCGGCCCACAAGCCACAGCCAGACAAATCCAAAACCCCGCCCACTTCCTGGCTGGGGTCCGAGACATATGACGCAAAGCGTTCTTCAACACGCTTGGGCAGGCTTGCTGGATGGTTACCGGGGCCGGAAGCGTCGTTAGGCATCGATGAATTCCCTCGGGTGTCGCGATGATGGCAGGTTTTCAGTCTAACTCATCCCAAACCGCTGAATCCAGCAAAGGCCGCCGCCATCGCGTTCCAAGTAGATACCTCCTCAAACCCCATGCTGAACAGTTGAGATTCGCATAAAGCAACGCGCACAAACCAGGGATAAGGCAAACAAGCGCCGCAACCCGTGGCACAAGCGCAAGCAATCGCGGCACCAGCGCAGGAACCCGTGGCCTAAACGCACGAAGTCTCTGCGCCAGCGCCGCGAACCGGGCCGCGAACGCAGGAAGCCGCAGCGCCGGCGCAGTAAACAGAGGCGAGGGCGCACAGAACCACAACCCAGGCGCAGCCGCTCGTAGCGATAGCGCAGCACACCACAGCGCCGAAACTGCCAACCGCAGCGCGAGCGCAGGAAGTCACAGCGCTCACGCAGAGGCAAGCCAGCGCTTGTTGACCGCCTGATAAATCCGCGTTTTCTCGTCTGGCAAGCCAACGCTTCGGGTTCGCCCCAAGCGGGTTTACCGCTGATTCGCATCACAAACTGAAGCCCGGACGCAGCCGAGGCGATACACACCCCACAAGCATTCGGGGGCTCACTTCCGGGCCCAGACAATTCAAGAAACGAATGCCAACGCTTCGGCGGGCTGCGCGTGCAGTCCGCACTTCATGCGGCGTGTTGTACGCCGTCAATCTCTTTTAGAGAGGCTATCTCATGGCAAGTTACTTACCGTTGACGGATGCCGGCCTGTTGAACTGGTCGGCGAACTTCAACACCCAGCTCGATGCACTGACCGACCCGACGATCGTCGGGCTCACCTCGGCCCAAGCGACCCAGTACGCCAGCGCACAAAGCGCCTACGACGCGGCGTACACCGCAGCGACCGACCCTTCGACCCGCGGCAAGGCGACCGTGTTCGCCAAGAACGAGGCCAAGAAGTCGCTGGTCGCGATCTCGCGCGAGTTTGCGATGGCGGTGACGAACCACCCCGGCGTGACGGATCAGCAGCGGCTGGACTTCGGGTTGACGGTGCGGGATACCGAGCCGACCCCGGTGCCCCCGCCGAGCACGTCGCCGACGATCGATGTGTTGTCGGTGGATGGCTGGACGTTCAATCTTCGGCTGCACAACGGCGACTCGACCAGCCGCGCCAAGCCCGAGGGCGTGAAGGGCGCGACGGTGTTTAGTTATGTCGGCGACCAGCCGCCGGTGGATGTCGACGACTGGAAGTTTGAAGGCAGCCAGACCAGGACGGAAGTAACAATCGAGTTCCCGACGACGCTGTCGCCGGGCACGAAGGTCTGGATCACCGCGTTCTGGTTCAACCCCACCAGCCAGTCCGGCCCCGCCGCGATGCCGATCTCCCGGTTCATCAACTACGGCAACATGTCGCAGGCGGCGTAAAACCCATTTCACCAGGCATTGTCTTAGCTCCGCACAACGCCCTCGCGAAAGCCGGGGCGTTGTGTTTTTAGTCCAACACACACAAGGAACCCAGCGCCGCCAGCCACGCGCGTTGCCGCTTCTGGTGTCGCGGCTCGCCGGGCATGCCGTTGCAGACCACCGCTGCGGCGATGCGCTTCGCGGGGTCCGCAAAACCGACCGAGCTCTGGTTGCCGCTGTGGCCGAAGGTCCGTTCATCGGTCCAGTCGCCGTAGCCGTAGGGCACCGTCGCCGGGCCGTGCATCCGTGAATTGAGCAAGAACCCCAGCCCGAAGTCCACCACATGCTGGAACGTCCGGTCGTGCTTGCCGGTGCGATGCCGGTCCGTGAACAACGCCACCGTCTCGGGCTCCAGCACCCGCCCGCGCTCGCCCTCCCCGCCGTTCAGCAGCATGCCATAGAACTTCACCAGGTCCCCCGCCGGCCCCCAGACGTTGCTGCCCGGCCGCATGACCGTGCAGTACCCGGCCGAGGCGTACCCCGTCTCCCGCGGGCCGTCGACGCCGGGCTTTCGGCTGGTGTCATACACCTGCGACATCCCCGGCCAGGCCGCGTCATACACCCCCGGCTCGATCGGCATCAAAGTCCCGTCCATGCCGCAAGGCTCAAGAATCTTCCGTTTCACCCAATCCGCATACGCCTCCCCCCGCAGCGCCTCGACCAACGCCCCCAGCACAAACCAGCTCGTCTGCGGGTGGTACCCCGCCGACTCCCCGATCGCCCAATCATGTTCGAGCGGCGCTTCGCACACGCGCTCGACCGCCGTGTGCCAATCGCCATCCAGCCCCTTCAGATTCGCCACGCGGAACCCGCCGGTATGCGTCAGCACATGCCGGATCGTGATCGGCTGCTTGTCGCCCTGCGCGAATGCCGGCAGGTACATCGCCACCGGCTCGTCCAGGTCGATCTCACCGTCCTCATACAACTGCGCGACCGCCACCGCCGTAATCGGCTTGCACGCGCTCATCCAAAGCATCCGCGTCTCCGCCCTCATCGCCACGCCCGGCTGCGCTTCGCCCACAGCCTCATCCAACACCACCTCACCATCCCGCCACACCACCGCCTGCCCGCCGAAATGCAGGCCCGCATCAATCCCCCGCTGCAACTCATCCGCGATCGCCGACAAGTTCAGTTCATCCCCGGGTCATAAGGCACGATGTCCGGGTTCTCCGACAGCCGCCCCAACGACGGGTCCACCATCTTCACACACGCCCGCCACAGCGAGCGCGGGTCTTCGCGGTGCTCCAGCACCCACGCCCCCACCGGCGGGCCCACGATCCAGCTCGTCTGCTTCAACTCCTCCGCCAACTGCCCCGGGCCCCACCCGGCGTACCCGGCGAAGAACATCGCCGGCGAGTCGCTCTCCATCACCAGCGCCCGCACGTTCATCTCCTCGCTGGACAGAAACACCCCGTCGACCACCTCCCGGTCCGCGTGCGTCGCCTGCCCATGCAACACCATCAAAGGCCCCGGCACCGGCCCACCCCGAAGCAACGCCGCCTCCCTCGGACACGGCACCGCGCTGACCTGCGACCACGCTTCGTCCAACGCCATGCCCGAAGGCTGATTCAGCACCAGCCCCAGCGACCCCTCCTCGTTGTCGTCGATCATCACGATCACCGCCTCGGCAAAGTACGAATCGTCCATCGCCGGCGAGGCCAACAACAACTTGCCACCTGTCTCGGACATACGCCAAGGATAGCAGACCCACCCCAAACGCTCGGTGGGCTGCCCGGTGAGCGATCCCCGGCTCGCCTAAGCCGCATCGTGGTGTAAAATTGAGACCGGATGCAAGACCCTTTCATACTGCTGGACGCCGACCACGGTGCGCCCAAGCCGGTCGCCAATGACCTGGGGACCGCCTTGGCCTACACCGCCCGCGCGCCGTACCGGAAAACAGGCAACCAGGACGCGCTGCTCGTCGCCCCCGTGCCCAACGGCCTGGTGCTGGTCGTGTCCGACGGCATGGGCGGTGGTGCCTCGGGCGACCTGGCCTCCGCTGCGGTCGTCCAGCAGATCGCCGCCGCCCTGCAAACCCAGCCCGACCGCCCGGTGCGTGACCGCGTGATGGACGGCATCGAACAGGCCCACCGTGACATCCAGATGCTGGACGTCGGCGCCGCGGCGACCGTGGCAGTCGCCCATGTCATGCAACGCCCCGAGGGGCACCTCACCGTCCGCACCATCCACGCCGGCGACTCGCCCGTCCTGATGCTGGACGCGCAGGCCGAGCTCAAGCTCAAGACCGTCGACCACTCGCCCGTCGGTTTCGCCGTCGAAGCCGGCCTGCTCGCCGAGCCCGACGCCATGCACCACCACGAGCGTCACCTCGTCTCCAACATCGTCGGCCTGCCCTCGCTCCGCCTCGTCGTCGGCCTGCCCCACATCCTCGCGCCCGGCGACACCCTCTTGCTGGGCACCGATGGCCTGTTCGACAACCTCACCACCGACGAGATCGCGCCGCTCACCCTGCAAGCAGACCCCGCCGAAGCCGCCCGCTCGATCACCCGCATCGCCTACCAACGCATGCACGTCCCGCTCCCGGGCCAACCCTCCAAGCCCGACGACTGCAGCTTTATCCTGTTCCGCGCAGAGGCTCCTGCCTAAGCGTTGACAAACCCCGCTTGCTTCAGCAGGTCCATCGTCACCGCTTCCTCGCCGCCGCCTTCCCCCTGCATCCGCTTCAGCGTCTGCACGACCGTCTTCGTCAGCACGTCCGCTTCAAGGTTCACCGTCGACCCCTCGCGTGTCCGCCCCAGCGTCGTCAGCTCCAGCGTCGTCGGGATCAACGCCACTTCGATCGTGTCTTCGCCCAGCTCGGCAATCGTCAGGCTCACCCCGTCGATCGTCACCGAGCCGCGCGGCGTCATGTAAGGCATCAGCCCCGCAGGCGGGCGCACCACCGTCCGCCATTCTTCGGGGGTGCTTTTCACCGTCACCACTTCGCCGATGCCGTCCACATGCCCCTGCATGAAGTGCCCGCCCATCGGCTGCGTCGGCAGCACCGCCGGCTCGAGGTTCACCTTCGTCCCCACTTCCCACTGCCCCAGCGTCGTCACCGCCAGCGTCTGCTGGATCACGTCGAACCCGAATGCGTTGCCGAGGATCGACACCAGCGTCAGGCAGGCCCCCGAGACGCAGATCGAATGGCCCAACTCCGGCACGTAGCCGCCTTCGGGCGTCCACCCGCCGTGGTCGATCACAAAACGCACGCCGTTGCCCCCGGTCAGGGGTTCGATGGCGGCCACGGTCCCGGTCGTCTGAACGATGCCTGTAAACATGGGTGCATTGTTGAAGGCCAAAGGTCGAAGGTCAAAACCCGGAGTCAGTCCACCTCTCTGTCCACGCCTGGCCCTGCCGGTCTGCCCCGTGCCATCTGCTATGATTCCCGCCTTTTCCCATTCCACCCTCACCTTTGGACACCACCATGACCGCCCGCACCCACCACTGCGCGGAACTCCGCAAGACCGACGCCGGCCAGACCGTTTCCCTTGCCGGGTGGGTGCACAATTACCGTGACCACGGCGGGGTCCGCTTCATCGACCTCCGGGACCGCCAGGGGCTGACGCAGATCGTCTTCCACCCCCAGCAGGCCGAGGCCCACGAGCTGGCCAACAAGCTCCGCCATGAGGACGTGATCCAGGTCACCGGCAGCTGCGTCGAGCGTGAGGCGGGCATGTCCAACCCCAAGATCGACACCGGCGACATCGAGATCGAAGCCACCGAGCTCACGATCCTCAACAAGGCCCAGACCCCGCCGTTCACCCCCGACGATGCCGAGCGTACCGGCGAAGAAAAACGCCTGGCTTACCGCTACCTGGACCTGCGTCGCCCGCGCATGCAGGAGATCCTCAAGACCCGCCACCGGGTCACGAAGATCATGCGCGACTACTACGACAGCGAAGGCTTCTACGAGATCGAAACGCCTTTCCTCTGCAAGTCCACCCCCGAAGGCGCCCGCGACTTCCTCGTGCCCTCCCGGCTGCAGGAAGGCGCGTTCTACGCCCTGCCTCAGAGCCCCCAGCTGTTCAAGCAGATTCTCATGGCCGCCGGGTTTGAACGCTACATCCAGATCGCCCGCTGCTTCCGCGACGAGGACCCCCGCGCCGACCGCCAGGCCGAGTTCACCCAGCTCGACCTGGAGATGAGCTTCGTCGAGCAGGACGACGTCATGGCGATCAACGAAGGCATGGTCCGCCGGGTCTGGAAAGAGATCCTCGACATCGACATCCCCAGCCCGTTGCCCCGGATCACCTACGCCGAGGCGATGGACAAGTACGGCAGCGACCGGCCGGACCTCCGTTTCGATCTGCAGCTTGTGGACGTCACCGACATCGTCAAGGACTCGGAGTTCAAGGTCTTCGCTGGCGCGATCGCTGCCGGGGGCATCGTCAAGGCCATCCGCGTGCCCGGCGGCGCCAGCATGACCCGCAAGGAAACCGACAGCCTGGCCGAGTGGGTTAAGCAGTTCGGTGCCGGCGGCCTGCCCGTCACCAAGGTCGAAGCCGACGGCTTCGCGACCGGCATCGCCAAGTTCATCGCCCCCCAGGCCGACGCCATCCGCGAACGCACCGGCGCGCAGGAAGGCGACCTCATCTGCTTCGGCGTCGATAAGAAGCCCGCGCTGGTCCACCGCGTCCTCGGCGAACTCCGCGTCAAGCTCGCACGCGACCTCGACCTGATCCCCGAGAACAGCTGGGCCTGGACCTGGGTCGTCGACTTCCCCCTCGTCGACTGGAACGAAGACGAGAAACGCTGGGACTCTTTGCACCACCCGTTCACCGCGCCGACCGACGACGACCTGGACAAGCTCGAGTCCGACCCCGGCAGCGTCAAAAGCAAGGCCTACGACCTCGTGCTCAACGGCAGCGAGATCGGCGGCGGCTCCATCCGTATCCACCAGCCCGAAACCCAGTCGCGCGTCTTCAGCCTCCTGGGCATCGACGAAGAAGAAGCCAACGCCAAGTTCGGCTTCCTCCTGGATGCGTTGAAGTACGGCGCCCCGCCCCACGGCGGCCTGGCGTTCGGCCTGGACCGCATGGTCATGCTCCTCTGCGGCACCGAGAACATCCGCGACGTCATCGCCTTCCCCAAGACCCAGACCGGCGTCGACCTGATGACCATGGCCCCGTCCGATGTCGACCCCAAGCAGCTCACCGAGCTCCGCCTCAGCGTCGTACAGCCGCCTGCCCAGGCTACCCCAACCGCATAACCCCAACGCCCACCTAGTTGACAATTCGGTTGCGCAAAAAGAGTCAATGCGATTTTGCGCATCGTGTATTATCAAATGAACTGATGTACCGCCCGTACTGCGTTCGAGTTTTTGTTTAAGCCCCATCTCGCAGCCCGAGCATTTACACCCTCAGACCTCGTTGCGGTTTCGCCTACTCCCCAGCGCCAAACCGTCTACGGATCTGAAGCCATTCATTTACGGCATGGTGTCCAGGAGAAACACATGAGTAAGCAGTCACCCCGCCTCTTCGCCTCCAAGTATTCGTACGTCGCCGCCGCGGTCATGCTCTGCACCGCGAGCCTCTCGCACGCGCAGGTTGAGTTCGAGGCCAACGGCCCCGGCGAAGCCTCGACCCTGAACCTCTGGGGCTTCGGCTGGATCGGCAATATCGAACGCAACATCACCAGAATGGGCGGCGAACAGAATATCGATATCGTCCGCATCGGCAGCTCCAAAGAGTGGGCCCTGGACAGCAACAACAACCTCCACCCCGACGCAATCGCCGAAATCGACACGCAGATCCAATCCGTCCTGCGCGTTCGCCAAGGCAACCCCAACGTCCGCTGGGCCATGGTCTCCAGCGGGGGCAACGGCATCAACCCCTGGTACGTCCAGAACAACGGTGTCGACATCCGCGGCGCTCGCTGGCTCGAACTCTTCCGAGCCACCAAGAACTACGTCGAATCGACCTACGGCATCCCGCTGGCCTACGTCGAAGTCGCCAATGAACAAGACTTCGGCGGCAAAATCGGCACACGCTCCAACATCCACAGCATCCAACAACGCTTCCAAGCCGACCCCGACTTCGCCGACCTCCCCATCGTCGGACCTTCGACGCTCAGCTCTAACGCCGCCAGCTCTTGGTACAACGCCGCGCAAGGCTCCACCGACTGGGGCGCCACCCACCTCATCGGCGGCTCAGGCCGCAACTACGTCGACTTCGTCAAGGAAGTCGTCCGCGACGGCAAGGAATACTACGGCAGCGAAGTCCACCACCTCGTCGAGATGATTATCGCCGAAGAGTACGGCGGCATCGGCGGCATCTGGTGGAACAACGTCTCCGTTGAACAAGGCCTGTTCGTCCAGGCCACCGAAGGCGAACGCCTGTTCTACCGGGAAAAGCCCGGCTCCACGTCCGCCGCCGCCGGCTACCGCGACCCGGACGACCCCAACCTCATCCACATCTTCGCCGCCTCGGCGAACAACGACGGCGGAGCCACCTTCGAGCTGCTCTCCACCGACGTGCCGCTGCTCTGGGACGACGCCACCACGCCGCGCAACCGCTTCCGGTTCAGCATCGGTGCCACCGAAGATCGCTACTTCACCGCCCGCATCCCCGAGGCCCAGGTCCCCGAGCCTTCGGTCTTCGCGATCGCCGGCCTGGGCATGCTGACCCTGTGCTCCTCCCGACGCCGCCGCGGTTAATCCACCACCGTCACACAACTGACTGCACCCGGCACAGCGGGCGGCCTGACCTGATAAGCTCCCGCCTCGTTCGACCCTGTCCCTGTCTACGGAACCCGGACTGCAGCTGAATGTGTGGCATCGCGGGCATTGTGCGTTTTGATGATCGGCCGATCGAAGCCGACCGGGTGCAACGCATGCTCGCCGCCCTGCGTCACCGAGGCCCCGACGGCCAATCCGTCACCGACCACCCGCGCTGCGCCATGGCCGCCGCTCGCCTGTCGATCATCGACCCCTGGTCCGGCGACCAGCCCATGGCGGTCCATGATCCACAGGACCCCAACCACGCGCTAAACGTCGTCTTCAATGGCGAAGTCTACAACCACCGCCCGCTCCGCCAGAAACTCGAACGCCTAGGCAACAAGTTCAACAGCTCACACGCCGACACCGAAGCCCTCGCGCTGGGCTACCGGCAGTTCGGCGACCTGCTGCCCCGCCAACTCCACGGCATGTTCGCGTTCGCGATCTGGGATGCCGCCCAACGCAAGCTGATCCTTTGCCGGGACCGCCTGGGCGTCAAGCCGCTGTACCTCTGGTCACGCGACGGCGAAGTCATGTTCGCCAGCCTGATCTCCGGGCTCATCGCTGGCCTGTCCAAAGGCGAACGCCCCGACATCAATCCCGACGCGCTGCACAACTACCTCCGCCTGGGCTACCCCGTCGGCGACAGCCTGATCCAAGGCATCATCGAAGTCCCACCCGCGAGCCTGGTGACCATCGACGCCCAGGGCCAGATGACGACCGACACCTATTGGCGCCCCCCGCCGATCTCACGCACCTCCACCGCGCTGGGCGCCGTCGATGCTTTGCGCGAAGTTATGACCGAGTCCATCAACACCCGACTGGAAGCCGACGTCGAGCTCGGCGCGTTCCTATCCGGCGGCGTCGACTCCGGGCTCGTCGCGGCGCTGGCCCAGCGTCGGCTTCGTGAACTCGACGCCGGCCCGCTCCAAACCTTCAGCGTCGTCATGCCCAAGATCGGCTACGACACGACCGACGCCGCCCACCAGATCGCCAAGCACTTGGGCAGCCGACACACCGTACTGGAAGCCGACCCGACCGCGGACCCGATCGCCGACCTCACCCAGCTCATCCGCGTCGCCGGCGAACCCCTCGCCGACCCGGCCTTGCTCACCAGCCACCACCTCTACGCCGCCGCCCGGCAGCACATCCGTGTCGGCCTCACCGGCACCGGCGGCGACGAACTCTTCGGCGGGTACGACCGCTACCGCGCGATGCGACTGCTCCAACGCCACGCCCCCTGGCTCCGCGGGGTCCCCTTGGCCATGTTCCCCCAGCGGGCCCCCGAGAAACTCTCCTCGCGCCTCCGCCGCTTGATCCGCGCCGCCCACGCCGGCCGCCACCCCCAAGACCGCTACGCCGCACTCGTCCGCCTCTTCGGCCCGCACGAAATCCAAGCCCTAGGCATCACCCCACTCCCCGACGCCGCAGCGCTCCCCGACTGGCCCGACGAATACGACGACGCCCACGCCGCGATGCGCTGGGACCTGCTGCACCACCTCCGGCACCGCGCGCTACGCCGCGTCGACCACGCCTCCATGTCCGTCGCCTTGGAAATCCGCTGCCCGCTGCTGGCGACCCCCGTCATCGACCTCGCGGCGCACCTGCCCTCCCGCGTCCTCATGCCCGGCAACAAGCCCAAGGGACTGCTCCGGGCGCTGGCCGCCGAAGTCCTGCCGCCCCGCATCGCGCAGCGCAAGAAGCACCGCGCGCTCGCGCCCCTGGCCGACTGGTTCCGCAACCAGCTCAAAGACACCCTCGCCGACCACCTGTTCGCCGACGCCCTGCCCGCCCTAGGCCTGGAACCCGCCTTCGTCCGCGCCCTGTTCGACGAGCACCAGTCCCATCGCCGCGACCACACCCAACGCCTCTTCGCCCTCCTTCAACTCGCCCTGTTCCACGACTGGCTGCAAAACCCACAGCCCGCCGCCTACACGCGAACCTAACCTTCCCGTATTACCCTGATGCCTCCCCGCTTGGAGTTCCACATGCGCCGCATCTTCGCCCTCTGCCTCGTCCTCTGCTTCGCCCTGACCTTCCCCGCGATCGCACAGGAACGCGTCACCATCGCCGCCTACAACGTCGAGAACTTCTTCGACACCTGGAACGACCCCTACACCAACGACGGCGACCCCAAGTCCCCCGACGACACCGCCCTACTCGCCGCCGCCCTCCGCGAGCTCGACGCCGACATCATCGGCCTGTCCGAGATCGAGAACACCGCCGTCCTCGACGCCATGGTCCAGCAGTACCTCCCGGACATGCGCTACACCGACTACACCGTCCAGCCCACCAACTCCGGCCGCGGCATCAACCTCGGCATCATCTCTCGCTACCCCATCACCTCCATCACCAGCTACCGCTTCAACGACCTCACCATCCCCGGCACCAACCAAACCTGGCGCTTCGCGCGTGACCTCTTCCACGCCGTCATCGACGTCAACGGCACGCCCGTCGACATCATGGTCGTCCACTTCAAGTCCAAGCGCGATTCCGAGGGCGACCCCCAGTCCGCCAACTGGCGCTACGCCGAAGCCCTCTTCACCCGGCACCGCATCGACCAGCTCCTCGCCGACAACCCCGACCGCCTCCTCGCCGTCATGGGCGACTTCAACGACACCGAAGAAACCCGCACCATGACCACCCTCACCGAAGGCCCGCTCGCTTCGCTCCACGCCCACCTCCCCGCCGAGCAACGCGTCACCTACCTCCGTGAGCCCTACCGCTCGCAGATCGACTACATCCTCGCCTCCCCCGCGCTGCAGGCCATCACCCAGTCCGCGACCGTCCCCACCGACCCCACCATCCTCAACGGCTCGGACCACGCCCCCGTCGCAGCGACCTTCCTCATCCCCTAAGCCACCAGCCGGTAGCCACTACCAGCTAGCAACCGCAAACCTTCGGCCCCCGCCTTTCGCACCCCTCACTGCAAGAACGGGTTCGTCGACGCCTCACGCGCCACCGTCGTCCCCGGCCCGTGCCCCGGCCAAATCTCAAACGCCTCCGGCAGCGTCAACAACTGCTCCCGGATCGACCGCATCAGCAACGCCCCATCCGACGTCGGGAAGTCGTGCCGCCCGATGCTCCCCGCAAACAGCGTGTCCCCCACGATCGCCTGCTGCGTCTCATGCGCCACCAGCGCGATCCCCCCCGGACTGTGCCCCGGCACGTGACGCACCTCCAACGCCACCCCATTCAAATCCAGCACCTCCCCGTGCCTCACCACCGCGTCCGCGTCCGGCCCGACCACCGGCTCGGCCAAAAACGACGACAGGTTCAGCGACGTGTCCACCAGAAACTCCCGCTCCGCCTCGTGCACCACAATCTCAACCCCAGGCCAGGCCGCCCGCACCGCCCACAACCCCGCAATGTGGTCCACGTGCGCATGCGTCAACACCACCTTCTCCACCTTCAACCCCCCCGGACTCCCCGGCCCGCCCGCCTCCGCCACATGCGCCAGCATCGCCTCAGGCCCAAACCCCGCATCGACGAGCCAGCACACCTCCCCCACCGACAGCACATAACAGTTTGTCTGCCAATCCCCCAGTATGAATCGCTCGACTTTCAGCATGCGGTCAGGTTATGCCGAAACAGCAACTCTGTCCGAAGCGAACACCATCAAAAACCCGCCAAAAACAACGGAACACGGGCCAATGCACAAAACAACACGATGTAAATCGCCATTCACCCAGCAGTTCTTTGGCGACGACGCATGGCCATTCCGAATCCACTTAAAACCAAGAAGCCTGTGGCGGGCTCAGGGATCACCGCAAGAGAGTCAACTTCAAAAACCGATCCCGACAAAAGATCAATCGAAATAACTCGAACATATGCAACTTGGGTGAAATCAATATTCTCAGGCGCACCCGAAAACGGAAAATAAAACGTAGTCGGATCCGAAAAGCTACCTAATTCAAACTGACCAACCTCCGACCTGACCCTTGCTCCCGGCGTCCCGTATGCCAGCGACAAAGCAAAACGAGCTGTTGGAGAGTCTCTCCTGGCAAAAATGTCGGCCGATATAAAGTTGATCGCAAACCGATCGTTTCCGCCCTCAGTAAGGTCGACCGAAAATGTGCTCGCCGGGTCGTCCCAGTCTGGGTCGCCCGCCCCGAAAACAATAATCTCGATGCCAGCCCTTTCATCTTCAATCGTCGATACGCCTGTCGTATCAAAAGTGAACGAACCCCCATCCTCCACATCGACAACCGATCTGACATCCCCCGTGCCTTGGCTTTCCGAAATGCCAATAAAATCTATCTCGCGCGATCCATTTAACACGTGGTTCGGATCCAATCCGGTCTGCACGAACGGCGAAGAGCTATAATCGCTGGGCTCAGTAGCGAACGCCCCTGGCCCGCTCGTGTAGTCATCAATCACAATATGCTGGGCCTGCGCCCCATGCGCCAGAATCGCCATACATGCAAAAAGCAAGACAGACCTCAGATTTGTATCGCTACTCATTTCTCCGCCTCCAGAATCATCCCGGTCGAACCACTTTCGCAACAGCTTAAAACTAATGCTCTCAAATCAATTTGGCAAACACATATTATCCACAAGGCAGGTGCCTTGTGCGCACAACCCCGTCGCCGGGTCCCCCTGTAGATGGACGACGGCTACCCCAACCTGCCCGCGAAGGTCAAAGCTCACCACCGTGAGCTGCTCGGGGCGTTGCTGGACACCCGACAGGATGTTGAGGATGTGGCGGCCGAGGCGGGGCTGAGCCCAGCGGAGCTGGCGGACTGGGTCGAACGCGGCGACACGCAGCGGGCGCTCGCGGCGGTCTGCCTGCTCCACGACATGCAGGCCCGGCTCACCACCGCCCGGCTGAAGCTCCACGCGGTGTCCCGCCTGGCCCAGCTCGCCACCAGCCCGGACACCCCGGTCGAGACCGCCCGCAAAGCAGCCCAGGCACTGGTCTTCCTCCATGCGGAGCCCAACCCTGCACACACCAGCCAGGCTCTGCCCGAACCCGATCCCGACCTCCTGGAACTCCGCCGATTTATCTACGGCGACGATGACAACCCGAATGACAATCCTGGCCAGGACCAAGACCCGGACCAGAATCCAGACCCTGACCCGGACACAGACCCAGGCAACCCGCCCAAGGAAGATCCCGGCCCGCCCGCGGACCCCGCAGACACCACTAGCCCGCCAGTAGATAGACCAAATCCGGGCTTGAGTCCGCTCAGCGGCTCGGCTATAAACTGCGAATGGCTCTCAAAAACAACGGCGACGACGCCCCCCTCGAACGCTTCTGCCTCGACCAGCTCGCCCCGGGGGTCGCTGCTGCCATCACCCAGCTTGACGCCGACGACACGCTCACCGCAAGGCTTCGTGCCATGGGGCTTTGTGAAGGCCGGTCGGTCCGCGTCGTCCGCCGGGGCTCGCCCCTCATCGTTGACTCCATGGGCGTCCGTATGGGCGTGGCCCCAGCCTTGGCCAAGCGGGTCCACATCGCTGTTCAGCCCGAAGAAGCGGCAGAGTCCGCTGCCCCCACGGATCAGGCCCACGCATGAGCACGCTGTCCCTCCCCCAGATGAAAAGCCCGTCGGCGACCCCCGCTCCGCGCATCGCGCTGGTCGGCAACCCCAACGTCGGCAAGAGCTTCCTCTTCAACCGCCTAACCGGCCTGCACACGAAGGTCTCCAACTTTGCCGGCACGACCGTCGAGTACAAGTCTGCTCCGCTCCGCCTGCACGACCGCGACGCGGAGCTCGTCGACCTGCCCGGCGTCTACGCGCTGGCGGAGGACCCCGAGGACCACAAGGTCACGTTCCACGCGCTGACCGGCCAACTGGCCGACGCGCCCCAGCCCGACGCGGTGCTGCTGGTCCTAGACGCAACTCAGCTGCAACGCCAGCTCTACCTGGCCAGCCAGGTCCGCGAACTGGGGCGGCCGACGCTCGTGGCGTTGAACCTGATCGACCAGGCGCGCGAGGAAGGCACGGAGATCGACCTGGCCTGCATCGAAGCGGCGCTGCACGCGCCGGTGATCGCGGTCAGCGCCCGGACCGGCGAGGGGATCGAAGAACTCAAGAAGCACCTGAAAGAGATGCTGAACCGGGACGACCTGGCGGTGCAGGAGCCGCCGGTGCTCTGCGGCAGCTGCAATGGTTGCGTCGACCAAGGGCGTTACGAGTGGGCGGATCGGCTGTGCGGGCAGGCGGTGCGCGAGGGCCACGCGATGTCGGCCGAGCGCTCGGATAAGCTCGACCGCGTGCTGGCGCACCCGTACTTCGGCATGACGATCTTTGCCGTCCTGATGGCGGGCTTGTTCATGCTGCTGTTCAAGACCGCGACGTACCCGATGGACTGGATCGAGATCGCCTTTGGCTGGCTCGGCGACACCGCGGCGGATGTGTTGCCGGACGGCCAGTTCGAGTCGTTTGTGGTCGACGGCATCATCGGCGGCGTCGGGGGCGTACTGGTGTTCCTGCCACAGATCTGCATCCTGTTCTTCGCCATCGCGTTGCTGGAGGATTCGGGCTACCTGGCCCGCGCGGCGTTCGTGATGGACCGCTGGATGAAGCCTGCCGGCCTGCCGGGCAAAGCGTTCGTGCCGATGCTGGCGGCCCACGCGTGTGCGATCCCGGCGATCATGTCCACGCGGGTGATCGAAACCAAGCGCGACCGGATGCTGGCGATCCTGGTGATCCCGCTGATGACGTGCTCTGCGCGGCTGCCGGTGTATGCGATGATCACCGCACTGCTGTTTGCGGATCGTCCGCTCGTGGGCGGCCTGGCGTTCTTCGGCTGCTACGTGCTGGGGATCGCGGTGGCGTTGGGGTTAGCGTTCGCGTTCGGCAAGACCGTGCTGCCGGGCAAGCCGCAGGACTTGTTCATCGAGCTGCCGCGCTATCGGCTGCCGGCGCTGAGCCAGGCGCTGCGGATCACGTGGGAACGCGGGCTGGTGTTCGTCAAGCAGGCGGGCACGGTGATCCTGGGGATCTCGATCGTGCTCTGGTTTGCGTCGACCTACCCGCAGCTCCCGGAGGACCGGGTCGCCAGTGTGGCAGAAGTCGCGGATCAGACGCGACTGGTCGAGTTGGAAGCGGCGCTGGAAGCCACGCCCGAGGATGAAGACCTGGCCGGCGAGTACGACAACCTCATCAGCGAGTATCAACTGCGTCACTCCGCGGCCGGCCGGATGGGCACGCTGTTCGAGCCGGTGTTCGAGCCTTTGGGTTTCACGTGGCAGATGAACATCGGCGTTGTCACGTCGTTCGCGGCCCGCGAGGTGTTCGTCTCGTCGTTGGCCGTGGTCTACGGCGTGGGTGAAGACGGTGCAGAGGACGGCCGACTGTTGTCGGTGCTGCAACGCCAGACGCGCCCGGACGGCACCCCCGTGTTCTCACTCGCGGCGGGCCTGTCGGTGCTGGTGTTCTACGTCTTGGCGATGCAGTGCCTGCCGACCCTGGCGGTCACGAAGCGCGAGACCGGCTCCTGGGGCTGGGCAGCATTGCAGTTCGTCTCGATGACGCTGATCGCCTACGTCTTCGCGCTGGTGACGTACCAGGGCGTGAGCCTGCTGAGCTAAAGCGTTCGATCAACCCCGCCGCGCGGTCATCACCTCGCCCATCGGGTCGTCGGCCCGCCGGGGGTGCAGCTCGTTGTACGCCTTGACGCACTTAACGATCTCTTCATGGGCCGCGTCGACCTTGTCCCAGCCAAGCGTTTCGACCTCGCTGCCCTCGAGTTCCTTGTACACCGAGAAGAAGTGCTCGACCTCACGCAGGTAGTGCGGCGCGACGCGCCAGAGGTCGTGGTACTCGGCGAAGATCGGGTCGGTGTTCGGCACGGCGAGCACCTTGTAGTCGTTGTCGCCCTTGTCCTTCATCTTGAACAAGCCGATCGGCCGCGCCTCGATCAGGCAGCCGGGGAACGTCGGCTCGTTGACCATCACGATCACGTCCAGCGGGTCGCCGTCTTCCGCGTGGGTCTGGGGGATGAAACCGTAGTCGCCGGGATAGTGGGCCGAGGCGTACAGGTACCGGTCGAGCATCAGCAGCCCGGTCTCCTTGTCGACCTCGAACTTGTTCCGGCGGCCCTTGGGAATCTCGACAATACAGTTGATGACCGCCGGGACGTTGGTCCCGGGCGACACGTGCATATAGCGGTTTGGCAATGGCATAAGGATTGTCCCTGTTCGTTGTTCGCATCTTCGGCTGACGCCGCCTGCTTGTCCAATCACGACAAACAATTAGCGGTTGTTTACACCGATCTCACACCGCAAGGCCGCGTATCATCCGGGTTATGTCCGAGAATCCAACCGCTTTGATCGATCAACTCACCGACCTCATCCGCCAGACCGGCCGCGACCCCAACGAAACCCCGGGCAAAATCCTCCGGGAGATGCTGCACACCACCACCAAGCTCGCCCGCGACGACGCGAACCTCGGCGAGCTCAAGCTGATGTCGCGCTCCTTCAAGGAGCTCCGCTACGCCCTCAACGTGTTCCGCCCCTACGCGGAGACGCCCAAGATATCCATCTTCGGCAGCGCCCGCACACCCGAAGACCACCCCGACTACCGCTGCTGCGTGGACTTCGCCAAGGCCATGGCCGACCTCGGCTGGATGGTCATCACCGGGGCCGGCGACGGCATCATGAAGGCCGGCCACGACGGCGCCGAACGCGAGAAGTCCTTCGGCGTCTCCATCCGCCTGCCGTTTGAAACCAACGCCAACGAAACCATCAAGGGCGACCCCAAGCTCATCACTTTCCGCTACTTCTTCACCCGCAAGCTCGTGTTCATGTGGATGTCCCGCGCCATCGCCCTGTTCCCCGGCGGGTTCGGCACCCAGGACGAAGGCTTCGAGGCCCTCACCCTCATCCAGACCGGCAAGGCCCCCATGCTCCCGATCGTCCTCGTCGACCACCCCGACTACGGCAACGGCGAAGGCGACTACTGGCACCACTGGACCAACTACATCGAGCACTCGCTCCTGGACAACGGCTGGATCAGCCCCGAAGACCTGCACCTGTTCCACCGCTTCACCGACCCCCAGGCCGCCGCCCAGCACGTCGCCGACTTCTACAAGAACTACCACTCCGAGCGCTTCGTCCGCGACACGCACGTCCTACGCATCCAGACGCCGCTGACCGAAGCGCAGCTCGACGCGATCAACACCGACTTCGCCGACCTCGTCGCCTCGGGCACCATCACCCAGTCCGGCCCGCTCCCCGAAGAACGCGGCGCCTACCCGACCCTCACCCGCCTGTCCTACCACTCCCGCAAACGCGCCTACGGCCGGCTCCGCCTGCTGATCGATCGGATCAATGGCTAGATACTGCAGATTTTTTGCAAGCCTGGAAAGGAACAGCCGCATTCGCGCATCCGTGCATCCCAATCACGGGCAGCCCAAACGTATAATTCTGCATACCTTTCCCAACCAACATCCGGCCGATCTCCGGGGCATTTTTAACGAGACAACATGCCCTTCGCCACACCTCGCCTAGGATCGGCCTTCGGGAGCTTTTCATGAGTATGATCGTTGCCTTAATTATATATGCGTCCTATTCAATAGGAGCCACTTGGCCGTGTCATACCACTTGACCAGCACGACGGGATTCCGGGGCGGCTGGGTTTTGGGCGTGCTGTGACGCGATGGCAACAGGCATCCTTCAAGCTCAATGACGGGGGAAATTTCGCGCGCTGCCTTCGGCGGCGTGAAGGGTTAAAGAACCAAAGGGCAAAGGGTCAGCCCCTGCGCCAACTTAAGACTAACGGTGCTCCAAGCGCAATGAACGCCAGGGACGCGGGCTCCGGAACGGGACTTGCGACACGGAACCCGATGCTGTTGAGCCCGCGGGTCGGATTGTTGAAGGCCCGGTTCGACGACCGCAGGATGATCTCGAAGTTGAACCACGCGCCGCCGCGGACGCCGCGGAAAGAACCGATCAGATCTTCGTTCCACTCGAACACGTTGCCACTCTGATCGAACGTGCCGTACGGGCTGTCCGCGCCCGTGTAAGCACCCACATCCGTGAAGGGGTTGACGCTGCCGGGGAACGTCGTCGAGCCAGTGCCGACGTAGCCGTCGTTGAAGCCGTTAGCTACGCCATCGTTGTTGAAGTAGTTCACCGCCGAAGGATCGTCGCCCGGCTGGTCGCTGATTGGCACGCTGTTGCTGCCGGTGGCGTAGAGGAAGTAGTCCCCCGCCGTCCCCGCCGAGGCGTCGTGATACGCGGCCTTGTACCACTCGTCTTCGCTGGGCAGAAAGTAATGAGCACCGGCGTTGCGCGTCACGGCCAGGCCGTTCGTTGGTCTCGCCGTGCCGCCTTCGAGCGTATACGCACCGGTCTCGGTAGTGCCGCTGCCCCCCCTGGAAGGCTGCCCGTTGTGCAGCCAATTGGTGAAGCGGATCGAGTCGAACCAAGAGACGAACGCCACCGGGTTGTTCTCACGGCCCGCAACCGTCGCGTAGGTGTAGCTGCCCGACGAGCCCGAGCGGGTGATCCCGCCTGAGTTGCTGACCATGCGCGTATCGTAGAGATTGAAGGTATCCGTCGCCGCCACCGCGTTGAGGAACTCAGCGTACTGAGCGTTGGTCACCTCAGTCGTGGCGATGCGGTATTCGTAGGCCACCGCGCCGAAGCCGGTGGTGTCCGCAGCGTTGCCCGCGTTGCCGACCGTCGCCCAGTCGAAGGTGACGGCAGCGTCGGCGGTGGACGTGAGGCAGAGGGAAAGCGTGAGTGCTGCGGAAGCAGCCACATGAACGGACAAGTACTTATTCAACAACATGTTTTCCTTCTACGACGATAACCCATCGTCTGAATCAATAGCGACTTGAATAGCGAGCGGTCTGAATAGCGGCCGAGGGCTTCTCTACCATAGAAGGATCCTGGAATGCATACAAACAGTACTAATCTTTTGAACGGACTGCAATACCGCAGCATCCGCAAAATAACTATCGCAGCCACGGCAGCCATCGCGGACTATCGGCTGTTATTAGGCCCCCGAACGGCCCAAGACGCCGCCGAAGCATCTGCGGATCCTGATCCAGGGCACCGATGGCGACAGCAACGGCCGCGTGGATGTCCGGGTGCCTTTGGCGCTGGTACGGGCGGGCGTGAAGCTCACGCAGGTGTTGCCGGATCACGTGCGAGACAAGGTGAATTCGGCGCTGGCGGAGAAGGACGTGCCGATTGATTTGGCGTCGCTGAGCCCGGAGAACATCGACGAGTTCATCGACAGCCTCGCGGAGCTGAAAGTCGACATCGACGGCCAGGGCGACGAGAACGAGTGCGGCCGCGTGCAGGTGTTTTTCGAGTGATGGGCAGCCGTGTCAGTCGTCGTGGCGGTTGCGTGCGTAACGGCCCTTGAAGCGGTCAAAGACGAGGAGGGTGCGCCGGGCGATGCCGGTCCAGCCGAAGCTGCGCCGGGCGAAACGCGCGCCCTCTACTGCCAACGTGTCGCGGAGCCAGGAATACTGCAGCGGCATGTTCAAAGCGGCCGCAAACTCTGCGGGGCGCTTGGGGTCGGCGACCAGCGCGTGCTTGCCGAACTCGACCTGCTCATAGAGCCCGCCATGGGTGGTCAGCACGGTCGGTGTGCCGCAGGCCATGGCCTCGACCGCGGTCATGCCGAACGGCTCATAGCGCGAAGGCAAGGCGAAGACCCCGGGCGCTCGGTAGTAATCCGCCAGCAGCTCATCGGGGATGTAGTCCAACCACTTCACAGACCGGCCGACGCCCGCCTCCTGGGCCAGCTTCTTCCACTTGGCCAAGAGCTTCTGGTCTTGTGTGGAGTTTGCTCCCGCCGCGAGCACGAGGCGGGCCTTGGGCTGCAGCTTCTTGAGGAGCGGTAGGGCTTTGATGATGAGGTCATAGCCCTTGTTATGGGCCGCCCGGCCGACGACGTAGATGTCAGTCTCACGCATGCCGAACTGCTGGCGAATCTCCGCGAGGCGGTTCGGCGGGGTCGGCGTGAAGCGGCCTTCGTCGATCCCCGGCGGGATCATCGTGACGTGGTCCCGCGGCAGCTCATACTCCGACTCGATCAGGTCGACCTGCTGTTCGCTCGTGGCGATCACGTGATCGCAGGAACGAAAGAGCACAAACTCCTTTTGGATCCGCTCATCGAAGCGGAGGCTCCCCCCTTCGCCCGCCTCAGCAGCGCCTTTCATACGGTGACGCTTCCACCAACCCAGCGAGTGTGGCGTATGGATATGCGGCACGTGCAACTCTTCGGCGATCTTCTGCCCGGAGACGCCGGCGTCCCAGTAGTGAGTGTTGATGAAGTCGTACTGCAAGCCCTTCTTGCGGATGAAGGCGAGCGCGTTGGTAACGAAGTCGCCGTAGTGGTCGTGCATATCCTCTTTGCGGATGAAGTTGGCCCCGCCGAAGGGGATGCGGAGGACACGGAGGTTGGCGTTGATCTTGTCCTGCGCCGGCTGCTTCTCGAAGCGTCGGGTGACCACATCGACCTTGTAACCAAGCCGGGCGAAGCGCTTGGCGAGCTCCAGGACGAAGACGACCTGCCCCCCGGTATCGGGCTTGCCCAGTTCGGGGACGGCACCGACGTAGCCGTGGAGAGAGATCATGAGGATGGAGCCGTTCGGCTTGGCGGTCATGTCATTGCTTTCGGAGTGGGAGAAATGAATCGGATGGGGTGATTGAAAATGATTATCCCGGCAGCGCGTTGAAATGCCGTAAGCCTTCCAGAACGCCCGCCGCGTGGCTGGCGTTCGCGTGGTAGGACGTTGCCTGTGGCATCTGCTGGACCAACTCATCTCGCGCGTTGCCGACCGCGATGGCGTGCGGCGCGACCTGGAACATGGCCAGGTCGTTGGCAGAATCGCCCGCCACCACGAGTTGTTGCACGGGGATGTTCAAGTGCCGGGCGAGGAAGACCGTGGCGTGGTCTTTACCCGCATTTGGCGGCAGGATGTCCAAATCGTCTGTGCCCGACGCGATGATTCGGCAAGGCAACCCCTGACGCTCCAACGCCTCACGCACCGCTTGCTGCTCCGCCCCGGCGGGCACAGCGAAGCTGACCTTGGCGGGTGTCTGAAACTCCGCAGCATGCGGCCGATGACCCAACGACGCCAACAGTCTGAAGATGTCCTCGTAAGGCCAACCCATAAAACGATTCGTCCACTCGTCGACCCAAGCCCCGCCCACCCTGATCTGCGTGCCCATCGCGGTGATCACCGCATCGGGCGCAAACCCCGACGGAAACACTTCGGCCAGCGTCGCGTCGACGCTCGCAGCGGGTCGGCTGGAGTTCAGCGCCAAACGCAAACCATCGCGGTGCGAAGACACGACTGACCAGAGCGCTTCAAGCGCCGCCCCGTCACCTGTCAGCGTGTCATCGACATCGCTGACCAACAACCAGGGATGACCGGGCTCGTCCTCGGACCGCGGCCCCTCGCTCATGACGTTGTCTCCGACGCGGGGTCGATCGTCTGCGTGAGGTCGGGCATGGGCTGGGTCGCGGCAGAGGTGTAGATCGGGCCGCTGGGCTGTTCTTGGCTGGGCGGCGAGAGGGACTCGGTCAAGATGTCCGACAATTCAATCTCCGCCGACTCGGTGTACCAGCCCAACGCGCCCTCGCAGTAGCTGTCGTCGACCAGGCTGAGCATGACGTAGCCGTTGATCGAGACTTCGATGTACATGCCGTGGGCGATGACTTCGATGTCCCAAGGGCCGTGGCCGTGGTTCACGAAGTAGCCCGCCTGAAGCTGCTGATACTTGAAGGCGCGCTCGCCTTCTCCCTCGGGGTTGACGCCCCAGGCACGGAGCTGGACGACGCCCTTGAACAGGTCGAAAGAGAGGTAGTAGCCGTCGCCCTGATCGTTGACCCGGAAGACCATGCCACACTTGCCCGAACCGTTCAGGGACAGCGTCGCCCGGAAGCGGAAACTCTCGAACAGACCGTCGAGCAGAAACGCCTCATACCCGCTGGGGCAGGTCAGGCGGAGCCGGTCCTCGACGTCGCTGGCCTGGGCCAACGGGTTGGCAAACAGCCGAGCAAGCTGCGTTGCCTTGGGGGTCGGCTGTGTTTGCGTCACCAACTGATCGAAGCCGCCGTATGACTTCAGCCTTAGTCGGCCGGTGTCATCCGTCACCAAACGTTTCGGCGGGGGCAGGAGCTTCTTGCTGATCTGCTGGCCGTGGACATTCTCGATCTTGGCGAAGAAGTTGAACAACAGCACGTCGTCGCCATGCCGACAGACCCGGGCGGCGTAGTTGCCCTTGGGCAGCAGTACGTTGTCGAAGTAGTTCAGGTAAGGCCCTTCGGGGCTCTCGGCGTACCAGTAGTGCACCTTCGTGTCTTCACGGATCGACCCGAGCAGGAAGTAGCGATCGCCGATTTGGAAGAGGTTGGGCACCTCGATGTCGTCGTACAGCCGAGGGTGGTGCAGCGGCGGTCCGAACTCGAACACGCCGGGCCGAACCTCGTTGGCCATGCTCACACAGCCGCGGCGGACCAGCGGCCCGGTGTTGACGCGTGCCGCCGCCAGCAGCATCCGCCGACCGGTTGCCGGGTCGTGGTAGAAGTACGGGTCACGGAAGCTGACCCATCGGCGTCCCTCGTCGACGCTGGATTCATAATGTTCCCCGGTGATCTGCAGCGGATACCCGTTGCCCTCGACGCGGGTCCAGTGCAGCAGGTCATCCGAGACCGCGAGCCCGACACGCTGGACGCGGCCGAACTCCTGACGGGACAGCCCGGTGTAGAACATCCGCCACCGCCCTGCCTTGTCCGGGTCGGGCGTGACATGCATCGTCCAGAGCATGTCATCATCCCAATGCCCAGGCTCCGCGACATACAGCGCGTTCTTGACGCGCCGCCAACTCAGGCCGTCTTCACTGACCGCGTGGGCGATGAAGTCGTGGTTGGGCAAGACGAGGTGGAAGAGGTGGAAGACGCCGTCATGAAACAGGACGTCGACGTCGCCGATATCAGATCGCAAAAATCCGTGCGAGGCGTACATCGTTTCACCATAATCGCCGCGGCGGTAGGCGTCCAGACGGCGCAAAGACAAGCTCGCTCCGAAACCAGTCCTGGAGCAGAATCCGCTCGAAACGACAGACCTGTCACCGGCAGGTCAAACCAAGCCGGCCCGCCTTCTGGGGCGGCCGACGACCCACGCTCCAACCAAAACCATCAACACTGACGTGCTCGGCTCGGGAATCGAATACGTTAGAGCAAGACGAGGTGCAGCCGAAAAACCATTGGCTTCAGACTCGATCGTCGAGTATCCAAACTGATGGCCATTGGCAGAGCCAAGCACCAAAACACCTAAGTAATCACTACCGTCTGAAATCAATTGATTGACCACCGACACATCCAGATCAATCACAAAATCACCCAAATCGGTCGTGGTCGAACCTACCGCCAAAGGCGTCGAAAGTTCAGTGACATCACGAAAGTCTGCAATCCCATCCCCAGCGTAAGCAAACAGACGCGCCTCCGGTCCCGCCGCATCCGTACTACTGGTTAACACGTTGACATAAAACTCAATTGATGCATCGTCGATCAAAACCCCAGAAGGCAATCTACTCAGATCAAACTCTAGAATGCCACGTCGATCAACATCAGCTCCAGGTAAAAACTGCGTGTTGATTGTAATCCCGTTAAAGCTAATGATGGTGAAACCACCAGATAACGCGGCTTCAGCATCGGAAGTTGGTGCAATCTCGATGGCTTGCGCCTTAGCCGGCAAGCCGAAAAGCAATCCCGCGAACAACACCACAAACACCGCTTGATGACGGAAACCCCAAAAACCTCCCGAAATCATATCGTTCCTCCGGAAAAAAAAATGAATATAGACTTCCTGTACGCACAATGCGAAACAATAAACACAGCATAGCACAACTAAACCCAGCGTTACATATCTAACACCAATTCAAGACAGCGCCGCTTCGAGCTTCTCGCGGGCGGAATTCGCCGAGGGCTTGGGCGGCTCGTTCATGACCACTTCTGCTTTGGGCGCTTCTTGTGCTGGCGCGTCCGTCGACGTGCTGAACTGCCCGTCGTGGCCGACCTGATCGAAGCGGACGGAGACCTTCTTGGAGACGCCGCGTTCTTGTTGCGTGACGCCGTAGAGGTGGTCGCAGACCTGCATGGTGCGTTTGTGGTGGGTGATGACGATGAAGTGCGACTGGTCCAGGAAGGACTGCACGACCTGCGTGAAACGTTCGACGTTGGCTTCGTCGAGCGCGGCATCGACTTCGTCCAGAACCGCGTAGGGGCTGGGCTTGGCTTTGAAGATGGCCATGAGCAGAGCGACGGCGGTCATGGTCTTCTCGCCGCCGGAGAGCTGGCTGATGGCACGGGGTTCCTTGCCCGGGGGCTTGGCCATGATCTGGATGCCGGACTCCAGGACGTCGATTTGGCCCTCTTCGTCGGGCTGGAGGAACAGGTCGGCCTTGCCGCCGCCAAAGAGCTTGCGGAACAAGCCGTTGGGGCCGGCGAAATGCTCGCGGATGGTGTGGAAGGTTTCCTCGAAGCGCTGGCGGGACTGGACGTTGATCTGATCGATGAGTTCGACCAACCCGTCACGGGCCTGCTCGACGTCGACGACCTGCTGACGGAGGTCATCGTGTTGATCGACCAGTTGCGTTTCTTCTTCGATCGCATCGAGATTCACGTTGCCCAGCCGGACGATCTTCTCACGGAGGGTGTTGATCTCCGAGCTGACGTCATCCCACTCGATCTCGAACGGGTCGGCGGCTTCTTCGGCCTGATCCGAGGCTTCGGGTTCCGGCAGCAGGCTTTGCGGCGGGAGCGGGCCGATGAGGTGGATATCAAAGGCGTGGCCATCGAGTGTCTGCTGGTAGGCGGTGACGATGTCGATGGACAGTTGATCGTGGGCGCGCTCGCGGACGGCTTCGAGCTTGACCTCCAACTCGCGCTGGGTCATGCGTTGCTCGTTCAGGGCTTTGTCGGCCGATTCAAGGGCGGCACGGCGTTGGCCGGCGTCCTCTTTGACTTCGGCGGCCTGGGCTTCGGCTTTCTCGAGCTTCCGCTGCGTCAACTCACAACGGGTAACGAGCTGCTCCAACTGCGCCTCGGCGTCCTCGGCTTCGGTTTCGGCGGCCTGCTTGGCCTCTTCGAGTTGTTGGGTCTTCGCACGGTAGCCGGCGAGTTGCTCCTCCAGCACACCACGCTGGCGCTCGACATCCGCCGCGGCAAGAGACGCCTGGCGGGCCTGGCGTTGTGCAGCGGAGACCTGCTCATTCAACTGCCCGGCTTCGACACGCGCGGTGGTCAGGGTTTCGCGGGCCTTTTCCAGGTCCGCTTCATGGGACGCGATGGCTTGTTGCAGCGTATCGGCGGCCTGCTGCTTCTCCTGCGACTCGGCTTCGAGCTGCGCCGCTTGGTCTTCATGGCCCTTCTGTTTGTCCTGGGCTTCGACGAGCTTGCGGTGGATCTGCTCGGCTTCCGCCGCGAGGACCGGCTGCTCGCGTTCGAGTTGGGCGATCCGGTCCTGGATCGACTCAAGCTTGCTGGAGACCTCAACCCGGGCGGCGTTGGCCTCGTAGATCGACTGGCGCAGCTCGTTCATCACGCGCTCGGCGTGTGCAGCCCGGTCGGACAGGCCCTCGAGTTCGGCTTGCTCGGCGGCGATGCGCTGGTCCAGCGAAGCGGTCTTGATTGACAGCTCGTTGAGTTCGGATCGACGGGAGATCATCGAGCCGGCGGCGCCGGTGGTCGGCCCGGCGTGGACCCGGCCATCGTGCCCGAGCACCTCGCCGGCACGGGTCACGAAGCGGAACCCGTCGGGGAGCATCGCCCGGAGCATGAACGCGGCGTCCAGGTCACGGACCAGCAGCGTTCGGCCGAGCAGACGCCAGGCGATCGGGCCGAGCCAATCGGGGTACTCGACCAGGTCGATCACTCGCTGTGCGGGGACATCCGCGCGGATCGCGGCCTGGGGCACGGGCGGCTGATCAATCGCGACAAAATGGACGCGGCCACCCAGCGCATCGATGGCGGGTTGGCCGGCGTCGCCGCAGATGTCACCCAGACGATCAACGACGAGGGCCTGCTGCCAATCGCCGAGCGCAGCGGCGACGATGTCGGCGTGCTCGACGTCGGTTTCGATGTGCTCCGCCACGAGGCCGCGGACGAGACTGAACGGGCCATCGGGTTCGGAAGCGGCGCGGGCGAGGACCGCCTTGACGGCTTCCGCGACGCCCTCCTGCTTGTCCTGCATCTCTTGCAAAAGCGACTGGCGCGAGCCCAGGGCTGAGCGATCGTTGCGGAGTTCGCCGAGGGAGGTGGTCAGCGCGGCGATCTGGGTGTCGAAGTCGCCGGCCTGACGCTTCTGGTCTTCAAGCTGGGTGTTCTCTTCCTCGAGCAGGCGTTCGGCTTCGGCGAGCTTGCCCGCGGCTTCATCACGACGGGCGAGCATGTCCTGCAACTGGTCGGCGATGCCGGTGGCGCGTTCGTTCAGCTTCTCACGATTGTTGGCGAGGCTCTTGGAGTAGCCCTGAAGCGAGGTGATCTCGTTGTTGAGCTTGGCGGAGCGCCGCATCAGGTGGACGAGGCCGGCCTTCTCATCCTCGAGGCGGGCCTTGCGTTCGTTGAGGGCGTGCTGAAGCTCCCGGTGGTCGGCCTGGGCTTGTTCCAAGCGCTCCTGCATCGCGTCGCGGTCGGCTTCAAGCTGGGTCGCGGCGGCGGCCTGTTCTTCGGACTCGGTCAGCAATGCGGTGTGGCGCTCGGCGAGCTCGGCCTGACGGGCGGTGTCTCGTTCGAACTGCACGGACACGTCGCGCAACGAGCCCGCGGCGTACTGGGCGCGCTGCTGGGCCTGGTCGCGGCGGGCCTGCTCGGTGAGGCGGTCCTGCTCGAGTTGCGACTGCTCGCCGGCGATCGCCTGACGCTCGACCTCGGCATCCGCGAGCCGCTGATCCAGCTCAGCAAGATGACGCGCCGCTGCGGCGCGGTCCGCTTCGGCCTGCTCCAGCGCTTCGGCCAGGTCTTCGAGCTTGGTCTGCAGCTGGTGGTACTCCGCCAAGGCGAACTGCAGCTGCAGCTCCTTGAGGCGGGACTGGTATTCCTGATACGACCGGGCGCGGGCGGCCTGCATCTTGACCGAGCGAAGCCGGCGCTCGGTTTCCTCCAAGCGGGTCTTCACCAGCGCGAGGTTCTGCTCGGTGCGGTCGAGCTTGCGGAGGGCTTCTTTCTTGCGGGCTTTGAACCGGGAGATGCCGGCGGCTTCTTCAAAGAGGATGCGGCGATCGTCGGCTTTGGCGTCGACCATGCGGGCGACCTGGCCTTGCTCGATTACCGAGTAGGCATTGGTGCCGATGCCGGTGTCCATGAAGAGTTCTTTGATGTCCCGCAGGCGGGCGCGCTGCCCGTTGATGAGGTACTCGCTGGTGCCGTCGCGGTAGAGCTGGCGGGTGACGCTAACCTCGTCGGCATCGATGGGCAGCGGGCGGTTGATCGTTGACGCGAGCGAAACGCCCTGGTCTGCTTCGGCCGGGTCGTCCGGGGTGTCGGCATCAAGCATGGGGTTGGCGAAGGTCAGCGTGACCGAGGCCATGCCGCTGGGCCGGCGGGCGGAGGAGCCGTTGAAGATGACGTCGAGCATCGCCCCGCCTCGGAGGCTCTTGGCGGACTGTTCGCCGAGCACCCACTTGAGGGCGTCGACGATGTTGCTCTTGCCGCAGCCGTTGGGTCCGACGACGCCAACGATCGGCCGATCGAAATCGATGACCGTTTTGTCGGCGAAGGACTTGAACCCGACGAGGGTGAGCTTATTCAGGCGAAGCGGCTGGGGCATGTCGTGGCGACCTCCATGTCGTCTTTCGATGCTTGATGTCTGAAAGGATTTATCGGGCCAAGGGCGTCCGTGGCTCCAAGGCCGATCTGAAACCGGATTCCACCGGTCGTGTTAGCGTTCTATCGTACCGGCAAGCGCCTGTGAATGCGCCGGTTAGGCCCAGACTTCGATCACGGCGTCTGCCGGGTTTCCGGGCGCTCGCGAGGCTGCGGCGTGACGGACGGCTCCGTGTCGGGGTTGTCCGGGGTCTCGGGCACCAGTTGGTTGGTGCCGGTGCCGTTGGTCTCAGGCCGTTCGGGGGCTTCGGGGTCCAAGTTCAGCATCCGGAAGATCTCCCGCACCTGGCTGAGGTTCATCTCCAAAGGCAGATTCAGGTGGTCCCGGTTGAGCAGGTAGACCGCGTCCATCACCTGGCTGTAGTTCAGGTTCAGGCCCGGCTGGGGGCGGTCGAAGGTTTCCAGGTGGCCGAGGAAGACGGCATAGTTGAACAACGACGGCGCGACGGTGTACTGCGACGTGCGGCGGGTCAGGCGGTCTCGGTAGAAGACCTCGACGGGCATGGCGTGCTTGGGGCCACGGACCAGCACCTGCTGATCGAAGATTTCGATCATGCGGGGGGCGGAGATGGCCTCGGCCCGGAGCATCAGGCGGTTGTCCCAGAAGCGGGCCAGCAGCGGCGCGGGCAGCACGGGGTCTGCGCCGAAGATAACGATGCGCGGCACGGTGTCCTGCGTGAAGTACAGAAGCGGCTCGGCGCTATCCGGCACACGGTCGATGATGTACTTCAAGCCGTCTTCGCCGTAGACCCCGGTGCGGACGACCGACGGGTGGTCGTTCTGGACCAGGGCGTCGTAGGCAGCGACACGGACGTCAATTTCCTCGTCACTCAGGAGATTGCGCAGCGCACTGGTCGCTTCGGGGGAATTGGGAAGCAGGGTCAGGATCTGAGCAACCCGGGCGCGCACACCCGGGGACTCGCTCTGCGTCAGATCGATGAGCGGGCGGACCGCGCGGAGGTCGCGCATCGTCGCGCCGGTTTCCAACGCGGTGTAACGCACCGACAGGTTTTCGTCCTGATACAGCGACCGCATCAGGGGCAGCACCCCCCTGCCCATCGACAGCCAGGCGTAGAGGGCGTCCGTGTTCACCGAAGAGTCTTCACGCAGCTCCTGCACGAGACGCTCGGCACGGATTTCTTCATTGGCGGGGCTGTCGTCCAGCCAGGTATGCGTCACGAGCTCGATGAACTCCGCGGGGCGCTGCTGGTACCGGCGGGGGATGTTGAGCTCGATAATCATGTCCGAGCGAGCGTTGGCGGTCTTGCCGCGCTCGCTGGGGTCCAGCGCGAACCGGGCGTTGATCCGGTCTTCGATGCGCGCGGCCTGGACAAAGCTGGGCTGGTTGAGGACGAGCTGGATCGGCCGGGGCTCGCGGACAATGCCCCCGGCGACGATGACACCCGAGCGTTGGAACTCGAAGCCCTGCAGGTCGGGGTCGAGCTGCTCGGACTCCATCGGGTTGGCGAAGATCGGCCCACCGCCGCGCGCCTGAATGCCGGTGAACAACATGGCGGGGTTGGTGCCATCGATGGACAGGTCGGCTTCCAGCAGGGTGCCCCCGGCCAGGGAGGTGGTCTGGGTGGCGGGGTGATAGCGGACGAAGAGGTCGAAGCGGGTGCCTTGGGACGCGCCGGGCGGGATGATGCCGTAGACCTCGACGATGGCGTTGGAGTCCAGGCGGAGGATGCGTTCGGCGGTCAAGCCCTGCAGGCCGGGGTAGTTGGTCAGGCCCCCGCGGCGGATCATGTTGATCATGCGTTGGCGGAGGACCGGCGGGATTTCGCTGGAGCCGGTGCCGGGCGCGAGGTCGACGACCAGGCCGAAGCCTGAGACCAGCATGGGCTCGTAGCCGGTGACGGTGACAAGCGAGGCGATCGAGCCTCGCATATAGGTCGGACCGTCGTACCGGCTGGTTGGGGTTGAGGGCGCAGCGACGTCTTCGGGCTCGGTTTGACAGCCCGCCAACAGCAGCCCCGCGGCGAGGAACACAAGGATCGGGGCCTGAAGAAGAGCCCCAGCACGCAGATTCGATGCCATTCAATACGCCCTTTGCTGAACGAAAAACACATTGTCCGGTACGCGGGAGGCCGGGTCAAGGTTCTCGCGGCGGGCGGAATCGACGGTACACTCGCTTCATGCAGCAGGACATTGAAAAGGTGCTGATCGCTCGGGACGCGATCGCGGCCCGGCTGGACACGCTGGCGGCGGAGATGATCGACGACCACGCGGACCAGGACGGCCGGGCCCGGGAGCTGACGCTCGTGCCGATCCTGACCGGGAGCGTGATCTTCCTGGCGGACCTGATCCGTCGCCTGCCAGTGCGAATGCAGATCCGGGTGATGTCGATCACCTCGTACCCCGGGGAGTCCACGACCTCACGCGGGGCCAGCGTCGAGGCGGCGTTGACGCGGATCCCCGATTCGCTGGCGGGCCGTCACGTGATCTTGATCGACGACATTCTGGATACGGGCAACACGCTGAAGCTCGCGGCGGAATTGCTGCAAGCCAAGCAGCCGGACTCACTGCGGACATGTGTGCTGTTGCGCAAGCGTCGGCCAGAGCCGCCGGTGGTCGAGGCGGACTACGTGGCGTTTGAGGTGCCGGATGAGTTTGTGGTGGGGTACGGGCTGGACTACGACGACTACTACCGCAACCTGCCGGACATCGCGGTGCTGAAGCCCGAGGTGTTTGCGTCGGGCGAGGCGGATGACGCATGAGCGAGGACGCACCCCGGCCGGCCTCGGGGTCCGGCGGCGCGTTGCTGCCGGCCGACCTGCTGCAGGCGGACGAACAGGTCGAAGCCTTGATCCGCCCAAGCGCGTGGTTCCTGGTGCTGTTTGCCTGGCGGCGCCACCTGGCGGCGTTGGGGGTGATGTTGGTAACGGGTTACGTGATGCCCGAGCACGCGTGGGTGGGGCTGGTTGCGTTGGTGTTGAGCTTTGCTGAGGCCTGGCTCCAGCGTGTGTCGCGGGTGTATGTGCTGACGGATCGCCGGGCGATCGCGATCGCGGGGGTGCTTCGGGTGACAACGCTGGCGTTGCCCCGGCATCGGCTGCAGCACTCGATCGTGACCCGCTCGTTTGCTGAGCAACTGCTGGGGCTGGGCACGGTGCTGCTGGCCACCGCGGGGACGTCGGGCGATGAGCTGGCCTGGGTCAACGTCCGGCATCCGTACAAGCTGCAGGGCCTGGTCGATGCGGGGGTCGCGCCGACGCAAGACATCAGTGCATAACAGCGCATAAAAAAGCCGGCCCCTAAGGACCGGCTTGGTGTGTGGTGGTTTTGCCAGGCCGCCAGGCTTAGTCGGAGTCGACGTAGTCGATGACCGCCCGGTACTTGGGGGCGTTGCGGAGGTCCTGGTTCTGGTGCTCCAGCAGGCCCCAGGCGCCGCTCCAGTTGCTGGGGCGGACCGAGGAGTAGTGGGCGAAAAGGGAGCCCCCAGCCCGCTCGAAGGCGGCCATGTTCAGCTGATAAAGCTCGTACATCCGCGGGTCGGACTGCGACTCGATCACCGTGTCCGCGTAGCTGTAGCGCTTGGGCAGGATGTGTTGGCCTGCCTCGTAAGCGATGTAGGGGACGTTGTACTGGCGGGCGATCTTGCCGATCCGTTCGTACTTGTCGGTGTGGTGGTTGAGGATGTCCTGACGGGTGAGGTCCAGGAGCTTGTCGATGGTGAGCTGTCCCTTGTCGTCGAGGTCCTGCAGCTGGGCTTCACGCCGGTAGGGCGAGAAGTAGGCCGCGGTGGAGATGACGTCGTACGAGCCACGGGGCAGGATGCTGGTCAGGCGTTGGAGGTGCCAGGGGTTGTTGCCCTGGCCCGCCAGGACGCGGACGATGCGGTCTTCCTGACCCTTGAAGACGCTGCGCCAGATCTTGAAGACGCGGTCGACTTCACGAGCCCAGGTGTTGTGGAACTGGTCCGGCGGGCTCTGGTCATCAACCCACTTGTAGACCTTGGTGATGCCGGGGTTCCAGACTTCGTTGGACCACTCAATGTAGACCTTGGCGTTCTTGTGGAGCGACTGCTTGGTCATCTCAGCGAACTTGCGGACATCCGCGTCGGACCAGAGGTGGCCCATCGTGAACCAGGGGTCGGCGCCCAGCTCGTTGGACAGCGCGATCATGTCCTTGACGGAGACCTTGCCGTAGCCGGTGTTGTCGAAGTTGGGGCGTTGGGTCGCGCCGTTGGTGTTCATCCAGTCCATGAACCGGAGGGTCTTGAACGGCTTGAGGCGTTCGAGGAACAGCGGGTGGAACCGGCCGTGGTCCTTCTGGCCGGGCGCGGTGCCGGGCATCCAGATGTGGATGTCGCTGACGTCGCCGGTCTTGGTGATCTTCAGGCCCTTGTTGGTGCGGGCGGCACGGACCTCGCCGCTGCCCTTCCATTGGACGGTGAACTCGCCTTCGGGCATGGCCTCGGGGGAGTCCCAAAAGAGGAAGGACTGGTTGTTCTCGTTGAACTCTTTGGCCTGGAGGAAGATGTCCGAGAAGGTCCACTGGCTCGACCAGTAGTTGGACAGGGCCATGTTGATGCCCAGGAACTCTTCGCCCACCGCCGCGATGATCGGCGGGGTATCGGGCAGGTCCGGCGCGGAGCCGCCATCGTTGCCACCGGTGTTCGGCGGCGGGGTGGTGTTGTCCGAGCCACCGGAGTTGTTGCCGCTGCCGTTGCCGGTGGACACGCCGTTCTTGGCGACCTTGAAGTTCTCACGCAGGCGGAACAGCGTCTCCCGGCCGTCACGTGCGGTGACACGGAGTTCATAGTTGCCGTTGGACAAGTCGCTCATCCGGTCGCCGTGGATCGCCCAGGGCGTGCCACGGAGGGTGTGGGTGAACGACTGGACCCGCTCGTTGGCGTCCAGGTCGTACGCCTGCACGAGCAGGTTGTAGCCGGTCTTCGCGCCGGAGACGTTCAGGCGGAGATCGCCGACGTTGCCGCGGCGGAAGGTCTGGTTGACGTTGTCCCGGAAGGAGACGGTGAACTCGCCCTTGGGGGACGCGGTTTGCCCGCCGTCCACGACCCGCATCTGATGGCGGTGCAGGGCGAGACGGTTGTCTCCGGCCTTGGGGATGATGCGCAGCTCGATGTTGGCTTCGGGCAGCTCGTTCAGGCGACGCTTGCCGAGGATCGGCAGGTCGGGGTCGAGGGTGTGCGTGAAGCTGGAAATCTTTTCGCCGCGGTCCAGGTTCCAGGCAATGACGAGGATTTCGTTCTTGCCGGTCGCGCCGGAAACCCCCAGCCGCAGCCCGGTGTCGACGCCCTGTCGGTACACGCTGGGGAGGTTGGCGGTGTTGACGCGGAAGCGGTTGGCGTTGGTGCTGGGCTGGATGTCGATGGTGTGCCGGATGACTTCGGTGCGGACCTTGTCACGACGCACGATCACCTGAAGCTGGTACTTGCCCGGGCCGAGCGTGTCGAGCTTGTTGGCCCGGACGACCTTGGCGTCGCCGCGCCCGATCACGTGGGTGAAGCTGCCGACGGTCTCGGCTTCGTCCTGGGACCAGGCCTTGATGACCAGGTCATCACCGGGTCGATCGTTCACGACACGGATGCGGAGGTTGTTGCCATCGCCGACCTTGCGGGCGCCGGGCCAGTCGATGAGTTGCACGGTGTAAGGCGAAGCCGCCGCAGCGGCGGTCACGGCGAGCGGGGCCCGCGGCGTGTTGTCCAAGTCTGCGCCCTGCACCGGTCGGCCGGACATCAGCAGACGCGGCTCCAGGTGCAAGATGGAAGCGGGCTTGTGCGCTTCGGGGTTGGCCTTCCCCTTGGTACTGCGCGAGGGGTTGGTCGATGTCTGTTGCCACTTGGGCATATCCAGAGCTCCTGATCAAAACAAAACTAGTCACGATTCGTTTAGCCCACTCCATACGACAGGGTGTCGTATGTATCCCGAGTGGTGCAGGCCCACCATAGGCCCATCCATCCCCTCATCACCTAGCGGGGCTACCCTAGGGACTCGTCCGATAATGGCAAGTCAGCTACCGTCTTTTGCCCCCAAAACGTCCAACCGCTCCGAGGGAAAATTGCCGCTAAGGCTATTTAATTCAGGGCTTAAAAGCGATTCTTAAAAAATCAAGAAAAAGCTCATCGAAAAACGTTCACCCTGATGCACGCAACGCACACCGCAGGATCAGGCGTAGACCCAATGGCCGGTGTACTCCAGCAACGCAAGGTACTTGGGTGAGGTTTCGATGGACTGGTTCTCGCGTTCCAATGCCCCCCAGGCCCCGAACTGATCGTCAGGACGGACGCTGTTGAAGTGCACCAGAGAGCTGCCGCCAGCGTTTTGGAACGCCGCCATGTTCTGCTGATACAGGTCGTAGATCCGCGGGTGGTCCTGCACGTCGTAGATCACATCAGCCCAGGGGCTGCCTTCGGGCACGAAGTGTTGGCCGCCTTCGTATGCGATGTAAGGCACGCCGTACCGGGCCGCGGTCGCAGCGGCTTCGTGGTACAGCGGCGTGTGGTAGTTGGTGATCTCAAGCTCAGCAATGTCCAGGAACGCGTTTTCGCTGAGCAGGCCCGCATCCCACATCTGCTGGAGGGCGTCCTCGCTTTCCTTGATGCCGAAGTAGGCCGCGGTGGACACCGCATCAAAGCCACCTGCCCCGAGGTTGCCGGTCAGCCGATTGAGGTGCCAGGGGTTGGCCTTCTGCCCCGCCGCGACACGGACGACACGGTCTTCCTGGCCGGCAAAGACTTCCAGCCAGATGTCGAAGACGCGCTCGGTCTCCCGCGCCCACACCGAATGCAGGCCCAGGCCCTGGTTTTCCGCCCAGCGGTGCACATCGGTGATCGACGGGTTCCAGACCTCGTTGGACCACTCCACGTAGACCTTCAGGTTCGGGTCCAGTTGATCGCGCACCAGCTTGGCAAACGCGCGGACTTCATCGTCGGACCACAAGTGCCCCATGTTGAACCACGGGTCCGCGCCGACTTCGTTGGCCAGCCAAACCATGTCGAAGACCGAGACATCACCAAACTCGGTCTGGCCGAAGTTGGGGTCGGGGTCCGAGCCATTGGTCCGCAGCCAGTCCATGAACCGCAGGGTGGAGTAGGGCTTGAGGTGGTCGATAAACAGCGGGTGGAATCGGCTGTGGCCAGCTTGGCCAGGCGCGGTGCCGGGCATCCAGACCTCGACGTCCCAGACCGTCCCGCTCTTGTTGACCTTCAGGCCGTTGGCGGCCCGCGCGACCTCGACCGTGCCCGGGCCGTCCCAGGTAACCGTGAAGTTGCCCTCGGGCATCGCCTCTGGGCTGTCCCAGAAGATCAGCGACGTGCCGCTGCTGTCCCAATCCCGGCCTTGCAGCAGGATGTTCGAGAACGTCCATTGGCTGGACCAGAATACCGCGTTGGCGAGGTTGACACCGATGAACGCATCCTGGTCCGGCCGGCCGTTCTGCCCCCAGACCCCCGTCTCGTTCACCGGGGCCTGCGACTGCTGCACCCAAGCGGGCAGCACCTGCACCTCGTTGCCGACGAGGTCGATCGTCCGGCCTTTGTACTTCAACTCGGCTTTGATCCGGTAGTTGCCGGGCGCGAGCATGCTCATCCGGCTGTAGTGGATCCGCTCGGGTGCTTTGTCCTGGTGCTTGGTATGCGTGAACGCGGGGATATCTACCTTGCGGTCGATATCCCGAGCGGTGTAGACGATTTGGTAGTCATCGTTGGGCAGCAACGCCGCGACGGAAGGCGAGGTGTCCGACCAGCGAACATACTGACTCGGCAGCGCGCCCAAATCGACCGAGGCGTACTCCAACACACTGAAGTCGCCGCCGACATACAGGTAGAAGCGTTCGGATTGGATCAGGCCTTCTTGGGAGCCCCACGCCTGAATCTCGATGTTGTAGCGCCCGCCCTTCAGGCCGTCGAACCACTTGGGGGTCAAGACATAGGGCCCATCGCGGAACAACAGGCGGCGGTCGGTGTATTCCTCTTTGGTCTCGTGGTCCAGCAGGCCGACTTCGATCCAGTGGTCTTCGCTGGCGTTCTGCACGCCGAACCAAAGCGTGAAACCCTGGTGTACCTGAACCAGGCTGGGCCAATTCTGAACGCTAAAGCCAAAGCCAGACGAAGACGCCGCGACCACCGGATCGCTGGCGAGCGCCGCCTCGTTGAGATTGGTTGTTGTTGTTGTCTGCAGGGCCTCGGTGTCGCCGGTCAACAGCAGCCGAGGCTCCATATCCTGAAGCCCCTCAAACACACGGCGATTCGGGCTGAGCATGCGCACAGCGAACTCATTTTGCTTCGCGCCACGTCTCCACATGAACCCATCCACCTTTCGAACTGAGCGACGCCGGGGCACACGTATGCCCGATCGCGCCCAGCCTGTCTTGCAGGCCCCCTGACCACAGAACATACAGAGTCCAAACTTGCCCGCAAGGAATGAATCTAAAAATCAAACGCAATCCTTAAGAAGTTTGCGCCTGAAAGATGCGGTTGAAATCGAAAAAGCAAAGCGGATTCAGTCGTTCCGAATGCGTGCCGACGCCGCGTGTCCGTCGAGGCCTTCGGCCTGGGCCATGGCCGACACGTGCGCAATGGCTTGCGCCGGCATGCCTTGCGGATACGCCACCGTGCCCGTCCGCTTCAGGAAGGTGTAGACACTGACGCCGCTGGTAAACCGAGCGGTCGTCCCGGTCGGCAGACAGTGTGAGGGCCCGGCGTAGTAATCCCCCGCGGCGACCGGTGTGGCATCGCCGACAAAAACTTCGCCCCCATGCTGGACGCGATCCAGCCAACCCTCGGTGTCCCGCACCGCCAGGTTGATGTGCTCGCAGGCGATCTGGTTCATTACGGTCGCGGCCTCGTCCTCATCGTGGACCAGCACCGCACACGATTCGTCCCGCAGGGCTTTGACAATCGCCGCCTGCCGATCGCGCTCGGGTAGCTGACGCTGAACCTCTGCCCGGATCGCCTCGATGACCTCGGTCTCCCAACTAACCAGAAAACACTTGCCCGGGTCGTGCTCCGCCTGAGCGATCAGGTCCGACGCGACCCGCCTGGGGTCTGCCGAGGCGTCGGCGACGACCACGATCTCGCTGGGGCCATAGAACCCGTTGTCGGTCCCACACTGGCCGTTGACCATCGCTTTGGCGAGCTGGACGAAGACGTTGCCCGGGCCCGCGATCAGGTCGATCGGCTCGATGGTTTCCGTGCCGTAGGCCAGCGCCGCGACGCCCTGTGCCCCGCCGATGCGGTAGACCTTCTCGATCCCCAAGCGATGAGCCGTCGCCAGCACAATCGGCGAGATGTCTTCCACCGCCTCGTCACCCACGCGGGTGCGGGGCGGGTGCGCCACCGCGATCTGCTTGGGGTCCACGCCCGCGACGATCGCCGGGACCGCGAGCATGATCAGGGTCGAGAACAACACCGCGGTGCCCCCGGGCACGAGCATCCCCGCGGAATCGACCGCAGACCAACGCATACCCAACTCGGCGCCGCCGACCGTCACCGTGCCGGTGTCGCGTGGCATGACGTGCTGCTGATACTCGGTGACCTGAGCAATGGCCGTGTCGATGGCTTCCAGCAGACCAGGCTCGACCTTTTCGTGGGCCGACGCCAGGTCTGCCGCCGAAACGCGCAGGCGGTCGGCCTCAAACTTAGGGTCGGTCCACTTCTGCATGTACCGGACGACCGCTGCGTCGCCCTGGGTCTTCACATCGTGCAGGACTTCCGCCACCGTCGCCGCCTGTTCGCTGGACAGCGACGCGGTGTTCTTCAGGCGTTGCAAACACGCTTGGTAACCCTCGCGCCCCGAGGCGCCCGCTAACTCGTACACCGGCAACATGCCGACATCCTAGCGGTCACTCAGAGCCCACGCCCCGGCTCAGGGTCGCCGAAAAACGTTGGCCAGGGCGCTTCGCCCCGGACCATCTGCCCGGCAAACCGGACGCCCCCCTTCAGCAGCGCGGACACCCCCCGGCTGCTGACCCGCTCGGTACACCGCAAGACCACTGCCGTCAGGTCATCGTTCGACGTGTAACCCCGCAACTGAATCTCCGCGAGCACCGCCTGAATCAGCTGCCCAGGCTCCCGCTGGGTGACCTCCGGCGGCAAAGCATTCAACACCGCCAACAACCCCGCCTCCCCCAGCTGCTGGTGGTCGGCCCGCTGGGCTTCGATCAGACAATCCGTGTAGCTCAGCAGCATGTCGTTCAGCCCGAGTTTCAGTTCACGCCCGACATACCCCGACTCCTCCAGCACGCCCAACGGCAGGTTGGCGATCCGCGCCTGGGTATCCGGCTGGTCCACGGTGTCCCAGACGCCCTTCTCGGCGCGGTAGATCAAAGGCGGCGGGTGGCCGGCGTTGCAGACGGACATCCCCCCGGTAGAGGACCAGAAAGTGACGACCACCGCGGTCGCGAATCGGCCGGTGTTGCCGAAGCTGCTGCGGAGTTCCTGGTTCAACCGGGCCGCGAGCTTGTTGGGGTCCACGTGATTCAGGTAACGCTGCATCAGCTTGCGGAGGTCTTCAGCCAAACCGGCGACGGCCTCGCCATGCCCGCTCACATCCGCCAAAAGCACCCGGGTGATCCGGCCGGTGCCGCAGGAACTGACGTAGTGCACGTCGCCCCCGGCGTCCTCGCCCTGGAACGGCTTGGCGACAACCCACGCCTGAAGCCCAGGCAACACCAGTGCCGCTTCGGTCGCGCGGTTGCCGCCCCAGACTTCAGAACATGCTAGATCGATCACGTCCGTCATAAACAGAGTGTACCGCAGCCCACACGCGTCACTTAACCCCAACTACTCCGCACTCAAATGAACAGTCCGTGTGGCGGGGTCGAGCGACGTCACTCGCCCATACGGGATGCTGTCCGCAAAGGCCTGTAGGTCTTCGATGGGCGCCAGCAAAGTCACCCTGTTTTGGTAAACATAAGCCGTGGCCCCGGACAAGTCCCGCAAATCCCGCCCTAGTTGATTCAGACTGAATTGATTCTGGGAATCCGTAAATTCGACCGTGACCACATTCTCGGCCCCGAAGCGCTCAACATACTCTGCTCGGTACTCCTCGAGTGACCGCCTTGGCCGCGGCCCGCCAGCTGGGCCCGGCCGAGTCTGTCCACGGTGCTCCTGTATGCGTTGTTCATGCTCTTGACGGACGCGCTGCCGATCGAGTTCAGCTTGTTCGCGTTGCTGCTCAAACGCTTGCTCCGCGCGGTCTTCTAGCTCTTCACGCCGGCGGACTTCCGAATCCAAAGGCCCAATGGCCTGCATGGCATCACGTAGCGCCACCGCAAGTTCAGGGTTAGCGCGGAGTCGGTCTCTTTGCTCATTCAGCTGAGACTGGATATATCGAAAGCGATCTTCAAACTCCTCAGCTATCGCTTGGAGGGCCTCAGGACCGGGGTCAGGCATCTCTTCCATACGTGCTTCCAAAGCGGTCACCAAGTTGGCCAGTTCGTGAAGCTCTTGTGCCGCTTTTTCAGCAGACTCGACGTCCGTAATCCCCTGCATAACTTCGAGCATCCGCTCGGAGTACAGCACAATGGCTTCCGTCGCTTCCTGCGGGGTCTCCACGCTCTGGGGATCGGGCAAGCCATCACCACAGCCCGCAAGCAACAATCCCAATGAACAAACAAAGACCCATGCCAGCGCACGCTTCATCTCAGGCTCCCTTGAAATACGTTTCGAAAACCGTCGGGTCACGGAAACACGCCCGGCACCAACGACGGCATCGCAAACGCGAGGCCGATCTTAGGTAAATAGATCAGCATCGTCACCATCGTGGCTTCCATGACGCTGAAGTCGAACATCCACGCCACCGCCAGCAGGACAGTCGGGATGTAAAACGCAAAACCGATCACCGGCGTGGAGTACTCAAACCCCACGGTCATCAGCATCGCGCCGAACCCAACATCGCTCAACAGCGACCCGCCCAGCGCAATCGCCGCCGTCTTCAAAAGCGTCGGCAGAAGCTGCCCGACCGCCTTGTCAAACCAGTTGGCCACCAGCACGATGCCGACGATCGTAATCGGCCAGACCACGAACACACCCGCCGCCGTATCGATCGCGACGATCGCAGCGATCTGACCCCACCCGCCGTCGATCAGGTTGCTGCAGAGCACGAGAAAACCGAACCAGCCCACGCAGAGCAAGACCCAGGGCACGTACCAGTCCTTCAGCCGGTCCGGGCGGGCCTCGTCTTCGCGGTTTTCCAGCGCCTCGAGGATCGGGCTCTTCGCCTGGATGCTGCCCATCATCTGTTTGTAAGTGCGGGCGTCGTGCTCGTGGCCGTCGGGCGCATCGAGATCGACCTTCCGGCGTTGCGCTCGGAACGAACAGCCGCACTTGCAGTGCAGCTCGTTGCCGTAGAACGAATCCCGCCAGGCATAACGCCTGCCGCAGCTCGGGCAGATCACCACGTCCGCCTCGGGCGGCTCCGCATTCGGGGGCGCGGGCTTAACCACCAGAGGAAGGCAGAGTAAACAGATCGCTGGCTGTCATGGGCTCGTCGATGTAATCAAGCTTGCGGTCGGCGGTGAAGTACACATCAAAGACCACATCCTGCCCGAAGTTGTAATGCAGGACAAACCCTTGCGGGCAGAGCGAGCCGTCCCGAACACCGGCTTGGAACTCATCAGGATCCTCTACCTTCCGTGACGGGCTTGTGCTATCGATGTACGGGTTGTCCGGGTCCACCCGTATTTCCGAGTAGTTCTTGGCGGGCTTCAGCGCCCAGACCTCGCTGAAGGCCATGCCTTCCACGAGCGCTTCACGAAACTGCTGGCCTTCCTCCGCGGGGTTAAAACCCTTCATCATGTGGTAAATCCCAAACAGGATGACACACACGATCGCAAACAGGATCAAGATAACCTTCATCAGATGCCCCCTTTCGGCATGGGTCAAAGTCCAGCCGTCACGCTAAAGCAACCGCCGAGTCGGATCAAGCGAATTCAACGCTTTTCAACACAACCCAAGCGTATTACTGCCCTTTCACCGTCAGCGGCGTGGGCACTTTTTCCACGCTGCCTTGGGCGATCTTTTCAAACCCGCTGCCCAGCTCGCCGATCGGGTCCGGCGGGGCGATCTCCACGACCTTCTGCCCTAACGCCGCTTCCCCGGCCTGGACCTTGGCTTCAAAGGCTTTGCACTCGGACAGCAGGCGATCCAGGATCTCCTCCTCCGGCACGTTGGCGACCTTCTCGCCCTGCACGTAAATAATCCCCCGTTTGTTCCCGGCAAAGATCGCCACATCCGCGCCCTCGGCTTCGCCCGGCCCGTTCACCACACAGCCCATCACCGCCACCTTGATCGGCAGCGTCAGCTCCGCCAGCGTCTTGCGGACTTCCTGCACCAGCGTGAACAAGTCCACCTGGATTCGCCCACAGGTCGGGCAGGCGATCAGGTCCACCCCCTTCCGCTCGCGCAGCTCCAGGCAGTACAAAAGCTCCAACGCATCCTCGACCTCGTACACGGGGTCGTTGGCGTAACTGATCCGCACCGTGTCGCCGATCCCCGAGGCCAGCAGGTGCGCCAGCGGCGCGACCGAGCGGATCGCGCCGGTTTCCCTCGGGCCCGCGTGCGTCACGCCCAGGTGCAACGGGTGATCAAACCGCTTGCTGATCTCGGTGTAGGCGGCGATCACCAGCGTCGGGTCCGGGGACTTGGCGCTGATGACAACATCGTGGAAGTCCTCAGCATCGAAGATGTCCAGATACTCTTCGAGCTTGGTGATCATGATCGCCAGGAAGTGGCCGTGACGAGAATCGCCGAAGACCCCGCCGAGCTCTTTGAGGCGTTTCTGTTTGTCTTTGCGCTCGATGATCGAGCCCTCGTTCACGCCGACGCGGATCGGCAGCGAGCGCTCTTTGCAGGCGGCGATCACCGCGCGGACCTGTTCACGGTCCTGGATGTTGCCCGGGTTCAGGCGGATCTTGTGGACGCCGGCCTCGACCGCTTCCAACGCACGCTGGAAGTGAAAGTGCACGTCGGCAACGATCGGCACCGAGACCTGGGGCAGGATGTGCGTCAGGGCCTGGGTGTCCTTCTTCTCAGGCACCGCAACGCGGACCACGTCGGCCCCGGCGGCGGCAAGCTTGTTGATCTCCGCCACGCAGGCGTCCACGTCATACGTGTAGCCCGCGGTCATCGTCTGGATGGAGACGGGGGCGTCGCCGCCGATCGTGATCCGCCCCACACGGTCATCGCCGAGGGTGACTGCACGGGTTTTGCGTCGGTTGAACATGCCCGCAGTATAGCGCACCGGCTGGACGTGCTGGCGGCTCAGCGACGCCGACGCAGCAGGGCCAGCGAGCCCAGCGACAGCAGCGTGAACGCCGAACCGGGCTCGGGGATGACGATGAAGTCCACGACCACCGGCAGGTGGTCAAAGCGTTCGGGCAACTCAAACACCACGTCATCCACCAGCAGGCCCGTCGCGGCGAGCTCTTGGGGGGTCATGTCGCGGGTGTTGAGGATGAAGGACTGGTCGATCTCCATCACCGAATCGGTGTAGAGCATCAGGTCCAGGATGCTCTGCGAGCCGTTGGCGAAGGTCCACTCGGCACCGTTGGGCGTGTTGTTGTGGGTCGGCCGGGCGCGAGCGAGGTCGGTGTTGTCCCAATCCAAGGGGGCATCGGGGCCGAAGCTGGCGTTGTCGGTGATATCGCCGGTGACCAGGGTGTTGACGGGGGTGTTGCCGTCGGGGTCCACGCCGCCGAGGAAGATGGAGTTGAAGTCCCCGCCGACGACGAAGGGGGTGTTCTCCGGCAGGTCGAAGTCGCCTCCGGGCGTGGTGGCGTCGATGAGGTGGCGGGCCAAGCGGTCCGCGGAGCTCCGGCGGTCGGGCTCGCCGGAGAAAAACGCCGCCAAGTGGATGTTGGCCAAGTAGAGGTCTTGATCGCTGCTGGGCAGGTCGACCACAGCCAACGCGGGGTCGCGGGGCGTGCCGGAGACCAGGCCGGTGACCGGCGTCAGGGCGTAGCGGCTGACGATCGTCTGCTGGTCCATGCGGTGGGCCTGCCAGAGCTCGCCATTGGGCAGCGGCGCGAAGCGGTTGAATTCGTTGGCGATCTCGGTCGGCGACGCGCTGACGAGCTCCTGGAACATCCAGACGTCCGGCTGGATCGCATTATGCAAACGCTCCATCAGCGGGTTGGCGACCCAAGTGAGGTTGACGCCGTTGAAGATGCGTTCAAACAGGTGGTTGTCGTTGGGGCTGCTGGTCGCAAACCCAGCGATGTTGTACGAGGCGATGCGCACATCGGCGTTGCCCGTGCGATCGACAAACGTGCCGGTCTGCGCGGTGGCAGTGGACACAGCCCCTAGGGCGCAGAGGCTCGCGAGAACACGTGAAATCTTCATGGGGCTTTCTCCGGTCCTGAAGGTGCGGAGAAGCTAGCAACTCCGTAAAAGCCCCGTGTAAGCGAACCGTTTTCTCACAATTCGGGATGGCGTCTTGTTGTGACTTTGTCGCGGAATCGTCCGCGTGGGCCGCTTGCGATATCCTCCGGGCATGTCGAACACCCCCCCGCTGTATCCGTTGACGTTCACACCGATCTACAAAGAGAAAGTCTGGGGCGGGCGCAAGCTCGAAAGCCTCGGGCGAACGCTGCCGGACGAGGCGGCGATCGGCGAATCCTGGGAACTGGTCGACCTGGGGACCACCAGCGTCTCCGGCGGCGGCGGCGGGGCCGAACGCTCGACCGTGGCCCACGGGCCGCTGCAGGGCCAGACGCTGAACGCGTTGATCGACACCTACGGCTCCGCGTTGCTGGGTGATCTACCCCTGAGCGCGGACGGCGGGTTCCCCGTGCTTCTCAAGTACCTCGACGCCAACGCCCACCTGTCTGTGCAGGTCCATCCCAGCCCGGCCTACGCCCAGGCCCATGATGATGCGTACCTGAAAAGCGAAGCGTGGTACATCGTCGACTGCGAGCCGGGCGCGGTGATCTACAAGGGGATCGACGAGGGCGTGACGCCGAACCTGTTCCGGACCGCGCTGGAAGCCAACGAGATCGAAGCGGTCGAGCCTTTGCTGCTGACGATCCCCGTCAAACCCGGAGAGTGCCATTACCTGCCGTCGGGCACGTGTCACGCGTTGGGCAAAGGGATCCTGGTGGCGGAGGTGCAGACACCCAGCGACACCACGTTCCGGGTGTTTGACTGGGGTCGGGTCGGGCGTGAGTTGCACATCGAGCCGGCGATGGCGTGCATTGATTTCCATCCGCCGGAAACCGAACAGTTTGAGCCCCACACGGTCGTGCAAGGCCAGGGCCTGACGCGGAAGACACTGGTGCGTTGTGAGTTCTTCCAGATCGAGGAAGTCGTGGTGGAGCCGGGGTACCAGAGCGGGCTGACGTTTGACCAGCCGGTCATCTTCATGTGCCTGGAAGGCAAAGGGCTTGTGACGGACCCGGCGATGGAAGCGGTGACCGCCGGGCCGGGGACGACGGTGCTGATCCCGCCGAAGCTCGAGGGGGCGGCGATCTCGTACGACGAGCCGGGCAAGTGGCTGCAGGTCACGTTCCCGCAGGCCACGTCGGGGCAGATCGCCTGACCCATCCTCTACGCCCCTGTTCCACGATCGCGTGGGCGGCTTGGCCTACAATGCCTCAATGACCGCGACCCCTACATCGTCTTCGCCCGCCCCGCTTTCGCAGCTGCCCGATGCTCAGGGCATGTTCGGCGCGTTCGGCGGCGAGTACATCCCCGAAACGCTGCACATGGCGGTGCGCCAGCTGCACGAAGCCTACGAGCAGGCCAAGGCCGACCCGGCCTTCCAAGCGGAACTCGACGCGCTGCTGAAGCACTACGTCGGCCGGAGCACACCGCTGTACCACGCCAAGCGGCTGAGCGAAGCCGCCGGGGGCGCACAGATATGGCTGAAGCGCGAAGACCTCGCGCACACCGGTGCCCACAAAATCAACAACTCGCTGGGGCAGGGCTTGCTGACTCAGCGCATGGGCAAGTCGCGTGTGATCGCGGAGACGGGAGCCGGGCAGCACGGCGTCGCTACCGCCACCGCCTGCGCTCACCTGGGGCTGGAGTGCTTTGTGTTCATGGGCACCGAAGACATGCGTCGCCAGCGGCCCAACGTGACGCGGATGGAGCTGATGGGCGCGACGGTCGTGCCGGTGGAGTCGGGGTCCTGCACGCTGAAGGATGCCACGAACGCCGCGATGCGCGACTGGATGGAGTCGAGCGAGCACACGCACTACATCATCGGCAGCGTCGTGGGCCCGCACCCTTTCCCGATGATCGTGCGGGATTTCCAGGCGGTGATCGGCCGGGAGTGCCGGGCGCAGTGCCTGGAGCAGATCGGCCGCCTGCCGGACCATGTCGTGGCCTGCGTCGGCGGGGGCAGCAACGCGGCGGGGATTTTCTACCCGTTCATCGAAGACAAAGACGTCAAGCTCACGGGTGTCGAGGCCGGGGGACGAAGCCAACAGCTCGGCGACCACGCGGCCCCCTTGTCCTTCGGGCAGCCCGGTGTGCTGCACGGCTCGCTGTCGTACGTCCTGCAGGATGGTGACGGCCAGACCGCGACGGTGCACTCGATCTCGGCGGGGCTGGACTACCCGGGCGTCGGGCCCGAGCACGCGTGCTGGCATGATGCGGGCCGGGTGCAGTACGGTGCCTGCACGGACGGCGACGCGATGCAGGCCTTCAAGCAGCTGGCCCGGCTGGAAGGGATTCTGCCTGCGCTGGAGTCCTCGCATGCGATGGCCCATGCGATGCGGATCGCGGCGACGATGAGCCCGGATGAAGTCATGGTGGTCAACCTGTCCGGCCGGGGCGACAAGGACCTGGACGAAGCGGTCCGGCTGATCCAGTCGGGGCTCTAGGCCGACGAAGCCGAGGCGGCTTACACTTGTGGGCCTGTGAGCAGTTCCATGCGCATCTCGTTGGCGGCCAAGTGCCAGATCCTGTTCGGCGCGGCGGTATTGTTGATCCTGATCGCGGCGTTGGGGGTCGTCGGGGCGCGGATGCAGGCGTTGGTCGAAGAAGTCCCTTTGACCCGGGCCCGGGACCTGGCGAACGTCTGGCTGAGCGATGATGACCACGGCGCGGGCGAGGGTTTCCGCAGCCAGGGCGCGACGCTTCGGGTGTACGCATTGGATGAAGCCGAGCAGCTGGCAGAGGACAGCGTATTTGTGCGGACGGCGGTGGGCTTATTCAAGGGAGACCCCCGGCAACGCGAGCACACGATCGCCGGGCGGAACGCAGAGGATCGGCACGTGTTCCGGTACGCCCGGGCGCTGCGTCAGGACGAGCAGGAGCCGGCCAAGCTGACGGGCCTGATGGTCGTGGACCTGGACAACGAGGCGTTTGCCCGCGAGCGGGTCGTCAACCGGATCTACATCGTCGCGGCGGGGCTCGTGGCGGGGCTCCTGGCGATCGCGGTGTTCTGGTTTATCACGACCCGGATCGTGCTGTCCCCGGTGCGGACGCTTCGGCGGTACGCCCGCAAGGTTTCCGAGGGCGACCTGAACATCCGCTCGGACATCAACACCGGCGACGAGTTTGAGCAGTTGTCGGAGATGTTCAACCAGATGCTCGAGAACCTGAAGTTGAATCAGGACGAGCTTCGCTCGGCAAACATGTCGCTGGACCTGAAGCTGGGCGAGCTGGCCGAGTCGAACGTGGCGTTGTACGAAGCCAACCGGATCAAGGGGGACTTCCTGGCCAACGTGTCGCATGAGCTGCGGACGCCGTTGAACTCGATCATTGGGTTTGCGGAGATGCTGCAGGACCCCGGCGGGGAGAACGTCCCGCCCGACGAGAAGCGGCAGCGGTACCTGGGCAACATCATCACCAGTTCGCGTCGGCTGCTGGACCTGATCAATGACTTGCTCGACCTGGCGAAGATCGAAGCCGGGCGGGCGTCGGTGCAGATCGGCAGCGTGTCGCCGGCGGATACCGCGGAGGGGTTGCTGAATCTGATGCGGCCCGAGGCGACGCAGCGCGGGATTGCGCTGCGGCTGCGGGTCGAGCCGAGCTTGCCGATGCTGCAGACGGACGCGGGGAAGCTGCAGCAGATCCTGTTCAATTTTCTGAGCAATGCGGTGAAGTTCACGCCCGACCGCGGCGCGGTGACGCTGGCGGTTGTGCAGGTGGCGGGCAAGCTCGAAGAGCCCGAGGCGATCCGTTTCAGCGTGACGGACACGGGGCCGGGGATCGCGGAGGAGGACCACCCGCGGGTGTTTGAGAAGTTCAATCAACTGGACCCATCGGTCACGCGGGCCCACGGCGGGACGGGGCTGGGGCTGACGATCTCGCGCGAGCTGGCGGAGATGCTGCAAGGGACGATCGAGCTGGAGTCGCAACTGGGGCAGGGCGCGACGTTCAGCCTGACGCTGCCGATTGCGCCCAAGGCCCGCACGAACGTGCTGATGCCCGAGGAAGCGGAGTAGCGGGCCGATTGCTCGGCCGATGGGGAATCTTTAGGCCCCAGACACCCCCGGACAATGCGGCTACTATAGAAGTGAACCGATCCCGTTAAGGAACGACTATGGGCATTGAAACCGCACTCCCCGTCGATGGCTTTGCAACCACGCAGCTGCAGAAGGTGATCAACTGGTCGCGTCGCAGCTCCGTCTGGCCGATGCCTTTTGCGACGGCCTGCTGCGGCATCGAACTGATGGCGACGGCGTCCAGCCGGTACGACCTGGCGCGTTTTGGTGCCGAAGTCATGCGGTTCAGCCCACGGCAGAGCGACCTGATGATCGTCGCGGGCCGGGTGGCGGTGAAGATGCTGCCGGTGTTGCAGCGGGTGTACCTGCAGATGGCCGAGCCCAAGTGGGTGATCTCGATGGGGGCGTGTGCGTCCACGGGCGGCGTGTTTGACACGTACGCGGTGGTGCAAGGTGTGGACCAGTTCGTGCCGGTGGACGTGTACGTCCCGGGCTGCCCACCGCGGCCGGAGACGCTGATCGAGGGGGTCATGGCGATCCAGCGGATCATCGATGAGGACCGTATCCCCCGCGACCCGACGGGCAAGCGCCTGCCGCTGAACTTGGCGTTGGAGCCTTCGCACACGCCTCGGCCGCAGCCGGTCCCGGTGACGCTGGGGCAGACCTGATTGGGGCCCGGCCGGGCCCAGGGTTTGGGCGATGAAATAACCCGCTCGGCTGGGCGGTTAAATCTACGTCCCGCATTTGAAGCGGGTATGGACGGGTTCTAGAATCCGCGGCTTGAGGGTGAAACGTCAAGCCCCCGATTCCCGGACCCCACAATTCACCGGCCCGGTAAAGCCCGGCCGCCAAATAGGAGTGCCACCATGGCCAGCGATCTCCTGATCGAATTTACGGATGCCAACTTTGACGCTGAAGTCGTTCAGTCCGATGTTCCCGTGCTCGTGGACTTCTGGGCCGAGTGGTGCCAGCCCTGCCGGATGCTCGCGCCGATCATCGAAGAACTCGCCGGCGAGTACGAAGGCAAGATCAAGGTCGGCAAGGTCGACACCGACGCCAACCGGGAAGTCTCGGTGAAGTTCGGCATCACCGCGATCCCCACCGTCTTCCTCTTCAAGGGCGGTGAGATCGTGCAGAAGTTCGTCGGCATGGCCCCCAAGGACCAGTTCAAGGCCGCGCTGGACGAACACTCGGCCTGACCTGACCCAACCCCCAAACCATCCCAAGCCCGGAGGCCCGCGCTTCCGGGCTTTATCATTGCGCCATGCCTACCACCTCCCCCCCCGCCGCCCCGACGTTCCACCAGTACACCCTTGAGCCCGGGCTCAATCTGCTGGTGGAGTCGGACCCCAGCGCCCACACCGCAGCGATCGGGTTCTTCGTGAACGCTGGAACGCGTGACGAGCCCGCTGAGTTGATGGGGGTGTCGCACTTTCTGGAACACATGATGTTCAAGGGCACCGCTCGCCGGTCGGCGGAGGACATCAACCGCGAGTTCGACGAGCTGGGCGCAGACTACAACGCCTACACCAGCCATGAGCACACGGTGTATCACGCGCACGTGCTGCCCGAGCACCTGGAGGCGGCGACGGACCTGCTGGCGGACATGCTTCGGCCGAAGCTGGCCGACGAGGACTTTGCGGTCGAGAAGCAGGTGATCCTCGAAGAGATCGCCATGTACGACGACCGGCCTGACTGGCGCCTGTTCGATCGGCTTCAAGAGGCCCACTTCGGCACGCACGCCTTGGGCTACCGGGTGCTGGGGACGCCGCAGACGGTGGGTGACATGACCGCCGACCAGATGCGGGGCTACTACCGGCAACGGTACGGCCGGGACACGATCACCGTCGCCGCTGCGGGGCGTGTGGATGCCGAGGCGTTGCACGCGCAACTGAAACAGCTCACCGCCGACTGGCCTCTGACGCAGGCCACGCGCGATACCGCCCGGCCGTCGGCGTTCGCTTCGGAGCAAACGATCGAAGACCCCAATGCACACCGGCAGTATGTCGCGCTGATGTGGCCCGGGCCTTCCGCGCAGAGCGAGCAGCGGCATGCCGCGCGGGTGCTGGCGGAACTGGCGGGCGACAGCGACGGGTCCCGGCTGTACTGGGCGCTGGTCGACCCCGGGCACGCCGACGAGGCGGACCTGTCCTACCAGCCGATGGACGGCACCGGGGCGCTTTGTGCGTACGTGTCCTGCGACCCCGAACGCGCAGCGGATGTCGAACACAAGCTACGCGATGTCCTGGCGAACCTGCATGAAGACCTGACCGAGGACGAAGTGATGCGGGCCCGGACCAAGCTCGCGACCAGCCTGGCGCTCGCAGCGGAACGCCCCTCTGGGTTGATGCATCGGCTGGGCGAGCACTGGCTGTACCACCGCGAATACATCACGCTGGCCGAATACGCCGCCCAACTCGAAGCGGTAACGGTCGAGGACGTCCGGAAAGTGGCCGAGGCGTATCCGGCGCTCGACGCAACAACTGTACGACTCACGCCTTCTGAATGCTCATCGTCTTAAAAGACTGGCAATCTTTCGACGAATCCCATAGCTTTAAGGCTTCTGTTAGTTCTTGCGAGCGGGTTCATGTAGCACACTGTGCTGACCGGCTCGACGACTTAGACCTTCATTCTTCGCATAGGGGCTTTTCTCATGGCTGACTCCGCCATTCCCGGTTCAGAAAAAAAACTTGTCGCAGGCATCTTGGGCATTGTGTTGGGCGCGTTTGGTGTTCACCGGTTTTACTTGGGTGACGTGATGGGAGGCATCATCCGCATCGTTATCACCTTCGTCACCTGTGGCATTGGCGGCTGGCTGGGGATCATCGAGGGCATCATCTATCTCACGAAGTCCGACGAAGAGTTTGTCCAAACGTACGTCGATGGCGACAAGGCTTGGTTCTAGACGTAGGTCAAGCTCCATCCACATGGCTCTCTTCAGCACCCCGGACCCGCTTCCGGGGTGCTGTTGTCCATGTATCATCCTGACATGCACCCGATCCCCGACATTCTGGATGACCTGCGTGCCGGCAAGATCATTGTGTTGGCAGATGATGAAGACCGCGAGAACGAGGGCGACCTCGTGATGGCTGCTGAGCACGCCACGCCCGAGGCGATGACGTTCATGCTCAAGGTCGCTTCGGGGATGATGTGCGTCGCGTTGGACGGGAGCATCTGCGACACGCTGGACCTGCCGCCGTTGACCCGCCGGAACACGTCGCAACGCTCGACGGCGTACACGGTCACGGTCGATGCGGATGAGCAGTTCGGCCTGACGACCGGGGTCTCGGCCCAGGACCGTGCGGTGACGATCCGCCGGCTGGCGAACCCCCAGGCGGTCCCCAACGACTTTGCCCGGCCGGGGCACACTCAGCCGCTGCGGGCGCGGGACGGCGGGACGCTGGTCCGCGCGGGGCAGACCGAAGGGTCCGTGGACTTGTGCAAGATGGCGGGGCTGTCGCCGGCGGCGGTGATCATCGAGGTCATGAATGACGACGGCACGATGGCGCGCCGCCCTGAGCTCTCGATGCTTTGTGAGAAGCACGGCATGAAGATGTGCACGGTCGCCGATGTGATCGAGCACCGCATGTCCCGCGACACGCTGGTTGAGCGGATCGAGACCGCCCCGTTCACGAACGAGGCCGGCGACTGGACGCTCGTGGCCTACCGCTCCTCGGTGGACCCGTTCCCGCATATCGCGCTGGTCTGCGGCGACCTGGCCGAGCGCAACGCCCAAGGGCAGCCCCACGACGACACCGACGAGCCGGTGCTGGTGCGGATGCACAGCCAGAACCTCTTGGGGGATGTGCTGGGCGACCTCAGCCAGCCCTCGGGCGGCACGCTCAAAGCCGCGATGCAGATGATCCAAAAGGCGGGACGCGGCGCGGTGGTGTACCTCCGGCATGACCGCATGGGACAGGGCCTGCTCAAACGGCTGCACACGCCGACCTCGGACCAGCCCAACGACGACCCGCCGCCCTTGCACGCGAATCACACGACGCCGGGGATTCAGCCGAGCAAAAACCTGGCGGACTACGGCATCGGCTCGCAGATCCTGCGTGACCTTGGGATCCGCCACCTGAAGCTGATCACCAACCACCCGATGCACCCGACCGCCCTGTCCGGGTTTGGGCTGGACATCGCTGAGTTTGTGCCGGTGCAGCGCTAGTCCGCTTGGCTGGTGGTGCGCTTCAACGCCTGTAACTGCCAGGGCGCGATCAGGTGGCCGCATTCCGTGCAGGCAGGGCCATCAAGTTTGGCCACGTCGTAGCCGCAGGCTTCGCATCGGGTCGGGTCGGGGCAGTAGGTTTTCAGGTCGCGGACCAAGAACGCCCCGCCAAGCCCCAACGCCAACACACACCAGAACAACGGATCGTTGCTGACAACGCTGCGGAAGCTCAACGGGTAGGCCGGTCGCATGAGGTGAATTAGCGTGAACCCGACTACGAGAACCAGGCCGGCTTGTGTTAAGCCTCGCTTGTACCGCGGCCAAATCCAGCGGCCTCCGAGGAAGCCAGCCATGACCAAGACCGGCCAGGGGAGGAAGATGCCTGTGCCGAGTGTGGTGCCGATGATCCGAGCGGCATGCCCAGATGGCCCGTTCGATCGGCAAGGGTTCGGGCATCTTGTGCTTGAGGGGCGCGCTGTTCCAGTTGTACCCGTAGGCGGTCAATAGGCCATTGGCAGCAAACGTGAACTCGCACTGCATCTCCGCGATCGGGTGCGTCCAGACCCAATTGAGACCCTGCTGGACCAAAGGGTCGCCCAACGCTGCTTCGATCTCCGCCTGATTCTCCAGGCTGGCGATCAGTGGCCAGCCGTCGGGGTCTGAACGAAAAGCCTCGTAGGCTTCTGCCTTCTGTCTCACCGCCGCGTCGTACGCCTGTTGCTCGACGCGCATCCGGCGGTCCCAATACATCTTGCTCGACAGGCCGAGGATTACCAGCAGCGCCAAGGCACACCAAACCCCCCAACGCAAGCGTCTTCCGGGGTCGTACCCTCGACGGAGTCGGTTTTGCATGCGAGCAGGATAACGCTAAGACGCCCCGCCCCGGCCTTCGATCCGGCCGAATGCCGCGAGCAGCCGCAGCGTCGGGTCAGGTCTGGTCGCCGCCAACTCGGCCTCAACGCGGGCGAATCCTCGCCCCAGCTCCAGAATGGATGCCACGCTTCGGCCTGCCGTTGGGTCTCGTACTCCAGGTCGGCGTCCAGCAAGCCTGCCGACACCCCGCCAGCGGGTGATCGGGCGTACAATCTGCGTCGGCCGGAGCACGTAACCATCCCACTTGCTCATGCGGTTTCCACCGCATCTGCAAACGCGCTGCTCAGGCGATCCTGGCACCCCGCGCTCCCAAGAGTGCACAGCCGGGCGGCGCACATCAGCCCGTGGTGTTCCAAGTCGGAGTCCCCGGCCAGGGTATTCGCGACCGCTGATTGTGTGATCTCCCGCAAGAACCCGGCGGGCACGTGTGCAGCATAGTCGTGCAGGTACCCGATCACTTCGGCCGTCGGGTTCAGCTTATACCCGCCGAACGCAGCGGCCAGCGCCTCCGGACTCTCGGCCTTGAACCAGGGCGGCCCGTCGGCACCCGGTTCACCCGGCCAACGGATCGGCCAGACCCGCCGGTCCGCGTCGTACTGGTCCAGCAGGTAGCCCACCGCTTTGACGATCTGCGGGTGGTCGTCGGGCGTGCCCAGTCGACGGTGGATCTCCAGCGCCAGCGTGGTGTTCAGCACGGTCGATCGGTCGTCGGTGTGGTCCGCTTCCAGGCGGCGCCCGAACCCGCCGTCGGCGTTCTGGTACGCCCCCAGCGCGTCATACACAGCATCATGGCCCGCCCCATCAAAGGTGTGCGCCAACATCGCCTGCTCGAGTGGTCGGCCGTGGCGGCCCAGCCAGTCGCGGGCGGCTTCATACGATTGGGATGTAAGTCGCACCATCACGTCTCCCGGCCGAGTGCCCGCAGTGTAAACCGGTGGAACTCCGACGCAAGGCGGTCGAGGTCTCGTTTCTTCCGGCCGGCGTGCCCGGGGTCCAGTCGGTCCCAGAAGGGCTGGGTGAGGTGCAGGCCGTGGATCATCAGGATGACCGAGCGTGAGACGGCAAAGACCTCGCGCGGCGGGGTGCCGGGCGCGGCGAGGTCGCGGGTGATCTGCTGAAGCCCGTTCCACACGCGGCGGGCAGAAACCTCGACGGTGCGGTCCAGCGCCTGGGTCGGCTGGACCATCTCATGAAGCATCAGTCGTGCCAGGCGGGAGGGCTCGCCGTCGGCGTAGATGTGGTCCAGCATCGTGCGGATAAACAGGAACAGGCGTTCTTGGGGGTCGGCGTTTGCGTGGAAGTCCCGGCCGGTGTCCTGCTGGACAAACGGGTTGGCGAGGTTGGAAGTCGCGCGGGCGTGCTCGTGGACCGCGTGGTACAGGCTGAGCTTGTCGCCGAAGTGGTAGTTCACCGCCGCGACGTTGGCGCCGGCGGCATCGGCGATGTCCCGGATGGTGGCTTTGGCGTAGCCCAACTCCGCAAAGACCTGCAGCGCTGCATCCAGCAGCGCGGTCTTGGTGTCTTTTCGGGTCGAGGCGTCAGCGGGCGCGGGGCGTGGGGTCATTCAGCATCAGGCCTGGGGATGGAAGAAGGAAAAGTGAAGCTCGGCATGCCGGCAGTGCAGCGCGATCCACTCGTCGTGCGTCAACTCGCCGATGGCCGGGCTGGCGTGCTTCATTGAGCCGGGACGCTGGGCCTGAGCAAGAGCTTGGTCGAGGTTGGTCAGAGCTTGCTCTGCGGTGATCGAGGCGTCGGCCTCAGCCAGAGCACGGACATGAGCGGGACCTTTGAACCCCGAAGGCAGGGTCTTCTTCAGCGAGCTGTTGCGGATGAGCCGACCCAGTAGCCTGAAGTGTAGAGGCAGGGAGAACGGAAAACCGTTGACCGACCAGTCGATGGTGCGGGCGATGTGCTCGATGGCCTGGGGAGCGGTCCAGTTGCCGGACTGGTTGGTGCCGGGCTGGACCAGGCGCTGGGCTTCGTTGCGGATGTCTTCGAGCTGCTCGAAACGCAGAGTACGGCGGTCGGCATTCTTGATCTTGACGGGCTGAGTGGGCGCGGTGGCGGCGGGCATAACGTGCTCCGGGGTTGCAGGGTCGGGCTCAAACCACAAATTCAAACAAACGTTTGAAATAAGATAGCCCGACAAGCCCAGCACGTCAAACAAGTGTTTGAAAAATCATCGCCCGGCGTATTGCTGATCGTAGTAGTCGCGGTAGGCTCCGCTCTTGACGCGTTCCCACCATTGACGGTTGTCGGTGTACCAGCGGACGGTGTCTTCCAGCGCCTTAGGCCAGGCCGAGCGCGTCGGCTCCCAGCCGAGTTCGGTCTTGATCTTGGTGGCGTCGATGGCGTAACGGCGGTCGTGGCCGGCCCGGTCGGTGACGTACTCGATGCTGGACGCGTCCTTGCCCATCAGGTCGAGGATCGCGTGGGTGAGCTCGAGGTTGGAGCGTTCGTTGTTGCCGCCGATGTTGTAGGTCTCGCCGGTCTTGCCCTTCTGCAGGACGGTGTAGACCGCTTCGCAGTGGTCCAGCACGTGCAACCAGTCGCGGACGTTCTTGCCGTCGCCGTAGAGCGGGACCTTCTTGCCTTCGATCAGGTTGGTGACGAACAGCGGGATGACTTTTTCGGGGAATTGGTACGGGCCGAAGTTGTTCGAGCAGTTGGTGATGCAGACGTCCAGGCCGTAGGTGTGCTGGTAGGCGCGGGCGATCATGTCGCTGCCGGCCTTGCTGGAGGAGTACGGGCTGCTGGGGGCGTAGGGGGTGGTCTCAAGGAACTTGACTTCGGGTTGGTCCAGCGGCAGGTCGCCGTAGACCTCGTCAGTGGAGACATGGATGAAGCGTTTGTCCGTGTGGTTGGGGTCACGTCGGAAGGCATCCAGCAGGGTCTGCGTGCCCAGCACGTTGGTGACGACGAACGGTCGGCCGTCGAGGATCGAGCGGTCGACGTGGGACTCGGCGGCCATATGCACCACGGCGTCACAATCGGCGATCAGCTTCTGGGCGAGCTCCATGTCGCCGATGTCGCCCTTGACGAAGGTGTAGCGAGGATCGTTCTCGACATCGCTGAGGTTCTCGGGGTTGCCCGAGTAGGTGAGGACGTCGAGGTTGACGATTTCGTCGGAGGTGGCTTCGAGGATGTATCGGACGAAGTTGCTGCCGATGAATCCGCTGCCGCCGGTGAGGAGAATCTTCATGGTGAATCAGTTCGTAGAGGGTTGAGTATTGAGCACTTGAGCGAGGTTCTGTTGCCAATCAGCCAATGGCCCGAGGATAGCTTCCGTATCGGCCAGATCGAGGACGGAGTACGCCGGGCGGGGTGCAGGGCGCGGGAAGTCGGCGGTGGTGCAGGGCTGGACCTCGCAGTCGTGGCCGAGCTGGCGGGCGATTTCCTGGGTGAAGCTGTGCCAGGTGCATTCCCCGGCGTCGGTGGCGTGCAGGAAACCACAGGCGTCGCGCTGGAGCAGGTCGAGCGTGACCCGGGCGAGGTGTTGGCAGCTTGTGGGTCGGCCCTTCTGGTCGGCGACGACCTTGAGGGTGTCCTTCTCGGCGGTCAGACGCTTCATCGTCAGGACAAAGTTGTTGCCCCACGGCGCGTAGAGCCAACTGGTCCGCAGGTACAGGTGGCGCGCATGGGATGATTCCAACGCTTCTTCGCCGACGGCTTTCGAGCGGCCGTAGGCGTTCACGGGGTCACGCGGCGTCTCGATGGCGTAGGGCTGGGTCGCCTGGCCGTTGAACACGTAGTCGGTGCCGAAGTGGACCAGCGTGGCGTCGATGGCGTGGCAGCGCTCGGCCAGGTCGGCGACGGCGTGCCCGTTGATGCGCGTGGCGAAGGCTTCTTCTTCCTCGGCCTTGTCCACGGCGGTATAGGCGGCACAGTTGATCAGGTGCGTGTACCCGCTTGGAATCGCGGCGATCGAAGCGGGGTCGTTCAGATCGACACGCGTGCGGTCGGCGGTGTCATGCGACAGGCCTCGGGCTTGGAGTTCTTCGCAGACCGCCCTGCCGAGCATGCCGTTGGGGGCGAGCACCAGTGCGTGCATCGTGTGCCTTCCGGAGTGGGTTAGCCTTCGTAGGTGAACGGCGAGTCGAAGTCGGCGAAACTCGGCAACGCGGCGTCTTTCTCGCTCAGCTTGGCGTCGGCGGCGTCCAGGCCCCAATCGATGCCCAGGTCCGGGTCGTCCCAACGGACGCCGGCATCGCAGTCCGGCGCGTAGACGTCACTGACCTTGTAGAGAAACTCGGTGTTCGGATCGAGCACGACGAAGCCATGCAGGAAGCCGACGGGCACGTAAAGCTGCTGCCAGTTGTCGGCACTGAGTTCCACGGCAACGTGCTGACCGTAGCTGGGCGAACCCTTGCGGATATCGACCGCGACATCGAGCACCCGCCCACGCGTCACCCTTACGAGCTTGGCCTGGGCGTGCGGCGGCTTCTGGAAGTGCAGACCCCGTAGCACGCCGACCTCAGCCGAAAGCGAATGATTGTCCTGCACGAAGTCGTCGTTGATGCCGGCGGCTTCGTACTTGGGCTTGCTGTAGGTCTCACTGAAGAAGCCGCGGTGGTCGCCGAACTTCTTGGGCGTGATCAGCTTCACGTCGGGGATGGTCAGGGGTGTCACGTCCATGTGCGTCTCGCGGCTTACAGCCAGGGCAGTCCTTTGGGTTCATCCAACAGGCTCAGAAGGTACTGGCCGTAGGAGTTCTTGCTCATCACGTCGCCGAGCGACTTGAGTTGGGCGTCATCGATCCAGCCCTGGCGGTAGGCAATCTCTTCGGGGCAGCAGATCATGACGCCCTGCCGTTCTTCGATGGCGTGGACAAACGTCTGTGCTTCGAGCAGCGACTCGTGCGTGCCGGCATCGAGCCAGGCCATGCCCCGGGACCAGAGCTGAACCTTGAGCTTGCCCTGGTTCATGTAGACCTTGTTGAGGTCGGTGATCTCCAGCTCCCCCCGTGCCGAGGGCTCGAGTTGGGAGGCGAGCTCGGTGACACGGTGGTCGTAGAAGTACAGGCCGGGGACGGCGAAATGGCTCTTGGGGTGGTCGGGTTTTTCTTCCAAGGACAGGACGTTGCCCTGCTCGTCGAACTCAACCACGCCGTAGCGTTCGGGGTCTTTGACGGGGTAGCCGAAGACCACCGCGCCGTCGGTGACTTGGCTTGCTTCCAGCAGCGTATTGCGGAAGCCCGAGCCGTAGAAGATGTTGTCGCCCAGCGTCAGGCAGACGGGCTCGTCGGCGTGGAAATCGGGCTTGAGCAGGAACGCCTGGGCCAGGCCGTTGGGCTCGTCCTGCACGACGTACTCGAAGGACATGCCCCACTGCGAGCCGTCGCCGAACAGGTCTTGGAACAGCGGGAGGTGGGTCGGGGTCGAGATGACCAGGACCTCCCGGATGCCCGCGAGCATGAGGGTGCTCAGCGGGTAATAGACCATCGGCTTGTTGTAGACCGGCAGGAGCTGCTTGCTGACCGCGCGGGTCGAGGGGTACAGCCGAGTGCCGTGTCCGCCGGCGAGAATGATGCCTTTCATGACTGCCCTGCTGATCGGTGGGGGTGGGTCGTTGGTGCGCCGGGCATTGGGTGCCCGTGGGTGCGTTTTTACCGTCTGAGGGATGAATCGGCCAATCCCGGGTACGGGTTGACCCGGTTTTCACGGAGACCTTCGGTCTTTCAGTACCATCTTGGGGGTTGTGGACTGCCCCGGAGGGGGCGTAGGATAGGCACATCCCACGCGGCAACGCCCCAAATGGATTGCCGGGCTCCGCGTGTCTGCTTGCATTTCGCCACTCGGCACGGAGCGCCGCCCATGGATCACGATTGGGAATCGGACCGGGACTCAAACCCGCGCAATAGCACCCTGTCCTTGGGAAACCCCGCCTGGGACGATATTCATCAGGTCGCCCTGATCGGAAGCTACGTGCCCCGACGCTGCGGTATCGCGACCTTCACGGACGACCTGGCGACCGCGATCCACCACCGGGCCGCCGGGGTCAAGCCCTGCATCGTCGCCCTGAACGATCGCCCCGAGGGCTACCGCTACCCCGCCCGGGTTGCCTTTGAAATCAATCAGCCCCGCCCGGGCGAGTACCGGCTTGCGGCGGACTTCCTGAACATGTCAAAGATCGACGTCGTCTCGCTCCAGCACGAGTTCGGCTTGTTCGGCGGGCCGGCGGGCGCGTACATCATCGACCTGATCCGCCGGCTTCGCATGCCCGTGATCACCACGCTGCACACCGTCCTCAAAGACCCCGACGACGACCAACGCCGCGTCACCCTCCAGCTGGCGGAGCACTCGGACCGCCTAGTCGTCATGGCCCACCGCGCGCGGGACTTCCTACGGGACATCTACGGCATCGACCCCAACAAGGTCCAGCTCATCCACCACGGCATCCCGGATGTTCCGTTTGTGGACCCCAACTTCTACAAGGACCAGTTCGACGTCGAAGGCCGACGGGTGATCCTGACGTTCGGGCTGATCGGGCCGAGCAAGGGCATCGAGAACATGATCGAGGCGCTGCCGGCGGTCGTGAAGAAGCACCCGGACGTGATGTACATCGTGCTGGGCGCGACGCACCCGGGCGTGATCGCCCACGCCGGCGAGGAGTATCGGCTGGGCCTGCAACGCCGGGTCGAAGCGTTGGGGCTGTCGGACAACGTGCGGTTCGTGAACAAGTACGCGACCAGCGAAGAGCTGAAAGAGTTTCTCGGGGCCGCCGATTTGTACGTGACCCCGTACCACAACGAGGCGCAGATCACTTCCGGGACGCTGGCGTACGCGCTGGGCTTTGGCAAGTGCACGATCTCCACGCCCTACTGGTACGCCCAAGAAATGCTCGCCGACGGCCGGGGTGCGTTAGTGCCGATGAAGGACAACGACGCGCTCGCCGAGGCGATCAACCACGCGCTGGACCACGAAACGGATCGGCACGCGATGCGCAAGCGGGCGTATCAGTTCACCCGGGGCATGCGTTGGCCCCAGGTCGCCAGCGAGTACCTGGACCTGTTCGCCCGGGCTGCCGACGAACGGGCGCACAGCCCACGGCCTTCAGCAGTGAAAGACAAGGTTGTGATCGCCCGGGATGAGTTGCCGGAGATCAAGCTGGATCACCTGGCCACGCTGTCGGATGACACGGGGATCTTCCACCGGGCCCACGCAACGGTGCCTGATCGACACGCGGGGTACGCGACGGACGACAACGCGCGGGTCCTGATCGCGGTGCTGACCGCGCAGGACCATCTGCCGTTTGCCGACCAGGCGCAGCTGGACGCGATGACGCGCCGATCGCTGGCGTTTTTGGACCACGCCTTTGACACGGAGACCGGCACGTTCCGCTCGCGGATGGGTTTTGACCGGCAATGGCTGGAGCACACCACCGATGAAGACTGTCACGGCCGAACGCTGTGGGCGCTGGGCGAAACCGTCGCCCGATGCCAGAGCAAGGGGCCGATGAACCTTGCTGCCGACCTGTTCCACCGAGCGCTGCCAGCTTGTGAACAGTTCAACCACCCGCACGGCTGGGCGTACGCCCTCATCGGCATCCACGCCTACCTCCGGCGGTTCTCCGGCGACAGCCAAGCCCGCCGAGTCCGTGAGCACCTGGCCCACCGCCTGCTGAATGCGTTTGAGCACTACGCCTCGGACGATTGGCCCTGGGTCACCGACACCGTGTCCTACACGCCGGCCCGGATCCCCCAAGCGCTGCTGCTGTCCGGCCGGTGGATGTTCAACGACGACATGATCCAGACCGCTCTGCGTTGCCTGGACTGGCTGTTGGTCCAACAGACCGGCCAGGGCGACCGCTTCGCACCGATCGGCAGCGAGGGCTGGCTGCCACGCAGTTCCCCGCAGCACAAAGCCCGTTTCAACCAGCGCCCCAAGGAAGCCAGCGCGACGATCGACGCCTGCCTGGAAGCCCACCGCGTCACCGCCGACGAACGCTACGTCAAGCGGGCACAGAAAACCTTTAACTGGTTCCTGGGTGACAACGACCTGAACCTGTCGCTGTACGACCCCACCACCGGCGGCTGCCACGACCAACTCCTGCCCCACGGCCTGGACGAGAACCAGTCCGCCGAGGCCACGATCGCTTGGCTGCTTTCGCTCTTGACGCTGCATGAGCACCAGCACGCCGACGAAACCGAGAAGGCCGAACCGAAGATCGTGGTTAAAGCCCCGACAAAGCCGAGCGGGAAGACGTCCAAGGCTTAGTGCCGAGCAAAACCAAACCTGCTTTCCGGAGGATCCTCGTGCCCCTTTGCCACCTGCTATTTCCGTGTGTGTGCTTGGTTTTTGCGTGCCTCACACCGGCGTCGCCGGGGGCGGCCCAGGTCGAGCACGACCCCGACGCACCGCTGCCGGACTATGTGCCAGTCGAAACTATCCAGGGCCGGCTGCACATCTACGGCGATGACAGCCTGATCAATATCCATGCTTTGATCGCCGAGCCTTTCAGCGATGCACACCCCGAGCTTGACATCCACCTGTCCGGAGCAGGCAGCACTTCGCCCGAGTTTGCGCTGGCCCACGGCTGGGCCGACTTGACCGCGATGCTGGCTCGACAGCGTGACAATGTCCACGACATCTTTATTGAAGAACAAGGCTACGCGCCCACCGATTTGCTGATCGGCCATTTCTGTCTGGGCATCATCGTTCACCCGAGCAACCCGATCGAATCCATCACGCCCGAGCAGTTGCGGGAACTGTGCATCATCCCACCAGAGCTCGGTCCGGATAGCGATCGGCCAATGACGTGGGGGCAACTAGGCCTCGAAGGCGAGTGGGCCGAGCGCGTCACCGCGGTCTGGGCGGGGCACCAGGGCAGGTACATGATGAGAACACTGTTCCATTATCTTCGGGTCAACTTCTCCAGCGCACCGCTCAAGCAGAATGTGCGCTTCACCCGGCGAGGCGAGGCCTTCTCACGTGAGCACGTCGCCGAGGACCCCGCCGCACTGGGGCTCGTGTTTGTGAACCTCAATGGCATGGAGGACCCAAGGTTCGATGAGGTGAAGTTCGTCCCCGTCCGCCGGACCCCGGACGACCCGGCCGTGCTTCCGTCTCCGGAAACGGTCTGGGACGGCAGCTACCCGCTGGTCCAAGCGGTGTACACCGTGGTCGATCTCCCGCCGGAGGGGGAACTGGCCCCGGTGGTTCGGGAGTACGTCCGTTTGATCTACTCGCCGCAGGGCCAGGCCGTGATCGCGGAGGACGGAGGGGTCCCGGTGTCGCCGGCCCAAGCGCGCGCCGAGGCCGCGAAGGTGGGGATTGACCTGGACCACGCGATCCCGGCAGCAGAACACCTGCCAGACACGGAGTACGCCGGGCACGCCTTCCAGGCCGACCACTTGTTCGACCCGATCGGCGACGATGACGCCTGCCTCGTCGGCTCGGGGAATTAATCCTTTGTTCACAGTGTTCTCCTGAACGCTGAGCACCCGATATAATCCGCACTTAACTTCCGACCCCACCTGGAGCCGCCATGCGAGCTTCACGGCCTGCCCCCCTGTTCAATCTCCGGCCCGTCAGTGAACGCCTGCCCTTGCCGATGAAACCCGTCGGTGCGCTGGCCCGCCCTGCGCTGGAGCGGGCACTGCGGCTGAAGCAGCTCAGCCAGGCCTACGACGCGGTCGCGGCCCGGCAGGAAGTGGACCCCAAGGCGTATGACTTTGCCCGGTTTGCGGTCGAGCAGTTGGGTGTGGACCTGACGGTGTCGCCGGGGGATTTGGAGCGGATCCCCGAGCGTGGGCCGGTGATCGTGGTGAGCAACCACCCGTTCGGCGGGATCGAGGGGCTGATGCTGGCGTCGGTGATCCAGCGTGTTCGGCCGGACGTGAAGCTGATGGCCAACCACATGCTGGGGCTGATCCCCGAGATGCGGCCGATGTCGATCTTCGTCAACCCGTTCGGCAGCGAGCAGGCCAAGCGGGAGAACCTCAAGGGCATCAAGGAATCGCTGAAGTGGCTCAAGGGCGGCGGCACGCTGGGGGTGTTCCCTGCCGGCGAGGTCTCGAGCCTGCGGTGGAGCAGCAAGGGGAAGGTGCAGGACCCGCAGTGGTCGGCCCATATCGCGGCGTTGGCGAAGAAGGCCGGGGCCCAGGTCGTGCCCGTGCATATCAAGGGGTCTAACTCGGCGCTGTTCCACCTCGCGGGGCTGCTGCACCCGCGGCTGCGGACGCTGCTGCTGCCCCGGGAGATGATGAACAAGCAGGACAAGCTGGTGCGTTTCCGGATCGGCACCGCGGTCCCCAGCGATCGACTGGCGGCGTTCGACAACGACGATGACGCGATCGCCTACCTGCGCAAGCGTTCGGAGCTGCTGGGGCAACGGCGTCGGCTGACGCCGCGTCAACGGTCCCGCGAGAACCTGTCGACCCGGCGCTGGCGTAAGCACAAAGCCCAGCCGATCGAAACGATCATCGACCCGATCCCCGCGGCAAAGGTCGAGGCCGACCTGAAGGCGTTGCCCGCTGAAACCAAGCTGCTGGAGTCCGGCGACTACGCCGTGTACATCGCGCCGGCATCTGCGTTGCCCCACGCATTGCCGGAGATCGGGCGGCTGCGCGAGATCACCTTCCGGGCGGTCGGCGAAGGCTCGGGCAAAGCGATGGACCTGGACCGGTTCGACGAAGACTACCTGCACCTGATCCTCTGGCACACCCGGGACCGCGCGATCGCGGGCTCCTACCGGATGGGCCATATCGATGAACAGTTGGCCAAGCACGGGCGTGACGGGTTGTACCTGTGCACGCTGTTCCAGCTCAGCGACCTATTCCTGGACGAGGTGGCGACCACGGGGATCGAAGTCGGGCGCAGCTTTGTCGCCCAGCGGTATCAACGGTCGTTCTCGCCGCTGCTGAATCTGTGGAAGGGGATCAACATCCACACGTACCGGACCGGGCGTCGGTACCTGATCGGGCCGATGTCGATCTCCAACAGCTACTGCAAGCTGTCCAAGGCGATGATGGTGCGTTACCTGAGCCGGGCCGAGCACCGGCACCCGCTGTCGCGTGAGGTCGAGCCGCGTTTCCGGTTCCCGATGCGGAAGTACAACCGGGCCGGGGTGGCGGAGCTAGCGGACCGTGTGCTGGACACGCCGGAGATGTCGCAGTTGGTGACGGATATCGAGCCGGACCGCAAGGGTTTCCCGATTCTGATCCGGCAGTACCTGCGGACCTGGGGCACGAAAGTCATCGGGTTTAACGTCGACCCGGACTTCAACTACTGCCTGGACGCCCTGGCGTTCACGGACATGCCCGCCGCACCCCGCCGGCAACTCGAGCGGTACATGGGGCAGGCAGAAGCGACTGAGTATTTAAAACGCTTTGGCCGGTGAAGCCGTTAAACTGCCCGTATGAATTTCCCAACGATAAACGACAAAGCGGATTTGGAAGAGGGCCCGATTCTGGCGCCTCGATTTAACGACGACGGGCTGGTGCCCGCGATCGCAACGGATGTCCATACCGGCGACGTGCTGATGCTGGCTTGGATGAACGAGGAAGCGCTGCGGCTCACGATCGAGACCGGGCTAGCACACTACTACTCACGGTCCCGGCAGAAGCTCTGGAAGAAGGGCGAGTCGTCCGGGCATATGCAGAAGGTGCAGGACCTGCGCGTGGACTGTGACCAGGACGCCGTCTGGATGAAGGTCGATACCCAGGGCGCGGCGAGCTGCCACACAGGCTACCGAAGCTGTTTCTTTCGGCGGGTGCCGCTGGGGACCGTCGGCAACGACATGGAAATGGCTGAGGACAAGAAGCTGTTTGACCCGAACGAGGTCTATGGCAAGAAGAGCTGAGGCTTGAACCCGCCCCCCCCCCAACGCGACAATCTGGAGACGATTGCGCCGTACGCGTGGGCCCTGTACCTGGGCTCAAGCTGGACGTGGATCATCGGCATGGTTTACCCGGCCTACGTGCTCCGGGACTATGGCGTCTGGGGCTTTGTCGCGTTCGCGGTGCCCAACGTGCTGGGGGCCGCGGCGATGGGGTTCACGCTCAAGGATGCGCAAGCCAGCCAACGCATGACCGAACAGCATCGGCCGGCGCTCCGGCTGTTCAGCGAAGTCACGATGGCGTTCCATGTGTTCGTCGTGCTCTGGCTGGGGCTGCGCGTGTTTGGCGAGTGGTTCGTGCTGATGCTGCCGCCGGTGGCCGCGGCGTTGTTCATGCTCGACGCCCGTCTGCGTAAAGGCGCCTGGCTCGCGGCGGGTTTGACCACCGCCATCTCGCTGGGCGTCATCGCTTTGTCGGCAGCGACCGCGCGGGCCGAGCTGGCCTTGCCCAGCGGGCCACCAGCGTTGACCGAGCTTGACCTCTGGCTGTTCCTGCCAGCCTCGCTGTTCGGGTTCGCGCTGTGCCCGTACATGGACCTCACGTTCCACCGGGCCCGGCAATCAACGACCCCGTCGGGCGGGCGCACCGCGTTTGCATTGGGTTTTGTCGTCGTGTTCTGCACGATGATCGTGTTCACCGCAGCGTACAGCCGGGCGATCTTGCCTTATTTGAGCTTTGACCATGTCCTGGGGGCAGCCCCCGAGCCGTTGATCGCCAACACCGAGCAGGCGCAGACGCGCTCGTTGGGCCCGCTGGCGAATCTGCTGTTCGCCCAGTTGTTCATCCAGATCGCGTTCACGCTGGCGATCCACCTGCGGGAGCACCTGCGGTTTGGTCAGACCAAGGCCGTACCGCTGCGGGCGTTCGCCGCGTTGGCGATCGGCGCGGGGCTGGGTGTGGCGGCGTTGTCGCCGAACGTGGCGGGCGAGACCGTGTACCGGTCGATCCTGTTGCTGTACGGCACCGCCCTGCCGGGGTATGTGCTGCTTTGTGTCATCCCGCCGATCCGTCGGCAGCGGCCCTGCCCAAAGCGGCTGCGGGCGGTGTGGGTCGTCGCGTCGGTGGCGTCCTACGGGTTTGGGTGGATCGGGTACGTGCAGCACCAGGCCTACGGGGCGATCGCGGCGTTTGTGGCCATTGGGCTGGCCCGGATTGTGGTGGAATGCCTGCCGAATCACGAGGCGTGCAGCGGTTAAACTGTCGCGTTCCTCGTTCCTGACCCCGCCCCTTTTTCCCCATCCCCGAGACGCTATGCCTTTCCGCTCCGGCCGAGTCGCTTTTTGCCGTTTCCGTGTCGTTGGCGACGCGCCGCCCGCCCCGACCCAAGACCTGCTGGATGCGCTGTCCGAGCACGCGTTCCGGGAGACGCCGATCGGCGCACCGGACGAAGTCGAGTCGGGCTTCACGACCGGCGAGCACCTGCTGGACACGTCGTTTGATCACAACAAAAACGTCTTCGGGCCCCGGCTGTTGTTTGCCCTGCGGCTGGACACCCACCAGCCCCCGGCGGAGCTCAAGCGAGCGTACCGGCAGATCCACGAGCAGGCCGCGGCGGCGGACAACCCGTCGGGGTTTGCGACCCGGGCCCAGAAGCGTGACGCGGCCGATGAAGCGGACCGCCTGCTGCATGAAGACCTGGCGGCGGGCAAGTTCCGCAAGAGCAAAACGATCTCGCTGCTCTGGGACCTCCAGACCCGCACGCTGTACTGCGCCGCGCCGACCAACAAGGTGCTCGAGCAGTTGACGCGCCTGTTCAAGCTCGCGTTTGAGTGTGACCTTGTGTACCTGTCGGCGGGCGTGCGGGCGGGGGAACACCTCAAGGCCACCGGCCGGGACCGCGACTACGAAGACATCCTGCCTTCGGCCTTGACCCCCGCCCCGCAGGAACTGGACGACGGCGACCTGGCCACGCGCCCGCCGGTGCCCTGGGTCGCCAAGTCAGTCGACCTGAAAGACTTCATCGGCAACGAATGGCTGCTCTGGCTTTGGTACACGCTAGACACGACGACGTCCGGCAGCATCCGCACGGAGCACGGCAGCGTGTTCCTCGCGCTGGAGAAGTCGTTGCAGATGGACTGCGCCTGGGACCTGCGCGGCAAGCAGACGCTCACCACCGAGCCGGGCACCGGCCCGCACCGGCTGCCCGAGGCGCGCGAAGCGTTGTCGCACGGCAAGTGGCCCCGCAAGGTGAGCTTGATCCTGTCCGACGGCGAAGAGGCGTTCGAGCTCACCCTGCAGGCCGACAAGCTGGTGGTGAGCGCCGCCAAGCTGCCGGAGCCCGAGGAGACGCCGGACCATCCCCGAGAGCTGGTGGAGCTTCGGCTGAACACGCTGGCGCGGTTATCGGAATTGCTGGACGGGTTGTACGCTGCTTTCCTGTCCGAGCGGACCGGGTCGGGGTGGGACGCCCGCCGACAGACGATTCGGCGATGGGCTGCCACGACAGAGCCCCAGGCGGTGGCCGAACCGGCCCCGGTGTGATGCCTTCAGGGTCTTTGGGACGCAAAGCATGTCTGGAATCAGGTCAAGTCGGGTGTCCGACGGGCCGATCTTCCTTACACCCGGGTAGTGCTCGGGATGAGGATGATGAGACCCATGGGCCAAAGCAACTCCCAGCAGACCGTCGGACAGCGGATCGACGCGGCCATTCAGCCGTTCCTGCACAAGGAAATCGAGCTGAAAGCGACGCTGCAGGAGCAGATGCGTCAACTCAGCAGCCTGACGGAGTCCATCGAAGCCACCCGGACCGAGATTCATAGCCTGCAGGGTCAGATGGCCCAAGCAGTGCAACGCCTGGCGGCATCCGATACCGACGTGGCGTCGATCGTGAACCTCGATGCCAGCGCCGCCCTGGCTGCGCCGGCGGCGATCCCGCCCAAGCCCGCCACGCAGAGCCCGGTCGTAGCCACGCCGCCACCACCGGCTCCCACACCCGCGCCGACGCCTGTTCCCGCGCCGAGTTTGATGGCAAGCGACTCGGCCGCGGTCGTGATGGACGAGGAGATGAGTGCGGTCCTGGCGGAAGTCGAACAAGACCTGGATGACAGCGACCTGGACGCCGCGCTGGCGGCAATCAATGCCGCTGAGCAGGAAGTGTCTGCGATCCAAGAGACCACAGAATCCGTGGCGAACGATGCGTCCTTAACGGCAACCGATGAGGCCGACGAATCGGAAGCGGACAACCCCGTCGAGGCCCCGGAACCCGCCGCCGAAACGTCGGACGAAGCGCAACCCTTGGACGAGACGGTCGAGGCGGCTGCGGACGACGTTGTGACACAGACTGAATCTGAGCCCGACGCGCCAGCCGAAGAAGAGCTCGTCGCCGAAACGCCGGAACCGGATGAAGTCCAGCCGGCCGCGGAACCGGTCGCGGATGAAGACATCGAGATTCAAGGCACGTTTGATGCGGTTGAAGATTTGAATCTCGAAGACGACCCCGAGATCGCAGCGTTGATCGAGTCGGCGGCGAACAAGCCCACTGACGCTTGATCGCGCGCTGACGTCACTGCAATTTATTTCACGCGCAGCGCGACGATGCCGTCGCCCACGGTGAACATGAAGGCTTCGACGCGCGGGTCGGCAAACAGCTTTTCATTCAATGCTCGGAGCGCTTGCGTGTCCGGATCATCGCTACTGGCGTCCACGATTTGGCCGCTCCAAAGCATGTTGTCCAAGAGGATGACGCCGCCGGGCCGGATCAACTGCAGGCAGGCTTCGAAGTACGCGTCGTAGCCGAGCTTGTCTGCGTCGATGAACGCCAGGTCGAATGAGCCCGCCAGCCCCTCGTCGATCATGGCCGCCAACGAGTCTGACGCCGGCCCCAGATGAAGCGTGATTTTGTCGGCGACGCCGGCCTTGTCCCAGAACGTGCGGGCGATGGCGGTAAACTCTTCGCTGATATCGCAGCAGACCACCGCGCCATCAGGGGCGTCGGGCACCGCCTCGGCGAAGCAAAGCGAGCTGTACCCGGTGAACGTGCCGATCTCCAGGACACGCTTCGCGCCGATCAGCCGCGCGAGCCAGACTAACAGCCGCCCCTGGTGCGGGCCGATCTGCATCTCGGGGTTCGGCGTGACCTTAAGCGTCTGCTCACGCAGTTCGGCAAGCAACGCCGGCTCTTCGACCGTCTGGGACAACAGGTAAGCATCCAGCGATTCATCAATCGAAAGCGTGGACAAGGACACGGCTCAGTTCTCCTCTTGTTCGCCTTGCTGCAGCGGGTAGTACACAGTCTGATCGCTGACGGGCGCGCCGTGGCGGCGCAGGGATTCGGCGTACCAGCCGTCCAGCGGCGTGGACTTCAGCCGAACGGTGATGAGCAACGGCGTGCCGCCTCGGCCGGGACGCACAATGTCGACGGCACCGCTGGTGCCCCGCAGCCGAACGCCGGTGACTTCCAACTCGACGGTGGCTTCCACCCCGTCGTAGGGCGTCACCACCAGCCCGCCGGTGCGGTGGGCGACATCGATGTAGCTGAGCTGGTCGCTGCCCTGGGGCAGCTTGAGCATGACGTTGCCCTCGACCGGGTCTTGCCGGAGCGACTCGGCGACCGCGACGGCCTCGGCCTGGCGGACGGCTTCAAGGTTGGGGTCGTTGCGAGCAATGTCGCCGGCCTGCTCGGGGATGTTCACGTACAGGCTGGTCGTGCCGCAGCCGACCTGGGCCATCGCCACCACCGCCAGGCTTGCCGCCGCCAGCATCTTCATCCATGAACGCATGTCTTCGCTCCGTGTTCGGGGTTTGGATCAACCCGCATTCTAAACGGATCGCCACCCCCCCGCCTGCGGCGTTTACCCGGTCGTTCGGAGGCCCGCCGCCACGCCTTGGACGGTGAGCTTCAGGGCGTTGACCAGCGCTGGCTCGGGCGACTCGCCGGCAGCGCGAAGCTGCTTGAGCAGTTCGACCTGCACGAAGCTCAACGCGTCCACATACGGGTTCCGCACTTTGATCGAACGCTGCAGCCATTGGGACTCGGACATCAGCTCGTCCTGCTGCGTCACCGCCAACACCGCCGCCCGGCTGGCGTCGAACTCGGCCCGGACCATCGCCCACAGCCGGTGCCCCGCCGCGGCGTCTTCGCACAGATCGGCGTACGCGTGGGCGATCGGCATGTCGACTTTCGCCAGCGCCAGTTCGGTGTTGTCGATCACCGCACGGAAGAACGGCCAGCGCGCGTACATGTCACGCAACACCTGCCAGTCGCCGCCGAGTTGCTGATTGGCGGCTTCCAGGCCAGCTCCGATGCCGAAAAACGCGGTGATCCCATGACGCGACTGGTTCCACGCGAACGTGTACGGGATCGCGCGGAGGTCGTCCAAAGATTTCATCGTCCGTCGGCGGGACGGGCGCGAGCCGATGGCCATCGTCTCAATGACGGAGATCGGCGTGGCCTCGCGGAAGTACTGGATAAACGCCTCATCATTGCGGAGCGTGCGGTAGCGGTCCTTCGCGGCCCCGGCGGCGGTTTCCATGGCCTCGCGCCACTCCACCGGCGTAGTGTCGTCTTCGCCGACGATCACGCCCCCAGTGATGTTGATGGTCGCCCAGGCCACCTGCTCGAGGTGCCGGTAGGCGATCTCCGGGTCGTCGTAGCGCTCGGCGAGGACCTCGCCCTGTTCAGTAATGCGGATCCGGCCGTCAACGGACTCAGCGGGCAGCGACAGGATGCCGCGCGCCGCGGGCCCGCCCCCTCGGCCCAGCGCACCGCCCCGGCCGTGGAAGCACATGAGTTTTACGCCGTGCTTCTGGGCGACCTGCGCCATCTCGCGCTCAGCGGTGTGCAGACGCCAGTTCGCCGCGAGCACGCCGCCGTCCTTGGTGGAATCCGAGTAGCCAACCATGCATATCTGCTTGTCGCCGGTCGCGGCCACATGGGCGCGGTAGGTCGGCTGGCTGAGCAGCCCGTCGAGCGTGCGGCCGGCGTTGGCGAGGTCGTCGATGGTTTCAAACAGCGGCACGATCGGCAGCTGACTGCCGGCGTGGCCGTCGTTGGCCAAACGCGACGCCAGCGAAGACAGCCAGCCGAATGTCAGCACATCCGAGGGCTTCTTGGTCATGCTGGCGATCTGGCAGCCCAGGGCTTCGGGCGCGTAGGCCTGCGTGGCCTTGTGCAGCAGCTCGAACAACGCCAGCGTCTGGCTGGCGGTTTCAGAGACGCCCGCGGGGTTCGGCCGCGGCGGGTGGTCGGGCAGCGGTGCCGTGAGGAACGCCTGTTTGCCAGCCTCGTCTAGCGAGGCGTAGTCGGTGCACAGCCCCATATGCCGAGCCAGTTCATCGACCGCGTCGCCGAGGCGTTGGGCATCCTCACGGATGTCCAGGCAGGCGAAGTGGAAGCCGAACACCATCGCCCGGTCGATCCATTTCTGGACCGGGCCGTTGGCCAACTCGGCGTGGTCGTTGGCCCTCAGCGACTCGGCGATCAGCTTGAGGTCGTGGACGAGTTCGTCGCTGCGCTGGTAGGCGGCCTCGGGCGCTTGATTCATCGCATCCGCGCCCGCGGTCTCCAGCAGGCGGTACTCGATAACGTTCAGCCAACGGCGGTACTTCTCCCGGGGGTGCAGGCGAGCCAGCAGCTTGTCGAGCTCGGGGTAGCGTTCGCCTGCGGTTTCCAGCGCAGCATTCAACTCGGCCGACACCGGGTGGCGCTCATCGCTGATCGACAGCACACGGAAGAGGTTGCGGCCCTCGTCAATGTGACGTCGGATCGCGGCCTGGCGGAGTGTGTTCAGCGTCTGGGCGGTGACGATGGGTGTGACGAACGGGTTGCCATCCCGGTCGCCGCCGATCCAGGTCCCAAAGCGGAGGACCGGCCCCAAGTCGAATGCGTGGTCGGGCCAGACCTTGGAGAGCGCCGAACGCAGGCCGCCGTAGAGCCAGGGGACCGCGTCCCACAGGGGCTCGAAGACAAACAAAGACCGGCGCACTTCTTCCATGACCGAGGGCGGGTTCGGGCGGAGCGTATCGGTTTCCCAAAGACAGTCCAGGTCGCTTCGGATGGTCGCCAAAAGCGTTTCGCGTTCGCTGGGCAACAGGTCCTGGCGGTCGAGGGTGATGATGTCGTCACGTAACCGTTTGAGCGTGTTCCGGACGGTGCGGCGTTTGGCCTCGGTGGGGTGAGCGGTGAAGACCAGCTCGATGTTGAGCCGATCCAGCAGCGCCTGGGCTTGTTCCGCGGACAGCCCACGCTCGGACAGACTGACCAACGCGGCACCAGGCGACTCCCGGCGGGGGTTGGGGTGCTGGGTGTGGCTGCGGTAACGCAGGACCCGGATGCGGTGGCGGTCTTCCGCGAGGTTGGCCAGGTCAAAGAAGCAGGTCAACGCCCGGGCCAGCTCCGTGAGGTCATCCAATGAGCACTCGCTGAGTACGTTACGGAGCGTGTCGTCGGCCTCGTCTGATCCCGCCCGGCGGGCCTTGGCCAGTTGGCGTACCCGCTCGACGAGGTTGTACAGCTCCGGCGAGCCGTGCTCCCGGAGAACCTTGCCGAGCTCGAAGCCGAGCATGCGGATATCGCGGCGGAGCATCGCGTCGGTGGGCTGCTCGGGCTTGCCGGCGTGGCGGTGGGCGAAGGAGGTGTCGGTCTTGACCATGGCATCAGTGTAAGACTTGGGCGCAATAGTGTTAAAACGGCTTGCGAGTGATTACCATGAGGCGGTTATGGCCTATCGCTTGGACCCCGCTTCGGCGCCCGAGCCGGAAGTACGTCGGACGGCCCATGAGCAACTGTTGTCATCCCGGGATCAGGTGCAGTGCGCCTTGACCCTGACGACGCCGCCGGATGAACAAGAAGAAGCGGTACACCAAGCCCGAAAAGCATTGAAGAAGACCCGGGCGTTGTTGCGGCTGGTTCGGCCGTCGTTGGGCATGGAGTATGCCGGGCTGAATCAGCGCTTGCGCGAGATCGCCCGGGCGCTGTCGCCGACGCGGGACGCGCAGGTCGCCAGCAAGACGCTTCGTCGTTTGGCGCCCGAGCAAGTGCAGCTGATCGATCGGCTGGACGCTCAGTTGGCGTCGGCCTCGATCCCGTCGGACCTGCCGGACCGTTTGCTGGCGGCTGCTGAGGATGTGCAGGCGTTGACGATCCCCCTCACGCATGCCCAGCTCGGCAAGGCGTATCGCAAGTCCGCGAGGCGGGCCCGTGTTGCGGCAGAGGATGCGTTTGAGGACGGCCAGCATGACAGCGAGGCGATGCACACGTTCCGCAAGCGTGTGAAAGACCTGTGGTACCACAGCCGGCTGCTGGAGGCGTACGACCCCAAGCCGTTGAAAGCCCAGCGTGCTCGGCTGCGCGAGCTTGGGGATACCCTGGGGCTGCTGCAGGACCTGGCGGTGCTGGAACAGATGCTGGACTTTGATCCACGGGTGCAGCCAGCGATTGAACGCGAACGCCGGCAACTGATGAAGCAGGTGCGCAAGACCAGGCGGGCGGCGTTGCGAACGGTAATGCGGCCGACTCGGGTCGCGCACTAAAAACCCCGGGCGAATGCCCGGGGTCCTCTCACCCGCAGCCTCCTCGCATCCCGGTGTTGGACGCGTCAGGCCGTGGATTGTGTAGCCGCGATCACACGCTGCTGCACGTCCCCCGGCACGGGTTCGTATCCGATCGGGTGAATCGTGAACGACCCCCGACCGGAGGTGGCGCTCTTCAACTCGGCGGCGTACCGGCCCATCTCCGCCAACGGCGCAACCGCGGTGATCACCGCAAACCCGCTGGGCAGCATGTCCGTGGACATCACGCGGGCCCGCTTGCTCGTCAGGTCGCCGGTCGCGCCGCCCATGCTCTCGGGCGGCACGGTCACGGATACCTCGACCATCGGCTCCAGCAGAACCGGCTTGGCCTGCTGGAACGCTTCCATGAACGCCCGCTTGCCCGCCTCGATGAAAGCGACCTCTTTGCTGTCGACGGGGTGGTGCTTGCCGTCGAATACCGAAACCTTGAGGTCGTGCACCGGGCAGCCCGCGAGGATGCCCTCCTGCATGGCTTCACGAACGCCCTTCTCGATTGCGGGCAGGAACTGCTTGGGGATCGAGCCGCCGAAGGTGTCGTCGGAAAACTCGAAGCCGCTACCGCGTTCCAGAGGCTCCATGCGCAGCGAGACCTCGCCGAACTGCCCCGCCCCGCCGGTCTGTTTCTTGTGGCGGTACTTGGCCTCGGCCTTGCCCCGGATCGTCTCGCGGTAGGCGACCTTGGGCTCGTGCGTCTCCACGAACACGTGGTACTGGTCCTTGATCCGTTCGAGCATCACACGCAGGTGCAGCTCGCCCAGGCCATGCAGCACGGTCTCGTGGGTCCGCTCGTGGTGGGTGACGCGGAGCGTCGGGTCTTCTTCACAGAGCTTGCTCAACGCATCGGCGAGCTTCTGTTCATCGCCGCGTTTGGGCGTGGAGATCGCCAACCCGAACAGCGGCTCAGGGAACGGCAAGGGCTTGAGGTGCAGCAGGTCTTCGTCATGCGAATCGTGCAGCACACAATCAAAGTGAACCGCATCAACCTTGGCGATCGCGACGAGGTCGCCGGGGACCGCTTTGTTGACTTCAACGTGCTGCTTGCCCTGCAGCTTGTAGAGGTGGCCGACCTTGAACGCCTTCTTGCTTTCGCCGAGCTTGGGGTCGCCGACGAAAAGCTGCGTCGCCGGGGTGATGGTGCCTTGGTGGACCCGCAAGGCGGTGAGCTTACCGACGAAGGGATCGATCGTGACGTGAAAGGCGTGGGCCAGCACGTGATCGTCCGGGTCGGCCGAGGCGTGGAAGCTGTCCTGGGCGTCGGCCCCACGGACGAACGGGCGCGGGTTGCCTTCCAACGGATTGGGCAGCAGCCGGTCTATCACATCGACCAGCTCAGCGATCCCCACCGGTTGCCCATCGCTCTGCCCGTTGGGGGCAGCAGCAGTGAAACACACGGGGACCAGATGCCCTTCGCGAAGCGCTTTTTCAAAGGCGGTATGCAGGGCTTCGGGGCTGACCTGGCCTTCACCCAGGTAGGTCTCCATCAAATCCTCATCGACTTCGACGACCTGGTCGAGAATGGCTGTGTGGAAGTCTGCGACCGGGCCGAGGTCCGAGGCACCATCGGTGTGGAAGAAACAGTCGAGCACCTTGGTGGCGTTCTCGGCAGGCAGGTTGATCGGCAGACAGGTCGCGCCGAACTCGGCCTGGAGCTCGTCGATGATGGACGCCACGTCCCGGCCGGCGTCTTCCGCGCGGTCGATGCGATTGACGACGATCATGCGCGGGAGCTGGCGTTCCTCAGCGACCTTCATCATCCGCCGGGCCATGGGCTCGATACCGGCGGCGGCGTTGATGACAACCGCGACGGTCTCGACCGCCGGGAGGACCATCAGGGCCTGCCCGAGGAAGTCGGGCGTACCGGGGGTGTCGATGAGGTTGAGGTGGACGGTGCGGCCATCGACCGTGTGCTCGCCCTGGAGGACGGTGGCGTACAGCGAGTGCTGATGTTCGATTTCTTCGCGCGTGAAGTCTGAGAGGGTGTCGCCGTTATCGACCCGTCCAGGCTGACCGAGGACGCCTAGTTTGGCGAGGATGGCCTCGGTCAGGCTGGTCTTGCCGGCGCCGGCGTGGCCGACCAGCGCGAGATTGCGGACGTCCCGCGTTTCGTAAGTGCAGGTGCAAACGGCCATGGGAAACACTCCTTCCGAGAAGAGGAAGCAGAGAAGAAACGCCACACGTCAGGGGCGGGTCCACGACGGTCCTGTGCCCACAGTGGAGTCCAGGCGGTCGCCTCTTCTCGGTGCGGGCCCGTCGCCGGGCGTGCGCGGAAATGTCAAAGAGAAACCAAACACACGTCGCCCACAGTGGGCTTGCTCCAAGTCTAACTCGGCTGAAAGGTTTCTCCAAATTAATTGGATATCTATATCCGTTTTATTCTGCTTGCAGTATGATGTCGCTCATGACCAACCCTCACGACAATGCTGTCGCGACGTTGTTCCAAAATCATCCCCGGCGTTGGCAAGACGCCCGCTATGTTTACCCGGTGGTCAGCCGACGCTCTCGGGGGCTTTCGCTTGGGATCAATCTCTCACCACATGGCCGATGCAATTTTGATTGCAGTTATTGCATGGTGAACCGTGACGCCAGGCCGGGGTCTTCGTCTCCGGTGAATATCACCCAGCTCACCGAGGAACTGAGCGCCTTGATTGAAGCCGCGGTATCCGAAGCGATCTGGGAGACGCCCCCCTTCGACAAAACACCCGAGGTCCTGCGCTCGATTCGTGACCTGGCTTTTTCTGGAGACGGCGAGCCGACCGCCTGCCCGTACTTTCCCGAGGCTTTACAAGCGGTGCTCAAGATGCGCGAAGCGCATGGCTTGTCGTGCAGTGTCGTGGTGTTGACCAACGGGACCACGCTCCACGTGCCGCGGATCCAGACGGCGTTGGCGGAGCTGCCGACGGCGTGTGGCGTGCTCTGGGTGAAGCTGGATGCCGGCGACGCCACGCATTACCAACAGATCAACCGCGCGAGCTTCGCGTACGACAAGCTGATCGACAACATCGTGTCGCTGGGTTCGCGCCGCCCGATCGTGATTCAGACGATGCTGCTCCGCACGGATGACCAGCCGCCGAGTGACGCGATGTTTGTGCAGTACCTGGACCGCTTGGAGCAGCTCCTGGATCGGGGCTGCAAGATTCATGCGGTGCAGCTGTACACGCTTGCCCGCGATCCGGCGCAAGCGGGGGATGAGGCGCTGACGCCGCTCAGCGATGCGGAGGTCCTGGGGTACACCTGCGCGGCACGCCACCGGTTCCCGGGGCTGGCGATCGAAGGATTTGGTTCCAGGGGCTGATTTTCTTTCACATGGTTGCAATACGACCGGCGCGGCTGCGTTCTGCGGTTGTGATGTGCACATCGCATGGAACCCTCCCCTCTCGTGCAACGATTTCAAACGACTTCAAGGAGTTTTCTGATGACTTTGACCCGAACCCCCTGGCTGAGTCTGGCGTTGGCCGCGGCGTGTACGCTTGGCTTGATGGCCTCCCCGGCACAGGCCCAAGGCGACACGGCACCAGACCCCGAGCGTGTCGCTGCGGAATGTGAAGACCGTGTTCTGGATGTGGCCGACCGCGCAGTGGAACGCAACGAAACGTTGTCGACCGATGCGGTTGACCGGATCGAAACCCACCTAGCCAACGAGCACCCCCGCCGGGCCGTCGTCTCGGGGTGGAAAGCCAAGAAGCGTGTGCGGCATCAGTCCCAAGGGAAGCTGGTCGTGATCAACCGCTTCTGCCGGCAATGCACGCGGATGCTGAACCGGCTGGAAGCCGAAGACCTGGCGGCAGACGTTCAGGCGTATTGCGAAGAACAGCGCGAACGCGTGAAGGACTCCCGCCGGGCGGCGCTGGACGCGATCAACGAAGCCATCGCCCCGGCCCGCGAAGACAACTCGGCGAGCTGATTACATCTACCCCTCAACTTGCCGGACCTCGTGTCCGGTAGGCACACCGCGCCCGACGCTGACCTCACTCAGCGTCGGGCGTTTTTTCATCGGCTTGGTCAGTGCAGCGTTACTCGTAGCGCTGGCCTCGGTGTTCGATCCAGCCGCCGGGGTGCGGCTCCCAGGGCGGGTTGCTGACACGCCGAGGGCGGGCGGCGCCGTCATCCCAGACCACATCGAACTTCACACGCATGCCGTCGGGGTTGTGGTGCGTCCAGTGCACCACCCCGCCCCGGTCGTTCCATTCGTACTCGCCCGCAAACGCAATGCGGTCCCCCTCCTCCACCGGCACGCGCGGCGCCAAGTCGATGTTGTGCACCAGCAGCACGGTCGCGCCGGTCGCCAGCTCTACGATCCAACGCTGGTGCCTCGATCCGTCGTTGTCGTCCGGCAGGATGCGCTGGATCACACCCTGAGCCTCGACCATGCACTCGACGTAACGCCCCTCGTAGAGCACACCGATGCCGCCATCAGGCAAGGCCGCCTGCCCCTGCCGGTGGTACGGCGTGCTGGCGGCTTGTGGCGTTGAGGGCTCAGGCGTCGATGATGCCGACTCGGCCACGGGCTCCACGGGTTCCTTGGTCACATCGTCTCCCTTAAGCATCTGCTCGAAAGGCCCGACCTCGTAGCCGAGGTACCCGGCGATGGCGAGGATGACCGCCGCCACCGTGGCGATTGTTTTCTTGTGTTTCTGGAAGGCACGCTCAGACATCGCCAGCCTTTCTTGCACAAACGCATTGCATTGACATAGAGAAAACCCCTAGACTCTAACTCCATTTTCCTTTCTCATCATTCATGCATGGAGACCTCTTGATGGCTTACAAGATCGATGAAATCGAAGGTATCGGCCCGGCAAAGAAAGAAGCGCTGAGCAAGGCCGGCATCGCTACAACCGACGCACTGTTGGAGAAGGCCAAGGACCCCGCCGGCCGCAAAGCCGTGGCCGAAGCATCGGGCCTGGGCGAATCGGAAGTCCTGAAGTTTGCGAACATGGCGGACCTGATGCGGATCAAAGGCGTCGGCGAGGAGTACTCCGAACTGCTGGAGGCCGCGGGCGTGGACACCGTGAAGGAACTCAAGGGCCGGCGTGCCGACAACCTGACCGCGAAGATGGCCGAGGTGAACGAAGGCAAAAACCTCGTGCGGGCGCTGCCAAGCGAGTCGGTCGTCCAGGGCTGGATCGACCAGGCCAAGGAACTGCCAGCGATGCTGAGCTACTAAGGCTCGGCGTACTCAGTCCACGATTGAGTCACACAATTTGAATCCGACAAACCCTGCGTTCCGGCGCAGGGTTTTTTGTTGTCCGGATCGTGGTGTGCATTAGATTTCGCTGCTGTATTTCTGGCGTTGGGCCGGGCTCATTAGCCAGCCGGTGCGGGCTTCTTCGCCCCGCCAGACGCGCTTGAGGTTGCCGCGGTGTCGGACGATGACGAGCAGGCCGAGCACTGCGGTGACTCCCACGAGCACACCCAGCGCGCCGGGGTCGACCCCGAACGCCAGGCCACAGGCTGCGGTCAAGATCGGCAGCGCGCCCGCCGCCACCGAACTGGCCAACCCGACGTAGGTCGACCAGCGGAGTACCAAGAGCCAGATCACAAACACCCCCAGCCCCGAGACGGTGAGCACCGGCCAGAACCCCAGCAAGACGCCCAACCCCGTGGCCACGCCCTTGCCGCCTTTGAACTTCAGCCAGACCGGGAAGACGTGCCCAAGCACCGCCGCCGCCGCCACGGCCATCCACCGCCCCGCTTCCCCGGCGTTGGCGTCCGAGACGCCGGCCCCCAGCAGCCCCGCCAGCAGCACAGGCAGCAGGCCCTTGAGGACGTCCAGCCCGAAGCAGGTCAGCCCGTACTTTTTCCCAAGGATGCGGCCGAGGTTCGTGGCCCCGACGTTGCCGCTGCCGTGCTCGCGGATGTCGATGCCTTGGGCTTTGCCCAGCAAAAGCGCATAGGGGATCGAGCCCGATACGTACCCTGCCAAAACCCAAAGCCACCATTGCATTGCCGCATGCTAACGAACCCGCTGCCGCTCGCCCATTGCCCCCCTGCGCCGGCCCCCGTATGATTCGGGCATGCAACGTTTGACGATTCTTTTTGCTGCCGCGCTGATGTCCTCCACCGCCTGCCTGCCCGCTTTGGCGCAAAGCGCCGGCGATGCCCCCGAGCAGGTCCGCGAGTGGTACCCGATTGTCGCCGCCATGCTCTTTGCGATCCTCGTGGGCATCGGCAGCTTCAAGTCCGGTAAGCGCGGCCACCAGGACTAGCCTTCCCCCTCCTGCTTTGATCACGGAGTTGTGCCCATGTTTGCTTCCTCTCGTAACCTTGCGCTTCTGATCCTCGTCAACGCGGTGCTCTTGGTGGCGCTGGCCACCACGACCCTCGGCACCCCCCAGCCCGCCCACGCCCAAGGCCTCGGCGGACGGTACAGCTTCACGATGATCCCCGGCCTGGCGACCGGACGCACCGACCAGGCGGTGATCTACATCCTCGACGCCAACTCCGGCAAGATGGTGTCCCTGTTCTTCAACTCCAACAGCAACCAGTTCGAGCCCTTGAGCACCCGCAACGTCGCTGAAGACATTGCCTCCGGCGGCTAAGCCGCGCTTCGTGCCCCTCGAACCGCCCCCCACTCCTGAACGGAACAGCAGTATGAACCGCATCCAACTCGCCTGCTACGCCCTGACCGCTTCGGCCTTCGTCCTCGCAGGCCTGCTCACGCTCAACCACCAGCCCAACGAAGCGCAGGCCTCGGAAGTCATCACCCAGCAAGGCTTCACCCTGATGACCGCGCTGACCGCCGAGGACGAAGAATCCCTCTTCATCCTCAACAACTCCAGCGGCAACCTGCTCGTCTACACCCAGGAACTCCGCGGCAACGCCGGGGAACTCGTGCTCGTCGGCCAGATCGAGCTCGGCCCGGTGTTCGACCGGATCAACTGAGCCCGCGCGACCCAACCCCCCGAGCCTTCTCGGACAACCCCTGCCATGCCACACCACGTCACCGGCAAGCTGACGCCCGGCGATCACCGGATCGCCATCGCCGTCGGCCGGTTCAATGAGTTCATCACCCGCCAACTGCTGGACGCCTGCCTGGACACCTGGCAGCAACTCGGCGGCGAGGACGACCACGTCACGGTCGCCCATGTCCCCGGCAGCTTCGAGCTCCCCGTGGCCGCCAAGAAGCTCGCCGAGTCCGGCGACTACGCTGCGGTCATCTGCCTGGGCTGTGTGATCCGAGGCGAGACCGACCACTACGACCATGTCGTCGAGCAGACCGCCAAGGGCATCAAGGACGCCGGCGTGCTGACCGGCGTGCCGGTGGTGTTCGGTGTGCTGACCTGCGACACGCTGGAACAAGCCATCCACCGCGCCGGCGCCAAGATGGGCAACGCCGGGCGGAGCGCGGTGATGACCGCCGTGGAGATGGCGAACCTGATGGACGAGTTAGATTAGGCCACCCCGCTTAAGCGGGACGGCCTGCTAAACTCCCGCCATGAGTTCAGCCGTACAACACCGCCGCGACATCCGCCGCCTGGCCATGCAGGTGCTCTATAGCCTCGGGGCGACCGCCGCCGAAGGTGCTGAGCCCGACCGCGATGCCCTGCTGGCCGAGTTGGACGCCGATTGGCTGGACGCCGACGACGACCAGCCGGGCGACCCCGAAGCCGTGCGCGAAGCCGCGATCGACCTCGCGCTGGCGGCCTGGCAGCACCACGCCGACGCCGACGCCGTGGTCACCCGGCTCGCCCCCGACTGGCCGACACACCGCCAGCCCCCGGTGGACCGCGCGATCCTCCGCCTAGCTCACCACGAACTCGCGTCCAAGCGTGTCCCCTTGAAAGTCGCCATCAACGAAGCCATCGAGCTCGCCAAGTCCTTCGGCAGCGAGAACTCCCCCGCCTTCGTCAACGGCGTCCTGGACAAGCTCGCCAAGGAAGCCCCCAAGGGCGACACCCCCGCCGCCCCGACCACCGGCGACGCCTGGCTCGACGACGCGGTGTCGCCGGACTGAACGCCGGAAGTGTCAAGCCATGTTCAATCCGTTCTGCCTGAATCGGTCGGTCCTAGACGATGAGCAAAAACCACGCCGCGTCACCGGCCAACTGAAACAAAGACTTTCCCTCACTGGCTTTTCCATCGGCGTCCCCGGCGATCCTTGGTGGCGCAACCTGCTGAGCGCCATCACCGGCCTAGTGGCCTTCATCCTACTTATCCTCTTGGTCGAACCCACCTTCCATTACCTCACCCATCACCTCGGTATCGCGGGCTTTCCGATCGCTGTCTTAGCCGCGCTCCTCAGTTTCCACCAGGTCCGCTCCCTGGTCAGTAAGCGTCACGACGAGCACATCCTCCAAACCGCCCTGCCGCATTATCGCCGGCGCCACCCCAACCGTTGCCCCGCCTGCGACACCGCTTATGTCGACGCCAACCATGCGGCCGAGGCCATGCAAACGTGCCCCGCCTGTGGCGGGCGCTGGGCCAGCGAGCCCAATAGCCCGGACGCCCCTTGACCCGCCGCGTCGATCCCGCCGCCATCCGCTAAACTCGCCGCCCCGCCTCCTCCCACCGACCAAGCACCATGGGCCTATTCAAATCCGCTGTAGCCAAGCTGAAGCAGGGCCTCGCCCGCACCTCCGAGTCCACCGGCAAGACCGTCCGCAACCTACTCGTCGGCAAGCCGCTCAGCGCCGAGCTGCTGCGTGACTTGGAGAAAGCGTTGATCCAGGCCGACGTGGGCATCCGCACCGCGATCGAGCTCCGTAAGGACATCCAGGCCATGTGGGAGCGCTCGGAGATCCACACCGGTGACGAGGCCTGGGAAATGCTCAAAGCCCAGTTGATCGCTTACTTCCCCGATGAAGACCGTCGGCTGAAGATGGCGGACGCCGGCACCACCGTGATCCTCGTCGCCGGGATCAACGGCGCGGGCAAGACGACCAGCATCGCCAAGCTCTGCAAAGCCCTTCGGGATGAGAACAAGACCGTGCTGCTGGCGGCCTGCGACACGTTCCGGGCCGCGGCGGTTGAACAACTTGAAGTCTGGTCCGGGCGACTCGGTGTGCAGGTCATCAAGGGCCAGCAAGGCGGCGATCCCGCGGCGGTCGCGTTCGATGCTGCCGAGGCGGCGGTCGCCCGCGGCGCGGACGTGCTGATCGTCGATACCGCCGGTCGGCTGCACACGCAGTCGCACCTGATGGATCAACTCAGCAAGATCCAGCGCGTGATCCAGAAACAGATCCCCGACGCGCCGCACGAAGTGCTGCTCGTCATCGACGCCACCACCGGGCAGAACGGCGTCAACCAGGCCAAGGTCTTCGCCGAGTCCGTCGATGTCACCGGCATCTTCCTCTCCAAGCTCGATGGCACCGCCCGCGGCGGCATCGTCATCGCCATCCGCGAAGCGCTGAACCTCCCCGTCAAGTTCATCGGCGTCGGCGAGACCCCCGACGACGTCGAACCCTTCGTGCCCGACCAGTTCATCGACGCGATGTTTGCCGACTAACGCACGCTCAGAACTGGAAGTAGATGAACCGCGTGCTGGCGGGCGCGAACAGCAGCGCGATCAGCACGATCAACAGCCCCCAGAACGCGCCGACCACGGCCGGCTGGCGCACCTTGTTCAGCCGATCCGTCCAGCCCAGCCCCCGCACGAGGTGGGCGAGGATGGCGACCGCTAGGAACGCGCTGATGCGGGCCATATCTTCGGTCGGCCAACGCATCGCAAACTCGCCCCAAGGCTTGGTGAACAGCTTGCGGAACATCACATCGGCCTTGTCGATCCCGCCGGAGGCAAACAGCACCCAGGACACCCAGACGAACGCGAACGTCAGCGCGATCGCGGGGAGGTCCCACAGACGGAACGCGGGGAAACCTTCCCGGCCTTCGGGGCGTTTGGATTCGCCGAACCATTTCACGCGCAGCAGCGACCAGGCGTGGAACACGATCAGGCCCAGGCCATGCCATAAGCCCCAGAGGACGAAGGCCCAGTCCGCGCCGTGCCAGAGCCCGCCGAGGAACATGACGATGCCGACGTTGGCAAACGTGCGGGGCACGCCACGGCGGGAGCCGCCCAACGGGAAGTACAGGTAGTCGCGCAGCCACTCGGACAGCGAGATGTGCCAGCGTCGCCAGAACTCGCTGATGTTGCGCGACAGGTAAGGGTGCTTGAAGTTTTCGCGGAGTCGGATGCCCATGCATCGGGCCGAGCCGATGGCGATGTCGGAGTATGCGGAGAAGTCCAGGTAGATCACAAACGCAAAGCAGGTGATCGCCAGCGCGGTGTCCCAAGCGGTGAAGGCGTGGGGGAACGTGAAGACCTGGCTGGTGAAGTGACCGAGCCAATCGGCGAACACGACCTTCTTCATCAGCCCCCAGAGGATGCGGGTGATGCCCGCCAACACGTCTTGGGGGTCGCGCTTCTGGCGTTGATGCAGCTGTGGCATCAGGTCCCGGGCGCGTTCGATCGGGCCGGCGACCAGCTGCGGGAAGAAGCTGACGTACAGCGCCATCGTGAGGAAGCTGCGGGTCGGGGTCATCTTCCCGCGGTAGACGTCCAGCGTGTAGCTCATCGTCTGGAAGGTGTAGAACGAGATGCCCGCGGGGAGGTAGAGGTTGAGGAGTTCGTACTCCAGGCCGGTGACCGCGTTGACGGTGCGCAGGCCGAAGTCGGCGTACTTGAAGAAGCCCAGCAGGCCGAGGTTGCCACAGATCGATGCCAACAGCCACAGGCGTTTGCGTCCGACACGGTCGCCGGCGTTTTGGATGCCTTGCGCTGCGGTGTAGTCCAGCACGGTCGACGCCACGAGCAGCAGCACGTAGACCGGCTCGGCCCAGCCGTAGAAAATGTAGCTCAGCGAGATCAGCCAGAGCTTCAGTGCCCAGCCCCGCAGCAAGGCCGCGCCGGCGAGCGCGATCGGCAGGAAGATGACGAAGGCGTACGAGTTAAAAAACATCAGCCGTCATCCCCCGGCGGGGTGATCGGCTCACCCGCCAACGCCGCTTGGACATACGGCTGAAGCCAGCGGCCGAAGACGGTGTGCCCGTCGGGCTTCATGTGGGTCGCGCTGTAAAACCACGTGCCGGGCACCGCGCGGATGCCCTGCAGGACGACCACGTTCTCCATGCCCGGGCCGAGTTGGGTGAGGTCGTTGTGGCGGACCCGCGCAGTCTCGCGGCGCATCAGCCTCTCAAACAAGACAAACCGCTCGTAGGACAGTTCGTCGATATACCACTGGGCCAACGGCATGTTCACGAGCAGGATGCGTGTCTCGGGGCTCTGCTGTCGAACGATGTGGACACACTGGCGAATCAGCCATCGGCCGTAGTTATCCATGCGCGGCGCGCCGTAGCTGCGACGGCGGGGCTGGCGTTTGGGCGGCTCGAAGTCTTCGCTCCAGCGTTGCCGACGCGGCTCGACGTAAAGGTTGTGGGCCTGGATCAGCGACAGGTGCGCCGAGGCGGCGTTGGTCGGGTGGTAGGCCTCGTGGTGCCGAATGAATCGGTTGGGCAGCAGTTCACGGACCTCGGGCAGGTAGGCGAGCTGGTTGATGTCGGTGTTGTAGAAGTCCAGCTCGTTGTGGACACGCGGTCGAGAGAACGGACGGGAGTGTGTGACCAGCACCAAGACCTCGGGCTTGTGCTGCGCCGCCCGGGCGCAGAGCATCAGCATCTCCGGTCCGCTGATGCCGCCGGCCGACCAGTTGGCGACCTTGACCGACGGGTCGTAGAACTCGTGCAGCCGGCGTTCGAGTACCGCGGTATAGATCAGCTCTTCGTCGGCGATCTCGGGGGCGAAGGCCTGGGAGTTGCCCACGACGATGACCAGCGGCGTATCGCCCCGATCGCGCGGCTGGGTGTAGTTGATCCAGTCCCGACGGCAGTGGGGGTTGCGGACCGTCTCGTAGGTATGGGGGGGCTCGACCCGGCTCATCCACCAGGTGGCGATGCCTTCGGCGGCGAGGATGACCCCCAACATGACTCCAAGTGCAGGCAGCAGCGTCCTTGCCATAGGCTGGGCATTCTAATCGCAGAGCGGCGGACGGCGAGGCGGTAGCCTTCAGAGTTGTTCGCTGTCGAGCCAGAGGGTGACCGGGCCATCGTTCTCGATCGTGACTTTCATGTCGGCCCCGAACCGGCCGGTCTGGACCGGGGCCACACCGAGCTGGCGGAGCGTCTGGGCAAAATGATCACACAGCGGGGACGCCAGCTCGGGCTTGGCGGCGGCGAGGAAATCGGGGCGGCGTCCCTTGCGGGCATCGCCGTAGAGCGTGAACTGCGAGACGACCAGCGCGCCCCCCTGCACGTCCAGCAGCGAGCGGTCGAACTTGCCTTGCTCGTTGGGGAACAGACGGAGCCCGACGATTTTCTTCGCCAAGCTTTCGACCACCTCGCGGGTGTCTTCGTGGCCGATACCGACGAGCAGGACGTACCCGTGGTCGATCTGGCCCACGGTTTCGCCGGCGACTTGGACCGAGCCTTGGGTCACACGTTGGAGCAGGATGCGCATGGCCGGAGCATACCCCGCCAGCAGGGCTACTTGCGTTGGAACAGGCCAGCCCGGCGGTGGAGCTGGCCGCGGATCTCAAGCAACGTGAGGTCGGCCTGGAGCGTGTGGACGGGCAAGCCGGTCGCGGCGACAAGCTCGTCTAGCGTGCGCGGCTCGTGGAGGGCCTCCAACAGCGCCTGCTGACTGCTGGAGGCTTGCGGGGCGGGCTGGTGCTGCTGTTCGTCGGCGGCTGCGAGGGTCGTGCCGGTGTAGCCCAGTTGTTCGAGGACCTCGCCGATGTGCGTGACCAGGGTGCCCCAGCCTTCGCGCAGGACGTGGTGGCAGCCGGCGGACGCGGCGGAGTCCACCCGGCCGGGCAAGACCATCAACTCACGGTTGTGGTCGTCCACACACTGGCGTGCGGTGTTGAGCGCTCCGGATCGTTTGGCGGCTTCGATGACCAGGACCCCCAGCGACAGGCCGGAGATGATGCGGTTGCGCGGCAGGAACTGCTCAGCCCGGGGCGGTGTATTCAACGGGAGCTCGCTGAGCAGAGCGCCTCGGCTGTCGGCGATCTGGTCGAAGGTCTTGCGGTGGGGATCGGGGTAGGGCTTGTTGAGCCCTGAGCCCAGGACGGCGATCGTTCGGCCTTCGGTGGCTTTGAGGGCGCCGTGGTGGGCGTGGATATCAATGCCGTAGGCCCCGCCGGAGATCACCGTCAGGCCGGCATCGGCGGCGGCGAAGCCGAAGCGTTCGGCCTGCTCCCGGCCGTAGTGCGTGCACTTGCGGGCGCCGACGATCGCCAAGCCGGTGGCGTCGGCTTCGGTGAGTTGTCCCTTGACCCAGAGCAGTTGCGGCGGGTCGGGGATCAACGACAGCAGCTTGGGGTAGGCCGGGTCCGTGATCGGCAGAAGGCGGACCCCCATCTGCTCGGCGAGGTCGAGCTCCGCCCGGACGACCGCATCGTGCTGCGGGCTCGCGAGGTGATGCAGGGCACGCTCGGCAAGCGTCTTCCCGATGCCCTGGACCTGCATCCACTGCTCAGTTGTCGCGGCGAGCACGCCGGCGGGTGAGCCGATCGCTTGGAGCAGGCGGGCGAGGCGGGTGTGCCCGAGCCCGGGAACGAGCAGGAGGCGGAGCAGGTGTTCCGCGTCTGGTGTGATGGAAGAGGGGCCCGGCATCGGTGCATTATGCAGTGGATCGACCGGCGGGTTGCCTAACCGATACGACCGGGCAGGTTGACGCGCAACCGGACCGCAATGTCCGAGAATGTTGGCCCCGCCCGGCCGATGGGTCGATCGGGGGGATATGACACACGACCCAACGAAACCGGCGGTTGGTGGTGGGGTTTGGGGTTTGAGTCTGGTGCTTGCGGGGCTCGGTGTGCTGGCCGGGTGCGACAGCAAGCTGCAGGAGACCGCTGCCAGTCAGGCGAACCAGCTGCGTGACACACTGGTGAGTGTGACGGAGACGGAGCCCGAGCAGGCGGTGGCGGTAACGACAACCGAGCCAAAGCTGAGCGCCGAAGAGGTGTTCGCGCAGGCCTCGCCATCGGTGGGCCGGGTGCTTTCTTATGACGTGCAGGGCCGAGCCAGTTCGCAGGGGACGGGGTTCCTAGTCTCGGCGGACGGGCTGATGGTGACCAATGAGCATGTGATCGAACAGGCAGCGCGGATCACGGTGCAGCTGCCCGGGGATGAAACGCCCCGTCGGGCGACGATCGTGTCGATCAACCGCGGGCATGACCTGGCGCTGTTGCGGGTCTCGGGGCTGCGGGAGGCCAAGGCGTTGCTGCTGGCGGAACAGACGCCCGCGGTGGGCCAACGGGTGTACGCGCTGGGGAATCCGCACGGGCTGGACAGCACGTTCAGCCAGGGGATCGTCAGCAGTGTGCGTTGGTTTGAAGGCGTGCGTGTCGTGCAGACCACAGCCGCGATCAGCCCGGGGTCCAGCGGCGGGCCGTTGCTGGATGGACAAGGGCAGGTCATCGGGATCAACACGTTCCAGCACCGAGAGGGTCAGAGCCTGAACTTTGCGGTCGATGTGGCGTACCTGCGTCACCTGCTGCCAGACTCGGCCGAGGCGCTGGGCGACACGGCGTCGGGGCTGGTGCTTCAAGCCACGATGGATGGCGCGCGGCCGATGGCGATGCTGAACAACGAGATGATCACCATCGGGCAGACCACCAGCAGCGGGCATCGGCTGGTCGAAGTCGGCGCGGGGTTTGTGATCGTCGAGAAGGACGGCGAGCGCCAGCGGGTCGAGCAGGGGCTGCCCAGCGCGGCCCCGAGCGAGCCGCAGGCCCAGCAGTCGCCCGAGAACGCGCCGTGGTCGCCGGAAGAACAAGCGGAGCAGGAGCAGGCGTCGCAGGAAGCGGCCCGGGCGGCGATGGCGATCGCGGAGAACCTGTACCTGCGGAATGTGGTGCTGGATGTGAATAGTCGGTTAAACGGCGAGATGGACTTCGAGCTGGTGAACACCGGACGCGAAGCGGTACGGGTGACGCGGGTCGGGATTGCCGGGCAGCGGATGACCAACGTGAACCGGACGATTCGGCCGGGGGATTCAAGGGCATTCTCGGTTCGGCTGCGTGGCGAGCTGACCTTCTTGGAGGTCGAGGCCCAGGGGCTGACCATCCGGTATCCGTTGTCGGAGTAGCTTCGGCCGGGGCGGGCGTCGGGTTTGCCGGGGGGTGAGGAACCGCTACACTCCCGGGTCTATGGCAGGCAAGACCCGCGAGCTAAAGGTCCGCATCAAGGCGGTTGGCAACATCCAGCGCATCACCAAGACGATGCAGATGATCGCCACAGCGCGCTTCCAAGCGATGCAGCGCCGGGCGACCCAGGCCCAGGCCTACGCCAACAAGCTGGCGGAAGTCGTCGGCGAGCTGACCGCCGCGGTGCAGGGGTCCGGCGACGTGACCCACCCGCTGCTTTCGCCGCCGGAGCCGAAGACCGGCCGGGAGCTCGTGCTGATCATCAGCTCCAACCGCGGGCTGTGCGGGGGCTACAACGGCGGCGTCATGCGGACGGCCACGCAGCACATCAAGGCGATGGGCCTTGAAAATGTCGACATCGAGATCGTCGGCAAGAAGGGGATGGGGATCCTGAAATTCGCAGGCATCGAGCCCGCGGCTTTCCACGAGCACATCGGCGAGACGCCGGCGTATGAAGACGTCGACGAGCTGGCCGAGCGGTACATGGACGCTTTTGTCGAAGGCCGATACGACGCGATCCGTGTGGTGTCGATGGCGTTTCTCACGATGAGCAAGCAGGAGCCGCGGAACGTGAGCCTGCTGCCCATGCAGCCGCCGACGGCGGACGAAGACGCGCCGGCCACCGGCGACGCGGCGATCTACGAATTCTCGCCCGAGCCCGAGGCCTTGCTGGGCACGCTGCTGCCGCAGACGGTGAAGACCAAGCTGTTCCAGATGTTCAACGAGGCGGTGGTCAGCGAGCAGCTGGCGCGGATGGTGGCGATGAAGGCCGCGACCGACTCGGCGGGCAAAATGAAGAAGGAAATCAGCCGCCAGTACAACCGCGCCCGCCAGGCGGCGATCACCACCGAGCTGACCGAGATCATCGGCGGCGTCGCGGCGCTGGAGTAGGCCTGCTTGCTCCGGATTCAAGGCGGGGCACAACGGGGCAGAGACGATCCGTGGTGGTGGAGCAAGGCAGGTAACGCTTGGCCGACCCGCAACCCTCGACGCAGAACCCGATGCGGTATGCCGCGGTCGGTACGGAGTTGTCGGGCACGATCCTGGTGCCGATCGGCTTGGGGCTTTGGCTGGACTACAAGTTCGGCTGGTCGCCGGTGGGCGTGATCTGCGGGATGGTGCTTGGGCTGCTGCTGGCAGGGCTGAGCCTGTACAAGCTGGTGCTCCGGACCCAACAGGACCAACAAGCGGATTGATCATGGTCAGTGAAACCGACACCCCAGCGATGTGGATAACTCAGCTTCAAAGGCCGGGGCTCGTGGTCGTGGTGGTTTCGCTTCTGGTGGTGCTGGGGTCCTGGGGCGTCGGCTCCATCTGGGGACCGGGGGTGGCGACGGCGGCCACGGCGGGCGGTGCGTCCGCGGCGGTGGGCGGCGTGATTGCGTGGGTTTTCGTGGGGTTGATGACCGGGCCGGGGGCATCGGTCTCGGCCGGTCCGATGGTCGGGATGATGGTTCGGCTGGTGGTGACCGGGGCCGGGGCCGGGCTCTGCTGGTTGGGTTTAGGGCTTGAGAAGCGGCCGGTGCTGATCGCGGCGTTGCTGAGTTACCTGGTGCTGATGGCAACGGAAGCAACTTTTCTGTATCGTTCCCAATCCACGCCGGGCATCCCGCCCAAAGACGAGACCTTAAGCTCATGACCACTACGCTTTCCGCCGGCGATTCCCCTCTGTCCCACGTGCTCCCGCACCAAGTGGGCCCGATCGAGTTGTTCAGCAACCACTTGATCATGGGCACGATCGCGGCGGTACTGGTCGGCCTGATGTTCTGGCGCCTGGGCGCGAAGATGAACCCCAAGGGCGCGGCGTCGGTCGACGACTTGGTGGTCAAGGGCCGGTTCGCTCAACTGCTGGACACCCTCTGCCAGTTCATCTACGACTTCGTCGCCAAGCCCCAGCTCAAGCACTTAGCCGACCGCTACGTGCCGCTGATCTGGACGGTCTTCTTCTTCGTCCTGACCTGCAATCTCCTCGGCATGCTGCCGATCGGCTACACCGCTAAAGCCATCGCGACCCTCGCCGGGGCCGAGCACCCCGAAACGTTCGGCCACTGGGGCGGCACCGCGACCAGCAACCTGTCGCTCAACGCGGCACTCGCGCTTTGCTCGTTCGTGGCGGTGATCTTCATCGGCATCAAAGAGACCGGCTTCGGCCACTTCGTCGGCCACTTCAACCCCATCGGCTGGGACGACAAGAAGCTGCTGCCCATCGGGCTGATGCTGTTCGTCCTAGAGTGGGTTGGCCTGGTCATCAAGTGCGTCGTGCTGGCCTTCCGTTTGTTCGGCACCATGCTGGCGGGCCACCTCGTGCTGGCTGTCCTGATCGGGCTGATCGTGACCGCCGCCTCGGCCTTGGGCAACGTCGCCGGCTACGGCGTGGGCCTGGGCATGATAGTGCTGGCGGTGGCGATGTCCTGCCTGGAACTCTTCGTCGCCTTCCTGCAGGCGTTTATTTTCGCCTTCCTGACGACGCTGTTCATCGCCATGACCGCCGTCACCGAACACCACCACGACGAGCACCACGACACCGATCACGCTGCGACCCCGGCCGCGGCCTAAACCGTTTCCCATTGACCATTCCGTTGCACCGACGCAACACCGACCGATTCACACCAACCCTTTGGAGATTTCTCCCGATGCGTAAGCTTCTCACCCTGACCCTCCTCGCCGCCCTGACGCTGCTGGTTGTCGAGCCCGCCTCCGCTCAGAGCTACATCGAAGACGTGGACGACGCGATCAAGATCGCCGAAGCCACCCCCGTCGTCGACTGGGCCGGCGCCGGCAAGGGCATCGGCCTGGGCCTGATCATCCTGGGTGCCGGCTTGGGCATCGGCCGCATCGGTGGCTCGGCCGTCGAAGCCATCGCCCGCCAGCCCGAAGCCAAGGGCGACATCCAGACCAACATGATCCTCTCGGCCGCCCTGATCGAAGGTGCGACCGTGATCGCTCTGGTCTTCGCTCTGATCATCTGATCGCGTGGCCCGGGTTCACGCCCGGGCCTCGTTTCACTTGATCTTCCCCGACCCTTTGGCCTCCCTGTTGGAGCCCTGATGCAACGCTTGCCACTCTGGACCTATCGACTCTCGGCCGCATCCGCCGCACTGGCGACCGCCGTGATGCCCGCCCTCGCGTGGGCTGCGCCCAAGGCCGATGAACACGCCGAAGAAGCCGGCAGTGAAAACCCACTGCAGTTCTTCCCCCCGGCGTTCGTCTGGAACCTCATTGTCTTCCTGGTGCTGCTCGCAGTTCTCTGGAAGTTCGTTTGGCCGAACATCCTCGCGGGCCTGAACGCCCGGGACGAGAAGCTTCGCGGCGACCTCAAGGCCGCCGAGCAGGCCAACGACGAGGCCCAGAAGACCTTGTCCGAGTACAAGGCCCAACTCGCCGACGCGCAGAAGGAGTACCAGCGCGTGGTCGAGGAAGCCAAGCAGGCCGCGGCCCAAGTCGAAGCCCAGAAGGTCGCCGAGATGGAAGCCCGTCTGGCGGACATGGAAGCCCGGTCCAAGGCCGGCATCCAGGCCGCCCAGCAGCAGGCGTTGGCGGAGATCTACGAAACGACCGCAACCCTCGCGACCGACGTAGCCGGCCGGATCCTCCAGCGTGAGGTCAACCCGTCGGACCATGACGCCCTCGTGCAGGATGCGCTCAGCCAGATCAACGCCTCGAGCAACTGACCCGTTTCCCCCGGATGCCCCGGAGTATCGCCTTGTCTCAAGCTACGGCCAACAAGCCCAACCCCGTCGACCGCGTCTACGCTCAGTCGCTGATTGAGCTGGCCGAAGAGGCCGGCACGCTCGCGGAAGCCGCCGATGAAGCGGCCCAGCTCAGCGACCTGCTTGCGTCGGACACCGAACTGCAGGCGATCTTCGCCAGCCGGGTGGTCAGCGATCAGGCCCGTGCCGGCGTGATCGACCGGATGTTCAAGGGCCGGGTCAGCGACGTGACCTGGCGTTTCCTTCAGGTCGTCAACCGCAAGGGGCGTTCGGCGAACCTGCCGGGCATCCTCGCCACGGTCGGCAAGCTGATGGACGAGCGCTCGGGCAAGGTCCAGGCCCACGTCACCGCCGCTCAGGCGATGGACGCCGGCCAGCTCGATTCGATCGCCGCCGCCTTGGGGGCATCGATGGGCAAGCAGGTCGAGGTCACGCAGTCCGTGGACGCGTCTTTGCTGGGCGGCGTCGTCGTCCAGGTCGGCGACAAGCTGATCGACGGGTCCGTGGCCACCAAACTCAACAGCATCAAACAGCAACTCGTCAACGCGGGCCGTGAAAAAGCCCGACAACTTACGGCCGCTTCGTAATCGGCCGGCAGGACGCGACTCATCATGAAGATCGATACCAGCGAAATCACCAGCGTCATCAAGCAGGAAGTCCAAGGCTTCACCGCCGAGCTTGAGGTCAGCCAGGTCGGCACCGTCGTCGAAGTCGGCGACGGGATCGCCCGGGTCTACGGCCTGGGCCAATGCATGGCCGGCGAGATGCTCGCCTTTGAGGTCGGCGACGGCGAAACCGTCTACGGCCAGGCCATGAACCTCGAAGAGGGCGTCGTCGGTGCCGTCGTCTTCGGCGACTACCTCAAGATCGAAGAAGGCACCCAGGTCAAGTCCACCGGCAACCTGCTGCAGGTGCCCGTTGGCGAGGCGATGCTCGGCCGGGTCGTCAACGCCCTGGGCCAGCCCATCGACGGCAAGGGCCCGGTCCAGACCAACGACTTCCGCAAGGTCGACATCATCGCCCCGGGCATCGCCGAGCGTCAGCCCGTAACCGAGCCGATGCAGTTCGGCGTCAAGGCTGTGGACTCGATGATCCCCGTCGGCCGGGGCCAGCGTGAGCTGGTGATCGGCGACCGGAAGACCGGCAAGACCGCCGTCTGCATCGATGCCATCATCAACCAGAAGTCGACCCACGAGACCGGCGACCCCAACGACGCCGTCTTCTGCGTCTACGTCGCCGTCGGCCAGAAGGAATCGACCGTCGCGACCGTCGTCGAGTCGCTCCGTGAAGCCGGGGCCTTGGAGTACACGACCGTCGTCGTCGCCTCCGCCTCCGAGCCGGCCCCGATGCAATACGTCGCCCCCTACTCGGGCTGTGCGATGGGCGAGCACTTCATGTGGCAAGGCAAGCACGTCCTCTGCGTCTACGACGACCTCTCCAAGCAGGCCGTCGCCTACCGCCAGCTGTCGCTGCTGCTGCGTCGTCCGCCCGGCCGCGAGGCCTACCCCGGCGACGTGTTCTACCTGCACTCCCGCCTGCTCGAACGCGCGACCAAGCTCAGCGACGAGAACGGCGGCGGCTCGCTGACCGCTCTGCCCGTCATCGAGACCCAGGAAGGCGACGTCTCGGCGTACATCCCGACCAACGTGATCTCCATCACCGACGGCCAGATCTACCTCGAACCCGAGCTGTTCTTCGCCGGCGTGCGTCCGGCCATTAACGTGGGTATCTCCGTGTCCCGCGTCGGTGGTAACGCACAGATCAAAGCGATGAAGCAGATCGCCGGCTCGCTGCGTCTGGACCTCGCGGCCTACCGTGAGCTCGAAGCATTCGCCCAACTCGGCACCGACCTGGACGCCGCCACCCAGCGTCAGCTGGACCGCGGGGCCCGCATGGTCGAACTGCTCAAGCAGCCCCAGTACGCCCCACTGGACGTGATCGACCAGGTCATCCAGATCCTCGCCGGCACCCGCGGGTTCTACGACGAACTGGAACTGGACCACGTCAACCCGTTCGCGTCCGCTCTGATCGAGTACTTCAAGGGCCCGGCCAAGGCCCTCCGCGACGAGCTCGCCGCCGAGAAGGCGTTCAAGGGCGACCTCGAAGACCGCATGAAGGCCGAGATTGCCAAGTTCAAGGAAGGCTGGACCCCCAGCGCCTGAACCCAATAGACAACTCAAAACAAAAACCGCCGGCCCAAGGGTCGGCGGTTTTTTGTTGGGATTCAGGCCTGCCCCGCTCAAGTGGACAGCCAAAAATCCAGCATGATGCGTTCCACCCCTTCGGTTCCCCCATCCGCACCTTCGGGATACTGCCAACGTGCCAACATCTCGTAATCGCCCGGAGTGAGCTTCATCGCCAGGATCGTTCCCCCTGCAGTTGCTTCCAGGTTCAGTTGCCCAGACGGGACGCTGACTCGCGCCCTCTGCTCGCACTGCCAAGCCCCGACCCTACGTTTCAACGGCGTCGGCCGAACAGCGACCTCGATTGCGACATCAAATTCCGTCACGCTTAGGACAAACAAAGCCTCGGGTGACATCACCCATATGCTTGGCGGATTGCTTTCGAGATCATCCGCCGGCTCCCACTCCGTAGCGGCGTCACACACCAACATCATCTGGTGGTCCATCCAAGTGGTCAGCTTCTTCCGTTTCACGTTCGCGAGACTGCGGACATCCCATGCAGGCGGTTCCAGATCAACATGCCCTGATTTCAAAGCGCCAATCACTTTGGCGGAGATTTCAAGTGTCCCGATCGCCTGCCACAGCAACGCTTCGTCTTGTGATCCCAAGTCAAAGGCTCCCACCCAAATCGCATGGTCTGATTCAATCAGAGCGGTTTTAATCTGGCTCCCCGATTGTTCGCTGTAATACCGAGTTTGCAGCCCGGTGCGGCGTCCAACCCGAAACGGATCAACCAAATCGACTACCAAGCCTTTACGCCTACCCCGATGCTTTAAACTTGACTCTTGCTTCATCCAGTCGAAATCATGCCCGTTGAACTCCAAAAGCATGATGCCGACAAATACCAACCTGCCGTCACCTGTCTTTACTTCCCACGACACACGTGACTGCGGCGTCACCACCCAACCCTCCGGAATTTCCATCGCAATCATGTCGTCCCGGAAAACTGCCACGGATCACCGCCCGCGGCGTTTGAACTTGTTGCCCAGGCCCTTGCGGGGCTTGCCGGCCGGGACGATGCCGCCGGGGAACATCTCGTTCTTCTGCGCGTCGCTGAGCTCCTCGACGTCCACCGCAACGGTACGGGACTCGGGGGCCTGACGCTTAGCGTCGATGCGGGCCTGGCGGTCGCGCTGCTCGCGGATGTCGCTGGGCACCGGGCCGGGCTTGAAGTCGGGGTAATCGAGGTGGTCGATGATGGCGCCGCTGAGCTTTTCGATCTCGGTCAGGCGCTGGCCTTCATCGGAGGTCACGAACGACCACGCGGTCCCGCGCCGACCGGCGCGGGCGGTCCGGCCGATGCGGTGGACGTAGATGTCCGGGTCCTCGGGCAGGTCGTAATTGATGACGTGGGTAATGTGCTCGACATCCAGCCCGCGGGCCGCGAGGTCGCTGGCGATAAGAACATCCAGGTCGCCGGATTTGAGCGACTTGATCACGCTGTTGCGTTTTTTCTGCTGGAGGTCGCCGTGGATCTCCTGGGCCTTGACGCCCTTGTCCTTGAGGTACTGCGTGACCTTGCGGACGGTGGCCTTGGTCTTGCAGAAGACGACGGTGGTGTCGGGCTTTTCGGTCTTCAGGAGCTTCAACAGCAGAGCCCGCTTGTCCCAGGGCTCGACGGAGAAGTACTTCTGGTCGACCATTTCGACGGTCAGCGAGCCGGAGACGGTGGTGATCTTCTCGGCGTTCTCGCGCATGAACCGGCGGGACAGGCGTTCGATGTCCGGCGAGATCGTGGCGGAAACAAAGATGGTCTGGACATCCTCGTCTTTGCGGTCCTTGCCGACGGTGGACAGGATCTTGCGGATGTCATCGCGGAAGCCGATGTCCAGCATCCGGTCGACCTCGTCGAGGCAGGCGAAGCGGATGTTCTTGAAGTGGATCTGGCCGCGTTGGTGGAGGTCCATGACCCGGCCGGGGGTGCCGACCATGATCTGGTCGCCGCGGTCGACGGACTGCTGTTGCTTCCGCATGGACTCGCCGCCGATGATCGCGGTGGCGCGGAGCGGGGTGTGCTTGCCCAGAGCGTTGAGCTCGGCGGCGACCTGGACAGCCAACTCACGCGTGGGGGTGAGCACCAAAGCGGACATCGGCGTGTCGGATTCGACGAGGTGCAGCAGGGGCAGGCCGAACGCAGCGGTCTTGCCGGTGCCGGTCCGGGCCTGACCGATCATGTCCTTGCCTTCAAGGATGTGCGGGATCAGCTCGGCCTGGATGTCCGAGGGGTGCTCGAAGCCGCAGGCCTGCGTGCCCTTGAGCACGCTGTCGCGGAGGCCCAGGTCGGCGAATGTCTTGCTGCGGTCAAACGCATCGCCGAACTCCGGCGCGTCGTCGGCGGCCGCCGGGGCGTCGGTGGTCGGTGCGTCTTCTTGCACGGGGTCGGTCTGGGGGTCTGAAGCGTCAGCCATCGTCGGCAAGGCGGCGTCTGTCAAAAGCGCGTGGTCTCTGTCGTGTGGCGGGGACGGGTTGGGTCCCGGACACGGCCGGCGGCCGTCGTACAATCCCATAGACCCTCAACAACCCCCCTGCCAATCCGGCTATCGTAGGTGACTCGTCGTGCCGACACAAACCCCCCAGCCCGATCGCCGCTTCCTGGCCGAGCCCCCGGCTCATCTGGACCCGTCCTGGCTGGAGGTGGACCTTGCCCAGTTGGAAGCCAATGTCCGGGCGGTGAAGGCGGCCCTGCCCGAGGGGACCCGGCTCTGCGGGGTGGTGAAGAAGGATGCGTACGGTCTGGGCGCGGAGTATGTGGCCCACAAGCTGGGGCCTGCGGGGTGTGACATGCTGGCGGTGTGGTCGCCGAGCGAGGCAGAGCACCTGATCCAGAAGGCGATCACCGGGCCGATTCTCATCCTGATGCCGGTGCGGAATTTTTCGCGTACGGGTGTTTTGTATCGGCACGCGGTAGCGGACAAGCTGCACCTGGCGATCCACGATCTGGAGCAGCTGCGGGCGCTGAACGACGTCGGCCGAACGTTTGGCATGAAGCTGCGGGTGCATCTATTCCTGGACACCGGCATGTCCCGGGGCGCGTTGAACGAAGCCCAGTTCGATGCGGCGGTGCAGGAGCTGACGGCGATGCGATACATCCGAGTCAGCGGCGTGTACACGCACCTGGCGACCGCCGAGAAAGGCGCTGCGTTCAGCCTGGAGCAGTTGCAGCGGTATCAAGCGGTCGTCGAGCGTCACCGGGACGCGTTGCCTCAAGATGTGGTGTTGCACGTTGCAAACTCCTACGGCCTGCTGCGGGGGGAAGCCTTCTTCGAACAGATGGTGCGCCCGGGTCTGCTGCTGTACGGCTACGCGGCATTGCCCGAACCGGCCGAGGGCAACGTGGATGAGACGAGGCTGGACAAGGCGGTCGACTGCCGCCCGATCGCACGGTGGATGTCACGTCTGGTGCATGTGCAGAAGTACCCCAAACGCACGCCGGTGGGCTACGGGTCGACCAAGAAGCTGCGTCGGGAGTCGGTCCTGGGGCTGGTGCCCGTGGGCTATGCCGACGGCTACCCACTGGCGTTGTCGAGCAAAGCCCCGGCTCGGGTCTTTGATGACACAGGCCGATTGCTGGGTGACGCGATGCAGATCGGGCAGGTCAATATGGACCAGATCACGATCGACCTGACCGACCTGGTCGCGGCGGGGCATACGCCAGAGGCGTTGAACGGCGCGACGGTTGAGCTTTACAGCCATGACCCTGAAGCCCCCAATGCGGTGACGAAGCTCGCCGCGATCGCCAAGTCGCACCCGTATGAGCTTTTGACCCGGATCCACCCGAGTGTGCCACGGAAGTACGACGTGCGGAAACCCGGCGTGCACGGGTAAACCTTTCGCGGACAACGCGCCGGGGGGTGGGCAATCCTCATACACTCTGGCCATGCGTGACGAACGACTGAATAAGCTGGCGGATGTCTTGGTGCGGTACTCGGTGAAGGCGGAGCCCGGGCAGTTGATCCGGATTTCGGGGAACGCCATCGGCTTGCCTTTGATCGAGGCGGTGTACGAGAAGGTAGTTGACGCCGGGGCGCACCCGATCCTGCGGGTGTCGTCGGAAGCCGCGGCGGATTACTTCTTGGCCGAAGCCGATGACGCGCAACTGACGCACGTCAGCCCGGTGCTGATGCATGAGATCGAGACGATCGACGCGACGATCGGGCTCTGGGCCGACGGCAACACCAAGTCGCGGTCGCGGATCGACCCGGCACGCCAGGCGCTGGCGGGGCAGGCCCGCAAGCCCTACATGGAGACGTTCATGAAGCGGGCCGCGGCGGCGGACGACCCGGCGGCGTTCCCGGGGGTCAAGCCTTTGCGCTGGGTGGGCACACAGTTTCCCACGCAGGCCTCGGCCCAGGACGCGGAGATGTCGCTCCGCGAGTACGCCGACTTTGTGTTTACCGCCGGGCTGCTCCACGAAACGGACCCCGTCGCCGCTTGGGAGCGGGTGCGGTCGACCCAGCAGAAGGTTGCGGACTACCTGAACAACGGCATCAAGGAGATGCGCTTCCGGGCGGACAACGGTACGGACCTACGGGTCAACGTCCAAGGCATGAAGTGGGTGAACTGTGCGGGAGAATGCAACTTCCCCGACGGCGAGGTTTTCACCGGCCCAAACCTGAACGCTCCCGACGGCGGCGTCAACGGCTACGTCAAGTACTCGTTCCCCGCGGTGCACATGGGGCGCGAGGTTCATGGCATCGAACTCTGGTTCGAGGGCGGGCGTGTCGTGAAAGCCAAAGCAGAGAAGAATGAAGCGTTCCTCTTGGCGATGCTGGACCAGGACGCCGGGGCCCGAGCGTTGGGCGAGATCGCGATCGGGACGAACTACTCGGTCACGCAGTACAGCAAGAACACGCTTTTTGATGAGAAGATCGGCGGGACGTTCCACGCGGCCGTCGGCGAGGGGTACCCCGAAACCGGCAACACCAACCAATCGGCGTTGCACTGGGATATGGTCTGCGACCTCCGGACCGGCGGCACGATCGAAGCCGATGGGCAGGTCATCTCCGAGAACGGACGGTTTGTGTTTGAAGATTGGCCCCAGGCCTGAAGCCTGACGGCTGCTTGTCACCACGTGAGGACATCCGATGGAAAAGTCACTGACGCCGGAGCCGGCGCCCGCCCTGCACGCGCCCAACGCCCACGCGCTGCTGCCCGACGCGGCGGTCTACGAGCAGCAGGAAACCGGTGCCGGGCTGAGCTGGCGCGTCGAGCCGGGGACACTGAAGCCCGAGCTTTGGCTGACCTGTGATCTGCTGACCGAGTCGCAGGCGTACGGGACGTTTCGGCTGCGGCTATTCGAAGCCGGGCATGACCAGCCGTTCGTGCTGCTGTTTGCGTTGCTGCCTCGGGTGCAAGCGCGGATGCGTTTGCCGCTGGACTGCACGGACCTGAACCGGTGGCAGCTCGGGCGCGAAGCGGCGTGGCTGAAGCCGATGTGCTGGGGGCAGGCGGTGGACGTGACTCGGGTCGACCGGATGGAACTGGCGTTGGAGCGCAAGCCGGCCGGGGCGTTCCGTTGGCAGATGACGCCCTTGGTGTTGACAGAGCGCAAGCCGGACCGGCTGACGGACCCGCTGTTGCCGAACGGGCCGTTGCTGGATGCGTTGGGGCAGAGCACCCAACAGGACTGGCCGGGCAAGGTGATAAGCGAAGAAGCGGTGGTGCATGACCTGCATCGGCAGTGTGATGAAGCCAAGCACGCGGCCTGGCCTAGTACATGGTCACGATTCGGCGGGGACACGAGTGGCCCACAGTTTGAAGCGACGGGCTACTTCCGGACCGAGCACGATGGCCAGCGGTGGTGGCTGGTGGACCCCGAAGGCTGGCCGTTCTGGTCGGCGGGCGTGGACTGCGTCGGGCCGGGCATCGAGACGGAAGCCACGGGCTTGGCCCCGGCGCTGAGCTGGCTGCCGACGTCGGACAGCGAGTTTGCCGAGGCGCGTCACTCCAGTCGGCCCGGGCACCTGCGGGTCGACTACCTGAAGGCGAATCTGATCCGGGCGTTCGGCGAGACCTGGCGCGAGGCCTGGCGGGTGCTGGCGTATGCGCAGATGAAGGCCATCGGTTTCAACACGGTGGGCAACTGGTCGGACACGCAGGCGTCACGCGAGCAGCAGTTCCCCTACGTTCGGCCGATGGGGTCGCCCTACCGCACGGTGCCCATGGTGTTCCGCGACTTTCCCGATGTGTATGACGAGCGGTTCGACGCCGATGCAGCGACGTTTGCCAAGGGCTTGCGGGACACCGCGGACGACCCGGCGATGATCGGTTACTTCCTGATGAACGAGCCGACGTGGGGGTTTGCGGACCAGACCCCCGCGGAGGGCATGCTGCTGAACACCGAGGAAGCCGCGTGCCGAAGCGCGTTGGTGGCTTGGCTGAAAGAACAGCATGGTGATGATCTGTCTGCCGCTTGGCAGAGCGACCTGACCTTGGCCGAGGTCGAGCGCGGGCGTCTGGCGGCGTCTCGGATCACTGCCGCGGCGCGGGCCGATCTGATTGCCTTCAGCGAGATCATGGTGCGGAAGCTGTTTGACACGCTTTGTGATGCCTGCGAAGCGGTGGACCCTAACCACCTGAACCTGGGGTGCCGGTACTACACCGCCCCGCCGGCGTGGGCGCGGGAAGGGATGAAACGGTTTGATGTGTTCAGCATCAACTGCTACCAACCGACGATCGATCATGAGGCGGTGGCGAAGATCGTGGACGCGCTGGACCGGCCGGTGATGATCGGCGAATGGCACTTTGGGGCGCTGGACGCGGGGCTGCCCGCCAGCGGGATCGGGCATGTCCCCACGCAGGCGGGCCGGGGCAAAGCCTACCGCCGGTACCTGGAAGACGCCGCGGCCGACGCCAACTGTGTCGGCGTGCACTGGTTCACGCTTTACGACCAGTCGGCGATGGGGCGATTCGATGGCGAGGCGTACAACATCGGTTTCCTCGATGTCTGTCACCAGCCTTACGGTGAATTGGCCGAGGCGGCCCGCGCCGGGCACGAAGCGCTGTATGCGGTCGTGCGTGGGCAGACGCCGGCGTACCCCCAGGCCCCCGAGTATCTGCCGAAGGTGTTTGTGTAGTAGCCCCACGCGCATGAAAAAGGCGGCCCTGTTCGGGCCGCCCGTGGTGGCGTTGGGTTGAAGCGATGGTTTACATCGAGTCTTCGGTCTCGCCGAGGCCGGCCTCTTCGAGAAGCTGCTCGTAGGTTTCCTTGGCGTCTTCGAGCTCCGCCTGGAAGGCCACGATTTCTTCGTTGGCAAGGGTCGACGGGCCGAAGGTGATTTCAATCTGAGCGGATTCGCCGTAGTTGGCGGGCACGCTGTTGTTGAGGATGTGCTCACCGGTGATCTGCAGGGACAGCGTCTGGCCGTCAGCCTCCAGGCCGCTGGCCTCGGAGATCGCGCCGGGCAGGCGGTAGGCTTCGCTGAACTCAAAGCCTTCGAGCATCTGCTGGGCCTGGGGGTCTTCCAGCTGGGCGGGGTCGAGCTGCTGCACCATCTGCTGGGCCATGCTGCGGATCGGGCTGGGGTTCACGACGAGCTTGAAGCCATCGCCTTCGGGGGTGTATTCGAAGTCGATGTCACTTTCCATGGACTCGAGCGAGACTTCGTTGATGTCTTCGAAGTACGCGGTGACGGTGGCGAACTTGTAGCCGTCGGCTTCATAGACCTCGGGCTCGGAGAACGCGACGATGCCTTGCGTATCCTGGCTGACGGTCTCGATGGTGAAGTCGGCGAACGGGTCTTCGCCGGACATAGCGATCATCATCTCGCTCATCCCGACGGTCATTTCGACCTTGCCCGAGCCGTCGGGCATGAGGGTGAGCACCTGCTGGAACTTGATACAGCCGGTGGAAGCCAAGGTCACGAGGGCCAACGCGGCCAGGGTGAACAGCGAGCGGAAACGAATCATAAAAAACCCTTCCTAGGTGAACGTTTTCAGAGGTGAATGGCCTCCATACGAGGCCGAAGCCGAGCGGCATCCTAGCAGACCGCCTCAGCGGGATGAATCCGTGCCGGCCAACGGCCCCGGGATCAACCCGGAAGGGCTCGTTAGGCCTGGGAACACGTCAGCCGGCGACGCCATTGTCGTCGGTTTCCCTTCCCACAGACGCAATTCCCTTGCCCCAGGTTCACACCGATTGGAAAAAACTCTCCCTAACATCGTCTGATCTAGAGAACTTAGTGTCGGTCTGAAACGTCTAACCCCCCAGATTCACCGACCTGTTCGGACCCCATTCCCGGAGGCTTCATGCTCGCGACCGCTCTTCAACGCCTGATCGACCGCAACCTGACGACCGTGAAAGAACTCAGTGAGTTCGCCGGCGTCTCCAACTCGACGATCTACCGATGGATCAACCGTGAGTCCCAGCCCGACTTCGACTCGATCCGCCTGCTGATGCGCCACCTGGATGCGCCCGAAGCCCAGGAAATCCTCCTGAGCATTTTCGCCGCCGGGACCGCCTGGCAGCTCGTCAAGGTCGATGAAGATCTGGACGTCAACCGCGACGGCCAAGTGGACGCTAACGACGCGCTGGACGCCTGCATCCGCGCGGTCCAGCATGCCGCGGACTCGCTGACGCACATCCGGCAGACCACCCGGCCGGGGCAACGCCTGAGCCCCGAACAGGTCGTCGACTCGCTGGCGATGCTGAATGACGCCGCCAGCCACTGCCACATCTCCCAGCGGATCCTCGTCAAGCTCAGCGAAAACCGCCGGAGCGCGAAACAGATCCGCCTAGCGGAGTAGCCACTCCCTCCGAGTTAATCGTCGTCGTCATCGCCGAACAGGCGCTTCACCGCGTCCTGCTGCGCTGCCTGTTCGTGGGTCTTGCACAGCGCTTCGCAGAGCGTCAGGTCGTCCACGCGCGTCACTTTCAGATTCGTCGCTTCCCCCTCCACCGCAACCACCTCGACCCCCATCGCCTGCACCAGGCCCGCATCATCGGTAATCCCCGCAGGGTCCAGCTCGCCCGCCTCCAGCTTGGCGTAGGCCTCCACCAGCACGTCCCGCTCGAACACCTGTGGCGTCTGCACCGCGATCAGACCACTGCGGTCCACCGCCTCATGCACCGGCCGAAGCGTCAGCCCGCCGCCCGCCTCACCACCCAGGATCAGGTCCGCGACATCTGCCTCGGCCTGGACCGGCTCGCCTGCCCGCTTCAGCGAATCGCTCACCGCCAGCCCCGGGATCACCGCCGGCCGCTGCTTGGCCGCCTCAAACACCCGCCCAACCAGCGCCTCGCTGACCATCGGCCGGGCTGCGTCATGCACTGCGATGTGCGTGCACAACGGGTCGACATGCTTCAACGCCTCCTTGACCGTGTCCCACCGCTCGATCCGCCCGCCGGGCACGATCGCCCCGCCTTGAAAACGCAGCGCTTCACCGAAGTGGGCCTCATAGTCGTCCACCCGGTCCGGCGGGGCCGCGACCAGCACCTGCACCACCTCCGCCCGCCCCAGAAACGCCTCGGCCGCGCGCAGCAGCACCGCCTTGCCCCCCACCGTCTTCATCAGCTTGTCGCCGGTCCCCCCCGAAGCCAGAAACCGCCCACTACTCCCCGCCGCCGGCAGGATCACCGCAACCTGTTGCATCATCCACTCCTGTTCCGTAGGCGTCACCGAATCCGCGGCGTCTTGCCCCAGTGCATCTTGTGCGACAACATCGTCCAGTAGTTCAGCGACGGGTTGTGCAACAGCGTCAGTGTCTTGTCGTGTCGCCGGACGCGCACCTGCTGGCCGGCCAGCATCGGGCAGCGTTCCTGGCCGTCGATGACCAGTGTCGTGCCTTCGTTGGCTTCATCGAGCATCATCCAGACCTCGCACTCGGCCTGGCAGACGATCGGCCGGGCGTTCAGCGAGTGCGGGCAGACCGCGGTGACGCAGATGCCGTCGACGCCGGGCGAAACGATCGGGCCGCCCGCCGCGAGGTTGTAAGCGGTGGACCCCGACGGGGTCGCCACGACCACGCCGTCGGCCCGGAGCGTCGCGGCGCGTTCGCGGGACCAGTCCGGCTCGATCGTCAAGCCAACCTCAATCAAACGGAACGGCGGGCCGGCGGTCAGGACCGCGTCGTTCATGGCCACCGCCTCGAACACCGGCTCGGGCAGGTCGCCGCCGTTCACCCCCCACTCGGGCAGCCCCTTCTCGAACACCGCCGCCTCCAGCAGCATGCGTTCGGTCTTCCGGCAGCCGTCGCTGGCGATCGCGTCCCAGTGCTGCTTGACGTCGTCCAGGCTGAACTCCGCCAGGAAACCGAGCTTGCCGAAATTCACCCCCAGCAACGGCGTGTCCGCGGCAGCGAGCCGTCGGCCCATCGCCAGCATCGTGCCATCGCCCCCCAACACGATGCCCATGTCGACCTTGTCCACCATCTCGACCGGCGGGCAGTCTTCCTCCGCCTGATCGTCCGGCTCGATGACCACATCCGCCCGCTCCCGCAGCCAGGGCAGGAAGCCCACCAATGCCTCGCGCACGACCTCTTTATGCAGGTTCGCAAGGACCGCAAGACGCAAGCGGGGTGTGTCAGTCGTCATGCGGACAGTGTATCGGCCTGCCCCGCATCAAGCGTCCCAACAAACGCCTGGAGCTTGTCGGGGTTGCGCACCGCAAACACCGACCGGACGCGCGAGCCGACCACTTCCAACGTGTACGCGGTCACGAGCTGCTGGTCGTCGTAGACCAACAATCCCGGCGCACCGTTGAACCACACGGCCCGGGTCGATAGCCGACGTTCCTGCGTGCCGACGCCGCCCAACACCGCCACGAGGAACTTGACGATCGCAGCGGAGCCGTGGACGACCTTGCGGGCAGCGCTGGCCTTGCCCCCGCCGTCTGTCGTCAGCGCCGCGTCGTCATGCAGCAGAGCCACCAGGGCTTCTCGATCGCCCGTCCGGGCCGCAGCAAAAAACGTGTCGGTCAGCTGCCGATGCTGATGCGCATCGACCGTGTGTTTGGCAGAAGGCGCCTGCAACCGGGCCCGCGCCCGAGACGCGAGTTGGCGACACGCAGCGGGTGATTTGTCCAGCACTGCCGCGACATCGTCAAACGGCATCGCAAACACATCATGCAACAAAAACGCGGCACGCTCCGCGGCGCCTAGGCTTTCCAGCACCAACAGCAACGCCATGGAGACCGAGTCATCCAGCTCCAGTTGGTCCGCTGGCCAATCGCCTTCGCCGACCCAAGGCTCGGGCAGCCAGGGCCCGACATACTCCTCACGCCGCACGCGGGCCGAACGGAGGACATCGATCGCCAGCCGGCTGCACGTCGTCGTCAGCCAGGCGGCGGGCTTCTCCAGCGATTCATGGTCCGCCTCGGCCCATCGGAGGTAGGTTTCCTGCACCACGTCCTCCGCCTCGGCCACCGAACCAAGCATCCGATAGGCCAGCCCGCAAAGCCTGGCGCGGTGCTGTTCAAACAACGCAACGGGGTCGGTTCGCGAATTCACTCGGACACCTTAATCTGCACCGCGACGCAACTCATGGCCTCGCCCAGCGCCCGCTTGATTGCAGGGAAGACGCGAGAGGACGCGATGCAGAGCCCGAGCTCCGCCACGCCTGCTTCGCCGTAGGCATCCCGGAGACGATCGGCCAATGCCGGCGCGATCGGCGTGTTCTCCGCGACCGCCCGGGCAAACACACAGACATCCTCCAGCAGCGGATCGACGAATGCCTTCTGCTCCCACGCCGACCGGAGCACCTCCGCAGAGACCCCCTCTTCCAGCGCCTGGTCGATCGCCAGCTGCAGGCAGGGCCCGCAGTCTTCGGCCCGCATCGCCTCGATCCGGGCCACCGCATAGGCTTCGGCCGGGAGCGCGTCCCGGTAACTGGCCATGGGCAGGAACGCCGCGAAGTGCGTGTAACCCGCTGGGGAAGCCTCGAGGAGTTTGTGCATGTAGCGGACGTCGTAACGGTACTTCTTGCCGAATGCGTCGATCAGGTCGGTGTGGGAGGCGGTGGTCATGAAATGGCCTTCGTAAAAGGGGTGGGGTTCTACTTTCTAGACGAGAAGCCGGACACGGATGTGACAAATTCTTGTCCGGTTCTTGGAATTGTTCGATCGGCGAACCGATGTGGTTTAATGCGTGCCCCCAAGGAGACCGCTTTGCGAGCGTTGCAATTCACCGGCCAAGCCCCTGTGTTTCGACATGATGTCCCCGAGCCCACGCCGGCCCCGGGCGAAGCGCTGATCCGGCCAACTCGCGTGGGCATCTGTTCGACCGACCTTGAACTCTGCAAGGGGTACATGGATTTCACCGGCACGCTCGGGCACGAGTTTGTCGGCATCGTCGAGCAGATCGCGGACACCGCCGACATGTCGTGGGTGGGCAAGCGGGTGGTCGGCACGATCAACTGTGTGTGCGGCGAGTGTGACATGTGCAAAGCCGGGCTGAAGGAACACTGCCGGAACCGGACGGTGCTGGGGATCGCCGGCCGGGACGGGTGCTTCGCGGATCGGTTTGTGCTGCCGGTGGCGAACCTGTTGGAAGTGCCCGAGCACGTGACGGACGAGCAGGCGGTGTTTGTCGAGCCGTTGGCGGCGGCGTTCCAGGTGCAGCGGCAGATCACCGTCGAGGGTCGGCCCTACATCACGGTGCTGGGCGACGGCCGGCTGGGGCTGCTGTGCGCTCAGGTGCTGAGCAAGCTGAACGCGACGGTGCGCTGCGTCGGCAAGCACCCGGAGAAGCTCGCGCTGTGCGAGCGATGGGGCGTCAAGGCCCGGCCGGTCGACGAGGTCGGCCTGCTTCAGGACCAGGACATCGTGGTGGACTGCACGGGTTCGCCCAGCGGGCTCGAGTTGGCGACGCAGATGGTCCGGCCCCGGGGCACGCTGGTGCTGAAGACCACCACCGCCGGCGGGCATGCGCCGGTGAGCCTGGCCCCGATCGTGGTCCATGAGATCCACGTCATCGGCTCACGCTGTGGCCCGTTTCCCACGGCAATGGAAGCACTGGCGTCCGGCGAGATCGACCCCTCAGGGCTGATTAGCCGACGGATGAAGCTCGACGACGGCACCGACCTGCTCGCCGCGGCCAAGCGGCCGGGGGTGGTGAAGGTCATCGCGGAGGTCTAAATTGCCATGGGTGGCAAGCCACTACTTCAGTAAGCGAATCGTGAGCGGGTATCGGTAAGTTTCACCCTCGTTGGCTTTGAGGCCAGCGATCACAAGAAGCACAATTGATGCAATGCCAATGATTGGCAGCAGAATGAGGCCAACACAAACCATGATCAGGGCAGCGCTGATAGCGACTGCGATCGAGACCGTGATTTGGAAGTTAATCGACTCCTTCCCATTTTCATCAATAAACGGATGGTCATCTTTCTTCATCAGCCAGATCACTAACGGGCCAAAAACATTTCCAAAGGGAATTACCAAGCCGGCTAATGCAATCAAGTGGCAAACCATGCCCATCGTCCTAGCATCCTGAGGCACTTCGGACGAGGCCGCCGGAGTCGCTTCGGGCTGAGCTTGAGGTGCGTTTTCTTCAGTCATTTTGTGTGCTCCTGCATTGTTGAAATCAAAAATTGACAGGTAGGGTGACGCGAAATCACCGTGGAACAGGCGATGAGGCCGACAAAACTGACTCGGGCCCATGAGCGTATAGAATGCCAGAAATGCTTGTACGACGAAACCCTGCTGCCAGTTATCGTGTCCGTATCGAGATGTTTCCACTGATCGATGTGGTGTTTCTCCTACTGACATTCTTTCTGTACAGCCAGTTAGTGACTGCAGAAGTGCGGACACTGCCGGTGGAACTCACTGCTGCAAATGTCGGAGAGCTTTCGCCGGATCAGTTATTTGCGGTGACAATCGACCGGGATGGCATGTTTTACTTCAATGAAGAAGCGCTGAGCGAGGCTGCGTTGCAGGATCGTCTGGATTGGCTGGCGTCTCGACCGGATGAGCCGATGCTGTTTATTGCGATGGCGGCTGAGTCCGGCGGGGTCGACCGCGGGCCTTTGCTGGCGCAGGTCATTGCTTGGTGCGCCGAGAAAGGCGTCAACGCCACGATCGTCGGAGAGGCCAACTGACCATGGCGGGCAAGCCCCCTGCCGACGGCACGCGGCTGCGTCTGGGGGCGGCGTTCTTGATCGCGCTGTGCGCCCACGGCCTGGCGTTGCCTTGGCTGGTGCAAGGCGCGCCGACCCCTGAACTTCCCGCGGCATTGACCCTTGCCGAATTGAACGCGCCGCCAGTGTTCGTGACTGACAGTCCGCTGCCGATCGAGTTGGCCATGAAAAGCCACCCCGAGCGGATGGATGTGCAGGTGCGTTTGCATCTGTCGCGTGATGCGGTGATTTCGCCGGATGACCTGGACTTGATCGATGTGCCGCAGCAGACGACTGCCCAGACGCTGACTGTGCAATTTTCGCCCGAGGTGGGTGCGGACGCCGGGCGCTGGTGGCTGATTGCCGAAGCGTCCTCGGCGGCGCATGACCTTCGGGACACCGCGGCCCGGCCGGTCGTGGTTGAGCCAATCGCGCGGCCGGACCTCACGGTAGATCGGATCGACGCGCCGGCAGAGGCGTTGTCCGGCGGGGTGATCGACGTGTGCTTCCGGGTAGCAAACCTGACGGACGGATACGCCTGGCAGACGTGGAAAGACCGCCTCGTACTCTCGCAGGATCAAACGCTTTCGGAGGACGATGTAACGCTGACCGCCCTGCCGCGCTCGCGTGAGTTGTTGGGCGCCGAGGCGTATGTGCAGGACGCTGCGGGGATCGCCTTGCCCGGCGGGCTGAGCGGGACCTGGCACCTAATCGTGTTGACCGATGCACAGCAGGCGGTCGATGAGGCCGGGCGGAAGACGAACAACACGCTGGCGGTGCCGATCGAGTTGAGTGAGTTGCAGGCGGTGGACCTGAAACCGGTGACACTGATCACGCCGGACTATGTCGTGCCGGGGGAAACGATGCGGCTGACATGGGAGGTGCTGAATCAGGGCAACGTGGAGACGGCTGAGCCGGCCTGGCGCGATGCGGTGTACCTGTCTCAAGACGAAACACTCAGTGACGACGACACCGCGCTGCTGGGGGTTGAGGTTACGGAGGCAGTCGGGCCCGGACAGGCGTATCGCATTGAAGGGCAAACGGTGCAGCTGCCCACGGAGACTTCGTACGGGCTTTGGTATTTGATCGTGGCGGCGGACCGCAGCGAGGCGGTGAGCCAGGAGTTGGATCGGAGCAACAACACGCTGGCGGTGCCGATTGATGTAGTGACACCGGAAGAGGCGGAGGCGTTGCAGCCGGTGATCGGTGACCCGGAAGACTTCACCGAGGCGTCGACGGTAGCGTGGATCAGCTACCAGGACTATCAGCTGTTGGTCGCGCGGGAGTCGCCCTACCTTCAGCCGGCGGTCCAGCGTCTGGCGGACCCGACGGACGCCGCCCCGCCGCTGCCGACCGCGCCGCGGGAGCAGTCCAGCCAGGAACAGGTCGCCGGGGCTCAGCCCAGTGCGCCGCCGGCGAGTCGAGACGCGTTGCCCGATCAAGCGATTGCCTTGCTGGACCCGCAAGCCGAGGTGGCCGGCCCGGCGGGTGGCCTTGCTGAGCCCCAGGCGGAAGCCTCGGCGGGCGACGAAGCGGGCCCCGTGACGCCGATCACCGAGGCGCCCCCCGGCCCGGCGGTCCAAGGCGAAGGACAGGGGCAGACCCCCACGCCGGGCCCGAGCGATGCGGCCGAGGCGCGCGAAGCCGAAACCGATGAACCGACCGAAGACGAGACCCCGCCGGCGGAGACGGAGCCGGATGTGATTGACCAGCCGACATCGGCTCCGCGCGACGACTTTGAGTCGATCCCGGTGGTGCGGATTGTTGAGCCGTTCCCGGTGACGTCGGGTGAGGTGCTGACACGAGAGGGGCTGCGGGTCCGGCCGGAGTCCCCGAACATCTCGCGCACCACCTGGCTGACTTCCCGGCCGGAGCGGAATCCTTCGGTGCTGATCACGTTTGACCAGACCGGGCGGGTGGTGGAGACGGAGTTGGTGACCAGCAGCGGTCGGCCGGAGTACGACGGGCCGGTCCGGGAGAGCGCCTGGCGTTACCGCGCGTCGGGGCCTCAGATAGACACGCTGGGCGAGCGGCGGCTGCAGATCACGGTGCGACTGATCTTCCTGCAGGAGTAGTCAAGCCCCTGTTTTCGCGACGGGCTTACAATCCCACGATGCAACGAACGATTGAAGAAGGCGTCGTGATCTCCTGTGACTTCTGCGGCACCGACTGGGACGAAGTGATCCCGATGATCGAAGGCCATCGCGGCTCGGTGATCTGCTTGTCATGTGTCAAGCGTGCGGTCGATGGGTTGACTGAAGCGAAAGAACCCTATGAGTGCACGATGTGCTTGCGGCCGTTTGAAGCCGGACGGATGCACTGGTGGCATCCGTCGCCCAAACCATCGGCCGGCCTGAACCCCGGGGCCCAGATCTGCCGAGGCTGCACCCGCCGGGCGGCGAAAGCGTTCAGCAAAGACCCGGACACGGACTACGAATGGGTCGAACCCAAGGCGTGAACCCACTGTCTCAGGCTCGCTGAGCGTTCAGCGCCCCGATCGGCCGCCTGTTCGCTTCGGCAACGCGAGCCAAGCAAAGGCGAGCAGCGAGAGCGTGCCGGGCTCTGGGACACCGGTCTGCTCTGAGTTCTCGGTGATCACTTCCCAGACGGTCTTGTGGACCAGGCCGTAAAACGCCGGAGAAAAGTTCGCCGCCGAGTCGTAGTGACCCCAAGGCCGTGTGAGGCCTGCCGGGTCTTCGCCGTAGAGCGTGGCATAGGTCGTGACGCCAGCGATGTATCGGCCGAGGTCGTAGGTGAGGTGATAACTGTCACGGTAAAAGGGGAACACACTGTCGGTGCCCGGGAGCTCGCCGTCGCGGAGTTTTTCGTCGAGCGCGAACAGGACTTCGCCGACCGGGATCATCATCACGCTGGCGTCGGTTTGGTCACGCACGTTTTCGAGCAGGTGGCGGTGGTACTTACGGGTGAGCGAAGCCGGCGTGTTTGCAGCGTTCGACGAGGACGCGGCCCATTTGTCGGTGTAGCTGCCACGGCTTGGCCAAGCGGAGTGCAGGTAAAACGTCGCGCCTGGGCTGGTCGGCAGCGCCGAATCGATAAAGTCCAACACCCGGTCGGTGTCCTGCTGAAGCGTCGTATCGGCGTTGGGGTAAGGCTGAATCACCACCGCATCCCAAGCGTGATTCGCCAAAGCATTGTCGAAATGCCCGAACGGCGCAATGCTGGCGAGGCTGATTTCGCTGGGGTGGTTCCAGATGTAGTCCAGTGATTTGGTGGTACGGATATGTTTACCCACGGTGTGGGTATAGCCCCGCAACGCGGCGATCGCGGCGACGCCTTGGGGCTCAACATCTTGGGTCAGGCTGTTGCCGATGTGGTAACTGCTTAGCCCCTGAGCCCCCGCGATCGACGGCAGGCTGAGCACAAAGACGAAAAGACTCAGGAATGCACCTAAGCCACAAAGACTTCGCATCGGGGTCAAACGACCGCAAAGGAACCACGTCATATTTTTCTTCCCAGAATGCACGACATACTGAACCCGTGGAATTCCGATTGAACAACCATTGTTGAATCGGTATCCAAACATATCAACCGACGCTTTATTGTCCAGCCTCATTATGCGTCTAAGCCTTTCGATATTCGAACCAAAGACATCGGTTAGCGGTATAGTTCTCACATGCAAGCCGTGGGGCGATGGTTCTGGCGTATTTTGATCGGCAACCCGCAGGTCGTGCGCATTGTGCAGTCCGGCTCGCGGCGTTCGCAGCACAACTGGTTCCGGATGGGGTACCTGGGGGTGCTGATCCTGTTGGTGTTGTTCGGCCTGCTCACCGGAGGCGGGCTCAAGCCGGACCTAGCGTTGAATGACCTGGCGCAGGCGGGCGCCCAGGTGTTCCGCATCGTGGCGTACGGGCAGGTGATCCTGGTCTGCCTGCTGGCGCCGCTGTTCATGGCTGCGACGATCAGCAGCGAGCAGCAGGGTGAAACCTACGACATCCTGATGACAACGCCGTTGTCGAGCCTGCAGATCGTGCTGGGCTCGCTGATGGGTCGGTTGTTTTTCGTGCTGGCGCTGCTTCTGAGCGGGCTGCCCCTGTTCTCGATCCTGCTTCTGTTCGGCGGGGTGCCGATCACCAGCGTGTGGTCCGCGATGACGGTCGCGGCGATGACCGCCCTGTTCATGGGCGCGGTGGCGGTGACGCTTTCGGTGCTGCGGGCCGGCGGGCGCAAGGCGGTGTTTGGGTTTGTGATCGCGGTTGCGGGCTACCTGATGGCGGCGTACCTGCTGGACGTGATCGTGCTGCGTCGGCTGACGCCTACGGTGGGCACCAGCACCTGGCTAACGCCGCTGCACCCGCTGCTGGTTTTGGAAGCCACGGTCGACCGGGCCAACTACCGCCCGCCGACGCCCGGCGAACTGGTCGGCATGCCCGGCATGGCCAAGTGGTACCTGGCCAACCCGTTGGCGGCGTACTCGCTGCTGACCGGGCTGCTGAGCGTGGTCATGATCGGTTTCAGCGCGGTCGCGCTGCGGAAAATCGGTCAGGGCGACTGGTGGCCGGTGCTGTTGCTCCGCAAGCTCACGGGTTCGGCGGAGCTGCGTCAACGCGCCGGCCGTACGGTCTGGGAGAAGCCGATCGCCTGGCGGGAAGCCAACACCCGGGGGCGCGGCCTGAGCGCGATCCTCGGGCGCTGGGGATACGCTGCGGTGTGCTGGGTCGGCGCTGCGGTGCTGCTTGGGATGTACCACTTTCAGAACCTGCCGAGCCTGCCGAACCAGAACGCGACGCCGGCGATGCGAGCGACCGGGCAGTTCACGCCCAACGCGATCATGGACCCGGCCCAGGTGTTTCAGGCGGGGCTGTCGGTGCTGCTGATGCTGGAGATCGCGGTGGTCACACTGGTGGCGGTGTACATGTCTGCCGGGTGCGTGAGCAAGGAGCGTGAGGATGGCACACTGGACCTGATCCTGACGACGCCGGTGACGCCCAAGCAGTACGTCTGGGGCAAGCTGCGAGGGCTGGTGCGGTTCTTGTCGCTGCTGATCGCGGTGCCCGTGGGCACGCTGGCGCTGGTGGCGGTGTACTCGGGGTTGGGCATGTTGCTCGGATGGACGGGAGCAACGTACGCGCACACGACGTTCTTGCAGGGCAGCTCGAATCGGATCACGGTGGATGCGATGCTGATGCGGCCGGAGGCGCCGGTGCTGCTGGCGGTGATGCTGACAGCATTCGTTTCGCTGTGCGTGGCGGTGGGGATGAACTTCTCGCTAAAGGCCAAGGGCGTGCTGGGCGCGGTGGCGCAGACCCTGGGGATCGTGGGTGTGCTGGGCGTCTTGTTGGGGTTCTGTGGCTGGGCGATCGCGGGCTCGCTGCCGGTGGTTGGGCCGGCGATCAATGCGTTTTCACCGATGACCAATGTGTTCATGCTGGTGAACCCACACGACAACGTGGCGGGCTTTACCCGGGAGCCCATCGCCGGCCGACTGGTCCTGACCGTCAGCGCTGCCCTCGTCGCTGGGGGCTACGGCGTGATTGTGTACGCGGTGGTCCTATCGATGGTGAAGAACTTTGACCACACGGTCCGTCGCCTGAGCGGAACGGGCTGAGTCCCGCTGCATGGGTCAATCGCCAAGGCCGACTCAACAAAGCCTCAGCAGCCATTCCCCGGCCAGCCAGATCGGCGTAGCCATCCACATCACGACGACATAAGCCCGCCAGGTTTGGCTCTGCTCGTTTATCTTCACCGCCCAGCCCAAGCGCAGCACGAACACGCTGCAAACCGCGAGTTGTGCCGCAGCCCTTGCGGCATTTACTTCAGCTCCACCTAGCGACGGGGTCAGTAACGCCATGGATAGCCAGGCAAAGGCCAGCGAGCCCAGGTAAACACGGACCGGCCAAGACCTTCGGATGACATCCACCGTGTCTTCAACCAAAGCATGACCTCCCAGATTGACTCACCGTTTGATTTCTCTTTCCATCCCATCGCCCACCAACTCATCGAGCGGTTTCAAGTTTGCCTCGGAGTTTCTGAGAATCTATTATCAAATGTTTTGCCGTTTCCTCGCGCCCGTGCGCGCTTGCCGGAGTCTGCGCTAATGACCGCCCTGCCTTCTGAACCTGTCGCATCGGACCTCACGCCGGCCAAGGCCGAGTCCAACCCGATGGATAAGGTGGGCATCGTGGCTTCGGTGGCGTGTGCGATCCACTGCCTGATTGCGCCGTTGTTGCTGCTGTTTCTACCAGCGTTTGGGACGATCTGGTCCCACCCCGCTGCACACTGGATCATGGCGGCGTTGGTGCTGCCCTTGGCGTTGATCGTGATCTACCGGGGGTACCGCAAGCATCGGCGTCGCTCGGCCCTGGTCGCCTCGGGTCTTGGCGTCGTATTTATCGTGGCGGGTTTGATCCTGCCGACGACCTCGGAACCCGGCTCTGGCCTCGGGCTGACTTTGGCGCAAGGCCCCACGCCCGTGCATGCGGATTCAGACCCTGCCTCAGCCGCCTGCCCGGACACTTGCTGCCCGTCGATCGTGCAAGACGCAGAGACCGGCGCAACGCATCTCTCCATCCCGCCCGCCAGCCTGTCGACGATCATCGGCAGCGTGCTGCTGGTGCTGGCCCACGGCATCAACCTGCACGGCTGCCGATGCTTCAGCCGATCGGCCAGCCCGGATGCCCCGGCGTCGGCCTGCGGGTGCGTCGATCCTGAATGATGCCCGCTTGATTGGCCGGGCACATCAAACAGCACCAGAGACAGCTTTCGATACGGATTGCGGCGCACGATTCGCGTGGCCACAAACCTCCGTATTCAAGGTTCGCTAAAAGTGAAAAATTGGTCGCAAATTCTAAGTCTCTCTCTAAAATCGCGATGTATACTTCTGAGAGCCTGCTTACATACGAGGCCCCTTCCTGTCGAGGGGATTCACGTTAGTACAAGTGAAACACGACAGAACAGAGAGAGAGAATTAAACATGCAGTTCCGAACCATCGCTTACGCCTGCGCGATTGTTGCGCCCGCAACGCTCGCGCCCGCATCCCATGCAGCCACTCTGGCCAGCTACAACTTTGACGGCGCATCAACGGCATCGACCGACACCGACGCGTCCACCACGGCTTCGGACTACGACCCGCGCTCGGCCTTCATGGCCAATACCGGCCGGTCCGGCATCTCCAGCTCCAGCGAAAACGCGTTCATGCGGTCCGAAGAAGCCCCTTTCAGCAGCAACATCGGCACCAACACCAACACTTACCACAGCTTTACCCTGACGGTCGATGGCCTAGCTCCGAATGAAGTCCTGAACATCACCTCGCTGAGCTACTCCTACGGCCCAAACACCGGCGCATCGAACAGCGCCGGCCAGCTGATTTCCGCGCTGTACGCCTCGCCAGTGGGTTTTGTGGACGCGGATGACCGCATCGCACGCACCGCCCTCAGTGGCAGCGAAAACAACAGCGGCGCGTTCGTCATCATCGACCTGACCAGCACCAACACGGTGGCGGGCGAAAGCTTCACCGGGCTGACCAACGGCGAAGTCGTTGAATTCCGGTTCCTTTTCGGCGACAACTTCACCGGCGGTGCCATCCACCGCGTGGACAACATCATCTTGTCGGGTGAAGTGGAACAGCCGGCGATCCCCGAGCCCGCAAGCCTGGCGCTGTTTGGCCTGGGCGGCTTGACCATGCTCTCTCGTCGCAGGAAGTAGTTTCCCCTGCGAGCCCCTCCGGAGAGGGACCATCCAGCCCGGCCGGCACCCCTGGCCGGGCTGTTTTATGCGCCGAACATCCGGTGACATCGACATTCCGTCATGAATGCGCGCCGGGCTATAATGCCACGCTTTCCTGAAGGAGTCCGCCATGAACCTCTGGCAGCCGGCCTTGCCCGAGCCTTACCCGAGCCTGACCGATGAACAACTCGCCGAGCGGATCGCCGCTCGCAAAGCCGAGCTGGGAGATCAATTGGTCATCCTCGGGCACCACTACCAGCAGGACGATGTGATCCAGTTCGCCGACTACACCGGCGACAGCTTCAAGCTCTCCCAGCTCGCCGCGGAGCGGGTCAAGGAAGTTGGCGCGAAGTACGTCGTGTTCTGTGGCGTCCACTTCATGGCCGAGTCGGCGGACATCCTGACCCCCAAAGACACCGCGGTGATCCTCCCGGACATGGGCGCCGGCTGCAGCATGGCGGACATGGCCGACCACGACCAGTGCCTGGACGCTTGGACCCAACTGACCGAGGCGTTGGAAGGTACCCACACCCGGCTGATCCCCATCTGTTACATGAACAGCAGCGCTGCGATCAAAGCGTTCTGCGGCGAGCATGGCGGCGCGGTCTGCACCAGCAGCAACTGCCACGCGGTGTTTGAATGGGCGTTGGCCGGCGGCGCTGAGCCCTTGGCCGAGGGCGAGCAGGTGAAGATCCTGTTCCTGCCCGACCAGCACCTGGGCCGGAACACCGCCGCAGCGCTGGGCTACACGCCGGACGTGGGCCTTCACACGGCGACCGCGGACATGTGCATCTGGGATCCGCGAACCGCGGATGCATTGGGCGGCAACGACGAAGACACCATCCGCCGGGCAACGTTCCTGCTTTGGAAGGGGCACTGCTCTGTGCACAAGCTGTTCCGCCCGGAGCACGTGGATCAGGTCCGTGAGCAGTGGCCGGATGTCACGGTGATGACGCACCCCGAGTGCGCCTACGAGGTTTGCCAAAAGGCCGACCGCACGGGCTCAACCGAAGGCATCATCCAGGCGCTGCAGGCCGCCGAGCCAGGCAGCCGGTGGGCGATCGGCACCGAAGTCCATCTGGTCAATCGGGTTTGCCGCGAAGCAGCGGAACGGGGCATCGAAGCGCGGATCCTCAGCGAGTGCCAATGCCTGTGCACGACGATGATCCGGATCGACATGCGCCACCTGGCGTGGACCCTGGACGAGCTCGCAGCGGGGCGCGTGGTCAACGCGGTGACGGTACCCGAGACGGTGCAGCACTGGTCGATGGTGGCGCTGGACCGGATGCTGACGATCAACGCCGCGGCGAAAACGATGGGCGCAACGGTGACATCCTGAACGCCTTTTGTCGCTTAAAGAAAGGAACATTCCTTACTTGTGGCGAACCCCAAGCGGTTGGCAGGGGTAAACTACGCAGAGGATTTGAAAACAACCGACATGGGCTTCGGCTACATAGCAAGCCCGATCGACTGACGGTCGCGATGCGCTGCATGACCCATTCACCTTGCTGAGTGTCTTTGATGAAAAACATTGCTTTTACCGCCCTGTTCGCCTTGACCTGTGCATTGCCCAGCCAAGCCGATCCCCTGAATCTTGCCGGCTCGGCCAGCGCGGATGCCAGCACGCAGTTGCGTGGCAACACCCCCGCAGCGAACGCGATCGACGGGCAGATCGAAGACGATCACCGCTGGGTGTCCGCGGAAGGCGCAGGGCCGCACGTGCTGACGCTGACCTGGCCGGCGGCGTTCGACTTTGGCGGGGCGCACATCTACTCGGGCTATGGCAACCGCAACCCGGTCTCGGACTACGAGCTGCGGGCCTGGAACGAGCAAACCCAGCGGTGGGAAACCATCGCGGGCAGCCAGGCTCGGAACAACCGGGAGGCCGCCCGTCGGCACGTCTTCCAGCAGCCGGTCAACACCACCCGCATCCAGTTCGTGGTCATGGACAACGGCCCGGCCCGGATCAAGGAAGTCATGCTCTGGCCAGCCAACGAGGACGTGCCCGAACTCGGCGCGGGCATCTTTGATCCGCTCGCGCCGGACCTGACCATGCACCACGTGTTCGTCAATCAGATCGGCTACGACCTCAACGGCCCCAAGCGTTTCACCGCGCCGATCTCACCCAACGGCAGCCAGTTCATCATCATCAACGAGGCCGACGAACCGCTGTTTGCCGCACCGATTCATAACGGCATCGGCGACTTCACCGCGTTCCGCCCGGAAACCCTCGGCGAGGAATACCGCATCCGTGTCCGCGGCAACGAACTAAGCGATGGCATCAGCTACCCGTTCCGGATCGAGCCGATGCTCACCCTCCGCAACAGCTTCAACCCAGCGGTCGACTTCATGATCGACGTCCGCAGCATCGTTGGCACGCACCCCTCGGGCTACGGCGGCAGCGCTTGGCGCGACGGCACGTTCTACACCTTCGAGACCCCTTCGCTGATCATGATGTGGCTCGCCAACCCCTCGATGGTGCTCCACGACCCCGTCGAGATGGATTGGCAGGACGACGCCAACCGCATCCTGCATTCTGGCTTCCGTCATGTCCGCGCACACGGCGAGCAGAACGTGCTCGAAGCGACCCGCGAGTACTACCGCAATGTCTCGCCGCCGGTGGGTGAGAACGTGCCGGACCTGGTGCAGCTGATCCACTGGGGCATCGGCATGATCCTGGTCGACCCCAGCTCACAGGACCCCAGCGGCGGCGGGGACGGCGACCGGATCCACGCCCAGACCGTCGAGATGCTCGCGTTTTTCCTCTACGCCTACCCGAGCCTGTCCGAGTACTTCACCGAAGACTTCTATCAGCAGGCGGAACGCCTCGCGCGGGAGCAGTGGCACGAAACCGGGCTGTTCGGCATCATCGACACGATCGGCGATGCCAAGGGACGCCACTGCCCGGGGCACTCGATCCTGCCGAACCTCTTGATGTACGAGACCGCGGTGCGTGAAGGCTGGCCCGAAGCCGACCGCTACCTGCAGGCAGCTTCTCGCCAGGCCAACTGGGTGCTGCGGACGTTTGAGCCCAGCGACCCGCGCGTGGGCAAGGGCCAGCGCATGAGCGAACACAAGCTCATCACAGGTCTGTGGGTCTTGCAACGCGACTATGCTGAACATGCTCCCTCGGCGCTGGCGGATTGGCTGGACGCCTGGGTGAACGTGCAGATCGCCCGCAGCGAGAATCTTTACGACTATCGCAAATATGACGACGGCGAGAACTGGTCGCTGCCAGGCCGATGGAACGAACCGGGCAACGTTGCTGCGTTCCCGGGTTTGGCTTGGTCCGTCGGCTCGCTGCTGCCGGAAAGCGACCCGCGTCAGCAGCAGATTGACATCATCGCCCAAGCGCAGATCGACAATCTCTTCGGCAGAAACCCGTTGAACGCCGCCAGCAACGCAGACCCCAGCGACTTCCCCGGCACGGATGCGGGCTGGCCGCGGCACTATGGCGACGACATCTGCGCTCGGATCGAGCTTTGCCGCGGCGCGATCTGCTCAATCTCCGCCACCGAGCACTACCCGCTAAGCCCGAACGCTGGCTTCCGTCACCCCGAGGGCTGGACCGCCTTCAACGCCGCGCTCAACGTGTCGCTGTCGCTGCAGACGCACACCACGGTGCAGCTGGAAGCTGAGCACGGCGACCAGTGCATCGAAGTGCGACTGATCGCGCCGGTGGACCTCGTACAGAGCGAATCGGAAGTCGCGACGATCGAGGTCGTCACCGCGGAAGGCTCTCGCCGGGTGCAGCTCGAAGAGACCGGCGTCAACACGTTCGAGTTCGTCGGCACGCTGGAGTTGGATGAACTGGGCATCACCGCAGACGACGCGGTGACGATCCAGCACGGCTACGGCTTCTTGGCGCAGCGTGTGACGCTCGGCGGCGAGTAACGCCTCGCAAAGACAACCTCAGACCCAGCGAGAAGACAGGGGCGTCAGCCAGGTGATCGGCCGGCGTGTGATGGGCTCGACTTCGTAGTCGACTTCATCATCATCGCTCAGCCAAAGCTGGTTCGCGCCGGTTTCCAGGCGACGCCAGAGGATGTCAAGCTCGCCGTCGCGGTTGAAGTCTGCCGCGGCGGCGGGGACGAAGCGTCGCCCGGGCTGCGCAATCGCGGTGATCGACCGCATGACGTTGCGGTTCATGTGCCAGAGCTGACTGGAGGTGGCCTCGGTGTTCCGCCAGATGACGTCGGCCTGGCCGTCTTCGTCGGCATCAACCGCCGCGACAAAACGGTAGGACGCGCCCGGGCTGGGCAGGTTGGCGACGCTGAGCTTGGCGGTCTCATTGAGGTGCCAGACCTGGGTCAGGCCGATGTCGTCTTTCTGCCAGACGAGGTCGTAGCGGCCGTCGTTGTTGAAGTCGCCCGCGCCGACCGGGCGCCAGCGTGCATTGCGTTGGGCCAGCAGTTGGCTGTCGCGGAGTTGGACCTTCTGCCGGGCGGTGTCCACGCGGAGGAACCAAGCGACGGTCTTGCCGCTGCGGGCGTGGTGCCAAATGATGTCCGGCTGATTGTCCAGGTCCAGGTCGGTGATGGCGGCCAGTGACCAGTCGGTGCCCAGCGGGCGCAGCCGGTACTGGCCGACCTGGTTTTCGCCCTGCATCAGCCAGATGACGTGGCTGCCGTTGGTGCGGTTCCGCCAGAAGAGGTCTTCGTAGCCGTCGCCGTTGAAGTCGACGGGGGCGACGCCCGGCCGGCCGAGGTCCAGGTCGACGGTCGCGGACATCGCCGCGGCACCGATCAGCCAGACGCCGCGGGTGGGGTCGTCGCGCCAGCGGTCGTACTGGATGCGTGCTGCGTCTTCGCTGCTGCCGGGGACGCCGGTGAACGGGCCAAGCTCCAGCGATACATAGGCATGGGCCTGCATGTCGCCGAGGAGCTCGGCGGTGAAGTTTGTGTTCACATCGATGTCAGGGGTGAGCCCGGTGCCCAGGCTGTACACGTTCCATGCGATCGTGGTCACGCCCCGGCCGCGGACGATTTCATGCGTGACGGTTGTGGCGTCGGGCAGGCCTTCGAGGATCGGGCGTTGGTAGATCGGGTTGTAGGTCAATTGCACCACGACGGTCGCCCGTTCGAACACGGGGGTGAACGTGGAGCCTGCATCGGTCGGGTCCGCCAGCAGGCTGTCGGCGCGCCAGTTGAGGCTGAGGCTGTGGGTGAGGTCGGTGAGCCCGGTCTGCGTCAGGCTGACCTGGGCGGCAGCGGTGTGCGCGAAACGCTCGGCGGCGAACGGGTCTGCCGCATCCGCGTCCGGCGCGTAGGCCTGAGCGTTGATGCCCAACGCCGCGGCGAAGGCGTGGGTGGCGTCCTCGAAGGCGGCGATGCGGCCAGCTTGCGAGGCTGCCGGCGTCTGGCCGCTGAAGTCCAGGTAGGCGTACTCCCCGCGGGCGGCGACGGCGGGCGGCGGGATCGCGGCGTCGTTGACGAAGACCCGCAGGTCGGGCGTGTCCCCCAGGTCCTGGTTATTGATCGTGAAGTACGCGCGGTGCAGGCCGTTGGCGCGAGCCAGTGTCGCGGGGCGATACACAGGGACGGAGTAGACCGTTTCGGCGTTCGCTGGCAGGGACAGGTCCCAGCTGCCGGCCACTTTCTGCACAGTACGGTCGGGGTCTTCGACAGTGAGTTTCAGTGTGATATCACGGGCCGAGTCATTGGTGTTGTGCAGCGTGACATCGGCCCAGAGCCCGTCACGGACATGGCGGAGTGCTTCATCCCCCAGCACCGCTTGGCCGGGCGCCGGCGACCACCAGTCGGTCGGTGCTGCATCAAAGGCGCGGGTGGTCACGCGGCTTTGGTTTGGGTTGGTCGGTGAAACCCGGTTGGCGATCACCTCGGTGACCGTGACCGAATCGGTGACGAAGGCCAGCAAAGCCTTGTGGATGACCTCCGCGTAGATGCGGTAGCCCAACGAGCTGGGGTGGATCCCATCGCCCAAGACGGTGAAGTTGTAGCCGCTGGCCGAGGCGAGGTTGGCGGCGTCCAGCGGATCGTCTTCGTCGTAGTCGAGAATCCAATCCACCCAAGGGTCATCGTCCAGGTCGGCCAGGCCACGCTCTTCCAGCGTCAGGCCCGTGAGTTGGTCGGCCTGGATCTTGAAAAGGTCGAACACCGCCAGGTTGTCGTACTCCGCCAATAGGCTGTCGATGGCCTGGTTGTATTGGGCCGCGTTCTCGATGGCCTTGCGTGCGGCGGCGGGCTGGTTGGTGTTAAACCGGTTCAGGCGAGCGGGCACCTTGGCCAGGAGGATCGGCACGCTGTTGCCCAGCGCCTCCTCCGAACGCAGATACGTCAGCAGCTCGCGGAGCTCGGCCAACGCGAGTTCGTCGCCGTTGTCGATGTGCGTGAGCTGATTGGTGCCCACGTGCAAGACCACCGCGTCGGGCGATCGGCCGGCTTCGGCCATGACATCAAACGCGCTGCCGCCGCCTTGCCCGTGGTTGGTCTGCAACTCCGCCAGCAACTCGGTTGCGTTCAGGCTGGTGATCGCAAAATGCCCCCGGTCATCGACGCCGGCGTAGTCCGGGCTCTCGGCCACGCGGTCCAGTGTGCCGGTGAAACGTTCGTTGAGCAGGTCCGAGGCTTTGAAGCGGTCCTCGAGCGGGCCGCGATAGCCTGCGGTGGCGAACGAGCCATAGCCATAGGTGATCGAGTCACCGATCGGGAGCACCCAGTACGGGCTGCCGGTCAGGAGCGTGCGGGCTTCTAACGGCTCCAGTCGGCTGGGTGAGGCATCAGGGTGTGAAAGGCAGTGGTCGCGCATAGGCCGAAGTACAACGAAACGAATGGGGCCTTGTGATTGAATGGGCTCCCCCCCCACCGAATTATCTTTCGGCCAAGGCGGTCCGCCAAGGACAATCCCTGAGCCCTGTCAGAAAAAACACGCTGCAAGGTTCGATAATCCGCCTTGCGGTATAGAGCCGGTCTGGCGTCATGCGGGCAGATGGGGCAGGAAGAAGGTGCCGGTGATCTGGAACTCGCCGTCGTTGGCAACACCTTCGAACTGGTCGGCGAAGAACTCCAGGTCGCCGTCAAGGTAGCCGGCCTGGATGCCGCGGTCCTCGAAGTCCTGGCCCTTCAGGTCGGTCACGGTGTCGGCGACGAAGTCGATGCTCGCGAGGAGGATGTCCGAGTCCCGCGGGGTGAAGGGGATGTACCGGTTGTTGTCATCGATCTGCCACTGGCCACGGTGAAACTTGACCACGACGAAGTGATCGGCCACCGCGTTGGGGTCCCCGGCGAACTGGCCTTCGGGGAACCGGCTCTGCACGGGCTCGCCGGTGTAGAGGATGTACCCGGTCTTACGGGTCTTGTCCTGAGCGAAGACGCCGCCCGCGAGGTCGCCGACGAAGATCGGGCTGCCATCGAGGATGGTGACATCGGCTGTGGTGTTGCTGTCGCCGAGCGTCGCGCCGCCGGTGGGCGAGCTGAGGGCAACGGAGAAGATCTCGTTGGGCTCATCGACAAGGTCGTTGGTGATGTCGATGGTGATCGTCTTGAGGGTTTCGCCGTCCTCGAACGTCAAGGTTCCCGCGGCGAAGGTGTAGTCTTCGCCAGCGATCGCGGTGTCGTCGACGGTGGTGTAGTCGACGGTGGCTTGGCCGTCGCTGCCGCCGGTCCGCTGGATGGTGAGGGAGATCGTGCCGCCGGTTTCACTGGCGTTGTAGGTGACCGGGGAGAAGACGAAGCTGCCGGGCTTGGGCTCGGTGGACAGGTTGCGGACAAACGCGCTGCCGGTGACTTCGAACTCGCCGGGCGCGACTTCGCCGCCGAACTGGTCGGCGATGACTTCGATGTCGCCCAGCAGGTAGCCCAGCTCGATGCCGGCGATGGTGCCGGTGACGCCTTCGAGGTTGGTCAGTGTGCCGAAGTCAAAGTCGATCTGGTAGAGCAGCACGTCGCCGTCGGCGGGCGTAAAGGGGATGTAGGTGTCGTTGTCGTCCAGGAACCACTGGCCGTCGATCAAGCGGGCGACCACGAGGTGGTCGGCGACCCGGTGCGACAGGCCGGCGAATTCAGCGGTCGGGAAGCGTGTGAAGATGTCCTGCTCGGAGAACAGCAGGTAGCCGATGCCGGTGGCGTTGTCGTCGGCAAACACGCCTTCGCCCAGGTCGCCGACGGGCACGGGGACTTGGCCGTTGCGGATGAAGTAGGTGCCCGCGAGTTCGAATTCGCCGGGGTTCGCGCTGCCGCCGAAGACGTTGGTGGTGATGACCAGGTCGCCGTCGTGATAGCCCGCAGCGATGCCGTTGATGTCGGACTCGGTGCCCTTGAGGTCGGTCACGATATCGTTGCTGAAATCGATTTCCGCCAGCAGCACGTCGGTGTCGGCGGGGGTGAAGAGGTAGTAGGCGTCGTTGTCGTCGATGAACCACTGCCCATCGATGTGCTTGACGAGGATGAGGTTGTCCGCGACGAGGTCGTTGTAGCCTGCGAATTCGGCCTGCGGGAAGCGGGTGTGTACATCCTGCTGGGTGAACAGCAGGTAGCCGATACCGTTGGCCTTGTCCTGGCCGAAGACGCCGCCGCCCAGGTCGCCCAGCGGGATCTGGCCGGGCACGAGGGTGGGGACATCCTTCAGGAAGACGTCGGCGACGCTGTCCGCGCCCAGCTCAGCACCACCGGCGGGGTTGGTCAGGGCAATGTTGAACAGCTCATCAGGCTCGACCAGGGTGTCGGTGAGCAGCTCGATGGTGATCTGGGCTTCGTTCTGGCCGTCGGCAAAGACGACGGTGCCGCTGGTGGCGAGGTAGTCCTGCCCCGCGGTCGCGGTGGCGTCGACGGTGGAGAAGTCGACCGAGACTTCGCCGGCGGTGCCGTTGGTGCGGAGGACGCTGACGGTGACGGTGCCGTCGGTTTCGTTGAAGGTGTAGCCCTGTGGCAGGAAGAACAGCGTGCCGGGCTGCGGGTCGGTAGCGCCGCCGTTGGGCGTGAAGAAGGTGCCGGTGACCTGGAACTCGCCGTTGTTAAAGACGCCGCCGAACTGATCGGCGAAGAACTCCAGATCGCCGTCGGCGTAACCGGCGTTGATGCCTCGATCCTCGAAGTCCTGACCCTTCAGGTCGGTGATGGTGTCCGCGACGAAGTCGATGTCCGCCAGCAGCACGTCCGAATCACGGGGCGTGAAGATGTGATAGCTGTTGTTGTCGTCGATCCGCCACTCGCCACGGAGATACTTCACGACGATGAGGTGGTCGGCGACCGCGTCGGGGGTGCCCGCGAAGTGGGCCTGGGGGAAACGGGTGTGAACCGATTCTTCGGAGTAGAGGATGTAGCCGGACTTACCGGTCTTGTCCTGGGCGAACACGCCACCACCCAGATCGCCGACCTCGATGGAGCCCGTGCCGCCGGTCTGCGTGGGCGGGGCTTCGCCGGTGAGGGCGCGGTACCAGACCTCAGCCATGATCTTGTAACCCAAGGCCGAGGGGTGCTCCGCATCGGCAAACAGTGCCCCGTTCAGGCCGGCGGTCGCCGCGAGGTTCGCAGGGTTAAGCGGGTCGGCTTCATCGTAGTTCAGGACCCAGTCGACGTAGGCATCGCCATCCAGATTGACCAACGCCCGCTCGGCATCGGTCAAGGTCGACAAGTCGTTGATGTCGATCTGATAGAAGTCGACGAGCGTCGTATCCAGGTCGGCCCCGGCAAAGGCGGTCACCGAGTTGGCTGCGTTGTAGTTGTACTCGGCGATGTTGGTGAGCGTGTCGATGTCCGCCTGGTTCCAGTTGGCGGTGCCGACCGACCGGGGCAGGATCGCGCCGAGGTAGATCGGGGTTTGCGGCGTCAGGCCGGTGATGCCCCGGAGGTAAGCCAGCAGGGAGTCGAGCTCCGCCGCGGCGACGTCGTTGTCGGTGGGCAGGCCGGGGTCGAAGTTGTTGGTGCCGGTGTGGAGCAGCACCGCGTCGGGGGAAGCGGCCTGGTTGGCGAGGACCGTCAGGGCGGGCGTGCCTTGGCCGTTGTTGGTCAGCAGCGCATCTTCCAGCTCGGTGGTGGTCAGCCCCGGGACGCTGAAGTGCCCACGGGCGTCCAAGCCGGTGAACGGGTCCCAGCCGGCCAGGTCGTCGAGCGTGCCGACGAAGGACATGCCGTTGCCTGCCGACTGGAAGAAGTCCTCGAGGGGGCCGCGATAGCCAGCTTGCTCATAGGCCGCATAGCCATAGGTGATGGAGTCCCCCAGCGGGAGGATGTTCATCGGCGTGCCGGTGAGCAGCTGGCGCGGTTCAAGGGTCTCCAACGAAGTGGAGCCGGACAGATTGGAAGACAGCGAACGGCGAACGAGCATGGAGGGATCACCTTCCCCTTTTGGGTGATGCGTGGCAGGTGTGTGAGCAGGCCGCCCAAATGAGCCACGTCCTCGTATGCCGATCAAGTCTAATCGCAACGTCCCATAAAAAAAGAGCGCCCGGGGGCGCTCTTGCAGAGAAAATGCATTGTTATGGGCAGTAAAAACAGGCTAAATGGGAGTTTAGGTTAGCCTGGGGCTTTGGGGAGAGATTCAGCCCTTCGCTGCGGTGTACAACTCAGCGACCTTCTGCCAGTGGATCACACTGAAGAAGGCCTCGATGTAGTCGGGGCGGCGGTTCTGGTAGTTGAGGTAGTAGGCGTGCTCCCAGACATCCAGGCCGAGGATTGGCGTGCAGTTGCAGTCCAGCCCCGCAGCCGCCCCCATGAGCGGGCTGTCCTGGTTGGGCGTGGAGCAGACGCAGAGCTTGCCGTCCTTGACACCCAGCCAAGCCCAGCCGGAGCCGAAACGGGTCGCCGCGGCATTGCTGAACTGGTCTTTGAAAGCGTCAAACGAACCGAAGTCCGCATCGATCGCCGCCTTGAGATCGCCTTCTAGGGGGGAGCCGCCGGGGGTCAGGATCTGCCAGAACAGGCTGTGGTTGGCGTGGCCGCCGCCGTTGTTCCGCACCGCGCCCTGCTTGTCAGCCGGGAGGCTACCGAGGTTGGCGATCAGCTCGTTGACGTCGGCGGGGACATCCAGGCCCTCGACCGCCGCGTTGAGCTTGGCGACATAGCCGGCGTGGTGCTTCTGCGAGTGGATTTCCATCGTCTTCGCATCGATAGCGGGTTCCAGCGCCTCAAAGGCGTAAGGCAGGTCAGGCAGCGAATAAGCCATCAGGCTTCTCCTCTTAAACAAGGGTGGGTGAAGTAGGCTCGAAAACAGGTTTGAGCGGAATAAGCCAACCCGATTCGGGGTTAGTCGTATGCATGCTAGCCCGGGAACCGCGCGCGTGCCGGAAAAGGGCACAAAAAGCCTGCTAAAATCTAACTGGATGTTTCAAAAATGGTTATCGAAATAACGGGGATTGTAGAACCCCTTCTCAACCCCATCGTAATCAAAATTCGACAAGATCCATCTTGACGGCGATTGATGGATATGGGATAACTTAATCAGAAAACGTCCATAACGTTCATCCCGGCCGAACACACGGAGGTTCACCATGGCTGAGGCCCTGATCGGAAAAAACTCCCCTCTCGCTCGCGCCCGTGCTGGCCAAACGGTCAAGCTCGCGGGTCAACCCAAGCGGCAACTCTCCGCTGAGGAACAGGACACGCTGCGTCTGATCCTCGACGAGAAGTACGACTGCATGCACCACGAATGGTTCGACCTGCCCAAGCGACAGGCCGAGCGCGAGATCTTCGAGAACGCCCCGGAGATCCCCCGGCCGGATACGTCTTGGTACGCCCCGGTGATGGACGCGACGTTCGAAGACAGCCGACTCAAAGCCGGCCAAAAGACGTCGATCCTGCTCACCGCCGAGCAGGAACGTTACCTGTTCATTCAGTTCAACTACTACCGCTACCGGGTGGTCGAGCTGAAGACCAAGATCAACGCCAAGCCGGGCAAGGTCAACGCCAAGCTCGCCGAGGAACTCTTGGATTGGCACACCAAAGCCGAGATGCTCCGCAAGCAGATCGCCGACACGAACCTAGCGCTCGTCCTGGCGATGGCCAAGCGTACCCGGCTGCACGAGTCGGACTTTGCCGACATGATCTCCGAAGGGAACATGGCCCTGCTCCGCGCGGTCGACAAGTTCGATGCGTCGCGCGGATTCAAGTTCTCGACTTACGCCTGCCGCGCGATCCTCAAAGCCTTCAGTCGCAACGGCGTCAAGCAAACCAAGTACCGCAAGATGTTCCCAGTGGACTACGACCCGGCCTTGGAACGCTCCAACCACAGCGAGCAGATCCACGCCGAGCAGGAGAAGGATGCCGTTGGCTACCTCAAGCACATCCTCACCGGCAACCGCGCTTCACTGACCGACATCGAAGAGCAGGTCATCACGCACCGCTTCGGGATCGATAAGCCCGACGACGAGCAGAAGCCGCTCACGCTTGAACAGGTCGGCAAGATCATCGGCGTGACCAAAGAGCGTGTCCGACAGATCCAGAACAAGGCCCTCGTCAAGATGAAGCACACCCTCGAAGACGAGTTCCTCCGCTAAGCCGGCCACCAACCAGACTCTATCCTCCTAAGCCCGCGCTCCTTGAGCACGGGCTTTTTTCATGCTTTGGGTTTCATGCTTCGACCCGCACCCAGTCCAGCCAGTGCCGCGCTGCAGCCCCCGTGCCGTCCATGATCTGATGTCGGCAGGACACCCCTGTCGCGCAAACCGCCGCCTCGCCCCGCGCCCGCACCGCCGGGAATAAGCGGTCTTCGCCGACGGCCATCGACACGTCGTGATGCGCGTACCCAAACGCCCCCGCCATGCCGCAGCACCCGGCGTCAAGCGTATGCACCCGCACCCCGGCATGCTCCAGCACCGCCACCGTCGCCGCGTTGCCCGGCCCGGCCTGCTGGTGACAGTGCGCGTGGAGCAACACCGCTTCCACCTCCCGCCCAAGCCCGGGCAGCTGTTCCAGACCACGCTCGACCAGCACCTCTTCCAACAGCTTCACCCGCGCTGCCATGTCTTGCCCCTCCCCCAACAGGTCCGGCAGGTCTTCCAGGATCGCCGACGCGCACGACGGCTCAAGCACCACCACCGGCACCGCCTTGGCCAACGATGTCAAACCCTGCATCAGCTTGGCCCCGCCCCGACGGGCTTGCGTCAACAACCCCTGCGAGATCGCCGGCCTTTGACAACACCCCCCCTCCCAAACCCCCGGCCGCAACCCCGCCGCCTCCAGCACCGCCACCGCTTTGGCCAACAACCCCGGTTCATACAGCCGAGACCACGTGTCCACAAAGACCACCACATCGGTGTCCACCGACACACCCGGCAGCTTCGACCGACGCACCATCGCAAACGCCGGCAGCGTACGCCTCGCATCGACCCCAGCCATACGTTTCATGACCCCCAGCTTCCGCCAGGGATTCACCCACCTCGCCATCCACCCGCGCATCCGCGGCAAGCCCGCGATCAGCCGCGCCGACATCGGTGTGCCACGCTGCTCATGCCGCCACTGCAACGCCTCGGCCTTCAGCTTGGCCATATCAACCTGATTCGGGCACTCGCTTCGGCAGGCCTTGCAAGACAAACACAACGACAACGCCTCGTACAGTTCATCGCTGGCCAGCGCCGTTTTCGCCTCCCCCAGCTGCCCGGTCATCGCCAACCGCAGCGCGTTCGCCCGGCCGCGCGTCGAATGCACCTCGTCCTTCGTGGCCATGTAACTCGGGCACATCGTGCCGCTGCCAATCTTTCGGCAGGCGCCCACGCCGTTGCACTGCTCCACCGCTTCAGCAAACGACCCCTGATCCCGGTAGCCGAATCGAGTTGCCGGCACCTGCGACAACGCGTACCGCTTAGGGTCATAGCGCAGGTGCTCATCCTTACTCGGCACCCCCACAATCTTGCCCGGGTTCATCAACCCCTCGGGATCAAACAGCCGCTTGATCTCCGCAAACGCGTCGCTCAACCGAGTACCAAAAAACGCGGGGATGTCACCCCCCCGCACCAGCCCGTCGCCGTGCTCGCCCGACCACGCCCCGCCGTAGTGCATCACCCGCTCCAGACAACGCACGGAGATCCGCTTCATCTTCTCGACGTGTTCAGGCGCATGCAGGTCCAACATCGGCCGGCAATGGATCACCCCCACCGACGCGTGGGCATAAATCGAGATCGGAACGTCCTCCGCTTCGCAGATCGCAAACACCTCCCCGATGTAGTCCGCCAAGTGTTCCACCGGCACCGCGGCATCCTCGATAAACGCCTGCCCCTTCACCGGCCCGGGCGTGTTGCTGATCAAGCCCAACCCCAGCTTGCGCACCTCCCAGACCGCCTGCTGGGCTTCGGGCTCGCCCACGACCGTCCACGCATATCCGACGCCCTGCTCACGCATCGCCTGGGCCAATGCTTCCGCCTGCGCGATCGCCGCCTGCGGACTGTCACCCATAAACTCACAGATCAGCACGCCCCCCGGCGGCCCACCATCGCTTGGCCTCGGCTTCAAAAACCCCGCTTTATCCCGTGTCGCCGGGTTCCGCGCCGCCTCGGCATTCACCACCTCATCCAACAGCTCCACCGCAGAAGGGCCGTGCTCCAGCACCGTCGGCACCACCCGCAGCGACGCCAACACTTCTTCAAACTGAAGCACACAGAGCGCCGTAGCCGCAGGCAGCGGCGTCAGCTTGATTTTCGCCTCCAGCACCACCGCCAGCGTCCCCTCGCTGCCGATCACCAGCGAGGCCAACGATCGATCCGTTTCATCCAGCAACGCATCCAGCGCATACCCCGACACCCGCCGCATGATCTTGGGAAACCGCGCCGCGATCTCGTCCCGGTTGGCCGCGATGACCCGTTCAACCCCGGCGTACAACCGCCCTTCGACCGAGTCCGCCGCCGCCAGCGCCGCCCACTGTTCCGCCGACCGGTGTTCCAGCGTCACTACCGTGCCGTCCGCCAGCAAGCAGGTGAGCGACAGCACATGGTCCGAGGTCTGGCCGTACACCACCGAGCGCATGCCCGCCGAGTTGTTTGCGATCATCCCGCCGACCGTCGCGCGGTTGCCCGTTGCCGGGTCCGGCGCAAAGTGCAACCCCTTGGGCTTCAACGTCGCATTCAGCCGATCCCGCACCACGCCCGGTTCCACCCGCGCCCAGCCGGCCTGCTCATCCACTTCCAGCACACGGCCCAGGTGCTTGGATACATCGATCACCACGCCCGACCAGGTCGTCTGCCCCGACAGGCTCGTGCCCCCGCCCCTCATCGTCACCGGCACGCCGTGCGCCGCCGCGACCCCCACCGCCGCGATCACATCCGCCCGGTCCAACGGCACAACGACCGCAGAGGGCATCACCTGATAATGGCTCGCGTCCGTCGCATACACCCCCCGCATGACCGGGCCATCGGACACCTCGCCCCGGACCGCCTGCCGCAACGCTTGGATAAAGGATTCAGACACGCTGCGATTCTAAACCGCTTCGGGCACCTGCTCGGGCCACATCCCGATCAAAGGTGAATCCTGCACCACCGCCGCGACGTCCGCCTGCTGCTCCTGCGACAGGTTCTTCCGCCACTTGTTAAGGCTTTCCGCCGGGTCACGGAACACGGTGAACTCGCTGCGGGCCTTGGCTTCCCCCTGCTTGGGTCCGGCCGCCATCGTCTCGACCAGCTCACGTACATGGTCTTCAAACGGCCAATCAAGAAAGGCGTACATCCCCTGGTACGCCGGCAGCGGGTCCATAGCCGCGTCCTCGTACCGCACATTCATGCCCGATTCATAGCGATCGCAGAAAGCCGCCAGAGGCTCGGTCTGCACACGCCAACGCAGCGCTTCAAACCCCGCGGGCGACAGGTCCGCCAGGCCGTCGCGGAAACGCGTCCAGCCCGCATCGGGCGACGCGTCGATTAACTCGGCGACCCGCGCAATAGTCTCATCCGTCACGACCGGCCGATCCCGCTTGGCGTAGAACTGCAACGCCGACGCCACGCTGCCGTACGGTCCGCGCAGACACCCCAGCACCTTCGGCCGGACCGCCGCCGCCAGCGCGTCCAGCTTCTCGTTGGGGTAGTTCACCTGCTTGATCAACGCGCTGTCGCCGTCGCCGTAGCGCGGCCGACCGTAAGCCTCATACAACCCGCGCAACGCCGGGGCGATCTTACCCAGTTGCCACGTCGCCCGCAGCAGCAGCGGGCTCTGCGTCCGGCAGGTCTTCTTCGCAAACGGCGGGTAGTCCACGTCGTGCAGGCACCCCGCGACCAGCGCGTCCAGCGCCGGCCCCGCCTCGCCCGCGTTCGCGTCCGTCAGCGCATCCAGCCACTCGCGGTAGCCGTTGCCCTTGTACGCATTGAACGGCTCAAACTTATAACAGCACCGCCGATGCGCCGCGAGGACGCGCCCGAGCCACGTCGTGCCCGAACGCCCTCGGCCCAGGATGAACACATACTCGGGCATCGTGCCTCCGTGGAAACGGGCTCAGCGTTTACGACGGCGGTTGCCCCCGCCGCCACTGCCGCCGCCGCCGGATCGCCCTTTGGACCCCATAGCGCGGCGTTGCTTGCGTGACATCGGCCGACGCGACCCGCCTTCTTCACCCGAACCCGCACGTTCGGCCGACGCTTGATCAGCCTGCTGCTCGGCGGTGCCCTGAGTCGCCGCCGACTGCGCCGCCGTCGCAGTACCCGCACCCGCGCCCGCCGGCACCGCCTGACGCTGCGGCGCGCCGCCGTAGGCGCTGCGGGGCTGGATGTTCGCTGTGAGCTGCGCCTTGAAGATCAACTCCGTCACGCGGTCCTGCACCTGGGCCTGCATCTCGGTGAAGTAACGGGAGCCTTCGCGCTTGTATTCGATCTTGGGGTCGCGCTCGGCATACCCCCGCAGGTTGATCGAGTCGCGGAGCTGGTCCATCGCATACAGGTGGTCTTTCCAGGCTTGGTCGAGGATCTGCAGCAATACGAACCGCTCCAGTTGGCCCAGTTCATGCCGCAGATGCTTGCGGCCGGACGCGACGCAGAGCGCCTTGACGTCCTCGGCTTCCTGCACGTCTTCCGGCGTGGTGTCGGCATTGAAGCGCGTCTTCAAAAACTCGGACACCTGCTCGGGCTCCGTGCCCACCTCCGCCAGCTTCGTGTCAACGTGCTGCTCCAGTTCACCGTTCCGCAGCCAGGCTTCGGCCTTATCCACCAGCAACTGATGAATTTCTTGCGGCGTCTTGCCGTTGAGCTCGTCGGGGCCCCACATCTCGTCGTACTTGGACTTCACAAAGCCCAACAACTGCCCCATCGCCTGCTGGGGGTCTTGCCCGATCAGCTGGCCAACGAGGTTGATGATGAACCCCGCGGGGTAGGTCAGCTCACGGCGTTGGTACGCCGCGTGGGCCTGCTCGAAGATCTGCTCGGCAGCACTTTCCTGGCCGACCTTCGCCAGCTCTTCGGGCACCAGCTCGATGCCGAACTTGTTCCGCGCCCACTGAGCCAGTTCCTTCGCGCCGTAGTTCTCTTCGAAGAACTTGGCCAAGCCGGAAAGGTCCTGATTGTCAACATGATCCCAAGCCTTCTGCACCAGGTGGTCGCGGACCTCGTCCACATTCGCGTCGCGCAGCCAGTTCAGGTCGAGCTTGACGTTGTACTGCGACTGGGCCCAGCCCTTGAGCCCTTGCAGGTCCCAATCCTCTTGCGGGATGTCGTTGCTCATGTACTCGCCCAGAGTCACCTCGATCGTCGACGCGACGTCGTCGCTGGCGGCCTTGTTGATGATCTTCTCCAGCTCATTCATGTCGTCCAGGATCACCCGGCTGGGGTCCACCGACGCGCCCAGCGTCGAGCGGCACCACTCGGCGATCTGCTGCGCGACGTAGTCCTGCGCCAGGTAGGTCGAGCAGGCCTCGTCGGTCGCCTCATGGATGTAGCCGTAGATCAGGTCGTCGACCGCGTCGCCGTCGAGCACGCGCTGACGCAGGCCGTAGAAGTCGCCGCGCTGGTACTCCATGACCTCGTCGTACTCGAGCAGGTTTTTGCGGATCTGGTAGTTGCGTTCCTCGACCTTGCGCTGGGCCTTCTGCACCGAACGGGAGACCATCGGGTGCTCCAGTGCTTCGCCTTCTTTCATGCCCATCTTGGCGAGGATGCTCTTCATGCTGGCAGGCATGAACAACTGCATCAGGTCGTCTTCCAGCGCGAGGAAGAATCGGCTGGTGCCGGGGTCGCCCTGTCGGCCGGATCGGCCGCGGAGCTGGTTGTCGATCCGTCGCGACTCGTGCCGCTCGGTGCCAATGACGTAGAGCCCGCCCATCTCGCGGGTCGTCGCCCACATCTCCAGGCGGTGCGTCTTGAACTCCGGCAACTCGTCCAGCGCGGACTGCGCGTCGGCCAACGACATGTTGCGCGTCTTCTTCTCCGGGAAGCCCACGCCTTCGCACCAATGCCGACACAAAGACCGCTTCACATCATCCAGCGCCATGCCGTCGATGTCCTTGGGGTTCAGCCCCAGCGTCTTGGCGTCGCGGCCCGCCAGCGTGCGGTAGGCCAGCTCCAGCAACTGGTCATCGCTCATCTCGGCGTTGGCTTGTTTGGGCAGCAGGCCACGCTTCTGCCAGTGCTCGACCAGCTCATCCCGGGCGAACGGGCGGAGCATGATGTCCGTGCCGCGGCCGGCCATGTTGGTCGCGATCATCACCGAGCCCAAGTGCCCCGCTTCCTTGACGATCTCGCCCTCCCGCTCGTGCTGCTTGGCGTTGAGGACGTCGTGCTTGATGCCGTACTTGCGGGTCAGCAGGCGGGACAGGGTTTCGGACTTCTCCACACTGGTCGTGCCCACAAGGATCGGTCGCCCCATATCGTGGACCCGCTTGATCTCATCGACGATCGCGTCCCACTTGTCCTTTTCGTGCAGGAAGATCAGGTCGTCCCGGTCGTCCCGGACCACCGGCACGTTGGTCGGGATCACGACCACCTCGAGGTTGTAAATCTCCCGGAACTCCGTTGCTTCGGTCACGGCGGTGCCGGTCATACCCGCCAGACGTTGGTAAAGCTTGGCGAAGTTCTGGATCGTGACGGTCGCGAGGGTCTGGGTTTCTTCCTTGACCTTGACCTTCTCCTTGGACTCGACCGCCTGGTGCAGACCGTCGGACCACTGCCGGCCGGGCATCTTCCGGCCGGTATTCTCGTCGACGATGACGACCTCGTTGTTCTCAACCACGTACTCCTTGTCCCGGCGGTAGACCGCGTGGGCGCGGATCGCGTTCTCCAGGAGGTGGGGCATGTCGATGTTGTTGCCGACGTAGAACGAGCCGATGTTGGCGAGCTTCTGGGCCTCCGCGATGCCGTCGTGCGTCAGGTGGGCAGCCTTGCGTTCCATCTCGACCTCGTAGTACTGCGTGTGCTCATCGCGGGCGGCTTCAAGCTGGGGCAGCTCATCGCGCAGCTGCTTGATCTCGTCACGCATCTGGCTGGTCTCAGCCTTGTCGCGCGAGTTGCGGATATCGCCCTCCAGGCCCTTGATCCGCAGCTCGGTCTTCTCGACCTTCTCGTTGGCGGCGTTCCATTGGTCCTGCTTGCCGATCAGGTGGCGGGCCAGGTTGTCCGCCAGCTCGTAGCGTGGGGCTTCCTGACGGGCCGGGCCGGAGATGATCAGCGGGGTGCGGGCCTCGTCGACGAGGATCGAGTCGACTTCGTCGATGATGCAGAAGTCGCGGCGTTTCTGGAGCTGCTCCCGGGTGGTGAGCTTCATGTTGTCCCGGAGGTAGTCAAAGCCGAACTCGGCGTTCGTGCCGTAGACGACGTCGCACTCGTAGGCCAGGGCCTTCTGGTCCGGCGGGAGCATGTGGAACGGGTGGATCGCCCCGACGGTCAGGCCGAGCCAGTAGTAGAACGGGAACACCCAGTCGCGGTCGCGCTGCACCAGGTAGTCGTTGACGGTCACCACGTGGCACTGCAGGTTTTCACAGGCGGCGACATAGCAAGCCAAGGGCGCGACGATGGTCTTGCCCTCGCCGGTCTTCATCTCGGCGATCGCGCCTTCGCCCAGCACCATGCCCCCGATGATCTGCACCGGGAACGGCCGGGCGCGGAACGGCGGGCGGGATTTGGGATACAGCTCGCGGACGGCTTCGTACAGCGCGTTGGGAATCTCGACCTGCATCCAAGGCGGCGCTGCATCGCCCCCGGCGACGGGCTCGGGCTCGCGCGTGGCGATCTCCGCCTGAACCTGGTCATACAGCTCGCGGGCCGACGCCGGCAGCTTCGACGGGTCAAACTCCAGCTCGGGGTTGAATATCTTGCGGATCCCCACCGCACGGTCCATGACCTCGCGGGCCACGGCCAATGCTTCATGGCGGATCTGCTTCTCGGATTCACCGGCCTTGACGCGGTCGCGGAAGGCCTGGGTCTTGGCCCGCAGCTCGCTGTCGGTGAGCTGGCGCATCTGAGGCTCCAGCGTCTCGACTTCCTTGGCGCGGGCGGTGTACATCTTGATCAAACGGTCGTTGCGCGTGCCGAACAGGGCGCGCATCACGGACTGGGTGGCTTTAACGGGCATGGGAAACTCGCTTGCGCGGCGGGCGCGCGTGGGGGGCGATGGATGAAGGGCGTGTCAGAGGACACGCGGAACCTGCGTTGGGATGTGGGTGTGGGCCGACGGGTGGGTCAGAGGGTCGGCGGGGGCAGGTTCAAGAGATGAGGCAGCGCCGCGTAGGTCGCGGGCTGGGGGAGGCCCCGGTCGATCGGCGCGCGGGTGATGAGGCGCGTCGGCCGGGCGTTGGCCATGGGGTTGCGAGATTCGGCGACGCGCGGGCGGCGCTGCATCTCCCGGACGACCTGCCGAACCTGTGTCAGTAGTTCGGCCACCCGGGCGTCCGGTGCGTGGCCGGTCCAGACCGTCGATGCCGACGCCGGGCCCGCCGCGACGACGGTCAACAGCACCGCCGCCAACACGGGCAGCATCAATCGGCTCGGTCTGGGTTCGGCTTCGGTCACGAAGGGATTATCGACCAGTTCCCCCGGCAAGGCAAACAGAACCCCGGTCATCGCCTATCGGGCGTCAATCCAGCGACTCAAACCGCCTCCGCCGGCGTTCCGGCCGATAGGTTTCGACCCATTCCATCAACTCGGCCACCTTCTCGGGGTACTGCCCCGCCAGGTCCGTGGTCTCGTAGGGGTCGGTCTCCAGCCGATACAGCTCCGGCTCGGCGTTGCGGGGACCCGCCACCAGCTTCCACGGCCCATCAATCACCGCCAGCGCCCGAGAGCCCAGCACAAAGCCCGGACGATCGACGACCCGCTGAGCGACCAAGGGCTCCCACAAGCTCATGCCGTCCAGTTGCACCGTCGCCCTCGGCAACAAGCCCGCTGCCTGCGCGAGCGTGGGGAACACGTCATACACCGTGACCACCTGCGCACTGGACGTGCCCGGCTGAAGCTGGCCCGGCCAAGCGATCGCGGCGACGGTGTTGATGCCGCCCTCGTAGACCATGCCCTTGCCGCCCCGGAGCGGGCCGTTGCTGGCAATCCCCTGAAGATCGCCGCGGACCGACCCGCCGTTGTCGGCAAAAAACAGCACGAGCGTGTCGTCCCGCATGCCTTGTGCGTCCAGCTCATTCAGCACACGCCCCACCGCCTGATCCATCGCGTCGGCCATCGCCATATACACCCGGCGGTCTTCATTGGGCTCGTCGGCATAACGCTGCACCAGTTCGTCGGGCGCCGTCAGCGGCGTGTGCACCGCATTGAAGGACAGCACCAGAAACACCGGCCGACGGGGGTCTCGTGCCTGCAGCAGTTGCACCGCTTCATCCGCGATCGCCTGGGTGGTGTAGGCCGGGAACGTCACCGCTTCAGCGTTCCGCCACCAGGTGCGTCGCGTGTTCCGCCGCCGGGTGTTCTGTTCGAGGTAGTAAGGCGAGCCGCCGCCGAGGAAGCCGAAGAAGTGTTCAAAGCCGCGCTGGTTGGGCAGGTACGCCGGCTCGCTGTCGCCCAGGTGCCATTTCCCCAGCAGCCAAGTCTGATACCCCGCCTGCTGAAACGTCTCGGGCATCAGGTGTTGATCTAACGGGATGCCCGGCTCGCCGGGTTCGATGTTGCCCGACAGCCCCATGCGCTGCGGCACGCGCCCGGTCATCAGCGAGATACGCGTGGGCCCGCAGATCGGCTGGGCGTAGAAGCGTTCCAGGAAGACCCCCTGCTGCACCAGCGCATCCAGATGGGGGGTCTGTATCTCGCTGCCCTGGAACCCCAGGTCGGCGCGGCCGAGGTCGTCGGCGATGATGATCAGGATGTTCGGGGAAGTGGCGGCGGCCGGCATACCAAGCAGCAGCGCCCACACGAGGCTTACCCAGGCGAAAGGTTTCATGCTTTCCCAACGCCCCAGTGGGCCACGCTATTGCGTCGGGACGGTATGATCCGGGCCCCGCCGGGCCTGCCGCGGGCACCCGATTCACCCTTACGCAAGATCAGAGCCACGCCATGAACATCCACGAGTACCAGTCCCGCGAACTGCTTGAGCAATTCGGTATCCCCGTGCCCCCGGGCATTGTGGTGGACTCCGGCGAGCAGGCCGCGGCGGCGTTCAAGACGCTGGCCAAAGACGGCGCCACCCTCGCCGTGGTCAAGGCCCAGGTCCACGCCGGCGGCCGCGGCAAAGGCGGCGGCGTGAAGCTCGTGCGTTCGGCCGAGGAAGCCGAGTCCAACGCCAAGGCCATCCTCGGCAAGCCCCTCGTCACGCCCCAGACCGGCCCCGAAGGCGTGCCCGTCAACAAGCTGCTGGTCGCTTCGGGCGTCGACATCGCCAAGGAGTACTACCTGGCCATCGTCATCGACCGCAAGCTCGGCCGCCCGGTCATGATGGGCTCCAGCGAGGGCGGCATGGAGATCGAAGAAGTCGCCGCGACCAACCCCGACGCCATCATCAAAGAACCGATCGACCCCGCGCTCGGCCTGCAGGGCTACCAGGCCCGCAAGGTCGCCTTCGGTATGGGCTTCACCGGCAAGCAAATCGGCCAGGCCGCCAAGATCATGATGAAGCTCGCCGACCTGTTCGTGAAGTGCGACTGCTCACTGGCGGAGATCAACCCCCTGATCGTCACGCCCCCCACCGAAGAGCACCCCGACGGCATCGTCTACGCCATCGACGCCAAGCTGAACTTTGACGACAACGCTCTGTTCCGTCAGAAGCAGATCCACGGCTACCACGACCCCACCGAAGAAGACCCCGCCGAGGTCCAGGCCCACAAGTTCGGCCTGTCCTACATCAAGCTCGACGGCACGATCGGCTGCCTCGTCAACGGTGCCGGCCTGGCCATGGCGACCATGGACATCATCAAGCTCCACGGCAACGAGCCAGCCAACTTCCTGGACGTCGGCGGCAGCGCCTCGCAGGAAGCCGTCACCGAAGCCTTCCGCATCATCCTGGGCGACCCCAACGTCAAGGGCATCCTCGTCAACATCTTCGGCGGGATCGCCAAGTGCGACACGATCGCCAACGCCATCGTCGCCGCCGCCAAGGAAGTCGGCTTCACCGTGCCGCTGGTCGTCCGCCTGGAAGGCACCAACGTCGACGCCGCCCGCGAGATCATCGAGAACGCCAAGGCCGACATCCCGACCCTGCAGGTCGGTGCCGACCTCACCGAGGCCGCCCAAAAGGTCTGCGCCGCGATCGCCTAAGGCTCAACGCTTTCCAACACCAACCCCAGCACCGTCTGCTCCGGCTCGAACACCAGCCGGCCGAGCGGTGTCTGTTTCTCCAGCCGACCGTTGTCGCTGACCAAGAGCAGGCTGAGCCGCCCGTCGTCCAAGGCCGGGCCCAGCGTCATGCCTTCGTAGTTCTGATCACCGAACCGCTGCCGCCACAGCTCCGTACTCGGCACCGCCACGGATGTGTCGGCCAAACGCTCGGTGCCCGACACATCCGGCGAATCGATCCAGTCGGCCCGATCGATGTAACGCAGCACATTGCGCGTCCGCAGTTGAGCGCCAAGGCCCAGGCCCATTGCCCGCTCGAGCACCAGCAACCCGCCGTCGGGTAAAAAACAGAGCTCGACCAATCCATTCGCTGACGCGCGCCGGAAATCGCCCCGGGTCGCGGTCAGGGCCAGCGCCACCTGTTTCACGGGCTCGCCGTGCTGATAAAACAGCAGCCGGACCATGTACTCATCGCTGGCCAAAGGCTCCTCGTTGGCCGTCACGAGCCAGTCCCCCCACGACGCGAGTGACTCAAAACTCGAAGCCCGCCGGTGCTGGTCAATAAAAATCGCTGGCGTCTCTAGACGCTGAATCAACCCGCCATCGGCATCATGCACGCTGATCCCCGGGTGGGCCTCGCTGACTACCGCCCAGCCTGTCGGGATCGACACCAGCCCCTCCAAGTCGGCCCCGGCCCCTTGCAGCATCACCGGTTCGCCCCGCCAGGCTGCGACCACGACTCCTCCACTCACCGCGTCCACCTGTATCTGCAAGCGGTGCAGCAAACGAGACTGATCACTGACCACCCCATACTGATCCGTGTGCCCGGGCACCGGCGCGATCCCGCTCAATTCTGCCGCGTCTTGCGATGCCCCCCCGATCTGCACCGGAGCGGGTTCAACAGCCACCACGCGCCACTGCCCCTGGGCCGGCAAAACGCACATCAGTACCGCGATGATCCACCCACAAAAAAGTTGCACCAGAATCTCCACTAACGAAGCGTGGCCTGCATATCGTAAGACGAACGCATCTTTTCTAACCCCCCTTCACAGGAATAATACATGGACCTTCAAGGCCAAACCGCTCTCGTCACCGGCGCCAACCGCGGCATCGGGCTGGACATTTCCCTGGCCCTGCTCGACGCCGGCGTCAGCAAGCTCTACGCCGCCGTCCGCAATCCCGACAGCGCCCAGAAGCTCATCGATAGCCACCCCGGCAAGGTCGTGCCGCTGGCTGTCGACTTGACCCAGCCCGAGACGATCACCGCCGCGGCCGAGCAAGGCCGGCGATGTCACGATCGTCGTCAACAACGCCGGGGTGCTGCAGACCGCCGAACCGCTGAGCCCCGATGTCATCGACGTGTTCCAAACCGAACTGGAAGTCAACGTCTACGGCCTGCTCCGTGTCGCGCAGGCCTTCGCCCCGGCCCTTAAGGCCAACGGCGGCGGCGTCCTGGTGCAGCTCAACTCCATCGCCTCGCTCCGCAACTTTGCAGCCTTCTCGACCTACTGCGCCTCGAAAGCCGCGGCCTACTCGTTCACCCAAGCGTTGCGTGACACGCTTGCCGCACAGAACACCAAAGTCATCAGCGTCCACCCCGGCCCGATCGAAACCGACATGGCCAAGCACGCGGGCTTCGAAGAAAGCGACCCGCCTTCGATGGTCTCCGATGCGGTTCTGAACGCCCTGCGGAATGACGACTACCACGTGTTCCCGGACACGATGGCGCAGCAGTTCTGGCAGGCCTACCAGCCGTTTGCGGAAAACGTGGTCGAGCCGGTGATGGGCGAAGGCTAAGCCAGCAGCGTCAAGACGGGCGACGGGTCGGACAAGTCGGCAGCGACGATGTCCGCGCCCGTCTTGCGCAGCTCTTGCACCGATGATCGGCCGGTGGCGACCGCGAACGAGACGCAGTGGTGGGCCTTCGCACAGTGCACGTCTTTGGGCGTGTCGCCGATGACGATGACCCGCGACGGGTCGATGGCCTCGTCGTGCGCCAAGCGGTATTTCTCCATCGCCAGCGCAACCAGGTCCGGGCGCGTCAGGGCCTCATCGCCAAAGGCGGTGATCTCAAACACGCGGTGGTCGATCCCGCAGGTCTCCAGCTTCATCGGGCCGGTGTGCCCGTAGTTGCCCGTGAGCAGGCCAAGCACCACATCGTCCCGCTCGGCCAGCGTGCTCAGCAGGGCATTGACCCCCGGCAGGCGGATCGAGTCGTGCTCGCCCGAGTCAAACATCATCCGCAGGTGCTCGCCGTAGGTTTCCCGGAACGGCGCGTGGTGCTCGTGGTAGTCCAGCCCGTGGCGCTCGGCAGCGTTCATGAAGATCACCGAGTCCAGTGAGCCCGCAAAGTCGACGCCCTCGAAGGAGAACGCCTCGCCGAACAGCGAGCGTCCCGCCGACGCCATCGCCCGGCCGCCAGCCCCCCGGGTGTCGACGAGCGTGCCGTCGATGTCAAACAGAATCAGCCGGGTGTCACTCATGGTGCTGGTTGTGGTGCTTGTTGTGCCGCTTGCGCCGCGGCTTCTTCCATCTGCTCGGCCAGCACCCGGTTGCCTTCCACCATCGCCTGCGCGAACTCGCGGATGACCTCATCGGAGTGACGCAACGCATCGTTGAACAGCTCTTCTTCCGCCTGGCCGAGGTGAGCCAGCATGTAAGTCACCCGCACCATCGTGTCATCGCTGCGCTGCCCCACTTGGATCGCCGCCCGGTAGTCCTCGTTGATCGGCTCGCCCGGGGGGATGTAGTACACCGCCCAGGCCTGCCGTGTGGTCGGCCAGGAGGCGAAGTTCTCATTCACGTGCCGGCGCAGCCGATCCGCATCATTCAGGGGCAAGGCGTTGACCGTATCGCCCTCGTACATCAGCATCCGAGCGATCGCGATCTGACGTTCGGCCGGGTCCGTGCCGTTCTCGATGGTCTCAAACGCCTCCGCCAGGCTCTCGGGGTTCACGCCCCGGCCGGTGCGGAGCTGGTTGCGGACAATCGCTTCATCCCCGATGACGCCGGGGTTAAACCGAAACTGGCCGGTCTCCCGCAGGCGGTCGGCGTCCAGCTGTGGGTCAGCGGTCATGGTGATCTCGAAGGTGATCGTGGATGCCGGCGCCCCGGCCAGCAACTGCCCGAAGGACCCCATGTCCAGCCGGACCGGCACCTCGTAGCTCTCGCCCCCGTCCAGCGTCAGCCGGCGGGTCAGGTCCACAACCACCGGGCGGATCAACCCCGGTGGAAGCCGACGCCCGTTGAGGTTCGCGTTGACTTCCAGAAGCGCCACCCCGGGGATCGCCCGCCCGTTGCCCACGCCCATCGGCGAGGTCGTCATGTTCCGCACCTTCAGGTGCACGCGGATCGGTTCCAGGTAGGACGTCCGTGGGGTGTCCACATGCAGCGTGATGTTCGACCAGGGCAGCGCCCGCGGGTCGCCCGAACGCAGCCGGCGGGGCATGCGGTCCAGCGACTGCAGCAACGCCCGGCCATCGGCGCTCGGCGAAGGCAGGCCCAGGTCACGCCGACGCAGCTCCGCCATCGCCACCAGCGAGGGCAGCGACTGCGGGGCTTGGTGAATGATCGCCTCCAGGAACGGGCCGACTCGGTCTTCGGGTTGCAACAGGGCCAACCCAACCAGCCCCCAGCGGTCGTCCGCGCCGATCGCCTGAAGCAGCGGCTGCGCCTGCTCGGTTTGCCCAAGCCTCAGCGCCGCCCAGGCCCGGGCCCGGGTCGCCAGCGCTTCGTCATCGGGCGTGACCAGCTCGGCTTGCGAAAGGAAGACCTCCGCCAGCTCCGGCTCGGGGCCGAACACCGCGGTGATCCACGCCAGGTCGAGCCACACATCCGTGTCGCCCTCCTGCGCGCGGGTTGCCAACGATGCCGCCAGCCGCTCAAACCACTGGACCGACGCTTCGGAGTCCTGCTCGTAGACCGCGGCCAACCGCACCAACTGCATGTCGATCGGCAGCTCCAAGGGCGGCTCCTGCCGAGACAGTCCGGTCTCGGCCTGGTCCAGCAACTCCAGCGCCCGGTCCACATCACCCGACCCCAGCCCGGCCACCGTCACCGACATCAAGAGCGAGACTTCGAGCGGCCGGCCGTTGAGCAGCACCGCCATATTGAACTGCTGCGTTGCCTCGGTGTAGGCCGCCTGCTCCAAGAGCGCCAGCGCCAGCGCGACTCGCGGAGCCGGACGCACCGGGTCCGCAGCCACCAGCGTGACCAGCGACCGTGCGATCGGCAGGGGCTCGGCCCCGCTGTCGGTCAACAGTCGGAACTGAAGCTCTGCCGCCGCCAGGTTGATCGGGTCGTTCTGCAAAGCCAACGTTACCCATTGACGCACCGCATCCATCGCGCCGGCTTCGTCGGCCAGCTGCGCGGCATAGGCCGCCAACTCGGCCCGCACCGGGCTGGGCAACTGCTCGGACGCATCACTGCGCAGCAACTGCGCCACCGTTGCCAACCGGTCTTGTGTCGTCTGCCCTTCGTTGACACGGTCGATCAGCACATCCCGGAGCAGCGCGTGGTCATCCCGATCCAGCGTCGCCAGGTGCCGGCGGATCAAAATCGCCTGCTCGTCGTCCTGTTCCTGCTCGGCCACCGTCAGCCGCGTCCGCAAAGCTTCGGGGTGCTCGGGGTCCAGCTCCAAGGCAAGGTCCGTGAGGATACGGGCCCGCACCAGCTGGTCCGGCCGAGGGGCCGAGCCGTTCTGCAGGATCGTCCGGGCCGACGCCACGTACTGGTCAGCCAAGCGGGTCGCGGCCAGCGTATCAGCCGACTGCGCGCCGGCGATCGACGCCCAGCAGCACACGACCATGATTACCCACCGTTTGAACATCACACGTCCCTTCAGTTCACTGATCATGGCGTTTGTTCTCACCGACGGTTAGCCCTCCGGCTGCTCGGCGGAGAGACCGCCGACGAGTTCACGGACAAATCCCCCCAACGCCGAGCCCACCGACTCGGGGGTGGTGCCGTTGCTTTGCTTGAGTTGTTCTTCGATCCGGCGAACCACTGCTGAGCCCACGATCGCCGCATCCGCGACCGACACGACCTCCCCCACCTGAGCCGCGGTCGACACCCCAAAGCCCACCGCCAGGGGCAGGTCCGTGACGTCCCGCAGCGCGTTCAGCCGGTCCGGCAGGTCCGTCGGCAAAGACTTCTGCTCCCCGGTGATCCCCGCACGGGACAGCACATAGACAAACCCCGAACTCGCAGACGCGATCTGCTGCGCCCGCTCGATCGGCGTGGTCGGCGACACCAACTGGCTCAGGACCATCCCCGCGTCCGAGACCGCCTGAAGCACCGGCGCCGAGGCGTCGACCGACAGGTCCGGGAAGATGAAGCCATCAAAACCCGCTGCCTTGGCTTGCTGCACAAACGCGTCCAGGCCAATCCGGTGAACAATCGAGTAGCTCACCATCGCCACCAGCCCGGCCTGGACCTCACCCCGCACCGACGCCACCGTATCGAGCACCCCCTGAACCGTCACGCCAGCCTCCAGCGCCCGGGTCATCGAAGCCTGGATCACCGGCCCGTCCGCGATCGGGTCCGAAAACGGGATGCCGACTTCAATCACCGTCGCCCCGGCCTGGTCCATCGCCTTCAACGCAGCGGCGGTCGAGGGCAGGTCCGGGTCCCCCGCGGTGACAAAAGGCATCAACGCCTTTCGGCCCTGGGCCCGCAAATCCGCAAACAACGCATCGATCCGATTCATGCGTCCAGTGTAGCTGCGCCTAGGTCCGCACGCCCTGCAGACGGAACACCGAAACCGGCAGCATGATGATGACCGGCAGCCACGCCGCGGTCACCGCGTTCAGCCAGGGCCCCTGCAGCTGCAACGCCACCAGACCGCCCCCCCACGCGATCAGGCAGAACAGCGACGCCTTGGCGGATTCGGTCATCGGGTTAGTGACCGTCAGCTTCAAAAACGACGACAGCGTCAGGATCAGCAGCAGCGCGTTGATCGCCATCAGGCTGAAGCGGGACCAGATCCGTCGGGTGATCACCCGGCGGAGCCCGTCGTCCAGCGCCGCGGAGGCCTGCATCTTCTGCAGTTCGCTCAGGCTCAGCAGGCCGGCGTACAGCCGCGCACGCCGGGCCAGCATCACGGTGGGCGACAGGTCCGACGGCTGAAACAGTTCTTCCTGCATCACGGGCTCGGAACGCTCTGAAGTGTCCGGCACCCGCTTCACCGCCTGCTGCAGCCACCAGCCTTCGGGTTCGACCTGCCAGGTTGCCGACGCCGCCTCGATCCGGGCGGTTGCCACGCCGCGGTCGTCGCGGGTGAGGATCAGCACCTCTTCCAAGGTCTCCGAAGACGGATCAAACACCGCAGCGCTAAACAGCGCCCCACCGCCGTCGGGCGTCAGGTACTGGGCAAACGTGTCGATGGTGTCGTAGCGGGCCTGCGACTTGCTCCGCGCCAATTTCTCCGCCAGAGGCGGGATCACGAACTCCTGCACCGGCAGGGTCAAAGCATTGAGCGCGATGCCCGTGACGATCACCGGGGCCGCGATGCGGTACAGGCTCACCCCCGAAGCGACGACCGCCGTCAGCTCGCGGTTCCGCTGCATGCTGGTGAGCGTGAAGCCCATCGCCCCGACGACGATCAACCCCGACAGGTATAGGTAGACCATCAGGACCATCGGCCCGTAGTAGTCCCAGATTTTGTAGACCACGCCCCACGCCGCCTGCCCGCCGCTGGGCGTGAGGTCTTCCAGCAGCTTCCTCGCCTCGGGCACCTCCAGTCCGAGCTCATCGGCGTAGAGTTCTGCCGGCGCGCCCTGGTCGTACAACTCCATCATGGGTTCGACCGGCACGCCGTAGGTTTCCGCGACCGCTTCGGACTGCTTCTGCGCCGCGTGGTAGTCCCCCGCCGCGAGAAATTCGTCCAGGTCGACAATCAGGTCCACCACCACAAACAACGACATCAAGACCACCAGCAGGATCACGAAGTTCACGAGGAACATCTTGATGATGTAGCGATCAATCGTCAGCAAAACGTCGTCCTTAGGGCGTGCTCTGAGTTTACCGCGCGTCGGACAGCGCCTGGTCAAACGCCCGGCAGACCGCCTCGATCGCCTCGGCCAGGGGCAACTCGCTGCCACCGCCCGCCGCCCGGGCGTGTCCCCCGCCGTCAAAAAACTGCCCGGCAAACTCAGCGACGTTCAACGCCCCGTCAATCGGCTTGCTGCGGAAGCTGATCCGCACCGTCGAACCATCGCCTTGCGGGCGTTCGGTCAGCAGCGCCACCGCCTGCACCGACCCGACCATCAACGGGTACTGCACGATCCCGTCGCACATCGCCGGCCCGGCGTCCAGCGCCTCAAAGTCCGCCCGTGAAATCGCCATGACCGCAGCCTTGCCCGCCGCGGCGTAACGCAGCGACGCCAGCGCCCGGGCGATCAACCCCAGCTTGGCCGGTGAAGCCTGGTGCTCAATCCGCTCGAACAGCGTCGCGTGGTCAACCCCCGCCGCCATCAGGTCGGCCGCCCGACGCAGCGTGCCCGGGTTGGTGCTCGAGTAACGAAACCAGCCGGTGTCCGTCGCGATGCCTGTGTAAAGCGCTTCGCGGGTCGCGGGGTTCATAACCACGCCCGGGATGGCCTGGATCACATCAGCGATCAACTCCGCGCAGGACGCCCGGTTCGCATCGATCAGCTTGTGGCCCGCCTGAAGATCGCCCGACAGGTGATGGTCCAGCACCAGCGTCCGATCCATCCAGGGCGAGACCCGAGGCATCACCGGCCCCAACTGCTTTTCCGCGCCGGTATCACACACCACCACGAACCCCGGCTCGCCGGGCAGAGCGTCTTGCAAGGCTTGCTCACTCGGCTCGGCGTCGAGTTCCGCCACCGCAGCCAGCCCCGACATGCCACGCAATTCCTGCGACACCGGGCCGACCACCACCGCCTGTGTGGTCTTGCCCAAGGCAGCCAACGTCTCCCGCAAAGCGATCATGCTGCCTAACGCGTCGCCGTCGGGTTTGGCGTGAGTCAGGATCCAGATCGGAGACGGCGCGTTCTGCAAAAGCCCCGCGGCGTCTTCCAGCGTGCAGTTGGACGTGTAAGTCATCCCCGGAGTGTAGCCCGCCTCAAGCCTTCCGCACGGCTGCGAGGTCTCGGTGCAACTGCTCGACCAGATGATCCACAGACGCGAACGCCTGCTGGCCACGTACCCAGCGATCAAAACGCACCGCCAGGCGCTGGTCGTACAAGTCCAATGCCGGCGCTTCCAGCAGGTGGGCCTCGACCGTGAGACGCGATTCCCCGAAGGTCGGCTTCACGCCCACCGAGATAGCGGCCCGGTAGCGCTGGCCGTCGGCGAGCGTGGCCTGCCCGGCGTAAACGCCGTGGGCCGGAAGCATGTGCCCGGCCAGTTCATCCAGGCGGAGGTTGGCGGTGGGGATGCCGATAGTTCGGCCGCGTTGTTCGCCCTTCTCGACGGTCGCCTGCAGCGTGAAGCCGTCGCCCAGACACAACGCCGCATCCATGACGCGCCCCTCCGCGACGAGCCAGCGCACGATCGACGAGCTGACCGGGACAACGTGCTGATTGGTCAGCACCGCGGTCAGGCGGTCCAGCACGGTGACGCCAAAACCCTGCTGCTGCCCGATCTCGCTCAGCATGCGGTTGTCACCCAGTCGGCCCTTGCCGAAGCGAAAGTCCGGCCCCTCGAAGACGCCCTGCGGCTGGAAGGTTTCGATCACCCAGTGGACAAAGTCTTCCGCGGACTGCTGCAAAAACGCGTCGCTGGGCTGGATGACTTCGACGTGGTCGGCCCCGTGTTGTTTCAGAAAAGCGACACGGGTGTCAATCGGCATCAGCTTGGGGGGCTCGCTGCCGGGCCGAAGCCGGCTGACCGGGTGCGGGTCAAACGTGACCGCCACGACGCGGCCAGCCTCGCCGGCAAACGCGCGGGCCCGCCCGAGCACCGCCTGGTGGCCGATATGCACGCCGTCGAAGTTGCCGATGGTCACAGCGGTGGGCATGGGGGTGGTGCTCAGGAGCGGGTGAAGCGCATGGCTTCTTCGACGTTCTGCTTGCTGCCGATGATGAGGGGCGTGCGGTCGTGGACGTGGGCCGGCATGCGGTCCAGGATTGGGCCGTTTCCGTCCGTCGCCATGCCGCCGGCCTGCTCGGCGATGAACGCCAGCGGGTCACACTCGTACATCAGCCGGAGTTTGCCGCCGGGCTGGGCGCGGGTGGGCGGGTAGAGGAAGACGCCGCCCTTGAGCAGGATGCGGTGGAAGTCCGCGACCAGCGAGCCGATATAGCGGAGCGAGTAGTTGCCGCCGTATTCGTTCTTGGCCCAGTCCAGATACTGCCGGTACGACGGCGGGAACGTGTGCGAGTAGCCTTCGTTGACCGAGTACTGCGTCGCATGGTCTGGGATCGTGACGTACTCCCTTGTCAGGACGAACGCACCGATCGCTGGGTCAAGGGTGAACAGGTGAACCCCGTAGCCGGTGGTGTAGACCAGCGACGTCGACGAGCCGTACAGCACGTAACCCGCAGCGACCTGCTGGCTGCCGGGCTGAAGCACCGACGTTTCGGTGTCTTCGATCTCCGGCGGGTTGGCGAAGACCGTGAAGATCGTGCCGATCGGGACGTTGGTGTCGATGTTGGATGAGCCGTCCAGCGGGTCGAACATCACGATGTACTTGCCGGTGCTGGCGACCTCCTGCAGCACGCGGGGCTCATCGTCTTCTTCGGAGGCAATGATGCCGACACTCTGGCGGTAGCCCAGGGTCTTCTTAAGAATGTTGTTGGCGATGATGTCCAGACGCTGGACCGTCTCGCCTTGGATATTGGTTTCGCCAGCGGAGCCGAAGATATCTACCAGCCCCGCTCGACGGACCGCGCTGGCGATGGACTTGGTTGCCAGGGTGATCGCCGAGAGCAGCCAGGAAAACTCGCCTGACGCGTCGGGGTTGTTGACACGTTGCTGCTCGACAATGTGTTGTTGGACGGTGACGAAATCGAAGTGGTCATTGGGGTCTTGGCTCATGGAAGCCGCAGCTTACCCCCCGGATCGGTCAGCGTCACGACAGATTCACCGGAACCGCCTAGGATTTTTCCGCCACCCAGTCCCCCAATGGAGTCCCCCATGATCGAGCCCGGAACCAAAGCCCCCGCATTCCACCTGAAGGACCAGCAAGGCCAAGCCCATCGGCTGTCGAGCTATCTCGGGCGGTGGGTCGTGCTGTACTTCTACCCCCGGGACATGACGCCCGGATGCACGAAGCAGGCCTGCGCCTTCCGCGATGCGCTGCCGGGCTTTGAGGCGTTGGATGCGGTGGTGTTTGGGGTCTCCGCCGACGACGAAGTCTCACACCAGAAGTTTGTCGATAAGCACGAGCTGAACTTCACACTGCTCAGCGATCCGGAAGCCAAAGCCTGTGCGAAGTACGGCGTGTGGCAGGAGAAATCGATGTACGGCAAACGCTTCATGGGCATCGTCCGAACGACCTACCTGATCGACCCCAAGGGCAAGGTTGCCCGCCGCTGGGACAAGGTCAAAGTCCCCGGGCATATCGACGCTGTGCGGGCAGAATTGGAATCGCTACACGAAGCATAAACCCCACGAATCGCCAAACCCCGGGCCCCCAACGGCGGCTGGGCCTGTTACATTTGCGGTGCGTTCTCGGACGCAGCCTTCCCTCTTGGCGACGCGCTGGCCCACGTGTCGTCAACCTCCCGCCGGGCCGTCCACTGAAACTTCGACAGGGGTCCCACCATGGCAAAAAAAGCCGCCAAGAAAAAAACCACCAAGAAGACCGCAGCCAAGAAAACCACGGCCACCAAAGCGACCAAGAAGAAAGTGACCAAGAAAAAAGTCACTAGAAAAAAGACGACCACCAAGGCCGCAGCCAAGAAGGCGTCGCCTAAGGTCATCGTGCTGACGCATGACGAGATCGCGGCCCGGGCGTTCCAGGTCTGGGAAGAAAAAGGCAAGCCCCACGGCGAAGACGCAGCGATCTGGAAAGAAGCCGAAGCCCTGCTCAAAGCCGAGCTCTCCAGCTAAACCCCCCAGCCCGCCAAGGGTCAACCCCGATTCAATCCAACGCGTCGCCGACCAGGTGCACGTGCCCTTGTTCGTCGATCTCCGCCAAACCCATCTCCGACAGCGCGATGAGCGCTGCCTTCTGCTCTGCTTCTTTCTTGGAGTTGGCCCAGGCTGAGCTGTACTGCTGGCCGTCCATCTCGACACACACCTCAAAACACTTGGCGTGGTCCGGCCCCTTCTCGTCCAGCAGACGGTACTGCGGGTTGCTGGTCAGGTGGCGCTGGGCGTGCTGCTGGAGCACGGACTTGAAGTTCTGCTGATGCGCCGAGCTCGCGGCACGCTGGATGATCGGGACCATGTGGTCCAGGATGAACGCCCGGCTGGCGTCGCGGCCGCCGTCTAAATCAATCGCCGCGACCATCGACTCGAACACCGCTGCCGACACGCTCGCTGGCACACCCGATCGCCCGCTCATGCCCTTGCCCAGGCTCAGCAGATCGCAGAGCCCCATCGCCCGGCTGGCGGACGCACAGCTCTTGCGGCTGACCACCGTCGACTTGATCTTCGTCAGCTCGCCTTCCTGCAGGTCCGGGTACGCCTCAAACAAGTACTCGCAGACCACCGTCCCAAGGATCGCGTCCCCCAGAAACTCCATCCGCTCGTTGCTGCGGTGCTGTTCAACCGCACAGGACGCATGGGTCAACGCCTCGCAAAGCAGGTCCACATCGCCAAAGCGATAACCCACGACGGCTTCGGTTCGATCGACCAGCGCGTTGGCTTGCGACTCATCCAGGTACGTGTTGGCAGCATCCGTCATACAGTCAGGTCCACAGCCACAGGCTCCCCGAGCGAAGACGCTCAAAGGGGAGAAGGTCCAGCCCGGTGCGGTGGCGGTAACGGCCCGTCAAACACGTGAGGCGGTGTTCAAAACCCCCGTATCTGGGACGTGCGCCGCGACGGCAGCGGTATCTACTGAAGTATTCACCCCGTTCTGCCGCTTGTCAATGGTTCTTGATCGGGATACGCTCCAGCCATGCAATCGATCAGGCTTATGCGTGTGTTGTTGTGTGGCTTTGCCTGTGTTCTGGCTGGGATCGCCAGCCGTGACGAGGCGAACGCTCAGGAGCTGGGGGAGCTGATCCTCACCCCGACCCAGCTGAATCCCATCATGCCTTTGGATGACATCCGGATTGGTATGCGGGGCTACGGCTTGACCGTTTTCGCCGGGACGGAGATCGAGCCCTTTGCTGTCCGAGTCGTCGCGGTGCTTCCGGACTGGGAAGCCGGCGGCCGGTCGACGTTCTGGGTGATCTGCGAGGACCCGCGTCTGGATATCTCCGGCCCGGTGCAAGGGATGTCCGGCTCGCCGATCTACCTCTGGCCTGAAGGCGAGACCGGCGAGATCGGTGAAGGCGGCCTGCTCGCCGGCGCGTTCGCATTCGGGTTTGCGCAAGTCCAGTACTGCCTCGCGGGCATCCAGCCGATCGAGCAGATGCGCGCGGTGGCGACCCGGACCACCGACACGCCCCACGTGCGTCGCGCCAACGACCGCCACGCCACCGATCGCATGCTGGCGACGCTGCTGGACCTCCAGCAGACCCACCAGCCGCACAACCCCACGGACGCCGCCCGCATTCGCCTGTACCGGCAGCTGCTGGGCTTCACGCCGGACCCGCAGCCGGCTGCGGAGACGCCCCCCGCTTCCCCCAACGCGCCGCAGCCGTTGTTGCTGCCGATGAGCGTCGGCTCCTCGGACAGCGCCGCCTACCACCAGTCTTTGATGACGCCCCTGGGCATCGCGCCGATCGCCGCGGCGGGCCCGACCATTGCTGGCACCCCCCCGGTGGGCATCGACCCCGACACCACACTGCTCCAGCCCGGCTCGATGGTCTGCCTCTCTTACGCCTGGGGGGACCTGGACCTGTCCGGGGCGGGCACGGTCACCGAGGTGCTGCCCGATGGCACCGTTCTGGCGTTCGGTCACGCGATGGACGGCATCGGCGATACCGCCTTCCCGATGGCGACCGGCTACGTGCACTTTGTCGTGCCCTCACGCGACATCAGCTTTAAGCAGTCCGGCGCATTGCGGATCCAAGGCACCATCACCCGGGACGAGAACTCAGCCGTTGGCGGCCGGGCGGTCCGTGCCTTTGAAAGCGCGCCGCTGGAAGTCACCGTCGAGCTGCCCGATCAGCCCGTGCGCAACTACCGTTTCCAGGTGCTCCACCATGAACAGCTGACGCCGCTGATCGCCTCGTTGTGCATCAGCGACGCCATCGGTGCCGTCCAGGCTTTGCCGCCGGAGAACACGACCTACTTCGAGTTCACCGCGACGCTGTCCAACGGCCGGACCCTGACCGCCCAGAGTGTGATCCCCTTCTCCAATGCTGCCGCCGCTGCGGGCAACCTCACCAGCCTACTGGGCACTGTGATGGCCAACCCGTTTGAGCCGTTGCAGCTCGTCGGACTGGAAGCACACGTGCGGGTCACCGAAGACATCGAAATCACGGAGATCCTCGGCGGCTGGCTTGAGCAAACCACCTACCGCCCCGGCGACACCGTCGTCGCCACGCTGCAGACGCAGGGGTACCAGCAGCCGATCACGACCCAGCGTGTCGAACTCACGCTGCCCGACGATGTTCAGCCTGGCACGTACACCTTGGACCTGGGCGGCAGCAACAACTATCTCAACAGCTTCATTGTCCAGAACCCCGACCTGTTCACGGTCGAGTCCCTCGACGATTTGTTTGACGCGCTAAACGAGATCAACCGATTCGACGCGACGACGCTGTACGCCTGGATCACTTTTCCCCGCGCGGGGGTCTCGGTCCAGGGCCAGCGCATGGCCGACCTGCCTTCAAGCCGGCAGGCCTTGTTCATGAACCCCGCTTCGACCCGAGTGATGCCGCTGATGGGTGGCGTGCAGACGCTGACCCCGACGGACACCGTGATCGCCGGATCGCTTTCGCTGCCTTTTGACGTGGTGGACCCCGCACACGTCGACCCGTAATCCCACACGAATCCACACGCTTTTCCTGACCCACCGCCAAGGACACCGACCGGATGCCCGACTTCCTTCGTCAACGTTTTACCGCCCCTTTGCTGACGCTCGCTGGCCTCACGCTGGCCACCAGCACCATGGCGGTCCAGCCCCAGCAGTTTGTCGTCGACACCGAAGCCGACTTCACCGCCGGCACCTTGGACGGCGTCACCGTCAACCAGTTCGGCGACCTCACGCTCGCTCCCAGTGCCACCACCTTGAGCCCACAGGGCGACACCACCGTCATCTACGACGCGCAGCAACTGCCTGACGGCACGACCTACCTGGCGGCCGGCCCGCAAGGCCAACTGATGCAGCTGACTGAAGACGGCTTGGAACCGGCGCTTGACCTCGAGCCCGGCCAACAGGTTTTCGCCTTGGATCAACTCAACGGCCGACTCCTGCTGGCGATCTCCTCCGGTGACGGCGTCCAACTCGCCACCCTCGCCGATGCCGGCCTCAGCCCGCTGATCCAGCTCCCCGAAGAACGCTACGCCTGGGACCTGCTGGTCGACGGCCTGCTCCTATACGTGGCCACCGGCACCGACGGCAAGGTCATCCAGGTCGACCTGGCGGCGGTCGGTGAGCCTTCCACGCAGGTCGTGCTCGACACCCCGCAGGACAACATCCTCTGCCTGGCCCAGCACCCGGCCACCGGCGCCATCTACGCCGGCACCGATGCGGACGGCCTGGTCTGGCGGATCGACAACCTGCAGGCTGAGCCCACCGGTTTCGTCGTGCTCGATGCCGCTGAACCCGAGATCGGCAGCCTGCTGTTCGTCAACGACACGCTCTACGCCGGAACCGCCGATGCCAATGAAGCCCGCCCGGACACTCAGCTTGAGGCCGCCGACGAGGACACGGGTCGACCCGAAGCCCCCGTCGAGGACGAGCCGGTCGAAGCCGCCGACCCGGTCGAGCCCGACGCCGAGGACGCCGGCGACCTGGAAGCGCTCAACGGCGCGGTCGAGGCCGAGTTGGACACCCAGCCCGAAGACGGGGCAGCCGCCCCTGAGCCGGTATCGCAGGACGACCGCGATCGGCTGCGTGAAGTCGTCCGGCAACGCCTGTCCGACGCCCGGGAGTCCGGCAGTTTCGATGCCCCCGCCGGCAGCGAGCCGGGCAACGGCGGTGATGCGGCTTCAGGCTCCGGCCCGCTCCGTGCCGCGCCCCAGCAGGCCGAGGGCGGCAACGCGATTTACGCCATCGATGCGGACGGCTTTGTGACAGAACTGTTCCGCGAAGAAGTCATGATTTTGAAGCTGGTGGCCGAAGACCATAACCTGCTGGTCGCCACGGGCAACGCCGGGCAGCTTTTCCGGATCGACCCGCGGACCGCTGAGCGCACGCTGATCTACGACGGCGAGGCCAACCAGATCACCACCGCCCTGCTGACCGCTGATGGCGGCGTGCTCGTAGCCACCGCCAACCCCGCCGCCGCCGTTCGCTTGGACGCCGGCCCGCAGACCCGCGGCTCGTTCACCAGCCTGCCTCAGGACTGCGGCCAGGTCTCCCTGCTGGGCGCGATGCGGCTGTACGCCGACGTGCCCGAGGGCGGCACCCTGCTGGTACAGACCCGTTCGGGCAATGTCGCCGACCCCAACCTGCCGGGCTGGAGCACCTGGTCGGATGAACAGGCGTTCGTGCACGACGGCACGCCCAGCATCCAACCCCGCCAGATGACCATCACCTCGCCCCCCGGGCGGTACGTGCAGGTCCGTGTGAGCCTGCTGGCGGCCGATGACAACACCCCGACGCTCGAGAAGCTCGAAGGCTTTTACATCACCCCCAACATCGCGCCGCAGGTTTCTTCGGTGACCGCGGCGTACCCCGAGACCGGCCAAGGCAGCCCCGAAGACAACGAACTGCCCCTGCCCGAGTCGGGGATGGATATCGAATGGGAAGCCACCGACGCCAACGCCGACCGCCTGCTTTACACCCTGGCCTACCAGCCCGCCGGCAGCGACCGCTGGGTGACCCTGGCCGAGGACGTGGCGGACAGCAGCTTCAACTGGGACACCCGCCGGGTGCCCGACGGCCGGTACACCCTTCGGGTCACCGCCCACGACACGCCGGACAACCCCGCGGAAAGCGCCCAATCCAACACCCGCCGGTCCTCGGCGGTAATCGTCGATAACACGCCGCCGAGCCTGCTGGACGTGGCGGTTACGGTCAACGGGTCCACCGCGGTGGTGACCGGGCAGGCCGTCGAAGGGGCCTCCTGGATCGCCGGGCTGGCCTACGCGCTGGATGCCCAGGACAGCTACCACCAACTGCTGCCCGAAGACCTGATCGCGGACTCGACACAGGAGTCATTCCGCGTTACACTGCCCGACTTGGCTCCCGGGCCCCACGTGGTCACGATCCGAGCCTTGGACGCCCGCGGCCACGCCCGCTACGAGGCCGTCCTCTTCAACATCGACTAACCCCGTTTCGACCGAGACTCACGATGTCTACCCACTACCCCAAGCGTCGCAGCCTGATCAAGCGTGCCCGTAAGTTCGGCTTCCGTGCCCGGATGCGGACCAAGAACGGTCGCAAGGCCCTGAACAACAAGCGTCGTGTCGGCCGTCCGGTCAACGTCCGCCGCAGCTTCTAAGCCGCGCCCCACCCGATCCCCTGAAGCCCGTGTTCTTTGAACATGGGCTTTTTCATGCGCACACAACCCTCGGCAATCGCCCGCCGGAATAATCCACCGGCGTCCGGGCTTGAGCCCTTGCCATGAATACACCACGCCACCAAGCCCGGCAGATCCACTTCTACAAAGAGGTCATGGGGGTGCTCGGGATGCTCCGTGACCCGCACGCGATCCAGAACATCTACCGCATCGAGGACGGCCTGCTGGACGCCCCCGCTTCGCAGTGGATGCTCCGGCACCTGCGGGATCAGCCTGGGGTCGCCGACGCCCTGCAACGCCGGCACCTGCGGAACGAAACCCCCGACCTCGCGACGCTCCGCGAACTGCCCGTGGGCAGCCTCGGGTATGAGTACGCCAAGCACATCGATGACTACGGCTTCAATGCGGCGTACTACCAGCCCCTGCCCGTCCGGGACGACCTGACCTATGCGGTCGCACGGATCCGCGAAACACACGACTTCTGGCATGTGCTGACCGGCTTCCACCCCACGCCGATCGGCGAGATCGGGCTCAAAGCCTTCGAGCTGGCTCAACTGCACCGGCCGATGGCCGCGGTGATCGTCGCCGGCGGGCTGATGCGGTATCTGTTCGTGAACCCCAGCTACTTCGCCAACACACTCGAAGCGATCAAGGTCGGCTACGACATGGGCCAACGGGCCCGGCCGCTGCTGGCGGTGGACTTCGAGTCGCGCTGGGCCACGCCGGTCGAAGAACTCCGGCGGGAACTCCGGCTCGCGTCGGCCGTTCGCCGGGCCACGCCCCGTGCGCTGGGCAAATACGACCACGACGGCGTGAAGCCTTCACGCGCCGCCTAACCCCTGGTTTGCCAGAAGTCTTAGCCTCTCAACGGTGAGGCGTCAGAGCCCGCAGGCTTCCCGCGCCCGGCGGACCACCGTGTCCATGACCGCGTTCGCTGCGGCAGCGCCGTCGGCCAGCACCTGATCGATATACCCCGGGTCTTGCATCAGCTCGTCCCGCTTGGCCCGGGCGTCTGCGAACTCGTCAAGGATCAACTCGAAAAGCGCCTGCTTCGCGTGGCCGTAGCCGAAGTTCCCCGCGCGGTACTGCTCGGCCAGCGCCTGCGTGCGCGGGTCGCTTGCCCCAGCCAGCCCGCGGAATATCTGGAAGGTCGTGTCCTGATCGGGGTCCTTGGGCTCTTCCATCGTCTCGCTGCCGGAGACGGTCTTCATGATCAGCTTCCGCAGCTTCTTCTCGGGCAGGAACGGGTCGATGCCGTTGCTGTAGCTCTTGCTCATCTTTCGGCCGTCGATGCCCGGCAGCACCTCGGCCTCGGCCTTGAACTGCAGCTTGGGCTCCTTGAAAACCTCGGCTTCGAAGGCGTGGTTAAAACGCCCCGCCACGTCCCGCGCGAACTCGACATTCTGCTGTTGATCCTTGCCCACCGGCACAATGTCCGCGTCGACCGCGAGGATGTCCGCCGCCTGCAGCATGGGGTAGGTGAACAGCCCGGTATTGGCGGCCAGCCCCTGGTCCACCTTGTCCTTGTAGCTCGTGCCCAGCTCCAGACGGGACACCGGGAACACGCAGGACAGCATCCACGCCAACTCGGTCACCTGTGGCACGTCCTGCTGGCGGTAGATGTGGCACCGGCTGGGGTCCAGCCCAAAGGCCAGGTAGTCCACGACCACCTGGCGGATGTTGCCCCGCAGTTGGGCGCCGTCGCGGATTGTCGTCAGCGCGTGGTAGCTGGCAACGAAAACGTACAGGTTGCCCGCGTGCTTCTGCTGCATGCTCAGGAGTTGCTGGATCGCGCCGGCGTAATTGCCCAGGTGAAGCTGTCCGGAAGGCTGAAGCCCGGTGAGGACACGGGGCGGGGTCGTCGGGTTCGTCGTCGCGGCATCGGTCATGCGGCGGATTGTAGGGGATCGGGCTATACTCGCCGATCATTCGATCACGGAGATTCACACGATGACACGCACGCTTTGCACCCTGCTCCCCGTTCTGTTTGTCGCCGGCCTGCTGGTTCTGCCCGGCTGCAAGCGTGATGAGGCGACCAGCCTCGGCAACGATGTCGTCAGCTTCGTCGAAGGCGAGACGCGGGGCACCCTGGATTACGACGCGGAGACCCTCCGGGCGGCGACGCTGGAGGTCTTCGAGGTGTTGGAGATCGGCGGCATCACCGAGTCGACCGACGATGCGGGGCACCCGATCATCCGGGGCTCGACCGTGCCGCGCGGCGTGCCCGTGAAGGTGAAACTGGTCGAGACGCCCAGCGAAGAGGGCCTGGGGACCGTGACCTCGATGCGGGTCCGCGTCAGCAGCCTGGGGGACCGCCGGTACAGCGATGCGGTGTTCGCCCGCATCCTGCGTGCGGCGGAGTGAGGCCGACCGCCCCGGCCGCCTAAACTTTCTAGATGCCCAGCCACCTGCCCTACGCCCTGGCCTGGATGACACTCGCCGCGGCGGTGCTCGGGTTGGGTTGGCTACAGCGCAACACCCCCACGACGGAGCGCCGCTTCCGCCGCGGGCTTGCCATCGGTTGCGCCGCGGCGTGGCTGTACACGCAGACCTACTTCATCTTCCGTGAGTTCAACGCCTACGAGAGCCTGCCGATCCACATCTGCGACCTGGCGGGGCTGCTGGCGCCGGCGATGCTGCTGTCGAATCGCCGACCACTGCGCACGGTCCTGTACTTCTGGGGGCTCGGGTTGACGACGCAGGCCTTTATGACGCCCGTCAACGACGCCGGCCCGGGGCACCCCGAGTTCTGGGCGTTCTGGGGCAGCCACACCGCGATCCTCACCGCTGCCCTGTACGACTTCATCATCCGCCAGTACCGGCCGACCACCGGGGACCTGGGTTTCGCGGTTGGCCTGTCGCTGATTTACCTGGCGCTGGTGTTCCCGCTTGATGCCGCCACCGGCTGGAACTACGGCTACGTCGGCCCGACCGAGCCCGACCAGCCGACGCTGATCGACGCGTTGGGGCAATGGCCGCTCCGCGTGGTGTGGATCGCGTTGATCGTAATGGCGTTGTTTTCAATCCTCTGGCTGATCGGCCGATCAATCCCAACCCATAGCCCAAAGGCCTGACCGATCAGATCGTCCGGGGGTCGATGTGCCCCGGGCCTTCCTTGCCCGCGACGCGCTCGTACGTGCCGTCGCTGGTCTTTTGGTACTTGGTGAAGCCTTGCGCTTCGAGGTTGGAATTCGATAGCTGCGACCGGGCACCCGATTCGGTCCACTTGGCGGGCAGGTTCGGCGCGGTGATCAGCCGGCGCACCGGTTGGCCGGTCGTGGGGTGCTCGGTCAGCGGGTCGTCGGACATCTTCTGGATCACCTCGAACACCTGCCCGGGTTCTCCGTCCTCGTGAATCACTTCGTACACATAAACCGGCATGGCCGCCTCCTTGTGTTGGCTGACCCGGGGTCAGACCTTGCGCATCAGCACCGTCGCATCGTGCGCGTTGGGGAAGTAGTCTTGTCGGTATTGCACCGACCATGTCTTGCGAAAAGCCCAGTCGAGAATCGCCTGCGTCTCCAGGCGGACCGCAGGGTACTCCTGCCGAGGGGCCTCCGCCCCACAGGTCGTGGGCAGGAAATTGAAGATCAACGCCTCCGCCGCCGCGTCCCAGGCCGAGTCCAGCACCCGCAGGGCCAGGTCGATCGGCATGGTGTTCAGTGTGCCGGACATCGTGACGATCTGAGGCTGCCCCGTGCCCAGCAGATCGGGCTGCTGCACGAAGTCCCCGGCGACGAACTCCGAGTCCGGCAGGCCCCGCGTCCGGGCAAACGCAATTACCTCCGGCACGCCATCGACGCCGATGAATTGTTCATACACGACCCCCTGTTCCATCAGGTAAGCCGCGAAGTCGCCACGCGAACAGCCCGCATCCAGCACACGCTTGCCCGGGAAGAACACCATCTCCGTGAACGTGCGGAAGCGGAGTTCCTGCGTCTTGCGGGTCGCCCAGAGCGTGGCCTCAAACACCGTGCCGTGGTCCTGCACCGCCTGCTGGTAGGGCTCGAGATAGTCGGCCTGAGACATGCCGCAATCCTAGCACCCCCATCGGCTCACTTCCTCCCTGCGCCCCCGGCCCATCGACTATCCTCTCAGCTTCATGAGCGATTCCTGGTTCCATCAACTCGCTGGCCGATTCCTCGTCTTCGACGGCCCGGACGGCTCGGGCAAGACCACGCAGTTCCGCCGACTGATCCAGCACGCCCAGCGACAGCACCTGACCGTCTGCGAAGTACGCGAGCCCGGCGGCACCCACCTGGGCGAGCAGGTCCGGGACGTCCTGCTGGACCCCGCCAACAAAGACGGCATCAACCTGACCGCCGAGATGCTGCTGTTTATGGCCTCGCGGGCCCAACTCGTCGCCGAACGCATCCGCCCGGCTTTGGACCGGCAAGAACTCGTGCTCGCCGACCGGTTTATCTCCTCGACCCTGGCGTACCAAGGCACCGCCGGCGGGCTGCCGGTCGCGGACATCCTGCGGGTCGGGCAGATCGCGCTGGGCGACGCCTGGCCGAATCTCGTGGTGGTGTTCGATGTCGACCAGCAGACCGCCGCCAGTCGGCTGAACCCGCTGCTGGACCGGATGGAGCAGAAGGGTGCTGCGTTCCACGCCAAGGTGCGTCAGGGCTACCTCGACCAGGCCGAGAGCGACCCCGAGCGCTACCTCATCGTCGACGCCCGCCAGCCCGAGGACGCGGTGTTTGCCGACCTGCTGAAGGGGCTCCAGGCCAAGGCCCAGAGCTGGGGCTGAGTGCACCGCGGAACGCCATCCTGCCGATAACCCCGGCATGACCCCCAAGCTCACCGCACTGTTGTTTGCGGCGATCACCCTGCTGGCTCTGCTGGTGGTGAGTGCCGTTGGTTTTGCCTTCATCAAGCAGCAAGCGGTCACCAACATCTACCGCGATCGGCTGCACCAGCTGAGTGCGGAGTACGAGGACCTGCGTGGCCAGTACAACGACGCGGTGCGCAAGGCCGCGGTGACGGAGCTGGTGGTTGAACAAGGCACGTTGTCGGTCCACCTGGTCGATGTGCATGGCCGCAACCGTGTGCTGACGACCGATGTGGACCCCGAGCTTCCGGTGTACGTCGACTACCTCGTGCAGCATGATCGGCTGTGGGTGCGGTCGGTGTACGACGCCTCGCGCTCGCCGCAGGACGCGATGATTCTGGATGAGGCCTACCGGGACATCGACTGGGAAGACCCGGCGACTCGGTACGGGCTGGTGGCTTACCGGAAGCTGACCGAAGGGCGCTGGGTTGTGACCGCCACCCAGAACGGCGCGCTGGCGCTGGTCCCCGCGGGGGACACGCCGGTGGAACTGGTGCCGCCCCCGCCGATGCTGGACTTCAAGACGGTGGACCAGGAGGTCGCTGCCGACCTGGATCGGCTAAGTATTGGCGACGTCCTCAACCAGTACTTCAGCGGGCCTTGAGCAGCAAGCCTCGAACCCATCGTCTTACCGCGCGGTGTCCAACACGCCCAGCCAATCCACCGTGTTGACCGCCGCCAGCACGTCCGGGCTGAGCTTGCCTCTGGCGACATCCACCTCGTCCTCCTCGACCCGGGGCACGACCGCCAACACTGGCGCCCCGGTCATCCGTTCGATCCATTGCCGGTTGCTCGCCACCGATGGGTCCGCCATCGTCGCCACGTCCGCGTCGTAGCCGTTCATCACGACCCCCGCGACCCGGCAACCCGCCTGCCGTAGCAGCGCGACCGTCATCGCCGTGTGGTTCAGCGTCCCCAACACCGACCGCGCAACCACCAGCACCGGATACCCCAGCGCCCGGGCGAAATCCAACACCGTCAGCTGCGCGTTCCGCGGGTCCAAAGGCACCATCACCCCGCCGACCCCCTCAACGAGCATCACCCGGTGTGTCGTGTCCAGCCGGCCCAACGCATGCGACAGCCCCGCCCAATCCACGCCCGGTCCACCGGCCCGCAGCTGCTCCTCCGCCGCGACCGCCGGCGCTAGGGGTGCTGCAAAACGCACCGGGTTGATCACATCTAACGCCGCCCGGCAGTCCGCGAAATGCGCCAACGCCTCGGCGTCTTCATGCACCAGCCCCTCGCGTGTATGCCGACACCCCGAGCCAAACGGCTTGCACACGCCCACCTGATCTTGACCCAGCCGAGCCCGCAGCACCGCCGCGATCGCGCACGACACCACCGTCTTGCCGACCCCGGTGTCCGTGCCGGTGATGAACAACCCCGGCGACCGCAACGGCATCTCCAACTTCAGCATCGCGGCATCGTATCCGTATCAACCCACGCGAACAGGCCCGACCGATTCATCCTTGTTCCTGCAACAGCGCTTCCACCGCTTGCGCCACCTCTTCCGCGGTGACGTTGCCGTGAAACTCCTGCGCGAGTTCGCCGCTCTGGTTAAAGACCATCACCATCGGGTACGCCACCGCTGCGCCGGGCTGCTGCAGGTAGTCCGACACCCGGGCGTAGACCGCATCGGTTTCGGTGTTGCTGAGGATGTATGCATCCTCGGTCGCGTGCTGCTCAATGAGGTACGCGCGGATGTCCGCAACGCTCTGCTCGGTCTCAAAAATATCCCAGGCCACCGTGGCCGGCCGCACGCTCGGCCCAAGCCCAACCATCGCGTCATGCAGCCCCGGGAACAGCTCCAGACACGGTCCGCACCAGGTGCCCCAGAAGTCGATCACCAGCACCTGATCCGCCGCCGCCGCCTCGGCGATCAGCGCCTCCGCCGCCGCCAGATCAAATGTCACCAGCGCACCCAACGCCTCCACGGCCTCTTCTGCTTCGGCCGTCGGGTTGGCGTCCACCGCTGAAACGGTCACCTCCTCCTCCGTGGCCGCGCCGCCACAGCCCACTAGCCCCGCCATCCCTAACCCCAAAAAACAACCGATCCATCGCATGAGTCGCTCCTTTCGTAGTCGTCTACAATCTCATCCTATGCCCAAACTCACCGTCAACGGCGAAACCCGCGAAACCCCCGCCCAAACCCTGGCCGAACTCCTGGCCGAGCTCGGACTGGACGGCCGGCCCGTCGCCGTGGAACTCAACAAAAACGTTATCCCCCGCAAGCAACACGCCGACACCCCCCTGCAACCCGGCGACCAGCTTGAGCTAGTCACCCTCGTCGGCGGCGGCTAATCCCATCCCCCCTTTCCCCACGCCCTGCCCAACACCATGCCCACCGCTCCCGAATCTGTTGACACCCCGCTCGACGCCCTCTTGTCCCTCGCCGGCCGGACCTGGCAATCCCGCCTGATCGTCGGCACCGGCAAGTACGCCGATTACCCCGCGATGCAGGCCTGCCTGGACGCTTCGGGGGCCGAGGTTGTCACCGTCGCCGTCCGCCGCGAACGCCTCGTCAACGAGAAAGGCGAGTCGCTCTTGGACTTCATCGACACCGACCGGTATACGATCCTGCCCAACACCGCAGGCTGCTTCTCCGCGGAGGACGCGGTGCGCGTCGCCCGCCTGGGCCGGGAACTGCTGGACCAATTGGACAACCCCGGCAAGGACTGGGTCAAGCTCGAAGTCCTGAACGACACCAAGACGCTGCTGCCGGACCCCCAGGGCACGCTCGAAGCCACCCGCGAGCTCGTTGCCGACGGCTTCAAGGTGCTCTGCTATACCAGCGACGACCCGGTCATGGCCACGAAGATCAAAGAAGCCGGCGCGACCAGCGTGATGCCCGCCGGCTCGCCGATCGGTTCAGGACAGGGCGTCTTGAACCCCAACAACATCCGCATCATCCTCGAGCTCTTGAAGGACGGCGACCCGGACTACCCCGTCATCGTCGACGCCGGCGTCGGCACCGCCAGCGACGTCACCATCGCCATGGAGCTCGGTGCCGACGGCGTGCTGATGAACACCGGGATCGCACACGCCAGCGACGCCCTGCGCATGGCCCACGCGATGAACCACGCCTGCGTCGCTGGCCGCCTGGCTTACCTCGCCGGCCGGATCCCCAAGAAGCTCTACGCCACCGCCAGTTCCCCCTGGTCCGGCGTGATCAGCTACATCCCCGGCGAGTAAGCCTATAAAAAATCCCCCGACGCCTGAGACTCAGGCTTCCGGGGGGAATGCGGGCGAAAGGACTCGAACCTTCACGGGGTTGCCCCCACCAGAACCTAAATCTGGCGCGTCTGCCAATTCCGCCACGCCCGCAGCGGGGAAACATCTTAGCGTGCCACGCACAAGCCAGTCACAAGCGCTGGCCCCGGCGTCGAGGCGGCAATACCCGCGGCAGGACTCGAACCTGCAACCTGCGCATTAGAAGTGCGCTGCTCTATCCGGTTGAGCTACGCGGGCCTGGCCCGAAAGTGTCTCGCAGCAACCTCCCGGGGTCAACATCATCGGCTTATTCGCTCACCCGTTGAAGCACACTGCCGGCCTCGCCTTCGTCTCTGAACTGGACTGAAACCCAAGGCAAGTCATAATTCGATTCATGCCGCACGAAAGCTTCATCCGAGGGATCGAACTGCTTAGCTGGACCGCGACCGCATTTCTCACCATCACGGCGGCATTCTTTCAGTTTCAAGACACGGTTCAGACAAGATCTTCTCGGGGCAAGCATCGCAACCGGCATCGCGCGGCGTGGAAGCTCATACGAACAAGCAAGGTCCGCCGGCTAGTGCCTATTGCGATCGCTTGGTCATATCAGTTCGCCAAAGACGCTTTTCTCCGATTGGCTGTCTTTTTCTTAATCCCACTGATTATCCCGATCGGGATCGCGTCTCGTATTAAAGATGATTCCGGGCGAATCAAAGACACCATCGAGTTCGGGATCGTGGCGGCCGCGTGGGCGATCCTCTTCGTCTACCCGGCAGTTTTTTTGTTGTTCATTCGGGATTGGGTGTTAGGCGGAACAGCGACTGCCGCAGCCCTGCTGGTCGCTGTTCATTATCGCCTTAAAAAGCAAGAAAAGGTTTCCAAACCTAAACAACCCGACGAAACCATTCACGCAAAAAATACGACCCCCGGGTGCGTTCCAGTCGTGCTGTTTCTTTACCTGGTTTTTGTGTTTCCTGCGGTCGCGTACTCAATCCTCGAAACCATGCTCATCGTGGAAATGAGCCCTGTTTTTACATTGCTTTTTGTTTGCCTGGCCGCTCCCGTCGTCGCCTGCGCCTTGGTCATTTCGCTTCTGTTTGTAATGGCGATATGCAATGGGTTCACAGCGAAACTCCGTGGCATCAGCCCTAGCGAAAGCATGGAGGCATGGAAAGAGCATCTCCAAATCGCGATGACAGCCGGATTTATCACGGCTTCTATTAGCCTAGTGATGACCTTTTCTGCGTTCATTCTCGGAGATTATCTGGCACCCTCCGGCGAAACACCGCACATCCCAAAGTTTGTGGTCCTAAACATCTGCACTGATTTCGCGACCGTCTGGATAACCGCAAGCATCCTGCGTTCCGCAATTCTTGGGTCAATTCCATGGCTTCGCGCGATCGCATATGACGTGCTTGCATCTGCGGTCTTGGCGTGCACGAGCGTCTGGATCGGCCTGCATGGCACGCAATATGAATACAGCTTCACGCAAACGCTCTGGTTACTCGTCGGACGATCAATCAACGGAACATGGTTTCGCACCGATGGCGTGTTCTTGGCCATGCACACCACATTCATTCCGACCATGGCATATCTCAGCGTCGTGCTTTTCCTTTTCTTAATGCGCTTTGTCGCCATCCCGGTGAGAAAAATTTTGGCCAGGACACAGCTTGAGGAAGTACACCCACACCGCATGTTTGCTGCGCTGTTCGGCGTGCTGGCGGCTTTCACTGGCGGGATCGCACTGCTTATCGAAAAGGTGTCCGGTTGACGAAAAGACAGAGGGCCTTGGAAAACCAGAGAACCAAATAGGGAGCGTCTACCGCTCAGTAACTTCCCAGCAGGCCAAGCATCGAGTTCTTACACTTTTCACCAATATTTACACTTCCGCCCGCGTAGCTCAGTTGGATAGAGCAGCGCTTTCCTAAAGCGCAGGTCACTGGTTCGAGCCCAGTCGCGGGCATTGCCTTTTCATCGGCCTGTGCGGTACGGCTGAACCACCACCAACGGTGCGTCCTCCGTGCCCATCGGCACCCACACCACGGTCTCCAACGCCTCGCCATCGGGCATCGTGACAGTCACCTTGTGCTCGCCGGGGTACACCTCAAATACCGCACCGCCGATCGGATCGGTCGTTGCTTCGACATCGGTCCACCAATGCGAACGCATCAGCGCGTCCAGCACCGCGCCGTTCGGCGTGAGTTGCCCTTGTTCATCCAGCAACGCCGCGTGGGGGTCGGTGACCTGCTCCGCCGTCAGGCCGTTGAACCAGACACCGATGACGCTGGGGTGCGCCATCAGCGTCCGCAGCACCGTCTCGAGGTTGATCGCCGCGGTTTCCGCGTCGACGCCGCCGACTTCCACGCCCACTACTTCGACCGCCAGGCCTAACGCATCCAACCGATCCAGCGTGCGGTCCAGTGCCAAAGGCGACACCCGGCCGCGCCAATGCTGCTGCACCGCGATGGCGTCGAAATCCACAAACCGCTCCCGCATCAGGATCGCCTGGGCAATCATGCGATCTTCCCGGCCGGCAGAAAAACCATCCCGATACCGCACGCACAGCCGCGCATTGGGCTGCGTCGCCCGCGCAGCCGCGAACACTCGACGCAGCGCCGCGTCCTCGCCCAGCCGATACAACGCGTCATGATCCAAGCGGTCGGCATACACATCCCAGGACGCCACGCCCGCACGCCCCGCCATCACCCGCTGAACATGTGACGCCGCCAAAGGCAGCACCACCGCCGCGCCCTGCGCCCAGTCCTCCGGGCCAGCCCAAGGGGAACGCACCGGGTCCCCCGACAACAAGCGCCCCTGCCGCACCGACAAACCCAACTGCTGGGCCCGGGTCTGGATCGCGTCCGCAGCGTCGCCCGTGGTTTCGATCGAGACCGAAGCGAACAACGGATGGCTCGTCAGCGACGCCGCCTCATACGCCAAGTACCCCACTACAAACGCATGACGCTGCTGTTGAATCCGGACCACCGCGCCGGGTACCACCCGGTCCTCCGCGTTCAGCACCGCCACCCGGATCGGCACCAAGCGCGCGTCGCGCACCGCTTCATCGTTCTGCTCAGCCCATGCGCCGGTCAACACCTGCGCCGTCGCTGCCGACGACAGGCAACAGACCCACACTGTCCACCAACATAAAAACTTTCCGCGCATGGTTGTCCCATCGACCCCCTCTGCCCTGCCCCTTCATCTTTCGGCCCGGCTTAGCCCAACTGGTCCATCGCCTGCCCGACCGTCTGGGCGGCAACCAGCTTCACCCCCTTGGGCGGCTTCACCTTGCCCGCCGGCCCGACGACCGTGGTGAACCCCATCCGCGCCGCCTCGTGCAACCGGTGCTCCAGTTGCGAGACGTGCCGAATCTCCCCGCCGAGCCCGACCTCGCCCATCGCACACACGCCTTCGCCCAGCGTGCGCCCGTGGTGCGCCCCTGCGATCGCCAGCACGAGCGCCAAGTCCGCAGCAGGCTCCACCACCTTCATGCCCCCGACGCTGGAGACAAACACATCCTGGTCCGCCAGCCGCAGCCCGCCGTGCTTCTCCAGCACCGCGATCAGCATCGCCAGTCGGCTGGTGTCCAGCCCCGACACCTTCCGTTTCGCCGCCCCAAGCACCCCCGTGGCGGTCAACGCCTGCACCTCCACCAGCAAGCAACGCGACCCCTGAAACACCGGCGTCACCACCGACCCCGCCCGCGCTGCATGCTCCGCAGCCAACAGCCCCCGCCCGTCGGCGACCTCACGCAAACCCGCGTCGGTCATCTCGAACAACCCGACCTCCAGCGTCGCGCCAAAACGGTTCTTGATCGCCCGGACCACCCGGTGCGCGTGGTACCGATCCCCCTCAAAGTACACCACCGTGTCGACCATATGCTCCAAGACCCGCGGCCCGGCAATCGTCCCCTGCTTGGTGACATGCCCGACCATCAGCAACGCGGCCCCGCTGGCCTTGGCGTAGTAAATCAGCTCCAGCGAGCACCGCCGAAGCTGAGTCACCGACCCCGCGCCCGCCGTCAGATCCGACTTGTAAATCATCTGGATCGAGTCGATCACAATGACCTCCGGCTTCACCCGCCGGGCCTGCTCCAGAACGCGGGCCAGGTTCGTATCCGCCAGCACATGCAGCCGCCCGCCCGGGTCGATCGCATCCCCAAACAAGCGATCCGCCCGCATCGCCAACTGGTGGGCCGACTCCTCGCTGGTGACATACAGCACCGACCGCCCCGCCTGCGCCAGTCGCCCCGCCGCCTGCAGCAGAAGCGTCGACTTGCCGATCCCCGGGTCCCCGCCGACCAGCACCGCAGACCCCGGCACCAAACCCCGCGCCCCTTCGTTGCCGCCCAGCACCCGGTCCAGCTCGCCCAGCCCGGTGGCCAGCCGCCGCGTCACGCCCCCGTCCGCATCGATCTGCTCCAAGGGCAACGCTTTGGGCGACTCCGACAAACTGTCCACCGCCCCGCCGATCGGGTCGTCCCGCTTCGCGCTGGGGTCCACCCGCACCTCGTCGAGCGTGTCCCACGCCCCGCAGTCCGGGCACCGCCCCATCCACTTGGCAAAACTCGACCCACACGCCCCGCACACGAACTGCACCGACACTTTCGCCATGACCGGCAGGATAACCGCAACCCACGCCAGCGCGCCGCACGATCCCTAACCGCCTTTGCGACGTAAACTATCTCCATGAGCCCAACGCTACCCATCCGTCTGTCCATCGCCTTAGCCCTGACCGGCGCCCTGGTCTTTCATACCGTCACCGACGCCTTCGAAGACAGCCCCTACCGCAGCCTCGACCCGATCGTCGACGTGCTCTACCACCTGGAAACCGGCTACGTCACCGAGCCCGATCGGGACCAGGTCACGCAGTCCGCGATCGAAGGCATGATCTCCTCACTGGGCGACCCCTACACCAGCTACCTGCCCCCGGTCTCGCTCGAAGCGTTTGAGAACGACATCAGCGGCAACCTCGTCGGCATCGGTGCCGAGATCGACGAACACGAAGGCCTGCCACGGATCGTCACCCCGCTGGAAGACTCGCCCGCCTGGCGTGCGGGCATCCTGGCGGGAGATTTGATCCTCGAGATCGACGGCCGGTCGACCCAGGGTCTGGATGTCGACGAAACCGTCGAGTGGATCACCGGCGACGAAGGCACCGACGTGACCTTGAAAGTCCGGCACCGCGACGGCGTGGAACAAATCATCACCATCACACGCGCTCAGATCACCGTCCGCTCGGTCCGCGGGTTCTCGCGAGACGCCGAGAACCAGAACGTCTTCCAACTCGACGCACGCCGAGGCATCGGCTACATCCGCTTGTCACAGTTCGGCGATCAGACCGCCATTGAAACCACCCAGGCGATCGAAGGCCTGCAAGCCCAAGGCCTCAACGGCCTGATCCTAGACCTGCGTGACAACCCCGGCGGCCTGCTGGACTCGGCCCAGCGTATCGCGGACCTGTTCCTCCCCCCGGGCTTGGTCGTCGTCACGACCCGCGGCCGAGCGATCTCCGAAACCGTCCAAACCCGTACGCAACCGCTGGTCGACCCGGACCTGCCCTTGGTGATCCTGGTCAACGAACAGTCCGCTTCTGCCTCGGAAATTCTCAGCGGCGCACTCAAGGACCACAACCGGGCCTTCGTCGTCGGCACCCGCACCTTCGGCAAGGGCAGCGTCCAGCACGTGATCCAGCTCGGCCAAGACCTCGGTGCGCTGAAGATGACGATCGCCCGCTACTTCCTGCCTTCGGGCCGGATGGTGCATCGCCTGGATGATGCGGACGACTGGGGCGTGGACCCTTCCGAAGGCGGCTTCGTTTCAATGTCGCTCGAAGAAATCCGGCAACGGTACGACGCGATGCGTGACCAGGTCGTGCAGCAAGAATTGGAAACAAACCCCAGCCTGGAAGTCACGCCCCAGTGGATCCACGACACCCTGCACGACCCGCAACTGGCCGCCGGGCTTCAGGCGATCCACAATCAAATGACCACCGGGGACTGGCGGGACGTCAGCGAAGGCTCATTCGAAAGCTGGCGGACGCAACGCGAACGCGATGTGCTGGAAGCCCGCTTGGAGTTCCTGCAAGGCGAGATCGAGTCCGTCCAGGAACGTATCGACGCGATCGACCAAGGCGACTTAGGCGACCTAGACGATCAAGACGAGCCCGATGCGGATGAGACGGTCGAAGCGCCGCCGGCTGAAGAGACTCAGGACACGCTGGAGCCCGTCGCGCCGTGACGCTGATCCTAGGCATCGAGACCAGTTGTGACGAGACCGCCGCCGCCGTCGTCGAAGACGGGCGCGTGGTCCGATCCAATGTGGTGGGCACCCAGCACGATGAGCATGCGCCCTACCGGGGCGTGGTCCCCGAGATCGCCAGCCGGGCGCATGTGGAGTTGATCCACCCGATCCTGGAGCGTGCGGTGCAGCAGGCCGGGCTGACCTTCGACGACCTCGATGCGGTGGCGGTGGGCAACCGCCCGGGCCTGATCGGCTCGTTGATTGTCGGCCTCAGCGCCGCCAAAGCCCTCAGCCTGGCCTTGAATATCCCGCTGATCGGCGTCGACCACGTCCGCGCGCACCTGCACGCCTGGCAACTAGACGACGCCAACTCCGACGTCCCAGCACCAACCCCAGCCGCACCGCATCTGGGCCTCGTCGTGTCGGGCGGGCATACCTCGCTGTACCGCATCGACCGCCCCGATGAACTGCACGTCTTGGGCCGCACCATCGACGATGCGGTAGGTGAAGCCTTCGACAAAGCCGCCGCCCTGATGAATCTCGGCTACCCCGGCGGGCCCACGCTCGACAAGCTTGCCGAGTCCGGCGATCCGAAGGCCTTCGCGCTCCCCCGCTCACTGCTGGCCAAGGACAGCCTGGACTTTTCCTACTCGGGGCTGAAAACCGCGCTGCTCTATACCGTCCGGGGCCAGCCCACCAAAAAGGGCGACCAAACAGTCTTCCCCCGATCGGCGAGTGACTTGTCGCCTCAGCAACAGCAGGACCTTGCCGCCAGTTTCCGCGCCGCAGCAATCGAGCCTTTGCGGAAGAAGCTGCACCGAGCATTAGATCAGCTACAGAATGCCAACGCCCCGGCCTGCGCGGTCATCGTCGGCGGCGGCGTGTCCGCCAACCGCCTGCTCCGCCGTGAGCTTGAGCAGCTTGCCATCGATCGCCGCCTGCCGGTGCATGTCCCCCCGCTGGCCTACTGCCTGGACAACGCCGCCATGATCGCCGGCCACGCCCACGCCCGCCTCGCCGCCGGCCACACCGACGACCTCAGCCTACCCGCCATCGCCTCATCCACGATGTGATCACACTCCGGTCACACCACCACCATTGGCACCGCGGTCTCGTCGTGCGTCAGCCCCGCGTGCTCGCTGGCGTGGTCCTTCGCCGGGTCCCAGCCCGCTTCCACATGCAACAGCGTGGCCGGCTGCAGCGCGATTGCCATGAAATCGCCGAAACGCTTCCTCGCAAACGGCGTCATCGGGCCCGGTCCCAGCAGCCCTAACGACTCAACCTCGTCCATCGCCAGCAACGCAAACCGATCGCCGAAGCGCTCGTCGAATGCTGCGATGAAAGCCTCGTGCTGGCCGTCCTTCACAAAGAACAGCGGGGTCCGCGGCTCGCCGGTCACGGGTGTCACGAGGTAATCGTTCAGCGGATCACTGGCTTCCAATCCGTGACGCTCAGCGACAGGGATATCAAGGTACCCGTGGTCGGCAGACACCACGAGCGTCGCTTTGCCCCCAACCGCCTCGGCCAGACGCGCAAGCTGCGCATCGATCTCGACCAGCAGTGCTGTTGCCTCTTCCGCGTGTGCGCCGGCCTGATGACACAGTGCATCGAACTCCGGCAGGTAAACGTACGTGTAGCTCGGCGTGTCTGCCTCGCGCACCCGCTCGATCGCCATATCGACGGCCTCTTGCATTGTCTGCCGTTGCTTCCGCGCACGGTAGCCGGAGAGGTAGTCGCAGAACACGCCGTTGGATTTCGCCTCGGGCTGGATCACCATCGGCTCGTGCCCCATGTCCGTCAGCAGGGGCAGCTCGCGCCAGACCGCGGTGGCGTAAACCTTCTGCTGGGTCAAAGACTCGCCGGTGAAACGCTCCACGAACGGCAAGACCGTGATCGGCAGGTCGCGCTCGGCCAGGTAGGCCCACCACCCCGTCACGCCGTGCTGTGCCGGCCAAAGCCCGGTCGCCAAACTCGCGGTGGCGCACGCTGTGGTTGAGGGGAACACCGACCGCAGGCCGCGTTGACGGTGACCGCGAAGGAAGCTGCCCTCGGGCAGGTGCTCGAGTTGGCGATCACCCATGCCATCGACCAGCACGAAGACCACGTGTTCAGGCGTGCCGCCGAGCAGTCCGACCAGTTGCTCGACATGATCGGTCGGGTTCGGCGGGGAGGCATCGGTCACCGCCGCCAGCGCGTTGACGAGGTCGACAAACGACGCGTCTTCCGCCTGGGGCCGATACAACGTGCCGTCTTCAAACGCTTGGGCGAGCCGGGGATGCATGCCACCAGTGTACGACGCGCGGGGGGCGGGCGACTCCGCATAGACTGACAGCATGCCCGACACGTTGCAGATTGAGTTTCTCGGCACCGGAACCAGCGCCGGTATCCCAATGATCGCCTGCCAGGAGCCCGACTGCGCCTGCCGAAGCACAGACCCGCGCGACCGCCGGGACCGCGCGAGCGTCGTCATCCGCTACCCCGATGCCAACGCGCCAGAAGGGCATCGGGTGTACCTGATCGACACCTCGCCGGACCTCAGGCACCAGGCCCTGCGCGCCGGGCTGACCCGGATCGACGGAGTGTTTTACACCCACGCCCACGCGGACCACATGCTGGGGATTGACGACCTGCGTCGGTTCAATGCGGTGATGAAGACGCCGATCGATTTGTACGCCGAGCCGCGTGTCATCGAGACGTTGCGGCGGATGTTTGCGTACATCTTCGAGTCTCACAACAACGTGAACCCGAGTTTCGTCGCTGACCTAGTGCCTTGGCCGATCACGCCGGGCGAATCGACCGCGTATCACGGCACGACGTGGACGCCGCTCCGGCTGATGCACGGCCAGCTACCGATCGTCGGCTACCGGATTGAGTACAAGGGGCATGCCTTGGCGTACTGCACCGATGTTTCCAGCATCCCGCCAGAGACCTACCCCCTGCTGCAAGACCTGGACCTGCTGGTCATCGACGGCCTGCGCTATCGGCATCACCCGACCCACCTCACCGTGGACCAGGCGGTCGAAGTGATCGAGCGCGTTGGACCGAAGCGTGCGTTGCTGACCCACATGTCGCATGAGGTGATTCATGCAGAGCTGGAGCCTCAGTTGCCCGAGCACATTGGGCTGGCGTATGACGGACTCACGATCACGCTTGGATCGGCAGCTGGAGTTCGGTCCGGTACTTCTTCGGATTGCCCTTGAAAATCATGCCCGGACCCTTCAGGTATACCTCGCGGCTCGGCAGTTCAAGGGTCGCACTGTTTTCATGCGTATGGGCCAGGGCCTTGGCGTACGACCGGCTCTGAGCGTTTCATACGGCCCGGGGTGAATCAGCGTGACACACGTCACCGCAGGCAGCTCCCGGACGTGGATGCCTTCAATCTGCAGCGTTTTGCTCACCGGGAAGCAAGGCTCAAAGTCCGCATCTTCCTCGCGGTACTCGCCATCGTAGTACAGGCACATCGGCTTGCCGGCGATGTGCCGACCCAACTGTCGGGCCAGCTTCCCGAACACCGGCCCGCATTCGGCGTAGCGCCCGGTCATACGGATCCCCGCCACCCGCACCGGCTCCACCTGCTTCACACGGACTTCGCCGGTTGTCAGCGCCAGCGTTTCCTGGAGCTGACGCTCTTGCAACACCACACGGTCGATCCGCTTGACGAGGTCTCGATAGTGCGCCAGCTTGGCTTGCAGCGCATCTTGGTGGCGTTTCAAGTGACGGATGAGGTCTTCATCCTCGCCGCACTCGTTCAAGATCACCGCGATGTCATCCAGCGAGAACTCGAACTCACGCAACGCCCGAATCACCTGTGCCGTCTCCAGGTTACGAGTGTCGTAACGGCGGTAGCCCGTGTGGGGGTCGACTTCCGCCGGCACGAGCAGGCCGCGCTCGTGGTAGAAACGCAGTGTTTTCACGGTTAAACCGCAGGCTTTGGAAAAGTCACCGATCGAATACATGCCAAGACTCCTGTTGGAAGCCCCAAGCCTAAGGCCTCCAGCAGGGGGAGAGTCAAGCCCCAAAAAGGTAGACCGGGGCGATCTAAGCCTTGTCGCCATACATCAAGGTCTCAAGCGCCGCACCCACATCCGTCTGGCGCATCAGGTGCTCGCCGACCAGTACGCGGTGCACACCCGCCCGGCGGAGCTTCTGAATGTCCTCATGCGTGCGGATGCCCGATTCGCTGACCAGGATCGAAGCGTCGTCGACGAACTCCATCATCCGCAGCGTGTGGTTCAAGTCGGTCTGCATCGCTTTCAGGTCACGGTTGTTAACCCCCAGCAGGCAGTAGCTCCGCAGCGGGAAGCCGATGTGTGGCCGAACCCGCATCAGGTTCTCAACGCTGTGGACTTCCAGCAACGTCGTCAGCCTCAACTCGGTGGCGAGGATCATCAGGTCGATCAGCTCGTGGGTCTGCAAGCACTCGGCGATCAACAGCACCGCGTCCGCGCCAGCGGCTTTGGCTTCGTAGACCTGATACGGGTCGATGATGAAGTCTTTCCGCAGGACCGGCAGCTTCACCGCGTCCTTGATGGCGGTGAGATACGACAACGAGCCTTGGAAATACTTCTCGTCCGTCAAGCAGCTGATGGCGGCGGCCCCGGCGGCTTCGTAGGCTTTCGCTATCGCGACGGGGTCAAAGTCTTCGCGGATCAGGCCGGCGGAGGGGCTGGCCTTCTTGACTTCAGCAATGACGCGCAGGCTGTCCTTGGGCTGGGTCAAAGCGGCGAAAAAGTTCCGGACACTCGCCGCCGCCTCGGCATCTTCGCGCACCGATTCCAGCGACCGGCGTGCCTTGGCCTGGGCCACTTCTTCCCGTTTGTGGGCCACGATCTCCGCAAGGATGTCCGACAAAACCGCCTCCTGAAGAATGGAAACCCTACAGCATAGCCCCGCGTGCCCGATACGGCCTGCTCGCGACTTGCCCCAAACTTATCCAAGGCTAGACTCTCAACCCCGCCGGCCTGCGACCGGCTCTTCCGCCTACTCAGGGGCCCCTCTTGCCACGCATCGGCCTGCTCTCAGACTCCCACGGACGGGCGCACACCACCCAGCAAGCGGTGGATGCCCTCGTTGCGGAAGACGTCTCCCTCCTGCTCCATCTGGGCGACATCGGCACCCTCGAAGTGCTCGACGCGCTCCTGACCTCGGCCCCGGGCCAGACCACGCCGATCCCCGCCCGGATCGTCTTCGGCAACACCGACTGGGACCTGGACGCCCTGGCACGCTACGCCCAGAGCCTGGGGATTCAGGTCGATCACCCGCTCGGTAGGGTCGATCTGGGGGACGGCTCCGTGCTGGCCTTCACACACGGCCACGAGGAGCCGCTCATGGCCGAGGCCCTGTCCGAGGGCGTCCGCTACCTCTGCCACGGCCACACCCACCGCACGCTGGACCACACCAAGGGCAACACGCGGATCATCAATCCCGGCGCCCTGTTTCGCGCAAGCCAGTACACCGCCGCCGTCCTGGACACGCAGACCGACGATCTCAAGTTCCTGACCATCGACGAATAGCCCACGCCGGAAGCCTGCTACAATATTTCTTAGCCCGTTTCCGCCAGAGCAGCCGCTCAAACCGAATCATGTCGACCCAAGACACCCAACCTGCCGTGCCCGACACCCACGCCGGCATCAATCCACCCGAAGACGGGCTGGAGATTCGTTCGTTTGAATCCCAGGATCAGTCGGCGGTCTATCACCTGTACCAAAACGGCCTGCTCGCTGGCCAGATCGCCGCCAACGACACCGGGGCCGATATCGACAACATCCACGAGGCCTATCTCAGCGATGAGAGGCACCACTTCTGGGTTGCCGTGCTCCACGGCCAGGTCGTCGGCATGATCGGCGTCGACAGCGACGAGCGGAACACCGCAGAAGTCCGTCGCCTCCGGGTCCTGCCCGAGTTTCACAGCACGTCCATCCCCGCGGCCATGCTCGAAACCGCGGTCGAATTCTGCCGGAACCACGAGTACCTCAAGGTCCGCCTGGACACCCGGTTTGAGAAGACCGAAGCGGTTGACCTGTTTGACCGCACCGGATTCCAGCACACGCGCACCCGCGCTACGGAAGAAAAAGAACTGCTGGAGTTCTATCTCGACCTGTACCGAGGCCGGGAAGAAGACTAAACCACCGAATCGGCGAGGCGTGCAGACGCACGAACGCCCGCCTCATCTCTCTCAGGCTTCAGCCGGTGAAAACCGCGAGCCCGCAAGGGGGATCTTCCGGTTTACCGCTGGCCCCTTGGGCAGCATAGGGGCGACGGCCATCGCCAGCGCGATGATGCCGATGTCCGCCAGCGGGTAGGTCCAACGCGGCGCGTCCAGGTAGACCAGCACGCCGGTCACCAGCAGGATGCCCAGCGTGATCGGGATCAGCCCCCGCCAGGCCAGCGTCATCAGTTGGTCGAAGCGGAACCGAGGCAGCGTCCACCGCACCCACATCATGATGAAGAGCAGCACCGCGATCTTCGCCGCGAAGATGCCAACCTTCAGCAGCACCAAGACCAAGCCACCAAGGCCTTCCCCGGCAACCGTGTCCAGCGAGCCGACAAACGGGATCATGTCCCAGCCGCCCAAGAACAGAATGGCGAAGAACGCGCACCCCGTGATCATGTGGATGTACTCGGCCAAGAAGAACAACGCCCACTTCATCGAGGCGTACTCGGTGTGGAACCCGCCGATCAGCTCCTGCTCGGCCTCGGCTAGGTCAAACGGCGCCCGGTTGGATTCGGCCAACAAGCAGGTGAAGAAAATCACCGCCAAGACCGGGTGCATGAACCCGCCCCACATCCCTTCCAGCCCGGTGCCGGACTGCAGCGCGGACATCAGCCCCGCGTCGGACGTGCCCAGGCAGAGGATCATGATCAGCACGCAGAGCCCCATCGGGATCTCGTAGCTCAGCATCTGCGCGGTCGCCCGCAGCGAGCCGAAGAACGCGTACTTGTTGTTGGAGGCATAGCCCCCCAGCGTCACGCCGTAAACCGCCAGTGAGCCCATCGCGAGGATGTAGATCACGCCGATGTTGATCGGCGCAACGGAGACCAAGACCTCGCCGGCGGCGGCGATCTCCCAGCCGAATACGGTCAAGCCCGGGAAGCTCCAGTAGCCGCCCCAGGGGATCACCGCCCAGCCGAGGATCGCCGGGATCACCACGACGACCGGCGCGAGCATGAACAGCACCTTGTCCACATGCTTGGGGGTGTAGTCTTCCTTCACGAACAGTTTCAGGCCGTCCGCCAAAGCCTGCCCCAGCCCGAACATGAAGTTCTTGGGAGCAAAAATCTTGCCCAGCCCGATCTTGTCCCACACATCGTTCAATCCGAACGAAAAGTTGGTCCGGTTCGGGCCGATCCGGTCCTGTGCCCAAGAAGCGACCTTCCGTTCCAACAAGATCAGATACGCGGTCGACAACAGAATCAGGTGCAGCATCACCAGGATGGTCACCAGGCTCACGAAGAGTTGCGCGGTCAGAGGGAACATGCGGCTCCGGGGGCTGAAAAGTCTTGCGGTTTGGGCCAACCGGCGATCAACGCCGACGCGGTACATTGCCGATGATCGCTAAGCCTATGGACAGCACCCCCTCGAAGCAAACCAAGCCCCGCCGCAAACGCCCCGGCCAAGCGACCCGGCCGCGGCGAAAGCCCACCCCCGAGGCGGTCTTCAAAGAAACCGCGCAGTCCATCGTGATCGCGCTCATCCTCGCGCTGGTCTTCCGGGCCTACGTCTTGGAAGCTTTTGTCATCCCCACCGGGTCCATGGCCCCCAGCCTGCTAGGCACCCACCTCCGTGTCCGGTGCCCGCAGTGCGGCCACACCTTCTGCGTCGATACCCCCGAGCGACACCGGCGGACCGAAGAGCGGTACCCCGATGGCACCCGCCAACAGTTCATCACCGACACGGTCACCGACGCGAACGTGTACGCCACCTGCCCAATGTGCTTCTACGAAACCCCCCTGACCGGGCAACGCCTGGACGACGGCGACCGGATCCTCGTTCACAAGCTGCCTTACACCCTCGGCCAGATCCACCGCTGGGACGTGGCGGTCTTCAAGAACCCGCAGGACATCAACGAAGACCTCACACCCGGCCCGGTCCGCAGCTTCATCAAGCGTGTCATCGGGCTGCCCAATGAAAGCGTCGTGATCTTCGAGGGCGACATCTATGTTGCCGACCTGGGCCACGCCGCAGCCAACCCCGCCCTGGCGTACCGCATCGCGCGCAAAACCGACCCCAGCGCCAACCCGCGCTGGCTGCAGATCCAGCGTGAAGCCTGGCTGCCTCTCTACGACACGCGCTACACCCCCTTGGACGGCGGCGAAGCCCATGAGCAACGCCGGCTGGCCTGGACGCAGCCTTGGCAAGCCAGCCAAGGCCGGTGGTCGCACCCCCAGCCCGGCCGATTCACCGTCGAGTCCGTACAGGCTGGCCTCAGCTATCAGTTCCCCACCAGCCGACGACTGCGGGCGCTCCAGCAGTTCCCTTACAACCAGCTCTTCACCGAGAACCAGACCGTCCACCCGATCGAGGACATCCGGTTTGCCGTGGACATTCAGCCGGGCGAAAACCCGCTGACGGTGACGCTGGCCACGTCCGCTCGCCTGGACCACCCCGAAGGCCAGCCCCAAAGGCTCACGCTGAATTGGCGGCCTGACGGGCAAGTCCTGTTGCGCCGGAAACCGTTGGAACCCGACTGGCCGCGCAATGAAGGCGATGCGGTGACGCTCGCCGAGGCGCAGGCTCGGCCACCCCGCGCCGGCCGAACCCAGCGCCTGGAGCTCTGGCTGGTGGACCACCAGGCCCTCGTCTTCCTGGACGGCGACCTGCTGCTCCGCCACAGCTTCGAAACCCTCAGCCTCGCCACGCGGGTCCAACGCGCTCCGGCGCAAGACCAGCCCAGCATCCGCCTGCATGTTCAAGGCCATGGCACCACCCTGCACCGGATCATGCTCGACCGGGATTTGTACTACCAAAGCGACGCCAATTACAGCCGAGCCTCACTTGGCCAGTTGGTTGTCGAACAACAGCAACTCCGTTGGGATCAGTCTCGGCCCGCGTTGACCGGCCCGGACGAATTCTTCTGTCTGGGAGACAACCCGCCCCGTAGCAGCGACAGCCGCGCGTGGAACTCGATCGATCCTTGGGTCAATGAGCGTTACTTCGACCGGGACGATCCCTTCGGCATCGTGCCCCGGGAGCTGATGGTCGGCCGGGCCTTCTTCGTCTACTTCCCCGCGCCCTTCGGCCTGTGGTCGGAGCGCCCCGGCGCCCGCCCGATCCCCAACTTCGGCGACGCGCGATTCATTCAATGATCCATCGCTCACCCTGCCTCGGACGACCAAACAGGTTTTCCACGGCCGGGGCCGACTGCTTCCACCATCCTTACTCACCCCAACCATAACGAACATAAACTTGTAACACGCGCCGCAGTCAATCCAAGTTTATGAAAATAAGCGATTTAGGACCATAGCCCACCGCCCTGCGACGACCCTGATGACATGATTCTTGTCATTTCAATCCAGTCCACTTGAAGTCTATTTGGTCGCAGTCGAAGTTGACCACAAGTTGTCCACACCCCTTTCGCGATGCTCAACGCCGATCCGGCGTTTGCCCAGCTAAACCGATTCCGGACCAGAAAACCCTCAAAAGCCCAACTCAGGCCAATACCTTTCGTTAGGATGCCCAGTTATGTCTGAAACCACTTTCGTCCAACGCCATCTGATCGCCGCGCTCGTCACGAATGAGCCCGGTGTCCTCGCTCAAGTCGCCGGCATGTTCGCCGCCCGCGGGTTCAACATCGACTCGCTGGTCGTCGGCCGAACCGAGAACCCCAACCTCTCGCGGATGACCATTGTGGTTAACGGCGACGAGGCCATGCTGGAGCAAGTCCGCAAGCAACTTCAGAAGGTTGTGCCCGTCGTCAAGGTGGTTGACTACGCCAATGCTGCCCACGTTGAGCGAGACCTCATGCTCGTACAGGTCTCGACCGCCAACGAGACCAGCCCGACCGACAAGCGCGAAGAGCTGATCACCCTCGCGAATCTGTTCCGCGCTAAAGTCGTGGATGTCGCCCCGGACCGGCTGATGATCGAGCTGTCCGGCGATGAGGAAAAAATCGAAGCCTTCATCACCCTCTTGGAGCCCTACGGCATCCTCGAACTCGCCCGCACCGGCATCATCGCGATGCCCCGCGGAAACGAGAAGGCCAAACCCAACCGCGTCCAGGCCGTCGCGGCTGCGGACTCGGGCGCGCCGGGCATCGACCCCGGCGACCTGCCCCCCGGCTAATCGTTCTCTACTCATCCCAAGCCGGGCTCTGAGCTCCACGACGCCCGGGTCACTCTCCTGGGGTTACAACGCCGTGGCTAAAAAGAAAACCAGCAAGAAGCAGTCCGCCACCAAGTCCAAAGCGGCTTCGATCAGTACGCCCAAGCCGAAGCCCAAACCAAAGCCCAAGAAGAAGGCCGCCAAAGCGAGCCCGCCCGAGACCAAGCCCCGCGCGGGACGCAAGCCCAAGCTGACCCTGGCCCATGTCACCCACGAGGCGGTCGAGCAGCTGGGCGGGATCGGCACCGTCCTCGAAGGCCTGATGTGCTCCCCGGCGTACAAAAAGCAAATCGCACGATCGATCCTCGTCGGCCCGGTGGACACCTCCTTGCCGATCCCCGGCGAGGCCCGGCTGAACCACACCGGCGAGGTGCTGTACTCCTCGGTCGATGGCATCGACAAGCTCCACCTCGCGCCGCTGCTCCAGCCGATCGAATGGGCGTTTAACGCACCGATCGTCTACGGCCACCGGCACTACGCCCCCCCCGGCCAGCAACGCACCGGGGATGCAGACGTCCTGCTCATCGACATCCGGCACACCAACCCGGATCGCCTGAACGCTTTCAAGTCCCGGCTGTGGTTTGACTACCAGATCGACGCCGCCCGGCACGAGCACGCCTGGGACTTTGAGGAGTACACCCGCTTGGCCGAGCCGGCGTTCTACGCCCTGAACGCCCTGCTGGACCGCGACCACACCTGCATCGTGTTCGCCCACGAGTTCATGGGCATGCCCACCGCCCTGAAAGCCAAACTCGACGGCGGCGACCGGTTCCGCACCGTCTTCCACGCCCACGAATGCTCGACCGCCCGCAGCATCATCGAAGATCACCCCGGGCACGACCTGACGTTCTACCCCGCTATGCGCCACGCCCAGCAGCAGGGCCGATGTGTCGATGAAGTCTTTGGCAACCTGGACCACCTGTCCCGCCACGCGTTGGTCAAGCACGCGTTCCGGTGCGACGCGATCCTGGCGGTCGGCGACGAGACCGCCAACGAGCTGAAGTTCCTGTCCCACGACATGGCCGAGGCCAAGGTTGATCTGGTCTACAACGGATTGCCGCAGTTCCCTACGACCGTCAAACAGAAGCACGCCGCCCGCAAGATGCTGGCCGACTACGCCCAAACGCTCACCGGCCAGCGCCCGGACCTGATGCTCACGCACGTCACGCGCCCGGTGAACTCCAAGGGGCTCTGGCGGGATGTCGCGGTCTGCCGATCGCTGGAACCCAAGCTGGCGGAAGCCGGCAAGACCGGCGTGCTGTTCCTGCTGACGTCGGCCGGCGGCGTCCGCTCCGAGGCCGACGTCCTCCGCATGGAAGAGGACTACGGCTGGCCAGCCGACCACCGCGAAGGCCTGCCGGACCTCAACGGGCCGGAGGTCGGGATCTGGCACATGATCCAGAGCTACAACGCCGAACACCCCGCGCTGCCGATCGTCTTGGTCAACCAGTTCGGCTGGTCGCCTGAACGTCTGGGCCAGCGCCTGCCCAAGAAGATGGACTTTGCCGAGTTCCGCCGAGGCACCGATGTCGAGCTGGGCATGGCGACCTACGAGCCCTTCGGCATCAGCCCGCTCGAACCGCTCGCCGCCGGGGCTTTGTGCGTGATCTCCACCGTCTGCGGCTGCGCCGGTTTCGTCCACCACAGCACCCGCAAACGCGGCAGCAAGAACGTGCTAGTGGCCGACTACCTCGCCCCCGCCGACGACCTGCCGATCGATGCCGCCTTGGGCCTGTCGATCGACTCGCGCTCCGCACTGGAACAACCCGTTTCATACACGCTGGCGGAAGACATCTGGAAACTGGTGCCCAAGACCGACAGCCAACGCGACAAAGCACTCGAGCGCGGCCAAGCCCTGGTCGCCAAGATGGGCTGGGACCAGGTCTTCGAGGATCAACTCCACCCCGTGCTGCAGCGCATCGTGTGACCGGTGAACCCGGCCGTATCTATCCCGAACAGCACGACTTCACAACACGCCACCGCCGAACGCTAAGAGTACACACCCTACGGCCAGCGCAAGACCTACGTCTCCGGCGGCAGCCACGACGATCTGCTCTACCAGCCCGTCAGCCACTCCAAACAAGTCGCCGTCGGCTCGACCACCGGCGCCCTCCCGCGCAACCCCGTGGGCTTCCAGGGCCTGCACCACGACCACAGCGCCCAATCCCCCGCCAACGGCGGCCTGATCCACCAACGCAACCGCATGACACACCCCGACATGGGCCGATTCATGCAGCGCGATCCGCTGGAGTACGTCGATGGGCAGAGCCTGTATGCGGGGTACTTTGTGGCTGATGGGGTTTATTCTGACCCGATGGGGCTGAACACATACCGGATAATTAGTCAAGGCCAATATCAGCAAGGCAGTGATATCGTGCAAGAGCCGGAAAGTGATGAAGAGACCGCATGGAACCCTGATCTAACTCGCGGAGCAAGTGCTCAAACTTACTATGGTGTGATTAGTTCCATCGCTGCAAGCGGAAGGGAGTTGGGGTTTGACAACTTTGCCGATTTGACACAACATTGGCTCGGAAACACAGGGAATCGTTATTGGCTTAATGGCGGGGAAGTGTTTGCAGATTCTCCGTCATTTAGGCGGAATGTACGGCGTGAGCGAAATGCATTGATGGCGCATGTTGAGAACACTTCCCTGCAACCCTTGAATGCAGGTTATTGGGCAGCGGATGATTGGGAGGCAGAAGCCATTCAGCGGAGCATCAATACGGGGGACATTGACTGGCACCTTGCAATACGAGGATATTCCGAGTTCTCAAATGCGCATGTTCTGTGTATTGGGCGGTCACAAAATGGCCAGCGTATATTTAGAGCAAGGGTGAATATTTATGTTTTTAAGCATTGGAATTTTGAACATAACAATAATTTTTCCATTCCGGGCGTGGGTACAATAAGGGGCGAAAGGGCAGATAATGTGCATACTGCTGGTCTTGCGCGGAACTTTGTCGCAGAAGGCACGCATACACATGTATTTACTTGGGAAGAAGGCCAGAGGTTCCCATTAGATGGCGGCGTAGGAGTAAATCCGGAATGAGACATCCGCTTAACTATTTAACTTTATGCTCTTGGGTGTTTTTGTTTGCTCTGCTATTTGGAATTACAGGGTCTTGCGCTTCGATACACAATGGCACTTGCTCGCGAGAAGTCCACCTTGGCCGGACGGCAGTTTTGGGTGATTTGCCGGGTGTGTTTCAGGGTTTAAAGGAAGGGCAGTTGATTTTTTATGACGCAGATATTAGCGACTTCCCCTCTGAAAGAGTTGCGATATATTTAGATTCAAAGCAGTTGTCGAATATTCTTGCGATGATTCCACCAAATATTCAAACTCAAAGATGCCTTGGGGGAGATATTCACCACAACTGGTTTCCGAATGAGGGGGAATTATTGGCGGCGGGTGAGTTTATAGAATCAGGCTGTGTTGTCAGATTTCACATTGTTGAGCATGGCGGGAGTGGGGGGTATCTGTTCATAGGCTCTTTTTATGCAGAAACATAAAAGTTGAATCAGCTCAGTTTCCAATCGCCAACGAGTTTGAGCAATTTTTGAAGCGGCATCTTCAGTGCGAGATAGGGTTTAGGTGAGCGTTATGCATACACACCGTACGCAGCGACGCGACGCGTCAGCTCTTCGTGTGGGGTCTGCTGTGCATCGACGAGTTGTTGGCGATCAGCAACCTGATCGCCAACACTCCGACGACGGCCGAGTTTGAAGGCGCGTTCGACCCGGCCACTTCCGGGGGCGTCGAGGTGCTGTTCACCGCGCACGACGTGATGTTCAACGGCATGCCGGTTGCGAGTTAAAGCCTATGGGCTATGTCCCATCTATCAGAAATTTGTCGGTTAAACCTGTGTTTGCGCCAAGGATTCCTGGGTTTTCGACTGCTAGCCTAGGGGTACTCCGCAGGCACCCGGGTAGAGCGATCCGATTTATCGGTGTTTGCGGGTTCGATTCCCGGGATTCAAGGTTTCTTTGCAGGGAATCCTTCATGAAAACCTTTGTTTGCGCGGCGCATTCCCTGTGTTGCGCGATGGAAACCCTGCAATCCAGAAAGAAAACCCATCATTCCATTTTTTCAGTTTGCGGGTCGTCAAATAAAAACTTGATTCTGCAAGCATGCAGGGCAATCGATCTGCTTGTGTCCGCATATTCCAAGCTTTGTTTTTGCGCCCCTTCCGTGGCCCACGAGAGTCGCGCCATGCATCGATACGCTCTACTGACGATTCTTCTATTCCTGTCCGGCCTGACGTGGGCGGTGCCCGGGATGGCGGTTTTAGAGTCGGCGTTCGCCTTTGAGAACGCCGGAGAGACGGCAGTCGTCATTCTGGCTGGTGAGCATGCCAAAGCCACTTCCGGGGGCGGGAGTGAGGTGCGGGTGACATTTGCAGTGGTAATCGGCTAGAGGCGAACAGCGCAAGCGGATCGTGATCAGCACGGACCATCCCGAGCAGCCACGGGTTCGGCAGACGGCAGGTATTTGACCCGCCGCGTCGACAAAACGATACTACCAGTAATCGTCCGCCGTTCGGTGCGAAAGCCTCGGCCGGTGTTTCCCTTCCGCCTCGCCCGTGTCCGCGGGCCTATCCATTCCATCCTATGGTCCCCAACGAACCCCCCCGCCGTGCCTCTATGGGCTTTCTGTTTGTTCCGCCTTACCGCATTCAGGGACTGTCCGTCGCTGGCGAAGCCTCGACCGTGCAGGTGCCCGAGCTGGACGTCACTTTCGACATCGGCGACTGCCCCAAGGCCGTGCTCACCAGCAACTACGTCGCCCTGACCCACGGCCACATGGACCACGCCGCCGGCCTGGCCTACTACTTTTCCCAGCGGAACTTCCAGGGTATGGGCACCGGCACCGTCGTCTGCCACCCCGAACTCGAGCAGCCGATCCACAACATCATGCAGGCCTGGCAGGGCGTCGAACGCCAGAAGACCCCCTACGAGGTCAAAGCCCTGGCACCCGAGCAAGAGCTGGAGATCAAGAACAACACCTTCCTGCGTGCGTTCGAAACGATCCACACCGTGCCTTCGATCGGCTTCACCGTCGTCGAGCACCGCACCAAGCTCAAGCCCGAGCTCGTCGGCCTGCCCCAGGAAAAACTCGTCGAGCTCAAGCAGCAGGGCCAGGAAATCACCAACACCCACCACATCCCTCTGGTGGCGTACACCGGCGACACCGCCTGGGGCAAGCACTTTGACCGCGACGATGTCCTGGACGCCCACGTGCTCATCACCGAATGCACCTTCCTGACCAAGGAAGACAAGCCCCGCGCCCGCGTCGGCAAGCACCTGCACCTGGACCACATCATCGACCTGCTCGAGCGTTTCCGTGGCGAAGCCATCGTCCTGACGCACATGTCCCGACGCATCCATATGGGCGCGACCATGAAAACGCTGGAAGAAGCGCTAACCCCCGAACAGCGTGCCAAGGTCCTGGTCCTGATGGATCACCGCAACAACCGCGCCCGCTACGAGCAGCAAAAAGCCACCGCCGGCGTGTGACTTCTATGCACCCGCCGCGTGTCACCACCTCCGACCCCGCGCTGGCCGATCGGCTGAGTCTGTCGCTGCGTGATCCTGATGCGGACCTGTCGCTCGAATCCACTGCAGAGGGGCTGCGTTTGGCGGTCCTGCGTGCCCCCGAGCACGATCCCCAGCTCGCCGAGGGGCTGCCGCTTTGTATCGACCTGGACAAGCTCGACACGACCTCCTCGATGGGGCGTTCGCTCAAGCAGCCGATCCTTAAAGCCGTTGGCATCAAGAAGGGCAACCCGCACCGCCCCCGCGTGCTCGACGCGACCGCCGGCCTGGGAGAAGACGCCTGCCTGCTGGCTCGCTTCGGCTGCGCAGTCACCTGCCTGGAGCAGCACCCGGTGATCCACGCGCTGCTGCAGGACGCCTTCGCCCGCGCCAGCCTCGACCTCCAGACTTTGAACACCAACGCCTTGGAATTCCTCGCCCTCAACCCCCAGTCCCCAACCCCCAATGCCCACGAGATCGTCTACCTGGACCCGATGTTCCCCGCCGAGCGCCGCGCCAAAGAGCGCAAGCCGCTCCGCATGCTGCGTTGGCTTTTGGCCGACACGGCGGCGACCGATGAACCCGCCCTGCTCGAGGCGGCGTTGACCCACGCCACACGCCGGGTTGTTGTCAAGCGCCCCAAGCACGCGCCCCCCCTGACCGACCGCGAGCCACCGGTCACCCACAAAGCCGCCGCCGTGCGCTACGATGTCTACCCGACGGGATAAACCAATCCTTCGGAGTTGCGTATAAATAAGATGCGTGCCCCCGCTTGGCTCATTCTGTTCATGGCTAGCATCGTGTCGTGGTACGGCATGCAGGCGGTGCATGAGCTGGGACACGTGATCGTAGCCTGGGGGACCGGCCACACCGTTGAGCATGTCCACCTGCCTTTGATCGGTTTTTCCGAAACGGAGTTGGGCGTGTACCCGCGCCCGGCAGGCGTCGTATGGGCCGGGCCGGTGCTGGGTTGCTTCCTGCCCATACTGCTTGGCTTGCCCTTCCGCAAAGCGAAAACCCGACGGCTGTGGTGGTTCACCCGGTTCTTTGCTGGATTCTGCTGCTTGGCCAACGGCGCCTACCTCGGCCTGGGCTGGATCGACCGCGCCGGCGACACGGGTGAACTGCTTCAGCAGGACGTCCACCCCGTCTGGCTCAGCCTCGTCGGCTTCGTCATGGCCGGGCTGGGCTTAATCCTCTGGCACCGGCTCGGCCCGCGTCTGGGTTTGCAACCCCACCCCCCAAACCCTAGTCCCTAACCCCGCGTCAGCACATAAACCGCCGTGTCCGCGTTCAGGTTCGGGTCGTCGGTGATGCGCTTGCCGATCTGCGTGTCCAGGTACACCGCCTGCTCGATCGTGATGCCGTGGTCCGCGCAGAACTGGTCGACATCTTTAATCGACGGGAACCGTCGGTTGGGCGTGTTGTACCAGTCGTACCCGTACTCGCCCGGCGTCTTGGGGGATTGGCCCTGGCGGAAAAACATCTCTCGAAGGGGCTTGTACGCGAAGTTCGGGAAGCTGATGATCGACCGTCGGCCGACACGCAGCATCTCGCTGAGCACCCGCTCGACATCCACGATCGCCTGCAGTGTCTGCGACAGCACCACGAAATCAAACCGACCGGCTTCGAACATCGGCAGGCCCAGGTTCAGGTCGTGGTCGATCACGTCGACGCCCAACCGGCCTGTGGCGATGATGTCCGCCTCAGCGACCTCGATGCCACAAATCTGCTGCTCCCCGCGTGCCTTCAGCGCCGCCAGCAGCCCGCCTGGGCCGCAGCCCAGGTCCAGCACGGAGGCTCCCTTAGGGATCAGCTCCAGCACGGTGTCGTAATCGACGCGTTCATCATGGAAGATCGACCGCACCCCGCGTTTGCGTGTCTCACAGGCTTCGTCCGCGCCTTCCAGTTTGGCGCGGATCAGTTGCCCGAACCGTGAAATCTCATCGGTCAGCAAAAACCCGTCGTGCCCCGCCTCCGAAGGCACCTCGCAGTACGTCACCTTCTTCTTCGCCAGCGTCAGCGCATCGACGATGTCCCGGGACTGCCCGGGGGTGAACAGCCAGTCGCTGGAGAAACTCACAACCAGCCAGTCACAGTCGGATCGGCCGAGCGTCTCCGCCAACGCCTCGCGCGTCGCGCCCAGGTCAAACAGGTCCATCGCCTTGCTGATCACGAGATAGCTGTTGGCATCAAACCGCTGGACAAACTTGTCCCCCTGGTACGCGAGGTAGCTGCCGACGGAGAACTCCCGCTCGAAGTCGGTGTCGATGTCATGCGGCCGAAGGCGATCCGGATCAAACTTCTCCTGCATCGCCTGGGGCGACAGGTAGGTGATGTGCCCCAGCATCCGCGCGATCGCCAAGCCGACCGACGGGGTATGCGGCTGGTCGTAGTACCGGCCGCCCTGGAAGTGGGGGTCGCGCAAGATCGCGTTGCGGCCGACAATGTCAAACGCCAAGGCTTGGGACGTCAGGCGAGGGCTGGTCGCGATCGCGACACAGTGCTTGACGCGCGGGGGGTGGCGGATCGAAAGCGTCATCACCTGGTGCCCGCCCAGGCTGCCACCCACCGCGGCGTGGAGCGTGTCGATGTCCAGCTCGTCCAGCAGACGGGCGTGGGTGTCGGCCATGTCGTTGATCGTGACCGCGGGGAAGTCCGGGCCGTAGCGTTCACCGGTGCGCGGGTCGATCGTGTTGGGGCCGGTCGTGCCGCGACAACCGCCCAGCACATTCGGGCAGATCACAAACCAGCGATCGGTATCGACGGGTTTGCCCGGGCCGACGAGTTGATCCCACCAGCCGGGGTCATCCGTGTCGTCGTGCTTCGCGACGTGCGAATCGCCGGAGATGGCATGACAAACGAGAACGGCGTTGTCCCTGGCGTCGTTCAGTTGGCCGAAGGTCTCGTACGCGACGACCACCTCGGGCAGGCTGCCGCCGCCTTCCAGCGTATAGGGCCCGGGGAAGTGCGCCTTCTGCACGTGCGCCAACGGCCGATCGCTGCGGACCGAATCCGTGCTGCTTAAACCTTCACTCATCGCCTTGCGGTTCCTCGGTCGTTTCCTGCTGTTGCATCTGTTGTTCCATCGCCCGTTCGATCGTCTGCTGCAGGACACCACGGATCTGGTTGGCCTGGTCGCGGGACATGCCCATCGCGTCAAGGTCCGCCCGGATCGCATCGTGCCAAACGACCTCTTGGGTCTCGTGAAAACCCAGCGCGCCCAGCCGCTCCGCGAGGTCTTCCAGGTGGCCGGCCCCGTAGAAAATCGCCACGCTCTCGGGGGCGTCTTCTTGACGCAGGTAATAGTCGAGGTCTTCGATCACCCGCTGATTCCGCTGGTGGATCAGCAGATCAACCATCTCCTCGCCGCCGGCCAATTCCATCAGCCGCATCACATCCTGCGTGCCCAGCACCTCGATCAGGACCAGCCGGCCGAGCGTGCGCATCTGCGGGCTGCCCTGCATCATCTGGGCCAGTTGCTCGACGATCGCGACCATCGCCGGGTCGATCCCGGTCAGGGCCTGCAGCATCTCGCTGCGGTCCTCCTCGTCGCCTTCCAGATCGCCGAACCCCGGCATCAGCTCATCAACGCCCATGTCCGACGGGACGTAGTGCGGCCGCTCGTAGTTAATCGCAGTCAACTGATACGCCAAACCAAAACCATCGGCGAGCGCCTGCTGCAGACGGGTGATGTCGTCATCGGGCACCGGCTCCTCGGGGAAGTCTTCGACGACCAGCACGAGGTCGGCCGCGTCACCTTCGCCGCCGGGCCGGCGGTCCGCCCCGAGGCTGGTGATCGTGACCGCACCGGGTTCAAATCGAAAGTCCAAAGGCGAGCCCCACGCATCGTTGCGCGTGTGGTACAGCACGTTCGCCAGGACAGTGTTCTCGTCCCGGGCGAACCGGATCAACTCGTCGTACCGCGTCGGCGGGCGTCCCTGGGCAGAGGCGTAAGCCATCAGCGCTTGCTCCGCCGCCTGCAGCGCGAGCTGCGACTTCCGCAGCGGGTCCGCATCCAGTTCCCCGAAGTAATTGGGTCGTCCCACGCCTTCGTACAAGACCAGGTCAACGTCCTCCATCTGACGCGAGACCGAAGCATAAAAACCGGGCTCGCCGATGTGCACCGCACCGACCAGCCAGACCACCGCGCCGGTCTGCTGCGAGGCGTAGGCCCGCGCCGCAACCTGCAGGCTGATGGCACCGGCCTCGCCGTCCAGCGTGCGGATGAAGCCTTCGTCCTGGGCTTGAGCCGCCGAGACGCACGAAAGCGATAGAACCCAGAACAGTGTGACCAAGCGACGCATGGGCTACTCCTTTGCACCCATGATAAAGCCCGGGAGGAACGTCCCCCCCGGGCTTCTGGGATTTCGATGAAACCGGCGGGGCCTTTAGACCGCGGCGGGCACAGCAGCCTGCAGCGCCTGGTCCAGGTCGCCGAGGATGTCGTTGACGTCTTCGATGCCGACCGAGACACGGATGTACTCGGGCACCACGCCCGTCCGGGCCTGCTCTTCGACCGTGAGCTGCTGGTGCGTGGTCGAGGCCGGGTGGATGACCAGGGTCTTGGCGTCGCCGATGTTCGCCAGGTGCGAGCAGAGCTTGCACGAGTCGATGAACTTCTTGCCAGCCTCCGCGCCGCCCTTGATGCCGAAGCCCAGGATCGCGCCTTGGCCGTTGGGCAGGTAGGTCTGGGCGTTGGCGTGGTCCTTGTGGGACGCGAGGCCTGGGTAGTTAACCCACTCGACAAGCTCGTGGCCTTCGAGGAAATCCGCCACACGCTGGGCGTTCTCGCAGTGCTTGGGCATGCGGACGTGCAGCGTTTCCAGGCCTTGCAGGAACTGGAACGCAGCGAACGGGCTCATCGCCGCACCGGTGTCGCGGAGCCAGTGGGTCATGGCGTGGACACAGAACACGATGTTGCCGAAGGGCGCCAGGTGCTCCGCGAAGACCGCGCCGTGGTAGCTCGGAGCCGGGGCACAGAACTCGGGCCACTTCTCAGGCTGCTCGGTCCAGGGGAAGTTGCCGCTGTCGACGATCGCGCCGCCGATGTGCGTGCCGTGGCCGCCGATGAACTTGGTGCAGGAGTAGACGTTGATGTCCACGCCGTGGTCGAAGGTCTTCAGCAGGTAAGGCGTCATCACGGTGTTGTCGCAGATCACCGGGATCCGGCCGTGGGGCGCGGTGTGGGCGGCATCGGCGATCGCCTTGAAGTCCGGGACGTCGTTCTTGGGGTTGCCGATCGACTCCATGTAGACCAGCCGGGTGTTCTCGTCGACAAGGTCGTGAATCTCCTCGGGCTTGTCTGGATCGAAGAAGCGGACCTCAATGCCCAGGCGTTTGAAGGTCTGGGTGAAGAGGGTCCACGTCCCGCCGTAGAGCGACGTGGAACTGATGATGTTCTGGCCGGACTGCGTGATCGTGAGGATCGCGGCGGTGATGGCCGACTGGCCGGAGGCAAAGCCCATGCCCATGACGCCGCCGTCGAGCGCGGCGAGGCGCTTCTGGAGGACGTCCACGGTCGGGTTCATCAACCGGGAGTAGATGTTGCCGAACTCCGCCAGGCCGAACAAGGCCGCGGCGTGATCCGTGTTGTTGAACACGTAGCTCGTCGTGGCGTAGATCGGCACGGCGCGCGAGTTGGTGGTGGGGTCGGGGACCTGACCGGCATGCAGGCAGTGCGTGCCGATCCCGCTGGGGGTGAAATCGTCGGACATGGAGGGGTAGCTCCGTATCTTCTCCGCCCATCTCAGGCCGATCGGCTCGCTCCGCCGGGCCCAGGGCATCGAATGGTGTGCCGGAGTGGCATTCCTGACTGGAATGAGATCACGCTCCACGCCAGTCGTGGAACGCATCGAGCGAACTAAAGAGTCTAGCCCATCCAGACCATCCGATCAACCGGGTGGACGGATGGAATATGCTTCGTGTTAACTGACTTACGACCGGATATCATCGGGTCAGATCAGGGAGTTGATGATCAGTTTTTACAACCCACTCCGAGGGATTCATCATGGGTGCATCGTTCAGCTACGAAACTTCATCGCCGGTAGACGGTAGCGTCAAAGCTTCGATTCTATCTGAATTGGAAGCTATTACTCGTAATTATGACTGGTGGTGTGAAAGTGTTTTCTTCTATGAAAGCCAGGTAAAACCCGATCACTTAACTGGTAGCACAAAGATATTTTTGCTCGGCTATATGAGTGATGATGGTGAATTGATCGAGGTCGATCCGCCAGACGATTGTTTTATGGCTGCCCGAGATGCTCGTTACATCGTCGAGCATTTAATTAAATGGTCGGTCCAGTACGGCATCGATTGGGATCTTGACATAGAGGGCAGCCCAGTGGGCAAAATCATTCAGGGGGAGCCAACCGCTGAATATGAAAAATTTATTTCTGAGTTGCCATTGATCGCAATGGCTGAATCGAACGAACAGGAGAGCGAGATTGGAGCCTCAAATGACCGTGCAACCGAGATCAGTCGGAAATATGCGTCACGATGGGCCTGATAAACCGCTCTAGGGAAAGCGCTGCACCACTGAATCAATCTTCAAAGCCTGTGCTTGAAGAACCTGCTCTAAACATCCGCCAACAAGTCCGTCGACAGGTAACGCTCCAGCCGATCGGGGAATGTAGTCGCGACGACCTTGTCCTCGCCGAGTTCCTCCGCGATGCGGATCGCCGCGACCAGGTTCAGGCCCGAGCTGGGGCCGACCGGGTGGCCCATGTGGTGTAGCCGGCGGGTCATCCGCACCGCGTCGGCCTCGTTGACCTCGACCGTTCGGCAGCCCGGTAGGCGATCGCTGCTGTACAAACAGCTCATCCCCTCGATCACGCCCGGCACCTTCTGGCTGTACCCCGTGCACTCCAAATCCCGCAGGCACTCGCAACCGATCAGCCCCGTCTCGTCCACGACCGGGCGGGCGTACACCCCCATCGGCGCGCACCCGGCGTCGCGGCAGCCCTCCCACAACCCCACCAGCGTCCCGCCGGTGCCTACACCGCTGACCACGGCATCGACCGCCCCGCCGGGCACATCTTGCAACAACTCGGCCGCCGTCTCGCGCCGGTGGGCTTCGATGTTGGCGGGGTTCTCAAACTGCCGGGCGTACCACGCGCCGCGCTGCTCCGCCAAGTCCGCCGCGGCCCGCATCGACCCCTGCACCCCCGCCTGCTTGTCGGTCAGCACGACCTCCGCGCCGTAGGCCTTGATCAACGCCACGCGCTCCCGGCTGACACCCTCGGGCATCACCGCGATAAACCGCATCCCCTCTTTCGCACACGCCACGGACAACCCGATCGCCGTCGACCCGCTGCTGGCCTCGACCACGCAGCAGCCCGGCTTAGCCAGCCCACGCTCTAACGCATCGCAGAGCATCCACCGCGCGATCCGGTCTTTCGTCGAACCTGATGGATTCAAGTACTCCAGCTTGCACCACACCACCGGCCCGTCGTCGATCGACACCGCGACCGTCGGCGTCTTAAACACCGGCTGAAACCGCGCCTTAGCCATCGACCTTCCCCTTCACATGCGCCTGCACCGTCGCCAGATCGTTCGGCAAGACCTCGAAACGCTCTTCCCGGTCGTACAGGTCCGCCAGGAACGCGGGCAGCGGCGGGCGGACGCCCGTGGCCTTCTCTACCGCGTCGGGGAACTTGGCCGGGTGGGCGGTGGCCAGCACGATCATCGGCGTGGACCGATCGCCCGACACCGCCATCGCCTGCTCCGCAGCGTGCACGCCCACCGCGGTATGCGGGTCCAGCAGGTAAGCATTCTCGCGATGCACCCGCCCGATCGTCTCCAGTGTCTGCTGCTCATCGCAGCGGTACGCGGTGAACACCTCGCGTGCCTTGGCCAGCGCCGGCTCGGCCACCGAGAACTGCTTGTCCCGTTTCAAGGCATCCATGCAGACCCGCACCTCCTCGGCGTCCCGGCCATACATCTCAAACAGCATCCGCTCAAAGTTGCTGCTTACTTGAATGTCCATCGAAGGCGACATCGTGTGATGCACGGACCCCAGGCTGTGGTCGCCGGCGTTCATCGCCCGGCACAGTATGTCATTGCGGTTGGTCGCGATCACCAACTCTTCGATCGGCAGGCCCATCTGCTTCGCCACGTAGCCCGCAAAGATGTCGCCGAAGTTTCCGGTCGGCACGCTGAAACGGACGCCACGCTCGGGCGCGCCCAGCGACAACGCCGCCGCGGCGTAGTACACGGCCTGCGGCATGACGCGGCCCCAGTTGATCGAGTTCACACCGGACATCGAAACGCTGTCCCGGAAAGGCTGATCGTTGAACATCGCCTTGACCAGGTTCTGGCAGTCATCAAACGTGCCTTCGATCGCGATGTTGTGAACATTGGCTTCGTGCACGGTGGTCATCTGCCGGCGTTGGACTTCGCTGGTTCGGCCGTGCGGATGAAGGATGAAGATGTCCGCTTGCTCGCGCCCGCGGATCGCTTCGATCGCCGCCGACCCCGTGTCGCCGGAGGTTGCGCCGATGATCGTGACGCGCTGATTTCGCTTGGACAGCACGTGATCGAACAGGCCGCCGATGACCTGCATCGCGACGTCTTTGAACGCCAGGGTTGGGCCGTGGAACAGTTCCATGACCCACAGCGCCGGCCCGATCTGGACCAACGGGGCAACCGCCGCGTGGCGGAAGCTGGCGTACGCCTGATCGACGATGGCGCCGAACGCCTCGGCGGGGATCTCGCCGTCGATGAACGGGGCCATCACCTGCTTGGCGAGTTCCGGGTAGGCCAGCCCGACGGAAGACGCCCAGGCCTTGTCCTCAAACTTCGGCCAGTGCTCGGGCACATACAGCCCGCCGTCCCGCGCCAAAGCAGCCAGGAACGTGTCTTCAAAGTTGAGTGCCGGGGCCAAACCCCGCGTGCTGACGTAACGCAAACCGTCGCTCCCTTCTGGTGAAGCGGGCATTCTAGCAGCGTGCGGTTTACGACTCGGCGGGTTTTTCAGCCTTGGCGGGCGCGGGCCCGGAGAACCAGGACATCACCACCACGGCCGCCACCCCCAGGACCAGCGCGACATCCGCAACGTTGAAGATCCAAGGCCACAGGCCGGTCTCCGGCAGCATGTGAAACATGTCACGCACCGCCGCAAAACGGGCCCGGTCGTACAGGTTGCCCAAGGCCCCCGCGAGGATCAACGCCAGGGCCAGGTGCGACGCCCAGTGGCTCGCCGGGCTCCGGGCAAAGAGGAAGCCGATCAACCCGATCGCGAAAAGACTCACGACCATGAACACCCAGCGGTACCCGTCGCCCAGCCCGAAAACCGCCCCGGTGTTTATCGTTAACTGCAGGTTGAGCACGCCGGGGATCACCACCACCGGGTCGTGCGCGGGGATCGCGCTGGCGGGGTACTCGGGCGTCCGCGGCTCGACCGCGTACCAGTTCTGTTCTTCATCAAGCCAAACCGAGACCTCGGGCTGGCCCTGTTCATCCACAGCCAAGGCCAAGGGCATGCCTGCCACACGCTTGAACGACTCGGTCTTCACCAGCAGGTCTGCGGTCAGCGTGAAGACCATCACGAACGCAAACACTGCGATCGCCAGGGGCGAACGCCACGCGAGCAGAAGGGGTGCATCCGGGGTTGTCTCGGGTTGTGTCGCTGAAGTCGGCATGCCTTACAGGCCGCGTTTCTCACGCTGCCGAGCGACTTCGATGGAGTACTTGGCCCAAGGCTTAAACTCCAAACGGGCGAACCCGATCGGCTCGCCGGTCTCCAGGCAAACGCCGTAGTAGCCATCCTTCATGCGGATCAACGCCTCGTCGATCTCACGGACCAGGCGGCGCTCGGACTCCATCAGCCCGAGCGTGAACTCGCGTTCGTAGTAGTCGGTGCCGACGTCCGCCATGTGGACGGGCATGTGCGACAGGTTGCCGTTGCTGCCGTTGTCTTGGCCGAGCGAGGCGATGTCGCCGAGGATCTCCGCCCGACGTTCCATCAACTCGGTCTTGAGGAAGTTCATCTGCTTGCGGGTCAGGCCGCTCTTGGCCCGCTTGAGCTGGTTCAGGCTCGGGGGCTCACGCTCCTCCACCGCCAACGCCTGGCCGTTGGTTTTGACCGTCGCGGTGAACGGCTTGATCGGCTTACGCGCGGTGATCTTCTTGCTCTTGGGGGCCTTGGAAGGCGCGGACTTCTTCGAAGACGTCTTTGGCGTGAGCTTCTTCTTGGAAGAACTCTTCTTGACCGCTGAAGCTTTGGCGACCTTCTTCTTGGTCGTCTTCTTCTTCGTGACCTTCTTCTTCGTGACCTTTTTGGCAGAGGTCTTCTTGGTAACCTTCTTCTTAGACGGCGCCTTCTTCGTGACCTTCTTTTTGGACACTTTCTTCTTAGCTACCTTCTTTGAAGTCACCTTTTTAGGGGTGGCCTTCTTGGCAACCTTCTTCTTAGCGACCTTCTTCTTGGTGCTCTTCTTCGCCACGCCAGAAACTCCTTCACGCCCCCTGGTCGATCATCATCGACCGCTCAGGACAGGGTCTTCATCAGCCCTTGAACCCCGCCGAATCAGCGAGTCGGGCAGTGTAGCCCCCACGGACAGGCCCCGCAAAGCGCCCCGGCCGTTTCTGCCCCGGAATCAGAACATAAACCCTTTTAATCGCCGTGTTTCTGGCGCAGACGACCCGACAGACGCAGCAGCAGATGGACCCGTTCAAACTGGTCGATCCAGTCCGACAGCTCCGCCGCCAGCTCCTCGGCGGGCACGGGCGCACCGGGCACCGGGCAGCTCGCACCCGACGCCTGATCCGCGAGAATCCGGTATCGGCTAAGCGGCTTGTCGCCGAACCAGCCGACGGATTCAAAGTCTTCGGCCGCGAACACCGCCACCGGCACGCGGTTACCCGCATTCACCGTGACCTGCTGCTGCAGGTCCATGTGCTCGTCCCGGTCGAGCCAACTGACCTTGACCTTGCCGCCGGTCGCGTCGGCGATCGCCTGGATCATCGGGCCCTGACGCACACAATCGCCGCACCAGATGCCCGAAACCATCAGCACGTGGAACTCGCGGACAAACCCGCCCAGCAGCGCCTTTTGCTGATCGGTAAACGTCAACCGGTCCCCGATGGCGCGCCAGCCGTTTTGCTGATCGTCGGTACCGGTCGCCAGGTAGTCTTCGTATGACCGGCCGGCTTCAAACTTCTGCTTCAGGGTGGCTGCGTTCATGGGGCTCCTACAAGAATCGTGCATGTGAAACTACCTCACCGACCGGCGAGGCACGGATTCTATTCCCGTTCAGAGCGCCGCTCTACCCACGGATCACTGTTCTAACGCTTTGAGCACCGCCGCCGCCGCCGAGACACGGACGTAAGGGTTCTCATCCTGCAGCAGCCGGACCAACGCCGTGGCCGCACGCACATCATTGATCTCGCCCAGACCAAACGCCGACTGCGCCCGGTGCGTGAACGCGTCGTACTCCTGCTCCTGCCAGACCAGCGTCTCCCGGCGGGATGCTTCCACGAGCACCTCGAGCCCGCTGGCGTCCCCCATCCGAGCCAAGCCGGTCGCCGCCAGGATCGCCAGCTCCGGCGGGTCCTCTTCGGTTGGCTGCTGCACCATGCTCCGCAACGCTGGCGCGTACGCCCGGTCGCTCAACCGCCCAGCGATCGCCACCGCAAAGACCCGGACCTCCTCGTTGGTTTTCTCGTACATCGCCGCCCGCACCACCCCCAAACCCAACTCCTCTTCACCCAGCTTCACCATCGCCTCAGCCAACTGCAGGTCCGCGATCGACCGCTCGGTCACCGTTGCTCTGGACATCGGCAACTGGCTCATCTCCCGCAGCATCGTCACCGTGCCCGGCAGCGACATCTCCCCGAGAATCAGGTACGCGTTGCCGCGCACCCAGGGGTCGCTTGTGCCCGCCAAACGCGCCAGATAAGCCATGTCCGCCGGGCGGTCCAGGACATAAGACGCATATACCGCAGCACCCCGGACCGACGGGTCCTCATCCGTCTGCAGACGGACTGCCTCGTCCCCCAACGCCGCGACTTCATGCTTGGCCACCAGCATCAAACCCGCAAAACGCACCGCCTCGGAAGGGTCCGCCAGCGCCAGCGACAACGCCGGCTGACGAAGTTCCGCCACCGGCGACAACGCTTCGACCCCGTTGGCCCGCAAGACCGCATCCGTCGCGTTCAGCGTCTCCCGCGCGACCGCCACCGCCTGCTCCCGGGCGGCTTCCAGCACTTCACGTGTGGTCAAGACGCCTTCGTCGGCATGGGCCGCGACCGAGCCGGTGAGCAAACCCAACAAACAAACCCAGCCAAAAACGATCCGCATGACGTGTCCTTTCACGGTGTGCATCGGTAAAGCGTATCTCGCTCCCGCCTCGGCTGAAACCAGCAAAGCCGCCCGATTCACACTTTTGCTTTTCTAAACCATGATGCCAGCCAAACCACACCCATCAAGCCCACCAAACCCCACATCGGCGAATCGCCGACCACCCCATACAACGTCGATCGGCGGTCCAGCATGACCCGTCGCGCTGCCGCCGCCTCGACGCCCCTGCGTCGTCCGTCGCGCACGAGGATCGCCTCGACGCGCCCATTGGACCCGATGAACGCCGACACCCCGGTGTTCACCGCACGCACCATCGGCACACGGTTCTCAATGCAACGCAGCGTCGCGATCTGCAACTGCTGGTCCGGCTGCGACGTTGGGCCGTACCGCCCTTCGCCTTGCCGGGTCTGAAACCAGCCGTCGTTCGTCACGTTCACAAGTACGTCCGTTACCTTCGCACCCTGCTCGTAAACCATCGCCTGGCAACGGCGCGCGACCGTGTCTTCAAAGCACACAGGCGTCGCCGCAGTCACCGAACCCTCGTCCCCGAAAGCCAACTCAAACCGCGTCATCGTCTGCCCGGGGTCGGTCGTGTAATCGTCCCCGTAGGGCGTGAGGTTCTGGATGAACCATTCCTTCAGCCCCGGGTTCAACTCGATCACCGGCAACGATTCACCAAACGGCACGAGGTGCCCCTTGTCGTACCGCTCCGCCCAAATCCCTTCGCCCGGGGACACGACAAACACCGAGTTATGCGACCGGTCTTCATCCTGCTCCCTCAACACAAACGGCGCCCCAACGATCAGCAGCGCCCCCGAGTCATCCGACAGCGCCGCCAACTCATCCGTCAGGCTGCCCCGAAACGCCCACCACTCGGCCATGTACGCCGGCAACGCCTGCACCGACACGTCCATCTGCTCCGCCAGGCGGATGAAGCTTTCATCGTCCGCCGCCTCCCCCTCCAGCTCCATCATCCCCCAGCCCGCCGACGCCAGGCGAGCGTCCATCACCGCCTCGGGGTTTAACGGGTAAGGCACACTCGTCTCCGGCCAAACCACCCAATCCACCCGCCGATCGGCCTCGGCTTCACGCGCCAGCAGACCGCGCGTCCCCTCCATCAACTGTGACCACATCATGGCGTCCACCGCCATCGTGCGCGACGTCTTGTTGTCCTGAGGCACGTTGGTTTGGATCAGCCCGATCCGTGGCCCCTCGGACTGCGCCCCAGCCGTCTGGTCAAGCCGGAACTGCCCGTAACCCAACACCAGCGTCGAAACCATGGCCGTGAAAAACACCCCGACGATCGCACGACGAGCCATGCGTTTCTGACGCCCCGTTTTGCCGTTGTAGATCGGCCGAACCATCAACTCCGCGATCAGCCCGTTGACCATCGCAATAAACAAGCTGACGGTGTGCTGCCCGAACAGGTCCGCCACCTGGGCCACCACGCTGACCTGGCCGGCGCGCCACGGCGCCTGAGTATGGCCGAGCATGAACCAGTTCATGCCCCCGAAAGGCACCGCCGCGCGAAGCACTTCAAACCCCACCCAGACCATCGGCAGCGTCAACCACAGCGGCCCCCGCCACGCACGCTGCACCTTCCACAACACCACCGCCGCCAGCGCAAACGTCAGCCCCATCCAGATCGACAGTACGACATGCCCCACCGCCGTGACCGGCAGCATCCACCGCCCCGCCACCGCCCAGAACAGCGCATAGATCAGCCAGGTCCAAAACAACAAGCCACGGATGCCGCGCCAAGCCACCGCCCGCTCGCAGGCCACCGCAAACGGCACCAGCGCCACGTACGCCACCGGCCAGAACCCCACCGGCGGGAAACACAAGCCATACAACAGCACGCCCACCGCCAAACCCAAGGGCAACGCCCAAGACGTCGTCCGACGCCGGGCTTGGGGCCCGCGTTCTTGCTCGCTGCGCAGCAGTGCTTCCATTCACGCAGTCTAGCTGGCGAGCCCACCAAAAAATTCCCACCCGTATCAGACCGGCGAATCAAACGCGCCGACGTGATGCCGAATCTCAGGCGTGTTGGCAGATTCGTCGCCGGCCCCGGCAAGCGTCACACCGATCACATCAAAACGGATCGGCAGGTGCGCCAGCCGACGCCGACGCGCGTAACCCGCTGCCAAAGCCACGAGCTTGCGCTGCTTGTCCCGGTTCACCCGCCACTCGGGCAACAGGCCCTGCCCCGATGCCCGGTCCGCGGTCTTGACTTCGATGATCACCAGATACTGCCGATCCGGCGACAGGGCGATCAGATCGATCTCGCCCAGGCGGGTCGTGTCGTTGACCGCGAGCACCCGGTAGCCCTGTTGCTTGAGATGCCGCTTGGCCAGCCGTTCACCCTTCGGCCCCGTCCGACGCAGCCGCCTGAACCCCGAAAGCCAACGCTTCACGAAGACTCGCCAGCCTCGTACCGAGCGACCGCCACACGCAACACGCTGTTGGCCATGTCCCGCAGCGGGCTGTAGTTGCCTTCTTCAAACAGCCGCTCGCGATACCGGCGGGACAACTCGGCTTCCTGCTGCTGTTCCAGCAACTGCCGGATCTCCGTCTGGGCGTCCACCAGCGAGGTGCTCTCGCCGGGGTCAAACGATTCGACGTAGACCAGCTTTACGAAGCTGCTGTCGTCTTCGATCGGGCCGGCCCACTCTCCAGCCTCCATGGCGGTGTACGCCTCGGCCACCGCGCCGAACATCGCATCGGCCCCGACGGGGTCCGGCCAGAGCCCGCCCTGTGCGGCGCGGTAGCGGTTGGTCGGATCGCTGGCGACCTCGGCAAACGGTTCGCCGGCTTCGAGCCTAGCCGCCAAGGTGTCCGCCAACTCGCGGCTTTGCACAAAAATAAAACGCAAGCGCCAAGTGGCCTGCGACTGATACCGCTCGGGGTGGTCGCGGTAGAAGCGTTCGATGTCGCGACGCCGGACGTTGATCAGCGGCCGGAACTGCGTTTCCAGATACCGACGGATAATCCACTCGCGCTGGTACTGGTCCACCGCTTCGCTGAGCGTCACGCCCCGATCACGCTGGAGCGTGGCTTCCGCGACGGAGACCGAGCCCCGCCCGTACAGCCGCACCAGTTCTTCGCGATACCCCGGCAACAGCACATCCTGAACAAACATCAACTGGCGCGAATCCAGGTTGCGGAGCGACTCGTCGTAAATCAACTCGTCATACACCAGCGTCGCCAAACGGTCGTTGATCAGCGGTTCGGCGCGATCTTGAAAAGCCCGGCCGTTGAAAGACACCGCAATCTGCTGCAAGGAAGCATCCAGATCGTCGAGAATCGAGCTGGCGTAGATCGGTCGGCCGTTGACCTGCCCGACCATCGCATCGATCAGGTAGCCCTCGCCTTCAAGGGCCAACTCGGATGCCGCGGGCGGCTCCGGCTCAGGTTCGGTCAGCGGCGGCGCAGGAATCACCGGCTGGGGCAGGTTCAGCGTCGCCGGGGGCTCGCTGTAATCCCGGTTGGTCGAGCCGCACCCCACCGCCTGCGAGAGGACCAGCGCCAGACCAGAAACCACGAAGCCGATACGGGAGGTGTTTGCCATGAATCTGAACAGTTTATCGCGATAAACTGCGTCAGTGCATCAATATGCCCTCCCGATTTTGGTGGTCTTCACGCTGCTGGCTGGATGCCAAGCCGCCCCGCCTCCGGCCGCGGACACGCCGGCCGCCGCGACCCTGCGGGTTGAAACAGAGCCGTCCGATCGACTGAGCGTTGGGCGGGCGACGGTGGAGATGCGCTGGGTCACCGCAAGGGCCTTGCGCATCACGGGCGACACCGACCTCGTCCGGCTGTTTTACCTGCCCAGCGAAGCGGACTGGGCGGCTCCGATGGATCGGCCGGTGGTGGCATCGCTGGCCGAGGGCTACGTGATGCCCGAGGGTCTGCTGCCAAGGCGGGCCGAGCCGGTGGTGTTTGGGGAGGTGCAAACCCTCCGGCCGGGCCACAGCGGGCCTCGCCTGGCGGCCTACGCACAGCGGCGACTAGCGGGTGACGTGACCGCTTTGCTGACGCCCGGCTACGTCATGCGGCAGGAACAGGTAACGCTTCCCACCTCGCCAGGCGTCGTCGTGGTGGTGCTGCTGGACCCGATCGGCGAGGGTTTAGCCGAGGCCGGCTGGCGGATTCTCACGCCCGACTCGCCTTAGCGGATTGCGTGAAACGCTCAGCCTTCGCGCAACCATTGCGCGACCTGCGGCGCGAAGTACGTGAAGATGATGTCCGCCCCGGCCCGCTTGATCCCCGTCAGCGATTCCAGCACAGCAGGCTTGAGTTCAAGCCCCCCCGTCTGTGCCGCTGCATGGAGCATGATGTACTCGCCGGAGACCTGATACGCCGCGATCGGCAGGTCGGTCGCCTCCCGCAAACGATAGACAATGTCTAAATACGGGCCGGCGGGCTTCACCATCATGATGTCCGCGCCCTCCGCCTCATCCTGCTCCATCTCCCGCAAAGCCTCCCGGGCGTTGGCGGGGTCCATCTGGTAGCTGGCTTTGTCTTTGGGGATGTTGTCGGCTTCGACCGGGGCCGAATCCAGCGCGCCGCGGAACGGGCCGTAGAACGCGGAGGCGTACTTGGCGGTATAGCTGAGGATGCCGGTCTGGGTATGGCCGTGGGCGTCCAGGGTTTGGCGGATCGCGCCCACCCGGCCATCCATCATGTCCGAGGGGGCCACGTAGTCTGCTCCGGCCTGGGCGTGGGCCAGCGCCTGCTGGCAGAGGGCTTCCACGGTGCGATCATTGTCGATTTCAGGCGATTGCCACGGTTTTTGCGGGTCCGGCTCGGCCAGGACGCCGTCGTGCCCGATGCTGGAGTACGGGTCCAACGCGACATCCGTGATCACCGCCAGGCTGGGCAGGTGCTGTTTGAGCAGCCGAACAGTGCGTGGCACCAAGCCTTCCGGGTTAGCCGCCTCGTCGCCCAGCGGGGTTTTGAGTGCCGGATCGATTTTGGGGAACAGCGCGAGCGCGGGGATACCCGATGCGTGGGTTTGCTGAATGTGTTCGAGGAATGGCGTCGGATCAGCGTCTACCCCAAGGCCGAAGCGTGTGAGGCCGGGCATCGCGTCGATCGGATCGTGGTGCGGGCTGTCCTGGATGAAGACCGGATAGACCAAATCAGAAGGCGAAAGCCGGGTCTCACGGAGTAGATTCCGGACGGCTTTCATATTGCGATTGCGTCGCAACCGAACAGGCTGGTCCATCAGGGTCTCCTTGGCGCGCATCACCCTTTAAATAAAAGGAAAAACCACGCTGGCGTTTCGAGTTAGTGTAGGAATTAAAACCGTTTCGGGCGCTTTGCCCGCGCCGAAGAAAAACGATATTGTTTCAAAACTTGTAGCCGATGTTGGGCAGGAACACATCGGCTAACCCAAGGCACGTGAAGGATCACGGTCGATCAGACGTGCCGCACCCACCCGAGACGCCAGGGCGAGCATGTCAGACACGCAGTCTTCGAGGAACGCGTTCTTCCCGCGTTGGGCGAACTACCTTCTGCCCCTCATCGTGTTGGGCATCATGGGAGGCGGCGTGTACGTGCCGCTGCTCGTGTTTGGCGGGTTGTCCCCCAAAACGTTGAACGTCGGCTACCAACCCGATCAACCCGTGCCCTACAGCCACGCGACGCACGTCGGGCAGCTGGGCATGGATTGCCGTTATTGCCACTACACCGTCGAGGACGCGAGCTTTGCCGCTGTGCCCCCGACCCAGGTCTGCATCAACTGCCACAACCCCGAAGACGGCGAGCTGGGGGTCTGGAAGGCCTCCCCCAACCTGGACCCGATCCACGCCAGCTACGAGACCGGCGAGCCGGTGGACTGGATCAAAATCCACGACTTGGCGGACTACGCCTACTTCAATCACTCGGCCCACGTGAACAAGGGCATCGGGTGTGTGAGCTGCCACGGCCGAGTGGACCAGATGGGCGGGGCCGGCACCGACGCGCCGATCCCGGGCGTCTATCAGGTCGCGGAGCTTTCGATGGGCTGGTGCCTGGACTGCCACCGCGCCCCCGAGCAGCACCTGCGTCCGCTGGATGAGGTCACGAACATGGCCTGGTCGCCGCTAGACGACGAACGCGTGCAACGGGCCATCGAAGACGGCGAACTGTCCGATGACGCCGGGGCCGCTCAGCTCTGGCTGGGCGAACTGCTGAAAGAAGAACACAACGTGCACCACGCGGCCTACATGCAGAGCTGCTCGACCTGCCACCGCTAAGAGAAGCTGAGAAGACCGAATGCAAGCCGATATTCCGCTTAGCCTGATCACGCCGCCCTCAACCGACGAAGCCTCGGGGTGCTGCGGCGGGGACACGAGCAACACCTGTGGCTGCTCTGCCGAGAAAGACGTCAATGAATTGCTGGGGGACGTCCAGTCCGCCGGCCCGGCCGGGGCCGCCTACTGGCGGAGCTTCGCCGAGTATGCCCAGACCCAAGAGCACCGCGATGCGCTGCTGGATGAAGTCGCCAACTACGACCCGGACGAGCTTCGCCAGATGTCTCGCCGGAAGTTCCTGAAGATCATGGCCGCGAGTATGGCCTTGGCGGGCGTGACGCTCACCGGCTGCCGCCGTTGGCCCGAAGAAGAGATCGTGCCCTTCTCGTTCCAGCCTGAGGGCATGGTCCCCGGCGAAGCGATGTACTACGCCAGTGTCACCGAGCGTGCCGGCGTGGGCCTGGGCCTGTTGGTCCGCACCGTCGATGGCCGCCCGATCAAACTCGAAGGCAACCCCGGGCACCCGACCACGCTCGGGGCGACCGATCCGTTCACACAGTCCTCCACCTTGGAACTGTACGACCCCGAGCGGCCGCGCCAGGTCAGCCGGAAGAAGGGCTCGGCCCGGGAAACCAGCAGCTGGGAAGCATTTGAAAGCCGCTTCATCAACGGCGTCCTGGCGGACGCGGACCCGAGCAAAGTCGCGGTTCTCGCAGAGCCTTCTAGCTCGTCGACTTTGGCCGCCCTGCGTGCCGGGCACTTTGCTGCCGCCCAGTGGTACCACTGGACGCCGCTGAACCACGACTCGGTTCAACAGGCCACGCGTCAGGCCTTCGGCCAGCCGATGCGGGTGCACTACGACCTGGCCCATGCCGAACGGATCGTGAGCTTTGCAGCCGACCTGCTGGGCGATCACCCCAACCAGATCGCCAACGCCAAGGGCTGGGCCAAGGGCAAGGAACAAGTTGAAGAAGGCGTGCTGAACCGCCTGACCGTGTTTGAAGCCGCTTACTCGCAGACCGGGGCCGCGGCCGACACCCGAATGCCCACACGGCTGACGCGGATGGGTGTGGTGATGTCGCACCTAGCCAACGCGATGGGTGTGCCTAACATTCAAACCGTCGGCGAGCCCACCCCCGAAGAATTCACCGCGATCGGTGCCGTCGCCTCAGACCTGCAATCGCATCGGGGCAAAAGCGTCGTTGCGGCGGGCGCTTCTTTGCCGCCGGTGCTGCACGAACTGGCCTACGCGATCAACGCCCACTTGGGCAACCTCGGGCACACCGTGCGTTTCACCGCCGACCCAATCGCCGATGAGACGACCAACGCCCAGCAGATCGCCGCGCTGACCGAACAGATCAATGCCGGCGAGATCGAAGCCCTGATCATCCTGGGCGGCAACCCGGCCTACGACGCCCCGGCCGACCTGAAGTTCGCCGACGCGATCGCCAGCCTCGATCACGCGGTACACCACAGCTTGTTCGGCAACGAGACCTCTGCCCTGTGCGAGTGGCACCTGCCCGAATCGCACTTCCTCGAAGCCTGGGGTGACGCCCGGGGTTACGACGGCACGGTCAGCATCCAGCAGCCAACGATCCTGCCGCTGTTCGCCAGCAAGAGCCAGATCGAAGTGGTCGCGATGCTCGCGGGGCTGGACACGACCGACGGCCAGCGCCTGGTGTTCGACCACTTCCGCGCTTCGGGGGCCACACCGACCAAGACCGCCTGGCGGACCCTGCTGCACGACGGGGTGCTCGCGGACTCGGCCGAGCCGTTTGTTTCCGTGGCCGGCCCCACCTCGCTCAGCGGCGACCTGCCCGAAGAACCCGACACCACCTTCAGCGGCGGCACCGTCGAGCTGACCCTGCTGCCCTCGCCGGTGACCCTTGACGGCCGGCACGCCAACAACGCCTGGCTGCAGGAACTGCCCCAGCCGATGACCAAGCTGACCTGGGACAACGCCCTGTTGATCAGCTATGCCGACGCTTTGGCCAGCGAACTGAACTCCGGCGACGTGGTCGAGTTGTCCGTCGACGGCGCGACCGTTGAAACCCCCGTCTTCGTCCTGCCCGGCCAAGTGCCCGGCACGGCCACGGGTTACTTCGGCTACGGCCGGACGCACGCCGGATCGATCGGCGGGCACACCGCCACCGAAGTCGAACCGATCGGGGCCGACCTATACCCGCTGACCGCCTCGGCCTCGGCGGTCCCGGGCTTCCCCGCGTTGCGTGTGGCGGAACTCAAGAAGACCGGCAAGACCCACGAACTGGCTTACACCCAGGACCACCACCTCGTCGACGGCGTGGTGATCTCCGGCGGCGGCCTGGTCTCCAGCCTCGGGGCGGTGGCGCAAGACAGCGCCCAGGACGCTTTGGAATACCGCGTCGGCAAGCCCGACCAGCAAGGCGTGCTCTTCAAAGAAGCCACCCTTGAGGACTACATCGCCAACCCCAACTTCGTCACCGCCAACGACCACGGCGACCTGTCGCTGCAGATGTTCGATGTGCCTCAGGGCTACAGCCAGGCCAACGAAATCCTGGATAAAGAGACCTCGCCCGAACGCTTGGCGGAAATGCAAAAAGAGTTCCGGCACGCTTGGGGCATGGCGATTGACCTGTCGATTTGCAACGGCTGCAACGCCTGCGTCTCGGCCTGCCAGGCGGAGAACAACATCCCCGTCGTCGGCAAGGAAGAAGTCCTCAAGAGCCGCGAGATGCAATGGCTGCGGATCGACCGCTACTTCAAGGGCGATCCGACGAAGGCCAACGTGGAAGTCGTGCACCAGCCGGTCATGTGTCTGCACTGCGAAAACGCCCCGTGCGAGACCGTCTGCCCGTTCGCGGCGACCGTCCACGACACCGAAGGCCTGAACACGATGGTCTACAACCGTTGTGCCGGCACGCGGTACTGCTCGAACAACTGCCCCTACAAGGTGCGTCGTTACAACTACTTCGACTTCCACAGCAACCACCCCCGCGGCGACTACAAGCCCTGGTGGGGCATCCCCGACACGCAGCAGGAAGAAGAAGTCAACCAGATCACCCGCATGGTGCACAACCCCGAAGTCACCGTGCGGATGCGCGGCGTGATGGAGAAGTGCACCTACTGCGTGCAGCGGATCCACGAGACCAAGAGCGCCGCCCGCCAGCAGTGGGCCAAGGGCGAGCGCGAGAACGAGATGATCACCGACGGCGACGGCCTGCAGACCGCCTGCCAGCAGGCGTGTGCGACCGGGGCGATCGTGTTCGGCAACCTGCTGGACCCCGACAGCAAGGTCGTGCAGATGCAGAAGCGCAACCGCGCCTACGAGATGCTCAGCGAGAACAACACCCGCCCGCGGACCCGTTACCTCGCCAAGATCACCAACCCGATCGTCCCCGCCGCCGGGCACGACGATCACGACAACGGACACTAAGCCTCCGATCCTTACCGACCCTTGACCCAGTGACCCAACCCTTATGGCCACGATCGACGCGAAACCCGAGCTCAACGAAAAGCTGCCGCTGGATAACACGGCCGACGACCCGACGCAACGCGCGCCGCTGATCCTGAACCAGACGTTCAAGTCGGTGACGGACCTGGCCGCGGGCATCGCGCTGAACAAGCCGACCTGGTGGTGGTACCCCGCATTTGGCATCTCCTTCCTAGGGCTGCTGCTTTACCTGTACACGATCTTCGGTGAGCTTCTGCCCAAAGGTATCGGCGTCTGGGGCAACAACCAGCCCGCCGCGTGGGGCTTCCCGATCATCAACTTCGTGTTCTGGGTCGGCATCGGCCACGCCGGGACGCTGATCTCCGCGATCCTGTTCCTCTTCCGGCAGAACTGGCGCACCAGCATCAACCGTTTCGCCGAGGCGATGACGATCTTCGCGGTGGTCTGTGCGGGGATGTACCCCCTGCTGCACGTGGGCCGGCCGTGGTTTGCCTACTGGCTGTTCCCGATCCCCAACCAGATGGCGATGTGGCCGCAGTTCCGCTCGCCCTTGATGTGGGACGTCTTCGCGGTCTCGACCTACGCGACCGTGTCGGTCCTGTTCTGGTACACGGGCATGGTCCCGGACTTCGCGACGCTCCGTGACCGGGCCGCCAAAGAAGGGAACAAGATCCAGCGTTTCCTCTACGGCATCGTTGCCTTGGGCTGGCGTGGCTCGTCGCGTCACTGGCACCGCTTTGAGCGGGCCTACCTGCTGCTGGCGGCCCTGGCGACCCCGCTGGTGCTCTCGGTGCACTCGGTCGTGTCCTTCGACTTCGCCGTCGCCCAGCTGCCCGGCTGGCACACAACCTTCTTCCCGCCCTACTTCGTGGCCGGGGCCATCTACGGCGGGTTCGCGATGGTGCTGCTCCTGGCGGTGCCCGCACGCTACCTGTTTAACCTCAAAGAGATCATGACCGAAAGGCACATGGAAAACTGTGCCAAGGTCATGCTCGGCGTGGGCTTCATCGTTGGCTACGCCTACACCCTCGAGTTCTTCGTCGCCTGGTACTCGGGCCACCACTTCGAACAGTCCGCATTCATCTTCCGATTGCTCGGCCCGTACGCGTGGTCCTTCTGGGCGCTGTACACCTGCAACGTCATCATCCCGCAGGTCCTTTGGTTCAAGTGGGCTCGGCGAAGCAAGTTCTGGCTGATCGTCACCGCCTTGAGCGTCACGATCGGGATGTGGCTCGAACGCTACGTGATCGTCGTGACCACACTGACGCAGGAGTTCCTGCCCTCCAGCTGGGACCACTACACGCCTTCGTGGGTCGACATCGGCATGTTTGCCGGCAGCTTCGGGCTGTTCTTCACGCTGTTCCTGCTGTTCTGCAAGTTCTTGCCGATCTTCGCGATCGCCGAAGTGAAGTGGACCATGCCTCAGGCCCACTACCACGGCGACCCAGACGGCCCCAGCCAGCTCAACGCCCCCCAGAACGCCACTCAGGAGGCGCACTGATATGACCACGATCACCGCTGACCCTTCGATGATCGACGAACACGAGCAGGCCGCCGAAGCCGTGACCTACGGCGTGCTGGCCGAGTACGACAACGTCGACGGCGTGGTCGAAGCCGCCAAGGCCGTCCGCGACGCGGGGTACAAGAAGTTCGACGTCTACGCGCCGTTTGCGATCCACGGCATCGAGGGCGCAATGGGCATGAAGTACACCTGCCTGCCCTGGATCGTGCTCGCCTGCGGGTTGACGGGCCTGTCGCTGGGCACGTTCCTGGCGACCTACACGATGGGCGGCATCAACGAATGGGTCGGCTGGAACGCCACCCCCTACCTCGTCGAATCGCTTCAGCCCTACAGCTTCATGATCGCCGGCAAGCCCTACGGCGAGATCCCGCAGTATGTCCCGCCCATGTTCGAGATGACGATCCTCCTCTCGGCGTTCGGCGCGGTCTTTGGGATGTTCGGCCTGAACAGGCTGCCTCTGCTGTACCACCCGCTGTACCGCCTGGAGAAGTTCCTCCGGGCGACCGACGACCGCTTCTTCGTGGTGATCGAAGCCAACGATCCGAACTTCGACGAGACGAAGACCCGTGAGCTTCTGGAACAACTCAACCCCCTGTCGGTGGACACCGTCACCGATGAGGTCTGACGCAACATGAAGAAACTGATCCAACAGCTCGACCTGCAAGACCTCCACCTGCCCAAGCAGGTGCCGTTCACGCTGACCGCCGCGGCCTTGATCGCGATCAGCGCCTCCTGGGTGCTGATCTCGTTGCCCGTGCTGGCCCGCACGACCAACTCCAAAGCCCCCCGTGTCCACCTGTTTCAGGACATGGACCATCAGCCCAAGTACAAGGCTCAGTCGCCCTCCGCGGTGTTTGCCGACGGCCGGAGCAACCGCCAGCCGGTCACCGGCACCGTCGCCCGGGGCATGCTGTTCACCGACGATCACCTGCACTACGGCTTTGAACTGACCGAAGACCTCGAGCCCGTCCTGAACGCCGAGGGGCTGAACAACTACTACGAGGGGCTCCCCGAAGCCTTGCAGGGCGATGCCGATCACATCCGCACGATGATCGAACGCGGCCAGGTGCTCTACAACACCTACTGCTACACCTGCCACGGCATGGACGGCCAGGGCGCCGGCCCGACCCACATCCGCGCCTCGCAGCTCCAGAGCCAGCCCGAAACCGGCACCAGCTGGGTGGCCCCGGCGAACATCGTCGGCGTCACCGAGATCCTCGATACCGATGCCGACGGCAACGTGGTCCTGGACGAGAATGAAGAACCCGTCGTCCTCGACAGCTACACGACCTACACCGCCGACCGCTACCCCGACGGGCAGCTGTTCGACGTGATCCGCAACGGCAAGGGCAACATGGCCGGCTACCGCGCCCAACTGGACGCCGAAGAAGCCTGGGCGGTGGTCCTGTACGTCCGCTCGCTGCAGGCCGCCCAGAGCCCAAGCGACTCCGAGTAACCCGCCCGCAAGGGCTGACGCAAGCACTGAACCGACCCCGGAACTGAACCCGAATGTCTCACCACGGCAAACATCTGACCGACGCGGACAAGAAGCCGTTCACGCACAGCAAGGCCATCATCCTCGCCGGCCTGCCGGTGGGCGTGCTGGGCCTTCTGGTGGCCCTGATCGCGACGCTGGCGACGCCCGAACGCGGCGTCGAACGCCTGGCCCACAGCTACCTCTGGGCCTTCGTCTGGATCCTCACGATCTCCTGCGGCAGCCTGGCGCTCTGCCTGATCGCCACCCTCTTCCGCGGCGGCTGGCACATCCTCATCCGCCGGGTCTGGGAGCACTACGCCACCGCGTTCGTGCCCGTCCTGGTCGTCTTGGCGATCCCGCTGCTGTTCTTCGCCAGCAACCAGGAGGGCCTGCTGTACTCTTGGAACCTTCCGGCCGGCCACGGCGAACTCCAGCACCACCACCAGATCGGCAAGTATGCCGACACCCCCAACTCGGTGACCGACAAACCCAAAGGCCACGATGAGCACGAGGATGCTCACGATGAAGAACACGATCAGCACGCCTCGACCGGCTACGCGATTCAGCACGCCGTCGCCGATGAACACGAGCACGACGAACACGGCGAACATGCTGGCGATGACGCCCACGGTGATGAGCACCACAACGACCACGCCGGGCACGACACGCACCATGACAACCCGCTGATCGCGGGTAAGCGGCCGTACCTGAACCTGCCTTTCTGGTCCTTCCGCGTGCTGGGTTACATGGTGCTGCTGGGCGCGATCGGGTACTTCTTCCACCGCAACTCCAAGCTCGCTGACGACTCGGAAACGCTGGACGTTTCGGTCAAGCTGACCAAACGCAACGAACGCTTCACGCCGGTGTTCATCATCCTGTTCGGCGTCGTCGCAACCTTTGTCAGCTTCGACCTGATGATGTCGCTGGACCCCACGTGGTACTCGACGATGTTCGGCATCCAGTTCTTCGCTGGCTCGATGATCGCCGCCCTGTCGGCCTGCATCATCACGCTTCGTCTGCTTCAGGCCGGCGGCTACATCCCCGCGGTCAACGTCCAGCATTACCACGACCTCGGCAAGCTCCTGTTCGCCTTTGTGTTCTTCTGGACCTATGTCAGCTTCAGCCAGTACATGCTGATCTGGTACGCGAGCTTCCCCGGCGAGATTCCCTGGTTCGCCGTCCGCGGTGCCATCACCGTCACCGACAGCTGGAACGCCTACAGCCCGATCAGCATCCTGTTGATCTTCATCCACTTCATCATCCCGTTCGCTTTCCTGCTCTCACGGCACATCAAGCGGAACCTGACTCTGTTGACGCTCGCGGCCGTCTGGCTGCTCGTGGCTCACGCGATCCACCTGTTCTGGATCATCATGCCCGAGTTTGATAACAGCTTCCTTTTCCGCGACCCGCGCGACTTCTTCATCGACCTGGGCTGCTTCTTCGGCCTGGCGGGCTTCTACTTCGCCTGGATCGGCCGATCGCTGGGCTCGGCGAACCTGATCCCGGTCAAGGACCCGCGTCTGGATGAATCGGTCAACCACCTGAACCTGTACTAAGCCTCACGACACGACACGCGAAACAAGACCATGAGCGACGAACACTCCACCCACACCCCCCGGCCGACCGCGTCCAGCAACGACATCAACATGCCGTTGACGTTCCTGGTGGCTGTCGTCGGCTCGCTGATCGTGCTGGCGATCATCATCCTCGGCCAGGCCGCGTTCCGCTACATCGAACAGAAGGAACTGGCCCGGAAGATGGATGTCGAGCCCAGCGAACTGCTCGTCGCGCCCGTGGGTGAATACTCGACCGAGTTCTACGCCGCCCAGGAAGCCAACCTCGTGGAACTGGCCCCGGCCATCGACGCGATCGCGGAGCAGTACGCCTCGGAGTAACCCCTTTGTATAGCTGGCCGACGATGATTGGCCGGGCCTAGCATTACACAAGCCTTGACCGGCACCCGTAACCCAAACCGATCCATGAACCTCACGCCGTACAACCCGCTTCCCACGCTACACCGCTTCGGTGCATCCGCTGTGGTGTGGTCGACGGCTTGTGTGTTGGCGTGCCTGTGGGCCGGGCTGTCGATCGCACAATTCACGCCCACCCCGCCGGCGCTGGACCCCGATGGCCCGCCGCCGGTGAACCCGAACGTGCGCTACGGCGACCCCTCGGGCTCCACCTTGCCGCTGGACCTGACGTTCCGGGATCAGCGAGGCCGAACGGTCGCGCTCGGCGAACTGTTCCAGCCCGACCGCCCGGTCGTGGTCATGCTCGGATACTACCGCTGCCCGCACATGTGCGACTTCACCATGAACGGCATGGCGGATGCCTTCCGTGAGATCGATTCACTGACGCTCAGCGAGGACTACATCGCGGTCTGCGTCTCGATCAACCCCGAAGAAGGTTCCCGGATCGCAGCGACCAAGCAGGAACGCTACAGCGAGATTTTCGACCAGCCTGAGCACGTGCTGAACGGCTGGTACTTCCTGACCGGCGAGCAGGACTCGATCACCGCCCTGGCGGAGATGCTGCGGTTTGAATACGACTACATCGAAGCCAAGGACGAGTACGCCCACGCCGCGGCGATCTACATCGTCAGCCCCGACGGCATGGTGAGCAAGACCCTGCCGGGCACGACCTTCCAGACCCAGACCATGCGGCTGGCGCTGGTTGAAGCCGCCGACGGCAAGATCGGCTCCCCCGTCGATCTGTTCCTGACGACCTGCTTCAACTTCGACCCCAACGCGGGTCAGTACACGCCGAGCATTTTCGCGATCCTGCGTTGGACCGCCGGCATCTTCATCCTGATCGTCGGCGGCATCCTCGCTTTCGCGTTCGCCGCGGAAAAGAAACGTGCTGCCCGACTGGCTAACCGTCCGAAGAACCCCCCGACCCAGACGCCGCCCCACCCGGCGTAAACCTGAACCCCAAGCTCCCGGAGCGATATGGGCATGACCCCGAACCTCACCACCTCCCTGCCGAACACCCTGGCCGTCAAAGACGCCACGTTCTGGATGCCCGAGCAGGCCTCGACCTTTGCCGGCGGCCCCGACGCGCCGCTGTGGGGCATCGACTGGCTGTTCTACTTCATCCTCTACGTCAGCGTGTTCTTCTTTGTGCTGATCGGCTTCTTGATGTTCTTCTTCTCGGTCAAGTACCGGCAGAAGGACCGCAACGATCTGCCTCAGGGCGCGACACACAACACCGCCGTCGAGCTGGCGTGGACGATCCCGCCGCTGGCGATCGTGCTGTTCATCTTCGGCGTGGGCTTCGTGCAGTACATGGACATGGTCGTCCCGCCGAATGATGCGTACGTGATTGATGTCGAGGCCAAGCAGTGGGCCTGGACGTTCACCTACCCCAACGGCGCCCAGAGCTATGACAAACTGATCCTGCCTGCGGATCAACCCGTGGAATTCCGCCTGTCCAGCGTGGATGTGCTGCACAGCATGTACATCCCGGCGTTCCGGATGAAGCGGGACTGCGTGCCCGGGCGCGTGCATTCGGTGTGGGCCCAGCCGATCGGCCGGGAGAACCCCTCCGCCGAGCCCGCCAGCTACCGGATGTACTGCACCGAGTACTGCGGCGAGAGCCACTCGAACATGAACGTCGACGTGCTGGTGTACGACGACGCGGACGCGCTGCGTGAGAAGATGGCTTCACTCGGCGGAGCGCCCGAGGGCGCGACCTGGATCGAATGGGGTGCCGAACTCTACGCACAACGCGGCTGCTCGAGCTGTCACGGCATCGACAGCGACGCCACGCAGTACCCGACTTGGCTGAATCTCGTCGGCAGCGAACGCGAGTTCGAAGACGGCAGCACCGCGATCGCTGACTACAACTACATCGTTGAATCGATCGCCCGGCCGAACGCGCGCCGGGTTGCCGGGTACTCAGGCAAGAACATGCCCGCCGCCCAGATGACCACGCCCGTGTACGACGCCCTGTTCGCCTACATGGCCAGCATCTCAGCAAACTACGACGTCGAGCCCTGGATGGAAGGCGTCCCGAATCCCGGCGAGGGCCTAGAGCCCTTCATGACCCGCGAAACATGGCTGGCGGAACAAGAAGAAGCCGCCGCTGGCAACAGCGCCGAACCCGAACCCGAAACGCCTGCCGAGTAAGCCTCGGCTGAAGACCGACCCCTTGCGGGGGCATTCCTCCCCGCTGAAGTGAAGGACACCGCGATTATGACCGTCATCGATCGCCCCATCATCGGCACCGACGAGTACGGCCGGCCCACGGACCCCAAGGCCAAGACGTACATCAACGAGTCCAAGGGCATTCTGTCCTGGCTCCTGACGCTGGACCACAAGCGGATCGGCCTGATGTATGCCGTCGTTGTGCTCGCCGCGTTCGGGCTGGGCGGGTTCTTCGCCCTGATGCTGCGGACCGAACTGCTCAACCCCGCTGCAACGTTCTACTCGGAAAACCCGACGCAGAGCTTCAAGTTCTACAACCAGATGTTCACACTGCACGGGGCGGTGATGGTCTTCATGTTCATCATCCCCGCGATCCCCGCGATCCTGGGCAACTTCGCGTTGCCCATGCAGCTGGGGGCGAAGGATGTGGCCTTCCCCCGACTGAACCTGATGAGCTTTTACTGCTACATCGGCGGGGGCATCTTCTTCGCCTGGCTGCTCGTCGGCGGGATCGTCGGCACGGTGCTGGGCGTGCAACCCGGTGAATGGAAGTTCCTGCCCGTCGGCTTAGACACCGGCTGGACGTTCTACACCCCCTACGCCTCGGGCACCGCGACCGGCGCGACGATGGCCGCAATGGGCGTGTTCATCCTCGGCTTCTCCTCGATCCTCACCGGCGTGAACTTCATCGCCTCGGTCCACATGCTCCGCCCCCCGGGCATGAGCTTCTTCCGCATGCCCCTGTTCCTCTGGGCGCTGTACTCGACCAGCATCATCCAGATCCTCGCGACGCCCGTGCTGGCGATCACGATGCTCCTGATGATCGCCGAACGCCTTCTGGGGATCGGCGTGTTCGACCCCAACCTCGGCGGCGACCCGGTCCTATACCAGCACTTCTTCTGGTTCTACTCCCACCCGGCGGTCTACATCATGATCCTCCCGGGCCTGGGCGTGATAAGTGAGATCATCTCCGTCTTCAGCCGCAAGCACATCTTCGGCTACAAGTTCATCGCCTTCAGCTCCGTCGCGATCGCCATGTTCGGCTTCATCGTCTGGGGCCACCACATGTTCACCAGCGGCATGTCCCCGATCACCGGCGGCGTGTTCTCCCTGCTGACAATGTCCGTCGCGATCCCATCCGCCATCAAGGTGTTCAACTGGCTGGCGACCATGTACCGGGGCTCGATCCGTCTGGACACGCCGATGCTCTACGCCATCGGCTTCATCTGGCTGTTCACCATCGGCGGGCTCACCGGCCTGTTCCTCGCCGCGATCTCCACCGACATCCACTTCCACGACACCTACTTCGTCGTCGCCCACTTCCACTACGTGATGGTCGGCTCGACCCTGTTCGCCTTCCTCGGCGGGTTCTACTACTGGTTCCCCAAGATGTTCGGCAAGATGTACGGCGAACGCCTCGGCCAGGCCTCGGCAATCGTCGTCTTCATCGGCTTCAACATGACGTTCTTCATCCAGTTCATCGCCGGCAGCCAGGGCATGCCCCGCCGATACGCGACCTTCGACGACCAGTTCACCGCGTTCCACGTCATCTCGACCATCGGCGCTTACCTGCTGGGTGTCGGCCTGGTCATGGTGCTCGTCAACTGGATCATGGGCATCAAGGCCGGCAAGAAAGCCCCGGCCAACCCCTGGGGCGCCAACAGCCTCGAGTGGCACTCGACCAGCCCCCCGCCCCACCTGAACTTTGACGAAGACCAGATCGGCGTCGACCCCTATGACTTCCAGGATTGGAAGTACGAGGAAGAGATCGATGGCTACGTCATCGAGCACAAGCCCACCCTCGAAGAACTCGACGCCCGCGCCCAGGCGCACTAACCCGGCCTGGCCCCAACGTCCCCAAGCCTCTGAACCCCGACTTCCCCCTGAAGAGCACCATGAGCGACCACGAGCACCACGGCCCGGCACACCTCGCCCACCACTTCGAGACCCCCGAACAACAGTTCGAGTCCGGCAAGCTGGGTATGTGGGTCTTCCTGGCGACCGAAATCCTGATGTTCGGGGGCCTGTTCTGTGCCTACGCCATCTACCGCGGCACCAACCCCGACGTCTTCCTCTTCGCCCACCAGGTCCTGGACACCAAGTGGGGCGCGATCAACACCGTCGTCCTGCTCGCCAGCTCATTCACCATGGCCTGGGGCGTCCGTGCTTCGCAACTCGGCCAACGCAACCTGCTGGTCACGATGCTGTTCCTCACCTTGATCGGTGGCGGCGGGTTCATGGTCATCAAGACCATCGAGTACAACGGCAAGTGGAAGCACGTCGCGGACTACGAGACCGGCAGCTACTTCTCCCTGTTTGCCGGCGAGAAAAACGCCTTCCACCCCTACAACAGCGACGAGATGCTCGAAGACGCGAGCAGCTACATCTCGCACCACGGCCACGGCGACGACAGTCATGGCGAAGGGCACGGCGAGGGGCACCACGAAGACCATCACGATGAACACGCAGCCGATCACGAAGATCATGTCGACGATGCGCATGCCGACCAAGGGCATGACGAGCACCACGGCCCAGAGCCCGCTTCGGGGACTTGGCTGATCCAGTCCGCTTCCGCCTCCGCGATCCAGCTGCCCGCCCAGCAGCCCCAAGGCCTGAACGAAGCCTTCGCGACCGGCGAAGACCGCGAACACGTCGTCCACGCCGGCAGTCATTACCCCCTTTATGACGAACTGGACAACCTCAACCAGGGCCGGACCCACGTCTTCTTTCAGATCTACTTCATGATGACCGGGCTGCACGGCCTGCACGTGTTGATCGGGATGGCCGCGATCGGGGTCGTCACCTACCTCGCCGGGGGCCCGCTGGTCAAAGCCCTGATCGTCCCGGCCTCTTTCATCGGCCTGGCCGCCTACTTCGGGTTCTTCGGCTGGCTCGTCGGGTTCAACCCTTGGATATGGGGCACGATCGGCGTCTTTGCTGTGCTCGCCCTGGCGATCGGCGGGCTCAACTTCGCCCGCCTGTCGAGCTTCGGGCAGGGCCTGTTCTCCCCCGAGTACTACACCCCCGTCGACCTCGTCGGCCTGTATTGGCACCTCGTCGACCTCATCTGGATCTTCCTGTTCCCCCTGCTGTACCTGATTCACTGACCTGATCGCAGTCATCCGTTTTCAGTCCACAGCGCCTTCCGCATACAAGACACACCATGAGCGAAGCCACCGCCACCACCCCCGACGCCCACGACGACCACAGCCACAAAGGCCACGTCGTCTCCCTCCAGCTCTTGGGGGGCATCTTCCTGGCCCTGTTGGCCCTCACCGGCCTGACCGTCGGGGTCACGCTGTTCGACTTCGGCTACGAGATGAACCTCGTCGTCGCCCTCGTCGTGGCGTTCGTCAAAGCCATCCTGGTCGCCCTGTACTTCATGCACCTCCGCTGGGACACGCCCTTCAACAGCCTGGTGCTGATCGCCGCGCTGGCGTTTGTCGTCCTGTTCATCATCTTCAGCCTGATGGACGCCGCCGACTACCAGGACCTCATCAACCAGGCAGCCGCCACACAGGCCGCCGCCGAGTAAAGGCAAACCCCAACGCCAACCCAAACCCCACACCGGGTCATCCGTTCATCGCGGCTGACCCGGATTTTTTTTGATCCCGAGCCTAGACTCCCAGTGATGACCGATCCATCCTCACCCAGCCTCAACGACCGGTTGACCGACCAGCGTTTTCACCGTGTCCCGCCCCGCGCCGCGACCATCGGCATCACGCTGTTCCTCGTCTCGCTGGGCGTGCTGTTCGCCGCATCGATGCTGGCGTACCTGCTGATCCGGCTGAACCCGCGGACCTCGCCGGACCTCGGCACCGTCCACCTGCCCAACGGCCTGTGGGTGTCCACCGCCATCATCCTCATCTCCAGCTACACCATGCACCGCGCGCTGGCCAACGTCCAACGCGAACGCCAGGACAAGTTCCGCCAGGCGCTGGTGCTGACCCTGCTGCTCTCCCTGGCCTTCGTCCTGGTTCAGACCCCCAGCCTCGTCTCGCTCGGCCAGGATATGAGCGGGAAGCTCGACGCCTGGAATCAGGCTCGGGAAACCGCGATGGTCGAAGGCACCCCGCCCCAGGGCGACGCCCCGATCGAGGGGTTGGTCCTGGCGCTGATCGTGATCCACGCGTTGCACGTCCTCGGCGGCGTGATCCCGCTGTTCATCACCACCCTCAACGCTCACCAGCACAAGTACGACCACGAGCAGCACACCCCCGTCCGCTTCCTGACGTACTACTGGCACTTCCTCGATGGCGTCTGGATCGTCATGTTCGCGGTGCTCCTGCTCACCCGCTAGCGACGCCGTAAAAAATCACTGAGCCGGAAACGCCGGCCCGCGATACTCCAACGGTTCTTCCATCATCCGCCGCAGCATCTCCGCCCAGGGGTTGCCTCCCGCAAACGCATCCAGCAAGTCGCCCATCTCCGTCAGGTACACATCCCGAACCACCTCCTGCGTTTGCAGGTAAGGCGGGGTCTCGTACACCCACGCATCAATCGACGTGTCCTCCCGAAGCCGATACGCGTACGCCCAGGGCTGGTCTAGCCGAACGTGTCCACCTGTGACCGGCCGATTAAAACGGGCCCAAAGCCCGCCTTCTTCGTGTGTCACCGTCGTCCGCACTTCGACGCCCAAGGGCAGGTCATCGACCAGCGCCTCGAAGAAAGGCACCGCGTTCGGGTCGACCTGGTTCACCGCGTTGGCGTGAACATCCAACACGTAATCCGGGAATCGCGAGGTCGTCGCGACGTCGATGTCCACCGCGTTCCCGCCAAAGAACGTTGCGTTGCGCGTGTCGTCCGACGAGAACCCGACCGCGTCATGCGCCAGACGATCCGCTTCATACCGCGCCAGATTCGACGCATGCCCCAGGCGAACCAACGCGCTCGAGAGGAAGAACGTCAGCACGATCACCACCAGCAGCACGGGCAGCACCAGCACGGTTTCGACCATGGCCGCCCCTCGGCATCGCCTTCGAGTTGTGCTTGTCATGATCTGCATCAGTGCTCCAGCATGTGCCCCGCCAAGGGCTCCAGGCTCTCCAGGTAGGCAGCGATCTCCCGCAACGCTTCGGCGTCCAGCGTCGGGTTGATGTTGGCGGCATCGGTCGAACCCAATGCCGTCGTCACCCAATCGCCGTACCGATCGATGGGCTCCATCCGGGCCTGCCACATCGGTGTCCACAGGTCGTGGCTGTGATTGTTGAACACCCGGCTCTGCGCCAACGCGTAATGGTGATCGCTTACCCGGCCCCGGTCGAATCGGCTGGACCAGAACGGCGACCGGTTGCTCCGGCGAGCGACCGTAAGAAACCGCAGCGCCTCATGCCGATTGTCTTCGCTGACCGGAAACGCCGCGTGATCCAGATTGACCGGCGCCGGGTCGTTCGCATCGCGGGCCAACCCGTCGTAGGGGTTGCTGACCACCACCGGCGTTTCCCTGCTGACGCCGACCCAGATGAAAATGTTGTCCTCGATGATCTCGATCTCGTCTTCTGGATCAGCATCGAACAGCGGCCGCTGGATCAGCCACGCCCCGGGCGCAATCTCGATCAACGAGCTTTCGCTGCCGGGGTTCACCCTCGGTGCAGGCCGCCAACCGTTCACCCAGAAGGCTTCGGTTTCCCGAAGCGTCGGGGACGACTCCAGGCGATCGTTGATGTAGGTGCTGCGGAACGTGATGCGAAGGAAACACGTTTCGTCGACGCCGCCGGGATCAAAGTCCGCTGCGTACAGGCCAAGGTCCCAGTTGGGCTGCCCGATGTTGGGGTCCACCTCATCCGGGAACCAGCCGTAGTCCAGCTTCACCGCGGCGATCTGCCGGTGCCAGAAGCTCGGCCGGGCAATGTCCATCAGCGGCGCGGTATCTAGCCAATTCTCCAACTCGCCCTGCCGAGACCGGTTGAGAAGAGCGCCCCGAGGCAACGTGATCGGCGACATCGTCTGGGCATACCACGGATTCAAAAGGTTCCGCCAAACCCAGCCCTCGGCAAACTCGACATCTCCGCTGCTCCAGCGGTTCTCGATGATGAACTGATCCCCAGCGCCGTCGTAAGTGCGGATCGCCGCATCATGAAAACCGATGACCCGGTAGCCGCGGATCTCGCTGTCTTGAATGATCCACGGACTCGTCTGAACGCCCCGCGTATCCGGCGAAGGTGAATCGGGTTGCTGCTGAATCTCCCGCCAAGCGGTCACCCAATACAACCCGTCGCGCCAGCCGTACAAAGCATCCATCGGGCCACGACGGGTCCAGTCATCGGTCGGGTCCAGCACCGGTCGGCCATCGGTGATCGGCTCGAAGAAGTCATCAAACGTGCCTCGCTCCCAGGGGATCGCCGGCTCGGTGGGGTACATCACACCGGTCGCCTGCCCATCGTGCCGCAGCAGGTTGCCCTCGACCGCGTGCACGGCAGCCACCTGTGAGACCGCGCCCAGGTTTTCCATCGTGGCCTGCGAGACCGCGTCCATCCCGCGCATCGCACGCCAGAGCTCGCCCTCCCCGATCGGGCCGTTGTAGTGTGTCACCCGCTCGACGGGAGACGCCGCGAACACCCCTTCCACTTCTTGCAGCCAGGCCACTTGCGAGTCGGCCTGCGTGCGGGTCCGCGTGACTTCGGCCGCCAACGCCGCTTCCAGCAACGGGTCCAGCCCACTGAACGTACTGGGTCGATCCAGCTCCGCCATGCGCGTGGCGATCGCCTGCTGATCCAGGAGCGTGTGCTCGACGGTCATCGGCATCGCGTCCAGCACATTCACCATCGCCAGCGAGCGGGCTATGCCCAGGTTGTTGTGCGCCACCAGGTTCAACGACCGGGCAACGTAGCCGGGCCCGGAAACCGCCCCGGCGTCGGCGGCGTCCTGCGTCACGCGACGCGCTTCGGCGTGCCGGCCCATGTTGAACACATAAAACAGCATCGCCGCCAACAGCACCAACCCCAGCAGCGTGATCACCAGCACCACACCCCGATCACGTGACGGGACTCGTGGGGCGCGCCGATTCATTCGCCACCCCCGCCGGTGCGCTCGGCGACCTCCGCCAGCAACGCACGCACCGCCTGCCCGTCATGCAGCCTTTGTGCAGCACGAAGACAGGACGCGGCCTCCCGCCATTCCCGGGCATCCATGTGGGTCTGGGCCTGTGCGATCCACTGCTGGTACTCGGTGTCGCGGAGCTTCTGCTGGACTTCAGCCGTGTCGAGCAAACCCAACGCTCGGCGGTACGCGGCCATCGCCTCATCGAAACGCGAAGCTTCACGGGCCCGATCGCCTTGGGCCAACGCCGCACGATAGCCTGCGGCGTTGGCGACCTGGTCTCGGCCCGCCAAGGCGCTGCGGTCTTGCGGCTGGAGTTGCAACGCTCGGCGATACGCACGCTCGGCGGCTTCCAGGTCCCCCGCCTGCAGCGCGGCTTCGCCCTGATCCATCGCGCGGCCAAACTCGGCATCGAGGATGCGGCGGTCCAGGCCGTCCATGATCGCCAGCTCCTGCGCGGCGTGGTACGACGACAACGCTGAATCAAAGTCACGCAGCCGGGCGGCGGCATCGCCTTGGTCAACCAAGGCCTGGGCCGAGGCCTGCGTATCCATCTGCGACAGGTAACGCGGCGCGTCGGCTTCATCGCCCAGGGCGATCGCCTGCAAAAACGCCTGCCGGGCACCGGACGGGTCCCCCGCAGCCAGCAGACGCCGGCCACGCGCCACCGCATCTTCAATCTGCAACCGGCTGAGGCGCTCAGCCGCCTCAGGATCGTCACGCAGCGTCAAAGCCCGCTGCAATTGGGTGATCGCGCCGGGCACATCGTCCTGCTGATTTAACGCCGCATCGGCCGCAGCGAGGTGAGTGTTGAAACGCTGGAGGTTCTCGTATGAGGCGAGGGTTCGGCCGACGGCCGGGTCGGTGTACACCCGCTCCATCGCACGCAGCCGATTGAACGCGTCGTCCCAGCGTCCGTCTTGGATCATGCGATCGACTTCCGCCAAGTCACGTTCCATCCGCATCCGCTGTGCCAGCGACCACAAACGCACCCGCAAGCCTGTCACCTGTTCGGACTCGGCTTCGGACAGCATCAAACGCAACGCATCAAATCGCTCCAATTGGTCCTCGGCATCGGCAACACGCCGGTCATTCAGCGCCGCGGTGATCTCGGTCATCGCGGTGAAGAACGTTTCCTTCCGGTTCATCTCCGCCCGGGCCACATCCACCGACGCGGAATCGGCCCCAAGGGCTCGCAGGTCCGCCAAAGCCTGACGCGCCGCGGTGAAATCTTCGGCTTCCGTCGAACGCCGAAGGGCCAGCCAAGCGATCCCGATGCGGGCCCGGACCGCCAACGCGTCGTCTTCTGGCAAGCCGTCAGCCGCGTCCTGGTAGAACGCCAGCGCCTCTTCACTGGGCTCAGTCGTGGAAGCCAGGATCGCATCGGCACGATCCAGCATCGTCAGCCGACGCTGCTCCGTCACGGCGTCGGGGTCTTCTCGGTTGAGTTCAACCGCCAGCACACCCCCGACGGTCAAGAGCGCCACCGCGCCGAGAATCAAGCCGAGCTTTTTCCGGCGTGCCGGCTTGGGGACGTCGGCGGTCTTCATCGCCGGCTGCAGGCTCGCGTGGCTGGCCTTGCGGTCTTCCACCCGGTGTTCGATGGCGCCAGACACGCCCTCGGCGGTGAAGTGCCGCTCGATCGCGGCGGCGAATTCCGCAGCGGAACCCAGCCGGTCGTTGATGTCTTTGGCCATCGCACGCGCCACCAGCGCCGAGAGCTGCGGCGGCAACGCCGGGTTCATCTCGTGGGCCGGCGGAGCCGTCGCCCGGGCATTGGTATGCCATTTCATCCAACGCAGCGCCTGGTTGCGTTCGTCACGAAGCACGGCCTTGAACGCCTGCTGAAACGCGGCCCGCCCGATCAACATCTCGTAGAAGATCATTCCCAGGCTGTAGACGTCGGCGCGGGCGTCCACCGCCTGCTTCTGAAAGAGTTCGGGGGCCATGTACCGGACCGACCCCAGCGGCAACGCCTCCTGCTCGGCCACCAGGGTCGCGACGCCCAGGTCGGCGATCTTCACCGGGTACTTCGCGCTCTGATCCGCACTCGTTGGCACCAACAGGTTGGCGGGCTTGAGGTCCCGGTGGAGCACCCCCTGGTCATGGATGGCCTGCAAGGCCTTGGCGGTCGACCACATGAAGCGGAGGCACTGCGTTGCATCGATCGCCTTGCCGGTCTTCATCAGCAGCGACTCGAGCGAATGCCCCGCGACAAACTCCATGATCAGAAACACGCCGCGTTCGTTCTCAACACCTTCGACCAGCTGCACGATGCCGGAATGAGCGGCGCTGACCTTGCGTTGCAGCTCGACCTCCGACCGGAAACGCTGGCGGAACATCGCGTCGTCCTGAGGCGGCAGAAGCTGCTTGACCGCGACATGGCGGTCCAGCAGCGCATCATGGGCGCGGTACACAATGGCTTGTCCGCCCGAGCCGATCTGCTCGGCCACTTCATAAGGGCCGAGCTTCTCGCCGGGGGTCAACGGGGTCTGGATGCCGGAGGCAGGGGTCATGAGGCGTTGTTTTCCAGGAAATCGTCTACTTCTTCAGGATCGACACGGGGCAGGATGTTGCCCGACCCGTCTTGTGGCGGCTCGGGGAGTTGGTCATCCGGGCCTTGATTGGAGAGCACCGCGACCGAGGTCATCTGGGCATAGGCGCCGGGGCCGTCGTCGGTGGTATGGGTGCCGTCGGCAAACACAGCCCGGACATAGGGGACCGAGAGGTTAAGCCGATGGACAAGTTCGACACCGACGGGGTCCTGGGGACCGAATTCGTAGGTGCCCGTAACACGGGTGAATCGGCTGCCGTTGAGCCGGAGCAGATAGACCTGTGTGTTCTCGTCGCTGGCGGCGTAGTTGGCGCGGGCGGGGATGTAGTTGTTGACCCAGGCCGGCGGGTCGCTGCCCAGCGTTTGGAAGTGCTCAGCCAAGGCGTCGGCCAACGCTTGGCCGTCGATCGGGCCGTTGGACTGCCTGCCGCTGACGGGCATAAGCGCAAACCAGGCGGCACGGCGGATCGACTGCATCTTGCCGTTGCCCATCGCCGGGTCCACGGTGTTGCGGGGCTCGTTCAGGTTGTCTAAAGGCAGATGCACCACCGCGGCGCGGGCGGTGGTGTAGGCGGCGTGCTGCACCACAGTGTGGGCCGCCAGGGCCAGCGTGGACTGCACCATCAGCAGGATCACGATCAACATCACGGGCAGGACGAGCGCGAACTCGAGTGTCGCGGTGCCCGATTCGGCGTCCGGGTCGGGGGCAGCGGGCGGGGTTTCCGGCGGGGTCGACGCCTGCTGGAGACGGCGCCAGGCCGCAAGCAGCCAGAACCCGACCAACGCGCTGCCGAGGAGCCAATACAGCCATTCCCAGGGGACAGACGGGTTGTTCATCACAGTCAGCAGCACGGTAGCCATTCTATCGGCGAGACACGGTATCCCAGGTGCAACGCCAAGCGCAAAAAGATGTTGCGTTTCAGATAAACCTCGAACCCACAAGAACAAGTCGCGTAGACTTCATACGCAAACCGACCACCCCGCGTTCAAGGCTGTTTTCCCGTCACCTCTAGCGCCCCGGGTCGGTTATGTTCCTCCGCCGCCCGGGGCCATGGTGGCCGATCCCCCGACACGCAATCACGTGCTCTGACGAGCGTTAGGCCGAATGAATTCCAAGGTGTGCCACCCTCCGATCTTCGCCCGTGAAGCCTAAAATAGCCGATGGTGTCGTTGCCCTGAGCCTACCCCCCCACCCGATCAAACGCTTCCTCGGAAACCCGATCCTCATGCCCACCGCCCGCTCTAGACGCTGGCTGACCGTTCCCCTGATCGGCCTCATGCTGACGCCCAACGGCTGCAAAAGCCCCAACGCGCACCGCCAACAAGCCGACGAGGCGGCGTACGGCATCGTGGAGGAGGCCCAGACCGCAGCGCTCGGCCGAACCGAGCCTTTCACGATCCAGACCGCAGAGGACACGCTCCGGCGTCGCTTGCTGGAATCACAAGACTTGCCGGTGCTCAGCCCCGCCTCGTTTGGGATTTCTGCGCTGGAGCCGATCGAACACTGGCCCAACGACGACTACCTCGAACTCGGCGTCGGGCTGTCCGATGGCCTCATCGCAGCCAACGGCCGCGACCCGATCATCCTGTCGCTGGATGACGTGCTGCGTATTGCGGCGGCGAACTCGCGGGATTACCAATCGGCCAAAGAAACCGTCTTCCAGGCCGCGCTGTCGCTGGAGTTGGAACGCGATGCATTCCGCAGCACCTTCGCTTCGGCGTGGCAATCCCGGTTTGAGTTGCGCGGGGATTCGGGCGACGGCACCTCCCAAGCCGGCGTGGCCAACAGCGCCAGCCTCGGGTTCGATCAGCAGTTCAAGAACGGGATCGACTTCTCCACCGCGATCGCGCTGGACTTGGCGCAGATCATCGGCTCGGGGGCCCAGTCGTCCCGCGGCATCAACTTCGACGCATCAATCAGCATCCCGCTGCTCCGTGGCGCCGGCCGACACATCGCGGCTGAACCCCTGCAACAGGCGGAGCGCAACACGCTCTACGCGATCTGGCGCTTTGAGCGCTTCAAGCGAACCTTTGCGGTGCAGATCGGCAGCCAGTACCTGTCCGTGCTGCAGCAGTTGGACACGGTGTGGAACGCCTCGAACAACTACCGCTCGCTGATCCGCGAAACCCAACGGGCGGAAGACCTGGCCCGCGAAGGCCGGTTATCGCCGATTCAGGTTGACCAGGCTAGACAGGATGAACTCCGCGCCCGGGCCTCTTGGATCAGTGCGCAGCAATCGTATTTGCGTCAACTGGACAGCTTCAAGGTGCAGTTGGGTCTGCCGGCGGATGCTTTTGTGCTGCTGCGGACGGAGGATCTGCGTGAGCTGGCGGCATCCACTGAGGCGTTGATCCCGGAGATTGAGACGATGACCGAAGCCTCTGAGCTGCCGGACCGTCCGAATCTCCAGGCGGTGCTTGATGCGTTGCAGCGGCGATTGAATGCCGACGCCACGCGGCGGGGAACCCAACAGATTCTGGAGACCACCCTCGCTCAGCGCGAGCGGGGCATGGTGCGTCTGGACGATGTAATCATCGCACGCCAACAGGCGGGCTTCGCGGTGCGTGAACTCGAGCGGGCAACCGAACAGGCCCGCGCCCAATGGATGAACTACCGGGTCCGGGTTCGGCAGGCCAAGTCCGGGACGCTTCAGACGGGTCGGCAGATGACCAACCATCTGGATCAGCCGCGTGAAGATCATGCTCAACGGGCGCAGGCGATCCTGCTGGAGACGCCCTCGCGCGAACTGGCGGGCCCGCTGGAGTTGATCGATCGGCAGGCGATCCTGCTGGCCTTCGCGAACCGGTTGGACCTGCGGATTGCGGAGGGTTCGGTGTTCGATGCCCAGCGTGATGTGGTCCTCGCCGCCGATCGGCTCCGGGCTGAGCTAACGCTGCTGGGGACCGCCTCGGCGGGCGGGTCGCGTTCCGTCGGGTCGTCCGGTTTGGATGACGCGGGTGTGCGGTTTGACCAGGGCAACTATGACGCATTGCTGACGCTGAACCTGCCGTTTGAACGGACCGCCGAACAGGTCGCCTATCGGTCGAGCCTGATTTCTTTGGAGTCCGAGGTTCGCAGCTTCCAGGACCTGGAAGATCAGGTGAAGCTGGACGTCCAGAACCTGCTGCGGGAGCTCGAAGTCAACCGAGACAGCCTGCGGACCCAGGCTTTGTCGGTCCGGCTGGCGGAAACCCGTGTGGAATCGACCCGTTTGTTCCTCGAACGCGGGGATGCGGACATCCGTGACGTTTTGGAAGCCCAGGAGGACCTGGTCGGCGCTCAAAACGCTTTAACCAACGCACTGGTCAACTACCGGATTGCGGAGCTAGAGTTCCAGCGTGACACCGGGATACTGGAGGTGGATCACACGGGGCAGTGGTCCGCCTTAGATGAAGAAAGACTGCAACAAATGCTGCAACAGGCCGAAAGCCAGAACACCGAGGCCTCGAACCGTCCGACGGCAGAAGGCGAGGCGACATGAAGCGTATGAAGACCCACCAAACTGGCAAATCCAGTGTTAAGTTGATCGCGGGGATCGTCCTGGTCGCAGCCATCGGCGTAGGAGTATGGCAGTCACCCAAGCTGCTGACACCCAGCCATGACGACTCCGACGATGGGCTGTTCTTCGACGTCACCTCGGGGCCGTTGACCGTATCGCTGGTTGAAAGCGGCACGGTGCGGCCACTGGACCCCGTGACGATCATTTCAGAAGTCGAAGGCCGACGGCGAATCATTTTTCTCGCGGAAGAAGGCAGCCGCGTGAAGCCCGGCGATTTGCTCGTGCAGATGGATAGCTCGGACCTCGAAGACAACCTGTCCGAGCGTGAGATCCGGGTGGAAAACGCCCAAGCCGACCTGGTCCAGGCCCAGCAGAACCTGGAGGTCACACGCAACCAATCGCGTTCGGACATCTCCCGCGCGGAGCTAGACGTTGAATTCGCCCGGCTGGACCTGAAAAAATACTGGGAAGGCGAATACCCCAACGAGTTGGCCCGCGCTCAGGACAGGATCCGACTGAGCAATCAGGAACTGGAGCAGGCCCGCGACCGGTACGAAGGCTCGCAAAGGCTCTATGAGTCGCAGTACATCTCGGCCAGCGAACTGAACACAGACCGCCTCGCCTACGTCCGCCGGGTGTCGGAGTTTGAAACGGCACAGAACGAGCTCCGCCTGCTGGTGAAGTACACACGGTTCCGTCAACTGCGGCAGTTGCTTTCGGACATCGAGCAGGCGGTGATGTCTTTGGAACGCATCGAACGCAAGGCGGCCGCCGACGAAGCTCAGGCCCAGGCCTCGCTGTCGGCTCGGCAACTTGAACTGCTCCGGCAGCAGGAACGCCTTAGCCGAATTCGGCAGCAGATTGAGAACTGCTCCATCGTGTCCCCCGACCGCGGCACCGTGGTGTACGCCAGCCGTGGCCGGTGGGACGAGCCGCTCCGTGAAGGCTCCGAGGTGGGCGAGAACGACGAGATCATCTACCTGCCCGCTGAGGGTTCGATGATGGTCGAGTTTGACCTCCACGAGACGCTTCTCGACGCGGTCAACCCCGGCCAGCCCGTACAGATCACAGTCGATGCGCTGCCCGGCCGGGTCTACCGCGGGTCGGTGCAGCACATTTCGAACCAGCCCGACGCTCAGATGAACTGGCTGAACCCCGACCTGGTGGTCTACACCACTCGGATTTACTTCGACACGCCGCCCCGCGACCTTCGGACGGGCATGAGCTGCCGCGTGGAAGTCCTGATTGATCACTACGACGAAGTCGTGCAGGTGCCGGTGCAGGCGGTGATCCGGGAGGATGGGCAGACCACGGTGTATCTGGACTCGGGCAACGGCGAACTGGAACCCCGGCCGGTCACGATCGGCCTGGATAACCAGGTGCACCTCGCGGTGCTGGAGGGCTTATCACCGGGCGATCGCGTTTCGCTGGTCCCGCCTTTGGCGGCCGGGGCGATGCGTTCGGCAGCCAACCCCGAGCAGATCAACTGGTCCGAGGGCGAAGTCCTCGCGGCCCGCGAAGCCAGCGAGCCACGCCCCCGATTGGAACTCAGCGAAGAAGACCAGCAAGTGGTCCAAGCTATCTCGTTCATCATCGACAACAATTTCCTGGATCGCACGCCTTTCTCTGAAGCGTTGAAGACCGAAGCCCGCGGCGTGTACGACGCGGTACAAGCCAATACCGAGCCGACGATCTCTGACGAGTTGCGAACCGCTCTGGCGGACCTGCAGGCTCAGATGCAGCGCCGCGGCGCGGGGAGCTGATCGCGTGCAGATGCCCAGCGACACGAACGCACAACCCGTCATCCGCCTGGAAGCGGTCCGCAAGACCTACACCATGGGGTCGCACCACGTCCACGCGCTGGCGGGCGTCAGCGCCTCGTTTCATCGCGGCGAGTTCTGGTCGATCCTTGGCCCCTCGGGTTCGGGCAAGTCGACCATGCTGAACCTGCTGGGCTGCCTGGACCGGCCCACCGATGGTCGCTTTGAGCTCGACGGCCAGGACGTCGCGACGATGGATGATGATGCGTTGTCCGACATCCGGCTGAGACGGATCGGCTTCATCTTTCAATCGTTCAACCTGATCCCGCAGTTGACGGTGCAGGAAAACATCGAAATGCCCATGGCCTACCTGGGGATCTCGCCCCGCGATGCGGCCAAGCGTGCAGCAGAGCTCGCTGAGCAGGTGGGCCTGGGGGAACGCCTGCGCCACCGCCCCACCGAGCTGTCCGGCGGGCAGCAGCAGCGCGTCGCGATCGCACGGTCCTTGACCAACGACCCGTCCCTGCTTCTTGCTGACGAGCCGACGGGCAACCTGGACACCGCCACCGGCGAACAGATCATGGACCTGCTGCGTGAGCTGCACGCACAGGGCAGGACCATCATCATGGTGACCCACGAGCCCGAAGTCGCGATGCACAGCCAGTACCAACTCCACATGCGTGACGGCGAGATCGACCGCATCGTCGAATCCGCCAGTCTTCAACCGGCCCATTGAATCATGCAACCCCAGCGCCTCATCCAACTCGGCATTAAGAACCTCCTGCTGCACAAGCTGCGCAGCGGGCTGGCGATGCTCGGCGTCGTGCTCGGCGTCGCTTCGGTGATCGCCGGGCTATCCGTCGGCGAGGGCGCTCGGCAGGAGCAGATCAAACGCATCCGGGAGATGGGCGCCAACAAGATCATCCTCAACTCTATCCGCCCCGCCAGCGACAACCGCTCCCGCGGCGAAGGGAACTCGATCCAGGTGTCCTACGGCCTGACCTATGCCGACCAAGACCGGCTGGCCAGCCAGTTCGACACCGTGGCCCAAGTCGTCGGCGTCCGGCGATTCGATCGGCGAGAAATCCGCTACGGCAACCGCCTGCGTGACGTGACGGTTGGCGGCACGACCCCGAACTGGTTCTCGGTGATGCGCCAGCCCATCAACGCGGGACGCACGATCACCTGGGAGGACGAAGCCAGCAAGCAGCCGGTATGCGTGCTGACCGAACGTGTCGCGCGGGACCTGCTGTTTGCTGAGGAATCAATCGACCAGTCGGTGCAGATCGGCGGAGAGAGCTACCGGGTGATCGGCATTATTCGCCACGGCGGGTTGCCCGGCTCGCTGAAGGAAAGTGTCGATGTGATCATCCCCCTTTCGACCAGCCGAGCGCGTTTCGGGGAGAACATCAGCATCATCGGCTCGGGCGAACGCTCCAGCGAGACGGTCAACTACCACCAGATCATTGTCGAAGTGGATGACACCGCTGTGGTCGAGTCGACATCCAAAGCCATCTACAACATGCTGGACTACTTCCACGACAAGCCCGACTTTGAGATGAACGTGCCTCTGGAGTTGTTACGGGAAGAAGAAGCGACCAAGCGCCGCTTCGCGATCATGCTAGGCTCGATCAGCGTGATCAGCCTGCTGGTCGGCGGCATCGGCATCATGAACATCATGCTCGCGACGGTCACCGAGCGGACCCGCGAGATCGGCATTCGCAGAGCCATCGGCGCCAAACGCCGCCAGATCGTGGCGCAGTTCCTGATCGAAACCATCATCCTGTCGACGATCGGCGGGCTGGTCGGGGTCCTCGGGGGGTTCGTGTTCCCCATGCTGATCGAGCGGTTTACCGGGTTCCCGACGCACACCCCGATGTACGCGGTGCTGCTGTCGGTGGGCATCTCCGTGTTCGTCGGCGTCGCGGCAGGACTCTACCCGGCGGTGCGGGCGGCGAAGCTGGACCCGATCATCGCGCTGCGTCACGAGTAGCGGGGGTTGGGCTTCTGCTGATAGTCTTTTTGGATGCCGGTATACGCAGGCATCGACGAAGCGGGGTACGGGCCGTTGCTGGGGCCGATGGTCGTGGGATGCGCTGCGCTGCGAGTGCCCAAGATCGAGGACCTGTGGGAGACGCTGCACCCGGCCGTGTCGCGCAACATCCGGGACGCCAAGAAGCACGGCGGGCTGGCGGTGGCGGACTCCAAAGCCCTGACCGGCAGCAAGGCCAAGCTCAAACACCTGAGCTTGGGCGCACTGGCGTTTGCGGGGCTGGGGGGAGACGCGCCCGAGCAACTTGAGAGCTGGCTTGAGATGCTGCGGGCCGATGCCCCGGCATTGCCTTGGTATCAGGCCGGGGACGATGATTGGCCGGTGGACACCACCGCGGGGGAAGCAGGCATCGCGCGGGGGATGCTGAAGCAGGCTGCGCAGAAGGCGGGAGTCGAGTGTCTCGGGCTGCGGGCTGGGGTGATCTGCGAAGACACGTACAACCAGATGGTGGGCACGACGCATAACAAGGCGCTGGTGAGTTGGCACTACGTTGCAAGGCATCTCTGGCGATGCTGGCAGGCGTTCGGCGATGATGATGTCTTCGTCGCGGTTGACCGACAGGGTGGGCGTAAGGACTACCGCGATGCGCTTCGGCAAACGATTCCGGACGCAACGCTGACCGAGGGGCGCGTCGACGATGCGCACAGCGGGTACCGGCTGGAGCAGGGCCGACGCCGGATGACGGTGGTGTTTGAAACCAAAGCGGAGGACCGCCACCTGCCGACCGCACTGGCGTCGATGGTCAGCAAGCTGACGCGCGAAGCGTTGATGCGGCGGTTCAATGCATGGTGGGGGCAACAAGTCCCGGGCTTGAAGCCGACCAAAGGCTACGGCAGCGATGGCAAGCGGTGGTGCCAGGATGTCGGGCCGCACCTCAACGCGCTGGGCATCAGGATGGCGCAGGTCCGCAGGGCGTCGCCGGGGATTTAGTCTTGGCGCACTACCGAGCAACGGGTATGCTCTCGCCCCATGATCGCGACGCCCCCCTCCATCTTATGGCTGCTTGGCAAGCTTCCGCTTCGGCAGCCGGCGTCGCACTGATCCATTTTCCTCCATCAGTCCTTCACCCCCGGCTGCGGCACCCCGCGGCCGGTTGTCGTTATGGGTGCAGCGGCCTGCTTTGGCCAACTCATGACCACCGCCTCCACCGAAAGCGTCTCGCCTTCTTCCACGCCGCGTTCCCAGCGCACGGGGTACATCCTTGCGTGCCTGGCCGCCGGCCTATTCTCGCTCAAGGCGGTCGTGGTGAAGCTCGGGCTGACGCATGGGCTTACGGTGGAGATGCTCATGGCTTGGCGGATGGCTCTTTGCCTGCCGGTGTACCTGTGTGTGGGCGGCTGGGTGATTCGACGGCGGGGTATGCCCGCGCGTAAGCAGCTGCTGGCCGCCACGGGACTGGGGGTCCTGAGCTACTACGTTTGCACCTGGCTGGACTTCACGGGCATACAGTTCATCTCCGCGCAGCTGGAGCGGATGATCTTGTTCACCTACCCCACCCTGACCGCCCTGCTCGCCTGGCTGATGCTGGGCGAGAAGCTGACCCGCCAACACGCGGGCGCCCTGCTGCTGTGTTACTTGGGTGTCGCGTGGGTATTCAGCGCCGACCTGCGTCACCTGGGCCCGGACACCGTGATCGGGGCGGGGCTGGTGTTTACCGCGGCATTGCTGTTTGCGCTGTACATGATCTTGGCCAAAGCGGTGATCGGCCGCCTGGGCTCGCGGCTGTTCACGTGTGTCGCGATGTCGGCTGCGACCGTGGTCATCCTGATGCACACGATGGTGTTGGTTCGGCAAGACCCGGCTTTGCTGCGCCAAGCGTTCAGCACGGAGGCGGCGTTGGCGGGCCTGTTTCTGGCGGCGTTCTGCACCGTGTTGCCGAGCTTCATGCTGTCTGAAGCGATCGCGCGGATCGGTCCGGCCCAAACCAGCGCGATGGGGAACATCGGGCCGGTGGTCACGACCCTGGCGGCGGTGCTCGTGCTGCATGAGCCGTTTGGTTTGGCGCAGGCCGGCGGGCTGGTGCTGATTCTGCTGGGTGTACGCCTGGTTACACGGCGACCGCAGCGTCCGCAAGCGTCAGGTTGACGCCGAACTCGCCGGGCTCGAAGACGTGGAGTTTCTCGGGGTCGACGTACAGCGTCAGCGACGTCTGGTCCTGCATCGACTCGGCCTTGACCCGGGCGACGAGGCGCTGGCCGGCGCTGGTGTCGGCGAAGAGGTCCATCTGGCTGCCCAGAGGCTCGACGACATCGGACACCGCGCTGATCGTCAGGTCTTCGCGTGCGCCTTCGGTGGGACGCAGGTGCAGGCCCTCGGGACGGAGCCCGAGCACGACGTCCTGCCCCAGCTTGCCCGCGACACGCTCGGCGTGTTCGGCCGAAAGGGGCAGGTTGATGCCCGCGCCGACGAAGTGGGCCTTGCCGTCGGACTGCTGGATCTGGCCGTCGATGAAGTTCATGGGAGGCATGCCGACGAAGCCCGCCACGAACCGGTTGACCGGTGCGTTGTAAACCGTCAGCGGGTCGGCACACTGCTGCACCTTGGTGTTGGCCATGACCACGACGCGGTCGCCGAGGGTCATCGCCTCTTCTTGGTCGTGGGTGACGTAGATCGTGGTCGTCTTCAGTCGGTGGTGCAGGCTCTTCAACTCGGCCCGGGTCTGCACACGCAGCTTGGCGTCGAGGTTGGAAAGCGGCTCATCAAAGAGGAAGCACTTGGGGTCACGGACGATCGCCCGGCCGAGTGCAACGCGCTGCCTTTGCCCGCCGGACAGAGCTTTGGGCTTGCGTTCCAGCAGCGGCTCGATACCGAGGATCTTCGCGGCGTTCTGGATTCGTTCGTCGATCTCGCTCTTGGGGAACTTCCGCAGCTTCAGGCCGAACGCCATGTTCTTGTACACCGACATGTGCGGGTACAGGGCGTAGTTCTGAAACACCATCGCGATGTCCCGGTCTTTCGGCGGGACATCATTCACGACACGATCACCAATGCTGATCGTGCCGGATGTAATCTCTTCAAGGCCAGCGACCATGCGGAGCGTGGTCGATTTACCACAGCCCGATGGGCCAACGAGTACGATGAACTCGCCATCCTGAATGTCGATGGAGACATCGTCCACTGCGAGGACGTTGCCGGGATAAATTTTCGAAACGTGATCAATTAAGACTTGTGCCATAAGACCTGTAGTGTAGATGATGGGTCCGCATCTGAAAAGATAAACCATCGGGTCAAAAAGAAACCCGCTCCGCGTCGCCCTAAGCTAAAAGAAACTGAATCAGGGAGTACTCCATGTTCGAGGCCATGAAACAAAGTGTTACAGCCACGCTGTTGCTGACGTTGTGTCTGACCGGCTGCGGAGAAGACCAAGCCTACCAGCCCACCGATCCGCCGGTGGTCACCGTGGCGACGCCCGTGGTGCAGCGCATCACCGAGTACCGCGAGTTCACCGGCACCCTCGAAGCGGCACAAACCGAAGAAGTCCGGGCCCGTGTCAACGGCTTCCTGGAGCATGTCCACTTTGAGCCCGGCACGCTGGTGACGCCCGAAACCAAGCTCTACACCATCGAGCAAGGCACCTTCCAAGCGCGTTTAGACTCCGCCCAAGCGGCGCTGGATGCGGCGGAAGCCTCGGTCACCCTGCGGCAAACCACGCTGGACCGTTTACAACAAGCCTTCGAACGCGGCGCTGCGACGGACTACGAGATCCTGACCGCGACCGCAGAACGCGATGCCGCCTTGGCCGAGCGTGACGGCGCCCAGGCGAATCTGCAGCAAGCCCAGATCGACTTCGATTACACCGAGATCTACCCGACGATCAGTGGACAGATCAGCGAAACCCTCATCGACGAAGGCAACCTTGTCGGGCAGGGTGAACCCACACTGCTTTGTACCGTTGTGCGTCGCCGACCGATCTACGCCTACTTCAACGCCACCGAGCGTGACCTGAGCCAGTACCTCCGCCGGCTGGCGGAGAGCGGCGAAGAGTATGCCGCGGTCGAGGAGCACGACTGGTTCCAGGCTTTCCTGACGCTCGCCGACGGCTACGACTACCCGATCGCCGGCACCGTGGACTACGGCGACAACCGCGTCGACCCGGACACCGGCACCACGCTCATCCGAGCGACTTTCGACAATGAAGACGGCACGCTTTACCCCGGATTCTTTGTCCGTATCCGCATCCCCCAGCCCGAGCGTGAAGCCATGCTCGTCCCCGAAGCCGCGGTGCAACGCGACATCACCGGGTACTACGTCCTGACCGTGAAGCCCGGCGAAGACAACCAGCAGATCGTCCACCGCACCGGCATCGAAGTCGGTGGCACCATCGACGGGCAACGCATCGTCGAAAGCGGCCTGGAAGGCACCGAGCAGGTCATCGTGAACGGCCTGCAGCGGGCGATCCCCGGCAGCTCCGTGACCCCCCAGCCCGCAGAAGGCGGCCAGACCCAGCCTCAGGCCGACGCCAACGAAGGGGACACGCCAGATGCTGAGTAAGTTCTTCATCTACCGCCCGATCTTTGCGGGCGTCATCTCGATCGTGATCGTGGTGCTGGGGCTCTTGGCGATGGTGGCGCTGCCGATCGCGCGTTACCCCGAAATCGCTCCGCCGACGATCACCATCTCTGCTGCGTATCCCGGCGCCGACGCCCAGACCGTGGCCGAAACCGTCGCCACCCCGATCGAGCAGGAAGTCAACGGCGTTGAGGGCATGCTCTACATGTCCAGCTCCAGTTCGGCGGACGGCACAATGTCGCTGAGCGTGACCTTCGAGTCCGGGGTCGACCTGGATAACGCCAACGTGCTGGTGCAGAACCGTGTCGCGCTGGCCGAGCCTTCGTTGCCGGAGGAAGTCCGCCGGCTGGGCGTGTCAGTCCGCAAGCGTTCCAATGACATCGTGCTATTGGTCTCCCTGGTCGCGCCCAACGGCGAGTACGACCAGGCGTTCCTGCTGGACTACGCCAACCAGCAGGTCCGGGACGAGATCACGCGCATCAACGGCGTGGGCGATGTGCAGTTGTACGGGGTGCCCTATGCCATGCGGCTATGGCTGGACCCCGAACGGATGCGGGCACGCGGGCTGACCGCCAGCGATGTGATCGCGTCGGTGCGCGAGCAGAACGTGCAGGTAGCGGCGGGTAAAATCGGCGAGCTGCCGGTGCCCGAGGGGCAGGCGTACCAGTTCACCGTGACCACGCAGGGCCGACTGCAGGACATCGATGAGTTCGAGTCGATCGTGGTCAAGACCGGCGAAGACGGGCAGTTGACCATGCTAGGCGATGTGGCGCGGATCGAACTGGGCCAGGAAAACTACGCCATCTCCGCCGACCTGAACGGGCAACCCGCTGCCGTCATGGCGATCTACCAGCTGCCGGGGTCCAACGCGATCGAGGTCGCCGACGAGATCAAGGCCAAGCTCGCAGGCTTGAGCGATGCGTTTCCTGAAGGCATGGAATACCGCGTGCCCTTTGATGCGACGCTGGTGATCCGGTCGTCGATCAAGGAGGTGGTCGTCACCCTGTTCATCACATTGGCCCTGGTGGTGTTTACGGTCTACATCTTCCTGCAGAACTTCCGGGCCACGCTGATCCCGGCGGTCACCATCCCGGTGTCGCTGATCGGCACGTTCGCGGTGATGCTCGCGCTGGGGTACACGCTGAACATCCTGACTTTGTTTGGGCTGGTGCTGGTCATCGGGATCGTCGTCGACGACGCGATCGTGGTGGTCGAGAACACCACACGCCTGATCGGCGAGGGGCTTTCGCCTAAGGAGGCTGCGGTCAAGTCGATGCAGGAGGTCACCGGGCCGGTGATCGCGACAACCCTGGTGCTGCTGTCGGTCTTTGTGCCGACGCTGGCGATGGGCGGGATCACGGGGATGATGTTCCAGCAGTTTGCGGTGACGATCTCCGTCGCAACAGTCTTCAGTTCGATCAACGCGCTGACCCTCAGCCCGGCGTTATGCGGCGTGCTCCTGCGCGCCCAGACCAAGAAATCCATCGCGCCCCTGCGCCTGTTCAACCGGCTGCTGGAGCAGACGACTTCGGTGTACGTTTACCTCGTGCAGCGGGTCCTGCGTTTGGCGGTCGTGGGCCTGATCATCTTCGCCGGGCTGATTGTCCTGGCGGGGTACGGCTTGGGACGTATGCCCGGCGGGTTCGTGCCCCAGGAAGACGAGGGCTACCTGATGGCGGTCGTCCAGCTTCCGGACGGTGCCTCGCTGGAGCGGACCTACGAGGTCACAGACCGCATCAATGAAATGCTCGCCGACGTGCCGGGCGTGAAGGACTACGTGACGGTCAACGGCTTGTCGATCCTTGACGGCGCCCGCTCGTCCAACGCGGCCACCGTGTTCATCATCTTGGATGACTGGGACGAACGGACCGAGGTCGAGACCGAGTTCTACGCTGTGCTGCAGTCGGTCAATGTCGGACTGGCACCGATCCAGGAAGCCAACGCGTTCTCGTTCCCGCCGCCCTCGCTGCCGGGCGTCGGGTTTGCCGGCGGGTTCTCGATGCAGCTGCAGGACCGCGGCGGTGTCGGCTCCGCGATGCTCCAGCAGATGGCCAACGAGCTGTCCTTCAACGGCAACAGCCAGCCGCAGATCACGCGGATGTACACCTCGTTCCGTGCCAACGTGCCGCAGCTTTTCCTGGACATCGACCGCGAACAGGTCAAGGCGATGAACGTGCCGATGACCAATGTGTTCGACTCGCTGTCGGCGTACATGGGCTCGGCGTACATCAACGACATGACCCGCTTCGGACGGATCTACCAAGTCCGAGCCCAGGCTGAAGGCTCGTTCCGCGATGGCCCCGAAGACCTGACCCGCATCGAGACGCGCAACAGTCACGGGGAAATGGTCCCGCTGGGCGCAATCATGGAAGTGCAGGAGTCCTTCGGCCCGGAGGTGGTGACCCACTTCAACATCTACCCCTCGGCCCTGATCACCGGCCAAACTCTGCCCGGTTACAGCTCGGGGCAGGCGATGGCGGTGATCGAAGAGATGGCCGCGAACGAGTTGCCGAGCTCGATGGGTTTTGAGTGGACCGACCTGTCGTATCAAGAGAAGAAAGCCGGGGGCGGCACGGAGCTGATCTACGCGTTCGCGCTGCTGATGGTGTACCTGGTCCTGGCGGCGCAGTACGAGAGCTGGACGCTGCCTTTGGCGGTGGTTCTGGGCGTACCGACCGCGCTGATGGGGGCCGTGCTGGGCGCGACGGTTATGGGCCTGGACAACAACGTCTACACGCAGATCGGGATCGTCTTGTTGATCGGCTTGTCAGCGAAGACCTCGATTTTGATTGTCGAGTTTGCCAAGTCACAGCGCGACGCGGGCATGCCCCTGTTTGAAGCGGCGGTGAGCGCCGCCAAGCTGCGTTTCCGAGCGGTGCTGATGACCGCGTTCTCGTTCATCCTGGGTGTGTTGCCCCTGCTGGTCGCCACCGGCGCGGGGGCCGCCAGCCGGCGTGTGCTGGGCACCGTCGTCTTCAGCGGGATGCTCGTAGCCACAGTCGCGGGGGTGCTGGCGGTGCCGATGCTGTTCCGCGTGGTGCAGGGTTTCAGCGAGAAAGTACGAGGCATCTCCGATACGCCGACGCCTCAGCCGGCTGCGGTGCCTGCGACCTCGCCCGAAACGCCCGATGAAACCACGCCCCCGGCTGGGTCCGACGATCAGTCCGGCTGATACGCCGCGGTGCACCCGGGCGCTTCGCCGACGCGAACCTCGATGAGCGCAACATGGGCAGGCAAACCGGCTGTCACCGCTTGGGCGATGTGCTCCGCGACCCGTTCCGCAGAGGGATTCGTGCCGTTGACAAACGGCGGCACGTCGTTGAGATGCCGATTGCGAAACGGGGCAATGGTCTGTTCCACCAAGCGTTCCAACTCGTGAAAATCCATCACGCAGTCCATCGCATCCAGCTGACCTGACGCGACGGTGACCCAGACCGGCCAGTTGTGGCCGTGCGTCGGCTCCATGCTGCCGTCCGGCAACTGCAGGGCGTGACTGGCGGGGAAGATGGACTCGGTGGTGATCTTGAACATGGGCGGCTTATCCGGGAAGGCTTCGGGGCAGCTCGTTAGGGTGTGCTCATGCTGCAACGCATTGAACACGATAACGGCGTCGTCACGCACCAGTCACCCCGGCTGACCCAGGCCGGCGTCAGGCACGGGTTCACGACCCGGCTGGGCGGGATCAGCCCGCCGCCCTATGACAGCCTGAACCTGGGGCTGTTGGCCAAGGGGCCCGGAAGCGACGCGAACACGAGCGTCGCCGAAAACTTCCGCCGTTTGCGGGCTGCGCTGGGTGTCGAACGGGTGCCCCGGTTCGCGCCGGTGCAACGCCACGGCTGCGGAGTGTGGGACGTGGATGATGCGCTGCCGGTCCGGCCCGAGGACTCGCCCGAAGCCGATGCGGTGGTGACGTCGCAGCCCGATCGTCTGCTCGCGGTGCGGACCGCAGACTGTGTGCCGATCCTGCTGGCGACGAAAGACGGCCGATCGGTCGGGGCGGTGCATGCCGGCTGGCGCGGCGTGCTGGCGGGGGTCGTCCCTCAAGCGGTGCAGCGTCTGGCCAACGAGGTGGTCGTGGCGGTCGGGCCTTGCATCTCGGTGGAGCACTTTGAAGTCGGGCCGGAGGTCGTCGCTGCGTTCACGGACGCGGGCCTGTCGGAGGCGGTCCACGCCCGTGACGGGTCGCAGTACATCGACCTGCCCCAGGCGGTGGCCAAGCAACTCACCGAGCAAGGCATCCCTGCGGAGGATTTAGACCTGTCGAGTTGCTGCACGTACCGCGATGAAGCGGAGTTCTTCAGCTATCGGCGTGATGTGACGCATCGCCAACAGGCGCGCACCGGGCACATGGCGGCGGTGATCGCGGCCCGTGTGTAAAGATGTCGTTAGCGGGGGTTTACCCCGCCTATAGCTGGCGGCATCGCTACCATAGTTCCCGTGACACCGATCGCTATTCAGAATCTCGTTAAACGTTTCGGCCAAACCACCGCGGTGGATCAGGTCAGCCTCGACATCGCCGCCGGCGACTTGTTCTTTCTGCTGGGGCCCTCGGGCTGCGGGAAGACCACGCTGCTGCGGATGATTGCCGGGTTTACCGACCCCACGGCTGGCAAGATCCTCTTCGGCGAGAAAGACGTCACGCACGCGCCGCCGAACGCGCGGGACACGGGGATGGTGTTCCAGGGGTATGCGCTTTGGCCGCACATGACGGTGGCCCAGAACGTGGGTTTCGGTTTGACCGTGGGCGACCGCAAGAAGAAGTTCTCGGCGGAAGAACGCCAGGCCAAAGTCGACGCCGCATTGACGATGGTGCAGATCGAGCACTTGGCGGAGCGGAAGATCAATCAACTGTCCGGCGGGCAGCAGCAGCGCGTGGCGTTGGCGCGGGCGATGGTGATCGAGCCGACGGTGCTGCTCCTGGACGAGCCCTTGTCGAACTTGGACGCGAAACTGCGTCTGGAGATGCGGAGCGAGATCCGGCGTGTCTGCAAGCAGGCGGGGACCACAGCGATCTACGTAACTCACGACCAGAAAGAAGCGTTGTCGATGGCCGACGGCGTGGCGGTCCTCAAGGATGGCGAGCTCAAGCAGGTCGGCCCGCCGCGGCTGTTGTATGAGCGGCCGGCCAACCGGTTCGTCGCAGACTTCCTGGGCGAGACCAACTTCCTGCCCGCAGAAGTCGTCGGCCGCGAAGGCGACGCGGCGGTCCTCGAAACGCCGATCGGCAAGCTGATGTCCACGGCATACCCTGCGGACCTCCCGAACACGGGCAACGTCACCTGCTCCATCCGCCCCGAATGCTTCAAGGTGGCCCATCTCAACGGCCAAGCGCCCAGCCATAACCACTTTACGGCCCAGCGCAGCGACACGGTCTATCTCGGAGAGATGGCCCAGCACCGCCTAAGCGTCGCGGATCGGCTCGAGATCAAAGCTTTTGAACTGAATCCACGCTTGCTGGATGACCCCGACCCCCAGACCGCGGTCACCGTTGACCCCCGTGACGTCGTGATCCTGACCGACTAAACTAGAGTCATGGGTTCCACAGGCTTGCCTGTGATTGGAGAGAAGAAGGATAAAAACCCGATCTCACGAGTGGAACCCAAGCCCTGCTTGGCCCGTCTATTCAGAGGTGGAGCACCTGATGTCGATGCCTGCCGTCACCAATCCGACACCCGACCCCGGCCTGACCGTGTGCCCGGAAGGCCCGGAGATGTCGCGTGACGCCTTGCCGACTATCGAGCACGACTGGATCAAACACCGCGCAACCGTTGGGGCCGCGGATTTAACGCTGAACCTGGCGCAGATCGAGCTGATGGATTCCGCCTGCTTGGGTCAACTGATCACCCTGCACCGCAATGTGCAAGAAGCAGGCGGCACGCTGTACATCGACGAGGCCCACGGGTGTGTCGCGGAGCTGTTCCGTGTGACCTCGCTGGACAAGCTGTTTGCCATCCGCCCGTAACGCCCCGCGTTCTATCTGTAGCGGTCGGGCAAGCTTTTCCGCCTTTTAACCCGCAAAGTCTGACACCCCCGCCAAACCCGCCACGCGGTCTGGCCGATGCTTCACGCAAGGGAAGTCCCCCTGTCTGCGAGAGCATCCCCATGAGCGACCACTACGAAATCGATCAAGACGGACAGATCGTCACCATCTCGGTCCTGTCCAGCGATGCTTCGCACGAAAAGATTCAGGACGCGGTCGATGACTGCCTAGACAAGACCCGCTACGACAACGCCCGTCACTTCGTCTTTGATCTGGAAGAGGTCGAGTACCTCGCCTCGGCATGCATCGGCGTGATGGTCGAGTTTCTGCGTGAAGTCGAACACGTCCGCGGGCGCATCTGCCTGGCGAACTGCCAAGAGAACGTCGCGTTCCTGTTCAAGGTCACTCAACTGGACCACATCTTCGAGATGTTTGACGATGTCGAAGACGCGATCAACGAGTTGGAAGGTTACGGCCTGTAACCCGGCCAGCCGGCTCAACGCCCTTCATACAAACGCTGACCCAGATAATCGCTCAGTTCAGGCTCTGCCTGAATCTTCGCCGCGACCGCGTCGATGTCGTACTCCAATCGCACGAACTTCACGCGATCCGGCTCGAGGATCGCATACGCCGCCCGCACATCCCGGTCGCGAGGCTGGCCCACCGAGCCGGGGTTGATGATGCACTTCTCGTCGTCCATGAAGGCGTAGCCCGTTTCCCCTAGGTCGCCCGGCGGGTAGAAGTCCGGCTCGTCCGTGAACACGCCTTGCACGTGCGTGTGCCCGCAGAACGCTTTGTGCTCGAAACGGTCGAAGATCTGCGACATCTTCGCGGGGGACGTCATCACGTCATCCGGGAAGATGTACTCATTGATCGGCCGGCGCGGCGACGCGTGCACCCACAGCCCAAGCTCGTTGTTGTGCCGAACCAGGAGATTTCCGAGGTAGGCCCATCGCTCGGACCGCACGTCGGGGTCTGCTTCCTTCTCGAACTGCCGGCGGGTCCAGAACGCCGCCGCCTCGGCTGAAGCATTGAAGCTGGTGGGTTCGTAGAGCACCGCGAAGTCGTGGTTGCCCATCAGGGCGAACTCGCAACGCTCGCGGACACGGTCGATGCACTCGACAGGATTCGGGCCGTAGCCGATGATGTCGCCAAGGCAGTAGATCGTCTGGATCCCGCGAGCATCGATGTCCGCCAAGACGACATCGAGCGCGTCCAAGTTGCCGTGAATATCCGAAATCAATGCAATCGAAGACATGAGCAAATCGACCCTTCCGGCCCAGCGGCCACACGGTCATCAGGAACCGTACACCACTCATCGGTACTCTAACGCCTGATGCTCCAGCCCGCCCCCAACTCGGACCCGGATTCTCCGACAAATCTCGACGCAGACGGAATCCGCCGCATACTCCTCGTCCGCCCTTCCGCGCTGGGGGACGTGGCCCGGACCGTGCCGGCCCTGGTTTCACTCCGCCGGGCCTACCCCAAAGCGGTGATCGACTGGCTCGTAAACCGCCCTTTTGCCGATGCGATACGCCGCCACCCGGACCTGAACAACATCATCCCCTTCCACCGGGATCGCTGGACCGCCACGCTCCGTCTGCTCCGGCGACTCCGTGCCAACGAATACGATCTCGTGGTGGACCTGCAAGGTTTGGCCCGCTCGGGCCTGTTCGCGGTGGCGTCTCGCGCACCGCACCGCCTGGGGTACGCCAATGCCCGGGAAGGCGCCGCCTGGACCTACAACCACAAGCACCGTATCGACCGCAACACCCACGCCGTCGACCGCATGCTCGGCCTGCTGCAAGCCCACGGCCTTACGCCTGTCCACGACCTCACCCTCCACACCGACGGCCAACCCCCTCTGGTCGAGCCGCCATACACCGCGCTCGCGCCCACCGCGCAGTGGCTTTGCAAGTGCTGGCCGATCGAGCGCTACATCGAAATCGCTCAACGTATTCCGGGCCAGATCGTGATTCTCTCTGCCCCCCACGAACGCAAACAGGTGCAGCCGCTCATCGACGCGCTGGGCGACCGCGCCGCCTGCCCCGCGACCAATGTGATGCAGCTCATGACGCTGGTCCAGCACAGCAAGCTGGTGGTCTGCAACGACTCGGCTGCGGCCCACCTCGCTGTCGGGTTCAATCGGCCCCTGGCTTGTGTCTTTGGCCCCACCGACCCCATGCTCGTCGGCCCGTATCGCCGCCCGGAGACCGTGGCCCAGCCTCAAACCATCACGCCCGACGAGATGCGTCGCTACCGCAAGCAGAAGGACGACCAGTCCATCATCGCCCGCGTCACCGTTGAACAAGTCTGGCAAATCGTCGAACAACAAACCGCCTCAAGCGTCTGACCGTCTAGCTTCTGCCGGGGCCTGTCGCGCCGGCGTCCCCGATCCTAAGCCGCCGTGTGAACACGCCCCCCGCCGATGCTCGCTCCGATGCCCAGCTCATCGCCCTGATCCAGAAGGGCGACGAGCCCGCCTTCGCCGCCCTGTATCACCGCCATAAAACCTACGTCGCCCGCCTCGCCGTGCGATTCACCGGCGACGCCGAGCTGGCGCAGGACATCACCCAGGAGGTCTTCGCCTATCTGGTCCGCAAGCTCGCCGCCCCCGATTTTCAGCTGACGGCACAACTCACCACCTTCCTCTACCCCGTCGTCAAGCACACCGCTCAGCACGCCCAACGCAAAGCCCGCCGGCTTGCGCCGGTCGACCCGCACCACATCCCCGAGCCGCCGGACACCTCCGCCGATGAGCCGGATACGACGGACCTGCACCCCTTGCTCAAGGGGCTATCGCCCAACCACGCCGAGGTGGTGCTGCTCCGCTTCGTCGAAGGCCTGTCGATGGAGGAAATCGCCCAATCGCTGGGCATCCCGCCGGGGACCGTGAAATCACGTTTGCACCATGCCCTAAAAGCGTTACGGCAGGATCCAAACGTGCAAAAACACTTTGAACCGTGAACCCACCTGCCCTTCCAAGCCCTTAATCCCACGAGCCACCCATGACTGTTCCCCCGAACAACCCGACGCCGCAAGAGCCCAAGGACACGCTGCCGGACAGCCTGATCCAGGCTCTGCGCGATCAGGACGCCCAGCCGACCCTCCCGCCGGAGTTGGACCAGCGGGTGCTTGCCGACGCCTCGGAGGTGCTGCGCGAAGCCCGGATACAGCACCGCAGCCGGATGACCTGGCGGACGCTCAAGTTCGCCGCCCCGCTCGCCGCCGCTGCGGCGATCGCCTTGGCGGTCATCCTCCCCGCGGTGCTGGAACCATCCCAAAAATCTTCTTACCCCGTTGCCACCTCCGATTCGCCTGCACCAGAATCAGGGATCCTCCAAGTCGAACCTACAACGGAATCCCTATCCCAAGGCACGAACGAAGTCTTCGATAGCCTGGCCACCTTGCCCTCCCACGTAGCGGATGGTCACATGCTCCTTCAGCGCAGCGACTCCGCTCCCCGTGAATCAGGCCGAGAAGAAACCCGCCTCTTTGACGGACAGCAAGTCGAGACGGCGGACGATTCTGAAACCAACGGCGACCAAAGGCGTGCACGTACGGCGTTTGGTGTGGTGCTAGAAGCCGAGGGATTAGATCAGCCCAGGGATTTGGCCTTGGGCGGAAGCCTGCTCACTCATCGTCAGCAAGCTGAACTCGGTATCGAAACTGGTCAACCCGAGCCCGAGCCCCTCGGCCGAGCCACCGAGCAAGCCGGCGCCCAACTCGCCGTCGGGCCGTCACAACCCGCGTCCATTCTCGACGCCTTCGCGCTGGCCCGGGCCTTGGACGCCAACGCGCCGCTGAACCCGGCCTGGGACATCACCGCCGACGGCCGAATCAACCAGGCCGACGTCGACGCGTTGGCCGCCCGTGCGGTGCAACTGGCCGAGGAGCCTTCCTCATGAGTCGCCTGCTGCTCACCACGATCCTTGTGCTCGCCGTGTTCGTGCTCCCACGCCCGTGCCACACGCACGCCCAGCCCGACCCGGCCGCCGCGCCCGCGACGCAGGCCCGGTTCGTGGCCGTAGACCTCATCGTCACCCCGCAGGACGCGGCGCTCGCGGCCTATCAGTTGGACTTCCGGGCCGTGCTCCCCGAAGACGCCGAGCCCGCCGCGATCGTCGGCATCGAAGAGTCCGACCACCCGGCCTTTGGCAGTGAGCTGTACTTCGACCCCGCTGCGATCCAGCAGGACCGCGTCATCCTCGCCGACTTCTCGCTGGTCGCCCCCGAGGCGTTGCCGACCGAGCCCGTGCGTGTCGCGACCGTCCACCTCTACCTCGAGCCCGGCCATCCGCTGCCGGATTTCACCGCCCACCTCACCACCGCCGCCAACGCCGCAGGCGAGCCGATCCAGGCCACCCTCGCCGCACAACTGCGTGCCCCCGAACCGACCCAAGAGGACTGACCCCATGCGACGCCATCCGATCATCCTGTCGTGCCTGCTGATCAGCATTGCCGCCCTTTTGGTGTTCATCGGGTGTACCAGCTCGCACCAAGACCACCAACAATCCATCACCCCAACCCCCACATCGGAATCCGCTGAACCCAACTCGCCCACGCGAGCACAGAGAGCGCAAGCGGCCGATTCGCTTTTGATCGAAGCTGTAGAACTCCGGCGCGAACAGCAATATGAACAGGCAATCGGTCGAGTTGAAGACGCTCTCCGCCTTGACCCCCAGCATCCTGCGGCCCAGATGATGCGGGATCAATTGCAGTATGACGTCCTGCTCTACCAGTCTGTTCGCCTAGAACGCAGAGTCGGCTACCAACAAGGCCTGCACTCTATTGAAAACACAGACACACCAAGACCCTACGCCGATGTGATTCAATACCCAGACTTGTGGCCCGAACTGACTCAAAGCAGACTGGCCACACAAGCCCATGCAGTCGGTGGCGTGGCGGCCAGATATACCGAGTTGAACCTTGCCGGGCGTGTTCCCCGAAACGGAGAGCAACGGGAACAGACCCAATCTGCCCTGACCACCCAGGACTTCGACGAGGTCTGGGTCATCGAGCGCCGCCCCGCCCCACGAGCACAACCCCGCGCCCACGACGACCTGCCCCGCAGCGGCGCGATGCGGGCCCGCGTCCAACCAGAGGAGGACAACGACACCCCCGGCGGCGAGTTCGTCCCCCTCCCGCTGCAGCACACGTCCGTCGCCGCCAACGTCGCCGGCTACCTCGCCTCGGTCGACGTGACCCAAACGTTCCACAACCCCTTCGACCAGACCATCGAGGCCCAGTACGCCTTCCCCCTGCCCGACGACGCGGCGGTCCACGAGTTCATCCTCACCATCGGCGAACGCCGCATCCACGGCATCATCCGCGAACGCGAAGAAGCCCAGCGCATCTACCACGAGGCCCGCGCCGCCGGCCGCCGGGCGGCATTGCTCACGCAAGAGCGGCCGAACCTTTTCACCCAGCGCGTCGCGAACCTCACACCCGGCGACGACATCAACGTCACCCTCAGCTACCTCCACCCGCTGGCCTACGCCGACGGCGGGTACGTGTTCCACTTCCCGATGGTCGTCGGCCCACGCTTCAATCCCCCGCAGACCAGCGACGGCATCGGCACGGCACCCCAGGGCAACCCCGGTGCCTCCGGCCAGGACACAGAGGTCCAGTACCTACGCCCGGACCAACGCAGCGGCCACGACATCGACCTCACGGTCACGCTTGACGCCGGCATGCCGATCGAACAGATCACCAGCCGGACGCATGCCATCAACATCCAGCCCGCCGTCGGCAACGAGCAGCAGGCCGTCACCATTTCCCTGGCGGGCGAAGACAACATCCCCAACCGCGACTTCGTGCTGCACTACCGCCTGGCCGGCGATCAACTGAAGTCCGGTCTGGTCACACACCACGACGAACGGGGCAGCTTCTTCTCCCTGATGCTCGTCCCGCCGGCGGAACTCGAAAGCCTGCCGCGTCAGCCCATGGAGTGGGTGTTCGTCCTGGACTGCTCGGGCAGCATGTCCGGTGTGCCGCTGCACCAGGCCAAACAAGCGGTGCGCTACGCGCTGGACCAACTGAACCCGCGCGACAGCTTCCAGATCATCCGCTTCTCCTCGGACGCCTCGGCGCTGGGGCACACCCCTTTGATCGCGACCGCCGCGAACCTGGAGCGTGGCCGGGACTACCTCGACTCGCTGGACTCCGGCGGGGACACCATGATGATCGAAGGCATCAAGGCGTCGCTGGAGTTCCCGCATGACCCGCTCCGCTACCGGGTTGTTTGCTTCCTGACCGACGGCTACATCGGCAACGAGGCTGAGATTCTCGCCGCGATCGGCCCGCGGCTGGCCTCGCCCGATCATCCCGGCCGGGAAGCCCGCATCTTCAGCTTCGGCGTCGGCGACAGCGTCAACCGCTACCTGATGCAGGCCATGGCCCGGCACGGCCGCGGCGCCGCCGGGTACGTCGGCTTGAACGAAGACGCCACCGAGGTCATGCAGTTCTTCCTGCAACGCGCCAGCCGCCCCGCAATGACCCACCTCGAGCTGGACACCGGCGGCCTGATCGTGGACAGCGTGAACCCACGCCGCCTGCCCGACCTGTACGTCGGCCGGCCGATCGTTCTCACCGGCCGATTCACCGGCGAGCTGCCCGACCAACTCCGGATCACCGGGCAGGCGGGCGGCCAGCCCTACGAGATCACGGTCGACACAGCGCGAGCCGCAACCCACGAGGGCGTTGCCCTCATCTGGGCCCGGCACAAGATTCAGCAGCTGGCCGATGCCGCGGTCCGCGACGCCGGCCAGAACGAACTAGAACAAGACATCATGAACCTCGCATTGAGCTACGGCCTGATGTCGCCCTACACCGCCTTTCTCGCCATCGACAGCACCGAAACCGTCGACCCCGGCAACGGCGTCACCGTGCAACAAGCGGTGCCCGTGCCCGATGGCGTCCGCTACGAAACCACCGTGCCCGAAGGGGTATCGCAACCGGTCAACGAACCGTCACACGAGCCGCTAGGGTCATGATGAATCGAATCACCACCGCTATCCTGCTACTCACCGCCGCTTTGCTTTCGGCCTGTACCGCTGCATCCTACAGGGTCTCTGTTGATCACAGCGAGCTCACCGAAGGCATGAGCCCCCGTGGGATCAGCTCTTGGGAAACGCCTGAATCTTCCGCGGGCACCACCACCCGGTCCACCGAAGCTTCCACGCCAGAGCAACCCGCGCCCGCCGATAGTCGGCTCCTCGTCTACACCGGCTCGCTGTACATCGTGGTGCCCGACATCGCCAGGACGCTCGAGCGGGTCCAGCAGATCGCCGAGGACCAAGGCGGCTACCTCGCGTCTCGTGAAGGCAACGCAGCGACCATCCGCGTCCCCGCCGACCGGTTTGACGTGGTGCGGGGCGAGCTGAGCGCACTGGGCGAAGTGACCAACACTCAGATGCAGGTGCTGGACGTCACCGATCAGGTGCGTGACCTGCGTATCCGTCTGGAGAACGCCGAGGCAGCCCGTGAGCGACTGACCGCGCTGATGCAGCGGGCCGAGACGGTCGAAGACACGCTCAAGGTTGAAGAGCAACTGCTTCGGTTGACCGAGCAGATCGAGCTGATCAAAGGGCAACTGCAGGCCGCTGAGCACCAAGTCGCGTTTGCGACCATTACGGTGCGGCTGAACAGCCGGGTGCCGCAGCAGAGCAGGTCTGTCGCGACGCCGTTCCCCTGGCTGCGCAACCTGGGCCAGTTCATGCTGAACCCCCAACGCATCCCCGGCGCGACCGAACGGCTCGGGCGTTCTCTGGCGTTCAACCCGCCCGACACGTTCGTGATCTTTTACCGGGAAGACCCGGTGCTGTACGCCACCAGCGCCACGGGCCTGATGCTGCGTTTTGAACATCACCGCAACCTCGACGGCGCGGACACCGAGTTCTGGGCCACCGTCGCCGAAACCACGCTGCGCGAGCTGGCGGCGTTGCCCGCCGAGCGCAGCGAAGCGATTCCCCGGGACCGCGGCGACGACGCACAGGTCATCCTCGCCGACCGCCGCACCACCCAGGGCACGCAGCGTTACGCCGCGATCGTCGTTGGTGGTAGCACGCGGGTGTACATCGTCGAATGCTGGGGCCCCGTCGAAGCCTTCGACGAGGCCTGGCCCGGTGTACGCAATGCTGTCGCAGATTTGAATCTCCGTTAACACCTTTGAGACCACCGATGAAACACCTTCTGATACTCCCGTTGCTGGCGCTGATAGCCGTCGGCTGCACGCCGACCCGGCACGCGACCGACATGGACCGCTTGATCCTCCCCAGCCAGTCCGTGGGCGAGCCAACCACGTTGCAGGGCCCCGCAACCCTGGGCGTCGCGAACGTGCAACGAAACCATCAGCAACAGACCCCCTGGATGGTTACGCCGTTCCAAGAGACCGTAGCTTTTGAGCGCGTCGTGTCGATGGGGCATTACACAGCCAACGACAACTCGTTCGATCGAACCTTGTCCAACCTGTATATCCGAGCCGAACGCTCCGGCTGCGACCTGCTCCTGCTCTACACCGTTGCGGGGTATCACCGGGACACCAATGCGCTGGCACCGCTGAGCATCGCGACGCTCGGCCTGCTGCCGACCAACCGGATCGAAGCCGAGTCACGCATCGACTGGGCATTGATTGATCCGCTAACGGGCTACATCTATGTGCAGGACAGCGTCAACGCCCGCGCCGGCCGGGCCGCGAACGCCTGGACCAGCGAGCGGGCTCGGGACGGTGCATACGAGCGCGCCGAGGAACACGCGATCGCCGACTTGGAACAAGCGGTGACCGACGCACTGCCTCTGACCGGGCTGCGTAAACCGCGCTGACTTGCTCCACGACCAGCAAGCAAGTACACCTTTAGCATGAATCAACCTGCTTCCGGTAAGGGTGTCGCGCCTTGGGTCTGGCCCCTGCTGATCGTCCTGACGATCGTGCTCGCCGCCGGGTTCGTGTACGTGCTCAACGACAGAGACGACGGCAACCCTCCCCAAGATCAACCCGGTGGCTCGACCCACGCCACCCTCAAGCACGGCGAGGACTACTACGTCTTCATCAAGCTCGTCGAGTTGACGCCGACCCAGGCCGAGGACGAGGCATGGGACGGCGACGGCTCGGGCCCGGACGTCCAGGCCACCCTGACATGGCGGGGCAACATCATCTACACCACCGCCACGCAGAGCGACACCTTGATCGCGGCCTGGAATATGATCGGCGTGGATGCCTGGGATGTCGCCCAAGACATGGGCGAGGTCGACCTGGAGAGCCTGATCCGCGCGGCGTTGGTGAATGTCCAGGCTGATGAAACGGTGACGTTAACACTCACCGACAAAGACCTGACCCGCGACGACCCCGCTGGGACTTACGAGTTGACGCTCGACGAACTGCGTCTTGGTGAAAACGTGCTGCTTCCCGAGCCCGCAGCCGAACGCCGGGCCGTCCGTATCGTGGTCCATGTTTTGGAGCACGGCTTGCCATTGGCTGACCTGGCCGAGCGGTTGAACGCCCAATGAGTCCTGCCTCGCTGAACATGACACGCGGCCTGCTTCTGCTTTCCGCGATGGCGCTGGGGGTGGGCCTGGTCGGCCCTTGCATGACGATCGTGCCGGCATTCGGCGCCTACGACGGTTGGGTGCGTCTGCTGGACCCGAGCCTGGTGCAGCCTTCGTCCTACTCGATCCTCAGCGGGATTTTCGCGCTGTTTGACAGCGGCAGCGCCGCATTGGGCGTGCTGTTGTTTGCCTTTTCCGTGGCGTTTCCTGCGGGCAAGCTCGCGCTGATGTCCAGTTCACTGGAGCGTGTCGCGCAAGGCCGAACGACGGGCACGCTCGCCAAGCTGGCCCATCATGCGGGCAAGTTCTCGATGCTTGATGTGTTTGTCGTGGGGCTGCTGGTGCTGGCGATCAAGGGGATGCCCGGCGAGACGACCATCCAGTTGGGATGGGGCATCTACGCCTTTGCGTTGTCGATCGTGCTCAGCCTGATTGCGGGGCTTCGGCTGGCGCATGCCGAGCGCGGGCCTTCAACGGAGGGACCGAGTCAATCCGACGGGCGTCCGTAACGCTCGATCGCTTGCGTGATCGTCGCCACTGAGTCACCCCGACCGATCTTGAAACGCTCGGGTATTTGACTATTCGAACCACCGAACTCCGCAAACCGGATCAAGCCCCGCGCCACCAATTCGGTTTCACAAGTCTGACCAAGGTCTTCTTGCGCGGACTGTTGCGCATCGAGCGCAGCCCGTAAGCGCACCAGAGCCGCCTGGTGTTCATGGGCTTCGGCGAGATTCTGAACACAGTGTGGGTCCTCGGCCGGGCGATACAACTCTTCGGCGGGTTTCGTGTCCGCCATCCACGCAGCCTGGGTCGGGTTCAGCGTGCTCGCCGCACGCCCTTCCCGCAACGCGAGCACCGCCGGTTCATTCTCCATGTATGCGATCTCCTGCATATAGGGCAGCTGAGGAAAACCATTGCGGAGGTATAGGTACTCGGCATCACGCACGCCCCGAACCAGATCAAACGTATTGTCCATCCGGTCCCGACCCATGAAGACATGCTCTCGTTCGTCCGTCCCCAGAAACGATTGCCCCTCGTACTCGCTGGGAACATCCACCCCAGCGATCGACAAGATCGTCGGCGCGATATCCACCCACGAAACCAGCCTTTGACTGACCACCCCCGCTTGAAGATGCCCCGGCCAGCGCACGACTAGCGGCAGGTGCACCCCGGCTTCGTAGCACCAGCGTTTTTCGCGCGGCAGCCCGCGGCCATGATCCGACAGGTAGATCACTACCGTGTTCTCAGCCAGACCTTTGCGTTCCAGCAGATCCAGTACTTTGCCGATGCCTTGGTCCTGGAGGGTTACGAGGTCGTAGTACCGCGCAATATCACGCCGGACTTCGGGGGTGTCCACCAGGTAAGGCGGGACGGGTGCCTGGGCGGGGTCGTGTTTCTGCGATGCTTCCAGCTCGCGGACACGCTCGTCGTAATGCGCATCCCACATGCCTGACTCGTGGGTGTCGAAAAAGTTCCAGTAGGCGAAGAACGGCTCATCCGGCAATTCACCGGATTGCAGCCAAGGCGTCATCTCGCCGGCATAGCCGTCGGGCACGTCCAGATTAAAGTCGGTCTTGGTCGGCCAGAGCACGCGATAGCCCGAATCACGCAACTCATGGGTAAACATCCTGGGTTGCAGCAGGCGTTGGGAACGGTGATGGTGCGTTCCCATCGTCCAAGGGAGCCGACCAGTCACCAGCGCGGTGCGGCTGGGCGAACACACCGGAGAGGTCGTGTAGGCCTTGTCGTAAAGACAGCCTTCTCCGGCCAGCCGATCGATGTGCGGCGTATGGGCATACGGGTCTCCGTAGCAGCCGTGGTGTCGACCGGTGTCCTCGCCACAGAGCAGCACGATGTTGGGGCGTTGCGCCATATCAGTTAATTTACGGGCGGTATCGCGGGTTTTGTCCGGTCGGCATGGCGGCGTTCGTTTCTCGACGCCAATTGACCATCATCTGCCGCATCGCCTGCGCCCGTTCGGGTTGCGAGTCGGCCAGATTGTTCCTCTCACTGAGGTCATCGGCGAGGTTGTACAACTCCAGCCGACCGTCCTCGAAATACTCGATCAGCTTCCAGTCGCCCATGCGGACGGCACCGGCGGGCGTGGTGCGCCAACGCGCCCCGTTCATGCCGCCCTGCAGGTAAGCGGGGAAGTGCCAGTGCATCGCTTCACGCCCCAGCGTCTCGGCCTCGCCGGAGAGCACCGGTGTCAGGTCCACGCCATCGATCGGCTGAGCCGGCAACTCACCGCCAGCGGCGGCCGCGAGGGTCGGGTACAAGTCAAAAACGAATACCGGCTCGTCGCTGGTGGAGCCCGAGGCCGTCACACCGGGCCAACACACGATGTACGGCACACGGATGCCGCCTTCGTAAAGCATGCCCTTGGCACCGCGCAAGGGCTGCATATCGGTGACCCAGTGCACACCGCCGTTGTCCGAGCTGAAGATGATGATGGTGTTCTCTAGCTGGCCCTGTGCTTCGAGCGTTTCAAGCACCCGGCCGATGTTGTGGTCCAAGGACTCGACCATCGCCGCGTAGTCACGGTTATGGTGCCGATCCCCGCGAGGGCGGTCTGCCGATGGCAGGCGAGCCGGGTCTGGCTGGATCGGCGTGTGAACGGTATAGAACGGGAAGTACAAAAAGAATGGCTGGTCCGGCTGGGCTTGGTGATGCGTGGTCAGGTAATCGATGACATCGGTGGTGAGCCGGTCCGTGAGGTACTCCCCGCGTGGCCCGTCTGTCAGCGCGGGGTTGTTGTACGGGCTGAAGTAGCTCGGGGGATGGCCCCGGTGGAAGCCGCCGATGTTCACGTCAAAGCCTAGAGCTTCGGGGGAGCTTGGGGTATTGACATCGCCCAAGTGCCACTTGCCCGCGTGACAGGTGGCGTAGCCCGCTTGCTGCAGGACCTGAGCGATCGTGGTGAAACGCGGGTCCAACGACTGAGCGTTTGGCGGGCAGTTCAGCCGACGATGGCGGGCCTGGCCGCGGTGGGGCGAGCCTACGGTGTAGACCCCGGTGCGCGGGGCATAGGTGCCGGACATGAAAGCAGCGCGGGACGGCGCACAGTTGGGCGCGTTGGCGTAGCCAGCCGTGAACACCATACCCGACTCGGCCAGCGCGTCGATGTGGGGTGTCAGGTGGTAGTCGCTGCCCATGAAGCCCGGGTCCGTGTACCCCATATCGTCAACCCAAAAGAACACGATGTTAGGTTGCGTCTGGGCTTGCGCGGAGGTCAGCCAAGGCATCAAAGCCATCACAAAGAAGGTCCAAATCCAGCGCATCATGCCTCCTCATCTTCCAACAGAAAAACAATGCCAAGCGGGTTTATCGAGCGGGAACAATCTCCGCAGCGGGCTCGCCCGCCATCTCTAACCGACGCTTCAGACGAGACGCCAGTTCCGCACGCACCAAAGCACACGCCGGATCGGCCGCGAGGTTCTGCCTCTCATGCGGGTCGGCGTCCAGATCGTACAGGTACTTCTCGACGTAGCGCTCTGCGTGCGGCGCCCGACCTTTCCACTGGCCAAACGCTTCATCGTCGGCGTCGGCCACAGCGTACTTCCACCGGCGTGTGCGTATCGCCCGGCCGGTCTGGGTTTCGCTGATCTGCAAGAACACATCATCCGGCCAGTCCGCCGCCTCATCTCGTGTCAGCGCCAACATCGAACGCCCGGCTTGTCCTTCGATCGGATCGGCCCCAGCGGCGTCCAATACCGTGGCCGGCACGTCGATCAGGCTCACCAACGCATCGACCACCTGACCGCTCCGCAGCCCCATCGAAGCCGGCCCATGCATGATCATCGGCAGCCGGATCGACGCCTCGTGGCAGCTCCGCTTGTACTCGCCGTTTCGCGTGCAGAAATGGCTGCCGTGGTCGGAGGTGTAGATGATCAGCGTGTTCTCAAACTGCCCCAGGGCTTTGAGCTTCTCGACGATGCGGCCGACGTTCTGGTCCAAGGACCAGCAGCAGCCCAGGTAGTCGGGATACTCCCCCGGCCAGTCGGGTTTCGTGCCGGGCTCGTAGCCTTCCTCTTCCATGCCAACCAGATCGCCGGGCACGTCGAAGTCGGCGAAGCGATCCTTGCTGCCCTCGGGGCCGACATGACGGTTCTCGTCGTTCTGGTGATGCGGCTCGATGAACGATGCCATACAAAAGAAGGGTTTGCCGTCAGGCTGCTCAGCGTTGCGTTCGTGGTGCTGCTGCAGGTAGTCCAGCACGAAGTCCGCGGTGCGATCGACGCGGTAGCCTTCCCAGTCGACGCGCTGGTTGTCGGCATCGAAGTAGTAGCCCGCAAAGCCCTTGGAAGTGAACTCCAACACATCCGACGCCATCCAGTAGTCGCGGTAGCCGCCGCGTCTTTCGACGGGCACACCTTCATGGACATACTTGGTTTGGCCGTCCGGGCCGTGGTCTTCAGGCGCGGTCGCCAGGTGCCACTTGCCGATGTAGGCCGTCTCATAGCCCGCGGCATTCAGCTGCTTGGCCATCGTCGGGATGTCGGTCGGCAGCATCTTGCCGTTGATATGGCAGTCGACCTGCGTCGCCCACTTGCCCGACTGCACACACGACCGGGCCGGACCGCAGACCGGTTGACAGGTAAACGCGTGCTCGAATCGCACGCCGTCGGCCGCCAGTGCATCGAGGTTCGGCGAGATCGGAAGCCGTTGCCCGTAGCACCCGAGGGTATCCCAACGCTGCTGATCCGAAAACAGAAACAGGATGTTCGGGCGGTCGGCCAAGCGGCGCCTCCTACAGCCAAACTTGGTCAGCTTACTTCTCGTCGAGGATATCCACGGTGGCGAACTTCTTGCCTTCGAGCATTTCCAGCGACGCGCCGCCGCCGGTGCTGACGTGGCTGACTTGATCGGCAAAGCCCAGCTGCTGGATCGCCGCGGCGCTGTCGCCGCCGCCGATGATGCTGGTCGCGTCGCTGTCGGCGATCGCTTGGGCCACGGCCTTGGTACCGGCATCAAACGGAGGCATCTCGAACACACCCATCGGGCCGTTCCAGACCACGGTCTTGGCGCCCTTGACCAGCTCGGCGTACGCGGCAGCAGACTCAGGGCCGATGTCCAAACCTTCGTAGCCCTCAGGGACCTCGCCGGCCTTCACGACGGTCTTGTTGCAGTCCGCGGAGAAGTCATCACCACAGTGCGTGTCGGTGGGCAGCACCAGCTTGTCGCCGCCCTTTTCGATCAGGGACTTGGCCAAGTCGACCTTGTCGGGCTCGACGAGGCTGTCACCGACCTTGCCGCCCTGCGCCAGCGAGAAGGTGTAGGCCATCGCGCCGCCGATCAAGACCTTGTCGCAGATGCCCAGCAGGTTGTCGATGACCTTGATCTTGTCCGAGACCTTCGCGCCGCCGAGGATCGCCACGAACGGGCGGCTGGGGGTGCTGATCGTGTCTGTGAGATACTTGATCTCCTTCTCGACGAGGAAGCCGACGACTGCGGGCTTGCCGGCGTCCTTCATCGCCTTGGGCACGCCGAACATCGAGGCGTGCTCACGGTGGCAGGTGCCAAACGCGTCGTTGACGTAGACATCGCCGAAGCCTGCGATCTCTGCCGCAAAGGTTTCGTCGCCCTTCTTCTCCGCCTTGTGGAACCGCAGGTTCTCCAGCACCACCACGTCGCCTTGCCCCATCGCGTCCACCACCGCTTTCGTCTCGGCACCGACGCAGTCCGGGGCGGTCGTCACCGTCTTGCCCAGCAGACCGCCCAGCACTTCCGCAGCAGGCTTGATCGAGAATTCAGGCTCCACGCCTTCGCCCTTCGGCCGGCCGACGTGGCTCATCAACACCAACGAACCGCCCCGCTCCAGCACGCTCTGCAGCGTCGGCAACGCCATCCGCACCCGCCGATCGTCGGTCACCACACCATCCTTCAGCGGCACGTTGAAGTCCACCCGCACCAGCACTTTCTTGCCGGCAACATCCACGTCAGCGATCGTCCGCTTAGCCATCTCGATAACTCCTGCTTGTGTCCTTGGAGAGGGAGGGTCTTAAAGAACAGCCATGATAGTGACCGCGGAACTCAGCCGCCTTGGCTCAACCGCGATTCGGTCTCAAACCGGCCTGGGGCCATCTCGGGCCGTGGTGATCCCGGCCGGTTGGCCCCCTATGATGCCCGCGATGCTACTTGATGCTCTCCAAGACGCCGGGGCGGAACTCATGCCCTTCGGGCCCGCCGAGTTCAACCGCCAAACCGCTCAGACCTTCGGCGAGTACCAGGCGGAGTACAGCGCGATGCGCTCGCGCGTCGGCGTCGTGCACCTGCCTTCGCGCGTGGTCCTGGACCTCCGCGGCCAAGACCGGCAGGACTACCTGCACCGGCTGATGACGCAGGACATCAACGGGATGACCGGCGGGATGACGCGCCGCGCCTTTCAACTCAGCGAGAAGGGCCGCGTTTTGGCGGACGCCTTGGTCCACCACGGCGACGAGAACACCTGGCTCGAACTGGACACCTTCGACGCCCCCGCCATGCTGGCGCTGCTCGAAGAGCGCCTGTTCACCGAAGACGTTCAGATCGCCGACCGTTCGGATGACCACGAGATGCTCTGGCTGCTCGGCCCGGCGGCGGGGCGACTGTTGCAGGCGATCTGCACCGAAGACGCCAGCCTTTCGACGCCGACCGCCGCGATGACGATGCCCGGCACGCATCACGTGCTCATGCTCGAGGGTCAGCCCACCACCGTTTACCGATACGACCTAGGCAGCATCCTGGGCGTGCGTCTCGTCCCGACTCAGTCACACGCCCCCAACCTGTACGCCGCCCTGCTCCACGCCGCGGGGTACGACGCCCGGGCCGAGCTGAACGACGACTTCGCCCAACAGCGTCGCGATTCGCTCCGCGGCCGGCCGGTCGGGTGGGCGGCCTTTAACACCGCCCGGATCGAAGAGCACGTCCCGATGTTCCACATCGACTTCGGCACCGACGCGATCCCCAACGAGACCGGCCTGCTGGATGAGGCCGTCAGCTTCACCGCCGGCTGCTACCTCGGGCAGGAAGTCGTGGTCCGGATCAAAGACCTCGGCCACCCCAAGCGGGTCATCGTGCCCTTGAAGTTCAACACCGACGACCTCCCCTTTGCCGGGGCTCAGCTATTCACCAGCGACCAGAAACTCGTCGGCGGAATCACCAGCTCAACCCACTCGCCGTTGCGCGGCCAAGCGCCGATCGGGCTGGGCCTGGTGAAGTGGGCGCACCGGCAGCCCGGCACCGTGCTGCAGACCACGGTTGAACAAGACATGATCGAAGCAGTGGTCGAAGCGTCTTGAGCCGGTACGATGAAGCACATGAAACATGTCTTGCTGTTGTCCGGCGTATTGGTGACTTCTTTCTCAGCAACGGCACAGACCGCCGCGCCCGATCTGCTGCGCCCCTGGGCTGGGGATCAGATCGGTGCTGAGTTCCGCGCCGACGCGACGATCTTCAACCAGGCCAACGCCAGCGTCAGCGATGCCGGCGTTGACCTGAGCCGGTACGACGCGCACCTCCGTGCTCGGCCGGATCAGGTCTTTGAAACCGGTGAGTACGACGTCGTGTTCAGCGCGCGGGTTCAGCACGCCGAGTTTTCATCTGCGGACCCCCTGATTCCCCAACGCCTGGTGGACACCCATTTCGGGATCGGTGTGCAGCGCGAGATCCAAGGCAGCGACGGCTGGTCACTCGGGGCCACGCTCGGCATCGGGCACGCCAGCGCCACGCCCTTCGGCGATGAGAACGGCCTGTACCTCACCGGCGATGTGCTGGCGACGCATCAACTCGGCGGCGGACGCTGGTACACCCTGGCCCTGACCTACAACGGCAACGGCTCGATCTTCCCCGATGCCCCCCTGCCCTCGTTCGCCTACACGGACGCCAGCAACCGCAACTTCGTCTACACCCTCGGCCTGCCGTTTAACTCCCTGACCTGGACCCCCGCAGAAGACCTCACCGTCGAACTGGGCTTGTTCTTGCTGAACGACGGGCGGGCACGCGTCAGCTACCTCCTGGCCGACGAACTCACCGTGTTCGCCAGCTACCGAAGCCGAAACGATGCGTTTGCAAGCAACGCGCTGGCCAACCCCAACGACCGCATCTTCTTCCGGCAGCGCCTGGTGGAAGCCGGCCTGACCTGGTCCCCGCACCCCAATGCCGAGATCACCGCAGCCGTCGGCTTCGCCTTCGACCAGGACCTGGATTTTGGTTTTGATGTCCGAGACCTCTCGACGCTACGCGATCTGTCGGACGAAGGCTTCATCCGCATCGGCGGCCAAATCAAGTTTTAGCCGGCTTCATGAATCGCCCGGATCACTGCCGCCCGGTCTGCCGCCCCGAACAATGCCGAGCCTGACACCAACACGTCGACCCCAGCCGCGACCGCCTGTTTGCATGTAGTCGAATCGATCCCACCATCGATTTCGACGCGGATCGCATCCCCCATCCGCTCACGCAGCCACCGGGCCTTGTCCAGCACGTGCGGCATAAACGCCTGCCCGCCGTACCCCGGCTGCACGCTCATGATCAGCACCATCTCGACCTGATCGAGCACCTCTTCCACCCATTCAATCGGCGTGGCGGGGTTCACCACAACCCCGGCCTGCATCCCGGCTTCATGGATCTGCTTGACCATCCGTTCGGCCTCGATCCCACGACAGCGATGCGGCTGGCAGACTTCAATGTGGAAGCTAAAGCAGTTGGCGCCCGCCTCCGCGAAAGACTTCACATAGTCTTGTGGCCGCTCAACCATCAGGTGCACGTCCAGATACGCTTCGGGCAGCCCCCTGCGCAGGCCCTTAATCATATCGGCGCCAATCGTCAGGTTGGGCACAAAGTGGCCGTCCATCACATCGACGTGGACGAGGTCCGCGCCCTTGTCCATGACATCCTGAGTGTCTTCGACAACTCGGCCGAAGTCTGAAGCAAGGATCGATGGGGCCACGAGCGGACGTGCAGGCTTGACGGACAGATCGAGCATGGCATTGGTCCTTAAAAGTCTTGAAAGTATCAGTGCGCAAACGATGGCGGGCGTTGGGTGGTGCCCCATGCCGAAGGCGTGTTGCCTAGGACAAAATGCAATTCGCCGGCCTGCATAAGCTCATCGGTGGTGAGGTACGCGCGATCCAGCGTTTGCCCGTTGAAGACCACGGACTGGACATACAGCGCCGCCTCATCCGGGCGATCGGCGGTGATGCGGAGCGGGCCTTCGGGCAACTCGACGGTCACATCATCAAACCAAGGCGTCGACAGCAGGACCGTCGGCTGGCCGGTGACCGGGAACAGGCCCAGCGCCGCCCAGACCAGCCAGGAGGACAGCGCGCCGGAATCGTCGTTGCCGGGCAGGCCGCCTCGGGTCGTGTGGAACTGGTAGGTCAGCACATGGTGGACCACCTCGGCGGTTCGGTCCGGACGCCCGGCGAAGTGGTAGGCGAAAGGCGTTTCCATGTCCGGCTCGTTGTTGAGCCCGCCGAAACGCCCCAACGCGAAGCCTTCGGCCTCGGCGGTGCCGTGCGGCGGATGCCCGAGCTGCTGCACCGGCTCGGCGCCGTAGCCGAAGAAGCGGTCCAAGAGCTCGATAAACCGTTCGTCGCCCCCGGCCTGCTCGATCCGCCCGGCCATGTCATGCAGCAGCCGGAAGCTGTAGTTGTACTTCGTGCCTTCGTAGTACGTTGAGTCTGCCAGGATGCCGGTGTCCGGGTCGTACGCCCGCCGCCAGAGCTTGGCGAGTTCGACCATGCGTTGGTGCAGCGCCTGATCGTCCATCTGCTTGGCGATCACCGCGGTGCAGTAGCAGCCGTAGGCCAGGTCTAGTTGATGGGTCAGCGGATGAACGAGGCCCTTGCTGAGGAACTCCTCGCCGTACGCGCGGTGGAGGTCCTTGACCATGTAGGTCAGGATGAACTCCCAGTCGATGCCCGGGAGCTTGCGGTAGAACGCATCGACAAAGGTGGTATGCGCCAAGGCTGAAGCCTGGCGGAAGAACCGGTCCGCGCCGCGGGCCATGCGGTAGCCGATGGGGAAATTGCCTTCCTGCTCACAGATGTTCAAGAGTGAATTCACCAGGTCCACACCACGGTCGGGGTAGAGCGTGAGCATAAGCGGCAGCTGGGTTTTGTAGATGTCCCACATCGTGCAGAGGTCGAAGTAGAACGGCCCGTCGTTCGGCCAAAACGGCGACTCGTTAGTCGCGTCGCTGGGCTTGATCAGCGCGTGGTACAAGCCGGTGTAGAACAGCGTGCGTTGCCGATCGCTGCCCCCACGGACTTTGATCTTGCCCAGGTACCCGTCCCACTGAGACGAGGCACGCTGGCGCACTTCATCAAAGGCGGTGCCGCCCTGGGCTTCGAGATTCGCGCGGGCTTGGTCGTAGCTCCGCCAGGAGAACCCGAGCTTGAGCGTGACCTGCTGGTCTTGATCGGTCGGGCCGCCGAAGTGGATGCCAAAGGGCTTGAGTGTCGACTCGCGGATGTGGTCGAAGACCAACTGCTTGCCCCCGCCGACGATCTTGCGGTCAAACCAAACGCCGTACTTCCAGTACTCCGCATCGTGTTCGATGTAAACGTAAAGCGGGACGCCTTCGACGACGATCTCGGCTTGGGCGCTGTGCGGCGTGAGCGTCTGGAAGTCCGCCAGGGTCGGGACGGTCTTGCCGAAGGGGATGTTGATGCCGCCCATGGACAGGTCCAAGGCGATATTGACCCGGCGAGACTTGGGGAAGGTGTACCGGTGGACCGCGGACTTGGGGCCAACGGTCAGTTCCGCGCGGATCGGCTCGGATTGATCCAGCGTGCAGGCGTAGTAGCCGGGGTGGGCGTCTTCGTCGCGGATGGGCCAGCTCTGCCCGATCGCATCGAGCGGGCCGATGAGTGGGATCACGCGGACATAGTTGTAGTACTTCTGGATCGCGCCGGTGCCCGACTGGTGGAAGTGGGTGAAGCCTGACGCCTGGTAATCGTCATAGAGCTTGGCGGGGATGCCGTCGGTGTTTTTGTCGTACAGGCCGTAGCCGGTGGGGTACGCACCGGAGTAGGCGGAAGCGGAGACCATGCCGAACGGCCAGCACGCGCCGGGGTGCGTGTTGCCGATCTGGGCCTTTGGCCACCACCAGGTTGCCGCCAGGCCTCGGGGCTCGGGCAGGTCCGTGGGTTCGCAGCCGATAAACGGGTCCACAGCGTCAGCGGGGAATAACGTCATGGACGGCCAGTGTAACGAAGCGTTAAACTCTTGACGTTCACCGCACATCAACTGGGCCGTCCATTTCCCCATGCCCAAAGCCAAGCAAACATTTTCGCCTGCCGAGTTCGCCGCAGCTGTCGGCGTCAGCGAATCCTCTGTCAAACGCTGGATCGACAACGGCAAAATCGCGGCGACCAAAACACCCGGTGGGCACCGCCGCATCTCGCTCGTGGAGACGCTGCGATATCTGCGTGAGGCCGGACAACAACCCGCCAGCCCCGGGTTCCTGGGCCTGCCCGGTGTCGAACGCCCCGAAGAAGGCATCGCGCCCAAGCCAACCCGTGAAGTCCAGTTGGCCTATCAGAAGGCTTTGTCCGACGGCAACGAGCCGGAGATGCGATCCCTGGCCACCTTGCTGTATGCGCAGGGCCATCGCATTGAAGAAATCTGTGACACGATGGTGTCAAAAACCTTCTGCGAGTTTGTTCAACAAATCGACCCCGAGTCCGGCGAGGCCTACCGCATCTACCGGGCACAGACGCAGACCCAGAACGTCTTGCTGGGGATGGGCGACCTGGCGGATACCGTGTCGCAGGAAGCGCCGCTGGTGCTGTTGGCTTCGACAGAACCCGCCCTCGATTCGCTGGGGTTAGCGATCGCCGCTGCGGTGCTGAAGCACGCGGGCTTCCGCACGGAATCGCTAGGCGTTTCGGTCCCACCCAGAGCGATCTCAGCGGCAATGCACCACCTCCAGCCACACGCTGCGGTGGTCATTGGGAACGACCCCTCAAGCCCAAACTGGGCCGCTGAGCTCTCGAAGTTGTTACCCAGCACCGTCAATTATCTTTGGCTTTCTGATCCGGAACACGCCTCCCCCGGTGCGCCGCATTGCGCCTCACGCCTTGTTTCGCTTGCAAGACAATTAAAAACAAGCATTTAGGGCCCCGCCGCCATCTCTCCTTGCTTACGCAATTTGCTCTTCGTAACCGGAACATGATGCGGTAAACTGTTCGTCCCTAGTGTCTTTAAGCCGTGCGTGTTGTTTTTTTCATTGGACTGTGAGAAAGCCTTTGTCTGAGCCTGCCTCCCATCCGCTGTCGTTGCTGCCTCATTCGAACTTGACCCCGCTTGAGCCCCGCGTGCTGCTTTCCGCAGACCCGGTCGTGGACGGTCCAAGCCAGGAAGGTCATGGCCCGACCTGTTCTTGCTCAGGCTGCTGCAGTTCACGCCTGACCCCTGAACTCGTCGCCCAAGGGCATTCCATGGACGACGGGCACCTTCACACGCCGATGGTCGATGCGTTTGGCAATGAATTCTTCTTCGACCCGGCCCCGGCTTTCGTGAGCGAGTTGGACCCTTACGACGGCTCAGAACCTTTGCCCGACGAGTTCGCCGGCTCGAGCCCGGAAGCCTTGATCGCCGCTACGGCAGCGGTCCCCGCGTACTCCTCCAACCCGTCCAGCACGCGCAAGCTCTTCTTGGATTTCGACGGGCATATCGTCACGGGCACGAACTGGAACAGCTTTAACAACAACAACCCGATCCACGCCCAGCCCTACTCGACCGACTCGGATGTCTTCAACTTCTCGAACTCGGAACTCAACAACATCTACAAGATATGGCAACGCGTAGCAGAAGACTTCGCGCCTTTCGATGTCGATGTCACGACCGTTGAGCCGGGGATCCTCACGCAAGGCAACCCTTCACGCCGGGCGTTGCGCGTCATGATCTCGACCGACAAAGACTCCGCAGCAATGGGCGGCACCGGGAACCAGTGGTACAGCAACGCAGGCGGCGTCGCGTACCTGAACTCCTGGCAATGGAGCTCGGACACGCCGGTGTGGGTCTTTGAGAACCGACTGGGTAACGGCAGCGAGAAGAGCGTAGGTGAAGCCTCCAGCCACGAGATCGGCCACGCCTTCGGGCTGCGCCACGATGGCATCGGCAGCTCCGAGTATTACAGCGGGCACGGCAGCGGCTGGAACGGCTGGGCGCCCATCATGGGCGTCGGCTACAGCCGGTGGACCACCCAATGGTCCAAGGGCGAATACAACAACGCCACCAACACCGAAGACGACCTCGCCCGAATCACCCGCAGCGCCAACCAGGTCAACTACCGCACAGACGACCACGGCGACACGATCGCCACCTCGACCCAGGTTGCAGTGGACAGCAACCACCAGTTCTCCACGTCCGGCATCATCGAACGCAACACCGACAAAGACTCGTTCACCTTCGCGTCCGGTGCCGGCGAGATCACGATCAATGCCTACAAGTTCGAGCGCGGCCCGAACCTCAATATCTACCTCGAGCTCTTCGACGCCAGCGGTACCTCGCTGGGCACCGCCAACCCCTATTCCAACCCCAATGCCTCGCTGACCGTCACGCTGCCCAGCACCGGCCAGTACACCGTCAAGGTCGAAGGCCGCGGCCAAGACAACGCCAACAACGGTTTCACCAGCTACGGCTCGCTGGGCCAGTACACCCTCGACGCCACGCTCCAGCCCGCGATCACCCTCGACACCGACCTGGTCGCCTACTACTCCTTCGACAACGGCAACGCCAACGACGAAGCCCCCGATGACGCCATCGACGACCACGGCAGCTTGTCCGGGCCAGCGTCCATCCAAGGCAGCGGCGGCTACGACGGCCAGGGCTACTTCGCCACCAACAACGGCGGCATTATCACCCTGCCCCACACCACCGAAACCACCGACCGCATCGTCGATCAACGCACGATCTCCGGCTGGTTCTACGTCAACAACCCCGACATCTCCAACCGCAAACAAGTCGTGTTCGAGTACGGCGGCCTCAGCCGCGGCCTGAACGGCTACGTCCACGACGGCAAGTTCTACGTCGGCACCTGGAACAGTATCTCCACCGAGAGCGACTTCGAAGGCAGCTGGATCAGCACCCAGGCGGTCCAGGCCAATACCTGGCACCACTTCACGCTCGAACTCGACGGTGACGACACCACCGACCCCGGTGCCATGACGCTCCGCTTCGACGGCCAGGTCGTTGGGCACGCCGCCGCCAGCCAGGTCTGGACACACGGCAACGGCAGCGCCCTGGGCGGCGTCTCAGACGTCACCTTCTTCCACGACGGCGAGATGGGCACTTCTGCCGACGTCCTCAACGGTCGTGTCGATGAGTTCCGTGTCTACAACCGCCTGCTCAGCCCGCAAGAACTCTCCGACCTCGCGCCCAGCCCCGGCAGCACCGACCTGACCTCCGGCCTCGTAGCGCACTACACCTTCGAGGGCAACACCAACGACGTCGCACCGCTGGATTCGGTCAACGACCAAGGCACCCTGACCAGCGGCACGGTCATCCAGCCCGACAACAGCTTCGACGGCGGCGGCAACCTCCACATCAACAACACCGCCGAGCGGATGATCATCCCATTCAGCCCCGAAGTCGATGGCAGCTCGATCAAGCAGCGCACCATCAGCGGCTGGTTCTACATGTGGGACACCAACGTCGGCAACCGCAAGCAGGTCATCTTCGAAGAAGGCGGCGGCACCCGCGGCCTGAACGTCTACGTCCAGAGCGGTCGTCTCTATGCCGGCGGATGGAACACCCCGACCACGGAGTCCGGCTGGGAAGGCAACTGGGTCACGGCCAACAGCATCGCGTCCCAAACCTGGCACCACTTCACCCTGGTGCTGGATGGCACCGAGAACATCGCCAACAACGCCCTGACGCTGTACGTCAACGGCAACGAAGTCGGCAGCACCGCGGGCTCACAGGTCTGGGGGCACAACGGCGGCACCGCCCTGGGCAACGTCGATCGCAAAACGCTTTTCCATGACGGCCAACTCGGCAGCACCGGGCAGTACATGATCGGCCGAATCGACGACTTCCGGATCTACAACCGCGCCTTGAGCGAGTCGGCGATCTCGGAGCTGGCCAGCGTCTTCAGCCCCAGCACGCCCGCCGGTTCAGCCGCCGTCCCGGAATCCTCTGCCAGCATCGCCGAGGCGTCGATGCCCATGGCGTTCATGCCACAGACCACGATCGCGACCCCCGCCGCGTGGAGTCTCGTCGAGGATGACAGCGAAAACGACTTGGTTAGCTGAGCCCATCGCCACCAGGGTCGGCCTACTCAGACGCCACGGTCTCGACCGACGCGTCCGCCACTGAGGTGGCATGCGCCCGGATGACGTACCGGCCTTGGCCCTCGGCATCAAACGCACGCACCTGGATCACCGCGGTCCCCGCCTCACGGGCCAGTGCTTCGAGCCGGCTGTGGTTGATCGCGTCCATGAAATCATCGTTCTCCGCCAGCTCGCCGCCGGGCATCTGCACCTGAAGCACCGTATCAAACCGCCGGGCGGTCACATCCACCATCAGCGTCTGCCCCGCAGTCAGTTCGACTTCATACGTGTCGACTAAATGCAGGGACGGTGTCACCGAGTCCCCCGCCGCCAGCTCGCCGACCTCATGGATCAACTCGGCACCCAGCTCCACCGGCTGGGTCTGGATCGCCAGCGTATACCCCCCTCGCGAAGCCCCTTCGACCGTCGCCACCACCGTCCACGCGCCGCCCGCCAGGTCCAGCATGTCAAACCGCGCATGGTCCACACGGTTGAGGTACGTGTCCACCCGGTAAAACACATTGCTGGGCGAAATAATCGCCAAATACGGATCAAAGTCCGCGCTGGTCAAATCGACGACCAGGCGTTCCCCCGGCTGCGTCACGACCTGAAACTGGTCGTACGGCTCACCGCCCTCCAGCGTCTGGTCCGTCTCATCCAGCTGACCCTGGTGCGTCTCGTCGGCCCAGGCAGACCCACCAAGACCCAACCCCGCCAGTAGTACGCAGGCGTTCAGGCTTCGCATCGTGACTCCTTGTCAAAAAACCACCCAAATCAAAAAAGCAGCCCCACAAGGATTTGAACCTTGACTAACTGGACCAGAACCAGTCGTGCTACCGTTACACCATGGGGCTATACGCGGCTCACGGTGAAGCCGTTCGCAGATTCTACTTCGACCAGCGTCGAGGTCAATCGCCAGTATCCCCAGCCCGACGATCGCTCGGATACACTGCGGCTCGTTTGACTGAACCGTTCGATTTCGATCAAGGGGCCATGACATGTCTGATCAAGACCAGCGCTACACCATCCAGGAGTTCCTCGACGCCACCGCACAGCAAGACCGCGGGCAGGGGCTCTTCGAGCTTGAAACCGAACGCCTGCTCGAACTGAACCTCGACGGCATGATGTGGATCAAGACCGGCGTCATGGTCGCCTACCGCGGCGAGGTGAAGTACACCCGGGAAGGCATCCTCAGCCGGGGGGTCGGCAACCTGCTGAAAAAAGCGGTCTCCGGCGAAGGCACCAAGCTCACCCGCGCGGAAGGCAGGGGGCAGGTCTATCTCGCGGATGAAGGCAAGAAGATCACGATCATCAAGCTCGAGAACCAGTCGGTGGTGCTCAACGCCAATGACATCCTGGCCTTTGAACCCCAGCTCCAATACGACATCAAGTTGGTCGGAGGCGCTTCGGGCTTTGTCTCTGGCGGGCTGTTTAACGCTTTGATCGAGGGCACCGGGCATATCGCGTTCACGACCCACTACGACCCGATGACGCTCCGGGTCACGCCCGACAACCCGGTCTACACCGATCCCAACGCCACGGTGCTTTGGTCCGCGAACCTGAAGCCCAAGCTTAAACGTGACGTATCGCTGAAAACATTCGTCGGCCGAACGTCGGGCGAATCGCTGCAGATGCAGTGGGAAGGCGAAGGCTACGTCGTTGTTCAGCCCTACGAAGAGGCGCCTTTGCAAATCTCAAGCACGAGCTAATTGCCAGATCGCATCTAAACTCAAAATGCATTAAACCCGCTGCGGAGTCGTTGTTCTGCCATGAAATACAACGCCCTGCTGATCGCATGCCTGCTGGTGGCCCCCGCCTGGGCCCAGCCCGACCACCGCCACCCGCCGCACCGGCAGGCCCATGACGCCGAGCCGCTGCCGGAGCCGCGGGTAGAGATCGTGGTCCGTGACAGCTACCGCTACGTCTTGAGCAACGGCTTGCCGGACCATACCACCGGCCAATTCCCCAAGCGGGGCAACCCGCACACCATCACCGCCCAGGACTACCGCTACCGAATGCCCGCGGCCCCCGAGGCCCGCGAGTCCCCGCTCGCTCTTGCGTTCATGCCCTTTGGCGTCGCGATCAACGGTGTCCCCTTCGACCCCGGTGCCGCGGAATTCTGGGACCCCGACTCGACCCGCCGAGCCCGCCGCCCGGTGACCGACGGCATCTGGCAATACGAAGCCCTGTCCGGCCACATCAACCTCGGCCTGGACCATCACCACGCCCACGTCCAGCCCAGCGGTGCCTACCACTACCACGGCCTACCCACCGGGTTGATCGAGAACCTGCGGCAGCAGCAAACCCAGCCGGGCATGATCCACGTCGGGTTTGCCGCCGATGGCTACCCGATCTACGCCAGCTTTGGCTACGCGGACCCCAACGACCCCGAGACCGAACTGATCACACTACGCCCCAGCTATCAGCTAAAGCAGGGCCACCGCCCCGCCGGCCAGCAAGGCCCCGGCGGACGCTACGACGGCACGTTTGTGCAGGACTATGAATTCGTCCCGGGCTCGGGTGACTTGGACGAGTGCAACGGCCGATTCGGCATCACCCACGAGTTCCCCCAAGGCACCTATTACTACGTGCTGACGGACACTTTCCCGTTCATCCCCCGTGCGTTCCGGGCCACCCCGGACAGCTCGTTCATGCGTCGCCGGGCCCCCCGATAAGACCGCAGCCCGCACAATCGGCAAAGCTTCTCGCCGATACAGACTTTCCCGCACAGAACAAGATTCCCTGTTGAACCCTCCGGTCGTCTCGCCGATGAGCCTATTACGCGCCGATCCGCCGCATACCGCGGCAGGCATCAATCCCGCGAGGCACGGAGCCCAATATGCACCGCCCACGTCACCACGCTTTCACACTCGTCGAGATCCTGATTGTCGTGGTCATCCTCGGCATCCTCGCCGCGATCACCCTGCCTCAGTTCAGCTCCGCGACCGAAGAGTCCCGCGAGAGCTCCCTGAAAATGACCATCCACCGCGTCCGCCAGCAGATCGAGATCTACCAGGCTCAGCACGGCGGCAGCTTCCCCTCGCTGGCCAGCTTTGAAGCCCAGATGACCACCGCCAGCGACGTCACCGGCAACACCGCCGCGGTCGACACCGCTGGCTACCCGTTCGGCCCCTACCTGCACGAGCTCCCCGCCAACCCATTCACCTCCGGCACGGACGTCTCCAATGGTGCGGTCGGCAGCAGCGCCTGGTACTACGACGAGTCCACCGGCCATTTCACCGCCAACGACTCGGCCGAGCACTTCGCCTTCTGAACCCGCCGACGACACCATCCGTATACTGATCGCATCACTTGGACCTGATGGGATCACGGATGACCCACCCCGAAAACGTACCGACTCCAGACGCCGAGCAAACGTTCCAACGTCAGCACCGGCTGCGCTGGCCCAGCGATCGGCTTCAGGCTCTGCGGCTATCGCTCTGCCTGCTGCTGCTCACGCTTGCGGGCGTCGGCATCCTGTCGTGTGTCGCCTGCCAGCATCACGCCCAGCGGATCGACACCCCGCGCGCCCTGCCCCAGCGTGAAACGCCACGCGCTGCCCCCCGCCCCGCTCAAATCAACGAGCACCCGGGACCGGCGTTGGCCAGCATCAACGGCGAGCCCCGTATCCGGGTCCGGGTCCAGGCCGCCAGCAACGCCCTCACCCTGGGCAATCCCAACGGCTCACACATCATCCTCGCCCCCCCGCCGGAATTCGCCGAGACCGTCCAGGCCCACCGTTACGCCGCACCGATCACCATCAGTCATTCTGCCCAAGGCTTCACGATCACTGACGGGCAACGCCGAACCGTCCGCTGGGACTTGCCGCACCTGATCGCCCGTGCCGACCCAGGCGAGGTGCTTCAGCTTGGCGATCGCCAATATCCGCACGAGCTCGTCATCCACTGGCGCTCCGATGGCAACGGCAGCCCCGCCGGGCGAGTCGATGCGATCAACCATGTGCCGATGGAAACCTACCTCGCCGGCGTGATTGAGCACGAGCTTTACCCACAATGGGGCCTGGAGGCCTACCGAGCGCAATGCATCGCCGCGCGTTCCTACGCCTTCTGGGAGATGAAGAAAAACGCCCGCCGGCACTTTGATCTGGAGTCCACCACCGCCAGCCAAGTCTACGGCGGCCGGGCCTCCAACCCCACCGCCCTGCAGGCCGTGCAATCCACCCGCGGCATGGTGGTCGTCTTCGACCGTCATGTTGTCCCCTGCTTCTACTCCTCCACCTCCGCTGGCGTCGGGGCCGATGCCCACACAACCTTTGACGACTTCCCGGCGTACCCGCCGTTAACCGGCAAGGTGCATGGCAACTGGTCCCGGCAGTCCACCAGCTACAGCTGGACGCTCAGCCGAAACACAAACCACCTGTCACACCGCATCGCCGCCTGGGGCCGAGGCCGGGAGCACCCCGTCGCGGGCCTGCAGCAACTCCGCCAGATCGAAGTCGCTCAGACGAATTCGGTGGGCTATCCCATTCAGTTCACGCTGCACGACGCGCGCGGCGGCGCGTACGCCATCCGTGCGTCGGACTTCCGGCTCGCTTGCAATTACACCCACCCCGCGGTGCCGGATATCACTCGACAGAACCGCCTGAAGTCAACCTTTGTGCAGATCAACGTCACCGGCCAATCCGTCACGTTCCAAGGCCGAGGCTTCGGGCACGGCGTGGGCTTGTGCCAATGGTCCGCCCAAGCAATGAGCCAGGCCGGACACACCGGCGAGGCTATCCTCCACTTCTTCTATCCCCACACCTCGATCCAGCGCGCCTACTAACCCTCACTGACGCACGCCGACGAACACCACGCCCGGCCCGTCCTCCGGCTCGTCCATACTGACTTCAAACCCCCCGTCCAGCAGCCACGCCCGCCAATCTTCGCGGCCAAATAAACCACACTCGTGAACGTCTTCAGCTTGGCCTTCTCCCGCCGGGCCGTCCCAAGCAATCGACATCGTCAAGGCAAACGCCTGCTCACCGGTCCGCTGGACGGTGCTTTGATACCGCACTGAAAGGTCATCGGTTTGGTTGGCATCCTCAGCCGACTCGCCGTCCTCGAAAGACTCCGTCACGTAGGTAGGCATCAGCACGAACAACCCGCCGGGGTCCAGATGCTTGGCCGCCGTCGCGATCGCTGCACGCGCATCGTCTTCCGTCCGCAAGTAATCCGCTGCGTCATGCAGCAGCACCGCGTCAAACGCCTGGAACAGATCCAGCGTCCGCATGTCTCCTTCGATCGTATGCACCTCCGGGTTCAACACCCGGCACTGGGCCAACATCGCATCCGACAGGTCCACCGCCACGCACTCGCAGGCTCCGCCCAGATGGAAAAGCGTGTGCCCACCCCCGGCCCCCAGCTCCAGCACCGACCACTTCGCCCCCGTTTCCCGGGCCGGCAGATGCTCCAGCATGTACGACAGCACCAGCGACGCCTCGGGCGCGTAATCCGCCGGGGGAGACAGCACCGGCCACAGAAACGCCAAATCCTCGTAAAGCTTGACCATGACCGCACTATAGAAACCCGCCCCTCCTTGGCCCAATCACGCCGGCCGCACTCTGTTTGGACATAAGCTAGACTGCTGCCCCTCCAGCAACCCGCTCCCCAATCCCCCCCGCATCATGACCACCCTACCCGCCGCGTCGTCCGACGCCAACGCTGACTCTGTCGCCGCCCGCCGCTTCGCCTGGCTGACGCCCAACCCCAAGGCCGATGTTCTGTCCGGCTTGACGGTCGCGCTCGCGCTGGTCCCTGAAGCCGTGGCCTTTGCCTTTGTCGCCGGCGTCGATCCGATCATCGGGCTGTACTCGGCGTTCTTCATGGGCCTGATCACCGCAGTCCTCGGCGGCCGGCCGGGGATGATCTCCGGGGCCACCGGCGCCATGGCCGTCGTCGTCGTCGCCCTCGTCGCGACCCACGGCATCGCCTACCTCTTTCCCGCCGTCATCCTCTGCGGCCTGCTGCAGTGTGCTGTCGGCCTGCTCCGCCTGGGCAAGCTCATCCGCATGGTGCCCCACCCCGTTATGCTCGGCTTCGTCAACGGTCTGGCGATCGTCATCGGCATGGCCCAGATCAACAGCTTCAAAACCCTCAGCGCGGACGGCGTCTCGCACTTCCTGGCCGGCCCACAACTCGCGCTGATGCTCGGCCTGGTCGCCCTGACCATGGCCATCATCTGGGGCCTGCCCAAGCTCACGAAAGCGGTGCCCGCCTCGCTCGCGGCGATTGTGCTGGTCTCGCTGCTGGCCCTGGGCATCAACGCCGTCAGCGACGGCGACCAACGCCCGGTTGCCACGGTCAAGGACATGCTTGTCGACGGCCAGCGTGCCGCCGCAGTCACCACCCTGGCGCGGGACGACGCCAAACAGCGTGCCGAGGACGCCCAAGCCGCGCTAACCGCATCGAACCTCACCGGCCCGGGCGTGCCCGACGACCTGCCGCAATCCGCCGCCGCGTTGAACAAGCACGACCTCGAGCACGCCATCGCCCACCTGCCCGAAGACGCCCGTGTCGCCGCGGTGGGTGCCGTGAACGCCGACAACGTCACGATGCAGGCCGGTCTCCCCACGCCATTCTTCTTGGACAGCCGTTACACCGACCTGATCCCACCGTTCACCATGCAGACACTGTGGATCATCCTGCCCTTCAGCCTGGTGCTCGCCGGCGTCGGCCTGATCGAGTCGCTGATGACGCTCAGCCTGATCGACGAGATGACCGAAACCCGAGGGCGCGGCAACCGCGAATGCCTCGGCCAAGGCACCGCGAACATCCTCTGCGGCGTCTTCGGCGGCATGGGCGGCTGCGCGATGATCGGCCAATCCCTCATCAACGTCCGCTCCGGCGGGCTCGGCCGGCTCTCGGGGATCGTCGCGGCGGTGTTCCTGCTGCTGTTCGTCCTGCTGCTCGCACCGTGGATCGAGATGATCCCCATGGCGGCGCTCGTCGGCGTCATGTTCATGGTCGTCATCGGCACCTTTGAGTGGACCACCCTCAAGACCTGGCGCAAGGTCCCCACTTCCGACGTCCTGATCATGATCTTCGTGGCCGCCTACACCGTCATCATGCACGACCTCGCCTCGGCGGTCATCCTCGGCGTCATCGGCTCAGCCCTGATCTTCGCATGGAAGAAGTCCACCCACCTGTTCGCCGACAGCAAGTACAACGAGCACGGCAGCAAGATCTATCAGCTCCACGGCCCGCTGTTCTTCGCATCGACCGAATCCTTCCGCAGCCTGTTCACCCCCGACGAAGACCCCGAAGATGTCGTGATCGACTTCTACTTCACCCGCGTCTACGACCAATCCGGCCTCGAAGCGATCAACGCCTTGACCGAGAAGTACCGCTCGCTGGGCAAGCGGGTCCACCTGACCCACCTCAGCGAGGAATGCCAACAACTGCTCGGCAAAGCCGGCGACCTCGTTGAAGCCAACATCTCCGAAGACCCTCACTACCACGTCGCCAGCGACCGACTAGCTTAACCCCGTCAGGCGGCGACCCACACCTGGCCACGCTTGTCTTCAAGCATCTGGTCGTAAGCCGTGAAATCCAACGCCAAGAACGGGCCAACCAGTTCGGGATCAAAGTGAATCCCCGCCTGGTTCTCGATGTGCTTCAGCACATCTTCCCGTGCCAGCGCCTGCCGGTACGAGCGGGCAGACGACATGGCATCAAACACATCCGCCAGGGCTAGCAGCCGCCCGAACAACGGGATATCGGTGCCCGCCTTGCGTTCGGGATAGCCCCGGCCGTCCCAGCGTTCGTGGTGGTACAGCACCCCGTCCATGATGTCATCCAGCCCCGGAATGTCTTGCAGAATCTGGTAGCCGATCACCGGGTGCTGCTGAATCGTTTCGTACTCGGCGTCGTTCAGTCGACCGGGCTTGCACAGGACCGCTTCAGGGATCCCGATCTTGCCGACATCATGCAGCACCCCCGCCAGATGTACGCGGCGGACAACCTCTTCGTCCAACCCGATCTGCCGGGCCAGCATAGCGCCTAATGCAGCCACCCGATCCGAGTGGCCACGGGTGTAGGGGTCTTTCGCATCGATGGACGCCGACAGCGCACGAACCATCCCGATGAAGAGGTCGCGTTGCTGGCGTTGCCGGATCAGGTTGTCGTGATACAGCGTGATGAATTCAGCGGAGGCTTCGAGGAACTGGGTCTCGAAACTACTGACATCCGGGTCGGTGCCTTGCTTGGCGCCCGCCAGGACAAGGCCGACGATTTTGTGTTCATGCAGCAACGGGCAAGCCACCACCTCGCTGCCGACCGCCGCAGCCAGCGCGTCGCACTCGGGGTCCAAAAGCATCAAGCCGCGATCGAGGTAGTCGCTCTGCTGCAACGCAGACACCCCCGCGCGCACGCCCGCGCGTTCCATCGGCGAGTCGCCAAAGACCGCCTGCTTCCCCGACAGCTCCTCGATCGGCGACAACGCACTGAAATGCATCGAGACCCAACCAAAAGGCAGCACGTCAAACAGGCTCTTGCACAGGCTCTGCAGCACGGTGTCCGGCGAATGGTCCTGAACCACTTCGCGCGCCAAGCGATACAGCAGTTGCGTCTCTTCAAACGCCTGCATCAGCCGTGTCGTGAGTTCGCCTGCCGCTTGCTCATTCTGGCGCGCGACGCTCAGGTCGTTCATCGCCCAGTTCAGAATCCGGGCCACGCCTGCAGGATCCTGCGTCTGCTCGGGGAACTGCTCAAGCACAAAGCTATCCAGCTCACCCCAGGGGCATTGGCGCATCGCATCGCGACCGCCCAGCAGCGTGACCACCATGCCTGCCTTGGACCACGAACCACCCGCGCGGACCAGCACCCAAGACGCACCTTCGAAAGCGTCGATCCATTCGTTCGACGGGTCGGCCATCAAACAGGCAGCGGCCTGAGCAGCCGCCGTCTGCGCCGATGCCCCTGCCAAGACCGCCCCCCAGACATCCGCAGCGGGTGACGACGTAACTTCCCCCTGCGTATCACACACCCACGCGGGCATGCCCAACGCTTCACATCGTGCCAGAAAACCTTCCGGCGGCCCCCAAACCCTGGCACCTGGCTGATTCATGCGGCTCGCGCCTCCGAACACGTAAATCCGTCTTGGTTCAATAGCTCACAGACAAGCCGCAACACTTCTTGGGCGCTGAACGGCTTGGGAATCAAATGCTTGATGTTCGTCGTCGCCAGGTCTTCCGACGTGATCCGATGGCCGCGGGCGGTGATCATGATTACCGGGATGCTTGTGGTCTTCACGTTCTCAAACAGCGCCTGCGCCATCGCAAACCCGTCCATCTCCGGCATCTGATAGTCCGTCACCACGATGTCGGGCGCGTCCGCCAACGCAGACTGCAACGCCTCCGATCCGCTCTCGCAAATGGTGACCTCGAAACCCACCGACTCCAGCTTCGTCCGAAGGATGTACGTGATGGCCAACTCGTCATCGGCCAACAACACCCGCATCGAATTCTGATCTGGCTGACTCATGGCTTGGTTCGTCCTTAGAAACCCCCAACCTGATTCGTTATCCACCGAGTTAACATCGGTTGTCCCCAGCGTTTCAATCACAGCATCCGCCCCCTGCCCCGTCCCGCCGTCCGCCTGTACCGCTTGTGCCAAATAAAACACCGGACCAACGCCGGCAGCACACGGGGTTCCCAGCAGGATTCGCGGGACTCAAAGATCCGGATCGACAAAATGCGTCGCACGGGCACCGGTGCCCGCCAACTGAAACTCGCCGTCTCCCCGTGAAAACGTGCCGGCCACGGGCGACAACTGATAGCAGTCGACCGGGCAGATCACCACGTCGTCGATGTCGTAGTTGACGGTGGAACCCGAGTTGTAGATCGCAAATCGCGCATAGGACAGATTGCCGGACCAAGTCGGCGTGACCTCCCCGGAGACCGTTGTCCAAGCCGTGCCCACGACGGCATCAAAAGTCTGGTATCGCTGCGCGCCCGTGATAGATGGGTCAAAGCCAATCTTCAACGTTTGCGGGCTGTCGGAACGAACCGTGACCCGTATCTCATACGCCCTGCCGTTTTCTAACCATGCGGATACATCTTGCCTAGGGCCATAGGGCAAGACCGAAACATGATCCGTGACCCGCAGATAGGCGGCCCCCTCGGGTGGGTCTGTGGTTTCGGTCGTGAGGATGACACTGACCCCAGCGCCGGACGAAAAGAACCCGTCCGTGCCGGACTCAAACCCACCGTTACTGATCAGGTTGGCTGCCCCCGTTCCCCAAACCGCCGGCCGGAGCAAGACCCGCAGGGTTCGCTGCGCGACCCCCACCTGCGCTTCGACCACCAGCGTCACCGGCAGCGTGCGGTCCGGGTCCGTCGCACCGACATCACCGCCGCGAAGCTTGTAACGGAATGACCCCTCTAACAGCGATTCACGGGCAGACCACGTGTTGTTGGCGTGATTGGTTCGCCACGCGCTGTCCTGGTTCAATCGAGCCAGGACCAACTGCATCGCCGACAACGACACGCGTTCTGCCATCGCGGCATCGTCCACGGTGGCCGTTTGACGGCGCTGAACCCTTTGCCCAAGCAACGCCGCGGTGCCGATCAAACTCACCAAAACCGAGGTCGCCAGGACCAGTACATAGATGCCACCAAACTCACAGCGTCTCATCGCAGCACCCCCGTCCGGTCCGCCCCGTCTTGCCAGTCGCGGGCCCGTAAGGCCGAGACCGTACTGATCACGCGCTGATCAACCGAAGCCGTCACCGTCACCCGCTTCAAGCCGGTTTCGCTGCTGCTTGCCTCGGTTGGGTTGTCCAACGTCACCCATTCCACCGTCACCCTCAACGTCAGCCCCTCGGCACCGGCAAGGGCCCGTCCTAAATCGTCCTGCGGCGAGCCGGACCAGCCATCAAAATCATCCAGGTCGTCCGCATCCCCCAAGACCGCCAACGATTCCCCGGACTCCAAGCCCAACGCTCCCGAACCGTCTTGCGGATCCTCATAGTCCGCCAGCATCATCCGCTCCAGCAGGCCCAGCGCGTAGACCCTGCCGCGTTCAGACTCAACCTGCTTGAAGCCGGCGGTGCGCGAAGCCCCGACCGTCGCCAATGCCGCAGCGAACAAGCCGCCGACGATCACCGACGCAAAGACCATCTCCACCAGACTAAAGCCCGTTGGCCGCCGACTCATGTGCCACCCCCCGACAGACGGACCATCACGTGGTCAAACGCACCGGCGCCCGTGCCCTCGCGGAAGTTCACGCCCTGAATCCCGCCGGACTGTGTGTACCGCGAATAGCTGAATGTCTGCAGGTGACGGCCATCGACAAACACCGCCAACGTGTCTGCCGTGGCGTCCAGGATCACACGGACGTTAACGAAATCATCCGTCGTCAGCCGTTCTGTGAGCACATCTTCGTAGGTGTCCCCTGCTGCGTATCGACGAACGACCAGGTCCTGATCGCCGCTGGTATCCAACTCGACCCAGACACGGAATCGGCAGGCAACGTTGCCAGACCAATCCCCAAAGACATTGATCAACGCGCCCGGCTGCTCCGCGGTCGTTGCCTTCATCCGTGCATCAATCGTGGTCACGCCGGTGAGTGGGGCATCGGGGCTTGTTCGCAGCGACTGCGTGGGCGTCCAGACGCCTTGACTCAGTTGTCCAGCATCAAAACTGGTGGACTCAAACCCCGGCTGCCAGTCCCACACCCCATCCGCCTGAAAGTCAATCTGTGTCGGATCGGCCAGGAAATCCGATTCCCAGACCCGCTCCAGAATCTCCGGCTGATTCGGCAGGCCGACCCGCGCCGCGATTGGGGTCACGCCCTGACCCTCTGGCGTGATCGTGACCTCTAAAGCTGTCCCATACGTTCGTGTCACCGCTTGATCGGGCCCGGTGGACCAGACGTGGCCATACACCACATGCCGCAAGGCTGTCGTTTCGGTGTTGCGCGACCAGGCCGACCCGCCATTGGTTGTCTCTAGGAAATTCGCCATCGACGCGTTGGTATCGGCTTGCAGGTCCCCGTGCTTACCGCCGCTTGAGCACGCGACGACGACGCAGACCGACGTGTTCGGATTGATCATGTCATGACTTGAGAACGTCGCGGTCTGCCACGCATAACTCGTTAGCAGGGACGTCTCTTCGATCACCTGCTCTTCATAGACCGTTGCGTCAGGCAGCAGGTCGCTGTCCGCCGGGCGTAGCTGGACCTGAAGCTGACCCGTGGCCACCCCGTTGGATTGCTTGGCCGACAACAAGACACGCGAAATGGTCCACCCTGTCGCGTCAGCCGGAAGGGTGGGAGCCAGAAGCTGGCCGGCCCATTTATTGTTCTGGATCGTGCAGTCTGCCGGTGCCCCGACACCATCCCAACGGGACAGTTCAACTTCACTGCCTTGCGTCAACGCGCCCGGATAAGTGTCCTGCAACGTCACCTGACTCAATGACAAACCGAAGCTCGACACACTCGAAATCACGGGGTCTGCTGTTCCGCCGTTCAGTTGCCGCGTCAACGGGTCGCCGACCACGCCGGACCAGGCGTAGCGGATCGTTTCCGGGTGCCCGTCGCTGTTTCGGTCAGCAACGGTAAAGGTGATTGCGGTGCTCGTGTACTCGGTGATGTGCACCGATTCACGCACATCCTGCATCATCCTCGTCAGCCCCGCGGTCGCTCCGGTCACTTTGACGAAGGGGTCATCCTCGCTCGGCAGCGCCCGGGATACCGCCAGCACGGAGGACATCATCGCCAACGCCAGCAGCGAACTGATCGCAAGCGCCAACACCATTTCGACCAACGTTAAAGCAGAGGCGTGCCCGCGGATCATCGACGCACCTCCCCGTTCACCCCATCCACCTTGACCTGCATGGCGACGCTACCCGCTTGGACGGTCACCACCCCGCCGTTGTCCGGGACGCCAAACGCGTCAAACGTCACTTCGCTCTGAGAATCAAAGGAGGCCGAGACGATCGTCACCTCGTACGGCGCCTTGGACAGATCGGTCAACCAGGCCTGTGCCTCATCGTCCAGCCCGGCCAGCTGTGCCGACGCGATAGTGCTTGCTTGAGCGTCAAAAACGACAGTGACCGGCTGCTCCGTTGCCATGGCATGCCGCCGGGCCAACTCAAGGTCCGCCTGCACCCGGGCCGCAGCAAGGTCGACCCGGTAATTGACCATCGCCTGGCTGTACCGTGGCAACGCAATGGCCGCGAACGTTGCGATGATGCTCAGCACAAGCACCAGCTCCACCAGAGAGAACCCCGTCTGAGAAGAACGCAACAACGCCGACCCGGAGTGGGGTCGGCGTTGATTGGGTGCGGGTTTGGTGCGTCGACGAGTCATCGCGTCAGGGGATGCGGCTCCTCAGTCAGAGAAGCGGATTATTCAGTCAGGAAATCTGCGGAGTTCGCCCATATCTGACCGGTGCTCTGGTCGTAGAGCCAACCGATGCCGTCGGTCGAGTTCTCAGCCGACGGCTGGCCGGAGGTCGCCGCCACACCGGTCGATCCCTTGTGTGTGCCGGTCGGGAGCTCGGGCACCTCACGGAGATACGGCCCATACACATGCGTCGCGGTCTTGCTGGAGCTATGGGCTCCCGAGGCGTCGGTGAACTGGGTCAGCTGATTGACAAAGTTCGCCTGCGTGGGGAAGTCGCCGTCGTGTTCCGCGGCATACAACTCAATCGCGTTGCGGAGCACCGCCAGATTGCCAACCAAGGCATTCTCACTGGCACCAGCGGCACCACGGCTGAACCGTGGGATCGCGATCGCGGCAAGTATCCCAACAATCACTACTACTATCACGAGTTCTACAAGACTGAAGGCTCGGCGACGCTGCATGGTCGATACTCCTGGTTCAATAAGAGCGCCGGATCGCTCCACGTTCTTTCTCAGCTCCACATGGAGCCTTTGCTCAATGCGTTGATCGTCCCAAGTGAGACTCAACTTGAGAACCTTCAGCCAAACAACAAAGAATCAGACGCCCAAAATTGAATCGGCGGCAACGCAGCAAGATCATCAGTGTGCCCCAAGCGGCTTGCGTTATCGGGCGGCGGGCACCCGAAGCTCCACCACATACCCCGACGCTTCAAAACGGGCCCAGTTGCTGCCGACCTCGATCAACTCAAAACCTTCCAGGATTCCACCAACCTGAATCGGCGCACCATCGACTAGTGCATACCCCTGACCTAACACGTCATCGGCCATCATGACCGCATCAAGCCGATGGGTTTGGGCAAACTGTTCCGCAGGCAGCGCTGCTGGGGCGGTTTCCGCTTCGCTGATCCAGCTGTCACCCGGCCGAAATGCGTCATGCGTGACATCGGCGACCGCCAACGCGTTCACACGGATAGAAAGCTGACGCCACGCCGTGTTGAACTCCACATTCCCAGCAGCCTCCACCACAGAAGCGGGTACGACAACGGCATTTGTTGTCGACGGAGCAACTGAATCCGACAAGGCACTGGACGCCGCGGCGCTCTGTGGCGACCCGCCGCCTCCGAGCAATGCCCGGTCCAGCACCAGCGCCGCGAGGGCCAGCCCCAGCACGCCGACATAAACTTTCCGTTGTGTGGTCATCCTGCTCATCTGCCAAGGGACAGATTCAATGCCGCAAGATGCAACACAAAATGCATGGAATCATGTCGCAGCCGAACCTCTCATCCTCACCACCTTGTTATTCGGCAAGACCGATACCACCCGCACAAACACTTACGCTTGGTAGTACCACACCAGCGTCAGTGTAATCTCGACTTCGCCATTCAAACCACGCCGTGTGAACTGCAAGCCAGAGACCCCGACCGCCAAATGCTCAGCGTGCAGCTTTGAGAGCAGGCGAACCGCAGAAGGGAAACTGCCCTGCAAAGACAAGTGAATCGGAACACCCATCAAGAAACCCAACGCGACGGGCTCACGAGGCGTGACCTGCCGGACCTCCAGCCCGACCTCCTCAGACAGCAGCGTTAAACCCGCCACCGTCGCATTCAAGCTTGCCGATGAATCGATTCGGCCGATCACGTTGGCCTCCGCGCCCGCCAAATCACGCTGCGTCTCCAGAAGATCCTGCAGGCGTTGCTTGGCCCCCGCGATGTCCTGTGCCTGCTGCGTTGCATCCAGACGCGCGGCTTCGGCCGCCGCGCGAGACACTTCCGCCGGCTGGATCAGCGACACCCAAGCCAGCACCGCCAACCCCAGACAGACGGCCACGCCCACGCCATGAATCAATGCGTCTTTGCCGATGCTGTTCATTCGTCTTCTCCGATCGCCAACGTGCAACGGAACCGGAACCCGACCGCCTGCCCCTGCAGAAACGGTTCGAGGCGTGTTTCGGTGATCACCACCGTTTCAAATACCGGCATGGACTCCAACGAAAGCGCCAGCGAAGACACCACACCTTGCGATCGACCAACGCCAGCGAGTTCAAGCATCCCCGGCGGTTCGTTCATCGCCTGACCCGATACCTGCGTCAGGATGAGCTCGCGCAACACCACGTCTTCGCCCCCGGCCGAGCTAATCTCCGAAAGCAGCCCCGCCCAATCCGGTCGATGCTCCAGCACCGCCAGCTCATCGCGTCGGCTACGCAGTTCGTTCACCGTTTGCCGAGCATCCCCCATACGCTGTTCCCACTCCGCCAGGTGGTTATCCGCAGAGTAAGCCTTCGGTGTCTCCTCCTCAATCATCAACGCAACCAAGGACGCCCCCAAAAACAACAGCGCCGCATACGCCGCGCCGCCCAGCTTCCACCGACGAATCAGACGCCCGCGATGCCGACGAAGCATGATGGATTCGGGGATTAGGTTGAGCCCGTTCATGCCGCCTCCTTCTTGTCATGCAGCGCGAGCCCCATGGCAAAGGCCATCCGGCAAGAGCCTTCATCGCCCGGCGTCCTCCAGCCCTCAATCGCCTTGAGTGAAGCCGCAGGCATGTCGAGTTCAACATGCAGCGCTTCGGCCAGCCCCGGCACCGCAGTAAGATCGCCGACCACCGTTAGCCCCGCGACTTCCGATTGAGCCAACCGACGCGACACGTAGCCCAGCACCGAGCGAACACCGCCCGCCACCGTCTCCACGTACCCCGACAACGCTTCACGCAATACACGGGGTGCCCCCGGGCCCAATCCCAAACGGTCCAGCATGACCGCTTGCCCCGCCGCATCGACACCCTGCCGATTCAACGCCTCATAGACAGGCTCGAGCGAAGTTTCCGTCAGCGCCCGTTGATAGAACACTTTGCCATCCAGGCTCACCATCAACTCCGCCCCCGGTGCATCCACCTTCAGCCAAGCCATGAGCCCGGGCGTATCCGACAGTCGAGACAACGCCCAGCTTTCGGTATCGATCGCTTCCACAAACAAACCGGTGCCATCAAAGCACGACATGGCATGCATCACCGCTTCATGCGGGCAGGCCTGAGCCACCACCGGCACCTTCCGTCGGGTCTCCTGGCCCGCCATCTCAGCCGACTCGACTACCCAACACGCCATCGCCGTCGTCTCGTGAGGCAAGCTGTGCGACTGCTCGAGTTCATTCTGAATCACCTGCCGGTCTAATGGCCGGTCGCGAGGCTGATCCATCAGCAAGGTGACCAGGTCATCCGAAGGCGCCGCAAGCACCACACGCTGCCCCACGAAACCCGACCGACGCAAGACGGCCGCCAGCCGCTGCGCATCCTGCGCGTCAAACGGGTGTTGTGTATCTGCTCTTTCAAACTCAACTGCCGCCGTGAGCTTGAGCCCGCTCTGGGTTCGGACAAGCTGAGCCGCCGACACCCAACGCCGACCAATGCGCACGCCGATCGCACTGTGATCGCGAAGCATCATCCTTCACCTCCGGTCATCGCCGTCAGGTCAAACAGCGGCAAGAACATACTGATCGCCAGCAGCCCGATCATGCCGCCCAGCACCACCAAGATCACCGGCTCCAGCACCTTGGTCAGCGAGCGGATCGTGATGTCGTTTTCTTCTTCCATGAAATCCGCCAACGTCGTCAACGACTGCGAGATTCGCCCACTGGCTTCACCGCTTTTCAAGGCTTCGTACACCGAAGGCTCGATCAACGATTGATCATCAAACGCCTGACTCATGGCCTCGCCTCGTTCCACCGCATCCGCCGAGCGCTCCAACAGACGTCGGTAGTGCCGGTGCCCGGTTGAATCCCGAACCAGTTCCAGCACCTCGAGGACCGACACGTGACTGCTGATCAACGTGCCGAGCAGCCGAATCATCCGCCCAGTGATGATGCTCCTGCTGATCTTGCCGATCACCGGCAAACCGATGATCCAAGCATCCACACGCCAACGCCCCGCCTCACCCCGCGCCCAGAAGTACACACCCGCCGCCGAGCCACCAAGCGTGAGCAGCAGCGCCCACCAGTACGAGCGCACCACTTCGCTCATGAACAACACCAACTGCGTCGTCGGCGGCAAGGGTACGCCCAGCGTGTCAAACATCCCCGCAAAACGAGGGACCACAAACACCAACACCATAAGCACAGCCATCGTCACCACAGCGAACAAGATCGCGGGATATGCCAACGCACCAACCACCCCGCCCCGGACTTTCAGGTCCGTTCGCGCGAGCTCTGCGATACGGTCCAACACTTCAGGCAGTTCGCCGGTCTGCTCGCCGGTTCGGACCAGGCTGCAGATAACCGAACCGAAGAATGTCGGGTGATCCGACATCGCTTCCGACAACGGCCGACCGGACTCCACCGATTCACGCACCCGGCCGATCGCCTGCTTCCAAACCGGCTCATCCATCTGGCGTTCCAGGCCGGCCAGCGCATCGGACAAGGGTGTGCCCGCTTTGACCAGCACCCCCAGCTGACGCGCAATCAGCATGTGCTGCCGCAGACGCCCCCACCGTTTGATGCGGGGAAGCTCCAGCGCCGCCGCCACGCTGGCGGTCGAGGGCGGCTCCATGCTCGTGGTTCGAAGCAGGCCCGACGTCATGCCGACATCCTCCGAATCAGTTCACCGGATTCCATGTCACCATCGGACGCAACCTCATCGTTCCGTGTCACACGCAACGCTTCTTCCAACGATATCTGGCCGTTCATCGCCATCCGCACACCCTCTTCGTGCAGCGTCCTGCCGCCCGATTGCTGCCACGCCTTGCGGATCTCATGCGTCGCGGCCCCGCGGTGGACCAACCGGCGCAGCTGACTGTCCACCTCCATCACCTCGTACACCCCCGTCCGGCCGAGCATCCCCGAGTTGTGACAGCGCGAGCAGCCCAGCCCCTTCTCAAAGGCCCGGCCGGTGATCCCGCCAAGCCCCGCGTCTTCCAAGACAATCTCATCCGGGTAGTACTTCGTCACGCAGTGTCGGCAGACCGTCCGCGCCAAACGCTGCGCCAAGACACCATTCAACGCCCCGGACAACAAGTAAGGCTCGACGCCCATGTCCAGCAACCGGGTCACCGCCCCCGGCGCATCGTTCGTGTGCAACGTCGCTAAGACCAGGTGCCCGGTCAATGCCGCCTGGAGCGCCACCTTGGCGGTTTCGTCATCCCGGATCTCCCCGATCATGATGACGTCCGGGTCTTGCCGCAGGATCGAACGCAGCGCCCGCGCGAATGACATCCCTACCGCGTCATTCACCTGAATCTGATTGATCAGGTCCAGTTGATACTCGACAGGGTCTTCGACCGTGACGATGTTGAGTTCCGGGCTACGCAGCAGGTCCAACGCCGAGTACAGCGTGGTGGTTTTACCGCTGCCGGTCGGCCCCGTAACCAGCACCAAGCCGTGGGGCTGCTTGAGCATCCGACAGAATGTATCCAGGCCACCCTCGGTGAAGCCCAGGTCTTCCATCCGCACACTCAGGTTCTTCTTGTCCAGCACACGCACCACGAGCTTCTCGCCCAGGAGCGTGGGGATGCTTGAGACGCGCAGGTCGACCTCCCGGCCTTCCGCCACCAGGCGTACACGCCCTTCCTGCGGCAAACGCTTCTCAGCAATATCCATCTTCCCGATCACCTTCACACGCGACGCGATCGCCGAGTGCATCCCCGCCGGCGGCTTCATCAGGTCACGCAGCACACCATCAATCCGGTACCGGATCCGAGTCCCCCGTTTATCCGGCTCGATGTGAATGTCGCTGGCGCCATCCTTCACCGCCTGCAACAACGCCACATTCACCAGGTTGATGATCGGGCTGCCTTCAACAAGCTTGCCCAGGTCATGCTCGGGTTCTTCGTCCGCGCTAACCTTATCAACGACCTCAATGTCGGACTCGACCAACGAGGTCAAGAACGCATCGACGTCGACCTCTTCGCCTTCGTACTGCTGGATAAAGCTTTCGATCTGGCTCGTGAAGGCCAGCACCGGCCGAACCCTCAGATGCGTCAACTGCTCTAACCGGTCGATCGTCGGCAACGACTGCGGCTCCGCCATCGCCACCGTCAGCGTGTCATGCACCTTAAACAGCGGCAGCACCTGCAGCCGCTTGGCTTCCTCAGCCCCGATCAGCGACAAGCACTGCGGGTCGATCAGGCCGTGACGAAGCGTCACCGCTTTGACCCCCAACGAACTAGCCAGCGCGTGCAACAAGGCATCCGCACTCACCACGCCAAGCTCGACCAGAACTTCCCCGAGCTTCTTCCCGGTCAGCTTCTGCTGACTCAGCGCATGCCGCAGCTCCTTCTCGGTCAGGAGCCCCTGACCGATGAGCAGGTCACCAATCCGTGGAGGAGAGCTGCCTTGATTCACAAGAAACTCCTGGCAGCACTGGTCACATCTTCAAAGTACTCAAACAAGTGATCCAGCTCGGTCAGCTCAAAGACCGTGCGCAGGGTGACATTGGCCCCGGCAATCTTCAACGCCTGCCCGGTTTCACGCAGGCTCAACGCGGTGTCCGACAGCACCTCTAAGCCCACGCTGTCCGCAAACGCGATTTCCTCGGCGTCCAGCACCACGCGACCTCTGGAGGTGCGCACGTGCTCGGCCAACGAGGAGGCCAGCAGGTCCGCATCTTCTCCGCAGACCGGGCCGTCCGGCCGAAGTACCTTCACCGCACCGTGTTGCTGGGCGTCAATGCGCATCGTTCGTTCCTGTTAAACCGCTTCTGCGGGAGCGGGCAGCATCAGCGTGAAAGTGCTGCCTTCGTCCAGCACCGATTGGAGAGTGATGTCCCCGCCATGCCGACGTGCTACTTCACGTGCCAAGGCCAAGCCCAAGCCGCTGCCGGTGATCGTCGCGACCCGCGCATCCTCTGCCCGGCTGAACTTCTCAAACACCCGCTCCTGGTCTTGTTCCGCGATCCCGATCCCCGTGTCACGCACCGTGACCTCGATCGTCTGACCGTCGGCCCGGGCGATCACATCAACCCGCCCGCCTTGCGGCGTGTACTTCAATGCGTTGCCGACCAGGTTCTGCAGCGCCACACCAATCTTCTCGCGGTCGCCCTGCAGCACCGGCATCTTCGGCGGCAGATCAAAAACCATCTCAATCGATTTGGCTTGCGCCTGCGGCGTAAAGTCCGACTTCAGCGAACGCAGCAACGCGTCCACGCGGACGTCATCCCGGCCCATCGCCATCGCGCCGGCTTCCATCTCCGAGACCGAAAGCACTTCTTGCACCACACGGCCCAGGCGCGTGACCTCTTCGTTCATCACGTTCAGACACTTCTCACGCTCCGACGGGTCGGCCTCGCCGATCTCAATCAAACGTTCCAGGTACAGCCCGACATTGGTCAACGGCGTGCGCAGCTCATGGGTGGCTTGCGCGATGAAGGTGTGACGCGATTGCTCGGCAAGCACTTGCTGAGTGACATCATCGACCATGATCACCGCCCCCCGTGCTCCGCCGGACATCGGGCGAGCCACAAACCGGAGCACGGTCGCCGCGTCGGGCTTTTCATCGTTCCATATCTGCGTGAATGTCCGCAGGGACAGGCCCTGTGCGACTTTCTCAATCGCTTCACCGATCGCTTGATCCGGCACCAATTCCGACACCATCACCCCGACCATGGCGTCCACCGACTGTTGCAGCAGGCGTCCCGCTGCCCCGTTAGCCCGGATGACCAGCGACGTTTCATCCAGCACCAGAATGCCCTGCGACAGGGTGTCGAGCACCCGGTCATGCGCGGACTCCGTCTCGCTGCTGGTGCCCCAGGCCCGATGTACCTGATCGAGCACATCAATCTCCCGCAAGCTCTGCAGCTCACGAAGCAGCCGGTTATGCCCGCTGGCCGCCTGCCCCCAGCGTGAAGCCACCTGTAGTGCATGCAGGTCGGACTCACCCTGTTCATACGACCGCATCGCGTCGCCAATAGCCAGCTCGCCCCGGGTCCGGTTCTTCCACCAGACCTGCGCCCCGACGACAAACAGCATCACCGCGCCACTATGCAAGACCGCGAGCATGAGGTCCATGCCCATCTGGTGCACCACCCACGCAGCGGCGGCAATCATCAGCACCTGGAACGCGACCACAGCAGCCCATACCTTCGCCGCCTCGTTCTTGAAACGAGCGGGCGCGCGTGGAGCTGCTGCCGGTTGGGGGGGGCTTTCGGGCATCGGTTTTCCCTGGTCTCTCGACGGATCCGGTTCCAAACACGCAAGGACGTGTGCTCCCTGTATCGACCAGCCAACCCGAACGCTGAAGGCATACACTCGTCGATCCGCACAACCCCTACCGTCCGCATATCCCGCAGCCCAGTCGGCCGATAACACGCAGGCGCACGGGCACACCCGGCTTCAAACCCGTTCACGGAAGCCGCTCCGTTAAACAACCGATTCCTCTTGTGTACCCGTGCCCCTAGATGGCCAACATGCTACGAGTCAACCTACAACGCGCCGCCCCAGGCATGGCGTTGGCCCTGCCGGTCTATCACCCGGACAACCAGCGTCAGGTCATGTTGCGTGCGGGCTATGAGCTTGAAGCCGACCTGATCGAACGGATGCTCGAGATGGGCATCGGCTCGGTCTGGGTGGACTACCCCTCCATGAAATCGGTTGAGCAGTTCATCAGCAAGGAGAATCTCCAGGCGCAAAGCGAGTTGATCGACAACGTCTCCGATGCCATGGAAGCGATGCAGCAGAAGTCGACCGCCAAGCTGGATTACAGCACGTACACCGACACGGTTAACCAACTCGCAGATGCGTTGTTCAACAACCCCGACTCTGCCATCTTCCTGGGCGACCTGTCTGCCTCCGACTCGGGCATGCTCCGCCACGCCACCAACGTGGCCTACCTGTCCGCCCTCTTAGGCCTGAAGCTTGGGGTCTACATCGCACGTTCTCGCAAACACGGACACCCCGACCGGACTGCGGACGTCGTGACCCTCGGGTTGGGTGCCATGCTGCATGACATCGGCATCACGCAGGTCGACGAGACCGTCCGTGAGCACTACCACGCCACTGGGGATGACACCGACCCGGCCTGGCGGGATCACACGCTCCACGGCTACCAGATGGTCCGCGGCAACATCTCGCCCACGGCCGCGATCATCGCGCTGCAGCATCATCTTCGGTTGGATGGGAACGGCTATCTCGACGGCAGCGCCACCCATTTCGACCCCCACAAGATGCACGTGTTTCCGCGGATCGTCGCGGTGGCTGATACGTTTGACCACCTGCGTCATCCGACCGACTCCGCTGAACGACCCACCGTCCAGGCCTTGTCTGAAATGGTTTCGCCCGAGTTGTTGCCGGGGTTTGACGCTCACGCAGTGCGTGCCTTGATTGCGGTGACACCGCCATACTCGCCCGGGACCATCGTGGGGCTTTCTGACGGCCGGGAAGCCGCTGTGGTGGACCACCATCCGCTTGAGCCTTGCCGGCCTTTGGTGCAGCCCTTGCACCCGGATGACGACCCGAACGGCGAGCCGTCCCAGCCGACGATCGACCTCCGAAAGTGCGATGACGATTTGTATGTAGCGGAGGCAGACGAGCAGTCGGTCAGCGAGTTCAACTTTGAGCTGCCTGAGACACTCGTCCACGCCTACATCGCAGCCTAGTCGTTAGCCAATGCGTCTCGGGGTCCGGTCATACGGGTTGTGATGCTGATGCCGCATGCGGCAATACCCCTTGCAGCGATGCGTGTAATCGGACGTTGCCTTCGCAAGTGCATGGACCGATATCTCGTCCATCCCTGCGTGCCTCCGGCCCGCTCGCCCCCTTGGGAAAGATCCACCCATGCCAATGCTCGTCCGACCACGCAAGACGAACCAAGCCTACCCGTCTCACGAGGCTCGCCTGCTTCAGGCGTTGCCCCACCAGCGTTTCTGTCGAGAGCTTCGGCAGGGCCCGTGGGCCTACTGGATGGACCTGCAGAACCCCGAGTCCAACGAGCCCGCACCGTTGAACCTTCTGTTTGCCGGTGCAAGCCCCGCACAAGCCCCCCCCACCCCCGAAGAGGCTTTTGCCCATCTACGCTGGGGCGGGCGGATCGTGATCCTGGCTTCGGATCATCACGAAGCCAGCACACTTTCAGAAGCGTTCACGCGAGAGCAGGGCTTCCATGTGGAACGCATCCCCACTGACTTCTCCTTGAACACCATGGGGCTTCGGATCCCGGGGATCACACCGCGCGGCACATACTTCGTGGCCCGGAAAACCTACCACTCGCCGCCGCTCCACCCGACCAGCCGGTACACCTACGATGTCCACCTGCACCCCTGCACAACCCGCCCGGGGCAGTACGTCGTCCGCAAGCGGCTGCCCGACTGCAGCCAGCTCTACGTCCGACTCAAAGCCCAATTCCCCGACCTCAGCGAAGAAGACCTCCGTTACCGCGCCGCCTACCTGCACCACCAGATTCTGCCGGCGTTCCTGACGCGCGAAGCCCGCATCCTGGAACAGTTGCAACAACGCCTGCCCGAACACCTGCGTGACCGGGTGCCACAGATCGACAGCCTGGATTACGACGCGCAGCAGCGCGTGTCCCGGATCGACATGCCCTGGATCACGCCAGCCGCACACCCGCTGGACCAGCTCGAGTTCGCGGAACAAGCCGCCGAGCTGCTTGATGCGTTGCACCATCACGCCGGCGTCATCCACCAGGACCTCCGACTGGACAACATCGTGGTCGGCGAGCAAGGTGTCGCGTTCGTGGACTTTGGCTGTGCCGCTGGCATCAACGAGAAACTCTCGGCTTCCTCCCACAAGCTGATCGCCGAGTTCCTCAAGACCAGCCGTGTCCAACGCACACTCCAGCGTCTGGCGCACACCGGCCAGATCACCAACGAAGCGCTAACCAATGTTCTGGGCCAGTCCGATCCGCATGTGGATACCTTCTATCTGGCCCTGCAGATTGCCCGCCCGGACCACAGCCCGGACCTCCGGCACCTCGTCTTGGTGGACCCCGAAGACCCCCTCACGACTTCCCTGAACCGCCTCACCGCGGCGTTCCTTCGGCCCAAAAACCCGAAACTGAGCCACTGCAAAACCGCCGGCGACCTGCTCCGGGGCGTCCGCAGCCTCCGCCAGCAGTACGCGGCGGCCTGAATCCAACCGAATCAAAACACAAGGCTTCACGGCAAAATCCGCTACAATTGTCGATCTTTGCCCGCCCGATCAGGCATACGAAAGGCCTGCCGTGAACGCTTCCCAGACCCCCGCCCGCCCCGCTTCCAACGAACTGGCCCAGAACGTCTCCAACACCCGCGTGTTGGACGCCCGTCCGCTGGTCTCGCCACAAGACCTCCTGCACGATCTGCCCGCTTCAGATGCGGCCTACCAGACCGTGCTGCAAGGCCGGCAAACCATCGTGGACATCCTCAACGGCAACGACCCGCGCCTGCTGGTGGTCTGCGGCCCGTGCTCGGTGCATGCCCCTGATTCGGCGCTGGAATACGCCGAGCGGTTCAGTCAGCTCCGCCAACAAGTCAGCGATCGCCTCGAACTGGTCATGCGGGTCTACTTCGAGAAGCCCCGCACCACGACCGGCTGGAAGGGTCTGATCAACGACCCGGACCTCAACGGCTCGTTCCACATGGATAAGGGCCTCCGCATGGCCCGCAAGCTGCTCTTGGACATCAACGCTTTGGGCGTGCCCACCGCCACCGAAGTCCTCGAGCCGTTCACACCCCAGTACATCGGCGACCTGATCTCCTGGGCGGCGATCGGCGCCCGGACCACCGAAAGCCAGACCCACCGGCAGATGGCCTCAGGCCTGTCCGCACCGGTGGGCTTCAAGAACTCGACCGACGGCAACCTCCAGGTCGCGATCGATGCCATGAAGTCGGCCGCAGCCCCGCACAACTTCCTGGGGATCAACGACCACGGCGACACCGCCGTGATCACCACCACCGGCAACCCCGACACCCACCTGATCCTCCGGGGCGGGTCCGACGGCACGAACTACGGCCTGGCCGAAGTCACCGCCGCCGCCGACCGCCTCAAGGACGCCGGCCTGACGCCGCTGCTTATGGTCGACTGCTCCCACGCGAACTCCGGCAAGAAGCACGAACGCCAGGGCATCGTCCTCCGTGACCTCATCCAGCAGATCGCCGCCGGTCGGGACGCCGATCAGGCCGACACCCCCACCTCCGCCATCATCGGCGCGATGATCGAGTCCAACCTCCACGAGGGCAACCAGAAGATCGCCGACGACATGGCCTACGGCGTGTCCGTGACCGACGCCTGCATCGGCTGGGACGAGACCGAAGCCCTGCTCACCCAGGCCTACGAAGACCTCGCTTGAGCTTACGGTTGAGGTAAAATCCGAGAATGGATCACAAAGCGCAAATCCTCGCCGGCAAGCTGGTCAAGGGCATGACCTTCTCACAGAAAGTCTGGGCCATGACCACCCGCATCCCCAAGGGCAAGGTCGTGACCTATGGCGACATCGCCCACGCCTTGGACAACCCCAACGGCGCCCGCGCCGTCGGCATGGCAATGCACAACAACCCCTACGCCCCGGACGTCCCCTGCCACCGCGTTGTCGGCAGCTGCGGCCACATCACCGGCTTTGCCAGCGGCCTGGAAAACAAACGCAAGCTCCTTGCTTCCGAAGGGGTGCCCGTCGAGAACGACCGGGTCAAGCTCAGTGACTGTCGGCACGCTTTTTAAGCTTCACTGTCGCGAGCCCCAAGAACAACACGCCTGCTATCAGCACCGCCGGGAACACCCACCCGCCCGGCAGTCGGCCGCTGTCGAGGTAGTTCAGCGCATAGAACGCCACGACCCCCAGCAAAACGGTCACGCCGCCAGCCAGTTCCCACCGCCAGGCCACCCCCAGGCCGACGACCGCCAGCAGCAGCGCCCCCGACTGGAGCGTCCAAGGCGGGGAACTGCCACCTAGAAGGTGGGCCCCGTAGAACACGCCAAACAGAAGGATCAACAAGCCCCCCAAGGCTCGTGCCAGCCAGCCCGCGAGGGTCATGCCGTTCAGCCAGGTCCGTGCAGTTGTAGCCATGAGTCGTCTCCACCATTATGACGTAACAACCCCAAATTTTACCGCCAGCCGGCCAATCCTCTTTAGACTTGATGCAAGCACTTCGTCCCGTTGCCGCTAAACTCCTTGTATGCCCACCGCATTGGAAATCCTCCACGACGTTTGGGGTTACCACGACTTCCGCGGGCCACAGGCTGACATCATTGATCACCTCGCCCAAGGCGGCGATGCGCTGGTCCTTATGCCCACCGGCGGGGGCAAAAGCCTGTGCTACCAGGTCCCCGCGTTGCTCCGGCCCGGCACCGCGGTGGTCGTCTCGCCGCTGATCGCGCTGATGCAGGACCAGGTCGCAGCGCTCAAGCAAAACGGGGTCAAAGCCCAAGCCCTGCACTCGGGGCTCGACCCCCGCGAACTCCCGGGCATCGAACACGACCTGATCGACGGCCGGCTAGACCTCTTGTACCTTTCCCCCGAACGCCTGCTCAACCCCCGCACGCTCGACCTCCTGGCCAAGGCTAACCTCAGCTTGTTCGCGATCGACGAAGCCCACTGCGTCTCGCAATGGGGCCACGATTTCCGCCCCGAGTACCAACAGCTCAACACTCTGCACAGCCGCTTCCCGGGCATCCCCCGGATCGCCCTCACCGCGACCGCCGACGAGCCCACACGCGAAGACATCATCCAGCAGCTCGACCTCGATGACGCCCGCGTCTTCGTCTCCGGCTTCGACCGCCCGAACATCCGCTACACCGTCGTCCCCAAGCAGTCCCCCAATCAGCAGCTACTGCGTTTCATCCAGTCCCGTTCCGGCGGCGAGTCCGGCATCGTCTACCGGATGACCCGCAAGAAGACCGAAGAGACCGCCGAATTCCTCACCCAGAACGGCTTCCCTGCCCAGGCCTACCACGCCGGCATGCCCCCCGAGCAACGCGAACGCGTCCAGCACGACTTCCTTCAACTCGACAACCAGATCATCGTCGCCACCATCGCCTTCGGCATGGGTATCGACAAGCCCGACGTCCGCTTCGTCTGCCACCTGGACCTGCCCAAGTCGGTCGAGGCCTACTACCAGGAGACCGGCCGGGCCGGACGCGATGGCTTGCCCAGCGAGGCCTTCCTGACCTACGGCCTGCAGGACGCCGTAACCCTCCGCGGTTGGATCGATCAGTCCGATGCCCCAGAACAGCAGAAGCGTATCGAGTACCAGAAGCTCAACGCGCTGCTGACGTATTGCGAGGCCACGACCTGCCGACGCAACATCCTGCTGCGGTACTTCGGCGACAACAGCCAGGCGGACAAACCCTGCGGCAACTGCGACATCTGCCTGAACCCGCCGGAGACCTTCGACGGCACCGAAGCGGCGCAAAAAGCCCTGTCCTGTGTCTACCGCACCGGTCAACGCTACGGCGCGGGCTACGTCGCGGATGTGCTCGTCGGCAAAGACGATGCACGCATCCAACAGAACGGCCACGACCAACTGCCCACCTTCGGCGTCGGCAGCGAACACACCAAGACCCAGTGGATGTCCATCCTCCGGCAACTCATCGCGCAGAATCTGCTCCACGTCGACTCACAGCACGGCAGCCTGATGTTCACCCCCACCAGCGTCCCGCTGCTGCGTGGCGAAACTTCGCTGCAACTCCGGATCGACCGCAAGCCACGCAAAGCCGAGCGAGGTAGCCGCCCCAACGTCCAGGTGCTGCTGGACGACCCCGCCGACCGCGAGTTGTTCGATCGCTTCCGCGCCAAGCGCGCCGAGTTGGCCAAAGACCAGAACGTCCCCGCCTACGTGGTGTTCCCGGACCGCACGCTGATTGAACTGGCCAAAGCACGCCCCGGCACGCTCAACGACATGGCCCATGTCCACGGCATCGGTGCCGCCAAGCTCGAACGCTACGGCGAGACCTTCCTTGAAGTCATCCAGAACGAGTCGGTCGACGCTTAAGCCCGGCCGTTATGCCGTGGGGTTCGGCCGGTACAGCCGGGTGTCCAGCGCCCAAATCTTCTGCGTGAACTCGCCGCCGAGCGCGTCGCCGTCCTGCCCGTCCCGGCACTCGGCAATCGCGATGTTCATCTTCGCGTCGATGTTGTCCAGGTAGTGCACCAGAATCGCCTCGGGCGTCGAGGGCAGCTTGGCGGCCCCATACTCGGGCTGCCCGTGGTGCGACAAGACGATGTGCTGCAGGCTCAACAGGATCGGCTCGGGGATCGTCACCGGCTCTTCCTGTTCGGCACACAGCTTGGCCTTCTCCTCCAGAAGCACTGCGCCGCGGACGATGTGCCCGATCAACTGCCCGTCCGTCGAGTAGCCAAACCCGCTCCGCCACTGCAACTCGAAGCACTTGCCCAGGTCATGCAGGAACACGCCAAACAGCACAATGTCGCGCGACAGCTGCGGGTACAGCGGGCAGACGGTGTCCGCCAGCCGCATCATGTTGCGGGTGTGTTCCAGCAGGCCGCCGAGGTACGCGTGGTGCAGCGCCTGCGCAGCGGGGGCCTGGCAGAACTTGTCCATCAGTTCGCCGTCTTCGAGATACCGGTCCGCCAACGCCTTGACCGCCGGGTGCTCCAGCGACTGCAGCAACTGCATCACCTCGCCGAACATCGCGTTCACGTTCTCTTTCGTGGCGGGCAATAGCTCCGCCAACTCACGGTCGGTCGGCTCGTAGGGCGTGATCGCGTTCACGATCAACTGCAGCTCGCCCTGGTAAGGCTGCGTATTGCCTTCCACCCAGACAAACCCGTCGGTCGGCAGCGCGTTGTAAATCTCCTCGCTGGTGTTCCACATCCGCATCGGGCATCGGCCGGACTTGTCGCCCAGCAGCCCCTTCAGAAACGGCTTGCCAGCCTTGGTCTGACCCATCTGGCAGTTGGTGATCGAAAACGGGGCGTTGACGTACGCGCCGTTGAGGTCCAAGTCAGCGATAAGAGTGCGTTCAGGCATTTGGGCAGGGTAGCATGCCCAAACGTCTTGCGTGTGCCAGGCTTTAGCCCGTGAATTTCCGGGTCTTTCGGCCGGACAAATAGCTCTCGATCACGGTCGACGCCAGGTCTTCCCCGGTGTTGTAAAACGCCGTGCCCCGCGTCAGGCGCGTGAGCTGGTCGATGAAGCCGACCCAGTCCATGCCCCAGTAGTCCTCGATCAGCGCGAAGCTCGCGATCCGGATCCCCTGTTGCTGACACTTGACCGCCTCCTGCAGCGTAATCGTCGAGGTCTCCTCCGTCGGCGGGTAAAGCAGATACAACATCTCTTCACCGGTGTCCGGGCTGGTCTGCACGTGCGCGGTCGGCTGGCCGTCGGTGATGATGAAAATCTGTTTGTTCGACGCCCCGCGCTTCGCCAGGATCCGCCGGGCCTCACGAAGCCCCATCTGCAGGTTTGTGAAGTGAAGCGGCATCCGCTCCATGTTCTCCCGCGCCTGCTGCACCGGCACCCGTAGCTTCACCTCCCAGTCCCGGATCGTCACCGGCTTGGGCATCACCAGCGGCACATCCTGCTCCCGCATCGGCTCCGCCAACGAGTAGAACCCGACATACTCCAGCGTGTCCTGCGGGAACCGCTGCTCGATCATCGCCTTCAGGCCCATCGCCACCCGCTTGGCCTGCAAGAATCGCCCGTACCGCATCATCGAACCGGACAGGTCCATCAACAGCACTGTCGCACAGTCCGCCCTTGCTTCGGTCTGGTGAACCTCAAAGTCATCCATCTGAATCTGCAGCGGCAGCACCGCCTTGCCGTCTTCGCTCACCTGCCGACGCATCACGTTCCGCAGCGTCGCGCCCAGGTCCACCTCCGAAAGCGGGTCCCCAAACTCGTATGCCTTGTTCCCCTCGCTCCGCTCGGTCGTCCGCCCGCTCTGCGAGGTTTCGTGCGACCCCTTCACCGACTTGTCCATGTCCCGGAAAATCTCCAGCAACGCCTGATGCTGCATCCCCTTCAGCATCCGAGGCGTCATCTGCAGCTTCGTGTTCCCGTCCTCGTCCTGGACCTCTTCCAGCAGCCCGGCCTCAATCATCAGCCGAATCATGTCGGCTTCATCGCCTTCCAGCGTCTGCATCGCGTCCAGCGCCTGCTCGCCGTACTCCAGGATGAAATTCACAAGCTTCGACGACGGGAACAGGTCGTCGGGGCTCGGAAATGGCTGGCCGTCATACTCGCCGTAGCTGTAACGCATAGCCATATCCTAGGCCGGACAAACCCAAAAGCTACAACGGCTGTTTCTTGGGGATCCCAGGCTCGCGCGGGTAGTCCTTGGGCGTGTCATGGGCCTTCTCGATCCGCACGATCACCAGATCATTCTCAAACCCTTCCGGATACGCCTCGTAGATATCCACCTCGCCCGCCCCCAAGAGCGCCAACGCATCGCCGGACTCCGACAGCTCCTGCTCGATCCGGGGGCCCTTCATCGCCAGCACGACACCCCCGGTCTTCGCAAACGGCATGGTGAACTCCAGCAACACCCGCATCGCCCCCACCGCCCGGGAGATCACCACGTCGTACCCCGCCCGGTGCGCCTGGTCCCGCCCCAGATTCTCTGCACGCCCCTGCAAAACCGTCACGTTCGCCAGTTCCAAAGCCGCCACGACCTCCCGCAGAAAGTCACACTTTTTCCCGGTGGTCTCCAGCAGCGTGATCGCCAAGTCCGGCCGAGCGATCGCCAAGGGCAACCCCGGCAACCCCCCGCCGGTACCCACATCCAGCACCCGCCCGCCCGCTTCGGGCATCCCGGGCAACGCTGTCAAGCTATCCACGATCAGGCGAATCCAGGCGGCGTCTTCATCCCGCACCGCCGTCAGGTTCATCCGCTGGTTCACCTCCAGCAGCATGCCCAAATACGCCCCCAGCCGACCCAGCACTTCCTCACTCTGCTCCAGCTCGAGCGCCGCCAACGCCTCACGCACAAATTCCGGTGTCTTCATCGGCAGAGTGTAACCACCCACCACCGGGCTCACGACGCCGACCGCGTCGCCCCGTACTCAAAGCTCGGCCGGGCCATGATCTGAGGCCGACGCACCGCAAAGTTCAGCGTCAACCCCACCATCATGAATGACGACAACAAACTTGACCCGCCGTAACTCACAAAAGGCAGCGTGATCCCCGTGATCGGCATCAACCCCACGTTCATCGCGATGTTGATCGTCGCCTGCGCAAACAGCATCCCCGCAAACCCCACGCACGCCAGCCGCGCAAACGGGTCCTTCGATCGCCCGGACACCAGCAGCATGCTCGTGATCAGCATCACGTACAACAGCACCACCACCCCGCCACCCACCGCGCCCCAACGGTGCACGATCACCGCAAAGATCATGTCGTTGTGCGGCTCGGGCAGCCGGCTGTGCTCCAACAGCAACGCCGCCCGCTCACGCCCCTGCCCGGTTAGCCCGCCGGCCCCGATCACCTTCATCGCGGTCAGCTGCTGAAACGCCTCGCTCTGGCTATACTTCGCCGGGTCCAGCATCGCCCGCACCCGCGCCTCCTGGTGCGGCTTGAGCACATGCATCCACCCCGGGGCCTTATCCCCCGCCGCGATCACCGCCACGTTGAACCCCACCGCGAAAAACCCGATCGCAAACAACGTCAGCAGGTGACGCATCTTCGCCCCCGCCGCGATCAGCATCGCAATCAACGCCGGCGGGAACAGCAACGCCGTCCCCAGGTCCGGCTGCTTCAGGATCAAACCCAAAGGCACGAACAACAACCCAAACGGGATCAACAACCCCCAGATCGTCCGGTAGCTCGACCGGTACCGCAGGTACCACGCCATCGCCAGCACGAACGCGATCTTCGCCAGCTCCGAAGGCTGCATGCTGAAACCCGGCAGCACCACCCAACTCCGAGCCCCATTGCGGATCGGCACGAGACTCCGCGGCACCCCCGGAGCCAGCAGAAACACCAGCGTCGCCAGCGACAAGCCGAACAGCACGTACGACGCCAGCCCGATCATCTTCGGCCGGGGGATGAAACACATCGCCATCGCCACCAACGCCACCGGCACCCAGCGCTGCCCCTGCACCGCCGCCGTCGCCGGCCGCACCGTGTCGATCGCGTTCACCCCCACCCAGGTCAAGCAAGCTGCGGACAGCAACAGATACCAGCCCGGATGCTGCGCGAACAGCCGCTTGCCCTGCTCCTTAAACGCGCTCATGGCAGGTACCCCTCGTCCTGAAGCGCGTGCAACATCTGATTCACCACCGGGCCCGCCACCTGACTCCCCGAGCCGCCGTACTCCACGATCGTCACCACCACATGCGTCCAGGCCGCGGCACCTTCCGGCCGAACCACCGCAACAAACCACGAATGCGTCCCGCCCAACACCGGGTCCGTCCACCGGTCCGGGTAGCCGTCGCCATCCTCATCAATCGGCAAACGCAACGGCTCGGTCTGTGCCGTCCCGGACTTGCCCACCACCTCCAACCCGACGACGTTAAACAATGCCTCATTGCCCTCGGGCCCACGCCAGTAGTGCCCGGTCCCCTGCCGATCATTCACGACCGCGTGCATGCCTTGAAAAATATGGTCAATGCTCTGCGGGTCTAACGGCAGCCGAAGGCTCTCGCGCGCCGAAGGCCGGTGCTCATCCTTCACCAGCGTCGGCGTCAGCCATTGCCCGCCCCGAGCCAGCGCGGCGTACGCATTGGCCGCCTGCATCGGTGTCCAGTCCACGCGCCCCTGCCCCATCCCCAACAACGCCGCGTCATGCAAGCCGTACGTCCGGTCCGAAAGCGAAGTGTTCGGCAACTGCCCGCCCCGCTCCTCGATCAGCCCGACCCCCGTTGGCCGGCCCAACCCGAACCGCTCGTACCACCGCGTCAGACTTTTCCAGCCGACCATCGCCCCGATGTGGCAGAAGTAAGGGTTGTTGGAGAACTTGATCGCCTCGACCGGGCCGATCTCCCCCCGACTCTGCAGGTAGGTCTTGTACAGCCAGTCCCGCGGCTCGCCCTGCTGCCATTGGCCGTCATTGTTCAGGTCGTAGAACCCGATGTCGTTGTAGCGCTCGTCTACCGACACCGCCCGCTCCGCCACGCCCACCGCGTAAGACAAAGGCTTCATCGTCGAGCCCGGCCGATACCCGGTCACCGTCCGGTTCATCGTCGGCCGATTGATGTGGTCCCCGTACAGCGACCGAGGCCGATCCACCAGGGCGGCCAAAGGCATCGAAGGCGTTGACACCGCCGCCAGCACCTCGCCGGTCGAGACATCCAGCACCACCGTCGCGCCGTGCAAGGGTTCGCCGACCACCCGCCGAGCCAGCGCATCCTCGGACTCGACTTCCGCGTGCCAGGGTTGTACCCGAAGCAGGCCAAACGCCGGGTCCATGATCGCCTGCACGCGCGCCTGCAGCCGGATGTCGATGGTGAGCTGCCCGTCCTGCCCGCGCCGGGTGGGCCGACGCTCGATGTCGCCGGTATCCAGGTGCAGCCGGTCGTGCCCACGGTAGCCCCGGAGGTGCTGATCCAGCCAGCGTTCGACGCCGAACTGCCCGACCTCGTCGCCGTCCATCAGGCCGTGCAGGTTGATAAGGCGTTCGCCGTCTTCGTCCCGGCCGTAGAACGGGTCTTCGAGGATGTCTTCCCGGTAGGCCGGCCGGAGCTGCCCGAGGATATGCATGCCCACGCCCTCTACCTCAATCTCCACCGGCTCCTCCGCCCGCAACGGCCCGGGCAGGTGCTCGCGAGGCAACCGGATGGTCATCGTCTCATTGGGGTACAGCCGACGCCGAGGCCGTCGAATCTGCACATGCGACCAGACTTCCCGGCCCTCTTCATACCCCGACAAGCTGACCGACAGCCGCACCTCATCCATCGCGGCGGGCGTCACGTTTGACAGGATCACGTGCGCCTGCCGTTCCTGCGCGATGTCGTCCGCCACATCCCCCAGCGGCACCTCCTCCTCCAATTCCCGGATCTTCGCCTGCCGCCAGCGCTCCCACAGATGGCTGGCCATCGCCTGCACCTTCTGCCGCACCCGCGCGACCCGCCGATCCAGCACCCGACGCTCGATCCCCGTGATCGTGCACAGGTCGTCGTACAGCGTTTCCACCTGCTCGTCGTATCGGCGTTGGTGCGCCGCCACCAGCGCATCCCGCTCGGACTCACTCAGCAGCATCCACCGCTCACGGTTGGCGTCAAACGCCGCATCAAACGCCGAGTCGTAAGCCCACTTGCCGCTGAGCACCGAAAAATCCACCGCAATGTCGTACCCCGCCGCGTCCACCGCCAAGGGGCGTCCGTGACGATCCAGAATCCGCCCCCGCACCGTCGGCACATAGCTGGAGCGAATCAGCATCCCCTCGATCGCCTCCAGCTTCTCACGGTGCGAGCTGCCCGTCGTCAGCCGAAGCGTCTGCGCCCCCAGCAACCCCCCCGCCACCAACGCGACCGCCGCCAGCATCAGTAGCCGGCGGTGAAACATGCTCGGAAACAGCGTGGTCAGCGTTTGTCGCATCGGTCCATGACGCAGGTGCGGGGCTCGTTCCCTGAGCCGCCAGTGTACCCCACTGATACCGCCCACGAGCCCCGGGGGTTCGCTTCAATCACGACGGCGAAAGATATCTGCTGAAAGCTGGCGTTACCTGGCCAGACCGACCATCGCCCGGGCCCGGGCCACATCCTTGTCCTTGCGGGCCCGCTCAACCAGCGTGCTGCCCGGGGCGTCCAACGCCTCGTTCAACGCCGCTTGGGCCGACTCGGCCTCGAGGTCTTCAACGGGCAACGCCTCGTCCGTCAGCAGCGTCAAGACGTTGTCCTTGACCTGAGCAAAGCCGCCACCGACGAAATACGCCCGGGTTTCGCCCTCCTCGGTGGTCAGTTCCAGCTTCCCAAAGCCGAGCTCGGTCAGGATCGGGGCCCGGCCATGCAGCACCCCAATCTGCCCGTCATGGGCCGGCAGGTTCACCGACGTCACCGTCTCTTCAAACACCTGGGCTTCAGGGGTCACAAGCGTGCAGGTAAAGGCGTCGGCCATGGGGGTCTTTCCGGTTCCGGGAGTGAGGGGAGGGTCTGGCTGAAGACCCTCAGATTAACGGATCAGACGGTTTCCCGCCAAACGGTCGGGTCAATCCGTGCCCGCCAACGCCGGCTTGGCAGCCGCTTTGGACGCCGACTTCCGCGGCCGCTTCCGGGGCGCCTTCCGAGGTTTCAGGTGGTCCTTCAAGTACAGCCCGGTGTAGCTGGCCTTGACCTTCGCCACGGACTCGGGGGTGCCCTGCGCGACGATCTGCCCGCCGCCATCGCCCCCTTCGGGCCCGAGGTCCAAGACCCAGTCCGCCGACTTGATCACGTCCAGGTTGTGCTCGATGATCACCAGCGTGTTGCCCTGATCCGCCAACCGCTGCAGCACCTCCAGCAGCTTCCGCACATCATCAAAGTGCAACCCGGTCGTGGGCTCGTCCAGCACATAAAGCGTGTGCCCGGTCGACCGCTTGCCCAACTCGGTCGCCAGCTTCACCCGCTGGGCTTCGCCGCCGGACAGCGTCTTGGCGTTCTGCCCCAGCGTGATGTAGCTGAGCCCGACATCATTCAACGCCTGCAGCATCCGCTTCACATCCGGGAACGCATCGAAGAACGTCAGCGCCTCCTCGACGGTCATGTCCAGCACATCCGCGATCGTCTTGCCCCGGTACGTGATCTCCAGCGTCTCCCGGTTGTACCGCTTGCCCTTGCAAGTGTCGCACTCCACAAACACATCCGGCAAGAAGTGCATCTCGATCCGCTTGGTGCCCTGCCCCTGACACGCTTCGCATCGGCCGCCTTTGACATTGAAGCTGAACCGCCCGGGCTTGTAGCCGCGGATCTTCGCCTCCTTGGTTTTCGCATAAAGACTGCGGATCGAATCGAACACGCCGGTGTACGTCGCCGGGTTAGACCGGGGCGTTCGGCCGATCGGCGACTGGTCCACCTCGATGATCCGGTCAATGTGCTTGGCGTTCAGCAGTTTGCCGTGCTCGCCGGGCTTCACCCGTGAGCCCAGCAGCTTCTTCTTGGCAGCCTTCAAAAGCACCTGATTCACCAGCGTGCTTTTGCCCGAGCCCGACACCCCCGTGACCAGCACCATGCCGCCCAGCGGGAACGCCGCATCGATCCCCTTGAGGTTGTTCTGGGTCGCGTTCGTCACCGTCAGGGCTTTGGCGTGGTCCAGCTCCCGCCTGGCCTTGGGCAGGGGCACTTCCAGGTCGCCCGTCAGGTACTTGGCGGTCAACGAATCCGGATGCGCCTGGACCTCCGCCGGCGTGCCCGACGCGATCACTTCCCCGCCGTGCACGCCCGGGCCCGGGCCGATGTCGATCAGCCAGTCGGCCGCGCGGATCGTGTCCTCATCGTGCTCGACCACGATGACGGTGTTGCCGATGTCCGTCAGGTGACGCAGCGTTCGAATCAGCCGGTGGTTGTCCCGCTGGTGCAGCCCGATCGTGGGCTCGTCCAGCACGTAACAACACCCCACCAGCCCGCTGCCGACCTGCGTCGCCAGGCGGATCCGCTGCGCCTCCCCGCCCGACAGCGTGCCGGTCGCACGGTTCAGGTTCAGGTAGTTCAGCCCGACCGACTGCATAAACCCCAGCCGTGCGCGGATCTCCTTCAAGATCGGCTCCGCGATCTGGGTCTTCTCCGCGTCCAGCTCCAGCGTGTCAAAGAACCGGGTCGCCTGCTCGATCGTCATCTGCGTCACATCCGCAATCGTGACACAGGCCGTCTGCTTCGGCAGGCGTTTGGATTCTTCATCCAGATCAGCGAAGTCGCCCAGCCGCCTCACATTCGGCCCGATGCCCCGCGCCAGCTCATCCTTGCCCGGCGGGCATTCCAAAAACACATGCATCGCCGCGTCCTTCAGCCGTGACCCGTTACACGCCGGGCAAGGTGTCGTGGACAGATACGCCGCGAGCTTCTGCTTAACCCATTCGCTGTCGGTCGACTCAAACCGCCGATGCAGGTTGGGCAGCACCCCCTCGAAGCTCGCACCGTACGCCTTCTCGTCGCGCGCGTTCGTGCCCTGCAGCAAGATGCGTTGCACTTTCTTCGGCAGCTTCTTGAACGGCGTGTCCATGCGGACTTCAAAGTCCTTGCAGAACCGACGAAGGATCCGGTTGTAATACCGCTTCATCATCGTCCCCGACTGCCGCCACGCTTCGATCGCGCCCTCCTCCAAGGACAGCCCCGGATCCCCAATCACCAGGTCCGCATCAAACTCCTGGATCGTGCCCAGCCCCGAGCACGCGCTGCAGGCCCCGAACGGCGAGTTGAACGAAAACAGCCGAGGCTCCAGCTCCTGCAACGAATACTCCGGGTGCAGCGGGCAGGCGTACTTCTCGCTGTACATCGTGTCCGTCCAGGATTTGTCCGCCTCCATCACGGACAGGATCACCAGCCCCTCGGCGCTCTTCAGCGCTAGCTCGACCGAATCCACCACGCGCTGGCGCGAACTGCTGATCTCGCCGTCCGCCGGCTCATCATGACGAACGACCACGCGGTCGACGACCGCTTCGATCGTGTGCCGTTGGTACCGTTGGGTCTGGGTCGTCCAGATCGAGCCGGTGGGCTTCTGCGTGATCTCCCGCAGGTCCAAGACCTCGCCATCGACCCGTGCCCGCACGAAGCCCTGCTTCAGCAGCCCCGCAAAGATTTCCTTGTGGTGCCCCTTCTTGGCCCGGACCACCGGCGCGAGGATCATCAGCTTCGCGCCTTCGTCCAGGTGGAACACCTCGTCCACGATCTGCGTCGCCGACTGGGCGCTGATCGCGTGCCCGCAGATCCTGCCCTTGTCATCCTTGTGCCAGCAGCGGGGTGAACCGGCCCGGGCAAACAGCAGCCGCAGGTAGTCGTAGATCTCCGTCGTCGTCGCGACCGTCGAGCGTGGGTTGTGTGACGCGGAGCGCTGCTCGATCGCGATCGTTGGCGGCAGGCCTTCAATCGACTCGACCGCCGGCTTCTGCATCTGATCCAGGAACTGCCGGGCGTAAGCCGACAGGCTCTCCATGTACTTCCGCTGCCCCTCGGCATACACCGTGTCAAGCGACAGCGAGCTCTTGCCGCTGCCGGACAGACCGGTGACCACCACGAGCTTGCCGTGGGGGATATCAAGGTCCACGCCTTTGAGGTTGTGCTCCCGGGCGTCACGGATAGAGATCTGGTCAAGTGGCATCGGTGGGCGATTGTAGGCCGAGGGCGCAAACAAATGCACCCCGCATTACACGGGGTGCATCAGGTTTCAAATTGAAAGGCCAATCGGGCTTACAGCGTCGCCGACGTGTAAGGCAGCAGGCCCATGTAGCGGGACCGCTTGATCGCCTGGGCGACCATCCGCTGTTCACGGGCGGAGAGCCCGGTCTTCTTGCGGCCCTGGACCTTGCCGTTGGGCGTCAGGAAGCGGCGAAGGTTTTCGCTGTTCTTCCAGTCGATGTAGGGGGTGCCGTTGCTGGACAGAACCGCAAACTTAAAGCCCGGCGCGGGCTTGAAATCCGGGTCCACTTCGGGCTTGGCATCAAACTGAGTAAATTCGGCCATGATGTAATCTTCCGTCTCGGGTTTAGGAGCAGCCCACGACCAACCGTGGGCGACGGTGCGAGCCGAGCATTGTAACCCAGCCCGCCGCTCACCTCAAATCGGCACTCAGGCCAACCCCAGCGGCACCCGATCCGCCTCGGACACCCGCCAAGCGACCCCCGGGGCCGCCAGCGTCAGTTTGTCCCGGTACACCGGCAAAAACGGCCGCTCGGTGTTCGTATGCCCCGCCAGCACCACCACCTTCCCCTGCTGCACCAGGTCCAGCACCTGATGGTGCTGCATCTCACCGGTCACGTAGGCGTCGGCGTCCACCCCCTCGAACAGCTTCCCACCCGATCCCACGCACACCGCGATATCTTCGATCTCGACCTTCGTCTCAAGCCCACCGACCTTGACCTGTGACAAGCCCAACCGAGCTTTGACCTGCTCCATCAAGGCCTGAGATGACACCGGCTGGTCCAGATACCGCACCCGACCCGCCCCATTGGCCCGAGCGTCCACCTCGGGCTCTGCTGACATCGGCAGCACGTCGATCGCGGGCTCCTCGTAGGGGTGGGCCGAACGCAACGCCGCCACCGCTTCGCCCAGCACGTGGCCTTCACACAGCATCTCGATCCGAAGCTCCGCGACCCGTTCCAGCTTCCCCACCTCACCGATCGCCGGGTTTGCGCCTTCAATCGGCCGGTAGCAGCCTTGGCCTTCCCACGTAAACGCACACTCGCGGTAGTTGCCGATCTGCCCCGCCCCGCCTTCTGCCATCGCCTGCCGAACAGCTTCCGCGTGGTCCTTGGGCACATACGTCACCAGCTTGAACGCATCGCGCCCGAAACGCTTGGCTTCAATCGGTGCCGACCACCCCTCGCCCAGGCTTTCCGCCAACCAATCATTCATCCCGCCCCGCACCGCGTCCAAAGCTGTGTGCGGGCTGTAGACCGCGATCCCATGCTCGGCCGCCTTCAACACGCGCCGCTGTGTCCAGTCGGTTTCCGTCAAGCGCTTCAAGGGCGCGAAGATCGGCGGGTGATACGCCACGATCAGCCCGCACCCCAACTCAGCCGCTTCCGACACCACCGCGTCCGTCAAGTCGATGCACAACAGCGCCCGGTCCACCGCCCAGCCCGGCCCGCCCACGTGCAAGCCGACCTGATCCCAGCCCTCCGCCAGGTGCTCGGGTGCCACCGAATCCAGCAACAGCAATAGATCATCCAATCGCATCCACACAATTTAGCCCCCCGGCCCCGATCTCGCCGACAAGATCAACATGTCCACGCTCCCCCGCCTGACCCCCGAACAACAAGCCCTGGCCCTCCGCAAGCTGCACGCCCAGGCCGAGCAGCGGGTCCAACTGGGCAGCAAGCTCCTGGAAGCCGCCGACGCCAGACTGCAGCAGCACCAGTCCGCGTTGGATGTCGTCCGGCAGGAAAACGCTCAACTGCGTGAAGCGATGCGCCAAGAGTTTGCCGAATCGATCGAAACCGCCCAAAGCTGGCAGCAAGAGAGTGAACTCAGGCTGACCGAGCGCGTGGAAGCCGTCGAGCAGCGTCTGACCACCATGGAGACGCAATGGGCCGCGAGCATCGGGCAACTGGAAGCCGCCTTGGCCCAAGCCCAAGGCCTGCTCCACTCTGCCAAACACCCCAGCGTGGGGCCTGATGAGCCTGTTGTCACCGACACAACCGTCTTCCGCCAACTGCTGGATCAGCTCACCGCGGACTCCGCCGAGTAATTAGTCGACGAATCCCAAGCGAAGCGTCAGCCCCCTAGCCGCGGGTCGCGGCGGGCTTCGGTCGGATCGTTGAAGATCACGCTGTTGGGCCCAAACAACTCGGTCATGTTGCGCAGCCGGGTCCGAACCGTGTGGGCGCTGTCTTGCTCATTGTCCCGCGAGACCAAGGCCTGGCTCTGCGGATCGACAAACAGGGCGCCGACCGAGCTACGACGCCCGCCAAGGCCGGGCACCACATCAACCAACAAGGCCTCGGTCTGAACACCCAGCGACATCGGCCGATCGTCCACTTCCGTCCGCACCGACCCGGCAATCATCGAGCCAGGCGACACGTCTTCCAAGGGGCCGCTGTGCCATTCACCGTTGAAATAGCGCCAGAGCTCAAAGTTCGCGGTGCCGTTCCGGCTGGAGCCGTCGATCAGGAAGAAATACGACTCGCGATCGATCGTGACCGGCTCGGACCAGGGCAAGCTGTCCAGCTCGAGTGCGCTGGGGGCCAATGCCATACGGCCTTGATACTGCTCACGCTGCTCCGAGCTGACGCGGGTCTGGTTGTAAAGAGGATTCACCGGCGCCACCACGACCTTGTAGCGGTAAGTCATGCCCGGCTGGGCGGTGAGGTCGGTCGCCCAGACCTCAACTTCGCCGGAGGCCAAAGCCGCCGGGGTGTTGCCGGCCGGACGCGTTTGCCGCGGCTGGAACCCACTATCGAAATCCTCTTCGAAACCGCTTTCATCAAACTCTCCATTAAATCCGCCGCCACCTGCTGCGGGCCGACGGCGATCCGTCACCGGCGTATCAAACATCGACTCGGGCACGATCAGCAGGATCTCCTGCACCTTGGCTTGGCGGTCCTGCAAGAGTTGATTCAACTGAGATTGCAACTGCGCCAGCTGACGCTCGGCTGCGGTTCCGCCAGCCGCCTGTGCCGGCTGACGATTGCCCCGGCCGGCATCAAAGCCGCCCTCGAAGTCCTCTTCCCCAAAACCACCGCCGAAGTTGTTCTGCTGACGCGGCTGATTCCCACCTTGCCGGCCACGATCCCGTTCGACCAGCAACAGCGCCTGCTCAATCCGGGGCAGCAGCGTTTCGATCCGCTCATCCAGCGATTCAATGTCATCCAGCAACTCGCGGACCTCGGCATGATCGGCTTCGGTCAACTGAGGCGCATCCGCATCAGGTAAACGCCAAGCCCCGATCTCCATCAGTGGTGTGTTTGGCTGGAGAATCAGCTCCTGCTGGGTGTTCACCGTCTGAAGACGCTGCGAGGAAGTCATCTCGTCATCCGGGAACGGGAAATATGGCGAGTAACCCAACTGGTCCGGCAGCAAGGCGACCGGCTCAACCTCACCCCATTCCCCCGTGGCGGGGTCCAGCACCTGTCGAACCAGCGAGACCGAAGCGATCCGTTCCGCCTGACGACGGTAGGTCGGGGGCAACGCCACGGTCCCTGACGGCAAACGCGTCGAGCTCAGCCGGGCAATCCAACTCTCCATGCTGAACATGGCCTTGACGGTGACCCCCCTTACATCACGGGGTTGGCCGGTCTCCGCTTGGATCAGCTCGCTGTAGGCCTGGTCCATCGCCAACTCGTCATAGCCACCCAAGACTCCCTGGTTGTACACCACCACCATGTCGGTCACGACCGGAGGGGTGGGCACCGCATAAAGCGGCGCTGCAGGCGGCGTCAGGTCCGGTCCCGGCGCTGAGGACGACAAAGGCAACGTTGCCAGAAAACGGTCCGCCGCAACGTGACGGACCTCAAAGTCCTGAACGAAAGTTGGCACTTCCAAGCCATCCGCGAACTGCGGGTCCTGATCGCCCAGCGACTCGTTGCGATCCAATCGGCTCTTGAGCTGCACGGCACGCTGAGCCACAAACGCCTCGACCTCGCCCGGGGCCAATGCTTGATTGGGTTCCAGTTCGACCTTGTTCGGCGAGCGAACCGCAAAAATCAGCGTAAACAACAACGCGAGCAGCAACGCTGCCGCCAAGACAAGCTTCTCAACATGGGCTTGGATAAAATTGGCGTTCTTGGTCTTCATGGTCAATCGCTCAGAATGTAGGTTTCAACAAAAGCACGGGCGATGCAGAAGCAAATCATCAGAAGTCTTCGAAATTTTCTTCCGAGAATTCTGTGTCAAAGCCTTGCGAACCACCACCAGCACTGCCATCGATATCCGTCGCCGGGTCCAAGCCCAGGTATTGGCGGGTGATACTGGGGTAGTAAGGCTCCATCCAACTACGGAACCAGATGGTTTCGATGACCAACTCGACTTCGACCACGTCTTCGGGGCCGTAATAGAACCCCTGCCGGAGCTCGGCATACTCGTCGATATCCCGCAGCTGGAACGAGAGCACCGACATGGTGTTCACATCCGCCAACGCGGAGAACAAGGCCGGCAACCCACGAGCACCGCTGACCATCAGCGTGAGTCGAACGTGACGAACATCGTAGACCGCGTTGGAGACCCGGCCGGTGGGCCCGGCGTAGAAGTTCGCAGGCACCGGCACGTTCCGGTCGCTGAGCAGGCCGGTGATCGGGGCCGCGTAAGGCTGCTGTTGGCTGCTCGTGTTTGTCTGCGAAAGGCCGCTGTTCGTACCGACGGCCCTTGAGGTGTCCACGCTCGCCAAAGGCCCCGTGGTGGATTCGCTCCAGGTCATCGATTCGGGCATCGCCAAAGCTTGGGAGTGAAGCCCGACGTAACCCGGGACGACGCGCAGCTGAATCAGCCGCTTGATCGGGGATTGCGTCACGTTGGCCGACCCTTCATTGGCGATCTGAATCGCCCGGAGGATGTCTTGCTGAATCCAGAACTCCAGCTGGCCTTCCCACAGCTGCCAAGGCTGCTTGGTGTTGTTCGCAAACGCCCAGCCTTGAACGTGCAGCGGGTAGCTGGCGCTCTCAATCTCGCGGGTGTCCGCATAGATATGGTATTGCGAGGCATAGTCGCTAAAGATCGACTGAGCCTTCTCCTGGCCAGCCTGATTGATCTCTTCGTTCAACGCCATCTGATCCGACCGCGACAAGTTGCCCGTCGAGCCGGTTTGATCGCCTGCGGCACGGTAGGCCTCGACAAACGCGGCGACTTCTTCTTGCACCAACTCCGGGTCGATGCCCGGCCCAGCGTTCAAACGCGGCATCGCGCTCTGCTGGCCTTCAAGCTGCGGCCCCAGCATCGCCTCCAACTCGTAGAGGTACGCCAAGGTGAAGTCCTCGGGCTTGGCCAACTGCTGCCAGTTGGGGAACACGCCATCGACCAGAATCGCGTGGCCGTTGCGGTTCATCGGCGGCAACCATTTCTGGAAATACGCGTACTGCTTGTTGGACTCCAGGTTCAAACCCCCGACATCTTGAATGATCGCCGGCGTAATCACAATCCCGCTGACCGTGATCGGCGGCTGATCCGGGTCCGAGGAAGGCACATTCACCGACTCCCGCGTGAGCCGAGTCACGCTATCCAAGCGAGGTTTGCTCTCCGCGACAATGTCTTCGCGAAGCCCGCTGTTCATCACCAAGCCGAAGAACAGAATCACCAAGATCGAGAGCACCGAGACCAGCCCCGAAGCGACGGTAATCGGATTGGACTTCATCCAGTCGAGTACGGTTTTCACGATGCGTCCTCCTCAATCATGTCGGACGTGCGGGGATGCGCCGCCGCGGAGGGACGGCTGGGGGTCTGGGTCGAATTGTCGGATTCGGGCTGGTCGCCTTGCCGGGTTTCCAAGCGGGGCAACAGCTCGATCTCAAACTCCAGAATGACACGCTGCCCTTCATCAATCAGAAGCAGCGGGTGGTTCTCTTCAGGGCGTTCGGGCCAAACACTCAAATTCTGCCTGTTCTGAAACCCGACCTCGGCCCCCTCACCTTGGCTTTGAATGACCGCGGCACGTGGATTCACCACCCGTGCCCGGTGCACCATGGCCTCGTTGGCATTGATCAGAATGCGGTAAGGACGATCATAGGAAGGGCTTTCCGATTCACGCTGAAGCCAAGCGACAATCCTGTTCTGCAACAAGCTGACCGTGCTGCTGCGGTCCATCGGCGAAAAAAGACTGACTCGCACGGTGAAGCGGGGTCCCTCGGCTCCACCGGTTACCACGGGAGGTGGCGGCACGGCTTCTGCCATCTCCGGGTCCATCTCCTCAACCGGTAGCGCTGCCTGGTCGCCGGCCACGGGGAAGAACGTCGTTGGCGTCGGGGTCGTGCCAAACTGCGCTTCAAAACCGGTCGCCGCTACCGCCGCGTCGGGCGTGGCCCCTTCGGGCTCTGTCACAGCGTGGTAGGTCATGTCGATCCATTCCAGATAGATGCGGTCCGTCGGCCCGAATGCCGTGCCCGTCCCCACAACCTCGCCCAGCGCCAAGTGCACATCTTGATGCAACAATGGCATCACGTTGTTGTAGTCCTGGGTGCGGCGGAAGTTCTCGATCAACGGCGCGCTGCTCTGGGCTAAAGCCTCGTCTTTCTCCCGAACGTAACGGGTGCCCTCGTTGATGACTGCCGTGACCTGCCCCTTGTGCTGGTCAACCCCGGACTGGTTCGCGCTGCTGTCCATGAAATGACGCCCAGCCACCAGCACCGCTGCGCCAGCGAGGCAAGCCGCAGCACCCGCAAACCAGGGCTGCTTGGACTTCCACATGCGTTCGTTCAGCAGCTTCGCGGGCAGCAGGTTCGCTTCGACGGTGTCAAGCCCGAGCCCTTGAATCGCCAAGCCATAGGCCGTCGCTAGGTTCATCGCCGAGTCGGCGAACTCCGCCTGACGCGGGCCGTCCACGCTGAGCTGCGAGAAGCCGGTAACCTTCTCGACTTTCAAGTCCAGTTGAGAACCCAGGAACTTACGCAGCCCGGGCAGACGAAACGTCGAGCCCAACCCAACCAGACGGGTGATCTCCGCATCACGGTTCATCGACTGGTAGTAGCCGATCGACCGCTGCACTTCTTGCACGAGGTCGGTGAACACCGACTTCATCGCCTGCATGATTTGCCGGGCGTACTTGCTTGTCGCCGCCTCACGCTTGAGCTTCTCGGCCTTGGGGAAACTGATCTTGAACTGGCTGGCGATCGCCTCGGTGAACTGGTTGCCGCCGATCGGCAGGGTGCGGATCCAGATCTGACCCGCCTCGACGATGATCACGTCCGTGCACTTGGTGCCGATGTCCATGAACACCGTGCCCGGCGAGTCCTCGCCCAGCGACTCGTCAAACATGTATGCGTTGTAAACCGCCAGGGGTGACAAGGTCAGCTGGTCCACCCGCGCATCCAGTCGGCGGAAGTTGTTCAGGAACAGGACCACCTTTTCTTTGGTGATCGCAAAGATGCCGGCCTTGACATCCGGGTTGTCCTCTTCGCGGAAGACCTGGTAATCCCACTCGACCTCTTCAATCGGGAACGGGATCTGCTGCTGGGCTTCATACGCCACGATCTGCGGCAGCTTCTTCGGGTCCACCGGCGGCAGCGACGCGAACCGGGCAAACGCCATGTGCCCGGGCACCGACACCGCCACCTGCGACTTGCGCAGATCGTGCTTGGCTAAAAAGTTCTGCAGGTTGACCTGAATCGCTTCGTCCACGTCCAGGTCCGGCGTGGTCAGGATCTGCGGAAAAGGCAGCACCTCATAATCCAACAGCTGCACGCCCCCGCCCGATCGGCCAAGCCGCACCGCTTTAATCGCTTGGGACCCAATCTCAATGCCCCAGCACTCATTTTTGCTCGCCATCTGCAGACTCCATCAATCCCGTAAGCCTGATCGAACTCAACGGCCTTGCGCTTCGCCGAACTCAGCCAACAACGCGCCGCATACGCCCCAACCCCGGCCAGAAGCATAATGTAACCGCAGCACACTCAACACGCACAGCAGCCCAGCACCCACCGGGCCTCCTCGGTGTTACGCCGCATCCTCCCCCAGGGTTCTATCCCGGCCGATCAACTCAGCCGGTCCCGATAATCCGTGTACCCCCCGACCGGCCGAACCACCCGCTGCGCCCCCGTCCGTGAGTCGTAAGCCACAATCGCAGGCAGGCGAACCCCGTTAAACGTCGTGGTCTTGACCATCGAGTAATGGGCCATATCCCCGAACACCAACCGATCGCCAGCTTGTAACTCTCGATGGAACGCGTAGTCGCCGACCACATCCCCCGCCAAACAACTCGCCCCGCCCAGCCGATACGTGTGCGGCGTCGCCCCCGCCGACCGAGCTTCAATATCGTCCAGCGCCACCGCCGGCCGATACGGCATCTCCAACACGTCAGGCATGTGGCACGTCGCCGATGTATCCATCACCGCGATCGGCATGCCGTTGTGCACCACGTCCAGCACCGTCGCGACCAGCACCCCCGCGTTCAGCCCCACCGCCTCGCCCGGCTCAAGGATCACCTCATGCCCGTACCGCTCTCGATGCCGACGGATCAGTCCGATCAGCCGATCCACGTCGTAGTCGCTCCGCGTGATGTGATGCCCGCCCCCGAAGTTCATCCACTGCATCCCAGGCATGTACGCCCCGAACTTCTCGTACACCGCGTCCAGCGTTCGCTCCAGCGCATCGCTGTTCAGCTCGCAGAGCGTGTGGAAATGTAAGCCGGTGATCCCCGCTAGATCACGCCCCTCAAAGTTTGCTGCGGTGACGCCCAGCCGGGAGTGCGGCGCACAAGGGTCGTAGAGCTCCGTCTCCACTTCACGGTGCTCGGGGTTGATCCGCAAGCCGCACCGCGGCACAACGTTCGCGCTGAGGACACGCCCCTTAAAACGCTCCCACTGCGAGAACGAGTTGAAGCTCAGGTGGTCAGACAGCCCGATTAATTCGTCGATCTCGTCGTCCGCGTAGGCCGGGCCGTAGGTATGAACAACCCCGCCGAACTTCTCCTTGCCCAGCTTCGCCTCATGCAGCCCGCTGGCTGTGGTGCCAGGCAGGTACCGCCGGACCAGCGGTGCCAACTCCCACATCGCAAAACCCTTCAACGCCAGCACCACCGCCGCCCCGCTTTCCCGCTGCACCCGGTCCAGCACCCGCAGGTTCCGCTCCACCAACGCCTCGTCCACCACGAACGCCGGCGAAGGCACCTCACCCAACGCCTCCGCCGCGATGCAGATCGGTTGCGCTGACCCCTCCACATCATGGCAAAGCTCATCCGTCAATCGTTTCCTCCCATTCCACCCTCGGCAGCCCCGACCCACCTTTCCCCAACCACGCCACACCACGCAAACCACCCGCATCATCCAGCATAAAACGCACCGCAAATAGCAGCGCCGCCATCGCGTCCGCCCCGTAAAGGTTGCGGACTTTGCCATCACCGATCCGAAAAGGACATCGCCAATCATTTCCGCCGGTCGTCTCGACATCCTGAACCGGCTCCCCCAGTTCCACTCGAACAACCACCTCTTCACCATCCCGCATACGAACCAACTCCCGGCTCGCAATCACCCGCGTCATCGAAGTCGCCATCGTAGTCAATCTCCATCATCACTCAGAATTCAGCAATTAGAAACCCGAGATCAGCGATCAGTGCTCCCCGACTCCCGTTTCCAAATCCACCGCCTGCCAAGGCAACCCGTGCTGCGTCAACGCCTCTATGAACGGGTCCGGATCAAACTGTTCCATGTGCCAGACGCCCGGCCGCTTCCACGCCCCTTCCATCACCAGCTTCGCCCCGATCATCGCAGGCACACCCGTCGTGTAGCTCACCGCCTGCGAGCCGACTTCCTCAAACGTCGCTGCGTGATCACAGATGTTGTAGATGAACTTCCGCACAGGTTGCCCATCCTTGACGCCCTCGATCACACAGCCGATCGACGTCTTGCCGGTGTACCCCTCCGCCAGGCTCGCCGGCTCGGGCAGCACCGCCTTCAGCACCTTCATCGGCACCACCTTCTGCCCCTCGACCTCCACCTCGTCCACCCGCAGCATCCCTACGTTCTTCAGCACCATCATGTGGTTGATGTACGCCTCCCCGAACGTCATCCAGAACCGGATCCGCTTCAGCCCCGGCAGGTGCTGGCACAGGCTCTCCATCTCCTCGTGGTACAGCAAATACATCCGCCGCTCGCCCACGCCCGGGAAGTCAAACGTCTTGCTGAATTCCAAAGGCTCGGTCTCCACCCACTGGCCGTTCTCCCAGTATCGGCCGTTCTGCGAGACCTCCCGCAGGTTGATCTCTGGGTTGAAGTTCGTCGCGAACGCCTGGCCGTGGTCCCCCCCGTTGCAATCAACGATGTCGACCTGATGGATCTCATCAAAGTAGTGCTTCAATGCATAGGCACAGAACACGTTCGTCACCCCCGGGTCAAACCCGCTGCCCAGCAACGCCATGATCCCCGCCTGCTCGTACCGTTCGCGGTACGCCCATTGCCAGTGGTACTCGAACTTCGCCACATCCGGCGGCTCGTAGTTCGCCGTATCCAGATAGTCCACCCCCGTCGCCAGGCACGCATCCATGATCGGCAGGTCTTGATAAGGCAACGCGACATTCAGCACCAGGTCCGGCCGCTCGGCCTCAATCAATGCCGTCATCGCCGGCACGTCGTCCGCGTCCACCTCCGCCACCCCGATCTCCCGCCCCACACGCTCTTTCACCGATGCTGCGATCGCCTGAACCTTCCCCAGTGTCCGCGACGCCAGCGTGATCTCGTCAAAAGGCGAGCCCGCCATCGCACACTTGTGGGCCACCACATGCCCGACTCCGCCCGCCCCGACGATCAAGACCTTGCCCATCCATGAAACTCCGCCAGCGCCATTACTGGATCGCCGATTCTATCGGCTTCCCCTCCGCTTGACCCGCCTGCGGATCATTGCGACAATCCGCCACTCGGCGGAGCGACCCAACCCCCGCCGAGCCCCTTCGGGGCCGTAGCTCAATTGGGAGAGCGCTGCGTTCGCAATGCAGAGGTTGACGGTTCGATCCCGTTCGGCTCCACTTAGATCACCACCGATCTTTCCCCTGCGGGTGTAGCTCAGTTGGTAGAGCGTCAGCTTCCCAAGCTGAATGTCGTGAGTTCGAGTCTCATCACCCGCTTTGCTGGTGTTTTTGCGGCAGGATCATCCCTGTTTGTGCTCCACCTCAAGAGATCACACGAGAGGCGAGGCCGGCTATGTAGTGAAGGCTTTGTTTGTTTTTGTGGTGTAAAGCTGGACGTCGCCGGGCACGGTTCATTTCTTGGGGTAAGAGTGAATATCTCGCGTACCGATGAAGAGCGATACCGGCCAACGGATTGATCAGGAGGTCGTATCTGATATCCCAAGCTGATTGCCTGTTTCGTCGGTGTTGGTTGAACAATCCGGTCGGTTGAGCGTATAGTTTCGGCAATGCCGAAGGCGTTTGCCATCCTGCTCGTTGGTGCCGTGCTGCTTCAGTCCCTGCTTGGGGCGGTTGCGGTTGTGGGGACGGTCTGTCTGGGGGGTGGCCATGAGCACGCCGAGGAGGCTGAAACGACGAGTTGTGGTCTGGACTGCAGTCACGCATCGGGCCGGACGCTGTTGCCTGCCCCGGTCGAAGAGGCCCACACGGACTGTAATTGCGTTGATATTGACCTATCAGTTTCTGAACTGCTCTCGTTGGTTCCTCGTGGGGAAAACGGGTCCATCCCGGCACTAATGCCGGTATTCACTGAGCGGCCGCTGATCGCTCAGATCGATTGGCAGCCGAGGCGGTTTATCCCGCCGGTGCCGAGTTGGTTTGACCCCGGTGGGACAGAGCGTACCTCCCATCTCTCGACGACCCGTCTGATCGTGTAGACCTGAGGGTTTGTTCCCGGTACACGCCGAGGCCTGTATGGCCGACGGCTGGCTATTCGTTGGAGCACCTTCAGGAACCACACCATGAAACGCAGAGACCATCCGCGCGGTACGCGGAGGCTCTGGCCGCTGATGCTGTTTGTCTGCATCATGCTCATCGCGGGCTGCCAGAGCTACCAACCCGTTCCGCTTGACCTTGAACAGTACAGGGCCGACGCTGGCTCGCGCCTGGCTGAGCAGGAGACGCTCCGCGCGTTTTCACAACGGCTTGCCAGTGGCACTGATGCCCCAGGCACGCTCGATCATGAGGACGGCATCGACGTGGCGGAGGCCGAGGTCATTGCGTTGTTCTACAACCGCGACCTCCGGCTGGCCCGCCTGCGCGCGGGGGTTGCCCTGGCCAATGCCGAGACCGCGGGGTTGTGGGAAGACCCGGTGTTTAGGTTCGACGGTGCGGAGCTGCTCTCGCCGTCGGGGCCGTTTGAGTACGGGCTCACCATGAGCCTGACCCTCCCGGTGTCGGGCCGGCTCGCGGTCGAAGAGGATCGTGCCGATGCGGCGTACCACGCGGAGCTTCGGCGGGTCGTTGATGCCGAGTGGTCGGTGCGTGCCCAGGTCCGCGAAGCGTGGGCGGTCTGGTCGGTGGCGAGCGAGCGGCTGAAGTTGATCGACGAGGTGTTGCAGGCGATCGACCGGGTCGGCACGGTGTCGGACCGTCTGGAGGAGGCCGGCGAACTGACGCGTGTGGAAGCGCGCCTGATCCGTGCCCAGCGCCTGGCCATCCGAGTGCAGCGGGTCTCTGTCGCGGCGGCGGCCGAGCAGGCCCGGCTCGATCTGCTGGGTTTGATGGGGCTACTCCCAAACGCGCAGGTCAGGCTGGTGCTCGCGCTGCCGACGGTTGAAATCCCGGGGGCCACCGACCCGACCGACAGGCTGATCCGTGTGAACACATCGCTAGCGGCATTGCGGGCGGACTATCTGGTCGCGGAAGAAAGCCTGCGCCTGGAGGTCCGCAAGCAGTACCCCGACATCGAGGTCGGGCCCGGGCTGGGCAGCGAGGACAACGACGATCGTCTGCTGTTGGGTGCATCCCTGCCGATCCCGATCCTGAACGCCAACCGGGGTGGTATCGCCGAGGCGCGGGCGAACCGTGAGCTGGCGCGCGCTGCGGCCGAGGCCGAGTTCGAGCGGCTCGCGTTTCAATTGGCGTCGGCCACTGCCCGGCTTGAAGCCGCAGAGCAGCAACGGCAGGTCCTTGAGCAAGAGCTGATCCCGATGCTCGACGAGCAGGCGTCCGAGATCGACCGCCTGGCCGATCTGGGCGAGGTCAACACGCTCATCTTGATGGAGACGGTCACCCGGCGGTTTGAGGCGAAGAATCAGATCCTTGATCTTCACCTCACTGCGGTTCGGGGCCGGGTCGAGGTGTCGCGGCTTCTTGGACCGGAAATAGCCATCGAGCCCGCGCCTGTTTCAGACAGCACGAGAACAGAAGCAACGACGGACGGTCGTGACGAACCGGCCGAAGGAGTCACGCCATGAACGTCATCACCCGACTTGCCTTGACGACGAGCATACTAGTTGTCGCATTATCGCTCGTCGCCTGCGATGGCGGCGCAGCACGCGATAGCCGCATGGATGACGAAAGCGGACCCGCCGGTGGGCAGCAACCTGAAAACCCCAACCTGATCAACATCCCGTCGGCTGTCCGCACGAACCTGGGCATCAGCTTTGTTTCGGTCGAGCGTCGCAGCGTCGAGCAGACCCTGCGTGTGCCGGGGCGATTTGAGTACCAGCCCTCCGCTCGCCGGGAGTACCGAACGCCGGTGCCCGGGCGTGTTGAGCTGAGGGTCGATCAGCTGGAGCAGGTTGAAGCGGGCGGGGTGCTGTACCGCATCGATTCGCCGGGTTGGCGTGGGCTCCAGCAGCAGCTGGTCGAGGCGGGATCGGAGATCGATCGGCTCCGCGCCCAGATCGATACCTACGGCCCGCTTCTCGAAGCACACGAGGAGCACGAGCAGAGCCTGCGAAGCGCGACCGAGGTCTGGACGGCGCGTGTCGAAGGCCTGGAAGAACTACGCGAGGCGGGCGGCGGCCGTATTGAACAACTGACGCAGGCCCGCGCCCAGTTGAGCAGCACGCGGGCCGATCTCGCGGAAGTGCAGGAGAAAAAGGCGCAGCTGGTTGCAGACCGGCAGCAAGCGAGGGCAAGTATCCGTGCTGCAGAGTCGCGCCTGAGCTACCTGCTGGACGCCGCGTCTGCGATCACCGGGATCAGCCGGAACGAGTTGGTCCGCATGACCGACGTTGAAGGTCAGCAGACGCCACGCTGGGCAACCATCGAGCGGATCGAGGTACGCTCGGATGTCGCCGGCGTTGTTGCCCAACTCGGTCTGACCAACGGCGCATGGGCGGACGAGAAGACACCGGTGCTGACGGTTGTCCAGCCGGACCGGCTCCGCTTCCGCGCTTCGGGCCTGCAGAGCGACCTCGGTGTTCTACGCAACGGCCTCGCCGCCCGCATCGTCTCCCCCACGCCGACCGCAACCGGCCGTTCGATCCCGATCAGCGACGCAATGAACGGCCAACTCATGCTCGGGCTGGAAGGTGACCCCAACGACCGGACGGTCGAGCTGTTCATGGTCCCCGAAGAGTTGAGTGAATGGGCTCGACCCGGCGTCTCCGCGCAGCTTGAGATCGTCGTCGATCCGTCAGCCAGGCAAGAGTTGGCAATCCCACTCGCGGCGGTCCAACGCGACGGGCTGGTGCCGGTGATCTTCCGCCGCGTCCCCGGCAATCCGAATCAGGTGATGCGGATGGAAGCAGACCTCGGCCGAGACGACGGCCGTTGGGTTGAGCTGCTCAGCGGTGTCGTGGAGGGCGACGAAATCGTCCTCGATGGCGGCTTCCAACTGATGCTCTCAGTCAGCGGATCGATCCAGCAAGGCGGGCACTTCCACGCCGACGGAACCTTCCACGAAGGGGAGCACTGACATGCTGAAAGCCGTTATCCGGTTCTCCCTGAACTACTCGGCGTTGGTGCTCATCGCCGCCACACTTGTGGTTGGCTACGCGGCGTACCGCCTTCCGCAGATGTCGGTGGATGTGTTCCCCGAACTCAACGCGCCAACGGTCACGATCATGACCGAGGCCGGCGGGCTGTCCGCAGATGAGGTCGAACAGAACATCACGTTCCCGATCGAGTCATCAGTCAACGGCATGTCGGGCGTCCGCCGGGTTCGCAGTTCCAGTGCGATCGGGCTCTCGATCGTGTGGGTTGATCTGGAGTGGGGGGGCGACCAGTACCAGTCTCGCCAGCTCGTGTCTGAACGGTTGGACGCTGCCCGCGACAGCCTGCCTGATGAGGCCGAGCCGTTCATTACGCCAATCACATCGATCGCCGGCGAGATCATGCTCATCTCACTCTCGTCACCCGAAGGCGAGGTCAGCCCGATGGAGCTGCGTGCTTACGCGGAGTTTGAGCTACGTAACGAGGTCCTCGCCGTGCCGGGCGTCGCGCAGGTCGTTGCCATCGGCGGCGAGCTGCCCGAGTACCAGGTCAATGTCGATCAGGAGCGTCTGCGTCTTTACGGCCTGACGATCCCCGATGTCGTCGAGGCGGCGGGCGGCTCGCACAGCACGGCCAGCGGCGGTTACCTCGTCGATGTCGATCACTTTGAGGTCCCGATCCGCCAACAAAGCCGGGTGAGAAGTCCGCAAGACATTGCCGACACGATCATCAAGTTCCACGAGGGCGTCCCGGTAACGATCGGGCAGGTCGCGGATGTCCGTCTCGGGCCCGCGCTGCGGCGTGGCACCGCTTCGGAAGGGGGCGAGTCTGCTGTCATCCTCTCGATCCAGAAGTCGCCCGGCACGAACACGCTCGCGCTGACCGACCAACTCGATGGATTGTTCGACCAGATCGAACCCACGCTCCCCAGCGGCGTCGACCTGAACCGCGACGTCATGCGACAGTCGCACTTCATCGACCGATCGATCAACAACGTGACCACGGTGCTGCTCGAAGCGGTCGTGATCGTGCTCGTCGTGCTCGTGCTGTTTCTGATGAACCTGCGGACGACGCTGATCACGCTGACCGCGATCCCGATCTCGCTGGCGGTGGGTCTGCTGATCATGGACGGCATGAACCTCGGCCTGAACGTGATGACGCTGGGCGGGCTGACCGTCGCGATCGGCGTGCTGGTCGATGACGCAATCATCGATGTCGAAAACGTCTTCCGACGACTGAAGCAGAACCGCGGCTTGCCCGATGCCGATCGACGCGACACCGGGGAGGTCATATTTGACGCGAGCAACGAGATCCGCCCGGCGATGGTGTTCGCGACGCTGATCATCGTGATGGTCTTCGTCCCGCTGCTCGCGCTGCAGGGGCTTGAAGGCCGGTTCTTTCAGCCGTTGGCGTTGACCTACATGGTGTCGATCGGGGCTTCGCTGCTGGTCGCGTTGACCGTTGTGCCAGCGCTCTGCAAGTTCCTGCTCAAGGGCCGGCTGAGCGGCAGGTACGAAGACCGCGACGGCTTGCTGGTCCGCATATTCAAGCGGGCTTACGAGCCATCGTTGCGTATCGCGATAAGGCTGCGTGCCTGGGTGATCGGCGGTGCCGCACTGGCAACGGCGGGTGCACTGCTGATCGCCAGCACCTACGGCACGTCGTTCCTGCCGTCGTTCAATGAGGGCACGTTCACGGTCTTCCTGCTCGCGCCGCCCGGCACGTCGATCGTGGAGAGCGATCGGCTGGCGACCCAAGTCGAGGTGCAGCTACTTGAGATCGAAGGCGTGCGCTCGGTCTCCCGCCGCACCGGCCGGGCCGAACGCGATGAGCACGCCGAGCCGGTGAGCAACTCGGAGATCGAGGTCACGGTCGAGGCCGGCTACGACCGCGAGGCGGTCCGAGCCGAGATCGACAAGGTCCTCCAATCGGTGCCCGGCATCACCACGATGGTCGGCCAGCCGATCGAGCACCGCCTCAGCCACGTGTTGTCGGGCACACCCGCGGCGATCACGATCAATGTCTATGGCGAAAACCTCTCGGAATTACGGGCTGTCGCTCGAGAGATCGAGCATGATCTGGAATCGCTGCCCGGTGCCCGCGATGTCAACGCCAACCGCGAGGTGATGATCACGACACTACCGATCCGCTACCGCCACGCGGAACTCGCGGCCGTTGGCCTGAGCCCTCAAGACGCGGCCGAGCAGGTCCGCGCGGCGATCTACGGCGAGCGGGTCGATGTTGTCAACGAAGGCGTCCGGCGGTACGACCTGGTCGTCCGCCTGGCCCCCGACCAACGCGAATCGATCGCACAAGTCCGCGACCTGCTGCTGCAGGGCCGGGGCGGTGCGACCGTCCGTCTCAGCGACGTGGCGGACATCGGGCCCGAGCGCTCCAGCAACCTGATCACACGTGAAAACGCCCAGCGCAAGGCCGTCGTATCGCTGAACGTTGCCGAGGGCTCGAACCTTGGCGACTTGGTTGAACAGGTTCAAGATCGTGTTGATCCGATCGTGGCAGACGCCGGCATGACCGTGTCTTATGGCGGGCAGTTCGAGGCCCAACAATCCGCATCAAGGACGATCTGGGTGGCAGGCGTCGTTGTTGCGGTGGTCATGCTTTTGCTGCTGCAGATCTCGACCGGCTCAATGCGTGCCGCGGTGCTGGTCATGCTCAACATGCCACTCGCCCTCATCGGCGGGATCGTCGCGATCTATCTGACCGAGGGGGGCGGCGCGATATCAAACGCGATGTCGCTCATCGGTATGGGCGATGGCTACATCCCGCCGGTCATCTCGATCGCCAGCATGGTCGGCTTCATCACGCTGTTCGGCATCGCTGTCCGAAACGGCATCCTGCTGATCAACCACTACAACCACCTGATGCAATCAGAAGGCGTCGCCCCCGCCGAGGCGATCGTCCAAGGCTCGATGGAACGGCTCGTGCCGATTCTCATGACCGCGATCTCTGCGGCACTGGGCCTGCTCCCGCTCGCATTGGCCGCGGGACAACCGGGCAGCGAACTGCTTGCCCCGCTGGCCATCGTGACCCTAGGCGGACTGCTCACCTCGACTTTCCTCAACCTCATCGTCGTGCCGGCCGGCTACGCGCTGGTCTTTCGGCACAACCCCGAACCCCGCCGGGCAGGGAGTCTGGCCAAAACCAAAGGACACTGATATGACCACCCTCATGAAGCTTCTGATCGCACCCGTTCTTGCCAGCGCCTTGCTGATCACCGGCTGTGGCGGCGATGATTCGCACGACGACCATGGCCACAATGAACACCGAGAGGATGATGGCGACGGCCACCGCAACGATGACGGCACCGAACACGTACTCGGCGAGATCGAGATCGCAGGTTCGGTGATTGAGGTTGCGATTGGTGGCGAGCCCGGCCCCAACGTCACGCTGCACATCGACATCGAACTCAAGAGCGGCCCAACCCCCGCAGCCATCCGCGCCTGGGTCGGCAACGAGTCCGCCGACGGAGTGGCAAAAGGCTTGGCCGCCGGCTCAGACGGCGACTACCACGCCGACGCAACCTGCCCGGCTGAACTGGCAGAGGGCGCGGCCTTATGGATCGAGATCGAGTCAGCAGACGGGATACGGACCGCTGGCTCGTTTCCGCTGGGGCACCACGACGAATAACGGCCGGCGGCTGGATGATCCCGACCACATACCAGTGAGGTGATGACAAGTCAACGCGAAGCGAGTGAGCCTGACCTGCCCCCACCTTTTCGGGCCGATTCCAGATTCCGCAGTCTGTGTGATGTGGATCGAAGAAAGGCGGGCCATATATGGCACGAGCAAGCGTTGCACGGGGGAGCAGATTGTCAGGAAGCCACGGCTCACCGAGGTACACGCCGGCAACGGGATGACTGCGGTGGCCGCGGCCAAGCAGGGCCGCGGTTCTTCGGCTGACGACTACCGTGTTTCGCCCCGACTACCGCGAAAGAATGCGAGGAATCGCGAAGAATTGCGACGATTTGCGAAAACAGACAAATGCCGTAAGCTGTTTCCAAACAAATGCTTCTGGCCAAATGTTGCGGGCGTTTCCCGCCGTTCCCAAGCTGAATGTCGAGAGTTCGAGTCTCTTCACCCGCTTTTCAAGCCTATGACCAGCGACCCCCCTTCGGCCGGCTCCCTCATCGATTGACTGCCTATTCCTTCCCGGCTCGACCGAACAGCCACCCCCCATCCATCTATTCAGCGGCAGCCCGCCGCGGAACCCCCCAAACGCCTGCTTGCCTTTGGTTCGCGGCCTCTTGACGCTCCGCACCAGGGCAATCCCGCAAAATCAAACCGATATCGCTTGCCTCTACGGGATACCCCCTTGGCATGCGCGATTGAAACCAAGGTTTGAAGGGCTTGAACATCTGTTTACAAGCCTGAAACATCTGTTCAGAAACCCTAAACGCCTGTTTTCAAACCTTGAACATCTGTTTGCAAGCTCTAAGCACATGTTGGAAGGCCTTGAACATCTGTTTGCAAGCTCTAAGCACATGTTGGAAGGTCTTGAACATCTGTTTGCAAGCTCTAAGCACATGTTGGAAGGTCTTGAACATCTGTTTGCAAGCTCTAAGCACATGCTGGAAGGTCTTGAACATCTGTTTGCAAGCTCTGAGCACATGCTGGAAGGCCTTGAACATAGGCCTGAAACCTCTGAGCACATGCTCAAGAGCGCCAACCATAGCTTCAAGCCTCTCAAACAAAGGCTCAAAGGCTCGCTGCATCGCTTCAAAACCACCCCACCCCGTTCCCCCATGCCCCTCCGCACCCCGCCGACCCACCCGGATGCCCGCGTCGTTGTAATCGTAGCTCGTGTTGACCGTCGAGCCGCCCGCGGCAACCGATGCGATCGCCATCCGGCCCTGATCAGATCAGATCACATAACAACCATACGCTGAAATAGCGCAAGCAAAAACAGCAACAAGTAGACAATACATATCACAAGAACGCATGACTCAACAAGACAATGAAGCACAAAGCCAACTTTACGCAAATTGACCCACCAAACAAAGCCTATCAAAAAACCCGCCAGGACAAACGCAGCCCACGGACAGCAAGCAACACCACTCAAAAGTTGCTCGATTCTCCCCGGCTGCCCACTGTCAATTATTGTAAATATTGAAACCACATGACCTTCACCCAAGATCGAAGGCTTCGAGTACCCAGAAACCAAAGAAGTAACACCAACTAAAGCCAAAGCCACCAACAGCGTAAAACACCCAGCCCTAAGCAATGGAATCAAAAGCGAACGTTTTGCCTGAGGCTTTGTCATGGATACTGCCTGTACTGACCAGGATTCTGTGCATTCACAGACTGAAATGCCGCCCGAGCCGTCGCACCATTAGCCCGATCAACCAGGTATCGAATCATAGTCTGCGTTCCAGCCGCATTAATACTCACACTCGGGGCAGTTACAACACTACCCCTGGGAAGCGCCCTGAACCAACGATCGTTGTGCTCCACTTGACACCCAGCAACCACCATCTCAATATTCATATTTGCAACATTCCCGTCAACTTCATTTGCCGTAATCCAAGCACTGCCCGCTGAAACACCAGACAACCCGAGAACAGAATCATCAGGATGCTGAGACGTGCCCGCATGCCCGAGCCCCATAAGCGGCTGATTATTCTTATCCAGTACATTTGGATTAGAACCATGGCTAAAGGTAAAAACAATATCATTATTATTCAACAACCCAATGAATTGATTCTCATCAGGATCACGAACTAGAGTAACTTTATGACCCGCCGCTTGTAGTTGCCTGGCCAAATCATCCATGTTTACACCCTCAAGCCAATGCGAGAACGACTCCTTCCCTCCAAGTGCCACGTCTATCCCAACAGATTTCTGCGCTGGTGGGTTAGGTGAAACATTGTAATTTGTCTTGCCAATTTCATTGTACGTGACGAGGCCTGCCGTGGCAATAATTGCGCCAATGGCCGCCACTTTTAATAGCTCACCTAATGTAAATAGTCCAGATTGATCTATTCCATTAACCGGATTGCCATGCGTATACAGGTACTTATGCAGGCTGAGCGGATCACTTTGGTTACCCACGAACGGGTCGAGGCGGTTGAAGCGGCCGCTGGACGGGTCGTAGTACCGGGCTCGAAGGTATTGCAGGCCGGTTGCGGCATCCGTCTGTTCGCCGCTGTAGAGGTGGGTCGTCAGTGAGCTGGGGATCGCGCCGCTGTTCCCAAGCTGAATGTCGAGAGTTCGAGTCTCTTCACCCGCTTTTTCTGATTCCCATGCTAAACGAGTCATCGAGTCTCAACTCAGACATCGGATAACCCCGACCTTGTCGCAGTCTTCAAGAGCAGGCAAGGCTATCGGCCTCCCTCCGCAATTTGCAGTTTTGGTGTCGGCCGAACCACGAATCGCGCAGAAACGTCTCATCAGAGCGTCGATCGTTGGCGTCCTCCCGAAGGATTCGCCACACTATGTCCGCCCCCTCTTTGGAGTGTCTGATCGGATGCGAACCTTCTTCCTGGCGTTGTTCCTTCTGCTGCTGCCCGCTCAACCCGCTTGGCCCCAGGCCCAGCCCAACATCGTCCTCTTCCTCGTGGACGACTTGGGCCTGATGGACACCTCGGTCCCCATGCTGACCGATGCCCAGGGCCAACCCCAAGCCCACCCGCTCAACCGGTTCTACCGCACGCCCAACATGCAACGGCTCGCCGAGCAAGGGATCCGGTTCTCCGACTTCTACGCCCAAAGCGTCTGCTCGCCTTCCCGCGTTTCGATCATGACCGGCCAGAACGCCACCCGGCACCGCACCACCACCTGGATCAACCCGGCCAACAACAACCACGGCCGCTTCGGCCCACGCGACTGGAACTGGCAAGGCCTGGACGAACACAGTGTCACCCTCCCCCGCCTGCTGCAGGCGGCGGGCTACCGCACGCTTTTCGTCGGCAAGGGGCACTTCGGCCCGCGCAACCATCCCGGCGCGGACCCGCTGAACCTCGGCTTTGACCGCAACGTGGCGGGCTTCGAAGCGGGACGCCCCGGCAGCTACTTCGGAGAGCATGGCTACGGCCTGCTCCAGGGCGACCGCTCACGGGCGGTGCCCCACCTTGAGGCGTACCACGGCACGACCACCTTCCTGACCGAAGCACTGACCCTCGAAGCCAACACGCTCATCCGCGAAGCCGTGGCCGATGAAACGCCCTTCTTCTTATATATGTCGCACTACGCGGTCCACTCGCCGTTCCATGTTGATCCTCGGTTCATCGACCACTACGCCGATTCGAATCAACCGGACAATGTCCGCGCTTTTGCCGCTTTGGCCGAGGGCATGGACAAATCGCTGGGCGATCTCATGGACCAGCTCGAACAGCTCGGCGTGGCGGAGAACACGCTCATCATTTTCCTGGGCGACAACGGCAGCGCTGCACCGATCGGCTCAGCACACGACCACGGCTCATCCGCGCCACTGCGCGGCATGAAGGGCACCGAGTTCGAAGGCGGCATGCGCGTGCCGTTCATCGCCGCCTGGAGCCAACCCAACCCCGAGCACCCCAGCCAGCAACGCCTCCCCATCGCACAAGGCGAGATGCAAACCCAACTGGGCACCGTTATGGACCTGTTCCCCACGCTGCTCGCGCTGGCGGGGGCAACGTCCCCTGCTGAGCATGTGCACGATGGCCACGACCTGTCCGTCCAGTTTGCCGGGCAAGCCAATCCGGATCGGCCGGAAACCTTCCTGATGCACTTCCCCCACGAGCACCGGACCTCGTACTTCACGGTCTTTCGACAGGGCTCTTGGAAGCTGGTCTACCGGTATCGGCCTCGCCAATCCCACGCCCCGGGCATCGAGCTATACAACCTCGCAAACGACCCGGGCGAACGCCACAACGTGGCGGGCGAGCACCCCGATCGTGTGCAATCGATGCTCCGGGACATGGCTTCCCAACTCGAAGCTGAGCAGGCCCTGTACCCCGTGAATGCCAACGGCAACTCACTGCGGCCACAGGTGGACTGAACACACTTCGATGTGAAGCCTTGACGAGACGCGCAAAACACGCAGATTGCCCAAATTAACCCCTGCCTGTTTTTTAAGTTTCTCCTAAATCTCGACTTATTGCCCCGCCGAAACCCGCCCACGCCGGGCCCGCACATTCACACAAACCTCACCCCCCCTAAACCTAACGCTGTCAATCGCTAAGCATTCTCTGCGCTGTTTCATTCACCTCTTAAAGGAGCAGGTAGAGATGCATCAGCGCGATCAGTCTTCTTCCCGTGTCGTCCGGGTGTCCACACCCCGTTTGCTGCAAACCCTTGAACCCCGGCAACTCTTCGCCGGCGACCTCATCGCCTCGGCGGCCAGTCTGCAAGACACGCCCCAAGCCGCGCTGAATGCCAGCGCCACCACCAACGGCACTCTGGAAGACCAGATCGGCCTGCAGATCCTCGGCACGTACAACAGCGGCATCTTCGATGAGTCTGCCGCGGAGATTGTCGCCTTTGACCCGGCTTCGCAGCGCGTGTTCTTCACCAACTCCGACAGCGACAGCCTGGGCATCCTCGATGCATCGGACCCGACCAACCCGGCCCTGATCACCGAAATCCCCGTCGGCGGCGGCGGCCCCAACTCCGTGGCGGTGTATGAAGGCCTGGTCGCTGTGGCGGTCGAAGCCGAAGAAGGCGCTGACCCCGGCTTCGTCTCGTTCTTCGACACCGATGGCAACCTGCTCAACTCCCTGACCGTCGGCGTCCTGCCCGACATGCTCACCTTCACACCCGACGGCCAGTATGTCCTCACCGCCAACGAAGGCGAGCCCACCGACGAAGCCGACCCGCTGGGTTCGGTCTCGATCATCGAGATCGACGGCCCCGCCGAGTCCCTGACCCAAGCCCACGTCACCACGCTGGACTTCACCGAATTCGACGGCCGCGAGAACGACCTGCGTGCCGACGGCGTCCGCATCTTCCCCGACAAGGCCGCCAGCGAAGACTTCGAGCCCGAATACCTGGCCGTCTCCCCCGACGGTACGCAGGCCTTCGTCGCACTGCAGGAAAACAACGCCTTCGCCATCCTGGACCTGGAAACCAAGAGCTGGGTCGACGTGCTGCCACTGGGCGCGAAGGACTTCTCCAAGGGCCTGCCCACACTCGAGCAGTTCCCCATCACCGACCTGCCGGACCTCGGCACGACCGCGCTGGGCGACACCATCCAGCTCGGCGGCTTCTCCGGCCTGTTCTTCGACGGCATGGCCGACAACGGCAACTACAAGTTCCTGACCGTCCCCGACCGCGGGCCCAACGGCGACAACATCGACGGTGAACGCCCATTCCTCCTGCCGGACTACCAGGCCCGGATCGTGGAGCTCGAACTCAACACGACCACCGGCGAAGTCTCGATCGTCAACGAGATCCTGCTCACCCGCAACGACGGCGACACAAACCTCCCGATCACCGGCCTGCCGAATATCGAGGGCGTCGATGAAGTCCCCGTCGATGCCGCCGGCGACCCCACGGCGTACGACCCGTTCGGCGCCGACCTCGAAGGCATCGTCCGTGCTGGCGACGACAGCTTCTGGATGGTCGACGAGTACCGCCCGGCGATCTACCACTTCGACCAGGACGGCGTGCTGATCGACCGCTTCGTGCCCGAGGGTACCGCCGCTCAGGTCGGCGACCCCGCCGGCACCTACGGCACCGAAAGCCTCCCCGCCGACTACCTCAACCGCCGCGGCAACCGGGGCTTTGAAGGCATGGCGCTGGATACCGATGCCGGCGTCCTCTACGCCTTCATCCAGACCCCCCTGTCCAACCCCGACCGCGCCACGGGCAACGCCTCCAGCGTCATCCGCATGCTCGGCATCGACCCGACCAACGGCGAGCCTGTCAGCGAGTACGTCTACCTCCTCCAGAAGCCCGCCAACGGCAGCAACGTCGACAAGATCGGCGACGCCGTCTACCTCGGCGACGGCAAGTTCGCCGTCATGGAGCGTGACTCCTCGCTCAGCGAAACCGGCCAGAAGTTCGTCTTCGAAGTCAACATGATCGGCGCGACCAACGTGCTCGGCCAGGACTTCGGCGAACGCACGCTCGAGTCGTTCACCCCCGACGAGCTGGCGGAGATGGACATCCAGCCGCTGAACAAGATCAAGATCACCAACCTCCCCTCGCTGGGCTACCTCCCCTCGGACAAGCCCGAGGGCCTGGCCTACCTGCCCGGCGAGAACGGCGAGTTCGGCAAGTTCGCGGTCCTCAACGACAACGACTTCGCTCTCGAACCCGGTGCCGAAGCCATCGCCCTGGGCCTCATCAGCTTTGATCAGTCCAACGGCCTGGACGCCTCCAACCGTGACGATGCGATCAACATCCAGAACCACCCGGTCTTCGGGCTCTACATGCCCGACGCGATCACCTCCTTCGAGGTCAACGGCCAAACCTTCTACATCTCCGCCAACGAAGGCGACGCCCGCAGCGAGGACGAGCGGATCAAGGACCTGACCCTTGACCCCGATGCGTTCCCCGATGCAGAAGCATTGCAGGAAGACGACGTGCTCGGCCGACTGAAGGTCAGCACGATCGACGGCGACCTGGACGGCGACGGCGACTTCGACCAGCTGTTCTCCCTCGGCGGCCGGTCGTTCACTATCTGGGATGACAAGGGCAACCTCGTCTTCGACTCCGGCGACGACTTCGAACAGATCACCGCCAAGTACCGCCCGGACATCTTCAACTCCACCAACGACGAGAACGACCCGGACGACCGCTCGGACGACAAGGGCCCCGAGCCCGAGGCCGTCACCACCGGCGTCATCGACGGCAAGACCTACGCCTTCATCGGCCTGGAACGCGTCGGCGGGATCATGATGTACGACGTCTCCGACCCGTCCGCCCCGGTCTTCGTCGATTACCTCAACAACCGCACCACGGCGGGCGATGCCGAGGCCGGCACCGCGGGCGACCTGGGCCCCGAGGACATCAAGTTTGTCGCGGCAGAGGACTCGCCCACCGGCGCCCCGATGCTGATCGTTTCCAACGAAGTCTCCGGCTCGATCAGCTTCTACTCGGTCGGCACGCCGCAGGACGACGCGGGCGTCCAGGAAGTCCTCAAGCGCAGCACGACCAAGACCGAACTGCGGATCAAGGCCCAGCGTGTTGAGAAAACCCCCGAGGAGTTCGGCTACTTCATCGCCGACAGCCCCGACGGCAGCGTCAACGGTGTCCAGCCCGGCCAGGCCGGCTACGCCTACGAGGCCCTCACCTCGGCCGGCAAGCAGACCGTCTTCGCCGACGGCTTCTCACGCAACGACCGTGCCTTCAAGGCTGCCAACCCCGGCCAGTCGATCGTTTACTACCTGATCCCCGAAGGCAGCACGCAAGACGTTCTGGAACTCAACCCGACCAACGCCATCGGCGAAGGCCCGCTGACGTTCTTCTCCGTCGACGCGGCGAACCCCGACGGCGAAAACCACATGCAGTCCCGTGGCCCGGATCGTGCGTTGACCCTCAAGTGGGAAACCGACCTGTTCGGCGGCGATAACGACTTCAACGATGTCACCATCCAGGTCAAGTCCAAGAACGACGCAGGCAACAGCAACTTCAAGCTGCAACTGCTGCACGCTTCGGACCTCGAAGGCGGCGTCGATGCCATCGGCAACGCCCCCAACTTCGCGGCCATCGTCGACTACCTCGAAGACACCCACGAGAACACCACGCTGATCTCGGCTGGCGACAACTACCTCCCCGGCCCGTTCTTCTCGGCGTCGGGCGACCGTTCGCTCCGCGACTCGTTCAACGAGCTCTACATGGAGCTGTTCCCCGGCATCGATCCCGCGGCGTTCAACGTCCGGGAAGGCGGCGGCAGGACCGACATCTCGATCATGAACATCCTCGGCTTCGACGCCTCAGCCGTGGGCAACCACGAGTTCGACCTGGGCACCGATACCTTCGAGGGCCTGATCGAGGCGGACTTCCGCGGCGACAACTTCCGCTGGCTCGGCGCCGAGTTCCCCTACCTGACGTCGAACCTGGACTTCTCCGGCAGCAGCGACCTCGCCAACCTCTTCACCGACGAGATCCTGCCCAGCACGGCCTACCAGACGAACCCCGCCGACCCGTTCGGCTCGTCGCAGATCAGCCTGGCCCCGGCCACGACCGTTGACCTGCACGGCAAGACCATCGGTGTCGTCGGCGGCACCACCCAACGCGTCACCACCATCTCCTCCACCGGTGGCGTGGTCGAAACCACCAGCAACGGCACCGACGACGTCGCCGCACTGGCCGATGAGCTCCAGCCGGTGATCGACGCCCTCAACGAGCAGACCAACGTGGTCATCCTCACCACCCACCTCCAGGACCTGAACCTGGAGAAGGAGCTGGTCAGCCTGCTCTCGGGCGTGGACATCATCATCGGCGGCGGCTCGGACACCCTGTTGGCCGATGACACGGACACCCTCCGCGAAGGCGACGAAGCCGACGGCGACTACCCGTTCCTCGGCACCGATGCCGACGGCAACCCGGTTGCCATCGTCTCGACCGACGGCGAGTACAGCTACGTCGGCCGACTGGTTGTCGAGTTCGACGCCGACGGCGTCCTGATCCCCGAGTCCATCGACCCCAACGTCTCCGGTGCCTTCGCGACCACCGACGACACGGTCGAAGACCTCTTCGGTTGGCGCGGTGCGGCCTTCACCGAAGGCTCCAAGGGCGACCAAGTGCAGAAGCTCGTCGGCGGCGTCGAAACCGTCGTCACCGAGAACGACGGCGTCGTCTTCGGGCAGACTTCGGTCTACCTCGACGGCCGCCGTGAAGCCGTCCGGACCGAGGAAACCAACCTCGGCAACCTGACCGCCGACGCCAACCTCGCGGCCGCCAAGGCCTTTGACCCCACGGTCGTCGCCTCGCTGAAGAACGGCGGCGGCATCCGCGACGCGATCGGGATCATCGACTCGGAGACCGGCGACTTCCTGCCGACCCCGGCCAACCCCGATGCCGGCAAGGAAGCGGGCCAGATCAGTCAGCTGGACATCAACAACACGCTGCGGTTCAACAATGGGCTCACCCTGCTGACCCTGACCGCCGCCGAGTTGGAGCTGGTGCTTGAGCACGCCGTCGCCGGCAGCGGCCCGGGCTCGACACCGGGCCAGTTCCCGCAGGTTGCCGGCATCCACTTCAGCTTCGACGCCACCGAGACCGCCCTGGTCCTGGACGGCAACGGCGGCGTGGTCACCAACGGCGACCGCATCCAGTCGGCGGCCATCGTCGATGAAGACGGCAACGTCATCGACACCCTCGTCGCCGGCGGCGACCTGGTCGGCGACCCCAACCGTGAGCTCCGCATCGTCACGCTCAACTTCCTCGCCGGCGGCGGGGACAGCTACCCGTTCGACGACTTCGGCGACAACGTCCTGGACATCCCCGAAGGCGACGGCACCCTCGGCGAGCAGAAGGCTCTGGCAGACTTCCTCTCCGCGAACTTCCCCATCGGGGGCGAGGCCTTCTTCGACGAGGCTGAAACCCCGGCGGCCTTCGACGAGCGGATCCAGAACCTCGCCGAACGCGACGACACCGTCCTGGCCTAAGCCGGACACCCCGCAAATCCACAACACCCAAAAACACCCCGGCTTCGTGCCGGGGTGTTTTTCATTTGACCTTACTTAATTGACTTCGTTTTATACCCGCCCTTACGGCTGAGTCAGCTGGTAGTCCTTGGTGTACGTCCGCCAAGCCGAGCTGATCCAGCGGTTGCTGCTGAACCAACGCGGCGTGTCCGGCAGCGACTGCTCCCAACGGCTGAGCTGCATCATCATGTCCCGAACCCGTTCGGGGTGACGCTGGGCCAGGTCGTGCTGCTCCGCAATGTCGCGGCTCAGGTCATAAAGCATCGGCGGCATGAAACCCGTGCGGACCAGCTTCCAGTCGCCCACGCGGATCGCCGCCCCCCGCAGCACCATCCGGAAGTACAGCACGTCATGCGGCCGCTCGTCACCACGCTGACCTTGCAGGTAAGGCAGCAGGTCCACGCCATCAATCTCGTCGTCTTCGTTCAACGACCCGCCCGCCGCCTCGACGAACGTCGGCAGCAGGTCCAACGCGATCACCGGCTGTTCGTACGTCGCCCCCTGGGGCAGCACGCCGGGCCATGAGACGATCATCGGCACGTGCAGGCCGCCTTCGAGGAACATGCCCTTCTGCCCGCGGAGCGGCGCGTTGATCGAGCCGCCGGTCGTGCCGCCGTTGTCGCTGAGGAACACCACGATCGTGTTGTCCAACTGGCCGGAGGTTTCCAGGTAGTCCATCACCTGCCCGACGTTCACATCCAAGCAGTACTGCATCGCACAATACGTCCGACGCTGGTTGTCGCGGATATGCGCAAATCGCTGCAGGTCTTCTTCCTTGGCCTGCAACGGCGTGTGCGGGGTGTCGTGGGCGAGGTAGACAAACCAAGGCTGCCCCTCCTCGACCTGCTCGATAAACCCGATCGCTTCCTGCGTGTACCAGTCGGTCGTGTAGGGCACATCAATGCTATCCACGGGTTCGCGCTGGCGGTAGATCGACTGGTCTTCGACGCGCGGGAAGTAGCCGTGCCCGCGGTATCGGCCGAAGTAGTAGTCAAAGCCCCGGCTGTTGGGGTGCATCTCATCGGTGCTGCCCAGGTGCCACTTGCCGATGCAGGCCGTCGCGTAACCCAGCTCGCCCAACCGATCCGCCATCGTGGTTTCGGTGATCGGCAGGCCGATCTGCTCCCGGGGGTAGTACTCCGGCGCGCCGACAATGTTGTGCTCAAAGCCAAACCGGTTCTGGTATCGGCCGGTCATCAACCCGGCACGTGACGGCGCACAGACCATCATGCTGACGTAGGCCTGCGTGAAGCGGACGCCCCGCTGAGCGATCGCATCGATGTTGGGGGTCTGGATCTGCCGCGAGCCGTAGCACGACAAGTCGCCATAGCCCATGTCGTCCGCGAGGATCAGCAGCACGTTGGGCTGTCGACGATCCTGAGCCGATGCCGGGGCGCTGCAGGCAGCGACCCCACCCAAGACCAGCAAGACAAAACCACAAGAGCGAGCAAAGAATCTAAGCATGGCAAAACTCTCATAAAAGTGAAAACCAACCCATAAAAATACGACGAGACACACGCGCAAATCTTTGCCTAGGCGACAAACTTCGGTCTCAATCGAATCCAATGCCCCCGGTGGGATTCGAACCCACACTTGAGCGATTTTAAGTCGCTTGCCTCTGCCGTTGGGCTACAGGGGCGGCACACGCAGTCTACAGGCCCGCAGCAAGCCAGAGGCATCCGCGCGGGTCTGTATGGCGTGGCCAAAGATGGCGTCAGGACGATGGCTGCATCAGGGGATGATGATGTCTTGCCCGATGGTCAACCGGCGAGGGTTTAAACCCGGGTTGGCGTTGGCAATCTCTTCCCAGCGGGCGCCGTTGCCGTAGTACGCCTGGGAGATTTCCCAGAGCGTGTCGCCGTCCTGGATCGTGTGCGTCCGGCTGGCGGGCGTGGCCGGCTCGACCACCGTGACCTGCACCGGCTCGGGTTCGCTGTAGCCGCCGCTGCCGGCCGTGGTGGTGCCGACTTCGCCGGTGCTGCCGCCGTAAGCCGGGCCGGGCTCGATGGGTTCAAACTGCACGGGCTCAGGCTCGTAAGTCGCCAGCGGAGCCGGGGGCACGGGGTCAGCCGTGTGCGACTGCGACTGACAACCGACCAGCGTCAAAGCGGCGCAGGCCAGAGAAGCACCAACAAGGTGAAACGGTAAGGCGTGAAACTTGGGCATTGCGATCCTCGTCGTAGGGGAACCATCCATGGGTCTGTGGATTCTACTGCCTCGGGGAATGTTGCGTGAAATCAACACCACAGAGCTCGCAGAGCTGCAAAAATCCAGCCTGAGCCGCAGAAAACCCACGGTTTCAGACGCACTGGCCCGAAGCCAAATCGGTGGCAGACTTGCATGATGCGTCTCTTCGCTCTCTTGTTGCTGCTTGCGCTGCTGCCGGCCTGCCGTGGCCCGGTCTATGCCCCGGCTCCGGATGTCCAGGCCATCTACGACCACAAGCATCGGCCCCGATCGCTCAGCCTGGACCGCCCCGAGCTCGCCCCGGCCTCAGACCCCGACGCCGCTTGGCATGACCGTACCTCGGATCGCCCCGTGGCCATCTCCCCCCACCGTCGCCCGGTCGTCACTCAGCAACGCGCCATCACCTACACCGTCGACCATCAACACATCCACGACGGCAGGGTCCACGACCACTTCCGCCAAACCACCTATCAGCGGCGGGAAACGGTTTACCCCTGATCGATCCCCCAAGGCTGCACATCCACCCAATGGGCCCTGCTGGACTCGAACCAGCGACCGAGCGATTATGAGTCGCCTGCTCTAACCACTGAGCTAAGGGCCCGGCAAAACGTCGGCAGTATACGCCCCGACGGTTGGGAACACCTACCCGAAGACCGACTGCGTGCCGTAGCCGTAGATCAGGTGGTAGACGTGCTTGAGCACAAACGCGGCGAAGAAATTGATGACGATGATCGCCAGGAAGCTTGTCACAAAGGAGTCTGTCGCCGCGCGCCCCACGCCCGCGGCGCCGGCTTCGGTGTGAAAGCCCTTGTAGCAGCTGATGATCCCGATCGCCAAGCCGAAGAATACCGACTTGACCAAGCCGTTGATCACGTCCCAAGGCCAGATCACCAGCGCCGAGTTGTGCCAGTACTGATACTCGTCGACGCCGTAGCCCTTCACCGTCACGAGGTAGCCGCCGAGGATCCCCATCAGGTCAGAGAACACCGTCAGCACCGGCACCATGACGACACACGCCAACACACGGGGCACCACCAGGTACGCCACCGGGTCCACGCCCATGACCTTCACCGCGTCGATCTGCTCAGTCACCCGCATCGTGCCCAGCTCGGCCGTGATCGCGCCGCCCACCCGCCCGGCAATCATTACCGCCGCCAGCACCGGGCCGATCTGCTTCACCACCGACAGGTTGATGACCACGCCCATCCGGGTTTCCTGCCCGATCGCACGGAACTGCTCGAACGCCTCGACCGACAGCACCATCCCCACAAACGCACCGACGATCAGCACCACCGGGATCGACTGCGTGCCCACGGTGTAAAACTGAGGCAGGATCAGCCTCGCGCGAGAAAAACCACCCGTGCCCACCATCAGGCACTTCATCGATGTCAGGCCAAAGGAAGCGAACCGACCGACATGCTCGACTCGGTCAACCACCGCCTTGCCGAAGTTCGCGATCGATCGATAGGTATGAACCGCCGCCATAAAGTCCCTGTCGGCCGACTCCGCCCGCCGGCTGTACACGGCCCGGACATCGTGCCCAAGACCTACCCGCCAAGATGGAGAAAAGGGTGAACGACGGGATTCGAACCCGTGACCCCCTGGACCACAACCAGGTGCTCTAACCAACTGAGCTACGCTCACCATCTAAGGTGCAACGCGAAGTTTAGCCTCCGTCCGCCCACCGTCAACCGCCGCCGCCGTTTTACGCCGCGGTGAACCCAAACGTCGCCGAGCGCCTGTACTTCTTGCCCCCCTTACCCCCCAGACGTACACTCCACCGCTTGCGACCTGCACGTATTAGGCTCCGTCATGCACAAGACCGCACCACGCACGATCCTCGCCCTCCTGCTTGTCCTCACGCTGGGCGCCCCCCTGCTGCTGTTGGCGGGCTGCCACGAGCAGCAGTCGATCCCCACGCCGTTTGTCCTCAGCGATGACCACCGCCTCCTGCCGCCCTCGCCGGGCCCCGGTGCGGTGCCCGACTTGGAAGACTCGCCGATCCCGGATGTACCCAAACCGGTGGGTTTCCTGCTGATCCCTTCCGAGAGCAGCGTCGCGGTCGCCCCCTCGGGCGTCCGCAGCGTCTACCACCTGTACCAAGGCCGGGCGACCCCCGAATCCGTCCAACTGATGTACCGCCGCAACATGGTCCACACCGACTGGACGTTTGAAGGCACCCAGCCGACCGACACCCCCTTCGAGGCCTTGCTGTTTGTCAAAGGCCCCGAACGCTGCCGGGTGCTCGTCCAGCGCGATGAAGCCCTCTGCAACCTGATCATCGAGATCGGCCCCCGCTGATCGCCCGTTCCTTTTACTTTCTGTGACCCCCAACGGACCCCGCGACCCGCATGGAACGCCACTACGAAAAAGACGAGCAAGCCCAGAGCGACTGGCACGACTTCAAACAGAACTTCGATGTCTTCTGGGGCCGCTTCGGCAACCTGGTCACGATCATCCTGGTTCTGGGGGCCACGCTCTACGCCGGCATCGCGCTGTACACCTACTTCAAGCGCACCAACCGCGAGAACGCCTGGTACCAGACCACCACCGCGACCAGCCCAGCCGCCGCGTTCGGCCAGGCCACCGAGAACAAGAACCCCGCCGCCGCATCCATGCTCGCCCTGCGGGCCGGCGACCTGTACTTCGGCGAAGCTCAGGACCTCGAGCTGGACGCCGCGCAACGCGAGACCTCGCTCGAACGCGCAGAGCAGGCTTATCAGCTTGCCCTGGATGAAGCAGCGGACCCGACCTTCGCAGCCGTCGCCCACCTGGGGCTCGCAGCCGTGGCCGAGCAGAACCGCGACCTTGACGCAGCACAATCCCATTACGAGCAAGCCCAGGCCTTGGCAGAGGAACACAACCTCCCCGCCGTCGCCGGCAAAGCAGAGGCCCGCATGGGTTTCCTGCCCGCGTTGGAAGAGCCCGTCGTGTTCGCTGAACCCGCAGCCGCGCCCAGCGATCCGCTCTCGGACGCCAGCGCCGACCTGATCACCGACCCTTCGGTGCAGGACACCGCCGACGCGTTGACGAATGCGATCACTGAATCGATGACCGCCGACACCAACCTCTCGCCCGAAGATGCCCTCACCGCTGGCGACCGCGCGTTGGCCCAAGCCATGAGCGGCAACGACACCGCTTCCGCCCTGCAAGCCGCGCTGGAAGCCTTCAACCTGGCGACCGCCGCGGAAGACGCCGCCACCGCCGTCGCCGGCCACATCGGCCTGGCACAGATCGCCGAACTCCAGCAGGACTTCGACACCGCCGCCGCCGCTTACCGCGCCGCGATCAACCTCGCCGAAACCGCTGGCCTCGCCGACCTCCAAGCCCAGGCCCAGGCCGCCCTCGACCTCATCGCCGGCAGCGAATAGGCCCCACGCTTTTCACTCAACACCCCAAAGCCCACGTTCGCCGAACGTGGGTTTCTTTTTCTTTGTGTTTCACAATGAAGCTGTAAACCGAATAATGCAGGCATGACCGAAAAAGACTTCTGGCCACAACTTGAGTTCCGCGTTTGCCGAGAGTTGGCACAGGCAAGCAGCTCGAAGCACGCTGAGTTGTGGTGCGACGGATTTCTGCCCGACCCAATGCCCATCGACCCGCAAACCCCCACGATCGTCGGAGACGTCTGGATCGGCACAACCGCACGCAAACAATACCAATGGCGTTTCCGTTTAAACCTTCCAAGTCATATGGCACCACCCAACCCGATCGACTGGCAAGTTCTGCTCCCACATGAAGACCAAACGCACTGGCTCTGCATCAACCGCATAGCGCGAACGATGACGATCACACCTGGAAAAGCCCGACGATCTGCGATCGCCCGCTAAACGCTACCCTGTTTCAATGGGTGCCAACCCACTCAACCCCGACCCGCCCGCCGACGCCGACCCTGTCCTGCCCGACTGGGCCGAGGACGACGGCATCGAGAAACGCACCTGGACGCTCACCCGCGACAGCAGCTTCCGCCTGGACAAGTTCCTCAAGAACCAGGTCGGCTTCATGTCTCGGCACCAGCTGCAGAAAATCATCGACCTCGACGGCGTCACCGTCAACGGCCTCAAACCCAAGGCCAGCAAGAAGCTCAAGGCCGGCGACCTCATCGAACTGATCCTGCCGCCGCGACCCGCCCGATACCTCAAGCCACAAGCCATCCCGATGCACGCCCTGTTCGAGGACGAGCACATGGTCGTCCTCAACAAGCAGGCCAACCTCACCGTCCACCCCGCCAAGGCCCAGACCGACGGCACGATGATCAACGGCCTGGCCTACCACTTCATGCGCCAACAGCACGGCGACGACCTCACCGAAGAAAAAGCCCAGGAGATCGCGGCACGAAAGCTCGACGACCTCGAAGAAGACGCGGAGGACTTGTCTGTCGATGGCCTCAGCTCCGTCGGCGAAGACGAAGCCCGCCCCGGCATCGTCCACCGCCTGGACAAGCACACCACCGGCTGCATCGTCGTTGCGAAACGCGATGACACCCACTGGCTCTTGTCCCGCCAGTTCGAACGCCGGACCAACCTCAAGTGCTACCTCGCCCTGGTCCACGGCTGCCCCGAAGAGCCCAGCGGCGTCATCCACGAACCCATCACCCGCCACCACACGATCCGTGAAGCCATGGCCGTGCGACACGACTCGATGGCCAAAGACTCGACCACCCTGTACCGAGTGCGTGAGCGTTACCGAGGATACTCGCTGGTCGAGTGCGAACTGAAGACCGGCCGAACCCACCAGATCCGGGTGCACCTGTCCTACATCGGCTGCCCATTGGTCGGCGACCTGCTCTACGGCGGCGAAGCCGTCGGCGAACACGAGCTGGATCACCCGCCCGAAGCTGCGGGCGCTCGGCCGCGCTACAGCTTCGCACGCCCTAAGGACATCGGCCGCAAGCTCGCCGCCCAGGCCGAAGCCCGCGACGATCTTTTCATAGCGGTCCCCGCGCTGCACGCGGCACTGCTCCAACTCAAACACCCGGTCAGCGACGAGTCGATGACGTTCACCGCCCCGCTGCATGAGCCCCTGCGGTCGCTGGTCTTGGCTCTCCGGCAACGCCCTGCGCCCGGCCCGACTGTCACCGACGGCACGCACATCGACCTGGCCCAAGCCATCGGCGAGAACCCCGCCGATTGACGAACCCCGCATCGGTGGTGTCGTACTAGTGTGACATCTCTTTTCAGTTTCCTTTCGCAGTGAGGTTTGCCATGCAACTACAGATCAACTTCGGCTCAATCGACGCCAGCCCAGCCTTGGACAGCCACGTCCGCGAGCGCATCGAGAAAGCACTCGAGCACCTCAGCAGCCGCGTCACGCGCGTCGAAGCCCACCTCAACGATGACAAATCCAAACGCGGCGGCGCCGACGATCAGCGCGTGCTGCTCGAAGCCCGCCCCGCGGGCCGGCAGCCTCTGGTCGTCGAACACCGTGGCGAAGACCTTTATGCCGTCGTGGGACAAGCCGCCGACAAACTCGGCCGCGCACTGCAACGCGAGTTTGCACGCCAGTAAGCCCGCACCGTCAGATCAAGCGTCACTCGCTCGGCGTTTCGCGCCAGCGTTCCAGCACCGCAGCAAACAGCGCGGCGTGGTCGCGTGTGAGCTCGTAGCTCCGCCGACGGAGTTGTAGTTCAAGCACCGTCGCGCTGGCAGCAAGACGCAGTTGCTCGTAGGTCATGCGGACCGTGATCGCCTCGTTGATCCGTTCGATGTCTCGTCGCGAGTTCGATGGGCGAAGCGTATGCAACACCTCGTAGCCCGAGATGGGCAGCACCATTGCCTCGCCGTCGGCGATCAACGTGATCGACTCCAGCCGCCGGTATCGGCTGTTGTTGTTTTCGATCGTATGAATCACCACGTCCAACTCGGTCGGCCGCTCCGCCAACGCTTCGCCGGCGTGTTGGTACGACACGCCTACCTGATGCTCCACCGTCAGCAGCCCCCGCGTCTCGGGGATCGGCAGAGTCGGCGACGCCACCACGGTCGCATCCGCCTCGGCGTCATACGTGGCGGTGAGCCGCGCCCCGGCCGTATCCCGAGTCGGCAACGCAGCCAGCGTCTGCAGCGTGTCCCGCTCGGCACGGAGGTCTTCGACCTCTTCCCGGGTGACCTCAAGTTCCTGGACCAACGCCTGCGTCTGAGCGGTCTCCGCTTCAGATTCATCCTGAAACGCAGCCAGCTGCAAACGCAGCGCCTGATTCTCCTGCGTCAGGCGTTCCACCTCTGCCGCCAGTCGCTCCACTTCCGCCCGCAAAGCCGCCGCGTCATCCTGCGCCCAAGCCGGTGAAAAACCGCCGGCCAGCAGCACAACGAACGCCACCAGTGATGTCGTGTATCTCATGCTCCGATCATAGCCCTGAGATAACGCTTGTCACGAACCCACCGGGCGGTTTCGTGCTTAGCGACGGCGACGCAGCACGCCCGCCAGCCCCGCGGTGACCAGCAGCAAGGCACCGCTGGGCTCGGGGATGATGAAGAACGTGCTGTTGATCGTGATGCGGTCGCCCGGGGACAGCCGGAACTCATGCACCAAACCGAAGGCATCGTTGACATTCAGCGGCTCGATCGCGAGCTCGTCGATGTAGAAATCGCTGGCGTTATCGCTCAGCGGGAACGGTGCCGAGAGCGGCACGTTCGGGTCGGACAGGGCCAGCAGGCTGCGGACATCCGTGGAATCGATGAACGCGGTGTACATCGAGGACCGGGCACCGGATGAAGTCGATGTCGTGAGCGAGGCATTGGTTCCGTTGTTGGAGATGTCCGCGAGGTCGATGTCTGCGGTGCCGGTGATCACCGGGTTGGGGATGTTGACCGAAGACGCCAGGGAGTTGACCAGGCGGAAGTTTGCGACCGAAGACCCGGTGTTGGTCAGGGACAGGCCGACGGAAATGAACGGGTCGGCGTCAAAACTGACCTCGATGATATTGACCATCCAGTTGTTGCCGACAACCGGCTGAGCCATGGTCCAGATGCCGCCGGTGTTCTTTTCGTTGGGGATCAGCGTGCCCATTTCGTTGGTGTTCAGTTGAGCCATGTCGACCCAGACACCTTCGCCGTTAACCATGCCGAGCTGGGTGGTGACTGCGGGCACGTGAGCGGCCATCGCAGAAGAAGCCACCGCCGCCGAGATACCGCCGAACAAACACTGGTAAAACTGCATCTTCCCGCTCCGTAATTAGTGTAAATCTCCTGACCTCGTCAGAGACGATAGCGACACGAAAAGACGAATCAAGGCGAGACCGCCGTTCGTGGTGTTTATTCACGGACATCTCACGCTGCTGACCGTGAACACAGATCGAGCTCACTTTACGCTTACAAAACAACGCGATTACAGACTCAGCGCGGCGCAATCCAAGGCGTATCTTCCACGCCTTCCAATGCATTGGCCTGCCGCGCCATCGCGAACAGGTAGTCGCTTAAGCGATTCAAGTACACCACCACATCACTATTCACTGGCTCGTGCTTGCCCAGCGTGACCACCAGCCGCTCCGCTCGCCGGCAGATGGTCCGGCACAAGTGCAACCGCCCCGCCAGTTCGGTCCCGCCCGGCAGGATGAAGTGCTTCATCTCCGGCAGCTCACCCATGACTTCATCGATCGCGTCCTCAAGCTCCTTCACGTGTCCCGGGTCCACCCGAGGCACATACCGCTTGCTCGTCTCTTCACCTTCCACGTAAGGCGTCGCCAGGTCCGCGCCGATCTCAAACAGCCGGGACTGGATCGTCGTCAGCTGCGCCTTCATCGGCCCGTGGTGACAGGCAGAAAGCGCCAAACCCAGGCCGGCGTTCATCTCATCGACCGTGCCATAGGCCACCACCCGGAGGTCGTCTTTGTCCACACGCTTGCCGCCGAACAAACCGGTCGTGCCCGCGTCACCAGTCTTGGTATAGATCTTCATCGCAAGAGCCTAGGCCCAGAGCTCAGTCAAGTCGAAGCGCGTGCTGAAGGACGTCGTCCACGGTTTCCATAAACTCGAACTTCACGCGCTCCCGCACCTTCGCGTCGACCTCATCCAGGTCCCGGCGGTTGTCCGCCGGCAGCAGGATGGTCCGGATCCCCGCGCGGTCCGCCGCCAGCGCTTTCTCCTTCACGCCACCGATCGGCAGCACCCGGCCGCGCAGCGTGATCTCGCCCGTCATCGCCAGACGAGGCTGAACCGGCCGATCCAACAACAACGACGTAAACGCGGTGAACATCGCCGTGCCCGCCGACGGGCCGTCCTTGGGGACCGCCCCTGCCGGGACATGGATGTGCAGATCAAGCTCTGCGAGCTTCGCGACGTCGTAGCCCAGCGACTCGGCCTTGGACTTGAACAGCGTCAACGCCGCCGTTGCCGATTCCTTCATCACATCGCCGATCTGCCCGGTCAGCTGTAGCCCGCCCTTGCCCGGGTGCTTGGCCGCCTCAATAAACAGCACCTCGCCGCCCACAGACGTGTACGCCAGGCCGATCACAACGCCCGGCAGCTTCGTGCGTGTGTCCAGGTCGCGCACGTAAAGCTCCGCGCCCAACGCCTCGACCACGAAGTCCGCATCGATGATGTACTTCTTCTTGCTCTTGCCGTTCTTGTTAGCGGCGACCTTCGCCGCCACGTGACGACAAACCGAGCCCACCTGCCGCTCCAGCTCACGCACGCCCGCCTCACGGGTGTAGTCGTCGATCAGCTTCCGCAAGCCCGTGACACGAAACGCACAGTTGGCCCGCTTCAACCCGTTCTCTTTCAGCTGCCGGGGCACGAGATACCGTTTGGCGATCTCGAGCTTGTCGTGATCGGTATACCCCGGCAACTCGATCACCTCGAGCCGGTCTCGCAGGGCCGACGGCACCGCATCCATGACGTTGGCGGTGCAGATGAACATGGCCTTGCTCAGGTCAAACGGCACGTCCAGATACCGGTCCACAAACGCGTGGTTCTGCCGCGGGTCCAGCACTTCCAGCAGCGCCGCCGCGGGGTCGCCCCGGTAATCGCTGCCGAGCTTGTCGACCTCGTCGAGCATGATCACCGGGTTATGTGTCCCGGCCCGCTTGAGCTCCTGAATGATCCGCCCGGGCATCGCACCGATGTACGTCCGCCGGTGCCCGCGCACCTCGGCCTCGTCGCGGATGCCGCCCAGCGCGATCCGTGCGAACTTCCTGCCCAACGCATCCGCAATCGACTGGCCCAGCGAAGTCTTGCCCACGCCGGGCGGGCCGGCAAAGCAAAGGATCGTCCCGCGCGCGTCGGGGTTCAGCTTCCGCACCGCCAGGAACTCGAGGATCCGCTTCTTGATCTTGTCCAGCCCATGGTGGTCCCGGTCCAGCACCTCACGGGCGTGCAACAAGTCCAACTGATCTTCGCTGGCGTTCTGCCAGGGCAGCTCGGCGATCAACTCAACGTAGGACATGATCAGCGCGAACTCGGGGCTCGCTGGCGGGATCATCTCCAGCCGATCCAGCTCCTTCGTGGCTTCTTTCATGACCGCTTCAGGCGGGGCCGCCGCGGCGAGCTTCTCGCGCAGCTCATCGACCACGACCTGCGTGCCATCTTCATCTTCACCCAGCTCACGCTGGATCGCCTTGAGTTGTTCGCGCAGGAATACCCGCCGCTGCGAATCACCGATCGAGTTGTGCACATCCGCCTGGATCTTCTGCTGCAGGTGCAACATCTCCAACTGCGTCGCGACGTGCTTGTGCACCATCCGCAGCCGGGCCTTGATGTCAAAGCACTCCAGCAACGCCTGCTTCTGATTCAACTCCAGGTTCAGGTTTGCTGCGAGGAAGTCCGCGAGGTTGCCTGGGTCCTGAATGTTCATCAAAACCGTCTGCGCCTCTTCGGGCGCATTGGGCGACAGATCGATCAACTCGCGGGCCTCGAGCATCAACTGCTCAAACTCCGCCTGGAACGCTTTGCCCCGCCCAGACTTCTCGCGCACGTTACCCAGCCGAGCGATCAGGTAGGGCTCCTTCTGCGTGAACCGTTCCAGCGACACGCGCTGCAGGCCATGCACGATGATCGACACGCCCTCTTCGTTCTGCTGCATGACCTTGAGCACGCTCGCCACCGTGGCGATCTTGAACAGGTCATCCGGGCCGGGCTCCTCCTCGACCTCGTCCCGCTGGGCGGCCAGCACGATGTACTTGCTCTTGGGCAGTTGTTCCTCCAGCAGCTTTCGGCTGGAAGGACGCCCCACCCCGATCGGCACGATCGTGCCCGGGAACATGCACGTCCCGCGGATCGGCACCACCGGCAGCACACGCGGCATCTCCGGGCGGTTGTCGCCCGTCGGCGGAGCGGTCGCCTGCTCGATCGAAAGCTGACTCGCTTCTTCCAGCAATTCCGCTGCCGCCAACGGGTCGGCGATCACCGGTTCCGGCGGCGCGGGCGGCGACTTCTTCTTCGAAGCCGACTTCTTCTTTCGGCTCGGCTTGGCGGGCTTTGTTTCGGGCTTTTTACGCGGTTTCTTTTTGGCCATGGATCACTGACTGGTAGAAGGTCTTGGAATCCGTCATGATACTCCGTCCCGGCCAGCCGCACGGCGAGGGTGGCCGGGCCTCCATTACGCGCCTAGGGTTTTCTGCGTGCCTTGCAAATGACCCGACCTAACGCCGAGAACAGAGATGCCCACCGTCGTGACTTCTGAATCACTCCCCGATATCCAATCCACCGACGACGCCCGCCGCGTTGCCATCGACAAGGTCGGCGTCAAGGGCATCCGTTACCCCATCACCCTCAAGACCCCCGGCCGAACCACCGAAGACGGCAGCCTCGGCACGATGACCACCGTCGCCACTGTCAACATGTACGTGTCCCTGCCCCACCACAAAAAGGGCACGCACATGTCACGCTTCCTGCAGGTGCTCAACGAGCACCACGAATGCCTGTCCGTCGATTCGGTCGCCGAAGTCTGCCGGACGATGAAGGAAGTCCTCAACGCGGAGGAAGCCCACCTCGAGCTCAGCTTCCCCTACTTCATCGACAAGCCCGCCCCCGTCACCGGGCAGGTCGGCAAGATCGACATCGATGTCACCCTCGAAGTCACCAGCAACGGCCACGACGACGTCGTCCTGGGCATCAAGGTCCCCGCGACGAGCCTGTGCCCCTGCTCCAAAGAGATCTCCGAGTACGGCGCCCACAACCAGCGCTGCGAAATGACCGTGAAGGTCCGCCTGGCAGAAGGCATGAACCTCTGGATCGAAGACCTGTTCGCGACCGTCGAGCAATGCGCCTCGACGCAGGTCTTCGCCGTGCTCAAGCGGCCGGACGAGAAATGGGTCACCGAGCGTGCGTTTGAGAACCCCAAGTTCGTCGAGGACATCGTCCGCGACCTGGCTGTGGCCATGAACCGCGACGAGCGGATCGCCTGGTACGAGGTCCACTCGGAGAACTTCGAGTCGATCCATAACCACAACGCCTACGCGACGATCACACACGACAAGCGCGGCTGACCTAGGCTGACGCAGCAATAAACTTCATGTCCACGGGGGAGCAACTTGTGAAAATCAAGTGTTCGGTTTTTATCGCGACTAGCGTCGACGGTTTCATTGCAAAGCCAGACGGCGATGTCAACTGGCTCCATAAACCCGAGTATGCCACTGGCGAGGATTTCGGCTACGACGCTTTCATCAAAAACATTGACCTTCTGATCATGGGACGTAAAAGCTTCGAGAAAGTGCGCACCTTTGATCCTTGGCCTTACGACACAATCCCTGTAGTTGTGCTGACCAGTAAGAGTTTAGATATACCCGAATCACTCTCAGACAAGGTCCGCGTGGATTCGGGAGAGCCAGAGCAGATCATTGAACGCCTAGCTCTCGAAGGGAATCAGCACTTCTACATTGACGGAGGGGCAACGATACAGAGATTCCTTGAAGCAAAACTCATCCACGAATTGACGATCACCAACATCCCGGTCCTACTAAGCAGCGGAATACATCTGTTTTGTTCGACAGGAACCGAAGCCTATCTCGAACTCGACCAAACGCTCGGCTTTAGCAACGGGTTTGTTCAATCAAAATACCGACTCGTCTACCCCGACTGATTCCGAACATAGCGGCGAATAACCAATAAACGCCTGACGCAAAACTCTCCCTGCACCCAAAGCGACCTCTGCTCCGGACAACTCGGACCCCGACTATCATGCCCCCTCCCCGCAGGGAGCCCAAGCGATCAGCAATCTGAAAACCGACATCCGAAATCAGCCCACCCCCCTTACCCGCAACACCAGTTTCACGCTGATGTGGGCTTCGGTCGCCGCGTCGGGGTTCGGCGACCGGATCATTATGTCGGCGGCACTCGTCCTGCTGGGGGCCATGGCCGCGGACGCCGAGAACAGCCGGGTCAGCCTGAACGCCGCCACGCAGTTCTGGTTTTTCTTGCCATACCTGCTCTGGTCGTTCTTCGCTGGCTGGCTGGTCGACCACCTGCCCCGCAAGTGGATCCTGCTCAGCTGCGACCAGTTCCGGGCGCTGTCCCTGGTGGTCTGCCTGTTCATGCTCTGGGGCATGACCGGTGACCCGGTGCTCCCCGTCGAGCAGCATGTCTACGTCTACGGCCTGCTTTTCACGATCGGCATCCTCGCGGCGACCTTCAACCCCGCCCGCAACGCGACCGTGCCTCAGGTCGTCGAGCGCAGCCAACTGCCCTCCGCCAACGCCCTGCTCGTCGGGCTCGGCGTCGTGTCGTCCATGGTCGGCGCGCTGGCGGCAAGCAAGATCATCAACGCAGAGAAGGGCCAAACGATCCCGATGGGGATCATCATCGCCGCCCTGCTCTACGCGATCTCCGGCTCGTTCTTTGCGTTCCTAAAGCTCAAACCCGACCACGGCCGCACCGACGTCGCACACCGCTCGATGCGCCAGGGCGTCCGCTACCTGCTGGGTCACAAACGACTGCTGGCGCTCATCGGCTACTTCACCCTCGTCTGGGGCGCGGCGATGATCGTTTACAACGCCGCACTGACCCTGGGCAACCTGCACTTCGGCCTGGTCGGCGACGACCTGTTCAATCACTACCAGGTCATTGCCGCCACCATCGGCGCGGGCATGCTCGGGGGGGCGGCATTCATCATGCTGATCCCCACCGCGCGGGAGTCGACCATCATCCTCATGCTGGGCATGATCGGCGCGGCGGTGTCGATCGCGGTGTTTGCCCTGGTGCCCGTGAAGTGGGTCCACTTCCCCGCGGGCTTCTGCATCGGCGTGTTCGGCAACGTCGCGATCGTCAACACACTGTCCACCCTGCAAGCGCTGAGCCCCAACTACGTCCGCGGCCGGGTCATGGGCATCACCAACATCGTCTCGACCGTGGCCACCGTCTTCATTAACGGCGTCCTGATGGTCACCCCCGGCGCCGACGCTTTTATGGTCGGCACGCTCCTGGGCACCAGCGCCCTGGTCATCCTGGTCAGCGTCGGCTGTCTGACCTACCACCTCCGCTCCGGCCCGTTTGACCGGGCGAGCGCCAACACACTCTGGCGGATCAACCGCCTGTTCGCCTTCGCCTACCACCGCCTGCGGGTTCAAGGCCAGCACCACGTTCCGAACTCTGGCGCGGTCCTCCTCGTCAGCAACCACACCACCGCGCTCGATCCAGTGCTCCTGCAGGCGCCGCTGCCTCGGATAATCCGGTTTGTGATGCTGACGACCTACCTGTTCCCGGCCTTGAATATCGTTTTCAAGCACAACCGCCCGATCGCCCTGGACAAGTCCAAGCCCAACGGCGACTTGGCCAAGCTGCGGGAAGTCCTTCAGGCCCTGCACGAGGGGGAGGTCGTCGGCCTGTTCCCTGAGGGTGGACTGCAACGCACCAGCCGAGAGTTGAAGCCGTTCCAGCCCGGCGTCGGCATGATCGCCCGCCGAAGCGGCGCGACGATCGTCCCCGTTTGGATCGCGGGAACGCCTGAGGCACACTCAATGAAATCTCACTTTTTACGCCGGAGCCGCGCTGTTGTAAGGTTCGGCCCGGGTTTTTCGATCGACCGTGGTGCCACGGATGAAGAGACAGTAGCCTTAGTGCGGCAAAAGTTGTTGGCCTTGGCGAATTCCGACCTTGAAACCTCATCCAACTCCGGGGAAACTGCAAACCCCTGACATATCGCGACCTGGAGGGAAGCATGCCCCGCCCCGTGACTCTATTTACCGGCCAGTGGGCCGACCTCTCGTTTGAAACCATCTGCTCCAAAGCCGCCGAGTTCGGCTACGACGGCCTCGAACTCGCCTGCTGGGGCGATCACTTTGACGTCACCCAAGCCAACAAAAGCAAGACATACCTCAAGGAGCGTTGGGACGTCCTGATGGACCACGGCCTAACCTGCTTGGCCATCAGCAACCACCTCGTCGGCCAAGCCGTCTGCGACCTGATCGACGAACGCCACCAGTCCATCCTGCCCGAACACGTTTGGGGCGACGGCGAACCCGAGGGCGTCCGTAAGCGCGCCGCCAAGGAGATGATCGCCACCGGCAAGGCCTGCCGACGCTTCATGGACGCCAACCCCGAGCCCAACCACAAGGGCCCGGCCGTCGTCAACGGCTTCACCGGCTCGTCCATCTGGCACGCCACCTACGCCTTCCCGCCAACCGACCAGGCCTTCTGGGACAAGGGCTTCAAAGACTTCGCCAAGCGTTGGCTGCCGATCCTCAACGCCTACGACAAGGTCAACGTGAACTTCGCGCTGGAAGTTCACCCGACCGAGATCGCCTTTGATATCGCCACCGCCGAGCGCGCAATCCGCGCGGTCGATGGTCACATCCGGTTCGGGTTCAACTACGACCCGTCTCACCTGGGCTACCAGGGCGTCGATTACGTCAAGTTCATCCGCCACTTCGCCGACCGCATCTACCACGCCCACATGAAGGACGTCTGGTGGGGCCACGGCAACGGCGACGTCGGCGTCTTCGGCGGACACACCTCCTTCGCTGACCCCCGCCGCTTCTGGGACTTCCGCTCTCTGGGCCACGGCGACATCGACTTTGAAGACATCGTCGTCGCCCTCAACGACATCGGCTACGCCGGTCCGCTGAGCGTCGAGTGGGAGGACAGCCGCATGGACCGTGCACACGGCGCGACCGAGGCCTGCGCCTTCGTCCGCGCGATCGACTTCCCGCAGAGCAACATCGCGTTCGACGCGCAGTTCGATCGGTGAATTCACATGCCCAGCGATCTAAATGTTGCGAAGCTTGCACGTTTGACACTTGTACAGATTCATACGAATCTCGATCTCCTGCGATCTCTTGGCGTCATACGATCACAGCGGTTTGCGTCAGACTACGCCGAGTGGCTTGTCTGCCAACTGCTACAAGGTGAGCTCGCCGCTAATAAAGTCCAGAAGGGCTGGGATTTCCGGGCGGACGGGAAACGAATCAGCGTCAAGTCTCACGCAAAATCTTCTGACAACAAGACTCGATGGACCTCAACGGGCGAGCTCAGCAACTGCGATGAACTAGTTATTGTTGTCATGACAAACGATTTTCTTGTTCGAGAGTTGTATCGCGTTCCATCCGACATTGCAGCGGCACGTTGTGGCAACCGGCAGCGACTCCAATGGGACAAGCTTGTTGATTTTTCGGTTTTTCCTCCGATCCACAACATCCCCGATCAGTTCCGCGAATTATTTGTGCAAGACTGATTGAACTCACTCCTCTCCCCCCGATGCAGCCTGGCTCTTTCAATCGCCCGCTTTTATCGGCCACCCCCACCGCCCTGAACCCCCCGCCCGATCCCGTCGATGGTCTGGGTATTGTTCCGTATGCGCGAACCCCAATCCCAAAACCCGAAACCCTAAACCCCAACCCCGATGAACCTCGCCCAGACTCTCCGAAACCTCCGGCTCAGCGCGCTGCTCCTAGCGGCCTGCGTGATCATCGGCACGGTCGGGTTCGAGGCATTGGGGCGTGACCCGTTCCACGCGTTCTACCTGACCATCGTCATCCTCACGACCGTCGGCATGGAAGGTGCCGAGACCGACGCCGAGCGCGCTTTCGCGCTGCTGTTGATGATCGTCGGCGTGGGGACCGTGCTGTATGCCACCAGTGTCGTCGTGGCCTTTTTTGTCGAGGGCGAGATCTCACACGTCTTTGAAAGGCGGAAGACCATGCAGACCATCCAGAACATGTCCGGCCATCACATTGTCATCGGCCACGGCCGCATGGGCGCGGCGTTGTGCATGCAGCTGCACTACCGCGATGCGCCGTTTGTGCTGATCGAAACCGACGAGCACCGCATCGAAGACGCCAAAGCCAAGGGCTACCTCGTCGTCGAAGGCGACGCGATGCACGAGGAGACGCTGTTTAAAGCTGGTATTGAGCGCGCCAGCGCGGTGGCGGCCTGCCTGCCCAAAGACGCGGACAACGTGTTTGTCACGCTGACCGCCAAGGGCATTCAGCCGGACCTGACGGTGATTGCCCGGGCTGAGCAAGTACGCAGCGAGCCGAAACTGATCCGTGCGGGTGCGTCGCGGGTGATCTGCCCGCCTTTGATCGGCGCCAACCGGGTCACCAACCTGATGCTGAACCCACAGGTCGAAGAGATGATGGAACTGGACGGTCACTGGCCCGACCTGGAGCTGTCTCGGGTCATCCTCACCCAGTTCACCGGCATGCAGTGGAACACCGTCGGCGAACTCTGCCGTCAGATCACCAGCGGCACCAGCGTCGTCGCACTGGTCCGCGCCGATGGCACGCGGGTGCTGCGCCCCGAGCAGGACGAGCCGTTGTCGAATTCTGATGAACTGATTGTCATCGGTCCGCGTGGATGCGTCGGCGAGATGTTGCAAGCGATGCAACTGCCTAAAGCTGCGTGACATCGCCGATCCGGCAGGCGATACTGTCTGCATGCCAATCACGATCCATCTGCTGGCACAAGCTGGCACTCAGGCCACTCAACAAAACGGACAGGCCACACTGATGATGTGGTGGGGCATCGCCTTGATAGCGGTCGCGCTGCTGCTGTTCATGCTGGAGATCATCTTTCCTTCCGGCGGCATTCTGGGCATCGGCTCGGTGGTTGCCGCGATCGCCGGCGTGGTCTGCCTGTTCCGCTTTGACACGGCCTTCGGCCTGACGGGCATGGCGGTCACGCTGCTGGCGGCCCCGTTCCTGATCGCCCTAGGGCTGAAGGTCTTGCCCTACACCCCGATGTTTCAGTGGATGGTGCTCAAGGACGAGCCCACGGATGAAACGCAGTCGGCTGAAGCGCCACCCATCGAATCAGCCGTGGGCAAGCACGGCGAGGCGGTGACCACCCTCCGCCCGGTCGGCGTCTGCCGGATCGACGGCCAACGCATGGACTGCATCGCCGTCGGCGGCGAGATCGAGGCCGGGGAACAGATCGAGGTGGTTTCCGTGGATGGGCCGAGCCTGCGTGTGAAAAGGCTTGAGGCGTAAAGCTTGCTGGCCGTTTACTCGGCCAGCGCCTCGATGCGCTCCTGCGCGGTGCCGACCTGGTTGACGCGGATGCCGAAGTTCTCCGCAACCTTGACGGCCAAGCCTTGAGCAATCGGCTTGTTGTTGACCAACAGGTCCAAGAGGGCGTCCGAAGGCTTGTTGAGCTCGATGATCGTACCCGGCCCGAGGTTCAGGACGGCATCCACAGCCATCTTCCGCTGAGCGATCTGAACGATCACCGGCACGCGGAGGCGGTACAGCGTTTGAAGGTCCGTGGGCATGCGGGGTTTATCGGCCAATCGGGGCGGCCGACTCCAGCGCCGGCAACGACTGGCCGGGGCGCCAATCAAACAGCCGATCGCCTGCTGATGCTGCTCAAACTCATCGGCATCATCGAGGACCGGCAGATCCAAGTGCACATACAGGATCAGGTCCAGGTCGAACAGGCGGAGCGGGCCGTCGTACTTGGTGCGTGAAACTGCATGAAACTCAGCCGGTCAAGGCGTCTTCGGCCAGCGCGACGGCTTTGCCCAACGCCGCGGCTTTGTTGACGGTTTCCTGGTGCTCGGCATCCGGATCGCTGTCGGCCACGATGCCGGCCCCGGCCTGGATGTGGACGGTCCACTGCTTGGCGTCGGGTTGGATCACCATCGTGCGGAGGGCGATGGCCATATCCAGGTTGCCGGCGAAGTCGGCGTAACCCACCGCCCCGGCGTACGGGCCACGGCGGGTGGGCTCCAGCTCATCAATGATCTGCATCGCACGCACCTTGGGCGCGCCGGACACGGTGCCAACGGGCAGCGACACACGCAGTGCATCCCAGCGGTCGGCGTCCGGGCGGAGCTGCCCGGTCACCGTCGAGCTGATGTGCATCACGTGGCTGTAGCGTTCGACTGCCAACAGCTTGTCCAATTCGATCGTGCCGGGCTGCGCAACGCGCCCGATGTCATTGCGGTGCAGGTCGACGAGCATGATGTGCTCGGCTGTGTCCTTGGCGTCCGCCAACAACTCGGCTTCCAGCGCGGCGTCTTCCTCCGGCGTTCGGCCGCGGTGGCGCGTGCCCGCGAGGGGGCGCGTGGTCGCCACCCCATCCATCACCCGGCAGAGAATCTCCGGGCTCGAGCCCACGAGGATCGCGCCCTTGATCTGCAGGTAGAACATGTAGGGCGACGGGTTGATGACCCGCAGCGCCCGGTAGATGTCAAACGGATCGGCCTGCGTTTTCAGTTCGAAACGCTGTGAGGGAACGATCTGGAACGCATCGCCGGCGGCGATGTACTGCTTGCACTGTTCCACCGCCTGCTGGTACCCGCCTTCCCCCATATTGCTCGCCGGCAACACGGGCGGCGCGGAGGTCAGGTCGGCGGCCCCCAGCGGCAGTTCATCCTGCCCCGGCGCCAGCGATGCCGGGCGGTGCGCCAAGCGGGCTTCCAGGTCATCCAGCCGACGGAGCGCTGCGGTGTAATGCGTGTCCGGTTTGTCGCCGGGGTTCAGCTCGACGTGCGTGATTAAAAGAATGGTTTTGCGGACGTGGTCGAAGGCCACGAGGTCGCGGTACCGCTGCAGGTGGACATCCGGCAGGTTGCGATCGTCCGGCGGGGGCGCATTGAGCTTCTCAGGCTCGAGGTAGCGCACGGTGTCATAGCCGACGAGCCCGACCCAACCGCCGGTGAACGCAGGCAGGCCGGGCAGCGGTTCCAGCGGCATACGGCCGGTGAGCTGCTCAACTTCTCGGAGCGGGTTGTCGCTGTGGTAGGTCTTGGTTGTCCCAGCGAGGTGGTCGGTGAAGGTGATCTCTTGCCCCCGGGCGATGAACTCGGCGTCCGGGCGGGCGCCCATGAAGCTGTGCCGACCCTGACGGTCACCATCGATGACGGACTCAAACAGGAAGCTGGGCGCCAGCCGATGGTCGCCGCGCACCAGCCGCCGGTACGCCAGCACCGGCGTGAGGGCATCGGCGAAGACGGCGCGGTACACCGGCAGGCGTGCGGGGCCTTGCAGTTGGGCTGCGCGATGTTGAAAATCGGTCAGGCTCGGGGTTTCGTGGGCCAGTTTGGCTCTCCTGTCACGTACCACTTGACGAAGCGGCTAGTCTATAGCTTGATCGTGTCTACCGCCCGCTGCCGGGTGTCCCCTAACGACTTTGCAGGGTTGCCATGAACGTCGACAGCTTCCTCGCTCACCACCAGTTGAACCAGAACCCCTTCGCCGCCGAAGAGGCCCGGCTGGACCCGGTCTTCGAGAAGCTGAAGGAACAGAACCTCACCCACCCGGACTTCCCCAAGATCCTCGGGCACGTCGACAAGCCCTCGACTGCCGTGGTCTTCGGCGAAAAAGGCACAGGCAAAACCGCGATCCGCATCCTCCTGGCCAAGCACCTGCACGACCACAACCAGTCGCAGCCGGAGAACAAGGTCCTGCTGATCCCGCACGATGACCTGAACCCGGTCTTCGACAACCTGCTCCGAGCCCGCAAGCAGGACGCCAGCGCTTTGTTCGAGAGCATCCGCTTGGCGGACCATCAGGACGCGATTCTCAGCTCGGCGGTGACCAAACTCGTCGACGGCCTGCTGGGCCTGGACACCCGGGCCGAGGAACCCGTTCACCTGCCCAAGGACCTCGCGCAAGTCATCAAGCGAATCCCCCGACAAACCCGTGTTGATCTTGCGGCTTTGGCTGCGGTCTACGACCAGCCCCGCTCGGGCGACGTGGTGGCTCGGCTGAGCAAGCTGACCAAGCGGCTGAAGCTCGGCTGGCGCTTACCGCTGCAGTGGGTGCAGTATGCAGCCAGCGCTCTGGGCGTGACGTTCGTGCTGCTGTGGGTCGGCCACCGGTACGTGATCGGCGAAGACACGTGGACGTGGTGGCTAACGCTGGTCATGATCATCTCCGGGGCCTTCTCCGCTTTGGGATACGCCTACTGGGGCTGGCGTCACTGGTCGCTCTGGCGGCTGGCGCGAGCGATCTGCAAGGAAACGCCTGCGGTGAAGCGGACCTCCGGGGAGCTGAAGACGATGCTGCTGCAGATTCGGCCCAGCGAGTTGAGCCGCCAGCCTTGGCCGGTGCCCCCCAGCGACGCCCAGCCGGACACGGACAGCCGATACCAACTGACCCGGCGGCTGCTGGACTCGATCGCCCCGCTGGGGTACGTCGGCATGACCGTGCTGGTCGACCGGATGGATGAGCCGACACTCATCGCCGGCGACGCCGCCCGCATGAAGCAGGCGGTCTGGCCGATGTTCGACGCCAAGTTCCTCCAGCAGAACGGCATCGGGATCAAGCTGCTGCTGCCGGTCGAGTTGCGGTACGAGCTCCGCAAAGAGTCGTCGGCCTTCTTCCAAGAAGCCCGCCTGGACAAGGGCAACCTGATCGACCGCTTGGCGTGGACGGGCTCGACGCTCTACGACCTGTGCACCAGCCGTCTGCGGGCCTGCCGATCGGCGGGCGGCGAGGCGGTCTCGCTCACGGACCTGTTCGAGCCGACGGTCACCAAAGCCGTGCTAGTGGATGCGTTGGACCAGATGCATCAGCCCCGGGACGCGTTCAAGTTCCTGTATGCCGCGATCCAGGAGCACTGCCGAAACGTCACGGAAGAAGACGAAGCGTTCCAGATCGATCGCTCGACGCTGGAAACGGTTCGCCGCACCCAGGCCGAGCGTGTCCAGGACTTGTACCGGGGCCTGTCGCCTGCCTGAATTGCTATAGATGCTTATCTTTAGAGGCTCTACGGAGAGGGCAATAAGCAACACCCCCCTGCCCGATTTTTCAGCAGGTTGACCGCGACAGGCGATACACTAGGCAACTCAGCGCAAGCTGGAAGTTATCGGTCTTCGATATGACCCGGGTTGTAAGAGCCCGGTGCATCAAGTACTGCCTTAGCTTTCCAAGACTTACAACAAAAACTGGCGATGTTAGTGTCGTGTGAGCGATAAAGTGACGACGCACGGGGTTTGTGGTACAAACCTCGCATTGGCAACCCCGCCGTCACGTTGGCGGCCAAAGGCTATCTCAAGGGTTCCACACTGCAGATAGGAGTCAAGATTATGATTCAGGGATCCAAGATCGCGCTCAGCGCGTTGGCTGTCGCCACGATGGCGGCCCCGACGCTCGCGCAAGACGGGCCGAACACCGGTTCGGTCTCCACCACCCTCGGCGTTGATGTCGCAACCGGCTACTGGTTCCGCGGCATGGGCCAGGAAAACCAAGGCGTCATCATCCAACCCTACGTCGAAGTCGGCTTTGACCTGGGCACCATCGGTGATGACATCAGCGTCGGCGGCTACGTCGGCACCTGGAACAGCTACCACGAGTCCGCGGGCGCTTCGGTGACCGGCGGATCGGGCTGGTACGAATCCGATGTCTACGCCGGCCTGGGCTTCGGCATCGGCGACTTCAGCGTCGACATCGCCTACGTCGTGCTCTACGCACCCGACGCCGGCGGCATCTTCGCCGAAGAAATCGACCTGGGTGTCGGCTGGGACGACTCGGGCTTCTGGGCCGACAACGGCTTTGAAGGCTTCGCCCTGGCCCCCTACGTTCTCCTTGCCTTTGAAACCGATGGCGGCTCCGACGCCGGCACCGAAGAAGGCATCTACCTCGAACTGGGCATTGAGCCCACCTTCGAAGTCATCGAGTCCCAGGACTTCCCCGTGACCCTCGCGGTCCCGGTCACCCTCGGCCTCAACATTGACAACTACTACGAAGACGGCGCCGGCAACGACGACACCTTTGGCTTCCTGTCCATCGGTGCGGTCCTGTCGACCCCGCTGTCCTTCATCCCGGCCGAGTACGGCTCCTGGACGGGCTCGGCAGGCATCACCCTGCTGATCCTCGGCGATAGCACTGAAACTATCTCCGGCCTGTTCGGCACCGGTGCCGATGACGTCGAAGTCATCGCCTCGACCGGCATCTCCATGGAGTATTGATCCCAACGGATCACCCCGGCGACAGGCTGACCCGGAACCCCGGCCTGACCCGGCGGACCTAAATCTTCAAAACCCGATCCGCACACGCGGGTCGGGTTTTTTCTTGCGCGCCCCGCATCCCCCAGCCTCCCTTACCTGCCATCCCGCCACACCAATCAGCTCACAAACGAAAAAGTGATTCGCAGAACCGCTTTGACAATCACCCCGCCTCATCTAGCCTATAAATCTGCCCTTGCTGTATTTGGCTTTCGTTTTGATCCAAGTGGGCGGCCTAGGAGATTGCTGATGTTTTTCGCCGCATGTCTATTGCGTGGTGCACGAGTGAGTGCACACGCCCTTTACTGTCTGAGCTTTGGTTTGGCGCTCATGCTGGCCGTCCCGTCCAAGGCCCAAGACCGCCCCAACATCATCCACATCTTTGCCGACGACCTAGGCTACGGCAGCTTAGGCTTCACCGGCAACACCAACATCCTGACCCCAAACCTCGACGCGCTGGCGGGCAACGGCATGGTGTTCAATAACGCCTACGCCGCCACACTCTGCGCCCCTAGCCGGGCCATGCTGATGACCGGGTTCCACAACGGCCACACCCTCATGGACCGCAACGGCAGCGCCAACATCGGCGTGGGCTTCCGCGACGGCGACGTCACCGTCGCCGAGATGCTTCAGCCCGCGGGCTACACCAACGGCGTGATGGGCAAATGGGGATTCGGCGGCAGCGGCGGGCAACAAACCAGCGGCGACAAGACCCAGGACCTGCGACGCAACCCCAGCGTCAGCCAGCCCGCGACCCTCCCCAACAACCAGGGCTTTGACGAGTTCTACGGCTACCTCAACCACTCCCGCGCACACCGCTACTTCATCTCCTCCCTCTGGGAGACCGACGCCAGCGCCCCCAACGGCGTCACCCAACGCCTGACCGGCAATGACAACGGCACCAACACCAACCAGTTCGCCGCCAACACCCATGACCTCATCGGCGACGAAGGCGAACGCTTCATCCGCAACCACGCCGGAGACAGCGAACCCTTCTACCTGCAGATGAACTACACCATCCCGCACAACGACCTGGACTGGATACGCGAGGTCCCCGACGGGCATGCGGTCTACGAAGACGAAAACTGGACCGGCCTGCAGAAAGACTACGCGGCGATGATCACGCGGATGGACGACAACGTCGGCGAACTTATCAATGCCCTGTCCGAAGAAGGCGTCCTCGACAACACCCTGATCATCTTCACCTCAGACAACGGTGCCACTCCGGTCCTCGGCGGATCGTCCAACTTCGACGGCAGCCGGCCCGGCAGCGGCAGCAACAACCACCCGGTGAATTTCCACGAAGCCAACGGCCCATTTACCGGCGGCAAACGCGACCTCACCGAAGGCGGCATTCATGTCCCCATGTTCGCCTACTGGATCGACGAAAACGGCGTCTCCCGTCTGGCTGGCTCAGAAACCGACTACGTCACCGACTTGGCCGACTTTATGCCGACTGTCGCAGCCCTAAGCGGGCAACGCGCTCCCGTGGGTGTCGATGGCGTATCGATTCTGCCGACACTCTTGGGCGAAGGCGAGCAGCGTGAACGTGGCGCAATTGTCTTCGAACATCACGAAGGCAACTCCGGCCTGCCCGGCATCCCAGGCGGCTCCGCTGACTGGACCATCATCCACGAGGACATGAAGCTCACCAAGTACACCCAAAACGGCAACGCCCGCTACGAGATGTACAACCTGCAAACCGACCCCACCGAAACCACCAACCTCCTCGCAGGCAACCCTTCGCAGGCCACGCTTGACCTCAGCGGCGATCTCCGCGCCCTCGCGCTGGCCGAAGGCGTCGAACGCAACGACAGCTACGCCGTGCAGTACATGGCCTGGACCGGGGGCGACGGCGACAGCCTCAGCGATGCTTCCAACTGGACCGGCACCACCACCGGCACGCCCGACGAGCGTTGGTCGGCCGTTTTGGCCAACACAGCGCCCACCGACTCCACTGTGTCCTCGGGCAGCCTGACCAGCCTGGGCTTTGAAGTCCGCGGCGACCAAGGCCAACAGACCCTACGCATTCAGTCCGGATCCACCCTCAACGGCCGCAACGAGGTCCGCGTCAGCGAAGGCGGACGCATCCACCTGGACAACGCCACGCTCCGCTCCAACCGCTGGACCGATGTGCTGCCTCAAGGCGAACTCACCGGGCAAGGCAACGTCGCGGGCGATCTGTATAACGCCGGCACCGTCGCCCCGGGCCTGCCCGCCGACCTCAACAACGCCAACGCGAACCTGGCCGCAGCCGCGGCGATCCCCGTAAACACCGGCGTCGTTAACGCCATCACCTTCGACTTCACCGGCATCCAGGACGACGCCCCCCTGACCCAGACCTCGACCCTGAACGAGAACCTGGAAATCGTCGCCGGCCTGAACTTCGGCCCCGGCACCTCGCCCCGGCACGCGGGAGGTACCGGCTCGACCAACGACGGCGACGAATTCAACATCCAGGGCTGGAACACCGACTCGCACGCCGACGCCATCACTTCGGACGACTACATCGGGTTCACTGTCCGGCCCGTCGCGGGCGTGGCGATCGCGCTCAACCGGGTCTCGTTTGACCTCTGGCGCAACGGCGACGGCGCCCCCGAAAACTACGCCATCCACACCAGCCTGGACGGCTTCACCACCAGCGATGAACTCGCCCAATTCTCCACCGAAGACACCGGCAGCAACAACGCCTTCGTCTTTGCCGCCGACTACACCGGGGGACAATCCACCAGCGGCGACCTCGCGGTCCGGCTGTACGCCTGGGACCCTGATAGCGACGGCGGCAACGCTGGCAACACCCACCTCACCGGCGTCTCGCTGGAAGCCTCGTTCTTCTCCATCCCCACCACCCCGCTGGCACCCGCAGGCTGGCTGGCCCTGGATGGCAACTACACCCAGTTCGACACCGGCCACCTCATGATCGACCTCGCAGGCACTCAGAGCGACGAGGACCACACCGAGTTCGACCAGCTCATCGTCAACGGCGTTGCCCGTCTGGACGGCAAGCTGAGCTTCCAGGTCGTCGATGGCTACACGCCTCAACCCGGCGATACCTTCGAGTTCCTCGTGGCCGACAGCATCGAGGGCCAGTTCAGCGAAGTGGTTGCGGACCTCGGTTCGGGCCTGGATGTCGTGCTTCAATACGACGATGGCCGAGTGATCGCGACCGTCCAGCAGGCGATCCCCGAGCCCGGCACCGCGGGCCTGCTCGGCCTCTCCGCCAGCGTGCTGCTGATGCGTCGCCACTGATACGAGTCACTGTTCCGAGTCAGTGGTCGCTGCCGGGGATATGGCCGGCCCAATCCGCACAAGGCTTCTCGCCCGCCAGCATCGCTTCGTAGTCTTCATTGACTTCGGGAATCTTGGCTTCCACCGACGCCCGCCACGCGATCAAGCGCTGGTACAAAGCCTCTACGCGCTCGGGTTCCGCCTCAGCCAGATTCTGCGTTTCACCGATGTCTTCTCGAAGATTGAACAGCTCCAAGCGATGGTCCTCGAAATGCTCGATCAATTTCCAGTCGCCCTCCCGCACCGCACACGCCGGCGTGTCCCCTTGGTTTGAATAGTGCGGATAGTGCCAAAAGATCGCGCCGCGCGACATCGTTTCTCCACGCATCAAAGGCACGAGCGACACACCGTCCTCATGCTGTTCAGGCATCAAAGGCAGCCCCGCCGCCGCCAGAAACGTCGGGAACAAATCAGGCGTCGTGCAAGGCTCATCACAAACACTGCCGGGCTCAATCACGCCCGGCCAGAACGCGATCATCGGTTCACGCACCCCGCCGTCATACATCCAGCCCTTGCCTTCGCTCAGCGGCGCATTGCAGGTCGGCGAGCCTTCGGCCGTGCTCAGCCCGCCGTTGTCGCTGGTAAAGACAATCAGCGTCTGCTCCAACTGCCCGTCCCGCTCCAAGGCATCGAGGATGCGTCCGATGTTGGTGTCCAGGTTCTCGATCATCGCCGCGTAGCCCGCGTGTGACTGCACGAGACGCCTCAGTATCCGTTCGTCTTTCTTGTGCAGACAAGGGAAGTGCTCCCCGGCTTCATGCGTCTGCAACTGATCCAGCCCGAGGTCCTTGGCCTTCTGCTCATACTTCTGAATCAGGTGTTCAGGAGCCTGGATCGGTGTGTGCACCGCGTAGTGGTTGAAGCAGAGGAAGAACGGCTGCTCGCCGGGCTGCTCAATCAGACGCAACGCCTCGGTCGTCAGACGGTCCGTGAGGTACTCCCCCTCCGGGCCATCTTCCAAGCGCGGGTTGCCGTAGGGCGAGAAGTACCCGTGCTTGGGCATCCCCCAGTCGCAGCCGCCCACATTCACGTCAAACCCGCGGTCCTCGGGCCAGTTGCCCTCGGGCCCCAGGTGCCATTTGCCCACATGCAGCGTCCGGTACCCGCCGGCCCGCAACGCGTCGGCCATCGTCGTTTCGGTCTGCGGCAACTCGTGAAAGTAAGGCACGCCCATCAGCTTGCCCCAGGCGTTGCCCGGCACGTAGTTGGTGATCCCCACGTTCGCCGGGTACTTGCCCGACATCAGGCTCGCCCGGGTCGGCGAGCACACCGGCGCCGAGGCGTAGGCGTCGGTAAACCGCATGCCCTGCTCGGCTAAGCGATCCAGGTTTGGCGTTTCATAAAACGTGCTGCCAAAGCAGCCCAGGTCGGCCCAGCCGAGGTCATCGATGAAAAACAGAATGATGTTGGGCTGCGTCATGTCGGTTCCATTGCCTGCAAAAACGGGAGAATCAGCCGGGAGTGTAGCGGGCGGATTCGACGCCGGGCACCGAACAAGCGATACTCTGCAGGCAGGCGATTGGGGCGTACGGAGACTGGATTGATGAAGCATGGAAGCATTGGAATGCGGGCCGTCTGGCTGACGGTATCGGCGTGTCTGGTCGGCGTCACTTGCTGGGCCGCGATCGCGCAGCAAACCGCACCCGTCGGCCCCGAGCCCGTCGAGCAACCCACCAGCATCGACACCCAGACCGGCGAGCTGCCGCAGCTCATGGAGTTGTTCAACTTCTCCCCGATCATCAACGGCATCATCCTCGCCTGCAGCGCACTATCGCTGATGCTCCTGCTGTTCTTCCTGCTGACGATCAACCACCGCGCCATGGTGCCCGCGGACTTCCTGGACGAGATCACCAAGCTCGTCGTCCGCCGGAAGTTCGAAGCCGCAGCGGACCTCTGCCGAGCGCACCGCCGCGTGTTCGTCGCGTCGATCCTGCAGCGGCTGACCGAGAACGCCACCAAGGGCCAAGCGGTGCAGATGGAGATCCTCGACGCCGAGGGCAAGCGGCAGGCCGACGTGCTCTGGAACCGCATCAGCTACCTCGCGGACATCTCCAACGTCGCGCCGATGCTCGGGCTGCTGGGCACCGTCATGGGGATGATCAAAGCCTTCTTCCTGCTGGAGACGCAAGCCGGTTCGATCGCCAGCAGCGCCCTGAGCAAAGGCGTCGGCGAGGCGATGGCCACCACGATGTTCGGGCTGGTCGTCGCGATCCTCGCGCTGGTGTTCTACTCCATCGTCAAAGCCCGGACGACCCGCGTGCTGGCCGACGCCGAGCAAGCCGTGCACGCCGTGGCCGACCTGATCCACCGAGAGATCGATCGGCCCAAGCGTTCGCCTGACCAGGTTGGGAGCTGAGCCATGGGCTTTGCCGGAGAAACCCGAGAACGCTCGCGCCCGGTGCTGCCGCTGGCCGCGATGGTCGATGTGCTGTTCCTGCTGCTGATCTTCTTTATGACGGCCAGCACCTTCCGCGAACAGGAACCCGCGATCCCGATCGACCTGACGCCCGCCCAGACCAGCGAACCCGGCAGCGCCACCGCGCAGGCCACGGTCATCACCTTCACCCAGGAAAATCAGGTGTACATCGGCGATCGGCCGTTCAGCCTCGATGAGGTCGAAACGTATCTGCGTCGGCTCGTCCGCGCGTCCCCGGACGAAACGATCTACATCCGTGGTGATCAGTACGGCGACTACGGCGTGGGCGTTCGGCTGCTGGACATGGCCAAGGCCATCGGCTTCACCGATGTCGATCTGCGTACCGCCGAGTTGACCGACACCAACTAAGGACCGCCCGACATGCGGACTGTGTGTTTCATCTTCTGCTTCCTGCTGCTCGCATCCCCCGCCCGGGCGCAGAACGACGCGGCGTATCAGCAGTTCCTGTTCGCTTACCGCCTGCTCGAGCGGCAGGAGTACGACCTCGCCGGCCAAGCGTTTGACGATTACCTGGGGGCGTATCCATCAGACAGCAAAGCCGGGGACGCCCGGTACTACCGCGCGCTGATCCACCGTCGCATGGGCGAGCAGGACCAGGCGATAGCAGTCCTCGACGGCGCGCCGAGCCCGACGCTGCTGGACGCCTGGCGGCCACAGTTGCTGCTGGGTCAGCTGTTCTACGATGCAGGCGACTTCGAGCGCAGCACCCAGGCCCTCGGCGCGATTGATGTCCAAGCCCTCGACGCTGCCGCCGCAGCCACGGTCACGTACCACCTGGGGCGGGGCTACCGCTCTGCGGGCAACCTGCCCGCCGCAGCCCGTTTCTTCGCCGAAGCCGGCAGCCTCGACACGCCCGTCCGGCCGCGCGCGCTCTATGAACTGGCTCAGGTCCGTGTGCTCAACCAAGAGCCCGATGCCGCGATCGAAGCGTTGCGCGAAGTCATCGCTGCCGAGGACGAAACACTCTCCCCCGCCGCCGCCAAGTTGGCCGGCGACCTGGCGCGACAAGCCAATCAGCAGGACGATGCCGCGACCTTCTATCAGGCCATTGTCCAGCAGTATCCAAGCAGCGGCGCAATCCAGGACGCGCTGGTCGGCCTCATGTCCGTCTATGCTCAAGCCGGCCAACACAACCAAGTCACTGCAGCCTACGAAACCCACGCCAACACCTTGGCCGGCACGCACCGCGCCTCAGCGATGTACCTCGCGGGCACGTCCTACCTCGCGCAAGGCCAGCACGCCTCCGCCCGCCTGGCGCTGCTGCAGTTGGTCGACCACCAAGGCGACTACCCGCCGGGGGATGCGGTGCTGTATCAACTGGCCACCGCTGAGTTCCGCCTCGGGCAATACGCCGGTGCCGATGCTGCGCTGCAGGCCTTCCGCGATCGGCACCCCGAATCGGCTTTCGCCGCAGACGCCGCGTACCTGCAAGCCGTGTCGTACGTGCAAGCCGGTCGACGCGATGCAGCGTTGCTGGCCCTGACCCAGATCGTCGAGCAAGGCGTCCGCCATCCGCACTACGGGCCGTCCCTCTTGATGCGGGCCGATCAATTGACCCAAGCTCAGCAACCTGAGCAAGCGATCGAAGACTACCTGGCTTACTTCGAGCTTGTCACCATCCCAGATCAGACGCCCAACGCTGCCCAGACCGCGGCGATGCTGCGGCTGCTGCAACTTGGCCATGAGTTGCGTCGCTTCGATTTGGTCCGCGGGCTGGCGTGGAATTGGGTCCAGGACATGCAGCTTCCGCCCACGGTCGAGCAGGACCTGCTGTACCGGCTCGGCTTGGCCGCCTGGTCGGCTCAGGACTTTGAGATGGCTGGCGAATCCCTCGCTCGGCTCGAGGAAGAGCACCCCGAGCACGCCTACGCTGCGCCCACCCGCTACTACCTCGGCCGGCTGGCGATCCTGCAGGGCGATGAAGAAACCGGCGTGACCAAGGTCCGACAGGCCGTGGCCATGCAAGGCCTGCCCGAGCCTTTGATCGTTGAAGCCTTCCGCATTCAGCAGGCGTATCACATGGACCGTCACGAGCCCGCGCTCGCCGCCCACGCGCTGGCCCAGCTCGAGCAAGTCGTTACGCTCGACGGCCTGACCGATACCGACCTGCTTTGGCTGGCGCGGTTCCACCTGGACCAAGGCAACCCCGACGAATCCCTGCGTCACCTTCAGCCCGTGCTCGACGGCCGGGAGAACACCACCGATCGACTGACCGCCCGAGCGCTCTACCTCGCGGGCCTGGCTGAGCGAGAGCGAGGCGAGTCCGGAGCCGCAGCGGACCGGTTCCAGCATGTGCTGGCGCTGGGTGCCGGCTGGGAGCTTGAGTCCACCGTCGAGTTGGCCGGCTGTCTGGCTGAACTCGAACGGTACCGCCAGGCGTTGGCCACCTACCGAACGCTTTACGCCTGCGGGGTGCTTCGGGTGCAGGCCCGGGCCCTGTACGAAGCCGCCGACGCGCACCTGGCGGTGAGCGAAACCGAAGAGGCCCGCGAAGCATTGCTGCGTTTGGTCCTGGTGCATGCCTACGAAGAGTTGGCCCCGTACCCGCACCTGGGCTACCTCAAGCTCGCGCCGCTCTCGGACGACCCGGGCGCAACGCTGCGCGAGTTGGCCGAGACGTTCCCCGACACGCCGTATGCCGCCTATGCCCAAGCGGTCATCACCACCGAACCCGGCGAGGCGATTGAACAACTGAACGCGCTGGAAGCGACCTGGCCCGAAGTCGAGCCGCTGCTGCAAGATAAGATCGACGCGCTGCGTGAGTCGCTGACCGCGACCTCCCGGGAGCCTACGCCATGAGCCGCCGACGGCTACGCACTTCGCTGTTGGCGGCGGCACCGGGCATGGTGCTGATCGCGGCAGCCATCGTTTCGACCACGGTGCATGTCGGCCTGGGCGTCTGGGGGCATGACGAGCCCTTGGGGTACGTCAACCCCGATGAGTTGGGCAAGGCCCGACCGCCCGTAAGGATGCTGCAAGCCAAAGAAGACATCCGTTCGTTCACTCGCGAGCTGACACGCGAACTGCCGGGTGAGTCAGGCGACCTGCCTTTGGACGAACTCAACCGGGAGCTGGATGCGTCGGCCGAGCCGGAGCTCACCGAGTGGGCTGAGCTGCCGGAGCCGGAGTTTGTTGCGTTGGACACGGAAGTTGCGCCCGTCGAGTTGGGTGCCTTGCCTGTGGTTGAAATCCAAACCACAGAGAACGACGTGCTCGCGGCGTTGTCGGCCCTGGACCTGGCCGCCCCGGCTTTGGATAGCGAACTGGAAGCCCCCGACGCGCCAGAAGCCGGTGCCGGCGGCGGGCTGCCCAGCGCTGCGGCCGGGGGCGCCGGCGGAGCAGGCATGCTGCTGGACCAGGTCGTGGGTCAACAGGATCAAGGCGGAGCCATCGGCCGGGCGTCGATCACCGACCTGCCCACCAGCACGGTCGACCTTGGCGCGTTGCCCGAGATGGATACGCTGGACCTCGGCACGCTCAGCGACCCGCTCGCCGGCCTGCCCGGCGTCGGCGACCCACTCACGGACGTCGGCACCCTGACCACCCAGGGCGAGCTGGTCCTGCCGATCCATCTGGACCACGCCTTTGACTACGTCGTCCACCGCTACAGCCAGCCGGGCGAGCGTGCCGGGTACTTCCGCGTCACGATCACGCCCAAGCCGCGTGAGCTGCAGGTGCTGGAGATCATGCCCAAGGATGTTGTCTTCCTGCTGGACACCAGCTCCTCGATCCCCGGCTCGACCGTCAACGGCATGGCCGACGGTGTGTCCCGCGCGCTGGCGACACTAAACCCCGGCGACCGCTTCAACATCGCGCTGTTCAACGACCAAGCCCGCTTCCTCTCCGAGCAGCCGCTCATCGACGCCAACGCCGGCAACCTGCAGCGGGCCAGAGCGTTTCTGGACACCGCCCGGAGCGACGGCTCGTACACCGATGTCAATGCAGCGGTTGATGAGTTTCTCAACCGTCAGCAACGCGACCCCAACCGCGTGCTCAACCTGATCGTCATCTCCGACGGCAAGCCCACCACCGGCACCGTCAACACCCGCGAGTTGATCAACCGCATCACCGCCGACAACGACGGCGTCGCCGCGATCCACTGCGTCGGCGTGACCGAAGACCCCAACGAACAGCTGCTGGACTTTCTGTCCTACCGCAACGGCGGGGGTACCGTGTTCGCCCTCCGCTCCCGCCGGGTCTCGGACACCGTCTTCAACCTCTGCCAACGCCTCCGGGCCCCGCTGATCCGGGACGTCCGCCTGAACATCGTCGGCCGATCGGTGCAAGACGTGCACCCGATCCAGATCCCCAACATCCACCAGGGCGAAGCGTTCGAAGTCTTCGGCCGGTTTGAAACCCCCGGCCCATTCACCATCCAGATCGCCGGCGTCGGCCGCAAAGACGACCGCGTCCAGCCGGTGGATTTCACGTTTGTCCGCGACCTCGCCCAAGCCCCGCCGACCGACCATCGCGTGCGGGACCGGTGGTCATTTTGGAAGCTGCACCACCTCTACAGCGAGCAGATCCGCCGGGGTTCGGACGCCCGGTTGCAACGCGAGATCGATCAACTCGAACGCCGGCGATAAAGCTCCGGAGAAAGGACCCATATGGGATGGGCCAAGCGAATGTTGCTGGGTTTCGACCTAGCGAACAGCTTCGAAATCGATGATCAAAAAAGGGAGATCACAAGTCTGCGTGATCGGATGCGAGCCAAGTCGACGGCAGACACTCGACAAGACCACATCCTCGCCACTCTGCAAGAGGAGAACGAAGAACTCAAGGTCTTGGTCTCTGCCCTGTCTCGGCTTCTCGTCGCGAAAGGTGTGATCTCCGCTGAAGAACTCTCAAATCTCGTCTTGGCGATCGACCCGGACGAAGAAACCGAGTAGCGATCAGTCCAGCCGGACCTCGCACCCCGATTCGGCGCTGTCGTAGATGGCGTCGATGATCCGCTGCACCATCAGGGCCTGCTCGGGGGTCACGCAAAGCGTCTCCCGCTCGAGGATCACATTTACAAAGTGATGCATCCGGTCGCGGTGCGGGAACATCTCCTCAGCCTCGACCTCTTCGACAACGTCATACGCTTCGGTCTCGGGGTTCTGGTGGAACATCATCAAAGGCGAGATCGAAGCGCCCGCTTCGGTGCCAAACAGTTCGACGCCCATGCGGTTGCCCTTGGCCATGTGCGCTGCCCAGCTGGCGTCCAGTTGAAGCGTCGCGCCGTTTTCAAACTTGATCAACGCCGAAGCCAAGTCATCGACATCAAACTCAAGGCCCTTGCGGTCGCTCTTGCCCCAGCCGCCCTCGCCTAGGCCGCGGTGGCCGAACTTGGTGTAGACCGCGCCGCTGACGGCAACGGGCTTTGGATGCCCCATCGCCCACAGGCAGAGGTCCAGGACGTGCACACCGATGTCCAGCAGCGCGCCGCCGCCGGACATCGCCTTGTGCCCAAACCAGGTGCCCAGGCGCGGGATGCCTTCGCGCCGGCACCAGTAGGCCTTGGCGTGATAGACCTCGCCGAGTTTGTTGCGCTGCACTAGGTCACGCAGCTTCTGAGCGTCTTCGCCGAAGCGTTGGTTCATGCCGACCATGAAGACCTTGCCCGTGTGTTCCGCCGCCTGCACGATGTCGTTGGCCTCGGCCCAGCACATGGCCATCGGCTTCTCCAGCAGCACGTGCTTGCCCGCCTCCAGCGCCTCGATCGCCAGCGGCGCGTGGAACTTGTTCGGCACCGCGATGTACACGCCGTCCACGCCGTCGTCGGCAAACAACTCCTGGGCGGTTGCGTAGCCCCGTTGGACTCCGAGTTTCTCGACGAACGCGTCCCGGCGGTCCTCACTGGGCTCGGCCACCGCCGCCAGCACCGCGTCTTCGTGTTTCAGCAGGGATTGGGCGGCATACTCCGCAATCGCGCCTGCCCCGACAAAACCCATCCGAACCTTCGCCATGCCCTTATCTCTCCGAGGTAATTGGAATCCCCCTATTCAAGCCCCGCAGCTTACTGAACCAGCCCGAGTTTGCCAGTCAAGGCCCCGCCAGTTAATTTATAGGGCTTGCGCCGCTCCCCTCCGCGGTGCCTACAGTGACACCGTCCGATTCCCTCCAGACCCCATGGGGTGACTTCCGCTATGACCGACCTTGACACCGCTTCGGTGCGTGACACCTCCACCGCCAGCAAGTACTACCAGCAAGGGCAGGAAGCCGAGCAGCAAGCCGACTTCTCCGCCGCGATCGACGCCTACCGGGCCGCGTACACCGCCGACCCCGACGACCCGGCGATCAGCTTCCGTCTGGCGTACCTGCTGGACCTCGCCGGCGAAGAAGAAGAGGCGATGACCCTCTACGAGCAGGCGACCAAAGCCGAGCAGCCTCACCTCAATGCCCTGATCAATCTGGCGATCCTCTACGAGGACAACAACCAGTACGCCCAGGCCGAGCGCTGCCTCCGTCAAGTCCTGGCGACCAACCCCAACCACCCGCGTGCCCGCCTGTTCATCAAGGATGTCATGGCGTCCAAGGGCATGGTGATCGACGACGAGCAGGAGAAGCGCCAGGAGAAGCACAACGCGCTGCTGGACACCCCCGTCACCGACTTCGAGCTGTCCGTCCGCACCCGCAACGCGCTGCGGAAGATGGACATCCGCACCCTGGGCGACCTGCTGAAGGTCACCGAGGCCGAGCTCCGCAGCTTCAAGAATTTCGGCGACGCCAGCCTCGACGAGATCAAAGCCATGCTTGCCCAGAAGGGCTTGAAGCTCGGCCAGGCCGTCGAAGCCCATCAGGAAACCGTCAAGCAGCAGGTCTACGAACAGTTGGCCGAAGTCGGCGGCGACCAGTCCGTCTTGGATCGTCCGGTCAACGACCTGGAACTCTCCGTGCGGGCCCGCAAGGCGCTCTCGCTGCTGAACGTTCAGAGCATCGGTGACCTCTGCATGAAGACCGAAGCTGAGCTGATGGGTGTTAAGAACTTCGGCATGACCAGCCTGACCGAAATCCGCGCCAAGCTCGAAGAGATGGGCGTAGGCCTGCGGACGCTGGACGCGCCGTAAACCCAAGCTCAGATCATGAATCCACACGCCCCGCCGATCGGCGGGGTTTTTCATGCGCCCGCCGCAGTGCATGCACAGATTTAGACATATACCTAAACGCTTTACAAAATAGGGTTTAGACACGATATCAGGCCCGAAAAAGCACTTGACCCGCTTTCATCCTGTGGCATGATGCAATCAGTAAGTGTTTCATCGCGTATCGGGGCCAGCGTCCTGATGTCGCTTTCACACCCCGGCTGATCCTTGCCCGCCACGTCGACGGGCACAGCCGGCGGGATGCCGCGGCCACCCCCTCGGCCGCACTGAAGGAGTACTTCACTATGACCGGGCTCACACTCGGACAGCGCTATCCTGCGCTGGCCGCGGCGGTCGCTGTCGCCCTCACCGGGCAAGCCCTCGCCGACGACTGGACCACCCTCGACTTCGATACCGACGGACAAGGCAACGCCATTGTCTCCGGCCAAGTCATCGACAACGAATACGCCAACCTTGGCATCAACATCACCGCCGAGCTCCGCTCGGATCGGCTGGCGCTGCCCACCGCGGTGTGGTCGGGCAACATGCTTAACCCCGGCCTGCACACCCCCAGTGACTACGGTGCCGTCGGCAACGACTCGCCGCTGGACAACGTGCTGATCGTGCCCATCAACCCCACCATGCTGCCCGACGGCACGGTCAAGTACCCCAAGTCCGTGGGCCAAAAAAGCACCTACGGTGACCACTGGGGCGGCATCTTCACCTTCACCTTCGACAAGCTCCAAGGGGCTGCTCGCATCGGACTGCTGGATATCGACGGCTACGAGCCCGACGGCTACGTCAAGCTCTACCGCCAAGGTGCGCTCGTGGATGAGATCACCATTCCGATGCTCGGCCAGAACACGCACCAGACGCTGCAGACCTGGGGCCAGTTTGACACCATGGAAATCGGGCTCGCCGGTTCGGGTGCCGTCTCCGCGATCGAGGCCCGCCCGGTCGTGCCGACCCCCGCGGTGCTGCCCGCCGGCTTGATTCTCATGGGTGCCATCAGCTTCCGCCGTCGTCGCGCCAACGCACTCTAAACCGTTCAACTGACCTATCCCCCCCGGCTCGTCGGCTCGATCTTCTGATCGCCGGCGGGCCGGTTTCTGTTTCTTACCTTTCCCCGCCCCACTCGCTCTCCAGCGAGCCCAGCGTCACCACTTGATCCAGCACCCCGCCCCCGGCACGCACAAGCGTCAGCCGAACCCGATCGCCAGCGCGCCTCGCACGCACCGCATCCAGCAACTCATCCCGCGTGGAAACCGGCCGCCCTTCAATCGCGGTAATCAGCGTCCGCCGACTCAACCGGGTGTCCGACGCCGGCCCGTCCGGGTGTACCACCACCGGCAGCACTCCCTCCATACCCCGGGCCCACTGGGCAATCACCACCACCGGCTGCTCCCAGAGTTCCTCCATCGCCACCCCCAGCGTCGGCGTCTGCACCGTCGTGCGCCCCCGCAGCAGCCGACGCGCCGGCTCGATCGGCGCGGCAAACGCGATCCCGACCGGGGCCGAGCGCGAACTCATGTACCCCGACTGCACCCCCACCGCCTCGCCCGCATCGTCCACCCAGGGCCCGCCAGACATCCCCTTCGGGCTCGAACCCGAGATATGCCAAACCCCCACGTAGTGCTGGCGGTCCGGCAGGTACTCGTACGTCGGTGCACCACGCGCCACATCGCCCCGAAGCATCACCCCATGCCGAAAGATCGGCGAGCCATGCACCCAAACCGTCTCCCCGGGCTCGAGCGTCGAGCCCCGCAGCGGCAGGTGAGGGTAGCCCGCCACCGACTCCGGCAACTGCAGCAGTGCAAGATCATGCCCCCGGTCCGCCGCGATCGCGCGGGCCCGCAATCGGCCAACCCGTTCGGACCGCACCTCGATCCGACCGGTGCCCGGCCAGACCACATGCGCCGCGGTGATCACCGAGCCATTGGCGTCCGCGATCCAGCCCGTCCCGGTCAAACGACCGTCCACCAAAATCTCGACCACCGCGGATTCCACCTGCTCGTACCGTGTCGGCTCGGCCAAGACCTGAGCCGGCAGCACCGGCCCAACAGACGAAGGCACCGCGCACCCGCTCGCCCAACCCAGACCGATCCACACCATCAACAGCGGCATCCAACGCATAGCAGCGATCATAGCCGCGTGACGGTGCCCGTGGGCTTACTCCGCTTCGGCGGGTGCTTCCGTCGTCTCTTCAGCATCGGCTTCGGTTTCTTGTGCTCCCTCGGCCTCTGCCTCGGCTTCTTCTTGAGCCGCATTCCGCACCGAAGGCGGGTCGCCGTTCCAGACCAAACGCTCGACGTGCGTCTCGATCCAGCCCGCCACCATGCTGGTGCGGACGTACTGGCTCGCGCCGTTGCCGCTGCGGCCCGCACGGACCACGCCGCACAGCACCCACTCCCGGCCGACCCGCATAAAGATCGGCCCGCCGCTGTCGCCCGACGAGGTGATGCCCTCGTACTCGACCGCGTTCTCGCCGGTGCTCAGCCACATCTGAAAGTCGCCGCCGGATTGCGAATCGATCTTGTTGCGGGCGCGGTGGAAGCGGACCCCGCCCTGAATGTTGCCGCCGTGCTGACCCCAACGGCCGAAGCCGCCAAACTCAACCAGTCGGCCGACTTCATCAAACGCCGCATTGATCCGGAACCGCTCGGGGACCGCCCCCCGGTCACGCGGGTCTTCGGTCAGCCGCAACAGCACAACGTCCCAGCCGCCATGCGTCACGATCTCCTCAACGTCGTACCAACCCCCCAACTGCGGCAAGCGGACCTTGATGCGTTCAGGCGACGCGACCGGCCCGCCGTAGTTCTGGTCCTCAATCACGTGGCGCGAGCTCAGGATCCAGCGATCTTGCAGGTACACGCCGGTGCCTCGGCTGCCCTTCTGCCGATTCCGGACATCGGCAATGTTCCGAAAGACATGGTCCATGCGCCGCCCCCATTCGCCTCCACCATCCCAGGTGTCGGCCCAGATAATGGCATGCGAAGCCGGTGCCCAACACAGGCCAGCGAACATCAACAAAAGCGCAACAGCGATCGACGAGCGATTCATTTTCAAACCTTCTCCTGGCGGGGTATACGACCTTATACGTTAGCCGAACAGGGTAGTTCTTTCCATAGGCGACAAAAAGATGCCGGACCGAGTCTCAATGAGGCTACTCCGAGCCCTCACCCGTCGGCTCCGCCGCTTCCCGCACCGAAGGCGGATCGCCGTGCCAGGTCAGGTTCGGGATAGACGCTTCGATCCAGTCGGCGATCATGCTGGTCCGGACAAACTGCCCGGTCTGCAGGTTGCTCGCTCGAACCACGCCGCACAAGACCCAACGGTCATCGACCCGCATAAACACCGGGCCGCCGCTATCGCCCCCGGAGATGATCCCCGGGTATTGCACGTCCGGCTCCTCGTCATCCAGGACTACCTGAAAGTCGCCGCCGGTTTCCGACGCCACGGTGTTCTGCGCCCGGTGAAACACGATGCTGGAATCCAACGACTCGCCCATCGGGCCCCACCAGCCGTAACCGCCGAACTCCACCACCCGACCCACTTCATCAAAAGACGCGTTCACGACCAGACGCTCCGGCCGCCCTTCACGGGGGACTTCCGTCAGCCGAATCAGCACCACATCCCAGCCCCCATGCGTCACGACCTCCGCCGCGTCATACCAGCCGCCTAAGTTCGGCAGGTTCACCTTGACCTGTTCCGCCGCGGCAACCGGGCCGCCGTAGGCTTCATCTTCAAGCACATGCCGAGAGCTCAGCACCCAGCCATCCTGAAGATAGATCCCCGTGCCACGCGTCGGCTTCTGCTCATTACGGATATCAGCGATGTTCTGGAACCCATGTTCCATCGCTCGGGCCCACTCGCCATCCCCGTCCCATGTTGTCAGCCACACCACCGCGGAAGCCTTTGGCATAAACACAAATAACGCCGACAAAACCAAGCAAGACTTCCAACAGCAACGAATCATCATGAATTCTCCTCGATAGGGTGAAGGATCATACGGCCGAACCATCCAGCGGTTCGGGAAACAGGCGTGCTCTCATAGCAAGCCCATCTGTGCGTTCACCACCGCCGGGCGTTCCGCGACCGAAAACCATCGTGTCCGCTTACGCTGCTCAGCCAATGTCACTCGTTTCAACATCCGGGGGTCACGCTCGAACACCCGCTTGAGCTTGGTCGGGTGGTTGCACTGCGTCGACCGGTGCATCAACACGACTCGGCCGGGCATGCCGGGCCCCTTCGCCGCGATCCGTTGCACCGCGTCCAAAGCCTGCTCGTTGGACAGGTGCCCGGAGTCGGACATATTCCGCCGGTTCACAAAGCTCGGCCGGGACGAGTTCACCGTCATCTTCTCGTCGTAGTTCGCTTCCAGGCACAACAGCCCCACGCCCGCGAACAGGTCGATCAGCGCCGCCGGGGCATGCCCCAGGTCCGTCGCGTACCCCACGGACGCCCGGCCGAAATCAAACCGATACCCCGTGGTCCCCTGCCGATCATGCTGCAGCCGTACCGTCCGCACCACCACGCCCGGCATCACCTCAAACGAAGCATCATCAAACGGCTGCACCATCCCCGCCGCCTCCAATTCCTCCGCCCGTTCCAACTGCATCAACTCTGACACGTGCCACGTATGCAGATGCACCTTGATCCCCAGCTCCTTCAAAGGCCGAAGCCAAGTGGGTCGGAAGTGGTCCCGATCCAGGTGCGTCAGACAAACCGCGTGCAGGTCCGCCAGTGTGAGTCCAGCCTGGTGCAGCCGGCGGGCGGTCGTCCGTGGGCCCAGCCCCGCATCAATCAAAACCGCGCCTTGGGGGGTGTCCAGCACCGTCGCGTTCCCCCCCGAACCAGACCCCAACACGCAAACGCGCACGCCCGTAGGCCCTGATGCTGGCCGACGAACCACACGGCCAACCGGGCTGGAAGCGGGCTCTGAGCCAAACAACGTGTTTTTCACGGGGACCAAGGACATCGGGAGACCATGATAATCACCACCCGCATAACCCTAAAAGGCCAGTCAGCCCGCCACACTGGGGAAAACCTTAGTCAACGTGCTTGCCTTGCCGATAGTTATTTCGGAAGCTAGTGGAGCCGATCAGGGACGATCGAGCGATTTGCCGCAGGATGCGACCCAGCTGACCCCGTCAGCCCCCGCCGATCGAACCGTCCCTCATGGCTCAAGCCCTCCGTTCCATCCTGACCGGCACCCTGATTGCCGGATGTTTGGCTGCAACCGCCTGCTCCGCCGCCCCCCGGCGGCAGCCTGTGATTGAGCCGGTCTACAACCACGCCGACGAGGGCCAGCCCTTGGTCATCGTCGAGCCCGATGTAGATGCCCAGAACAGGGCCATGTCCTTAGCCATGACTCAGGCGGCACTCCGCGATACACCCTGATCGCGCGTCGCCCCCTTCAAACCCTCACACCCGTGGACTAAAGCGGCGTTTTAATCGCGCTCCGCCAGCTGCTGCTCCAGTTGCGCGACCTTCTTCTTCAATCGCCTGAGTTCGGCCAGTGCTTTGGGCAGCTTCGCGACCGCCAGCATCTGACGCTTCATCTCCACAAACGGCCCCGCGGGCTGCCCACCATGATCCTGCCCCGAGGGGATATCGCGCATCACCCCGGCTTTGGCCGCCACCCGGGCGTAGTCGCCGATCGTCAGGTGCCCCGCCACGCCCGCCTGGCCCCCCATCGCGACGTAGTCCCCGACCGTGACCGAGCCCGCGATCCCGACCTGAGCAACGTACAGGTTGTGGGCCCCGACTACCGAGCCGTGGCCGATCGTGACCGCGTTGGAAAACTTCGTGCCTTGCTTAACCCGGGTGGACCCGATCGTCGCCCGGTCCACTGAACACAACGCCCCCATCTCGACATCGTCTTCAATCACCGCGTTCCCTGCCGGGGGGATCTTGTGGTGGCGGATCACGCCCGCTTCGTCGGGGTGCGTGGCATAACCAAACCCGTCCTGGCCGATCACGCAGCCGCCGTGCAGCGTCACCCGGTCCCCCAGCACGCAGTCGTTGTAGATCACCACCTGCGGAAACAGCTCACAACCGCTCCCCACCTTGGCGTCTTTCATCAGCGTTACGGACGAGTGCAGCACCGTGCCCTCGCCCACGACCACGCCAGCTTCGACCACGCAGAACGGGCCGACCGTCACGCCAACCCCCAGCCGGGCGGTGGGATCGACCTTGGCATAAGGCGAGATGTGCACACGCGGCTTCGCGCGATACCCCACCAGCTCTTCCATCGCCCGTTGGAAAGCGAAGTACGGGTCCTCTGCGATCAACAGCGTCATGCCATCCCCCGCCTGCGCCGCATCCTTAGCCGACAGCACCACCGCGCCCGCGCGTGTGTCCTTCAAATGCCCCAGGTACTTGGGATTCGCCAAGAACGTCAGCTCGTCCGGCTCCGCCCGATCAATCGTAGAGACCCCCACCACCGACCGATCTCCCTCGCCACGCAGCTCCGCCCCGATCAGTGTGGCCAGCTTCTGTAACTCTATCGCCATTACCGGATTTTACTCCAAACCCTTGCGTTTTATTCCACGTCCGGACGTTCCGCCAGTCACCCGAGCCGTTACTCAGGCACCTGCGTCACATCGATCCCCATTTCTACGATCGCCCAGTGAAAGTGATGCACAACCGAATGATCCGGGTACTCGTCGCGCAACAGGTTGATCGCCTCCACCGCGGCCTCACGGTCGCCCCGCAGCATGCTGATGTGTGCCAAATGCGCCCGGGCCTCGATCATGCGGTCCCGGTCATGGCGATCATCCAACGCCGGGTCTTCCTCACGGTTCTCGTACTCGTCCACGACCTGCCAGAACAACTCCGCTGCCTCGTCCAGGTCCGCCATCGCCAGGGTGAACTCGCGAAGCTGCTGATGTGCCAGCGCTGCTGCGAGATACGCCTCGGGCAGGTCATCATCCCGGGCCTGCGCCTGCTCATAAGCCGCCAACGCGCCGTCGAACCTTCGCTGCAGGTAAAGCAAATCCCCCTTCTCCAGGTAGTACATCGCCTGCGGGTCCAGCTCAATCGCCTCGTCTAACAGCGACATCGCTTCGCTCTGGTTGTCCTCCGCGATCGCCACCTTGGCTTGGTTGAAGAGTTCCAGTGCCTTGGATTCCGGCGACTGATCCTGCTCTTCTGAGCCACACCCCACCAGCCCCACCAACACCAACCCAATCAGCCAAGCCCAGCCAAGCGTCCGCATGTCCTGCTCCATCACTTGTTGGAAAACACCCCAGCCGGATTAAAGCTCGACGTATTCCATATCCGACCAGGCCGCGTCTTCGGTGGCCTTGGGCAGCTCCAGCTCGCTGACAAACACGCCGCCCATCGCCTGGCGCACCGACTCCGCATCGAAACGCATCGGTTCGGAAACCCCCAGCGAAGCCAGCAAATCCAACGCGATCTGGCCTTCGCCCCGAACAAACTCGAGTTCAGGGATCGCCTGTTCAAACGCCTGGAGCCGCCCGGTCGCGTTCTCGAACGAGCCCGCCTTCTCAAGCCAGGTCGCCCCGGGCAGCACCACATCGACACGCTCGGACAGTCGGCCCGGCAGCGTGTCCATCAACACGCTGTACTTGCTCGACACGATGTTGACCAGTTCATCCGTCGCCCAGGCGCTGGGGTAGTTGCCCGTCAGCACCACGCCCTTGATCGTGTCGTCGTCCAACGCCCCGGTCAGTTCTTCGTAGGCCAACACATTCTCGGTCAGCAATGCCAGCGCCCGCCGGACCCCCCGCGCGTTGGGCGCCTTCTCCGCCCGGACCGTGTACCCGCCGGGGAACGTCTTGTCCTCGCCCTGCATCGGCACCGGGCCGACCGCCAGCGTGACCTGCGGGTCGATTGCCAACGCCATCTTGCCCAGCAGGTACGCGTCCTCGCTGGACAGCATCGGCGAGACCATGACCGCCAGCGAGCCCTCGCCGTGATCCCGGACCAGCCGACGCAAGGCCGTGCCCGCTTCTTCGATCGCGGTGTTCCAGTCAGTCTCCACCAGCCCGCCGTGCTCCTTGACCTGCGGCGAAGTCAGGCGCTCTTCTGCGTGTACAAACCGCCAGCCGTAGCGGATCTCATCGCTGGTCCACCACTGGTTCACGTCCATGTTCACCCGCGGCTTGACCCGGTAGACCCGGCCCTCGTTCGTTTCGATCGAAAGGTTGTCACCGCTGGCCGTCAGGCCATCGATGCTGGGCGTCTTGTTCAGGTTCCACACCCGCATCGACATCAAAAAGTCTTTGTCCAGCAACGCCCCGACCGGGCAGATGTCCACCACGTTGCCCGAGAGCTCGTTCTCCAAGGGCCGGCCCGGGAACACGTCGATCTGCTCGGAGCTGCCCCGGCCGAAAATGCCGATCTCGTTCGTGCCGGTGACTTCCTTCGTAAACCGCACGCAACGCGAGCACATGATGCAGCGGTCCGAGTAAAGCAGCACGTTCGGCCCAAGGTCTTTCTTGGGCTGCTTGATCTTCAGTTCCTCGAAGCGCGACTCGCTCCGGCCGTACTTGAAGCTGTAATCCTGCAGGTAGCACTCCCCTGCCTGGTCGCACACCGGGCAGTCCAGCGGGTGGTTGATCAGCAGCAGTTCCATCACCGCCTTCTGGTTCGCGACCGACTTGGGCGAGTTGATCGAGACCTCCGCACCGTCCACCGCCGGCGTCTGACACGTCGGCAACAGCTTGGGGATGAGCTCAACCTTGTTGTCGTTCCGCGGGTTGGGCTGGGCAACCTCCGCTAGGCAGATGCGACAGGATGCCGCGATCGACAGCCCGGGGTGGTAGCAGTAGTGCGGGATTTCAAACCCGTTGTCCAACGCCACTTGCAGAATCGTCTGCTTCCCCTCGAACTCACAGACTTTGCCATCGATCGTAATGCTGGGCATAGCGGCCTCGTACGGGTATATCGGTCAGGCACCCATCATAAGACCCCCGCTCGCGCCCGGCAAAAACACCGCCCGCATGAAACTTTCTCGGCCGCGGCGTCCTTAATCAGAAACGCCTTCCAGGAGCCTGAAATGAAACGTCATGCCGCGATCGCCCTGCTGTTCACCTGCTGCCTGATCCTCGGCATGGGCAGCGACCACCCACCGGTTGACCCCGACTCACCGCTCGCCGGGAACAGCGACTGGCCTCAAGGGTTAGTTGCGTTGGCCAACCAGCCCAACCGCGTCCACGGCTATTGGGTCAACTGGTCCGACGTGTTCTTCTATCAGGGCGACACCCAAGCCCTCAACGCCTTCCTCGCCGACTGTGCCGAACTGGAAAACACCCGGTTCCAAGTCGTCCTCCACCCCGGCCCCAAGCGCGCTCAATCCCCTTGGACAAACCCCGATGCGACCGACCACGGCCCCGCCGACTGGACGCTGTACACCACCCCTTTCACCCGCGAAAACCTTGAACAACGCCAACCAGGCGAGCCCCTCCCCGAGGACGCCCCGTTCTACATCCAGGTCGACATCTACTTCGGCCATCAAGTAAGCCTGGAAGGCCTGATTGTCCCCGACGCCGCCATCCTGCGAGCCGGCGGTGAAATCGAAGCCTTCATCCAAGCTCATCAGCAAGTACACAACGACACCGTCGCCGACTAGTTCTTCGCCACCCGCGCGTACAACCAGCACCCCAGCCCGAACAACAACAGGTTGCCGCTCCACATCACGCTCAGCCCGAACCAGAGCGGGTCCTCGCCGTTGCCCGTCAGGTTCTCCCCGGCATTGGCGATCAAGACCGTCGCGATCGCCAGCAGAAAGCTCCAGAAGTACACCGCCAGAGGCATCGCCGCCTTCCGCTTCATCGCCAGCAGCGTGCCCACAAACAGCACCAACGCACACGACACCGCCGACGCCGCACGCTGGTGCTTCTGCCCCTCAACCGTCTCCGCCAACCGCAGCAGCTGCGTGTCCAGCCCCCGGGCCGCCGCCCGCACGCGCATCGTGTCCATCGCCTCGGACCCCGCCAGCACCCGCAGCTCGTCCAAGCTCAACGCTTCGTCCTGGGCCACCAGCAAAGGCTCAGGCCAGCTCAACCGAGGAATCTCCAACACATCAAACTCCGTCGGCACCGCCCGCCCGTCCGGCGTGTACACCAGCACATCCGCCATCGTCAGCTTCATCTCGGGCTCCACCGCCTCCACCGTCGATTCCATCTCCAACCAAACGGTCTGCGCCTCCCAGCGCAGCTCCGCCCGCTCCCCTGTCGGCCCCGGCCGGTACCGCGTGATCTGCACCGGCCCCGCGGCATCCGCCCGCATCACCAGCGTCCCCCGCGCGCCGCGCTCAGCCCGGGCCGGCGGCGCCTGCACCTCAAACCGCTCCCGCACCTGCCCGTTGGCTTCCCGGATCACCAGCTCAAACCGCCCCGCCGACTCGGTCGCGCCCCGCACCGCCTGCCGCATCGACGTTACCGCCAACTCCTGCTCCAACTGCCGCCGAAACCGACGCACCGCGCTGTACCCCTCAGGCTTCTCGTTCAGCGCATTCAGGTCCGACAGCGAAAAGAACTTCAGGTTGTCAATAAACCGCACCGGCAAACGACGCGGCGTGTGGCTGAACCGCCGCTGGGACACCAGCCTTCCTTGATCGTCCAGCAACGTCACGTCACTCAGCTCAATCGCGATCCACAGGTCCCCCGTGTCCTCCACCCGGAACACCGGCGCCTCTGCCGTGGCCGCGGTCATCTCCGTCACCACCCGTCCCTGATCGTCCAGCTCCGCCAGCGCGACCCCCTCCAACCGCAACAGCCGCTCGGGAGGCGTCGCCCAGCCCAGCGCATCAATCTCATCCACCTCTTCCGCCTGGTCGGCGTACAGCACAAAGTCCCCCTGCGTGTACGCCTGCCCCTTGGACAATCGGCTCATCAGCAGCGTCACCACATCCCGCTGGGCGGTGTCCTTCGCCGCCTTGAAAAACCCAGGCACCACGAAGTTCGACAGGTACCACATCACCATCGTCAACACCAACCCCAACACCAGCACCGGCAGCAGCACCCGCCGGTAGCTCATCCCCGAGGCCGAGCACGCCAGGATCTCGTTATCCGACGCCAGCCGCAGAAACAACAGCGTGCTCGCAAACGCCGCGGTCAAAGGCAGCACGTACCCCAGCATCGTCGGGATCATGTAACCCACAAACCGGACCAACAACGCCGGCCCAAGAATCCCCTCCTGCAACGGGCGCACCGCCGCCGCGAAACTCACCACCGTCACCAGCACCGCTGTCGACAACAGCAACAGCTTCAGCAGGTCCTTCAGCACATAGCGGTAAAACGTCCAGGGCACGGGCACATCATACGTACACCGACGCCACGTGCGATACCACACCGCCTGCTGCTCTAAGCGAGCTAAACTAAACGCCAACCCTTCCGGAGCCGCCTCGCGTGAAACCCGTCAGAAGCCTAGCCATGTGCTTGCTCAGCCTGACCCTGTTGGCCTGCGTTGCGGTCTGGGGGGCCACTATTGCTCTCGTCTCGGCGTCCGCCGAATTGACCCGGCGGGTCGATACCGCCAACGACCCCAGCCAAGGCGAACTCGTCATCGCCAGGCTCAGCCAATGGCTTCGCGGCACACTTACCGACGACCAAGTCCTGCCCGGTGCAACATGGGTAGTGATCCTGTTTCTGCCCCCGACCTACCTGTCCATCCGCTGGCTGCGCCGACTCCGCGCCAACCCTTCCGAATCAGCGTAGCGCCGCACGCTGCACCGACCGAAGCTTCTTGGCACCCTTCTCCGCCAGGTCCAGCATCGTGTCCAGCTCAGCCCGCGTGAACGTCCCCGCCTCTCCCGTGCCCTGCACCTCGATCAGCGCCCCCTTGTGGTTCATCACCACGTTCAGGTCCACCTCCGCCCGGCTGTCCAGCGCGTAATCCAGGTCCAGATGCGCCTTGCCATCGACGATCCCCACCGACACCGCCGACACCGGCCCCAGCAGCGGGTTCTTCGTCAGCATCCCCTCCGCCTTCGCGTGAGCCACCGCCTGCGCCAGCGCGACCCAAGCCCCGGTGATCGACGCCGTCCGCGTCCCGCCGTCGGCCTGCACCACATCACAGTCACACGTGATCGCTACCCCGGGCATCCTCCCAAGGTCCACCCCCGCGCGTAACGCCCGGCCGATCAAACGCTGAATCTCCGTCCCCCGCGAGTCCGGCCCGCGACGCTTCCGCCCCACCGTCGAGCCCGGCATCATGTTGTACTCCGCCGTCACCCAGCCCTTCACATAATTCCCCTGTTCATCCTTGGGCAACCACTTCGGCGGCGTCTCGCTGATCGACGCGGTGCAAAGCACGCGCGTGTCACCACAAGCAATCATCACGCTCCCAGGCGCGTGCGTCTGGAAAGGCTCAATCGACACCGGCCGCATCTGTGTGGTTTTTCTAGGCATCTTCCTCTTTCACAATCAAAGTTGAACGATAAGGCAATTTGCTAGCGCCATCCCATCCCCCCCCGCTTAACGCAAAATAGAAGAATTCCGACGCAGCATTCAGTAGAAGTCTTTGGACACACAGTTATTCTCATGACTAGCTCGAAAGTCTACCGCCCACAGACATTCGGCGTTGAAGCGGCCCCCCGCCATCCGCTGCAACAGGCAAAAAAAGTCCTGCTCTGCATTAGCACAGATGCCTTCCAACCGCCAACGAGGCGGCATGCATCTGCTTGGCTATAGATCAGGGCAATGGGAGATTTGCTATGGCATCATCCCTCGGTGCTATCATTCCGGACGAACAAACTCTCACCGCCATCGGGATCCTGATTGGGTTGCCTTCGGCTTACATTAGCATGCGCGCTTTGAATCACCGAACCGGCAGAAAACCATCAGATGCCAGCAAGCTGATTCAAGTGAATGCTTTTTTAGATAAGAACCGCGATGCCATCATAAAAGACCTAAAGGTGATCGCTACGGCACGGCAACGAAACCTGGGTATGAACGCTCGAAAAGCAAAATGTGCCACGAACACCCGGCGGACCTGCACAAAGCTGGCTAGGCAACTAACACAAAGCCTCCCGCTTCAATCGGAAAAAGGACTCGTTGAACACATCCAGCTCTTTTACACAAAAGCGTCCAAGTCAATCGTGACGTATGAACATGAAGATCCTCAACTCGCTGCTCAACTCGCATACCTCGTTTTTCTCGACTTGGTAATGGATTTCGCACAGCGCAGCTTTACCTGCATCAAATGGCTCCCCATCAACTGCATCACCCTGCAAATCTCGCGTGTTCGCGACCGGTTGGTGACCGCACGAGGAGAATATGGCAGTCGGCTATATGAAATCCACCGGCAGGGCCTAGTCAACGATCCCAGTGTGCAGCGCAAGCTTCGACAAGACTTTATACGACTATTCGAGTTTCATTCATTATCGTGGTTGAAAACCAAACGGCGTGGCCTCGCTGAAGTCTTGGCCGAAATAACGATCAATTCAATTATCGACACCAGCCAGATCATCCAACGATACGAAAGCGATAACGACAAGACGTTGTCACCCCCTTTCGTGATCGAACTAATCTGCCGACACACTCGTGACGCTGCCCTTTCCGAGCTTGAAAGGCAACTCGTCAACGCATAAGACAGCTTACCCCGCGATCGCTCGTACCATCTCCGGCAACGCCGAACGCAACGCGGTGACGATCGACTCACCCGTCGCATCGCCCCAGGGCCGGCCGCTGGATCGGTTCCGCAGATGGTCGAACCGTTCGCAGACCTGCTGGATCCGCGCCGGGTCGGCCTCGGCCGTGCCCCAGATGCACAACGACGGGTGCGGCGTCGGCTGCATGTCCTCCCCGCCGTAGGCAAGCTCCTCGAACAGCTTCTCGCCGGGCCGGGCGCCCGTCAGCTTGATCTCGATCCCCTCGCCGGGCTCCAGGCCATGGCTGCGCACAAACCGCTGGGCCAACGCCAGAATCTTCACCGGCTCACCCATGTCCAGCAGGAAGACTTCCCCCCCCGTGCTGTAGGCCCCGGCCTGCAGCACCAGCCCCGACGCTTCGGGGATCGTCATGAAGTACCGGGTCATCCGTTCATCTGTCACCGTGATCGGCCCGCCGTGCCCCAGTTGCTTCGTCCAGATCGGCAACACGCTGCACGCCGACCCCAGCACGTTGCCGAACCGCACCATCGAGAACACCGTCTGGCTCCGGCGATCGACCTCTTGCACGTACAACTCGGCCAGCCGCTTGGTCGCGCCCATCACCGACGACGGGTTCACCGCCTTGTCGGTGGAGATCATCACGAAGCGTTCAGCCGCGCACGCCGCCGCCGCATCCGCGATCGAACGGGTGCCGTAGAAATTGTTCTCGATCGCCGCCGCCGGGTGTTCTTCCATCATCGGCACGTGCTTGTGCGCCGCGGCGTGGAACACCACCGCCGGGCGGTGCTTGATGCACATCTCCAGCGTCGCGTCCTCCTGTGTCACGTCATGCAGAACCGCCAGCCGATCGATCGCCGGGAACAGCCGGGCGATCTCCCGGTCGATCTCAAACAAGGAATTTTCAGACCGTTCAACCAGCAGCAGCTTGCTCGGCGCGTAGCCACAAACCTTCCGGGCCAGCTCCGATCCGATCGATCCGCCCGAGCCGGTGATCATCACCGTCTTGCCTTGGATCGCCCGGCGGATCGGCTCCTCATCCAACGGCCGAGGCTGGCGATCGATCAACGCCGCGATATCCACCGCCGCACCCTCCATCAGGCCCGACGCCATCGCCGGCAACGCCCGCCCCGCCAACTGATCCTCCAGCGTCGGCAGAAACCGCCAACGCAAGCCGGCTTTGTTCATCGCCGCCACCACCGTGCCCCACGCCCCGCGTTCGGCCATCGGCAGGCTCAACAACACCTGCCCCGCACGCTCCCGCCGCGCGACCGCCACCACCTGCTCAAGCCCCCCCAGCGTGCCACACCCCTCGGGTTTGTCCGACCCCGTCAACACACACCCCACCACCCGTGGCCGCGGCGACGCGCCCGCCAGCAACCCCAGCATCGACTCGACCGTTTCCGCCGACCCCGCCAGCAGCGTCCGCGCCCCGGCCGCGATCGGCGTCGCCAACGGGCAGCCGCTGTCCTCGGGGCTGAGGGTCGCGATCTCCGGCTGGGTCCGATTTGATTTGCGTTTGATTCTCACGGCCCTCGACTTATCGGCTTCCACACGCTTTTGCGTTGAAACATCCTCACGCCAATCAATACCCGCCCAAAACCGCCCGAAGAACGGCTCTGGAGGGGAGAAAGCCCCACCCGGGGAGACTGATAACCCCTCTCCAAAACACCCACTCGGGAGCTGGATTCAATGAGCGACGTCCCCACCTTGAACACCGACCCAATCCCCTTCCCCCCCGCCGAGTCACGCCGAAGCCCACGCCTCAGCGTCCCGGCGATGTACAGCCTGCTCCGCGCGCGCCCCGCCGGCGACGACCGCTACCGCTGGACCGGCTACGTCTACGACGTCTCCCGCACCGGCATGCGGTTCGAGCTCGACCAGCCCGTCGAGCCCGGCACCCGCCTGGAAGTCCGCGCCATGCTCCCCGGCCACACCCACACCACCTTCAAAGCCACCGGCACTGTCGTCCGTATCCACGACGACCTGGACACCCCCGGCCCGATCCGCATGGGCATGCACTTTGACAGCTTCGCAACCCAGCGCGACGAAAAACGCATCGACCACTACCTCAACGACGCCGGCCTCCGCGCCGCCGCTTGAGCCTCCTCCAAAAACTCCACTGCAAGAAGCTCATGCTCCCCGAGCATGGGCTTCTCTTATATCCCAAGCTTGACCCCAAGCCTGCGGTCACACGCCAAACACCCGCCGCGCGTTCCCGTCGACTGCGGCCACGAAATCCCCCTCCGACATCCCACGACGGGCCGCCAAAAACGCAGCGACATGCACCACGTACCGCGGCTCGTTCGGCCGAACCTTCCGATGCGGCTCCGGCGTCAGATACGGGCTGTCCGTCTCGATCAACAACCGATCCAGAGGCACCCGGTCGCTGGCTTCAGCCAACGCCTTCGCGCTGCGGAAGGTCACGATCCCCGTGAACCCGACCGTCGCCCCGATCGACAGGATGCGGTCCAGTTCCTCGGCCTCCCCGGTGAAACAGTGGAACACAAACCGATCACCCGGCAGGCCGCTCTCGGCAATCACCTCCAGGGTCACGTCCGTCGCCTTGCGGTTATGGATCACAATCGGCAGGTCCACCTCCTTCGCCACCTCCAGCTGCGCCGCGAAACAAGCCCGCTGGTCCGTCGCGGACGGGTCGCCGTAGTGAAAGTCCATCCCCATCTCCCCCGCCGCCACACAGCCCTCCCGCGCGAGCCCTTCACGGAGCCCCGCCTGCAACTCATCCAGCCGGCCGGCCCAGTGCGCCGCCTGGTGCGGATGCAAGCCCACCGTGTACCAGACCCGCTCATACCGGGCGGTGATCTCCGCCAGCTGCGGGGCATCATCCAGCGTCGTCCCCACCGTGATCATCCGGTCGACGCCCGCGTCCCGGGCATCCGCGATGACCTGGTCCAGATCCTCCAGCAGATCAGGAAAATTCAGGTGGCAATGCGTGTCAATCATGGGCTTCTCTCTGCCAAACCGAGTCAATACAGAACCAATCACCGGGCTTGTGAAGCCCCCGTCAGGCCGATACACTACCGCGTTCTCATCGGGGCGTAGCTCAGCTTGGTTAGAGCGCACGTCTGGGGGACGTGAGGTCGCTGGTTCGAATCCAGTCGCCCCGATTTCTGAAACTCTTGATTTACAAGGGATTCCACACCGGGCGCCGCACCCAACACCCCGCCGGCGTCTTGCAAAAGGTGGTAGTCCTACCACTTTTCAAGCCCAGCCAGCCGCCAGCGCATGATCCCGATCGCGTCGGCGATGTCACCACCGCCACCCCCCGCTTTGTCGCCGCCTTGCTCGAGTACTTATTCCAACCCTCTGGATCAACCCCCAACACACGCTCCTAACCCAGCGGTGAGCACCTTCTGAATCATGCGAAGGGCGGGGATCAAGCCACTTGCGTCAGTTCATCCAGCGAGAGCCCGCCTGTCGGCTCGGGGTTGGTCACGACCAAACGATCGCCATCCAGGTAAATCTCGACCGGACCGCTCAGGTGCTTCTGGATGTTGCTTTCCTGGCCGTTATAGACAATCTTCACGCCGGCATGGATATCCGTTTCAACGGTGATTTTGACCGGGTGATTGGTGCGGTAATGTTCCAGCAGCTTGTCGTACTTCTGCTGCAATTGGGCCTGTTTATCCTGGGTTTCGATGACCTGAAACTCCAGTTCCATGATGCGTTCTCGCGTGGCGTGGTCCGCATCATCTCCCAGCGCCTGTTTTTCATCGAGCTCGGCCTGGTAGGCCTCGAGTAGCTGGGCGTAGCTGGCCATCCGCTTGGGCACCTGATCAAGCACCGCATAGTCACTGGGCAGGCCGCCGATGACCACGGTGGTGGCTCGGCCGTCGGCGTGGCCGAGTTCCTTGGCCCAGAATGTGTGCCGGATTTCCGTGGTGCCGCCGGCCAGCTGCCCGGTCACGACCAATGGCCCAGAACTGACAAGCTGACAATCCAGCACATCACCCGTGACGTTCAGTCCCTGATCCGCCAAACAGTTGATATGGCTCAACCCCTGCGCCACTGCGTGCTGACCAAACGCGATTGCCCCTCCCCCGGGCGAAGTAGGCGAGCTGGTTGTTGCTGCCGTTGCGGCGGCGCCAGAGGGCAACGCTTTGTCGCCCAGGTCCGTGACCGCTTGCTGCAAGCCGATACCCGACTGCACAAACAACTCCAGTGCCGAAACGAACTGGAACCCGCAGCGCCACTGACCATCATCATCCTGTCGGCACCAACGCACGACCGCGGTTTCCTGGAATGCAGAACACAGCAAGGGGTCCAGACGCACCACCCAGGTGCTAGCGACCGGCAACGATTGCGCGACACGGACCGCGATCCCCCCAATCGACAAGTCCACGATCTCAGCCGAGACAACCTTGACCTCAGCCTGGCCTTGCTCAACACTCTCCAGACGCGCGTCGAAGCTCACCTCATGGCGAGTGGCGCGAACGGGCGGGCTCTGCGATTCAACTTCCGACATCGATATCACTCTTTACTTAGGCTGCCTTCGCCAGGGTTTCGTCGATCCGTTCCTTGAGCACGTCGGGCGTGAAAGGCTTGATCACGTAGTTGTTCACGCCGGCCTTGATCGCTTCGATCACTCGGCTTTTTTCCGCTTCGGTCGTCACCATGATCACCGGGGTGGACTGGTTCTCCGAGCGGAACGCCTTGAGAAACTCCATGCCGTTCATCACGGGCATGTTCCAGTCCAGCAGGATCAGGTCCGGGCTGTGCGCCGCGACCTGGTCCAACGCCTGCTGGCCGTCTTCGGCTTCAACCGTGTCGTCAAAGCCCAGGCTATTGAGCGTTTTGATCTGGATATTTCGCATCGTCTTGGAATCGTCAACAAGCAGGATCTTCATGGGAGAGCACTCCATGTTTGAGGTCTATTAGTTCAGGTTCAGGCCGCGGCAGAAGGAGCAGCGTCGGATACGGTTTCGGCGGGCTGCAAGCAGACCTCCACGCGGAAGTTGCCCACCGGGCATTCGCAGTCAATGACAACCGGAGCCTCGGCACCGGCCACCAGCCGTGTGACGCATGCACCACGGGTGACGGTCGGGCAGGTGATCGAGAGGGTGCCACAGCTGTTCAGCTTCGCCTTCGCGCTGCCGGAGACAATGTTCGTGAGTTCACCGACCGCATCGGGCAGATCGGCGTCGTCAAACGCCACCGCGGCGCCCATCAGCTCTGAGATCAAGCCTTCCGCTGCCGCCTGGTCCAACGATAGTGCGACCGCACCGGAGAGCGACCCGGTGACGCCGATCACGCCGGTGATATCCAGCCAGGGTTCGTCATCGCCTTTGAGCCGGGGTTCGGAGAACATGACTTGGATGCCAAGCATGCTCGCGAACGTGTTCTCCACGGCACTCATAAACGATTCAATCATGTTGTCTTGGTTCATGTCCATAGTTCTTCCTAGGCAGCTTGCGCTTGACGCTGCGAGTGAGTAATCAGAGAGGCGACATCGAGGATCATGCTGACCTGACCGTCCTCACGGACTGTCGCACCGCTGACATTGCCCCCTCGGGCAAACATCTCATCCAGCGGCTTGATAACGATGTCCTGTTGGCCCAGCAGGCCATGGACCATAAGCCCCGCGGAATCTGTCCCCACTGCGACCGTCACAACAAAATCGGGCTCGTTGGCACGCTGCGCTTCCGTGCCGGGCAACATCTCCGGCAACTCGAGCAGGGGGATCACCCGGTCCCGGAGACGCATGACCTTCCGGCCGCCCACGGTCGAAACCGTTTCTTCCGAAGGCTGGACGATCTCCAGAATGTTGGTCAAAGGCACCGCATAGATCGCATGGTTCACACGGATCATCAAAGCCTGCATGATCGCCAGTGTCAGCGGGATCTTGATCGTGACCGTCGTGCCCACGCCCTTCTCCGACATGACGTCAACGACACCATTGAGTTTGGTGATGTTGGTGTTGACCACGTCCATCCCGACCCCCCGGCCGGACAAGTCGGAGACCCCTTCGGCGGTTGAGAAGCCCGGCGCAAACACCAGGCGGACGAGCTGAGCGTCCGTCATGTTCTGCACGTCGGACTCGCTCATCATGCCATTGGCGACGGCCTTCTTGGCGACCTTCTCCGGGTCGATGCCGCCGCCGTCGTCCGCGATCGTGACCACGACGTGGCTGCCTTCATGCTGTGCGGCCAGGCGGATGACGCCTTCGGTTGGCTTGCCCGCCTCTTCGCGCTTCTCGGGCGACTCGATGCCGTGGTCGGCACTGTTCCGCATGATGTGGACCATCGGGTCCGCCAGCAGCTCGATCACCGACTTGTCGACCTCTGTCTCGCCGCCGTCCAGTTCCAAGCGAATCTGCTTGCCCGTGGCATGCGCGAGGTCCCGGATGACGCGCGGATAGCGATTGAACAGCTTGTTCAAAGGTTGCAGGCGCGTCTTCATCACGCCCACCTGCAGTTCGCCGGTAATCCGATCTAAGTCCGAAGCAACTTGGACAAACGCTTCGGCATCCTCGTGGTCTTCCATCTTCACGCCAAGGCTTCGGCTGATGGCCACCACGCGGTTCTTCTGAAGCACCAGTTCCCCGACCAGGTTCAACAAGCTCTCCAGGCGATCCACATCCACCCGGATGGTTTGCTCGCCCGCGGGCTTGGCTTTCGTAGCCGTGGCTTGCGCCGACTGTGCCGCAGGCTTGGCGTCCGCTGAGCTTCCCTCAGCATCCGCCGCATCGCCCGCGCGCTGCGAGGGAACGTCTTCTGGATCAAACACGCCGTCGGCAACCAGGATCTCCTCCGGCGTCGCATCGCTTGCGACTTCCGACAGAGTGCCCGGGTCTTGGGTTTCCAGCAGGGTATCGATCAACTGCACCAGCGTCTCTGTCTGGAGCAACAAATCGCAGCCCGAACCCAAGGCCTCCAGCCGCTTGCTCATGACCCACTGCACCACGCCTAGGCGTGCACGCAACGGTTCAACACAAGCCTCAGGCAACTCGCTCATCTTCGTGTAGCTGTCGACCAGTACACGGGTTTCCCCGGTTAGCTGATCGCGTTCGAAGAAATCCACACTCCGGGTCAGCTCGCCCGCCAGCTCCGCCGCCTCCGCACACGCGGACGGCCGCGACTCGGGCGTCAACGTCTGCTCATGCAACTCATTCAGCTGCTCGAGCGTCTGCGCCAGGTCCAGAACCATGAACTCAAGCAGATCAGACTTGGAGCCGTCCAGCGCGATCGCCTCGGTCGGCATCCCGTCAATCATCGGCGTACTCGACGAAACCGACTCCGTCGTGCCCGACGCTGCGTCCTGAGCCTGTTCGCTGTTGGTCAAAGCATGCAACTGCCCCAGCAATGCGGTATCGGCTGCGTTGGGCTCCTGCCCTTCACCCACCTGCTCAATCTGCACGCGGAGCACATCCACACTCTGGAGGATCGCGGTCACGATTGCCTCATCGCAGACCAGTTCCGCATTCCGCAGCTTGTTCAGCAGATCCTCGCTGGCGTGCGCCAGTTCGGTGACGTTCGGCAGCCCCAGAAAACCCGATGAACCCTTGATCGTGTGCAGCGCCCGGAAGATCGTGTTCAACAGATCATCGTCCGTTGGTCTCGATTCAAGCTCCACCAGCAAGCTATCCATCGAGCTCAACAGCTCATCGGATTCCGTCAGGAAATCCTGCAAGATGTCTGGATCGATATCGGCAACGCTCATCCTTAAGCTCCGCTCTTGAAGTAGGCAAACGCACGAGGATCGCTGTGTTCCACGAAACGATTCTCATTCCGGATCGTTTCGCTGTGCCCGACACAGAGCACACCGTCCCGAGCCAATCGGCTATGGAACATCGACAAGCACCCTTGACGCATCTTGTCATCGAAGTAAATCATGACGTTCCGGCAGAAAATGGCGTCGAACGTCCCAAAACGACGCGACGCCGCGGTGTCGCGTAGGTTGTGCTTCTGAAACTGCACCATCTGCTTCACATCGTCATTAATCGCTGCGCCCTTTGGGGTCGTCTTGAAGTAATTCTGCTTCACGCGGGGAGACACCGTCCGAAAACTGAACGTGCCATAAACCCCTTCGTTGGCGATATCCAGTACACGTTCCGACAAGTCGGTGCCCAGGATCTCGATCTTCCAGTCCATCAGCCGGATACCCAGCGTCCGGTGGAGAATGATCGCCAAGGTGTAGGGTTCTTCCCCAGTCGAGCACGCAGCGGACCAAATCCGAAGCCGCTTGGTCGCCTGTCTCGCCTCGAGAAGGTCTGAGAGAATGCTGCTTTCAAACACTTCCAACTGTGCTTCGTTGCGGAAGAAGCTTGTTTCGTTGATCGTGATCGCGTTGCACATCTCCTGAAACTCGTCGTCGCGGTACGGCCCGCTTGTGATCAACGCCAAGTACTGGTCAAAAGTATCAATGTTCAGTGAGACCATTCGGCGTCCGAGGCGAGACTCCAGGAGGTACTTCTTGGATTCCGCGAAAAAGATCCCGGTGCGGTCATAAATGACCTTTTGAATCTGCGCGAACTGCGCGGGATTCATATTGGCGGTTTTAACAGTCATGGTTAACCTTCATCTTCGCAGGAAATTCCCTGACACACGACCTGATCCACTTTGAACTGAGCGATCAGGCGGTCCAATTCATCTGATTTGCGTGCCATCTGGTCCGCTGCCTGCGCCATCTGAGAGGCGCCTTCAGCCGACTGACGCGAGACCGCGGTGATCTGCTCGACACTGCGGGCGATGTCGTCCGATGCCTGGGACTGCTGCTCGGTCGAGGAAGCAATGCCCTGGATCAGCGACGCCACGCCGCTGGAGCCTTCGACGATCATCTGCAACGCTTCACCGGCTTCATGGGCACAGGCCACCCCAGCGTTCACCCGCTCGGTGCCCGTGCTCATGCGCGTGACAGTCGACTCGGCTTCGCCCTGGATCGCTTTAATCGACTCGCTGACCTCGTCGGTCGCCTGGCTGGTGCGTTCGGCGAGCTTGCGGACTTCATCGGCGACGACCGCAAAACCCCGGCCATGCTCGCCGGCACGGGCCGCTTCAATCGCGGCGTTCAAGGCCAGCAGGTTCGTCTGATCCGCAATGTCATTAATCACATCGATCACCGCACCGATCTGATCCGCACGGTCCCCCAGCGCGCTGACCGCTTCGGACGCATGGTTAACCACCGATGCGATCGAGGTCATCGCGTCGACGGTCTGGTTGACGATCTGCCCGCCTTCACTGGCTTGCTGACCCGCCTGACCGGCGGTTTCGTTCGCGTCCGAGGCCTGCCGGGCAACTTCCATCACCGTCGCAGACATCTCTTCGATCGCTGCCGAAACCGTTGTTACCTGGCCACGCTGATCGTCCATTCCTCGAGCCATCTCCTCAGCGGCAACAGCCACCTGCTTTGAGGCTCCTGCCAAGTCCCGGCTCACCAGCGCCGAGTCCACAATCACATCATGGATCTTGCCGACGAAACGATTTAGCCAGTGAGCCAACTCGCCCAACTCATCCTTGCGGGCTTCATCCATCCGCTGTGTCAGGTCGCCTTCGCCCTCGGCCATATCTCGCACACTGGTGATCAGCAACCGGATCGGACTGATTGCCGAACGAATCGCAAAGGACAACGCCAGTGCAATGACAGCAACCAGCACAATCACACCAAATAGCATCTGCCAGGCCAAAGCCTTCGCGGGGGCAGTAATCTCGCCCTTATCAACCTCAATCACAACAACCCAGTCCAGCCCCGCCAGTTCAAGCGGCGCGTACTCAATGATCGCTTCGTTGCCCGCAATCCCAATACCCGTGAACTCGCCGGATTGATGTGTTGCATCGGAAAGCCATTCATCATCGATCTTCCGGCTGAGCAGCGCGCTATCGTCAAAACGCGTGTTGGAACGCAGCATGCCATCGAAACCCACCAGATAGGACGTGCCATGCTCCCCAAGCCCGGCCTCATTGGTTGCAATGCTGTTGATTCGGTCGACCGGCATCTGGAACGCGGCGACACCGACACACTCACCATCGTAATAAACCGGGGACGCGATGAAGCTCGCCGCCGCACCGTAGCTGGGTTCATAAGAAGCAAAGTCTCGAATCGCCACCGAGCCTTCGGGCAACTCAACCGCTTCGCGGAACACTTGTCCCAGTCCGGTATCACGATACGGCCCACTCACAAAATTGGTCGCGTAATCGGTTTCTTTGAAAACCGAATACACCATGTTGCCTTGCGTATCAAAAAGGAAGATGTCGTAATATCCAAAGCTCTCAAGGTACTGGCGAACCACCGGGTGATACACGGCATGCAGACGGTTGTAGTCTACATCCGATGCCGCCCGCGCAAGTTCCAGCTTTTCGCCGACCGCATGCGGGTTCGACGCCAAATACCAATCCAACAAAACACGGCCCTGCACACTCGAAGGCGTATAGGACGCAGCCCCACGATAAGGCTGCTCTGCATCGTTTAAGCGAGGCCGAAACTCACGGTCAAAGTACTGTGCGAGCGCTTGGCTATGCGCAGACAGTTCGCTTGAAGAAGCATCGATCGAATCAAATGCCGTTGCCAATTCCGCAGTCGCCTGACGCACCATCAGGTTGTTTGCGAAGTTGATCATCTGATCGTTGATGACTTCAAAGTACGATTCAACGCGCTGCCGGCGAGCTTCGCGGATGCCTTCGATAACATGTTTTTCGGCTTCAATCAATGCGTTTTTCGATTGATAAACCGCGATCTGGTTCAACCCGAGCATCGCAATGACCATCACCGAAAGCGTGGATGCAATCAACTTCGCTTGCAACGATAGCCGGTTTCGGCAGATGACCGAAGCTGCTCCAAGCACAGCCGCGCAGACAGCCAAAAAAACTGACAGTATAAGTTCCAGCATATTTGATTCCAATCTTGATTTGACCTGATCACTCAGGCAGCTTTTTCCAGCTCCAGGTCCCCAACCAACAGCTTCACATCCAGCAGGATGATCAAACGATCCTCCAGCTTCCCGACCCCGGAGATGTACTGGCTCATCTGGCCCCCGCCCAACGCCGGCGGCTGATCCACCACCGACTGGTCCAGACGCAATACTTCATTCACCTTGTCCACCACGAACCCGACGATCCGTCCGTCGGACTCCACCACCACGATCCGCGTGTCGTCCGTCGCCTCCGAAGGCTCCAAACCAAAACGCTTGCGGATATCAATCACCGGCACAATCAAGCCTCGCAGATTGATCACGCCTTCGACGCACTCGGGCGATTGCGGCACCCGCGTGATCTCCAGCATCCGATTGATCTCACGGACCGCCAAGATCTCCACCGCAAATTCTTCCGCCCCGACCCAGAAGCTCACCAACTGGATCTGGTCAATGTTTCCGGCCTCATCCTGTGCCGCTTGCTTCTGCTCACTGATGTCTTGCATGGGTCGCCGCCTTCGTCAAGAGTTCTAAATCTGCCAGTCATACATCCGTAAAACCAGCCCGTATCGCCGCACCAGGCCTTTGATAAGGCAACCCCGAGATACCCAGTGCGACAGGCAAGACCAACATCGGGCGATCGCTGGGTTGTATTAAGCCTTCTTCACCCCTCAAAAACCCCAACGTCCTAGAACTCTTCCTAGAACTGAATAAACCGTTCGAAACGCCCGATGTTGAACTGGCCCCTAGGGAAAAACATGATCACAAACCAACCCATTCGTGTGCTGATCGTTGACGACTCCGCTTTTATGCGAAGCGCCTTGGGCCGTGTCTTGGGTCAGGCCAAAGACATCCAGGTGGTCGGCAAAGCCCGCAATGGCGCGGAAGCGGTGGATCAGGCGAAGACCTTGAAGCCCGACCTCATCACGCTGGACATTGAGATGCCGGAGATGGACGGCTTGACCGCGCTCCGACTGATCCGCCAGTTCACCAAGGCCCCGATCATCATGGTGTCGAGCCTGACCACCGAAGGTTCGGTCGCCAGCCTGCGGGCACTCCGCTACGGCGCCAGCGACTACCTGGCGAAAGACCAGTCGATGATCAGCTCGAACATCGACAGCATGGCCGACGACCTGATCGCCAAAGTGCGGGCGCTGACCGAGAAACGCATCCCCGCCAAACCCGTTCAGCTTGCGAGCACGCCCCAAACGCCCAATGCACGCAAGGCCACCAACCCGGCCCGCCTGCCGGACCCTAAGCAGTTTGACCTCGTGGTCATCGGCTCAAGCACGGGCGCGCCGCCTCAGCTTGAACTGATTGTGAAGGCCTTGCCGGAAAACTTCCCGGTGCCGGTCGTGATCGCCCAGCACATGCCCCCAGCGTTCACAAAATCACTGGCCCAACACCTGGACAGCTTCAGCGCGATCCGGGTCATCGAAGCCCACCACGGCATGGGGCTACAAAACAACACCGTCACGATCGCCCCCGGCGGGCTGCACACCAAGATCGTCGGCGGCGCCAAAGCGATGTCGGTTCGTATTGGCAAACGCCCGACCGAGCTGGTCTACAAGCCCAGCGTCGATGAATTATTCCGCTCGGCCGCCGGGTTGAAGGGCGTCAAAACCCTGGGGATCGTCCTGACCGGCATGGGCGACGACGGCGTCCTGGGGGCCCAAGAGATCCACAATGTCGGCGGCAAGCTGATTACCCAGACCGCGGAGTCCTGTGTCGTTTATGGCATGCCCAAAGCCGTCGATGAAGCCAACATCTCCGACGCCAGCCTGACCCCCGAGCAGATCGCGCTGTACCTCAATCCCAAAGCAACGCTCAACACGATGCGTGACGCCGGCTGATTGCCACCATGACACGCCGCTAACAGCGTCGGCCTAGTCTGTGCGGATGAAGACGCTTCAAACGTTTTTCGCTGTTTGCTTAGCCGTATGTTTGGCCGATCCCGCCCAAGCCTGGGGCCGGGACATCCACTCGATCATTGCGACGATCGCAGAGCAACACCTGACCCCCGAAACGCAAGCCCGGGTGCTGGAGCTGCTGGACGGGCAGAACCTGTCCGACGTCGCCAGCTGGGCGGACGACATCAAGCCCGATCGCCCGGAGACGCGTAGCTGGCATTACCTGAATCCGCCCGTTGGCGCGGAGCGCGTAACCTACGAGCACTGCCCGCCGGAAGGCTGCGTCCTGTCCATGGTGCGGGACACCATCCTCGTACTGAACAATCTCAATGCTTCCGACGCGGAGCAAGCCGAGGCGCTGCGCTTTCTCGTGCACCTGTCCGCGGACCTGCACACGCCGCTTCACGTCAGCCGCGAAGCCGACCGGGGCGGCAACGACATCCCGGTCGAGTTCCAAGGCGAATCCACCAACCTGCATGTGCTCTGGGATGTCTACCTGCTTCAAGGCACCGGCGAACCCTGGCAGGACACCACGCAGCGACTGCTGGACAGTATCACGCCGCGGGACATCGTCGCCTGGTCCAACCTTGACCCGCAGGTCTGGGCCACAGAAAGCTTCCACTTAGCGCTCGACGTGGCGTATCCGATCCCCGGGTCCGGCCGGATCGAAGACGACCCCGACTACACCCCACGCGCTTTAGCCATCATCGACCGCCGCATGGCCCAGGCGGGCATCCGGCTGGCGCTCGTGCTGGAACAGGCATTCGGACAACCCCAGTAAACTCCCGTTATGAGCACACCCAACCGCAGCATCTGTGTCTACTGTTCGTCTCGCGACGCGTTGCCGGACAGTCATTTCGACCAAGCACGCCGACTGGGCACCGCCATCGGCGAGCGCGGCGATCGCCTGGTCTGGGGCGGCGGCCGTGTCGGGCTGATGGGCGAGGTCGCCCGGGCCGTGCGCGACGCGGGGGGAGAGACCTTCGGCGTGATCCCCGAATCTATGACCGACCGCGAGATCGCCGACTACGAAGCCCACAAACTGATCGTCACCGAGACCATGCGCCAGCGCAAAGAACGCATGGACCACGAAGCCGACGTGTTCATCGTCCTGCCCGGCGGCTTCGGCACACTCGAGGAACTCGCCGAAGTCCTCGTCCTCCGGATCCTCCATTACCACGACCGCCCCATCATCCTTGTCAATGCTGACGGCTTCTACGATCCGCTTCTGGCGTTGTTCGATCACTATGTCCAGACCGGCATGGCGTCACAAAAACACCGCGACATCGTGCAGGTCGTCCAGGACGCGAACGACTGCTACCGGCTGATCGACGCCTACACGCCCGCCGAGGCTTGATGCCAGATCATTCTCCGGCCAAGACATCCAGTTCACCGATCGACGTGAACGGCCGATCGTTGTGCGAATCCAACGCTACCAGCTTCAGGTATCGGCCTGTCACCGGCGAGTCAAACCGTGCCTCCTGCTGACGCGCGTGGTCTTCAAACCGTCCTGCATACACAAGCTGATCGGCCAAACCCGCGGCATCATCCGAGACGTAGACCTCAATGCGATTCAACCGACCGTTCTGCTCGCCGTCCTGTCGCGGCATGACACGGATTCCCGCGATCGACTGAGACGCACCCAAATCAATCGTCAGGTAATGCGGGTGCGACGGCTGGGCGTTTCGCCATTGCGTGTGCCAGTTGGTGCGCGGGTTATCGTCGATCGCGTTACCCGCCAGCTTGCCGTTGTGTCTGGACTCGCTGCTGACTTCCACGATGCGCCAGTTTGCCTGGTCCAGCAGCGCCGCTTCTGGCAGAAAACGATCCGCCGGCAAGGGCAAGGCCTCTACGTTGGGCTGGCGACCAAAGGCGAAGACGTCGGTGGGCACATGTGCCTCGGCCATGATCTCAACGATCCGCGCCACAATCTCCGGATGTTCCGAGGCAACGTTGCGCTCTTCCCCGATATCCGTGGGCAGATGGTAAAGCTCAATCGGGCCGTTGGGATTGCGGTGCACGTTTAAACGCACGCCCTTCCAGTCGCCCATCCGTACCGCCTGCTTGCCGCCGCCCTCGTAAAACTCCCAGTACAGGTATTCATGCACCTGCTGGGCATCCAAGTTGCCCAACAGCGTCGGCACGATCGACAGGCCGTCAGTCCACTCGGGCGTATCGATGCCCGCCAGATCGCATGCGGTCGGCATGAAATCCCAGAAGGCATTGGGCAGGTCCGAGGTCTGGTTCGGTTCGATAGTGCCCGGCCACCAGACGATCAACGGCGTGCGGATCCCGCCTTCATACAAATCCCGCTTGTACCCCCGCAGCGGGCCGTTGCGGTCCATCGCCCGATGGATCCCGCCTTCCATGTGCGGGCCGTTGTCGCTGCTGAAAAACACCACGGTATTATCGGCAAGGCCCAGCGTGGCGAGATGGTCCAACAACCGACCCATCTGATCATCCAGGAAGGCGATCATCCCCGCCTGCGTCGCCTGCGGGTGCGATTGCGCTGCATACCCCCCGCCGCGGTACGGCTGCTCGTTGAACTGTCCCATGTACGGCGCGCGGTACCGCTCTGGCACAACCGTGTCCGCGTGCGGTGGCGTCAGCGCCAGGTGCAAGAAGAATGGCTCATCCCCGGACGCCGCCTGCTCAAGCCAGACCAGCGCATCATCCACAAAGACTTCCGACACGTACTGCTCGCCCGTGTACCCATGATTACCCGGCAGATCGACCCGCTCGCCGTTGCGGAAGACGTACTCGGGGTAGTGCCGGTGCGCCCGCCTGTGGCTGACCATGCCAAAGAAGTAGTCAAAGCCTTTGCGGTTGGGCAATGCGCCGTCCGTCGAATTGCAGGACAGACCGGACTTGCCGATCAAGGCCGTGGCATAACCCGCGTCCTGGAGCAGGCTGGCGATCGTGAGGTCGTATGGGTCTTCGCGGAAATGAAGCGGCCCGAGGTTCGCACGTTGCCAAAGGTGCCCGGTGTGCTGGCCGGCTAACAGGGCAGCGCGGGAAGGCGCGCAGACCGTGCTGCCGCAGTACGACTGGGTGAAAAGGATCCCCTCCCGTGCCATCTGATCCAAACGGGGCGTTCGATACCTCGTCTGTCCGAGCACACCCAACTCGGCGTACCCCATGTCGTCCACCATCACATAGATGATGTTGGGGCGGGTTTGCGGCGCGAGATCGGTCTGCGCGGAAACACACGTCAACCAGTTGAACGCAATCCCCAAGGCCAGCACTTTATGGATTAAACGCATCAATCACCTCATATCAGAATACGAAGCTACCCATTCGCCTTACGTGTCTCGCCTTAGCCGTGCTCGCGGGCAAACTCGCGCATGAACTGTGCCAAAGCCTCGGCGCCGGCCTGTGGCATGGCGTTGTACAACGACGCCCGGCAGCCGCCGACGCTGCGGTGGCCCTTCAGCCCGCTCATGCCTTGCGCCGCGGCGTCCGCCACGAACTTCGATTCCAGTTCCTCGCTGGGAAGCCGGAAGACGACATTCATCGTCGAGCGGTAACGCGGGTCCACCGGGCAGCGGAAGAACCCGCCCGCCGATTCGATCGCGTCGTAGACCGCGCCACTGCGCCTGGCGGCGGCGTCTTGGGCCCAAGACACGCCGCCCTTCTCATTCAGCCATTCCAGCACGCACTTCACCATCCATATCTGAAACACCGGCGGCGTGTTCAGCATGCTGTTGCCCTTCACGTGGCCAGGATAATTCAGGTACCCCGGCAGGTCGCCCGGGCACATCGCCAACACGTCGTCCCGCACCACTACCAGCGCCAACCCCGCCGGCCCAATGTTCTTCTGGGCACCGGCATAAATCAGCCCGAACTTCTCCACCGGCAACGGACGGCTGAGAATGTCACTGCTCATGTCCGCGACAATCGGCTTGTCGATCGTCGGAAAATCTTTCCACTGCACCCCGCCGATCGTTTCGTTGCTGGTCAGGTGCAGGTACACCGAATCCTCGCTGCAGCGCACTTCGTGCGGATCGGGCAGGGTCATGTAGTCCTGCTCGGTGCCATCAAAAACCAGATGGACCGTACCGACCCGCTTCGCGTCCGCGATGGCCTTCTTGGCCCAAGCGCCCGAATGCGTGAAATCAGCCGCTTTACCCTTGGCCCCCGAGGGGTCGTGCAACAGGTTCATCGCGGACATGGCGAACTGGAACGTCGCCCCGCCGCCCAGGAACAAGACATGCTGATCGTCGGTGAGCTGCAGCAGCTCCTTGACCAAAGCCGCCGCTTCGTCACGGACCGCCTCGACCGGCTTGCTGCGGTGGCTCATCTCGATCAGCGACATGCCCTTGCCGTCGTACTCAACGAACTCGTCCCGGACGCGTTCGAGCACCTCCAACGGGAGCGTGCAGGGGCCAGCGGAGAAGTTGTAAATCCGGTGGGTGTCGGTAGCGGCGGGCATGCGTCGTCGGGTTTCTGTCAAGAACAAGAAAAGAATCGGCGGCCGTTTCACTCATCCAACTGAGCAAGCCGTCGAACCCACCACAATAGCAGGCTTGTTTCATATCCTCACGCTGACCCCGCCCGTCGCGACACACGAGCCAAACGGGACACAAACTCAGATTTGCCAAACCAGTTTCTAGTGGCTAGCGTAATCATTGAAATAGAGTCTCATTTACGATAACAGGCCTCTCAGAACCCACCCATGAATCAGCCGACACAAACCAGCCCTCTGATGCGAATCGCTCGAGTCCCTAGCGGCCGGTACCACCTGCAGGTCGGTTTGGCGGCACTGGACCTCGGCCCGGGGGATCTGAAGAAGCTCCACCGTTTGCTGAAAACCGCTGTCAACGATTACGCCGACCTCCTGGCGGAAGACGCGATGGGCCTGCCCGAAAACTTCCGCCGGACGCTGCCTCCCGACGATGCCAGCGACCCCCTGGACCACCCCGAAGACGACTAACCCGCAAGAGCATTTTCCATGAAGACCGCCCTTATCTACGGCACCTGCACCGGCAATACTGAAGTTGCCGCCGAGCTTATTCGCGACGAGATCGGTGCCGAACTGATCGACTACTTCGATGTCAGCGAGATCGAGCTGCAAGACCTGACTTCGTACGACCTGTTGATCATCGGGTGCTCGACCTGGGACATCGGCGAGCTGCAGTACGACTGGTCCGATGTTTTCGACGACCTTGACGACGTGGACCTCACCGGCACCCTGGCGGTGTTCTTCGGCATGGGGGATCAGGCGGCCTACGCGGACACCTACCAGGACGCCATCGGCATGCTGCACGACAAGTTCGCCGAGCGCGGCGCCAAAGTCGGGGTAGGCTACACCGACCCCTCGGGTGACAAATTCGAAGACTCCAAAGCCCTCCGTGAGGACGGCCGGTTCTGCGGGCTCGCTTTGGATCAGGACTGCCAGCCCGCCGAGACCGAGCCGCGCGTGACCCGATGGGTGGCGCAGCTCCGCGAGGAACTCGATCTGCCCGTGCCCGCCGGCACCTGAGCCTTGCCTCCGGCTATCATGCCTCTTGTGAATCTCACCGCCGAAGCACAAAGCGAAACCTCAGCCGCGCCGGACACCCCTGCCCCCCTGCTGTCCGTGCGGAACCTCAAGACCTATTTCCCTGTGAAGCGGGGCGTCCTGCAACGCCTCGTGGGCCATGTCCGCGCCGTCGATGATGTCTCTTTCGACATCGCGCCTGGCGAAACGCTGGGGCTCGTCGGCGAGTCCGGCTGCGGCAAATCCACCGTCGGCCGCTCCCTGCTCCGGCTGGTCCCCACCACCGCGGGCAGCGTCCATTTCGACGGTGAAGATGTCTTGGCCGCACCCGGCTCCCGCATGAAGCAGCTCCGCCGCGACATGCAGATCGTCTTCCAGGACCCCGTCGGAAGCCTCAACCCCCGAATGACCGTCGGCCGCATCGTCGGCGAACCCCTCCAAGTCCACCGCCTCGCCAAGCCCAACGAGATCCCCGATCTCGTCGCCGATCTCCTCGTCAAAGTCGGCCTGGAAAAAGACCACATCCACCGCTACCCCCACGAGTTCTCCGGCGGGCAGCGGCAACGCATCGGCATCGCCCGCGCCCTGGCGCTCAAGCCCCGCTTCATCGTCTGCGACGAGCCGGTCTCCGCGCTGGACGTTTCGGTGCAATCCCAGGTCCTCAACCTGCTCAAAGACCTGCAAGAAGAGTTCAACCTCAGCTACCTGTTCATCGCCCACAACCTCGCGGTCGTCGAGCACTTCTGCGACCGCGTCGCGGTGATGTACCTCGGCCGAATCGTCGAGGTTGCCGACCGTGACACGCTGTACAACAACCCGCTGCACCCGTACACCAAAGCCCTGCTCTCAGCAGCCCCCAACCCCGACCCCGCGGGGAAGCGCCGACGCATCATGCTCGTCGGCGACGTGCCCAGCCCCATCCGCCTGTTCCAGGAAGACCCAATGGCCGCCGCAGACGACACGCGGTACCAACTGGAAATCGAGCAGGCCCAGGCCGACGGCTACGAAGTGATCACCCGCAAAGACCTGCTGGACCGTCCCGACCTTCAACCCGTCGACGGCGAACCGGGGCACTTCGTCTCCACACCTAAAAATTGAGATAGATGAAGCTTGCTTCAAATAGGCCCAATGCCTAGTTTCAAAGCATGGGACTTTGCTTTGCTACCACGCTTGCGTTGATCACGATCGCTGCTGCTGCGATTATTCGTCCGGTGTTCGCCAAAGCTCGCGCGTAACAACGACGAATCACGCTTGTCTGCCTTAGATCAACCCCACGCGGTTGACCGGGGTATTGCTTGGCCAAAACGCGGTCAGGACTTCACTGCACCGGCAGTGATGCCGCTGATGAAGGCGCGCTGGAACAACAGGAACGCGATGATCAAGGGCAGCACGGTGATGAGCCCGGCCGCCATAATCAGGCCGTAGGGCGTCTGGTACTCGCCTTGCAGAAGGTAAACTAGCAGCGGCATCGTCTGCATGTTCTCGGTCCGCAGCACGATGAACGCCCACATCAGGTTGTTCCAGATGCTGATCATGACCAGGACGCCCAACGCCCCCATCGCGGGCTGAATGATCGGCACAACGATGCGCCAGTAAACCGAGAATTCGGTGCAGCCGTCGATCCGGGCCGCGTCATACAAATCATCCGGCACGTTACTGGTGATGTACTGCCGCATCCAAAAGATGCCAAACGCGTTGGCGGCCCCGGGGATGATCATCGCCCAGTACGTGTTCAGCATCTCGACCTTGGCCAAGATGACAAAGATCGGGATCATGGTCACCGCGCCGGGGATCATCATTGTGCCCAGCACAAACGAGAACAACCAGCCGTGGCCGGGTGCCCGCTTGTACTTAGCAAAGGCAGTCCCCGCCAAGGAACACAAGAACAGCGTCAGCGCGACGTGCAGCACCGCAATCAGCGTCGTATTGAAGAAAGCTCGGATCAGGCCGGCCTGCCCCAAGACGGTTTGGAAGTTTTTGAAGTTCAGGCTCACTCGAGAAGACAACTCGCTCATCGGCATCAGCTGAGGCGGGCCGATCTTCTTAATCACATTCCGCTCGTCCCGCTCGATCGGCGTTACCACCGCAAACGGGTTCGCTTCGCTGGCCTCAGCGATCTGAGCCTGCGCCCACAACGGGCTGCCGGGCTCAAGCACCTCGACTTTGTTGTCTTCTTCAAGAAACACCCAGCGGACCGTTTCGGTGTATTCATCGCCGACGCTGGCTTCGACCTGCTCGCCGTTGAAGTCCATCGTGATGATCTGCGGGATCACCTGGGGCGGCAACGAGAAGATCCGGTCCTGCGTCTTAAACGAGCTGCTGACCAGCCAGATAAAAGGCAGCAAAAACACCAACGCCGCGACCGCCAAGAAGACGTAGAGCCCCCCCCGCTCGGCGGGCGAGCTGCCTGAAGCGCCCACCGCCAGCAACGACTTCCGGGATTTGTGGGATGAATCGCTCATGCCTCAGTCCCCCTTCTTTCCAGCCCGGAAAATAATCAGGGACAATATGAACACCACAAACGCCACGGTATACGCCGCCGCGGAGGCGTAGCCGAAACGGAAGTCCTGGAACGACTGCTGGAACAAGAAAAGTCCGAAGTTGGTCGTTGCGTCACCCGGCCCGCCCTCTGTCAGCACGAAGACTTCATCGAACATGTACACCGTACCGATCAGCGACATGATCGTGATGAACACGAACGTCGGCTTCATCATCGGCACAGTCAGGTAACGCATCTGCTGCCAGCGGTTCGCACCGTCCAGCGTCGCCGCCTCGTACATATCGCTGGGGATACCCTGCATGCCCGCGAGCATGATGACCATGTTGTACCCCGTCCACCGCCAGACGAGGAGGATCGACACGGTGATCTTTGCCCACCAGCCGTTCTGCAACCAAGGGATGCCCTTGAACTCGGCATCAAACAACTTCAACAAAGGAGAGAACATGAAGTTGATCATCCCGGTTTCGTTGTCGAACAAGATCAAGAAAACAAACGCGATCACGACCATCGGCGTGATGCAGGGGATAAACACACACGCCCGCCAGAACGCGCGGAGCTTGACCCACTGTTGATTTAAGATCACCGCAAACAGGAACGACAGGATGAACATCGGCGGGAAGTGGATCACGCCGATCAGGATCGTGTTCCAGATCGCCCGGTAGAACTGCTGGTCTTGGAATAGCGTGCCGAAGTTCTGCAGGCCGACGAACCGTGGGTCGGTTAGGCCGTCCCATTGCACTGTGCTGAGGTACAGCGAGAAGATCAGCGGGTACAGGCCGAAAATCGCGAACAGGATGAAGAACGGCGAGACAAACAGGTAGAAGTACCGATACTGCCAGACCCTGCTTGCCAAGCTGGCCTGCTGCACGTTGGGCGATATCGGGGCGGTCGCATCACTCACTAGACGCCTCCCCTCGCTCTGCCACCAGTTCTTCGTAAGTCCGAACCTCCCGCAGCAGCTTTCGGCCTAACGCCTCAGCCACGCCACGGAGATAATCGCCATGCTCCATATCTTCATCTTCCGCCCAGCGGTTGATCGATCGCCCGAGGTAGCGCTCTGCCTCGTTCCAGTCAGATGTCCGGACCAGCCGAGGTAGCCGCTCGAGGTCCTGGGCAAATAGTTGATTCACCGCTTGGCCAGCAAAGAACGGGTCGGGCTCAGCGAAAAACGGGTCGTCATAGGCCGGCATATATGCCGGGAACAACCCCTGCTCACGGAACTGGTGGATCTGGCCTTCAACGGTGCAGTTGGTGTGTTCCAAGAACCGCCAAGTCGTCTCTGGGTCTTCGCTCTCCAGCGGGATGATCAAAACCGAACCGCCCAGGTTGCTCGTGCGCAGTCCGCCGGGGCGATACGCGGGCATGCGGAACACACCCCACCCGCCTGCGGTGTCGCCCGCCTGGTTCTTGATCTCCTGCATGCTCCAGACCGCCGCCGGATAGCACGCCACATCATCGCCTTGGTACGAAGCATTCAGAGCGGGGCTGTATGGGGTGAGATTGGCCGCGATCCCCGAACTGAGAACCCGGCGGATGATCGTCAACGCTTCGCGGTTTTGTGGGGAATCCAGAATGATCCGGCCTTCCTCATCAAAGACGCCGCCGCCGTTCTGCTGCATCATGATCTGGAAGAAGTCCAGGAGACCCGACGGCGACAAGGGCAGCATGCGTACCGGGTTCTCCGGGTCGCGTTCTTCGGACCGACGATAAAGCTCCTGCCCCATCGCAATGAAATCGTCCCACGTTTCGATCGTGTTCGGGTCCAGGTCGTAACGCTCGAATACCCAGCGTTTGTAGAAAACTGCGCATGGCCCGACATCCCAAGGGATCGCGTAGACCTGACCCTCGTAGACACAACTGTCCCAAAAGGCTGGGGCAAAGTCATCGGCATACTGGCCGGCCCAAGGCGTTAAATCTGTCAGCCGGCCCGTTCGGGTGTACTTAGGCGCTTCACGCTCCTGCAACTGCGACGCATCGGGCACCCCCGACCCGGCCGACAGCGCCAAAAGCAGCCGAGTCTGCAGGTTTGATCCATTCTTGTTGATGTAAACGTGAACCTCGGGATGGTCTTCCTCAAAGCTCGCCGTCAAGCCACTCAGCGCGTCGGCTGCGATGCTCCAGCTCCAAATCTCGATCTGCTTTTCCTTGCCCTGGGGCACCTCGGGCAGACCGACACGGGGGAGCCATTGCAGCAACGCCGCCAGCGCGACCAACCCCACGATCAACAACAGCATCGGCCAGCGGTCGGCCAAGCCCGGCGCGGGCCCATTGGATGTATTGGAATCAGGCAAGTGCATCTCCAGACAGCTTTTCGCAGCCCGACATCTTGGTCGTTGAACCCGGCGGGGTCAACCCAAGACACGATGCATCCACGCAACTGTTTTACCGGATCGAAAGCGACGGCCGCTGGGCCGATTCACTCATCGCCTGCACCTGCACCTGCTGCACAAACCGGCGGACCAGCGATTCCAACTCCGACGCCAGCGCGTCCTCCCCGGTGTAGTTCGCAGAGGGCTCCCCCGCATCCGCGTTCACCCGCAGCCGCGTGTTGATCGGCACCGTCCCCAGGCAAGGCACCCCCAGCTCGATCGCCATGTGCTCCGCACCGCCGCGGCCAAAGATGTCGTACACCTTCCCGTCGTCGCCGACGAAGTAGCTCATGTTCTCGACCACGCCCAGCACCTCGACCCCCAACTGCTGGAACATGCGTACCGCCCGCCGCGCGTCGTCCTGCGCGACCTTCTGCGGCGTGCACACCACCACCGCCCCGGTCAAAGGCAGCAGCTGCGCCATCGTCAGAGGCACATCCCCCGTGCCCGGCGGCAGGTCGATGATCAGGTACTCCAGGTCCCCCCATGCGGTCTGCGTCACCAACTGACGGAACGCCCCGTGCGCCATCGGCCCGCGCCAGATCAACGGCTTCTCGTCATCCACCAATACCCCAAGCGTCATGCTACGCATCCCGTGCTTTTCAAACGGCAACAGGATTTCACCCTGGGCTTGAGGCTTCTCGTCGTGCAGCCCCAGCATCGTCGGCAGCGACGGGCCGTAGATGTCGCCGTCCAGAATCCCTACGGCGTGCCCCGCACGCGCCAACCCAACCGCCAGGTTCACCGCGATCGAGCTCTTCCCCACACCCCCCTTGCCCGCGCCGACTGCAATGATGTGCTTCACCCCCGGCAACGGGTTGTCTTCCCGGGCCTGCTCCTGAGGCGACTTCTTCTCCGGCTCCGCGGGCTTACTGTTGGCCTGCTCTAACGACACCGTCCGGCGGAACGACACCTCCACCCGCTGGACCTCGCTGGAGACCGCCTTCAAAGCCGCGATCACCGCCTGCCGAAGCTCAGCCTGCTGCGCCTCACTGCGGTGCCCCGCGGTCAATTCAATGCGTGCCAAACCGTCGCAATACGCCACGTGCTGGACCGCCCCCAGCGTCTCCAGGTCTCGCTGCAGTTCGGGGTCGACCACACGGGTCAGGGCGGCTCGCAAATCGTCTTTCGTCACGGGCATGGTGTTCTCGCTGGGGCTTCAAGGCACGGGGACCCCACATCATAGTGCGGCCAGAGGCCCGCTTCATGGCCTCCTGATGCGGCTTTTGGCGTTTTTCTGCCGCCTGTGCAATAGGCCGGGGGAACAACCGTTGGACCCACAGTGCCCGGCAACCGTGGCACACCCAAACCACACCACCCCGCTCAACACGAGCCTGCATCAAGGAGCCTCCCCATGACCCACCGTTTCGACCTCAAAACGATCTGGACCAGCCTGCTGGCCTTGGCACTCGTGCTCAGCCTAGCGCCACTGGCGGCAGCACAACCCCGTGGCGGCGAGGGTGACGGAGAACGCCAGCGGCAGGGTGAGCGCGGCGAACGTCATGGCGAACGCGGTGAACGCGGCGACCGTGGCCGTCAGGGTGCACGCATGCTTTTCCAAGGCATCGAACTCGACGAGTCCCAGCGTGAGCAAGTCCGCGAGATCATGAGCGCCCACCGCGACGAGCGCGAAGCATGGGTGGAAGAGAACGCCGATGAAATCCGCGCCATCCGTGAACAGATGCGGGCCGCCCGTGAGAACGAAGACCGCGAAGCCATGGAACAGGCCCGGGAAGCCATGCATGAACTCATGCAAGATGCCCCGCGTCTGGAAGATGTTGCCGACGACATCCGTGGTGTCCTCGACAGCGAGCAGGCCGCCCAGTTCGACGAAAACCTAGCCAAGCTTCAGGAACGCCGCGAGAACCGTGGCGACGGTGAAGGCCGGCGAGGACGCGGCGGCGAGGGTGGCGACGGCGAAGGCCGTCGGGGCCGAGGCGGCGAAGGCGGCGACGGTGAACGTCGGCGTGGCCGTGGCGGCGAAGGCGGTCGGCATGGCGATGACGCCGTCTGAACCCGGCAACCAAACCTGTGAACCCCACTCCGCCCCGTCGGCCATCTCGGCCGCGGGGCGTTTTCGTTGTATTTCCCTTGGGGCACCACCTCTGAGCGTTTAGCATGAAGAACGAAAGCGAGGTCCCCATGCGCTGGCTATGTGTTGCGATCGCCGCCTGCTTGCTGACCGGTCTCCCGCCCGCCCAAGCCCAAAACGCAACCCCGACATCAACCCCAACACACCATCAGCCCACCGATGGGCTCCGTGTCGTGGTGCAGGGCGATTGGGTTTACTTCGTCGATACCCACGGCCGCGTCTTGTATCCCTACCGTGACCGCTACGGCCTATACCCCTTCGGCCGACCCTACATCGAAAACACCGGACGCTTCCACTTCGGCACCCGGGACCCCCTGTTCACGCCGCTGCGTACACCCGCAGAAGAGGTCCGCGTTGATCCAGCCCAGAACCGCATCCTCCACGCCCGCGCGTACCCGCCGGGCCTGTTCGACGAGATCGAGCTCAGCCACGAAGACTGGCTCCGTATCCAAGGGGCGATGCAAACCCAACGTGAGGACGCGCGACGCTGGTGGCACAGCCAACGCCAGGTCGTCGTCGGGCTCTGGGACAAAGCCCACGCGCGTCGCGCCGCCGGCGACCTGCAGGCCTACCAACAGATCGTCGCCCGGCTGACCTGGCTCAGAAACCAGGGGCCCGGCCTGAACACCGCGATCCCCCGCCTGCGCAACGCCCTCCCCGAGCACGCGCGCAAAACCTTCGATCAAAACATCGCGGCACTCACCGGGCAGATCAGCCCCAGTGAGAAAGCCCTGTTTCTCCGCTGAGTCCTAGACGCACGTCCGCCCGAGCGCCGGCGCCAACTGGCCCAACGACTGCATCAACTCATCCAGCACGGCCGGCGTGATTGACTGCGCTCCGTCGGTCAGCGCTTGCTCGGGGTCCGGGTGCATCTCGATAATCAACCCGTCGGCCCCGGCGGCAACCGCCGCCTTGCTCATCGCCGGCACCAGACGCGCGTGCCCCGTCCCCTGCGACGGGTCAACCACCACGGGCAGGTGGCTGAGCATCCCAAGCTCCGCGACCGCCGCCAGCGACAGCGTGTTCCGGCTGAATTTCTCAAACGTCCGGATGCCCCGTTCGCAAAGGATCACGTTCGGGTTGCCGTTGGCCAAGATGTACTCGCTGGCCTGCAGGTACTCATCCAGCGTCATGTACATGCCCCGCTTGTAGAGCACGGGTTTGGTGGTCTTCTTGCCGATGGCTTCCAGCAGCTTGAAGTTCTGCGCGTTCCGCGTGCCGATCTGCAGGCAGTCGGCATACTCGGCCACCAGCTCGACATCCTCGACGGACACCACTTCCGTCACCACCGCCAGGCCGGTCTCGTCGCGTGCCTTGGCCAGGAGTTTCAGCCCCTCTTCGCCCAGGCCCTGGAAGCTGTACGGATTCGTGCGGGGCTTGAACGCGCCGCCCCGCAAGGCGTGCGCCCCCGCGACCTTGGCTTTCTGTGCCGCATCCAGGATCTGCGCCTCGCTCTCCACGCTGCAAGGCCCAGCGATGACGCACACGTTCTCGCCGCCGATCCGGCAGGCATCGCTGAGCGCGACCACCGTCTTCTGAGGCTTGGTGGTTTTCGCCGCAAGCTTATAAGGCTCCAAGACCCGCATGACTTTATGCACCCCCGGGGCCGTCTCGTAGTGGCCGGGGTCCTTCTTACGGTCTTCGCCGACGACCGCGACGACGGTCAGCTCGGTGCCCACGATGGGGTGGTCGGTCAGGCCCTGCTCTCGGACCATGTCACGGACATGTTGGATCTGGGATTCGGTTGCGTTGGGTTCCATTACGATGATCATGGGTTGCGCCTCGACGGGGTTGCGATTGAGTTTGATCGGTGCCCGGCGGACACCATAAAAAAACCCCGACGCTTGCCGCGTCGGGGCTGGGTGAATCTGGCTGGGTCCTGGTGAGGTACTTGGCCGCTTTACCGCTGTCCCGACGCGAATGCTCGCGGGGTAAACCAATAACCAAAGGTAAAAAAGCGGCTGGCGGCCATGATGCGTGAAGTATGACGTGCAAGGGGCACGTGTCAAGAGCAACTTTCAGACAAGGTCGAAGCAAGAAGGCTCCGCAGAAACGCCGGGCTCAGATCGCCGCAACGCGCGCCCCCGCCGCACGACGCTTCGCCGAGCGGCAGCTCGTCAACAGCGACTGCGCCAGGCAGCGGATGCGGTGCAGCAAGATATCGACCGTCTCGACATGCAGGTCCAACGCCGCCGCGATCTCCGCCTTCGTCATCCCCTCGGCGTAGTGCAGCAGCATCACCTGCTGCTCCGTCTTCCGCAGCTCGGTGTACAAGTGTTCAACCAGAATTTTGTCGCGTCTAACCATCCAAGGCCTCCGCCAGAGGTAGAAACTAGAACCGCATACCACACACAGGCAAAGCGCTCCGGCTCCGCCGATCGCTTCCTCCTTAGCTCCTGTCGTCCCAAACTTCATCGGCCCCCGCCGAAACAGGACCTTCCACAAGCAACCTCACCGTTTCATTGTCATCTGCGTGCTATCAAACCGTCAAGAACTTTCCACCAGATTCGCTACTTGGCCCCATTTATCAGCGATTTTCGCGTCCGATACAGCGATCGCGGTGCCCAGATGCTCCGCAAAACACTGAACCCGGTATTCCTCGATCGCCCAGCGAAACGCCTCCGCCGCCGCGTGTTCCGCTTCCTTCACCCCCGCCAGCTTCTGCACCCAGGGGACCACCTTCCGCGCCCCCGCCAGGTCCCGCGCCTGCCCGCCATGCGTCAGCTTGTCCAGCCGCGCGCACACCGCCTCGTAGTACCGCGGGTACTGCACCATCCAGACGTAAGGCACATCTACCAGCCACCGCCCGCCCGCATCCAACTGGTGCAGTTGATACGTCACATCCTGCTCCGCATATGCGATCTGTGGCCCCTTCAATCGAGCCACCGCGTCATGCGCCTTCTTCCGTTTCTTCAGGATCTCCTCCACCCACTTCACCACCGCCTCGCACGCCAGCCCGATCCGGTTCCACCCAAAGTCCAAGGTCGCCTCAAACGCCTCGGCACTCCGCACGCCCTTGCCGTCTTCCAGGAACGCCCGTTCCACCACACGCTCCGCCAACTGCGCTTCCAACGCCCGCTTGCCACCCCAGGCGACAAACGCCAGCGCCAAGCCGTCCATCCCCGGCTGATTCCGAACATGCCACATCACCTCACGCTTTACCTGCAACAACAGCAGCCGCCGCAAGCCCCGCGCGTGGTCCTTCGCCGCCTGCTCCGGGAACGGCCGGAGACACAACCCCACATCCTCGCCCTCCACGAACAACGCCGGGTACCCCGTCACCACCGCGCCCGCCTGCTTTGCCGTGACCGACTCGGGCAGCTCGCCGAAGTCCCACTTCGTGATCCCCCGCCGGCGCCAGCGTTCATCGTCCGTCTCGCCCAGCGAGCCCGCCATCGCTGCGCCCAGCTCGCGCCGCAACGCGCTCAGGTCGCGCCCTTCCCCGATTGTCTTGCCCCGCGCATCAATCACCCGCAAGTTCACCCGCAACCACGCTGGCACCGCCGACGCATCCGCCTCGGTCGCCGATACCGGCTCACCCAGCCACCGCGTCAACGCCCCCGCCATCTGCTCCACCACGCGCCCCTTGCCCGGCTTCAGCTCCCCCACCAGCCGCGCCACCGCCTCGGGCATCGGCGGCAGCCCCCGCCGCACCCGCTTGGGCCACGCCCGCAGCCACGCCGCCACCCGCTCCTCCAGCCACCCCGGCACCACCCATTCCAACGCCCCCTCATCCAACTGATTCAACAGCCCCAGCTTCACCGTCGCCGTCACCCCATCGTCTTTCGCCTCCGGATCAAACACATACCGCAGCTTGCACCGCGCCTGCCCCACCGCCCAGCTATCCGGAAACGCCTCGGATACATCGCCCACCTGCGTGTCCAGCACATCCGTCACCGTCATCCGCAGGCGAGCCTCAACCCCGTCATCCTGCTTCAACCACTTCTCAAACCCCGGCCGACTGCACACGTCCGCCGGCACCCGCGCTTCGTAAAACGCAAAACGCTTCAACTCATCCGTCACCAGGTCCCGTCGGCGAAGCTTCGCCTCGTACCGCCTCGCGTCCTGCATCAGCTTGTCGTTATGCGTCTTCCATCCTCCCTTCAGTCGGCCGTCGCCTTCCACCAGCCCGTGATGAATAAACAGCTTCCGGGCCTCGGCCGCATCCACCCGCCCGTAGTGCACCCGGCGCCCCTCCACGATCGCCAGCCCGTACAGCGTCACCGTCTCCATCGCCTCGACGTGCCCGGTCTCCGCGTTCCAGCTCGGCTCGCCGTACCGCCGCTTCAGCAGGTGCGCCCCGATCCGCTCCACCCAGCCCGGCTGCACCCCCGCCACCGTCCGCGCGTACAGCCGGGTCGTCTCCACCATCTCCGACGCGACCAGCCACTTGGGCTTGCTCTCAAACAAAACCGACCCGGGCCAAACCACCGGCTTGTTCCCCCCCGCCGCGTCATACAAAAACCCGTCCCCCTTCTTCGCCACGTTCGATAGCAGCCCCGCCAGCAGCGCCCGGTGCACCGCATCCGCCACCCCCTCGTCGTCCCGCCGATCCTGAACCTTCAGCCCATTGTCCTTGGCCAACTCCCGGAGCTGCCGATGCAAATCCATCCACTCCCGCACCCGAAGCGGCGCGAGAAAACTCGCCTGCAACGCTCGCTCATACTTTCGGCGGGTGAACTCACTCTTCTGCTCATGGCACCAGTCCCACATCGACAGATACCCCAGAAAGTCCGAACCCTCGACCACAAACGCGCCGTGCGCCCGGTCCGCGTTGGCCTCCTGCCCCGGTGGACGCACGCGTGGGTCCTGCGCTTCCAATGCTGCCGCAATGATCAGCACCTCCGCCAAGCACCCTTCCTCAGCCCCAGCCAACACCATCCGACCGATCCGCGGGTCCACCGGCAGCCGCGCCAGCTTCCGGCCGATCTCGGTCAGTTGCCGCTTCTCATCCAGTGCGTTCAGCTCCTGAAGCGTCTGATACCCGTCCCGCACCGCACCCGACTTGGGTGGCTCCATAAACGGAAACGCTTCCACCTCCCCCAGCCGCAATGCCGACATCCGCAGGATCACCCCCGCCAGGCTGCTCCGCTGAATCTCAGGCACCGTGTACGCCTCACGGTCCGCAAAGTCTTCTTCCGAAAACAGCCGAACACAAACCCCCGGGCCCACCCGGCCACACCGACCCGCCCGCTGATTCGCCGACGCCTGCGACACCGCCTCCACCGGCAAACGCTGCACCTTCGACCTCGCCGAGTACCGGCTCACCCGCGCCAACCCCGTATCCACCACGTACCGCACCCCCGGCACCGTCAAGCTCGTCTCCGCCACGTTCGTCGCCAGCACCACCCGCCGACGCCCGCTGGTCTTAAAAACCTTCTGCTGCTCCGCCACCGGCAGACGCGCGTACAACGGCAACACCTCATCCCCCCCGCCAGCCCCCGAACCTTCCCGACGCAACCGCTTGGCGATCTCCAGAATGTCCCGCTCCGTCGGCAGAAACACCAGCACATCCCCGTTGTCCCGGGGCAAATCCCCCAACGCCTCCACCACATGCTTAGGCAGGTTTCGGCCCAACTCCCCCTCCGTCGGCGGCGCGTACTTCAACTCGACCGGGTACGTCCGCCCCGACACCTCGATCACCGGCGCCGGCCGCCCGGGCTCCCCGAAGTGCTCGGCAAACCGCTGCGTATCGATCGTCGCCGACGTGATCACCAGCTTCAGGTCCGGCCGACGCGACAGCAACCGCTTCAGATACCCCAGCAGGAAATCGATATTCAGCGACCGCTCGTGCGCCTCGTCCAGAATGATCGTGTCATACGCCAACAGGTCCGGGTCGCCCACGGTCTCCGCCAGCAGGATGCCATCGGTCATCACCTTGATGTATGCCCGCTCGGAGGTCGTGTCGGTGAAGCGGACCTTGTACCCCACCGCCTGGTTGTCGCGCAGCTCCTCGCCGATCCGCGTCGCCAACGAGCGCGCGGCAATCCGCCTCGGCTGGGTGTGCCCGATCAGTCCATCCACACCCCGCCCCAACTCCAGGCAAATCTTCGGCAACTGCGTGGTCTTGCCCGACCCGGTTTCCCCCGCCACGACCACGACCTGGTGCTCACGGATCGCCGCAGCAATCTCCTCCCGCCGCTCGCTGACCGGAAGCTCTTGGGGGTACGTCGGCCGAGGCAGCGCGTCAAGCCGAGCCTTACGCCGCTGAACCGCCCGCCGGGCGTCTTCGTATAACCGCGCAAGGTTTTTGTCCTGCGGCCGCCCGTCGCGCATCGCCCGCTTGACCCGGCGCAGGCGCTTGGACAGCCGCGCCCGCGACGCGTCGCCGAGCTGCTGCAGGTACGCCTCGATCTCGCCGAACGCATCCGTCACGGAAGCAGGATACGCAGCAATGCCCGACACCGTGCAGACCAGAACGGCTTCCCCTGCAAGCCAGCACCCGACCGGGTTGACCTCTCTGATCCAGAGCGGGTTAGCCACGGCGGGGGTGGGGCTTGCAGTGCTGAGTTGCAGCTTGCTGTTGATTTTGCTGACCGGTCATCATCAGAGGATCATCACATATGTGAATACCTCACCCTACCGGCAGGCCAAAGGCTTCTTCGATGACATGCTTTACCTCGCGCTGCTGCCGCTGCTCGGCTGGATTCTGTCCGCGCGATCCGGTCGACGCGCCCGCATCGCGCGGACAGCAGCGTTATGCAGCCTTGCGGCCTATGGCATCTTCTGCGTGTTCCAGCAGGTGTCGCTAGCGGACCGCCTGTCCCTGCTGCCTTGAGCGGATCGGCTTATGCGGTCTGCGCCAGCGCGCCGCTGCCGTGCCCCGCGAGGACGCCGTCGCACAGGTCGCCGATGCTGTCAATGATCTTGCCCGGCTGGTAGGCAAAGTTGGGCAAGTCATCCCGCGCGGTGCCGCCGGACAGAACGAGCACGGTGTTGTAGCCCATCTCGACGCCGCCGAGGATGTCGGTCTCCATGGTGTCACCGATCATGGTGATCTCACCGGTCCGCAGGTCCAGCTCCTTCCGGGCCGCCCGCATCATCACCGGGCTGGGTTTGCCCAGGCTGAACGCTTTGGCGCCGGTCGCCGCCTCGATCATCGCGACGATCGCGCCGCAGCCCGGCCGCAAACCGTTCTGCGTCGGGCAGTTGGGGTCCATGTTTGTTGCAATCAACTTCGCGCCGCTGGCAACCAAACGAACCGCGTGCTCGATCTGCTCCATGTTGAATGACCGGCCTTCACCGACCACAACGTAGTCCGGTGCGTAGTCAACAATCGCGTAGCCGTTGACGTGCAAAGCCTGCGTCAGACCGCATTCGCCGATGACGTAGGCCGTGCCGTGCGGCTTCTGCGACGCCAGAAAACGCGCGGTCGCCATCGCGCAGGTAAAGACATGTTTCTCTCGCGCAGGGATGCCCATGCGTTGCAGCTTGGTCGCCACATCGCGGCGGGTCCGCTGCGAGTTGTTCGTCAAGAAGAGGAAAGGAATCTCCAAGTCCAGCAACAAGTTAATGAACCGGTCTGCACCGGGAATCAACTCGCTACCGCGATAAATAACACCGTCCATGTCGATCAGGAAACCCTGCGCCATTACATACTCTCCGTGGCTTGAGGGGGGAGGGAGGGGGGCGAGTCGGCTAAAACGTCATAGCCGATGCGTGGGGCGGGACCGGCGTTCAAAACGCCGGCGATGCCACAGTAAAAGCAAATGCGGTGCCGTTTTCTTTTTCACTGGGATTTTCAGTGTTTTCCGCACACTTGAGTCGCGCATCTATGCAACAACACACCAACCGCCGCACATTTGCATATGAATTGAGCAAGCCTTCAGAGCCACACTTGCCTTTATCTACCATCAACTCAAAGATGAGTCACCCTCACACCGGAGCCACTCATGGATACATTCGACGCGATCTACCAACGCCGGGCGATCAAGCATTACGACCCCGACCACACCATGCCCGAAGCCGAGATCGAGAAGCTGCTCGACGCCGCGATCCAGGCACCGACGAGCTTCAACATTCAGCACTGGCGGTTTGTCGTGGTGCGCGACCCCGAGCTTCGTCAGCAGATCCGTGCCGCAGGCTTTGATCAAGCACAGATGACCGAAGCGTCGTTGTTGATCCTGATGACCGCAGATGTCGATGCCTGGAAGAAAGACCCAGAGCGCTACTGGCAGCATGCGCCGCAGGAAGTCGCCGACCTCCTGGTGGGCTGGATGGGCCCCTTCCACGAAGGCCGAGAACAGCTCCAGCGCGACGAGGCCCAACGCTCGATCGGCATGGCTATGCAAACCATCATGCTCGCCGCCAAAGCGATAGGCTATGACTCCTGCCCGATGATCGGCTTCGAGCACGACAAGGTCGCCGACCTGATCAACCTCCCGGCCGATCACTGCATCGGCCCGATGATCGCCATCGGTAAGAAGACCAAAGACCCCTGGCCCAAGCCCGGTCAACTGCCGCTGGACCAAGTCGTCGTCACCGACCGATTCCCCAGCTGACCTGAAGCGAAGACTCACACCATCGGGGCCGGCAACGTGTCGCAGAACGACGCCAGCTCATCCAGCGTCGGGCTCTGCGCGTTGCGGACGTAGTACCCGCTCGTGGCCGTCGCCGCGCAGAGCGCCTGCTCCACGGTCAAGCCCGCCAGCAGGCCGAGGCAGAATCCGCCGTTGAAGTTGTCGCCTGCGCCGGTCGATATTTTGGGCTGTTTCACGTAAGGCCCGGCAAACCGCGCGCTGGCGACCCCTGCGTCGGTCATCACCGCCGCCGCCGCCGCCGCGCGGGGGTGCACCACCGCGCCGTGCAGGTTCAGCGACTCCCGGATCTCGCAGGCCGTCGTCTCGATCACCCCCGGCGCGATGTCCTCGTCCAGCGCCGGCAACCCCAGCACCTCCCGCACCTGCCCGGACTCGCTCAGGTTCATCCCCAGCACCACGTTCGCCTTCTGCTGCAGGTCCGCCAGCAGCCCCAGCGCCCGCCCCAGGTCCTCAGCAGTCCGCTTCGCCGGGTCTGCAAAATCCACAAACACGATCGGCCGCTCGTCCGGCAACAGGTCGTCTTCGATCAACTCCCCCACCAGCTTCCAGACCGACTCGCACCGGGGCAGCATCGTCCAGTTCGTCATCCCGATCAGCTTGCTCCGCCGCACCAACGACGCAAACACGTCCCGGCCGATGGCCTCGACCACGGTGTCCGCGTCCAGCGAAGCCATCTGCGCGTACTTGCCGAGCATCAGCTTGCCTGTCTCGAACTCCAGCGCATCGGTAAAGCCCGGGTCGGCCACCGAGTGCACCTCGGCCCGCTGGGCAAACTCGGCGAATACCGGGTGCACCTCCGGCCGCCCCAGCGCACCGACGTAGGTCACTGGGAACCCGGTCCGCAGCATCGCGTTGGCCATGATCGGCCCGTTGCCGCCGAGCTTCTCCTGCTGCACGACCAGCTCCGCGTTAGCCGATCGCCCGTCCGCCGCAGCAATGCGTTTGCCAAACGCCTTCAGTGTCGGGATCGCTTCGTAGCGTTCCAGATCGTGCCGTTTGTCGACGACGCGGATGATCGCATCAACAAAACCATCAAAGCCCACCAGTGCATGCGTCTGAGCAAGCCGCGGAGCAAACGCACGCAGCGCGGTGGCCGCCGCGCGAGCTATCGCAGCACGATCTTCTGAGGAGGTGTGAGACATCCTCGCAGCTTAGAAGAAATCGCTGCGTTCGACCGCGCTCAAGTTTGGGTAAAAGTGGGGCTTGCGCTTTCACGCGGCGCTGCGGCGTTGAAGTGTTACATCAAGCGTCGACCACCGCGAGGCTGACGAAGCGCTCGTGGGAGACGCGTTCCTCGAACTCGCTCCAGAACTTGTTGAGGATCGTCCGCACCGCCCAGTTGGCCCCGTCCGCCAACCCGCAGATCGTGGTGCCCGGCATCGAGCCCATGCTCCCGGCCAATTCGAGCAACAGGTCCAGGTCCTTGGTGGTGCCTTCGCCCTGCTCGATCCGCGCAAGGATCTTGTACATCCAGTTGCCGCCTTCGCGACAGGGCGTGCACTGGCCGCAGGATTCGTGCGAGTAGAACCGCGCGAGGTTCCGCGCGACCGCCACCATGTCGGTGTCCTCATCCATCACCACAACGCCCGCGGTGCCCAGGCCCAGGCAGGCGTACTTCTTGCCGATGTCAAAGTCGAGCTCCGCATCGAACTGGTCGGTGCCCAAGACGCCCATCGAGATCCCGCCGGGGATCGCCGCCTTGAACTGCTTGCCGTTCCGCATGCCCTGGCAATGCCCTTCGACAAACTCGCGGACAGTCACGCCCAGCTCGTCTTCGTAGACGCCGGGACGGTTCACGTGGCCGGAGATCCCAAACAGCTTGAACCCAAACGACGCGGGCACCTGAGGCGGCGCCCCCTCCGGACGCGGCACGCCCATCGACTTAAACCAGTCCGGGCCTTCTTCCTTGCGTTCAAGCACCGGCACACACGCCGCCAGCGTCTCGACGTTGTTGATGATCGTCGGCCGCCCAAACGCGCCGGCCACCGCGGGGAACGGCGGCTTGATCCGAGGCCAACCGCGCTTGCCTTCCAAGGACTCCAGCAGACCGGTCTCTTCGCCGCAGATGTACGCGCCCGCCCCACGGGACAGGTACAGGTTCGGGTCCCGGTCGTTGATCTTGCCCAGGCGTGAGTTCGGGCCAAAGACGTCCTTCTCATAGGCCTCGGCGATCGCCTTGAGGAAGACCTCGCGCTGGTGGTGGTACTCGCCGCGGATGTAGAAGTAGGCGGTGTCCAGTCGGCAGGCGTGCATGCAGATCGCGATGCCTTCGATGATCAGGTGCGGATCAAAGTCCACCAGCATGCGGTCCTTGAACGTGCCCGGCTCGGACTCGTCGCAGTTGATCGCCAAGAAACGCTGCCCGCCGTCTTCGGGCGGCAGGAACGACCACTTCATGCCCGCGGGGAAGCCCGCGCCGCCCCGGCCGCGCAGCTCGGCGGCCTTAACCAAGTCCACGACTTCCTTGGGCTCCATCGCCAGCGCGGTCTCTAGGCCGCTGTACCCGCCGGTCTGCACGTACTCGTCATGCCAGACGGTCTTGCGGTCGTGCCATTCGCCGTTGAGCTTGCCCTGGCCCAGGTGGACACAGCCGGGGATGCGTTTGGTCAGGATGCCTTCGGTCAAGGGCATGTGTGCTTTCCTTCGGAGAACGAGGCGATCCGCGATCGCCCGCAATACGCTAGTCGTTGGGCTTGACCTCGACCTCTTCGATCGTGGTCCGCCGGAGCGTGGTGGTCGGGTTCAGTTTCTTCTCTTCAACGTCGCGTCGGACTTCGGTGGTCTGCGTATCGCTCACGGGGCGCTTGATGTTATGGATCGTTTTGCCCATGTCGTAGGCGATCTTCTCGAGCCAGGTTTTCTTGCGTGGAGCGTTCATCACGTTCACCGGGTGTTATGACGGCTGCCGCGTAGATTTAGTCCAGCGCGTCGAGCTTGGCCTTGAAGTCCTGGAGCTTGATGTCTTCGTGGAGCTCTTCGTCGATCAGCGCCGCCGGTGCCGTGCCGCACGAGCCCAGGCACTCGACCTTCATCAGAGTGATCCGGCCGTCCGGGGTCGTCTCGCCGGGCTGGACGCCCAGGTGATCGCAGACGGCTTCGGTCAGTTGCTTCTCGCCACAGAGCTCGCAGGCGATCGACTGGCAGACCCAGACCGTGTGCTTGCCGCGGGGCTCCATGAAAAACTCTTCGTAGAACGTCGCGGTGTCCAGCACCTGCGACGCCTGCAGCCCGAGGAAGTCGGCCAGCTCTTCCATCGCCTGGTAAGGCAGCCAGTTGTACGCGTGCTGGATCTCATGCAGCAGCGGGATTGTCGCCGCCTGCCGGGTGGGGAAGCGCGGGATGACCTCGGCCTCCCACTGCGACTTCATCTCGTCGGTGACGTAAGGCTCGTCCCGACGGTCGATCTGGGTCCCCCCGCTGTCTTTCACGATCCAGGCCATAGGTGTTTCTCTTAGCGGTCCAGTTCGGCGGCGATCACGTTCAGGCTGCCGAGGATCGCAACCGTATCCGACAGCAGGTGGCCTTCCAGCAGCTTGCCGAAGACCTGGTAGTTGATAAAGCTCGGCGGCCGGCACTTGGTCCGCCAGGGCACGGGCCCGCCGTCGCTAACGATGTAGAACCCAAGCTCGCCGTTGGCGGTTTCCTGGCAGCCGTAGACCTCCGCGATCGGGGCCTCCCACTTGCGGTTGGTCATCACGGTCTGGAAGTGCTGGATGAGCCCTTCGATCGAGCCGTAGACCGACGCCTTGTCGGGTTTGCTGACCTTGGTGTCATCATCCACGTTGATCGGGCCCTGGGGCAGGTTGTCGATTAGCTGTTCGATGATGTGGATCGACTGCTTCATCTCTTCCATGCGGACCAGGAACCGCCCCAGCACGTCGCCGGTCGTCGCCACGGGCACGATGAAATCCAGAGGCTTCGCGCCGTTGCCGTCCCAGTTGTCCGCAAAGCAGAGGTAAGGTTGATCCTTCCGCAGGTCACGCTCGACGCCCGACGCGCGGGCGACCGGGCCGGTCAAGCCCCAGGCGATCGCTTCGTCATGGGAGATCGCGCCGACGCCTTCGGTCCGGTCGCGGAAAATGCGGTTGCCGCAGCAGAGGTCTTCCAGGTCCTTGATCGCCGCGGGCAGCTCTTCCCGGATGAAGTGGGTGACCATCTTGCAGAAGGTCGCCTCGTCCGGCGTGTCCCGCCAGGCCCCGCCGACGCGGGTCCAGTCCGGGTGGAAGCGTTGGCCGGAGATGTATTCGGTGATGTCGAGGATGCGTTCGCGCTGGTTGAAGCCGTAGATGAAGCCGGTGAACGCGCCGAGGTCCAACGCCGCCGCCCCGACACACAGCAGGTGGTCCTGGATCCGGCCGAGTTCGGCCATGACCGTCCGCAGGGCCTTAGCCCGGGGCGTCAGGTCCAGCCCGAACAGCTTCTCGACCGCGTGGTGCCAGCAGATGTCGTTGCTGATCGGGCTGACGTAGTTCATCCGCGAGACGATCGTGACGTACTGGTTGTAGTCCAGCGCCTCGCCGAGCTTCTCAAAGCCCGAGTGCAGGTAACCAATGTGCGGCACGGCCCGGACGACGCGCTCGCCGTCCAACTCCATCACAATGCGGAGCGTGGTGTGCGTGGCCGGGTGCTGGGGGCCGAAGTTCAAGACCCAACGATCGCCGGCGTCCGCCCGGTCGGGCTGGAGGTACGGCGTGGTCTCGACATCGACATCGAACGGCTTGAGATCGAACGGCATCGGGGCCCTCTAAGTGGGAAACGCTTCGACGGACAGATTGTAGCGATGGGTTTCACTCCCCGCCGTGCATTTCCATCGTGTAGTTGGGTGATTCACGGGTAATCGTGATGTCGTGCGGGTGGGACTCGGCCATCGACGCCGCCGACACACGCACGAACCGCGCATCCTTGCGGAGCTGATCGATCGTGCCGCAGCCGCAGTAGCCCATCCCCGCCCGGAGCCCGCCGGCCAGCTGGTACACAAACTCGCCCAGCGAGCCGCGGTAAGGCACCCGCCCTTCCACACCCTCGGGCACTAGCTTGTCGCGCTCTTTGCCGGACTGGCTGTAGCGGTCGGCCGAACCGGCCATCATCGCGCCCTCGCTGCCCATGCCGCGGTAGCTCTTGTACCGCCGGCCCATGTGGATGATCGTGTCGCCCGGCGATTCATCCAGCCCCGCAAACAACGAGCCCAGCATCACCGCCGAGGCCCCCGCCGCGATCGCTTTGACGATATCACCCGACAGCCGGATGCCGCCGTCGGCGATCACCGGGATGCCCGCGGGCTTGGCCGCCCGCAACGCATTGAAGATCGCGGTGATCTGTGGCACGCCCACCCCGGTCACCACACGCGTCGTGCAAATCGAGCCCGGCCCGATCCCCACCTTGACCGCATCGGCCCCGGCTTCGATCAAGTCCTGGGCCCCCTGCTGGGTCGCGACGTTGCCAGCGATCACATCGATGTCGTACCGGGCCTTCACGTCGCGCACCGTGTCCAACACATTGCTGCTGTGGCCGTGAGCCGAATCGATCACCAGGAGGTCGACATCCGCCGCGATCAACGCGTCCACACGGTCCAGCTGCCGCACGCCGACCGCCGCCCCAACCCGCAGCCGACCGCGTTCGTCACGCACCGCCAGCGGGAACTTGTGCAGCTTGTCCACGTCCCGCATCGTGATCAGGCCGACCAGTTGATTGTCGTCGTTGACCAGAGGCAGCTTCTCGACCTTGTTTTTGCTGAGGATGGCCTCGGCTTGTTCCAGCGTCGTGCCCGGGGCAGCGGTCACCAGACGGTCTTTGGTCATCACCGAATGGATCGACACATCAAAGTCGGTCAGGAACGCCAGGTCCCGGCGGGTGATGATGCCCACGAGCTGGCCGTTGGTCTCGCCGTCCAGGGTGATCGGCACGCCGGAAATGTTCTGCTCACGCATCAGGTCGCGTGCCCGGCTGGCGGGCGCGTCCGGCGGGAGGGTCACCGGGTCGGTAATCACGCCGTTGGCCGAACGCTTGACCTTGACCACCTCCCGGACCTGCCGCTCGACCGGCAGGTTCTTGTGGATGATGCCGATGCCCCCCGACTGGGCCAGGGCGATCGCGAGGTTGGCCTCGGTGACGGTGTCCATCGGGGCCGACAGCAACGGCAGGTTCAGGCGGATGTTCCGCGTGAGCTGAGTCGAAAGGTCGGTTTGAGCGGGGACCACGTCGCTCCGGGCGGGCAGGAGCAGGACGTCGTCAAACGTGATGCCGTCGGCGATGATCTTGTCTTCCATGGGACAGAAATATCGCAGGCCGGGGTTTTCGTCAAGCGGTCCGGGGTTGAGATTGCGTTAACCGGCCCAAGACGCCGATCGCCAGCCATAAAAAAAACCGTCGGCCGCACAAGGCGGCCGACGGCATCAGAATCAAAAATTGAAACCGAATAACTTACTCATACGACACGTGCTCGTGACCAGCGGCGACTAGATGAGCGTTGGCATCGGGGGGGAAGGTTCCGCCACCGATAACAGACCCGTTGTTCGCTTGGTCGGTAAACAGGTTGTCCTGCTCAAGCGCTTCACCGTTGCCGTACTGAGTGTCAAGCTCGTGGGTCGATTCAAAATTAGCATGGTTATCCGCCCAGAGCACAGAACCGCGCCAGTCGTTGCCCGAAGTCGGTTCGCTGGTGTGGATCGAATAGATACCGGTCGTTAGAGCCGTTTGGTCCGAGCCCGAACCGTTCTGGGCCCGGTCAGACATGATCGGCGTATTCGTCGAGAGCTCACCGCGCCAAACGCGAGTCCGTTGCCCGTTACCTTCCGGACGCTGCGTCGTCCCGTTACCGGCAACAGAGTCCGAAATCTTCAGCATTGAAAAAGAGCGGTTCGTACGGGTGCAGTTTTCATCTTCGTTATCCCAAGCTGTCTTCGTTTCAACAGGGCTGATGGCATAATCGCCGGTGAAAAAGTCGTTTGCCAGCATCAGGTAGTGCCGGGTTCCAACCGCGGCCCCTTCGGAACCGTTGTTGATGTCGCCGCCACCGCCGGGCCGCTGAGGAATTCCAACCACTTTGCCATCGGCGTCCAAGCCAGGCAGGTATTCGCCGTTGGACTGCGAGAAGGTGAACATCGCCTGACCGATGCCGCGGATCTGCGTGTTGGACTGCATCTGACGAGCGGTCCGGCGGGCAGCGCCCAGCGCGGGCAGAAGGATGCCGATGAGCAGCGCGATGATCGAGATCACCACGAGCAGTTCGATGAGGGTAAAGCCCTTACGAGTTTTCATAACTAGCTCCAAAAAGAATAAGCAGGCAAAAACAACGCGGCTGGGTCCTGCTGAGTTATGAAAGCCCGTCTGGGGTTCAGTACCGCTGCGGGAAACACCCGCAAGCAATAGCGATGAAAGAGTGCGTTAGACGCGATCCTGAACCGGACTTGCCTCAACAAAACAACTGGACACAACCCATACGAGACGAACCGTTCGCCTCGTCGAACAAACCTGAGCATGCCAACTGGGATCTACCCAGAACCAACCCAGCATGCTCGTTCCAAACATAGCGAACAATCTCCAACCAAACGGGAGGTCGCCATGTACATCCAGTCTAGGCGCATACACCCAGACAGGAAAAACAATTATCCAAGCTATCCGTGAACCTGTCAAGTTGGATAGTTAAAGCCTGTTGTTCCTTTGAGGGCCGCCCCCATCCGGGCCGATAGAAAGCCCATGTTGCCGACATTCCCCCAGCGATTGCTGATTTTGGCCTTGATCCTGTTGGGCGGCAGCCTGCTGGGCTGGAGCAGCGGATGGCTGGGTGCCTCAGATGGCTCAGAGGGCTTGACCCTGATCGAAGCAGCCAGGAATCACCCGCTGTTGACGGCGGGTTGGGTGTTGATCCTGGGGCTGGTCGCCACGGGTGCCGCGGTGCTCGGGCGTTTGGGCAGTCGGGTCTCCGCCGCGTTGGCGCTTGCCGCTGCCCTGACGGTCATGGCCTGGCAAAGCGGATCGGCCGAGGGCTGGTTCCGCAGGATGGCCGACTTGCATGGCGGGGCCGCGTACCGCCATCTCATCCTCGAATCATCCGTCTGGCTCATCGTCTGGTTCGCCTGGCTGCTGGGCATGGGCGCGTGGTCGCGCCAGTTTCCCGGGCTGGCCAAGCACCGACGTGGCCTGGGCTGGGGGCCGCGCCTCTCGGGGTTGGTCGCCGGAGCCATCACAGCGGTGGTCGGCGGCGTCATGGCATACATCATCATCCAGACCACGGCGCGCGGGCAGGTCATCTTCGGGCTGCTCGTCGCGTTCACGATCGGCGGGCTGGTCTCCCGTTTGTTTGTTCATCGGGCCGGGCCGATCCCCGTCCTGCTCAGCCCGTTGTTGGTCGCGTGTATCGGATATGCCCTGGTCGGATTGCAACTTCAGGACCCCGGCGCGTTGTCTGCTGCCTGGCGCAGCGAGTCGCAGGCCCTGCGTCTGGGCTTTGCCTTGCCGATCCACTACGCCTCGGCGGGCGTGCTCGGAGCCTCGCTGGGGCTGGGACTGGGCGGCATGTTCGACGACGCTCAGTGGATGCCCGACGAGCCCGAGCCGATGCCCGATGCCGCGCAGCCGTAACGCCGGGTTTACACTGCGGGGATGCCGCTGCAAGCGACCCTCAAACAACTGCAAGCCTGGTGGCGACGCAAATTCAGCAGCAACACCCGCTCGATGAGCCGGGGCATCGTGCTGTCCATCGGCGTGGGCGTCCTGGCGGGGCTCGCGGCGGTGGTGTTCGACCTCATGTGCATCTACCTGTCCGACTGGCTGCTGGGCGGGTTGGCGAACTATCAGGAGAAGCTCCCGGCGTCCGAAGCCGGGCTGGGTGATACAACCGCCGTCAGCAACACGCCTCGCCTGTGGGTACTGCTGCTGTTGCCCGCGATCGGCGGGCTCATCAGCGGGGTCCTGATCTACAAGTTCGAAATCCAGGCCGAGGGCCACGGCACCGACGCGGCGGTCCGATCCTTCCACCGCCGGGCCGGCCGGATTCGGCTGCGTGTGCCCCTGGTCAAGATGCTGACCTCCGCCGTCACGCTGTCCACCGGCGGCTCGGGGGGCCGCGAAGGCCCGATCGCGCAGATCGGCGCGGGCGTCGGCTCGGTGGTCGCTGAGCGTCTGCAGCTCTCTGCCGCCGAACGCCGTCGGCTGATGCTGGCGGGGATGGCTGCGGGGGTCGGCGCGATCTTCCACGCGCCCTTGGCTGGGGCGATTTTTGCTATTGAGGTGCTTTACCGGGACCCGGACTTTGAAGCCGAATCACTTGTGCAGGCGTTCCTCGCGTCGGTTGTGGCCTACTCGGTGTTTTCGTTCGTGCTCGGGCTCAGCGCGTTTGAGCCTCTGTTCGGGGTGCTGGCGGACCTGACGGTGGATCGGCCGATCCTGATGCTTCCGCCGTTGACCGCGTTGGCGCTGATCATGGCCGTGGCCGCGATGGTGTTCTCACGTGGCTACTACCTCGTGCAGGCCGGCTTCCAGAAGCTGCGCCTGCCGGACATCAGCAAGCCCGCGATCGGCGGCCTGCTCACCGGCGGCGTCGGAATCACCCTGTTCTGGTGGATGGGCCAACGCACCGAAACCCTCAGCGTCATGTCCTCGGGCTACGGCTTCCTCGAATCCCTCCTAAGCACCGGCAACCACCGCGGCGCCACCGCCATCGGCATCCCCCTGCTGCTGACCATCGGGCTGGGCAAGATGCTCACCACTTCCCTCACCAGCGCGTCGGGCGGCTCGGGCGGGGTGTTCGGCCCCAGCATGGTCATCGGCGGCTCGCTGGGAGGCGTGGTCGGCCTGCTCTTCCACCAGATCATGCCCGGGGCCGTCACGCTCGACATGGTCGTCGTGTTCGTGATCCTGGGCATGGCCTCGTTCTTCGCCGCCGCCGCCAGCACACCCGTCTCAACCCTCATCATGGTCTCCGAGCTCACCAACGGCTACGCGCTGCTGCTGCCGGCGATGTGGGTCTGTGCCATCGCCTATGTCGTCGCCAGCAAGCACACGATCTACCGGGAGCAGGTCCCCTCCCGACGCGACTCCCCAGCCCACCGAGGCGATTTCGTCATCGATGTCCTCCAAGGCCTGATCGTCAAAGACGCCATCACCAGCAAGCACGAACGCTTCAAGCGCGTCGCCGCTGGCACCCCCCTGCCCGACGTCTCGCAAATGATCACCAAGACCCTGCAGACCGCGTTCCCCGTCGAAGATGAGCAGGGCAACTACTACGGCCTATTCAGCCTCGACGATGTCCGGCAGTTCCTCTACGAGTCGGACCTGGGCATGCTGGCTGTGGCCCAGGACCTCGCTACGCCCAGTGTTGAACTGCTGACGCTGGACATGCCGCTGTCGGACGCGATCTCGCGGTTTGCCGATTCCAAGTTTGATGAGCTGCCGGTGATCGACGCGGCTGCCCCCCAGAAAGTCCTGGCGATGTTGCGCCGGCAGGACCTGCTGTCGCTGTACAACCGGACGCTGCTTCAGATGCGATCGGACGAAAGCGATGAAGCCGCGCGCGAGAAAGCTCAGCCGTGAGCGAAACACCCCAACGGTTCACGTTCCCCCGCAAGATGCGGCTCAGCGGGCAGCGCGCGTTCTCGGCGGTCTACGCCGCGCGTTTGCGGCGGTCGATGGGTCCGATCGCCGTCTGCGCCAAGCCCAACGGGCTGACCCATTGCCGGCTGGGCCTGAGCGTGCCCCGGAAAGTCGGTAACGCCGTCAAGCGCAGCGGCATCAAACGCCGGCTGCGCGAAGCCTTCCGCCTGCACCAGCACGAACTGCCTGTCGGCTATGACCTGATCGTCGTCGTGCGTCCGCATGAACCCGAGACGGTCGAGTCCTACGCCGCGCTGCTGGTCAAGGCAGCGCACAAGCTCAACACACTGGCCCAAAAGCGGGCCGAACCGTCACCCGGTAGTTCTCCTCCGCCGGCAGACATGGTTTAATGGGCTTGTGTTTAGACCACTTATTAAACTCGTCTCCAACCTGCTCAGCGGAACCATCATCGCGCTGGTCTGGGTGTACCGTTTAACGCTTGGCCCGTTCCTCGGCGGGCATTGTCGGCACCAGCCCACCTGCAGCCAGTACATGATCGAGGCTGTCCGCAAGTACGGCCCGCTGCGTGGCGGCTGGAAGGGCATCAAGCGGGTCTTGCGTTGCCACCCCTGGGGCACCATGGGCTACGACCCGCCTTAATCAACCCGTGCAGAGGGCAGCATGGCCAAACAGTGGATATCCCAAATAATCCGACGGCTGAAGTCCTGGCTCACCTCGCCGGGGGCAGAGCTGAACCGGACCCAGCGCACGATCCGTTACTTCATCGACCTGACCTGGTCCTGCGGCCATCAACTGCACCGCGACCGGGCCGGGCAGATGGCCGCGGCGCTGTCTTACCGCACCGTCTTCAGCCTCATCCCCCTGCTGGTGGTCGCGCTGCTGGTCTTCAAAGCCTTCGGCGCGTTCGATCAGGCCGGCGATCAAATCCGCAGCCAGCTTGAGCAGGTCCTGGGCATCGACGAGGCATCGATCAGCGCCACGCAGGAAGCCGAAGCCCAGGACGCCGAAACTCAAACCGACGCCCCGACCGCTGCGTGGGGGCCGAACTGGTTCGTCGAACAAGCTGATAGCCAAGGCGTGCTGCAAGACCAAGGCCTGCAGGTGCTCAGCGAAGCCGAACGCTTGCGACAACTACAGTCTCAGGCGTTTGAAATCATGGACGAGATCACCGCGAACCTCTCGCGGATCAGCTTCGGCAGCATCGGGACGGTCGGCCTGGCGCTCTTGGTCTGGGCGGCGCTGCGCCTGATCGTGTCCATGGAAGAGTCGTTCAATCTGATTGTCAAAGCCGACCGGCGACGGTCCTGGGCCAAACGCATCCTCAACTACTGGGCGGTCGTCACACTCGGCCCGCTGCTGTTGGCCGCGAGCCTGTACCTCGCCCAGCAGGCGGTGCAATCCACCAGTGAACTGGCGCCTTGGATCGCGCCCTGGATCCGCCGCGCCAGCCGGCTGACATCCTTTGCCACCGCTTGGATCATGCTCTGGGTCCTTTACCGCGTGCTGCCGACGGTCGCTCTCCGCAACCGGGCGCTCATGGCCGGAGCTTTTGTGTCGGCCGTGCTCTGGGAAGTCTGGAAGTTTGCCTTCGCTTACTACTTCCTGAAGTCCAAGGACTACTCGCTGGTGTACGGCTCGTTGGCGTTGATCCCGATTTTCCTGATCTGGGTATACGTGACTTGGATGATCGTGCTGTTCGGGCTCAGCCTGGCGCATGCGTTGCACTCGATGCCGCGGTCCCGCCACCGCCGGCGTCGGCTGTATGAAAAAACCGAGGAAGGGCTGGACCGTCGGTGGGTGCTCCCGATCATGGCGGCGATCGGCGAGCGGTTCGAGCGCGGGCTGGCGATGGATGCCGACGAGTTGGCGGTCAACCTGGACCTGCCCCCCAAGAAGCTCCGCCGTCTGCTGCACGCGCTGCAAGACGACCGCCTGCTGCACGAAGTCGCCGGCGAAGACGACGGCGAGCCGGGCTTCACGCTGGCCCAGCCGCCGGACCAGATCGAACTCACCGCCCTGTTCGCCCGTGCCGACCGCGAAGCTGGCGGCCCCGCGCAGAGCCACCGCCTGCCCGGACACGACTGGCTCGCCCGTCTGCAGGACATCGAGAACGATGCCCTGACGGACGCCATGCTCTCGGATGTGCTCCGTCCCCAAGAGGCCCCGGAAAACGCTTAACCCGAGGGCGTCAGCGAACGGCGGTTGTCATACCGCTGGGCGATCGGCATCCGTCGACCGAATCCAAACGCCCGGCCGGTGATCTTCAGCCCCGGCGCAGCCTGCTTGCGCTTGTACTCGTTCAGGTCGATCAGCCGAACCATCCGCAGAACGGTTTCCGCTTCAAACCCGGTCTCTTCAACAATCCGCTTGGCCGACTGCTCCTGCTCGACGTACCGCTCGATGATCTCGTCCAACACCTCGTACGCCGGCAACGAATCCTGGTCCAGTTGGTCCGGCCGAAGCTCCGCCGAAGGCGGCTTGGTGATCGTCGAGTCGGGGATCGCGGGTCGGCCCCAACGCCGGTACGCCGAGCTTTGCGGGTCGTTGATCCACCGGCACAACTCGAACACCATCGTCTTGGGCACATCTGAAATCACCGCCAGCCCGCCACACATGTCGCCGTAGAGCGTGCAGTAGCCCACCGCGAGTTCGGACTTGTTGCCGGTGGTCAGCAGCAGCGACCCGAACTTGTTGCTCAGCGCCATCATCACGTTGCCGCGCAGCCTCGCTTGGATGTTCTCCTCAGTAACGTCCGGCTCGTGCCCGGCGAACACCCCGCTGAGCATCTGCTCCATCGCCGCGTGCGCCGGCTCGATCGGGATCGTGTGGTACGCCAGCCCGAGGTTCGCCGCCAACGCCCGGGCGTCCGTCTGCGAATGGTCCGACGAGTATCGGCTGGGCAGCGCCACGCCGGTCACCTGCTCGGGCCCCAGCGCGTCGGCCGCCAGCGCTGCGGTCAACGCCGAGTCGATCCCGCCAGACAGCGCGATCACCGCCCGCTTGAACCCGCACTTATGAACGTAATCGCGCAGCCCCAAGACCAGCGCCCGATACGTCGATTCCAAATCCGGCAGCGGCGCATGCGCCAGTTGCGGCGATGCGTCCAGGTCCGCCACGATCAAGTCTTCCTCGAACGCCTTGCCGTGCGCCACGATCTCGCCTTGGGCGTTGACCACGACCGAGTTCCCATCGAACACCAGCTCATCGTTCCCACCCACCTGGTTGCAGTAGACCACCGGCTTGCCGTAGCGGACCGCGGTCTGCCGGATCAGGTCCAGCCGGAACGCGTGCTTGCCGACCACGTAGGGCGAAGCCGACAGATTCACCAGCAGGTCCGCGCCCGACTCGGCGAGCTGCTGGATCGGGTTGTGGTGATACAGCGGCCGGGTGAACACCCGCTCGTCGTTCCACAAGTCTTCACAGATGCTCACGCCGACCTGCTGCCCATTGAGGGTTGCCGAAGTCGGGGCCGGGGCAGGCTCGAAGTATCGATGCTCATCAAAGACGTCATAGGTAGGCAGCAGGCTCTTGGCGTGGATCGAGCGGACCGCGCCCTCGGCGCAGAACGCCGCCGCGTTCTGAAGCCGCCGGCCGCTTTCATCCTTCGCAGGAATGGGATAGCCGATCAACGCCGCCACCCCGCGGCAGCCCTCCGCCACCGCCCGGACCGCTTCGCCCGCCTCGCGGATCACCGCGGGCTTGAGCAGCAGGTCCTTCGGCGGGTAGCCCAGGACCGATAGTTCAGGGAAGACAACCAGATCAGCCCCCCTCTGGCGGGCTTGATCCAGCGATCGGGCGATCTTCTCAGCATTACCCGGGATGTCGCCGATGGTGGGGTTGGTTTGGGCCAGTGCAATACGCATCGCCAGATTGTACGCCGTTACAATGCCCCGGCCTGCTCATTCCGAGGCCCTCCCACCGGAACCCCCGAGACGAACCATGCCTTACCGTTTTGTACGACTCGCCTCTGCCTTGGTCCTGGCCTTGGGCAGCCTGACCGTGACCCTGACTCTGGGCGGCTGCAACACCGTCGCCGAGCAGTCCGCGCGTGAACAACGAGCCGATAACCTCCTGGCCCGCGGCAACGATTTCGCCGACCAAGGCATGCTCGACTCCGCCCTCGCGGCGTTCGGCATGGCACTGGAAGAAAACCCCAGCCTCACCGAAGCCCACATCGGCATGGGTGAGATCTACGAGGAACTCGGCAACCACGACATCGCGGTAGTCGCCTTCGAACGCGCCGTCCGCAGCGACCCCAATAACGCCGACGCCCTCTACGGCCTGGGCTTCAACCGGCAAGTGCTCGGCCTCGTCGAAGAGGCCATCGCCGCGTACCTGCGGTCGCTGATGATCAACCCCGACAACTTTGAAACCAACCGCGACCTGGCCTCGGCCTACCTGCAGTTGGACCGCCCGGCCGAGGCTTTGGCTTACGCCGAGCGCGCCGCCGAACTCAACCCCGATTCGCAGCCCGCCTGGGCCAACCTGGGGTTTGTCTACTCTCGGCTCGGTGAATACGAAGGCGCGGTCAACGCCTTCCGCGAAGCCGCGGAGCTGGGCGAACTCGACGAGCCCGTGCTGCTTGGTTTGGGCGATGCCCACATCCGCCTGGGCAACTTCGAGCGAGCCGAGAACGTGCTAAGGCAACTGGTCCGCGAGCACCCCTCTTCGACCGCCCACGAACGCCTGGGCGTGGCCCTGTTCAAGCAACACCTGTTTGACCAGGCGTTGGAACAGTACGGCCTGTCGATCGTGCTCAACCCCGAGGAAGTCGCGGCGCTCAACGGCACCGGCGCCTGCCTGATGACCAAGTACATCCAGGAAGGCCGCGCCGACCGCTCGCTGCGTGACGCGGCAATCGCCAACTGGCGTCGCAGCCTGCAGATCAATCCCGGACAACCGCAGATCGCCGACCTGCTCGCCCGCTTCAGCCGGATCTAAGCTCGCGGTGTCCCCCGACGCCTACCAGCAACTCCTGGGTATCCCCGGCCTGATCGATCACGTCGCCACGCTCGACGCGACCGATGTCACAGCTGTCGCGAGCCTCCGCAAACGCTTCAATTTGCAACCTCACGAAGCCGCGGCGGTACTCGACTTGGCTCAAGCCCGTCGCAAAGCGGCGTCCAAGTTCCCCGATGACGCCAACACCCTGCTGGCGACCAGCGAAGCCATCGAGCAGGCTACCTCTCTCGCTGTAGCAAAACACAAAGCACTGCGCTTCCCCGACAACGCCACCACGCTGGACCTCTGCTGCGGCATCGGCGGCGACGCGCTGGGGTTCAAAGCCCTCGGCAAGCCCATCCGCCTGATCGACCACGACCCACTCCGGCTATGGATGGCGTCACAGAACACCGGCTACGACACCCAGTGCGCCGATGTCGCCGAGTTGGACCTCACCGGCCAAACCGCCCACATCGACCCCGGCCGACGCAACGCCCAAGGCCGAATCTTCAAGCTCCAAGGCCACCTGCCCGGCCCCGAGGTGCTCCGCCGAATCGTCCAACAAGCCCAAGGCCTGGCCATCAAACTCGGCCCCGGCGTCAACGCCGACGACCTGCCTTGGCCCGGCGAGCTCGAGTACATCAGCGAACGCGGCCGACTGGTGCAAGCCGTCTCCTGGACCGGCGCGCTGCAGCAACACCCGTGCTCGGCCACCTGTATCACACCACACGCCATCGCCTCGATCCATGGTGAACCCGCGACGCCGCCCCATGGCCCGTGGACCCCCTGGCTGCACACCGTCGACCCCGCCGCCGAGCGCGCCGAGCTGCTCCATGTTCTTGCAGAGCAGCACAGCCTCACTTCGCCGCACCCAGCTTTAGGCATCCTCTGCGGCCGCGCGCCCGTCGAAAGCCCCTGGCTGACCGCGTTCCAGGTGCACGCCGAAATGCCTTGGCGTCCGGCCAAGGTCAAAGCCTGGCTCCGCGACCAAGACGCCGGCCTGATCGAAGTCAAAACCCGGGGCAAAGCGTGCGACCCCGACCGCGTGCAGGCAGACCTGCGTGGCCCGGGCCAAACCCCCTACGTCGTGTTCGTGCTGCGTGAAGACCAGCAGATCACCGCGCGGATTGCTCAGCGCGTCCCTCTGAATCCGACGTCACCGTAGACACGAAGTCCGTCGCTTCGGTGTTTAACCAACGCTCGGCCTTGGCCATCGCCGCCTCGATCCGCTGCCACCGCTGCTGGCGGTATCCCACCACTTCCTCAGGCACCGAAAGAATCGCCAGCCACCGGTCATACGCCTCGGCCCCGCGCGACTCACCCAACTCCACCGCCGCCCGGTCCAACAGCCCTAAGTACCAATCACGGAACCGCCGGTCATACCGACGCCAACGCGGCATCACCCGGCGCATCGGCCGAAGCCGCGACAACACCCCCAACTGCCAGGACTTCAATTCAAGGTCCACCTGAAACGTCCGGCCGAGCAACTCAAACTCCGGCCGGGCCTCGTAGTGACACACCAACCGATCACCCGCGCCCGGCTGGGTCGCAAACCGTAACCGGTCCTCCGCCAGCTTGATCGGGTGGGTCAGAACCGATGCCACAAAAAACTCGTCCCGGATCGCCATGACCCGACCCAGGTGCTGGACCACCGCCGCCGTCAGCCGCTTGGTCTGGTGCACGTCCTTCTCCAGCATCCGCTCCACCGCCGCGGTGTACTGCTGCAGGTACTCGGGCCCGCCCCAGATCAAACAGTCGGCCGCGCGGTTTGCAAAGGTGCGCCCAACCCGCCCCGGCACCTCGGCCTCAATCAAAAGATCCAACACCGGGTCCACCTGCGCATCGTACGCCTTGGCCGAGCGCGGCCCCTCCGCGATCCGCAACATCCGCCGCAACCGTAAACGCGCTCGATGCGGCGAGGGCTTCAGGCGTCGACGCCCTTCATCAAACCCCGCCGGGTCCGCCGCCGCCGCCCGCCCCGTTTCAAATGCTCGCAGCGCCCGTACCGACTGGGTCTCGTACACCCGACGGACCGCCCACTCGATCGCCGACCGCGTCAACGGCAACTGCCCCTTCTGGAACGCGCTGCCCAGCATCAACGCCGGCACGACATCCGTTGAACCAAACACCCGCAGCGCCAACGCCGCAAACGCATACGTCTGAAACCGATCCGGGTGCAGCCGCGCCGCCAATGTCAGCGTGAGGTCTCCCGCGTCCGGGCCGTGCCCCCCCAGCAACTGCCGCATCGTGACCGTCGAGTGCAGATCGACCACCGCCCCGGTCAGCGATGGGTCCGCCGCCGCCAAGCCGTCCTGCCCATCGACCGCACGGGCGGCTTCCAACAGGTCCAGCCCCAGCACGAGGTCCGCGCTACCGAACGTCGCCGCCGCCGTCGTCCGCGCCTCCGCCCGCGGCTGGGCCGTCGCCCGGTCTCCGGTCGGTTGGGTGTACACCACACTCCCCCAGGCCGTCGCGCTGTGCAACGCCCCGGTGTCCGGGTGCCGATACTCCACGTCGTAACCCATCGCGCGCCCGGCCTCAGCCAGCAAACGGCGCATCGGTTTCACCCCTTTGCCAGCCACGCCGACGACCACGCCATGCCAACGGTCCCGGTCGGCATGCACCGGCTTCTCCGCTGGCGGCAACGCGCGGGCGTTCCCCGCTGCCGGCGCTCTTTGACCCGTACCCCGGTGCACCGAAACCCGTTGAAACGCCGGGCCCAGGTTCAGTCGACGGTACGCCGCGTCCCGCATCGGCACACTCAAATCCGTCTGGTACGTCTCCCCCAAGACCGTCCGTCGAACAAACAGCGTCGGGCACCCCGCTCGCTGCGCCAACGCCGGGTCCCGATCATCCAGCCGCGAAACCACCGACAGCCGGGGCTCGCTTTCAGGCTCCTCGGGGGAAAGCGCATCCTCGCGGCTGGGGTCCAGCACGATCGCGTTCACCGAGCCGCTCAGAATCGTCTGCTCCATCAGCCGCCGAAACCGGGGCCGATCGCGTGGGTCAATGCGGTGGACCCCGATCCCCGCTTTACGTTCAATCGGCACCAGCCCGCGCAGCTGCCGCACGATCCGCTTGGCCACGAACGGGAAGCCCATACCCCCCAGCCGCTCATGCACCACAAACGTCACGTGCCGCCCACGCTCTACCGCGTCGGCAAACAAACCGCGCCCGCCGCTCCGCAACCGCTCATCGCTCAACAGCACCACCCGATACGGCCCTTCGCCCGCCTCATGCCGTGTCGGGGGCAAGGCAAACGCATTGGGCGGCTTCGCACCCAGCCCGTCAAACGGCGGCTGCTCCAGATCCCGCGTGTCGTCCCCGCCGTGATACACCGCCAGCTCAATCGGCGAGCGGTTGTGTGCCCCGGCCATGTACCCCGCATCCCCCAAATCCTGCTTCAAATCCACCAGCACACTGCCGATGTCCCGGTAGACACTCCCCGGCGGGAACGTCGGCGTCCGCCGAGGCAACGCCAGCTTCACCGACCGCGCCCGCTCGGCCCGCTCTCGCAACTGGTTCAGCTTCGGCTCAACCAGCGCCGGCCCGCGCGGCGAAGACTCAATCAACAAATCACCCAGACGATCCAACAACTGCGACGGGTGCAGCGTCGCCGACCGGGGCACCCCCGGCTTCTCGCCCGGCAAACGCTTGCCGTAGATCCGCGCCAACGAACCCGTGCCGGACAACGCCGTGTGCACCTCCCGCTCCAACCAACCCCGGCCGGCCTCCACGACCACCAGCCGTTGGCAACACGCCCCCATCACCCGCACCAGCGACGGGTCCACCGGCGTCGTCAGCTGCAACTCCAGCAACGGAAAGTCACCCACCAGGTCCAGCTCAGACAGCGCGTGGGTCAACGCCGCCATCCCCTGCCCGCTGGCGATAAACCCCAACGCTGCGGTTTCGTCCCGCGCCGGCTTGTTCCATATCCGGTTCAGCCCCCGCCGAGACGCCTCCGCCTCGACCCGCTCCCGCATACGCCCCAGGGTTTCGCCCACCCGCATCTGCACCGTAACTTCGCCCCGGCCGCTGCGGCTGGCCGCCAGCTTCGCGCCCACCGTCCCCCGGTTCGGCCGAACCCACACCGTGCCCCCGCCATCGACCAAGCCCTTGCCGACAAACAACCCTACCGGCGTTTCGCTCAGCCGGCTCAACGCCACCGCGTGCTCCACCGCATCCTTCAGCCGCTGCGGACTCGAAGGCTCAACCAACGGCACACCCAACTGCTCCATCACCGCCCGCGCATCCACCCCCGTCGATCGGCCCGCCTCCAGATACCCCGTCGCCCCCAGGTCATCCACCACGATCAGCACCGCCCCGCCCCAGGCCGGCGACGCCCGCCAGCCCGACGCGCGAACCTTCTCCAACGACTCGGCCACCGAACGCAACGCCGAACGCGACGCCACCCCCAGCACCGCCCCCGACTCACCCGACTCGCTGACCCAGCCGCTCTCAGCGATCCCCTGCATCGACCCCACCAGCGACGCCGGGCCCGACGCGGGCTGCACCGAGACCCCACGCCCGTGCCGCTCAAACGCCCGCAGTACCTTCCCCGACAAACCGTACCCCGTCCCCGTTACCCCCACGATCGGCCAAGGGCACTCCAGAGACCCCTTCACCAACAGCTCCGCGCCGCTAAACAGCGATGCCCCCGTCTCTGCCTCAAACCGTGCGTCAGACCGCATCCAAAAAGTCTAATCCACACGCCGGTACAATGCCCCGCTTCCCATGGCCAAACGCAAGAAACAAAAAACCAACTACGAGCCACGCATCGTCAACCGCCGGGCGACGCACGACTATCACATCTCCGACAAACTCGAGTGCGGCGTCCAGCTCATGGGCAGCGAAGTCAAATCCATCCGCAACGGCACAGTCACCCTCGTCGAGGCCTTTGTCCGCCTGGACGAGAAACGCCTCGAGCTCTTCCTCATGAACGCCGACATCGGCCTGTACCCCCAAGGCGGCGTCAACCAGCACGACCCCCGACGCCCGCGCAAGCTCCTGGCCCACAAAAAAGAAATCAAGAACCTCGTCGGCAAGGTCTCCGTCAAGGGCACCACCCTCGTCCCCCTGGCTATGTACTTCAAGCAAGGCCTCATCAAGCTCGAGATCGGTGTCGGCACCGGCAAGAAGCAGTACGACAAACGCCAGGACCTCAAAGCCAAACAAACCCAACGCGACATCCAGCGGGCCATGACCCGCAAGGTGCTCAAGTGAAACCCAGCCTCCGGGCCGCGCCCTCCTCGGCCCCGCTGCCCGTGATGCTGGCCGTCACCGGCATCGAATCCTTTACAACCTCCCTCGTCGAGTTCGGCCTGTTCTTCTACCTCGCCGAACGCTACGCCTTCACCGACACACAAAACCTCCTCGTCGCCCTGGGCTTCGGCGTGGGTTACACCCTGGGCGGCTGGCAGAGCCACACCCTCACCCAACGCTTCGGCGAACGCCGCGCCCTCGCGGGGTTCCTCATCACCCTGTTCATCCTCAACCTCGTCCTCGGCCTCCAGCCGGGCGATCAACTCGCACAGCCCGCGTTGCTCTTGGCCATGATCGCCCTCAACGCGCTCATCGGATTGGGCAGCGGCCTGAAGTGGCCCGTCATCGAAACCTATGTCACCGCCGGCCGACCGCCCCGACAAACCTCCCGCGCCTTGGGGCTCTTCAACCTGACCTGGGCGTTCACGCTCATCCTCGCCATCGCACCCGCCGGCCTGATTATCGAGCACGCCCCCGCTGCCGTCTTCCTTCTCCCCGCTGTGCTCACCCTCATCACCCTCGGCCTGCTGACCAAGCTCCCCGCGCAGCCCGACCACCTCGAACACGACGACCCGCAGCGCCCCGACCCCCACACGATCAACCACTACCAACGCCTGACCCGCTCCGCCCGTGCTTCACTGACCCACGGCATGCTGCTGCTGTTCCTCGTCAATCCGCTTTTCCCCGGCATCTTCCAACGCTTTGGTGTCCACGTCGCCGCCGCGACTTTCCTGGCCACACCCCTGCACATCACCCGGCTAGCCTTCTTCGCCTGGATGCAACGCGCGGACCGCTGGCACGGCAAACGTCTGGGCTTGTGCCTGACCGCCTGGGCGATCCCACTCGGCTGCGCCGCGATCGTCTTCGGCCCCACCCTCGAACTCGTGCTACTCGGCCAAGCCGTCATGGGTGCCGGCCTGGGCTATGCCTACTACGCCGCCCTCTACTACGCCCTGATCACCCACAACGCTTCCGTCGAAGCCGGCGGCCAACACGAAGCCCTCATCGGCGCCGGCTTCACTCTCGGCCCGCTGCTCGGGCTCGCCGGCACCTTGCTGGGCGGCACCACCGGCCTGGCGCTGCTCACCGCGCCCGTCGCCGCCGGCTGTGTCTTCATCAGCCTCAAGCCTCTCCGCCCAACGCCAGCACCCCCTGACCGTCCGGCGTGACCGCGTAAACCCGATCCCCCCGCCCCACCTTCATCGGGTGCATCCCCGTAAATGTCCCGAATGCCGGCAACACCATCACCGCCGCCCCGGCATGAAAGCACGCCAGCCGCACCCCCTTCCCCGTCGCCGGCTCGACCATCCGAACACAAGGGTGCACATGCCCCGCCACCACCGGCCGCTCCGATGCCGTCGCCGGGTCATGCTGCAAACGCAACGCCCCGACATCCCATACTTCGCCCACCTCTTCGATCCCCATCGTCGCCGGCACATCCCCCGCGTATCGGTCGTGATTCCCCCGGACCAGCTTCACCGCCGTGGACGCATGCCGAATCCGCCACGTGCAGAAGGCATCCACCACCTCCGCGCTCAACGAACCCGCCGCGTGAAACAAGTCCCCCAGCACGACAACCTCCTGCACGCCATACGTCTCGATCAAGCCCGTCAGCCGGGACAGATCGCGCTCCGTCGGCCCCCAGGGCACCGGGATCCCCTGCGTGCGAAAATGATCCGCTTTGCCCAAATGCACGTCCGCCAATAGCAGCATCCGACGCGACGGCCAAACCGCTGCCTTCTGCGACACCAACAGCAACACCTCGCCACCGAACGTGCATGCCACCGACCCTTGGACTTCATCCGCCTTCGCCACGCTCCGCCGCCTCCTCCAGGGACAACACCATCCGGCTCAGCCGCTCGCTCCACCCCTCCGAAGATAGCGTCTGATCCCGAAGACTCTCGGCCCACATCGGAAACGCCAACGGCGTCAGACGCGCCGGCCTGGTAATCACCAACGGCAAACCAGAAAGCCGCTCCAGCGTCCGACGCAACCGATCCACCTCCAGCTGCCGCTCCAGCACCTCCCGCCGGGCCTGATCCAACAGCAGGTTCGACGGATCAAAATCGTTAAACACATCAAAAAATAAATCGCTGGACGCCTGCACATGCTTCGCCGCCTTACGCTCCCCCGGAAACCCCGGCAGGATCAACCCCGCCACCCGCGCCACCTCACGAAACTGCCGACGCGCCAACTGCGTGCTGTCCAGGCACGCAAATAAATCCTCCAGCAACCCCGCCGTGCTCAACAACCCACGCCAATCATCTTCGCTCAGCTCGATCGCCTCGGGCCCATGCAGCTCGACGCCGTAGTCATTGTGCGTCATCGTCAGCGTCCGCGGCGACGCCTTCGTTAACCGATGCGCCAGCAACGCGCCTAGTCCTTCATGCACCAGCCGCCCCTCCACCGGGTACACAAACCAGGCGTGCCCCTCGTTCGTCCGAATCGATTCAATCAACAGATGCTCGCGGCTGGGCAACGCCGACCACTTCGCCTGCACCGCCAATAACGGCCGAACCGCACGCATCTCCGCCGAGCCCGTCTCCCCCTTCGCCGCGTGCTCGATCTCGTCCAGCACGGTCTCTGCCAGCTCCGTCGACAACGGCGTCCGCCCCCCACCCCAACGCGGCACAATCCCGCGCCGGTACTTGCTACGCCGCACATACGCCGTCATCCCCTGCGTCCGCACCAACTCCAGCACCTGACCCGCAAAGATGAAACGCATTCCCGGCGACAGCCGCGCGACAAACGACTCCTCCACGTGCCCCAGCACCCGACCGTTCTGAAACCGGATCGACACCGCCGCGTCCGCCGTGATCGTCCCGATCCCCAGCCGATGCGTCCGCGCGATCCCCGGCGACGCCACCTTGTACACCCCGCCTTTTCCCTTCGGCGGCTGCACCCGCATGTACTGCGGGTACTGCCCCAACGCCTGCCCGCCCCGCACCACAAAATCAATGCACCAGGACCACTCCTGCTCGCTCAGCCCCCGGTACGCATGCGTCGTCCGCACCTCCGACAACAACGCGTCGGATTCAAACCCCCCGCCCATCGCGCAGGTCACCAGGTGCTGCACCAGCACATCCAATGGCCGATCCAAAGGCTCCCGCGCCTCGATCTTCCGCGCCGCCACCGCCGTCCTCGCCGCAGCAAACTCCACCACCTCCAACGCATGCGCCGGCACACCCACCACCCGCGACACCGCACCCGGCTGGTGCCCGCTACGACCCGCCCGCTGCATCAACCGCGCCACCCCCTTCGGGCTCCCCACTTGAAACACCCGGTCCACCGGCTGAAAATCCACCCCCAGATCCAGACTCGACGTACACACCACCGCCTTCAGCCGCCCCGCGTCCAACAAACGCTCCACCTCGTCCCGCACCTGCTTGTCCAGCGACCCGTGGTGAATCGCAACCCGCCCGATCCAGTCCGGCCGGGCCTTCAGCAACGCTTCAAACCAAAGCTCCGCCTGCGACCGCGTGTTCGTGAACACCAACGACGTGTTCGCCTCCTCAATCGAGGCGACCACCTGATCCAACAGCTTCAACCCCAAGTGCCCCGCCCAGGGGAACCGTTCCATGTCCGCCGGCAACACCGTCTCCACCTCGATCGTCTTCGGCGACGCTCCGCTGATCAGCACACCGTCCTCCGCTTGATCCCCCAGCAACGCCGCCTTGGCTTGCTCCAGATTCCCCAGCGTCGCCGACAACCCCCAGACCCGCAGCCCCGGATTCCACCGCCGCAGCCGAGCCAACGCCAGCTCCGTCTGCGTCCCCCGCTTGGTCGACAACAGCTCGTGCCATTCGTCCACCACCACCGCCTGCACCCGCCCCATCTTCGCTCGGCTGTCCGCGTACGACAGCAGCAGCGTCAACGACTCGGGCGTCGTCACCAGACACGTCGGCGGCCGATCGCGCTGCTTCTTCTTCATATAAGACGACGTGTCCCCCGTCCGCAGTCCCACCGTCCAAGGCAAGCCCATCGCCTCCACCGGCTCCCGCAACGCCTGCACCGTGTCCCGCGCCAACGCCCGCATCGGCGTCAGCCAAACCACCGTCAACCGCTCCGCGTCTTCCCCCCAACCCGCCCGAGGGTGCGTTTCACACCAGTCCATCACCGGCCCCAGCCATGCCGCGTACGACTTGCCAAACCCCGTCGGCGCGTGGATCAAACCCGACTGCCCCCGCCCATACGACGACCACGCCGCGCGCTGAAACGCAAAGGGCTCCAGTCCACGCGAATCCAACCACGCCTCCACCGGATTCACCGCCACATCCATCGCCCCATCATAGCGCCGCCAGCAACAACCACCCCGCCAGCGCGCCCCGCGCGGTCCACGCCGCCGTCCGCCACCAGTTTGTCCGCACCAGCCGCCGGTGGGCCGCCCCGTCATACCCCTTCGCCAGCACCCGATGGCAAGGCACCGACACCCCTGCCGTCACCCCCCACACCACCAGCAACAAAAACATCCCCACCCCGGTCGCCCACCCCGGCAAGACCCACAGCAGCCCCGCCGCACACCCTGCTTCAACCACCATCAAGCTCCCCACCACCGGCGTGATCCGCTTCTGGTGCGCCGCTTCAAACGCCACAAAACGATCCGCCTCGACCATTTCAAGCAGCGGGTAATGCACCCGCTGCACCATCCAGATCAACCCCACCAGCGCCCATGTCGCCGCCCCGTGCGCCACCAACAGCCAGGCCACCCCGCTCACGCCGGGCTATCTCCAAACCGCGCGTGGATCGCTTCCAGCCGGTAGTCAAAAATCTTCTGCAAATCCCGCTTCACCAAAACCCCATGCACCAGCCAACCCATCAGCACCCGGTACCGCACCGAGTCCCCCAGCCAGGTCCCCGCGACACCGTCCTTCTCGCCGGCTTCAAACGTGTGCGTGTGGTGCCACTTCAGGTAAGGCCCCTTCAACTGATCATCCACAAACCGTACGCCCGGCTGCCAGTCCGAAATCAGCGTCCGCCAGCGCATCGGCACCCCATGCACGCCGATCCGGTAGTCAATCAGCGTCCCGACCTTCATCTCAATCGGCAACGGCGTGAGAATCCGGAACTTCATCCAGCCCGGCGTCAGCTCCTGCAGGTTCTCCGCTTTGCTGAAGAACGCAAACAGCTCATCCACCGGCCGGGCCAGAAACATCCGCGCCGTTAAGACGCGGTCCCGGCCATCACGCTCGAACGTAACTCGTCCGTCTTCGATGACAACATCTCCTCGGTCTGCAGGCTTACTAAAAACCGTTCCAGGTCCATCCGCTCCCCCGCGTGCGCACACACCTGCTGCTCGATCACTTCCCCATCCCGCACCCCGAACACCCCGGGCATCTGGAACCCGTCGCCCTGCAGCATCCCCACCCCATGCCGCCAGGCCCCAAACCCCCGCTGGACCACCCGCCAACCAAACAGCTCACCGAACGTGCCCCGCCCCAAGCCAAACGCCCGGTACAGCTGGCGGTGCACATCACTGACCCGCTGCGCCTCCAGCCCGTACCGCTCAAACACCGCCGCCGCTTCCGCCTCTTCGGACTGGTGCACCACCGCCACCTGCACCCCCGCCTGTTGCAGCCGGTCCTTCACCGCCGCCAGGTCACTCAGCATTTCCCGACAAAACGTGCACCCCATGTGGCGCACAAACACCAGCAGCAACCCCACCTGCCCCGGCCCGGTTTCCGACATTTCCATCAGCGTTCGCCCTTCATGCGTCACGCTCGCCCGCAGCTGCCCCCGCATCGCCTGGGCCTCCAGCCGTTCCATCGGCTCGCTCCCGCCCTTCCGCAAACGCGCTGCCGCCCAAAGCATCATCCCAAACGGCACCCACCACACCAGATCGTTGAACACAATCGTCCACGCCATCTGCCCCGGCAGGTCCCCCTTCAACCAACCCATCGCAAAACCGATCGGCCCGAACACCTTCCCCATCAACCCCACCAGCACAATCGGCCAATGCCGGATCGGGTCCGCCGACGCGACCCAATACCCCACGCCATAGACACCGACTATCATTCCGATACAGGCCCAAAACGCTTCCAGCATCGGCGTCGTGCGCGTCACCCCGATCAACCCCAGCGTCCACGCCGGCAACAGCACGACCAACCCGCCCCACAGCACGTTGTACACCGCCGCAAGACGCAACACATGCCTCATCCAAACCGGCCCCTCGTCGCACGCCACACAAGGCAGCCCGTTGCTGTAATTCACGCCCATGTACCGATCCTAGGCGCGGCTCAATTCTTTTTCTTCACCGACTCAAACGCTTCCAACGCCCGATCCCGCGCCGCGGAATGTTCCACCATCGGCCACGGGTATTCCCCACCCAATGTCACCCCCCCCGCCTCCAACGCCATCGGCTTGGCTTCCCAAGGTGCATGCATCGCCTTGACCTCCAAACCCGCCAACTCCGGCAGCCAACGCTTCAAGTACACACCATCCGCATCAAACTTCTTGCTCTGCAGCATCGGGTTAAACACACGGAAGTACGGCGCCGCGTCCGCACCACACCCGCCCGCCCACTGCCAACCCAACGTGTTGTTCGCCAGGTCGGCATCCACCAGCGTGTCCCAGAACCACCGCGCCCCCGCCTCCCAACTCAACAGCAAGTCCTTCACCAAAAACGAAGCCACCACCATCCGCACCCGGTTGTGCATCCAACCTGTATGCCACAACTGACGCATCCCCGCGTCCACGATCGGGTACCCCGTCCGCCCCCGCTGCCAACGCGCCAACGCCTCGGCATCTTCCGCCCAGGGGAAGCCCGCGAACTTGTCCTGCAGAGGCTGCTCGGGTGTCCGGGGGAAGTGAAACAGGATGTGGTACGCAAACTCGCGCCAGACCAACTGCCGCAGGTAGCTTTGCGCCGCCTCATCGACCGAAGCATTGAGCGTATGCCACACCCGCCGCGGGCTCACTTCGCCGTGGGCCAGGTAAGGCGACAACCCGCTGGTCCGGTCTTCACTGGGGTAGTCCCGACGATCCTGATACGACGACACGCCCGACGCCGCGAAACACGCCAGCCGAGCCCGCGCGCCGTCTTCACCGGGTGTCCACGCCTCACGCATCCCCGCCGCCCAATCCACCCCCGGCAGCAAACCCAAGCCCGCCAAAGTCTCGCCCTCAGGCCAAGCCGCCACCCCACGCAGTTTCGGCGGCACACCCTGCGCTACCGCCGGCGCCAACAGCTTCTGAGTGGCCTTATAAAACGGCGTAAACACCCGGTACGGATCACCCGTCTGATTCTTCACCTCCCAGGGCTCATACAACAACTGCCCGTTAAAACTCTCCGCTTCGAGCCCCGACGAGCGCAACGCCTCCTTCACCCGCCGGTCCCGCTCGATCACCACCGGCTCATACCGTCGGCACCAATACACCGCGTCCGCCCCCACCGCCTCCGCCACCTCGCGCAACGCCCGCAGCGTCTCGCCCCGCTTCAGCACCAGCCGCAACCCGCGCTCCGACAACGCCTCGCCCAACGCCTGCAACGAATGATGCAACCACCACCGCCACGCGCCGCCCGGCGCCCAGGGCGCTTCTTCCTCCGGCGACCATACATGCACCGGCACCACCCGCCCCCGCGCCGCCGCCGCCTGCAACGCCGGCTGGTCATCCAGACGACGGTCATTGCGGAACCACACCACAGTCACCGGCTCGCTCATGCCGGCTTCTCCAAAACCAGCCGCAAGCCCGCTTCCAGGTCCTCCGCCTCAAACGCAAACCCCGCCTCACGCAGCACGCCGGGCTCCACCGCACGCCCCCCCAGCAACGCTTCATCCGCCAGCCCCCTGAACACCAGCCGCATCGCAAACCCCGGCACCGGCAGCAGCGTCGGCCGACGCAACACCCGCCCCAGCGTCTTCGTGAACGCGCTATTCCGCACCGCCCCCGCCGTCAGGTTCACCGGCCCGTCCACCTCCCCTTCCACCATCCATACCAACGTCCGCACCAAATCCCCCAGCGTGATCCAGCTCATCCACTGCTGCCCCGACCCCAGCCGCCCGCCCAGCCCCAGCCCGAACACCGGCAGCATCATCTTCAACGCCCCGCCCTCCTTCGCCAGCACGATGCCGATCCGCGGGTGCGCCACCCGCACGCCCGCCTCCCGGGCCGCGTCCGCCGCCTGCTCCCAAGCCAACCCCACCTCAGCGAAGAACCCCTCGCCCGCCCCCGCCGACTCGTCCGCCGCCTCGCCCGCAGACCCGTAGAACCCGATCGCCGACGCGCTCACCAACGCCTTCACGCCGTCCCGCGCACACGCCGCCGCCACCGCTTGAGTCCCAAGCACCCGGCTGTCCCTGATCCTTTGTTTCTTGGCTTCGCTCCACCGCCCGAACACCGGCTCCCCCGCCAAGTGCACCACCGTGTCCACGCCCACCAGCACCCCTTCCTTCACACCATCAATGCTCCAGTCACTCGGCCGCCGCAACGCTTTGACCGTATGCCCCCGCGCAGCCAACGCCTCACCCAGCGCCCGCCCGATCAACCCCGACGCCCCGGTGATCGCCACCGCCTGTTTCGCTGATGAAATGTCTCCCTCTTTATTCATGCAAGAGAATGCTAGCGCCGCTTACTCAAAAAACAAACCCAGAAACCAACCCCCGCCCATCCAGGTCGCGCGGGTGCACAAAACGCCTGGCCCGCCCGCAGTAGCAAGGACAAGTCGTCTCGATCCCAGGCCCGTTAGGTTTCCGCGGCCCTGCGGGCGTAATGCTTATTTTTGCATGTGTTTGCAACCCGATCGATGGGCTTGGCTTTTCGTGCCGAGCTGGTGGAGGGTTCGTTTTGCATGATAGGCAGCTCAACGCGAGACCGACCCAAAGCCAATCGCTTTGGGGTCGGCCTTGGGTGCTATTCTCTAACTTGCGTGGAATCAGTGAAATCATTTGGTTAGGCGGGAAGATGCGATTATGTTGCCAGTCAGCGGGGCACCGTTTTTCGGCCCAAACGCATGGGTTAGACAGACTCGGGGTCTGTCAAATGCATTGAAACCGCGAATAGACGGATCCGCCCAATCAACTGCTAGGCCACTTGAAACACCGTATTCCATCACCGTTCGTTTTAGCAGCCGTTCTCTGCATGACGGGCTGTAAGCCGGGGTACCAAACCACGACGGCAGATTTCTTGACCGAGATGCAAGCGCATGTGAACCCCGCGCAACTTCAACAGTGGGCACAACAAGAGATTATTGCGGCCGGTGGACAACGTGTCGACATCACCAACGTACCAGCGTTCATTGGTGCGACCAGCTACGGTGCACCGCAATACGCATCGGTCGATCCCAACGGCGGTTCGCCGTATGTGCATCTTGTTTGGGGGGGTGGCTTTGGTCATTGGGGCCTGAAGGTGGGCACGACCACATTGACCGTTTCGGCGGGGCCACGCGATTACTACATCAACTGGATGCCAGGCATATACGCATGGCATGAGATTCAATAGAGTGGCCTAGCCAACCGCTGCAGTTGACCGGCGACGCCCGCGATGGATAATTAACTGGCCGGTTGAACGCTCGCTCCCGCAGGCGGCTCGCAACTGAGCGGAGCTACGTTATGCCATATGTACTTTTTGTCATTTTCGTGACGGCTGTCGTCGGATCTGCATCGCAGCAAAATCCTCCATGCATAGCGACCGTCGGAATGAGCGAGGAGCAAGCCCGAGCCGCATACGAACCAACCGCCATCGAGAGCGGCACGGTGTATTGGGGCGGCTCTGGTGCACGCCGGGTATATTTCGCCTTTGATGATGGAACCCAAACATGGTTTGAACTCGGACCAAACGGACGAGTTATCGTCGTGGGTTCTCGCGAGCCTAGGGTGCCTTGGGTTCGCCATGATGAAGACAGCATCTCTGTCCCGTATTGGCATAACCAGCGGCTGCAGTTGACCGGCGACGCCCGCGTTATGATGGGGTTGTCGGTTTGGAGCCTGCTCCCCGCAGGCGGCCGACATCTGAGCCTTTTAGGTTAGCCACCTTTACATTCTCTTTGCTTTATCTTGTACAACGACCTTATCCAGTCTGTCTGCAAACGCCCTGGCATGTATACATGTCCGGGAACGCTTGAAAACATCTACGCTTATTTGGACGGCCTTGATACCGCAACTGGTTGCCTCACCGGATTCCGAGAGTGGCTTATCCCTCGCTTCGAAGACGGCAATAACCTGCATTGGCCAGGCCTCGTCGATATGCTCTTAGATACCGAAGACTGCCCCACAGATCAGCGCATAGCGAGGCTCGGCGAACTGATTGACGAGTTCTTCAAAAGCATTTCTGCAGATCGCGGGTTGACTCGCGTTTATGTCCGATATCACGCTTGGCTTCTGAGTCGCCCCTGGTACAAACCGGACTCGCCGGGCTACATCGCGCCATACGATGGCATTGAAATATCCGGAGAAGAGTGCGTCTAACCAACGACTGCATTTGATCGGCTGCGCCCGCGATATGATGTGGTTGTCGGTTTGGAGCCTGCTCTCCACGGGCGGCCGGCAACTGAGCCTTTTGCGTTATGCCATAAAGGAGTCGTCGTGGGTGCACATCCATACTGGTACTTCGAGAAATACGATGGTGACGTTGAAGCTTCTCTGCATGCGCTCCGCGAACGTGAGTTTCAGGCCGGACGCTACAACCCAATAACCCCGTTTCTCGATTTCCCGATCAGCCCTGACTCTCCTTCTCCTGGCGCTCAACACTCGTCCGTTGAGGAAATTATGATGGATGCCGCAGAAGACGGCACTCGGTCAATACTGGATATTCACGCGGTCTCTGACTCGCCGGAGTTCTGCGCAGTTTGCCCGCTTAGTGACGACACCTTGCTCAGCCTATACGGAACAACTAATCCAACTCGTGGCATGGTTGAGTCAAATATGGACTTCCTCGAAGGCATCGAAAGAGGTCAGGGTGTTTACATCCTCTTGTATCAGGATGACGAGCCGACCGAAGTGTTTTTTGCCGGTTACTCCTTCGACTGACGCGGTAAAGGCTGCGGCATAACAACAGCGTGAACCGGAGTGGCGATTCACGCCGAAACTGAAATCAACGTCAACCGTCGCCACCCGGTTACGCTAAACGTTAGGTCGTCGCATTGCGTAATGATGGTCGCAATATGTGGGCAATGCGTCTTGCCGATCTAGCCTTCCTCTTGGCGTTCGCGGTGCTCATCGGAGCGCTCGAGTATCGAGTTTCCGACAAGAACGATCCGAATGCACTGTTGCTGATCGCTGCGGTCGTTTTAGGCCTCACCATTTTCGTACATGCTTGGTTTCGGCGGGATCTACCCATCCCTAGGCCAATCGTTGTGTACCTGATGTTGCTCGTCGCCGCGATCACTGTGATCACGACCTAACCACCGGCTGCAGTTGACCGGCGACGCCCGCGTTATGATGGGGTTGTCGGTTTGGAGCCTGCTCCCCGCAGGCGGCCGACATCTGAGCCTTTTAGGTTATCGCTTCGGCATTACGGCGCACTCGCATGTCAAAGACGCTCTTCGTGGCGTTTCGTGGCCAAGGCTTTTGGGCGTTTGATGCCGTATCGGGCATCTTTCTGAAGCATTTGATCGGTGTCGCGGAGCGGCGGATTCAAGAACAACATGAGCCTTGGCTGGCCGAGGCGGTTTCCCAGCCCCCCGCGACAATGCCGCTCCACCCTTGCCCGCCCCGGCCGATTGCCCTTAGCATGCACACCCTGCTTCCCCCCCGCCGCCAGCGGGAGACGCCGAGCCGTTCCAAGGCCCCGGCTACACGTGACGCTCTTCTCGCCCCCACTCTCCGGCCTCAAGCCCCCGTTTGATCGCTACGCCCAGCCTCCCGGCGTGTTCGATGAGATGATCGACGCCAACGGCCAAGTGCGCCCGCCCTACCAATCGGTCTACGACACCTTTTCTCAGCTCCCGCCCGATGCCTTGGCCCAACGCAAGCAGGCCGCCGACCAGGCCTTGCTGCAGCAAGGCATCACCTTCACGGTCTACGGCGAAGACCAGGGCACCGAACGCATCTTCCCCTACGACCTGCTCCCCCGCGTCATCCCCGCCGACGACTGGCGACGCATCGAGCGCGGCCTGGACCAACGCATCCGCGCGCTCAACCTCTTCCTCGGCGACCTCTACCACAAAGCCAGCATCCTCAAAGACGGCGTCGTCCCCACCGAGCTCGTCCTCAGCTGCAAGCACTATTGCCGACCGATGCGCGGCCTGCGCGTGCCCCGGGACGTCTACGTCTCCATCGCCGGCATGGACCTGATCCGCGACGGCCGGGCGAGTACGCCGTGCTCGAAGACAACCTGCGCGTGCCTTCGGGCGTGTCCTACATGATGTCCAACCGCTCGGTGATCAAACGCACCCTGCCCCACCTGTTCCGTCAGACGCGCGTCCGCCCGATCGCCCACTACCCCCAGGCGTTGCTGCAAACGCTCCGCGCGCTGTCGCCCAACAACGACCCCGAGCCGACCGTCGTGGTGCTGACCCCCGGCGTCTACAACTCGGCCCACTTCGAGCACGCCTTCCTCGCCCGGCGGATGGGCGTCCAGCTTGTCGAGGGCCGCGACCTGCTGCTGCACGACAACGTCGTCTACACCCGCACCACCGCCGGCCTGCGCCGCGTCGATGTGATCTACCGCCGGGTCGACGACGCCTTCATGGACCCGCTTACCTTCCGCCCCGACTCGGCGCTGGGCGTGCCCGGGCTGATGCACGCCTACCGGGCCGGCAACCTCGCGCTGGCCAACGCGATCGGCAACGGCGTTGCCGATGACAAAGCCGTCTACGCCTTCCTGCCTCAGATCATCAAGTACTACCTCGACCAGGACCCGATCCTCCCGAACGTCGACACCTACCTGCTGGGGGAGCCCGCTCAACGTCAGCATGTGCTGGACCGTTTGGACCAACTCGTCGTGAAGGCGGTCGGCGAGGCCGGCGGCTACGGCATCCTCATCGGGCCCCACGCCACGCAAGCCCAGCGCGACGAGTTCGCCGACGCCATCCGCAAGGACCCACGCAACTACATCGCCCAGCCCACGCTTCAACTCAGCTGCGCGCCCACCCTCATCGACGGCCTGGCTCAGCCCCGCCACGTCGACCTCCGCCCGTTCGTCCTCTTCGACGGCGAAACCTCCCGCATCGTCCCCGGCGGGCTCACCCGGGTCGCCCTCCGCGAAGGCTCGCTCGTCGTCAACTCCTCCCAGGGCGGCGGCTCCAAAGACACCTGGGTGCTCGACGACTCGCCCCACCCCCAGCCCCCCGAGCCGGAGGACGACTGAGATGCTGTCGCGTGTCGCTGACCATGTCTACTGGATGGCCCGCTACCTCGAACGGGCCGAGCACGCCTCGCGCGTCATCGATGTCCACCTCAACCAGGCGCTGGACCGCGACCAGTTCGGCAGCACCGCTTGGGCCCGCGTCGCCACCGCCATCGGCGACCCCTGTGACCCCAGCCACGCCAGCGCGGAAACCGTGCTGAGCAATGCCTTCAACCCCGCCCGCGACACCGGCCTCCGCGCCACCATCCGGGCCGCCCGCGAGAACGCCCGGCAGGTCCGCGAACAGATCTCCGCGGAAACCTTCCAGACCATCAACGCCCTGTACCTCAACACCCTCACCGCCAAGCACCAGCCCATGCTCGCCGGCGAGCCCGTCAACTTCTTCAGCGATGTCCAGGACGCCTGCTACCGCCTGCACGGCATCCTCGACAACACCATGGCCCACAGCCAGCCCTACCACTTCTTCCAGCTCGGGCGGTTCATGGAACGCGCCCAGTCCACCGCTAAGGTGCTCCACGCCTTCCTCGACCCCACCGGCCTAGCGCAGAAAGGCGACGCGGGCTTTGACGCCGTCGGCCTGCTCCAATGCTGCACCGCCTTTGAGTCCTACCACCGCACCGAAAACCCCACCCTCACCCCCCGGTCCACCGGCACCTACCTACTGCTGGCCCCGGACTTTCCCAGAAGCCTCCGCTACTGCGCCGAGCACATCAGCCAGGCCGCCAACGCCTTGGCCCAACTCACCAAGACCCCCCGCGCCGATCGCCTCGCCCGACGCATCGGCCGGTTCCAATCCGCCCTGCAGTACACCGACTCGATCTACATCGCCGACCACGGCCTGGCCGCCTTCCTCGATGACCTGCAAAGCCAAAGCGAACAATTGCACGAAGCCGTCTACCGCACCTACATCGTTTACCCCCTGGACACGCTTGCCCTCTCCGCTTGAACAAGCCCGACCACACGATGCCCGACTACACCGTCAAACACATCACCCGTTTCCGCTACGAGACGCCGGCCCGCGAGTCCATCATGGAAGTCCGCGCCCGGCCTCTGGACAGCGCGCTGCAGACCTGTCTCAGCTTCACCCTGCAGATTTCCCCCCGCGCGATCGTCCGCGAACACCGGGACTGGCTGGGCAATCACGTCCACGACTTCACCCTCCCCGCGGCCCACATGGACGAGACCATCTCCGCCGAGTCCACTGTGCGGATCAGCGCGCCCCCGCCGCTGCCCGAGGCGTTGCCCGCCGAAGCCTGGGCGGCCTACGACGACGCGGTCAACCGCCTGGACGCCTACGACATGCTGCTGCCTTCGCATTTCGCCAAGCCGACCGACGCGCTGGCCGGCCTGATGCAGCACCTCCAACTCGAGCGCGCCAACGATCCACTCACGACCATCCGACGCGTGGTGCAGTCCGTGCACGACCACTTTGAATACCACCCCCAGGCCACTCATGTCGACAGCCCGATCGACGAGGTGATCGCTGGCTCCGCGGGCGTCTGCCAGGACTTCGCCCATGTCACGCTGGCGGTCCTCCGCGCGCTGGGCGTGCCCTGCCGATATATCTCCGGCTACATCTGTGGCTGGGCCGACCCGCAAACCCCCGCGCCCGACGCCCCCCAGGCCACCCACGCCTGGATCGAAGCCCTCTTGCCCGTCGGCCCACAGCACACCCTGCAATGGGTCGGCTTTGACCCCACCCACAACGAGGTCATCGCCGAACGCCACATCCGCATCGCCGTCGGCCGGGACTACCGCGATGTCCCGCCCACCCGTGGCGTCTACCGGGGCGACTCCGCCAGCACGCTCGAGGTCGAGGTCAACGTCGAGCCCCTCACCGGCCTGCAGCCGTGGACCCCGCCCACCGTCGACGCCACCGGCTGGACCCCGCCGGAAACCCCGACCCCGATCCCCGACGAGCAGCCCATCTCCCTGGACTTCCACCAGCAGATGATGCAGCAGCAACAGAACGAGAACCCAGCCTAGTTCGCGAAAGCCGCAACGTGATACGCTACTGCCTAGACACTTTATAGGGAGGTTTCACATGACCCGTTTGCTTTCGCTTTGCACCGTCTTGGGCACCTTAGCCCTGTTGATCCCCGCCGCCGGCTGCGAGTCCACGCAGCAGCGCGTCGAGAACCGACCGGCCCGCACCGAGAACCAGATCGGCAACCGCGTCGATTGGGAACTCGACCGCGCGACCAACCGTGCGATCGACAACATCCTCGACTGAGCCGCGACCCGCTCGTCCGCTCACAGGTATGCTCCTCGGATGTCTGATGCGTCCCGACCTGTCCTATTGCTTTGCGCCGGCCTGCAGTCGTCGGGCTCCTCGCTGATCTCCTGGTGCTTCCTGCAACGGGCCGACACCAACGGCGTGTTCGACGCCAACGGCGACATGGTCGTGACGCCGCCGCCAGTAGACACGCCCTACTGCTGGTACAAGGCCACCATCAGCGGCTTCTCGCTCACCGAGCAAGCCCAGCTCGCGCGCGACGCCGGATACGACGTCCGGCCGCTCTTGATTGTCCGGGATGTCCGCGTCGTCTGGTCCTCGCTTTCGGGCAAGCGTTACGGCATCAACGGCACCACCGCCGAAGACCCGCCGCTCCGTACCCGCATGCGCCGCTTCCTCAAGGACTGGCGCACCTTCGGCGACGCCGGCTGGCCGATCCTTGCCTACGAACAGTTCGTCCGCGACCCCGAACACCATCTGCAGAGAACCTGCGACGCCCTCAAGCTCCCCTGGGATCAAGGCATGATCGACTGGCCCAAGTCCAGCGATGAGATCGCCAACACGGTCCACGGCAACGCCACCTTCACCGAATCGGCGGGCGACAACCTGCTGGCGTCGCTCAAGCCCGAAGCTGTCGATCAGGTCCGAAACCCCATCGGGGCCGAAGACCTGGCCTGGCTGGAGAAAACCTTCGCGGAGTTCAACCAGGCCCACGGCTACCCCGCGCACCGCGAGATCCCTGCCGCCGAGGCGCCCCGCGCGATCCCAAGCTTCCAGGGCACCCGCCGGATGAAGTGGCGTCTGCACCAAAAACCGCTCAAGCATCTGGCGTACAAGCTCGGGCTGATCCAGTCGATCAAAGCCCCCGGCGAGCGTTGAGGGCGTCAGGCCTTGGCGCTGCCGTGCAAGACCTGTGTGGTCAGGAACAGGCACGCCATCCGCACCGCCAGTCCGTGCGAGACCTGCTCCAGCACCGCCGACTGCGGCCCATCCGCGACCACCGATTCGATCTCCAGCCCGCGATTGATCGGGCCCGGGTGCATCACCAGCAAGTCCGGCTTGCCCGACGCCAGCCGCTTGGCATTGAGCCCGAACAACGCCGAGTACTCCCGCACCGACGGGAACGCCTGACTGGTCAGCCGCTCAAACTGCACCCGCAGCATGTTGATCACATCCAGCTCCGGCAAGACCGCGTCCAGGTCATGCACCACGTCGCACCCCAGCGAACCCAGCGACTTGGGCACCAGCGTCGGCGGCCCGACCAGCGTGACCTTCGCGCCCAGCTTCTGCAGCCCGTGGATGTTTGACCGCGCCACACGGCTGTGCGCGATGTCGCCCACGATGCCTACGTGCAGCCCGGTGAAGTCCAGCGTCTCCAGCAGCCCTTTGCGTTTGGCGATCGTGTACACATCCAGCAACCCCTGCGTCGGGTGCTCATGCTGCCCGTCCCCGGCATTGATCACGCAGCAGTCCACGCTCGCCGCCAGGTGTTTCGCGGCCCCGCTTCGGTTGTGCCGACAGACGATCGCGTCGACCCCCATCGCCTCGATGTTCCGCGCGGTATCCCGGAGCGTCTCACCCTTGCTGGCGCTGGAGCCCTTGGCCGAGAAGTCCAAAACGTCGGCCGACAGGCGTGACGCCGCGAGGTGGAAGCTCGCGCGGGTGCGGGTGGAATCTTCAAAGAACAGGTTGACGACTACACGCCCGCGCAGGGCCGGGGCCTTCTTGACGCTGCGTGTCGATACGCCTTCAAAGCCGTGGGCCGTCCGCAACAGGTGCCGGATGTCCGTGTCTGACAGGTCTTCCAACCCCAGCACGTGCCGGTGCGTCCAAGTGTAAGCCTCAGGCATCCTTGGTCTCCAAGCCGTTCTCCAAGCCGCTCTCCATCTCCACCGCATCAAACGCGTCCACCGGCGTCAGCAGGACCTTCACCGTCGCCCCCGTGGGCAGTTCGCCCACGTCGTGCGCGAACACATCCGCCTCAATCGGCAGCTGACGCTCCCGGCGATTCACCAAAACCGCCAGCCGAACCCGCTTGGCCCGCCCGTGGTCCTGCAACACATGCAACGCCGCACGCACCGTCCGCCCGGTCATCAACACATCATCCACCAGCACCACCTGCACCCCCGACAAGTCCATCGGCAATTCCGTGACCCCCACCGCGGCGTCCGGCCCGATCTCCGACAAGTCGTCCCGGTACAGCGTGATGTCAATCGCGCCCACGCCGACCAGCCGATCCGTCGGCAGATGCTCGGCCATCCGCTTCGCGATCAGGTCGCCCCGCCGACGCACACCCACCAGCGCAAACCGATCGCCCGGCGAAGCGTCCATCCAATGGCGCACAGCCCCGGCGAGTCCGGCGATCCAGGCATCAAGTTGCACGCGTTCGGCGAGTCGCGGCATGGCGGGGATCATACCCCAACCGCCCCGCCGACACATTCACTCCGCCAGCGCAGCCTCGATCGCCTGAACCATCTGCTCCGACGTCGGCGACACGTTCGAAGGCCACCGCGCGATCACCTGGCCCTCCCGGTCGACCAGAAACTTCGTGAAGTTCCAGCCGATGTCCCCCGCGAACTCGGGGTTCGTCGCTTCAGCCGTCAGGTGTGCGTACAGCGGGCAGATGTCATCGCCCTTAACCGAGACCTTGCTGAACATGTCAAACTCGACGCCGTAGTTCTGCTGACAGAACGCCGCGATGTCCTCGTCTTCGCCGGGCTCCTGCTGACCGAAGTTGTTCGCGGGGAAGCCCAGCACCGACAGGCCCTGCTCGGCGTAGGTCTCATGCAGCGTCTGCAGGCCTTCGTACTGAGGCGTGAAGCCGCACTGGCTGGCGGTGTTGACGATCAGCACCACGTCACCGGCGTACGCGGCAAGGTTCTGCTCGCTGCCGTCCAAACGGGTCATCGTGAAGTCCAGCACCGCGGGGGTCGCCTCGCCGTCGGCTGGCTGCGCGTGCGATGAAAACGCCAACGTCCCGGCCGCCAGGACCGTCAAACCAAAAGCAAGAAACAGTTGCATCGTGGGCTCCCTCTAAGGATGGATCGAAAAGTTCATGGGATTCTTGCAAGCATGGGCCGGGAAATCCAGTTTTTGCAACGCTGCAATCGTCGAATCGATAGATTGTGATGGAAACCCATTGGGGGCTTGCAGATGAGCAACGAAAAACAACCGTCCGCCCGCGCCCGGCGCAAAGCCAATCAGGTGGTGTTCCACACCTACCCCAAGCTGGTATTCGCTTGGCCGCTGATCCTCGCTGGGTTTCTGTTTTATCCGCTGGATGCGCTAATCGGCCCCCAACTGCTGGGTTGGTTCTACGTGTTCATCATGGCCGGGGTCGTCATGACCATCGGCGTCGACATCGACCGCAACCTGGCGGTGTTCTGGCTGGCGATCTTCGGCTTCCTCGTGTTCGCGGGGATGTGGCTGCAGGACGCCAAGCAGTTCACGCTCATCGGCGACCTGTACGACTGGCTGTTCCACCGCAACGTCGAGTACAGCCGCGGGCTCGGGCTGGGCGTCTCGCTGATGCTGACGCCGCCCTACATCGTGATGGTGGTCTGGACGCACCTGCAGCACAAATGGCGGGTCACGCACAACGAGTTCGAGCACTACGCGTGGGGCCGAGCCGACGACTCGCTGGCCCGCGGCGCCAAGCGTGTCCGCATCACGTTCCCCGACTGGCTGGAGTTTGTGCTGCTGGGCTCGGGCACCCTGATCGTCTACTCGGCGACCGGTCGGCAGGAGCTCCGCCGGATCCCGCACGTCCCGATGATCATCCGTGTCAAAAAGAAGATCAACCGCCTGCTGGAATCGCAGCAGGTCACGATCAAAGACCACAGCGAGATGCTCGCGGCGGAGGAAGTCGAAGCCGAGGAAGAAGAAGCCGCCCAGCAAGACGCGGCCACCGGAACCGGCGGCAGCCTGGACGAACACACCGGCGGCGTCAAAGACCCGCTCTAGATTCACCGGGCAAACAAACTTTGCTCACCCTGAAAATCAGGTTGCCCACCCAAACGCCCGATAGCTATACTGGTAGACGAGGGGCTGCAATGCACCGGGCCACTCGTTCACAAGACCACATAGTCGAACTCGCCTGTAGACAGGCCTGTGTGAATGTGCAACGAACCCGATGAACCCCAGCCCCGTATCTAACCCGCCGGCGCGTTGCCCTTTGTGATCCGCCCGGCTGCATCCGACACGAGTACAGGTTTTTCAATAGACGTGACCCCTCGGCGATCGCCGACACCCAGCCCGTTTTCAGACGAATTGCCTTCCGCTGTGCCTACAGCGTGTTGATCCTTCTTTCCCCAAGGGCCGGCCAGCAAGGACGCCACCCATGCCCACCAAGACCATGACCAAGCAAACCACCACCGAACGTTTTCAGATCGGCGACGAAGTCACCCACCCCAAACGCCCCGAATGGGGCACGGGCCACGTCCGCGAGATCGCCGCCTTGATGCACGAAGGCCAGCGCGTCCAGCGTGTCACCGTCGACTTCGTCAATCACAAGCGCGTCACCGTCAACACCGGCATCGCGCCCCTGACGCTAAAGTTCCGCCCCGAGAACAAGAAGGAGCCCAACCCGCTCCGCCAGCCGTCCAAGTACCAACTCAACGGCCACAGCTTCGACGCCACCAGCGACGAGGCCGAAGACGGCCAGGGCAACAAAAACAAACGCACCTGGCTCGATGACCTCGAAGGCAAGCCCGGCGAAAAGGCCGAGCTCTGGCAGCTCCCCGACGCCTGCACCGACCCCTTCGCCACCCCCGAGTCGCGCCTCCGCGCCACGATGGAAACCTTCCGCTTCAACCTCGAAGCCCGCCCGCTCATCGACTGGGCTGTCACCCAGACCGGCCTGGACGACCCGCTCAGCAAGTACACCCGCCCCGAGCTCCAGCAGGCCTTCCCCCGCTTCGAACGCGACCGCAACCAGCACCTGTTCCAGCTCGTCCGCGACTTCAAGCACAAAAACCTGCTCGACACCGTGCACCAGATCGCCGGCGAAGTCGGCATCCCCGCCGCCAAGAACCAGATCAAGAAAATCCTCAAGGGCTAGCGTCTCCCTGCCCCCCGGATACACTCCCGGCGTGAGCGACTCTCCCGCATATACCATCGAAAAACTCCGCGCCGAAATCCGTCGGCACGAACGCCTGTACTACGTCGATGCCGCCCCCGTCATCTCCGACCGCGAGTACGACGAACTCCTCAAACAGCTCGAAGCCCTCGAAGCCGAGCACCCCGACCTGGTCACCGACGACTCCCCCACCCAGCGCGTCGGCGGCGAGCCGATCAACGGGTTCACGACCACGCCCCACGCGTTGCCGATGCTCTCGATCGACAACACCTACAACCGCGAAGAGCTCGAAGCCTGGCTGACCCGCACGCTGAAACACCTCGACACCGACCAGCCGCCGGCACTGGTCCTGGAACCCAAGGTCGACGGCGTCGCCATCAGCCTCCGATATGAAGATGGGCTGCTCGTCCAAGCCCTCACCCGCGGGGACGGCACCAAGGGCGATGACATCACCCACAACGTCAAGACCATCACCTCGATCCCCCTCCGCCTCGAAGACAATCCGCTGGCGGTGCTCGAAGTCCGTGGCGAGATCTTCATGCCCGATGCCGTGTTCGCCGCGATCAATCAGCAGCGCGAAGCCGAGGGCCTGGACCTTTTCGCCAACCCGCGCAACTCCACTGCCGGCTCGTTGAAACAGAAAGACCCCAACAAGGTCGCTAAGGGCCTGCGCTTCTATGCCCACGGCCGGGGTGTTCTGCAAGGCGCTGACTTCGACACGCACGATGCGTTCCTCGCCGCGTTGCGCCGCTTCGCGCTACCGACCAACCCCGAGACGCAAACGCTCGACTCGCTCGACGCGGCCTGGGACTACATCGAAGCCTTCGACGCCAAACGCCATCAACTCGGCTACGCCGTGGACGGCGTCGTCATCAAGCTCAACGACCACGCGCAACAGCAAACGCTCGGCCACACCAGCAAGTTCCCCCGCTGGTGTATCGCCTACAAATACCCCGCCGAGCGTGCGACGACCAAGCTCCTGGACATCGAGCCGCAGGTCGGCAAGACCGGCAAGATCACGCCCCGGGCGGTGATGGAGCCCGTCTTCGTCGCCGGCACCACCGTCAGCCACGCCAGCCTGCACAACTACGGCGAGGTCGCCCGCAAGGACGTCCGCCTCGGCGACACCGTCATCATCGAGAAGGCCGGCGAGATCATCCCGCAGGTCGTCGAGGTCGTGCTGGAGCACCGCCCCGCCGATGCCCAGCCGATCACGCCCCCCGCCGTCTGCCCGGTCTGTGGCACACCGCTGCAGATCGAAACCGTCGACCGGCAGGAAACCGCGCGCTACTGCCCCAACCCCGAGTGCCCCGCCCAGTTCCGCGAGAAGCTGATCCACTTCGTCGGCCGCAACCAGATGGACATCGACGGCCTGGGCGAGAAGCTTGTCATTCAGCTCGTCGACGCCGGCCTGCTCAAGACCTTCGGCGACATCTTCACCCTGCACGCCCGGCGCGAGGAGCTGCTCGCCCTGGAACGCATGGCCGAGAAGAAGCTCGACAACCTCGTGCAGGGCATCGAAGACGCCAAGTCGCGCCGCCTGGCGCGCGTCCTCGCCGGACTGACCGTCCGCCACGTCGGCAACACCAACGCCCGACTGCTCGCCCAACGCTTCGGCGACATCAAAGCCCTCACCCTCGCCAGCCCCGAAGACCTCGAAGCCGTTGACGGCATCGGCCCGATCGCCGCCGCGTCCCTCCACGACTTCCTCCAAAGCCCCGCCGGGCAGCACGTCATCACCGAGCTCCGCGACGCCGGTGTCGACCTCACCGAAGAACAGGTTCAAACACAGACCGACTCACCCTTCGCCGGCAAAACGATCGTTATCACCGGCACCTTCGAGGCTTTCGACCGCAACGCCCTCAAAGCCCGCCTACAGGACCTGGGCGCGAAGGTCACCGGCAGCATCTCCAAGAACACCGACCTGCTGCTCGCTGGCGAAAAAGCCGGCAGCAAACTCACCAAAGCCAACGCCCTGGGCGTCGAGGTCTGGGACGAAGCCAAGCTGCAAGAAACGTTGGGCGAGTAAGCTATCGGCATGCAACTCCGCCGCGCCTCTGTCGCCGATGTGCCCGCGATGGCACGCATCATCAACGACGCCGCCGAGTATGGGCTGATGCTGCCCAAGTCGTTGGCGGCGCTGTACGAGAACGTGCGCGAGTTTTACGTTGCGGTCGATGATGCCGGCGACGTCGTGGGCGTCGGCGGCCTGTCGGTGATCTGGGCCAACCTCGCCGAGGTCGTGTCCCTGGCAGTGCGTCACGATCAGCGGGGCAAGGGGCTGGGCCGGAAGCTCGTCGAGGCCTGCCTGGCCGAGGCCGAGCACCTGGGTGTCAAGCGGATCATGTCGCTGACCTACGAGCAGGCCTTCTTCGAGCGGCTGGGGTTTGTCGTGGTCGATCGGCAGGACTTGCCGCTGAAAGTCTGGCAGGATTGCGTCCGTTGCCCGAAGAACCAGGCCTGCGATGAGATCGCGATGATCCGGGTGTTGGAAAATGTCCCTGAACTGGACGCCCCACGACCGCCGGCCCCCGCGCCGTTGGACTACATCGTCCCGGTGGTGCGCAAGAATCGGCCTTAGCGCTACAATTCCTCTTCACATGCCCAAGCCCCACGATTGGCTGCGACGTTTCGTCGAGTCCGCGCCCGTCCATGCGCTGATGGACGCGCTGCGCGCCGATCGCAGCGCCGTCGCCGCCGGCGGACGCGGCTCGAGCACCGCCCTGCTCGCCGGGGCCGTCGCCGCACACACCCACAAACCCGTGCTGCTGGTCGTGGCCCACCTGGACGAGGCCGATGATGCGTTGGACGACCTGGAGACCTTCACCGGCGCCGGGTACGACCTGCCCGCCGAGCGGTTTGGCGCGTTGGAAGTCTTGCCCGGCGAGTCGGCGCTGAGCCTGGACCTGCTGGCCGAACGTTTGGCGATCGTGGACCGGCTGCAACAGAACGACACCCCGCCGATGCTCGTCGCGCCGATCCAGGCAGTGATGCAATCCGTGCCCGCCGGCGAAGCGATGCACCGCTTCGCCCTGCCCTTGAAGCCCGGCATGGACTTCCCGATGGAGGGCCTGATCGACTGGCTCGACGGCGCGGGCTATGTCCGCCAGGACATGATCGAGCAACCCGGCGACTTCGCGGTCCGTGGCGGGTTGATCGACATCTTCTTGCCCACCGACACCGGGCCGGTCCGTTTGGACTTCTTCGGCGACGAGGTTGAATCCATCCACCGCATCGATGCCGAGACGATGGGGTCGCTGGGCACGCTCGATGAAGCCCGGCTGATCGGCGCAACCGCGGAGCAGATGCAGAATGACGAAGGCCGGGTCTGCATGCTCGACCTGCTGCCCGAGGACTGCACCGTGGTCCTGGCCGAGCCGATGGAGCTGACCGAGCAGGCCCGGGGGTACTACGAACGCCTGACCAACCCCAAGGGCATCTTCTCGCCCAACCAGGTGCTGCACCGGCTGACGCAGAAGCCGCACGTGGAGGTGCAGGTCTACGCCGCACGCACGCAAGGGCAGGCGACCGAATTGCCGACCGCGCCGCTCCCGGCGTTTGAAACCGATGCAGCGAAGGCGATCCGTGAGCTCGGCGATCTGGCGGCCGACCATGAGGTCGTGGTGGTCTGCCAGAAAGACGGCGAAGCCTCTCGCCTGCGTGAGCTGCTGGAGGAGTACGCACCGGACGTCACGAACCCGATCACAATCGAGTTGGGCTACCTGCACCGAGGATTCGTCTGGGGCGATCCGCAAGCCGAACAGACGGTGGTGCTGCCTCACCATGAACTGTTCCACCGGTACGAAACCCGGCGGCGCGTTCGGCGGGTCACCGCGGACGTCGGCGCGGGGGCCAAGGCCAGCGACGCGTTCCTGGACCTGGAGCCCGGCGACGCGGTCGTGCACGTGGACCACGGCATCGCCCGCTTCACCGGCCTGAAAACCCTCAAACGCAAACTCACCGGCAGCAGCGAATCCGCGTCGCAGGAGTTTCTGACCCTTGAGTTTGCCGAGCGCGCGGTGCTGCACGTACCCGCGACGCAGATCGACCTGATCCAGAAGTACGTCGGCGGGTTTCAGGGCCAGCCCCCGCTGTCCGTCTTGGGCGGCAAGCGGTGGAAGAAACAAAAACAAGATGTCGCCGACGCCGTTAAAGACCTCGCGAAGGAATTGCTGCAGGTCCAGGCCGCCCGCGCAACCCAGCCGGGCATCCGCTACCCCGGCGACACCGCCTGGCAAAAAGAGTTCGAAGCCGAGTTCCCCTACACCGAAACCGAAGACCAGCTCTCAGCGATCGCCGGCGTCAAGAAAGACATGGCCGCCCCCCGCCCGATGGACCGGCTGATCTGCGGCGACGTGGGCTTTGGCAAAACCGAGGTCGCGATCCGCGCCGCGTTCAAAGCCTGCGAGTACGGCAAGCAGGTCGCGGTGCTCGTGCCCACGACCGTCCTGGCCGAGCAGCACGCCAAGACCTTCGCCGCCCGTTTCGCGGATTACCCGTTCCGCGTCGAGTCGCTGTCCCGATTCAAAACCGGAGCCGAAGCCCGGACCGTGATCAAAGACCTGGCCGCCGGCCGCGTCGATGTGGTGATCGGTACGCACCGACTGCTGTCCAAAGATGTGAAGTTCAAGGACCTCGGGCTGGTCGTCATCGACGAAGAGCAACGCTTCGGCGTCGAGCACAAGAACAGCCTGCTGGCGCTCCGCCTGACCGCGGATGTCTTGACGATGACCGCCACACCGATCCCCCGCACGCTGCACATGTCGATGATCGGCCTTCGTGATATATCGTCGCTGTCCACGCCCCCCGTCGACCGCCGGGCCGTCGTCACCGAGACGATCCCCTACGACAACCAGCGGATCAAGCAGGCGATCATCCGCGAGATGAGCCGGGACGGGCAGTGCTACTTCGTCCACAACCGGGTGCACAACATCCACGCCGTCGCCAGCGAGATCCAATCCCTGGCGCCGGACGCAAAGATCGTCGTGGGGCACGGCCAGATGTCGCCTCGCGAACTCGAGAAAGTCATGCTCGCGTTCACCCGGCGGGAAGCCGACATCCTTGTCTCGACGACGATCATCGAGTCCGGCATCGATATCCCCACCGCCAACACGATGTTTATCAACCAGGCCGACCACTTCGGGCTCGCCGAGCTGCACCAGCTGCGCGGCCGGGTCGGGCGATACAAGCACCGGGCCTACTGCTACCTGCTGCTGCCGCCGGACCGTCCGATCAACGAGGTCGCCACGCGTCGGCTGCGGGCGTTGGAACAGTACGCGATGCTCGGCGCGGGGTTCAAGATCGCGATGCGTGACCTCGAAATCCGTGGCGCAGGGAACCTGCTGGGCTCCGAGCAGTCCGGGCACATCGCCGCGGTCGGTTACGAGATGTACTGCCTGCTGCTGGAGCAACAAACCCGCAAGCTCAAGAACGAAGCGATCCTAGAACCCTGCCGCACCCACCTCGAACTGCCTCTGGCCGGCGCACTGCCCAAGCGGTACATCACCAGCGACAAGTTCCGCATGGAGCTATACCGCCGACTCAGCCGCGCAACTTCGCAGGAACAGCTCGACGCGATCTGCCAGGCCATGACCGATGCCTACGGCCCAACCCCCGCCGCGGCCCAACGCCTGATCGACCTCACCCAGATCCGCATCGCCGCCAGCCGGCTGGGCATCGACAAGCTCCAGCTCGAAGGCCCGGACCTGATCTTCACCGTCCGCAACACCCAGCGCGTCGAACCCGTCTTCGCCGCCACCCCCGGCCGCGCAACCACGCTCGACAAACAAACGATCTACTGGCGTCCGCCCGCCAACTACCTGCAGCCGCCGGAAACCCTCCTCGCCGTGCTGCGTAAACTGCTGGTCACCTCCCCGACCCAAGCCTGATCCCATGCTCCACGTCGCCCTCTACCACCCGTCCATCCCGCAGAACACCGGCAACATCGCCCGCACCACCGTCGGCTTCCGCGCTCAGCTCCACCTCATCCACCCGATGAAGTTCGAGATCACCGAGCATGCTGTCCAACGCGCCGGACTGGACTACTGGCCCGACGTGCAGCTCACGCAACACCAGAACGACGATGCCTTCCTCGACTGGCTCGGCGACCGACGCGTCTGGCTCATCTCCAAGTTCGGCACCACCCGCTACGACCAGGCCCCCTACCAAGACGACGACGTCCTCCTATTGGGCAACGAGAACACCGGCCTGCCCGACGCCTGGCACGAACGCTGGCCCGACCGCGGCGTCTACATCCCGATCCTCGGCCCGATCCGCAGCTTCAACCTCGCCAACGCCGCCGCCATCACCCTCGCCCAAGCCACCGTCACCGCCGGCCTCGCCGACGCACACCACCCCGCGCCACACAAGCCCGGCCACATCACGCCCTCCTGACCCTTACCCCACCGGCGACGCCGACCACAACCCCAAGCCCGGGTCCGCGACATAAGCCACCGAACGTCCACCCACCTCGTTCATCCCCGGCTGCAACCCCTGCACACCCAGACGCGCCACCGCCTCGTTGTAAGGCAGGTAGTCATACCCCACCCCCCGCACGTCCGCCTCGCTCAGCCCAGGCCCGGGGCAGTAGGTGACCTTGAACCGCCCTTCCGTCGAGCCGTGGATCAAGTGCGCCGCCGCCGCAAGGTTCTCCCTCAACGCCTGGTCTTCACGCACCGCCCGTAGCGTCGCCTCGGCCCCCTGATACCCAAACCGCCGGACCAGCGCATCGATCGCCGGGTCTTCGCCAAACCGATCCACACCCGGCGCCAGCACGAACAACTCACCCCCCTCCGCCATCGCCATCCGTGTGCGGTAGATCGCTTTGTTCCCAATCCAGGTCGATCGGTACACCGCTTCATCCAAAGACACCACGCACCGATCCCACGCCGGCTCGATCGGCGTGATGTTCACCTGCTGCGCCAACGCCGCCGCATGGGTAAACACCGCCTGCGCCTCGCCGGCAAACAACCCCCGCCGCACCGGCCCGCCCGGCGTGGCCTCCACCACCGTCTGCACAAACCCCACCCGGACCCGTGGCTTCACAAACGCTTCAAACGCTTCGTCCAGCAACGCCCGCACCGGCGTGTCCACCCGCCCCATCGCCTGCTCCATCCCACAAACCGCGCCCAGAAAATGAGACCGCTGGATCAGGTCCGTCCCGCCCAAACCAACCACTAGATTCTTCGTGTAGTTGCTCATCCCCGCGACTTCATGCGGCAGCACCTGCCCGATCGACCACACCCGGTCATACCCGCCGGACACCAGCGCCCGGTTCACCGCCACCCGCACCGGACCGCCCACCCCCGCCTGCGCCATCCGCCCGCCGGACAGCGTCTCCAGCCGCGCCGCCGGCACCTCACCCAGGACCTCAACACCCGTGCGCCAGTCGTGCGCCAACACCCGCTCAAACGGCACGCCCTCGCCGAACATCGCAACACATTCGTCACGCGACATCGCCCGGTGCGTCCCCAATGCCGGCATCACGTCGACCCAAACCCCCCGTGCGGTCAACGCCTCATACAGATACGCCGTGATCGGCCCGGCATACGAATGCCGCCGCGTCGTATCCGGCGGCACCAGCAACACCCGCCGATCCGCTCGGCCCCACAGCGCCAGCAACGTGTCCAGCTGCGCCCGGACCGCCGGCTCATCCAGCCGCTGCTCCGGCCCGCCTTCCGCGAGGATCGTGCTCATCCATCACTCCTTGCCCGTGGCCAAACCCACAACCGCTTCCGCCGCGTCCGCGACCGCCTGCTGCACCGTCGCCTCAACCCAAACCCGGGCGACATCGGACTCCCCCGTCGGCGGCTCCAGCGTCGCCAACTGCCCGTCCAACATCCCCGCCGCCATGAAGTGCCCCGGCCGGGCCCCCAGCCGGCCCCGCAACACCGCGGCGTCCGCATCCAACCAAATAAAACCCACCCCGCCCGGCAAGCCCGCACGCAGCCGATCCCGATACACCCGCTTCAATGCCGAGCACGCCACCACCGCCCCGCCGGCCTGCGCCCAGCCGGGCATCGCCGCCGCGATCGTATCCAGCCAGGGCCAACGGTCCTCATCCGTCAACGCCTGCCCGGAAGCCATCTTCGCCACATTGGCCGCCGAATGAAAATCATCCCCGTCATAAAACGCCACGCCCAGCGCCTCCGCGAGCGCCCGCCCCACCGTGGTCTTGCCGCTGCCACAAACACCCATCACCACCACGACCATACGCACCCCCTCACGCTCGCCTGCGGTTGTACATCCACTGATCACGGGTCTCGATCACCTCCCGGTAAACCGCGGCATCCGCTTCACTGAAGCAGCAAAACACCACCTGCTCCGGCAACGCCTGCCGCTCCAGCCAACCCCGCACATGCCCGAATGCGATCTTCGCGGCACGCTCGATCGGGAACCCGTACACCCCCGTTGAAATGCACGGGAACGCGACCCGCTGCACCTTCAACTCCGAGCAAAGCGTCAGGCACTTGGCGTAGCAGGAGGCCAGCAGGTTGTCTTCCATCCGGTAGCCCAGCTTCTCGTCCTCGCGCTCGCCGGGCATCACCCCGCCGGCCTGCCAGACCGGGCCGACCGTGTGCAAGATGTGCTTCACGCCCCGGGCTTCCAACGCAAACGCCGGCGTCCGCACCGCCAACCCCGTCGCACACCCGTTTGGGAAGTGCTCATCCGTGTACGCCAACAACGCCTCGCCCGCCGCCCGATGGATCGCGCCGTCCACACCGCCACCGCCCCGCAGCCCCTCGTTGGCAGCGTTCACGATCGCATCGACCGCCAACTCGGTGAGGTCACCCACCTCAACCCGAATCCGATCGATCGGCTGAGGCACCGGGTCCTTCAACTCCGCCACCCTCACTGCGTCTGCCCCGATTCGTTCTGCCGCAACGCGATCGGCGGGTCCAGCAACTCTTTCATCACGATCGCTTCCCGGATCCGCTTGGCGTCAAACCGCATCCGCTTCGTGGTTCGCTTGGCCGTCTGGGCTTGCATAACTGGTTGAGGCTTCCCCGCCGGCTCAGGCACCACCACGGGCCTCGCCACCTCAAGCACCGGCTCCTCGATCCGTCGAGGCCGACGCGGCACCGGGGGCGCTTCGGGCTGGCGCGGCGGCTGGGGCGCCCGCTGCGCCTGCTGGGCGCGCTGTCGGCGTTGTTGCTGCCGGGTGGGCTGACGCGTCACCGGACGAGGCGGGTTGTTCCGCCCGCCCTGCACCGGTCGTCCGGTCCGCTGCGGCGTCGACGCGCTGGCTGGCGTCCCCGTTGGCGAACCGGATTGCGCCCGAGCCTGCGCCCGCGCGCGCTCGATCCGCTCCGCCATCGTCATCTCGCCGCCGCCGGCTTGTGCCCGCGTCGCGGGGGTGGGTGGGTTTGCTGCGCCCCGTTCAACCGGTGCGACCCGCGCTTCAGGCTGCTCATCCATCGGAGCATTCATGCGCGAGCGTTTGGCTTGCTTTTTAGCCTGCGATTCCTGAATCACTTTGGTGACCACATGCCACACCCAGAGCAATACAAGCAACAAGTAAATGATCAGGTCGATCTTCATCACAAGCTCCTGCCCACACTATAGCCCCTGTTGATCAGACACCCTCAGCGCCCCGGCCACCCGCAACACGCCGCCGCCCACGGACTCCAGCGACACGCCATACACCGGCTCCAGCACCTCGGGTTGCATCACCTGTTCCACCGACCCCGATGCCACCATCTGGCCGTCAGCCATCAGCCAGACCTCGTCCGCGTACGCCGACGCCAGGTTGACATCATGCATCACCGCCAGCACCGCCGCCCCCGCCGCCGCCTGATCGCGTAGCCGCGCCATCGCCGAGTGAGCGTGCCTCAGGTCCATCTGACTCGTCGGCTCGTCCAGCAGCCAGACCCCATCGGCACACGCTGCCAACTGCCACGCCGCCCGCGCCAGCACCACCCGCTGCTGCTGCCCGCCGGACAGTTCGCCGAACACCTTGTCCGCCACGTCCAGCAAGTCCACCGCCGACAGCGCCGCCTCCACGCCCAAAGCCGTCGCGTCCATCGCCCCCCGCGCGTACCCGCCCATCGCCACGACTTCCCGGGCGGTAAACCCAAAGCTCACCGACCCGCGCTGAGGCACGTACGCCACCGCCCGCGCCCGGGTCGCCGCCGAAACCCCCGCCACCGGCTGCCCCTTCCAGGTCACCTGCCCCTGCGTGGGCTTCAACTGCCCCAGCATCAGCTTCAACAGCGTCGTCTTGCCCGCCGCGTTGGGCCCGAGCAACGCCGTCAGCCGCCCGGGCTTCAGCTCTGCATCCACCGCTGTCAGCACCGGCGACGCGCCTTGGCCCCCATAAGCAAATGTGACACCGTCCAACTTGAGCATTTACCGGACTCCGTCCCGTTTCATCCTGCACAACGTACCGGATAAACCGGGTGGTACCGATTTTACGGTTCTGCGGCTTATCTCGGTCACTCAGCGATCCGATCTACTCCGAGGGAACACCCATTCTTATCTTGCAGGATGCTCCGGATGTCCGACCACCACGACGAAACACACCACGACCCCGCCGCCTCGGAAGACGCTCCGACCCAAACCGGGCCGCCGCCGCTGCCGTCGCATGAAGATGGCCGATCGACGGACACCAATCAGGTCCTGGACCTGATGAGTGAGATGGAGCAGCGCTTCGCCCAGCTCAAAGAGTGGCAGCACAGCTCCACCGAGCAGCAGAAAGCCGTGCAGGCCCAGGCCGAGCAGCTCGCCGAAGAGCAACAAGCCATCGCCCGTTTGACCGAGGAGATCGAGCAACGCGAACAGACGCTGTCGCAAGACCGCGATGCCTTGAACACCCGGCAGGACGAGCTCAACGCCCAGCAGGCCGACGTCGAGCAGGCCCGCGCTCAGAACGATGCGCTGCAGCAGAACCTTCAGGACAACCGCGAAGCCTTGGACGCCGATCGCCAGGCCCACGAGGAACGGGTCGCTGAACTGGACCACAAGGCCCAAACGCTGCAAGAGGCCCAGGACCAGCATCACGCCGCTGAAGAAGAGCTCCGCCAGCTCCGCGAGCAGGTGGATGTGGAGATGTCACAGCTCGACGAGCGCCAGAAGTCGCTGGACGACAGGTCTCAGACTCTCGACGAGCAGGAAGACGGGTTTAACGCACAGAAACAAGCGTTGGACGAGCGCCGGTCTCAGCTGAACCATGAGCGTGAAGCCCTGGAAGCCCAGCGTCTGGCGATCGAGGAAGAGCGTGCCGCGCTGGACCAGGCCCAGGCCGAAGAGGCCGAGCGCCGGGCCGCGCTGGAAGAACTCGAGCACCAAATCAACGAACAAGCCAAGGCAACCGATGCCGAGGCCACGCGGGTCGAGCAGACCCGTCAGCAGCTCGCCGAGCAGTCGCGTGAGCTGGACGAAAAGTGGGGACACCACCGCGCCGAGGCGTCGGCGTTAAACGAGGAGCGTGAGCGGGTCGAGCAACAAGCTCAGGCCATCGAATCACAACGGGCGGAGCTGGAGGAAGCACGCCAATCGTTTGACGCCGACCGCCAAGCGCTGCAAGCCGAACGCGAAGCAATGGTGCCCGAGCGCGAAGCTTTGGACGCCCGGCGGACGGAGATCGAGGAGCAGGCGACCGACCTCGCCGGCAAACGCCGCGAAGTCGAAACCGACCGCGTCGATCTAGCGCTGCGTGAAGAGGCGATCCAAGCGGAAAAGGCCGCCATCGAGAAGCTGCGCCGCCAGCTGGCCGAGCAGGCAGCCCAGGCCAACTCCGCGGACACCGAGCAAGAGCAGGCCATCCAGGACCAGCTCGAAGCGTTGGAAGCCGCCAAGGCCGAAGCCGACTCGCTCAAGCAGCAGCTCCAATCCAAGGAAGCCGAACTCGCCGGCGAGCGGACCGAATTGAATGCGCTGCGGGAGCAGATCGACAGCCGCACCGCCGATGTCGAAGCCCGCGAGCAGCGTGCCGCCGAGCAAAGCCAGGCCGGCGACGAGGTCCACGCCCTGCGTGCCCAGTTGATGGCCAAGGACGATGAGATCGCCGAGCTCACCCAACGCCTGACCAGCCACACCGCACGGGCCACCGAAGAACTCGACACGCTCGATGAACTCCGCAACGAACTCGAGCAGCGCGAAGGCCGCCTAGCCGAGAAAGAAGCCGAGTTCAAGAAGCAACTCGAGCGTGGCATGAAGCAGCTCAAGGACTCGTCCAAGGCCGGCAGCTCCGCCGGCGAAGCGGCGCAGCTCCAGGCCGAGCGAGCCGAGTTGCGTCAGCGAGCCAAGAAGCTGAAGAAGTACCGCAAATCCCTGAAGCAGCGTCTGCGCTCAGCGGACACGATCGTCGGGTCCAGCGACGCCGCAGCCGCCAGCAACAGCGAGCAGGAAGCGAAAATCCTCAAGCAGAAGATGCAAGGCCTGGACAAAGAACGCCAGATGCTGCTGGAGGTCAAGAAGTTCCTCGAAGCCAGCGAAACGCAGATGGTCTCCCGCTGGGCGACCCAGCGGGCCGCGGGCGCGATGGCGCTGGTGATGCTGATGCTGCTGGCGTTTGCCGGGTTCTCGCATCTGGTCGCCCAGAAAGCCATCAGCCCGCAGTACACGACGACCGTGTCGTTCACGGTGAACCCACCCGAGGGTTTCAACGCCCCAGCCGATGCCGAGTTCCACCAGACCGCGCGGGAGATCATCCTCAGCGAAGCGGTGGTCAGCGACGCCGCGTTCCGCCTGGAGTCTTCGCCGTTCGCTCTGAGCCACCCCGACCAACTCCGGGAGGAGCTGGCTCAGGGCATGGTGATCGCGGGCACCTCGCCGGACCTGCGGCTGACACTGCCGACCCAGTCCAAGCAGCGCGGTCAGATCGTGCTCTCCGCGGTCGCCAACGCCTACGTGCTGCGTCAGATGACCGAAGACCGCACCGCCGGCCAGGCCCAGACCACGACGATCGCCACCCCGGCTCAGGAAACCGAGATCTCCGTCGAGATGGCACGCTACAAGCTCACCGGCATGATCTTCGGCGGGTTGATTCTCTTCGCCGCGACGGTTTATCTTGTCCTGCGGGCCAGCATGAAACGCAGCAAGCGGGTCTTTGACCCCGATGAAACGCCCCAACTGGCGACCCTGGACAAGCCCTCGACCTGGTCTCCGGTCAAAGGCGACGCCTGAACGCGGCCGTCTGAGCCTCTTTCAAGCCGGGCCGACCTTGACACCCCCTTAAACCCAGTTATCCTATGCGGCTCGCCACTTTTGGCGGGCCGTTTTTCTATGGGTGCCCCGCAATCGGCTCCTCGCCCCGCGATCCCCATAAACCTAGTCCCTACAACAGTTCCCACACCGCTTACGCAGATCGGCGAGACCATGAACCGCCAGACCACCCTAGCCAAGAACGACGAAGTCCAGCAGGACTGGCACGTCGTGGACGCCTCCGGCCTCGTGCTGGGCCGCCTCGCCGCCAAGCTCGCCGTCATCCTCCAAGGCAAGCACAAGCCGATCTACACCCCCCACCACGACTGCGGCGACTTTATCATCGTCCTCAACGCCGACAAGATCGTCCTCACCGGCGACAAGGCCGAACAGAAGTTCTACCGCACGTTCTCCGGTCACCCCTCGGGCCAGCGCTACGTCCGCTACGACCGCATGCTCGAAGAAAAGCCCGAGCTGCTGCTGTCCGAAGCAGTCCGCCGCATGCTCCCCAAGAACAAGATCGGCCGCCACATGCTCGGCAAGCTCAAGGTCTACCGCGGCACCGAACACCCGCACACCGCCCAGCAGCCCAAGCCCTTGGCCTTCCAGGAACTCGTCGCCTCCGCCTAACACAACTCCCTCACGGCTAATCCATGAGCACCATTGACACCCCCACCGTTCCTGAACTCCCCGTCGTGCCCGAAGCTCCGACGGAAGAGGCCACGCAGACCCGCCCCCTGGGCCAGCCCGCCAAGCCCGACGCTGGCGGCTTCGTCTGGGGCACCGGCCGACGCAAGTCCGCCGTCGCCCGCGTCCGCGTCCGCCCTGCTGCCGATGAGGCCAACGCCAAGTTCCTCATCAACGGCAAGGACCACAACATCTTCTTCACCGAGCCCCAGCACCAGGAAAACTGCGTTGCCGCCCTCAAGGCGACCGGCACCCTGGGCAAGCTCGACGTCTACGTCAACGCCCACGGCGGCGGCATCACCGGCCAGGCCGGCGCGGTCCTCCTGGGTGTCGCACGTGCCCTGAAGGGTTACGACCCCGCACTGGAAGAAGCCCTGCGTGAAAACGGCTTCCTGACCCGTGACCCCCGTGAAGTCGAACGTAAGAAGTACGGTCAGCGCGGTGCCCGCCGTCGCTTCCAGTTCTCCAAGCGCTAAAGCTTCACCCTGCTTCGATATTCATCAAGCCCTGCGGGTTATGCCCGCGGGGCTTGTTTTTTGGGGCCCGCCACCATGCTCACGATCCGCCAAGCCCAACCGCAAGACGCCCGTGCCCTCGCCGAACTCTGGCGTGTGTGCGGCCTGACGCGCCCTTGGAACGATCCACAACGCGACACCACGCTCAAGCTCGACTTCCAACCGCAGGGCGCGTTCGTCGGTCTCCGGGACGACCAACTCATCGCCAGCGTCTTCGCCGGCTACGAGGGCCACCGCGGCTGGATCAATTACCTCGCGGTGCATCCTGAGCACCAGCAACAGGGCTTCGGCCGAGTCATCCTCCAGCACGCCGAGGATTGGCTCCGCTCGCTGGACTGCCCCAAGATCAACCTGCAGGTCCGGGCCGACAACGCCGAGGTCATCGCCTTCTACGAGAGCCTGGGTTACACCCAGGACCCCTGCATCAGCATGGGCAAACGCCTCGATGGCATCTTGCGCCCATGACCCGGCCGTCGATCGGGCCTATGCTTCGGAAACCCTCCGGAGCCCCTTATGACACCTGCTCGACGCACGCTGCAGTTCAACAGCCTCGACGACATCCTCACCGACGCCCGCACCGTCACCGCCAGCGAGCACCACACCACTAACAACTGGAACGCCGCCCAGAACATCGACCATGTCGCGCGGATGATCGAGCTCTCGATCGATGGCTTTGAGATCACGGTCCCCTTCCCACTGCGCCTGATCGGCAAGCTTGTTTTTCGCCCGAAATGGCTCAAGAAAGGCTTCACGCCCGGCACGAACCCGCCTTCGAAAATCGCCCGGTACTTCGCGCCCCGGGAAGGCGTCACCCTCGAGCAGGCGATGCAGAAGCTCGAAGAGCAGATCCAGCGTGCGAAGGACCAAGGCATGCACCAGCCCAGCCCGCTCCTGGGCCCGCTGAGCCATGACGAGTGGGATACGATCCAACGCCGGCACGCCGAGATGCACTTCTCGTTCATCCACCCTGGAACCTCTGCCGAGTAACCCACGATGCCGCGATGCAGTTGGGCTGCGAACGAGCCCGAGACGACCTACCACGACACCGAGTGGGGCGTGCCCTCACACGACGACCGGCATCTGTTTGAGATGCTCATCCTGGAGGGCGCGCAAGCCGGCTTGAGCTGGACGACGATCCTCAAGAAGCGAGAGAACTACCGCAAAGCCTTCGCGGGTTTCGACCCCGCCAAGGTCGCACGCTTCAGTGACAACAAACTCGAAAAGCTCCTGCAGGACCCCGGCATCGTACGCAACCGCCTGAAAGTTCATTCTGCTGTGCGAAACGCCAGAGCCTTTCTTGAACTGCAGGAATCCCACGGCAGCTTCGACGCCTACTTCTGGCGGTACGTCGACGGCCGCCCCATCGTCAACCAATTCAAGACCGCCCAAGAGGTGCCCGCCAAGACGCCTTTGTCCGACGCGATCAGCAAAGACCTGAAAAAACAGGGCTTCAACTTCGTCGGCTCGACGATCATCTACGCGTACATGCAAGCGGTGGGCATGGTCAACGACCACACGATCGACTGCCCTCGGCATGAAGCGGTGCAGGCGTTCTACTGAACCCCGCAGGCAGAACGATCAAACCGGCGAGGGCACCGTTTCAAGAAGCTGCTGCACGATGCGTTGGGCCGGCGCGGTGTCGCCGTCGTGGATGAATGTCTTAGTCGTCACCCGGTGCGAAAACACCGGCAGCACGTTGCGGATCACATCGTCCGGCACGCAGTGGTCACGCCCCTGCATCAATGCGGTGGCCTTGGCGCAACGCACCAGCGCCAGCGTGCCACGCGGCGAAACGCCGGTCTGCAGTTGGTCATGCCGACGCGTCGCGTCCGCCAGCGTCACGGCGTACTCCATCAACAACGGGTCGACCTTGATGCCATCGACCTGCTGACGGATCTTCACGAGCTCCGTAGCGGTCATCACCGGCTTGAGGTTCGCCAACGCGGTCCGCGACGGGTCCACGCTCAGCACCCGCGCCTCGTCCTCGGGGCTGGGGTAGCCCAGTTTGATCCGCATCAGGAACCGGTCCAGCTGCGACTCGGGCAAGAAGTACGTGCCTTCAAATTCAAACGGGTTCTGCGTCGCGATCACGAAGAACGGCTGGATCAGCCGGTGCGTCTGCCCGTCCACACTGACCTGGCCCTCGTTCATCGCTTCTAGCAACGCCGACTGGGTCCGGGGCGTGGTGCGGTTGATCTCGTCGGCGAGCAGGACGTTCGTGAAGATCGGGCCGGGCTTGAAGCTGAATTCTTTGGTGTTCTGGTCCCAGACGGTCACCCCCAGGATGTCCGCCGGCAGCATGTCCGGGGTCATCTGCAGGCGGTCCAGTTTGCAGTCCAGGCTCTTGGCCAGCGAATTGGCCAGCATCGTCTTGCCGACGCCCGGCACATCCTCGATCAGGATGTGCCCGCCGGCCAGGAGGCAAACCAGGACATGATCGATCGCGCCGCGGTTGCCGAAGAAGCAGGTCTGGATATTCGCCCGCAGGGATTCGAGAGCTTGCATGAGGGCCTAACGGATAAACACGGAAACCAATGCACCGGGTGCGGCCAAGAGTATACCCCGGCCGACCGGCCTTTAGCCGTTATGAGACCTAGCGAAGCCCCGGGGTTCGGGACGATAAACTTGTGATTGCGCGGCCACGCGCCTTTGGAACCCCAGCCCCCCTCGCCACGTCCGAACTGCCATGCTCCAGCCGCTGCGACAACTGATCAATCGCGTCTCGGGCTACCTGCAGGAGGAGCCGTTCGAGGTGATCGCCGAGTTGGCGGTGATCTGGGCGGTCGTCTACATCATCTACCGCTTCGTCCGCGGCACACGCGGCGCCTGGGCGATCAAAGGCGTAGCGGTGCTGCTGATTACCGGAACCTTGCTGGTCCAGATCCTCGGGCAGGGCAACGCGCTGGAGCGGCTGAACTTCCTGTACAGCAACTTCCTCCAGTTCGCCACGATCATGCTCGTGATCGTGTTCCAGCCCGAGCTCCGCCGGGCCATGGTCCGGCTGGGCGAGACCCGCTTCTTCAACAAGCAGACCGGCCTCCGCCGGGCGAAGGTCGTCGAGGAACTGCTCACCGCGCTGGAAAACCTGTCCCGCAAGAAGATCGGTGCGCTGGTCGCCATCGAAAGGCAGGTCGGCCTGCGCGGGGTCGTCGAGCAGGGCACGCTCGTCGATGCCGAAGTCAGCCACCAGCTGCTGGAAACCATCTTCTGGCCGAACACCGCGCTGCACGACCTGGGCGTTGTCATCCGGGGCGACCGGGTGCTGGCGGCGGGCGTGCAGTTCCCCTTGGCAGAAGCCGAGACCGTCCAGGCCGAGTTGGGCTCGCGCCACCGCGCCGCCATCGGCTTATCCCAGGAAACCGACGCGCTGATCCTCGTCGTCTCCGAAGAGACCGGCCTGATCAGCATCGCCGAACGCGGCGTCCTGACCCGCGGCGTCTCCATCGAACAAACCCGCTCTCTGCTGACCAAAGGCATGAACAAGGTCGTCATGGACCTGGAGCCCACCGACGTCGAGCTGGACACCAAACCCGAACGGGCGTCCAAAGACAACCAGGACCCACCCAAGAAGCCGGTCTCTGACCCCGCGGAGACCCCCCAGTCATGAAACGCCTGATCACCTGGGAAAAGATCGAAAGCTGGCTGATCGTCTCCAGCATCACCGTCCTGGTCTGGCTGTATGCCGAGGGGCAGACGCTCGAGCCCCACGAGACGAGCGTCACGCTGAAGTTTGTCGGCGAGGGCGGCCAAACCCTCAAAATCAGCCCGGTCGAAGCCACCCTCGGCGTGGACTACCAGGCGTCCCGGGGCACCGCGATCCTCTTCAATCAACTCGCCAGTGAAACGGTCTTTGAAATCCCTGTCCGCCCGGGCCTGGCCCCGGACAATTATGTTCGGCTGGTCGATGTGGCCGACGCCTTGCAGGGCACCGACCTGTCACAACTGAGCGTGAAGTTCGAAGGCTATGAACCCGAGCAGGTTCAGGTCGTCGCTGAGCCCTTGGTGCAGGTGGAGCTGCCGGTGGTGATCATCTCGCCGACCGGCGCAGAGTTCAGTGTCGCCCCCGAAGCCGAGCCACGGCGCGTGTCGGTCACCCTGCCCGCCAGCCTGGCGGAGCAGGCGAATGAGTTGAGCCTGACCGCGACGATCGAGTCGGTCGAAGGCGCCGATCCGGACGTGCCCCAGACGCTGGCGGACCTCCCGCTGACGCTGCCCAACGCCATCGTGACGACGTGGACTGAACTGGAGCAGCCCACGGTGAATGCCCGCTTCACGCTCCGAAGCCAGTTGGAGATGTACGAGCTTCAGCCGGTGAGTGTCTGGGTCGTCGCGCCGCCTTCGGTCAGCCAGCAGTACGACATCCAGGTCACCGATGAGGCCGGCACGACCATCAGCGGCATCACCGTGCAAGGCCCCGCCGACCAGATCGCCCGCCTCCGCGCGGGCACGTTCCTGCCCGTCGCCGAGTTGGAAATCACCAACGAAGCCCTGATCGGCGTCCTGGGGCCAACCTCCTGGCTCGTCGAATCGATCCGCCTGCCCGAAGGCGTCACCGTGCTCGAACCGACGCTGCCCTACCCGCTGGAGATCACGGTCACCCCTCGGCAGATCAACGGCGACCTGGGCGATATGCCCTAAGCCAACCGGCGACCCCCCGTACCGCCTTCAACCGCTAAAATGCACGGCTTGGTTCACGAAAGGACCCGCAGTGCCCACCCCCGCTACCCAAACCCCCGAACAGGCCGCCCAAGCCTCCGCCGATGTCGCCGCTTACATCGACGACGTCGCCAAGAACGCCCGCGCCGCCTCACTGAAGCTGCTCAGCATCCCCGGCGCCCAGCGTGACGAGGCCCTCCGCCTGATTGCGGACGCAATCCTCGCCACCGCCCCGGCGATCCAGAAAGCCAACGCCGAAGACCTCAAGGCCGGCAAGGCCGACGGGCTGTCCGACGCCATGCTCGACCGCCTCGCGCTAAGCGATCAGTGTCTGCAATCCATCGCCGATAGCGTCCGACAGATCGCCGACCAACCCGACCCGGTCGGGCAGGTCCTCGAAGGCCGGACCCTGCCCAACGGCATCCGCCTGTCCAAGCAACGCGTGCCCATCGGTGTGGTGCTGATCATCTTCGAGTCCCGACCGAACGTCACCGTCGATGCCGCCGCCCTCTGCCTGAAGTCCGGCAACGCCGCGATCCTCCGGGGCGGCAAAGAGGCCGTGCGCTCCAACTTGGCCCTGGCCGAGGCCGTCCGCGCCGGGCTCCGTGACGCGGGCCTGCCCGGCGACGCGGTGCACCTGATCAACACCACCGACCGGGCCGCCGTCTCCCAGCTCCTTACCAAGGAAGACGAGATCGACCTGTGCATCCCCCGCGGCGGCGAGTCGCTGATCCGCGCCGTCGTCGATCAATCCCGCATCCCCGTCATCAAGCACTACACCGGCCTCTGCCACACCTACGTCCACCACGACGCCGACCCCCAGCTGGCAATCGAAGTCTGCGTCAACGCCAAGACCCAACGCACCGGCGTCTGCAACGCCACCGAGTGCTTCCTCCTGCACAAAGCGTTGGTCAAGGAAGGCACCGCCGCCAAGATCCTCCGCGAGCTCGCCGACCAGGGCGTCGAGCTCCGCGGCGACGAGACCGCCCAGTCGCTGTACTCCAAGACCAAGCCCGCCACCGCCGAGGACTACCGCACCGAGTACCTCAGCCTCACCGCCTCGGTCAAGTTCGTCGACTCGATCGAGGAAGCCGTCAGCCACATCAACCGCCACGGCAGCCGGCACACCGACGCGATCCTTACCGCCTCGCTCGACGCCGCCCAACGCTTCACCCTGGCCGTCGACACCGCCAACGTCATGGTCAACTGCTCGACCCGCTTCTCCGACGGCGGGCAGTACGGCCTGGGCGCAGAGATCGGCATCTCCACCGACAAGCTCCACGCCCGTGGCCCCATGGGCGCCGCCGACCTCACCACCAGCAAGTGGGTCTGCCAGGGTAACGGCCAAACCCGTCACTGACCGGCCCCCCGGAACAAGCGACATGACCCCATCCGATCCGCTTGTGCAACGCTACGCCCACCCCGCCTACACGTTGCGCCGACGCGCGTTCAAACTCGGTGCCCGCAGCTACCTCTTCAAAGACCCTGAAGGCAACCCCGTCTTCACCTCACAGGTCCGCAGCCGAGCGTTCCGGATGAGCAAAGAGATCCGGCTCTATACCACCGCCCCACCCAAACGCCAGCTCGCCCTACGTGTCCGCACCGGCTCGTTCTTCGGCATCAGCGGCACCTACCAGGTCACCGACGAAGCAACCCAACAGCCGATCGGCGGCTTCCAACGCAACGCGCTCGAAGCCCTGTTGCTCGCCGAGTGGAACATCTTTGACGCCTCGGGCGAACCCTGCGGTAAGCTTGTCTGCGACACCCTCAAAAACGTCCGCCGAGGCCGGCTGGCCACACGGAAGCCTTTTCAGAAATTCGAATACCATGCCATCGTCCAAGGGGACTGTGTCGCAAAGTACGCACACCGGCACTACCCCTTTTACGATTCAACCCACATCGACCTCAGCCCCGACACCCAGCACCGGCTGGACCCCCGCCTCGGGCTCACCGCCGCCGTCCTCCTCGCGGGCATCGAGTTCCGCAACAACTAGCCCCTGCATCAACCATGCCCGACGCCGCCATCCAACTCGTCGTCTTCGACCTCGGGCACGTCCTGATCGACATCGCCGACGGCTGGCACCACGCCGCCGAGCTCGCGGGCGTCACGCTGGCGCCGGACGTCCCCAACGACGCGCAGCAGCAAGCCATCCGTCAGGCGATCCACGCCAGCGAGGTCGGCCAATCCGACCACACCGGGTTCACCGACGCCGTCGCCCCCGCGCTGGGCCTGTCGCCTGAAGACGTCACCCGCCTCAGCGATGCCTTCCTCCGTCTGCCCTACCCCGGCATCCATGACCTGCTCCAACAAGTCATGCAGGGCCCGCACCAGACCGGCTGCCTGTCCAACACCAACGCGATGCACTGGGCTGCGATGACCGACCCCAACGACCCGCGCCACCTCCCTCTGCTGGACATGCAGTTCCCCTGGGCCAGCCAAGAACTCCGCCTGCGCAAGCCAGACCCGGCGATCTACCAGCACTGCCAACAGCAGGCCGGGCTCCCCCCCGAGCAGATCCTCTTCTTTGACAACCTCCCCGAGAACGTCGCCGGCGCCCGCGACGCCGGCTGGCAGGCCGAGCTCATCAAAATGAATGGCGACCCCGTCCCCCAGCTCCGCCTGCACTTGGCGGCCTACGGTGTGCTGTGAACGAATCCCCCGACCGACCGATCAACAAACCCACCCACGCCTCGGGCAAGCGCGTCCTGCTGGTCTCCGCGCTCATCCTCTTCACCGGCGTCCCGCTGCTCACCTGGGGCACACTCCGCTGGGTCGAATCCACCCAACCCCCCGTCACCCCCCTGGACTACACCCAGCGGCAAAGCTGGCCGGACCGCTCGGCCAAGAAAACCTCGCTCCACAAGTCCGGCTTCCTCACGCCCCCCCAGCCAGACGTCTACGCCGGGATCGATAACCAACCCACCGACGACGAAGCCGCGATCGCGGAAACGCTCCGCCCGCTCCTGCTCAACCTCACGACGCTCGACGCCTTGCCCGACGCTTTCCAAGGCGACCACTGGCTGCAACGCCACGCGCTGGCTCAATGGCAGCAGCACCTCGGCGAGGACCCGACCGACACCCTGACCCAAGCCTTCCGCGACGCGCCCAAAGCCGTCCGCCTGCGCTACCAAAACCCGCAGGGCCAGCCCATCCCCCAAACGCCCGTCGGCCCCATCGTGTTCACCATCCCCCGCGTCCACGGCAGCGACCTGGATACCAGCCTCACCCTCCACCTCACTCAGCCCGTCACCGACGACCAAGGCTGCGTCTACCTGCCCCTGTTCGCCTCCCCGTTCCGCTGGACCGGCCAGCCCGCCGTGCCCGGCTACCGCGCCCAGTACCCCGACGACGAGTACTACAGCTTCCCCCACCAGACCGCGACGCTCACCGTCACGCTCCACCCGGTATCTTCTGCCCCATGACCACCACCGCCATCCACCGCTTCGAGGTCGCCCACCTGGCCGGCGACATCGACCCCCTCGCCGCCAACACCCTCGCCCAAGCCCAGCAGGCCTTCCCCGGCCTGCAGACGGTCCACGCCCGCCGCCTGTTCCTGATCGAAACAGACCTCACCCCCGACGAGGCCGATCAACTCGGCGCCGAGCTCCTGGCAGACCCGGTCAACCAGACCGCGACCCAAGGCGTCGCCGACGCCCAAGGCATCATCGTCGAAACCCACTACCAGCCGGGCGTCATGGACCCCGTGGCGCAGTCCACCGCCGACGCCATCCGCGAGATGTTCCCCCGCCTGGCCGACCAGCCCATCGAAGTCCGCACCGGCGTCCGCTACGACTTCGTCGGCAACGACCTTGACCCCGACGCCCTCAAAACCTGGGCCGAAAAGCACCGCGCCAACCCCGTCATACAGGACACCCTCACCCAGCCGTTCCACCCCGACGCCTTTGCCCACGGGCACCGCTACGAGCTCCACCTCGCCCACGTCGATATCCGCAACCTGTCCGACGACGAGCTGCTCACGCTCTCACGCGACGGGCACCTGTTCCTGGACCTCAACGAGATGCGCGCCATCCAGGCGTACTACCAGGACGCCGGCCGCGAGCCCACCGACATCGAGCTGGAAACCCTCGCCCAGACCTGGTCCGAGCACTGCGTCCACAAAACCCTCAAGGCAACCGTCCGCTACACCGGCGACGTCCCCGAATGCCCCCACGGCGAACGCCCGCACCACGCGAACGAAGACGACGGCGTCACCATCCACAACCTGCTCAAAGCCACCGTCGCCGCCGCGACCTTCAAGCTCAAAGAACAAGCCCCCCACGACGACTGGCTCGTCTCCGTCTTCGACGACAACGCCGGCATCGTCAAGTTCGACGACACCCACGGCGTCTGCATCAAAGTCGAAACCCACAACCACCCCTCCGCCATCGAGCCCTACGGCGGGGCCGCCACCGGTATCGGCGGGTGCATCCGCGACATCATGGGCACCGGCCTCATGGCCAAACCCATCGCCAACACCGACACCTTCTGCGTCGCCTTTCCCGAGAACTGGAACGACGAAAACCCCTTGCCTCAAGGCGTCATCCACCCCCGACGCACTCTCGAACAAGTCGTCGCCGGCGTCCGCGACTACGGCAACCGCATGGGCATCCCCACCGTCAACGGCGGGGTCTACTTCCACGACGACTTCGTCGCCAACCCCCTCGTCTTCGCCGGCTGCATCGGCCTGATCCCGCTGGACAAATGCTTCGGCGACGCCCGCCCCGGCGACCGCATCATCGCTCTGGGCGGTGCCACCGGCCGCGACGGCATCCACGGCGCCACCTTCAGCTCAGACGAACTCACCGACACCCACGCCGACGAGTTCGCCCACGCCGTGCAGATCGGCAACGCCATCACCCAGAAGAAAGTCCTGGACGTCCTCATCCAGGCCCGCGACCATCAGCAGGGCTGCCTCTTCAGCGCCATCACCGACTGCGGCGCCGGCGGATTCTCTTCCGCCGTTGGCGAGATGGGTGAAAAAGTCGGCGCCGACGTCCAGCTCGACGCCGCCCCCCTGAAGTACCCCGGCCTGAGCTACACCGAGATATGGATCTCCGAAGCCCAGGAACGCATGGTCCTGGCCGTCCCCGCCGAAAACTGCGACACCCTCCGCGCCCTCTGCGAAGCCGAGGACGTCACCTACTGCGACCTCGGGCAGTTCGGTCTGACCGAAAACGAACAGCCCGCCCTCCGCCTGACCTACCGCGGCACGCAGGTCGGCCTACTGTCCATGCCCCTGCTGCACGACGGCATCCCAAATCCCACCCGCGAAGCCAAGTGGTCCACCACGCCCGGTGACCGCGTCACGCCTTCGCCGGCACCCCCCGCCACCCTCGGCACCGCCCTCACCAAACTCCTGGCCCACCCCAACATCGCTTCCAAACACTGGGTCATCCGCCAGTACGACCACGAAGTCCAAGGCGGCAGCACCGTCAAACCCCTCGTCGGCCCCGAGCAGGACGGCCCGTCCGATGCCGCCGTCGTCCGGCCCAAGCTCGACTCCACCAAAGCCATCGCCATGTCCTGTGGCATGGCCCCGCACCTCTCCGAAAAAGCCACCGCCGCCGGCCACGCCACCAACGGCGACTCCTACCAGGCCACCCTCCACGCCATCGACGAAGCCATGCGCAACGCCGTCTGCGTCGGCGCCGACCCCAAACAGGTCGCCATCCTCGACAACTTCTGCTGGCCCAAGTGCACCGACCCCGCTCAACTCGGCAGCCTCGTCCGCGCCGCCTGGGCCTGCTACGACGGCGCCCTGGCCTACGCCACCCCGTTCGTCTCCGGCAAGGACTCGCTCTCCAACCAGTTCACCACCGAAGACGGCAAGCTCATCACCATCCCGCCGACCCTCCTCGTCTCCGCGCTGGCGATCGTCGACAACGCCACACGCTGCGTGACCATGGACGCCAAAGCCGCGGGCAACGCCCTGCTGATCGTCGGCCAAACCACCGGCCAACTCGGCGGCAGCCACTTGGCGATGGGCGGCCTGACCCCCGCCCACGCCGACCTGTCCGTCCCCACCGTCGACCTCCAAGCAGGCCCCCAAACAGCCCAGGCGGTCGCCTCGATCATCCACGCCGGCCACGTCCGCTCTGCCCACGACTGCTCGGACGGCGGCCTGCTCGTCGCCGCCGCCGAGATGGCCTTCGCCGGCCGCGTCGGCCTGGAGCTCGACCTCGATGCCGTGCCCACTAACACCCCGCTGGACCCGATCACCACCGCCTTCGCCGAGTCCCCCAGCCGGTACCTGCTCGAAGTCGCCCCCGACCAACTCGACGCCGCGATCCGCGCCCTGCAGGCCGCCGGCGTCCCGTTCGCCCAGGTCGGCCACTTCGTCGAACGCCAACGCCTCACCGCCCGCACCGCGCGCGACGGCCAACTCCTGGACGCCATGCTCGACGCCCTCCGTGAGACCTGGCTCAGCCCGCTGGACTGGTAAGCTCGATTGGCAAGCAGAAGCCCACGGCGAAACGCCGTGGGCTTCACATGCATCACTCTGCGTCTGCGCCCGCGTCCGCTTCCACCACCCGCACCGACGTCATCACGTCGCCCTGCTGGATCGCGTCCACCACGTCCTGCCCTTCCAGCACCCGGCCGAACACCGCGTGCCCGCCGTTCAACCAAGGCGTTGCGACGTGCGTGATGAAGAACTGGCTCCCGTTGGTATTCGGCCCGGCGTTGGCCATCGACAAGACGCCCGGCCCGTCATGCCGAAGCTGCATCGCGCTGTCTTCATCGTCAAACCGGTAGCCCGGCCCGCCGCGCCCGGTCCCCGTCGGATCGCCGGTCTGCACCATGAAGTCCGGGATCACCCGGTGGAACACGATCCCGTCGTAGAAACCCGCGTCCGCCAGGTTCTTGAAGTTCGCCACCGTCAGCGGCGCATCCTCGGCAAACAGCTCCAACCGAATCAGCCCGCGCGTGGTCTCGATCTCCGCCACCAGGTTCAGCCCGGCCACCGCATCCGCATCCGCCTGCGTCGGGGGGGCCACCCCCGATTCCTCATCGGACAACATCGCCGCGTCCTGCGACGCCGGCGAACAACCCAGCGACAGCACCAGCGTCAACACCACAGCCAAGCTCTTCGTCCATTCGTTCATCGTGCACTCCTGATCACAGATTCTCGTCACAAGGCCAGCCGGCCCCAACAACCCGCGCCGCTACAATCCGGCCCATGCCGAAAAACAACGCCACCGCGGGCGACACCTTATACCTGATCGACGGCCACGCGCAGATGTTCCGCGCCTTCTTCGCCATCCGTCAGCCCATGACCAGCCCCGTCACCGGCGAGCCCACCAACGCCACCTTCGCCTTCACCGGCATGCTCCTGAAGCTCTACGAGCAGTTCAAGCCCACCCACGCCGCTATGGCCATCGACCCCAAGGGCGATACCTTTCGGCATGAACTTTACCCCGAGTACAAGGGCACCCGCGACGCCCCGCCAGAGAGCTTCCCGCCACAGATCCCCCGCATGCTCGAGGTCTGCGAGCTCTTCAACATCCCGGTGATCGAGGTCCCCGGTGCCGAAGCCGACGACGTTATGGCCACCCTCGCCGCGCGGTTCAAAACCGACTTCCAACGCGTCCGCCTCGTCTCCAAGGACAAAGACCTTCAGCAATGCCTGGCCGAGAACGTCACGCTCTTTGACATCCACACCGACACCGAGCTCGATCTCGCCGGCCTGATGGAGAAAAAAGGCGTCACCCCCGAGCAGGTCGTTGACCTGCAGGTCCTCACCGGCGATAACGTCGACAACATCCCCGGCGTCAAGGGCGTCGGCGACAAGACCGCCGCCAAGCTGATTGCCGAATTCGGCAGCGTCGACAATTTGATTGCCAATATCGATCAAGTCAAAGGCAAACGCCGCGAAAACATCGAGGCCGCAGCCCCGCAGTTCGACCTCGTCCGCCAGCTCGTCACGCTCAAGACCGACTTGGACCTGGCGACGACCGTTGAGGACGTCACCCTCGCCCCGCCGGACCCCCAAGCGATTGTCGAAATCTGCAAGCAGCTCGGCTTCAATCGTTACCAGAGCGATACCCGGCGCGTGTTCAAAGTTGACACCCCCAAGCCCGAGCCCCACAAGCAAGCGGACCCGCCCGCCGACGCCCCCGCCTTCGGCTTGTTCGCCCAGCCCAGCGATGCGGCATCCGACGCCGGCCCGGTCATCCCCACGCCTCCCGGCTGCACCTACGAATCCATCACGACACCCAAGCAACTCGACAATATTGTTGCTGACCTTAAAACCCAAACCCTTATCTGCGTCGATACCGAGACCCACGGCCTGGGCGCTGCAACCGGCCTCTGCGGCATCTGCCTGGCCTGGCGCGAAAACCACGGCGTCTACATCCCCACCCACCTGCCCACCGGCGAACACCTCAGCAAACAGCAGGTGGTCGATGCCCTGCAGCCGATCCTCGAAGACCCCGCGATCACCAAAGTCGCCCACAACCTCAAGTACGACGACCAGGTCCTCAAGCACGTCGGCATCCGCATGCAGGGCCCACTCCGGGACACCATGATCGCGGCCTTCCTCACCGGTCAGCCGGGCCTGAAGATGGACGACCTGGCGCTGGCGTTGCTCGGCCGAAACACCATCCCGATCGAACAGCTCATCGGCCAGCGTGAACGTGGCAAGAAGCAAAAGTCCATGGCCGAGATCCCCCTCGAGGCGATCACCCCCTACGCCGCCGAGGACGCCGACGTCACCCTGCAACTGCACCACCTGCTCACGCCGATGCTCAAGACGATGGGCGTCCAGGACCTCGCCGAGACCGTCGAGATGCCGCTGGTCCGGGTCTTATCCGACATGGAAGACCGCGGCATCACCGTGCACCGGGACACGCTGATCCAGCAGCAGGAGCAGCTTCAGAAGCGCATCGATCAACTCCGTCAACAAGTCCTCGACGCGGCGGGCGTCGACTTCAACCCCGACTCCCCCAAGCAGCTCGCCGGCGTGCTGTTTGAAACCCTCGGCCTGCCGCCGGTTAAGAAAACCAAGACCGGCTACTCCACCGACAGCGAGGTCCTCGAAAAACTCAGCGAAAAACAAGACTGGCCCGACGGCATCAGCGAAGACGCCAAGCAGGTGCCGAGCCTGATCCTCGAGTACCGCCAACTCACCAAGCTCGTCGGCACGTACCTCAAAGCCTTGCAGGATGCGATCGCCGACGACGGCCGAGTGCACTGCCGGTTCCACCAGACCGGGGCCGCGACCGGCCGGCTGTCCAGCAGCGACCCGAACCTGCAGAACATCCCGATCCGCACCGACCTGGGCCGCGACGTCCGTAAAGCGTTTACCGCCGCCCAAGGCCACAAGCTTGTGACCGCCGACTACTCGCAGATCGAGCTCCGCATGCTCGCCCACCTCGCCGAGGACGAGCACCTGATCGCCGCCTTCCACGCCGGCCAGGACATCCACGCCGCCGTCGCCGCGCAAACCTACGGCGTGCCGCTGGAAGACGTATCCCGCGAACAACGCAACAGCGCCAAGATGATCAACTTCGGCATCGTCTACGGCATCACCGCCTTCGGCCTGGCACGCCGCCTAGGCGATGTCTCCAACTCCGAAGCCCAACAGATCATCGACGACTACAAAGCCCGCTTCCCCGGCATCAACACCTTCCTGGACCGCTGCGTCGACGAGGCCAAAACCAAGGGCTACGTCACCACTATCCTCGGCCGCCGCCGGGCGATCCCGCAGATCGAATCCCGGAACCCCCAGCAACGCGCGCTGGGCGAACGCCTGGCGATCAACTCCGTCGTGCAAGGCTCCGCCGCAGACCTCATCAAGCTTGCCATGGTCAACCTGCACCACAAAGTCGAGCAGGACAACCTGCCCCTGGCGATGCTGCTTCAGATCCACGACGAACTGGTCTGCGAAGCCCCGGATGCCGAAGCACAGGCGATGGCCACGGTGCTGACACAGACCATGGAAAACGCGATGCAGCTCAAGGTGCCCCTGTCCGCCGAGGCCGGCATCGGCGACGACTGGTACGACAGCAAATAAAAGCAAATCGAATCTCGTAAGGTCAAAAGTCCGCCTTACGACACTTCAGCCAAGACGTCCTGCGTCTGCTCCCAGAACCCCTTCTCACGGAACGCGCTGGCGGCACCGGGCAACGCGCTGTGCCGCTGGGTGTGGTGGTTCCAGTGCGATTGGGCTGCCAGGAGCGCCCGCCGCGCGGCGTCGGCCTCCGCAGCACCCCGGTGCATGCGGTATCGGCGGTGCGCCGCCAAACCCGCGACCAAATCACGCAGCGCCTCCGCCAACGACTCGGCGTACTGCATCGAGTGCAGCAGAGGCAGCAGCCGGACATGCCGACGGTCATCAATGACTTTCTGCAGCCGCCCCCGCAGTTCAGCAATCTGCTCCGCCCCGCGGCGCTTCTCCGCCACCGCCGCATCCAACTGCGCCGGCGTCAGCCGTCCCAGCATCCGCCCGGCCGCCCGAACATCCAGCAGGTCGTCTTTGATCCAGTCCCCTGTCGGGTGCCAAGGCGAAGGCCGCGCCTCGGCGTAAGGCCCCACATAAAACAGCCGCCGAACCAGCTCAGGCGACGCCTTCAAAACCTCCACCACCAGCGGCGCGATCCGCTTCTCAGTCACCCCCAGACGCTCCTTCACCCACGTCTCCGCCAACGCATCCAGGTCCAGCGACGGGTCCTCCGCCAGCTTGGGCACCGCATACACGTTCGCGTCGATCCAGGACTCGTCCGTCACGAACGGCCCGCCCCAGCCTCCGCCCCGAACCCACGCCCAAAGCCCCGCAAAGTTCACCTGTTCGGTCGCCTCAGCCAACCCCTTGGCAGCGCTCACGTCCGCGCGCTCGGGCTGCCCGTCCCGCCACAACGGCGCCTGCCAGTTCACCACGCCACCCTTGCCCTCGTACTCACGCTGGCATTGCATCTCGTAGATCACAGGCCGACCGCCGCACCGAAGGCTTGCCGCGTTCCAGGGCTGGTAACGCCAAAAGTCTGTCTGCGACACCTTGAACGACAGCACCAGGCGATCGTCCGCCTTGCTCCCGGGCAGCCGCTCCGCGATCTCCTCCGCCAGCCCCGGCGTGTCGTGCATCCCCCCCGGCCGCACGTTCCACGCCCGCAAGATCAGCCGACGGTTCCGCTTCGTCACCACCGCGTCGTGCAAAGCGGTCGCAATCCGCACCACCCGGTCGGCCGGGCTCAGCGCGCTGCACCGCGGACACTTGGGCGTGTACACATCGTTGCCCGTCAGGTGAGGCAGCCGGCTCGCATCATGGTCCCCCACCCGCACCACCACTCCCGCCGCCTCCGGCCAAACATCCAGCCAGTGCGCCACCGATTCGGTCATCCGCGCCAACGCTTCATCACTGCCCGGGCAGATCGTCCCCGGCCGCCCCTCGCAGCACAACGACTTGGACTCCGCCCGCACCACCTCGCTGGCCAGCACTAACGCATCCAACGCCAGGTACACCCCAAGCCCCGCGTCCAGCGTCCGCCGCACCGTCTGACCCACCCGGTCCACCAACCCCTGCAGCCAATGCCGCATCTCTTCGCCCGCCACCGCGTCCGGCGACATCACCCCCGACAGCCCCGTCGTCTCGTACAACACAACCCCGTTGTAGCCCAGCGCCGCCAGCTCCTTGGGGTCCCGGTAGCGCGTCTCGGCCGGCGGCTCGCCGGGGTTCTCTAACAACGTGGCCAGTTTCAACATCGTTGCGGTGCACCTTCTCAAGCAGCCGTCGGCGGCCCGGCTGTTTAATCCGCATCCTAACGCCCCGGACCACCCCCCGCCTCATGCGTACCCCAGCGCATCCAAGTCGTCTTCATCCAACCCAAAGTGGTGCCCGATCTCGTGCAACAGCGTGATATGCACCTGCCCCACCAACGCATCGTCAAACGTCAGCGTCTCCCCCGCTTCCGCCGCCCAAGCCACCTCGTCACACGCCAGACGCAGGATCGGCCCGCGAAACAAACGAATCACATCCACCCCTTCGCCGCCGCCTTCCACCGACCGCTCCGTCAGAGGCACCCCCCAGTGCAACCCGCATAAGTCCTCATCAACACCCATCCCAAGCTCACGCAACAACGCCGGCTCGGGCTCATCATCTACCACCACCGGCACCACCTCTAACCAGCCCGACACCTCCTTGGGCAAATACGACAGCTCCGACTCCAACACCGCGTCAAACAGCCGACGCGTCTGCTCGTCCATCGCACCTTTCAACTCGCCGCGGCCGGGCTCCATGCGGGTACGATATCCCGATGGCCTCCACGCACGCCACCCCCACCGACGAACGCCCCCACCTATTCGACCAGACGCCGGACACTCTGGCCGAGCTCGTCGTCCAGTGGGGCATGCCCAGGTTCCGCGCTAAGCAAATCATCGAGTGGGTCTACGACAAGGGGGTCGATGACTTCCAGCAGATGACCAACCTGTCCCAGGCCGACCGCAACCTGCTGAGCGACAAGCTCCGCATGCGCGTCGCCCGGGTCGTCCGCCACCAGCGCGCCACCGACGGCACACAAAAACTCCTGCTGGACTGGCACAGCCGATCGAACGACGGCTCGCTCCTGCCGGTGCTCTCGAACTCCGACGAGCAGACCGAGTGTGTCATGATCCCCTCCAACCCCGAGCACTCCACCGGCCGGGTCCGCAAGACCGCCTGCGTCTCCAGCCAGGTCGGCTGCCCCGTCGGCTGCCGGTTCTGCGCTTCGGGCCTGGGTGGACTGGACGCCAACCTCACCGCCGGCCAGATCATCGAGCAGGTCTGGTCGCTCGCCCAGCTCCCGGACGTCGGCCGGATCTCCAACGTTGTGTTCATGGGCATGGGCGAACCCCTGTCCAACTACAACGCCGTCGTCCAAGCGCTGCACACCATGACGGCCGACTGGGGCTTGGGCATCAGCGCCCGCCGCATCACCGTCTCGACCGTCGGCCTGCCCGCCCAGATCAAACGCCTGGGCAAACTCGACCTGCCGTTCACCCTCGCGATCTCCCTGCACGCGCCCAACGACGAGTTGCGCCGTCAGCTGATCCCCTGGGCTGAGTACGTCACGATCGAACAGCTCATCGACGCCGGCCGGTCCTACTTCGACGCCTCCGGCCGAGAGATCACGCTCGAGTACACGCTGATGCACAACACCAACGATCGGCCCGAGCACGCCGACGAGCTCGCGACGGTCGCCAAAAAGCTGCGGGCCAATATCAACCTGATCCGTTACAACGAGGTCGATGGGCTGCCGTTCGAGCGCCCGATCGATGCCGATGTCCGCGATTTCCGTGAACGCTTAACCCGCCGGGGCATCAACACCCACATCCGCGCCAGCCGCGGCCGCGACATCGCTGCTGCCTGCGGCCAACTCCGCTACGAGTTCCGCCAGGAACAGACCCAAGCCGAGCAAAGCTGAAACCCTTTCATGCCCACGTTCGACGAACCCGGGCGGGGACCGTAAACTACCTCGTTCCCACGGACCAGTAGCTCAGCTGGATAGAGCGTCGGTTTCCGGAGCCGAAGGTCGCAGGTTCGAATCCTGCCTGGTTCATTTCATCCCCCGGAAGTCCTAAAGCACGAGGCCTGCGCTTCGTGCTTTATTCTTTGGCTTCAACCGCCCATTGGCTTCAACCGCCATGCCCAGCCAACCCCACAAGCTCCTGCTCTACCGCCACGCCGTGCAGCACCCGCTGGCCGAGGTCGCGTTCCTCGACCGCGCCGCGGAGCACCACCGCCAGCCGCCGCCGATGCTGCTGCGGGAGGACTTCGCCGGCACGTCCGCCGTCGCCGCCGCGTTCGTCCAGTCCCACCCCGACCGCCAAGCTGTGGCGGTCGACCACCACAGCCCGACCCTCCGCTGGGCCGACCGGAACACTCGACAACCCCTCATGGACCGGGCCGACGACCTGCACCTGGTCGAAGCCGATGTCCTGCAGTTCCAGGGCCCGCGCGTCGAAGCAACCCTCGCGCTGAACTTCTCGGCGTTCATCTTCCACACGCCCGACACCATGCGTCGGTACTTCCGCCACACCCGCCGCTGCCTCCGCCCCGGCGGGGTCTTCGTCATGGACCTCTTCGGCGGACCCGGCGCGATGCAGCCAACCCGTGTGTCCCGAACCGTGGTGCCCGATGACCCCAGCCTCGATCCCTACGACTACGTCTGGGAGCAACGCCACTACGACCCGACCACCGCGCGGATCGACTGCCGCCTGCACTTCCCCGGCCGGGACAACGCGTTCCGCTACGACTGGCGCCTGTGGACCCCGCCCGAGTTGATCGACCTGCTCCGGGACGCCGGCTTTGAACAGCCCACCCTATGGTCCGACGACGCCCGCGCCCCGGCCGGGCAATTCGTCCCCGACCCCGATCTGGCCGGCCGATCGGATTACCTGGCCTACCTCACCGCCATAAAAGCCTGAAAATCACGCAAAACCCGCATAAAACCATGCTTACCCCCCCGCTGGGGTCTTGTCGCACGCGCTTCAGACAAGTAACTTATAGGTCTTGAAACGCATGCCCTTGGCTGGCCCCCGCCGCTCGGCCGACTTGCGACGAGACGTCTGAACGACTGCTTGCTGATCCAGAAGCCAATCCAATCATTCTTCCCGCGAAGGGGTTACGTCGTGCTCATCCTCATCGTTTGCTCGGGCCCGGACAAAGGCGTCATCTTCGAAGTCAGCCAGGACAAGCCGATCATCATCGGCCGGGAAGCCCACGACGTCCGGCTCAACGACCGCAAAGCCTCCCGCAAGCACTGCGAACTCACCTTCGAGAACGGCCAGTGGTTCGCCGAAGACCTCGGCTCTTCCCACGGCACATTCCGGAACCATGTCAAGATCGACGAAAAAACCCCGCTGGACGACGGCGACTACCTGCAGTGCGGCCGCACCGTCATGGTCGCCTCCTCGCTGACCTCCGCCCACGCCGAACGCCTCGCTCTGGTCGGCAACCCCCTCGCGCCCAAGAGCACCGGCTTGAACCGCAACGTCCTCATCGGCGCCGGGGCCGCCGCCGCCATCCTCGCCGTCGCCGCCTCGGCCTTCGTCATCGTCAACCTCGGCGGCAAGCTCGACGCGCTCGAACACTCCATCGCCCAGCAGCCCGCCGCGTCCGCCACCGGCGACGTCCGGCTCAACGACGAACAGTTCAACACCCTCACCCGCGGCCAGTCCGACGCGCTCAGCCGCATGAGCCAGGTCGAAACCGCGCTGGGCAACATCGTCTCTCCCGACGGCACGGTCATCGCCCAGATCGATCCCCAACAGTTTGAGACCCTCACCCGGCCCGCCGCTGACCTGTCCGAACTCACCCAGCAGGTCCGCTTGGCGCTCAACAACACCGCGCCGAACACCCAACTGCTGGACGCGACCGTCGCCACCCTGGAAAACCTCGCCGAGCTCAACGCCGCGATCGCCATCATGCAAAGCGACCTGGGCAACCAGACGCCCGGCCAAGGCAACGAGTACGCCCAACTGCTTCAGCTCATGCAGCAGCACCAGGCCGCGCTCGCCGAGCTCCGCACCGGCTTCACCGCCGCCCTCGCCGATGCCGCCGACCCCAACGGCGAGTCCGTCCCGGTCAACACCCTCTTGGCCCGCCTGGACCTCTTGCCCACGCTCGAGCAATTCCAAACCATCGAGCAGTCCGTCGACAACCTCCGGCAGGACATCGCCAACCAACCCCGCGTCACCCCCGCGCTCTTGGCGCTCAGCGATCGCCTGACGACCGTGGCCACCCAGGAAGACCTCGCCGCCCTGCGCGAAACCCTCAGCCAGACTCAGACCGTCGTCCAGGCTGAACCCAATGCCTCGCCGCAGATGATCGCCGGCCTCAACCGCCTGTCCACCAAGCTCGATCAACTTGCCACGCCCGACACGTTCAACAACGCCCTGGCCAACCGCGACCTGGCTTTCGAAGCCGCCCTCTCCGAGCTCCGCAACGACGTGCAGACCCTCGTTGCCGGCTCGACGATCGACTATTCCCGTCAGCTCGCCGAAGTCACCCAGGCTCAACAAGCCAACGCTCAACTCCTGGACGAACTCCGCGGCCAGCTCACGACCCTGGCCGAGCGTGACCCGCAGGCCGGCGACACCTCCGAGATCGCCCAGCGTCTGGACAACGCCCTGGCCCGCCTGGACGCCCTGCCGACCCTCGAGCAGATCGACCAGGCCATCGACCAGCGCGACGCCGCGACCCGTCAGATGCTCGCCCAGGCCTTGGAACGCTTGAACACCCTGCCGGACCCCGCCGTCGCCGCTGCGCTCAACGAGAACCTCCAGCAGCTCGCCGAGGCCCAGCCCGACACCGACGCGATCCAGCAGACCCTCGCCGCCGTCCTCGCCCGCCTGGACGAACGCGACGCCTGGCAAACCCAACTCAACACCCTCGCCAGCCAGATCAACGACCGCTCCGAGCAAACCCTGGCCGCCCTCGAGCAGGCTACGCTCGACCGTGTCACCCGCGAGCGTCTCGCCGGCCTCAGCGAAGCAGTATCCAACCTGCAGTCCACGCTCCCCGAAGACCAGCTCGCCTCGCTGTCCGCCCTCACCGACGCCATCGCCGGCCTGCAGGTCCAACTCTCCGACGCACAGCTCGAAGACACCAACCGCCGCGCCAGCCTCGACCAAGTGCTCACCTCGTTGCACGAACTCCGCCGGGTCCTCCCCGACGCCGCCGCACCCGCCCAGGCCTACAACCAGCTTGTCGCCCAGGTCGAAGGCCTCCGCAACGACCAATCCCAGACCACCGGACTGCTGGAAGAACTCGCCGGCGTCCTACAGCAACAAGAAACCCTCGCCTCGGTCCGCCGAGACCTGGGCAACGTCGCAGCCAACGGCAACGCCGCCAGCGACGACTGGATCGCCCAAACCCTGATCGACATCCTCGAACGCCTCGAGGAACAAGACACCGACCTGAACCAGACCCGCGAAGCCCTGCTCGCCGCGTTGGACACCCCCGCAGGGGCCGGCAACGACCTGCAGTCTCAACGCATCCTCCGTGCGATCGACGAGCTCCCTTTTGAGGTCTACGAGCAACGCATGCGGCAGATCCTCTCCGCCCTGGAAGACCAGACCGGCCCGAGCCTCGACGACATCCGTGCCGTCGTCCAGGAGTCCCTCGCCGCGGCACCGGCCAACCCCAACACGCAAGCCAGCGATCTCACCCAGCTCCAGGCCGCCTTCCGCGAAGCCTTCCTCACCGGCGAGATCGTCCGCGTGACCACCGGCGAAACCGATCCCGTCACCGGCCAGCCCCAGCCCGCCCGCGTCCTCAACCCCGCCGACGCCTACCGGGCCGGCTACACCTCCTGGCAGCAGTGGTACGACGCCGACGCCCAGCAGGAACGCGACCAACTCTCCCGGCGTCCCGGCCAGAACTCCAGCCTCGATTCCATCGCCCAACGCGCCGACTAAGCCCACCGCCTAAAACGGCACCACAGACCCGACATCACATCCCACCGCTTCGCAGCGCAGCCCCGCGCTATGCAGCATCAACCGCTCCGCTGCGCGCCCCCCGTAGTCCACGTCCCCGATCACCGGCGAGCCCCACGCCGCGCACATCGCTCGCACCTGATGCAAGAACCCCGTCTCCAGCCGCAGCGCGACGCGGTCCACATTCCCTTCCCGCTCCACCGTCAGCACCGTCAGCCGACACGCCCGCGCGCCCGGCGTTTCCGCCACCACCGGCTCGACCCGCGCCGGCCGATGCCGCGTCACCTTCAGCCACATCGCCTGCGCGCCCCGAGGTTCAAACCCCGCCGGCACCAGCGCGACATACCGCTTCTCCACGCCGCCCTGCGTAAACGCCTCGCGCCAGCTATCCCACGCCCCCTGCGCCGTCGCGACCGCCAGACACCCGCTGGTGGGCACGTCCAGCCGATGCACCACCCCACTGCCCAGCCCGCCTTCGCCCACCCCCCTTACCCCCGGCCAACGCGCCGCCACACCGTTGAGTACCGTCCCCGTCTCCTCCGGCTTCAACGGGTGCACCGCCTGCCCCGCCGGCTTGTCTACCACTACCCAACCAGCCCCTTCCGCCAACACCACAGGCATCGCCCCGGGCTCAGCCAGAATCACATCGCTCGGCCGATCCACCACGATCGCCTGCCCCGCCTGCACGCCCGCGCCCTTGGCCTTCACCACCCGCCCCGCCACCCGCACCCGCCCCTGCGTGATCCACCCCTTGGCCACCCGCACCGACACCCCGCACGCCTGCGCGACCGCCGCGTCCAGTCGACCCAAACAACCCGCCTCGTAAGACTCACTCACCCAGCAGCAACCGGCTGGCGTCGTACTCGATGTAGTGCGTCACGCCGGTCTCCACCGACGCCGCAAACGCTGCCCGCGCCGCTTCCGTCTCGCCGTTGATCCAGTGCACCTGACCGATGTAAAACCACGCCTCGCACATCCGCTCCAGCTGCGTGACCTTGTCCGCGTCCTGCGCCTGCTCAAGCAACGCCTCTTCGGCCACCTCGCCCAGCAGGAAGTTCACCAGGTGGATCGACCAGTCCCCGCCCGCGATCTCGTCGGCGTCCCGGCTCTCAGCGACATACGTCGCCAACTGCGTCCGCGCTGTTTCCGTTTCGCCGGCCTGCATCAACGCCAGGTAACGCCACATCTCCGCAAAATCATCCTGCGGGTCTTCCGCCAGCGCTAGCGCCATCTGCTCCGCCGAAGCCGCAAACTCGCCAGCATGGAAATACACCCGCGCCAGCAACCACCGCGCCCAGCTGCTGGAGACCTCCGCGTCGCGCTGCTTCAGGACCCCTTCGATCAACGCCACGCCGACCTCATGCTCCCCCAACTGCGACATCAGCATCCCCAGCATCAGCCGGGGCCGATCCGCCGTGGTCTCGCCCAGCAGTTCCAACACCTGCGGGTCCGCCTCAGCCATCTCGTCAACCGCGGATTCCAGCAACGCCTGTGCTTCGGTCAGCCGGCCGGCGTCCCCCACCGCCCGCGCCAAGTCGCACTTGGCATCGATCGCCAGCGGGTGGTCCGCCCCCAGCATCTCGGCATACATCGCCTGGGCCAGCTCGGCCTCCTCCGCCGCGGTGTCGTACCGCATCCGCATCATCAGCGCCATCGCACGCCGGCTGCGCAGCCAGGCCTCCTGCCAATCGTCATCCACCTCGCCGCTCTCGATCAACCCCAGCGCCTCGTTCGCCGCCAGCAGCCCCTCCTGGGTCCGCTCCGCAGCCAGCAGCGCGCTCATCCGCATCGTCAAGGGCTCAAGCAAAGACGACGAGCCGACGCCCTCCGCGTCCCGGACCAGCGTCAGCCAGCGGTCCGTCGTCTCCAGCATCCCGTCCAGGTCTTCCTGTTGAGCCTGCAGTTCGCTCAGCGTCTTGTAGCAGAGGATCACCAGCGGGTGCGCCTGTCGGCGGTAGTTGGACTCCGCGATCTCCGTGGCTTCTTCGATCGCTTCGTTCGCCTCGTCATACCGCTCCAACTCCATGTACGACGACGCCAGGAAGGCCAGCGCCGTCGCCCGCCGGTCGCCGGAGTCTTCGATAAAGCTCGCCGCGTCCGCCGCCCGTGCAAACAACTCCGCAGCGCGTTCGTGGTCGCCGTTCTCAACGCTCCGCTCCGCACCCCGAAACGCCCGGGCGTACTCACGCGCCGCCTGGTTCTGCTGAGCCACCGCGCCCGGCGCCAAACCCAGGCAAGCCACCACGATCAAACCCAGCACCCCGCGGACCCAAACACGCTGACGCATCACATCGCTCCTATGCAGTTCTTCACAGGCAGAATCAAAATCTTCACCCCAAGTGTACGCCCCCAAACCGCCCCGGTTCACGCGCCGCCTGCACTTTCCGCCGCCCATGCCGTCACACCCCCGCCGCGACCCGATCCTTCACGTACGCCACCGCGTTCTGGAAAAACGCCAAGCCCTCCACCGTCGCCTCCGCCCGCCGGGTCCACTGCGGGTGATGCGTCGCATGCACAAACCGCTCGGGGTGCGGCATCAGCCCCAGCACCAGCCCCGTCGGATCGCAGACCCCCGCGATGTCGTTCACCGAGCCGTTGGGGTTCTCGCCCTCGGCATAACGCACCGCGATCTGCCCGTTCTGCTCCAGCCGCGCCACCACCTCCGCCGAGGCCGTGAACCGCCCCTCGCCGTGCGCTACCGGCAAATCAAACCGCCCCAGCCCCTTGGTCCAAACGCACTGCGTCTGCGTCGGCACATCCATCCCGCACCACCGGTCCACAAACCGCCCGCTCTCGTTGTCCGCCAGCGTCGCCTGCTGCGTCCCCCCCGCCGGGTCCGGCAAGAGCCCCATCTTCACCAACACCTGAAACCCGTTGCAGATCCCGATCATCGGCACGCCCCGCCCGATCGCCGCGCGGATCGGCGCCTCCAGCCGATGCTTCAGAAGATTCGCAAAGATCCGCCCCGCCGCCACGTCATCCCCGAAGCTGAACCCGCCGGGAAACCCGACCAGCTCAAACCCCTCCAACAGCCCCGGCGACTCAATCAACCGGTTCACATGGATCGTCTGTGTCGTGGCCCCAGCCAACTCAAACGCATGCGCCAGCTCGGCGTCGCAGTTCGTCCCGGCCGTCCGAATGATCAAAGTACGTGGCTGTGTCACGCCGCCCATGATAACGGGTCAGGCCCCACCGTTGGCCATCCCCGCCCCGCCCACGCCAAGCACGTGCACATGCACAAGAAACCTCATCCGAGCCGCCGACCGTAAGGGAGCGGTTGCACCCCCCACCGCTTGCGCCTGAAAAACCGCTCCCTCCCGGTCGCGGCTCGGATCAAACGCCAGCTTCTCGCACACGATCTCAGGTAAAAGCTCAGTCGCCGGTCAACTGCCGCCGGTGGTTAGACAGCAACTCAAGACTCTCGGTTAAAACCAAATGACCGCTTCTCTTCCACTTCCTCGGGGGTCAAAAATGCGATCATCGTGACGCGGAGAGTCTCCGCGATGACCAGTAAATCAGCAGATGAAGTATCTTCAGTGATTTCTGGAATGTGATTAACAGTGAAGCCATCACCCGCCTCAACAAACGCGTCTCTCAAACTTTTAAGCAATTGACGCGATGCGGGGCCGACTTCCAAACCATGCGGCACCAGTTGGCGAAGTGCGGAGCAAAGACCGTCGATCTGGAATGACGCCACAAAGCGATTGCTACGGTTATCAATGGCCGGTGTATTCATGCGGTCTAACAATTGTCCTACGGAGTCAGAATAGAAATCTTCTATCTTGATAAGTTCAATTGGTCAAGAGCTTTTTGTTTTTGTGCCTCGGACGCCAAAACCACAAACACACAACACCCGCGCCGTTCAGCATCACACCTCTCCCGAGCCAGTCGCCTCACCTTCCCGCTCGCCCGTCTGCCGGTACGTCTTCCGCTTCTTCGCGTACGTCTCCGGGTTCACCGGCAGGTCCGGCTCGTCCACCCCGTCGGCGCACTGCTGATGCAGCCGTTTCAAATAGGGCACACACCAGCCACACCCCGTCCCCGCCCCCAGGCACTCAGAAATCAAGCTTGCGACCGCCGGCCGCTCCCGCTTGCAATAGCTCACGACCTTCCGCTTGGAAACCTGAAAACAAAGACAAACATGGTCATCGTCGTGCATGCAAAGCTCCACAACCGGACCCACAGCATAAACTGTACCCCACCCACCCTTCACCCTTCATGCCCGCCATGCCCAACCCCTCCGCCTTCGAACGCCTCCTCGACCAGCTCGGCAAGCTCCCGGGCATCGGCCGCCGCTCCGCCGAGCGCATCGCATTCGACCTGCTCAAGCGCCCCGCCGACGACGTCCTCGAGCTCGCCGACGCCCTCCGCGCCTTTAAGACCGACCTCGTCGTCTGCTCGATCTGTGGCAACGTCTCCGAGACTGATCCCTGCCCGATCTGTGCTGACGACAAGCGGGACGCCTCGACCGTCCTCGTCGTCGAACAACCCACCGATGTCGCCAGCATCGAGCAGACCGGCGCCTACCGTGGCCGATACCACGTGCTCATGGGTCGGCTCGCGCCCCTCGACGGCGTGGGCCCGGGTGAACTCACCCTCGACCGCCTGGTGCAGCGCGCGAAGACCGAGCCGATCCGCGAGATCATCCTCGGGCTGAACCCCACCCTCGAAGGCGACGGCACCGCCATGCTCATCGAGGAAACCCTCGCCGACACCGGCGTCAACGTCACCCGCCTGGCCCGCGGCGTACCCAGCGGCTCGACCCTCCAGACCGTCTCCAAAGCGGTCCTCTCCGACGCCATCCAGGCCCGCCGCTGACCCCCGCCCACGCGCCAAAGTTTTACACATCGCCACAGGTTTTCGGGACTTGCATTTGTCTTGTCGCAAAAACCGTGCCATGATTCAACAAACCCGGGCAAGCAAATTGGATGCCACTTTCCCCCCTCGGCCTCCACCCCCCCTTCGCACGCCCCGGAAACCGGCTCCCCGGAGACTCCCCCCTGATGCGGATCGACACCGGACAACACCTGCGCATGGACCAGCGGATGAAGCTGGCGCCGCGCATGATCCAGTCCATGGAGATCCTCCAGATGGCCCAGGCCGCCCTGGAGGAACGCATCGAGCAGGAGCTGGTCAGCAACCCCACGCTCGAGATCCAGGAGATCACCGACGCCGGGGAATCGCGCGGCGAGGAGCAGCGCCAAGCCGAACGCGACGACCGTGACATGCAGCGCGAGCTGGTCGTCACCGATGACACCGCCGCGCCCAACGCCGCCGCCGACGACTTCGAGCGCCTCAGCAACATGCAGGAGCTCTACGGCGAGTCCTGGGCCGCCAACACCACCGAGGGCTTCGCCCGACGTCAGCTCAGCCGATCCGCCGGCGAACGCGACCGCAAGCTCGACGCGATGGCCAACACCGCCTCGCGCGGGGCTTCCCTCTACGAACAGCTCCTCGACCAGTGGCGTCTACTCGAAGTCGGCGACGAGCTCGACGAAGCCGGCCGATACCTCCTCGGCCAAGTCGATGCCGACGGCTACCTCCGCACCGCGCTCGACGAGCTCGCCGCCCAAGCGCCCGACGGCGTCACCCGCGACGCCCTGGAAGAAGCTTTGGAGATCATCCAGTACGAGATCGAGCCCGCCGGCATCGGCGCCCGCGACCTCCGAGACTGCCTGCTCATCCAGATCGATAACGCCGGCCGCCTCGACCCCGACCGCGTCGAGCCCCTCCGCGCCCCCCGCACCCTCGTCGCCAACCACCTCAAGGACATCGAGAACAACCGCCTCCCCAAAATCTCCCGCGAGACCGGCCTGGACCTCGACCAGATCAAAGCCGCCATCACCTCCCTCCGCCAGTTCCAGCCACACCCCGGCCGGGCCCTCGTCGACGACACCCCACAGTCCATCACCCCCGACGCCATCATCGACTACGACGAGGACACCGACAGCTACGACGTCACCCTGACCTCCGGCCGCATCCCCACGCTCCGCGTCTCCCCCGACTACGAAGACCTCTTCAAAGACAAGCAAACCGAAGCAGAGACCAAACGCTTCGTCGGCACCCACCTCCGCAACGCCCGCTGGCTTATCGACGCCATCGAGCAGCGCGCCAACACCCTCCTCCGTGTCATCGGCGTCGTCATCCAGGCCCAGCGAGGCTTCTTCGAAGAAGGCGAGCAGGCCCTCAAGCCCCTGCCCATGACCCTCGTCGCCGATCAACTTGGCATCCACGTCGCCACGGTTTCCCGCGCCGTCGCTGACAAGTACATGCAGACCCCCCGCGGCATCTACCCACTCCGCATGTTCTTCTCCGGCGGCACCGAGTCCGCCGCCGGCGAAGCCATGAGCTGGACCGCCGTCCAGGCCAAGCTCAAGGAGGTCATCGACGCCGAGGACAAAGCCAAGCCACTGTCCGACGACGCGCTGGTCGAGGAGATGAAAAAGCAAGGCATCGACATCGCCCGCCGCACCATCGCCAAGTACCGCAAGCAGCTGAACATTCCGACCGCCCGCCAACGCCGCGAGTACTGACGTTTAGCGGCAATCGCAGATCGCCGGGGAAAGGCACCCAAGCCCCATAACCACCTCTTTCGATCCTCCCAACCTGGCACCAGCCCTTCTGATGCCAGGCGGGCAAGTCTCCAACCCTGCATCGGGCCTTCTGATGCAGGCTGTACGCCGCAGAAACACCGCATCAGGTGTTCTGATGCAACGTTTTCATCTCTCCAGCACGGCATCAAGCTTTCTGGTGCGGCCCATGCGCAACATCCACGCCGCACCAGATCACCTGATGCAGCGTGCGCACAAAATAAACCCTGCACCAGAACCGCTGATGCGGGCTGTACACGCCTAAAAGTGAAGTTAAAAGCACGCTGGCTCGCGTGACGTCTGTCGTCGATCAGCTGCGACGCGCAGCGTCGTCAGCTTCATTGACTAGTTAGGCAGAGCATCCTAGCCGTTGCGTTGCCGAAAGTCCGCGAGGGCCTCCATGGCCTCTGCATCAAGTTCCAGGATCGCATCTGCGAGCTCCGCTTGGCCCTTTGCGACAACCACCGCAGCGCCAGCAACCCTCGCGAACTCCACATCCCACTCGTACTGCGCTTGCCGTGCGACTAGGTCAGGTAGCTGGGCGAGTGACCAGCGATACGCCGCAACAAGATCATCTGGGACCTCGACATCGTGCCGGGCGCGTGCGATCTCCACCGCAGTCGGCATCAACAGAAAGCTGGGTGCACCAGTCACATCCATCGCCAAGCCTACGTGAAGTAGGTGCGGCATAGCGGCGAACGACGCAGAATAGACGTCCCCCTGATGACAGAGCGCAGACCAGAGCGATAACCAGGGATCCGCTTGCCAATCGCGCTTGGGGCCAGCGTCGCGCTGCACCGACCGAAGGAGATCGGGGATATCGGCAGCAGAGCCATAGGCATGCCGCAGCTCACACCACCGAGAGCTGTCTAGGTCTAGCGGTTGGTTCACGGATTCTGCCTAACGTAAAAGGCTCAGTCGCCAGCCGCCCGCTGAATGCAGGCTCTAAACCGACAACCCCATCATATCGCGGCCGCAGCCGGTCAACTGCAGCAATTGGTTAGGCAGCACTTCCTGGCAAAAGAGTAGCCACCAAACTGTCTGAGGTGGATACGACGCTTCCAACAGGTAAATCATCTTTGGTCCGGTCAGTGACCATGACCACGATACGCCATCGGCGATCACTCGGGATTGAAGGATCTGAGATGTTGAAATGCGTGAGATAGAACTGTGCAGTCGTTGAATACTCGGCACCGCTGGGTGTGACAACGAATATTTCTGCGTCCTGATTTTCCCACTTATCTGGCACTTCAAAATCAGGCAGAAGAACGACGCCACGACCTTTAATTGTGAAGCGATCCTCGATCTTCAATAGCTCAGTAGCCATGCTGCCTAACGTAACAGGCTCAGTTGCCGGCCGCCCGCGGAGAGCAGGCTCCAAACCGATAACACCATCATATCGCGGGCGCAGCCGGTCAACTGCAGCCGGTGGTTAGGCCTTTCCGTCCTCAACGATCACAACTCGTAGACCCTTTGATTCATACCAGCGAAGAAAATACGAGCTGAGTGCTGATTCAAGCTCCTCAGCCCATTTAATCGCGGGTTCTGTCAAGAAATTCCGGAACCGAGGATCAAAATAATCACGCTGATAGTGGAACGCTCCGTTACGAAAGCGTCGCAGTAGGTCGATGTGTTGAGATTGCAAAAGCAACTCGACTGCCGAGTCAGATAGCTGCAATTCGCGGTAACCTTCAACGACTGCATATAGCAGAGCAAAACGTAGCGAAACGTACATGAAGGGCTTTATAAGCCATTTATTTGGGTTACCACTGCCCGGGGGCTCGCCCTGTTCCTCAACAGTGTTGTGGAAATGATCTCTCATGTTAAGCGACCAAATTAGGTACCGATGCAGGGCGCGTACATCGGCTTCAGTCGCTGGCATGAAGAGGCCTAACGTAAAAGGCTCAGTTGCCGGCCGCCCGCGGAGAGCAGGCTCCAAACCGACAACACCATCATAACGTGGGCGCAGCCGGTCAACTGCAGCCGGGGGTTATATGCACTCGGTAGCAAGCGACTCATCGACCCGGTCTTTTACGAATTGCACTACAGCTTCATCGGACAAGGATGCTTCAAATTGACCTCGTACGAGGATTGAATTCTCATTAGCGCGGCAGATGTACCATTCGCGTCGAAGAAAGTCGATAAATGTGTCAAATCGATGCGAGCCATCTACGCGGGTCTCGATCCAGAACGAGATGAACTCATTCAGTAATGGTGAGTGTTCCACTTGCATATAACGTAAAAGGCTCAGTTGCCAGCCGCCCGCGGAACGCAGGCTCTAAACCGACTACACCATTATCAATCGCGGGCGCAGCCGGTCAACTGCGGCCGGTGGTTAGCTGGCTAGTAATGGATTGCCACAAACGCATCACAAAGTACGCCCTGTCGTTCAATGGCGTATCCCTCGATGCCATCGCGAGGGCCACGGATATCGCGGAAGTGCCAGAACTGATCACCTTCTTCAAGCTTCGCAACGAAACGCTCCCAGTGGCGGCGAAGTTGAGGCTGCCATGATGCGACTTCGATATGCGATTCAGCATCCCGTACTGAGCAACAACCCAGTAGATAGGAGCGTAGATGTTCAGCATCAGTCGAGGACGGCATGGTCAGCTAACGAAGAAGCGTTCAGTTGCCTGCCGCACGCGGGGCAGGACGTTCGATGCTCAGTATAACCGGCCGGCCGCGTGCGTCGCAGGTCAACTGCAACGCCTGGTTAGGGGGCGTATCCAGAGCAAACCGGACGACAAAAGCATTGCGCCTATAGCAAGTAAAAATGCGATAAAAAAGTACCCCGACAGGCGGGGCCATTCACCGTGCATCTTGATGTATTCCGGAGGCAGCGGATTGCGGTGGTCGAGCCATTCCTCAAGGCTCAAGAGAATCGCGTCAGGGTGGGGAAACGTAGCGTTCGTGTTGATGTCCACGATGTATTGCGTGCGGTAGAACGCCCATCCCGAGGTTAATGCGCAAACCGTCGAGATAAAAACCGCGAGAATCAACAACCGTCGTCGCATCGTCCCCCTAACGTAAAAGGCTCAGTCGCCAGTCGCCAGTCGCCCGCGGAGAGCGGGCTTCAAACCGACAACCACATCATACCGCGGGCGTCGCCGGTCAACTGCAGCCGGTGGTTATGCGGCATCGGTGCCATCTTTGTATCCGATGGATTCACCGCGAAGCAGTCGAGCGACACGCTCTTTCACATTCTGATTCGCGCCGATAAGAGCGGCGATTAGCACGCCATCGACGTAATAGGCCACTGTGGGCACATTACCGATTGGTAGAGACTTCGCAAGATCGACCTCGGCATCAATGTCGACCTCGGCAAAACTCACCCGATCCCCAAACGCCGCGTGGGCCTCCAGCATACGACGTTGAACGCCGGGCCGATGACCGACATCCCAAGAAGCGTCGAAGTGAACCGCAGCGACGTCTTTGGAGGCGACGAACTTTTCGTAATCGTCTAGGGTGAGCTGCCGCATAACGAAAAAGGCTCAGTTGCCGGCCGCCCGCGGGAGCAGGCACCAAACCGACAACAACATTCTACTCGCGGGCGTCGCCGGTCAACTGCAGCCGCTGGTTAGGTGCCTGGTGCGTCCTGTGAATTAATCGCGTTAGCGTCCGCAAAGTGTTGTATGTAGCTGCACTTTTCGCAGATCAACATAACCCCTTCACGGCCGAATAAACCTTCGACATCGAATAACTGAGATAGCGATCCAGACGCGTAGAATTTCTTCGTTCGAAACGTATCGTGACCACATAGTGGACAAACAACCCTTCGGCCTTGGACGTCCACAGTTTGCCCCTTGGCCATACTTGGCACCTAACGTAAAAGTCTCAGTCGCCAGCCGCCCGCGGAATGCAAGCTCCAAACCGACAACCACATCATATCGCGGGCACAGACGGCCAACTGCAGCCGGTGGTTAGGGGCCGGACGCTGGGACGCGGAGCCGGGGTAACCAGAATGCACCGACCAGGATGACCGCGAAACCGACCCACTCGCCAACGCTGGCTAGCCAATCAGCGGGTTCGGCATACGCGAAAACATCGACGACGAAGCCGATTCCGATGATAAGCAAGACCGCGGCAACTATAAACACCGCGTGACGAGTCGGAACAGCCGAAGGGGGACACTGGAGAAGCAAGCACGTCGCACCAACGATCAGAACTGCGATAGCAAGAGCCGTGCAGAACCAAGGAACGGAGAAGTTGCCGAGAAAGCTCCAGAGCGAAAGTGCGTTGATCACACCTGCTGCAACGAGCAGAACAAGCGGGATGAGGAAGAACCCTGCGATATCGCGTGTCGTCATCGGTTTCCTCTGAGGGGCCTAACGAAAAAGGCTCAGTTGCCGGCCGCCCGCGGACCCCCGGGGCTCCAAACCGACAACCACATCATATCGCGGGCGCAGCCGGTCAACTGCAGCCGGTGATTAGGTGCCTTCTGGTGGGTAGCCGATGAGTTTCAGGCACCACTCGGTTTTTCGGGCAAGTACGAAAGCACAAACCATGTAGGCAATCGGTTGAGCTGCACTGATCAAACTAATAACAGGCCCTTCGGAGTAATAAAACACATCGCCCTGTTGAAAAGCTGCTTGTACATTCTGGATAACGAAGTTGAGAATTGTGACTGCAGCAATCGCAAGGCCAAGTACAGCAAAGTAGACGCCCAGCAATTTGAGCCCAATATTGAGGTAGTCCCTAATGTTCAAGTGGCACGTAACGCAAAAGGCTCAGTTGCCGGCCGCCCGCGCAATGCAAGCTACAAACCAACAACACCATCATATCGCGGGCGTCGCCGGTCAACTGCAGCCGGTGGTTAGGCGGCCCCCGAAGACTCGCGATTCTTTCTTAGCACGGACCTGGCGGACAAGCCACCCAAGATCAATCCCAGCAAAGCACCTGCCCAGTTGGTGATCCAATATTCTCCTTCAAACGCGGAGATCGGACGATCGGGAACAGGCGGTAAATGTGGCATCAAGAACCACCCGCCTAGAACAAAAGCGATCGCGAATACAACCAAAAATGAGATAGTGGCTGATATGTACTTCATGAGCCCCCTGACTGCCTAACGTAAAAGGCTCAGTTGCCGGCCGCCCGCGGAGAGCAGGCTCCAAACCGACAACCACATCATATCGCTGGCGTCGCCGGCCAACTGCGGTCGGTGGTTAGCACGCGGCGTACTGGAACATGCAACACGGAATCGATCGGCAATTCGAGAAGCTGTTTTGTTTTACGAACCGTGTAAGACGAATTCCGCAATTTGATCTTTACATGCTGAGATGCTGAGACCAAAGTTCCATTGTGATCCATAAGTGCCATGGACCGATGACGCTCAAACTGTTGCTCAAAATCAGCGCGAGATAGCGAAGTTTTTCCCCTTCGGTCAGTCGGCGGAAACACGATGCAATAAGGGTTCTTCGTCCCCGCATAAACAGTAAGAAAAACTGTGACCCCAGCGAGATTGGACGCGGGCTCATCACTCTGGAGGCATAACGAGATCGCTTGTCCCAATTGCATACTAACAGTTGATTGAATGGTCCCATTGAGCACGCGATTTGGCGTGCTCCATTGCAGGATCATCCCAAGCCTGCGGATACCGCCCGGGTTACGCCCCATGCGTACCTTGGAAGGTACCGCGGCGATGCCGCCAGATCAATGATTCATCGCAACTTGCCGCGAGCATGTGAACCCCGGCGAATCGAGCATGGACTTTGCTCGGCCATCGTGTCACGTTCTTGAGCACGAACACCTCAATGCGGCATCGGGAACCGGGCGCTCAGAGCCCGCACGTCCTCGCGGACCGCGGCGATCGTGGCTTCGTCGCCCTTGCTGGTCAGCGTGCGGTCGATCAGCTCGGCGACGGCCTGCATGTCGGCTTCCTTGAGGCCGCGCGTCGTCAGGGCCGGGGTGCCCAAACGAATCCCCGAGGTCTGGAACGGGCTGCGGGTTTCCTTGGGCACCGTGTTCATGTTGGTGATGATCCCCGCCTGCTCCAGCCAGAGGGCGGCCATCTTGCCGGTGAGCTCGGCGTCGGTCGGGCGGAGGTCGATCAGCAGCAGGTGGTTCTCCGTCCCGTTGGCGGCGAGCTTGTAGCCCTTGCCCTTCAAGAGCTCGGCCAGGGCCTTGGCGTTGGCGACGACCTGCGCGGCGTAGTCTTTGAACTCGGGCTTCAGTGCTTCGCCGAAGCACACCGCCTTGCCGGCGACGACGTGCATCAACGGCCCGCCCTGCGTGCCGGGGAACACCGCGCGGTTGAATTTCTTGCCAAGCTCCTCGTCATTGCAAAGAATCAGCCCGCCGCGCGGCCCGCGCAGGGTCTTGTGCGTGGTCGTCGTCACGACATGGCAGTGCGGGAACGGCGAGGGGTGCGCGCCACCCGCGACCAGGCCGGCGATGTGGGCGATGTCGGCCCACAACAGGCAGCCGTGCTTGTCCGCGATCGCGCGGAAGGCGGCGAAGTCGATGATCTTCGAGTGGGCCGAGTACCCGCACATGATCAGCTTGGGCTTGTGCTCGGCGACCACCGCCTCGACCGACGCCATGTCGATCGCGCCGTAGTTGGGGTCGGACTCGTCTTCGATGAGCTTGTAGGTGACGGGCTTAAGCCACTTGCCCGAGAGGTTGACCGGGCTGCCGTGGGTCAGGTGCCCGCCCTCGGAGAGCTCGATGGCGGCGAACGTGTCGCCGGGCTCGAACAACGCGAACTGTACGGCCAGGTTCGCCGACGCGCCCGAGTGCGGCTGCACGTTGGCGTAGCTGCAGCCAAACAGCTCGCAGGCCCGATCGATCGCGAGCTTCTCGACTTCGTCGTAGTACTCGCAGCCCGAGTAGTACCGCTTCTGAGGGTAGCCCTCACAGTACTTGTTGGTCAGGCAGGAGCCGACCGCTTCCATCACCGCATGAGACGTGTGGTTCTCGCTGGCGATCATCTCCAGCGTGGACTCCTGGCGGCCGGCTTCCTCTTGGATCAGGGCGGCGATCGCGGGGTCCACGTCGGTCAGGCGTGCGGCGGGGGTCGTTGTCGTCATAGCGTTCTCGCTCCGGGCGGGGGACCAACAGGTCCGGGGGGTGGGAAGAACGCTGCATGATAGGCGATCCCGCCGATCGTCTCATTCGAATTCGGGCGTCAGCGTCACCGTGCGGTCGCTCATGACGATCTGCAGGCCCGCCTCGGTCCAGGCCACGTCCCAGGCCTCGCCCCACGCCTCGGGGAGTTCGAGGATGGTCCACCGCGTGTCGCCGATGATCCGGCCGGTGGCGTCATCGATCACGATCACCCGGCCGTGGGCCGTCGTCTGCCCCGACGGGTCAAAGTCCACCCCCACCAGCAGCACGCGGCCATCCCGGTGCAATGCCGCCTGCCCCAGCCAGGTGCGCCCCGGCAACTCCACCCGCCAGGTTTCCTGCCCCCGCCGGTCCAGCGCGACTGCCCCGCCAGTCGTCAACGCCACCTGATGTCGAGGCGTCGCCACCACCGCCGGCGAAAGCTGCTCCGCGGGCCCGCCCAAAGGCACACGCCCTCGCGACTCCCCCGTCAGCGTGTCATACACATACAGCCCGTGCCCCTGCGCGGCCGAGTACTGGTGCACCATCACCAGCTCCGGCCCCGCCCAGGCGACCCCCTGCATCACGCCGCCCGACGGCGCCCAGCGCGTCAGCTCCTCCTGCCAAACCATCGCCTGGTCCGCCAAGCGGTACACCGTCAACGTCGCCTGCGTGACCACCACCATGTGCTCAGCACCCGCCAACCCGGCCCAGTACAACGGCCCGTGGGTCGTCTGGATCGGCGCTTCACGCATCTGCCCGGTCCACCGGTCCATCACCGCCACCGCGCCGGCCGCGGCGCTCGTGCCCCGGCCGGTCATCCCCACCGCCAACACCCAGCGCTCCCCAACCTCCAGCCAACCCAACTCATCGATCGGCACCGCCATGCCCCAGATCGGCAAACCCGTCTGCCCGTCCAACGCCATTACCCGGCCCGCGCGGTCCGCCACCACCGTCAGCCCGCCCGCGCCGGTCGCCGCCAGCCAATCCCCCCGTGTCTGCAAAGGCGTCCGTGCCTGTGACATCTCCCGGGCACGCAGCGCCGCGATGTAGTGCGCCCGCTCCGCCGCCGCCCCCGTCGGGTCCGACGACCGCAGCACCCGCGCCAACAAATCACGCAAATCAACATGCGTTCTGTTCGCACCCTCCCCCGAGCCCAGGTGACGCAGCAAGCCATGCTCCGGCGACCACATCCACGACGAAGACATCGCACGCCAGTCTTCAACGCGCGCGATCAGACGCCCCGTTCCCGCGTCCACCACGTTGGCGTTCTCACCCCAGCGTCCCCGTTGCCAGATCGCATCGGAGACGCGCCATCCCTCGCGCGACTCGGCTGGCTGATAAACGGGCCAATCCACGACAACCCCCTCGGCTGCTGCACGCTCAGCAAAAGCCGACAACGCCCGGGGCCGGTCCGCCTGCACCAGCACCGCCGCCAGCGCCGCCGCCGCGTCCGCCCGAGCCGCCGCATCCGGCGCGCGTTCATACGCCAGGCGCAAGACCGCCGCCGCCCTATCAAGCTGCCCTTGTTCCATTTGCCACGCCGCCAGCCGAAGCCGGGCCGTCGCCTCGGCCCGCGTGCCCGGATGCCGGTCCACCACACGCTGCAAGGCCGGCATCTCCACCGCCGCCACCCCCGAAGTGATCTGCGCCAGCTCCGCTTCCGCCGCCATCTCACGTTCCGCCCACACCGCCGGGTCCACCGCCTCACCCGACTGCTCAAACAGCCGCTCCAACTCCATCCGCGCCGCCTGCCCCGCGGTCCGCCACGCCGGCGGCTGCGGCATCGGCGCAACCGACAACTGCTCATCCGACACGATCCCCTGCAGCAGCGCCACCGCTTCGGACAGCCGCCCGGCGTCCACGTACACCCGGCCCGTGGCGATCTGGTGCATCACCCGCAACGCCGGCGTCTCGGCCATCAACGCCAACCCCTCCAACAACGCTTCACGTTCCGCCAACCCCAACAGCGGCTCATCCCGCACCACGCTGATCAATTCCACAAACGACGAGTACCCCGCCTGCCCTTCTTCAAACCCTTCATCGGTCATCTCCAACGCCGCCAGCGCCAGCGAAGCCCCTTCCTGCACCGCCTCCGCGTTCCCACGCGAACGCCCCAGCGCGATCAGCGACAAGCCCACCGCCGGGTCCTCCGGCCGAAGCTCCGCCATGTCCAGCAAGTGCGAACGCGCCGACACAAACGGCGCGTACACCGACAACGAATCCTGGTCCAAACGCACCAGCGTGTCGCCCGCCCAGAACAGGTGCCCGTGCCCATCGAGCACGACTTCCTTAGGCGAGCTCGCCGGGTCATCCAGGTCCACCTGCACCAACGCAAGGTCATCCATCAGCGTCAGCGTCCGCCCCGCAGACGCCGCCCGCAGCGTCGCCGTGTCCCCGTGGATCGGGCGGGACCACCGCGGCTGCAGCGTCCGGCCGTCAAAGCAACGCGCCTGCTGGCCGATCACCACCAAGTCCCCGTCGGCCGAAACCAACTGAGGCATCGTCGTAAACCGTGTCGCCAACGTCACCGTCCCGACCGTGTCCCCGGTCTCCCCCGACAACAACACCGCCGCATCCAGCACACTCGTCGGCGGGTACAACACCCCCCCAGCCAGCAACACCGGCGTCACCGGCGTCACCTCGGCCTCCGCGAACGCGCGGCGGTGCCGGGGGTCGTTGGCCATCCCCTCCGCCGGCGTCCGCTCGACCCGACGCAACCAACGCACCGCCCCCGTCTCGGGTTCGAAACGCGCGACATACCCCAGGCCGTTCGTCGCGTACAACGCCCCGTCCTGCACCCCCACCCAGCCGAACACCGGGTTGCGCAGCTGGTTCCACCCCATCCCCATTGTCACCAAAAACCGCCGCCACAACGGCTCGCCCGTCGCACCATCAATCGCCTGCACCCACGTCGTCGCCTGCTGATGCGCCCGCTCGGTCACGAGCACGAACACCCGCCCCCCCAGCACCACCGGCGCACTATCAAACGACGCCGAACGCAGCGACTCATCAATGTCCCGAGGCTCGAGCGTCCAGGTCGGCTCGCCCGTCTCTGCATCCAGACGCACCAGCGTCATCGGCCGGGTCATCGAACGCCCCGAGTTCTGCCAATGCGTCCCCAGACACGCATACACCGCTGCGCCATCCCCGCCGCTTTCCACCGCCACCGTTCGGGGCCAGCTCTGCGCTTCCACCACTCGGCCGCGCTGCCTTTCCTCCCGCTCCGCGTGCGCCCAGCGATACGCCCAGCGCACCCGGCCGCTGTACCGGTCCAATGCCGTCACCCCGTCCCCACGGTTCACCAGCAGCAAACTCCCCCACGCCACCGGTGCGTACTTCGGCGTCGTCTGCTCCGGCCGACTCAGCACCCGGTCCGCTGTCGCCTGCCAGCCCAACCCGGTTTCACCCCCGGCCAACGACACCGACCACAACTCCCCGTCGGACACGACCTGCTCCACCGACACGCTCAGCGTGCCCGGCGGCTGGGAAAGCCCATACACCGCCACCCACGCCAACGCCGCATCGGCGTCCATCACCTCAAGCTCCCCCGCGTGCCGCGCCGCTTCGTCCGGATCGCCGGCCACCCGCGCCAACGCCGCACCCAGCATGTGATACCGCTCGGCCCAGTCCAGCCGCTCCGCCAACGCCGGGTGCGCGGACAAGTCGATCAACACCCGCCGGGCGCCGATCATCTCGCCCCGCTCAAACCGAGCCGCGACCAGGTCCAGCCCCGCGCCCAGCCCCGAGGACGTCCACCCGTACCGCGCGTACACCGACTCCAACCCCGCCAGGTCCAGAGGCCGCCGCGCCTCGCGCCACGAACGCTCCGCCGCGTCCCGGTACCGCTGGTCATACGCCGCCCACAGGTCCGCGTGCTGGCTCATCGCCCGGCGGACCCAGAACGACGCATCCGAGTAATGGTCTTCGCTCATCGGCAACAGCTTGTCGCCGTACCGATCCAGGATCGATTGGCACCCGTCCGCCGCCCGGCCCCAGTCCCGCCGATCGATCAGCCCCTCGATCTCCTGCACCAACCCCGCCGCTTCCAACGAGTCGTCGATGTACCCCCGACCGATCTGTTGTGCTTGAACCGGCCCACCCGGCCACCCCAACATGATCACCCACAAGCCAAGCAGCCAACCGCTCCCGCCACGCCGTCCGTGTGTGTACTTCATGTTCCGCATTCTAAATCCTCTGTTGACCCAATCCAGACTCAACCCCTGATATCTTTTCGGCATGTCTAAGCGTTTTACCGTTGTTGGGATCGGCGAAGCCCTCTTCGACATCTTTCCCGACGCCTCCCGTCTCGGCGGCGCCCCGCTCAATGTCGCGGTCCACGCCCATCAACTCGGGCAACCCCAGACCGTCCAAGGCGTCGTCGTCTCACGCATCGGCCAAGACGAGCTCGGCCAGCAACTCCTCCAGTCGTTGCAAAAACGGGACATCGACACCGGCTTCATCGAGTCCGACCCCGATCGGCCGACCGGCACGGTGTACATCTCTCAAGACGCCCAAGGCTCACCGATTTACGACATCACCCAGAACGCTGCCTGGGACTGGCTCCAATACGACACCGAGCTCGATGCCCTGGCCCGCCGCACCGCCGCCGTCTGCTTCGGCACGCTCGCCCAACGCTCCGCCGAAACCCGCAACGCCATCCACCGCTTCCTCGCCGGCTGCCCCCAGGCCCTCAAGCTCTTGGATGTCAACCTCCGCACGACCACGTTCGACGACGAGCTCCACCACATCCTCGACCGCTCCCTCACCCAGGCCAACGCCCTCAAGCTCAGCGACGAAGAGCTCCCCGAGATCGCCCGCCTGCTGCACCTCCGGGCCGACATCGGCGAGGTGCCCGCCAAGCTGATCGAAACCTACCAGCTCGACTTCATCGCCCTGACCCGCGGCGCCCAGGGCACCCGCCTCATCACCGCCGACGAAACCGTCGACGGCCAGCCCGCAGACTTCAACCCTCTGCCGGACGCCACCCCGGTCGGGGCCGGCGATTCCGTCGCCGCCGCCGTCATCCTCGGCCGCCTGCTGAACCACCCCCTCCAGCAGATCGCCGACCACGCCAACCGCGTTGGCGCCTACGTCGCCGGCCAACCCGGGGCCACCCCCGAACTGCCCGACGACCTGAAACCCTGAACGCCACTTTTCCGCCTGGCCTGCCGCCCTGTTAAACTGCTCGGCTCGCGCCATTCCGCGCTTATCCCCCTATCACGGAGCCCGCTGTGTCCACCCAAAACCTCCATGTCGCCATCGCCGGGGCCACCGGTGCCGTCGGCCAGGAGTTCCTCCAGGTCCTCGCCGAACGCCAATTCCCCATCGACCGCCTCACCGTGCTCGCCAGCGCACGCTCGGCCGGGAAAACCGTGCAGTTCAAGGGCCTGGACCTCACCGTTCAAGAGCTGACCCCCGACAGCTTCAAGGATGTGGACATCGCCCTGTTCTCCGCCGGCGGCTCGATCAGCAAGGCCTTCGCACCCGCCGCCGTCGACGCCGGCGCGATCGTCGTGGACAACTCCTCGGCCTACCGCATGGCCGACGGCATCCCGCTGGTCGTCCCCGAGGTCAACCCCGACGCCATCACCCAGGCCGGGATCGGCCTGAACACCCAGCCCGGGATCATCGCCAACCCCAACTGCTCGACCATCATCATGCTGATGGCCGTCACCCCCCTGCACCGCCAGGCCGGCGTGAAGCGCATGGTCGTCTCCACCTACCAGGCCGCCAGCGGCGCCGGCGCCGCCGCCATGGCCGAGCTGGAAACCCAGACCCGCCAACTCCTGGCCGGCGAAGACCTCACCACCGACATCTTCGGCCAGCAGTACGCCTTCAGCCTCTTCAGCCACAACTCTCCCATGCAGGACAACGGCTACAACCAGGAAGAGATGAAGATGGTCCACGAGACCCACAAGATCTGGGACAACCCCGGCATCGCCGTCACCGCGACCTGCATCCGCGTCCCGGTCATGCGCGCCCATGCCGAGTCGATCAACCTGACCTTCGGGCAGTCGCTGACCGAAGACCAGGCCCACGACCTCCTCGAAGCCGCACCCGGCGTGTCCCTCATCAACGACCGCCGCGCCAACCGCTTCCCCACCCCGCTGGACGCCTCGGGCCAGGACGACATCTACGTCGGCCGGATCCGCACCGACATCTCCCAGCCCGAACACCACGGCCTGGACCTGTTCGTCTGTGGCGACCAGATCCGCAAGGGCGCGGCGCTCAACGCCGTGCAGATCGCCGAACTGCTGCTGGACTAAACCCAATCGACATCGAGTCCCACTTGTCCCATTCACGCGAAACCGTGAAACTCTTTACCTTGCGCAACGTCTCAGTAGGCTATCTACAACTCAGGAGCCTCATGCACCACTTCACCCCGATCGCCGTCAGCCTCGCCGCTCTGCTTGTCCTGCCCGGCTGCCTTGTCATGTCCGCCAACGAGAAAACCATCGGCCGCCGCGCCGCCCGGGTCGCCATCGACTTCGAGTCCCAGCCCGGCCTGATCGCCTTCACGCAGGAAGTCGACCGCCGATACCCCGACCAGCGCGTCGTCCGCCAATCCGCCTTCGCGATCCCCTTCATCGTCGCCGCCAGCAACACCAAGGTGCTCTCGGAGAACGCCTTCTTCAACGAGCAGGTCGAGCAGGCCGACCTCAACGACGACAGCGTCCTCAGCGACGCCGAGGTCGCCGGCTACACCGGTCAACCCGTCCATGTCGAAGAACCGCAAGAACCCGCCAACCCGATCTCAACCGACCCGGCGTAACACATCCAGCGCCCACCCCGGCGTGTCCCGCAGGTAACGCTGCATCACCTTCCGGCGCGAAGCGTAGTACCACGCCGTCAACCCCTGCATCAGCCAGCTGCCCAGCGCGATCGCTGCGTAGGCCGTGACAGACATCCAGCGGATCATGCCGTCCATGTCGCCGAGGATGTCCGCCAACTCTGGGTTCTCCGCGATCACCTGCTCATAAGCCGAGCCGGTCCACGCATGCCACCCCTGCAGGCCGCAGTACACCGTGATGGCCCCGGCCAGCACCAACTGATTCCACATCAACTGCATCGGTGCCTTGCGCTCCAGCGTCTTCAACCCTCTGCGCCCCTGAAACTCCACCCACGCCGTCGCGCTCAAGACCGCAAACGCGATCAGCCCGCTCACCCCGAACAACGCAAACGGCAGCGTGATAACCGCCGCCGCCACCAGCGACCACCCGTTAAACGCCGCGACCCCCGCCGCCCGGTCCAGCTTCCGCCGATCCCGCTTGGCTTGTTCCAGCACCTGAAGCTGCTCGAGCGACAGTGTCGGCGCGTCCGAAGGGGCCGATGCAGACAAGTCCACAGGATGGGAAGCAGCGAGGCTCACCCTGCCTGTATCGGCGTTTTATCAACACGAATTCGGCCGATTACCCCGCTTCAACCGGCGTCGGCAACGCTCGGCTCAACTGACGCAGCGCCTGGCGAATCCGCTGTTCGTTCTCGACCATCGCCAGCCGGACATACCCCTCGCCTCGGGGGCCGAACGCCGCGCCGGGCGTCATCGCCACCTCGGCCTGCTCGACCATCCGCAGGCAGAACTCGTTCGTCGAGCCGCCAAACGGCTCAAGGTGCGCCGGGTTGACCTTCGCCCAGACGAACATCGTCGCCCGGGGTGACTCGACCTCCCACCCCATCTTGCGCAGTCCCTGCACCAGCACATCCCGCCGCGCGGCGTACTTCAGGTTCTGCTGCTCGACGTGCTTATCGCCTTCGCGCATCGCGATGATCGCCGCGATCTGCACCGCCTGGAAGATGCCGTAGTCGTAGTAGCCCTTGACCTTCGCTAGGGCCGAGACCATGTCCTTGTGCCCGCAGCAGAACCCGATCCGCCAGCCGGCCATGTTGTAAGGCTTGCTCAGCGTCGTGAACTCCACGCCGACTTCCTTCGCGCCCTGCGCCTGCAGGAAGCTCGGGGGCTGATACCCGTCAAAGCACGTCTCGCCGTAGGCAAAGTCGTTCACGCAGAACACGCCGTGACGCTCGCAGATCTCCACCGCCTTCTCGAAGAAGCCGGTATCGACCGTCATCCCCGTGGGGTTGTGCGGGTAGCAGAACACGACCATCTTCGGCCGGGGCGTCAGGCTGTCCAGCACGGTGTCGATGCGTTCGAGGAATTCGTCATCATTGCCCAGCGCCACCGACACCGTAGAGCCGCCGGCCAGCGCGACCGCCGCGGTGTGGATCTGAAACGCCGGGTCGGCAACGACCGCAACATCGCCGGGCCCAAGCAGCCCCAGGCAGAGGTGGCTGAAGCCTTCCTTGCTCCCGATCGTCGCGATGACTTCGGTGTCCGGGTCCAGCTCCACGCCCCACTTCCGCTTGTACTTGTCGGCCATGTCCTTGCGGAGGTTGTAGATCCCCGCCGACGCCGAGTACCGGCTGTTGCGCGGGTCCAGCACCGCCTCACGGATCTTGTCGACCACCGGGTCCGGCGGGGCGTCCGTCGGGTTGCCCATGTTCATGTCGATCACGTCCGCGCCGGCCTTACGGCTCTCGTAGATCAGCGTCTTCAACTGGCCGAGGATGTACGTCGGCAAACGGCGGATACGGTCGGCGGGCTCGATCTTCATAGGGGTCCGGTCACAACGAGGGTTCAGGTCTGGAATACGGCAAGGACGTCAAGCCGGTTCGTCAAGGCAGCGCGTTGCCGCCCCGACCGGCCTCCCAGGCGTCATGCAACGCCGGGTCCAGCGGCACAAAGTCCGCCTCGGCCAACAACGCCTGCGCCAACTGGCTCATCAGCTGGCGCTCGGCCTCACGACGCACCGACGTGGTCAGCGCCCCCCGGACCTCGTCCAAGGGCGTGCCGTCCGCCTCGATTTTACCGTCCACACGCAGCACCGCGAATCCGCCTTCCAACGCCACCACGTCCGTCAGCTCGCCTTCGTCCAGCCCCGCCAGCGCGTTCCGCACGCCCTGCGGAAACGTCGGGTCCACCGGCGAGATCAACGGCAGCAACCCGCCGACCCCCGCGGATTCGTCCAGTGAATGCGCCGCCGCCAACAGCGCGAAGTCTTCGCCCGCCAGCGCCCTCTGCCGCATCGTCCCCGCCGCCGCCGCGGTTTCCACCACGATGATCCGCGCCCGCACGCTGGGCCCATGCATCAATTCATACCGCTGACGTACCGCTGTGTCGTTCACCTGGACCTGCTCCGCCACCAGCGCCCGCATCGCCGCGTTCCGCCAGAGCAACGCCTGGAAACGCACCTCGCCCAGCCCCCGCCGGGCCCGCAACTGCTGCAGCAGCCGCGCCGCCTCGTTCGCGTCCGGAGACAGCGTCTGCATCAACAGCGCCCGTTCCGCATCCACCGCCGCTTCGTCCAGCACGACACCACGCTGCGCCAACTGATCCGCCAACGCCCGGTCCAGCACCAACTCCTGCAGGACCGCCGGCCCGGCCGCCTCCACCAAAGGCCCATACACATCACTCAGCGTCACCGCCCGGCCGTCCACATATGCCAAAGGCCGCCCACTTTGGCCCGTCGTCCGCGCCGCGCCCGGCTCGGCCTGAACCGTCGTCGACTCACCCGCCCCCCCGCCGGACTGGCATCCGATCCCACCAGCGACGATGATGCACCCGGCGAACGCGATGAAACTCAAGCGTTGATTCATCCCCGAACGCTACGACCCCCCTGCATGCCTGTCAAAGCCGCCATGAACGACAAGCCCGACCATCCCGAGACGCCGACCCCCGCCCCACCCAGCCTGACCCTCTGCCCCTACTGCGGCACCGCCAACGAGGCGACGGACAAGTGCAAATACTGCGGCGGCCTGTTCGAGCCCCTCTCGATGAAAGCCACGCAGATCGCCATGGGCCCCTGGTTCATCCGCGACAAAGCCCAGCCCTTCCGCCCCGGCTGCAGCTTTGAAACCCTCGTCAAGATGATCGACAAGGGGCAGATCAAGCCTAACACCGTGCTCCGTGGCCCGACCACCGCGCAGTTCTGGTCCGTCGCCCGCAACACCCCAGGCGTCGCCCACCGCCTGGGCTTCTGCCATATGTGCAACGCCAAGGTCGACCCGACCGCCCCGGCCTGCCCCAGCTGCAACGCACCGTTCGAAACCCCGCCCCACCGCGACACGCTGGGCCTGCGCTACCCTACCGCGACGTTGGCCAAAGCCGCGGAGAAGCGCCTGGAATCCGAACGTGCTGCCGCCGGCGTTGGGGCCAACGACGCCGCCCAAGAAGCCCCTAGCGTCGAGGCCACGCCCCAGAGCGACGCCCCCGAGCAGGCCCACGCTGCCGAGGGCCTCTTGGAAGCCACCCTCGGCCAAGCCCCTGCCTTCAACCTCGCGCCCACGCCCGCCGAGTTGGGCACCCAACCCACCGCCCCCACGCCTAGCCCCAACCCGACGCCAGCCCCGGTCAACCCACTGATCCAGCCGGCCGCCGCCCCCAGCCCCGCGGTCGCGCCCTCCCCCGCCGCGGACGTGGCGCCGCCCCGGCAAGGCCTGTCCTACACCGTCCTGACCATCATCGTCGCGAACATCGTCCTCGTCCTCGTCGTGGCCCTGCTGCTCTACCTCCTGGCCACCGAACAGATCCAGCTCTGACGCCGCCGGGCGTCGGACCTACCATGACGCAATGAGTGCTGCCCCCCCACCCAACGTGCCCGCCCACCGGCACTACATGGACCACGCCGCGACCAGCTTCCCCAAGCCCCCCGCGGTGGTCCAAGCCATGGTCCGCTACCAGACTGAGCTCGGCGCCTCGCCCGGCCGCGGCGCCTACGCCGAAGCCCAGGAAGCCGGCCGGCTCATGCAGCAGTGCCGTGAACGCATCAACACCCTGATCCACGGCGAAGACCCCAACCACGTCATCTTCACCCTCAACACCTCCGACGCCCTCAACCTCGCCATCAAGGGCCTCGTCCGCCCCGGCGACCACGTCGTCACCACCTGGCTGGACCACAACTCCGTGCTCCGCCCCTTCAACGTCATGGTCGAGCACGACGGCGTCACCCAAACCCGCGTCCCCTGTGACCCCATCACCGGCCTGGTCAACCCCGACGACCTCCGTGCCGCCGTCCAACCCAACACCCGGCTCATGGCGGTCGTCCACGGCAGCAACGTCACCGGCACGCTCCAACCCATCGCGCAGATCGGACAGCTCGCCCGCGACTGCGCGGTCCCCCTGCTCGTCGATGCCGCGCAGACCGCCGGCCACGTCCCCCTGGACGTCCAGTCCATGCACATCGACCTCCTCGCCGCCCCCGGCCACAAGGGCCTGCTCGGCCCGCTGGGCACCGGCTTCCTCTACATCCGCCCGGGCCTGGAAAAGTCCATGCGCACCGTCCGCGAAGGCGGCACCGGCAGCAAAAGCGAACTCGACACCCAGCCCACCTTCATGCCCGACCGCTTCGAGCCCGGCAGCCACAACGCCATCGGCATCCTCGGCCTGTCCGAAGGCATCCAGTACATCCTCGACCAAGGTGTCGACTCGCTCTGGCAACACGAGCTCGCCCTCATCCGCCAGATGATCGAAGGCCTCACTGACCTCCCGGGCCTCACCCTCTTCGGCCCGCAAGGCGTCAAAGACCGCTGCGCCGTCTTCTCCGTCCGCATCGAAGGCTACGACCAGCCCCTATCGCTGTCCCAACGCCTCGAACGCGACTACAACATCCTCACCCGCAGCGGCATCCACTGCGCCCCGCTGGCCCACCAGACCGTCGGCACGCACGCCCTGGGCGGCACCACCCGCTTCAGCTTCGGCCCGTTCACCACGACACAAGACGTCCGCTACGCCTGCGATGCCTTGAGTCAGGTCTGCCACGACGTCGCCGCCGCGGTGTGACGAGTTGCCTTTGCTTTAGATCGTCGCTTCGGTGACGCGGAGGACCTCGTCCACCGTGGTCTTGCCCTGCCCGACCTTGGTGAAGCCGTCCTGACGCAGCGTGACCATGCCACGCTCCATACAGATGCGACGGAACTCCGCCACGTTCGGGTTGCCCACGATACGGTCCCGCATCATGTCGTCCAGGATCAGCAGCTCGTAGAGACCGACCCGGCCCTGGTAGCCGGTGTTCCGGCACTTGTCGCAGCCTTCGCCGTGGTACACCTCGTCCAGCATCACGCCGTGGACCGCCAGGTGATCCGCAACCTGCTCATCCGGCGGGGCCTGCGTCTTGCAGTGCGGACAGATCTTCCGCACCAGCCGCTGCGCGAGTGTCGCGTTCACCGCCGAACCGATCAGGTAAGGCTCGACACCGATGTTGATCAGCCGCGTCACACTCGACGGCGCGTCGTTCGTGTGCAGCGTCGACAACACCAAGTGACCGGTCAGCGACGCCTGGATGGCGATCTTCGCTGTCTCAAAGTCACGGATCTCACCGACCATGATCACGTCCGGGTCCTGACGCAGAAGCGCCCGCAACGCCGACGAGAAGTCCATGCCGATCGACGCGTGGGTCTGTGTCTGGTTGATGCCGTTGAGGTGGTACTCGACCGGGTCCTCGACCGTGGAGATGTTCAGCTTCTGCCGGTCCATCTGGTTCAGCGAGGAGTACAGCGTCGTCGTCTTACCCGACCCGGTCGGGCCCGTGACGAGGATGATGCCGTGGGGCTGCTTGATCTGGTTCTTCCACATCAGCAGCATGTCTTCGGAGAAGCCCAGGTCGTCCAGGTCCACCTGAATCGACCGCGTATCGAGGATACGCATGACCGCCTTCTCGCCCGCCGCCACCGGGAGCGTCGACAGACGCAGGTCCAGCTTCCGGCCGTGCACCATCGCGCGGATCCGGCCGTCCTGAGGCAGACGGCGCTCGGAGATGTCCAGGTTCGCCATGATCTTCAGACGCGAGATGATCGCGTTGGACATGTGGTGCGGCGGGTTCATCGCATCAAACAGCACGCCGTCGATCCGGTACCGCACCTGCAGCTTCTTCTCCATCGGCTCGATGTGAATGTCGCTGGCGCCGTCCTTCACCGCCTGGAAGATCACGTAGTTGACCAAACGAATGACCGGCGACTCGCCCGCCATCTTCTCAAGGTCCAGGTTCTCTTCTTTGTTCTCGACAACCTCAACGTCGTCTTCGTCGATGTCGGCAATGATCTCCGACACCTCCAGCTCGTCGCCCCGGTCGTCTTCTTCCTTCCGCGTCTCCACCACCGAGGCCAGGTCCGCCCGCGACACGACGACGGTCTTCACCATCGTCCGCAAGCGGTGACGCACCTCATCGATCGTGTCCAGGTCGTCCGGGTCCACCACACCCAGCACCAGCCGACGGTCCTGCATGCGGATCGGCAGCACGCCCCGATTCACGCAGAAATCAAGCCCCAGCATGTCGATCTGCTTGTACGCCTGCACGTCCTCGGGCGCGAGCTTCTCAAACTCCCATTCCACCAGCCGGGCCACCGCCGTCTGCAGGCCGTCTTCATCAACGCCCATTTCGTGGAAAACGTCGGCCAACCCCTTGCCCGGGCTCTTCTCGACCAGGCTCCGGGCCGACTGCACCTGCTCGGACGTCGCGACGCCTTGCTTGCTGAGTTCATCGCCCAGGTCACCCACGCGCGTCAGCGCGGTCGTCGATGCCGGCGGCGCGTACAGGTCGTTCAAGCCAGTAGACAGCGAGCCCAGCGAGCCTTCGGGCCAGTGCGAAGGCTCGTCGCCGGTGTCCAGGATGGGATCGTGCATCTCGTCGGTCATCGCGCGGGTCCGCAGGGGTCGTCAAGCAAATAGTTCAGAAGGTCATCCGACCGCCGGATCACTCCGAGGTCAGCTCCGCAAAGTGGGTGCCCATCGCTTCATCCGAAGCCACCAGTTCCACCCGGCCATCCTCGATCGTGGAGACCGTAAACGAGCCGATGGTCTGCGACGCCTGGTAGAACTCGCCGTTGATGATCGCGATCGGGTTCGCACCCAGCATCACACCGTCCAGCGTCAAACGCTCAGCCTCACGGTCCAAGCCGTTAGCCCAGCTGCGCTGCGCCTCGGCAAGCTCCGCAGCTTCTTGGGCGCTGGTGTCTTCCGCCGGCCGCGCCTGCGACGCGAACGGGTCCTTGGCGACCAGGTCCAGCGGGACCTGCTGGTCTTCCGCCCGGCGGTGCATCATGTCGATCACTTCCGTGATGTCCATCAGGCCACCGATGCCTTCGCCCATGGTCTCGGGGTCCTCGCCGGCGTTCTTCCGGCTGGCGAACTCGTTCACTGCGTTGGTCACGTTCGCCTCGGCGGCCGCGTCCAGAAAGCCTGTGCTTTCTTTGCTGAAAGTCATCTTCATGACGCCCAGGCAACCGGCGGCAACGATCGCCACGCCGGCGATCAGCACCCGGTTGTTGCTCAGCAAGCCCGCGACCCCCGATTCGTTCGAGAAGCCCTCGGTCAACGCAGCGTCATCATCATCCATCCCGCCGCTGAACATCGACAGCGCCTGCGTTTCATCCGAGGGCTGAGAGGCATCAGACGAAGAAGGCTGCGAGAGCGCCGCGTCGTTGAAGCTGTCCGGGTCGTTGGGGTTAAACATGCTCATGGTCGGTCCGTTTCCATCCCGTGGATGCAAGGAGAGTCCTCACCGGCTTCAGCCAGCGTTCCGGCCCTCGAAGTAGATGATCAGGTTCACGTCGGCCTGCATGGCCCCTTCCCGTTCGCCCGCGGTCACCGTCGACAGGTCCATGTTGGTGACCTTGATGATCCGCTGGAGCTGTTCCAGGTCCGACAAGAAGCTGTAGAAACTGTCAAAGTCGCCGACAATCTTCAGCTTCAACTCACGCTCGGACCAGTGGTCGTTGTGCACGGTCGCTTCGGTGCGCAGGCTGTCGATCTCCAGCCGACGGTCCGACGCGATCTCGGAGATCTGCCGCAGCACATCCTGCATGCCGTCGGCATCCGGCAGTTGCTCGTTGAACTCAGCGATCGCCGTCTGCAACTGCTGGATGTCATCGTCGATCCGGCCGGACTCGCCGCGGACCTCCTCCATCGCCTGCAGCGTCTTGGTCTTCTCCTCGATCTCCGTGCGTGCTTCGGCAATCTGCACGTTCGTCGGCTGGAAGACCAAAAAGTACGCCGCACAAGGCACAGCCAGCAGCACCATCATGAAAAGCAGTTCTCGGGTTCCGAATCGCATCGTCGGCTCCTGCGCCCCTGGGGCGCTTGCATAGTGGGTTCATTCAGTTCGGCGTCTGCCGTTTACTTGTTCCGCGTCGCACTGCTGGGATCAATCACCAACTCGTCGTCACCCATCGGGTCTTGCGACAAGCCACGGGGCACCAGCATCGGCTGCAGTTCCGTCAGGTCGATGTTGTGGTTCACGGTCATCTCCAGCTCAAACTTTCGGCGTTCCTGCTCATCGACCACCGTGCTTTCGGTGTACCGCAGGTTCACGCCCGAGAACAGCTCGTGCTGATCCAGTGCGTTCATGAACTCGGAAACCTCAACGTCCGACGGCGCCAGCCCGACCAGCGAGATCGTGACCGTCGCCTGAGGGATCTCGATGACTACCGCATCGTCGCCTTCGCCTTGCTGAGCATCGTTGGCCTGCTGCTGTTCACGCTGGCGTTGCAGCGCGGTCCGCGAACGGCCCTGGGTGCGAGCGATCTCGGTCTCCAGCTCGAACTCCAGCCAGCTCACGGTGCGGGGCATGTGGTTCACCAGCTCCGCCAGGATCCGCGAACGCAGCGCCCGCTCCTTCAGCGCGTCGGCGACGCGCGACTTGTTCACCATCCGCTCGCGCTGCTCCTGAAGCGTGGCCAGCTGTTGGATCTGGACATCCGCGTTCTTGTACGCCTGATTCACCTCGTCCCGGCGGGCGTAGATGTCTTCCCACTGGCGGTCGGTGACGAACAGCGTGGCGACCACGCCGACCATCACGATGAAAAACAGCGACAGGCAGATCACGTTCGTCCGCCGGGCGATGCGCTTCTCCAGGTAGTCTTCAGGCAGGATGCTCTTGGGCTTGCTCATAGCAGTGCTCGTTCGGGCTCAGGGTGTGTTAAAGGTCGGTCTCGGAAAGGCACAGGCCCATCGGCACGCACCAGCCCGGCTGGGGCTCGTCGAATCGGACGCCGTGGGGTTTGTTTCGGTTCAGGCGCATCAGCCGGGCGATCGGGTCGCCCACCTGCGCCGACAGGTTCAACGCCTTGGCGATCTGCCGGCAGAGGTCCGCCCGCCGTGCGCCCCCGCCGGTAAACACCAGGCGGTCGATCTTCCGTTCGGGGAACGTCTTCTCATGACGGCGCACCGCCAGCTTGATCTCGTCGGTCACCGCCGACGTCGCGTAGCCCGCCAGCACCGGGTCGGCCACCGCCGTCGCCGCGCCGCCGAACGTCGTGTTCGTTTCCAGTCCCGATTCGTCGTGGTCCGGCGACATCATCACCGCCCGCGCCTCGGCAAACTCCAGTGATCGGCTCGCCGCCAGCTCACGCACCATCTGGTCGCCCCCGGCCTGCGCCGTCCGGGCCACCACCAGCCGATCGCCGTGGAACACAATCACCTTCGTCGTCGCCCCGCCCAGGTCCACCAGCATCACCGTCTCGTCCGGCGACGCCTCACGCTCATTCAGATGCTTAAACGACGCCAGCAGCGCCAGCGGTTCGGTGTGCATCCCGCAGACCTCCAGCTTCGCCTGGTGCAGGATGTCCAGATGACGGTCCACCACCTCGCGCCCGGCGGCCACGCACAACGCTTCATGCCCGAGCTTGCCTTTGATCTTCACCTGCCCCACGTCAAAGCAACGCAGCACCATCCGCGTCGGCTCGATGCCGAACCGCTCACGCATCGCCGCATGGACCCGGTCTTCCAGGCCCACATCGTCACTGGGGGGCACATTCACGTTCTGAGTCATCACCTGGTGCGAAGGGATCGAGCACACCGCACGCTTGCCGCGGAACGGGGCCGCCTTCAGCAGCTCCTTGACGGTCTCGTTCATGTACGCCAGACGCGTCTGCGCGTTCTGCCGAGCATGCTCGGGCAACACCGCACACGCCGCCGCCACCAGCTGCACCGGCCGTTCATCGACCACCTGCAGCAGCTTGATGCTGTCGGCCCCAAAATCAATCGCGATCGGCGAAACGCGGGTTTTACCCAGCCCGAATGCCATACGACACTCCAACCCGGGTTGGTGAGTCGGCCCCGATCGACGCACGCGCGCCGTACGAGCCTGTCCCGTGGTCTCCCCCTGCATCGACGATCCGGCCCTTCGGGTTTAGGCCAAACCCCGCCTTCTTCCGCTAAACCGTACAACCCCCCCGACCGATAAAACCCGCCACGCTGTGCGTCCGTCAATCAGGACAAACCGCAGTGATCCACGATGAACCCACTGCGAAACGAGCTTGATAGCCCCCCGAAACTTAGCCTTAGCCACCGCCTTCGTGCTAGCCAAGATCATTGGACGCTTCTTTGTCCTCTGTCTCCACCGTGATTACCCAATCGCCATCGATCTTCACGAGTTCAATTTCATCCTCCACGGTCGATCCGTCGCCATAATTAATCGTGTAACTCACCACGGCAATATCGCCGTCGATGGCCTCATCATTAATCGTGACCGACTCAACCCCTCCTAGTTTTTTCATATCCACTGCCGCCTGCGTCACCAACCCATCCAGCTTCTCATCGGGTAGCCCCCGCGAAATACCCGGCGAAAGCGCCTTCAGCTTGTCCGCATCGCCGTCCTCCATAGCCTGAACGAATGCTTTCACCTGGTCCCCCGGTCCCGAACCGCAACCCATCAAGCCCAGAGACAACGCCAACAACGAAAACGCCACGATCAATTTCATCTTCTATGCCTTTCTGGAGCACTCACCGTGCAAACTGTTTCAAACTGCTTCGAGAACAAAAACCCCGAAGGCAGCACGACCGGCCCCTCAACAGGAGTCAGGGCCAGATTCGACATAACCTCGGGGTCCCACTCGACACCCGCTTCTTGATAAGCCAGCCAGACAAGCTCACTGCAGTACAGCGCCTCATCATCCAACAGGTCGTACCGATGGTCAAAGGGCGTCGCGCATTCAACCTCGCCCACCACAAATCGCACCGCCGAAGCAACAATCTCTTCTGAATCGGGGCCCGGCACCATCCGCAGCACCTGCAAGCGGACATAACCACGTTCGCTTAAAAAATCGTTCAAAGACAACCGAGCAACCTTTTCGCCCACCCCCCCCCGTCACCCGGCCCACGCGGCGAAGCATGCATGATGTAAACACCCTCCGCTGTCACTTCCGCCATCGCAACGTGTGAATAACGCTCGCTGCCAATAAACCGAGTGACCGCCTGGCTCTGCATAGACACCCCCCCACCAGCAGGATGTCTCCGCTCTGCAGAGTCACGCCCTTGGGTAGTTCCAACGGGGGAACCCGTTCCGGGTCGGTCTCCCAACACGCCCAGCACCACAAGCCCGGCAGGACCGCAAAGCCCAACAGAAGCGGAAACTTCCATTTTCCCGAAACCAGGCGAAAGTGCCTCAACAAAGACGCGCCCCCCTTGGTAAAGCGAGTAGATGAGATTAGTTTCCGCCGCCCACATCGAACCGTCAAGCCGGCCCCGCCCCTCAAACTCTCACGCATGCAGTGACTACGATGCCTCGATGCAACCCATGACCCCGCGCCAGATCGTCGACGCCCTGGACCAGCACATCGTCGGCCAACACGACGCCAAACGCGCCGTCGCCGTGGCCATCCGCAACCGCTGGCGACGCCAGCAGCTTGACCCCGAGCTGGCCCAGGACATCGCGCCCAAAAATATCGTCATGATCGGACCCACCGGCGTGGGTAAAACAGAGATCGCCCGACGCCTCGCCGGGCTCACCGGCTCGCCCTTCGTCAAAGTCGAGGCCAGCAAGTTCACCGAGGTCGGGTACCACGGCCGGGACGTCGAGTCCATGATCCGTGACCTCCTGGACCAGGCCATCAACTTGGTCCGCGCCGAGCAGGCTGAGGTCGTTCAGACCAAAGCCCGGGACGCCGCGAACGACGCTTTGATCGACCTGCTGCTGCCCGGTTCCCAGCCCGCCCCGCCGCCCACCGGCGGCATGACCCCGACCGAAGTCTCCGGCGAGCGCATGGCCGCGACCCGCCAACGCCTCCGCGAACGCCTGGACGCCGGCGAGCTCGAGGACGCCGAGGTCGAGCTGTCCGTCCGCAAGAAGCCCTCGGCCAACATGATGTTCGCCAACATGGGGGTGGACCAGATGGACCCGGAGATGGCGGACATGCTCGAGAAGATGATGCCCGCCCAGACCAAGCGCCGGAAGCTCCCGGTCGCCGACGCACGCCGAGTGCTGATCGAAGAAGAAACCGACAAGCTGCTGGACACCGACAAGATCACCGCCGAGGCCGTCCGCCGGACCGAAGCCTCGGGCATCGTGTTCCTCGACGAGATCGACAAGATCGCCACGCCCACGGGCAAGGGCGGCCCCGCCGGCGGCGGCAGCGGGCCCGACGTCTCCCGCCAGGGCGTGCAGCGCGACCTCCTGCCGATCGTCGAAGGCTCCGCCGTCTCCACGCGCCACGGCAGCGTCCACACCGACCACATCCTCTTCATCGCCGCCGGCGCGTTCCACGTCGCCGCCGTCAGCGACCTGATGCCCGAACTGCAAGGCCGATTCCCCATCCGCGTCGAGCTCGCGCCGCTGACCCGCGACGACTTCGTCCGCATCCTCACCGAACCCCGCAGCGCCCTCACCGCTCAGCAGCAAGCCCTGCTCAGCGTCGAAGGGCTCGAGGTCATCTTCGAAGACAGCGCCATCGAGGCGATCGCCGACTTGGCTGCGCAGGCCAACGCCACGCTGGAGAACATCGGCGCCCGCCGGCTGATGACGGTCATCGAGAAGGTCTTCGAAGAGATTCACTTTGACGCACCCGAACGGGCCGAGTCCGGCGACACCCGTATCACCATCACCGGCGACTTCGTCCGTGAGCGCGTCGCCGACATCGTCGCGCAGGCCGACCTGTCCAAGTACGTGCTTTAAGCGTTAGACCGCCTTAGCGCTCGTCGTCTTCAGCAATCTCAAACGCCGCCGGTGCCGGTACGTTCAGCGGGTTGATCGACAGCGTCTGCTGCCCGGGCAGGCGCCAGTCTGTGTTGGCCAACCGGCGGAGCCGGGCCGCGGACACGAACGTGGTCCCGTTGTAGAGCTGGGCGATGTTCGTGCCGTTGCTGTCGTTGCGGAAGATCAGGTCGACGTTCCCGTCGCCGTTGATGTCCTCGACCGCGCCGATCTGCAGGTCGCTGTTGTTGACGGTCCGTAGGTTGCGGTTGCCGTTGGGCGCGTTGTCTCGGATCAGTGTCGTCGACACCAGCCCGTCGGTCGTCCGGCGGAACACCAGGTCGTCCGTGCCGTCCTGGTTGAAGTCGCCGGCCCCAGTCATCCGCCAGACGCGGTTGCCGCGGAGGCTCAACGCGGTGGTGCCGGTGCGGGACGTGCCTTCGAAGGTCCAGATCACGTTCTGCCCGCTGTTGACGTTCCGCCAGGCGATGTCGGTGTGTCCGTCGCCGTTGAAGTCGCCGACCGCGCCGATCTCCAGGCTGGTGCTGCGGACGCGTGGCAGGTTGACGCTCCGCACGAACGATGTGCCGTTCATGATCCACAGCGCGTTCTGCCCGGTGACGGTGTTCCGCCAAAGCAGGTCGGTGTCGCCGTCGCCGTCAAAGTCCGCCAGTCCAGCCAGCACAAAGTCGGTGTTGTTCAAGCGACGCAGAAACTCGGCGTTGGTCCGGGTCGTGCCGTTAAAGAGCCAAGCTGCGTTCTGCCCGGTCTGGTAGTTGCGGAACACCAAGTCCGCCTGCCCATCCTGGTTGAAGTCGGCCTTGGGCGTCGCTGCGACCACAGTGACCTGGAAGTTCTGCTGCACGCTGTTGCCCGATGCGTCGGTCGCGCGGACCGTGACCGAGGCCAAGCCCGTGCCGTTGCCTTGCGGCGTCAGCGTGAGGTTGCCCTGGTCGTCCACCGCCACGTTGACCAGGCCCGGGTTACTGTTGCCCGTGACGTCATAGTTCAGCTCCGACGAGCGGTGCACGCTGTTGAACAACACCAGGTTGTCCGCGTCCGGCCGGGTGCTGTTGTTCAGATCGCCCTGCGTGTAGTTGATCAAAGGCAGGTCGCTGAACGCGCTGCTGCCGGGCTCGGCAGCCAGGACCGTGCGGAGGTCGCCGGTGAACAGCGACGCGATCGAGTCGATGATGGTCATGCCGTTGCCGATGACCTGGCCGAAGACCGTGAACCCGCCGTTCTGCGTGTCCAGATTTGAGGCGTTGTTAGCCAAGTTAAAGAAGAACTCGCTCGTCGCCGAGTCCGGGTCGCCGCTGAGCTTTGCCATCGCCAGCGTGCCGCGGGTGTTGGTGTCGGGCGTGATGAACACATCAAAACCAAAAAAGCGAGCCCCAGCAAATGCATCCAAAGTTACGGTAGACGCAGCCTGATTCACCGAGACCACACTCTGGAAAAAAATGCCGGGAATGTTGCCGCCTTGCATGCGAATCCGGTCGCCGACATTTACGCCAGCCAAGTCTGTGCCCGGCGTAAATTGAAGCACGTTAGACCCATTCTCAATCGCAACATTCGACCCAGTAGCTACTGCGAAATTGTCAAACTCATTGTCCACGGGACCAAAATCGTTGACCTCGAAGTAGTCCGTGTCGAAACCATAGCCACCCATCTGCACCACAAACGAAGCCACCGAGCGGTGCGCGAACACGTCGTCGTACCGGTTCGCGTCCACGTACCGCAGGAAGTTCGCGACCGTGTTCGGCGTGATCGAGTCAAGCAGCTCGATCTTGAAGTCACCCAGCACCGAGTCGAACTCGACCACCGTGCCGTCCACCGACGTGTCATCGAAGAAGCCGTCCAGATCGAAGCTGACCTGCGTGCCGCCCGGCCGCAGCACACGATCGGGCAGGTCCTCCGTCACCGAGGCCGACAACAACAGCCGAGGCTCAAGGGTTTCCATCGTCTTGGCACGGGACGCATCACGGTTGGCAGGCATCACAACTCCCATAAAAATAAACCGGCCGAGTACGCCAGCCGGGTCCGATATCGTAGTGCCCCGGCAGTCATCAAACAACGGTTTATTCAGCGCTATTTGGCTTCAAACCCCCCTGAAACGCCGCTGCGGGCTTTCGCTGCGTTACACTCCATCTTGTGCTGGCGCAAGTCCACAGTTTTGTCCTGCAAGGCATCGAGCCGGGGCCGTGTGAAGTCGAGGTCGACGTCGCCGAGGCCGGGCTGCCCAAGACGACGATCGTCGGGCTGCCCGATGCGGCGGTGAAAGAATCCGTCGAGCGCGTCCGCTCCGCAATGGTCAACTCGGGCTTCCCGTTCCCGCTGAAACGGCTGCTGGTCAACCTCGCACCCGCCGACGTCAAAAAAGAAGGCCCCGCCTACGACCTGCCGATCGCTGTGGGCCTGCTGCTGGCCGAGGGCGCGATCCAGACCCAACGCCACAAGAAGCTCCTGTTCGCTGGCGAGGTCGCGCTGGACGGCCGCATCCGCCCGGTCCGGGGCGTCATCAACCTGGCCCTGCTCTGCCGACGCCTGCACCTGGACGGCGTGGTCGTCCCCATCGACAACGCCCCCGAAGCCGCGACCGTCAAGGGCTGCAACGTCTACCCCGCCGACACCCTCGCCGCGGTCGTCGGCTTCCTCAACGGGAGCCACAACATCGAGCCCGTCGCCCCCGTCGATGTCGACAGCCTGCTCGAGCACGACACGCCCGCCACCGACTTCGCCGACATCCGCGGGCAGGAAGCCGCCAAGCGCGCCGTCACCGTCGCCGCCGCTGGCATGCACAACGTCCTGATGATCGGGCCCCCCGGCAGCGGCAAGACCATGCTCGCCCGCGCGCTGCCGGGCGTGCTCCCGCCGCTGTCGCGCGACGAAGCATTGGAAGTCACCCGCATCTACTCCGCCGTCGGCGCCGTCCCCAAGGGCACCCCCCTGCTCACCCGCCGGCCCGTCCGCACGCCCCACCACACCGCCAGCGCCGCGTCCATCATCGGCGGCGGCACCGTGCCCCGCCCCGGCGAGGTCTCCCTAGCCCACCACGGCATCCTCTTCCTCGACGAGCTCCCCGAGTTCCCCCGCTCCGTCCTGGAAACCCTGCGCCAACCCCTGGAAGACCAGCACGTCACCATCGCCCGCGCCCACAGCTCCGTCCGCTTCCCCGCCCGGTTCATGCTCGTCACCGCGATGAACCCCACGCCCAAGGGCACCGCCCCCGAAGACGAAGCCTCCCACCGGCAGATGGAAAAATACCTCAGCAAGCTCAGTGGCCCGATGATCGACCGCATCGACATCCACGTCGAAGTCCCCGCCGTGCCCTACCAGAAGCTCACCGACCCGTCGCACCGAGGCGTGCCGTCCAAAACCATCCGCGAGCAGGTCGCCGCAGCACGCTCGATGCAGACGCGCCGCAACGGCGGGCCCTTGTGCCCCAACGCCACGTTGCCGGGGCGTAAGCTCGATCAGCTGGTGCAGCTCGACGACGCCGGGCAGGCGCTCCTGAAGGAAGCGATGACCAGCCTGGGCCTGTCCGCCCGCGCCTACGACCGGATCCGCCGGGTCGCGCGGACCATCGCCGACCTGGCCGGCAGCGACCGCGTCCAAGCCCCGCACGTCGCCGAGGCCGTGCAGTACCGCCTGCTGGACCGCGAGCTATAACCCCAAAAGAGTTCCACATCATTTTTCACCAAACGCTTACACCACTCGATTGACACGCGCGACGTGGTGCAGTGTCATCGGTGCCCCACTGAAAGGCACCCCCATGCGTCACGCCCTGCTCGCCACTTTGTTCGGTCTCCTCGCCGCCACGGGCACCCCCGCCCAGACCACCGGCAGCGTCATCTTCATCCACCCCGATGGCACCGGCACCAACGCCTGGGCCGCCGCACGCGCCCTGTACGTCGGCCCGGACAACGACCTGCACTGGGACCGCCTCCCGGCCATGGCCCTGTACCGCGGGCACATGGCCGACTGCCTCACCGCCACCAGCAACGGCGGCGCGACCACCCACGCCTTCGGCCTCCGGGTCGCCTCCGACGCCTACGGCCGATCCGCCGGCGGCGAACGCGGCGAAGACCTTGTCGACGCCAACGGCCACTCCCTCTCCATCGCCAGCCAGGCCCTCCGTGTCGGCCTGCCCGTCGGCCTCGTCCAGTCCGGCACCAGCACCGAGCCCGGCACCGGCTGCTTCCTGGCCTTCGTCGAAACACGACGCGACCACGAAGGCATCGCCCTCCAGCTCGTCGAGTCCGGCGCACAGGTCATGCTCGGCGGCGGCGAACAGTTCTACCTCCCCCAAGGCGTCGAAGGTGTCCACGGCCCGGGCGCACGCACCGACGGCCGCAACCTCATCGAAGAAGCCCAGGCCGCCGGCTACACCGTCGTCCGCACCCGCGCCGAGCTGCTCTCGCTCCCCAGCGGCACCACCCACGTCCTGGGCCTGTTCGCCCACTACCACACCTTCAACGACAAGCCCGAAGAAGAGCTCGCGGAGCTCGGCCTGCCCATGTACTGGCCCGACGCCCCCACCGTCGCCGAGATGACCCAAGTCGCCCTGCAGGTCCTCGAAGCCTCCGGCTCACGCTTCCTGCTTGTCGTCGAAGAAGAAGGCACCGACAACTTCGGCAACAACAACAACGCCGCGGGCATGCTCGAAGGCCTCCGCCGCGCCGATGAGATGATCGGCGTCGCCCGCGCCTACGTGCACAAGAACCCACAGACGCTGATCCTCACCGCTGCGGACTCCGACGCCGGCGGCGTCCGCGCCATCGGCTTCCGCCTCCTGCCCGGCCGCGAGGTCCCTGAAATCCTCCCCGCCACCGACCGCAACGGCGCCCCCATGGACGGCGTCGGCGGCACCGAGACCGCCCCCTTCTACGCCGCCCCAGACCGCAACGGCGTCAGCTTCCCCTTCGCCATCACCTGGGCGGCCTACGGCGACGTCTCCGGCGCGATCCTCGTCCGGGCCGAGGGCCTCAACAGCCATCTCGTCCACGGCAACATCGGCAACGATGAACTCACCAACCTCATGCGGCTCACCCTCTTCGGCCAAGCCAACCCCGACTAAGCCTTCAAGCCGGTCACCAACGACGCACCCGCGCGATCGTGTCGCTGGCCTGCCCCGGCAACGGCTGGTTCCGCAGCGTGTACAGCGGCACATGCGGCCGGCAGAACAGCCGGGGCACCATCGGCCCCTCGCCCACGCCCCGCGAAACCGCCGCCAACGTGTCCCGGTGACGCAGCAGCCCCGACGAGTACCCCACCGGCAGGTCGCACGCATTCACAAACGCCCGCCCGGTCGGCAGCCGAATCTGCCCGCCGTGCGTATGCCCGCACAACAAAAACGCAACCCCTAAGTCCGACGCCGTCGCCAGCACGCTGGGCGTATGCGCCAGCAACATCCGCACCCGCCCCGGCTCCGCGGGCAGCGCAGCCATCGACTGCGCCAACGCCACCGCATCCCCGGGCCAGCTCTTCATGTCCAAGCCCAGCACATCCATCGGCTGGTCGTGCAACGCCACCGCTTCGTCCCCCAGCCAACGCACCGGCAGCGTCGCCGCCCGCTTCCTGAAGGCTTCCGTGTCGTGATTCCCGAACACCCCGAACGTCGGCACGCCCGCCAGACGCTCGCAAAGCCGATACATCACCTCCATCGCCACGTCCTCATGCCCCTCTTCGTGCATGAAGTCGCCGGTCAACGCCACCAGGTCAAACCGCACCCGCCCCAGTTGTTCGACCATCCGATCAAACCGCGGCCGGGCCTTATACACATGCAAATCCGTCACATGCAGCACCCGGAAGCCCTCCAGCACCGGCGGCAGGCCGGCAACGGGCAAGTCATGGGGCTCGATCAGGCCGTAGGCAGGAGGCACAGCAGGTTCCGGGGCGGTTATCGAAGGCAGGCCGCAGGCTTGCCGGGGGATGGCGGGCCCTTTATCCTAAAGGCTTCGGCGTGGCTCGGCTGCGCCTTTGTCTGACGGATGTTCCAGGCGGCCGATCCGCCCCCGAATTTGGAGTGTTGTCCATGGCCAAGATGTTCTATTCCCTCGATGAGGCCGCCGAGAAGCTCAACAAGAGTGTGGATGAAGTCAAAGAGCTCGCCGGCGAGGGCAAGCTCCAGCAGTTCCGCGACCGCGACCAGCTGATGTTCAAGGTCGACCAGATCGACGCCTTGGCCGGCGGCAGCGACTCGGGCGAGTTCATCCCCCTGGCCGACCTCAGCGACACCGACGCGATCGACCTGGCCGCCGACTCATCGGTCTTCGAAGTCGAGATCGACGACGCCCGCGACGCCACCGGCGTCTCCGTCTTCGACGCCACCGACATCGAAACCGCCGACCCCCTGGCCCAGACGCAAGTCACCGGCTCGGACGACACGGGCGACCTCTCCCTGGATTCCATCGGCTCGGGTTCGGGCCTGCTCGACCTCACCCGCGAGTCCGACGACACCTCATTGGGTGCCGAGTTGCTGGACGAGATCGTCCCCGCGGGTGAAGCCACCAGCGCTTCGGTCGTCGGTTCCTCGGGCATCTTCGAGTCGGGCATCGCCATGGACACCGGCCTGGGTGCCAGCCAATCGCTCGCTTCCGAACCGGGCATGTCCCAGCTCGACGCCAGCCAGTCCGTCGCCGCGGAAACCTTCGACGCGCCGGCTTCCAGCGGGCAACCGGTCGCCTCTTTGGCGTCGGTCGAATCGTCCGACGGTGCCGGCAGCGGCTTGGCGGCCGGCTTCCTCATCGGTGCCCTCATCGCCCTGGCCATCGCCTTCATCGTCCTGGTCGACAACATCATGGGCGGCGGCGGCGCACTCCGCGACATGATCGCCGACTCCTCCAGCACCGTCTACATGTGGACCGGCGGCCTGCTCGTCGGCAGCATCATCTTCGGCGTCATCGGCATGGTCGTCGGCAAGGCCATCGACCGCTAAGCCCGCCCACCGCTACAATCACACACCACCGGCCCGCCTCCCCGGCGGGCCGTTTTCTTTCCCTTCCGTTCACGATCAGGCCATGCCCCGACTCTCCCCATACGCCCGAAACGAGTGCCTCGCCATTGCCGCCATCGCGCTGATGGCCACGATCGCCGCGCTCCTGCTCTACCTGGCCTGGCTCATCCCCCCCATCCTGCTCGCCGCCCTCGCCCTGCTCAGCTTCTTCCGCGACCCCCATCGGCAACCCCCCGCGCAACGCAACATCGTCGTCGCCCCCGCCGACGGCGTCATCAGCTCCATCCACGATGTCGAGCACTACGAACCCTTTGACGGCCCGGCGATCTGCGTCCGCATCTTCCTCTCGGTCTTCAACGTCCACATCAACCGCGCCCCCTGCCACGGCAAGGTCCGCTCGGTCGTCCCCCGGCCCGGCCGATACCGCAACGCTTTGAATCCCGAGTCCGCTGAAGACAACAACGCCGTCACCGTCATCCTCGACCACCCGGTCAAGCGCCACCCCGTCGCCGCCGTCCGCCAAGTCTCAGGCATGCTCGCCCGGACCATCGCCTGCCACGCGCAGCCCGAACAGATCCTCCAGCGCGGCCAACGCTTCGGCATGATCAAGCTCGGCTCCACCACCGAGCTCTACCTGCCGCTGACCTACGCCCCCCGCGTCGTCGTGGAGTCCGGGCAAAAAGTCCAAGCCGGCCTCACCGTCCTCGCCGAGGTCGCCAGCCCCCAAGCGGACGAACCCCCGATCCCCAATGCCCCGGCCCAAACCCAGCCCGAGCCCGAAACCACCGACGAGGACGTCCCCGAGTCGCTCTTTGAAGAGAGCAGCCCGTCCGCCAAGGACTAATCGCCGAACCTTTTCACTGTCCTCGCCCCACCCCTGAAAAAGCCAGCTGGGGGATTCGAACCCCCGACCTGTGCTTTACGAAAGCACTGCTCTACCACTGAGCTAAGCTGGCGTCGAGCCGAGCATTGTAATGCCCGCGGGGCGCTGGGCAACCCGGCTCAGACGCCGTCCTGCTCCATCCAGTGCATCACGCCTTCCATCACACCTCCGGCGCCGTTGGCTTCCGCTCGGTAGATCGTCGGGCCTTGAAGATCATCAATCTCCGGCGAGGAGTTGCCGATGACCACCCCCCGAAAGCCGCAGGTCAAGAGCGCCCGATCCGTCCCGTCGTCCCCAGCCACGATTACCCGCTCCGGCGGAATCCCCAGCGCTTCAACCAGCATCAGAGCAAGCCCCTCTTTACCCGACTGCTTTGGGACCAGGTCCAGGTACTGATCGTAAGACAGGATGGCTTGGACCTGCTGCCCCTTCTCCACCAAACGCTGCTGAACTTCCGCCGCCAGCTCCGGCAGATGGCCCGCGACGTTGTATGTCACCTTGTAGGCCGACTGCTCATAGTTGGGCCGTGGCAAAAGTCGGCTGTCGCCCGCCAGGGTCGAACGGATCACATCCGCATCGAAATGTTCGCTGAGCCCTTCCAGCCAGCCTTCGATTTTCTCGACCGAGTGGCTCGGAAACGCGCTGCGCACCGCGATGACCTGCGTCCCCAGCCCGCCGATGACGAAGTCGGGGTTGATCAAGCCCGAGGTCTGCGCACGCCAGAGCGTCTTGTCGGCAAACAGCGCATCATTGCAAACGAAGTAGAACCGGTCGCGATGCTCGTCCAGCCAATGGATGAAGTGTATGGCCGCCTCCGGCGTAGACCACAGCGTGCGGTCCATACAGCAGATGATCATCCAGTTCGCCATGCTACAAGCTACCTCACCAATCCGATTAGCCCATAGGGTATGACCCTTAAGCCGATCGTGCAGGGCGAGCTTTTTTAAACTTGACCATTTGTGTGGTTTATAAGCACAGCTAGACCAATTGGTCTGGGTTTAACCCCTGAAGCGTGGGCACCAGAAACACCCCATCTTCACGGACCAAGGTGTTGTCAAACCACAGCTTGCCCCCGCCGTAGTCCGCACGCTGAATCAGCACCAGGTCCCAATGCACCTCGCTGCGGTTGCCGTTATCCGTCTCCTCGTAGGCCCGCCCGGGCGTGAAGTGGATCGAGCCAGAGATCTTCTCATCAAACAAAATGTCCTTCATCGGCTCGCGGATCAGCGGGTGGAACCCAATCGCAAACTCGCCCACGTACCGGGCCCCTTCATCCGAATCAAAAATCCCCGCCAGGTGCTCCGCCCCCTGCTCAGCATCAAAGCCGACCACCCGGCCGTCCTTGAACTCCAACCGAACGTTCTTGAAGCTCTTGCCCTGATAAATCGTCGGCGTGTTGTACTGGATCACCCCGTTCACACTCTCCCGCACCGGGGCGGTGAAACACTCCCCATCGGGAATGTTCCGCTGCCCCGTGCAGGGCTTGGCCGGGATCCCCTGAATCGAAAACGTCAGGTCCGTGTCGCCCGGCCCCTCGATCCGCACCTGATTCGTCTGGTTCATCAACTCAACCAAAGGCTTCACCGCCTCGGCCATCTTGCCGTAATCAAACCCACAGACGTCAAAGTAAAAATCCTCGAACACCTCCGTCGCCTGCCCCGCCAGCTGCGCCATCCCCGGCGAAGGCCAACGCAACACGACCCACTTCGTCCGGTTCACCCGCTCATCCATATGCACCGGCATCATGTACCGCCGGGCGTACTGCTGCATCTGCGCATCCTCGATCCCCGCCAGCTCCGAGACGTTATGCGAGCCGCGCAGCCCGACATACGCATCCATCCGCTGCATCCGGTGCGTGTCCGACTCGGCCCAGATGTCCAACTGACCGTCTGCCGCGTCCTGCACCAGCGCCCGCATCACCGGCTGCGAACGCAACGCCACGTGCGGGTGCCCGCCCGCTTCACGCGCCCGGCGCACCAACGCCACCACCATCTCCGGCGGAATATCAAACGCCTCGATCAGAATATGCTCGCCGGGCTTCAACTCGGTCGAGTGGGAAATCAACAGGTCCGCGAGTCGGGTAAAGCGTGGGTCTTGCATGCCCCAAGAATAGCCCCCGGACCCAACCCGCGTGCTCCAACCCTAAACCTCAAGCGTCAAACTTCAAGCGCTCTGCGCGACCTGCCCATGATCGACACGGACCGAGCCGCTGCGCTTGGACAAGCGCGTGCCCACGAGCCCGTGCTGGCCGTGGTTCAAAAACGTTTCGCCTTCCGCGGTGACATAGTGGAAGCGGTAGTCCCCCGGCGCAAGCTCCAGCAACACTTCAAACTGCCCTTCACCCCGAGGCTCCATCAACACCCAAACCCCCGAAGCCCCGGCCGTTTGCTTGACCAAATACACGCGCTCCGCACGAGGACACTCAGCCGAGAAACGCCAAGTTTCGCCGAGGACATCCGAGGGGGTCTTGCTGGTCATGGCGTCATGCCTTTCTGTAAAACGGCGGTCTTCCAACACCGCGGTGGGGATACGACGAGTCCGGCGAGCAAGTTCGCCAGGCAACTGAATCTCGGTTGTAAAGGACCTGAAAGAAAGACTGGTGCGGGCAAAGGGCACACGGCCCGCTAAAACCGATATGCGTTGCTGGAAGTAGTTATACCCGATTCGACGACAGACAATGAGATGAGCAATCCAGCCACACGGAAACCTAACGCCCGAACCCCGTTCGGGTTGTGAAACATGCCATAAAACACGCCAGTTGGCCAATAAATCCAACTTAAATCTCTCTATCGACTCAACAACAACCTCAACTCGACGAATCCTATTCCGGCATGCGTTCCCAATCCTAGGCTTCATGCCTTCGCCTAGAATGCAACCCGCTCCGCCCCCCTGCCGAGCCCTATGCCCTCCACGATCATCGCCCAGCTCGACACCCTCGGCCCGGACCGCTGCACGGAGATGTCCTACGCACAGGCCGACGCCTACACCCGACAACTCGCGCGCAGCCAGTACGAGAACTTCATCGTCATCAGCGCCCTGCTGCCCCGCCGCCTCCGCACGGGCTTTCGCCATGTCTACGCCTTCTGCCGCTGGGCCGACGACCTCAGCGACGAGGCCGGCTCCCCCGAACAAGCCGCCCCCCTGCTCGCCTGGTGGCGACGCGAACTCGACGACTGCTTCGCCGGCCAACCCCGTCACCCCGTCTTCGTCGCCCTGGCCCACACCCTCCAGCAACACGACCTGCCCAAGCAGCCCTTCGCCGACCTGATCGACGCCTTCGAACAAGACCAGCGTGTTAACCGCTACGACACCTGGGACCAACTTCTGGACTACTGCACCCGGTCGGCTAACCCGGTCGGCCGGCTCATTCTGATGCTCGCCGACGTCCGCGACGAACAGAGCTTTACCCTCAGCGACCAGACCTGCACCGCGTTGCAACTCACCAACTTCTGGCAGGATGTTCGGCGAGACGCGCTCGAGCGCGACCGGGTGTACCTGCCCCGCGACCTGGCCGCGCAACACGACCTGAGCATCCAGGCACTCGTCCAGAACATCAAGCTCGACGCCCGGTCCCAGGCCAGCGTGTCCTGCGCCGTCTGCGTGCCAGGCACGCCGGCGATCCGCGCGATCCGCCCCATGTTTGTCGCCGCGCTGCGTGACGCCTGCGACCGCACCCAACCCCTGTTCGACCAGGGTCAGGCGCTGTGGCCCCGCGTGCCCAGCGACATCCGGGTCGACATCGAGCTGTTCACCCGGGGCGGCGAAGCCGTGCTGCGAAAAATCCGTCAGCAAGGCTACGACACGCTGACCCAGCGTCCGCGGCTGGGTAGCCTGAGCAAAACCACGCTGCTCGCCCGCGCGGTGCTCGGCAAACTCAAAAGGGGTTGGCGTTGAGTTCGGTCCAGGCCTCACAAGCACACTGCCATCAGATCGCGCGCACCCATGCCCGAAACTTCTACACGGGCATGAAGCTGACCCGCGAGCCCAAGCGCACCGCGATCTACACGCTCTACGCCTGGATGCGGGCCGCCGACGATGCCGTCGATGACGCCGCGTCCCCCGCGCACGCCCGTGTCGCGCTGGCTGCCTTTCAACAGCAAACCGAAGACGCCCTCGCCGGCCGCGAAGTCCAGGGGCCGATCTGGCCGGCGGCCACCGACATGTTCGAGCGCTACGCACTAGACCCCGCCATCCTCCGCGAGGCACTCCAAGGCCAAGCCGACGACCTCACCCTCACCCAGATCGCCACACAGCGCGAGCTAGAAACCTACTGCTACCGCGTCGCCTCCACCGTCGGCCTCTGCTGTGTCCGCATCTGGGGCCACGACCAGAACCCTTCCGTCGATCAGCTCGCCACCTACCGTGGCTACGCGCTGCAGCTCACCAACATCCTCCGCGATCTCCGCGAAGACGCGCTCCGCGGCCGATGCTACCTCCCCGAAGAAGACCTCCAGCGGTTCGGCATAAGCCGCGAACAACTCGCCGAAGCCGAGGTTAGCGATCGCTTCGACCGCCTGATGCGCTTCCAGATCGAGCGTGCCCGAAGCTACTACGAGATGTCCGCCACGCTGGAATCTCACCTGCACCCCGACGGCCGGGCCAGCTGCGCCGCGATGCGCCGGGTCTATCACGCCCTGCTGGAGCGGATCGCCTTCGCCCCCCGCCGCGTCCTGATCGAACGCACCCGCGTCTCCAAGTGGCAGAAGCTCACCATCGCCACCCGCGCTCGCCTGGGGGTCTAGCCATTAGTATTCCAGGGTCGAACTTCGGCCTTACACGCCAGCTTTATTTTTGGGGACCTTGCGATGCGTCTTGTTTTCCAGCTTCTGGTGTTCATGCTGCTACTAACGCTGCCCGCACAAGCCCAGTGGCAGTGGGAACGCGGCATGCCGGTCGACGCCAAAATCTTCGGCCATTGGGTCCCTGCCCGGGTCGTTGAACGCACGGGCCTGGGTTACCTCGTCCTCCAGGAAGGCGCCCGGGGCGAAGGCGAGCGAGCCAGCGAGGTGCGCCCGCGAGGCGGGTACCAGCCCGAACAAGCGGTGGAAGTCGAACGCCATAGGGCTTGGCAACAAGCCGTCGTCGTTTCTTCCGATGACAATTTCGTCACGGTGACGATCACCGCAGGAGACGATGCGGGGGATGAGCGGCGTGTGCTCTACAGAAGCATCCGCCCGCGTCACGACGGCCCCAACCCAGGGGCTCGTGATCATGCAGGCGGCGGCTTCCGCCGGGGCGATGCTGTCCAGGTCCAGTCCGGCGAAGGTTGGGAATCTGCCACCGTGGTCTCCATCGCGCCCAACGGCGTTCTGCTCGTCCGCTACACCGATCCCGAGCGCCAACCACACGAACGCCGGGTCCAGCCCCGCATCGTCCGCGCCGATCCCAATCCCCCAAGCCAGCCGCTTGAAACACCCACTCAACCTCAGGGCCAAACCCAAAACCAGCCTCAGCCCACCCGACAAACTACAACGAGCACCACGCCCCAAACGCCACCCCAACCCGTCGCCCAGGATTGGGTGATCAATCAAACTGACGAAAACTGGATCATCCCCTCCGGCAACATCCAAGGCTTTCCTTCGATCCCCACGACGCCGACACAAGACTTCAACACCCAACAACCTCTCCACGCCGGGGCAGCGTTTCCCCGCAGCCGGGTCCATCGTGTCTGGCCGCTGAACCAACAGTCCAGGCTCTTCCTCGTCGAGCACCGTGTCGGGTTCCGGCCCAACGAACAGATCGTCCTGGAAATCAGCCAGCTCGGCGCCAGCCGAAGCCGAATAGTCAACCTCGACGGCATCGGCAATCAAGTCGTCAGCGTCTCGCCGCAAGCCGATCACGCGCTGGTGCTGGATGCACAACAGAACAACGGCTTCGGCCGACTGATCCTCGCGTCGATCGGCAACCCCGGCCACGCGATCCCCCTGGCGACCGCAGCAATCCGCCCCGATCTCCTCCGGGGCATCCAAAGCCACTGCCATCTCCTGGACGACAAACACGTGCTGCTGACCCAAGGCGGCTTCGTCACGCTCGTGGACCTGCCCGCTCAGGAAGTGCGCTGGTCGCTGGCCGTCGGCAACAGCCGGTGGACCTACAACCCCGAACACAACCTCGTCCTCGGCCGATGGGGCGAGCAACTCATCGCGCTGAATCCGCTGGACCAGACGGTCGTCGCCCGACTGCCCAGCCGCGCCAACGGCAAGATGACGATCAGCCCCAGCCGGTCCCGGATCGCGGTCCTTGACTCCGACCTGATCGTGCTCGATGCCGCCACGGGCCAAGTCATCAGCCAAACCCCCCGCACGCAGGAAGGCGACTACGACGGCGCCTGGCTCACCGACCGGTACTGGCTCACCGAAGACGGCCGAGTCGTCGACACCGACCATGCGGGCACCATCTGGTCGCTCAACCTGGACCACCGACCCCGCCACACGATCTTCCATCGCATGTGCTGGTCGCCCCAGGATGGAGGCAGCAACTTCTTAATCGTCAGCCCCCTGGCCACCGCACAACAAATCGCCGATTGGGGCGAGCTGGACGCCGACGCGGTCTGGGGCCTCCGGCCCGGCAGCCCGATCCAAATCGATATGCGGTTCCAACACGAACCCACCCGCGAACGCCTCACTGCCGCAATCCAGCAAGCCGGGTATGTCTTGGCAGACAACGCCCCCTTCCGCCTCGTCGCGCGGACTCAAAACCTGGACGTCATTGAACAATATATGGAGCGCTTTGGAGAAAGGCGCCTTGACCCTTTGAATCCACCCGCCCCCAACGTGCGATACCACCCCCGCCGGTACGTTGTCGAATTAATCGACGAGCAGACCACCCTCTGGTCGGTCAGCAATACCCAGCGTCTAGACCACATGATCCCGGCCCAAGAAAACGAAACACCCCAACAGGCAGTCGACCGCGAAATGCAGCCGGACTACGACCGATACGTCCCGCGTGCTTTGAACCTGCCTTCGGCGATACCGTTCGCCAACCTGATGCGAGGCTACGGCGAAAGCCCCGCGCCCTGAACTCACCCCCCGCGCTACACTGCTCCCATGCCTGACGAGGTCCTCATCATCGGCGGCGGGGTGGCCGGGCTCGCCTGCGCGGTCCGCCTGGCCCAGCGCGGCCGTCGCGTCCGACTCATCGAATCCCGCAAAGTCCTCGGCGGCCGGGCCACCAGCTACACCGACCCCGCCACCGGCGAACCCATCGACAACTGCCAGCACGTCGTCATGGGCTGCTGCACCAACCTCCTGGACTTCTACCAACGCCTGGGCGTCGCCCACCACATCCAATGGCATGACGGCTACCCCTTCGCCTTCGCGCCCGACCAGATCGACACCCTCTGGATCCAAGACCTGCCCGGCTCGATGCTCAGGTTCCAAGGCCTGTCCTGGCGCGACAAGCTCGCCCTGGCCCGCGCCGGTTGGGCCATGCGGTGCCGCGCCGCGCCGCACGACCAATCCTTCGGGCAATGGCTCGAACAGCACGGCCAGCCCCGCCGGCTCATCGAGCGCTTCTGGTCGCCCGTCGTCGTCTCCGCCTGCAACGGCTACCCCCACGACGTCGCGGCCGACTACGCCATCAAGGTCTTCGTCGACGGCCTGATGCGCCACCCCGACGCCGGCCGCCTCGGCGTTTCACGCGTCCCCCTGTCCGATCTCTACGACCCCGCCGGGCAACTCCTGCAAAACACCGGCGGCCGAATCGAAACCGCCACCACCGCCAAGGCGCTCAACTTCGACGGCCAGCGCGTCACCGGCGTGACCCTCACCGATGGCCGCACCCTGGAAGCCGACACCCTCGTCAGCGCGCTGCCCTTCCACCGCCTAGCCAAGCTCTGCTCGGATGAACTCATCCAAGCCGACCCGCGCCTGCAACAACTGCAAGGCCTACGCCCAAGCCCGATCGTTGGCATCCACCTGACGTTCCAATCCCCCGACCGACAGCCGCTGCTGGACCTGCCCTTCGCCGCCTTGATCGGCACGCCGCTGCATTGGGTGTTCGACAAGGGCTTTGACGGCCGAACCCACCACCTCCACGGCGTGGTCAGCGCCGCCGACGATTGGATGTCGATGACGACCGATCAGGCGGTGCAGCAGGCCGTCGCCGACCTGGCATCCCGCTTCCCACGCGTCGGCCGGGCGAAACTGATCCACCGGCGGGTCATCAAGGAGCCCAACGCGACGTTCGCCTGCGCACCGGGCGTCGACGCCCACCGCCCCGACACCGATGGTCCGACCCGCCTGCTGCTCGCCGGCGACTGGTGCGATGTCGGCTGGCCGGCGACGATGGAAGGCGCCGCCCGAAGCGGCTACGCCGCCGCCGGCGCGATCCTCGGCGAGCCGCTGCTCGTACCGGACTTATAGACGTACGGCCTTCGTCCCCGATCCGCTCATATCACCGGACTCAAGTTGACCCACACCCCAAGACCCATTTCAAGCATCGTCTGCCTGGGGCTGCTTTTCGCCGTCCCTGCAGCCAACGCCGTGTACTGGATCACCCACCCCAAGGGCACGTACCGTTCGGTGGCCTTTGACCACTGGAACGTTCTCGACGTCCTTGTGCCCGTTAGCTCAGCCGCGATCGTCCTGCCTGTCGCGTTCCATCTCATGCGCGCAGCCAACCCAACCCACTCCAAAACCAACCTCACAGCATTGTGCTTTGCGGGTGTCCTCATGACCTTGTCCATCATGGCGGCCTTGGTCCAGGCGCCCGCCTAAGAAACGACACAAGCCCGCAGCAATCTGCCACGGGCTTGTGTGTTGATTTAACTTTTTACGGTAAGCCTACTCACGCTTGACCGAGCAGCCCTTGGGGGTCGTCTGCGTGTAAGGCAGTTCCTCGCCGGCCAGCAGCGCGTCCAGCACGGGCACGAGGTAAGGCGTCCGCGTGCCGACTTCAGCGATCGTCTGCGGGGCTTCTTCGATCCCGCCGGCGTACACCAGCTCGCCGTCGCCGTTGATGATGAACATGTGCGGCGTGGTCTGCGCGCCGTACGCATCGGCGATCCCGTTGCCCACATCCTTCAGGATGGCGTAAGGCATCTCGTGCTGGCCGGCGTACGACGCCAGCGCGTCCACGTCCAGCTCGTTGCGGTTGGAGTTGATCGCCAGGAACACCACATCCTGGTCGGCGTAGGCGTTGGCGATGCCGTTCAGCAAAGGCTGATACGCGATGTCCCAAGGGCAGCGCATGCTCTGCCAGTGCAGCACAACCGTCTGGCCCGCAAAGTCGCTGAGCGAAACGTCTTCGCCCGCCAGGTTCGGGAGCGTGAACGCCGGTGCTGCCTGCCCGGGCTCAGCGTCCGCGTGGGCATCGGGGCTCTGGATAAAGAACACGACCGCAGCCAACGCCATCAGGGTCAGCGGCAGGACAAAGGTCAACAAGCGATTCATGGGTCTCTCCGGAGTGAGGGGTGGAACGGGCCGATGGGCACAGCACAACGTCCTCCGATGCTAGGCCCGTCAAAAGGCCAACGTCGAGCCGGGCCGATCATTTCACTCAAATCACTGATTCCGCACAGATTTCCACCTACTCCGCCGCCTCGATCCGCTGGCCCAGCGCCTGCATTCGGCTGTGGTACGCCGGTTCGGTCGAGGCCCCGATGCCGCCCATCCCCGTCAGCGTGTCAAAAAGCCGCCGGGCGTCGGCGACCAGCCCCAGCCGCAGATGCACGTCCGCCGCCTCCAGCAACGCGAAAGGCACCATCGGGTGGTTGCGGTCCTGGTAGTGGACCACGACCCGCATCTGCGCCAACGCCGCGTCCCGCAGCCGATCCGCATCCGCTTCTGGCGACGCCAGCGACAACCCGTACAGGTACAGCCGCGCCGGCAGCGGACGCGGGTGATCCGCCGCTTCCAGCGTGGGCTCGATCAACAGCCTGGCCGCATCATGGTTCCCGTCCAGCAGCGCCTGCGTCTCCGCCCCCGCGGGCAAAAAGCTCGGCAGCACCACCGCCTCCTGGGCCGCGCCCTGCCAAGTCCATCCGCAGGCCAACACCCAAGCCCCCAACGTCAACATCAAACGGTTCATGGCAGGCCTCGCAAACTCTGCAGGTCTTGTTCGGACACATAACGGAACGACCCGCCGGTCGTCTGGGCGATCAGCGCCATCGTGCTGTCCGTCTGGCCCGCCGCGTCTGTCGCCAGCGGATCGGGGTACACAAACTGGATCGTGCAGATCTGTGTGTTGTTGGTGTTCGCGTTGCGGATATCGCCCAGCAGTCGATCCCGCCGAACCTCAAACTGCCCGCTACCGGTGATGTTGTCAGACAAAAGGTAGACCAACTCCGGGCGAAACCGCAGCGCCGACGTGATCGCGGGGATCGGGTTCCCCTGACCGCCGATCTGCACGTTGTGTTCATCGATGTCGATCCACTGGCTGACCCGCGCCTTGTCCGTGGCTGTGCCTTGAAACATCTCCCGCGCCTGGTTCAACGCCAGGATCGGTCGAGGCGAATCCCCGGTGAAGAAGATCACGTGAAACGACTGGGCCGGCGAGAGCTGCTGAATCGAACGCTGCAGCTCTTCGATCACAAACGGGAACGTATCGATCAGCGAGCCCGACGCGTCGATGACAAACACGATCGACCGCGCATCGCCCCCGACGTTGCCCATGAAGCTCGACTGCAGGCTGTCCTGACTCCCCACACTCTGGAACGGGTCGCCCACCGCGCCCGCCAGGCTCCCGACCCCCAGCGACGGCGCGTCCAGCGTCGGCGTCACCACCGTGCTCTGCGTCGACAACCGCGCCTCCGCCTGAAGCTCCTGCTCCAGCATCGGCTCCATCGGCATCTCCAGCGGCGCGCCCGGGTTGTCCGAAAGCCGCAGCGAAGGCACCACCCGCTTGTCCTCTTCCTGCACCCGCCCCGCCACAAACACAACGAAAATCGCCAGCATCACGATCCCCACGTGCACCATCAGCGAGATCGTCCAGGGCAGCATCTTCTCCCACACCGGCGGCTCTTCGCCCCCCTGCTCCAGGTCCTCAGCCGCCAACGCCTCCAGCGACTGGTCTTCCGCATCCGGGTGCGGCTCGGGTTGGGGCGTCGGGTCGGCCATACCCGCATTCAACCACGACGCACCCGCCCTGTCTACCGCTGCAACCTGCTACGCTCAGACCATGCCCCCAAACGATGCTTATACCGTGCTGCAAACCCGCGACGACCGCGTCGTCGCGGTGCTCCCCAACCGCCTGATCGTCGTGGCCCAACGCCTCGCCAGCCAGCCGGTCGTCTCCGTCCAGTACCGCGTCCGCACCGGCTCGATCTACGAGCAGGAGCACATGGGCGCCGGCCTGTCGCACTACCTCGAGCACCTCGTCGCCGGCGGGTCCACCACGACCCACACCGAAGCCCAGAACAACCAACGCATCGCCGCCATCGGCGCCCAGATGAACGCCTTCACTTCCCTCGACGGCGTGGGCTACTTCCTCAACACCACCCAGCGTTTCGCCGACGACGCGATCGACACGCTCACCGACTGGGTCATGCGCAACGCGGTAGACCCCGAAGAAGTCGCGCGCGAGCGGGACGTCATCCAGCGCGAGTTTGAGATGGGGCAGGGCGACCCGGGCCGGATCATGTGGAAGCTCACGCAGTCCATCGCCTACCGCAAGCACCCCGCCCGCCACCCGGTCATCGGCTACCTGGACAACTTCCTGGACGTGACCCGCGACGAGCTCGCTGGCTTCTTCCTGCGGATGTACGTGCCCAACCACATGGTCTGTGTCGTCACCGGCGACATCGACCCCCAGCCCGTCATGCAGCGGATCGCCGGGCTTTGGAAGGACGTCCCCGCCAAGCCGATCCCCCCGATTCAGATGCCGATCGAACCCGAGGCAGACCCCGAACACGTGGCCGGCCACGCGGACGTGCCCCACCCGCGCGTCCGCCTGCTCTGGCCGGGCGTCACGCAAGGCAGCGACGACGATGTGATCCTCGACGTCGCGACTTCGGTGCTCAGCGGGGGTGAGTCCGCCCGACTGACCCGCTCGCTGCGTGACACCCAGAAGCTCGTCACCTCGGTCGATGTGTACAACCTCAGCTGGGCCTGGGGCGACGGCTTCCTGGGCGTGGACTTCCAGACCGTGGTGCCCGCGGAGGCTGAACAAGCCCGCCACCTGCAGGCTGTGCGTGAGGCGGTGCTTGCGGAGCTACAACAACTGGCCAACGCCGGCCCCCGTGAAGACGAACTGGCACGGGTCAAACGCCAGGTCCTCTCCCGCACGCTGCAGTCCTACCAGTCCGCCCAAGGCGTGGCCGTGCAGTTGACCCGCACGCTGATGGAGATGGGCGACGCCGACTACCTGCCCCGCTACAACGCTCAGGTCCAGGCCGTGACCGCCGCCGACGTGCAACGCGTAGTGCAGCAGTACTTCCAGCCCCAGCAGCTGCAGTCGGTCACGCTGCTGCCCCTGGCCGAAGGCAAAGCCTTTGACCCCACGCAGCGCATGCCCGAGGACGCCACGGACTGGTCCGGCTACGAGACGCAGACGCTGGACCTGGACAACGCCACCTACATCGACAAGCTCAAGACCAACCTCGCCGACGCCAAGGCCAACCGCGCCATCGAACTCGACGAGCCGATCCACCGCACCTTGTCCAACGGCCTTCGGGTGATCGTGCAACGCACCACCCTCGTCCCCGCCGTCGCCGTCGACCTGTACCAGCTCGGCGGGCTCTTGCGGGAAGACGCCAGCCAGGCGGGGATCACCAACGCGGTCTCCGCCATGCTCAAGCGCGGCACGGCTCACCACACCGCCGACGCGCTCAACCAACGCATCGAGTCGATGGGCGCCTCAATCCACGCCGGCTGCGGCAACAGCACGACCTACATCTCTGCCAACGCTTTGAGCGAAGACGTTACCGACGCGCTGAACCTGCTGACCGAGGTCTGGACCCAGCCCGCGTTTGACCCCGCCGAGTGGGACACGCTCCGCCCCCGCCTGCTCGCGGCGATCGACAACCAGACCGCCCGCTGGAACGGCGAGCTCGGCCTGGCGTTCCGCAACACCTTCTTCGGCCACCACCCCTGGGCCCGTACCCCCCTGGGCGACCCAAGCCTCGTCGGGGCGTACACCGTCGACGATCTGCACGCCGCCCACGCCGCGAGCCTGTCCGCATCCCAAACGGTGCTCGCCGTGACGGGGGATGTCGACCCCGAAGCCGTCTTCACCCAGGCCGAAGCCCTGCTGAGCCGCCTGCCCGCCGACCAAGCCCCCTACACCGAGCCCGCCGCGTTCACCCCCGAGTCTTGTGTGCAGATCGTGCCCACGCAGAAGCCCACCACCGCCGTCCAGATCGGCTTCGGCCCGGTCGTCGCCCGGCATGACCCGGACTACCCCGCCCTGCTCGTGCTCACCCGTATCGCCTCCTCGTTCCCCGTCGGCCTGCTGGACCAGGCCCTCCGCGGCGAAGGCCCGGGGCTGGTCTACTCCGTCGGGGCCTACGCCCGCACCGGCCCGGTGCCCGGCACCTTCGAGATGATCTTCAACACCGATGCCGAGAAGGTCCCCGAAGCCGTGTCCCGCGCGATGGGGGTCGTGCACACGCTCCGCGACGGCCGCGCCACCGCCGACGACCTGGCCCGCGCCAAAGCCCGCGTGCTTTCGGATGAGTTCCTCAGCAAACAGACCCTCGCCAGCCGCGCGTCCGACCTGGCGCTGGCGTCGCTGTATCAAGCCCAGGCCGTCTCCGGCCAAGCGCTGCTGCCCGCCGTCGATGCCGTCACCCTCGACGACCTGCAGCGCGTCGCCCAGGCCCGCCTGATCAACCCCGTCGCGGTCGTGCTCAGCCCCAAGCCGATCGACGAAGCCGCCGTCCGCGCCGCGGTGCAAAGCCCCGTCGTGGTATCGTGAACGGTTCAATCCCCCGCGAAACGGAAAACGACCATGCCCGACGTGTCCCTGCTGGAATGCTTTGACAACCCCAACCCCAATCGGCCCTACGTCATCGAGCACGTGTCCGAGGAGTTCACCAGCGTCTGCCCCAAGACCGGCCACCCCGACTTCGGGAATGTCACCCTCCAGTACATCCCCGCCGCCGGCTGTGTCGAGCTCAAGAGCCTGAAGCTCTACTATCAGTCGTTCCGCAACGAGGGCATCTTCTACGAGGCCGTCACCAACCAGATCGCCGACGACCTGGCCAAAGCCATGTCGCCCAAGTGGATGCTCATCCAGACCGATTGGAAAGGCCGAGGCGGCATCCGGTCCACGATCCGCGTCGAGGTCGGCCAGTACCCACAGCAAGGCGGCCCCGCCCCTTTTGAAGATTATGAAGACGACGAGGACAGCCCCCCTCCTCGAGGTTTTTGAGCCTCTGGGTGCCAACTCTGCGACACAGACGACAAATTGTCGAAAGAAGCTCGTAGATCGCATTTTATTCCATTAAACTGCTTAACAAACTGAACCTCACAGGTTTAAGAAGTACTAAACCGAGGGGACTTACCTGTAACGACGTCTGACCGAGGGAACGATCGTGATTCAGTGCGACTGCCCGAACTGTGGCAAGCATTACCAACTACCGGATCAGTTTGCGGGCCGGAAGGCCAACTGCACCAGCTGTAAAACCTCATTCATGGTCCCCGGGACCGCGACCAAGCAAGCGGTGCGTGCTCAATCCGCCGCCCAATCGGCTAAGCCGTCCCCCGACCAGCCCGCTGGACAACCCTCGTCCTCGACACGGGACCCACTCAACCAAGACGCTCCGATGAGCTCGACCTCGATGGGCTCGACCATCGCCGAAGCCGCCAACACCTCCATGGGCACAATCGAGTTCGATGCCTTGGACGACGACACCGAAGAAAACGCGCCCCCCGGCCTGGCCAAGGCGTCCCGCAAGAAGTCGACCCAAGCCGCCAAGGGCCCTTCCTCCGGCAGCGTCCTCGCCGATATCGCATTGGCCTGGGACCCTTGGGCCAAGCGTATCAGCACCGCCGGCCTGGGCATGATCATCGTTGCCGTCGTCATGCTCGCCGGCGGCAAAGGCGTTGATAAGCAAGGCACAAACCTGCTCACCGGCATGTTCGACTCGCTCTTGGGCCCCGACCGGGTCTTGGCCACCGACCTGGACAACACCGACGCCCTCCAAGGCGAAGTCGTCCTCACCGGACTCAATGGCCACGTAGACAATGCAGTGGTCCAGCATAAAGACGACGGCACCATCGCCCGCGCTTGGCTCGCCGTCACCGGCGATGACCCCAACCGCGTCGACGCGGTCCTCCTTACGACCGCACTCGATGCCGCAGCCGAACCCGCCGACTCAGACGAAGCCACCCAAGCCGGAAAGCCGGCCATCGGCAACCACTTCGCCGGCCACGCCATCGAACGCGCCAACGTCGTCCAGCACGAGTCCGCCAACGCCGACCGCCTCGTCGCCGACCTCCCCGCGGAAGTCCTCCCCGCCTTCGCCGACATGGGCTACTTCGTGCAGCCCGAACGCATCTGGGTGCTCGAGGATTCTCAGGTCCAAGGCACACCCTGGTACGAATCGCTCACGACAAACGTCGGCTTCGTCTTTGACCTCTGGGCCATCCTCGGGCTGCTCCTCTTGGGCATCGGGGCCGCACTCGTTGTCCGTGCCGCCATGAAGCCCCAGGAAGTCCCCGCGTCGCAGCTCGGCGTGCTGGCGCTGATCCTCTTCGTCTTCACCTGCATGTTCCTCGTGTCCTGGGGCAACGCCTGGACCGGCAGCGGCGCCCATGACGCGGTCAACCTCGCCGTCATGCTCGGCCTGTTCCTGTTCGTCGGGGGCTGGCTCGCCCTCAGCTACGTCGCCTTCCAAGATTCCCCTTCCGAAGGCTTCATGTGCCTGCTCATCCCGGGCTACAACATCGTCTATGCCGTCGGCCAAACCGACATCTCCCGCCGGCTCATCGGTTGGACCGGGGGCGGCTTGGGCCTCCTCGCAGTGGCCTTCACCGCTTGGGGCATCGCGTTCCAAAGCGCCCAAGCCCAATCACCGCAACTCGACGACACAAGCCAGGCCACGCCCGCTGATGCCGTCCTGCAGCTCACCGCGCTGCCCGACCCCGAGCCGTCCGAAACCGAGCTGGCGCAGAACGAAACGCCCGAGGACGACCCGAATGAAACCGACGAGCCCGAAGAGCCCACGCAGATCGCTGCAAACACCCAAAACGACCTGAACCCCACAACCACTGATCTGGTGACTGAGCCAGACACGCAAGCGATCCCCGAGACCCCGCAAGGCCGCAGGATGCGCACCAGCCCCGGCTTGGCGCGTCAGTACCTTGACCCGCCTGTCCAATTCGCCGGCCTGAGCATCCAGGCCCCCAAGGACCTAGGCCTCACCGCCGGCCCCGCGCCGCGCGGCGCCTCGTGGTCCGCCGGCGGCATCAGCGGCAGCCTCTTCGGCTTGGACGTCATCATCGAGCCCCGGCGCGGCGCCTCCGCCGAGCAAGACAACCCCGTCTTCTTCCGCACCTTCGACGAGCAGTACTACTACGCCAACCGCCGATGGAACCCCGTCATGGGCCATGAAGTCGAGGACGTTATCATCGGCGGCCGAGCCTTCACCCAGGTCCTGGCCCCCATCACCAGCGAGTTCAGCCGCACCCAGGCCTGCCTCTACACCCGCTTCGAAGATGACCGCGTCATCATCCTCAGCATCCGCTTCGACCCCAGCACCCCGCTGCAACGCACCGTACTGAACGCAGCCGTCGGCTCGCTCGAATTCACGGACTAAAACCGACTCCGGCTAAGGCGTCTCCTCCGCCGACGCTTCCTCGTCCTCGACCGGAACCGGGCTCACCTCCACCTGCAGTTCGTGGTACCGACGCGACGCCGGCACGAACGGGCTGTTGTACCCCATCCACATGTAGCCGCCCACCACTTCGTACGTCTCCGCCAGCGTCTCAAGCTCCGCCTCCAGCAGCGTCAACGCCGCGTCCATCTTCGCGCGGGTCGCCCGCCCCGAGACCCCCACACTCAGCACCGTCCGTGCCGGCACGTCCTCCACCACCACGCCCCCCGTATCATCCCCCGCTTCGCCCACGTCCGGCCCCGTGTAGTAAAACCCCATATCCACCTCGACCATCCGCCCCCGTGTGTCTTCTTCCATCCCCATCTCCACCGGGGTGGTCATCGGGATCTCGTTCGACTCAATATGCCGAAACAAACGCATGAACGCGTTCCGCCCCGCCGCCCGCGCAATCCGGTGCGCCGGGTACTCCTTCATCACCACCAACCCCACCGGCCCGGGCGTGGGAAACCCTTCGGGCACCTCCGCCTCGATCAAAACCTCAAACCCCTCCGCTGGCGTCAGCAACGCCAAAGCCTCCGCCACGGGATCACCCGCTTCCTGCGCCCCCGCCACACCTGTAAAACCCGTCAAGCCCACACACGCCAGCAGCATCGCACGCCAATTCATCGGCCGTCTCCTGAAGAAATGAACCTCTGATCCTAGGCACGAGAACCGCTACGGTCTCGAAGACGATTAAACCACGCCCCAATCCTGATCCCGCTCCGCCAGAATAAACCGCGGCACGAGATCCATCAGATCGCAGTCATACAGGTCCCGGCAGGCCGCCGCTCCACCGTCCTGCCAATCAGACTCCCGCACAAAACGAGCAAACGTCGGCCGATCCAGTTCCATCAGGCGGCGCACGATCGCATTGGCCAACGCGTAAGCCAACCCAAGCCCATCTTCCACCGTGCAGAACCCCTCCCCCCAGAAAAAGGTCTTCAGCCGTTCCAGTGTCCAAAACGATTGATGCTGCTCAATGTGCCAATGCTGTGTGGAAAAAACCGAACCACCGGCCACCGCGTCTTCCAAAAGAGTGACCAAGCCTTCTTCGAGCCACATCGGCATCACACAGGTCGCCAAATGCGAGTGCGCCAACTCGTGCGCGATCGTCGCTTGCATCACCGCAAAGTCCCTCCCGTGCGCCACCGTATGAACCATCTGCTCGCGCAGGCACAGCCCCGCACTCATACCTCCTCGGTGGTCTTCGGGATAGTGATAGCTGATGTACCTCAGATAGTCCTCGGTCTGACAACATGCGATCAGAATGTTGTAGCCCGGCAAACCGTCTTCCCTGTTGTTGACTATGACCGGATTCAATCCAACCCGCTCCAACAGCTCATCGATCTGCCGCAACGCCCGAATCATGAATGACAGCGCCCGCTCGGCTTCCGCCTCTGGCAGGTCCGTCACTAATAAACAATTGCCCCGCGCCCACAAGCGATACCCCCCTCCCCAAGCCTCGGTTAACGCCTCCAGCCACGCCCGCTCCGCCCTGCCCCACGCCGCGCTCCGCTCGCCCTTGGGCAACAACGAAATGCGATAGGTCACCGCTTCCCAGTCCGGGCGAGGCAACCCCTCACTCATCGTCATCACACCCAGAAACGAGTCATCTTGCATCATCAGAGATGATAACTACCGTGCCCCTCACGCCGCCGGGTTCACCGCCGCGAAGCGAGGCGGTTCCTCCAGCAATCGGGTCGCACCCTCTGCGCTCAGCGGGGCCGAGAAGTAGTACCCCTGCCCGTAGTGACAGTCCAGCGCCTGAATCTGCACGAGCTGCTCGGGGGTCTCGATCCCCTCCGCGGTCACCTTCAGCCCCAGGTTCTCCGCCAGCGTGATCACCGCCTGCACCACCGCGGTAAACGTCGCGCCCTGGTCCAGGTTCATGATGAACGCCCGGTCCATCTTCAGCACGTCGATCGGGAAGCTGTGCAAACTCGTCAGCGAACTCGTCCCCGTCCCGAAGTCGTCCATCGCCAGACGAACCCCCAGCGATTTGATGTCCTTCAGCACCGGCACAAACACCGACAACTGCTCCATCACGATCGACTCGGTGATCTCCAGCACGAGGCACCCGGGCTCGATCCCCGTCTCTTGAATAATCGCCCCCAGCCGATCCACGATCCCCGGCTCCATCACCTGACGCTTGGACAGGTTCACACTGATCGACTCCGGCGGGTAAGGCATCGTCTGCTGCCAACGCACGAAGCACGTCGCCGCCTGCCGAAGCATGCTCTCGCCGATCGCGCCGATCAGCCCCGTCTCCTCGGCCACCGGCACAAACAGCCCCGGCCCGACCCAGCCCCGCTCGGCGTGCTTCCAACGCGCCAACGCTTCAAACCCCGTGATCCGCCCCGACTCGCAGCACACGATCGGCTGAAAGAAAGGCTCAATCTCCTGATGCTCGACCGCCTTCCGCAGATCATGCTCCAGCTCCAGCCGTTCCACCGACTGCTGGTACATCGAGCGGTCAAACACCACGCAGCAGTCGCGCCCCGAATTCTTCGCCGCGTACATCGCCAGGTCCGCATCCCGCAGCACGCTGTCCGCATCCCCCTGACTGTACGCCCGAGTCGTCAGCCCGATGCTCGGCGTCGAGTACACCTTGTGCTCGTTCAACATGTAGGGCAGACGCATCGCCGGGAGCAGCGCGTCACGAAGCCGCGCCGCTTCTCCGGGGTCCGTCAACCGATCCAGCAGCAAGACAAACTCATCCCCGCCGACCCGTGCACAAAGCGCCCGGGTCGGATCGTTATCCGATGAGGCGACCAGGAAATCCTTCAGGGTGTTCTGAAGCCGGCCGGCGATCTGCTTCAGCAGTTGATCGCCCGCCTCATGCCCCAGGCTGTCGTTGATGATCTTGAACCGGTCAAAGTCGATAAAGAACGTCGCGAGGTCCGAGCCCGTGCTCTCAGCTGCCGACACCGCATCCTTCATCCGCTGCATCAGGTGCTCGCGGTTTGCCAGCTGCGTCAACGCATCGTGCGTCGCCGCGTGCTGCAGCTCCAGCGTCCGCTGCGCTACCAGCTGTTCCATCTCCTCCATCTTCATCCGCGCCTGACGATTCGACGACCACTTCTGGGTCAACGCCAACGCCAGCTGTGAAACCTCCGCGGTATCAAACGGCTTCTTCAGGATCACCAGCTGATCGCTCACGCCCAGCCGCTCGATCACCTGCTCCCAGGAGTAGTCCGAATACGCCGAGCAGATCACCACCTGCAGATCCGGGTCGCACGCCCACAACGCCTCGATCGTCCGAAGCCCGTCCCAGCCCGGCGGCATCCGCATATCCACAAACGCCAGCGCGTATGGTTCACCCGCGTCACGGGCCCGCGTGGCCATCGCAAAGCCGTCCTCGCCCTGCGTCGCCGAGTCGATCACAAACGAGCAGCGCTGCGTCGGCGCCGGCGTTACCGCCTCGCCGAAGATCGCCGCTTCCAGGTCATCCAATTCCGCATCCGACTCGCGCGGCAACAGCGTCTTGCGGAAGTCCGCGTGGATCGCCTCGTTGTCGTCAATGATCAGGATGCGGTACGTCGTCTGCTCAGGCGGAGTCTCGCAAATCATCTAAGGCCTCCCTTTCCGGGTCTAACAAATCGGCCAAGGTGCGTCGCAACACCAACGTAAATCGTGCACCACGCCCCGACCCTTCGCTGACCACCTGCAGATCACCCCCCAGCATCCGCGCCGTGTTCGCGGAGTTGTGCAGGCCAAACCCATGCCCGTCGGACTTGGTCGTGTACCCATAACCGAAGACCTGCGTCAACGCCTCCGCCGGGATCCCGATGCCGTTGTCCTCGACATGCACGTGCAACGCTGGCTGCCCGTCGTGCACCGCCTGCTCCACGGCAACCTTCACCTGCCGATCCTTCGCCCGCCCGTCGCGCACCGCGTGCCCCGCGTTGCTCAACAAATTCACCAGGATCTGTATCAAGTGGTGCCGATCCGAGCGCAGCGTCGCGGACTCATCGCTGGACCGCTCCAGCGTCACGCCATGCCGTGCATAAGAGTCTTCCACCATCCGCACCGCTTCGTCCAGCACCTCGCGGACCTCCATCACCTCTGCCCGCACCCCCTGTTTGGCCACGCTCTGCTGCTGCCCCACAACGTGGGCCATGTGGTCCACACTGCGTGACAAGCTGTTCAACTCCTCGCGCATCTGCGAGTGCTCTTCGCCCAGCGTGGACGCCAGCTTGGACAGGTACGCCGGCACCGCACGCCCCCGCTCATCCCCACTCAAGAATGCTGGCAGCTCGTCACCCTGCTCGTCCAGCATCGCGACCAGCTTCTGCAGCTGCGCAACCTTCGACTCAGACCACTGCGCCTGAAGGCAGCTGATCGAGGTCGTCACGCTGTTCAGCACATTGCCCACGTTATGCAGCACGCCCGTCGCGACCTCGGCCTTGCCCGCCATCCGCGAAGCTTCCACCATCTGGTGGTACATCTTCTCGCGTTCCTTCTCCGCTTGGCGCACCTGATCGCGCTGCTTCTGCACTTCCGCCAGTGACTCGGACAGCTGCGCCCGCTGCACATCCAGAATCGCGTGAATCCCCACCAGGCGGCTCTCGGTGCCCCGTTGCAGCAGCACCGGGTCGTACCGGTTCACCGTCGGCCGGGCCATCGCCTGGCGGATCGCCTCGTCGATCGTGACCGTGACATCCAGCACCATCACCTCGCCCGACAACTGATCCATGAACGCCCGGATCGTGCGGTCCACGAACAGCTCGCGGTGAAACGGCTTCGTCAGGTGATACTCCAGGTGCGAGCGGATCAAAGCCCGAACCGAATCCTGCGTCTCGATCAGGACGCCGACCTTCTCCCGGTCCGCGTGCAGCACCTGGAGAACTTGTGAAAGGTGGACCTCATCCCGGAAACGCTCGGCAGGTTCGGCTTGCTCGAACACAAGCTCCAAAGTCACCGGCGCACACACTGGGCTGGCCTTTTGTTTGACGGTCATGGTCATAAAGGGCTTGCCTTCTTCAATTTACCCCTGGCGCGAACAGCGGCTGAGCGAAACGATCCCCCTCGACAGCCGTCACTTCCCACATCGGGGGTTTGTCCCAGCCGCTTCGTCAAGAAATGGTTAAGCCCCACCTAGGGCTTTCCCTGCTTTCGCCCGCCAGCACACACAAACCCAACTCGGTTCAGATTGCTAAGGTACCCGTCTCCGGGCACACTCCAACGCTGCCTTTTCCGCCAATTGCAGGACAACGCCGAACATGAGCATCCTCGTTAACGCCGACACCAAGGTCATCTGCCAGGGCATCACCGGTTCCGCCGGCGCCTTCCACACCAAGGGCTGCCTGGACTACGGCACCCAGATGGTCGGCGGCGTCACCCCCGGCAAGGGCGGCCAAAAAGACCCCAACGGCCTGCCGATCTTCAACACCGTCGCCGACGCCGTCGCCGAAACCGGCGCCAACGCGACCATGATCTTCGTCCCCCCGCCGTTCGCCGCTGACGCCATCCTCGAAGCCGCAGACGCCGGCATCGAGCTCATCGTCGCCATCACCGAAGGCATCCCCGTCGTCGACATGATGAAAGCCAAGGACGCCCTCAAGGCCTACCCCAACACCCGGCTCATCGGCCCCAACTGCCCCGGCGTCATCACCCCCGGCCAGTGCAAGATCGGCATCATGCCCGGCTACATCCACGTCCCCGCCGCCGACTCCAAAACCGGCAAGTCCGTCGGCATCATCTCCCGCTCGGGCACCCTCACCTACGAGGCCGTCTGGCAGACCGCCAACCAGGGCCTGGGCCAGTCCACCTGCGTCGGCATCGGCGGCGACCCCGTCCGCGGCATGAACTTCATCGATTGCCTCGAACTCTTCAAGGACGACCCCGAAACCGACGGCATCGTCATGATCGGTGAGATCGGCGGCACCGACGAGGAAGCCGCCGCCGACTACATCAAGGCCAACGTCGGCAAGCCCGTCGCCTGCTTCATCGCCGGCCGCACCGCGCCCCCCGGCCGCCGCATGGGCCACGCCGGCGCCATCATCTCCGGCGGCGAAGGCGGCGCCGACTCCAAGATCGCCGCCCTCCAGGCCGCCGGCTGCCACGTCGCCGACTCCCCCGCCGAAATGGGCGTCGCCATGGCTAAGGCATTGGGGCTGTAAACCGCATGCAACTTTGACCCATTTTTCTTTGCCAGAATATGCACTGCGTGATTCACGAAAGTGGATTGCGCAGTGCGTTCATTTGCGCAACTAATTCATCTCAATAGATGTCTTTGACATCAGCTGGTCTGGCGTTGCTGTTGCAGTTCAGTCTAGGTCCACTGCGGATGCATGTGAGCATGCGAAGAATTTCCCGATTTAGAATGGCTATTTTATGCCACTCCTTTTTATACTATTGACATCCTCTCTGTTTTTCCATAATCTGCCCACATGATCGATGAACGCTCCAGTACTGAACTGCAACAGCAACGCCAGACCATCATCTGGGGACACGAAGTCGAAAAAGGTGATTTCATCAAGCTGCCGCGGACATTGACCAGATTGGGTCGTTTTGACGCCCGCATGGGATCGGATATCCAACCAAGGCATATCGTGCTAATCCTTGCCTTGGCTAGCCGTCGGTTTCGCGATCAGACGCTAGAAGTGACCTGGAAAGACCTCGGTCGAGATCTCGGAACTAAACCCGACACCGTTCGAAGATGGGCTTATCAATTACGGGACATGAAACTGCTCGACATTAAACGGGCAACACCTGCACGAAACCCTGATCAAACCGAAAACTACGATCCGAGATACGCCGGAGTCACAATAAGCATTCAACCGTTTGCCGATCTCGTGGCAAAAGCCCACAGAGTTAGGCGGCGCACCCCCCACGGCAAGTTCAGCGATTCACAATAACAACAGAAGGATATTTCCCCGATTTCAAAATCAACCAAAGCACAAAATCTAGATCAGGATCGACAGAGTATTTTGCATAGACCCCCACGTCGCTTGCAACGACGCGGGGGCCTACTCCGAGAATTGTTCTATCGAATCCGTGGCCAGCCACCGAAAATAGCCTCCTTTTTCGAGGACGATCGGTGGCTTGTCATTTATATCGATAAACCAAACCAATTCAAATTGAATTATTGATTCGGCACCCCGCCGCGTCGCGGTCGGACCACACGGCCCACTCGCTGCCGCCGGGGTCTTCGTAGTGGAACCGCCGCCCGCCGGGGAAGCTGAAGATGTCTCTTACGATTCTTCCGCCGGCCGCAACGATCGCCGCCTGCGTCGCTTCGAGGTCTTCCGAGTAGATCACGACCAGCCCGCCGCCCTTGGGGGAGGTTTCGTCGACGTGGTAGAACCCGCCGGACATCCGGCCGTCCTCAAAGGCGATGTACGCCTCGCCGTAGGACGTAAACTTCCAGCCGAAGACCGCTTCGTAAAACGTCTGCGTCGCTGGCAAATTCGTTGAGGCGTACTCGACATAGTCCACGCCGTGGTGAAGCAACACGTGCTGCGGGTGATCGGGCATGGCGTACTCCTGCGATGGCGGGTCGACGGAACCGCTTGTTTCACACACGCCGTGGGTGATTGAGCCGGCTCACCCCACAAAGTCGGTGTTAAGCGTCGTCTGCGGGTTCGGGTTCTTCTTCCCCAGCCTTGGGGGTCACGCCCTTGGCTTCGAGCACCTGCTTGTAGACCTCCTCGAACAGGTCGGGGTTGTCCTTCAGGAACTGCTTGGAGTTCTCCCGGCCCTGGCCCAAACGGACCTCGCCGAAGCTGAACCACGCGCCGGACTTCTGGGCCACGCCCTCTTCCACCGCTAGGTCCAACAGGTCGCCGGTCGCGCTGATGCCTTCGTCGAACATGATGTCGAACTCGGCCTGGCGGAACGGCGGGGCAACCTTGTTCTTGACCACGCGAGCGCGGGTGCGGTTGCCGATGGCCTTGTCGCCGTCCTTGATCGAGCCGGTCCGGCGGATGTCCAGACGGACGGACGAGTAGAACTTCAGCGCCCGGCCGCCGGGGGTGGTCTCGGGGTTGCCGAACATCACGCCGATCTTCTCGCGGATCTGATTGATAAAAATCACGGTGCAGCTGCTGCGGTTGATCGCACCGGTCAGCTTCCGCAGGGCCTGGGACATCAGCCGGGCCTGCAGGCCGACGTGGCTATCGCCCATCTCGCCCTCGATCTCCGCCCGGGGGATCAACGCCGCGACCGAGTCGACGACGATCAGTTCCACCGCGTTGGACCGCACGAGCATCTCGCAGATTTCCAACGCCTGCTCGCCGGTGTCCGGCTGGGACACGAGCAGCTCTTCGAGGTTTACGCCCAGACGCTTGGCCCAGGACGGGTCCAGCGCGTGCTCTGCGTCGATGAAGGCCGCGACGCCGCCCTTCTTTTGGACCGACGCGATGCAGTGCAGGGTCAGGGTGGTTTTACCCGAGGACTCTGGGCCGAAGATTTCGACGACCCGGCCGGTCGGCAGGCCACGCCCGCCCAGCGCCAGGTCCAGCGACAGCGCGCCGGTGGAGATGCCCTCGGGGAGGTTGGTCGGGTCCTCGTCGAGCTTCATGATCGAGCCCTTGCCGAAGGACTTTTCGATCTGCGACAGGGCACGGTCCAGGGCCTGCTGGCGGCCGGCGTTGGGGTCAGAGGCCGATTTGGCCATAGGGTCTTTGCCTTTCGGGGAACGGGTCTTGCCGTTGAGGGGGGACTTCGACGGCTTGCTGGGAAGGGTGGCGGTCACCATACCGGGGCTCCTTGGGATCGTCGAATCGATCGGGTCTGAGGTGGGAAAAGCGGCTGGAAGTCACTTCCAAGGCCGGCCTCGCACAGCGCCCCGAACCGCTCGGGACCTGTCAGGCACGTCCTACGGTAAGACTTGTTCGGTTAATGTCAACCCTTACGTTCACTTAATTTTGATTTTTGTTTGGGTCGCTTCTTCCAGCATCCCAAACGCTTGACCCGGGCCTGTTCAAGGCTCACCCGCGACGCCATCCAGCATCGTCAGCAGCATCACACAAGGCGTCATGGCGTTGATCGCGTGCGGCAGGTTGGCCGGCATCGAGACCCACGTGCCGGGCTTGGCCTCGAGGTCCCGCTCGCCCACACGCCACCACGCTTCGCCCTGGAGCTGTTGCATCATCGCCGGCACCGCAGCGGTGTGCTCGGACAGTCCCTGCCCTGCTGCAAAACCCAAAAGCACCACCTTCGCGCCATCGGTCTTCTGCAGCGTGACGCTCAGGATCCCATCCTCCGGCGGCGTCATCTTGGCCAGCAGGTCACTCACCACAATGCTTTGGGCTTCACGTTTCGGGCTCGTCATCATCAGGCTCCGGGCGGTTAAAACAAGTGCACCACGACCACACCGATCGCAGGCAGGTTTAGACGCAACGAACGGAAGCTGCGGCACCTCTGCAAGGCCTGCCCGGACAGAACACACGATTCATCGTTGAACAAAAATGCTAGGCGGATGCGTGCTATCGTAAAAACATAAACACCCCGCATCGCTGGGCGTGCCGATTTAAATCACTATCAAGACTGATTCCAAACTCAGCCCGCCGTGTCAATCTTCACGATCGCCCTCGGCTTGCCGTGGCAACAACTGGTGCATCGTCGGCGGCAGCCCCGGTGGCATCGGCACCGCCGGCGGCTCGGGCGCCCCGCCCTCTTCCTCCGCTATACCCGTTGCGTCCACTGCGTCCGCTGCATCCAAACCCGCCAACTGCGACAACACCGTCTGCTCCGCCTTCCGCCAACGCCCCCGAGAAGGCCAGTACAGCCCATACCCCAGCAGATACACCACAACCCCCAAAACCAGCAGCGACACCACCCACCACGGCGCAGGAAAATCCAGCGGCGTCGACCGCTGCGACTGCACCGTAAACCCCGCAGGGCTCGGCGAAACCAGCGAGCCCTGCGGCGCATTCAGCACCAACTGCGCCAGTTCGGCTGCCTCCTGCTGCACATCCTGCCGCGTCGTGTCGACCCCCTGGTTCTGCATCAAACTCAGCAACACCTGCTGATCAAATACCTGAGTCTGCTGGCTGAACTGGCTGTAATCCAGATACGTCCCCGCCACCGGATCAATCTGGATCGACATGTAGATGTTGTTCTGCAAGGCCGGCTGAGTCACTGGCGCCTGCCCGCCCGTCGGCGTCTGGGCACCTGCCGCCGATGCCGCAGGAGCTGACGGAACCGACGAGACCGTCTGCATGCGGAGTGACACGCTGTACGCCTGATGCGGGCCGGCCAAACCCGCCAGCCACCCCGTCATCGAGTAGTAGTCCAAATGCACATCCTGGTACTGCCCGCTCGTCGGCTGCAGCGTCACCGAGTCTTGCGAATGATGCGTCTTAGGCCCCACCGCGATCCCCAAACCAATCGCCACCAGCATCGGCAGCGGCAACAACAGCGTCCACCACAAACCAAACACCACCGGCCCCAGCGCCTTCTTTCGGCTCGCCCCCTCGATCCCCACCAGCCGGTAGTCCGACCCGCACTCCGGGCACGTCAGCCCCGCCGCGCCCCGCACCGGGTAACCGCAGTGCCCACAACGCGGCAGCGCCGCCTCCGCCGCACCCGTCGACCCCCGAGGCAAGGCGTACACCCGGATCCACAGCCACACCATCCCCACCACCGACGCCAGCAACAACGCCACCGGAATCAACAGCATCAACAACCCGAGAATCCCGAAAAACATCATGCCGCCATCATCGGCACCTGACCCCGCCGGGTCAATCACCCCCGCCAACATTCACCCGCCACAACCCTCCCCCACCCGCCGAGCAACGCGAAACCAGGATCACCAACACCACCAGCACGAATTTCCCACCAGCAAAAACTCGACGCACCCAAATGACCCCATGCCCGCCTCCTCCGCCGCGCGCTCCGCCGAGTCAACGCCGCCCCCCCGGCCGGGCCCCCGGCCGGGCCCCCAGCAGACACGCCCAACGCCAGCCTAGATACACCCCCAAACCGAACAATGCCACCGTCACCCCATCCGCCATCACCTGATACCCTCGGACCGGCCGGGACACCCGGGCATCGGCACCGTCCATCGCCCCCCACCCGGTGACCGCCAGGTACAAGTGCCCGTTCCGCAGCCCGCCCGCGAACGCCTGCAGGTCGGCCTCGATCAACGCCGGGTCCGGCGCGTCCGCCAGCACCTGATGCTCCGCCAGCCATCGGCTTAACGCTGCCCTCGACGACGCCGGCCGGCCGTCTTCCACCACCATCAACGCATTGGGCGGGGCCAGCCAATCCGCGTCCAGCCCCGGCGCGTTCACCCCGTACGCAAACGACGCCGACTCCAGATGCGACATCTCCGGCACAGACGACATCGTGTGTGCCCCCACGAACGCATGGGATTGAACCTTCTGCATCAAGAAAAACGCCCCAGCCGGATAGGGTGCCTGCATCTGCGCCTCCCGGCTGGGGAACCGCTCCACCCAACGCAACAACACCATCATCTTCATCCCCGGCGCGCCCGCCGTCGGCTCTTCCCGATTCAGCTGAATCAGCTTGGTCGTCACCGTTTCATGCGGCAGGTTGCTCTTGGCCCAACCCCTCAACGCGAACAGTGCCGGGACCAGGAAGATCACCCACAAAAACAGCACCGGCCCCCTGGAGATCGGCAACCCCTGCTGAATCCCCACCACACCCACCCGACGCAACTCCGCCCCGCACTCCGGGCATGTGTCTGCCGCCAGGCTCGCCAGCGGGTACCGGCACGCCCGGCACAACGGGTGCTCCCGCTGCGCCGCCCGCCGCTTGGCACCCGGCACCAGGAACGACACCGGGATGAAAAGCAGCACCAGCCCCCCCCAGAATCACCAGCGTCAGCAACAACACCATCAAAAAACTCATGCCCGCCTCCTAACGCTCAGCTCGACGCGCTCGTGTAGCTCCGCAACGCAAACCGCCAGAACCAGCGGCTGAACCCGAAGAACAACAGCGCCAACCCCGCCGCGCCCGCAGGGCCCCGCCAGCCCGAATGCAGCCCCAGCATCAATTCCGCCGGCACGGTCGTCATGAACGCCACCGGCAGCACCGCCGTGAAAAACACCCGGTACGCCCCGGGGTACGCGCTCACCGGGTACTTGCCCGCTTCCAACAACGCCGACATCGCCATCGTGATGTTGAACAGCTTGATGAACCAGATCGTCAGCGTCGCCAACGCGTACCCCACGCTGTACAGAATCACCACCCCAAGCAAAAACACCGGCAAACCCTTGGCATAATCCAAAACCCCCAGCCCCACCCGCTGACCGCCGTAGACCAGAATCGCCACCCCCAACAGCACGCTCGGCAAACCCCAAGGCGAGAACGTCCGAAGCGACAGCCAGAACTGCGAATCCACCGGCTTCAACAGCACAAAGTCCAGCGTCCCCTCCCGCACCAGCTCCGTCACCCGCGTCCGGTTGGGCGCAAACACCGTCGCCTGGATGCCGTCCAGCACCGTGTACAACCCCACCACGATCAGCGCCTGCTCCCACCCCCAGCCGCCCATCTCGTACCCGTGCTGATACACCAGCGCCAGCGTCAGCAGCGCGCTGCCCAGCGTGAACGCGCTGGTCAAGCAGGCCACGACAAAGTTCGCGCGGTACTCCATCTCCACCGCGATCGCCGCCGACCAGAACCGGTGCAGCAGCCGCGCGTACCGCCCGACGCCCCACACCCCATCCGCCTGCCTCAGTTCGCCTTCCGCCATCGTCACGCCCCCATCGCCGAGTACTGCTTCACCCCCAGCCGCCACAGCCCGCGTTGCAGCGCCCACAGCACCACCGTCCACCCGCCCAACACCAAAAACCCCTGCGCCACCGGCACGCTCGCCACGCCCTCGGAAATCAGCTTCGCCGGGAACCACAGCATCCACGGGAAGGGCGTCCACATCGCCACCTCATGCACCCACGGGAACCGCGCCTCCAACACCTCCAGCGGGAACAACATCCCCGAGAAAAACATGAACGGGATCATCGCCAGCTCATCCACCCGCCCCACCCGCTCCAGCCAGAACCCCAGCATCGAGATCGCGTACTGCAAGAAGTACCGACACAGCAACGCCGCGTACACCGCCAACCCGCCCAGCAACACCCCGCCCAGTCCCGGCCCATCCGAAGACCACCACGCGCCCACCTCTTCTGCACCATGAAACGCATGCGGGAACAGGAAATAACACAACCCCACCAACGCGATTACAAACGGCAAACGGCAAGCCTGCTCGCTCAGGTGAGGCACAAAGAAGTTCCAGTTCGGGTCCACCGGCCGCAACAAGTGCTGCGTCAAACGCCCCGACACCACGTTCCACTCAAAGTCATAAATCACCCACACGATCGTGAACTGCCGCACCAGGTACACCGCCAGGAAGTACCGCGCCATCTCCACTTCGTTCAGCGGGAACCCCCCCGACTTCGCCGCCTCCGTCCACACCCCCATCATGATCAAAGGCAACGACGTCGCGATCGCCCACAGCGCGATCTCCCCCCGGTACGCCACCATCAGCCCGTAGAACACCGTCAGGTGCACCCACAGCTTCCGCCCGATGCTCTGCACCGCCGTCATGCCCCCGCTCCCCCGGCAGCGCTGCCCCCCGAACCGTTGCCGGCTTCAAACACCCGCGCGATCACCTCCTCGATCGGCGGGTCCGTCACCGTCAGGTCGCTCACCTGCACTTCGCTCAGCACCCGGTTCACCGTCGCCGGCAGGCTGTCCCGCTGCACCAACAAACGCACCTCCCGCCCTTCGACCGCCTCGACCTCCCCGAACCGCGCGAAGTCCCGGTCTCCCGCCGGCTCCGCCAGCTCCAGCTTCACCTCCCGGAACGGCGCGAACCGCTGCGTCAGCGCGTCCAGCTTCCCGTCGTACATGATCGAGCCGTGGTGGATCACGATTACCCGGTCGCACAGCGCGGTGATGTCCGCCATGTAATGGCTGGTCAACAATATCGCCGCGCCGTGCTTCTGGTTGTACTCCCGCAAGAAACGCCGCACCGCCGACTGCGCGTTCACGTCCAGCCCCAGCGTCGGCTCGTCCAGGAACAGCACCTTGGGCTGATGCAGCAACGCCGCCACCAGCTCGCACTTCATCCGCTCGCCCAGCGACAGCTTCCGCACCGGCTGCTTCAGCTTCCCCTCCAGCTCCAGAAGCTCGGACAGCTCCGCCACACGCCGCTTCGCCTCCGCGTCCGGGATGTCGTACACCGCCGCGTTAATCAGGAAGCTGTCCCCCGCAGGCAGGTCCCAGATCAGCTGCTGCTTGTTCCCCATCACCAGCGTGATCCGCCGGAGTAACTCACGCTTGCGATCAAACGGCGTGTGCCCCAGCACCTCCGCGCTCCCGCCGGTCGGATGCACCAACCCCGTCAGCATCTTCAGCGTCGTCGTCTTACCCGCGCCGTTGGGCCCGAGGAACCCGACCACCTCGCCCGGCTGAATCTCAAAGCTCACCCCCTTCACCGCCTTGATCTCACGGTGCTTGCGGGCCACGAAATGGCGCATCGTCCCCATCAGCCCCGGGGTCTTGTCCGCCACTTGATACGTCTTGCTCAAATCCTGCACGCGTACAACCGACATGGCGAGGATTCTACGGCGATCTCACGGCCATGCGGGTATGCTCTGACCGTTTTCCAGGTTTTCCACCGCCGACGAAAGGACCATCTATGCGACGCAGCGCGACCGCCACCGCCGGCCTCGCCGCCGCCCTGCTGCCCAGCGCCACGCTGGCCCAGGACACCACCGAATCCGTCTCCTATTTTCAGATGTTCTTCATCGCCGGCGACATCATCGGGCAACTCATCATCCTCCTGCTCGTGGCCCTGTCCATCGCCTCGATCAGCCTGACCATCTGGTTCGCCTGGAACGCCCGCAAGCCCGAGCTGATCCCAGACCAGGCCCAGTCCGAACTCCAAGGCCTCATCTCCGCCGAACGCTACCGCGACGCTATCGACACCGCCTCGCGCCAGCCCAGCTACTTCGGCAAGCTTGCCCACGCCGCCCTTTCCGCCGCGCCCCAAGGTTACCCCGCCATGGAACGCGCCTTGGAAGAAGCCGCCGACGTCGAGATCACCCGCAAGCTCCGCCCGATCGAAGTCCTCAACGTCCTGGGCAACGTCGCCCCCATGATCGGCTTGTTCGGCACGGTCTACGGCATGATCGTCGCCTTCCAGAAACTCGTCGAAGCCGGCGGCTCACCCGACCCCGCCGCCCTTGCCGGCGGGATCTCCACCGCACTGGTCACCACCCTCTGGGGCCTGGTCGTCGCCATCCCCGCTGTCTCCGCCTACGCCCTGATCCGCAACCGCATCGACGCCCTCACCGCCGAGGGCCTCGTCGCCGTCGAAGAACTCATCGCCCCCTTCAAGAACCTCCGGCCGGCCTCCCGAAGCAGCAAGCCCTCGCCCCGCCCCGACGCCCCGGTGAAGAAAGGCTAACCCGACGTGTCCCGCGTCCACCAACGAGGCCCCGTCGCCCCCAGCATGAACCTCACGCCGTTGATCGACGTGGTGTTCCTGCTGATCATCTTCTTCATGCTCGTCAGCAACCTCGTCTCCGAAGAGACCGTCGAGATGATCGTCCCCAAAGCCGAGCCCAGCCAGACCGTCGAGATCGAGACCGACCGCATCGTCGTGTCCGTCAAGCTCGACGGCGCCTGGCAACGCAGCGACCGCACCGAGGATGCCCTGTCCGGCCCCGGCCGCGCCGCCTTCGTCCGCGTCGGCTCCATCGCCACCTTCGAAAACCTCAACGACCTCACAGGCGTCACCGAACTCCTCCAGGCCGAGCTCGAAGCCAACCCCCAAGCCGAGGTCGCCTTCCGCGCCGACGCCGGCCTCCGCTACGACCAGGTCCGGCCAGTCCTCGCCGCGATCACCGCCGCCGGCGTCCCCACCGTCCACCTCGTCGGCGAGTTCGACGAGCACGCCAATGCCAACTAACCCCAACCAACCCGACGAGACGATCCACCACGTCAGCCCCCGCAAACGCCGCGGCCGGCCGGCGCCGGACATGCAGCTCCGCATGACCTCCATGATCGACGTCATCTTCCTCCTGCTCATCTACTTCGTCGTCACCGCCAGCTTCGTCAGCGACGAGGGCGTCCTCACCACCAAGCTCCCCGAAGGCGAGTCTTCCGAAACCGTCACCCTCGACGCCGATCAGGACACCCTCTGGATCGAGCTGTCCGCCCCCGACGACGACCCCTACGACCTGTCGATCACCGTCGACACCGTCGAGATGGCTTCCTTCCAGGACGCCCTGGCCGAGCTCATCACCCTCCAGGACGACCCGGCGAACAACCGCATGGGCTACTTCGCCCCCGACGCCCCCGTCCGCATCGACGCCGTCGGCAGCGTCCGCTGGCAATACCTGTTTGAGACCATGAACACCGCCATCGCCGCCGGCTACACCAACGTCAGCTTCGCCCCCGAATCCAACTAGCCCGAGACCCACCCATGCCGCGCCTGCTTGCCCTTGCCGTCGTGCTCTTCGCCAGCGCCGCACACCCCCAGCTCAGTCAGCTCGACGACGCCGCCTTCGCCGACGGCCTCCGCGCCTACCAACTCGGCGACCTCCTCGTCCACTTCGCCGACAACCAGCCCAACACCGACGACGCCACCGCCCACCTCATCGCCGCCGCCGGCCACCGCCTGTCCTTCCAAAACACCGCCAGCCCCGACGCCCTCGAGCAAACCCTCGCCGAGCTCCAGGCCGCGATCGACGCCGCCCCCGACGACCCCCGCCGCCCGATCTGGCTCACCGACCTCGCCGAGCTCCTGCTCCTGGCCACCCTCGACCAACAGCAAAACCTCGCCGCCGACTTCGTACTCTTCGGCCAACCCAGCCCCGAACAACAAGCCGCCTTCGACCAGGCCGTCCCCCGCGCCTTCCAAGCCCTCCAAGACGCCGAAGACGCCCTCTACCAACTCCAGGGCACACTCCCCACGCTCCCGGACTTCCAAACCCGCTACGAAAACACCGGCCTGGCCGACCAACTCTTCAGCACCTACGGCCAACAACGCACCCCTTACTTCCTCGCCCTCGCCGCGCTCTACGACGGCCACCGGCTCGGCGGCGACCGCTCCCGCTTCGGCACCGCCGTCAGCATGGCCCAACGCTTCCGCGATGCCAACCCCTCCGCCGCCCCCGTCGCGCGGCGGAACGCCGGCATCGTCCAAGCCCTCGCCCTGATCGCGCTGGACCAGCCCGACGACGCCCGCGCCCTGCTGGAATCCCTGCTGGACCCCGACTTCACCGACCACGCCCGCCTGCGCGCCCAACTCGCCGATGCGGCATTGCTCGAACAACAAAACCAGGCCGACAACGCCACCGCCAACCTCGCCGCCGCACGCCGCGCCCGCATCAACGACCCGTCCCAGGCCCTGTCCGTCATCCTCCTGGCCGACGCCGAGTCCAAGCTCCGATTGGCCGCGAACCCCAGCCAACTCGACGCCGCCTACGCGCCCTACTGGGACCTGTTGGACCGCTTGGACCCCAGCGTCCAAACCGCCGTCGCCGACTTCCTCGCCCAACGCTGGGCCCCCACCGTCCAGTCCACCCGCACCCCCAGCAACCTGCCGCCACGCATGCTCGCCGTCGTCGCCGACTACGCCGCACGCTTCGGCAACGCGCAGCGCCAAGCCGGCGCCGCCGACAGCCAAGCCTGGCTGCAACTGGCCATCGACCTCAGTCAGCCCATCGCCGCCTCGGACCTCAGCCCCGAGCTCAAAGCCCAGACCGCCCTCCGCGCCGCGGTCGCCCGCGTGCTGCTGGACGAACAAAACCCCCAAGGCCGCATCGATGCCGCCGACCAACTCGTCGCGCTGGCCAACGAGTTCCCCATGCTCCAGGCTTCCGAAGAAGCGATCGCCCTGGCCGTCGCCTGGCTGCGCGCCATGCACGAACAACAGCCCGACGGGCCCGGCGTGCAGGACGCGCTGGCCCGCGCCTACGACGTGCTGTTCACCCAGTTCCCTACCAGCCACATCGCCGACGACCAGCGCCTGTACTTCGGCTACCACCTGCTGTACCGCCAGCAACGCTACGACGAAGCCGCCGCCGCCTTCACCGCCCTGCCCCCCAACCACACCGACTACTACCAGGCCCGCCGCTTCGCCCTCCTGGCCCGGTACGAATCGCTCAACCTCGACCCGGACACCGCCAGCGCCCTCTGGCGTCGCCTGGAGTCCGATGCCGAGCGTCTGATCACCGAAGCCGCTGGCGCCGACGACCAACGCACCGCCCTGGGCGCCGCCCTGGTCCGCGCTTCGATCGCGCTGCGTTTCTCCGATGCCGATGGCACGCTACGCGTACTCGACAACGCCGAAGCTCTATACCCCGACGCCGGCGACGACCTGCACCTGCAGGCTGCCCAGAACCGCCTCGTCGCGCTGGCGATCGCCGGGCAGGACGAGCCCCTCCGCGCTCAAGCCACCGCGCTGATGCAAGCCCGTCCCGACGACGCCGCCCGCAGCATCCAGCAGGTCATCGCCCTGCTCGAGCAACGCATCAACCAGACACAGACCCGCCTGTCCGTCACCCAGAGCATGGTCGATCGCGACACCCTTGAGGCACGCATCACCGCCACCGCCGCGACCGCCGGCGACCTGGCCAGCCTGCTCGTGCAATGGGGCCGAGACCAGAACCTCGAGCCCGCCCAGCTGCTGCCCATCCAACTCCTGCAGGCCCGCGCCCTTTGGCTCGCCGGCGACGCCGAACAGGCCACCCGCCTGCTCCGACCGATCCACGACGACCACCCCAATCAGCTCGACGTTGTCCACCACTACGCCGAAGCCCAGTACCACACCCAGCAACCCGACGCGCTTCGGCAGGCGTTCCAGCTCTACAACCGCATCGCCCGTCAGTATGACCGTGCGCCCCTGCCCCGGCCGGACCTCTGGTGGAACGCCCGCCTCCGTCAACTCCAAATAGCCGACCAGCTCGACGAAGGCTCCGACGCCATCGGCCGCACCATCCGCCGACTCCGCGACCGCGTCTCCCCCGACCTAGGCGGCCCCCGCTACCGCCCCGAGTTCGAACGCCTGCTGCAGGCGCACCCCTGACCACCGATACACTGGCGGGCATGACCGTGATCGCCACCGCGCGCGACCGCGCTGTCATTGATCGACACCACACACCTCATCGCACTCATCGACCCGCAGAACGCCGCGTCCCGACGCGTCGCCGAGAAAATCGGCATGTCCCCCTGGCAACATATCACCTGGCACAATCTCCCCGTGACGGTCTACCGGTCGACCGCTAGCTTGGCCCCTCTCGCTTTCGCGAACCGCTCTTGGTCAAACACGTCAAAAATACTTGACGTGTATTAAAAACCTGAAAAACAGCCAGCAAAATCACCTGCCCCGGCTTGACTGCACTCATGCATTGCACACAGAATCAGGCAACCCATCTGTTTGATCCTGTCAGTTCCTCCGGAGGCTTGTGATGAAACCTGTGTCCCCCTATGCCCCGCTTGAATCCACCCTGCTCGCCGGCTGCATTCTGGCCTGGGCAGCACTGTTCCTAGGCATGCTCCTGAAGCTCCCCGCCTTCGTCGCCGCCGGCCCCACCGCGTGGGCCTTCCTGCTGATCACCCCCGCCGCCCTCATCGCCTACTGCGTCTTCCAGGCCACCCGCATCAGCAAAACCCGCCGCGCCAACACCACCGCCTGAGTCACCCGCCCCTAACCCTCCCGCACCACCATGATCTCCCCCAGCGCCTTGCGCTTCACCGCCTCTGCCGGGACCGTGCAACCCGCCGCCGGGTAACCCACGGGGATCAACAAGTAAGGCCTTTCGTTCTCAGGCCGCCCTAGGATCTCCCCCAGAAACTTCATCGGGCTCGGCGTGTGCGTCAGCGTCGCCAACCCCGCGTGCTGCGCTGCGCACAACAACATCCCACACGCCAGCCCGACCGACTCGTTGGGGTAGTACACCTGCCCGCCGTCGTCGTCCTTCGCCAACTTGAACACCACGATCAGCCAGGGCGCGACCTCCAGAAACCCTTTGTGCTCGTCCGTGCCCAGCGGCGCCAGATCGTCCAGCCAGGCCTCACTCGCACGCTGCTGATAAAACGCCCGCTCCTCTTCCTCCGCGCCAAGCCGAATCGCCCGTTTCACTGCCGGGTCACTCACACACACAAAACGCCAAGGCTGCTTGTTCGCCCCGCTGGGGGCGCTGCCCGCCGACCGCACGATCGACTCGATCACCGCCCGAGGCACCGGCCGATCCGAGAACATCCGCACCGACCGCCGCCGCCGCATCACGCCGTAAAACGCCTCCGCCGCCTCCAACGCCGACCCCGCCGGGACATATGGCACGTGTGGCAACGCCTCGTGTGACTCTTTCATCCACGCAGCCTAACGCGCCGCCTTACATGTCTGTCTCTCTAAACTCATCCTCGTGCTCAACCCACACCCCCGAAGACGATGCCTGCAGTGCAATTACCCCCTAGTGAATAACAACCGCCATTGCTGCCCCGAGTGCGGCCACATCTACGACCCAGATGATCCCACCACGTACCTCCCTGCTTCGCGTCACGTGCCCGGCAAAATCGTCGTGTTTGTCATACTCGCCGCAATACTGTTCTTGCTACTGGCCTTCGTCTGGCTGATCGCCCGCATGTTGTGGATCATCTAACACGCCAAACAATTTGACCCGAATCTACTTCGCACCCAGCGAGTCGGGCCTTGTGGGTCCAGTCCCCATCCACCACGTCTGACCCGCCTTCTAAACCAGACTGAGTCCAATCGACTCATCCCCGCTAAAATCTCTCCATGCAATACCGCACCATCCCCGGCACCGACCTCTCCATCTCGACCCTGGCCTTCGGCAACTTCACCTTCGGCGTCAACTGGTGGCGCGACGCCACCGACGACGAATCCCTCGCCGTCCACCGCCACGCCTTCGACCGGGGTGTCAACTTCTTCGACACCGCCCCGGCCTACGGCAACGGCCTGGCCGAGCAACGCATGAAGCCCCTCATCCAAGCCGTCGGCCGGGACAACCTCGTCATCTCCACCAAGTTCGGCTACGACATCCAGACCGACCCCGGCGAGGAAGGCTCACACCGCGAACGCAAACAAGACTTCACCGCCCGGTTCGTCCGCGAGGAATGCGAACGCTCGCTCCAACGCATGGGCATCGATTGCATCGACCTGTACCAGGCCCACAACATCCGCCTGAACCACTACACCGAAGAACTCTTCGACTGCCTGAACGACCTCAAAGCCCAGGGCAAGATCCGTGAATGGGGTGCCGCGCTGGGCCCTGCCATCGGCTGGCGCGAAGAAGGCTACGACGCCTTCCTCAAGCACAACGCCGCCACCGTGCAGACCGTCTTCAACCTCTACGAACAAGCCCCAGGGCGCGAGCTCTGCGAGATCGCCGCACACACCGGCCAAGGCGGCGTCATCGCCCGCGTCCCGACCAACTCCGGCATGCTCGACGACGAATTCAAATCCCCCGACCACAAGTTCCCACCAAACGACCACCGCAAGTTCCGCGACCGCAACTGGCTCATCTTCGGCCTCAAGAAAAACGATATCGTCCGCCCCATGGCCGAGTCGCTCGGGCTCAACCTCCGCCAGTTCGCCTTCGTCTGGCTCATGCAACAACCGGGCATGGTCAGCGTCGAACCCAACATCCTCACCGAAGCCGACATCGACGACTACTGCATCGGCGCCGACGCCAAGCCGATCCCCCAGGACATGCTCGACGAGCTGCAGAAGCACTACGCCAACGACTTCGGGCTCGGCGACGACGCCCACCCCTGCGACATCAAGTCCACCGTCGCCGAGGGAGGCGCGATCCGCTCGGACTACGTCGAGCCAGCGCTGGCGTAAACCCCAGCGCCTTTCCCAATCCCGCAACCGATGCCACCAGTAAGATGAGGCCATGACGGATGAACCGTTGTGGCAACGACTGCAGGCCTACGCGATCGACGCCCCCGACGCCGCGTTCCCTTTCACACGCCGCCTGGCGCGCGACAACGCTTGGCCCCTGCCCTATGCCGTCCGTGTGGTGCAGGAGTACAAACGCTTCTGCTACTTGGCCATGTCCGCCGGCCACCACGTCACCCCCTCCGACGCCGTCGACCAGGCCTGGCACCTCCACCTCATCTACACCCGCGACTACTGGGACGACTTCTGCCCCAACGTCTTACTCGGCAAGCTGCACCACGGCCCGACCCGCGGCGGCAACGACGAGGGCGACAAGTTCAAAGACTGGTACGCACGCACCCTCACGTCCTACGCACAACACTTCGGCCAGGCCCCGCCCGCTGACATCTGGCCCACACCCCAAAAACGCTTCGGCCGCGACGCCGTCGGCGTCCGACGGATCGAATACCGCTACTGGTGGCTCAAAAAACCCTGGCACTGGTGGGGCGTCGCAGCGCTCACCACCTGCCTGGGCACGCCCGCCCTCGCCCAAGGCCCCAGCCTGCTCCCCGACCCGACCGCCAAGCAGTTCCTGCTGGGCTACAGCCTTCTGCTGGTCCTCTGTATCGCATGGACCTTGCTGATGTGGACCCTGTTCCGCCGGCCGTGGGAGGCGCTACAAGCCGACGACACCGACCGAACCCCCGAGGAAGCCGCCTACCTCTCCGGCGGCCACAAACGTGTGATGGAGACCGCTGCGTACCGACTCCTCCGGGCCAACGCGATCCGCATCGACCCCGCTTCGGGTCGTCTCAAAATCGGCGACCGACGCCCCAAGGAGCCCACCCCCATCGAGGCCGGCCTGCTCGATGCCGTCAGCGCCCGCGCCAGATCAAATGAGATCGCCAAGATCTGCCAAGACCGTTCCGAGTTCTTGAGCTGGCGGCTTCGTGAACTCGGTCTGGCGATGAAAACCAAGCTCGTCTGGGCCCACCGCCTGCTGGTCAGCCCGCCCTTTATCATGCTGATTCTGGTTGGAATCTCGCGCTTCAACAAAGCACAGATACACCACGAGCCAGCGGGTTTTGTGCTGCTGCTGCTGCTTGCCGTCACTGTGTTGGCTTTCGTGTTCAGCCTCAACCTTCTACGGCTATCCGCACGAGGCCGCCGGACCTTGAAGGCGATTCGGCGCGAGCACACCGAAAAAGCCACAGAGCCCCGAGACGTTTCGCTGACCTGGGCGATCGCCCTTAGTGGCTTGTCGAAGAAACTCAGCCCATCAGCCCATGACCTCCACCTGGCGCTCTACCCACGAAACACCTCCAGCGACGGCGTTTTGTACATAGACGACGGGACCGACTGCGGCTCGGGTTGCGGTTCGGGCTGCGGCGGGTGTGGGGATTAATCGCCATTTCCAACATAACCCTAGCCAACCCGCGGCCCCCTGCGGTAGGCTGTCGCTTTCTGGTTTGAGGATCGTTTCACGAAACTTAGGGGACCCCCATGCAACGCTTTCGCCTGCCCGTTCTGTCACATGTCCTGGCCGCGGCCCTCCTCCTGCTAGCCCAGCCCGCGCACGCCGACTTCGAGGTCGTCGGCGCGGACATCTTCTATCAGCATGAGGGCCAGATCGTCCGCCACCTGACGCTCAACGTCTACCAGGGCACGCTGACCTACGCCGATGTGAACCACGGCCAACACACCGCCGAGCAGATCCAGCTCACCCCCGAGCAGGTCGCCGAGCTGCACGCCATCTTCGCCCAGGCCAACCTCAGCGACCTGGACACCACCGGCGGCACGCATGAAATCCTGCAGCAGCCCCTGTTCTATTCCATCCAGGCCCGTGAGCAGGCCCACTCAGGCGGCATGTACTTCATCTCAGGCGACCACAGCAACGCCACCCCGCAAATGGTCGCCGCACTCGAAGCCATGCTCGCCTACTACCCCCACGACATCCCCACCTGGGAACAAGCCACCACCAACCCCAACGGCAACGACAACGCAGACCAGCAAGCCCAAAACGACGACCAGGGCGCCACCGTCACCGGCGCTGCCGCCACCCCCGCCGCAGCGCAGGACAACGCCGGCACCACGACCCGCCAAAACCAGACCCACACCACCCACATCGAAACCCCCCGCGACGAGGACCGCACCAACGCAGACACCGCAGCGCTGCTGGAAGGCGTCGACCAGGTCATCTTCACCCCCGGCGAGCACCGCCCCAACGAACTCTCCGGCGGGCAGCGGCAGCGTGTCGCGATCAGCCGGGCGATCATCAACCGCCCCAACGTCCTCATCGCCGACGAGCCCCTTGGTTCGCTGGACGCCGACGTCATCAACCAGGTCAACACGCTGCTGGAAGCCCTCGTGGCCCAGCAGGACGCTGGCGTCTTCAACCCCGACGACCTCCAGCAGACCCGCTACGACAGCCTGATGCTCGTCGGCGAATCGCTGGGCACCTACCGGATGCGGGTCCACGTGCTGGACCCCCAGCGGAACCCGCCCGCCGAGGCCGAGGAACTCGCCGAGCTCCTGCGCCTGGTTGTCATGCGTCGGCTCGCAGGGGACGACTCGCCGATCGACGAAACGCCCGGCGCCCCCGAGCTGCCCGTGGTGGTCACCGAAGGCGATCAATCCGAACAGGATGACATCGTGCCGACGGAACCCACCGACCGGGAGGTCGAAGACGAAGAACTCCGCCTGCTGATCAATCAACTCACCCTCACGATCATGTCCCACGGCCACCACATCGAGCGCCACCTGGATGTCGACCTCCGCTCGGGCGACTACCAACTCGTGCTCGAGGGCGGGCAATCCATCGACCAAGGCGAGCTCACCGAAGAGCAGCTCGAACGCCTCCGCCGGGCCACTCGGCAGACCGACTGGAGCGAGGCCGCGGAACTCGACCAGATGCTGATGATGCAGCTCATGCAGAGCGAGTACTTCGCGCTGCTGAATGCCCACGGCGAGAACCACGAAACCGCCTTGGTTTACGGCCGGGAGCTTGAACACCTGCAGGAGCGCTACCACGCCCTCGCTCGGGTGCTCGAGGACCTGGGCCAGACACTGGAAGACGAGTAACCCACGCGGGGCCTCGCCCGGTCGCACCGGCCCCCTACAATCCGGCCATGCCCGACCTGCCGGACCATCCCCACCTGCGTGACGCGCCGACGCTCTGCTCGACGCCGCGCTTCGATGTCGTGCAAGTCGACTGGCCCAAGCGCGGCGGCGGCGAACAGACGCGCGGCGTCGCGTGGACCTTCGATGCCGTCGTCATCCTCCCCGTCACACAGACCGGCGAAGTCGTGCTGCTCGAACAGTTCCGCCCGGCATTGAACCGGACCATCTGGGAGCTGCCCGCCGGCACGATGGAGCCCGGCGAAGACCCCGCCCAGGCCGCCGCCCGCGAGCTGCACGAAGAAGCCGGCTACCAGGCCGCCAAACTCACCCCGCTGTTGGCCTTCCACCCGGCCCCGGGGTTCGTGACCGAGAAGATGCACGCCTACCTGGCTGAGGGTTTAACCCACGTCGGGCAACAACTTGAAGACACCGAGCAAATCCAGCCGCACGTTTTGCCGATGTCCCGCGTACAAACGATGCTGACCCAGGGCCAAATCCAGGACGCCAAGACCGCCCTCACCCTGCTGTATGCTCTGCAGCGCCAACTGATTTCGGAGTAACGACGCATGGGCTGGGAAGACCGCGGCTACGCACAAGACGGTGGATTCGGGGGGGGTGGGGAGAGAGGCGGCCGATTCAGCGGCGCGTCGGTCTGCAAGTGGATGTTGATCGTCAACATCGCGGTCTTCGTGATCGACAGCATCATGGCCGGCGGCCTGCGCACGAACAACACGCCCTGGCTCACCGCGATCGGCTACTTCAGCGTCGAAAAGGCGTTGATGCAGTTTCAAATCTGGCGGGTCTTCACCTACCAGTTCCTGCACGCCGACTTCTTCCACATCCTCTTCAACATGATCGGCCTGTTCTTCTTCGGCCCGCTGATCGAACGCTGGTGGGGCTCCAAACGCTTCCTGGCGTTCTACCTGCTCTGTGGCGTCAGCGGCGCGGTCGTCGCCAGCCTGCTGGGGTCGATTCCCGGGTTCATCCCCTTCAGCTACCAGTCGGCTTTGGTCGGCGCCTCCGGCAGCTTGTTCGGCATCCTCGCCGGGGCCGCGATGCTGTTCCCCAACATGCGGGTGATGCTGCTGATCCCGCCGGTGCCGATGTCGATGCGCGTCATGGCGTTGATCTTCCTGGGCATTGCGGCGTTGAACGTGCTGGTCGCCGGCTCCAATGCAGGGGGCGATGCGGCGCACCTCGGCGGGGCACTGCTGGGCGCAGTCTTGGTGCGATATCCCAACGTCCTGAACTGGGCCGACCGCGTCTCCCCCAGCGCGATCCAGGACGGCGTCAACAAGGGCCGATACGAACGCAAGGTCAAACAAGAGCAAGCCGCTGAGGACGAGCTCGACCAGCTCCTAGACAAGGTCTCCTCCCAAGGTCTGCACAGCCTGTCCAACAAAGAGAAGAAACGCCTGAACCAGCTCTCCGAGAAGAAACGCAAAGACGGCTAAACCCACCCGCTCGGTGATCTGCGATCCCCCGCTAAACCCCCAGCGACCGGCTACGATGGCGGGCTTATGCCTCACGCTGTCACCTTCGAAAAACTGCACCAGGACACGACCACCCACGCCCGCGTCGGCCGCGTCCACACGCCCCACGGCCACTTCGACACCCCCGCCTTCATGCCCGTGGGCACCCAGGCCGCGATGAAGGGCCTGCTCCCCGATCAGGTCGCCGACATCGGCGCCCAGATCATCCTCGGCAACACCTACCACCTCATGCTCCGCCCCGGCGAAGACCTCATCGCCTCGTTCGGCGGGCTCCACGGCTTCATGAAATGGCCCGGCCCGATGCTCACCGACTCCGGCGGGTTCCAGGTCTTCTCCCTGGCGGACATCAACCAGATCGATGCCGACGGCGTGACCTTCCGTTCCCACCTGGATGGCAGCCAGCAACGCCTGACCCCCGAACGTTCCATGCAGGTCCAGCACGGCCTGGGCGCGGACATCATGATGGCCTTTGACGACTGCCCGCCGGCCCGGGCGCTCAGCGACCACCAGAAGCAGCGCAGCAAGTCGCTGCAAGGCGTCGCCCACGCGCCCGAAACCCCAGCCATGCCGTTGGCCGAGTACGAGGAGCGGGTCCGCATCGCCAACGAGCGCACCCTCGTCTGGCTGGACCGATGCGTCAAAGCCCACGACCGCACCGACCAACAGTCCCTGTTCGGCATCGTGCAGGGCGGCACGGACCTCGAACAGCGCACCTGGTGTGTCGAGCGCGTGTTGCAGCACGACCTGCCGGGCTACGCGATCGGCGGGGTCGCGGTCGGCGAAGGGGCCGACGAGATCCAGCGCGTCGTCCAGCACACCGCCCCGCTGCTGCCCGTCGATAAGCCCCGGTACCTGATGGGCGTGGGCTACGAGCGGGACATTGTTCGTGCCGTCCGGGCCGGTGTGGACATGTTCGACTGCGTCATGCCCACCCGCAACGGCCGAAACGGCAACGCGCTGACCCCCACGGGCCCGCTCCGGCTGAAAAACGCAAGGTTCAAGGACGACCCCAGACCCATCGACCCCAACTGCGACTGCCCCGCCTGTGCCGGCGGGTACAGCCGGGCCTACCTCCGCCACCTGTTCCAGGCCGGGGAAATGCTCGGCCCGATCCTCACCAGCCTGCACAACCTCCGCCACCTCCAACGCCTCGTGTTGGACATCCGCGACGCGATCCGCGAGAATCGCTGGACTCAACTGGCCCAGGCTTGGCCGGTCGCGTTCCCCGAGGCCCAAATCCCCGACGAGAACTGACCGCCGGCTTGTACTTTCGCTTCAGACCCTTAGACGGATACCGACTCGCCATGTGGCACCCCTCGACCGAATGGTCCACCCTCATCATCGCCCAAACCGACGGCACCCAGGAAGTCGCCCCGCCCCCCGCGACCGGTGACAACACCGCTTCCACCACCGACCCCAGCAGCCCCGGCGCAAACAACGACAGCTCCGGCGGCGGAGGCGGAGGCCCGGACATCATGCTCCTGATGCTGTTGGGTGTCCTGGTCTTTATGGTCATCTTCTCCCTCTCCGCCGGCCGCAAAGAAAAGAAAAAGCGCGCTGAGCTCATGAGCAGCATGTCCAAGGGCGACACCGTTCAAACCGTCGGCGGCGTCCTGGGCACCGTCGTCGAAATCAAAGACGACGAAGTCCTGCTTAAGGTCGACGAGAACGCCAACACCAAAATCCGCTTCTCCAAGTCGGCCATCCAAACCGTCCTGGAAACCAAGGCCTAAACCCCAAGACCCTCCGAGCAGCCCGCCGAACCTTAAACCCACCCGCTTTACCCCCTGCGTGATACCCGCCTCATGAAAGTCCCGATCTGGAAGCCGATTGTCATTCTCCTGGTCCTCGGGCTCGCCGGTTGGCTGCTGACCGCCAAGCCCTTGAAGCTCGGCATCGACCTCGCCGGGGGCACCACCCTGCTCTACCAGGTCACCGTCCCCGAAGGCGTGGATGAAGACCAGGCCATCGAGGAGGCGCTCACCATCCTGCCCAAGCGGGTCGACCCCAGCGGTGTCATGAACCTCACCTGGCGCCGCCTGTCGGGCAACCGCATCGAAGTCCAGATGCCCCTGGCGACCCAGCAGACCCGCGACCTCCGCGGAGCCTACGACCAAGCGGTGGAGGCACTCGTAAAGGCCCCCACCGATGCGGGCGAGCTGAATGCCGCGCTGCGTTTGGAAGGCGACGCCCGTACGCAAAAACTGGCTGAGTTGGCGGGCGGCAACGGCGTTTGGTTGGAACAGCTTCAAGAACTGGCCGATGCCGTCGATCAACGCGCTGCCGCCGACGCCGCGATTACTCAGCAGAGTGTCGCCTTTGAAGCGGCGGAGCAACGCCGGGCCGACTCGCAGACGGCGTTGGACGAATTCCGGGCCAGCGGTGAAAACGACCCCGCCCGCCTCGCCGAGTTGGAAGCCGTCGCCAACGCCGATGAAATGCTTGCGCGCGGCGCCTTTGAAGCCCAGCAGACCTCGGTAGAAAGCTACCGCACCGCCGACGCCCAGGTCGACGACCTGCGCCGGGCCCTGCAGGTCCCCGCGATCTCGCGGGATGAGGTCCGCGAGATCACCAACTTGCCCGTGCAGGCCAACCCCGCCCAGCGGAACCGCCCGGACGCGATCGCGGCCCTCATCGCAGAACATCCAGAACAAACCGAAGCGATCAACGCCGTCTTCGACGCCTACGCCGCCTACGAAGAGTTCAAGGGCCCCTTGGATGACTCCAACGACCTGAAGATCCTCCTCCGGGGCTCGGGCGTGCTGGAGTTCCGCATCGCCGCGGTCAACGACGGCAGCGTCGACGCCTCCAGCTACCGCAACCAGCTCGCCGAGACCGGCCCGACCCCCGGCTCGGGCGACCCCTACGCCTGGTTTGCCATCCGCGACCTCGAGCAATGGGTCACCGACCGCGACCTCACGCTCGAAGAACTCAACGCCATGTCCGACGACGAGGTCCGCGCGTTCTTCGCCGCGGGCTACGGTCTGATCGGTGAACGCTACAGCTTCGACTACTACGTCCTGCTCGGCGACAACCGGATCAACGCCATCACCAAGGCCGACCCCGGCTGGGAAGTCCGCAACGTCTCCCAGTCCGTCGGCCAGGACGGCTTCCCCACCGTCGTCTTCAACCTCAACGCCACCGGCGCCAACCGACTCAGCGCGATCACCACCCCCAACGTCGGCAAGCCCATGGCCATCCTGCTCGACGGCAAGGTCATCACCGCGCCCAACACCCGCGAGCCCCTGAGCACCAGCGTCCAGATCTCCGGCGACTTCCAGCAGGCCGAGATCAACTACATGATCCAGACCATGAAGGCCGGCTCCCTCGACGCCCAGCTTTCCGAGCAGCCCATCTCCGAGAAGACCACCGGCCCCAGCCTGGGGGCGGACAACCTCAAGTCCGGCCTGCAGGCCGCGATCGTCGCGCTCATCGTGGTCGCCATCTTCATCGCGATCTACTACCTGTTCTCCGGCCTGGTCGCCGTCTTCGCCCTGTTCGCCAACATGGCCCTGATCCTCGGCGTCATGGCATTCATCGACGCGACCTTCACCCTCCCGGGTATCGCCGGCATCGTCCTGACCATCGGTATGGCCGTCGACGCCAACGTCCTGATCTTCGAACGCATCCGCGAGGAAGTCGCCCAAGGCCGCGACCTCGCCGCCGCCGTCCGACTCGGCTACGAGAAGGCCCTGTCCACGATCATCGACGCCAACCTCACCACCCTGATCACCTGTATCGTCCTGGGCTACACCGCCACCGCCGAGATCGTCGGCTTCGCGACCACCCTGGGCATCGGCATCCTCGCCACCCTGTTCACCGCCCTGTTCTGCACCAAGGTCATCCTCGACGCCTACGTCGCCTACTCCGGCGCCAAGCGCCTGACGATGCTCCCGATGCTCGTCCCCGCGTTGCAGAAGCTCCTGTCCCCGCAGGTCAACTGGCTCAGCCTCCGCAAGATCTTCTTCACGCTCTCGCTGTCGCTGATGATCGCCGGCGTCGGCATGGTGCTGTACCGCGGCGAAGACCTCCTGGACATCGAGTTCCGGGCCGGCACCCAGGTCTCGGTCATCCTCAAGGACGAGCAGATGCTCGAACGCCAGGAAGCCGAAGACCGCATCGACGCGATCGGCGAGTTCGCCCAGCAGATCGCCAACGGCCAAACCTCTAGCCAGGCCGACCCCGACCTGTTCGAGGACGTCCAGGACCTCGTCGAGGCCTTCCCCGACTCGGACCTGTCCCTGCTGATGGAAGCCAACATCGTCACCGAGGGTGACGGCGAAGGCACGCGGTCCAACGGCTTCTCGATCGCCTCGCTCATCACCGACGACCGCGCCATCAGCGCCGCCGTCACCCGTGCCTTTGACGAGTACCTCGAAGCCCGCCCGCCCATCGCCTTCACCGGCTCCAGCATCGCCAGCGTCGCCGTCACCGAAGGCACCGGCCGCGCCCCGGTCTACCCGGTCAACATCACCCGCAACGGCGTGGCGACCCTCGGCGACAACGCCCCCGACGCGCAGGCCGGTCGCGACGAAGACATCACCGACTTCCTCGGCGGCGTCGCCATCCTCGTCGATGACATGACCAACCCGCTCACCATCGAGGCCTTTGAACAACGCCTCCAGAGCATGCGGCAACAGCCCCAGTTCGAAGACTTCAAGAACCCCGACAACGTCCGTGTCCTGCCCATCCGTCCGACCGAAGACGGCGACGGCTACGACGGCTTCGTCGTCTTGATCAAAGACGCCGAGGTCAACTACGCCGAGAACCCCGCGGCCTTCACCGCCGCCGACGGCCTGGCCGACCGCGAGTGGCAGATCGTCACCACCGCTCTGGCCCGCGGCTCCTCCCTCGCCTCGGTCACCAAGTTCTCGCCCCAGGTCTCCGACACCATGAAGTCCCAGGCCTTCACCGCCATGGGCCTGTCCCTCCTGGCTGTCGTCATCTACATCTGGTTCCGCTTCGGCTCGCTGCGCTACGGCTTGGCGGCCATCCTCGCGCTGGTCCACGACATCACGATCACCCTCGGCCTCATGGCGATCACCAGCTTCGTCCTCGAAGTCCCCGCCATCGCCGGCCTGTTCCTCCTGGAAGACTTCAAGATCGACCTCGCCATCGTCGCCGCCCTGCTCACCATCGTCGGCTACTCGCTGAACGACACCATCGTCGTCTTCGACCGCATCCGTGAGAACCGCGGACGCATGGCCCGCGCCACGCCGGACATCATCAACGACTCCATCAACCAGACCATCAGCCGGACCTTCCTGACCTCCGGCACCACGTTCCTGGCGCTCATCGTCCTGTACACCTTCGGCGGCCCCGGCGTCCACGGCTTCGCGTTCGCCATGCTCATGGGTGTCGCCGTGGGTACTTACTCGTCGATCGCCATCGCCTCGCCGGCCCTGCTCATCGGCTCCAAGCAAGGCGTCGCCGCGCCCGCCGGCGAGCTGGCCCGACAGTCCGACTCGTCCGACGACCTCCCCGCCGAGCCCGCATGAACCCACGCCGATGAATGAGCCACCGTCCACGCCGATCCAGCGCGGCGGCTTCGACGAAGCCGTCTCCCTGCTCGGCGTGGACTTCTCGCTTACCCCCAGGCACTGGCGCGGCCGCACCCACGGCCTGGAATACCTCCGCCTGGACGAACCCGACGGCGGCGTCCTCTGGGTCACCCGCTTAGGCTGGCCCCGCCTCTGCTACCTGCTCCCCGACCGCTGGTACACCGACAAGCTCTACGCCAAAAAAGGCGAACGCCTCACCAACGCCACCAGCACCGCCTACCGCGTCACGTCCACCCCCAACGACCACGCCCCGATGGACCTCGTCGTGAAGTTCGCCCGCTTCGCGCAGGACGTCCCCATCTGGATCACCGCCGACAAGACCGACCCCGCCGTGGTCGCCGCCGCCGACGGCGCACGCTTCAATTCCCCCTTCCAAGAGTTCGGCCGGGTCATGCAGCTCCGACGCAAACGCTACGAGGGCGGCATCCCCATCAAGACCGGCCGCCCCCTGGCGGTCTACTCCCCCGGCCAGACCCGACCCGCCTGGCAGCTCGGCCGAAACAAGTCCGCCTTCCGCGCCGGCGTCCGCGACCTCGACGCCCACGATGCCACCGCCCAGCACGACCCCCACTTCTTCGACCTCCAGCTCGACCGCGAGTACGTCCTGCTCTACGAATGGCTCAAAGGCCTCGACGCCGAACAGGCCATGGACGCCGGCCTGCTCACCGCCCAAGACCTCGCCGACATGACCGACCGCGTCACCGCCGAGCTCACCGCCAACGGCTTCCTCGTCGTCGACAACAAGCCCAAGCACTACATCCTCCGCCAACGCCGCAAAGACCAGTCCCTCATCTACCGCCACGGCCAACTCGCCTACGCCCTCATCGACTTCGAGCTCCTCCGCCCCCGCTAGTCTCCGCCTCAACCCGCCGTCGCCGTCACATCAAACAAATGAGCCAAAGGCTGCCCCGCGTGCGCCTCGACTTCCTCCCGCAACGCCGGGAAGACGTCCGACACCTGGTTAAACGCCTGCACCACCGCCGGGTCAAAGTGCGACCCCGCATCCTCATTCAGAATCGCACACGCCTTCTCATGCGGCATCGCGTCCTTGTACACCCGCTTGGACGTCAGCGCGTCGTATACATCCGCCACCGCCACGATCCGCGCCGCCAGCGGGATGTGCTCCCCCGCCAGCTTGAACGGGTACCCCTTGCCGTCCCACTTCTCGTGGTGATACAGCGACACCTGCACGCACAACGCCAGCATCGTGTCGTTCTCCATCTTCTGGAAGATCGCCGTCAGCGTGTCCGCTGCGATCAGCGGGTGCCGTTCGATCTCCTTCCGCTCCTCCGCATTCAGCCGGCCGGGCTTCAACAACGAGCTGTCCGCGATACCGACCTTGCCGATGTCATGCAACGCCGCCGCCAGCCGGAGGTCATGAATCCACGCCTCCGTCACCTCCGGGTGCGTGCCCTCCGCCAGAAGCTGCCGCGCGATCCGTTCGGAAAACAAGCAGAGCCGCTCCAAGTGCGTCCCCGTCTCCGGGTCGCGCGAGTCGGCCAGCTTCGCCAGCCCGAAGATCAGCGCGTTCCGCGCCGCGGTGTGCTTCCGCGTCCGCTGCTGCACCTCCGCCTCCAGCCCCACATTCGTCTGCTCCAGCACATGCTCGTACCGCCGCGCCACCAGATAACTCCCGCCCCCGGTCAACAGCATCACCGCCGAACCGATCGAGATAAACGTGACCATCAGCGGCGCCGTCAGCGCATCGCTCACGCTCACCAACCCCGCCGCCGGCTGATGCACCAGAATCCGGTGCCCCGTCTGCCCGATCTCCCGCGTCGCGATGTAGTGCACCCCGTCCGCCAAAAAGTAACTCTCCCCGATCTGCGTCCGCCCGTCCTCGCCCGTCGGCTCGTCGATGCGCCCTAGGTGATGCGACAAATCCGCATACAACAAACTCGAGCCCTCGTTCTTGGCCGCGTCCTCCTCCAGGTCCGGATGGCACACCACCTGATCCGCCTCGTTCAGTACGCAAGCAAACCCCCCCGCCGGCATCTCCACCTGCTGCACCGCCAACTGCATCTGCCGCCACCCCTCACTCCCGTACGCAGTCTCCCGCACCTCCATCGCCTCGATCAGGCTCGCCAGGTTCTCCGCGTACCGCGCGTTATCAAGCTTCACCTGCCGCCCGATCATCGACGCCATCTGCTCCCGCACGATCCGCAGCCCGATCGCCCCCCCGACCACAAACACCACCAGCTCGACCCCCAACAGGCCAACCACCAACCACCGCTTGCTCCGGATCGTCCCTGGGATGAACTGCATGCCTCATGAACCCCAATCACGTCGTTTTTATTCCGCTTGCCATCGAATGATCGACTCATTCCCGCCAGGCTTGAACCGCAGCCACAAAGCCCCATAATCCCGCTGCTCTTCAAGCCCAAACTGACTGCAACGCTCCACAAGAGAACGACAAACACAATAAGCACGTTGCGATCGAACCCGTTCACGCAGGCCCACTTAGCAAGGCCGCGCTCTTATCTGCCTCGCATCCCGACTGGAGCTGGACGATTCCCGGGAAAGACCGGCTACTTCCCGAGAATCCTTAACGCATTAATGCGCTTCTACATGGCGATCACTTCAGTCATGGCAAGACTTCGCTTGTAGCCGCAATGAAATACATTCAATACAGTTGACCGGCGGCACCCACAACGGATAATCCAACCACCGGCTGAGAGTCTGCTTCCGCGGGCGGCCGGCGAACTGAGCCGATTTACGTTAGCTAGCAGGAGCCAGGGAATGCCTGACCCCACCGATCCGCTTGCAATGCCACTCAGCGTCGAGAAGTTCGATGTTGATCCCAGCTACTTCGACAATCAGCGTGTTCGTGCCCTAACCGACAAAGAACTTGACTGGCTTGACGTCTGCCAGAACGCCGGGAAGCATTTGCTGTCGAAATACCAATTGAGCAGTGATGGAGGCTTCTCGCTCATCATGCTTGACCAAGCCCTCAGCTGCTGGCGAAGCGATTCCTCTACCGACAGACCCGATGACGAATATGTTGCGAAAGCACTCGGTGCTCTGTTTGCGTTCTTTCTCCGGCACACATTTAAAGGCATCTTCGTCATTGTGATAGATCAGCACGGCTCTTACTTCGGAGTGCAAACCGAGCAAGGTGATATCGGATACCCCATCGACTCGGTACGCAAGCGTCTGCATGAGCCGCAAGCAACGCTTGTCGATTTGGTTGTGATGATCTCGCAATATCACGATGAATCGGCCAGCTAACCACCAGCTGCAGTTGACCGGCGACACCCACAACGGATAATCCAACCATCGGCTGAGAGTCTGCTTCGGCGAGCGGCCGGTGACTGATCGGGGAGACGTTCACGGCCTAAGCCATCCCAAGGAGGAGGGAACTTGCTGCTAAACCATTTCACAGCATTCGTTGCCGCTGTATTCATCGCACCGTTCGCATCGGCTGCGGTCGTAGATTTCAACGACATCTCGACCACCACCCTGCCCTACACCGAGAAAGGCCTCACGTTCACGGATATTGGCGGGAACAATTCCATCGTGGCAGGAGGCGTGGACGGGCATCTGACCGCGGGAACCAATATCGCTCCGATTCGAATCCGCGTCACAGGTGTTCAACCGTTCGACCTAGAGTCGTTGGTGATTGAAAACCTTTTCCGGTCTTGGTCGATCCAAGCCTCAACGGGTGCGACGGTGACTCCAATCAGCACCGGCACACTTGACTTCACCGGCCTCACCGGGTGGACCAATCTCTCCTCTTTTGAGCTTATCCACGATCCGGGAGAAGCTAACGGCACAATTCGGGTCGACGACATCACCTTTACCCTCGTGCCAGAACCTGCAACAGCATCTCTGCTCCTTGCTGGTTCGATGCTTGGCCTCGTCCGCCGTCGGCAACTAACCTCGGGCCGCAGTTGACCAACAGCACCCGCAATGAATAATCCAAGTACCGGCTATGAGCCTGCTTCCGCGGGCGGCCGGCGACTGGGCCTTTTTCGTTAGGAGAAGGTGCATCTGATGGCAAGATTCGTACTGATCCTCGCAATAGCACTTCTAGCGGGCTGCAGTCTCGATCGACAAGGCGACTCCAATACAAAATTCAATCTCCGTCTAGTCATAGAGCACAACATCTCAATTGCAAAACGTAACGCTGAGAGGGAAATCACTGTCCTCGATCTGGCTGGCCTTCCTGTAACCGACGAAGATCTACACTTCCTGAATTCAATCGATTCACTTGTGACTATTGATCTTCGGCACACACTGGTTACAGATGCTGGCCTAGAGACACTTGCCCAGAATAAGAACTACGCTGAAATTGTCCTCGGCAGTCCCGGTGTAACTAGAGAAGGGGTCGAGAAGCTTAGAGAATCGCTCCCTGACGCTTACATCATGTGGTAACCAAATCTGTTCTAACCAATCATTCGAGCGCACGGCCTACGACCGCCGCTCACTTCAAACTCATTAGCCGCTTACCGCACCATGATCTCACTACAAGACGCCAACCAATCCGTTCGGAAGGTGCGATCGGAAGACACCGCCTTGGACGTCAAAGCGATCGCCGAATCCTCGCGGCTGAGCGGGTCGCCTTCAAGAGAATTTTCGGGTTGAATTTCAAACAGACCCGGTCGTTTGCATAGGCCTGTCGCACGGGGAGCCGGGGTTTACCGGGCCGGGCTGTCCTGGTCGACGGGCGTGGCTTCGCCGACCTGAACCACCCGCACCGTCTGGCTGACGGGCAGCGCGTCGACATGCCGAACCTGGACCGTCGAGCTCTCGGCCTGGTCCAGTTGAACGCTGCAGGTGAAGCCTTGGCCTTTGTAGCAGACGTTCGTCACACACCCCGAGCCATCGCATTGCTGGACCTTGGAATCAAGCACTTCTAGCCGAAGATGCTCCGGCCGAATCGAAAGCAGGGTCTCACCCTTGGCCTCCTGGTTGAGACGGATCGGCCCCAGTGCGGTCTTGGCGACGCGCCCCTCGGCGTGGCCTTTGATGAGGTTGGTGTCGCCGACAAACTGGGCGACGAAGGCATTGGACGGGCGCTGGTAGATTTCGTGCGAAGCCCCGACCTGGGCCATGCATTTGTTGCACATCACGCCGATACGGTCCGACACGCTGATCGCTTCCTCGTGGTCATGCGTCACGAGCAGCGCGGTGATCTGGTGGTCCTTCAACACATTGCGCACCAGCTGGCGGATTTCCGCGCGGAGCGACGGGTCCAAGTTGTTGAAAGGCTCATCCAGCAGCAGGATCGAAGGCGTCGGCGCCAACGCGCGGGCAATGGCGACACGCTGCTGCTGCCCGCCCGACAGGGTGTGGGGTCGCTGCTGGGCGTGTTCAGCCATGCCGACCCAGTCCAGGACTTCCATCGCCCGGGCGTGGCGTTCGGCGCGTCGCAAGTGGTGCAGTCCGTACATCACATTGCGGAGCACGTTCAGGTGGGGGAACAGCGCGAATTCCTGGAACACCACGCCGACGCGCCGTTGCTCGGGCGGCAAGTGCTGGCCCGGGCCGGCGACGGTGCGGCCGTCCAACGTGATGGTGCCCGAATCGATTTTCTCGAAGCCGGCGATAGCTCTGAGGGTCGTGGTCTTGCCGCACCCGCTGGCGCCGAGCAGCGCGAAGATCTCGCCGGGCTGCACATGGAACGACAACGCCTCGACCACCGGCGGTTGGTCGGGCTGGTATCGCTTCGTGATGCGTTCGAGTTCGAGCAGCAAGTGGGTTGAACTTCCTGTGTGGGTTGACGGAGGCTTCTCAACGATTCGATCTGGCTTGATCGACGACAAACAGTAGGGAGACAAGGGTCGCCGAGCAAAGCACAATCAGTATCGCGGGCAACGCCGCCCCGGCAAAGTCGGCATCGTTGGTGTAGTCCCATACCTGCTTGGCCAGGGTGCTGAAGTTGCGCGGCGCGAGGATGAAGGTCAGCGGGAGTTCCTTGATCGTGGCCAGAAACACCAGCGCCATCGCCGACAGCAGACCCGGGCGCAGCAGCGGCAGCGTCACCCGGAAGAACGTCTGGAAGCGCCCTAAGCCCAGAGCGCGTGACGCTTCGTTGAGCCGGGGCGACGCGGTCGCCAGCGCGCCGCGGATCGGGCCCACCGCCTCGGCTAGGAAGTGCAGGACATAAGCATAGATCAACACCGCCGCGGTCTGATACAGGTCCGGGGCTCGGCGAAGCGTGGTGATCACCAGCCCCAAAGCGAACGCCAGGCCGGGGATCGCGTAGCCCAAGTAAGCCGATTGCTCCAACCAGCCCAGCCGAAGCGATCGAGCGCGTTGGCCGAGCAAGCCCACCGGGATGGCCAGCACCGTCGTCAACACCGCCGCCAGCAAAGCAACCCAAACCGTGTCCCACAGCACCGGCAGGGTCGCCTGAAGCCTGCCTTCAAGCCCAGCCTGCCAGGCCCAGTAACCGATCGTCAGCAAGGGCACCCCCAGCGCCAACAGCGCCGTGCCGCTAAGAAAGCCCAGCCCGATGCACTTGCTGCGCGTGGACAGCGGGGTGCGCGGCAGGTCGCGAGGCGGTGCCGACCCGACCGGGTCCAGCCGCAACTGCCTCAGAAACCGGAACTCCAACGCCAGCAGCACCAGCGCCAGGAACACGAGCATCATCGCCAGCCAGGCCGCCGCCCCCAGTTCACCGTAGGCGTAGCTTTGGTACAGCGCGTAGGTATACGTCTCGTAACGCATCAGGCTGACCACCCCAAAGTCACCGATGACATGCAGGATGACCAGCAACCCGCCGGCACACAGCGCAGGGCGGAGCTGCGGCAGCACCACCCCCCAGCATCGCCGATAGAAGCCCTGCCCCAGCGACCTTGCAGCCTCTTCGAGCGCGGGGTCCAGCTGGCGCATCGCCACACGCAGATTCAGGTACAGGTAAGGCGTGTTGTACAACGTCAACGCCAGAACCGATCCCCAAAGCCCGCTGGCCCGGGGCATCGTCCACCCGGTCAGCCGCGCCAGACTCCCGTAGTCGCCGCCCGCCGCCTGCAGCGTGTACGCCATCAAGTAGCCGGGGATCGCCAAAGGCATCACCGCCAAGATGTCGAACAGTTGTCTCCCGGGCAGGTTGGTTCGGCTCACCCACCAGCTCGTGGGCAGCGCCAACAGGGTCGACGCGATCAGCACCAGCGTCGCCAGCAGCAGCGTGTTGCCGAGCAGTTCCAGGTTCCGCCACCGGAACAGAACCTCTTGTATCTCGCCCGGCCGAGCATCATGGACCGCGTTGCCCAGCAAGTACGCCAAAGGGAACAGCACCCCGATGACCGACAAGCCGACCGGCACCACCAAGAGCCAGGGGACGCCTGCCGCCCATCGGGCGCCGCGTGAAATCAAATGAGCCCCGCTTCGCGCAGGAGCTGCCTTGTGCCTTCGATGTCGCTCATCTCCGGCACGGAGGCGTCGGGCATGACGTCCATCAGGCTCGCCGGGTCGACCAACAACTCGTGAGGCATCACGCCCTCGGTCACCGGGTACTCGTAGACATCACCCGTGAAATAGCTTTGCGACGCTTCGGACAGCAGGAACTCGATAAAACGTTCTGCCGCGGCCTGGTTCTCCGAGGTCTTCACGATCCCGATGCCGGCGACCATCATCAGGTTCCCGATGTCGCCGTTGGCGAAGAAGGTTTGTTCCACGGGGTACCCGCTGCCGTGCTCGTTCTTGAAACGCAGCAGGTAGTAGTGATTGGGGATGCCCAGGTCGATCTCGCCCGCAGCGATCGCCTCGATGATCGGCGTGTTCTTGGGGTACACCACCGCGTCGTTCTCTTTCATACCGACGAGCCATTGAAGGGTCGCCTGATCGCCATGCATCGCCCGCATCGCGGTGACAAACGCCTGGAAAGACCCGTTGCTCGGGGCCCAGCCAACTCGGCCGCGCCACCGCGGATCGGTCAGGTCAAACACGCTCTGAGGCAGGTCGCTCGCCTCCACACGCTCGGGCGAGTAGGCCAGCACCCGCGCCCGGCCGCTGGTCGCAACCCAGTACCCGTTGGGGTCCACAAAAGCCTCCGGCACCAACCCGCGCAACGACTCTGGCAACGGCCCCAACACGCCGGCTTCGGCAAGCCCCATCAGGGTCGCAGGGTCTTGCGCCCAAAACACGTCCGCCGGGCTCGCGCCGCCTTCGGTCTCAAGCAACGCAGCCAAGTTGGTCGTCGGCGCATCCTTGAGCTCGATCTCGATCCCGGTTTCTGCGGTGAACCGATCGAGAATCGGCTGCACCAAAGAAACCTTGCGCCCGCAGTACAACACCAGCGGGCCCTGGGCGTCGGCCCCAGCCGCCCCGTCGTCGTTCGACGCGTCGGACTGGCCACAGCCAGCCAAACCGAAACATGAGATAACCAGCAGGACAAAAGAAGCGATCAAGTTGGTTTTCACGGGAGTCTCCATGTGTTAGGCGAGAAAGTGTATTGAGAAGGCGACCAAGTATCAAAATCAGAAAGGCGACAGAAACGCGGCTTGGCGAAAGCGGACATGGCTCATCAATCAAGAAAAAAACTCATATACAGACGCTAAATCTTTGACAAAATAAGTGATATAGATATCGATGACTGAGTCCGCCATGCGCCACAGAGACCCGGACATCGCCAGAAACCAGATGACATTGAATCTTAATTGCTTTAAGGACTCCGCCTCGCGGCATCTCCTACACGCCCAGTTCCGCGCATGGGCTGCCACTTCCGCTTAGCTCGCAAGTGTTCTTGACCACCCGATCGACCCCATGTGCGCACAGACCCGTCGCTTGCCCTTAGGGGTAGATGACCGACTCGCTGCCATGCCCGATGCCCGTGGAGATCGCCGCCCACCATGACGCGCTGCTGGAGGCGTTGCTGTCGATTGACAAAGACGTGCGACAGGAAGCAGACCAGCGCCGCATTCGGCCAAGCGCGCTGGCGGATTGGCTTCAACACCCGATTGTGCAGCGCGCGTACGACGCCGCCCGGCAGGCGGCGCGCATGCAATCGGCACTCTTGGCCGACGTGCAACGGAGCGCACTGGTGAATCGGCTGACGCAGATCGCGCTGGCCCCGGACACCGCCGCCGAGACCGCGAGGAAGGCTGCGCAGCTTGTGGCGTTGGGCTTTCAAAACACTGTGTCAACCGGCAACCTTCAGCAAGATCAGGACGACACCAGGGCCGAACAGATCTGGGCGTCGCTGGCCACAGCGTTGGAGGCGGATCGTCTAGAATCTCAGCATGATGCAGACGACCTTGGCAGCGGGGGTGTTTTCGCCCGACCAGATCGTGGTGTTGTTTCTGGCCTTCGCGGTCCTGCTGGGGCTGGCGCGCCTGCTGGGCGAGTTGTCCCGCGCGTTGAAACAGCCGGCGATCCTGGGCGAGATCCTCGCTGGCGTGCTGCTGGGGCCGACGGTCCTGGGGGCGGCGTTCCCCGAGTTCCAGGCCTGGCTGTTCCCGGTCTACGACAAGACCCAGTCGGTGCCGGGCAACCACGTCGCGGTCGCGCTGGAAGCCCTGTTCGCGATCGGCGCGGCGTTGCTGCTGCTGATCGCCGGGCTGGAGGTCGAGCTGTCGACGGTCTGGCGTCAGGGCAAGCGGGCGTTGTGGGTCAGCGTGATGTCGATGGTCGTGCCGTTCGCCGTGGGCTTCGGGGCGGCGTGGTTCGGGCCGCAACTCTTAGCGACGCCCGGCCTGAGCGAGGGCATGCGTCTGCCGTTTGCGTTGTTCATCGGGGTGGCGCTGTCGATCACCGCGCTGCCGGTGATCGCGAAGATTCTGATGGACCTGAACCTGTCCAAGAGCGACTTTGGGACCGTGGTCATCAGCTCAGCGATGGTCAACGACCTGATCGGCTGGATGGGCTTTGCCCTGATCCTCGCGATGGTCAGCGAGGACGCGGGCAGCAGCGGCGTCTGGACGACGGTGGGCCTGACGCTGGCGTTCATCGGCGGCATGCTGACCTTTGGGCGCTGGGGGTTCGACCGCTTGCTGCCTTGGTCGCAAGCCCACCTGAGCTGGCCCGGCGGCACGCTGGGGCTGGTGATGACCGTCGCGCTGATGGGTGCCGCCTTCACCGAGCACATCGGCATCCACTCGATCTTCGGGGCGTTCATCGTCGGCGTCGCGGCGGGCGACTCGCGTCACCTGCGTCAGCAGACCCGGCGCACGGTCCACGACTTTGTGGGCAATGTCTTTGCGCCGTTGTTCTTCGCCTCGATCGGCCTGCGGGTGGACTTCGTGGGCAGCTTCGAGCTGGTGTCGGTGGTGGTGGTGCTGGTGATCGCGGTGATCGGCAAGCTGGTCGGCGCGTACTGGGGGGCCAAGTGGTCGGGCATGAGCCGGCGGGAATCCGGCGCGGTCGGCTTTGCGATGTGCGCCCGCGGCGCGATGGAAATCATCCTGGGTTCGCTCGCGCTGGAAGCTGGGCTGATCGGCGACGAGCTGTTCGTGGCGATCGTGATCATGGCGTTGGTGACGAGCCTGATGAGCGGCCCTGCGATCGAACGGATCCTGCAACGGGATCAGCCGCGACACCTGAGGCATTGGCTGACGGAACGCAAGTTCATCGCGAGGATGACCGCAAGGACGCGCAACGAAGCCATCGATCAGCTCTGCGAACGTGCCGCGGAGTTCGTGGACTTCGACAAGGCGGCATTGAACCGTGCGGTGCTTGCCAGGGAGGCCGTGGTGCCAACGGGTTTGGCCAACGGAATAGCGGTGCCCCACGCGAGGCTGCCCGGGCTGCAGGAGCCGCTGCTGGTGGTCGGGCGTGACCTGGAAGGTATCGACTTCGACGCTGCCGACGGCGAACGGGCCCGGATCATTTGCTTAACGCTGACGCCGGAAGTTCAGCCGGAGATGCAGCTAGAGATGCTCAGCGCGATTGCCGAAGCCTTTGCGGACGCCTCGGTCCGGGAAGCGGTGCTGGAGGCAGACCGGTACACGGAGTTTTTGGCGGCGTTGTCACTGGGTCATGCACACGGCTGAACGGTTTAGGCGCAGCGCCTCAAACCTTTCGGATTGAACAACATCGCTTCGGCTTCGGCTTGTGTCAGGGGTTTGGCAAAGTAGTAACCCTGGCCGGTGTCGCAGCCCATTGCCTGAAGCTGAATCAGTTGGGCCTGATCTTCAACCCCCTCGGCCACAATTTCCAATCCGAGCTCTTTAGCCAGTGTGATGATCGCGTGTACCACGGCAGAAAACTTGCGGCGTTTCTCCATGTGTTGCACGAAGCTGCGGTCAATCTTGATTTCGTCGACCGGGAACTTGTGCAGGCAGCTCAGCGAAGAGTAGCCGGTGCCGAAGTCGTCCATCGCCAGAGCTACACCTAGGTCGCGCAGCTGCTGCATCGTCTGGTAGACGTTGTTCCGCTCGTCCATCATGGTGGACTCGGTGATCTCCAGCAGGATGTCGCCGGGGTCGACGCCGACCGACGTCATGATTTCGCGGACGGTGTTGACGAAGTCGGGTTGGATCAACTGACGGCGTGAGACGTTGATGTGCATGCGTAGGGTCGGTTCCGGGCCGAGGGCTTGACGCCAGACACGGGCTTGCTTCATTGCGGTACGAAGGATCCATTGACCCAACTCAACGATCATGCCGGTTTCCTCCGCGATCGGGATGAACTGGTCCGGCCCGATTCGCCCGAGGACGGGATGATCCCAACGGAGTAGCGCTTCGAAGCCGTTGATGCTGCCTTCTTCCATTGACACCATCGGCTGATAAAGGATTTCGAGTTGGTTGTCGTCGATCGCATGCCGCATCGCCTCTTCGGTGTCCGCCCGCCTGAGGATTTGGCCCCTGAGTTCGTCGTTAAAGACGTGGTAGCGTGACCGGCCGGCTAGTTTGGCCTGGTACATCGCGGTGTCGGCGTCTCGGATCAAGGCCTCGGCAGACGCTTCCTCACCGGGGCCATAGACCACGCCGATGCTGGCGGTCGAAACGACCTGCCGGCCCATGATTTCGTGCGGCTCAGCGAACATATCCAGCAGTTCGCGGCAGCGCGTTTCCGCCTGAGCTTCATCTTTCAATCCGGTTAATAGCAGGACAAATTCATCCCCACCAAACCGAGCGACCATGTCTTGGCCGCGCAACATCTTTTCGAACCGTTCAGTGATCTTCAAGAGCAACACGTCGCCGGCCGGGTGGCCCAAGCTATCGTTGACGTTCTTGAAGAAGTCGAAGTCAAAAAACAAGACCGCGAAGCGTTGAGCTGAGTCTGCCCGCCAATCGTTGATGGCCTGCTCAATCCGCTTCGTCATTTGGCCGCGGTTGGGCATGCCGGTGAGCGGATCAAAGTGGGCCAACTGAATCAGCATGCGCTGGCTCTCTCGCAGTTCTTTGTACTGCACGTGGATCGCGCGGACGGCCTGCTCGAAGAGGAACACACAGATAAAAGCCAAGCCGGCGAGCATCACCCCTAGCAGCAGGTACTCCGCGATCTGGATCTCACGCATATGCCATACGGCTTCATCTTCGTACAGGTGCGTGATCTCATCCATCAGGGCCAGGAACTCATCCTCATGATCGAGAATGGTCCGCTGAAAGGTCTGCGTGTCGGGGTGATCCGGTGATTCAATTAGTTGATGCGTTGCCTTCTCGATTGCGGACAGGTGGGGCTCGATCTGGTCGAACAGCTGCTGCATCTCCTGCGTATTGTCGCCAGGCAGGTTCATGTTGGCGTCGCCTTCCCGCAGTGCCTGTTGCGCGGCGAGCATGGCGTCCAGGTTGGCTTTCATTTCTTCCGGCCGATCCAACAGCATCGCTTTGACCAAGCTCTGGCCAAGCATGCGTTGACGACCTGCAATGTTGATTTGCTTTGCATCGTGGGCTTGGATCGAGAAGGACTGCTGAACGACCCAGTGGGTACCCAACGCAATCAGACTGACCACGACCGTTGCCAAGAGGAACCGCCAACGCAGCTTCCAGTGGATGGATTGGCCCGTTGAAAGTTGAAACGGCAATTCGGATTTTGTGGGTTCTTTTGGCATTACAGAACGCGCTATCTATCGCATCTGCAAGCTTTTCGGCTTTGCCTGAATGTGTATCTACTCTTCCTAGATTTAAAAAATCGAATCTCAAAAAAGCCTGTCGATAACTACCCCCTAAAAGGGGTGTGCACACAAAAAAAAAGCCTGGCCAAAGAGGCCAGGCTTGGTGCGGGAAAGCGGGTGAGGCGATTCGAACGCCCGACATCCACCTTGGCAAGGTGGCGCTCTACCACTGAGCTACACCCGCGTGGGGAGCCCCAAAGCATAGTGAATGATCGAGCAGATGCAAGCTTGGCTTGGCCCTGACTTTGACGTTTTGAATGATTTGCGGAACCTCTGAGTGGGTGATAACTTCACTCGGACCTAAGGTGTCCTGCTCGTTCTACGAGTGGGATGAAAACGGGAAGCGAGGTGCCCCCGGAAGGCTTGGTTTGACCAAGGCTTCTGATGAACGGGGAAAGCCTCCGCGGACGCGCCGCCGTGATGGGCGAGCGTCGGGCCAGAACGCCACTGTCAGCGGTGCAATGCCGCGGATGGGAAGGCAGGCCCGGTGCGAGTGCCCTAAGCCGGAAGACCTGCCTTGGGTGAGTTCCGTTGGTGTCCTCGCGCAAAAGGACAAGGGACCGACCGCCGGCGAGCCCCCTCTTCGCCCGTGGCCCGAGTCGCTCGCGTGGACCCATTCATCACCACCCATGGAGGGGTCGTCTCGCGCGAATCGAGACGGTATCAAGGAGCAACGCAGATGCGTTCATTTTCGTTTGGCGCGGCCGGGTTGGCTGCGGGTTTTGTGTTGTGGTCTGGCTCGGCTCAGGCCCAGTTTGGCTTTGACGACATCGAGTTCTGGGTCGGCAGCGGGAGCCAGCAAGCGGCGATCGTCGTGGACTGGACTTCAACCGCCGACGCCAATGACCCGGTGTTGGCGTGGGGATTCCGGTTTGACGGGGCGGCCACGGGAGAAGACATGTACCTGGCGATCGCGGCGGCGGACCCTGACTTTTACACGAAGTTTGGCTTCTCGTCGTTTGGCAACGTGGCCTTTGGCTTTGGGTACGACCTCGACGGGGACGGCTTTGGGATTTCCGATGGCACGGCCTTCGTGGACGGCATCGGGCCGGGCACGACGACGACCGCCGACGGCGCGACCGCGACGGACCTGGATGACGTGTACGGCGAAGGCTGGAACACAGCGTTCTGGGGCTACTACGTCGGGACCGACAACCCGTACGGCGGCGGCAGTTGGGGCTTCGCGTCGACCGGTGCGGGCGGACGGGCACTGAGCGATGGCGATTGGGACGGCTGGAGCTATGCGCCGGGCTTCTCCGGCAGCGAGCCGGGTGTGCCGGTCTCGGCAACGATCCCCGAGCCGGGCACGATGGCGTTGCTGGCGCTGGCGGGTGCGGGTCTGTTGACGCGTCGGCGTCGTGCGGCGAAGGCGGCGTTGCCGGTGGCTGCGGCAGCGCTGCTGGTCTTGCCGGCGGTCGAGAGCTACGCCGCAGGCACGCCTTGGGCGGACACCGTGGTGAGCTATGACGCAGGCAGCAACGCGGCACCGGGCTTTACCAACCCCGCGGCGGCGTTGGGTGAACCGACCCGTTTCACCAGCCCGGCGAGCAACTTCGGCGGGGTCACGACGCCTTTCAACGGCGCTTTTGATCCCTCGGAGATCGTTTCGATCGGTGAAGGCGGCAGTCTGACGGTTCAGTTTGATGAGCCGATCCTGAACAACCCCGCAAACCCGTTTGGGATCGACCTGCTGATCTTTGGCAACACGTTCCTGGGTGCCAGTGACTTCAGCAGCCCGAACCCCAGCGCGACTGGTGTATTCAGCGAAGGCGGTGTGATCGAGGTTTCGCCGGACGGCGTGGTCTGGACGCTGATCTCGGGCGTGGACGCGGACGGCTTGTTCCCGACGCTGGGGTACCGCGATGTGGACGGGCCGTTCGACAACACGGCGGGCGTGCAGCCGACGGACTTCACTAAGCCGGTGGACCCGAGCTTCGACCCGGTGGGCAAGACGCTCCAAGAGATCGTCACGGCGTACGACGGCTCGGGCGGCGGCGCGGGCGTGGACATCGGCGCCTTCGGGCTGGAGTCGGTGTCGTTCGTGCGGGTCAGCAATCCGCTGGCTTCGGGTGTGACGCCGGAGATCGACGGGTTTGCGGCGGTGGTCGTGCCCGAGCCGACGACGGGCACGCTGGTGCTGGGTGCGGCGTTGTTGGCGCTGCGTCGGAGGCGTGCGTGAAGCGCGGCGCGTTCACGTTGATTGAGCTGTTGGTCGTGATGTCGATCATCGCGCTGTTAATCGGTTTGCTGTTGCCGGCGCTGGGCGCGGCACGGCAGGCCGGGCGCGCGGCGAATTGCCTGAGCAACCAACGTCAAACCACGATCGCGCTGCTGGCGTATGGCGGTGACCACGACGGCGAACTGGTTCGCTATGTCGCCATCGACCCCAGCGGCGCGACCTGGTGGTTTGGGTATGAAGCGGGCGGCCCCGGGGGCGGGACCGGTCGGCCGATCGACCCGATGGGCAGCCCGTTGGCAGAATATTTCGGCGGGGACATTCACGACGGGCTGGCGTGCCCGTCGTTCCCGGAAGATGACAGCGCGTTTATCGCCAAGTTTGCGGAGCGCTCGGCCCACTTTGGGTACAACGGCGGGATCGTCTGGCCTTTCCCTGCCGGGCGGCCGGCGCGGAAGCTGCACGAGTTCCGCGGGCCCAGCGGGGTGTTTGCGTTTGCCGATGCGGTGCATCAGGACTTTGACCCCAACACGTTCTACGAGCCGCACACCGTGTCGTACCGTCGGCCGGGCAAAGTCACAGGCACCGCGCACTACCGGCACCGGGGCACAGCGAACGTGGCATACCTCGATGGGCACGCGGCGGCGTTGGATCAGCCCGAGGGCGAGACGGTGTGGCTGACCGTGGCCGGGGAACCCCTGATGAATCTGGACACCCGGGACGGCGTCGGCTCGATCTACGGGTTTGACACCTGGACCGCCCCGTGAGCGGCGCATAGTCTGCCCATTTTTACAAATCGCCGTTTTCTGAGGTCAAATAATCGAAAAAAGACGTGAGAACGCTGTTTATCTTGGCAAGACGGGCGGAAACGCTACGATATGAATTGAATGATCACGTATTCTGTGCGAGGTCAGTTTGCGGGCAGACGCGGTCTGCCAAGTGTGTCTTAAGTTGTTTGCGCAGGCAGGGCAAATGATGCCGACATCAGGCAAGTCATCTCGCGGGTTTACGCTGATTGAGCTCTTGGTTGTCATTGGGCTCATGGCGATCCTGGTCGGCATCTTGGTGCCGGCATTGCGCGGTGCCAAGGACAACGCGCTGCGTCTGGAATGCTTGAACAACCTGCATCAAATGTCGGTCGCTTCGTTCATGTACCAGTCCTCGAACGACGGCTCTTATCCGCTGGCGTTTGACTACGGCGCCTCGACGCTCTGGTTTGAGGAATGGGACTTCAGCACCGACTACCAAGGGGCCACCCGGCCGGGCCTGCTTTGGGACTACCACCCCCACCCGGACATCCCGGTGTGCCCGTCGGTGAAGTGGGCAAACGCCGACAGCAGCACGGGCATCCGTGGGTCCACGCCGCAAAGCGGCACGGGCTATAACTACAACGTGACCGCGATCGGCGGATACCGACTGCTCGGCCGGAACACGTTCACCTCTTCGGCCCGCATGGAAGACATCAGGCGTCCATCACAGACCTCCGTGTTCGGTGATGGGCACGGCACAGGCGGCCCCAACAAGTTCATGTACGGCCCCGAAGCCGACAGCGAGCACAACCCCTCCACTATCACCCAACGCATCGCCGGCACCCAGGGCTACCGCCACGTCGGCGAAACCAACATGGTCTTTGCCGATGGCCACGGCGAAAGCCTCCCGGATCGCTACGACGCCAACCTGCCCGGCGTCGTGCTGGAAACCGGCTTCGTCTCGCTGACGAACAGCTTGTACGACCTGGATTGACCCGCCCTTCTGGTTTTGCCGCCCCATTCCACGCCCGCTTGTCACATGATTGGAATCATCCAGCCGCGCTGGGGGTTATCGCCGTACACCTATTCACTCATCCACCGCCGGGATGCTCCGCGTTGGCCCTGCTAGGATACGCCTCTTATGACTCAAGCTTCTGAAAACGGTCTGCCCCGCGAAAAAGTCGTCATCATCGGTTCCGGCCCCGCCGGCTGGACCGCTGCCATCTACGCCGCCCGTGCGAACCTGAACCCCCTGGTCTTCCCCGGCCGGGCGGCGGGCAAGGACCTCGTGCCCGGCGGGCAGCTGATGCTCACCACCGAAGTCGAAAACTACCCCGGCTTCCCCGAAGGCCTCAACGGCCCGGACATGATGACCAAGTTCTACGAGCAGGCCATGCGCTTCGGCACCCGCGTCGTCACCGACGAGGGCGTCAAGGCAAAGGAAGAAGTTAACTTCGGCCTGTACTCGCCGTTCCAGAACGTCGCCAAGGTCGACCTATCCCAACGCCCCTTCCACGTCACCGGCGACAACGGCTACGAAGTCCTGGCCGAGTCCGTCATCATTGCCACCGGCGCCAAAGCCAACTGGCTGGGCCTGGAGAACGAACTCCGCCTGGCGCAGAACGGCGGCGGGGTCAGCGCCTGCGCGGTCTGCGACGGTGCCCTGCCGATCTTCCGGGACAAAGAGCTCGGCGTCGTCGGCGGGGGCGACTCCGCGGTTGAAGAAGCCAGCTACCTCACCAAGTTCGCCAGCAAGGTCCACATGTTCGTCCGCCGGGACGTCCTCCGGGCCAGCAAGATCATGGCCGACCGTGCGATCAACGACCCCAAAATCCAGATCCACTGGCATACCCAGGTCACCGACGTCCTGGGCCAGGACACGATCACCGGCGTCAAGCTGATCAACAACCAGACCAACGAAGAATCCGAGCTCGAACTCGGCGGCCTGTTCATGGCCATCGGCCACACGCCGATCACGCAATTCCTCGACGGCCAGCTCCCCACCGACGACGCTGGCTACATCCTGCTCAAGGACCCGTACCGCTCGACCACCGAGATCGAAGGCGTCTTCGTCGCCGGCGACGTCGCGGACCACGTCTACCGCCAGGCCATCACCGCCTCGGGCATGGGCTGCAAAGCCGCCATCGACGCCGAGCGCTGGCTCGCCGAACAGGGTGTCCACTAAGCCCGGCATTTTCTTCGACCCTTGGAATAGCACGTCGCCCGTATGCGTTCACACCGCATGCGGACGCTGCACACCATTCATCGCACCAGCCGACGTGATCGGGATGCCCCGTTTCAGGCGGCACTCGATGGCACGGGCATGACGTTGTTCTAACGCCGGTCCCCCCCGAACCCACCACACAATTTCCAGACTTGCCGGCGCGATCGCGGTTGATCCGTCGGCCGAACCTCACCCGTGGGGAGATTGCATCGGTGCATCTCCCTTTTCATGAAACCCCGGGGCGCGATCGGTGCGCCCCTCGTTAGGAAACTCACATGCTTGTCCCCAAACTGATCCTCTCTGCGGTGGCCTTCACGGCTCTGACCGCTACCACCGTGGCCTGGAGCCACTGCGGCTCGTGCTCTTCCGAAGAATCCTGTGGCACGTGCGAAGTCCACACCGAAGAAGCCTCCCAGCCGGCCTACACCGTGGCGCTGGGCCTGAGCGGCTACAGCCCGGTGTCGTACCTCGATGACAACCGGGCCCAGCCCGGCTCGCCCGAGTTCGTTGCGACCCACGAAGGCGTGACCTACTTCTTCACGTCCAACGCTCAGCTTGAGCGCTTCACGGAGAACCCCGAACGCTACCTGCCGGCCTACGGCGGCTACTGCGCGTTTGGGTGCTCGGTGGAGTCGCACTTTGTGCCCGACCCGACCAGCTTCAAGGTCATCGACGGCCAGACGCACCTGTTCCTGAAGAACGATGAAGTCGACGCGCTGCAGCTTTGGAACGACGGCAACCAGCCCGAGCTGACGGAACAGGCCGACGCCTACTGGAGCGAGAACGGCTAACTCCCTCACTCATAAAAGCCGCTTCGATCTGGTGTTCATCCGAAGCGATTGAGGCTCGGCACCGCCTGTCCATGGGCGGTGCCGAGTTTTTTATAGGGTTCGGCCGCTGAGAGTGGCGTCATTTCTAGCCGGAAACGAATCTTGCAGGGTGAACGTTTGACTCGCCAGACCGTCTAAACCGTAGTGTCCTGAGATATCTGCTTTCCCGTCATGAGAAGGTTGTGATGCCACCGACGCTAACGCTGTTTGTCGGGCATGCGTTGATTGACCTGGAGACGCTGGACCTGCCGGCACATGCCGAGGTGCTGCTGGACCAGAATTACCAGCCGACGGAAGAGTCGCCGGAGGTCCCGCACGAGGTGCACGCGATTTTGGATTACATCACCAACCGCGAAGCGCGTCTGCGGGTGCCGGAGCCGGCAACCCCAATTACACTCAAGAGCTCTTAGAGGCGCTGGAGCTACAAGGCATCAACCATGGGCAAGATTAAGTCGCTAGACCTTCGAAAATGTGCCGTGCTGCTTTTGCTTTTCCCCATCGTTTCTTTGGCAAATGAAGCAAACCATGCTGAATCTTTGTTCAATGTGATCGATGAATCCAGCCTCAACTGGTCCATCGAAATTTCGGAGCCAATTCAAACCAACTGGGGTTTTTCTGCTTCAAATGAAGTTTTGATCGACAAGAACCAACCCAATCGTGAACGCTACATCTTGTCGTTCTGGCTGGAGGACAGCATTTGCATCGGAGCTCTGGAGAACCCGGTTGCTTTCGAAGACATCTCACTCCACGACGGCGTGGTAAGCGTCGCGGGCATGCAATTGGAGTGGTCCTGGCTGGAGGGTCGGCTCGATCAGCACGGCTTGCTAAGCACGCTTGAAGCGGGGTGGTATGACGGCACCGCAGACTTTGCCCGGGATCGTGTGGCGGAGGCTTTACAGGCTTACACGGAGCGCGGCCTGCCTGCGTTCCAAGCGGCCTGCTCGGAAACCCAAGGGGCGCGGCGTTTACCCGATCGAATTGCGGCGTTCGAAGCGCACGTCGATCATGTTTTCATCTCGTATGAAGACATGGCTTTGCTGAAGTATTGGGAAGCTCGAGTGCAGGTCGATGTGACCCAAGATCAGGGAAATGCCGAACCCGTCGCGTTTTCGGTTTACATGCGGGGCTTCATGTGGGACGGCGAGCCGGGCGAACCTTGGCAGATGTGGCGGGGCGAGCACCTACCGCCACTGCCGGGTGATATAGCAAGATAGTGCGTGGACATTGCATGCCGCACGCCGGGTCAAGCCCGGCGGCAAACTCGGCTCGGTTGTGAGTTCGGAATTTTGCGCGGTGGGTTTGATCAACGTCAAGCCCAGTGCGATCCCAAGAAGGACGCCGGCGGCGATGAGGATGGGCACGCATAGCTGCACGCGATTTTGGATTACATCGCCAACCGCGAAGCGCGTCTGCGGTTGCCGGAAGACGAGTGAGGTCTGTCCGGCGTGTGGGTTCCCGTCCCCGGACAGAGACCAGGTCTAATGGGGCGCTCAGGCTTCGAGCAGGATGCGGGACGGGTCTTCGATGATCTGTTTGATGCGGACGAGGAACTGCACGGCTTCCCGGCCGTCGACGATGCGGTGGTCGTAGGTCAGGGCGAGGTACATCATCGGGCGGATGACGACTTCGCCGTTGATCGCGACGGGGCGCGGGGTGATGGAGTGCATGCCCAGGACGCCGGACTGCGGCGGGTTGACGATCGGGGTGGACATCATCGAGCCAAAGATGCCGCCGTTGGTGATGGTGAATGTGCCGCCCATGAGCTCTTCGGACTTGAGCTTGTTGTCACGGGCACGGACCGCGAGCTCGGCGATGGTCTTCTCGACCTCCGCGAAGCCCATGCGGTCGGCGTTGCGGAGGACGGGGACGACCAGGCCGCGGCCGCCGCCGATGGCCACGCCGATGTCGTAGTGGTCCTTGTAGAGGATGTCGGTGCCTTGGATCTCAGCGTTGATCGCGGGGAAGGCCTGGAGGGCATCGACGGCGGCTTTGACGAAGAAGCTCATGAAGCCGAGCTTGATGTCGTGACGCTTGACGAAGTCGTCCTGGTACTTCTTCCGGAGGGCCATGACGGCGGACATGTCGCACTCGTTGAACGTGGTCAGCAGCGCGGCGGTCTGCTGGGCCTCGACGAGGCGCTTGGCGATGGTGCGGCGGAGCGGGGTCATCGGGACGACGCGTTCTTCGCCGGCGGGTGATGCGGGTGCGGCGGGCGCGGGGGCCGGTGCGGCGGCGCGGGTCTCGAGGAAGCGTTGGACGTCTTCCTTGAGCAGGCGGCCGCCGGGGCCGGTGGCGGGGATGGCGGCGGCGTCGAGGTTGTGTTCGTCGATCAGGCGACGCGCGGCGGGCATGACGATGGGCTCGTTGCCGGTTGACGCTTGTGCTGGTGAAGCGGCGGGCGCTTCGGCGGAGGCGGCGGGCTTGGATTCGGCCTGGCCGTTGGGTGACGCGGCGGGCGCGTCGCCTTCTTCGAGCAGCGCGATGGTGTCGCCGACGGTCGCGGGCTCACCCTGGGGGATGAGGATCTTGGTGATAGTGCCGGCGACGGGGGACGGCAGCTCCTGGGTGACCTTGTCGGTTTCGATGTCGACGAGGAGCTGGTCTTTGGAGACGTGGTCGCCTTCGCTGATTTTCCATTCGCCGATTTCGACTTCGGTGATGGATTCGCCGGCTTCGGGGACCTTGAGTTCGATGGCCATCGTTTACGCTTCCTCTGCGTCGGGGTCAAAGGCTTGGTCGAGGATGTTTTCCTGCTCGATGAGGTGGGCGGCACGCGAGCCGGTGGCGGGGCTGGCCGAGGCTTTGCGGGTCACCGCGTTGAAATCGTAGCGATCCAGCAGGCGGCTGCAGAACTGCTGACGAAGCCAGGGCCAAGCGCCCATGTTCGCAGGCTCTTCCTGCACCCAAGTCACCTCTTTGAGGTTGGGGAACACCTCCAGAAGTTCACGCAGATCGTCTTCGGGGAACGGGTAGAACTGCTCCAGCCGGAGGATCGCGATGTTCTCGCGTTCGAGCTTCGCGCGGCGGTCAAACAGCTCGTAGTACACCTTGCCGCTGCACAGGAGCGCACGCTCGACCTTCTCGGCAGGGAGGTCGCCGCGGTCGGGGATGACGCGCTGGAAGCGTTTGCCGACTTCCAAGGCTTCGAGCGTCGACGCACAGGCGGGCAGACGCAAGAGGCTCTTGGGCGTGAATACGATCAGGGGCTTGCGGTACGGGCGGAGGACCTGCCGACGCAGCGCGTGGAAGTACTGGCCGGGCGTCGATGGCTGGATGACCTGATAGTTGTCTTCCGCGGCGCCGTTGAGGAAGCGCTCGATGCGGGCGGAGGAGTGCTCGGGGCCCATGCCTTCAAAGCCGTGGGGCAGGAGCATGACCAGGCTGGACAGGCGGTTCCACTTGTCCTCTGCGGAGGCGATGAACTGGTCGATGATCGTCTGGGCGACGTTGACGAAGTCGCCGAACTGAGCTTCCCAGAGGATCAGGGCTTCGGGCATGTCCAGGGAGTAGCCGTACTCAAAGCCGAGCACGCCGATTTCGCTGAGCGGTGAGTTCAGGACGGTGAAGTGCCCGGGCGCGTCGTTGCCATCGGGGAGCTTGAGGTGTCGGAACCAGCGGTACTCTTCGTCGGTGTCGTAGTCGTGTGAGACGGCGTGGCGTTGGGAGAAGGTGCCGCGTTGGGAGTCCTGGCCGGAGAGGCGGACGAGGTGGCCGTCCATCACGAGCGAGCCGAAGGCCAAGGCTTCCCCGGTGGCCCAGTCGAGGTTCTTCTTGCCCTGGGCCATGTCCATGCGGGCCTTGAGGAAGCGGCGGAGCTTGGGGTGGCCCTTGAAGCCGTCGGGGAGGGTGGCGATCTGCTCGAGGAGTTGCTTGGCGTTTTCGACGCCGATGCCGGTGTCGACATCGGGGGTGTCTTTGTCGTAGCCGCCCTTGAACTTGGCCCAGGCGCCGCTGCCGCCGTCGGTGCGGGGGACGTAGTCTTCGCTGCGGGCGGCGGAGAGCTCTTTCTCCAAGAGCTCGGTGCGGCGTTCGACGATGCGTTGGGCGTCTTCGTCGGAGACCCCGCCGAGGGTTTTGAGCTCGGTGAGGTAGCGTTCGCGGACATCGGGGCGGGCCTCGATGGCCTTGTACATGGTGGGCTGGGTGTAGGTGGGCTCGTCGGATTCGTTGTGGCCCCTCCGGCGGTAGCAGTACATGTCGATGAAGACGTCGCGCTTGAACTGGGCGCGGAAGTCCATGGCCAAGGACACGGCGGCGGCGACGGACTCGGGGGACTCGCCGTTGACGTGGATGATCGGGGCCTGGAGCATCTTGGCGACGTCGGTGGCGTAGCGTGTGCTGCGGGCCTGCTTGCTGGGGGTGGTGAATCCGATCTGGTTGTTGACGATGATGTGGAGCGTGCCGCCGGTGGTGTATCCGTGGAGCTCGGAGAGGTTGAGGGTTTCCTGGATGACGCCCTCGCCGGCGAAGGCGGAGTCGCCGTGGATCAGGACGCAGAAGCCTGCGACGCCTCGGGTGCGGGCGATGCCGGCGTGGCGGGCGCGGTCCTGCTTGGCGCGCATGCGGCCGAGGGCGACGGGGTTGACAAACTCCAGGTGCGACGGGTTGAAGCAGAGCGAGAGGTGGATGTCCTGCCCGGCGCGGGTGCGCCAGTCGCCGGAGTAGCCCATGTGGTACTTGACGTCGCCGCCGCCGATGAAGCGTGCGGGGTCCATGTCCTCGAACTCGCGGAAGATTTTCTGCGGGCTCTTGCCCATGATGTTGGCCAGCACGTTGAGCCGGCCGCGGTGGGCCATGCCGATGACGATCTCCCGGCAGCCCTGCTCGCCGGCGCGTTCGAAGGCCAGGTCCAGCAGCGGGATCAGCGACTCGCCGCCTTCGAGGGAGAAGGACTTGGCGCCGATGAACTTGCGCTGGATGAACTGCTCGAAGATGACCGCGTCGGTTAGGCGGGTGAGCACGCGGATCTGCTCTTTGCGGTTGAGCGTGGCGGTGTTGCGGCTGCCTTCCATGCGTTCCTGCAGCCACTTGCGGACCGACAGGTCGTCGATGTGCATGAACTGCACAGCGACCTTGCGGCAGTAGGTGTCGCGGAGGAGTTGGTGGATCTCGCCGAGGGTCGCGTGGGTCTGGCCCGGGACGGCGTTGGTGGCGAAGTCCCGGGCGATGTCGGCGTCGGTGAAGCCGTAGTAATCGAGCTTGAGTTCTTCGGGGTCGTCCGAGCGTCGGCCGATGGGGTTGATGTCGGCGATGATGTGCCCGCGGACCCGGTAGTTGCGGGTCATCTTGTCGACCTGGTGCTGCAGCGCGGTGAGCGCGGCGTCGCCGGTGAGCTGGGCCTGGGGTGAGGCGGCGGCGCTGCCGTTGCTCGGGGGGTTGAAGACGCTGCGCGGCGTGAACGCCGGGGGCTGGCCCAGGGCGTCGGCGGTGCCGTTGGCGGCGGCTTTCCATTGGTCGAATTCGGGCCACCAGGACGGGTCGACGCTGTTGCGGTCGGCGAGGTACCGAGCGTAGAGCGACTCGATGTAGTCCAGGTTGGCGGCAGTCGGATCGGCTTGTGACATCAACACGCTTCCGGGCGGCGGGCTTTGGTGTATCGGTCGTTTTAGGCGGGCGGAATGACCCTTGATCGAGATACGTTGGGGGCGTTGCAGGTTCTCGGTCATCATACGCTCATGGCGTCGTTCTGCGCGCGCCCCGCACGGTAAGATTCAAGCACTCTGGACACTTCTTTACGCCATCCCAACCCGGCGGACTCCCCTGCCGGCCCCCTGCCCGCAGCCGCGGCGATCATCGTCCGGTTTTGTGAGCGTTATCGGTGCTGGTGGTTCCTGGTTTTGGCCGGTGTTTATGCGTTGGGTTTTAACGGACGCTGGCGTGTGGGCAACGACAGCTCGGTGCATCTGGCGATCGGCCGGGCGTTGGCGCGGGGCGATGGGTTTACCCACCCGACGGGGATGCAGGACGCGATCCACCCGGGCGTGCCCTACGCGGTCGCTGCGGGGTTTGGGGTAGCGGGGCCCGGCGCGGTTTGGCCGGTGCTGCTGTTCATGCTGGGGTGTGCCGGGGTGGCGTTGGCGTGCTGGTACCGGCTGGCGACGCGGGTGTTCGGGCGGGGACAGGCGGTGGTGCTGACGCTGATGCTGGGGCTGACGGAGATTGTGTACCTGTTCAGCTATGAGGTGCTGACGGACATCCCGTTTTTCGCGGGGCTGATGCTGGCGATGCTGGGGGTGGATCGGTTGCGGGAGGCCGGCCGGAACAAGGCCTGGGCAGTGACCAGCGGCGCGATGGTGATCGGTGGGCTGGCGTGGATGGCGTTGTTTCGCAGCGTGGCGATGGTGTTCGCGGTGGCGTTGGCTTTAAGCGTTGGCTGGATGATGCTGAACAAAGCGGCGCCGGGCGCGTGGTGGCGTTGGCCGGCGGTGGCGGTGGTTGCTTTGGGCGCGTTGCTGCTGGTGCGGGGGGCGGACCCCCGGCAGGATGAGGCGCTGGGGATGGTGCATGACGAAGCGCGGGCGTCGGAGCTGGTGTTGGAGCGGCCGGGGGACACGCTGGCGAAGCTGTGGGAGAAGAACCTGCCGGACTTGATGACCGAATCGCTGGCAGAGGGCGCGTTGGGCGCGGACATGGGGCCGATCGCGAGTGTGCCGTTGGGGTTGCTGCTGCTGGGGATTTTGATCTGGGCGTTTCGGGTGCGTCCGCTGTGGGGGTGGATGGGTTTGGTGTTTGTGCTGCAGTGGTTGCTGTTCGTGGTGGAACGGCGGTACTTGTTGGTGCTGACGCCGGTGTGGGTGGCGGGCTGGTGGACGATGGCGGTGTGGTTGACGCGGAAGGTGCCTGGGGTGCATAAGCCGCGGATCGTGATGGGGGTGGTGCTGGCGCTCTGGGTCGGGCCGAATCTGGGGGTGCTGGTTCAGGTCGTGGTGCAGCAGCGCGGGCCGGATCGGAAGCTGGCGGCGTTGGCCCCGATGGCTGAGGCGTTGGAGGCGCAGGCAAGCGCAGAGCATGTGGTGATCGCGGAGGCGGCGTTGCCTTTGACGTACCTGACGGATCGGCCGGTGCTGGGGTCACGGAACCTGCGGACCGCGCGGCGGAGCGAGCGTCGGGAGACGCGGCAGACGCTCCGGCGGATGGGGCCGGTGCTGGTGGTGGAGCCGATTGGGCCTTTGCTGACGCAGAAGCTGGAAGACTTGCAACTGGAGCCGCGGGGCGTGATCGCAACCACGGGGGAAGGCAGGGACTTACTCCGACTCCGGCGTTACCGCTGGCGGGCGGTTTCGGTTTCGCCCGCTCCAGAGCAGCTTGAGACCCAGAGCGAGTAAGAACGCGCCGGCGGCACCGAGCGTGGCGTGGGCTTTAATGGGGCGCGGTGCTTTGTGTTTGGGCAGGCCGGGCTCGCGGATGGTGCGGATCAGCGAGCCCTTGGGTTTGATCTCTTCCCAGGACAGGACCCAGCCGCGGTACTGCTGGACCTTGCGTTCCATAGCGTCGAGCTCCTGATTGAAACGCATCTGTTCTGTCAGCAGCACGAGGCGCTGGTCGATGAGTGACTGAACGGACGCCGGCAGCTCGATGCCTTCATCGGGCATGCCTTGGACCGCCAGCGCCTGGATCGACGCATCGATCCGCAGGTTCAGCGTCGCCAAGCTTCGGGCACGCTGCAGGGCTTCCTCGCTGGTGCGCATGGCCAGGTACTCGGCTTCGGCGGCGGCGAGGGTCGTGGTGTAGTCGTCCAGGTGCTCGGCGTAGGAGAAGTAGTCCCGGTCGATCGCGCGGGCGAGCTCGACGGTCCAGGCCTCAGCCAGGCGTTGGGCGGCCTCTGCGTCGGGGTGTCGGGCTTCGAGCTGGAACAACTCGTTGTTGAGCGACTCAATCGACAGGCTGCGGGAGAGTTGATGGGGGTCGCCTTGGAACGGGTCGCCGGCTTGCTCAGCGACGCGACGCAGGATCTGACGGTCTTCCGCCAGCGCGTGGACGGTTCGTCGGTCGGGGGGGGACACGCTGAGCGTGGCGTTGCCGCCGACGCCGCGGAGGACGACGACCTTGGGCTCAACGAGCATCTCGGCCCGGGACAGGTATCCCGCCGGCTGCATGGCGGACAGGCCCGCGCCCGCCGCCCCGCCGAGCACGGTCGCCAAGCCCACTCCGATCCAACCGCGCAGCGCGCCCGACGAGTTCGATGCATCCGACATCCGGGCAGCATACCACCGGCCGAACCCCCGGGGTTATGCGTTGAATCAATACGCGCCGCGCCCGAACACGACCGCCCCGACGGTCCGCAGGAGCACGTACAGGTCCAGCCAAAGCGACCAGTTGCGGACGTAGTAGGTGTCGAGCACTTCCTGGAGGGCGACATCGGCGTCGCTGCGTTCGGTGACCTGCCAGAGCCCGGTCAGGCCGGGCAGCACGCTGCGGCGGGTGGTGCGGAACCGTGCGGGGAACTTGTCCAGGTGGTAGCGCGGGAACGGGCGCGGGCCGACGAGCGACATCTCGCCCTTGAGCACGTTCAGCAGCTGGGGCAGCTCGTCGAGGCTGGTCCGGCGGAGCACCTTGCCGACGCCCGGGAGGATGCGCGGGTCGTCCTTGAGCTTGCAGTTGTGCTCCCACTGCTCGCGGAGGTCGGGGTGCGCCTGGAGGTAGGCCTGCAGGCGTTGCTCGGCGTCGGGGTACATCGTGCGGAGCTTGTAGACGCGGATGGTCTTGCCGCCCAGGCCGACGCGTTCCTGCTTGAAGATGACCGGGCCTCGTGGGCTGACGATTTTGATCCAAAGGCCAAAGCCGGCGAGGATCGGGAGGCTGAGGAGGAACATGGGCAAGCCCAGCACCCAGTCGACGCTGCGTTTGAGGACCCACATGCGGCGTTCGAAGAGTTTCTTGCGGACTTCCAGGCCGATGATGCCGCCCAGGTCGCGCGAGCGGACCCACAGGCTCGCCACGCCGATCAGATCGGGGATGAGCATGACGCGGGGGTAAGGCAGCCGGGCGCAGAGCTGCGCCGCCTGCGGGCCGGGCAGGCTGGGCATAGCCATGAGGGCGAGCTCGACTTTCTGTTCGCCGGGCAGGGACTTGGCGCGTGCGATCGGGCCGAGCACGGGGACGCCTTCGACGGGCGTGTCCCACTTGCTGGGGTCGTCATCGAACACCGCAATCGGCACCAGCCCGAGCTCGGGCTCCCGCTTGAGCAGGCGGAGCAGCAGTTGTGCGGTGCCCCCCGCCCCAAGCACCACAACCGGACGCCCCCAGCAGCGTGCCCGGATCAGGGCGGCGCGGGTCAGCGCCGCGGTGAGCGGGCCGAGCACGACTGCGAAGCCGAAGGTCAACAGGAGCACGCCACGGGAGATCATCTCCCGCGCGATGAAGAAGTCCCAGACCGTCAGCATGATGAACAGCACGGCAATCAGTTGGACGCGTCGGCGGAGTTGCTCGACCACGCTGACGCCGTAGCCGGGGTTCAAGCCAAGCCCGAGGTGGACGATGGGCATGACGGCGAGGACCGCGGCGATCTGGCCGTACTGCCCGGGCTTGAGCCCGCCGATCGCCGGGTCGATCCGCACCAGCAGTGGGCGGACCACGTCGAGCATCACCCACCCCAGCCAGAGGGACGCCTGCAGCGCGAGGGCGTCCATGATGTAGACCAGCATCGGTACCCAGCGGCGTTCGTAGAAGGTCAGCGCCCGGCGGGCCTCGATGGATTCGGGCAGCTCCTGCCGGCCACGCTTGGGCGACAACGCCTCCAGCTCTCGCCGGGGCAGCGTCACGACTTCCGGCTGGGTCAGCGAAGAAGCGGCGGGCGGGGTCGGGTTCACGGAATCGCTGGGCATGGCCTAACAGATGTTGGTTCGTGGGCAGGCTGGTAACAGTTTAACTGCTGCGGTCGTTTAAAAGGCGAGCAAGACTTGCCGGATTCAATGTTTATGTCTTGTGAAGCTGGGGGATATGCGTCCAACGCCGCTTGGCTGGGTTTACTGCGTACCGAGCCGCCTGGATGCTGGTTAACCCATCGGTCAGGCGTCGGCTTGGCCGTTACCCTGAGCGGATGCCCGATGTGCCTTGCCCGCATCTGATCCTGGCCGGCCCGACGCGTGCGGCCTCGACCGCCCTGTTCGATTGGCTGGCGGCGCACCCTTCGGTCTGCCGGGCGTCGATCAAGGAGGCGCGTTTTTTCCTGCGGGATGACCCTTGCCTGAACCGCTTGCACCGGTTTGAAGACGGGCCGACGGGGTATGCACGCTTTTTCACGCAGGCGCAGCCGGGCCAAACGTGTTTGGAAGCGACGCCGGATTACCTCTACGACCCCGCGGCGGCGGCGCGGATCGCCGAGACGCTGCCCGAAGCGCGGGTGGTGCTGGTGCTGCGTGAGCCCGTGTCCCGACTGATCTCCTGGCACCGGTACGCCCGGCAGCAGGGGATGCTTCCGGCGGATCTCTCGCTGGACCATTACGTTCAGCAGATGCGCGAACTGGGCGAGGATGAGGCTTACCCGCCCCAGGCGCTGCGGGCGTTGGCGCAGGGGCGGTACAGCCGATACCTGTCCGCCTGGCTGGAGGCGATCCCCGAAGCGCAGCGGCTGGTGCTGAACTACCACACGGTCACCGCAGACCCGTTGGCGACGATGCAGCGGCTGTGTGCGTGGTGCGGGCTGGAGGCGTCGGTGTATGACGGGTTTGATTTTGATCGGGTGAATGCCTCGGGGGCGCCGACCCGGGCCGGCCGGCAGAAGCTGATCCGCCGGGCGGCGTGGGCGTTGAAGCCTTTGGTGCATGACAAGCCGATGCTGCGCAAGCCCCTGCGGGCGGTTCGCCGGGTGCTGCAGCCTCCGACGAAGGCGGTGCCGACGACGGGAACCCCGGCGGACGAGACGTTATCGTCGGAGACGCAAGCGTTTTTGGAAGCGTACTACCGGGACGAGCCAGCGCGGCTGGGCGAGATGCTCGGCGGGGAATGGTTTTAAACTCTCGGGATGCGGATGACCTGGACCCAACCCGATGTTCGGCGCACGGCGGGGATCGCGTGCGTGGCGCTGGGGTTGGCGGCGTTTGTCGCCTTGGCGTTGCCGGTGCTCACGGCGGGGTTGGACCCGGCATGGGTCTGGCCGATGGTGGCGGGGTTTGTGGCGTTGGCGGTGGCGTGGCGGCATCCGTTTGGGGTGGCGGTGGTGCTGGCGGCGTGGTGGCCGATCGAGACGGTGGCGTTGAGCCGGTTGCCGATCGGGGGCAGCGGGTACACGGCGATGCAGCTGGCGGGCGAAGCCTGGTTGTATGCGGGGCTGGGCGCGGTGGTTTTGAAACACGTATGGATGCGCCGGGCGTTGCCTCGGACGCCGGCGGACTGGCCGGTGGTGATGCTGCTGGGGTGGATCGCGGTGTCGACGGTGGTGAACGAAGCGCCGCTGGCGGGGTCGGTGATGAACACACGGTCGCTGCTGCGTTTTGCGGCGGCGTTTTACCTGGTGGCGTACTGTCGGCCGACGACCCACCAGGCCAAGTGGATGCTTGGGGTGTTGCTGGGCAGCGCGGTGTTGCAGGCGGGGTTGGCGGTGGCGCAGAAGTACGTGCCGGGGGGTTGGGAGGTGTGGCTGCTGCCGCGGGACACGGAGGGCGGACGGCGGTTTGCGCTCTTGGGGCGCGGGCGGGAGGTCGGCTCGGTGTTCGGGACGCTGGGGGACACGGTGTACCTGGGGGTGTTCGCGGTGGTCGGGTTGGCGGTGTGTCTGGCGGCCCCGTATCGGCGGAAGGTTTGGGCGGTGTTGCTGCCGGGCGCGATGGTGTGGATCGCGGTGTACTCGTACTCGCGGGCGGCGCTGCTGGCGGCGCTGGCGCTGGTGCTGGCGGTGCTGGTGCAGCGGTTTGGGGCGGCACGGACGGGCGCGTGGCTTTGCGTAGGGCTGGCGGGGCTGGTGCTGATGAGCGTGGCGATGGACCCGGCGACGAACCCTTACGTGCACCCGCGGCGGCATGAGCAGTCGGCGCTGGCGAACGCGACGGGCTTTCTGAACAAGGAGTACCTGGAGCGCGCCCGGCAGCAGCGGCTGGGTTCGTTGATCGGCACGGCACCGACCGCGGTCGCCCATGCGCCGCTGACCGGCTTTGGGATGGACACCCAGCACACGGTGGATCAGCTCAATGCGGTCTCGCCGAGTTACTTGACGCGGGTCGAGTTGAAGACGGGGTTTGAAGATGTGTACTGGGTGGCGTTGTTGAGTTATGTGGGTTTGCCAGGGGTGCTGATATGGGCGTGGCTGTGGCTGGAACTGGGGCGGGGGTCGTACCGGCGGGCGGTGCAGACGCATGACGTCACGCTGCGTTGGGCAGGGCACGCGGCCTGGCTGGTGGTGTTGGGCGGGGTGATCCTGATGTGGTTTGTGCGGGCGCCGGAGTTCCGGGCGTATGGGTTTTATCTCTGGGTGTTGCCGGCGTTGGCGTGTTCGATGCGGCCACAGAAGATGGCGAGCGTATGAGCGGGTCGGCACCGACGATGCTCTGGGTCTGTGGCGCGTCGCGGTCGGGCACGACGATGCTCGGGCGGGTGTTCGGGCAGCACTCGGCGGTGCACACGTTTAACGAGCTGCACTTCTTCGAGCAGCAGTGCGACCCGGCGGCCGAGCCGGTTGCGATGACCCACGATGACGCGGCGGCGCTGGCGGCAACGCTGTACACGATCGAGCACGACGGGTATTTCAACGCGCGTCGGCCGGAGGCGTATGCGGAGCGGGCCGAGGCGTTGACGGGCGAGGGGATGACGCCGACGGCGGTGTACGCGGCCTTCATGGGCGATCACGACAAGGCGATCGGCTGCGATCAGACGCCCCGGAACTTGTATGTGCTGGCGGAATTGCTGGAGCGGTATCCGGGCGCGAAGGCGGTGATCATCCACCGGGACCCGCGCGACGTGATGCTGAGCCAAAAGAAGCGATGGCAACGGCGGAAGCACGGCTCGAGCGTGCCGCGGTGGAACATGTGGCGGACCTGGGCGCAGTACCACCCCTGGACGATGTCCCGGCTGTGGCGTTCGGCGGCGCTGCAGACGCAGCGGCTGCGCGAGCACCCGCGGGTCGAGGTGGTGCGGTTTGAGGACCTGCTGCAGTCGCCCGAGCAGACGGTGGCGCGGGTGTGTGAAAGGCTGGGGCTGGCGTTTGAGCCGGGGATGCTGGATGTGCCCCGGGTGGGTTCGTCGAACCAGCAGGACGCTTCGCAGCAGCGCGGCATCGACCCGAGCGTGGCGGGGCGCTGGCGTACGGGGCTGACGCCGGCGGAGGCCGAGGCGTGCCAGCGGATCAACGGGGACCTGCTGCCGGCGTTTGGGTACGAGGCGGAAACGCTGAAGGTCTCGCCGATGGCGCGGGGGTGGCTGTGGGTGTTGCTGGGGTTGAAGATGCCGCTGGCGGTGGTGTTGAATGCGCGGCGGCTGGGGAAGGTTTGGCCGGCGATCAGACGGCGTCTGGCGTCTTGACCCAGTCCGGGGCGTGCTGGGGGTCGGGGAGCAGCTCGGCGAGGCCGGCGTTTTGTTCGGCGTAATACGCGCGGAGCCCGCGGAGGGTTTCGTCGTCGGCCTGGTGGGTGGACGTCTGGCCGTTGAGGGCGCGGTAGGCGGCGCGGAGGCGGCGTTTCACCGCGGGGTGTTTGCGCCAGAAGGTTTCGCCGGCGTGGTTGAGGGACAGGGCCAAACGTTGCAGGCCGGCGAAGCGGTAGCCGGTGGTCTGGTTCTCGATGCGCGTGTCGAGGGTGTCGGCGTAGGCCGGGTCGAGGTCCAGCCAATCACACAGCGAAGCGACGACGCGTTTGGGGTTGTCTTTGAGGTCGTCAAACCACAGGACACGCAGGCGGTCGCCGAAGACGTGTTGCCAGGCGCGGAGGGGTTGGGCGTAGCACCCCCCTGCCAGACCGAAGTACGGGTTGTTGTCCCGGCGTTGCAGGTCGTCGTTGCTTAAAGCGCGGCAGGCGTCGATGTACTGCTTCAGCGAGAGGTCGCGGGGCAGTTCGAGTTGGGACTGTTTGAACTTGTAGAACGAAAGCAGGCGGGACACGGGCTCGCGGAGGACGATGGCGATCTTGACGCCCGGGCAGGCCTGGTCGATGGCTTGGGCCAGAGGTTGGCCGCCGAAGAAGTAGCCGGGGGTGGACTCCATGCGGACGGGCAGGTCGTCGTGGCCGAGGAACTGCTGGTGGTAGGTTTCGATGGGCGGCAGGGGCTCGCCGGGGTAGCGCAGGGGCAACCAGTAGCAGGTTTCTTTGACCGCGCTGGGGCCGACGCCGGGGTGGCCTGCGAGGTAGGTCCAGAGGGAGGTGGTGCCTGCCTTGTTGACGCCGGCGATGATGAAGTTGGGCAGGGCCATCGCAGCAGGGTAATAGAACCCGGCGGCGGGCGAATCGCAGGTCGGCGGCACGGGTTTCAACTACCTTGTCCGGTCTATGGTTAGTCAATCCTTAAAGATCGCCCTGCTGGGAACCCGTGGCGTGCCCGCGGCCTACTCGGGGTTTGAAACGTGTGTGGAACAGCTGGGCAGCCGGCTGGTGGAGCGCGGGCACGAGGTCACGGTGTATTGCAGGACGCCGTTTATCACGCACCCCGAGCCGACGTACCGGGGGATGAAGCTGGTGAAGCTGCCGAGCCCCAAGAGCAAGCACCTGGACACCCTGGTGCACACGTTCCGCTCGTCGTGTCACGCGCTGACGCAGGGGTTTGATGTGGGGGTGTACTTCATCGCAGGCAACTCGCCGGCGACGTGGATCCCGCGGCTCTTGGGCGTGCCCACGGCGTTGAACGTGGACGGGCTGGACTGGAAGCGGGACAAGTGGAACCCCGCGGCGAAGCTATACCTGAAGTTCGCCGAGTGGTTTGCGCAGTTCGGGCCGACGCTGTACTTCACGGATTCGCCCTTGGTGCAGGCGTACTACAAGGACCGGACGGGCAGCGCGCCGCCTTACATCGTGTACGGCAGTGAGCTGGAGAAGCTGCCTCCGGGCGAGACGCTGGCGGAGCTGGGGCTGGAGGCCGGGCGGTACATCTTGTTTGTGGGCCGACTGGTGCCGGAGAACAACGCGCACCATCTGGTCGAGGCGTTCCACAAGCTGGACACGTCGATGAAGTGTGTGATCGTCGGTGATGCGCCCTATGCCGAGGACTACAAGGCGGAGCTCCGCGCGCTGGCGGGCGGGGACGAGCGGATCCTGTTCCCGGGGTATGTGTTCGGCCAGGGGTATCGGGAGCTTGGGTCCAATGCGTATGCGTACGTCGCGACAACGGGCGTGGGCGGGACGCACCCGGCGCTGGTGGAGGCGATGGCGATGGGGAACGCTTGCGTGGTGAACGACACGCCGGTGAACCTGCAGACGATCGCCGGGCACGGCACGTCGTACCCGGGCGAACTCGGCGCAGCGGGGTTGGCACCGGTGCTGCAAGGCCTACTGGATCAGCCCGAACGGGTGCAGCAGCTGCGGGCGCAGGCGGAAACGCACGCGAAACAGACGTACTCCTGGGAGCATGTCACCGACGAGTATGAACGGATGTGTTACGAGCTGGCGGAGCGTCCGATGCCCCAGCGGCTTGCGGGCGTGCCGAGCAAGATGCCGAACTGAAGCCTGTCATGTTTGACCCGATCTCGCTCATCTTGATCGCCCTGCTGGGGCTGGCGGCGGGGACGCTTGGGGGGATGCTGGGGGTCGGCGGGAGCATCCTGATGATCCCGGGGCTGACGGTGTTGTTCGGCTCGGACCAGCACCTTTACCAGGCGGCGGCGATGGCGGTGAACGTCGCGGTCGCGGTGCCGGCGGCGATGCGGCATCACCGGGCCAAGGCGGTGCGGCTGGAGGTGCTGAAGGTGATGCTGCCGATGGCGGTGGCGTGCATCGTGCTGGGGGTGTGGGTGAGCAATCGGTCGGTGTTTGCCGGGGAAGACGGCGCGGTCTGGCTGGGTCGGGTGTTGGGGGTGTTTCTGGTGTACGTGGTTGGGTTGAACCTGTACAAGCTGCGGGCCCGGGCGAAGGACGAGGATGCGGCGGACGCGCGCGTCACGCTGACGCGCAGCGGCGCGGTGGGCGGCAGCATGGGCTTCGTCGCGGGGCTGCTGGGGATCGGCGGCGGCGCGGTGGCGGTGCCCCTGCAGCAGGTGTGGCTGAAGCTGCCCTTGCGTCAGGCGATCGCGAACTCGTCGACGGTGATGTGCGTGTCCGCTGCGGTGGGCGCGGTCTTGAAGAACGCTACGCTCGCGCCGCACGGGCACACGCTGGCCCAAAGCCTGACGATCGCTGGCCTGCTGGCGCCGACGGCGATCCTGGGTGCCCGGCTGGGCGCGACGCTGACCCACCGCCTGCCGCTGCGGCAGGTGCGGATCGCGCTGATCCTGCTGCTGACAGCCGCGGCCTGGAAAATGCTGGCGATCCCGGGCAGCCCAATCTGACACAAATACATACTTGACAATGGATTGAAGATTATTTGCCCGGCTTGGCGACCCCCGGCATCGGCGGTGCGTATGGTTGGCGAAAGGATATTTTTTCCATGACTCGATTTGTCAACAGCGTCAAGACCAGCGTGCTTTTGGGTGGGTTGTTCGGCCTGATCCTCGCGGCGGGGTACGCCTTCGGCGGCGTGAACGCGCTGCTGCCGGCGTTCCTCATCGGCCTGCTGATGAACGGCGGGGCGTACTTCTTCTCCGACAAGATCGCGCTGGCGTCGATGCGCGCCCAGGAAGTCGACGAGCGGTCGGCGGCGCCGCTCTACCGCATGGTGCAGCGCCTGTCAGAGAACGCGGGGCTGCCCATGCCTCGGGTGTACATCTGCCCGCAGCAGGCGCCCAATGCGTTCGCGACCGGGCGCAGCCCCAAGCACGCGGCGGTCGCGGTGACGCAGGGCGCATTGCAGCTGCTGAACGAGCGCGAGCTGGAAGGCGTGATGGCGCATGAGCTGGCGCACGTGAAGAACCGGGACACGCTGATCTCGGCGATCGCGGCGACGGTGGCGGGCGTGCTGAACATGCTGGGGTACCTGGCGATCTTCGGCGGCGGACGCGACCGGGCGCACCCGGCGTTGATGCTGTTGATGATGATCGCGGCCCCGATCGCAGCGGGGATCATTCAGATGGCGATCAGTCGATCGCGCGAGTACATCGCGGACCACGACGGCGCGAAGATCGCGGGGACGCCCGACGGGCTGATCGGCGCGCTGCAGAAGCTCGAGAGCGTGGGGCGTCGCGTGCCGATGGCTGGGGAGACGGCGACGCAGAACCACATGTTCATCGTGCAGCCTTTGTCGGCTGGGGGCGCGATGGGCGGGCTGTCGAAGCTGTTCTCGACGCACCCGGCGACACAGGACCGGATCGCGAAGCTGCGGGCGATGGCGTAAGGCGGCTCTGGCTCTCAGGCCCGACGCCGGCGGCCGAGCAGGCTGACGCCGCCTAGCGTCAGCAGAGCAAGGCTGGCGGGCTCGGGGACGGGCGACTCGGTGATGCCGAGCACGACTTTGCCGTCTTCATAGAGAAACTGGTAGCTGAGCCCGCGGAGGGTCGAGGCGGCCTGGACGAGTTCGAACTCGCCGACGATGGTGTCGGCGACGAGGATGTCGAAGGTGTCGCCGGCTGCGGGCGTATAGTCGCCGGTGAGCAGGATCTGCACCTGTCCGGCAAGTTCGGCGGTGCCTTGGACGTTGAGTTGGTCGTAGTCGATCCCGGCGATGCCGCCGTTGCTGTTGAGTTCGATCTGCAGGAGGCTCTCGTGCTTGGAGGGACAAGCTGCCGGCGATGTCGAGCACACCCGGGGAGTTGCCCGGCGCGATCAGGCCGGAAGACAGGAGGTCGCCGGCGATCAGGCCAGAGCCGGAGAGGCGGGCGCCGTCGGCGAGAGTGGTTTGCCCGCTGCCGGTGGAGCCGTTGACGATGAGGTGGCCGTTGAGGATTAGTGTTTCGCCGGCATAGGTGTTGGCTTGGCCGAGGGTCCAGGCCCCGCTGCCGTCAAGGATGAGGCCGCCGGTGCCGGGGAGGATCTTGTCGAAGAAGCCGTCGGCGTCGCCGGACAGGGTCAGGTCGCCGCCGTCGTCGCTGACCACGGCTTTGGACGCCAGCGAAGACTGCCGGAGCCAGACGTCCGATCCGTTCTCCGCGACGAGGGTGGCGCCGCCTTGGCCGATGGTGAAGCCGCGGTAGCTGGCGGTGCTGCCGCGCAAGCGGATGGTGCCGTCGTCCAGGATCAGGCGGTCGCTGTCGACGGGTAGGTAGCCCAGGGACTGGTCGGTCTGGCCTTCGGTGGTCTGGCCCATGACGTTGAGGCCGCCTTCGAGGACAAGGGTGGAGCCGTCGCGGATGGTGAGCACCGCATCGCTGAAGAGCGCGTCTTCCTGGTAGAAGCCGCCCTTGGCGAAGACGAGCGCGGCGCTGCTGAGCTCGGTGGAGCGCTGCTGATAGACGGTGCCGTTGAGGAGGATGTCGCCGTTGCCCCCACCGCGGAAGACCAGGCGGCCGCCGTAGCCTTCGCGGGCGAGGCTGATGATGTCGCCGTCGATACGGAGGCGGCCGTTGCGTTGGTTAGCGATGGAGAGGTTGGACCAGAGCTCGAGGCGGGAGTTGATGCTGTGGGTGCCGGCGTTGCCTTCTTCGACCCATATGCGGGACCAGCCCGAGCCGTTGCCCATGGCCATGAGCATGCTCTCGTTGCCATCCCCGAGGGTGAAGCCGGTGTCGCCGTCGAAGTAGACCCGGCCGACGGCGTTGAGTCGGTCCCAGTCCAGTGATTGTGTGGAAGACGCCTGGGTGCCCAGGCGGACGGTCTGTGTTGCCATCGAGGGCGCGGATCCCGAATCCCAGCCGGTGTCCCAGGCCCATTCTGCGGCGCCGTCGCCCTGCGGGTCGAGGAAGCGGGTGTCCATGTCGTCTTCCCGCTGGTAGACGCGGACCCAGTCGATCCTCATCTTGTTGCCGGTGTTGCTCCAGGTGCTGGGGTTGACGGTGTTGGGGAGCTCGCCGCCCCAGCTGCTGTTGTTAGCCACCGCGTAGTTGAGGATGAGGTAGGCGCCGGTCATGTCGCTGACGGCACCGTTGTTGTTGAACTCGCGGATCTTGCGGCCGTCGAAGTAGAACTCGAGCTTGTTGTTGGTCCAACGGAGCCCGTAGCGGTGATAGCCCGAGGCGAGGTTGCCGCCGGGGAAGTGATCGGGGGTGCCGATGGAGTTGTTGTTGCCGCCGCTGCGCCAGTGGTAGTTGGTCTTGTAGGCGTAGGTATCGCCGTTGTTGCGGATGGGGAACTCCATGATGTCGATCTCGGGGGGCCAGCCGTTGTCGAGCATCCAGAACGCGGTCCATGAGCCGGGCTGTGAGGGCTGGTCGATGCGGGCCTCGACGTAGCCCTGTGAAAAGCGGAATTTGTTGTAGCCCGTTGAGATAGCGCCGGAGGTGAAGTCCTTGTTGCCGTTGGGGGTATCGGTGGCGGTGATGACCAGGGACTCGCCGTTGAAGGACAGCGCGTCGTCGGACATGTAGGCCTTGTGGTTGTGGTTCCGGCCCCAGGGGTAACGGCTCTGCCACTTCATCGTGTCCAAGGTGCTGCCGTTGAACTCGTCGGCGAAGACGAGGTCGTAACCGCTGGGCTGGGCAACGGCCGCGCCCACCGGCAGAATAAAGGCAAGGACAACGCAGGCATGGCGTAGCTGGATCAAGGCTGCTTCCTCAACAGTCGTCAATGTCAGCACGGCCCAAACGAGCCGCGGTGGGTGTGTTCATACCTAACAACAAGCGGTAGGCACCCAAATAGGTGGGTTAACTTATAGTGTACGACAGGTCTTCAAATCTGCCTTACAAATCTGCGGCGATAATATTTCCCCTCACGCGACAAACGATAGCGCTTACGCGCCCGATTCGGTGGTCAGAGTGACGAACGCCTCGCCGCGGGCCTGGTAGTTGGCGAACTGGCCCCAGGATGCGCAGCCGGGGGACAGGAGCACCACCTCGCCGGGCTGCACCGCCGACCCGATCGCTCGCACCGCCTGATCGAGGCCGCCGCACCGCACCACCGCCGCCCGCTCCGCCGGCCAGGCCACCCCGCCGCAGGTGTCGGGGCGGGCTGTGATTTGTTCCCAGGCTTCTGCCGCGTCGGCGATCGCGTCGCCGGTGGCCCCGACGGTGTAGACCGCTTTGGCGTGCTCGGCGGCGAGTTGGGCCAGGCCGGCGAGGTCGCTGCCCTTGTCGTACCCGCCCAGAATGACGTGGCAGATGCCGGGCTCGAAGGCTTGCAGCGCCAAGACAGCAGCCTGGGGGGTGGTGGACTTGCTGTCGTTGTAATAGCGCACGCCCTCACGCTCGCCGACGAATTGCAAACGATGCGGCAGGCCGGGAAAATCCGCGAGCGCCTCCGCAGCATCCTGCGGGGCGTAGCCCGCGGCGGCGCAGGCAGTCACCGCCAAGTGGGCATTGTCGCGGTTGTGCGCGCCGGGGATGGCCAGCTGGATCGACACCGCTTGCTTGGGCAACATCGCGCGGGGCACCATCGGACGCATCGCTTGGGCCACGGCTTCGCCCAGCACACAGACATCATCGTGGTCCAGGCGCTGGTGCTCGAGGATCGTTTGTTTGGCGGCGGCGTAGGCGTCCATGCTGCCGTGCCAGTCCAAGTGGTTCGGGGACAGGTTGGTGACGACGGCGATGTGGGGCGACCAGTGGTCTTCGTCCAGGCCGTCGAGCATGAAGCTGGAGAGTTCGAGGACGACCCAGTCGTCAGGGCGGATGCGGTCGAGTGTGGGCAGCAGCGAGCCGCCGAGGTTGCCGCCCAGGTGGACGGGGTGGGGCGCGAGCTTGTTCAGCGCGTGGCCGATCATGGAGGTGGTGGTGGACTTGCCGGCCGACCCGGTGACACCGATGACGCGCTGGGGGTTGGGCAGGCGTTCAACAAGGAGGCGGATCTCGCTGGTGACGGGGACGTCGGCGTCACGCGCCGCCTGTATGAACGGGTTTCCGGGCTTCACAGCGGGGTTGGCGATGACGAGGTCGGCCTGGGTGAAGTCTTCGGTCTCGTGCGTGCCTAGGCGGAAGGTCACTTGGCCGCTTAGGTCTGCCAGTTGCTGAACGGAATCGGACAGGTCGTCCGGGCTGGACTGGTCGGTGACGAGGACGTGTGCGCCTTGGTTGGCGAGGAACCGGGTGACGCCGATGCCGCCGCCGAATCGGCCGAGACCCATGACGGTGACGCGGCGGCCGGCAAAATCACGGGGCATGGCAGGGTCCTGCGGGCGAGAGGGACAGCAGCTTTACAGACCGATGCCAGCACCGGGCGCGGTGGTTGGGTCCGGCACGTCACGGAGTTCGCCGCCGCTGTTGTTGCCGCCGTCCTGCCCACCGCCGGACTGGTTTTCCAGCGAGGCCTCCGAAGGCACCCAGACGTTGCAGGACTGGCTGGCTTCGCCGAGGCGGTACTCGGTGATGTACGCGTTAAACGGCACGCGGAAGTACAGGTGGAAGACGGCTCCGGATTCACCGGCGTACTCACGCATCGCCCGCATCAGGTTGCTCTGGATGTCGTTGTCGAAGTAGATCCGCAGGCCGCTGTCGTCGGTCTGCAGGACGTAGGCGACGGCGTCGGCGTAGCGGGTCTCTCCGCCGGTGCGGGTGTTGTAGCCCAGGCGCGGCGGGTTGAGCATGTTGGCCAGTTGCTGGGCTTGGCCGAGCACGCTGTTGCGGAGGTTGCTGGCGGCGACGGTGACGCGGACCGGGACGAAGGCGTCCTCGTTGATGTTGATCCGACGGATGAGCGTGCGTTGTCCTCGGCCGCCGGTGTCTTCGACGACAAAGTTGCCGCTGAGCAGGGTGTCTTCGTCGTCCCAGTCGTAGGTGCCGCTAGTGACTTTATTGACCGAGACGGCAGAGGGAAGGTTGCTGGTACGGGTGAAGGCGCGGGCGGCGGTGGAGCTGTTGAAGTTCTCCACGCGGCCGGAGAGCTCGTAGGTCTGCTCGGCAAGGAGGTCAAACGCACCATCGGGGCGGTCGCGGTTTTGTTCCTCGTAGGTGCCCAGCGCGATGAACTGCGTGCTGGCAAGCTCGGCGGGGTCTTCATCGGGCTCGCCCGGCAGGGGCAGGTACAGGCCCCGGGCCCGCATCGCGATGGGGGTCTGGTTGGGCGCAATAGCGTAGACCCAGCTGATCACGTCGTTCCCGGTGCGGCCTTCGGCGACGCCGGTGTCGCTGAGCGGGAAGAACGACCGGCCGCCGGGGGCGTCCTGCGTCCAGCCGAGCGGGAGGTGGATCTCGATCTCGTCGCTGGTCGAGCGGGTGAGGAGGATCATCGACAAAGGCGCGAGGCGGAGGACGTCGTCGTTGTCGTAGACGCCTTCGGTCTTGTTCCAGGCGGTGCCGACGAGCACGACCTGTCCGCCGGCCTGGGTCGCAGCGCGGGGCAATGCGCCACGCACCTCGCTGCCGACCGCCGCGGCAAAGGCTTCGGCGTCGACCACGTCGTACTCGGAGACGAGGTTGACCGAATCGCTGGTGGCGACACGCAGCGAGTTTTCATCCGGGTGTAGACGCCAGTAGCCCGCCAGACGTGAGAGGTCGGGGTAGCGTGCGGCGAGGGTCTGGTTGTGTGTAATCGGCTGGAGCGCCCCGTTGGACAGCCGGGAGAAGAAGCCCGCCGCGACGCGGTCCAGGCCGAAGAGCACCTGGCGCTCTTCCTCGCTGACCTGCATGATCTTGGCGCCGGTGCTGCCCTGGTCGATCACGGCCACGGAGTACGGCTGAAAGCCCGCCATGTCGCGGGCGGCGGGGCTGAAGCCCAGCGCGATCACGAAGATGCCCGCGGTTAGGGCCGCGGCGAGAACGCCCAGCACCGCCCCGCCGATGGAACTGACCAGGTGCAGGATCTGCAGGTTGCCCCGAACGATCTTGTCGGTGGCGACCCGGATGATGATCAGGATGATGCCAAACGGCAGCAGCAGGCCAGCGAACCAGGCGAACTGCGCCCCGAGCTCGCCCATGTTCAGCAGCATCTGCGCGACGATCTCCCACACGGCGAAGCTCATCGCGCCAGCGATGATCACCGCGAGCAGGTGCAGGAACGACGAGAACAGGCCCTGCAGCCACCACCAGTAGCCCATGGCGAGAATGAAGACAACGATGAGGATGTTCAGCAAAAACATGTCAGCCTCCCGCGGGCGTCGGCCCGCTGGCAAAGGTCGGGGTTATTTCTTGGTCGGAGCGGGCTTCTTTTTTCCGTCGCTCATGACGCGGGTGACTTCTTTGATGTCGGTGATGCCTTCGACCACCTTGCCCAGGCCGGCCTCCTGAAGCCAAGCCATCTTGTTCTTACGCAGGTGCGCCCGCAGGCCGTCGGCGTTGTCTTGGGCGATCAACTGGGCGGCGTTGGGATCGACGACCATCACCTCGAACACGCCCAACCGGCCGACATAGCCGATGCCGTGGCAGTTGGGGCAGACCTGCGGCTTGTCTTTGACCAGCACCTGGCCCGAAGCCCGGTAGAGCTCGCCGACCTTCTCGGCAGGCAGGTTCATCTTCTTGATCGCTGACGGGTCCGGGGTGTACGCGGTCTTGCAGGTGTCGCAGAGCGTGCGGACCAGGCGTTGGCAGACCACCGCGCCCAACGCGGAGGCGGCGAGCTTGCGGTCGCCCACCGCGCGGACCCACCAGTCGACCGCCTCGAAGGTGTTCTTGGCTTTGACCGGCAGGTAGACCCGGCACTCTTCGGACTGCCGGGCGATCAGTTGCGCGGTGTCGCGGTCGGCGAGGCGGGAGAGCAGGACCACCTGCGGGTCCGTCCGGAGCAGGCCGGCGAGTTGCTTGTTGAACTGTTCCGGGCCGGCCCCATCCGCGACGAGGTTGTGCTTGACGCCTTCCAGGTCGATCTCGATCTCGTCCTCGAGCGTCTGGACGCTGGACATGTAGGGGTCGTGCTCGTTGACGAGCGAGTAGATCGTGGTGGACAGGCCGCTCTTGGGCGGCGAGCAGACGAGAACAACCTTGCCCGGGGTTTCGATGACCTTGCGGAGTTGTTCCTGCTGGGTTTTGGTGAGGCCCAAGAGGTTGAACGGCCGGCCGGCTTTGGCTTGCGGATCGATCTGCAAGCTGAAGTTGCGGGATCGGCTGGAGCCGGAGGTGGTGACTTCCAGGGTGTGCCGGCCCGCTTCGCCGGCGTCGACCTTGCAGGTGCCGGTCTGCTTCTTCCGCTGCTCTTCGGTGTCTAGGCCGCAGCGGTCCTGCAGGTACTTGATCATCTGCACGCCGGTCTGGGGCTCGAGGGCTTCTTCAAAGCCCATGGCTTTTTGGCCGTACTTCACGCCGTCGATCCGGGCGGCGAGCTTGGCTTCGTTGGCATCCACTGCCAGCGTGATCTCTTCGGTCCGGCGGGGGAAGGCCCAGACCAAGAGCGTCTCGATCGCCTCGTGGGCGGCGTGGTACGGGTCGTCGTGGGCCGGCACGGGGAGTTCGGCCTCGTCCTTGGCGAGGAACTTCAAGACCGCGGCCTTGTCGGCGCGGGCCTGCTGGCGTTCGCCCATCATCTTGCGGATGCCGTCGAGGTTGAAGGTCCACTTCTCCTTGGGCGGGACTTCTTTATTGCGGTACTGCACGTACCCGAAAAGCCCGCCGATCATGACGAGGACCGCCAGGGGGTAGCCGACCCAGAAGATCGGGATGAACAGCAGCATCAGCAGCCCGACCGCAGCACAAGCCATCTGGGCGAGGTTGAACAGGTTCCGCTTGAGGAAGTAGTAGCCCGCGTCCTTGTCGAACTTGCTGGCGACAAAACCCCAACCCATATAGGTGAGCAGGATCACCAGCGGCTTGAACAGGCTGAGCAGGAAGACAGGGTCAAACGCAGACAAAGTGGTCATGGAAAAGCCCGTGATCGGGAATGGGGTCGTGTTCGTCGGCGTCGGGGACGCCGGGCGGGGTCAGCTCGTGGCGATGCCCCGCAGGCGCATCTTGAGTTCTTCGGGGTTAAACGCCGCGCCTTGTGCCACGCGCGGGTGGACGTATTCGTTCTCGACGAGCCAGGCGAGGCTGTCGTTAAAGGTCTGCATGCCGTCTTCGCGGTGCTCCTTGATGACCTCTTCGAGCTCGTGCTCGCGTTCATCCATGATGTACTTCCGCGTCGGCGGGGCCTGCAGCAGGACTTCGACCGCGGGGATCCGGGGGATGTTCTTGTGCAGCGTGGGCAGCAGCTTCTGGTAGACGAAGGCCTGCATCTGGTAGGCGAGCAGGTTGCGGATGCCCTGGCGCTCTTCGACGGGGAACAGGTCGTAGATCCGGCCGAACGCCTGGGACGCGGAGCTGGCGTGGATGGTCCCGAACACGAGGTGGCCGGTTTCGGAGGCTTGCAAGGCGGCCTCAAACGTTTCGCGGTCACGCATCTCGCCGACGAGAACGACGTCCGGGTTCTCACGCACCATGGCCCGCAACGCGGTGGGGAAGTCCGGACAGTCGATGCCGATCTCGCGCTGGTTGATGATCGCGATCTTGTCGGTGAACAGGTATTCGATCGGGTCTTCGATCGTGAGGATGTGGACCTGCCGGGTCTTGTTGATGTGGTCCAGCATGGCGGCGATGGTGGTCGACTTGCCCGAGCCGGTCACGCCGCAGAGCAGCACCATGCCCTGCTCGACCTCGTTGGCGATCCGGTGCATGACCGGCGGGAGGTAGAGCTGCTCGAAGTTGAGGATGGTGTTGGACACCAGACGGGCGGCGATCCCGCTTCGGCCACGGGTCCGGAAGATGTTCACACGGAAGCGGTGCGTGTCGCCGCCGTCGGGCGCGTCGATGTCGACCGCGAGGTCGGACGAGCCCTCGTGGGTGTAGCGTTCCCACTGCTTGGGCGACAGCCCGTCCTGGATCGCGTGCTCAAACATGTCCGAGTCCAGCGGCGGGACGTCCACATCCTTGAGCTTGCCGCGGATCCGCAGCTTAGGTTTCTGGCCCGGGCGCATGATGAGGTCCGAGGCGCCGAACTTGATCGCGGCCTGGAAATACTTCTTCAACTTGGTGTCGTTGATGGAACGCTGCAGGTCGACCGGGTCGAGCTCGGTCATCATCGAGTCATGAGGGGATTTAGACACCGTTGTACTCCTTCGTGCAATCGGCAGCTCGGCCGACTTTCAAACCACCCAAACCGTCCACAAACCGAAAATTACAGACAACAATCGGCCTGTCCGCCCGGACCCGAAGTCTAACAAGTCCAAGGCCCCTGCGCCTTGCGCCGGCGCGGCCTTACAGGCTGCTCACGCTGCGGTCCCGTCCAGGGCCTGGGCGGCGACCTTAGCCAATCGAAGCACGGAACCGTAGGCCGGGAACGATTTCCGCCAGGCCAGCACCATCGTGCGTTCGGGCCGGGGACGCTTGATCGGGATGATCCGGACGCCGGCGGTCCGGGCGTGTCGGCCGCGCACCGCCATCGCCGGCAGCACGCTGCACCCGATCCCGATCGACACCATCTGACGCAGGCTCTCGACGCTCGTGGATTGGTAGAGCTGGTCCCGCCCCGCCGAGGCCTGGCAGAACTGAAGCGTCTGCTCCCGCAGGCAGTGCCCCTTCTCCAACAGCAGCAGGTCCGTGCCCATCAGGTCGTCGGCCCCCAGCGACTTCCGCCCCGCCAGCGGATGGTCCGCGGGCACGACCGCATAAAACGGCTCGCGTATCAACTCGTGGGTCGCCAGCCCGGATGTCTCAAAAGGCAGCGACAGCACCGCCGCCTCCAGCTCGCCATCCCGCAGACGACCGAGCAATTCTTCCGTGACTTCCTCACGGAGGTAGACCGACGTCTCGGGGAACGCCCGCTTAACCGCCGGGAGCATCTCGGGGATCAGATAAGGCCCAGCCGTGGGTATCACCCCCAAACGGAACGGCCCCGCCAGCGGCGCGCCCTTGGGTCGGCAGGCCTGCTTCATCTGTTCGATCGCCTCCAGCACCCGCCGGGCGTGCTGCACCGCCTGTTCCCCAGCCGGGGTCAACGCCACGCCGCGCCCCCGGCGTTCCAGCAGGAGCTGGTCCAGTTCATCTTCCAGCTTGGCGAGCTGGGCGCTGATCGTCGGCTGGGACACACCACAGGCTTCCGCCGCACGCCGGAGCGTCCCGGTCTCCGCCACCGCCACCAGATACCGCAGGTCTTTGGGGTTCATCATCAGTCTTTCAAATGATTGATGATATCTATCATTTGGTTTTATTCAAGCAATTGGATTAATCATTCGACCGGCCGACAATGGGGCCAACCCTCAAGATAGGAGACCCCCATGGCCCCGAAACTCACCACCGCCGAAGGCCGACCGATCGGCGACTTCCAGAACTCGCAGACCGCCGGGCCGCGAGGCCCGCTGCTGATGCAGGACGTCCAACTGCTCGAGCAGATGCAGCACTTCAACCGCGAACGCATCCCCGAACGCGTTGTTCACGCCAAAGGCTCTGCGGCCTTTGGCACGTTCACCGTGACCCACGACGTCACCCCGTACACCAAGGCCGCGTTCCTCTCGGAGATCGGCAAGCAGACCGAAGTCTTCCTCCGCTTCTCGACCGTTGCCGGCGAGAAGGGCGCGGCGGACGCCGAGCGTGACGTGCGCGGCTTCGCGCTGAAGTTCTACACCGAAGAAGGCAACTGGGACATGGTCGGCAACAACACGCCGGTGTTCTTCATCCGCGACCCCCTGAAGTTCGCCAACTTCATCCACACGCAGAAACGGCACCCCAAGACCAACGTCCGCAACATGGACATGCAATGGGACTTCTGGAGCCAGTGCCCCGAATCCCTGCACCAGATCACCATCTTGTTTTCCGACCGCGGCCTACCCCGCACGCTCCGCCACACCAACGGCTACGGCAGCCACACGTACTCGTTCGTGAACGCCGAGAACGAGCGGGTCTGGGTGAAGTTCCACTTCAAAACCCTGCAGGGCATCCAGTGCATGAATGATGCCGAGTCCGCCGAGCTGATCGGGCAGGACCGCGAGTCGCATCAGCGCGACCTGTTCGACACGATCGAGCGGGGCGAGTACCCCAAGTGGGCGTTCAAGATTCAGGTGATGACCCAGCAGCAGGCGGAGGAGTTCCGCTGGAACCCGTTTGACCTGACGAAGGTTTGGCCGCACGCCGAGTTCCCGCTGATTGATGTGGGCACGGTGGAGCTGAACCGCAACCCCGAGAACTACCACGCGGAGGTGGAGCAGTCGGCGTTCAGCCCGTCGGCGCTGGTGCCGGGGATCGAGCCCTCGCCGGACAAGGTGCTGCAGGCCAGGCTGATGTCGTACGCGGACGCGCACCGCTACCGGGTCGGCACGAATTTCCAGCAGCTGCCGGTGAACGCGCCGCGTTGTCCGGTGATGCACTACCAGCGGGACGGCGCGATGGCGACCGCCGAAGGCTACGGCGGGGCGCCGAACTACTTCCCCAATACGGTCGAAGGCACCCCCCGGGAAGACCCTCAAGCGCGGGAATGTCCGATGGAGTTGGGCTCGGTCACCGCCGATCGTTTTAACTCACGAGAAGGCCACGACGACTACACCCAGGCGGGTGATCTCTGGCGGCTCCTGGGCGACGAGCAGCAGGACCGCACCGCCGCCGCGATCGCCGGGGCCCTGGGCCAGGCCCGGCCGGAGATACAGATGCGCCAGCTTTGCCACTTCTTCCGCGCGGACCCGACCTATGGCCAGAAGGTCGCGGCCGCACTGGGCATCGAAGTCCCCGAGGACGTGCTCGACTTGGCTGCTGCGGAAGCCTAATCTGACCACGCCGCCAGAGCGTTAACGCGCTTGGGCGGTTTTATGAGCGATCCATCGACCCCATCCCGCCCGGTGCGTTGGCTGCTGACCCTGGTCGCTGCGAGCTGCTTGGTGGTCGGCTGGGTCGGGCTGTTTGTGCCGGGCCTGCCCACGACGGTGTTCTGGCTTCTCGCAGCGGTGTGTGCGGGCAAGGCCTGCCCGGCGATCCGGCGGTGGGTGTATCAGCAAGGCTCGGTCGGCGCGTCGGTGCAGATGATTGTGGAGCAACGCGCATTGACCGCCAAAGCCAAACGCCGAGCGACACTCGGCATGCTCATCGGCATCGCCGGCTCGATCACGCTGCTGGCGTTGCTCGGCCAGGCCAACCCCTGGCTGGTCTCCATCCTGCTCCTGGCGGCGGTGATCGCCACGGCGACGATCCACTGGGGGCTGCGGACGCAGACGAATCCGGCGTCGGCTATGGAGTCCGAAGCCAGCGCGACCTAAACCACTGCAGGCCGATTCATGTCGCTGTAGGGGTAGTGCCCTGCCTGTTTGAGCTTGCCGATCAGTTCGGCTCCGCTCTGAGCCCTCGCGAATTCCATTTCAGATCGATGGACTTCCATGATGAGCATCAAGCCAAAGCGGCTGGCGCTATTGATCTCGGTGTCCGGGTATACATCAAGGACTAAACAGCGCCCACCGATCTTCTCGAAATCAGCAGGGAATTCACATGTATCTCCGGGGTTCAAGGTGGCTTGCAGGCAATACGGTGCCATCGCATTGAGCACGGCATTCATAGTTTGATGCGCCCGACCGAAAGGCGTTTCCGGGTTGGCGGAGTCATCCAGATTGATCAGTTCACTGGTGTACATCACCAACTCATATGACTTAAACGCCTGGTTGCATGGCCCTTTGCCCGGACGTTCGGTCAGCTCTTTGGTTGCGATGCCGGTCCCTGGTGTGCTTTTGGGGTAGTAGTACAAATCCAACCCTCCGCCGACGGCAAAGGGGATCAGCGCGTGCATGACCATGTCATGCTCGGGCCCAAGCCATTGCTCCATTAGCTTGCTTTTCTCTTCGTACCAGGCTTCTTCTGCCTGTTCGGATTTCTTTCTAAAGAAACGCTTAAACATGGATTATGTCCAGAAAAGAGTGCTGAGATGAATAGCCGGGCATAAGTTAATCGAACCGGCGAGGATCACGAACAAGCAAATGAGTAATTCACACGCCCGCGACCTCGCGTACCGGGAGGCCGGCCTCGGCCATTGCGGCTTTGGTTTCAGCGATCGTGTACTCGCCGAAGTGGAAGATGCTCGCCGCGAGCACGGCGTCGGCGCGCGTCTGCTGCAGGACGTCGACCATGTGCTGGGGGTTGCCGCAGCCGCCGGAGGCGACGATGGGGACGTCCACCGCGTCGGCGATGAGCTTGGTGACTTCGATGTCGTAGCCGGCCTTGGTGCCGTCGCCGTCCATGGAGGTCAGAACGATTTCGCCGGCACCGAGCTCGACGACCTTACGGGCGTAGGGCAGGGCCTCCAGGCCGGTGGGCTTGCGGCCGCCGTGGGTGTGGACCTCAAAGACCTGGCCGTCGGGCGTGACGTGCTCGGGCGTCTGGCCGGTGCGCTGGGTGAAGTCGTCGGCGGGGACACGTTTGGGGTCGATGTTGACGACGGTGGCACAGGTGCCAAAGCGCTTGGCGGTCTGCTGAACGATCTGCGGGTCGACGACCGCAGCAGTGTTGATGCTGACCTTCTCGGCCCCGGCCTGGATCAAGGCGGTGACGTCGTCGATCGTGCGGATACCCCCGCCCACCGTGAACGGCATGAAGCAACGCTCAGCAACGCGACGCACCATGTCGTGGGTGATGTCCCGGCCCTCGTGGCTGGCGGTGATGTCCAGAAAGACCAACTCATCCGCCCCGGCGGCGTCATAGGCCGCGGCGATCTCGACCGGGTCGCCCGCGTCAACCAGGTTGACGAAGTTGACCCCTTTCACCACCCGCCCGGCGTGGACATCCAGACACGGAATGACTCGGTGCGTCAGCATGCCCGCGATTGTAGCTAAGCGGCTTGCCAAAGCTCGTCAGACGGCCAACCCGAGACGCGAAAGGCGTTTGCAGGCAACCAAGCCAGTTTAAACCACATCCAACCAATAAACTTGCAACTCAATTTCAACTCATTATCCTCTGCTGCACCTGCGACACGATCGCAACTGTATTTCCCCCATCACGGAGTCTCCCATGACCCGCCCCGCCCGGATTCAGACCCCCGCTGCTCGCCCCGCCGGCTTCACGCTGATCGAGCTGCTGGTCGTCATCAGCATCATCGCCCTTCTCATCGGCCTGCTCTTGCCGGCCCTGGGCGCGGCCCGCAAGACCGCACGCTCCAGCCAAAACCTGTCCAACGTTCGGCAGATCGGCTCGATCGCCATGGCCGGGTTCCTGATCGACCAGGACGGGCTGTACCCCTGGCACTCGTCGGACATCCCCGGCGGCAACCGCCCGAACGGGAACAAGCCGCGCTGGGCCGACTACATCTACCCGTACATCGAGAACACCGATGTCTTCATCAACCCGCACCTGGACCTGGCCGAGTCCGTCTTCAACCGCAAGTGGTGGCATGAGACCAGTTCGGCAGACGCGCTAACCGCAGCGGAAAACCCCGGCACCGACTGGACCAGCACCGCACTGCCGATGCCGGCAAGCGGATGGACCAACTGGGGCGGCTACGGCTACAACTATCAATACCTCGGCAACGCGCGCACCAGCAACGGCCACGATGGGACCCCGGTGCAGTTCCGCATGCACCAGGACCGGATCCGCCAGCACTCCAACACCGTGGTGGTCGGCGACACCGAAGGCCAGGGCTCGGACCCCACCGAAGGCGTCTATGTCATGGACCCGCCCCTGAGCTCGGCCCGAGGCAGCGGCGACGGTAACTACTACCACGGCACCGCCCTAGATGACCGCTCTAAGCCCGCCGAGCGCGGCATCAGTGCCGGCGAGTTCGTGTTCGCCGATGGCCACGGCGAATCGATGGATGTCGACGAACAACTCGACGACATCAACGGCGACGGCACGCCGGACAACGGCTTCTTCAACACCACCGGCGACCCGGACACGCAGTAAGCCGAGCCAAAGCCCTACACAAGCACTCCCCGCCGTGACGCGCCGACGCGCGTCACGGTTTTGTTTTATGGTCGGAGATTCGTCCAAAGCCTCTTCCGGGAAAACCGATGTCCGAAACCAAACCCCCTACCGGTTGCTTGGGTCTTTTGTTCCGTTTATTTGACCCGGGCAGCACGAAGCCCCAGCAACAGCCCATCTCCGCTTCAGAGTCCGCAGATCAACCCTGGCCTTACATGCGGAAACGGTATCTGTTCAGCCAAGCAGAATTCTCTTTCTTTCGTGTCTTGCAACAAGCCGCCAGCCCGACATATCACGTTTGCCCCAAAATCGGCATGGGCGACTTGTTGAGGCTGGCTAAAGGCACACCAGACGCCCATAGCTGGCGGAACAAAATCAATCGTAAGCACATCGACTTCGTGCTCTGCGACGCCAAGACAATGCAGCCGGTGCTTTGCCTTGAGTTGGATGATTCAAGCCATCAACAGGCGCGAGCACAGAAAAGCGATGCGGTGAAGAACCGAGCACTGGCAGCAGCCGGGATGCCTTTGCTCCGGGTGCCGGTGAAACGAGGCTACGTGATCGATGAGTTGCAACATCAAATACAAGTAACGGTCAATGCAAGCAACACCGCGGCGAAAGGTACTTGAACTGGCCTCAAACCGATTCTCATTCGGCCAACTTGGCTTTTCGGTGGATATCTCACTTTGTGCTTGGCTTCTGGCGTTGGCCGGGCGATGGATGCGGGCCTAAACTAGTGCCCTATGGCACGACGACTTGTGATCACCGGCATCGGCCCCGTCTCTTCGCTGGGGCTGGGCGCGGAGGAGACCTGGCCAAAGCTGCGCGACGGCGTCTCGGGGCTGGAGCGGATTCAGCGGTTTGACCCCAGCAACTTTGCCTGCCACGTCGGGGGCGAGGCGCCCGAGTACAAGATCGCCAAGATCGTGCCCAAGAGCTATCGCAAGGCCACGAAGGTGATGGCCCGGGATATCGAGCTGGCGGTGATCGCGGCGGACCTGGCAGCGCGTGATGCGGGACTGGTCACGCCGGGCACCGCAGAGGGCGATGAGCCCCGGACCTACGAGGGCGACCGGAGCGCTTGCCACATCGGGGCGGGGCTGATCGCGGCGGAGCTGAACGAGCTGACCGAAGCGCTGGTGCAGTCCAAGCGAGAGGACGGCACGTTCGACCTGCACCAATGGGGGCAGGAAGGCATGCAGCGGCTGACGCCTCTGTGGCTGTTGAAGTACCTGCCGAACATGCTGGCCTGCCACGTGACGATCATCCACGACTCGCGCGGGCCCTCGAACACGATCACGTGTGCCGAGGCCAGCGGGTTGCTGTCGCTGGCCGAGTCCGCGCGGGCGCTGCAGCGCGGCGCGGCTGACGTGGGGTTTGTGGGTGGCGCCGAGACGAAGCTGAACCCGATGGCGTATCTCCGTCAGCAGTTCACGGGCCGGCTGACCGCGGCACACAACGACGACCCGTCGGGCGCGGTGCGGTCGATGGACGAGACCGGGTCGGGCACGGTGATCGGTGAAGGCGGCGGGATCGTGGTGCTCGAAGCGTTGGAGACGTACGAAGCACGGGGTGCTTCGGGCAAGCCTTACGCGGAGCTGCTGGGGGTGGCGGCGGCGCAGAACGTGAACCGCGCGGAGCGGAACCTGTCGCCGGACGCCGAGGGGCGGTCGATCGCGGCGGCGGTGCGGAACGCGTTGCGGATGGCGTCGCTTGAGCCCGAGGCGATTGATCTGATCGTGCCGGGTGCGAACGGGTACGGGCCTTATGACCGGGCAGAGGTCGCGGCGTTGCGTGGGGTGTTTGGGGATCGGCTGGCGGCGATTCCGCTGGCGAACGCGAAGCCGCTTTGCGGGAACCTGTTGGCGGGGATGAGCGGGCTGGACCTGACGACGGTGTGCATGGCGTTGCGGCATCAGGTGGTGCCGGCGACGGTGAACCGCCCCGAGCCGATGGCTGGGACGCACCCGGGGCAGGCCACGGCGTATGACGCGCCGCTGAAGCATGCGCTGGTGGTGTCCGGCGGGTTCGGCGGGCAGGTGGCGGCAGCGGTGCTGCGGGCGGTGTAATCCCCGAGCGGATTTTCCTGATGGTTTTTGACGACCCGGGCCGATAATGCGGGTGTGTCTTTACTTGCGCCACTGCCGATGCCCGGGCCGGAATTGTGGAGCTGGCCCCCGAGATTGAACCTGGTCACGCCCGAGGTGGCTCCGGCACTGTCGATTGTCATCCCGTGTTTTGACGCGCCGGAAGATTTGGCCCGTTGCCTGGCGGGGTTTCAGGCCCAGGACACCCGGGCGCCGTACGAAGTGATTGTGGTGGACAGCGGGCTGAGCGATGCGGTGTCCGAGGCTGCGCGGCGAGCGGGGGTGCGTGTGGTGCGGGGGTCCGACAAACTCAAAGCCGGGGCAGCGCGGAACCTGGGCGCACGTTACGCCCGCGCAGCCAGGCTGGCGTTTGTGGACACGGACACGGTGCCGGCAACGTCCTGGCTGGGGGAAGCGGTGCACTGCCTGGACCGCGGCACGGAGCTGGTGGGTGGCTCGATCGTGGACCAGCACTTCTGGCATCCGGTGGCGTCGGTGGACAACCAATTGCAGTTCAACAACGCGGGGCCCGGGCGTCCGGCGGGGCCGGTGGACTACCTGCCTGCGGCGCATCTGGTGATGACCCGGGCGGCGTTTGATGCGGTGAACGGCTTCCCGGATGACGCGCGGGGGCAGGACCTGCGGTTCACGCAGGCGGTGGCGAAACAGTTCCCGGGCAAGGTGCGATTCGAGCCGGCGCTCCAGGTCGCCCACGCGGGGCGTCGGACGCTGGCGGAGATGCTGGAGCATCATCGTCGGTTCGGCGAGGCGCGCGGCCGGCTGGGGTTGGCGCTGAAGCCTTCGCATCAGCGTTGGTGCAAGTACCACGCGGCGTTCCCGTTGATCGTGCTGCGTCGGTTGGTGTACGTGATGTCGACGACCGCGCGGTGGCGTCCGACCGCCCTGCTGCGGACGCTGCTGTACATGCCGCTGCTGCTGCTGGGGCTATGCGCGTGGACGTTTGGGTTTATTCATGGTTGTCGACGCGCGGACCTGGTCAGGCGTCTGCGCACCAGCCCGTCGGGCGGCCCAAACGCTCATCCAAAGCACGGACGCCCGGAGCCAAGTGCGATGTCAGGCGAGTACGCTCAGCGTCGCCCAGCGTAAAGCCCGAGCGGTCGACCAGGTTGAATTCCTTCAGGCCTCGGCCGGTCTTGCGGACGGCTTTGGCGATCGGGCCCATGGCGTCGGGGTAGCGCCAGCGTGACATCGAGCGGGCCAGCTTGTGCCAGTGGATCCAACGGGGGTGGCGTTCCTGGTAGTTGGCGCGTTCGGGGAGGGACTCGGGATCGAGTTGGCCGACGTCTTGAACGCCGATGTGTTCGAGAACGCGGGTGGTGGTGCCGACGAGGTCGGCTTTGATGTCTTCGAGGAGGATCACGAGGACGCGGCCGGGGCCGAAGACGTCGTCGAAGCGCTGGAGGTGAGCGGCGTAGTCGCTGCGTTGCAGGTAGCCGAACAGGCCGGCGGCGGGGTCGTTGGACGCCAGGCGTTTGGGCTCGAGGTCCAGGGCTTTGGCGAAGGACTTGGTCTCCCGGCCGGACTGCCGCATGAAGGTGTAGTGCGACCAGGCACGGGCGACGGGGTCACGTAGCACGACGAACAGCTTGGCGTCCGGGCAGGTGTCGTGGATGCGCTGGGCGCAGTCGGGCTCGGAGAGGTACTCGGGGGTGGACTCGCCACAGATCGCCTGCGCGGGGGCATCGGCGAAGTGCTCGGCGTAGGCCTGAACACCGCGGTCGAAAAAGCCGTCGCGGTTCTCGAAGAAGTGGAGCTCTTTCTGGGCGGGGGTGAAGACGCTGGGGTGGGACCGGACGAGCTGCCAGAGGGTGGTCGATCCGCAGCGCATGCCGCCGAGGCCGATGAAGTCAGGCAAACGCATGGGAGGTGGGTCCGGTACGGGGAGCGTGAGGGTGGGGATGAACGTCCCACAAGCTATCGGCCTGCTGGGGGTGCGGCTTGCAAGGAAAAGCGGGTTCGCGGATCATGCGGGGGTTGGCCGACGCAACTCCGGCCGACGAAAACGCTTTTGCCGTCGGTCGGGCGTCGGGCCCCGGTCGGCATCCTAAAAACCCTTTTGCCCGGCGACATCCCCGATTTATGCCGCAGGCTGGGCCTGGCTGTTGCCCCATGCCGCCTGCGCAGGAGTTGCATACCTTGCCCGGAAGCATTGTTCCCCTGCCCGTCATGCTCGACGAGGAAGATCAGAAGATCTACGACCGCCTCGAGCCGCCCAAGACCATGGTGGTGCGCTACGGCCAGCAGAAGCTCGTCGCCGAGTACCCCTACGAAGGCGACGCGAAGCCCGGCTGCGGCAGCAAGCTCGTCGTCCGTACGGACCGGGGCACCGAGATCGCCGAGATGCTCACGACGACCTGCCCCAACAGCGGGTGCTACAAGAGCGTGTCCCGGCAGGAGATGCTGGACTACATCGAGAACTCCGGCGGCAAGGACTACCCGTTCTCGACCCGCGGCAAGGTGCTCCGCGTCGCCACGGTCGAAGACCTCAACGAGCAGTCGGCTCTGGAAGCCACCGCCAGCGAGAAGATCAAGGCCTGCCGACAGCACATCCGCGAGCTGGACCTTCCGATGAAGCTGGTCGAGGTGGAGCAGATCCTCGGGGGCGAGCGGATCATCTTCTACTTCACCGCCGAAGACCGCGTCGACTTCCGGGAGCTGGTCAAGCGTCTAGCGGCCGACTTCGCCACGCGCATCGAGATGGTGCAGGTCAACCACCGGGAAGAGGCCCGGCTGGTGGCGGACTACGAGAAGTGCGGGCAGTACTGCTGCTGCAAGAACTTCCTGAAGGTGCTCAAGCCGGTGTCGATGCGCTCGGCGAAGGTGCAGAAGGCCACGCTGGACCCGCACAAGATTTCGGGGCGCTGCGGGCGGCTGATGTGCTGCTTGCGTTACGAGGACCAGACGTACGCCGACCTGAAGAAGAACCTGCCCCACCGCAAGAGCCGGGTCCGCACCGAGGACGGCGAGGGGATTGTGCTCAGCACGCAGATCCTCACGCAGCTCGTACTGGTCGCGCTGGACGATGGCAGCAAGCCCAGCGCGTACCCCCTGGAACACATCGAACTCCTGCCGGCCCAGCAAGGCGGCGGCAAGAAGAAAAAGCGCAAGCCCCGGGGCGAAGGCGGCGACGACCCAGGCAAGGGCAAAGCGGGTGAAGCACGTCAGGATCGGCCAAGGGAGAAGAAGCCGCGCAGTGATCGTGACGACAAAGCACAAGGCGAAACCCAGGGCGAACGCAGCGGCAAACGCCGGCGCGGCCCGCGTCGGCCCAAGCCCGGCAAGCCGTTGCAGAACCATGAAGTCGAATCCAAGGAAGGCGACAACAGCGCCAACCTCCCGCCGGACACGCAGGCCGCCAGCGACGGCGCACCGGGGGACAAACCCAAAAAGCGGCGGCGACGCAGGCGGCGGCGCAAGCCCCGCAACGGGGGCGAAGGCGGCGGCGGCAGTGACCGCAAACCCGGCGGCGACGGCGGGAATGGTGGCGGTGGCGAGACGCCGTCAGGGTGACGGGATGAGCACAAACACACGCTGTACCGCCAGGCCGTCCTGATCCCCGGTCATCCAGGCCTGGCCAAGCCCCGGCCGAAGCGGCTCGGGCTCAACCGGCGGGAACAGCGGCCGAAGATCAGCGTCGTAGTTCGTCTCGTACGCCACGCTCGAAGTCGCGCCCAGCGCCTTGACCGACACAGGCCAAATCGTGGCCGAGTCCACCGCGCCCATCGGCACGACCTCCGGCCAGTCCCGGTCCAACCCAACCACCAGCCCGGCACCGGGCCCGAGCCGGACCTGGATCACCAGGTCTTCCATCATCCACCCGAGCATCGCGCGCTCCTCGGGCGTCATCAGCCGGACGCCGCCGGCAGCGCCGACCTGCAGCCGCGCGCCGCCGGTCTGATCTTGCTGGTGGGGCCAAAGCTCGACGATGACCGTCCCGTCGCCCGCCGGCAGCATGCGGAACAGCAGCCGCAGCCGCCCTTCTTCCAGCGTGACCCAACGCCCCGGCTGCACACGGCCATCCTCCCCAACCTGCTCCGGCCAGAGGCAGATCGGCAGCCGACCGCCCTGTGCCCCCTGCTCCAAAGGCTCGGTCCAGACCATCTGCACAAAGTCCCCCAGCGACACGACCCGCTGCTCGCTCCGCCCGACCCTGGCTGGCAGCGCGAACGCAAACGCCTGTTCGGACGCCGCTGGCAAAACACCGACCCGCATGCCGTTCAAACGCCATGCCTCCTGTCGGGTCGCGTCCAGCATGTCCGTCTGCACGATCTGCCAAGCCCCGTCGGTCGAGGTATCGACGGGCACGTCGATCCGGTACAGCCGGCCGTCCACCAGCAGCTCTTGCTGACGCGACGAGCGCCCGGGCTGCGCGACCACCAGGTCCGAAGGCACCTCACGCTGCCCATCCGTCTCATGCGCCCGCAGGTCGGCGATCGTCGGCAAGGGTTCGGGGTCTGAAGCACAGCCCCACTGCCCGACCAGCAGCAGCCCGCCCAGCCACAAAACCCGCCGCCATCGGCTCATCCGCGGAGCACCTGTTCCAGCGTCGACAACCCTTCATCCAGTACCGCCTCGTCCACCGTCAACGCCGGCGCCAGACGGAGCACGTCGGCCTGGGCCGAGCCGATCAGCAGGCCCTGGCTCAAGGCCTTGCCCACCACTTCGCCGGCCGAGTTAAACCAGGCGTCCTCTGACTCGACGTTGACCTGGATCCCCAGGAACAAGCCCGCGCCGCGGACCTGCGTGATCAAGCCGGTGGCTTGGCCGAAGGCTTGCAGACGCTGCTGGAGGGCTTGCCCGAGCCGTTCCGCGCGTTCGCACAGGCCGTCGCGCTGGATGACTTCAAAGATCCTCGCGGTGACCGCCATCGCCAGGCAGTTGCCGCCCAACGTCGAAGCGTGCTTCACGCCGCCCTGGGTCCGGGCGTTGTACAGCTCGGCCAACTCGGGCTTGGCGCACATCACCCCGACGGGGAGCCCGCCCCCGACGCCTTTGCCCAGCGTCATGATGTCCGGCGTGATGCCCCAGAGCTGGTGCCCGAAGACGCGCCCGGTGCGCCCGCAGCCGGTCCAGACCTCATCACAGATCAACAGCAGGTCTTTCTCATCGCAGAACGCGCGGAGCTTCTGGAAGTACTCGGCGTCCGGCAGGTTGATGCCGCCCTCACCTTGGATCGGTTCAACGATCACCGCGACGGCGTCGTCATCGGCCTCGGCGGCGACCGCGTCCAGGTCGTTGTAGGCCACGTTCACAAACCCCGGCAGCAGCGGGCCGAAGCCCTCGCGGACCGCGGGGTTGCCCGTAGCGCCCATCGTGGCGAACGATCGGCCGTGGAAACTCTTCGTGGCGGAGATAACTTTGTACCGCTGGCCGTTGGGCCCGGGGTTGGCCTTGCCGTACAGCCGGCAGAGCTTGATCGCGGCCTCGTTGGCGTCGGCGCCGGCGTGGCTGAAGAAGCTGCGTCCGCCGAAGCCCAGCTTGGCGATCGCCTCAGCGGCGTGGGTCTGCGGCTCGGTGTGCAGCAGGTTGCCGACATGCCAAAGCGTGTTGGCCTGCTGCGTCACCGCTTCGACCAGATCGGGGTGGCAGTGCCCCAGCACCGGCGCGCCGAACCCGACGAACAGGTCGACGTAGCGCTGGCCCTGTGCATCCCAAAGCTCGCTGCCTTGGCCGCGCACCATCGCCACGTCGAAGCGCGGGTAGTTGAGCGACAGGTAAGCGTCATGCCGATCGATGATGGCTTGGGTCGGGGACTGGGTCGAAGGTTCGGTCGCGGACATAGCCGAGGCTCCAAAACGGATGGTTGAACCGGGCATGTTAACCCCAAACACACCATGCAGGCCTTGGTGGTAAGACGGCCTGCCGGTATGCTGGGTTCGGCGTATCAGGACGCCGCCGGTCCGCGGAAAGGGAAGGTCCCGCCTGTCTACAACCTGACGTACGGTCGCTTGACCTGCTTCACCCGTGTGCGGACCCCGGGTTTCCACGAAGGAGGTCGCTATGGCGATTCAACCCGTCCGTCCTATCCCTGTTCACCCGTCCCTCGAGCACGACCGCAAGCAGGCTAAGGCCTTGCTGAAGGCGATCCGCGCGGGCGATCCGAAAGCCCAGAAGCGCTTCGAGCAGCATCACCCCCAAGCGACCCCGAGCGAGCCCACGCTCGCGGCGGCCCAGACGGTGATCGCGCGGGAGTACGGCTTCCCGAGCTGGCCGCGCTGGAAGACGTATGTGGAGATGCGTGTGTTGCACGGACAACTGGACGCGAAGGAAGCTCAAGCCTTGAGCGAGAAGCTGCACGAGATGGAGCGTCTTGCCCAGGCCAAAGCGATGGAGGACGAACTGCTTGCCATGGAACGCTCGGCCCGGGCGGCGGCGTTGGTGCAGGCGGCGTGTGGCAAAGACACGCGCCGGGCTTCGATGTTGCTGGCGATCGACCCGACGCTGGCGGCGCATGACTTGTACACCGCTTGTGTCACCGGCGAAGCAGAAGCGCTGGCAAAGCAGCTGCGCGACGCGCCCGATTTGATTCATGCAGCAGGCGGGCCGATGGGTTGGCCGGCGATCTTGTATGCGACGCATACATGGCTGTTGCGGAGCGATCCAAAGCGTGTACCGGGGATCGTGAAGTGTGCGGGGCTATTGGTTCAAGCCGGCGCCGACGTGAACGCACAGGCCAAGGGCGAGTTCGGGGACCTGACGCCTTTGTACGGGGCGGCAGGGATCGCGGGGCACGCGGAGCTGACGCGGATGCTGCTGCAGGCCGGTGCCGATCCCGATGAAGGCTGTGGCGAGCCGGACCCGGAAGATCACGAAGCCTCGGCCTGGGGCACCGAAGCGCTGTACCACGCCACGGAGCATGAAGACCCGGCTTGCCTGGCGTTGCTGTTGGCCGCCCAGCCGCACTCGTTTCGCGTGTCGTACTGTTTGGGCAGGGCGTTGGACTTTGAAGGCCGCGAAGCGCACGTTCGGCTGTTTTTGGAGCACCACGCGGACCCCAACTTCCGTGTGCCTTGGGGCGGGCATCGGACCCACCTGCTCAAAGCGGTGCAGCAGTCGCGTTCGCAGACGGTGGTGCGGTTGCTGATTGAAGCCGGGGGCGATGTGCATGCGGCAGACGCGTCGGGCATCACCGCGGTGTCGGCAGCGATGCGGCTGGGGCGCGAAGACCTCGTCGCGTTGCTGCTGGAGCACGGCGCGCTGGCTTCGCAGATCACCGAAACGGACCGGGCGATTGCAGCCTGTTTGAAGGGCACAGGGGATACCCAAGCGTCGATCGCCGAGGGCGCAGCGGCGTTGAGCGTGGCGACGAGGCGCGAAGACCTGCCGGCGATGCGGGCGTTGCTGCAGGCCGGCGTGCCGGTGGACGGGCTGGTGCCGGACGAGAGCGAATGCACCGCGTTGCATTTGGCCTGCTGGCGTGGGCGGCGTGCGGCGGTGGCGCTGCTGTTGGAGCACGGTGCCGCGGTCGACCGGGTCTCGGGCTACCAAGCCACGCCGATGGGCATGGCGGTCCACGGCTCGGTGCACTGTGCCGACCCCGAGGGCGGCATGACCATGCGGCTGGCGGAAGAAGTCACCCACGGGGACTACGCGGGGATCGTCGAGTTGTTGATTCAATACGGGGCAGACCTGCCCGCGCAAACGCAAGGCAGCGACGCGGTGCGTGGAGTGCTGGGTCGGCATGGCGTGCGGGGTTAAAGCCCGCGCAGAAAACAACAACCCCCGGCGTCGGAGCCCGCCGGGGGTTGTACGTTTTAAAAACAAGTTGGGCTTGCGCCCGGGACCGGGTTAGTTGACCAGGTCCTTGAGGCCCTTGAGGGGGCGGATCTTGACGTTCTTGGAAGCCGGGCGTGGCTTCTGCTTGACCATTTCGCCGGTGAAGGGGTTCCGGACGAGCTTGCCGCCGCGGATGGCGGGCTTCTTGACCAGGGTCATCTTGGCCAGGCCGACGAGGTTGAACATGCCGTTCTTCTTGAGGGACTTGGTCATTTCGACGGTCAGCGCGTCGATGACGGCGACGACGTCCTTACGGGGCAGGCCGGTCTGATCGACGATGGCCCGGTAGACTTCAGCCTTGGTCGGGGCTTTCTTGGGGGCGGCCGCCTTCTTCTTGGTGGTCTTCTTCGCCATGGTTGCTCTCCTTAGCAGTAATAGAAATGGGGTGAGGCCAACAAGCTCCGGAGCGGCCTTTCTCCCTGGGTGAATCGAGGGTCCCAGACAACGCACTGGGTAAAGCTCCAGCAACAGTTGCTGGGTTTCCCTGCCTATCGCATTCTCAACGCTATTTACTGCATTTTTCGTGGGCCCGCAAAGCAAAAACCCTTTATCCACAAGGGGAATCGAGTCCCGGGGCTCTGAATCTGCCGCGAAACCGGCCTTTTCACCTGATCGGCGGCGCACCGCCGGGGGCCGCGGCTTGCCAAAATGACAGACCCAAACGCCCGGCAGACCCCCTTGGCAGGCCCCTAAGCCCGTTTTCTGCCGTCACAGGCGGTCTGACGCCCTGCGGGACTGGCATCGGGTTTGCCAATATCTCCCCCGGACGCGCTCCGCGTGTCTCCAACACCAATCCCAAGGAGTTTTCCAACATGGCCAAAACCATCGGCATCGACCTGGGCACCACCAACTCCGTCGTCTCCGTGATGGAAGGCGGCGAGCCCAAGGTCCTCATCAACGCACAGGGCAACCGCACCACCCCGTCCGTCGTCGCCATCACCGACAAGGGCGAACGCCTGGTCGGCCAGCCGGCCAAGAACCAGCAGCTCACCAACCCCAAGAACACCGTCTTCTCCGTCAAGCGCTTCATGGGCCGCCGCCACAGCGAGGTCCAGGCCGAGGAAAAAATGGTGCCCTATGGCGTGACCGGCAACACCGACGAGATGGTCAAGATCCAGATCCAGGACAAGACCTACACGCCCCAGGAAGTCTCGGCGATGATCCTCTCCGAGCTCAAGCGTGTCGCTGAGGAACACCTGGGCGAGACCGTCACCAATGCCGTCATCACCGTCCCGGCATACTTCAATGACGCCCAGCGCCAGGCCACCAAGGAAGCCGGCGAGATCGCGGGCCTGACCGTCGACCGCATCATCAACGAGCCCACCGCCGCGTCCCTGGCCTACGGCCTGGACAAGAAGGCCAACGAGAAGATCGCGGTCTTCGACCTCGGCGGCGGCACGTTCGACGTCTCCATCCTCGACATCGGCGACGGCGTCTTCGAGGTCCTGTCCACCAACGGCGACACCCACCTGGGCGGCGACGACTGGGACGAGGCCCTGATCAACCACATCGCGGACGAGTTCAAGAAAGAACAAGGCGTGGACCTCCGCCAGGATGTCATGGCCCTGCAGCGCCTCAAGGAAGCCGCGGAAAAGGCCAAGTGCGAGCTCTCCAGCGCCAACGAGACCACGATCAACCTGCCGTTCATCACCGCCACGCAGGAAGGCCCCAAGCACCTGACGATGACGCTGAACCGCAGCAAGTTCGAGCAGATCTGCGACGACCTGTTCCAACGCCTGAAGCAGCCGGTCGTCAAAGCGCTGGAAGACGCGGGGCTGAAGCCCGGCGAGGTCGATGAGGTCGTGCTCGTCGGCGGGTCCACCCGCATGCCCAAGGTCCAGGCGATGGCCCAGGAAGTCTTCGGCAAAGAGCCCAACCGCTCGATCAACCCCGACGAGGTCGTCGCCATCGGTGCGGCGATCCAGGGCGGCGTCCTCCAGGGCGACGTCAAGGATGTGCTGCTGCTGGACGTCACCCCCCTGTCGCTGGGCATCGAGACCGAAGGCGGCGTGATGACCAAGCTCATCGAACGCAACACCACGATCCCCACGTCCAAGAACGAGGTCTTCTCGACCGCGGCGGACAACCAGACCGCGGTGGACATCCACGTCCTGCAGGGTGAGCGCCAGTTCGCCAACGACAACCGCACGCTCGGCCGGTTCCGCCTGGACAACATCCCCCCGGCCCCGCGTGGCATGCCGCAGATCGAAGTCGAGTTCAACATCGACTCCAACGGCATCCTCAACGTCAAGGCCACCGACAAGGCCAGCGGCAAGAGCCAGCACATCGAGATCAAGTCCGACTCGGGCCTGAGCAACGATGAGATCGAGCAGATGAAGGCCGACGCCGAGGCCCACGCCGAGGAAGACAAGAAGCGCCGCGAGATCGTCGACGCCCGCAACAAGGCCGAGCACCTGGTCTACCAGACCAAGCAGCAGCTGGAAGAGCACGGCGAGAAGGTCTCCGATGAAGCCAAAGCCCAGATCGAGTCGTCCCTGGCGGCGCTCGAAGAGGCCGCCAAGGGCGAGGACGCCGCCGCGATCGAGACGGCGACCAACAACCTGCTGCAGTCGGCCCAGGAGCTGGGCAAGGCGGCATACGAATCCCAGGCCGCCCAAGGCCAGCCCGCCGGCGCCACCGCCGATGCAGGTGCCGCCGCGGGTGCGGATGACGATGTGATTGACGCCGACTACGAGGTCAAGAACGACTGAGTCCGGCCGACAACTGAATCCCTCGGAAAGCCCACCGCCTCGCGCGGTGGGCTTTTTTCTTGCCTCTAGATTGATTTTTGATTGGATTATGTTAGGTTTTCGGCGGAGACGTTTCCCATGCTGCGCTGGCTGTTCCTGGATATGGACAACTACTTCGCCTCGGTCGAGCAGCAGGCCCGGCCGGAGCTGCGCGGCAAGCCCGTAGGCATCATCCCCGTCGTCTCTCGGGGCACCTGCTGCATCGCCGCGAGCAAGGAGGCCAAGGCCCGCGGCGTGAAGACCGGCACCAACGTCCTCGAGGCCCGGCAGCGCTGCCCGGACATCCGCTTCGTCGTCGCCCGCCCGGCGTACTACGTTGAGGTCCACCACCAGATCCTCAAGGCCATCGATACCGTCGCCCCCGTCGAGCGCGTCGAGTCGGTCGACGAGATGGCGGTCCGGCTGCTCGGGCCCGAACGCGAGCCCCGCGTCGCGCTGCAGATGGCGGAGACCCTCAAGCACCACATGCGGCAAGCGATCGGCGAGCACCTGACCTGCAGCATCGGCGTCGCGCCCACCCGCCTGTTGGCGAAGGTCGCCTGCGAGCTCAACAAGCCCGACGGGCTGATGCGGCTGGATGACGACAACCTGCCCGAGGCGTTGCTGCACCTGAAGCTGACCGACCTGCCGGGGATCAACACCGGGCGGTTACGCCGGCTGCTGAAACAGCGAGTCGAAACGGTCGAGCAGCTCTGGGCGCTCAGCGCGCACGAGATGCGGGACGCCTGGGGTTCGGTGGACGGCGAGCGATACTGGTGTGATCTGCACGGCCAGGACGTCCCCCCGATCCGCACGCACCGCAGCACCTTCGGGCACGCCAACGTGCTGGCGCCCGAGCTCCGGACGGATGCCGGCGCGCATGCGGTGATGACAAGGCTGCTTCATAAGGCCGCGGCCCGGCTGCGCGCCCACGGCTACGCCGCGCGGAGCCTGTCCGCGAGCGTTCGGCTGGGCATGGGCGACCGGTCCACCCGCTGGGCCGATGCGATCGACCTGCCAACCTGCCAGGACACGCTGACGATTGCCGAGCACTTCGCCCGACTGTGGCAGAGCTACCCCACTGGACAGGGGCAACCCACGAAGGTCGGCGTCACCCTCGCGGGCCTGCTGCCGATCGAAGTCACCACCGGACACCTCTTTGACGAGCCGACGCACCGCGAAACGCTGGGGCATGTAATGGACACGATTAACACGAAGTTCGGCGGCCACACCCTCTACCTCGGCGGCATGCACCACGTCGCGTCGCACGACATGACCGACAAAATCGCCTTCGGCCGCGTGCCGGATGAAGCGGTGAATGTGTGACCATACCTAGCGATCTTCGATCACCCGTCAACGGTGGCGTCACACCGGCTTGGCGATACCGAGCTGTTCGTAGACCCGGCGGGTCGCGTCGGACTGGTTGAGGGTATAGAAGTGGATGCCCTTGACCTGGTGGTCCAGCAAATCCCGGCACTGCTCGGTGGCCCAGTGGATGCCGACCTGGCGGACGCGCTCGTCGTCGTCTTCACAGCGGGCCAACGCACGCAGCAGCGCTGCGGGGTAGCGGGAGCCCGCGGCGAGCTCGGCCATGCGGCGGAGGTTTTTGGCGCTGGTGATCGGCATGATGCCAGCGATGATCGGGACCGTGATCCCCGCGAGCTCGCAGCGCTCACGGAAGTCGTAAAAGTCGTGGTTGTCGAAGAACAACTGGGTGACGATGTAATCGGCGCCGGCGTCGACCTTGGCTTTGAGATAGTCCATCTCCAGCAGGCGGTTGGGGGTCTGGGGGTGGCCCTCGGGGAAGCCGGCGACACCGATGCCGAAGCCGCGGGGGTCGGGGTGGCCTTGGAACTCCCGGATGAAGCGGACGAGGTCTGCGGCGTGCTGGAAGGCGTCGTCGGCGCGGTTGTAGTCGGTGAGGTTCTGAGGCGGGTCGCCGCCCAAGGCGAGGATGTTGCAGACGCCGGCGTCGGCATAACGCTGGAGGATGTCCTGGATGTCCTTCTGCTGGTGGCAGACGCAGGTGAGATGGGGAACGGTGGTGACGCCGAGCTCTTGTTTGACGCGGAGCACGAGGTCGTGGGTGCGTTCGCGCGTCGTGCCGCCGGCCCCGTAGGTGACGGAGACGAAGGCGGGCTTGAGGGGTTTGAGGTCGGCGACCGCGGCGTAGAGCTTGTCCGCGGCGGGCTCGCTTTTGGGCGGGAAGAACTCGAACGAGAAGGTGGTCTCGTGCTGCTGGAAGACGTCTTGGATATGCATCGGGCCCTGCCTATTCATCCTAAAATCCGGATGAACGGATAATACAAGGCCCGCCAGGTCAATTCAACTCAAAGCGACGCGATATCACGCCGATCGGCGAAGCCTTCATCAACCTCGTGCCAGTGGCTGACGCGCGGCTCGCCGAGTTGCCAGCAGAGCATGACCTCGCGGCCGTCCTGATCGGCGGGGAAGTCGATCAGCCCCTGCTCGAAGTCGCGCAGCTCGCAGCCCACGGCCTTGAGCTCGTCCATCAGGCCGCCCAGACGGTCCATCGCCTGCTCGTAGTGCCGGTCCATGAGGGTGGTGTCTTCGCCGTTGACGATCTGAGCGTCCAGGGTGCGGCGGAGCTGTTTGACGTCGCCGTAGGCTTCGACGATGTCTTCAGCGACACGCTGCACGTAAGGCAGCGCGCGGTTGGCCTCGTCGACCGTAAAGGTTTTCAGCGGGGCGTCGGCGAAGGCGGGTTGTGCGGACATGAGAGGCTCCCTTCAACATGAGCCCTATCGGCCAGTCGAGGCGACGGCCATAGAAGTTCCCGCCCTTTCATGGGGCCGACGGGCCCGCAACGCGCGGGATCGCCCTTGAAGGCGTGTGGGGAACTCACGGAAAACACACGGCCTCCGATAAGTGATACGCCTGAGTCGTCCAAATTGTTCCCGTCTCAGACCATCAACCAGCGGCGGGGGCGGCGTCAAGCTGCCCCTGGAGGGGGCCTTCGGGCTCGCCCAGCCCGCGCCAGCGGTACCACGCCGACTTGCCGTCGAGCACCAGGCTGAACAGCGTCGGCACCACGACGAGCGTGAACAGGGTCGACACGATCAGCCCGCCGACGACCACGCTGCCCAGGCCGCGGTACAGCTCGCTGCCGGCCCCGGGCGCGAGCACGAGGGGCAGCATGCCGAACACACTGGTGGCGGTGGTCATGAAGATCGGACGGATACGGGTCTGCACCGAACGCTGGATCGCCTCCTTGGCCGGGAGCGCGCCGAGCGTGTCGCCCTCGCCTTCGCCCAGCCCCCGCATGAAGTTCAACGACTGGTGCACGATCAAGATCGCGTTGTTGACCACGATCCCGATCAGGATCACAAAGCCCAGCATCGTGAGCACGTCCAGCTGCTGACTGGGGTCTGTTGCGTGGACCATCGCCAGGCCCGCGAACCCGCCGACCGTGGCCAGGGGAACGCTGAAGAGAATCACCAGCGGGTACAGGTAGCTCTCGAACAACGCCGCCATCAGCAGGTACACGACCAGCAGCGCGAGGAACATCCGGCTGAAGCCGACGCTCTGCAGCGAAGCCCAGGTGAAGCCGTCCCACTGCCCAACGAGCGACTCGCGGACCTGCACGAGCTTGTCGGCGGTGCCGGCCAAGCGTGTCTGCACGGTCGGCGGGACCGCGCCCTGTTCGCGCAGCCCGCCGAGGATGCCTTCGAGCTCGACCATCGCGGTTTCCAACGCCATGCCTTCGGGCACCTGGACGTTGAAGGTCACGCCGCGCTGCTGTTCGATCCGCTTGATCTCCTGGGGCGTGTCGGTGTTGGCAAAGGTCACGATGCTGTCCAGGGGCAGGACACCCACGTCGCCGGTCTGCGGGTCGGTCACCGCCAACGGCAGCTGCGCAATCAACTCACGGTCGACGCGCAGCCCCGGGGCCCGCATGACCCGCAGGTCGATCGCCTCGCCGTCGTGTCGGTAGTCGCCGACGACCGCGCCGTCGATCAGGGCTTGGATCCCCAACGCCGCCCCGCTGACATCGATCCCCAACTCACCCGCACGCACACGGTCGATCCGTGTCTGCAGCTCAGGCGCGGCCAGGTTGAAGTTGGCCGGGTCCGGGCTGACGCGCATCGGGCCATAGTCCGGCAGGCCCGCCATCGTGAAGAAGAACGCTTGCGCGGCGTTGTTCAGCGTCGCCAGTTCATTGCCTCGGAACTGCACTTCGATGGTGTTGGTGCCGCCCAACTCGCGGCCGAAGATCGAGGACTGCGCCGCAAAGCCGAACGACCCGGGCACCTGACTCATGGAAGACATCAACAGGTCGGCCAGGGGCGAGACGTTCATCGGGTCGGTGCTGGTCGCGCCGATGAACAGCAACGGGCCGAACTTACCCATGAAGTACTCATCGATGACGGGGATGTTCTCGATGGGCTGCTGCGTGAACGGGTGGATCATCGGCGGCAGGTCGGCGAGCTCGGCTTGCGACTGGGCTTCCCAGTACGGCCGGACGCGCTCGTCGACGGGCTTGGCCAAATTGTCGATGTAGAACTCGGTGTTGTACCCCGGCGGGTTCAGCATCAGGCCGAAGACAATGTTCTGGTTGCCGCTGGGCAGGTAAGTGGTCGGCGGCATGAGGTACCAGGCGCCGCCCAGGGACGCGGCGGTGAAGACCGCGACCACCGCGAAACGGATCGGCAGCAAGAGCAGCCCCGCGAGGATCACCACGCCGCCGAGGATGACCTGCGGCTGGGACAGGGGCGCGGCTTTGAACCCCGCCAGCGCGCCCGGGCCTTGGGTGAATATCACGAAGCCGCCCAGCGCGACAATGCCCAGCGCGACGCAGGTCAAGACCCAGCGGGTCGGCGAGCCGAACGCCGGCGTGTCGATCACGTAACGGATCAGCTTCGCGAAGGCGTCGGCGGCCTTGCCCAGCAGCTTGGTCAGGCCGAACAGGGTGTGGAATGACTTCATCAGCGCCGACTCCGGCCGGTTGCGCGGCCGAAGGAAGTGCGCCGAGGCCGAGGGGATCACCGTGATGGACACGATCAGCGACAGCATCACCGCGGCGATCACCGCGATGGCGATGTCCCGGAACAGTTGGCCGGCTTCTTCTTCCATCACGACCACGGGCACAAACACCGCGGCGGTCGTCAGCGTCGACGCCAGGATCGCGCCCCAGACTTCCCGCGCGCCGTCGTAGGCCGCGGCCATCGGCTTCTTGCCCATGCCCAGGTGCCGGTCGATGTTCTCCAGCACGACGATCGCGGCGTCGACGACCATGCCGACCGCAAAGGCCAGGCCCGCGAGGCTGACAACGTTGAGGTTCCGCCCCGCCGCGGTCATCGCAACAAACGTGCCGATCACCGAGATCGGGATCGCCAGCGCGACAATCGCCGTCGGCCTCACCACGCGGAGGAAGAACAGCAGCACGAGGATCGCCAGCGTGCCGCCCACGACCAGGTTGGTCTGCACCAGCGAGATCGCGTCGTTGATGTACACCGTCTGGTCGTAGGCGATCCGCAGGTCCATCTCGGTGCCAGGCGCGCCGCCGTAAGGCAGCGACGGGATCACCACTTCGTTGACCTCATCGACCACCGCCCGGACGTCCTGCATCACCGAGATCACATTCGCGCCCGGCTCACGCACGACGCGGACCGCTAGCGCGCTCTGGCCCTTTAGCCGGACGAAGCTCTGGCGTTCTTCCAGCGTGAGCGCAACCTCGGCAACGTCCTGCACCCGGATCGGGCCAGCGGCGTCGTAGGCGATGATGGTCTGCTGGACTTCGCCCAGTGCTTCGTACTGACCGACGGTGCGGACCTGCACATCCAGCCGACCGCTGGCGAACTGCCCGGCGGTCACGTTGACGTTCTCCCCACGCAGCGCGTCGACCAGCGCCGAGAAGGACACGCCGCGCTGCGCCAGGCGTGCGGGGTCGACGCGGACCTGCACTTCCTGCTCGCGGCCGCCGAAGATGTCGACTTGGCCGACGCCGTCGATCCGCTCCAGCAGCGGGCGGATGTTCTTGTCCGCGGCATCGAAGAACGCTGCGGTGTCGTAGTCGGGGTCATCGCTGGAGAAGATCAGCCAAGCGACCGGCGCGGTGATCGCGCTGTCGGCGACGTTGATAACCGGCTCTTCCACGCCATCGGGGTAGTCCGGCACCTCACGCAGCGCGTCGGAAACCTGCTGGCGTGCCCGGCTCATGTCGGCACCAATGCCGAACTCCAGCTCGATGGTGGACATGTCCGAGGACGCGGTGGCGGTCATCTGGACCAGGCCGGTGATGTCCGCCAGGACGTCTTCCTGCTCTTCGATGACCTCGCGTTCGACCTCGACCGGGCTGGATTGGGGCCAACTGGTTTCGACAGTGATGATCGGTGTGTCGACGTTGGGCGTGAGCTGCACAGGGATCGCGGCGAAGGCGATGATCCCAAACAGCATGACGAGGATCACGCCGACGGAGACTTTGACCGGGTTGTGTATCGCGAAACGGATGATGTCCATGGATCAACCCCCCTGCGTGGCTTGGGCGTTCTCGTCGGCCGAGGCTTCGGCGGGCAAGTCGGCGGGCGGCGCGAACATCAGCGGCTGGGTCGGCATGAAGATGCGTTCCTGCCCTTGCGTGACGACCAGCGCGGTGGGGTACAGCGGCACCTGTTCATCGCCCACGACGATCGGCTGCACCACCATGCCCGCCGCGAGTTCGTACTGCACGTTGACATGCACCGGTATCGCCTGGGGCATCGGGCCGCCCATGTCCAGGGCCACCCAGACCGAGGCACCTTCGGGGGTGATGTTGACGGCGTTGGCGGGCACGATCAGCCCGCCGTTGGGTTCGCCGACGGGCAGCTGCACGGTGACGCTCATCCCGGCCTTGAGTCGCCCGTCTTGATCAGCCATGCGGATGCGGACGGGGAAGGTGCGCGAGGCGTTGCCGGCGTCGGGCGTGACCGACACTACCTCTGCGACGACAAACTCCTCGAGCGCTTCGACGTAGATCTCCAGCGACTGATTCATCTGCACGCGGGAGACGTACCGCTCGGGCACATCGACCATCGCATCGATCTGGCCACGGGACACCAGCTCGACGACCGGATCGCCCGGCGCGACCCATTGGCCGGCCTCGGCGTGCTTGCGGACGACGTAGCCATCAAACGGCGCAACGACCTGCAGGCGTTCGACCTCGGTCTGGCGACGATCGCGCTCGGCTTCGGCGCGGAGCAGGTCGGCCGCGGCACGGTCAAAGCGGGCCTGGGCTTCGTCACGTTCCCGCTGGGGGGCTGAGCCGGACACGGCCATCGCTTGCAAACGGGTCAATTCGATCTCGGCGTCGTCCATCTCGGCCTGGGCGGCACCGACGCCTGCCTGGGCTTCGTCCAGCGCCAACTCGGCCCAGACGGGGTCCACGGTGGCGAGGACGGTTTGGCCTTGGATCACGCGCTGGCCGTCTTCGACCGGGAGCGTGAGCACGCGGCCGGTGACTTCGGAGGACACGGTCGCGCGGCGGACCTCATGCAGCCGGCCAACGAGGGTGAACATCGGCGGGGCGTCGGCGGGCAAAGCGACCCCCACAGCCACGTTGGCCGGGGGCAGCCCCTGCGGCGCGTCGCCCGGGCCGCCTTCGGCATCGGCGGCTTCGTCTTGGGAGGCGGCACTCAACAGGGTCGAGACCCCGACCCCCAGGCCTAGGCCGACGAGGAGGCCGGCGAATGCACCGACGATCAGGAGAGAATTTTGCTTGGCCATTTCTGGATTTCCTGCTTGATTTCGTACGCCGTACGGTCAAAGATGGTACACCGTACGACTCGCCGCTCCGGGAATCAAGTCGGCTCGAGACAAACTTTCATCATTTCACTGATTTTCATCTACCCCCGGATCCATGACGCAAGCTCAGACGCCGCCGACCGCCAAGCCCGCCAAGGGCCGAACCGCTTCTTTGAAAAACCGTTGGCTGGACGCCGATCCAGACCAACGGCTTGCGCTGATCGTCGAGGCGGCGCTCGGGCTGCTCGACGGCGAGGGCCCCGACGCGGTCACGATGCGGCGGGTCGCGGGACGGATCGGGATCGGCGCGATGACGCTGTACACCTACGTCGATGGGCAGCACGGCCTGCGGCTGGCCATCACCCGCGCAGGCTTTGACCAGCTCAACGGCTGCTGCGAAGACGCCTGCACGCTGGAAACCACGGGCGACTGGTCAGGCGGGGCCAAGGCCTACCTCCGGTTCGCGCTCGAGCACCCGCACCTGTACCGGCTGATGTTTGATACCCCGATGTCTGAGGACGAGCTGGACCTGTTGTCGGGGGGGTTTGAGCCTTTCCTGGCCATGGTCACCGAGCGCATGGCTGAAACCGGCCTGACCGGGGACGAACTGGCACGCGAGGCCCGTGCTGCGGCCGGGCGTCACTGGATCGGGCTCCACGGGCTGGCGATGCTGGCGATCTCCAACCGCCTGCAGGTGCTCGAGGGCAGCCTTGACGAGGTGCTCGACGATCTGCTCCCGCACATCTCGCCGACGCTGCCGGGAGCCTAAGACTCACTCGACTTCTTCGTAAACCGTCACGGTCAGCGTCTGCACCCCCCAGCGGAGGGCGGCGCTGTGCGTGGGAAAAAGCACATCCAGACGGTTGCCCTTGATCGCGCCGCCGACGTCCAGGACCGGGACCGGGCGGGCGTCGTCGTAGCCGGGCACCGCGATCACCGAACCGATCGGCAAGACGTCGGGGTCGGCGGCGACGAGCTTCATGCCATTGGTCCACACGCTGTAGCCCGAGGCGGTGATCCCGTCGGCATAGATGCCACACGAGGCTTCGTCGGGGCTGTATGCGGTGACCACCATTTCAATCTCACGCACCGGGCGCATCATCCGGTCGCCGAAGCGGACGACGGGCGCGTCAGCGAACGACGTTGAATCGGTGGTGCCCCATCGAAAAGCTTGCGGGGCCGGCGCGTCGATGAGCCGACGGGGCGAAGGCTCGGGGGCGGTGGATTCGCGCATCGCCAGGAGTTCGGTGGACCCGCCGTCCTGCGTGATCTGTCCTTTGAGCACCAAGCCCAGCGCGACGACCCCCGCGATCACCGTCACCGCGGTCAGGCCCAGATCAAACGCGCTGGGCGGCTTGGGGCGGCGGAATGGACGGGGGTGACGCAACGGCGGTTCCTGATCGAGGATTGAGCCCTGGGGAAGGGCCACAAGGGGCCCCCGGGCTCGGACGCAAACGAAATAGCTTAGGTTCCGAAGCGGCCTGAATTCAATCCTATTCTTCACACTTGCCCGGGATTGATCCGTTAAACTCGCCGCCCCCCAGACTTGGGGCCCTCCGGAACCACCCCCCTGCTCGAGAGAAACATCATGGAAACGACGCTCATCATCCTCAAGCCCGACGCCGTACAACGCGGCCTGATGGGACGCATCCTGGCCCGCTTTGAGGACAAGGGGCTGTTTGTGGTCGGCTGCAAGCTGATGCAGATCAGCCCGGAGCTGGCGGCGACGCACTACGCCCAGCACGAGGGGCGTCCGTTCTACGACGGCCTGGTCCGCTTCATGACCTCCAGCCCGGTGCTGGTCCTGGCGATCCGGGGCATCAACGCCATCGCGATCTCCCGCAAGATGATGGGCGCGACTTTCGGCAGCAACGCCGAGCCCGGCACGATCCGCGGCGACTTCGGCGTCTCCAACGCCTTCAACCTGATCCACGGCAGCGACAGCCCCGAGGCCGCCGAACGCGAAGTCGCTCTGTTCTTCAACGACGGCGAAGTGCTGGACCACACGCCAGACCGCAAGGCCTGGACCTACGACTACTCCGGGGATTCGCCCGAGTAAGGCTCACCGGCCGTAGAACACAGCCTGTCACTTAGGGGCGTTCGATCCAGGTGCGGGTGAAGACGAGGTCTTCGCCGCCGCCGGGGTCGCCCGGGGCATCGCCGTTGAAGACGCGCTGGGCCTGGACATCGTTGACCGCGCGGTCGTAGATGGCGATACGGGTCAGCGTGCCGTGCCAGGGGCGGTCGCCGGAGGCTTCGTTGGCCAGTTGGAAGGGATCATCGCTGGACCAACTGAAATCGCCCGTGACTTCGGTGGCGACGTCCTGCACGCCGTTGCGGTACAGGCGGACCTCGCTGCCGTCGTAGGTGGCAATGATGTGCTGTGCGGTGGTGTCGATCGTGGCGCCAGCGGTGGTTTCGGGCAGGCCATTGCTGCTGGTGCTGGTCGTGCGCAGGCGCAGGCCGTAGTCGGCATCGGTTTGGCCGAGGGTGAAGTTCCGGGCGCTGGTGGAGTCGGAGTAGGAGACGATCCGGGCTGGGCCGTCCTGGGTGAGGTTGTCGGGGATGAAGATGGCTTCGATGGTGAGCTCATCGTTGGCGGTGAGCGCGTCGTAGAGCTTGCTCGCGGCACTGGGAGAGGCGATGGTGACATCATCCAGGATCGTCAGGCCGCCGCCGGGGACCCAGGCGGTGTTGGCCAGGGTGTCGATGGTCAGGTCTAGCGGATCGCCGAAGCCCGAGGTGTCGGCGACGATGGCGCTGGGGTTGCTGGCCAACGCGTTGCCGGCCATGACCTCGCCGATCTGAGATTCGTCCAGCGCCATGTCGTAGATGCGGACATCATCGAGGTGGCCGTCGTAGTAGTTTTTCAGGGACAGGTGCGTCAGGTCGCCTGAATTCCAGGTGTTGGCACCCAGGACGATGGGCTCGTAGTTGCCGACGCCCCCGGAACTCGTGCCCAGGCCGGTGGTGGCGTAAGACGATTGCTGCACCTGCGTGCCGTTGAGGAACATCTTCAAGCCGTCGGGCCCGAAAACGATCGCCGCGTGGTGCCAGTTGCCGGCGGTGATGCTGCCGCCGTAGCCGAGCGTGGTGCTGCCGTTGGTCCGTTGCAAGCGGACCTTGAGCATGCTGCCGTCGAGGTAGATGTGCAGGTGTCCGCCGGTGTCGTAGCCGTTGGAGTCTTTGGAGAACAGGCCCTGGTGGCCGGAGAGGTCGTCGGGCTTGAACCAGAACGAGACGGTGCCCTGGTCCAGCAGGTAGTCGTTGCCGTGGGGGATCACGATGTAATCATCGTTGCCATCGAAGCCGAAGGCTGTGCCGATGACGCCGGATTGGTTCACGCTTGGGCTGCCGCCGGTTTGCCCTTCGTTGTCGCCGGTGGACGCATCGGCGATCGCCATGCCCAGCAAAGGCGAAAGACTAATGTCCAGATGCATCCCGCCATCGCCTTCGAGTTTGATGTCGTCTTCGACAAAGAACTGTCCGTAGACCTCTGAATCATTATTCAGCATCAAGTCTCTGGAGACATAGAGTGTGCCGACGATGACATTATCGCCTTCGAGCTCGACGTCTTTGTTGCTGCCGTACTGGTAGAGCGTGAAGCGTTCGGGGGCGGCGGTGTTGGGGTTGATCGCCGCGTCGTTCTTGAGCGTGACGTTATGGTTGGCGTAGAGTTCCAAACTGCCGCCGGGGTTGATCTGGATGGTGCTGTCGTCGAGCTCGAACTGAGAGGTCACCTGGACGCGGACATGACCCGTGACGGTGACGACCGAACCGCCCTTGATGGTGAGCCGAGAAAACCGCAGGTCACTGGACCAGGTGACGTTTTCATCGTCGTAAGTTGTATTGCCCTGGCTGCCGGGCATGCCCGAAGGTGCGTAAGCGGCCGGAACGCTGTAAGCAGTGGTGAGTGCCGCCTGGGTCCCGGTGATCCCGCCGTCGCCGTCGATGTTGATCACCGAGCTGGTGCTGCCACCGACACCGACCCAAACGCTGCCGTGAATCGAACCATCGCCGTCGAGTGTGACGTCGTCGTTGCCGGTAGAGGTGGTGATCACAACCGCTGCACTGCCGGGGGTCTGGCTGGCGTATGTGCCCTGCGACGCGTCGTAGCTATCGATATACGCATCATTTTCAAGTTCAATACGGTCACCTAACGCCACGCCGCCGCCGCCAAAAACCGTCTCATCGAGTTCCCAATGGCCGACCAGATTGGGCGTAACCGGGTTGGGCTCGATGAACTCGTACAAAGCGATCAGCTGCGGCGCTTCGGCGGTGGTGGTTTGCGGGCTGGCGCCCTCGTGGAGCGCTGCGATCTGGGCGGCGTTGAGCTGCTCGCCGTAGAGGCCGATCGCGTCCATACTGCCGTTGAAGTAGTAGTTGACGGAGTTCTTGGTCAGGTTGCCGCTGGACCAGGTGCCCGCGCCGAAGACCATCGGCTCGTAGTTGCCGCTGCCCCCGGAGGTCGTGCCCATGCCGCCGGTGTGGGAATCGGTGTCCACCAGCTCCCCGTTGAGGTAGAGTTCGGCGCCGTTGCTGCCGAAGGTGAAGGCAACGTGGTACCAGGTGCTGGCGACGATGCCGGTCTCGGTGAGCGAGTGGCTGCTGCTGGTGTCCTGGAAGCGGACCGTGAGGGTGCTGCCGTTGAGGTAGATGTGCAGGTGCCCGCCGGTGTCGTAGCCCGAGGAGTCTTTGGAAAGCATCGCCTGGTGGCCGGAGGTGTCCTCGGCGTAGAACCAGAAGCTCACCGTGCCGTCGTCCAGCAGGTAGTCATCGTGGTGCGGGACTTCGACGTGGCCGGACGAGCCGTCGAAGGTGAAGGCGTTGCTAACCCGGCCGGTCTGGCCGAGGGTGACGCCGTCGTAGATGGTGCCATCGTGGTTGCTGTAGTCGTCGTCGGCACTGCTGCCCGCCAGTTCGTCCAAACCCCAGTAGGAGATCGGCGTGGGCACGCTGACCGCGGCGCCCGATGCCGCCCATTCCAGGGACTTGCGGATGATCTCCAGGCCGTCGTCGTTGAGCTTGTTGAAGTCGAAGCTGTTGCTGCCGAAAGGCAACGCGACCCGCCGCCCCGCCGCCGTTGAGCCGTCGGCAAGTTCCGCACCGGCGTCGATGATCGCCAGTGCCGCCGAGGAAGAGCTGACTCGCTCCGCCAGGACTTGAGCCCCCGGTGCCAGGGACCCCGATCTATAGATCACGCGGTTGGATGAGGTGTAGACCTGCGTTACGCCGCTGGACAAGTGAGACGTGATGCTGTGCGTGTTGTCGACAATGTCGATCTGCGATGAGCTGGTATTGCCCCACGAGCTCGAACTGACTTCTAAATCATCGTTGAGGTGGGTCTCTTCGTTGACGATGCCGATGGTCGTGTTCATCGACAACCGAGACGCCACGTCGCTGGAATAGACTTCTTCGGAGACGTAAATCACCGCCGCGTCGGCCAGTGCTGCGGCGTACTCCGCCGAGCTGGCGGTGTCGACCAGCGTGACGACCGACCAGCCCCAGGCCTGGAACTGCGCCAGCTTGGCTTGGTCCTGAGCGTGCATCGAAGACGAACCCACCATCAGCACAAGATTGCCCTCGGCCACGCTCTCGACCACACCCGGCGTCACGGTCACGCGCACCTCATGCGTCACGCCGTCGTAGGTGCCCACCACCACCAGCGTCATAGGGTCCGACGCGTCGTCCGACAGGCTGCCATCGCTGTCGATGATGCCGTCGCCGTTCTCGTCGTACCCGTCGTACCCGTAGACGGTGAAGGTGCCGTCGGCGAACGCCTGGCCGTCGAGCCAAAGGCCTTCGCTGCGGTCGTCGCGGAACGTCTCGCTGGTCTGTACGTAGTGGATGACCGACTCGAGCCCTGCCTCGGCGATCGCGCGGGCCTTGGCGTGGCGGTCCACGTTCTGCTGCACCGCGACGGTCGTCGACTGCGCCGACTGGAACGTCATCGCCATCACCGCCGCGAACACCAGCGCGCCCATGACGATCACCAGCGCGTACCCGCGTTCCCGAGTCTGCTTGTTCATGGCGACACCTCGTTCCGCAAACCCGCTGCGCCGATCATCTCGTCGCTGAGTCTGCCGCGTGTAAAGGTCAGTCGGTAGCTCACCAGACGGGCCGCCTGCGGGTCCGCGTCATCCAGCGACCAGGTCAACGCCGAAACGTTGGTGGACCAGCCCTCTTGGAGCATCTGTTCCGCGCCGATCCAACCGTCGGTCAGCAGCAGAAAATCCTCCGACAGTTCATAGCTTTCACTGGCCAGCGCCGGGTCCGCGGCATACCGGTCCAGACGACCGTCGGCCGAATTGAACTCGATCCGCTCGATCTCATGCACGCCGGGCAGGCCGTCGTCATCCAGGTCTCGGGTCCAGAGCACCAGCTCGGTCGCCGACGCGTCCAGCACCATGCTGGCCTCGCGCACCGCCGCGCCGACACGCGCCGAAACACGCTTGCGTTCGACGGTGACGCCCCGCATGTCCGTGGCCTCGTCCGTGCCCGCACTGACCGCGCTGACCATGCCGACCATCGCCGCACCGATCACGCCGGTGATCGCCAGCGCGATCATCAGCTCCACCAGCGTCAGGCCTCGGCGGGTGACGGTCCTCATTCGACCGGCTCCGGCACGTAGCGTGTCACTGCCCAGGCCCGCCCGGTGGTCGCGTCCGTCACCGTCACCACGACCGTCACGCCCTGCTGCGTCACGCTCCAGGTCGTCAGGTTCAGCGTTTCCGACGTGACCGCCACCGACACATCAAACTTCTGGTATGGCTCGGGGTACGCTGCGCCCGCCGCGTCGTTCAGCGCCCCAGCGAGTTCGGTGTAGCCGTCGTAGTCATCGACATCATCAAAGTCTGCGCGCGTGGATTCGCCGGCCTCGGGGCCGAAGACCGCGCCGCTGTCCTCGTGGTAGTTGAGAATGACGATCTCTTCCATCATCGCCTCGGCCAGTCCCAACGCCCGGTCGGCGTGCAACGCGTCATAGGTCTGCGTCTGGCCGGTCGCTACTGCTTGGACCACGCCGACGGTCGCGACGCCCAAGAGCGCGGTGGCGAGCATCGCCTCGGGCAGTGTCAGACCGACCGCGCCTCGGCCGCGCCGAGCCCCGTTGAGCACGTTCTGCCTGAAACCTGCTGCCATAGGGCATGGATCGACGGAATCGGGCCTTTCCCGAAGCCCCGGACGTTCGAGAATGCGCTCTCCCGCCGGCCTTCACCGGCATAATCGTTACAGGCTGCCCCAAACCCCGGCGACCAATCGGCCGATAGAAGCCATATGAAACGTCACGCGTTCACGCTGATCGAGCTGTTGATTGTCGTCGCGGTGCTGGGGATCATGGGCGCGCTGATCGTGCCGCGGATCGCCGACGCCTCGCCGACAAGGCTCAACCAGGCTGCGCGTCTGCTGGCGGCGGACCTCGAAGCGGCGCAGGTCCAGTCGATTACACAGAGCCAAGAACCCATCGCGGTGGTCTTCACGTCTACGGGCTACCACCTGGCGCCGGTCAGCGACCCATCGACCCCGATCACCAACCCCGCCACGCGCACGCCCTACACGGTGACGTTTGGTCAAGGCCGGGCCAGCGCGTTATCGCAGGTCAGCTTCAGCACGATCACGCTCGATGACAACGATGAGTTGCACTTCGGCCGCTACGGCGAGCTGACCAACCTCAACGCCGACGACGCCCCCAGCGTCACCCTCGCCTCCGGCGGCAACACGCTGACCGTCTCGATCGATCCGACCACGGGGGAAGTGTCGATCGGCGCGTTGGAGTGATATGAACGGAGCTTCCTTCGGGTCATTGACCCGGGACTAAATGGTGGTGTCCGGTGCGATGACCGTATTCCGCAGCACGCCGATGCCCTGGACCTCGACCTCGACGGTGTCGCCGGGCTGGAGGAAGACCTGCGGGTCGCGTGCGACGCCGACGCCCGGCGGGGTGCCGGTGAGCAGCACGGTGCCGGGGGGCAGGGTGGTGTCCTGGCTGACGAAGGCGATCAACTCGGCGACGGAGAAGATCATGTCTGAGGTGTGCCCATCCTGCATCGTTTGGCCGTTGAGCCGGCAGCGTACGGCCAAGTCCTGCGGGTCCGGCAGCTCGTCGGGCGTCACCAGCACCGGCCCGAGCGGGCAGAAGGTGTCGAAGCTTTTGCCGCGGACGAACTGGCCGTTGCAGCCCTTCTTCTGCCACCAGCGGGCCGAGACGTCGTTGGCGGCGGTGTAGCCCAGGACGTAATCCAAGGCTTGTTCGACGGGCACGTCGCGTGCGGCTTTGCCGATGACCACTGCGAGCTCGGCTTCGTAGTCGACCTCGGGCTGATGGCTGCATCGTGGCAGCCGGATCGGTGCGTCGGGGTCCTGCGCGGCCATGATGTGCTTGGCGAACAGCATCGGCCGCTCGGGGATCGCGGCGCCGGTTTCCTTGGCGTGCTCGGTGTAGTTCAGGCCGATCGCCAAGATGGACAACGGCTGGACCGGGCGGAGGCGTGTGGCGATCGAAACGACCTCATCGGTCGGCTGAACCCCGCCGATGAAAGGGTTGCCAGCGAGCACGCGGGCCCGGCCGTCGCCCAGATCGTCGCCCAGGCGGGCCAGACCGCTGGGGTCGATGAAGCGTGTGAGTCGCAAAGCCGGTTCTCCTGGCAGGTCAGAGCGGGTATCATGGGCCAGATCGCCCTGAATCCCAGTCTATTGCAGAGACCCGCCCTTGGCCGACACCTCCACCCGCAACCCCGCCCAGACCGCCCCCCGCTCCTGGGCTGATGTTGATACCCAAACCCAGCGTGCGGACGTCCCCGCGGGTTTGTTTGCCCGCTGCAAGAACTGCGGCGCGATGCTGTATCAAAAGTCGCTGGAGGAAAACCTGTTCGTCTGCCCCGAGTGTGACCACCACAACCGGATCGACGCGGACACCCGGATCAAGCAGCTCGTCGACCCCGGCAGCTTCGAGCCGTTGTGGGAAGACTGCACCCCCAAGGACCTGCTGAACTTCAGCGACCTGAAGGCCTACAAGGACCGGATCACCGCTGAACAGAAGAAGACGGGGCACCCCGATGCGTTGATCTGTGGCAAGGCGTTCATCAAGGGCCGGGGCGTTGTGATCGCGGTGATGGACTCCCGTTTCATGATGGCTTCGATGGGCACGGTGGTCGGCGAGAAGATCACGCGCTGCATCGAGCTGGCGACCAAGCACGACCGGCCGTTCATCATGGTCTCGGCGTCCGGCGGGGCACGGATGCAGGAGTCGGCGTTGTCGCTGATGCAGATGGCCAAGACGTCGGCGGCACTGGCGCGGTTCGATGATGCCGGCGGGCTGTACTTGTCGGTGCTGACGGACCCGACGTTCGGGGGGGTCACCGCGAGCTTCGCGATGCTGGGCGACCTGATCCTGGCCGAGCCCAAAGCGTTGATCGGTTTTGCCGGGCCTCGCGTGATCGCCAACACGGTGCGGCAGGACCTGCCGGACGGCTTCCAGCGGGCGGAGTTCCTGCTGGAGAAGGGTTTCGTGGACCGCGTGGTGCACCGGCACGAGCTGCGGAACGAGATCGGCCGGCTGATCGACTACGCGGGAAAATGAAACATCGGGCCGGGAGCATGGGTTTCGGGGCTCGGTGCTTGGCACCTAGTGGGGCAGGTCGCGCCTGTGGCGCGTGGTCTTCCAGTCACCCTTGCCAATGGATTCTCTAGATGCACTCAAGCCTGAAGCGATTGTTGACCGGCTTCGTCCTGCTGAGCCTGTTCGCTGCCCCGACGCTGGCCCAAGGCCGCAACGCGCCGACGCTGCGGCAGGTCGAGTCCAACTACTACACGATCCACACGAACCTCGACGACGACACGCTTCGGCCGTTGGCGATGCACATGGACCTGCTGTTTGAGGAGTTCACCCGGCGGTTCGAGGAGATGCGGAACAACCGGCCGGGGTATCGGCCGACGATGTACCTGCTGAACAATCGTGAAAACTACATCGCCACGATGCGGTCGCTGGGGATCGACGCCAGCGCGTCGGGCGGCATGTTTTTCCGCAACAGCCGGGCGGAGGGGCTGGCGACCTGGGTCAACGGGCTGCCCCCCGGGCGGGTGCGTCAGGTGCTGCAGCACGAGGGCTTTCACCAGTTCGCGTACAACTACATCGGTCGGCAACTACCGCTCTGGGCCAACGAGGGCATGGCCGAGTACTTCGAGCAGGCGCTGCTGATCAACGGGCGCTTCCGCGTCGGGATCGCCGAGCCCCACCGTGTCCGAACGATCAAGCGGGCGTTGGAGCGCGGCCACACAGTGCCGTTTGATGAGCTGTTGAACATCACATCACAGCAGTGGCGTGCGAACATGAGCAACGGCTCCCGCCGGGGCAGCCTGCAGTACACGCAGTCCTGGTCGATCGTGTACTTCCTCGTCCACGGCGACGACGAACGCTATCAAGCGGCTTTCATTTACTACCTGCAACTGCTGAATCAAGGGCGGAGTCATCGCCAGGCGTTCGGCGAGGCGTTTGGCACCACGCAGACCGACGGCTTCCGTGAGCGTTGGGAAGCGTTCGTCCGCGAGATGGAGCCCGACCCGCTGACGATTGCCACGCAACGCTTGGAGTTCCTGGCCCAAGGCGTAAGGTGGCTGATCCGCAACGGCCACGACGTGCCGCCCCACCTCGACGGCCTGCGTGACAGCCTGCGTGAACACAACTTCAGCATCCAGCGCCGGGTCGGCCACAACCAGAGCGCCCGTGTCTCCGCGCAGGACGACGAGCCGTTTGTTTACACCGACGCCCGTGGCCAGACACACGCGTTCGAGTTAACGGCCTCGCGCGAGCCCGGCCTGCCCCCCCTGCTGTCCGCGCCCCGGCTGAACCCGAACGTTCATATCGTCTGGACCGCTCGGCAAGACCCGTCGCGCCCGCCCCGCTTTCAGGTCGCCTACGACTGAGCACGCTTTAAAGCACCAGCTCGCCCAGCCCGCTCAAGCCCAGCGGCTCCTTGGTAAAAAACGGCTCGGCGTAACGCACGCCGATCCGGCTGCCCATGTACCCGTTGAACTCGCGGACCCACTCGACGACCCGCCGGTTCTTCTCGGGCATCACAAACTGCGTTTCGTAGGCCACGATCGACGCTTCCTTGCGGTCCATCTGCTCGGTCACATCCAGCACAAACGACGGGTCGGCGACCCAGCGCAGGTGCGTGGCGTAGTAGTAAAACAGCCACTTGGGGTAGCAGGGCTCGCCGGGCAGGTCGGTCTTGGTCAGCTTGGCATCAAACCGCGCGTCCTCGACGATGCGCGTCACCGCGCGGTGGTCGGGGTGAGCATCCTCGGGGTATGGCGTGAACAGCACGTCGGCCTGGAACTCGCGGATCGCCCCGGCCATGCGATGGCGGGACTCCACATCGTGGGTGACCTCCCGGTTCTTCAGCCCCAGCAGACGGCGTTTCACGCCCATGATCTCCGCGGCTTTGGTCCATTCCACCTCGCGTTGCTCGGGCGAGCCGTAGGGCGTCGGCTCGCCGTTGGTCACGTCCAGCAGCAGGACGTTGTGGCCCTGCTCGGCGAGGCGGATGCAGGTGCCGCCCATGCCGAGTTCTTGATCGTCCGGGTGCGGGCCGATGACGAGGATGTTGGCCATGCGAGGCTCCTATAAGGGAGGTGCATGGTAGGCAGAGGTCGCGAAAGAATCACTCGGCGGGGACTTCGTTCAACAGGGTCAAGCATTCGGTACCCGTCATCTGGATGTTGCAGGGCATCGGGCCGGGCGCCAACAGGCTATTGCTCCATTGATAACACCATCGAGATCGGCGATGCAATTATTCGCCTCCTGAGCGGACGCAGCGAGTACTCGCAGGATCACCATGCTGAGTGAAAGAAGTGTTGCTTCATCCCCGTCTTACGTCCTGTGATGGAAGCCGGCTCTTACTCGCCGTATTTAATCCACATCAGCGTCAACCCCTCGGGCCCCAGCGTCGGGCCGGCGAGGGAGCGGTCGGCGTCGGCGAGGATCGTGTCGACCCGCGCGGGCTCGAACTGGCCGCGGGCGACCTCGACGAGCGTGCCGGCCATGATGCGGACCTGGTTGTAGAGGAAGCCGCTGCCCTCGATAAGGAGGTGCAGCTTGTCCGGATCGGTGGGGTCCCGGTGGACGTCGCAGCGGTGGACGGTGCGGACGGTGGACTCGCGGCCGTGCTTGCTGGACGCCAGCCCATGGAAGTCGTGCGTGCCGATCATCCGGGCCGCGGCGTCGTTCATGCGGTCCAGGTCCAGCGGCCAATCGCAATGGAAAACCTTGTGGCGATCGCCCAGCGGGCGGGTGCGGGCGTTGTGGATGGTGTAGCGGTACTGCTTGGTGGTCACATCCTGTATGGCGTTGAAGGCCCAGGGCGCGACCTCGATCGCGCGGAGCTCGACGTCGCCGGGCAGGCGGCCGTTGATCGCTTTGGGCAGGCGGTCGACGGGGATGGGTGTGGTGAGATCGACCTGCGCGACCTGGCCGAGCGCGTGGACGCCGGCATCGGTGCGGGACGCGCCGACGAGCCGGACGGGCGGGCCGGTGATCGAACGGATGGCGTCCTCGACGACCCCCTGCACGGTGCGTAACGGCGGGCCACCGGGCGGGTGTTGTTTCTGCCAGCCGTGGAAGCCGCTGCCGTCGTAGGCGATCGTGAGCTTGTAGCGGAGCTTGCCGTTGATGGGCTTGGGGGGCTTCTTGGGCTTTGGCGCAGCGGGATCGGGCGTGTCAGTCATGATCGAATCACGCTCCGCTTAGCGCATCGCCTGAGGGTCCAGCCCGCGCGACGCGCACCAGGCCTCGTAGGCGACGGGGCTGATCTCGCTGGGCTTGATCTCGCTGCGCCCGCCCCAGAAGACGTTGGTGTAGCCCACGGGGATGCCGGCCTCTTCGAGGTGCCGGTCGATCGCCGCCTTGTGCTGGAGCACGAGGTCTTTGTCCAGGCCGTGGGACACCCCCATGATGTTGACGTTCTTAAACGCCGGGCCGCCCTCGCGCCAGTAGGCGTGGGTCATGCAGTGATGCCGGGCGACCTCGATCCCGGCTTCGAGTTCCTGGCCCTGAGGCACCGCCCAGTGGAACAGCGCGTTGTACTTGGTGACGACCTTGCCGTCCTTGAGTTTCTTGACGTGTTCGAGGAACGTCGAGAACCGCCCCACCACCCGCCGCTCGTTCAGCGACTCGGCCACTTGGTAAAACACGTCGAGCTCGACCCCCGCTTCTTCGGCCCGCGCCTGCCAAAGCCCGGGCACCAGTTCACTGGGCTCAAACTCCCGCTTCAACGCCGTCAGCACACGCCACTCCAGGTCGCTCAGCTCGACCACCGTCGTGTCCAGCACCCGCCCGGGTTCGTCCGTCCGCGACCCCGGCTCCAGCCCACGGCGACGTACATGCCCGACCCCCAGCGCGAACAGCTTCTTGGCCGGCAACAGCTTGTACGCCTCCGCGCCGGTCTGCGCCATCAGGTACGCACAGTGCTGATCCATCGAGTAGCCCACGGGCACCTTCAGCGTCGTCCACAGGCGGTACTCGCTGCCGGAGGTCTGCTGGTCGGTCGAGCGGATCACGACGTGCCCGGAGAACGGGTCTTCCTGGAACATCCACTCAAACGCCGACTGGAGTTTTTCGGCCGGGACCTTCCAGGCCACCAGCGCCCCGGGCGCGAGGCTCGTCGCCATCATCGTCTGCCGGATGCGGCGGATCGTGCCCGCCTCGAGCATCGCCCGAAGCCGATCGATCACCACCGGCAAGCCCACGCCGCTCTTGGCTGCGATCTGTTCCAGCGGGTCGCGCACGAACCCCTGAATCTGATCTTCAGAGACTGAAAGAATCTGTTGATTGATCGGGTCGTCCAGGCTGACCGGCGTGGTTTGCGTGCTCATCCTGAGATTCTAGCTGACCGCCCGCCACGGATCACTTGGGATCACAAGCCCTCAGTAACTGAAGCCGCTCTCGCGCTGGTTGACCATCGCCGGCCGCTCGTCCGCGCCCCCGCCGTGGATCAGGCCGACGAACAGGTCGTGGTCGCCCTCAACATCCATATGGCAGGACAGCTCACACGCCAGGTACGACGACGCCTGACGGAGGATCGGCAGCCCCGCCAGCGGCGTCTCCTTCAGGTCGTAGCCCAGAAACGCGTCGTCATGCCCGTCCGGCTCGCTGCTGAACTTCCGGCGCAAGGCCCGGTCGTCCTCCGCCAACTGGCACAAGCCAAACTGTCGAGACTCCGAGATCAAAGGCATGATCGGCCGGCCCTTGGCGACCGCCACCATAACCATCGGCGGCTCGAAGCAGACCTGCTGCACCCAGCTCGCCAGCATGCCCATCCGGCGATCCTCGTGGGCCGCCGTCAGCACATACACCCCCGATGGAATCTTGGCTAACGCCTGACCGATCCCTGATTGATCTTCCGTCCCCACCACCGGTTCCGAGCTGCTCATAAATACTCCATTCAACAATGCATCATCCCGCCCCCGTTCTGACAAACGTTACGATGCCCCAAACGTTTCAGCAACTTCCACTCACCGAACCACCATGCCCCGACGCGCCTGCCTATTCGACCTGGATGGCACCCTCCTGGACTCGCTGGACGACCTCGCGAACGCCTGCAACCACGCCCTGACCACCCTCGGCAGACCCACGCAGCCGCGCAACGCTTTCCACCATCTCGTCGGACAAGGCCTTCCCTACCTGATCCAGCACGCCCTAGGCCCCGGCCACGAGCACCTGACCCCGCAGGCCACCCAGCTCCACCTGGCCCACTACGCCCAGCACATGGGTGAGCACACTCGGCCGTACCCCGGCATCCACGAACTGCTGAAGACGCTCAGCGACGCCTCGATCGCGATGGCGGTGGTCACCAACAAGCCGCATGACCACGCCCAGCCGTGCGTCGACCTGCACTTCCCCGACCGCCCTTTCGCAGCGGTGCGCGGGCACAAGCCCAACACCGCGCCCAAGCCTGATCCCCAGGCGGTGCATGACGTCTTGGATGAACTGGGTATAGCAGCAAGCGATGCCGTGTTTGTCGGCGACACCAACGTCGATATCCAGACCGGGCAGAACGCCGGGCTGTTTACCGTCGGCGTCGCGTGGGGCTTTCGGCCGGATGAGCTTCAAGCCGCCGGCGCGGACGCGATCATCGATTCCCCCGCAGAGTTGCTTGCCTACCTCTAAGCCAACGCTTCGCCGCCCCACCGCAGGCCCCGCCGCCATTCCAGATAGGCGTAGGGTAAGCCGTGCCGATCGTGCAGCACCCGCAGGTCGCTGAGCATCGCTTCGTACAACGCGCTCTGCCAATCCTGTGTGCCCTCCTGGCAGAAGAACACCCGGCAGCCCATTGGCCGAGCCTCGCGGGCGGTGCATAACCCTTCCACCTGATACGGACACGCATCAGGCAGTCCCCCCGCGGCGCTGTACCCCCCGACCAAACCCAGCACCGGCAACGACACCCTCGCATCAGCGCCCTCGGGCTTGGGCGACGCTGTATCTTGCCCACGCATCTCCCGCAGAAACCACGCGACCTCCAGCCCGGTCACAAAAAGGTCGTGCCCGTAGCTTTCAAACTTGCAGCAGTTGCCGCTGGCCCAGCAGGTCGGGCCAAACTCGGCGATCGCCTGTTCGATCTGCCCGAACACCTGTTGCAAACCCGCCACGACCCGCGCCTCGCCCGCCGCGTCGTACCACGCCTGCCAGTCTGTGTCGCTCGGCTTCATGCCCACCCTCAAAGCCCCTTGGGGTTCTGCTTCAGCCGCTCCAGAATCGCCTCCACCGGCACGAACGCGCCCTTCGCTTCCTCGCCCGCGCCGCCGGCCTTCATCCCCGGGCAATGGCTCGCCGCGCGACGCCAGGCCCCCTGGCTTTTCAAGTTGCTCTCCCAGAACGGCCAGGTCCGGCACTGCATCGGCCGGGCGTCGTACACCGAGCACGTCATCCGCCCGTCCGACTGCCGTTCCAGGAACACACAGTCGTACAGACCCTCCCGTTTCACCTCCGCCAGCGAGCGGCGGCCGTGCTTCACTTCCGTGTAATTCGCTTCAAACTCGGCCGGGCTCATGCCCAACGCCTCGGCCATCGCCCGGCCTTCTGCCTCGTCATACCACACGTACCCCGGCGGGCCCGTGCAGCAGTCGCCGCACTGCGTACACGCAAAGCGGAGCCCGTCTTCAAACCAGACCGCTCGCCCCTCTTCCAGCTTCTTCTGCACGCTCGCCATCGCGGCATCATACGCCACCCAACCACACCCCGACGCACCCAGCCATGCCCTGGGACAACGCCTCCAGGTCGTACCCGCCCTCGAGCACAACCACCACCCGCCCACCACAGAAACGGTCGGCCAACGACGCCACCCGGTCGGCCAACTGCACAAACCCCGCGGTGCTCATCTGCATCCCCGCCAGCGGGTCCGCCGCCGCGGCGTCAAATCCCGCCGACACCACCAACGCCTCCGGAGAAAACGCGGCAACCTTCGGCTCAACCACTTCATCCCACGCCCGAGCGTACTCGGCATCCCCCGAGCCCGGCCGCATCGGCACGTTCAGCGTGTACCCCTGGCCCGCCCCAATGCCGATCTCTTCCGCGAACCCCGTGCCCGGCCAAAGCGTGGCCGGGTCCTGGTGCATCGACACCACCAGCACATCAGCACGGTCTTCCAAGAGCTGCTGCGTGCCGTTCCCGTGATGCACATCAAAGTCGATCACCGCGACCCGCGACAGCCCGTGGGCATGGATGAAATGGTCGGCGGCCAGCGCGGCGTTCCCCAGGTAGCAGAACCCCATCGCTTTGGCGTGCTCGGCATGGTGCCCCGGCGGGCGGGACAATACGAACGCCTGCTGCACGTCGGCTTGGGCCACCGCGTCCGCCGCTTGGATCGCGGCGCCCGCAGCACGCATCGCCGCGTGGCTGGTGCCCGACGAGACCGGGCACTCGGGGGTGTCGATCCATTGCACACCCTGTGCGCTGGCCTGCTCCACTTGGCGCACGTAGTCCGCATCATGCAGCCGCGCCAGCGCGTCCGCCGACGCCGCATCAAACGCGATCGGCTGCATCCGCGACCAGTACCCCTTTGCTTCCAGCACCTCCCGGATCGCCCGCAGCCGGGCTTGCCGCTCGGGGTGCTGCAGCCCGGTGTCATGCAGCAGGAAACAGTCGTCGTACAACAGGCCAACACTCACCTTCAGTCCTCCCCCATGACACGCTTGCGCCGCAGCACGTGGTGGTAGTGCTGCGCGAACCGGTGGGCTTCATCCCGGATGTGCTGGCAGAGCTTCAGCCCCAGGTTCTCGCGCCCGAGCTTCACCGGCTCGGTCCGGGCCTGCACGTAAATCAACTCTTCCTTCTTCGCCAGGCTGATGACCATCGGCGGCCTGACATCCAGCTCCGCAAACGCTTCCTGGGCCGCGTGCAGCTGACCCAGCCCGCCGTCGATCAGGATCACGTCCGGGTACAGCTCGTGCCCCTGCCCCGCGTCGCGGTAGCGTCGGCTGATCACCTCACGCATCGCCATGTAGTCGTCGTTCGTGACCGACTTGATCTTGTATCGGCGGTACTCGTTCTTCAGCGGGCGGCCGTCGATAAAACAGACCTTGCTCGCAACCGTCTCGTTGCCCTGCAGGTGGGCGATGTCAAACCCCTCGATGCAGCGGATCGGCGACTCCAGCCCCAGCGTCCGCTGCAGGCTCTCGGTGCCCTTCTTGGGGTCGACGTACAGGCTCTCGGTTTCCGGCTGCCAGCCGTCGCTGCGTTTGCCTCGCTCGTCGAGCTTCTCGATCGCGCTAATCTGGTCCCGCAGCACCGCGGCCTTCTCGTAGTCCATCGCCTCGGCCGCTGCCTGCATCTCCTGCCGCATCTCCCGCAGCACCACGGACCGCTTGGAGTCCAGGAACCGTGCGAAACGCTGGATGTCCCGGGCGTACGCCTCTTGGCTGATCTTCATCGCACACGGCGCGGTGCACTGCTTAATCGGGTGCAGCAGGCAGGGGCGAAAGTGACGTCGGCTGAGGTCGTCGTCCCGGATGTCCAGCGTGCAGGTCCGGAACTGGAACACACGCTGCATCAGCTGCACCGCCTCGCGCAGTGCCGACGCCGACGCAAACGGGCCAAAGACCTTCGCGCCCTTGTACGCCTCGGCGGCGGGCTCGCGGGTCACGAACACGCCGGGGTAATCATCGCGCATCGTGATCACGAGGTACGGATACGTCTTGTCATCCACCAGCTTGACGTTGAACCGCGGCTTGAGGTCCTTGATCAGCCGGTTCTCCGCCAGCAACGCCTCCCACTCGCCCTCGCATTCGACGACTTCAAAGTCCTCGACCACATCCAGCAGCTTCTGCTTGTTGAACCCCAGGTCCGCCGAGGGCACAAAGTAGCTGGACACCCGGTCCGGCAGGTTGGACGCCTTGCCGACGTAGATCACCCGCCCCTTGTCGTCTTTCATCAAGTACACCCCCGGCACGCGGGGCAGCGCGCGGGCCTTGGCCAGCAGGCCGTCGAGTCGTTCACGTTGGGGGGTGGTCATACGTTGAGCCTGCTGCGTGAATCGATTGACTCAACGCGGTGGGAGCCTATGGTTCAGCATGCGCCGCCGAACAAGCTCCTCATGGTACGCCCACGCCCGCCGCATCGGCCAGCCCGGTGTGCCTTGTGGTTTCACGCTGATCGAACTGCTGGTGACGATCTCGATCATCGCACTGCTGGTCGGCATCCTGCTCCCCACGCTGTCCAGCGCCCGGGAGATGTCCGTCCGCACGAAATGCCAGGCCAACCTGCGGAGCGTGCATCAGATGCTCCACAGCTATGCGATCAACGAGGACGACCACGTGCCCCTGGGCTACCGCGGCAGGCGGTACCAGTGGAACACGATGGTCTACTCGGGTTTTGGCAGCGGCAGCTTCGTGCTGTTTGGCAAGCTGTATGAAGCCGGTTTGATGGACAGCCCCGAGGCGTACTACTGCCCCGCGGAAACGGCGGACGGCCAGTCCTACAACACGCCGGACAACCCCTGGCCGCCCGGCACGCCCGGCCAGAACGTGCAAGGCGGCTACGCCTCGGCACCGTTCCTGGACTGGGGCTTCTCCGCCAACCCCACCGAGCTGCCCCGCCTGACCGACCTGGCGGCTAAGCCCGTGCTGGCCGATGGGGTCGGGCTCCCCGATCGCGTGGATTCCCGCCATATCGACGGCGTCCACGTGCTGTTCGGCGACTCGGCGATCCGCTGGGTAGAACGCGAAAAGTTCGACGAGCCGCTGAGCCAGTGCGTGGGTCTGGACCCTTCCAACAACCCCCAGCAACAGATGATCTGGGACATCCTGGCTGAGCGCTAAGGCTCACACGTCGCCGAAGCTGGTGCCGACCTGTTTGGCGGTGACGATCATCGGGTGGTCCAGCGGCACGGTCTTACGATTGCCGGCGACGTCTTCCAACGGGACGGGGACCGCGCTCTGGCCCTGGGCTGCGATCATCACGCCGAAGCGGTTGGCCATGATCGCGTCGGACGCCGCGGTGCCCAGACGGGTCGCCAGCAGGCGGTCCGCCGCAGAGGGGGTGCCGCCGCGTTGCAGGTGGCCGAGGATCGTCATGCGGGATTCCATCCCCGTCTGCGCCTCCAGCTGCTCGGTCAACCGCAATGTGCTGTTCTCATGAGCGGCATCCATCGCCCGCAGCTTCTCTTTGGCGGCCTTGCGGGTCTCCTTGTCGGCGGCCGATTCCTTCTCCGTCCGCACCGCATCGAACGCCGCGGCGTCGGCGGTGTTCATCGCGCCCTCAGCGACCGCCACGATCGAGAAGTTCTTGCCCTCGCGCGTCCGCCGATTGATCGCCTCGGCGACCTTCTCCACCGAATAAGGGATCTCCGGCAACAGCACCACGTCCGCCCCGCCCGCGATCCCCGCCCCCAGCGCCAGCCAGCCGGCGCGGTGGCCCATGATCTCCACGACGATGATCCGGTTATGGCTCGTCGCGGTGGAGTGCAGCTTGTCGATCGCGTCGGTCGCAATCCCCAACGCGGTGTCAAACCCGAACGTCACGTCCGTGACCGCGACGTCGTTGTCGATCGTCTTGGGCAGCGTCACGATGTTGAGCCCCTTCTCCATCAGCAGCTTGGCGTTCTTCTGCGTGCCGCCCCCGCCGAGGCAGACGAGGCATTCCAGTTGGTGCTTCTTGTAGGTCTCGACCATGACATCGGTCATGTCCAGCGTCTTGCCGCCGACCGGCATCTTGTTGGGCTTGTCGCGACTGGTGCCCAAGATCGTGCCGCCCATCGTGAGGATGCCCGAGAGCATGCGGTCTTCCAGGCGCATGAAGCGGTCTTGCATCAGGCCACGGAACCCGTCCTTGAAACCGATCAGGTTGATGCCTTCGGCGTGCATGCCGGCTTTGCCGACCGCACGGATCGCGGCGTTGAGTCCCGGGCAATCGCCGCCCGACGTTAAAATTCCAATGTTTTTAGACATCGCCCCGTTTTACAAGCGACCGGCGCTCCGCTCAACCCCGCCCGCCCGTTGCCGCAGTGTTTAACAAGCCTCATGGTTTGTGTTGAACCGGCTTGGCGTTTGGCGTTTGTGTCGTCACACTAGGCGTGGGCACTCAACATTCACCGAGGAACATTCCATGATCCGCACCTTAATCGCCGGCCTGGCTGGGGGCATCGCCTTGTTCATCTGGGGCTGGGTCTCCTGGGGCATGCTCCCTTGGCACCAGGCAACGCTGCGGTTTCTCGAACCCCCTGAAACCGTCAACGAGACCGTCCGCGCGATGGGCGCGACCGAGCCCGGCGTCTACCTCTGGCCCGAACCCGTCTCGGACATGTCCGATCAGGACGCGATGGCTGAGTACACCCAGCAGCACGAGCAAGGCTTTGGCCTGCTGATCTTCCACCCCGCGCCGGGCGACCCGATGTCACCGACGCTGATGGCCAAGGGCGCCGGGATCTCAATCCTGATCGGCGTGCTGCTGGCGGGGATGATGCAGATGGTGGTGGTGCCCGGATTCTTCCAGCGCATCTTGTTTGCCACCGCGTTGGGCGTCGTCGCCGCGCTCTCGGCCGATGCGAACCTCTGGAACTGGTTCTACGCGCCCCAGGACTACACCATCGTCGGCGCATTAGATCGGATCATCGGCTTCTTCATCGCCGGGCTGATTCCCGCGGCCGTGGTGAAGAAACCCAAGCCCGCCTCGGCCACCGATTAGTCCGGCCGACCGAGCGGTTGATAGGCTGGCGTGATGCGGCAAGCCCTGCTGTACTCCAATGCCTTCGTCGCCCTGGCCGCAGCAAGCCTGACCGCAGCGACCGCGCCGCTGTTGCGTGATGGCGCTTCGCCCCGGCTGGACGCATCGGTCGGGTTGGCGTGCTTCGGCACGTTGGCGGTCTACGCTGCGGATCGGCTGCTGGACAAGCCGACGGGCCGCAGCGATCGGCCGCGCTGGATCGCGCGTCACCGCCGGGCGCTCGCGCTGCTGGGCGGCGTGGCGCTTCTGCTGGCGCTGGGGTTTGCCCTCTCGCTGTCCCGCCGGACCTACCCGGCCATGGCGGTCGCGGGGCTCGTCACCGCGGGGTACATCCTGCCGATCCTCCCCGGGCGACGCCGGCTCAAAGACCTGTTCGCCGCCAAGGCCTTCCTCGTCGCGCTGGCGTGGGCGCTGATCACCGCCGCCGTGCCCGCGCTGGATTTGGGTGCGTCGCATGAGGACGCGCTGCGGCTTTCGATCGAGCGTTTTTTGTTCGTCCTCGCCGCGGCGATCCCGTTTGATGTGCGGGACATGAAACGGGACAAAGCCGACCGCATCCGCACGCTGCCTTTGATCCTGGGGCTGCCCCTGACGAAGCTCACGATCCTGCTTGCCCTGTTGGGTTTTGCCGGGCTGGTGCTGCAGCACCCCTACCCGCTGGAGGCCCGGCTGGCGCTGTTGATCCCGGCGGGCCTGCTCGCGGGGCTGACCGCCCGTCTGAACCCACGCCAAACCGAAACGTACTACCTGCTTTACGTCGACGGCACGATGCTGCTGCAAGGCGCTGCCGTTTGTGCGATCGCGTGGCTCTGAATCATTCCGCCGAGAATGCGTGCACCATCTCGTGGCGGTACACCAGGCCCGGGCGGATCACCGGGGACGGGAAGTCGGCGTGATTGATCGCATCGGGGAAGTGCTCGGTTTCCAGGCAGACGCCGCCGTGCTGACAGAGCGGGACGTTGCCCTTGCCGATGAGATCGCTGCTTAAGAAGTTGCCGGTGTAGACATGCACGCCCGGCTGATCGGCGGAGAGCGTCATCACCCGCCCCGAGCCCGGGTCTTTCAACACCGCGACGGGGCGCATCGCAAAAGGCTCGCCGTCGACAACGAAACAGTGGTCGTATCCCTTGTCCGACGCCATCACCGGCGAGTCGATCGCGTCGCCGATCCGGCGGGGCTGGCGAAAATCAAACACCCCGCCCGCCGTGTCGGCGACCTGCAGGCGTTGGCCCGTCGGCACGTTGGTGTCGGTTTTCTTCAGCAGGGTTTCAGCGTGGACCGTGAGCTCGTGGTCGCGCACGGTCTGCGTCGGGTCCGCCGCCAGATTCCAGTAGCTGTGGTGCACGAGATTCACAACGGTCGCGGCATCGCAGGTGGCTTTGAAGCGGACCTTGAGCTCGTTGGCGTCGGTCAGCCGATACGTGACGGTCGCCCAGAGCGTGCCGGGGTACCCCTCTTCGCCGGCGGGGCTGACGTATTGAAACCGCACGCCGATCGCGTCGTGCTCTTCGAAGGCTTCGCCGGTCCATAGTTTTTTGTTGAAGCCTTCCACGCCGCCGTGCAGATGGTTAGGCGGGTTGTTCTTGGCCAGTTGGTAAGTCTGCCCATCGAGTTCAAACCGGCCGTCGGCGATCCGGTTGGCGCAGCGCCCGGCGTTCGCGCCCAGGTGCTGCTGATCGGCGATCCACTGCTCCAGCGTGTCACACCCCAGCGTCACATCTCCCAGCACGCCGTCACGGTCGGGCACCAGCAGGCCACAGAGGATTGCGCCGAAATCCGTGCAGGACGCGACCATGCCCTGATCATTCGTCAGCGTGTAGAGCGTGACCGGCCCGTACTCGGGGTGCGTGCCGTAAGCCGAAGTTTGAATCCGTCCAGTCATGAGAATAAGCCTCGTTCGGGGTCGCGTGAGACGGTAGCGTATATGAAGCTTAGTCTGATGCCATTTAAGGGAGGTATTGATGCCCGACCTCACGGACGAACAGATCCTGCAAGCCAGTCGAAAACTGATTCTCGACCGCTTCGTAGGCACGCTCACAACCATCGACGCGCAGGATCAGCCCCACTCCCGGTACATGGGCGCGATGCCCAGCGATGATGGCCTGACCCGGCTGTACTCGATCGCCGCGCGCAACGGCCGGAAACTCGACCACCTGCTGACCCACCACAAAGTCTGCTGGCTCTACGCCGACCCCCGCTACGACGAGGTCGTCAAGGTCCTCGGCGTCATGCGCGTGGTCGACGCCCAATCGCTGGGCGAACCCATCTGGCAGCACCTGGAAGAAGCGACCTGGGAGTACTCCATGACCGCGTTGTCCGACCCGGAGAACCTCTGGTTCGTCGGGCTGGAAACGATCGTCGAAGCCGTCGAGTACATGAAGCCAAAGGACGAGATCACCCGCCCGCTCACCGTACAGGTTGCATCAGCGACGTGACCTCCTGAGGCTTGGGGATGCTGCCGCAGGCCCCGGCGCGGGTCGCGCTCAGCGCCGCCGCAGCGCATGCCCGTTCCAGGTTGGCCTGCGCACCCAGCCCGTCGACCACGCCCGCCAGGAAGTAGCCTAGGAAGCAATCCCCCGCTGCGGTCGTGTCCGACGCCTTGACGCCCGGCGGGGCCGCGTGCTCGTAGTTGATGCCGTCAAAGTGCAACGCGCCCAACGCCCCCAGCGTCAACACCACATGGTCGGGCCCCATCGCCTGAATCGCGTGGATCAACGCATCCGGCGAGTCGGGGTCCGCAGCCTGATCCCCCGCCAACGCCCGGGCTTCGGACAGGTTCACCACAAGCAGATCGACCTGATCCAGCGAGACTTCCAGCGCATCTTCGTTCGTCGGCGACGGGTTGTAACAGACACTCGCGCCCTTGGCCTTCGCGGTCGCGACGATCGCAGGCAGTGCGTTGGTTTCGTTCTGCAGCAGCACCCAGTCCCCGGGCCCAGCCTGCTTGAGCCCCTGCCCGACCTGCGCCAGCTCCAAGTGCCGATTCGCCCCGCCGTACACGATGATCGCGTTCTCACCCTGGGCGCTGACCTGCACCACCGCGTGCCCCGTGGCGTGGGTCGGGCAGACCGCAACCCCCGATACGTCCACCCCCGCCTCCGCCAGCGTGTCGCGCAGCCAGCCGCCGTCTGCCCCGATCCGCCCGATGTGCTGCACCGAAACCCCGGCCCGCGCCAACGCCACGGATTGGTTCAGGCCCTTGCCCCCCGCGAACATCTCCCGGCCGAGCGCCGCCAGCGTCTGCCCGGGCTGCACCACCTCCGGCAGGCGGTACACGTAGTCCACGTTCAACGAGCCGAAGTTGATGACTGCCATGGGTTGCTCACAAAACCAACCACCCAGACCAAAGATTGCAAAGAGAACGCCACGTCTCTGTTTCAACATAACAGAGCCAAGGCTATCGCCCCAGAGGTTTTTGCTGCCAAGCCTGGGTGTATTACACGTCCAGGTTCTTCACATCCAGCGCGTGATCTTCGATGTACTTCCGCCGGGGCTCGACATCCTCGCCCATCAGCACGCTGAAGAGCTTCTCCGCTTCGCTGGCGGCATCCCAGGTCACCCGCAGAAGCTGCCGGGTCGACGGGTCCATCGTCGTCTCCCAGAGCTGCTCGGGGTCCATCTCGCCCAGCCCCTTGAAGCGTTTAACCTCCATGCCGGATCGGCCGACCTCGTGCACCCCGCCGACCAAAGCCGCCAAGTTGTCCAGCTCCAGATCGTGGGGCTTGCCCTTGCCGTCCTGGTACTTCAGCACGAAGCGCGAGGGCGTCAGCTCGCCGGTGACGCTGCGCTCGCGGACCACCGCGTAATCGGCCAGCGTCAGCGCGTGCTCGCCGGCAAACTCAGCCAAAGCCGCCGATTGCTTGTCCAGGTCTTTGACGCCGTGCAGTTCGGTGCGGGTCGCCCGGCGGGCGACCTCCTCATCATCGCCGCCCAGCACCCGGTCGAGTTCCGGGTCGTCCACCGCCAGGCTGTGCTGCTCACAGAACGCCTGCTCGTCGGCTTCGGACCAGAAGTAGTGCTCGCCGCCGACCGTGTCGCCGTTGTTTCCGCGTGGCACGCTCAGGCGCACCCGGGGCAAACGCGACTCGCCCTTGGGGTCTTCCCCGCGGACGCGCAGCAATTCGGTCAGCGACACGCCCCGGCGGTGCAGCGTCGTGACGCGTTCGTCGACCTTGCTCACCACCTGCAACAGCTTGGCCAGGTCTTCGCCCACCACCTCGCCGATCGCCTGGCCCTGCTCATCCTGCTTCACGAGCAGAGCGCCCGCGCCCAGGCCGAGTTCGGTGAGCACTTCGTCCATCCGCTTCTCGTTCAGAACGTACTCGCTCTGCTTGCCCCGGATCGTCTGGTACAGCGGCGGCTGGGCGATGTAGACCTTGCCCTGCTTCACCAGCTCGGGCATCTGCCGAAAGAAGAACGTCAGCAGCAGCGTGCGGATGTGGCTGCCGTCGACGTCGGCGTCGGTCATGATGATGACCTTGCCGTAACGCAGCTTCTCCAGATCGAAGTCGTCCGCCCCGATGCCGCAGTTCAGCGCCTGGATGATCGCCCGGATTTCTTCGAAGCCCAGGATCTTGTCCAGCCGGGCCTTTTCAACGTTCAGGATCTTGCCGCGCAAAGGCAGGATGGCCTGCGTGCGGTGGTCGCGTCCGCCCTTGGCCGAGCCGCCGGCCGAATCACCCTCGACGAGGAACAGCTCGCTCTCCTCGACGTTCTTGCTGGTGCAGTCATACAGCTTGCCCGGCAGGCCGCCCGAATCCAGCGCGCCCTTACGGCGGGTCAGCTCACGGGCCTTCCGCGCCGCCTCGCGCGCCTGTGCCGCCATGACCGCCTTCTGGCAGATGCGCTTGGCGTCCGAGGGGTTTTCTTCACACCAGGTCGACAACGCTTCGCCCACCGCCGAGCTGACGAGTCCATCAACTTCGGGGTTCAGGAGCTTGCCTTTGGTCTGGCCTTCAAACTGCGGGTCGGGGATCTTCACAGAGATCACCGCGACGAGGCCTTCGCGCCAGTCGTCGCCCGAGAGCGCGGTGTTGTTGCTTTTAAGCACACCGGACTGCTTGGCGTAGTTGTTGAGTGTGCGGGTCAGCGCGGTCTTGAAGCCCGACAGGTGCGTCCCGCCGTCGGGCGTGTTGATGTTGTTGGCAAAGCAGGTGACCAGCTCGTTGTACGTGTCCACGTACTGCAGCGCCACGTCGACCGACATCCGCTCGTCGTCGCTACTGGCGGTCACGCTGATCGCCGGGGACACCGCGGTCTTGCCCTCGTTGAGGTCGCGGACCATCGCCACGATCCCCTCGTCAAAACGGAAGACCTCGCGCTTCTCGCCCTGCTCGGCTTCGACCCGCGCGTCGGTGATCGACAGCGTGATGCCGGGGTTCAGGTACGCCCGTTCCCGCAGGCGGGTCGCGACGGTGTTGTAGTCATGCTTCAGGTCGCCGAAGATCTCCGGGTCCGGCCGCCAGCTGATCTTCGTACCGGTCTTGTCCTTGGGCCCCAAGACCCGCAACGGCTCGGCCACCTCACCCCGGGCAAACTCGATCGTGTGCAGCTTGCCATCACGCGCGACCTCGACCTCCAGCCACTCCGCCAGCGCGTTGACACAGGACACGCCCACGCCGTGCAGCCCACCGGACACCTTGTAAGAGTTGTTGTCGAACTTGCCTCCGGCGTGCAGGATCGTCATCACGATCTCGACCGTCGGCTTGCCCTTGAGCTTAGGGTCGTCGGTCTTCGTGTAAGGCCCAACCGGAATACCCCGGCCGTTGTCAATCACCGTCACCGAGTCATCGGCGTTCAGCACCACCGCGATCTCATCGCAGTGCCCCGCCAACGCCTCGTCAATCGCGTTGTCCACGACCTCCCACACCAGGTGGTGCAAGCCCCGCGCGTCCGTGCCGCCGACGTACATCGCCGGGCGCTTCCGCACGGCTTCCAACCCCTCCAGCACCGAGATGCTGTCTTCGGAGTACTCGGCCCCGGCCGCCTCGTTCTCCGGCGTGTTCACGTCCCGTTCATCCATTCCCGGGGTCTCTTCCATTTTGGTGTCTGTGCGTCAGCCCTTGATTGAACCGATCGGCCCGCGACAATCGCCGGCCTCATACCCTGCCCAACGGGCTCAACCCCACGCCTACTCGGCACGCCGGACGGCGGCCAAACAGACAACACATTCTACCAAAATTCGCCTGCACGCACCACCGACTCACCCCCATCGACACCCCCCTCAAAACGCCCGAAAACCCTGCAAAAACAAGGCTCATTCCGCAGGGGCCGCCGCAGCACCCGACAAGCGGTCCACCGCAAAATCCAGCCCCGGCTCGCCCTCGCTGGCCAAGGGCGAAACCCCCGGTTCCTCGCCGGCTTCCACCGCCTGAATCTTCTGCCGCAAACGCGGGCCCATCCCTTCCATCTCCACATCCGCCTGGGGCGGCAAAGTCGCCAACAACGCCAACGCATCGGCCCACGCCCGCGCCGCCAGCGTCGCGCGCCCCCGCCGGTACAGCGCATCGCCCAGGTGTTCTTTCAACAGCGGGTGCGTCATCGCCGCGTCCGCCCGACGCAGTTGAGCAACCGCTTCTTCGATCCGCCCCAGCTTGTAGTAGCACCACCCCAACGAATCCAACAGGTTTCCATCGGTGCCCCCGGTCAGCATGACCGCCCGCTCCAGGAGGACCACCGCCTCGTCCAGCCGCGTATGCCGAAGCGTCCAGCCATAGCCCAGATAGTTCAGCCAGATCACACCCTCGGGCGCTCGCTCGACCAGCGCTTCCAACTCGGCCTCGGCTTCATCCCACCGCCCGGACAGGTCCAGCAGACGCGCCCGGGTAAAGGCGATCGAATCCGCCGCCTCGGGATAGCGTTCGCCCCACGCCGCCAAACGCGCCAGGCTCGCCTCAGCATCGGTTTCGGATTCCATCAAACCAAACGCCACCCGCATCAGGCCCCCGGGCTCCGCGATGGGCTCCCCGTCGCTTAACGCCTGATCTATCACCTCCCACGCCAGCGCTTCTCGGTCGGCCGAGACATAAAACCCCGCCAACGCGGTCGCCCGTTCCGCCCCCGCCGGCATCAGCAACAGCCGCTGCTGATTCACCTCAAACCAACGCGCTTCATCCCCCGTCTCGGCGTACATCCGCCCCGCCAAACCCAGCAACGCAGCACTCTGCGGATACAACACCAGCCCCCGCTCGGTCCAGTCCAGCGCCTCCGCCTGTCGATCGGTCCGCCAGAGCAGCTCGATCATCATCCCCAGTGCATCTAAATCGCCGGGCTGATCCGCCAGCAAGCCGTTCAAAAAGCCCTCGGCCTGCACAACCTGCCCCGAACGCACCGCCCGCCGCGCCCGTTCCAGCCGTGTCACCCGTGCGCCGGGCACATCCCGCAACGCCCGGAGAAACAACCGGTTCTTCTTGGCGTTGGCTTCGGCGATCCGAGGCCGTTGGTTCTCATCCTGCGCGTCGTACAACCCAAACAACGCTTCATACACCCGGGCGTCACGCGAGAAACGGTTCAGCGCGTCCAGCAACGTCGCTTCTGCAGCCTGCAGGTCATCCAGGCTCGCTTCGACCTGTGCTTTCAGCAGCATCGGTTCCAGCGCATCGGGGCGGTCCGTCACCACGCCGTCCAGCACCGCCAACGCGTCGGCCATCCGGGTCGACGCGGCATAGACCCGCGCCCGCAGGTAACGCAGCTCCACGTCTGACTCGTCCGCCAACGCATCCGCCGCGGACTCGGCCTCGGCCAACTGCCCGGACTTGGCCAGCACCGCCAGCAGCACCGACTGCACATACACATCCTCGGGCGCCCACGCCGCCGCCTGACGCACGTCAACCAGCGCCCGGTCCAGCGCCCCCGCCGCGTCCCACGCCGAGGCCCGCAGCACCAATTCCAGAGCTTCTCCTTCATCCGGCTGCACCGCTTCCGCCAGCTCGGCGGGGTCGGCAAACACCCCGAGCATCCGCGTCACGTACTGCCGCGCACGGGACGCGTCCCCGACGATCCAACGCGCGGTGTGTGCGACCACCGCCTGCGCCCGCGACGGGTGGGCCCACACTTGATCGGTCACCTCAAGCCAGGTCTGGTACACCGCCGCGTCCCCGGGCTGTTCATCCAGGTACGCCGCCAGCACCGCCAAGCCTTCGTCAGCCGAAAGCAACCCCGCCCAGGCCAAGACCGTCGCGCTGCGGGGGTCTGACTCGTACAACGCCTCGACACGATTCCGGAGCCGTCGGCCGTCCACCTGGCCCGTGGTCATCAGCCACGCGGGCAGGCCGACGAGCGCCTGCGCCCGCTCGCCGTCTTCTTGCAGCGTTTCCAGGACCAGCGTCGAGGCGAGCTCCGTCTGCTCAAGCCGAACCAGCGCGTACACCACCCGGGCGGTGAGCTCCGGCCGCCCCGACAACCCAAGCAGCCCCGTGCCCGCCTGCGCTGCCTTCTCGTACGCCGCAACCGCGGTCAGCGGCCGATCCAGCTGCAGCGCCAGATCGCCCAGCCGAACCCACGACACCGCCCGCCTCTGGTCCAGCTGCGCCAACAGGCCGACAAAGTCGTCCCGACGTGAGAACCGACGCGCCGAACGCATGAACGTTTCCATCTGTTCGTACGCCGCCGCCGGCCGGCCCATCGCCTCCAACTCGATCGCCAGCTGATGCCGGATCAACACACCGACCGGAGAGGCGGTCTTGTCCGCCAGCAACGCCTGTGCCCGGCCGAGCAACGCGACGGTCTCCGTCGGATCATGTTCCGGCAAGGACGCCCGCAGCCGGGCGTAGACGTACAGCGCTGCCGCGTCGTCCGGGTTGTCCGCCAAAGCTCGCTGCAGGTGGAACATCGCCCGGGCCGAGGACCCGCTCTCGGCATACAGCAGCCCCAAGATACGGTGGATGTACGCCGCCCCGCCGTCGATCGCCCGGCTACGCTCCAGATACCGCACCGCATCGACGTTCTGCGAAGACCGCCACGCGTACCGCCCCCGGGCGTAGTCCAGCATCGACTCCCGTGTGGTCACCCCCGCCAGCTCGGTCTCGCTCGCCTCAAACGCATAAGCGGAATCGTCCAGCGACGCCAGCACTTCCTCGAGCGTCGCCAGGGCGTCCGGGTCTTCCGGCGGGGTCAAACGCACATCCGCCAGCACCCCCGGCGGAGCCACAACCTCACCGGCGGGCGCCACCGCCACGCCCGCCGCGATGCCCTCCTGCCCCGCGACACACCCCACACTCAGGCTACCAAAGCCGCACGCCAACACCGTTGCCCTCAGCCAATCCCAACGCCGGCAGGCTGACCCCATACCAAAAGCTCCGTGGTGAAACGTCGGCTTAACCCACAACCTTATTCAAAGCATACGAGAAGATCGCCGTCGCCCCCGCCCGACGCAACGCCGGCACCAGTTCCCGCTCGACCCGGCGGTCCACAATCACTTCCACCGCGACCCATTCCGAGTCCTTCAGCTCGTTCACCGTCGGCGACTGGGCGGCGGGCAGCAGCTTCAGCACCTCGTCCAGCGAGGCCCGGGGCACGTTCATCTTCAGCCCGACCTTGTCCCGCGCCTCGATCGCGCCCTGCAGCAGCACCACCAAGTCCTCGATGCGCTCCCGCTTCTTAGGGTCCGCCCAGGCGTCTTTGTTGGCAATCAGCCGGGTCGTCGAAGTCAGGATCGTATCGATCACCCGCAGCTTGTTCGCGCGGAGCGACGAGCCGGTTTCGGTGATGTCGACGATGCCGTCGATCAGCCGGGCTTTGACTTCGGTGGCACCCCAAGAGAACTCGACCTTGACGTCAACGCCTTTGTCCTGGAAGTACTTCTGCACGGTGCCCAGGAGCTCGGTCGCGACGATGCCGCCGGCCAGCTCTTCGGGCTTGGTGATGCCGGACTCTTCGGGCACCGCGAGCACCCACTTGGCGGGGTTGCTCGTTGCGCGGGAGTAGGCCAGCTCACAGACTTCGTGCACATCGCTGCCGTTCTCGACCACCCAGTCGTGGCCGCAGATGCCGATGTCGATCACGCCGTCTTCGACGTAGCGGGACATCTCCTGGGAGCGGAACATCACACAGGACGCTTTGTCGTCGTCGATCTGCGGGTAGTAGCTTCGGCTGGAGACATCAATGCGGTAGCCCGCGCGGGCGAACAGGTCGATCGTCGGTTCTTGCAGGCTCCCTTTAGGGATGCCGATCCGCAGCACATCAGGTTGAGCGGTCAATGGGGTCATGGCAATACTTTTTAAGCGGGAAGCGTTCCGGAGCGGCGATTACTTTTTCTTCCGCGAGGCGGTCTTCTTCCGGGTGGTTTTCTTGGTGGTCGTTTTCTTCTTCGTGGTCTTCTTGGCGACCTTCTTCTTGGTGGTCTTCTTCGCGACCTTCTTCTTGGTCGTCTTGCTCGTCTTGCTTGCCGCCGGCTTCTTGGTGGTCTTCTTGGCGGGGGTCTTCTTGGCCGCTGGCTTGGCGTTCAAGGAAGACTTGCCCTTCTTGTCGGCCCAGGCTTGCAACGCCAGGTGCGACTCCAAGCCGTCGGCGGCCTTGATGGTACGGGTCAGAAGCGATTCAAGCTCGACCAGATCAATTTCGTCTTCGTCTAAACTGAGTTCCGAGGCGATCAGGCCCGCCAGCCGGCTGTCGACCGGCACCGCGTGCCCGCCAAACGCCAGCAGCATCGTCTGGGCCGAGACGTAAGGCAGCATGCCCGGCAGGGTGTCCAGATACTGCTTCTGGTCCTTCTTGCCCTTGCTCGTCACCGAACGCATCTCCACCGCATGCTCACGGTTGAAGACCGCAAACAACGCTTCCCGCATCCGCGCGACACGCTCTTCCAGCATCGGGTAATCCGCACCGATCCACGCCCGCAGGTCGGCTTCGGAAGAAACGCGGAGCTCGTTGATGTCCACGACCTCGGCCATCATCCGGCCGAAGGCGGACTCGGCGGCATCGGTCTTGGACTCCCAGGTCAGGAAGCTGACGATCATCTGCGCCACGGGGTTGCGTGCCGGCGGCGTCTCGGGCTTGTAGGCCCGCTTGGCCTTGTTGATGATGGTCGTGAGCTTTTTGGTTTGGGTCGCGTTGAGTTTCATCTTGGGTTCCCGCGTCGGCTGAGGCAGCCGAACGTGTGTTACTCGTGGTCGTTCTCCGCCCCGTTCTCGGGTTCGGTTTCGGGATCGGTCTGGGTTTCGTCCTCGTCTTCCCGGCCGGTGCGGTCCATAGCCTGGTTGATCTCCGTGAAGATCTCCGCCTGCCGCTTGATCGACGCGTCCAGCTCAAACGTCAGGTGCGGCACCACACGCTGGGCCAAGCGCTTGCGGAGCCCCGACTGCACATGCCGGGTCGCGTGACGCAGGCCTTTCAAGGTCAGGGTCGCCACGTCGTCGGGCAGGACCGACACGAACACCGTGGCGTCCTTCAAGTCGGGGCTGACCTTGACGCGGGTGACCGACACCATGCCCCGGATGCGGGGGTCGCTGATCTCACGCTGGAGCACCTCGGCAACGGCCCGGTGCAGCGTGGACTCGACTTGTTTGACGCGTTGGCTCATAGGTCTGGCGGGAAAACGGGGCAGGCGATTCAGGCGTTTACGCCCCGGTGAGGATCTGGGTCTGCTGGTTCACGAGGCGGTAGCCGTCACCGTGCCGAAGCTTGTCGAGGATGCGGTCGAGGGTGGACTGGCAGGGCTTGACGTCCGAGGCGGCGAGGACCACACCGAGGGTCGCGGTCGTCAGGCTGTCCAGCGTGCCCGTCTCGGCGACGGAGACTTGGTGCTCGCGGTGGAGCCGGTCCTTCAGCGAGCGGACGATCCTGCGTTTGTCCTTCAGGCTGGTGGCCCCGGGGACTTGCAGCTCGAGCTGGAGCACGCCGATGACCATCGCCGCGCGAGCCGCCGGTTAGTCCAGCGTCCGCTTGACCTCCTCGATCTCGTAGCAGGTGATGATGTCGCCGGGCTTGACATCTTCAAAGCCCAGCAGGCGGATGCCGCACTCGGTGCCGTTCTGCACCTCGGCGACGTCATCCTTGACTCGGCGGAGCGACTCGATGTCGCGTTTCTCGGTGACGACCACACCGTCGCGTTCGACGCGGGCCTTGAGCTTCTTCCGCATGGTGCCTTCGACGACGACGCAGCCGGCGACCTGGCCGAGCTTGCCGATCTTGAAGACCTGCTTGACCTCGGCCTGACCGACGACGGTCTCCTTGGTCTCGGGCTCGAGCATGCCTTCCAACGCCTTCTTGATGTCGTCGGTGATCTCGTAGATGACCCGGTAAGGCCGGATTTCCACACCACGCTGCTCGGCGATCTCGCGGACCGCGGGCGTCGCCGTGACATGGAAGGCGATGATCACCCCGTCGGAGGCGTCGGCCAGCTCGATGTCCGATTCGGTCACGCCGCCGACCGCTGCGTGCAGCACCCGGACGTTGACCTCCTGGTTGCCCAGGCTTTCCAGCGACTCGCGGAGCACGTCGATCGAGCCCTGCACGTCGGCCTTGAGCACGACGTTGAGCGTCTGCGTTTCGCCGGCGGCGAGGGTCTGCGTGAAGTTGTCCAGCGTGACCTTGGTCTGCGTCGCCAGCGACTGCTCCCGCTCGTGCTCGCGGAAGTCCTGAGCGACCTGCTCGGCCTTCTGCAGGGTCTCGGCGATGTAGAACTTGTCGCCGGCATCGGGCAGGCCGTCGATCCCCGAGAGCTCCAGCGGTGTGGCGGGGCCGGCCTCGGCGATGCGGTTGCCGCGGTCGTCGGTCATGTCCCGGACCCGGCCGAACGAACGCCCGGCGACGAAGAAGTTGCCGAGCTTCAGGTGGCCGTCCTGCACCAGGACCCGCGCGACCGCACCGCGGCCGGGCTGCATCTCCGACTCGATCACCGTGCCGCGCGAAGCCCCGCCGTAGTCGGCGGTCAGCTCCAGCACCTGCGACTGCAGGTCCAAGAGTTCGAGCAGTTCCTGCACGCCCTGGCCGGTCTCGGCCGAGGTCTTAACGACTTCGGTCTCGCCGCCCCAGGCGGTGGGGTTCAGCCCGTGCTCGGTCAGCTGGCCGTAGATTTTCTGCAGGTTGTCATCGTTGTCGACGCCGGGGATGTCGATCTTGTTCAGCGCGACCACGACGGGAACCTCCGCCGCCTTGGCGTGGTTCATGGCTTCGATCGTTGTGGGCATGACGCCGTCGTCAGCCGCCACCACGAGCACGACAACGTCGGTCATCTTGGCGCCGCGTGAACGCATGGCGGTGAACGCTTCGTGGCCGGGCGTGTCGACAAACACGACGGTCTTGTCGCCGCCGTCCTCGCCTTCGACGGTGACGCGGTACGCACCGACGTGCTGGGTGATGCCGCCGGCCTCATGCGCGGCGACGTCGGCCTTGCGGATGCGGTCCAACAGCGAAGTCTTGCCGTGGTCGACGTGGCCGAGCACGGTGACGACCGGCGGGCGCGACTGGACATCGACTTCTTCCCGGCCGGCGAACTCCTTCTCGAGGATTTCCAGCGCGGATTCCTGCTCTTTGACCTCGAGCTCGATCTCGTACTCCATGGCGATTTCCATCGCCATTTCGGTGCCGATCGCCGAGTTGATCGTGGCCATGATGCCTTGCTTGAAGAGCTGCTTGATGATGTCGGCGGTCTTGATGCCGGTCGCCGCCGAGAGGCTCTTGATGGTGATGGGTTCTTCGATCGCCACCGGGCCGCCGGTCTGCACGGGCATGCGTTGCACGGGCTGCCCGCCGCGGGTCTTCATCTGGTTGCGGCGCTTCTTGAGGAAGCCCGAGGAGCCCTTGAGGCGGGCGTCCATTTCATCGATGTCGGCCTGTGACAGCTTCGCCGGGCCGGTCGGCAGCTCGCCGCCGCGGCCTCGCCGAACGTTGCGTTGACGGCGTTGCTTGCCGCCCTTGCCGTCGCCCCGGCCGGGCTCTTCCATGCCCCCGCCGCCGGCACCCCGACCACGGACCGGGCCACGGCTGCGCGTGATGCCGGGCGCTTCGCCGGTGGGCAGTCCTCCGCCGCCGCCTTGACCACCACCACCGCCTTGACCACCACCCATAGGGCGACGCGGCCGCGGCGGCGCAATCGGCTCGGGCTTCTCGATCCGCACCACCTTCGGCCCGGACAGCTTGGCCTTCTTAGGCTCGGCCAACTGCTCGCCCGCCGGCTTCACCACGTCCGGACGGTTGGGCACATTCGTCACCCCCACCGGCTTCACCGAATCGGCCGGCGGCGCGGGCTGGGCAGGCGTTTGCTCTTCCACCACCGGCGTCTCCGCCACCACGGGTTCTTCCACCGGTGCGGCATCGGCGACCGGCTGGGCCGGGGCCTCTTCCACAGTTTCTACCGGAGCCGGCGGCTCGACCGGCGTCTCCAACAGTTCTTCAACCACCACCGTGGGATCGGCTTCGACCACCGGGGGCTCTTCGACCGCGACCGCCGAATCGGTGGTCTCCGTCGTTTCGTCGTCGTGCGTCGTGGCCTTTTTCTTGGCTGCACGCTTGCGGGTGGACTTGGCCTTCTTCAGGTCGACCTTCTCGGCGGTTTCCACAGCTGTGCCGTCGTCCGCCGCTTCCTCCGAGAACCACTGGCGCACAGTCACCGCCAGGCCCACCTTCACCACCGACATGTGGTTCGTGATGCCCGGCACGCCTTCGGCCTGACACTTCTCCACGATCGCCTTGCTCTTGACGCCCAGTTCCTTTGCGATCTGGTGCACTCGCAGGTTGGCCAAAACAGTCTCCATTCGTTGCTCAGCTCGCCGCAACACACGGGAGCTTCGGATCACACGCCGGCAACACACCGACGCATCCCCCCTTCCACCCACCGCTCACGCCTTAGGCCTCGGCCTTGGGCGCGTCTTTTTCCGTCTCGGCATCTGCCGCTTCAGCTTCAGCCTCGGCCTCGGGGGCCGCTTCCGGTTCGCCGGCCGATTCCTCAGCCGGCGCGTCGGCCGACTCCTCGTCGCCACGGCTTTCCAGCAAGTCCAGGATCGAACCCGCCCCTTCCGTCGCGGCCTCGGCGACATCGCCCGCCGGCGCCTCGGGCACGGTCTCGCCCAGCACCGCCGCGGCCTGCGCCTCGCCCGGCCGGGAAGCCACCATCGCCTGCTCCTGCTGACGAAGCTTCTCGCGCTCTTCCTTTTCTTTCTGCTGCTGCTCGGCGACGACCTTGGCCTTCTCGCCGGCGACCGACACCATCTGTGCCGACAGTTCGTCGGGCACGCCCAGTGTCTCGGCCAGGTACTCGGCCCCGACTTCTTCGATATCGAACACGCTGATGATGCCCAACGCACCCAGGCGGTCGATCATCTCTTCGTCCACGCCGTCGATCACCGTCATCGTCTGCTCGACGATGTCCAGGCCCTTGGTGAACTCGGCCGGGGTCAGGATGTCGACATCCCAGTTCGTCAGCCGGGCCGCCAGACGCACGTTCTGGCCACGCTTGCCGATCGCCAGGCTGAGCTGGTCCTCGTTGACAACGACCGTCGCACGCCCCAACTCGAAGCAGAGCGAGATCTCCACGACCTCCGCCGGCTTCAAGGCGTACTGGATCAACAGTTGCGAGCTGTCGCTCCAACGCACGATGTCGATCTTCTCGCCGCCCAGTTCATCGACGATGTTGCGGATGCGGCTGCCCCGCACGCCCACGCACGCGCCGACCGGGTCGACCTTCGTGTCCGTCGAGGCCACCGCGATCTTCGTGCGGTGCCCCGCTTCACGCGCCATCGCGCGGATCTCGATGATCCGCTCAGCGACCTCGGGCACTTCCACTTCAAACAGCCGACGGATGAAGTCCGGCGACGCCCGGCTGAGCACGATCTTGACCTGGTTGCCCTGCTCGCGGACGTCCAGGATCAGGCAACGCACCCGCTCGCCCGGCTGGTGCTGCTCGCCGGGGATCTGCTCGCTGCGGGGCATGAAGCCTTCCGCCCGGTTGCTCAGCTGCACGACCAGCGCGCCGCCTTCGTAGCGCTGCGCGGTACCGGTGGTCAGCTCGCCGACGCGATCGACGAATTCGTTGTAGATCGACGCCCGCTCGTCCTCACGGAACCGCTGGATCATGACCTGCTTGGCGGTCTGGGCGGGGATGCGGCCGAGGCTCTCCAGCGAGATCGGCTCGCCTTCACGCCAGACCTGGATCGCGCCGTTCAGCCGGTCGATCTCGCAGATGAACTCCTCGGTGTCCACCGCATTGAAGTGCTTCCGCGCGGCAGACACCATCGCCTGCTCCAGGTCCTGGATCAGCACTTCCTTCTCCACGTTCCGTTCACGGGAGATCGAATCGAGCAAGCGGAGCATTTCGGGGCCGTTCATAGTCTGTCGTCCAATCGGGTTGTGTTGTCAGGTTTTTCGAGCACAGGTTGTCGCCCGACGCGGGGTCGGGATATGAAAAAACCACGGGGAGGGTCCACGTGGCCGGTCACTGCTGGGCGGTTCACCGCCCGGCACAGGTTGTGTGCAGGCGGGTCAGCCGGGGGTCGCGGTCAGATCGGGGTCGATCCAAACGCCGGGGCACGCAAAATGAGTCAAGGAATGACCCATCAGAGCGCCGCCGCCGAGCCCAGGTTGCCAGTCACCAAATCCATCGGGATGGACCCTTTCGTTCGCACCGACCGCACCCGCGGCCGCGTGAATCGACGATCTTACCCCCCCAAGCCCCCCACAGCAAGCACCCGCCGCCCCGCAATTCCCCCCGATTTCACACGCCCCACTTGAAATTGATCGCGAGGGTCGCCATACTACCCGGCTCGCCACTTGGCGAACCTAACCCCCTAAAACCAACCCAACCCCTAAACCCTACCCCCAAGACACCCCATGGCCCACTCGCTCAGCGCCCAAAAACGCATCCGCCAGAACGTCAAAGCCCGCTCCCGCAACCGCTGGCGCAAGACCAAGTACCGCGAACTGGTCAAGGAGTACGACGAACTGATCCTGCACGGCAGCGTCGCCGACGCCCAGGCCAAGCTCAGCGAGATCTACAAGACCGTTGACCAGGTTGCCGCCAAGGGCTCGTTCCACAAGAACACCGCCGCACGCTACAAGAGCCGGCTGAGCAAGAAGCTCGCCGCCAAGCAGGCCGCCGCCTGATCCAGGCCAAAACCGATTCCTTGTAACCCCGCCCTCGTGCGGGGTTATTTTATAGACATGGCTAACCACCCCCCTTCCGGTGCTTCCAAAACCAAATCACAATCCTGGGTCGTTCGCTGGGCAAAGCGTTTGGGCCTAGCGTGCCTAGCGCTGATCCTGCTGCTGCTAGTCCTTCGGCTGGTCTGGGGGCATCACGCCCAGCGCAACCTGGATGCCACCGTGCAAGCGATCCGCGACGCCGGCGAACCGATCGACCGCGACGACTACCCCCTGCCGATCCCCGACGGCGTGGAGCTGGCGAGCACTCACCTGCACGCCGCGCTGAACGAGTGGCCACGGATCGAGGGCTATGTGTCCAGCGACCCGTATAGCGAACTCGCGGAAGGGGAATACACGATCATCGACACGGACTGGTTCAACTATTCACCGCAACGCGATGTCCGGCCTCGCCTGGAAGACCCGATCACCGACAACGTTGCCTACCTGCAACAGATCGAAACACTGATCCTCCCGCACCTCCGTGCCGCGGCCGAGTGCGAGTACGCGGGCTGGCCGATCGATTGGGACGCGCCTCCATTTGAGGTTTATTTCCCTCACCTCACTCAGATGCGTCGACTCGCTCGTCTCCTGCAAGACGCTGCCGTGCGCGCTGCCAATGAAGATCGATTTTCGCTTTCTCTCGAAATGATCCGGCACATGCTCACCATTGCTGATTTTTCGCGAGACAACAACGGACTGTTGATCAGTCATTTGGTCTGTTTGTCAATCCACATGCTCGCAAGCGAAGCCATCGAAACCGTTTTGCCATCATGGGAGGGGACACCAAACGCAGAGGCGACAGCGCAAGCTCACTTGCTTATCGAGCAGCTACTGAATGAGTTTAACTTACAAAGCAGCCTGGTCCGTGCGTTTGAAATCGAGCGATGGGCCGTTTTCCACACGCTGAATCCAGTGATCGAACATAACGACCTCAGTGTTCTTGACCCAGCGTTTGATGATCCCAATGCATTAACACATGGCTTTCTCCTCATGGTACGGCCGCATCTAAAGAATGACATCGCCTATAGCTTGGCATGCCTCACTCGATACCTGGATGCATCCAAGTCGCTGGAAAGTTATGCAGATTGGCAAGCCAATGACCCGAGCAAAGAGATCCATCAAACACTCGCGCAATACCGTATTCGCCACGTCCTCTCGGGCATCATGATCCCTGCTATCAGTCCTGCCATCGATACCCACATGCAGATACTGATGCGTCGCCGGCTGGCGGCGACTGCGATTGCGATCAAGCTTTACGAACTCGAGCACAGCTTCCGCCCTGATCGGCTTAACCAACTCGTGCCGAATTACCTGCCCGCCGTTCCCACAGACCTCTTCTCTCCAGACGGCCATCCGGTAGCGTACCTGCCCGAAGGTGTCCAGCTGATTATTGCCGACGCTGTACCTAACCAAATCCTCCGAAGTGCGTTCGAAAGCCTGCCCCGCACCGAGATGATCTACCCCTTGTTGTACTCCCTGGGTGCCAACCAGATCGATGACGGCGGCACCGCCTACCTCAATGCCGAAGGCAAAATAGACCAACAAGCACCATCCGACAAAGATTCCCTCGCCGACCGCGCGTTCCTGCTCGTCGCCCCGCCGGACCCGATGGAGCATCATCGGCTAAACCTCCCGGAGGAGGAAGCGCCGCCGGGCGACGGGATCTGATCACCCCCGCCGGACGCGGCGGCGTCTGGCCCCGCTGCCGCCGCTGGTGGCGCGTGGGGGTGGGGGCTGCTCGTGTCGGCGGAGGTAGCCAGCGAGCCATTCGAATTTATCCCGGGCGTGCTCGAACAGCATGTGGTAGCCCGGGCAGAGGACGTTCTGGGTCGCGCGGTCGCCGCGGTACGGCCGGTGCTTGGGGCAGCCGCCCTCACACAAGTCGCGGTGGTCGCAGGCCAGGCATTGGTCGGTCAGCCGGGACTTCCGCATCGCGAAACGCTGCAGCGCGTGGGTGTCGACGTTATCCAGCCAGCGCCCGTTGCCCTCCAGCACGGAGCCCAGCCGGTAGCCGTCCTCGACGTAGTGGTCGCAGCCGTAGACATCGCCGTTGCCTTCGATGGTGAGCTGGTTGTGGCAGGCCCCCGCGAAGGTGCACTCCGCAGCCCGTCCCCGCACGAGCGTCTGCAGGATCGAATCGAAAATGCGGATCGAGACGGTGCCCCGGTCGCGCGCGAACCAACGGTCAAACACCTTGCAGAGGAACTTGCCGTAAGCCTCGCCGTCGGGGCTGTAGGGAGCGAGCGTGGGCTCGCCGGTCACCGGGTCGGTCTCCCACTCGACGCAGGGGATGAACTGCATCCACTTCTCGCCGAGGCGGAGCAGGTAGCTGTACAGGGCGTCGGGCTCTTGGACGTTGCGGTCGTTGAGGACGGTCAGGACGTTGTGCTCAACGCGGTGCTGGCGGAGCCGCCGTAAGCCACGCTCAACGAGATGGTGCGTGCCTTCGGCGTTCCTGGTGCTGTCCACGCGGTACTGGTCGTGCCAGGCCGGCGGGCCGTCGATCGAGATACCGATCAGGAAGTTGTATTCCGCAAGGAACTCGCACCAGGCGTCGTCGAGCAGCGTGCCATTGGTCTGGAACGCGTGAGCGATCGTTTGGCCCGGGCGGGCGTACTTCTGCTGGAGGTAAATCGCCTGCTTGAAGAAGTCCAGCCCCGCGAGCGTGGGCTCGCCGCCCTGCCAGGCGATCTGCACCTCGGGCCCCGCATCGGGCAGGTAGCCCGCAAAGATCGCTTCGAGCGTCGCCAGCGACATGCGCGTCGGCGCGCAGCCGACCTTATCCGGCGTGTCCAGGTAGTAGCAGTAAGTACAACGCAGGTTGCAGGCCGCGCCAACGGGCTTGATCATCAGCGTCGTTCGGCTGGGCTGGAGCACGGGCAGGTTTACTTCCATGCCGCAAGCGTACCCCGTGTTTTCACGGCTTCTGGACAATGTCCAAACGTCGGCCCCGACCCGCTACTCCCCCAGCACGTAAACGATCGGCTCGGTCTCGTTCTTGCCGAAAAACATCACCCGGTCCGGCGGATGCGTCGCGATCAGGTAGTCCCCCAGCGTGCTCGGCAGCAGGAAACGCTTGGGCACGCTCAGCCCGGGCACCGTCTCATCGAAGTACGCACACGCCGCGACCCCGCACATCGCGCCGGGGTAATCGGTGCGGACCTCGCCCTGCCCTTCCGAGCCCTCGAGCAAGCCTTGCACGAGCGCTTGTGTCTGCGAGTCGGTGAGCTGCCATTCCAGAACGGCCATCGACTTGGCGCGCGACTCCAGGCCGTAGCGGTACACGGTGTACTCGGGCAGCGTCGGCACGCCTTGGGTCACGACATCGCCCTTCCGCGCGATGCCCGGCAGGAGCACGCCGTCCTGCTCAGGGTCTTCGCCGTAGGTCCCGCCGGGGTCCCACATGATCAACGCCCCCTGCGGATCGACGACGCGCACCGCCGCGTGGCTGGTGATCTCGCCGTACCCCACCAGGAGCTGCACCGTGCTCGGCCGATCGTATTGGCCGGTCGTCTCAGGGATTTCAATCCACTGCTCGGACAGCCGCGGCTCCGATCGACAGCCCGCCGCGAGAAGCAGAAGCACGCCCAACAAGATGAACCCGCGACCACTTTGCATGGAAGCAGAATAGCAAGCGAAAAAAACAAAGCCCGAGACGTTGGCCTCGGGCTTTGCACAGGTCAGATGCGATGGATTGAATCAGTAGCGGTAGTGCTCGGGCTTGTACGGGCCGTTGACGGGGACGCCGATGTAGTCGGCCTGCTCCTGGCTGAGCTCGGTGAGCTTGACGCCGAGCTTGTCAAGGTGGAGGCGGGCGACCTTCTCGTCGAGGATCTTGGGCAGGACGTAGACCTGGCCGGCCTCGTAGGTCGAGCCCGAGAGGGTGTCCTTGCCGTCGGCGTTCAAGGCCAGGTCGATCTGGGCGATCGTCTGGTTGGTGAAGCTGGCGGACATGACGAAGCTCGGGTGGCCGGTGGCGCAGCCGAGGTTCAGGAGCCGGCCCTCAGCGAGGATCAGCACGCTGTGGCCGTCTTCGAAGGTCCACTCGTCGTACTGGGGCTTGATCTGATTGCGGGTGGCGATCTGTTCGAGCTTGGCCATCTCGATCTCGTTGTCGAAGTGGCCGATGTTGCCGACGATCGTCTTGTCCTTCATCTTGGCCATATGGTCGGCGGTGATGATGTTGAAGTTGCCGGTGGTCGTGATGACGATGTCGGCCTCGGCGATCGCATCGTCGAGAGTGGTGACTTCGTAGCCTTCCATCGCGGCCTGCAGGGCGCAGATCGGGTCGACCTCGGTGACGAGCACGCGGGCGCCCTGACCACGGAGCGACTGGGCACAGCCCTTGCCGACGTCGCCGTAGCCACAGACCACAGCAACCTTGCCGGAAACCATGACGTCCGAGGCACGGAAGATGCCATCGATCAGCGAGTGGCGGCAGCCGTAGAGGTTGTCGAACTTGCTCTTGGTGACCGAGTCGTTGACGTTGATCGCCGGGAACAAGAGCGAGCCTTCGCGCTGCATCTCGTAGAGGCGGTGGACGCCGGTGGTGGTTTCTTCGCTGACGCCCTTGCAGGTTTCAGCGACCTTCTGCCAGCGGGTGGGGTTTTCCTTCAGGCAGCGGTCGAGGGTCTTGAGGACTTCCTTGAACTCGGCGTTGTCGGTGGTTTCCGGGCCGGGGACGGCACCGGCTTTCTCGAACTCGACGCCCTTGTGGATGAGCATGGTCGCGTCGCCGCCGTCGTCGACGATCAGGTCGGGGCCGGCGTGATCGCCGAAGTCCAGCGCCCGCTCGGTGCACCACCAGTACTCGGCCAGCGTCTCGCCCTTCCAGGCGAACACGGGGATGCCCTGGGGGTTCTCGGGCGTGCCGTTGGGGCCGACGACGATCGCGGCGGCGGCCTGGTCCTGGGTCGAGAAGATGTTGCAGGAAACCCAGCGGACCTCCGCCCCCAGCTCGACGAGTGTTTCGATCAGCACAGCGGTCTGCACGGTCATGTGCAGCGAGCCCATGATCTTCTTGCCCGCCAGAGGCTTGGTCCGGCCGTACTCCGCACGGCAGGCCATCAGCCCGGGCATCTCTTCTTCAGCCAGCAGCAGTTCCTTGCGGCCCCACTCGGCGAGCGAAAGGTCGGCGACTTTGAAGTCCAAACCGTTGAGGGTTTGAACCGTCGGCAGGCTGGCGGTTTCGGGGGTATCCAATGCGGTCATGGTGAGTCACTCCGTGGTGTGTTTAGTGTGGGTAGTTCAGGTCAGTTGTTCAGGGCTTGGTCGCGTGGGCGAGGATGAGCGCCGGGCCGGTGACGCCGGGCTCGGGGGTCAGCAGCGTGGCACGGGCGTCGGACAAGCCGGTGCGGGTCAGCGATTGGGTGAGTTCATCGGGCTCAAAGCCCGCGGCCTGCTGGCCCATCTGACGGCGGAAGTCATCGCGGTCGTGCTTGAGCAGGTCCACAATGACGGCCTTGCCGCCGGGCTTGAGGATGCGAGCCATCTCCGCCAAGCAAGCGGGCGCGTCGTCGAGGTAGCTGAGCACGAGCACCATCGTCGCGGCATCACACGAAGCATCTTCGATCGGCAGGTCGTGGAGCTCGCCAGCCCGGAAGTCGAGGTTGCCCGCCTTCTGACGCTTGGCGGCTTTGAGCATGTCCGGGGAGTTATCGACTGCGATCACCTGCTGCACAAACCGGGCCAGGCCGGTCGCAAAGTGTCCGGTGCCACAGCCCAGGTCGGCGACGGTCCAGTCGCTGGGCAGCATCGCGCAGACCGCATCAAAGGGAAACGCCTTGCCGTAGAGCTCGTCACGGGTCTGCTCCCACTCGGCGGCGAGCCCAGCGAAAAAGGCTTTGCTGTCTTTTTGTTTCTCCGCCAGGCGACGAACCAGCCGGGCTTCGTCCTGCGTGGCGGTCGGCCAGTCTTCGGTCTGCTCGCGGGAGAGGACCCAGAGATCGCGGGCCGACTGCTCAAGCTCGTCCAGCAGCATGCGGTACAAATGCGTCGTGCCCAGTCGCCGCGACACGAGCCAGCCTTGGCTGACGAGCACCTTGAGGTGCCGGCTGACGGTGGACTGGGGCATCTGCAAGACGTCGCAGAGCTCAGCCACACCCAACTCATGCCGCTCTAGCAGGCGGAGCAGGCGGAGGCGCGAGGCGTCCGACAGGCTGGCCATTCGGCCAAGCAGAGCATCGGGTTGGCTGGGGGTCGTGCTGGGCATGGTGATCGGGTTGAGGAACCGGGACGGAAAAGCGATCCATCCGTAAATCCGGATTAAATGATAGATCGACTAAATCGATAGTCAACCTTTTGCCCTTAGACGTCGTAAAATCAGCGTGATGTACCGCCCTGCTGCCCCCCAAAAGCTGTATTTGGCCGGCCTGATGACGGGTTTATCCTGCCTGCTGGCCGGGTGTATGGTCGAGACCTCCCGCAGCTCGACCTGGGACAATTTCGCCAGCGACTGGCAATCCCAGCCGGCCCAGAACACCCCATCCAACCGCACCGGCCGCCGTCAGAACCGGGCCCCCCAGCAGGTCACCACCTGGTCCATCCCGCTGCAGCGCTACACCGGCCCGCACCGCTACACCAACGCCCAATGGCTGATCCAGACGCTCACGCAGGAGCATGGCCTAACGCAGCTGTCGATCCAGGATGCCGGGGGCGTGTCCGTCGTTTACGCCGGCCGTTTCGAGTCCGCAGACGACCCGGCGGCGGCAGCACTCCTGGGGCGGGTGCAGCAGATCCAACTGCAAGGCCAACAACCCTTCACCGAAGCCCGACTTCAAGCTCGGCATGACACGGGCGAAGCTGCGGACCCCTGGGACCTGGCACCGCATCACGGCAAGTACTCCCTGGCGATCGCCTTCTATGACAGCGCCTTCGACGAAGAGCGTGGCCGAAGGCAGGCCGCGGAAGACGCGGTGAAAACCTTCCGTGACGATGGCTTTGATGCCTACTACTACCACCGGCCGCAGCGCTCGTACATCACCATCGGCCTGTGGGACGAACACCAGGCGTTCACCGAAGAAATCGACACGTCCTCCGGCGAGACGACCTTCCTGCAGGTCTACAGCCCGCAAGTCCTGGCGATGCAGGAACGCTTCCCCAACTTGCTGGGCAACGGCGTCACAATCGAGCTTTCGATGGAGAACGAATCGCTCGGGCGCTCCGAGTCGTTCCTGTTTCAAGTCGCGGACTAGCTCGCGGTCGCCGCCGAACGCATCGCGTCCATCAACGCCACTTTCACCGCCGGCATGGGCGGGCAGTCGTCACTCAGTACTTCCTTGAGGCTTGTCACCGGCTTATACAGGCCGCAGGGCACGATCGTGGCGAAGTGCGACATCTCCGGCGAGACGTTCAACGCCAGCCCGTGCATCGTCACACCCCGGCGCACGCGCACCCCCAACGCCGCGATCTTCGCCGGGCCGGTTTGCGATGCCTGGTCCACCCAGATCCCGGTGCATCCCTCGACGCGCTGCCCCGCCACGCCGAACGCCCCGAGCGTTTGGATCAGCACGTCTTCCAGCCAGCGCATGTACCCGACCAGCGACAGGCCCAGGTCCTGCTTCAGCCGCAGGATCGGGTACGCCACGAGCTGCCCCGGGCCGTGGTACGTGATGTCGCCGCCCCGGTCCGTCTCCGCCACCGCGATCCCCAGCCGATCCAACTCGCCCGGCGACGCCAGCAGGTGCCCCGGCGCGCTCTTGCGTCGGCTCACCGTGATCACCGGGTCGTGCTCCACCAGCAGCAGCGTCGGCCCGGCCTCGCCGGCGATCACCGCTTCGTTCACCTCACGCTGCTTGTCCAACGCCGGGGCGTACGCCATCCGCCCCAAGTCCACAATCGACCACGCTTCTTGCATCTCGCTATCCTATTCCGTTTCCCCAAAAGCATATGCCCACCGTCCACCCCACCGCTCTTGTCGCCGACACCGTCCGCTTGGCGGATGACGTGATCATCGGCCCGTACTGCCTGATCGAGGGCGATGTCGCACTGGGCCAAGGCACCCGCCTCCTGTCCCACGTCACGATCAAGGGCCCAGCCAACATCGGCCAGAACAACACGCTGTACCCCTTCGTCTGCCTGGGGTACGAGCCGCAGGACGTCAAGTTCCACCCCGACAACCCCGGCCCGGGCCTGGTCATCGGCAACGAGAACACCTTCCGTGAATCCTTCACGATGCACCGGGGCACCCAAAAACCCACCGCCGTGGGCTCCAACTGCCACCTCATGGCCAACACCCACCTGGCCCACGACGTGCAGATGGGCGACCGCGTCACGCTGGCCAACGGTGCCCTGCTGGCCGGGCATGTCATCGTCGGCGACGACGCCTTCATCGGGGGCAACGCCGCGGTCCATCAGCACTGCCAGGTCGGCCGGCTCACGATGGTCGGCGGGCTCACCCCCGCGCACAAGGACATCCCCCCCTTCTGCACCGCGACCCACGAGTCGCACATCATCTCACTGAACCTGATCGGCCTCCGCCGTCACGGCCTACGCGAGCACGTCGAGCCGCTGCAGAAAGCCTTTGAGATCCTGTTCCACCAGCAGCACACCAACCCCGTTGCTGCGGACATGATCACCGAGCAACTCGGCGACGACCCGCTCTGCCAGCAGTTCGTGCAGGCGATCCGCGACTCCCGCCGGGGCTTCCTCCCCGCCGCGCCGCACGAGCACTAAACCCTCGCTTGACGCACGCCGCCGGGTATCATGCCCGGATGGACCCGACCGTCCCCACCCCAACGCAGCGCCGTATCCTCGGCGGAATCGACTACGACAGCCGCCCGCTGACCGCGCGCTGGCCGCAACTGATCCTCTTTGTGGGCTGCCTCGGCGTGCTGCTGGTCGCCTACTCGCTGGACGCCAACGCCGCCGGCCACGGCACGCACCGCGCGCTAGGCCTGCCCCCCTGCGGCTTCCTCACCGTCACCGGCCAGCCCTGCATGACCTGTGGCATGACCACGACCTTCTCCGAGCTGGCCCACGGCCACTTCCTCCACGCCTTCCTCAACCAGCCCGCGGGCTTCCTGCTCGGGCTCGCCACCGCCTGCATGACCCTCGTCGCCGGCTGGTCCCTCATCACCGGCATGTCGCTGCGTCCGCTGGCCGACGCCCTGCTCCGCCCGCGCATCGGGCTCATGCTCCTGGCGATCTTTCTCGCCGGCTGGGCGTACAAAATCATCATCCACAACCAGGGCTACTCCCCGATCCAACACGGCTGAGCTTGCACCATGCGTACACACTCCCTCACCTGGCTGGCGAGCCTAACGCTCTTAACCCTCTTGCTTTCGGGGTGTGTGGTCAGTTCTTACGTCGGCGAGCTCCTGAACCCTGAAGGCCTCGAAGATGTTGCCGCACTGTCCCGCGAACTGGACAACCAACACGTCGCGGTCATGATCCGAACCACGCCGGACATTCTGTACACCCACCCGTCCTCACCCGAAGCGGTAGGCACCTCGATCGCCGCACTGTTGGACACCAACGTGGAAGGCATCACCGTGATCCGGCCACAAGATGTCCTGGCCTACCAGACCGAAAACCCCGGCTGGGACGCGATGTTCCACCGCGACCTGCTGGAGGGCCTGAACGTCGACCGGATTGTGCTGGTCGATCTGTACGAGTACCGCCTGCATGAACCCGGCAACCCGCACCTGATCCTGGGCTACGCCGCCGCCGATGTATTTGTCCTTTCATCCGACGCGACGGATGTCGAAGAGTACGTCTTCCAGAATCATTCAGCGGGGCAGTGGCCGCCCAACACCGAGATCGGCTCGCCGACCGTGGACCGGGACCTGGCTCAACGCAACCTGCTGGGCACTTTCGCGCTGGAAGTCGCCGGCATGTTCTACGACCACCAGAAACAACGATGACCCACACCCCCACACCCACCCGACTGTTTGCCTTGTTGTTGCTCGCCGGCCTCGCGCTGCCCCTGGCGGGGTGCGACATGATCGGCTTCGCGACCTACGTCGTGAAGGGCAACAAGGTCCCCGCCCAGTACGAACTGGATAAGAACCGGCCGGTGCTGGTCCTCGTCGAGGACCCGGCACGCCATCTCCGCAGCCCCAACAACGCCCGCATCGTTGCCGCCAACGTCACCTACCACCTCCAGCAGAACGAGGTGGTCGATACCCTCATCACGCAGGACGAGCTGGCGGCCTTCATCGCCGAGGTCGGCGAGGACCAGTACAACCGGATGGCCATCGATGAGATCGGCCTGGCGGTGGGCGCCGAGCTGGTCGTCTTTGTCAAGATCAACAGCGTCATCATCGAAGTCGACCCGACCGTGCAAAAGCCGATGGCCAGCGCCGAGGTCAAGGTCATTGATGCCGTCACCGGGCAACGGCTCTGGCCCGAGATTCAGAACGTCAGCTATGACGACGCCCCCCCGCCCGGCCGGGCGGTGCAGACCGAGCTGGTCATGCGCCTGGACGACACCGGCCGACGCGCGTCCAACAACATGGTCTACCAGACGCTCTCGGAACAGATGGGGCTCGACATCGCACGGATGTTTTACAAATGGCAGTCCGCCACGCCGGGCGACAGCCTCTGACGATGACGCCTGCCGACCCCCCGACCACGCACCTGCTCGATGCGCAAAGCCCCGAGGCGTCGCCTGCGACGCTGGCGTGGATCGCTGCCCAGCTCCGTCAGCAGCCCGCCGACACGCTGATCACGCTGGGGCCCAAGCGGCTGGCGCATCACGCTGAACGCTGCGGCGTCTCCAACCCATCGCCCGTGTCCGCCACCGGGATCAGCCCACACGCCCACGCGCTTCTACAACACGCTGCGGTCCGGGCGCTGCGCCCTGCGGGGTCGCCAACGCACGTGCAGGCCTGGTCCAGTCATGCAGCGCGTCTGGCGCGGCAGGCCTGGCCGGGAGCCCAACTCCGTGTCACGCTGTCGCGCTACCCCCAGCGCGACGAGATGCGCTGGCTTGCGCAGTCCCGGCCCGACGCGCTCTGCCTGGCCGATGCCGGGCTGGCGAGCCGTGAACTGCAAGCCCTTGCGGGCGAGTTGAAGATCACCGCCCCGCTGATTGAGCCCGAGCATGTGCCGCAAGGGGATCGCGAAGCCCTGCGGGCCGAGCTGCAGCTCCGGCCGGATACCCGATTGATTGTCGCGGGGGACCCGCCGCAATGGGTTAACACGTCCTACGCGATGACCACTGCGACCGTGACGGGCCTGGCGATGTACCCCGATGACCTGCATGCGGTGCGCATCCTCGTTCCGCCGCACGCCAAGCACATCGGCGCGTACCAGAAGATGCTCCAACGGATGCAGCAGCCCGGCCGGGTGATTCCGCACCGGCTGGCGTTGACGCCCTGGCTCGCGTTGGCGGCGGCGGACGCGTGCCTGTTGCTATCGCCCAAGCCCGCCGAAAGACTTTGGCCGGCGTGGGCGGCGGCGTTGAACGTGCCGGTCATCACTGCAGACGAAACCCTGCCCCAGGCAGAGCCGGACTACACCACCCAACAGCCCGGCACCCGGGCGCTGGCGACCTGCGTGACCCGCGCGCTGCAGATCGTCCATTGACCCTTCACACCCCAACGTAAACAGCCCCACGGGGTCCGTCCCATGGGGCTGTTGAAAAAAGCATCCCGGCTCTCGGTGCAGGCGATTACACCGCCCGGGGGTGTGCCTCGGCATACGCGTTCTGCAAACGCATCGTCGACAGGTGGGTGTACACCTGCGTCGTCGACAACGACTGGTGCCCCAGCAACTCCTGCACCGAGCGGAGGTCCGCGCCGTTGTCCAGGAGGTGGGTGGCGAAGCTGTGACGCAGGGTGTGCGGGCTGATCGTGGAGTCCAGGCCGGCCTCGGCCAGGTACTTGTCGAGCTTCCGGCGGACCGACCGGGAGCTGAGCCGCCCGCCGTTCTTGTTGATGAACAACGGCGTGACGGTGTCGCCCTCGGGCTTGTTGCGCAGGGCCTGGAAGCGCGGGTCCGGGTCCAGCAGCGTCATGTAGTGACGGACCGCCGCCAGGGCGTGCGAGCCCAGCGGGACGATGCGTTCTTTCTTGCCTTTACCCCGGACGTGCATGGTCTGGGTGGAGAAGTCCAGGTCCCCGCGGTTCAGGTCCACGAGCTCGCTGACGCGGACGCCGGTGGAGTACAGGGTTTCGAGGATCGCGCGGTCGCGGGCGCCGAGGGTGTCCTTCTGGTCCGGGGCCATGAGCAGCTTCTCGACCTGCTCGACGGTGATGGCCTTGGGCAGACGCTTGGCCTGCTTGGGGGTTCGGATGAGGACCATGGGGTTGTTGCTGGCCATGCCCTTCTTGAGCATCCACTTGTAGAAGCTGCGGAGGGTGGCGATCTTGCGGGCCATGGTCGCCGCCGAGTAGCCGAAGGTGTCCAGGTGCGTCAGGAAGCCCCGGATCAGCATGGAGTCGGCGGTGGTGAGCTTCTGCTCGATGCGCTGGATGAGCTGCTCGGTGGCGGCGGCGGGCTGGGTCATGTCCGGGTCACGCAACACGGAGGGCTGCTGGCCGAGGTACTCGACGAACTGCCGCAGGTCCGCGCCGTAGCAGCGAGCGGTGTAAGGCGAGAAGTGTCGTTCGTGGCTGAGGTAGTCCACAAACTGCTGCACGAGCGGGACGGTGTGCGTGGTGTTTTCCATCTGGAACCTTTTCCTCTTTTCCCTTGGGCTTCCCTGCCGGGTGTCCAACGCTCCGCGTCGGTCTGGGGCTATCGAAAAAACCGATCGTTGACGGCCAAGGTCAATCCATCGGCGACAAAAAATCCGGGTCGTTCTGTTTGATACCCGCGGCGATCTGCGGGCCCATCGCGTGGGCCAGCCGCGCGGCGTCGTACCAGGTCAGCGGGTGGTCGTCCTGCTCGGCCAGGTCCTGCAACTGCTCGAGGAGCTCGGGCTCATCGCCGGGGTTGCAAGCGAAGCGGAACAACTCGCCGTGGGCGTTCAGCGTGAGCTGGCGTCCGTCTTCGGTCTGAACCCAACGCACGGCCTCGGGGGCCTGGGGCGCACCGTCGGCGTCGAGGCGGAGTGGTTTGGATGTCGTCTTGGGCTTAGCCATCGGTCGCTCCGTCGGGCGGCCGAAGCGGCCCGTTATGAAGGCGGTCTGGCGTCGGCGGGCGTGTCGGCGAGTCGTCGGCGTTCGGCCGCGATCAGTCTCGCCGTCAGCGCGTAGCTGACGAACTGTGTGTAACGGTCCATGTCTCGCTGGTAGAGCGTTTGCCCGGCCAGGTCCTGGCGGGCGTTGCCTTGGCCGTGGGCGTAGCGGGCCAGCAGGTCTTGCGTCTGCCGGTCGATGGCGTCGTAGTAACCCGACACGGCGGCGACGGGTTGCTGCGGCCATTGCTCGCTGCCTCGAAGCGGGTGCGCCAGGTGGTCGACCGGCGCTCGCTGGGTCTCGCGGGGGTCAAACCCGGGCATGCCGGGTCGCGGCGGCTGTCGGAACAACTCGATGGACGCGCCGAGCTTGGGCGGGTCGTACGGGTCGTAGGCGGTGATCGTGCCGACGACCAGGCCGTCGACATTCAACGCACGCCGCAGCGCCATGGCTTGATCGACGGTGGCGATCTCCTGGATCCCCATCGCCTGCATCGCCGCCATCACGCGGTTGACCGGCAGGGTCGAAAGGCCTTGCACGCGCTCGAGCCGGCGGGTCAATTCGTCGGCGAACGTCACGCCGTTGGCTCGACCACTGCCCGACTCGTTCCGCAAGGGGGCGACCGCCCAAACCTCGCGCCCCGCGTAGGGGCTCTGCAGGTCCGGGGCCGGCACGACGTGCCGGGTCGGTTCGCAGCCGACGATGCACACGCCTGTGAGCACCACCAGCACCAACGCTGCCTTGAGCATGGACTGTTGACTTGTCATGGCATCCTGCCAGTTCACGGCCCGTACTCCGCCGGGCCGACTAATTCGGTTTCACACCCCTCAGGGCGTGGTGGGGTCCAGCGGCACCGGCACATCGGCCGTCCGCGTCCCGTTATCTATCGGCACAAGCACGCTTTCCGCGCCACCCGGGCCACGCAGCGACCGCTCGGCCAACTGCAAGGCGTAGTCCGGCTGAAGCGACCAGATGTTGTCGACCCCGGTCTGTGCCCGGTCGGTGACGAAGTAGATGTTGCCGTTTGGCGACCAACTGGGCTGCAGGTTCGCAAACCGTCCGCCGGTCAAGCGGGTCCGGCCAGCACCATCAGCAGACATCAACCAGATGTCCGCATAGGGCGCGTCCGGCTGCGCTTCGTCGCTGGTGTGCAACACGGTGGCGAACGTCACCCACTGGCCGTCGGGTGACCAGTCGGGCGTGATGACCGCGGCGTTGCTTGAGCTGGCGAGTTCGGTGAACGCGATGGCGTCGCCGTTCTCGTCGAGTTGGCAGGTCCAGACACTGAACCAGCGGGTGCCGCGTTCACGGGCACGCTGGAAGAGGATGTGGTTGTCGATGGGCGACCAGACGGGGTTCAGGCCGTAGCCGATGAACCGGGGGGTGGGCGGGCCGTCGAGGTTGATGACGACGAGTTCCCACTGCTGGCTCTGCGTGCCGTAGGCCGAGAAGACCAACTGGGTGCCGTCGGGGGAGAAGGTCGGGTGGATTTCCTGAGCGGCCGATCGGGTGATTTGGCGTGCGACGCCGGTGCCCTGGGTGTCGAGGATGTAGATGTCCCAGTTGCCGCTGCGGTCCGAGCAGAAAGTGACGAATCGGCCGTCGGGCGAGAAGCTGGGCATCATGTCGTTGCCCGGGTCATCGGTGAGTTGCATCACCGCGCTGCCGCCGACGCGCTTCAGGTAGATGTCGCTGGTCTGGCGGTGGCGGGTCGAGGCGTAGACGACGAACTGGCCGGTGGGGTCGATTTCGGGGTCAAAGTCGTCGCCTTCTTCGGTGAAGGTGATCTGGTTCAGGTTGCTGGCGGCGTCATTGCGGTCGGCGGGGTCGGCCCCGATGCCCGGCAGCTCGCCGTAGAGCCTTTCATCAGCGTTGGACTGGCGCACCGTGACGGTCGAGGTGTCGGCGGGCGTGTGACGCTGAGCCGGGTCGACCGCAGTGTCTTGGGACGCCAATGCGGGTTCCGGCTGCTGAGGAGTCGTCGGGCCGGGCGGGTCGAGTTGCACGACCTGGGTCTCGCCTTGCGTCGGGGTCTGGGGGTCGGCCTGGGGCTCGGCAGAGGTGGCCGACGGCATGTTCAGACGCTGCTGACGCTCATCCCGCTGGGCGAGGTAGGCCTGGACCTGTGCAAGCTGATCCGAGGACAGATGGGCTTCCGTCTGGTTGGAAGACGTTGTACAGCCAGTGATTAGGACAACACCCGCAAAGGTCAAGATCGAAGCGGTCGTGGGAATCGGGCTCAAACGCATGGAATCGACCTTCCTGGGCTGACGAAGCGGCATGGCGGCACGGCATCCACAAGGGAAACCGGGGACCCGAAGTTTCGGGCTGGGCTCGGCAATCCACCTGCCGGGCTCCTCCGTTATCGGGAGACCTCCACGTCGGACTGCAAGCCCTTCCGCTGCATGTGGCTTATCGGACAGCCCCGGAATTTCCCTTGAAGCTCGGGCCCATCCGAACGAGATCACCGGGCCTGAACCGCAAATCCGCAAAAAACTTGCAACTTGGGGTTTGACCCACACTTGCCCGTGGGAGATACTCTCGACTCTCCCGGCAACGCCGGACGCCCGCCCCGCTGGGACCCTCCGCCCTAACCGTGGCGTAACCATTATCGAGCCTGTGTTTTTCCGCTCGATCACCCGATCACCCCCGCCAGACGACCCGAAACTTCCCCGGCTTCGGCCGATACAAAACCTCCTGAGAGACTCCCCGTGGCATGGATCGACCTTGAGGCCATCAAGTGGCCCCTGACCTTCGCCTACCTCGGCTTGCTGAGTGTGATCTGTTTCTACGGCGCACACCGCTTCGTCCTGCTGGCGCTGTACCGCCTCCGTGCGAAGTCCGGCGTCTACGAACCCGAGCAACGCTACACCCTCGACAACCTGCCGACGGTCACCGTCCAGCTGCCGATGTTCAACGAAGGCACCGTCGCCGAGCGCATCATCGATGCCGCGTGCAAGCTGGACTACCCGCTGGACAAGCTTCAGGTGCAGGTGCTGGACGACTCGACCGACGAGTCCGTCGCCCTGGCCGAGGCCCGCTGCGACTACTGGCGTTCACAAGGCATCGATATCCAGTTCATCCACCGCGTCGACCGCTCGGGCTACAAGGCCGGCGCGATGGACGAAGCGATGGATGAAGTCAAAGGCGAGCTCGTGGCCGTGTTCGACTCGGACTTCGTGCCCGAGCGCGACTTCCTGCTCCGTAGCGTCCACGCGTTCACCGACCCCGAAATCGGCATGGTGCAGACCCGCTGGGAACACCTCAACCGCGAGCAGAACTGGCTCACCCGCGCCCAGGCGATCTTCCTGGACGGGCACTTCCTCGTCGAGCACCCCGCACGCCACCGCTCCAACCGATGGATCCACTTCAACGGCACCGGCGGGCTCTGGCGCAAGACCGCGATCCTCGAAGCCGGCAACTGGTCCGCCCGGACACTGTCCGAAGACCTGGACCTGTCGATCCGCGCCCAGCTCAAGGGCTGGAAGCTCGCGTACCTGCCACAGGTCGACTGCCCCGCCGAGCTGCCCCCCCAGATCAACGCCTACAAGACCCAGCAGCACCGCTGGGCCAAGGGCACGACCCAGTGCCTCCGCAAGCTGTACCCCAAGGTGCTGTTCGGCAAGACGCCCTGGCACGTCAAGACCGAGTGCTTCTTCCAGTTCACCTGGCCGGTCGCTTCGATCTTCGTGACGCTGTCCGCGCTGCTGTACTTCCCGGCGTTCTACGTCGACTTCGCGATCGCCGACCCGGCCGAACGCACCTGGACCGGCACGATGCTCGGCGGTCTGTTGTTCGTCTTCGGCTTCTGCGGGGCGGCGGTCTTCTATGCCTTCGGCCAACGCATCGCCGGGCGCTCGTTCTTCAAAGCCCTGCTGCATGTGCCGCTGCTCGTGGCCGTCGGCTCGGGCATCGCCCTGACCAACACCCGCGGCGTCCTCGAAGCCCTCTTCGGCCACGAGACCCCCTTCCTCCGCACGCCCAAGTTCAACGACGTTGCCAGCGAGTCGACCGAGATGGACGACAAGACCACCGCACGGTCCAAGTTCAACTGGGTCAAGCCCAACGTCTACATGCCCTTCGTCGAGCTCGCGTTCGGCCTGTACATGGTCATCTGTATCTACCTCGCGATCCGCTACGACGTCTGGGAAGCCACCCCGCTGCTGGCCTGCTTCGCCGCCGGCTACATCGGCTTCGGCTACACCTCGATGAAGACCCTGCTGGCCTCGCGCAAGCCCAAGCGGAAAACCGCCACCGAGCCCGCGCCCCAGCCGACGCTCACCGCCCCGCGCCCGGCCCCGACGTTCTACGCCACGCTGTCCGAACGCCAGACCGTCACCGCCTGAGCACAAGACAACAACCCAATCCCACCCGCCGCGGGCTCATGCCCGCGGTTTTTCTTTGGGTAAACTCAGCGCATGCCTCCGGGGACAAGCACCATCCAAACGCCGCTTGTGACACGGGATCACTCAGATGAAATCAGCCGTTGGACGATTCAAGTCCCCCCGCACCCTGCGGACCTGTCGGGTTTGATCATCCCGACGATCACTGCCACGCTGTCCGTGATGGGCTTTTGTTTATCGATCGGAGTCGGCAGCCACCGATTGATTCAACTCCTGGCCGCACTCATCTTCATGGCGTTTGCTTGGCAGCTCATTCGGACCGCTCGATCGTTCATGGCTCTTCACAAAGGCAAAGCCAGCATCAGTCTTGAGATTGACGCCCAGGCAATCCGGACCACACTCCACAGCCGAACCCTCACAACAGATCAAGTCGCACTGTCCGACTTGCGAAGCATCTGGGTCATCCCCTTTGACGAAACCGATACCACCAACCGATCCGTTTCTCTTCAGATGGCCGCCAATCAACCGCTGTTTTCAGCCTCGATGATCCTGCCCAAAGCAGAGGCCGAAAAACTCGCCGCGGAGATGGCCGAACGGATCGAAGCCCACCACCGACCCGACACCCCCACCGACCTGCGCTTCCTGGACACGAACGATCAGGTGCGCGCCGAACTGCTGCAAGACGCATTGGTTCACCCCCCCTCTCCGGTCTTTTCCGTTTCAACAACCAAGGGCAAGACCAGCATCCAGATCAACCACACGCCGCAACTCAGCCGAAAGAATCTCTGGTTCGGCCAAGTCTTTTTAGTTGGCTTATTCTCGCTGGCCCCTTGTGTCGCGACCGGCATGATTTGCATACTGATATTTCAGACCATGATCCCCGTGATCCCGGTTTCCGCGATTATTTTGATCTGCTACACCTACAGCTGGTATCGCGCGCTGTCACCTCTTGCCTTCCAAACCTGTATCGACCTGGACCACCAAAACGAAACCCCGGTTATTCATATCTTGAATACCGCATCCAACGAGCGAACGCTCCAGCCGGACGCCCTGAAGACCCTCAAACTCAAGCACGACGCGATTCATGCGTTGCTCCCCTACAAGGACAACGCCGTCGTGGCTGTTTCCCATAAAGGCAAGCCCACGATTTGCCTCCGCTGGGCGGAGAGCCGAGATGCACTTTGGCTGGGTTCGGTCCTGTTGTTCCATCTGAACCTGCCGAATAAAAAACTGCTTATCCAGCAAAACTAAGTCGACAGCGCCCCTGCCACGCGATCCCCTACCGCCGCAAACGCCGCGTCGTCCATCGCCGGCCGCCCCACAGCCTCCACACAATCCCCCTCGACCAACGGCACCCAGCTCTTGCAGCCCCAGTAGTCCTTGTTCATCGCCACCGTCTTGGGCGTCTCCAGCTGATACGCCCGCAGCAGCAGCACATACAGCGGCCGATCCGGCTTGTAGTTGAACCGCATGTCGATCTGTGGCGGCAGCCAAGGGTGCAGGTCGTCCAACCGATCAAACGCCTCGCGCGAAGGCACCGCCCAGATCCTCGCGACCTCCGCCCACCCGCGCAGGTCCAACGTCTGCGGCTCCCGGTCGTACTCCACCGCGCCCCGAGCCCAACCGGGCTTGATCCAGTCCAGGCGCTGATGCTCCCAGGCGGGGAACAGCGCGAACCGGTCGTGCGCCAGCTTGAAACGCCCCGGCCCGCCGTCCTCGTGCACCCCGCCCTTGCGAAGCACAAACGCGCAACGTCCGTCGACCAACAAGTCGCACACCGCTGCCCATTCCTTCAACGCCAGGTCCAGCACCTCGACGGGCATCACATCCGCTCCACCACGCCGATGCCCAGCAGGCCCAGCCCGGTCTTCAGCGTCCGCCCGGTCCACTCGCACAACGCCAGCCGCGACGCCCGTAAATCCTCGGGCACATCGCTCCGCAGCACCGGGCAGGCCTCGTAGAACTTGTGGTAAAGCCCGGCCAACTCGTACAGGTACGTGCACAAGCGGTGCGGTTCCAGCGACACCCCCACCGACGCGACCGCTTCGCCCAGCTGCGTCAGCTTCAGCGCCAACGCCCGCTCGGCCGGCTCCGCCAGCGTAATCGCGCCGCCCTGTTGCCCCTCGGCCTTACGGAAGATCGAACGGATCCGCACATACGCATTGATCAGGTACGGCGCCGTGTTGCCATCGAACGCGAGCATGCGGTCCCAATCAAAAACATAGTCCTTGATCCGGTCGTTGCTGAGGTCCGCATACTTCACCGCGCCCACGCCGATCACCCGCGCGATCTCCGCCCGTTCGTCTTCACTGAGCTCCGGGTTCTTCTCGGCCACAATCGCCCCGGCCCGCTGCACCGCTTCGTCCAGCACGTCGACCAGCTTCACCGTGCCGCCCTCACGGGTTTTGAAAGGCCTCTTGTCTTTGCCCAGGATCGTGCCAAAAGGCACGTAATCCAACGCCACGTCATCCCCTGCCCACCCCGCCTGACGCGCTGCAGCGAAGAACTTGTTGAAGTGGTCCCGCTGACGGGAGTCGACGACGTAGACCGCCCGGTCCGCGCCCAGGTCGGCGACGCGGTAGCGCACCGCCGCGAGGTCGGTCGTCGCGTAGCCGTACCCGCCGTCGCTCTTACGGACGATCAGCGGGTGCTCGTGGCCGTCGACAAACACGCAGAGCGCGCCCTCGCTGACCTTCGCCACGCCCGCCGCCTCCAGGTCGTCGCAGGTCGCTTCAAGCTTGTCGTTGTAGAAGCTCTCAGCCTTGATGTCCTCGTCGGTGAGCTGAACGCCCAGCTGCTCGAAGACTCGGTTCATATGCCGAACCGATTCGCCGATGAGCTCCTGCCAGATCCGACGGGACGCCGCTTCGCCGGCCTGCAGCGCGACGACGCGCTTCCGCGCCCGCTCGGCAAAGTCGGGCTCGTTGTCGTCCCGCTTCTTGGCCGACTGGTACAGCGCGTTGAGGTCGCTGATCGAGTGGTCGCCTGAGCTGTCCCAGCCGGTCTCGATCAGGTGCTCCAGCAGCATGCCGAACTGCGTGCCCCAGTCGCCGATGTGGTTCTGGCGAGTCACCGTGTCGCCCAGGAAGCCGAAGACCCTAGCCAGGCTGTCGCCGATGATCGTCGAGCGGAGGTGCCCGATGTGCATCTCCTTGGCGAGGTTCGGGCTGGCGTAGTCGACCACCACCGTCTGCGACGAAGACGCCGGGACGTTCAGGCGGTCGGACGCCAACGCCGTTTCGCCTGCTGCAATGACAAGATTATTGCTGAGCGTCAGGTTGATAAACCCCGGGCCAGCGACCTCCGCGTGTTCGATCACGCCCGGTGCGTCCAGCGCCGAGACGATCGCTTCAGCCAGGTCACGAGGCTTCTGCCCGATCCGCTTGGCCAAGCCCATCGCGAGGTTGGCCTGGTAATCACCGAACTTGGGGTTGCCCGCCGGGCGGACCATTGGGTCGGCGTCAACGTGCTCGGGTCCGACCGCGGCCACGACCGCAGCGCTCAGGGCGTCTTCAATTTGATTTTGTATGGGTTTCACGGGCCGAGCAGGTTACCGCAAAGCACTGAACGCAGCGAGCCCCACTCTTTCAGCCTTGTTCCGGCCCAACACAGGCCAGCTTGATCATCCGTCGTTGGACCCACGCCCTCAGTGTGCCGAACACAAATTCGCCCAACACTCCGCCGTACACCACGGGTAACACCAAAAAGGACACGCTCTGCAAAATCACAGACGGATCGCTCAGGTCACTGAACACCGCCAACACGCCGATCACCATCCCCAGCACCCCCGCCGCCCAAGACAACTGCCGGGCGTGACCAAACACTTCAACCGCCTCGACGCACACCTCAGCTGACGCTTGATCCGCACGCGACGCCCGGCGAATCAGATTCAACTGAGCGGTTATGCCCAATAAACTCATCACCCAAGGCAACGGTGCCTTTTGATCCACGACTCTATCCGATTCGATCCGACTGCCAGCGGGCATGCATACAGCGTCAATCGCGGTGACAAACGACCGGCAAACCGCGACGAAACCGTAGCTCATCAATAATCCGCCACTGACCAAACCCATCACCACAATCAACGAGCCGATATCAATATAGACGACAAACTTCCCGCCAGAGAGCATCGCAAAAGCGAGCATCAATGCGACGATCAGCAACCCCGAAATCCAGCTCGTCCAGATCATCTCACGCCCGTTCGGTCTGCAGCTCCCCCGAGCGGTGCGCCAACTGCGCCTTCAGCCGGGCCAGGATCGATGAGTGCATCTGCGACACACGCGACTCGGACAGGTCCAGCGTCACGCCGATCTCTTTCATCGTCATCTCCTCGAAGTAGTAGAGGATGACGATCAGACGCTCCGCCCGGGACAGGCCCTTGGTGATCATTTCCTTGAGGTCGCGCTTCTGCACCGCGGAGAGCGGGTTGACCTGCTTGGCGTCCTTGAGCACATCGATCTCGCGGACGTCCTTGGAGCTGTCGGTCTCGAACCACTTCCGGCTGAGCGAGACGGTCTGCGTCGCGCCGGCGTCCTTGCGGATCTTCGCGTACTCGTCTTTATCCACGCCGATGCGGTCCTGCAGCTCGTCGTCCGTGGGCTTGCGGCCGTGCTCCATCTCGAAGCTCTTCCGGGCCCGATCCATCTGCGTCGTCCGCGAACGCACCAAGCGGGGGACCCAGTCCATCGACCGCAGCTCGTCCAAAATCGCGCCGCGGATACGCGGGGCGCAGTAGGTTTCAAACTTGACGCCACGCTCCATGTCGAAGGCGTCGATCGCGTCCATCAGGCCGAAGATGCCCGCGGACATCAGGTCTTCGACATCGACCTCGTCGGGGAGCTTGGCGTGGATGCGTTCGGCGTTGTACTTGACCAGGGGCAGGTAGTGCTCCATGAGCGCGTTGCGGAGCGGCTCGGTGGGTTCGGACTTGTAGTCGACCCAAGTCTGCTTGATTTCGTCTTCACCAAGCGTTGCGTGCCGCATCAGCATTCTTGCTCTGGCCATATACGAGTCCTCCTGCGTCCGTGCTCAAGGTTCGGGTTGTTGCGTCAGCGGGCACCGTGCCGGCTGGTGGCGTGTGGTTTAAGCCGACTTCCCGCCGGGGTTGAACGCGGCGGTCTCGTCGGGGATGGGGTTGTCTTGCTGGTACTGCTTGAGGTAGTGATCGAGCGTCGAAAGGGCGATCGCGCCGACGATGTAGCCGATGACCCAGGCGGGGAACATCAGCAGGATCGCGCGTCCAATAATCGCAGCCGGCTGATTGCCCACGGCATAGCCCACGAGGAGCGCGCCGGCAAAGCACGACAGAGCGAAACAGGATGCGATGATCTTCGCGGGCATGTGGAGCATTCCTTTGCTCGACACCGCAGGCAGAAAACATTGAATCGAAGATCCGTCTCCGATCAATTTGGAGTTTATCGGAAGTCGGCCGTTCCTGCCGAGCAGAAAATCAAGGAAACGCTGAAATCGTGTTCATCGGGAAAACCCGTGGAAGACTCGTCTCATACCGCTGACACGCCTGACGCTGCGATCACATCAACGCTGCAACCACGTCGCCATGCGCTGCAACAGGCCCCCGCGCCTCGGCTCCGCCGCATGCCGATCCAAACGATGCGCCAGCCGGGTCACGCCCTGCGCCGCGGCGCTCTTGGGTGACACCTGCACCACCGGCTTACGCTGCCGGACCGCGGCCCCGACCTGCGGGTCCAATAAAACCGACCCGGCAAACGGCAGCGACATCCCCAGAAAACGCCGGCACACATCGGCCAACCGCTCATACACCGCCCGGGCTTCTGCCTCGTTCCGCGCTTCATTGACGATCAACCGGATATCAACCGCCGACGAACGCCGGCGAAGCGACTTGATCAACGCATACGCATCGGTAATCGCCGTGGGCTCAGGCGTCGCAACGACCAGCACGCTGTCCGCCGCCAACGCGAACCCCAACACGTTGGGGCCGACCCCCGCGCCGCAGTCCATCAGCACCACGTCCGCCTCGGCCTCAATCGGCCGCATCTCTTCCAGCAGCCGCGCCCGGCGGGCGGTGTCCATCCCCGCGATCTCCGACAACCCCGAGGCACCGGGCACCAGCCGAAAACCCCCGGGGCCCGTCACCATGACCTCGCGCATCGACGCCCGGCCGGACACCACGTGCGAGACATTCATCGCCGGGGACATCCCGCACATCACGTCCACGTTCGCGGTGCCCAGGTCCGCATCCAGCACCACCACGCGACGCCCCATTTCCGCCAGCCGAACCGCGAGGTTGGTCGTGAGCGTGCTCTTGCCCACACCGCCCTTGCCCGACGCGATCGCCAGCGTCCGGGCCCGCTTGAGCCCCATCCCCTTGGGTAGCTCCCCGACCGTGACCGCCGGCGGCGGCACCGAAGGCAACGGGGGCGGGGCGGACTGGGTTTGAGCCATCGCCTCGCGTAATGCCGCGGCTTGGTCTGTCATGTCATCCTCACCGACTCCTGCGCCGCCTCGGGCACAGGCTCATTTGTTGGTTGAACTGCTGTGGGTTGAACTACATCTTGCTCGGCAACGGGCTCAGAAGCCCACGCGCCGTCTCTCCCGCTGGCGCCTGGCCCGGGCGTTTCCCCCTCCAGGCACCCCGTCATCACCAGCTGCGCCAAGCGATGGGCACACGCGGGCTCGATCTGGTGCGGCACCTCCTGCCCGGTCGTCACGAAGCTGATCGCCAGCCCCGCCGAACGCGCGACCGCTAACAGCGGGCCGTACGACACGGCTTCGTCGAGCTTGGTGAAAATCACGCGGTCGGGCTTGACCGACGCGAAACGCTCCACGATCTGGTGCATGACTTTCGTAGAAGACGAGGCGGACATCACCAGGTGCGTCTGCTGCGGCTGAATCGCCTCGAGCATCTGCGCCAGTTCGCTGAGCCGATCGCCATGCCGTTGTGAACGCCCCGCGGTGTCGATCAAGATCGCATCGCAGCCGGCGCACAGCCGAATCGCGCGGTCAAGCTCATCGGGGTTGTTCACCACGTGCAACGGCAGGCCAATGATCTGGGCGTAGGTTTTGAGTTGGTCGACCGCAGCGATTCGGTAGGTGTCCATCGTGATCAGGCCGACGTGCTTGCCGTGCTTGATCTTGTAGGTCGCTGCGAGCTTGGCGATCGTTGTAGTTTTACCGACCCCCGTGGGCCCGACCAGCGCGACGATCGGCGGCCGGCCGTTCTGTCCCTCGGGCAGCTGTCCGGGCTGGCGATCGACCGGCAGCATCGCTTGTATCGCTTCCGCGACCGCGGCTTGGGCCTGGGTATCGCCTTTGGCCTGGCGAGCCCTTTCAATGACTTCCTCCGCAAGCTCCTCGGCCAGCTCCTGCTCGATCAATCGGCGGTACTGGTCAAACAACGCGTCGGGCAGGTCGGCACCCGCTGCGGGGGCGCTGGTCTTTTTCTGCTGCATCGCCACCCGGGCGAGCATCCGCTTTACCTCGGCCATCTCGTCGGCCAAACGGTCCCCAGCTACCTGAACCGGGGCGGTCGAAACGGTGTAAGCCTTCTCCGCAGACGGCACTGCGGGCGAACGTGTGGCAGACGCCACGGGCTTGGCGCTGGCTTCGGCCTGCTGCAGTTCCGCGCGGGCGGCGGCATAAGTCCGGCGGATCAGATCGCCGGTCGCGGCCTGATCAACGGCGGGAGCAACGGCAACAGAAGCGGCTTTGGCTTTCGCCGCGGGACGCGCCTGCTGACGTGCGCGTTGCTGAGACCGGCTGCGTCCGATCGCCCGGCCGTCGGCGGCAGAGACTTCCACCACCGGCTTGGCACCGATGCCCAGCACACCGCCCTGCTTGTACGAGCGGGTATGCAGCACGACCGCGTGTGCCCCCAGGTCTTGTTTGACGCGGGCCAAGGCCTCCGCCATGGTCCGACCGCTATACGTCTTGATGTTCAATCCGTTGTCCCCTGTTCCACGGCGCTCCGCGCTGTGTCCCATGTGAAGACGAAAACTCTACCGCATTCTCGGACGCTTATGGCTCTCATCTTTCAAACTCTTGCTAAACAGTTGCCTCGGCACCCACCGCCGCAGGCGAAGCCTCGATTTCCAGCTGCGCCAATCCCAGTGACTCCACTTCAATCCCTTTGCCAATCTCGTTGTAACCCAGCACCGCCACCACCGGCAGGTGCGGCTCCAGCAGCTTCCGGACCTGTGCCCGCACCTGAGGCGACGCCAGCACCACCGGCTGACGCCCGCTCTGCACCAAACGGTTCAACTCCGTCATGACCGCCTGTGTGACCCGGTTCGCGACCGTCGGCGGCATCGTCATCGCGGTGCCTTCCTGCGACCGTTCGATGTAGCCGCTGATCTGATCCTCCAGCTGCGGGTCCAGACTCACGCAGTACAGCCGCTTCACCAGCCCGGCTTCGGGGTCCAGCCCATCGCCCGCCGGCTCCTCAACCAGGTACTGCCCGCAGATCGTCCGACGCAGCGCGTTCCGCACGTACTCGGTCAACACCTCCAGGTCCTTCGTCCGCGTGGCCCAGTCCCCCAGCGTCTCCACGATCGTCTCCAGGTCACGCACCGGCACCCGTTCGTTGAGCAGATTCTGCATCACCTTCTGCAGTTCGCCCGGCCGAATCAGCGCCTTGTCTCCCGTCACCACCTCTTCCACCAGCTTCGGCGCCCGCTCCTTCAGCTGCTCGATCAGGTGGCTGGTCTCCTGGCGGGTCAACAACTCATACGAATGCGAGCGGACCACCTCGGTCAGGTGGGTCGCCAGGACTTCCGTCGCGTTCACCACGATGTAATTCAACGCCTCAGCCCGCTGGGCCTGCCCCTGCTCGATCCATGTCGCCAGCTGCCCGAACGCCGGCTCGCGGGTGCGCGTGCCCTGCAACGGCTCCTCCGACAGCCCACTATCGATCGCCAGCAGGTGGTCCGGCAAGACGGTGCCCGACGCGACCGCGTTGCCCCGGATCTTCACGCGGTAGTCGTTCGGCCGGGCCTGCATGTTGTCGCGGATCCGCACCGGGGGCATCACCAAACCGATCTCTGCCGCCAACTCGCGCCGCATCGCGCTGATCCGGTCCAGCAGCGTGCCGCCCTGCGTCGTGTCCACCAGCTTCACCAGCCCGTACCCGATCTCCAACTCCAGCGTGTCCAGCTTCAGCGCCGCTTCGGGGGCCTCGGGCTCCGGCCTGGCCCCGCTCGCAGACTCGCCCCCCGCCGCGCGGGCTGCCCCGCCGGCCGCCCCCCCGGCACCGGCCGCCGCCGCTTTGTCCTTGCGGACATTCACGTACGCCATCCCCCCCGTCATCGCCGCCAACGCCAGCAACGGCAGCGTGGGCATCGGCGTGATCGCCAGCATCGCCAGGAACCCGCTGGTCACGCCCAGCGCGCCCGCCCGGTTGGTCAACTGCCCAGCGATCTCGGTGCCCAAGTCCGCCCGGCTGGACGACCGCGTCACAATCAAACCCGCGCCCAACGCGATCACAAACGCCGGGATCTGCGACACCAGCCCGTCCCCGATCGTCAGAATCGTGAACACCTCCAGCGACTCGGTGAAGCTCCAGCCCTTGATCAGCATCCCGATCGCGAACCCGCCCATGATGTTGACCACCGTGATGATGATGCCCGCGATCGCGTCGCCCCGCACGAACTTGGCTGCACCGTCCATCGCCCCGTAGAAGTCGTTCTCCTGAGCGATCACCTCGCGGCGTTCTTTGGCCTGCTGCTCATCGATCAGCCCGGCGTTCAGGTCCGCGTCGATCGCCATCTGCTTGCCCGGCATGCCGTCCAAGGTGAACCGCGCTGCGACTTCCGAGATGCGCGTTGCGCCCTTGGTGATCACCACGAACTGCACGATGATCAGGATCACAAACAGGATCACCCCGACGACGATCGAGGACCCAGCCACGAACTGCGCGAACGACTCGATCACCTTGCCCGCCGCCGCGGTCGCCTGGTCGGGGGACTCGGCGTCCATCGACAGGATCAGCCGCGTCGTGCCGAAGTTCAGCACCAGCCGAAACAGCGTTGTAAACAGCAACACCGAGGGGAACCCGCTGAACTCCAGCGGGCTTTGGACGAAGATCACCGTCAACAGCACGATCGCCGCCAGCGCCAGGTTGGCCGCCAGCAGCAGGTCCATCAGCATCGGCGGCACGGGCACCACCAGCACCGTCAGCAGGAACACCAGCATCACCGGCACCAGCAACGGCTGGTACTGCGCCAAACGAGTCAGAATCGGATTGGGCGCAGCGGCGGCCATGGTTACCCGGCGACTTCCTGACGTGATGTGGTTTCAATTCCCTGCATCGTTTCCCTGAATCAGACCCCCGCAGCCATCGGCGTGCGTTGCGGCTCGGCTTCTTCCCCCAGCCGGTACACGAACGCCAGAATCTCCGCCGCCGCTGCGTAGTGCTCGGGCGGGATGAACTCACCGACCTCGACATCCCGGTACAGCGCGCGGGCCAACGGCTTGCGTTCGACGATCGGGATGCCGTGCTCCATCGCGATCGTCCGGATCCGCAGCGCGAGGTGGTCCTGCCCTTTGGCGACCACCTTCGGGGCCGGCATGCCTTCCTTGTCGTACTTGATCGCCACCGAGAAGTGTGTCGGGTTGGTCACCACCACGTCCGCGCCCGGCACCGCCTGGGCCATCCGCTGCATCGCCAGCTCCCGCGCGATCCGCGCCCGACGCTGCTTGATCTGCGGGTCGCCCTCCATCTTCTTCATCTCATCGCGCACGTCCTGCTTGGTCATCTTCAGATCTTCGGTGTGCTGCCACTTCTGGTAGCTGTAGTCGATGATCGCCAATACCAGCAGCAACGCCGCGAGCTTCAACGCCAGCCCGAACACCATGTCCCCCAGCATCACAAACGCCGGCAGGAACGCCAGCTCGCCCAGCCCGACGATCTGCAGCAGGTCGTCCATCACAATCAGCGCCGCCACCAACCCGATCACCACGACCTTGGCCAGGCTCATCCCCAGCCGAACCATCGCCCGCAGCCCCACCACGTTCTTGACCCCCCGCACCGGGCTCATACGATTCGGCTTGGGCTGCAGTGACTTCATTGAGAACAGCAAACCCACCTGCCCGAAGCCCCCCGCAGCGGCGATCACCATCACCGCCAGGAAGATCGGCAGGACCCCCAACAGCACCGCCCGGCCGCAGTACGCCACCATCGGCAGGAAGTCATCCGACCGCGTCGGGTTCGCCGCGTGGGCCGTGGTCAGCACCGCCTCGGTCATCTCGAGCATCCGGAACCACAGCCGGCCACCAAAAATCTCAATCGCCACGACACCCATCAACAGCACCAGCGAACCCGTCAGGTCCTGGCTCTTGGCCACGTTGCCTTCATCGCGCGCTTCCTTCAGCTTGCGCGGCGTAGGCAGCTCAGTTTTTTCGCCGGCCGACTCTGCCATCCTTGGCCTGGTCCGTCCATGGGTTTATCGCGGCTCGGCGGATCCTCCGCACGAATAACACCGCACCTTGTTCTATCGTCAGCCGCCCCCGAAAAGCTTGGAAAGTTCATCGAAGACTTCTTGCGTCGACCCCACATACAGCCGCGCCGCCAAACCCACCAGCAACCCCATCAGCGACCCGCCCACAAGAATCCGCAGGATGAACCCGATCGTCATGATGTTCAGCTGCGGCACGGTCTTGGCAATAAAACCCAGCGACACCGTCTGCATAAACAACAAGCACACCATCGGTGCCCCCACCCGCAAGCCCATCTCAAACACCGTCTGCAAAATCCCCAGGATCGAATCCACCACCCCCTCGATCCCGACGTACCCGCCCATCGGCACGTACTGGAAGCTGCCGATCAACACCTGGAGCATCACCGCGTGCCCGCCCAGGGCCACGAAAATCGTCAGCCCCAGCATGAACATCACCTGCTCGATCATGCCGCTCTGGTCGTCAAACTCCGGGTTCGTGGCCTGCGCGAAGTTCATCCCCATCTGATAAGACAGCACGATCCCGCCCACCTGCATGCCCGTCAAAGGCAGGATCACCAGGTACCCCACCGTAAACCCGATCAACAGCTCCATCGCGAACATCGGCGCCAGCCACCACAGCGACAGCTCCTGCCCGACCAGGCTGCCCACCAGCCCGTCCGTGCCGCCCGAGGGCGGCCCCGGCACGACCAGCGCGGGGTACACACACGCCGTCAGCGACAAGACCAGCATCACCTTCACCATGCGGAAGACGTTCCGGCTGCCGAAGATCGGCGCGAGGATAAACAACCCGCTCAGCCGGGCCAACACCAGCACAAACCCCGGCACGTGCTCGAGGATCGGCCGCAGATCGCCCGGCACGGCGTCCATCACTCAAGCCCCCCGAACATCCGCGCCGCGAACGCCAACACCTGCGTCGCCACCCAGGGCATCGACAACGCCGCCACCACCGTCATAATCAAGATCTTCGGCACCATCGAGAGCGTCTGCTCCTGCACCTGCGTCATCGCCTGCAGCACCCCGATCAACAAACCCACCACCAGCCCGGCCACCAGCACCGGCGCACTCAGCAGCAGGAAGAGTTGAAACACCTCACGGATGATGTCGATCGCCTGGTCCATCGTCATGCCGAATACTCCTGCGGGTCTGAGTCTGCGCGCACCACTGCCTCAAACGCCTTACGTAAACCCAAAGGCGCTGCCGCCCGTCGTCAGCCAGGCAACCGCGTCCACTTGGTCCGGCTGCGCAAAGCTGTTCAACAAGTTGCCCACCACCAGCATCCACCCGTCCACCATCACAAACAGCAACAGCTTGAACGGCATCGAGATGAAAATCGGCGGCAGCATCAGCATGCCCATCGAAATCAGCACGCTGGACACCACCATGTCGATGATCAGAAACGGCAGGTACAGCCGGAACCCCATCAGGAACGCGACCTTCAACTCGCTCAGGATGAACGCCGGGATCAGGCTCAGCATGTCCACATCCCGGTCCCAGTCCAGCAGCTCGGGCTGGCTCGTGTCCACGCCGCGGTACTCCAGCACCATGAAGACTTCCGAGTGGTTCCCGGCATAATCAATCTGCGCGATCATGAAGTCCCGCAGCGGCGCTTTCGCCCGCTCCCAGGCTTCCGCGTGGTTCTCCAACTCGTTGTTCTGCAACGGCTGGATCGCTTCGGTGTTGATCCGCTCCAGCGTCGGGGCCATCACCAACAGCGTCAGAAAGAAACTCAAGCCCACGATCACCTGCGACGGCGGCAGCGTCTGCAAGCCGATCGCCTGACGCAGCAGCGACAGCACCACCACGATCCGTGTGAAACTCGTGCATAGCACCAGAATCGACGGCACGATCGAAAGCACCGTCAGCAGCAACATGATCGAGATCGTGCTGCTTAAACCGTTGGGGCCTTCGCCCGCTTCCCCGGGCAACGCGCGTCCCGCCGACTCCAACACCGAAACCGGGTTCGTCGGGTCGACCGGCTCAAGCTGCCGGTCGGCGGCACCCTGGCCCCACCGGCCCGGCGAGTGCTCCTGCTCCTGCGCCAACGCCGGCAGCGTCACCATACACAACAACAAAACAACCACCCAACGCATCAGGTTGTGTCCCCCCGGGTCATCTGCTTCACACGCGACAACAAGCCGGACACCGACTGCCTCGCGCGGTCGGCGGACCAATCCCAATCCGCACCCGCTCCGCAGGCGGCGTCGCCGTCCAACTCCGGCTCTTCACGGTTGAAACGGGTCAACAAACCTTGGAACCCTTGCGTCGCGGACTCGGGCTTGGACGATTCGATCTGGCCCAGCAGATCAGCGACCTCCTCGGGGTCGGTGATCTCCGCGAGCGTTCGGCCGCCGGACGCAGTCGATTCGCTTACCACCAATATCCGCCCGCCAACCCGCAGCATCACCACCTGGTGCCGGGGCGCCAGCGTGGTTCGGCTTAAGACTTCAACCGCCGGGTGCGCCCGCGACGCAACCTGCCCGCCGCCTTTGACGTAGAGCCAGCGCACCAGGAAGACCAGGCCGACCACCACCCCCAACGCGGTCAGCGTTTCCAGCACCCAGCCCGGGCCGGACTTGACCTGTCCGTTCTCGTCCAGATCCCCCGTCGAAAACAGCGGCCGCGACTCGCCCCCGATCGGGCGCTGCGGCGGCGGTGTCGATTCCGCCGAGGCTTCCTCGGGGGTCTCCAGCAGGCCTTCAACCCGCTCACGTTGATCGTGCAGACGATCGCCGGTCTGTGCCCCGACGGACGGAGTCCAGCACGCCACCAGCATCACCAAACCGCACAACCAGCGTCTCAAGGGTCGGCCCTCCATGGCCTGGGTTCTTCGCGTTCATCGGCAATGCCGGAGCCTCCTGCTCCGCACACCGCCTCGCGGGTTTCACATCATCCGGCCGACGCCTCCGCCGGCTCGGCTTCGCTGGCGTCGGGGCTTTCGCCCATCGCCGCTTGCGCTTCTTCTTCCAGGTCCGCGACAATCTCGCTGACCCGGATACAGAAATTGTCGTTCAGCACCAGCACCTCACCCCGCGCCACCAGCCGACCGTTCACCAGCACGTCCACCGGGTCGCCCGCCAGCTTGTCCAGCTCGACCACCGCGCCCTGCCCCAATCGCAGCACATCCTCGACCACCATGTCGGTGCGGCCAAGCTCGATCGATACGTCTAACTCAACATCCCCCAGAAGCTCCATCCGGTCGGCGGGGTCTTCGGCCTCGCCAGCACCCAGCACATCCTGCACATCGTCCACCGCACCCTGGGCTTCGGACATGGCTTCCGCCAAGATCGAATCAATATCACCTTGCCCGACTCGTTCCATCGCGTGCTCCTTGTCGGCGTCCTGCCGACCACGCCCCCGGTTCCGCCGCTGATCACGACGGGCCGCAGTCTAACGCTTACAGGTCCGACCGGTAGGACGAACTGCGCGGGATCAACACTTCTAACACGTAAGGCTCATCATTCTCGTCCACCCCAAGACGCTGATTGATCGCATCGCCGATCTGGCGCTTGATCGTCAACAACTCGGTCTCAGCCAAGTGCGCGGGCTCGGCCTGTCGGTAGATCCGGCCGATGTCGCTCTGCAACCGGCCTTCCATCCCCAGCACGCGCTCGGTGAGCTCTTCGACGTACTTCTGTTTCACGGTGATCGAGACTTCGACGTCGTAGGTGTACGGGATGCCCCGGCGGGTGTTCTGGAACTTCGCGGTGATCACCGGGACCTCCGCCGGCTCGTCCAACCCGGCCAGCTCTTCGTCGACGACCTCGGTGGCTTCAACCTTGGACGGGCCGCCGGCGAGCATGAAGACCGCTGCGATCGCACCGCCTTCGAGCACCATCGCCAGCGCGACGATGATGATCGTCTTCAGCGGGAGCCCGCCCTTCTTCTCTTCGCCGCCCTCAGGCGCAGGTGTTTGTTCATCGGCCATATCGCCTCTATCGGCGATCCAGCCAAAAACCTTGGCGTTTTTTCAAGCCCACAGCCCCCTTCGGCCGGGTTTGCCCTACTCCGGCCGCTGCAGATCGTCGACCGTCGCCTCGATCTCGAACACCTCGACCCGCCGGTTGGGGGCCTGCTCAGCCAGGGTCATCCCCCGGTTTTCCTTGGGCTCATGGTCCGCACAGGCGATCAAACGCACCCGTTCGGGCCGAATCTGGCCGCCTTCGGGGGAAATCAGCCAATCCATCACCACCTTGGCCCGGGCATGGCTCAGCGCCCAGAGATCGGGAAACTCGCTGGCCCGCTGCTCCAGCTCCACCGTCTCCGCATGCCCGCGGACCTGCACGATGTTGTTGTGCCCCTTGATCTGCTGGGCCACCTGCTGAAGTGCCGCGATCCCCTGTGCCGTCAGTTCCGCACCCGCGGGCTCGAAGACAATCGCGGTGCCCCGAGCAAACATCTCGCCTTCCCGGACGCGCGTGACCTCGGGCTCGCGCCCGACCACGCCGGGGTCGAACGTGCTGGACCGGGTGGGCTCACGGTTGTTGTACAACGCCGTGGCGATGAGCTTCTGGATCAGGCTCAGCTCCGGGTCTTCATCTGTGGGCAGCCGGCCGCCCCCGCCGTGCATCCCGAAAGCGGTTTTGATCTCTTCGACGACGGACTGGTACTTCTCTTCTTCTTTGATCTCGCTGAACGCCACGATCAGCACGAAGAAGCAAAGCAGCAGCGACATCATGTCAGAGAAGGTCGCCATCCATTCCGGAGCGCCCTGGGGCGGGCATTTACATTTTTTTTTCGACATGGTGCGCCTGCCTTACGCCGCTTCTTCTGCCGCCGGGCGTTGCGACGGGGGCAGGAAGGTGCGGAGCTTGCTCTCGACGACGCGGGGGTTGTCGCCGGATTGGATGGACATGACGCCCTTGATGATGACGGTTTTGTAGAGGACTTCCTCCGCCGATCGGCGTGCCAAACGGTCGGCGAACGGCCCGCCGACGGCGTTGGCGACCATCGCGCCGTACATGGTGGTCAGCAGGGCGATCGCCATGCCGCCGCCGATCGAGGCGGGGTCCGAGAGGTCCGAAAGCATGGCGACCAGACCGACCAGGGTCCCGATCATGCCGAACGCCGGGGCGTACTTCACGATGGACTCGAGCATCGCCTTGCCGACCTCGTGCCGCTCCATGAGCTGCTCAAGGTCGTTTTCCATGATCTGTTCGATGAGCTCGGGGTCCGTGCCATCGACCGCCATCTGGATGCCGGCCTTGATGAAATCGTCCTCGACGTCCTTCACCGCGTTTTCCAGGCTGAGGATCCCGTCCCGCCGGGCGATCTCCGCAAACGACACCAGGTCTTCGATCAACTTCTCGACCGACGCCCCCTTGTGGAAGAAGCCTTTCATCAGCACGCCGACCAGGCCCTTGACGTAGCTGATCGGGTAGGCGAAGAAGACGACGGTCAGGGAGGTGCCGACGACGAGGATCATGGACGGGATATCGATATAGACGCTGATCTTGCCGCCGGCGAGCATCGCCCAAATGATCAGCGCCCAAGTGCCGAGAATCCCGATGAGAATGCCAAGGTCCATAGGGCCTCACGTGTTCCGAGGTACATGCACGTACCAGAGGGTTATCGGCGGTCGGGTCGGCGAGCCTTGAAACCGCCGCGGGCTTCGCCCCGCCGGGTTTCAGGACGGCGGCAGGAGGCGACGCAGGCTTCGGCCGTACTCGACCGCCAGGTCGATGACCTCCTGCATCGACTCGGAGACGATGATCGTGTCGCCGCTGATCAGCTTGATCGTGGTGTCGGGGTTGGACTCCACGGTGCGGATCAGCTCGGCATTGACGACGAATTTTTTCCCGTTGAGCCGGGTGACGGTGATCATGGGTTCAGCGTCCCAAGGTCAGGGATCACCGGACGGACGCCAGCAGTTCCTGCAGCAGCTCGTCGCTGGTGGTCAGAACCCGTGAGTTGGCGCTGAATCCGGTGGAGGCATTGATCAGGTTGATGAACTCTTCAGCGAGGTCGACGTTGGACAGCTCCAGCGTGGAGCCGACGATCTGGCCGGTGCCCGCCGAGCCCGCCGAGACGATCTGGGCGGCACCTGAGTTGGGCGTCACGGTGTACAGGTTCCCGCCGACTTCCTGGAGCCCCTGCACGTTGGAGAAGTTGGCCAGGACGACCTGCCCGAGGTCGCGCAGCAGGCTGTTGGAGAAGACGCCGGTGATCCGGCCGTCCTGCCCGACGTTGAAGTCCACAAGCGTGCCGATCGGCGAGCCGTCCTGCGACAAGGTCTGCACCTGGCTGGTCACGTCCGCCAGCGAGGAGATCGTGCCCTCGGGCTGAGTGAAGCTCAGGGCGACCTGCTGGGGGTTGTCGGCCCCGGTGCCGTTGCGGTCGATGACGATGGTCGTGCCGTCGCTGCCGATGAGTTGGCCGTTGGTGTCGAAGCTGAGCGTGCCGTTGCCCAGGACCGAGTCCAGGTCGGTGTCATCCGCGGAGCTGGCGATAAACCGCCAGGTCGTGCCGGAGTTGTCCCGGGCCTCGATGTTGAACGCCAGGTCGATGGTGATTTCGTTGCCCAACGAGTCGAACGCAACGAAGCTGGTGCGAACCGATTCACCATCGGCGTTCTGGGTCTGGGCAAAACTAAACGGCAGCGTCGGTGTGGCGGTGCCGGCGTTCACGATGGTGTTGCCGTCCTGCAGCTCGATGTTGTTGACCGTGCCCAGATTAGACTCCACGACGATTTCGCCACCCGCAGAGATCGAGACCCCGCCGGACAACGTCGTATCAATCCCCAGCACGTCCTCCAGGAACGCGATGTAGTCCGCCATCGTCGTGCCGAACCCGTCCGAGTCGGTCGTGTTGGCCGGGCCGACCTCGAAGGTTGCGTCGGGGATCGTGGCCCCGCCTTTGGTTGCCTCGGAGACGGTGATGATGTCGCCGGTGGTGAACAACGCGGTACCGACCGCATCAAAGACGCTGGTCAACGCGGTCGCGCCGGTGATCGGGACCGTGGCCCCGGCGTTGGAGAACAAAGCCGCGGAAGTCGAGATCGAGCCCTGGGTCGCCAGGTCGCCCGAGGCGTCGAGGTTGCCCGCGATGCGGACGGTGCTGGTCGCCTCGGCGATGGTCATGTTGCCGACGGGGATGTTGAGGTTCTGCGTGACGCCTTCGACGACGTTGAACGCTTCATCCACCCCAAAGCCCTGCACGAAACCGCCGGCACTGCTGACGAGGTTGAAGTCGCGGTCCAGCGTGAAGTTGCCCGCCCGGGTGAAGAAGGTGTTTTCGCCCTCTTCGACCACGAAGAAGCCCGTGCCGTCGATGCTGAGGTCGGTGTTGATGCCAGTGGCCTGGATGGTGCCGGTACCGAAGTCTTGCGTGATCTCGCCGATCCGTGCACCCTGGCCGACCTGGGCTGCGTTCCGCCCGCCGAAGTTGCCGGACGGCCCCGAGGCGCTGCGGAGCGTCTGCTGGATCGCGGTCTCGAACGTGATCCGGCTGGACTTGTATGCCGTCGTGTTCGAGTTGGAGATGTTGTTACCGGCCACAGACAAAGCCTGGCTGTTGTTCGTCAGCCCGCTCAGGCTCGTAAATAGCGAATTCGTCAAACCCATCGTTTACCTCACTTCGTCTGAGAGTCCAGTCCTGATTCGTTGGCCCCCTGCGCCCGCGCCGCCATCAGCGCCCGCAGCGAGGGGTTCTCCACCACCGTCAGCCCCGACAACGGCGCCAACACATCCGCCTCCGCCGTCGGTTTGTCGACAGCCTCCGCTGCCGCCTCGGGGGTGACCGTTTCCCCGCGGGGGGTTCCGGATTGTTCCTTGTAGGCCGACAGCAACTGGTCAAAGCTCTGATCTTCCAGCGGCGCACTGCCACCCCCCTGCGGCCGGGACACACCCGCCGCGCCCGGCCGCACCGCCGGTTCAAGGAGTCGCAATAAATCCACCGCGTTGCTCATCTCAGTCTCAACCTTCCGAGTCCATGAAACGGGTCACGTTGCCCACCGGCAGCGTCTGGCCGGTGTCTAATTCCAGGTAAATGTCGTCGGGCTCGCGGCGGATCCCCGTCACCAAGCCGTCTTGGAAAGCGCCTTGGCGGTCCGGGCCCGAGACGTGCTTGCCGATCAACTGCTGGGCATCCAACACCAGCAAGCTCGACAACAACTGCTGCACCACCTGCGTGTCCAGATCGCCCAGGTCCTGCACATCGGTCACGTTCGACGCCGCGACCGAGCCGCCGCCTTCCAGCCTGAGAATCGCTTCGCCGTTCTCGATCGACAGCGAGGACGCGATGCCTTCAACCGCCTGGTTGTTTGCATCGATGCCCGTCACGAACTTGCCGATGAAGCCGGTGGCGGAGGTCAGCGCGTTCTGTGTGACCAACGCCTCAAGGTTCTGCTGAAGCGACAAGCTCGACTCGATCTCGCGCAGCGAGTTCAACTGCTCTAGGATCGCCGCCGAGTCATTCGGGTTGAACGGGTCTTGCTGCGTCAACTCCGCCACCAGAATGTTGACGAACTCTTCGGTGGAGATATCCCCGAACGAGCCCGCCGAAGCCGCCTCGCTCGTCGCCAAACCATTGCTGCCACCGATTGCGCCTGCTGACATCGTTAACTCCTCACGCCTTCATCTGAAGTCGATTCGTCGTCCCCAAACAAATCCTCGAATGTTTCACCCGGGTTCTGCGGCGTGCGTCCCCCGGAGCCATCAAAGCCCTGCTGCTGCTGGCCTCGGCTGCGTCCGTCCGTGTCGTCTTGAGCTTCGAACTGCGAAGCGTTGCTGTTGGACAACGACTGCACCGTCAGGCGTTCCACCGTCAGCCCCTGCGCTTCCAGCGAGGAACGCAGCTGTGTGATCTGCTGCGAAAGCATCTGCTGAGCCTGTGGCGTCTCGGCTGAGAGCTGCGCCTGCACCGCGCTGCCCTGCACCGCCAACTGGATCTTCACGGTGCCCAGGCTCATCGGCGTCAGCCGCAGCGTCAGTGAACCGCTTTGCTGCGCCACCGCGTTCCGCAGCCCGCGCGCCACCCGGGCGGTGTTCTGCGACACCAGATTCCCGTCCGCGCCTTCGGGGCCGGCCGTCACCGTCGCCCGCGCCGATGCCGCTTCGCCCCGCGCCTGAGCTTGACCGGTCACGTTCCGCAGCGTCTCCGTCAACTCCCCGCCGGCGGATGCCCCCACCCCACCAGGCAGATCCAACGCCAGCACTGGGCCTGCCGTGTTCGCCTTGGTCGCTTGAACCTCCGGCTTAGGCGTCTCCAATGCCGTCGTCGCGCCATCCGTCGGCAGCGTCGGCAAGGCCACACGGAGTTCCAAACCCGCTGCGCCGTTTTGCCCCTGCAATTCCGCCGGCACCGGTGCGGGCCCCGTGGCGATCCCGTCCAGCTTGACCGCCCCCGGGTTCGTGTTGCCCGGCTTGCGAGTGACTGCCTGCCCCAATCCCTGAACCTTGACCACGTTCTCAGCCAGCTGCTCCGGCGAAACCGACAACCCCGACGCCTGCAAAGCTTCAATCAGCGCCGCCTCGTCAACCCCTTCGCCCACCGGCTCGGTCACCTCGGCCGCATCGTCGTCCACTGCCTCAGCCGAAGACTCATCCGTCGCGGCCGAATTCTCCGCCGCGTCTTGCTCCGCAGCGGCTTCAACGTCTTGCCCCTCTTCCGACGCTGCGCTAGGCTCGGACTCCGCCGAAGCATCGCGCGTGTCCCGGGAATCCGTCGGTTCCGCATCCGTCGTCTTGGCGTCGACCGTCTTGGCGTCAACCGGCTCGGCGGTGTCCGGCTCCTGGTAAGACTGATCCGCTTGCGTCAGGGCTTCATCAAACCCCGCCTCGAGCAACGGCGGCTTCGCCGACTCCCCCACGCCGGGCAAGGGCGTCGTGGTCACGGTCGTGCTGGCCAGTTGAATCAATGTCACATCGCACCCCCTTGGGCTTCGGCCAATTCCAGACGCCGCAAGCGCAACCCTTCGATCAAAAGCAACGCCTCGTCCGCCTCCTCGGGCTCGCTGAACTCAGCAATCACCGCGGCCGCCTTCCGCTGGTTCATCGCCGCCAGGTAATCGATCACGTCTTCGGGCCGGTTGTCGTCCAACAACTCCTGGAAGATGTCCTTGATCTGCGTCGCCTCCAGCAGCTGCATCGTGCGCACCGCCTGCTGGAAGTCTTCGGATTGCACCTTGTCCCGGTACGCCAACAGCTCCTGCTCGAAGGTGTCGCGTTCGGAAGCCAGCGCCGACTGCTGCTCTTCGATCTCACTGCGGAAGGCTTCCATCTGGTTCCGTAGCTGGTCGGATTCCTGCATCTGCCGGTCCAGCCGAGCCTGCGCGACTTCGTTCTGAATCAGCTCCATCTCCAGCAGGTCGTTCAACGTGGTCGGGCCATTGGCGATCGACTGCTCCCGGGCGATCAGGCGTGCCCGCTCGCGCTGGCGTTCGTGCTCAGCTTCTTCCTCAGCGAGTGCCGCTTCTTCGGCGGTGATCGTCGGCGAGAACAGCGCCACCAGCCGATTCAACCGGTCCTGGTTCAACCGCCCGGAGGAGTGCAGCCAGCCGACGAACCCGCCCGCGGCGAACAGGTGCAGGAACAACAAGACCAAGAAGGCATGCCAGATCGACTTCATGCCGCCACCCCCTCATCCTGCTGCCGGCGCATGAACCCCTGAGCCGCCAGGTCATCCAGTTCCGCGGTTTCCTTCCGCTGGCGCTCCTGCGCCCAGGCAGCCAGGTGTTTTTCCTTCAACAGCTCCAGCGCCTTGCGCGCCTTACTCGCCTCGACCAGTCGGCCTCGCGCGAACACGATGACCTTCTCCACCTCCGCCAGTTCGCGCACGATCCGGTGCCCGTCCGCGGTGGTCTGCCCGGTGTACCGCGAGAAGGCGCCGATCTGTGACAGATCCACCTGCCCCGACAGCGCCTCACTCAGCTCCGCCTTGCTCTGCCGAATCGTCTGCTGGGTCTGCCGGAGGGTGTTCAACATCGCTTCACGTTTCTGTACCGCAACGCCCAGCTCGCGCTGCCGGTCCTTCTCGACCGCAGCGCGTTGCTTCAACAGGCTTTCGTAACGGAACACAAACCGGGCCACGGGGGCCTCCTCAGTCAGTTAGGTTTCATCCACGACGGGCCGCCGCCTGGTGCAATTGACTCAGCCGCTTCCTCGCATCGCCCATCGCGTGCAGCACCGCGATCAGCTGCGCCTTGCTGCGTTCAAAGTCGGCCCGGCCGGACACCTCACCCGAGCCCTGACGCAACAACTGTTCCAACGCGGGCTTGACCGCGATCGCCAGGTCCGCGTCCGGGTTGGACCCCGGCGCGTACGCCCCCAGGTTCAGCAGGTCTTCCACTTCGTCGTAGGCCGACAGTACTCGAAGCACATCCCGGCGGGCCGTGTCATGCTCCGCGTCCATCAAGTCCGACGCACACCGCGAAACCGACCCGAGCACATCGATCGCCGGGTAATGCCCGCGCTCCGCCAACTTCCGCGACAACAGCACGTGCCCGTCGAGCACCCCCCGACAGGCATCGGACACCGGCTCGTTCATGTCATCGCCTTCCACCAGCACCGCGTAGAACCCGGTGATCGAGCCCGTCTGCGTACGCCCGCTGCGTTCGAGCAGCCCCGGCAGCATCGAGAACACACTCGGCGGGTAGCCACGCGTCGTCGGCGGCTCGCCCGCCGCCAAGCCCACCTGACGCTGCGCCTGGCAGAACCGGGTCACCGAGTCCATCAGCAACAACACATCCAGCCCGCCGTCCCGGAAGTACTCAGCGATCGCTGCAGCCACCATCGCCGCGCGAATCCGGATCAATGCCGGCTCATCACTCGTTGCCACCACGACCACACTCCGCGCCAAACCCTCCGGCCCGAGCACCTTCTCGATGAAGTCCCGGACCTCTCGGCCACGCTCGCCGATCAACGCGATCACCGACACGTCCGCCTCGGTATGACGCGCCACCGTGCCCAGCAGCGTGCTCTTGCCAACCCCCGGTGCCGCGAACACGCCCAGCCGCTGCCCCTTGCCGACCGGCATCAACGTGTCGATCGCCCGCACCCCCGTCGCTAAAGGCTCATCCACCGGCGGGCGGTGCATCGCCGAGACCGGCAACGCGTCCACCGACTGCACCACCGTGTCCGTCAGCGCGCCCTTGCCATCAATCGGCCGACCCAACCCATCCACCACCCGGCCCAACAACGACTCACCCACCCGCACCGTCCGCGCCGGCTGCAACGCGACCACCGGGTCGCCCGGCCCGATCCCCGTCATCCCGCCTAAAGGCATCACCACCGCCTCGTCCCCGTCGAACCCCACTACTTCGCCGTACACCGCCTCGGCCCCGGCACGCTTGGGCTCGACCCGCACCTGCGACCCCGCCGGCGCCGGCAGGTCCGTCACGCGCAACGTTAGCCCGCGCAAATCCTGCACCGCACCGCGCAATTCCAGCGGGTTGGCATCGGCCAACATCGAGATTTCATCCGTCAGCACCGGCATCGCCCCCTCCGTCAGCGAAAGCCGTGCCATCCCCGCCCACTTCCGGCGCTTCTTCCGCCGCCGGCTCCGCCTCGCTCGCGGGCATCACCACCTCCACCAAGCGATCCAACTGCGTTTGGATCGTCGCGTCGATACGCCCCCGGCCGTACATCACCACACACCCCGCCCGCTGAACCTGTTCATCTTCAACCATCTCCAGATGGGTCAGGTCCGCAAACCGTTCGCGGAGCCCGGGCATTGCCTCATTCACCGCCGGCTTGTCCTCAGGGTGAATATGCACCCGCACCGCGGTCTGCTTCAGCACATGACTCAACGCGTGCTCAACCTGCCCGACCACCGCCTGCTCATCCAGCTCGATCGTCCGGTGCAGGATTTTCTCCGCCATCTGGATCGCCAACTGCAGCACCGCCGACTTCGCTTCACGCTGCATCGCGATCCGCTGAGACTCCAGATCGTCCAACGCCTGCGACCAGCCCGACCCCAGCGCTTCAAACGCCGCCCGCGCCTCAGCGACCGCCTCGGCATGCCCCTGCTCTTGCCCCTGCTGCTTGCCTTCCTCGATCCCTTGGGCGCGCCCCTGCGCCAACCCCTTGGCCTCGGCCCCGGCAATCAGTTCGTCCGCCTGGGCCTGAGCGTCGACCAGGATCGTCCGCGCCTTGGCCCGCGCAGCTTCCTGCAGACGCTCCGCCTGCTTCACCAGGTCGCCGAGGTCCAGGACCACCGCTTCCTTCACCAATGCCCCCGCTTGCTGCTGTTTCAAGATCGCCATCGCCGCGTCGTCCTTCTGACCTCAAAGTCACACGATCAGATCGTTCGCCCCGCCTCGGCCGGCAATGATGATCTCGCCCGAGTCCTCCAGCCGTCGCACGATGTCCACGATCCGCTGCTGCGCCGCCTCGACATCCGACACCCGCACCGGCCCCATGAACTCCATGTCTTCCTTGATCAGCTCCGACGCACGGGCCGACATGTTGCCGAAGATCTTCTCCTGCAGCTCCTCGCTGGCGGTCTTCAGCGCCAGGCCCAGCTCGTCGTTGTCGACCTCCTTGAGAACCGCCTGGATACCCTTGTCGTCGACGAGCCTGATGTCTTCGAACACGAACATCAGCCGCCGGATTTCTTCGACCAGGTCCGGGTCTTCGACCTCGAGCCCTTCCATGATGCCCTTCTCGGTCGTGCGGTCGACCAGGTTCAACATCTCCGCCACCGACTCCACACCACCCTTCTTGTCCGAAGACTGCGTCAGCATGTTCGACAGCCGCGCCTCCAGCCCGCGTTCGACTTCGCTGACCACCTCCGGCGCGGTCTGCTCCATGTTCGCCACACGCTTGACCACCTCGATCTGCTTGGGGGTGGGCAGGCCCGCAAGAATCTCCGACGCCTTGTGGAAACCCATGTGCGAAATGATGAGCGCGATCGTCTGCGGGTGTTCGTCCTGGATAAACGTCAGCAGGTTCTGGCTCTCAGCCTTCTGCAGGAACGCAAAAGGCGTCTTGCGCACCTGCGTCGAGATCGCCCCGAGAATGCGCTCGGCTTCCTTGGGGTCCATCGACTCCATCAGCAGCGTCCGGGCGTACCCCAGCCCGCCGCTGGTCGCCCAGGAGGACGCCATCGCCAGGTCATAAAACTCACGCAGCACCGTCTCGCGGACATCGGGCTGGATCGTGCGCATGCTCGCCAGCTCACGCGTCACCTCTTCGACGATCCGATGGTCCATCCCCTTCAGGATCGCCGCCGACGCCTCATGGTCCAGCGACAACAACAGCACCGCCGCCTTCTGCAAGCCGGTCAGCTGCAGTTCTGAGTCTTCAGATTCGAGGACCGGTCCGGCCATGCTTAATACTCGTCCTCCTCAATCCAACGCCCAATCAACTGACCCGCCTCCTCGGGGTCGTTCTTGACCAGGTCGTTGATCTGCTGCGCGATCCGCTGCGTTTCAACCGCCGCTTCATCGATCTCCATGCCCGCCAGCGCGCCTTCCCCTTCATCCACCTCGCCGATCAAGTCGTCATCGGTCGCCAGCATCGGCGGGATGCCCGACAGCTCCTCGACCGTCGGCAGCGGCTCCGCGTTCATGCCCTTCTTCGCCAGGAACGCCATCACGCCGACCGCCAAAATGCCCAACGCCACCATCCCCGTGGTCTGCACGCCCTGCGAGCCCACCAGCCCCATCACGCCGCCCCCACCCGCCGTTGCCGTCGGCAAGTCCAACACCGTCTCGTCCGCCATCATGCTGACGTTCAACTCACCCTCACGGTCGGCGACCATCAACGGCCGAACCATCGCCTCGATCATCGCGATCCGCCCAGCCATCACCGGCTGCAGGTCCTCGTCCGAAGGCGGCTCCGTCTCATCGACGTTCTCAGCCTTCCAAAGGCTCACGAAGTAAGACCGCGGGATGCTCACCACCGCATTGATCTGCTCCACGTTCTGACTCGTCCGCTCGGTCTGCGTGGTGCCCGACACCATCGGGGCCATGAAACGTGTCTCGTTGTCCGACAGCGTGTGCGTCGTGCCCGGGCCGTTGTCCGCGCCCGCAATCGTCGCACCGGTATTCGGCCGCGTGCCCGGCTCGGCGGCCGCCTCACGCGAGTTGGACTCCTCGCTCCGCTTGGATTCGCTTTCCAATGCCTGCTCAGCAAACCGCGTCTCGGTATCAACCTGCCGACGCACGTCGTCCGTGATCACGTTGACCGCCACGACCACGCCGGGGATGCCGCCCAACGCGTCCTTGATCTTGTCCCGGTGGTACCGCTCCAGCGCCTGCCGGTACTCCAGCACATCCGACGGCAAGGATTCATCTTCATCGGCCACGGTGTACAGCCGCCCGGTGGACGTGTCCGTCACCTGAACATCCTGCGGCCGCATCTCCGCCACCGATCCCGAGATCAAGGCTGCGATCGCGCGGGTCGACTGCCGGCTGAGCCCTTCCCCGCCGGGGGTCACCGACACCGACGCCTGCGGACGCACGTGGCTCGCCCCAAACCCCTGACGCTGGGGCAGCGCGATAATGACTTCCGCACGCTGCACACCATTGAACTGACGGATCATCCGCGACAGCGCCTGCTGCTTGGCGATCACATAGCCCACTTCGCTCTGCCGGTTCGACAAGAACATGTTCTGCGAAGCCAGCATCTGGTTGAACGCCTCACTCGCGTCTGCGGAAACCAGATCCGCCTGCGCGAGCACCGCAAACGCGCGGTCGCGGTCATCGATCGATACAAACAACTGCCCGTTTTCATTCTGGACTTGCACCCCCGCCTCGGACAGCTTCTGCATCACCTCGGCCTGCGACCCCGAGTGCATCCCCGCCAGCGACACCCGATCGGCCTGGCCGACATACAACAGCATGATCCACCCCACCAGGACCAGCACCACCAGCAGCGAACCAACGAACAACAGGACCGAACGGGGCAGACCTTCAGCCTGGTCCCTGATCTGCGTCCATGCTCTGCGAACAAACTCCATCGCGTCGGCCTCCTGCCTGGCGAATCGGCCTCACGGCCGGGTCCTTCTCTCGGCCGTCCTCGGCCGGGCCACCGGCGTGACTCCTTCACGCCGACGTCCTCCCCACCATCCACCCCGCCCGAACGCTTACACCCGGATCTCCTTGATCTCCTGGTAAGCGTCCATCATTTTGTTCCGCACCTGCAGCAGCATCTGGAACGCCACGTCCGCCTTCTGCTGAGCCATCAGCACCGCGTCCATGTCGTCCCGGCGTCCCGCCGCCAAATCTTCGATCGCCTTCTCGGCATCGCCCTGCAGCTTGTTGACCTCACCGATCTGCTGCATCAATACATCCTTGAACGACGGGCCTTCCGTCGCGCCGGGGCTCTGGGCCGGCCGGCCGGGCTGTGCCGGCGGCAAGCCGCCAACGTTCGAGATGAGTCCTAGTGGGTCGCTCATGGCTTGGTAGATGACCTGTTCTGTCTGCCTGTCCTCAACTTACCTCAACACTTCGTCATCGGCGAACACCGCCGGACTACGCCAGCAATCGCAGCGAGGATTGCAACATCGACTTCGTCGCCTCCGCCGCGATGATGTTCGCCTCGTACGCACGCGTCGCCACCATCATGTTCACCTGCTCAACTTCCGGGCTGATGTTCGGCACAGCCCGCATCCCCGTCTCCGGGTCCGAGTACGGGCTGCCCGGGTCGTAGATGTACCGGTACGGGTTGGGGTCTTCTTCGATCGCAGCAACATGCACGCCCGGCCCGCCGTCTTCCGCCCCTTGCGAAAACAACACCCGCTTCGCGCGGTAAGGCTCGTACTCGCCCTCGGCATTAAACACCGCGTTCTGCCCGGCGAGGTTGGCCGCGATGGACTCCGCCCATACACGGTTGGCCACCAGGCCCGAGGTCGAAACATTCAATGCACCGTACATCACGTCCCTTTCTGCTCGCCGACGACCCCGCCGTCGGCCTTAGTCATCACGGCCGCTCGCGGATCGCCGACCGCAACTGCCCGAACTGCACCCGCATCATCTCCAATGCCGCGTTGTGCACCATCGTGTTCTCTGCCAGCCCCTGCATGATCCGCTCCAGGTCCCGGTCGTTGCGGTCGTGGAACATCACGTTGTGCCCCGACACGCTGGGCGAGACATCCAGCCCGTCCCGCTCAAACGTCACCTCACGGGTATCCCGCAGCTTCAGTTCGCCGTTAACCGGCGTCCGCGACCCCCGCCGACGATCGATCGCCTCGCCCAACGCCGCCTGAAAGCCCTTCGTGTCCAGGTCGATCGGCCGGTAGTAGGGCGTGTTCACGTTGGCGATGTTCGTCACCAACAGGCGATGCCGCTGCCCGGTGAACTGCACCGTGCGTTCCAGCGCCTGCATCGCTCCGTAATCGAACAACGACTCAATCATGCCCGACCTCCAGCAATCCACACGCCAATCGCTCGGCGTGTTCAAACCCCGAAAAAGCCCCACAAACCTGCCCGGAGCCGCGTTCCATCACACCCCTGCTGCGCAAGCCCTGCGCAGCGACCGCGCAAACCCTGCGCTTGAACCCAAACTGCACACCCGAAGGCTTAAACCGTCGCCGCAATGAGGTTCTGCTCCTTCCACTTCTTCAGCTTCAGCCCCAGCGTCCGCACGCCGATGCCCAACGCTTCAGCCGAGCGCGTCCGGTTGCCGCCGAAACGGTCCAGCGCGATCAAGACCTGCTCGCGTTCCAATTCTTCCAGCGTCTTCACGTGCACCGTCGGCGAGGTCGCAACCGGTGCCGGCGCCGCCGGCGGGGCTGGGCGCTGCATCACCGAAGCAGAGCTCGCGACGATCGGCGTCGGGGCCGGCGCAATCGGGCCCGGGGCGATCAGCCAGGGCTGCACGAGCGACGCCTTGATCACCGGCCCACGGCTCAGCACGCTGGCCCGCTCACAGATGTTCTGGAGCTCCCGCACGTTGCCCGGCCAGGCGTACCCCATCAGCACCGCCATCGCCTCGTCCGCCACCCGCTTAGGCTCTTTGCCCTCCCGCGCAGCGACCTGAGCTAGGAAATGCTCCACCAGCAAAGGCACATCATCCACCCGCTCCCGCAGCGGCGGCAGGTGGATCGGCAACACGTTCAGCCGGTAGTACAGGTCCTGCCGAAACTCACCCGCCGCGACCGACTGCCGCAGGTCGCGGTTGGTCGTTGCGATCACCCGAACATCCACGCTCATCGACAGGCTCGAACCCACCCGCTCGAACTGCCCTTCCTGCAAGACCCGCAGCAGCTTGGCTTGCAGCTCCGGGCTGATCTCGCTGATCTCGTCCAGGAACAGCGTGCCGTTGTCCGCCAGCTCGAATCGGCCCTTGCGAAGCTGATCCGCTCCGGTAAACGCGCCCTTTTCGTGCCCGAACAACTCGCTTTCCAGAAGCGAACTCGACAACGCCGCACAGTTCAAGCAGAGCAGCAGCCGATCGCCGCGTGGGCTGTAGGCGTGGAGCGTGCGTGCGACGACTTCTTTACCCGTGCCGGACTCGCCGGAAATCAGCACCGTGCCGTGCGATGCCGCGACCTGCTGGATCTGCTGCGCCACCTGCCGCATCGGGGCGCTGTTGCCGATCAGCGCCGGCGTCTCGACGATCCGGTTGCCCAGCTTCAGGGCCGCGTTCTCCTGAATCAGCCGGCGGTGCTCGACCGCCCGGCGGATCACCATGACGAGTTGATCGCCCTCAAAAGGCTTCTGGATGAAGTCAAACGCGCCCTCGCGCATCGCCCGCACCGCGTCGGACACCGTGCCGTAGGCCGTCATCAACACCACCGGCAACTGGTCGTCGGCCTGCTTCAGCCGCGTCAACAAGTCCAGCCCGTCCATCTCGGGCATCTTCAGGTCGGTGATCACCGCCGCTGGCCGATGCTTGCCAACCAGACGCAGCGCGGTCGCCCCATCGGGCGCCGTGATCACCGCATAGCCCGCGCGCTGCAGTGTCGCGCCCACGCTGTCGCGCATCATCTGCTTGTCGTCGACCACCAGAACCTTCGTGCTCATACCGTCAACTCCTGTTTGCCCCGCGAATGGCCAACCGCCCCTTGGTATTCATCTGTTTCGCCGACTTCTCGATGCCCCACCTGGGGCAGCGTCATGCAGAACACCGCCCCGCCCTGCACCGGGTCGTTATGCACGACAACCGACCCGCCGTGCGCGTCCGCTATCCGGTGCACGATCGCCAGGCCGAGCCCTGTGCCGGTCGAGCGCGTCGTGAAGAATGGGTTGAAGATTCGGTCGATCGCGTCGTCTTCGATGCCCGGCCCGGTATCCCGGACCATCAACTCGACCGACTCGCCCTTGACCGCTGCCGAAAGCACCAACTCGCGCCGGGGCGACTCGGCAACCGCGTCGATCGCGTTGCGGACGAGGTTGATCATCGCCTGCTCGATCAGCCGGGCGTCGCCGGGCACGGGTGTATCGACCCCCGCGAGGGTGACGCTGACCCGTTCCCGTTCCAGGCCGTGACGGTTGCTGTCCAAGACCCGCTGGAACAAGCCCTCCGCGGGGATCACCCGCCGCTCGGGCTCCATCGGCCGGGCAAAGCTCAGCACATCTCCAACGATCGCGTCCAGCCCACGCACCGCCCGTGAAATCTTGCGGACCGTGTCTTCCGTCTGGTCACCCGCGATGCCTTCCTGCAAATCCTGTTCGATGAGCTGGGCATAAAGCTGGATCGCGCCCAGCGGGTTGCGGATCTCATGGGCGATCCCCGCCGCCATTTCACCCAGCGCCGCGAGGCGTTTGCTGCGCTGCAGCGCCGCGTCGGCCGAGGCCAGTTGCTTGCGGAGTCGCACGACCTCGCCGCTGAGTTTCTCGTGGCTGACCCGTAGCTTCTCAGTGACCTCGTTGTACGCCTGGATGATCTGCGACAGCTCGCCACCGGCAGCGCCAGCCGAGTCGTCCGCAAGCCCGTGTTGTGGCGTGGTCACAGCCATATCAGCCTTTTTGATCCGTGTAGCGTGCGATCCCCGGCCGCGCCCGCCCGCCGTACGCCTGCGCCGCCTGCCCCGCCCGCTGAGTCTTCTCGACCTGCTGCCCCAGCCGACCAAACCGCTCTTCCAGATGCTTGCGGTCGTTCTCGTCGCTCCGCAGGATGCGTGTCAACAGCTCCTGCGTCTGCCCCAAGAGCCCTTTGACCTGCACCCGATCGGCTTCGGGCGCATCATCGACGGCCCGCGACCAGGCTTCGCGGTGAGGAATAAGCTTCTGATTGACCGTGCCCAGGGCATCGATCAACTTTTTGCGTTCTTCTAAAACCTTTAACAGCCCCTGCGTATCGCCGGCGGCGATCAGCCCGGCCTGGCGCTCGGCGGCCTGCTCGACGCGCTCGTACAGCCCCCGCTGCTGCTGAAGCAGCTCGATAAATTCGGCGGTGTCTTGTCCGATCATGACGGTCATCCGTGACCTCTTTATCTAGGCCGCGCGGGCTCCGCCGCACGGGAAACAGCGCCCGGCCTCCGGCCGAACACCTCTCATCCTCATCCGCCTATCGGACGCCCCCCCGTAATCCCTTGAAACTGGACCACTTCAGCGGCTAGACACCCTGCTTCAGCAGCACCACCACCCGCCTAGGCCCGTCCGCGTCCGCCGGCCAGGGGCCCAGGTCCAGCCCCACCGCCTCACCGTCAACTCTCTCCAGCACCACGCGACCTTCCCGGGCCGGTGCTTCCATCGACCAGCGCACCTCATAGCGGTCCCGACCCGCTTCCAAGCGAGACAAACCCCGGATTTTCAGCCGCATCCCCGCCCGCAAGGCTTCGAGCGCGGGGTCACGATCCGATAACTCCGGCGGAGTCGGTCGAACCGCCGTACGAGACAGGCAGATCGCCAACGTAGGCCCCCATCGGCGTCCGGTCTCCGCCGTCACCCCTTGGATCAGCAGATTGACGGATACGTCATCCCACTGTTGCCCATACGCCCAATCCTGCAGGTCCTGCACTTGGCCCGGGACCACCACGAACGCCACAGCCCCAATCCAAGGCGGGCTTAATTCCTCCTCCGCCTGACCCAGCGCCGGAGGCATCGCACCACACCCCACCCAGGCCGCCACGATCAGTCCGATCCATCCACGCATCGCATACTCCTCCGAAACAGAAACGGCCAAGGCGAGTCGGCCCGTGTCGACCCGGTCTTGGTTCAAACCACTCCCCGACCGGGTCGACACGACTCGGCTCGCCCAAGCCCGCGACACTGCTAATCTACCCGCCATGATCGACCTCAAAGACCTCCGTGCCCGCCCCGACCACTACCGCACCGGCTGCGCCAACAAACAAGTCGACGTGTCCCAGGTCGATCTCCTGATCGAGTTGGACGCGAAACTACGGAAAGTGCTGGCCGAGCGCGAATCGATCACCGCTGAGCAAAACAAGATCGGCAAGGAGATCGGCGCGATCGCCGGGCGGATGAAAAAGGCCACGCCCGACGAAAAGTCCGAGTTGCAGGCCCAGATGAAAGCACTGCAACAACGCCCCAACGAACTCAAAGCCCAGGGCGCTCAACTCGAAGAAACGCTCCAAAAGCTTCAGCCGGAGCGCGATGAAGTCTGGCTCAAAGTCCCCCAGCCTGCAGACCCGGACGTGCCCGTCGGCACCAGCTCAGACGACAACGTGCAGCTCCGCACGTGGAACCCCAAGGGGTATGACGCCGGCCAATCCTTCAAAGAAAACAAGGGGTTTACGCCCAAGCCGCACACCGATCTGATCCGCGACCTGGAGATGGTCGACTTCAAACGCGGCGTCAAACTCTCGGGCTCACGCAGCTATGTGCTCAAGGGCGACGGCATGCGGCTGTACCAGGCGGTGCTCCGCTATGCGTTTGACTACATGACCCAGCAGAACGGGTTCACGCCGGTCTCAGCGCCCTGCCTGGTGCGGGACGCCTGCATGGTCGGCACGGGGTTCTTCCCGCACGGCCGAGACGAGGCGTACAGCGTGGCCAACCCCACCAGCGAGGACGGCCTGGCGCTGACCGGTACGGGGGAAGTCGGGCTGATGGGCCTGCACATGGATGAGATCGTCCCGGCGGAGGATTTGCCGCTGACGTACACGACGGTTTCGACGTGTTTCCGACGTGAAGCCGGGGCCGCGGGCAAGGACACCGCAGGGCTCTACCGGGTACACCAGTTCGACAAGGTCGAGCAGGTGGTGATCTGCAAAGCCGACGAGGCGGAGTCACGCGGCTGGCACCAGAAGATGATCGGGTTTGTCGAGGGGCTGCTGCAGAGCCTGGAGCTGCCCTACCGCTTGCTGCAGTGCTGCACCGGGGACCTGGGGCCTAAGAACGCAGACATGATCGATGTCGAATGCTGGATCCCGACCCGGGCTGGCGACGACGAAAGCCCCGACGCGGGGGCCTATGGCGAGACGCACTCGGCGTCCCGGCTGTACGACTACCAGACCCGTCGGCTGAACCTGCGGTACCGCGACCCGGAGACCGGCAAGCCTGTGTTCGCCCATTCGCTGAACAACACCGTCGCGGCCTGCCCGAGGCTGCTGATCCCGATCCTGGAGGTCCACCAGAACGAAGACGGCAGCATCACCCTGCCGGCCCCGCTGGTGCCTTACATGCACGGGCAGACCCAAATCGGATGAATTTGCGGTAAATCTTTTCTGAGTAATCGATTACATATTTTCGCTCCGCATGAACCCTCGGCGATCCTGGCATCGAAATATCAACATAAGATGCTTATAAATATGGACTTAAATCGATTGAATTGACGTAAAAAAGAGGTTTTGGTACACTAATGGGCTATGCCCTCCACTACCAAATCCAAACGTAAACCCGCCGTCCAGACCACCTCCAAGACCCCGCCCCGCAAAACCAGCCGCAAGTCCCGCGGGGCGTCGGAGTCCGGTTTCACAGAAATCACCAACTACACCACCGCCCTGAAGTGGCTGCACGAGCACATCGACCACGAACGGCAGCGGACGGTCAACTACGACGAGAAGACCTTCAGCCTCAGCCGGATGCGCAAGCTGCTGGGCTTGCTGAACGACCCGCACGAACAGCTGCGTTGCGTCCACGTCGCCGGCACCAAAGGCAAGGGCTCGACCTGCCACATGGTCGCCAGCATGCTCCAGGCCACCGGCCACGCGACCGGCCTGTTCACCAGCCCGCACCTGATCGACCTGCGTGAGCGCATCACGATCAACGGACAGATGATCAGTTACAACGACTGCGCCGACGTCTTCCGTCAGATTTCCGAAGTCGAAGAGACCTTCATCTCCTCGGGCAGCAGCAAGCTGACATTCTTTGAAATCCTCACCGCTGCGGCGTTCTTGTACTTCGCCGAGCAGGCGGTCGATGTGGTCGTGCTGGAGACCGGCTTGGGCGGGCGGCTGGACTGCACCAACGTCTGCACCCCGCTGGTCACCGCCATCACGCAGATCTCGCTGGACCACACCACGATCCTCGGCGACTCGCTCGAAGCCATCGCCAAGGAAAAAGCCGGCATCCTCAAGCCCGGCGTGCCAGCGCTGACGATCGCCCAGGAGCCCGAGGTTGCAGCTGTCCTCGCGCAGGCCGCCGAAGAAATCGGCACCACACTGCACACCACCGGCAAGGACATCGACTTCTCCTACCGCTTCGAAGCCAACCGTGAGTTGGGCCCGCACACCCGTGTCTGCCTAACCACCGACCAGTCCCGCTTTGAGCACCTGCCCGTCCCGCTCAAGGGCGAGCACCAAGCGCTGAACTGTGGCCTGGCGCTGGCGGTGCTCGACCAACTCAAGCACCACGGCTTCAACCTGCCCGAAGACAAGGTCATCCAAGGCCTGGCCGACACCGAAGTCCACGGCCGGATGGAACAGGTCTGGACCCAGCCCCGCGTCATCATCGACGGCGCTCACAACCCCGCGTCGATCCAGGCGCTGATCCGCTCGCTGGGCGCCCACCTGAACTACGACTCCTGCGTCATGATCTTCGGCTGTGCCCAGGACAAGGACGTCGACGCGATGCTGCAGCAGGTCGCGCTCGGGGCCGACAAGGTGATCTTCACCCGGGCCAAGGGCAACCCCCGGGCCTGTGAGGTCGCGGACCTGCGGAAGCAGTTCGAAGCGATGTCGCCCAAGATGGCGCAGTCGGCCGACAAGCTGGAAGACGCGGTCAAGCTCGCCGCCCGGGCCGTGTCGCGTGAAGACCTGATCGTGATCTGCGGCAGCTTCTACCTCGCTGGCGAAGCCCGCAAGTTCTTCCAAGACCACGCTGCCAAGTCGGCAAAGAAGAAGTAAGCAGGCCGACCCACCCAAAGCAACTCACAGCCGCGGCACCATGTGCCGCGGTTTTTTTGCGTCAACAACGTGATATCACGGCGATCTGTGATCGCCCGCTCAAGGGTTTGATGTGAAGCGAGTCACTTCCCGCGGTTGCGGCGGCGTTCGCGGCGTTCGCGGACCATGGCCTTGGGGGTGACGTGGAAGGTAGCCGAGGAATGGCCGACGCGGCGTTCCTTTTTCTCGTTGGACGAGACCATCTGAAGGATGGACATGTCGACGGTGATGTTGAACTCGCCGCCATCCGCCACCAGTTCTTCGATGTCCTCGCGGGGCTCGATGCGGTAGACCGCCGGGCCGACGCAGGGACGCCGGAAAGTGTACTCCAGGTGCTTGCAGACGACGGTGTAGTCGCCGCCACACTTCTTGAAGATGTACATGCCGCCTGCGACTTCGGCGTTGCCCAGCAGGGCGCCGCCGGCCATGGCGTTGTACCAGTTCTTGTTGAACTTCTTGAACGGCAGGACCGCGGTGAAGGTCGATTCGTCGCCCCGCTGGAAGTGAATGCCCGAGCGGTACGCCAGGGGCAGATAGATGCGGGAGCAGACGCGGTGCCAGAAGTTGTTGCGGGTCGACAGCCGGGAGACGCGCTCGTCCATACGGATCATGAACCGGGCCCACCAGCCAGGCTTTTGGCTGGCGGCGACCTTGTCGGCAATCACGATCTCGTTGGGGGTGGTGGTCATCGGGGCGGTGGTCAGCGGTTCGCGGGGGGTGTCATCGAACGAGTCGACCGAGTTTGTGTCAGGGGGAGGCGGCGAAGTCGTAGCGGTCTCCATTTAAGATAGCTTACGCCCGCCAACGGTTGAAGCCAGCCCGAAGCTGTGAAAAAGCAGCCAAAGGATCCCAAAGCCGGGCTGAGGGCCGAAGGCGGGTCCGCCCGAGGCGATTTACTGCAGGTTCACGGGCATGACCACGTACAGGAAGTGGTTGCCGGTCTTGACCACGCCGGGCTTGTTGTTGGCTTTGAGCTCGATTGTGACCTGCGATTCATCGACGACTTTCAACGCATCCAGCAGGTAGCTGGGGTTGAAGCCGATCTCGACCGGGTCGCCGACGTACTCTGCCAACTCGACGTCGACCTGAGCCTCGCCCATTTCCGGGGCCCGGCTGGTCAGGGTCAACCCTTCGCTGGCAAAAGCCATGCGGACGCCCTTGGACTCTTCATTGGTCAGCAGCGCTGCACGGCGAACGCCGGAGATCAACAGGTCGGTGGCGATGGTGGCCTTCTTGTCGCCGTCCTTGGGCACCACATCGCGGTAAGGCGGGAAGTTGCCTTCCACCAGGTTGCTGGCCAGGGTTGCCGAGTCGGTGGCGAACAGGATGGTGCCGTCTTGAACCTTGACGCGGACGATTTCCTCTGCGTCATCGAACAGACGCAACAGCAGGTTCAACGCCTTGGCGGGCACGATCGCCGGCTTGGCATCGTCGTCGAAAGCTTTGCAGGAGCCTTTGGCCAGCGCGAGGCGGTGGCCGTCGGTGGACACGACCGAGAGCTTGTTGCCGTCACGCTCAAACAGCACGCCGTTGATGGCGTAGCGTGAGTTCTCGCGGGCGGTGGCGAACAGCGTCATGGCAACCAGACGGTGCAGTTCCGAAGCGGTGACGGTGAAATCGGGTTCACCGTTGAACGCGGGGATCGCGGGGAAGTCGGACACGGCCTGGCCGAAGATCTTGAAGGTGGAGTCCCGGCCGGTGATGACCGCCTGGTCCTGGTCGGTCTCGACCTGCAGCGTCGGGTCGATCGACTCCCGGACGATGGACTGCAGCTTGTCGGCCCGGAGCAGGCATTCGCCCTGCGCCTGAACCTCGACGCGGGGTGTCGTGAGCTGAATCGATATCTCGCTATCGGTGGCGGTCAGGGTCAGGCCCGCCTCATCGGTGCTGAGCTTGACACATTGCAGCACGGGCTTGGGGGTCCGCGCTACAACCACCCCGCCGACAAGATTCAGCGCCTCGACCAGCGCTCCACGATCGCAAATGACCTTCATAGGGCAAAATCCTTGGGAAAACCGCAGAATAGCCTGCCCCCACCCCCCCGGCAAACCCTTGTAGGCCGAATTCGACCCTGCGCGGTCGGCCCGGGCTTGCATCTGCGGCGGCAGGCCTTAAACTACCCGGCTCGCGATTCCGAGACCGGGCCAGCCTCCGCCGACCCGGCATGCCACCTGAAACCCTCACGACGACCGGAGCCTCCCATGGCCGGCTACAAGATCAAGTCCCACAAGGGCATCAACAAGCGCTTCAAGATCACCGGCAAGGGCAAGGTCAAAGCCAAGCGCTCGGGCTCGACGCACCTCAACAGCGTGTCCAACGGCAGCCAGAAGCGGGCCCGCCGTAAGGAGTTCGTCGTGTCCTCCGCCGACATCAAGCGCATCGAACAGCGCGTCCGCAAGCCCCTGATCGGCGGCTAACCGAATCCCCCCGCGAGGTGTCTCGCTGGGTTTTTAATCAAGCACACTCCCCCCACGGCTGGGTTAAAGCGGGCAACAAATGCCCCACCCTGATCGTTACAAGCTGGAGCTAATCCATGCCTCGTGCAACTTACGGCGCCGCCCGTCACCAGAAGAAGAAGCGTTGGTTTAAAAAGGCCAAGGGCAACCGCGGCGCTCGCCGGACGCAGTGGCGTCGCGTGAAAGAAGCCGTCGTCCGCGCCGGCGTCTACCAGTACCGCGACCGCCGTCTGGTCAAGCGGAACTACCGCCAACTGTGGATCCTCCGTATCAACGCCGCATGCCGCATGCGCGGCATGAACTACAGCCGGTTCATCGCCGGGCTCAAGGCTGCGAACATCACCCTGAACCGCAAGATGCTCTCGGAGATCGCGATCGCCGACCCCGAGGCGTTTGACCAGCTCGTCGAGCAGGCCCAGGCCAAAGTCGCCGCCGCGGCCGCCTGAGTCCCGTCGAGCTTTGTTGCCGGTTTGACCCGCAACATTCAACCCACCCCCCCGCCAGCGGCCGATGGTCTCGTACCGTCGGCCGCTATTGTTTGTGCCGCCTAGAATTGAATTCCCCTTTCGGAGTGCTTGGATGGAAATGGACCGTTCGTTGGCGTTGTCGCAGGAAACCTGGCGGCTGTTCCGTATCCTCGGCGAGTTCGTCGACGGCTTTGAAGTCATGAGCGAGGTCGGCCCGGCGGTCGCGATCTTCGGCTCCGCCCGCACGCCCGAGGACCACCCGACCTACGCCGCGGCCCGTGATACCGCCAAGGTGCTGGTCGACCGTGAGTTCTCCGTCATCACCGGCGGCGGGCCGGGCATCATGGAAGCCGGCAACCGCGGTGCGATCGAGGCCAACGGCACGTCGGTAGGACTGAACATCCGCCTGCCCATGGAGCAGGCCCCCAACCCGTACCAGACCCACAGCCTGGACTTCCGCTACTTCTTCGTCCGCAAGGTCATGTTCGTGAAGTATGCCGTGGGCTTTATCGTCTTCCCCGGCGGGTTCGGCACCATGGACGAGCTGTTCGAATCGCTGACGCTGATCCAAACCCTGAAGATCAAGCCCTTCCCCGTCGTGTGCATCGGCCACGACTACTGGGACGGCCTGGTCGACTGGATGGCCAAGACGCTCCGCGACGAGTACAAGACCATCAGCCCCGAGGACCTGCACCTGTTCAGCGTGACCGACGATGTGGACGAAGCGGTGGAAATCATCGCCAAGGCCTACGACCGGGAGGATTGGCTCCGTCAGGTCGCGTTGCCGATCAACGCCTTCGAGCAGGTGCCCAAAGACCTCCGCCGGTCGGGCGAATGACGCTTTAAAACTTCTAATTTGCGACGATCACTCGGTTTCTCTTGAACCGGTAAAGGTAAATCCATATTCTGAAAAGCACAGCAGTTGTGTTTGCAGCGGCTGTCTGAGGGCGCATACTTGTATTCGAGATAGTCGAACATGCCCTCAGCTGGAGAAAGCCCCTATCCAGGCGATGCACGTGTGATTCATCCCAACTACTGGCGGGTTCCCGCCGGTCCGAATCGCTCTTATTCCTATTCGATTGCACTCGCTTAGCCTGATCCCTTCGAGCTTTCTCCGACTGATAAGCGTTTGCTTCGAACCAGGAGAATTTCGTGCTGATCCATTCCAATTTATCCCCCCTTGCTCGCCGAGCATCCGCTTGGGGTGTCGCTGCGTGCAGCGCCTTGATGTGCTTGCCGGCACAAGCCCAAATCGCGCCAAACCCGGTCGCTCCGGGGACCTACATCATTTGCGACCACGGCTACGGCCGCGAGGGCGAAGACTACGGCCTGCGGATGGACTCGATCAACGGCGGCGTCCTGCTCAGTGCCGAACTCGACGATGCGCTGGTCTTCCTGACCTGGGACGGCGGCGAAGAAGCCTTCATCGCCGGCCAGCTCTTCAACCCCGACGACGGCACGTACTGGGAAATCGATTTCACCGTCACCGGCATCACGCTGGTTGAGGACGGCTGGGTCGCCGACGCCGGCTCGGGCAGCCTGACGCACCTGGCGACCAACGAGGTCTTCCCCCTCATCGGCAAGCAGGACCACAAGGGCGATGCCTTCGAGCTCCTCGCCGACGGCCACCGCATCCCCCACAGCCAAACCGCCATCGTGCTCCGGGGCTGGCACGAACCCAACGTCACCTCCGACGACTGGCTGGCTATCGCGAAGTATGAAGAAGCGCCGATCCCCGAGCCCGCCTCGGTCAGCCTGCTCTTGCTGGGTGCCGGAGCCCTGGGCCTGCGTCGCCGCCGCGCCTGAGCCTTCACCCACATCCAAAACGCCACGCAACGAACGAGCCCCGCGCTCGTTCGTTGTCGTTTCGGTCCGTATCCTTTTACCCATGTATAGCTTCACCGCAGAACCAGCAGTCCCTTCCCAATGCGGCCTGGGCGAAGGCCCGGTCTGGCACCAGAACCAGCTCTGGTTCGTCGACATTGAGGGCCGAACGCTCCAGTGCTATGACCCTGCCCGAGGCGAACACCAACGCTTTCAGGCTGGGCAACGCATCGGCTTTGCGGTGCCCACCACTCAGCCCGGCCGCTGGATCGTCGGGCTGGAAGACGGGCTCGCCGAATGGCGCCCCGCGTCCCAGCCCTTGCCCGACCTGTTCCACCGCCCCGCGTCCATGCCCCAGGGCGCACGCTTCAACGACGCCAAGACCTCGCCCGCCGGCCAGCTCTACGCCGGCACCATGGGCATCAAAACCACGCCGAACCTCGGCACGCTCTACCGCCTGGACCCTGATGGGCAATGCCATGACCTGATCGATCAGCTCACCATCTCCAACGGCCTGGCCTGGCGTGTGCCCGATCAGCGGATGTACTTCATCGACACGCCCACGCGACAAATCGACGCCTTCGACTGGGACCCGGACACCGGCGAGATCTCCCGCCGCCGTTGTGCGTACCGTTTTGCCGACGATGCGGGCAACCCCGACGGCATGTGCATCGACGCGGCGGGTCATCTCTGGGTCGCGATGTGGGGCGGGGCCCGCGTGCTGGGCATCGACCCCGTCGCCGGGCAGGTCGTCGGCCAAGTCGACGTGCCCGCGAATTGCGTGACGTCTTGCTGCTTTGGGGGCCCAGACCTGACGAAGCTTTTCATCACCACCAGCAACGCGTGGATCAGCGACGCCGACCGCCAAGCCCAGCCGAACGCCGGGGATGTTTTCGTGGCTCCGATGCAGACGCCGGGCCTGCCGACGACGCTGCTGGATTACCGTTCCCAGTAGACCGGGTCGCTGTTGCCGTTGCGGATTACCAAGGCATCACCCGCGCCGCTGAGGCTGTACTGGCCGGAGACCTGCCATTGGTTTTGGGTCTGTTCGTTGCGGTAGTAAAGCGTGCCGTTCTCGGCTTTCCACTCGCCGGTCACCGCGGGCGTGTCGCCGCCCATGTCGCGTGAGCGGGACTGCGTGGTCACGTTCATTTGACCCTGGCGGTAGACGAACCTGCCGTTGGGGTTGAGCTCCATGATGATCTCGGAGGTGAAGGTAAGCCCGCCGCCCATGACGCGGTCGTTAGCGCTGTTCCGCCATGTGCCGAACAATCGCGGGTCCAACGGCTCGCCATGCTGGGATTGGCCCTGTGGCGTCTGCTCCATCTGCTCCGCGTCGATCACCAGGCGTTGATACCGGAACGCCACCGCCTGGCCGTTCGGGGCCTGCAGCGCGAAACTCAGCTCATCGCCCTGCAGGGTCATGGTGTAGTTCATCGGCTGCCGGCTCTGCGGGTCGGTCACTTGGCCCACGACCACGGTCGCGCCCTGCGCATCCTGCTGGGCTTGGCCCTGGATCGGGATCACCGTGCCGTTGGCGCTGACGAGGCCGGCATACTGGCCGTCGGCCAACGCGCCGCTGAGCACAGCACCTGCCGCTTGGTCTTGCCCGTGAAACACGCCGGTGAACCCGCCCACCCGCTGGTAACGGAACTCGCCGAACGCCTGCTGCGTGCCAGCTTCTTCCTCTTGCACCGCGGTCACCATCAACACATCCCCGGCCAACCGAAACTCGCAGGGGTACGCCTGGCCGTTGGCCGTAAACGTGCCGGTGGCGAGCGTCGGGTCTTCGTCGGAAAGCGCGCCTTCGAGCTGCGCGGTGGATCGGCCGTCGGTGACCATGCCGCCCAGCGTTTGCTCCTCAAGCGTCAACTGCAGATACGCGCCAGGGACCGGCATAACGCTGATGTACGCGTCCGCCCAGTGCGCCGCATGCGGGTGCATCGCCTGCGGCTCAGCCGGGGTCGAAGGCGGGTTTTCATCAGGCTCGGCCTGCTCAGGCTTCTCCGGCCGCGGGCCGCGCTGCCAGCCGTCTCCCTGTACTGGCGCATCGTCATCTTGCTCAGGCTGTGTTTCTTCCTGTTCAGTCGTATCTTCCTGCTGCGTCGCGTCGCCCGACGGGTCGATGCCCCAGCCTTGGGCGTGCCCCAAACCCGTCCAGGACAACCCCAAAAAAGCCAAAGCGATCCAATGCCAGCGTGCCATGCCGAACTCCTTTGACCCCTATTTGATCCCTCGCGGATGAACGTAACCTCGGCCCTTCGGACGATCATAACCGCCTAAGGTTCCAATCCAACGCCGAATTAAGCAAGCCCAAGCTTCACGGATCAGACGTGGATCGCGTGTCCGTCGACGGCCATCGCCGCCTCCTTGACCGCTTCGCTGAGCGTCGGGTGGGCGTGGCAAGTGCGAGCGATGTCCTCACTGCTGGCGCCGAATGCCATCGCTGCAGCACACTCAGCAATCAAATCGCCAGCACGCGGCCCGATCACATGCACGCCCAGCACACGGTCGGTCTTCGCGTCCGCCAGCACCTTGACCTTGCCCGACGGGTCGTTGAGCGCGTGGGCCCGGCCGTTGGCCTGGAACGGGAACGCGCCCTTGCGGTAATCCACGCCCGCCTGCTTCAGTTGGTCTTCGGTCTGGCCGACCCCAGCGATCTCCGGGTGCGTGTACACCACGTAAGGCACCACGTCGTAGTCGACATGCCCGACCCGACCCGCGATGCCGTCCACACACGCAGCGCCTTCTTCCTCTGCCACGTGCGCCAGCATCATCGTCGGGATCACATCACCGATCGCGTACACGCCCGACACGTTGGTCTTGAAGTGCTCATCCACCGGGATGTAGCCCCGCTCGTTTAGCGTCAACCCAATCTTGTCCAGCCCCAGCCCTTCCGTCATCGGCCGACGCCCGACCGACACCAGCACACGGTCGGCTTCGACCGGGTCTTTGCCGTCGATCAAAACCTTGACGCCTCCACCAGTCGACTCGACACCCGTGACCGCGCTGCCGAGCATGAAGTTCAGGCCCTGCTTCTTCAGCGCCTTGTGCGCTTCCTTGGCGACTTCTTCATCGAGCCCGGGCAGGATGCGGTCCAGGTATTCGATCACCGTGACCTCCGCGCCGAGCCTGCGCCAGACGCTGCCCAGCTCCAGCCCGATGTAGCCGCCGCCGATCACCGCGAGCTTCTTGGGGACCTCGGCATACTGGATCGCCTGATCATTGGTGTCCACCAGGTCCATCGACAGGTCCACGCCCGGCAACGACGCCGGCGTCGAACCGGTGGCGATGATCGTGTGCTCGGCCATGAGTGTCTGCGTCGAGCCGTCGGTCAGTGTGACCGTGACCGACCGGTCCGCGTTGAACGCCGCGGTGCCTTGGAGGTGCGTGACCTTGTTCTTCTTGAACAGGAACTTGACGCCGTTGCCCATCGTGCTGCGGACCTTGTCCATGCGGGCGACCATCTGGTCCAGCTGCAGTTCGACACCCGAGACGTCGATGCCGTGAACCGACAGGCCGTGCTTGGTCTCTTCGTACCGCTCGCTGCTTTCGAGCATGGCCTTGGACGGGATACAGCCGACCCGCAAACAGGTGCCGCCCAACAGATCATTCGGGTCGACACACGCGGTCTTCAGCCCCAGCTGCGCCGCGCGGATCGCCGCCACATAACCGCCCGGCCCTGCTCCGATCACCAGCACGTCAAAAGTCGTTTCGCTCATGCCCGAAGTTTAGCCCATTCCACCGGCCACGCGTTTCAAGCCTTGACCCGCATCACCTCGGCGATGAGCGCTTCGACCGTGTCCGGCCGATCCCCCTTGGACAAGACCTCCTCGATCCACGCCAACGCCTGCGCCCGGGGCTCACCCAACTGCACCAGGACCTCCAGCGTCTCCTTCACGATGCCTCCGCCAGCAACCGGCTTGGCGTCCTCAGACATGACCACGCTGTCGTCGCCGTCATGCGCGATCCGGGCGGCCGCCCCAACAAACTCATCGACCTTGTCCTTGAGCGTCACCACGATCGTCTCAGCCGTCCGCTTGCCGACCTCGGGCAACGTCTGCAACAGCTTCACATCCCGCTCCATGATCGCCTCAGCGATCTGCCCCGCCGGTAGCGTCATCGAACGCAACGCCTTGCGCTGCCCGATGCCCTTGACCGTGGTCAACAGCTCGTAGAACGCCCGGTCCTCCGGCGACAGAAACCCCGCCAGCCGGGGCGTAAACGTCGCCCCCTGGTTCTGGCTCTCCAGAAACAGCGTGGTAAACAGCGTCACCGGCTCGCCGATCACCCCTCCCAGCCGACCCACCGCGAACCCCGGCAGCAGCACCTCAAGCACCACGCCGCCCGCCATCGCCACCCGGGCCCGGCCCGGCTCCAGCCCCTTCAACACGCCCGTCAGCTCAGTAATCATCCCGGCAGGATAACCACCCAGCACCGCCGCATCCCGCCGCCCGCGCCGGCCGACTCACCGCCCAACGCTTTACCCAGTTTCCCCCGTCCGCAGCGAACGACCCCGCAGCGACCGTTCTGTGCCCGCCGGATAACCCCCGCCCCGGGTTGGTTCGATGCATTTACTAGTCATGCGTGTTCTGACCACCCTTCTCGCTTGCCTCCTGCCTGCCGCGTTGCTCCTGGGCTTCGGGTTTCAAGGCGTTCGAACGCAGACCCACCTGCTCCAGCACGCCGAGCCAGTGGATGCGCGGGTCGATGCTTCGACGCTGCTGCGTTCACGGTTGCTGGGAGTCAAGCCGGCGGTGCGTTACACCTACAGCTACCGGGGCCAGGCCTACACCGCCGAGCGGGTGACGCCGCTGAACCACGCCGGGGGGTTGGACTGGGCCCGGGTCATCGTCCGTGACCACCGCCCCGGCCGGGGCACCACCGCCTATGTGAACCCCCAGAAGCCAGGCCGGGCGTACCTCGTGCCGACCGCGCGGTTCACGCCGTACGTGCTGCTGATGGTCGGGATCGCGCTGGCGACTCTGCCGCCAGCGATCCTGTTCCGAATGGGCCGATTCGACCGCGCGCCACAAACCTACCAGCCCAAGCCCACCGCCAGCCATCGGGTCCAATCGGCCAGCCAACCCCTCACTCGGCTGACGCTGGGGCTGATGCTCTGCGTGCTGTTGGCGCTGCTCGCATCGGCTTGCTGCGTGCACTACCTCTGGGTCGCCGAGCCCTTGCCGTTGGACCCCCGCGCGTTGCTCGGCCCGGCGGCGGTGTTGGCAGCGGCGGTCTACGCCTTTGGGCTCGGCCACAAGCTCCGGCTGGCGCTGCGCATCGCCGACACCGCCGTCGGCCTCAGCCGGCCTGAAGTCCAACTCCACAAACGGATCCTGATCCGTATCGAACAAGCCTACCGACACGACCTGCCAGCACCACACGCCCAGGCCACGCTCGTTTGCGAGCGCCAGACCGCCGGGCTCACCGAACGGCTCTGGAGCCAATCCTGCCCGCTGGAACAAGTCCGCCAAACCCGGCCGCCACGCAACAGCCCCGCCAAACCCAAGCCGATGCGCACGGGCGAAGCCGCGTTTGAAATCCCGCGCAAGAAACAACGTGCTGCGCTGGGCGACATCCGCTGGGCGGTCCTGGTCACAACGACCTGGCCCGAAGGCCAGATCACCACGCGCTTCCCGCTTCCGGTGCAAAACCACGCGCCGCATTACCGACAGGAAAAGCTGACCGGCAAGCCCCGTTCCACACCGGTCGCCGCATAAGCCGACTCACACCGCCAACTCACACCACAGAGGCGATCGCCTCGACCAGCCGCGGCAGGTTGCCGGGGGTGATCCCCGCCACGTTGATCCGGCCCGAGCCGACGATGTAGATCGCCCATTGCTCCTTGAGCCTCTTCACCTGGTCCTTGCTCAGCCCGGAGAACGAAAACATGCCCCGCTGCTGGGTGATGAAGTCGTTGCCCTGTTCGGACAGCGACACCCCCGCCGCGTCCAGCGCGTTCTTCAGGTCCAGGCGGACGCCGTTGATGCGGCCCCGCATGCCCGCCAACTCCTCTTCCCACTGCGTTTTCAGCGTGGCATCATCAAGGATCGTGGCGACGATCCGCGCGCCGTTGGCCGGCGGGTTGGAATAGTTGCTGCGGATCCGGCGCTTGGCTTGCGACAACACCGCCTGGGCCTCGTCGGCGTCCGCCGCAACAAACGTCACCGCGCCGATCCGGTCGTTGTACAAGCCGAAGTTCTTGGAGTAGCTCGAGCAGACAATTGCTTGGGACGACAGCGCCGCCACCGCCCGCACGCCCGCCGCGTCGGACTCCAGCCCATCGCCGAAGCCCTGGTAAGCCAGGTCCACCAAGGGCAGCGCGCCGCGCTCGACGACACGGTTCACGATGCCCGGCCAAGCGTCCGCCGCGGGGTCGACCCCGGTGGGGTTATGGCAGCAGCCATGCAGCAGCACGACATCACCCGCGCCGACCGCGTCGAGCGACGCGAGCATGCCTTGAAGGTCGAGGCCGTTGGTCGCGCGATCGAAGTAGCGGTAATGGTTCGTCGCCAGGCCCGCCGCTTCAAAGATCGCGCCGTGGTTGGCCCAGGTCGGGTCGCTGAGCCAGATGGTGGCGTTGGGGTTGATCTGCGCGATCAGGTCGCCCGCCACGCGGAGGCCGCCGGTGCCCCCGGGGGTCTGGCAGGTCACCGCACGCCCGCCCGCCACCAGGTCACTGTCCGGGCCGAACAGCATCGCGCGGGTGTGTTGGCCGTACGCCGGCAACCCGTCGATCGGCAGGTAGGCCTTGTCCGCGTCCAGCAGACGCCGTTGGGCTTCGAGCACCGACCCGAGCACCGGCGTTTTGCCCGTCTCGTCTTTGAACACGCCCACCGCGAGGTTGATCTTTTCGGGGTTCGGATCGGCCTTAAAAGCTTCGGATAACCCGAGAATCGCGTCCGGCGGAGCGGCTTGAACGGTTTGGAACATGGCACGTCACCTGCAAAGAAATCCAGCGGACACCCTCGTCCGCCCAATCCCGCACGGTACCAAACACATTCACAAACGCAAAACCATGTATCGAAGTAAACTCGCTCGACAAACGTCATACAGGTAAATGAAGTTACCCCGGGAACCTCGATATGACCCCTCACCGTCTCGTTTCATACGTGCCTAGCGTCATGCTGGCTCTACTCGCCGCCCTCGGCCCGGTCGGCTGCAATCAAAATGCGCCGGGTCAGACCCAGGCCTGCTACGTGCTGCCCGATGGGTACCGCGGCGTGTTCTGCGTGCAGTTTGCCGACCAAAGTCCGGATTCGATACAGATCGCCGAGGACACCGCCTACCTGCGTATCCCCGCGTCCGGGCGGTTCACCCTGCCGCTGAAGTATGCCGACGACGATCTAAGCATGCCCAGCAATATTTCATCCGTCGCATTCGAGTCCGGCCGGGCCATCCCATTGTTCAGCCTCAGAAACCCCCCCAGCGACGTTGAGCAACCGGTTTGCTTGGCGTTGCTGACCCACGACGGCTGCCGGTGGTTTGCCATCGGGAAACACCAGGAACTCAACGAGCTGCGCCTCACCCTGACGGAAACCGGGCATCAGAATTTGGCCCAGTACCTGCCTTCGGAACAGACCAACGTCGTCGCTCGACACCCGTCGCCTTAACCCCGCAGTCCCCCGACCACACCCGCTGACGTGATGACATAGTCCACCGGCCGGTCATGCGGCTCGAGGGGCAGCGCATCCACGATCTGCGCTTCAAACGCCAGCCCGGCTGTGGGCACCGTGGCGTGCTCAGCCAAGTAGCGGTCGTAGTACCCGCCGCCCTGCCCGAGTCGATCGCCCGCCAGGGTGAACGCCAGCCCGGGGAGCAACACCACATCCGGCGTGTCGGTGTACGCCTCACCCGCCGGGGGTGTGGGGATGCCGCGCTCATCAGGCTGCAGCGCCTGGTTGCTGGTGATCGGCGTCGGCAGCATCGCGCCGCGCGGCGCGATGCGGGGCACCAGGACCGTTTTGCCCCGTTCGATCAGCCGCTGGATCAAGCCCAGCGTGCCCACTTCGCTGCCGTAGCTCGCGTACACGAACACCACCTGGGCCCGTTCGACTTCCGGCAGCGCCAGCACCGCAAGCGCAATCGCCCGCTGTGACTCTCGCCGCTGATCCCCCGGCAGCGCATCGCGCGTCGCCCGCGCGGTCTGCCGCAGCCTGGCCTTGCTCGCGCCGACCGGCCGACTCATGACAACGCCTGCTCATCTTCGTGCATGCCGAACATGCCGACTTCCTCGGCGTCCGCATCGTGGTGGCTCATCGGGTCGATCCGCAGGTAAGGCGACAACAGCTTCACCGCCAAGTAAATGATCGGCGTGTCGATCAACGCTGCGACCAGCTTGAAGACGTAGCCCGTGGCGATGAAAGCCAACAACACTTTCCACAGCTCCCATCCGGTGGGTTCGGGGTCGCCGACCCGCAAGGCATGCGCGTAGAAGTGCGTGATCAGGATGACCGCGACGGTATCGACCGCCTGGCTGACCAGAGTCGACCCGTTGTTGCGGACCCAGAGCCACCTGCCCTTGGTCAGCCGTTTCCAGAAATGAAAAACCTGCACGTCGATGAACTGGGCGGCGAGGTAGGCGATCATCGACGCGGTCACCGCGCCGAAGGTCAGCATGCGGATGTAATAAAACCCGTACCCCTCGAGGTCCTCGACCCCATTTTCGGTCACCTTCAGGTTTTCCAGCGGCGGCAAGCCGGTCTGCGGGTCCATCGTCGGCACCGACGGCAAGACGCCGCCCAGCCAGAGGATGAACATCACCCAGAGGTTGATGATCAAGCCGACAAAGACAACGAAGTTCGCCCGCTTGCGCCCAAAAAACTCGCTGATCAAGTCGGTGCACAAGAACGTCAACGGGTAAGGCAACACCCCCACCGCCACGGCAAAACTGATCTTGCCCCATTGCCCCCAGGCCCAACCTTGGCCGGGTGTGTAGCTACCGAATACGATGAACCGGCTGATCCCCAAAATGTTCAGCATCGCCAGCGTCCCCAGGAACAGCCCCGCCAACACGAGGAACACTCGCTCGCGACGCCGGTGCAATTCGGCGGGCGTCAATTCCGGTAAGCTTTCAAAACGCTTGGGTTTGTCGGGCATGGGCCGCATCTTACCGCCGCCGCTTGGCGTGGGGGGTATAATCCGCCCGGAGCCGACATGCCCACGACCGACCTATTACAAGTCGCACGCGAAACTCGATACCCCATCGGGGCTTTTCTTTTCGTGCAACGCGGGCTGGACTACACCGTCCGCGAGATCCACGGAGAGCTGCACGACGACGGCACGATGCAGCAAGCGTTGGATGCCACGCAGGCGATGGACTTGGCCGATTCACCCCGGCACGTGTCCGGACGGGAGCTCTGCAAGGGTCTGCGGCGGTTTGCGATCAAAGAGTACGGCCTGATGGCTCGCATGGTCCTGCGTCGCTGGGGCATCCTCCACTCCGAAGACTTCGGGCACATCGTCTTCCACATGGTCGATGCAGGGATCATGCACAAGACCGATGAAGATCAGCTGGACGACTTCGCTGACGTCTACCGCTTCGAGGATGCTTTCCCCACCGACTTCAAGCTCAAGAAGCTCAAAGCCAAGTCGAGCACCTGAGCCAGCCCGTCCCACCCCCTTTCAGTCCTGAGACGCGTCGGCCTGACATTGGCGTTGCTGTGACGATCCCAGCGGGTAGCATGAGCGACCATGTCTGATGCCACGCCTCCGGAACCGACGCCCAGCCCGAACTCTACCGGCCCCAACGGCAAACCCGCGGGGTCACTGCTGCGCCAGCCTTGGTTCCAGTGGATGGTTGCGGGACTCGTCGCGGCAGCGCTCTTGGGCATCCTAGTGCCGCCATTCTTATCGCTGATCTACAAGCTGCGTGGCGTGCTGGCGCCGATGCTGGTGGCGTTGGGTTTAGCGTACGTCGTCAACCCCTGGATCACGTACCTGGAAGTCAAGCGCAAGGTGCCGCGTGTCGCCAGCTCAGCGGGGATCATCCTCTCGATCCTACTGGTGGCGTTGATCGCGTTGGCGCTGCTGATCCCACCTCTGGTCCGTCAGGCGGCAGACCTCGCCAACGACTTGAGCACGACCTACCCCCAACAGATCGTCGAGCGCGTCGATGCCGCGGTGGAGGCAGCCGAATCTAAAGCAGAAGCGGTGCCCGACTTGGCGGAGGACGATGAGCTTGCGGGCGACACCGAACCCGTCGCCGAACCCGAGGCAGAGACTCCGCCGGAGATGGCGTTGAGCTGGGACTCGGTCGTGGAGAATGTGCAGTACTACACCGCCAACGATGAGCGGAGGGAAGAGTTCGCCAGCACGGTCGCCAAGTGGCTGGAGGATGTCGACTGGGCCGCCGCCGGCCAGGCCGCGATCTCCTCGCTGGACGTTGGCGTCGGGTTCGTGGGCTCCGCCATCAGCTTCGTGACCTACCTCCTGGGGGCGACGTTTGTCACCGCGTTCTGCTTCTTTTTTTTCAGTTGGAAGTTCCACGGCATCCTGAGTTGGTGCGTGCCGTACATCCCCGAGTCCCACCGGGACGAGACGCTCCGCATCCTGAAGCTGATGGACCTGTCGGTGACCGGCTTCATCCGCGGCCGACTGATCCAGACCGTCGTGATGGGCGTGGTGCTGACGATCGGTTGGTGGATCACCGGCGTGCCTTACTTCCTGCTGCTGGGGGTGGCTGGCGGCGTGCTGAACCTGATCCCCTTTGCGCCGTTCCTCGTCTGGCCGGTAGCGATCGTGCTGGCCTGGCTGGACGCGATGTCGGGCAACGGCTTCAGCGCGATGTCGGTGCTGGTCTGGCCGAGCGTGGCCTACTTCATCGCCCAGGGCTTGGACGGCTGGGTCGTCGAGCCCATCGTGCAAGGCAAAGCCACCGCGCTGGACCCCGTCGCGGTCTTCCTGGCGGTGCTGGTCGGCGGGGCCTTGGCCGGGCTGCTGGGGATGCTGCTGGCGATCCCCGCCGCGGCGTGTATCAAGATCCTGATGGAAGAAATCGCGCTGCCCAAGCTGCGACAACTCGCCGCCAACCGAGCCGAGTCGAGTTAGCCGTAAAACTAAACCGTGTGTGCCCTGCCGAAGCTCAAGCGTCGCCCGAAGCCGTTGCCTTGTCCGAGGCTTCGGCCTCTTCGCTCGCCTCGGCTTCTCCGTTCGACTCGTCTTCGTCGTCCTCAATCGCAGCGGACTTAGGCAACTCCACGCCGAGCTTCTCTTCCACGATCGTGGCGATCGCGTGCACCGGGTCACGCTGCATCTTCCAGTCGTCCAACAAGACCTTGCCGTTGGCGTGCCGAACGATCAGGATGCCTTTGGTCAGCCACTTGCTGGATTCGACTTCGGTCAGCTCCGCCCAGGGGGTCACGTTGCCGTTGACCGCTAAGCCTTCCTCGTTGGCGGAGACCGTAAGCAACATCCGACGCAGCGTCGCGGTGCCCACAACCAACCCCAACACTAGGCAGATGCTCGACAGCACCTTCTGCAGCATGATGTCGTTATCACTCTTGGGTTTCGGCGCTTTCTCAGACCAGCCGTTGGCCTTGGCTTCTTCCACCCAGCCGTCGTAGTCCGGGTCACCGACCGCCGGCTGCATGTAGCTGGCGTAGACCTCTGACTGCTCCTGCTGCAGCGGATACTTGACGAAACCGTCGTACGCAAACCAACCCGACAGCGCCAACAGCACCACCGTCATGATGATGAGCTTGATCCGATAGCTGCCGTCAATCTTCGCGGTCACCGTGTCCAAAGCATCTCTCCAAGAAAGGTCCCGTGGAAGGGCCTATCGGCCGAATCCCTGCCAAACGATATGCGAAAACTCAATCCCGCTCCCAAACCTTCGAGAGCGTCCGCGTCCAGAACGCCGACACCGCCGCCCGCGCGCCGGGCAGCTTCAAAAGGCCGGTAAATCCCCCGCGATCCATCCGGCGTGCGGGGATCCGCCCGATCCGGGCCGCGCGGGGGTCTTTCATCGCCCAGGTTAGAAATGCGTTGTGCTCGGCGATCATCCGCCGACGCAACGCCTGCCCATCCGTGATTCGCTTGCTGGGACGTACCAACACCGACTCCTTCCAGACCAACCCCGGCCCATGCCGAACGCTCGGCCGATAACCCGGTCCCTCTCATCTTGGCGCTTGAAACCCTGATTTCAACCCCCCAGCACGATTAATCGCTCCGCCGCCCCATCGCCTGCTCCGATCGGCTGGGCCAGAGCCCCGCGCCCCGCCTTTCCGCGTCGGTTTCCGCGACCTCGTACTGCTCCATTCGGCTGTGCGAAAACCGCCCGTCCGTCCGCGCCAGCCCCCGCCGAAGCAGCGTCTGATTCACCCACACCCCCGAGACGGTCTCCAGGTGCGCCAGCAGCCGCCCGTACCGCCCGCGCGTCTGGTGCCCCTCCAGCACCAACCTCACCCGGCGGCCTTGCAGCCACTTCGTCAGGTACGCCCGCGCCTTCTCGGCATAAGGCTCCGCAGGCTCCCCGTCCCGGCCAAGCTCCGGGGTGTCCACGCCCCACAGCCGCACCCGCGTCATCCCCGGGACCCCCTCCACCGCGACGTCCACCGTGTCCCCATCCACCACCCGCACCACCTCCGCCCACCGCCCATCAAACTTCTTCCGGTCCCCGCCATCAAACAACCCCAGCCCCGCGCGATCCGCTGCGATCAACCCCACCAGCAACGCCGCGCCTAGCACCAAACCAACCACCTTCCGCCGCCGCTTCCGCGCCGCCCAGACCTCCACCGTCACCCACTGCTTGGCTTGGCGCTTCATCGCCCCCCCTGCTTACCCGCCCAAGCGGATTTGCCGAACCGTCGCACCCATCAGCATCACTAGCAACGCCAGCCCCAGCATCGCCCACCAGCTCCGTTTGGTGCCTTGGGTCACGCCCGCCTCGACGTTCAAGACCTGCGAAAACGCCCAGGCCAACAGCAGCGTCGCCAGCAAGACCTTCGTCCCGATCAGCGCGTGGGCCTTGGCGCCGATCGCCGAGTACCGCTCGGACAGCACAACCCACTGGTACACACCGCTGACCGAGAGCAGCAACACCGACCACGCCGCCAGCCCCGCGACCTTGCGGTAGATCGCCTGCACGGTCTCCAGACTGATGTCCTTCGCCCGGACAACGCCCAACACCATCACGACCAACCCGCCCACCAAGAGCACCACGCCCACCAAGTGCATCCAACGCATCACCACTGACAACGCATCCGCCATGCCCGCAGCGTAGCACATCCCACAGGCCCCGCTGATCTGTTTACGATCCCTCCATGCGCACCGACGCCCTGGATTTCACGCTCCCGCCCGACCGCATCGCCACGACCCCCGCCGAGCCGCGCGACAGCGCCAAGCTCCTCGTCATGGACCGCGCTGCCGATGCCTTAAGCCACCGCCGCGTCCGCGACCTGCCCGAGCTGCTTCAGCCCGGCGACCTGCTAATCGTCAACCAATCCAAAGTCCTCCCCGCCTGGTTTCAAGCCACCCGCGCCGCCACCGCCGGCCGCATGTCCGGCCTGTTCCTCCACGAACCCGCCACCAACCAATGGGACGTCCTGCTCGAGTCCCGCGGCAAACTCCAGCCCCACGAAACCATCACCCTCACCGACGCCGCCAGCCTCACGCTCCTTAAAAACACCGGCCCCGGGCGCTGGCTGACTGAACTCCACGCCCCCTGCGCGACACTCGACCTGCTCCAACAAATCGGCTCGCCGCCCTTGCCGCCCTACATCCGCAAAGCCCGCAAAAAACTCAACCAGCCCGAGCTCGAAACCAGCGACCCCGACCGCTACAACACCGTCTATGCGCAGGACCCCGGTTCCGTCGCCGCGCCGACCGCCGGCCTGCACTTCACCCCCGACCTGCTCCAACAACTCGACCAGCGCGGCGTCGGCCGCGCCCACGTCACCCTCCACGTCGGCCTGGGCACCTTCGCCCCCGTCAAAGCCGACACGCTCGAGCAGCACGACATCCACCACGAGCCCATCCACGTCCCCGCCGACACCCTCCGCGCGATCCAGCAGTGCAAAACCGCCGGCCGGCGCGTCGTCTGCGTCGGCACCACCACTGTCCGCGCCCTGGAGTCCGTGCCCGACGAGGCGTTTATGACCCCGCGCGACATCACCCTGGACACCGACCTGTTCATCACGCCCGACTCGGGGTTCACGTTCCGCGTCACCGACGCCCTGATGACCAACTTCCACCTGCCCCGCTCCACCCTGCTCGCCCTCGTCGCCGCGCTACCCCACGTCGGGCTGCCCCGCCTGCTTGCTGCGTACGAGCACGCGATCGCCCACGAGTACCGCTTCTACTCCTACGGCGATGCGATGCTGATCCTCTGACCCCTACGCCGCCGCTTCCTCGCCACCCTCCGGCGCATAGTGCTCGGCCTGCCAACGCAAAAACGGCGCGTTCACCCACAGGTGATACCGCGGTAAAACCCGCCAGAGAAACAGGCCCATCCCTGCCGATACCCCAAGCATCAACGCCAGACCCCCGGCAGAATCAAAGACCCACTCAAGCGGCAGCAGTTCCTCGAAAGACGAGCCAAAAACAGCCAGCCCCACCATCAGCACCAACAACAGGCCCACCGGTGGCAGCCATCGGGCGCGGCGGGCGTACACGCCCTGATCGTATGCCGCGATCCGCGCCCGACGCTCGGCATAAGGCAACTCACTGAAGCCCTTGAACCGTTGACCATCGATGCCATCTGCTGCGTAAGGCCAGGCCAACACCACCGCCAACGGCGCATCCAGATCGTTGTCGTGGCCGCACTCCGGGCACACCGCGTGGCCGAGTCGCCTCAGGTCGTAACCGCACGCCAAACAAACCGGCACCAGTGCCAAGCGCATCCGCCGGTAAACACCTGCCGCGTCCCCCCGCAAAACGATCAACTCTGCCGCCTGGTATTTCCCAAGCCCGATCCTAAACCTCACCACGATCAGGCCAATCAACACCAAACACGCTGCGCCGGCCAAGGCATCAAGCAACCCCTGATAAGACCGCCCATCCGCCGCCTCCATCAACCGCGTGACCCCCATCCAAGGCCCCGCCGACAACAGCAACATCGCCACCAGCACCCAGCCCTCTCGGAGATACGTCCGGCCCGCCAGCAGCATCGGGCCCGTCGGCCATGCCGCCAACCGGATACGCTCGCGATCACCGTTACTCGCCTCGCTCAACGCCGGCAGCGCTTCAAGCCCGGGCTGTTTACGCCACCGAAGCATGGCCACAACATACCGGGCTCAGCCGCGCCCGTCTGCTCCCGTTTTCCTGCTCTAATACCCCCATGCCGCCCCGTGATCAGATGCACGCCGAACCCCCGCCCCGGCCGACGCCGGACGACTTCCGCATGCCCTTGGGCGAGCACATCGAAGAGCTCCGCCGCTGCCTGATCCTCGCCCTGATCGGCGTCGGCGTGGCGCTGATCGGCTGCTTCTACTTCGGGTTCCACATCATCGCTTGGCTGGCTCAGCCATTGATCCAGACGATGGACGCGCTGGGCTACCCGCCGCAGACCTACACCCGGGACGCGACGGCCGGCTTCGGCACATACATGAAGGTCAGCCTGATCGCTGCGCTGATCGTCTCCTCGCCCTGGATCATCATCCAGCTCTGGCGCTTCGTCGCCTCGGGCCTGTACGCCCACGAGAAGAAGATCGTCTACATCCTCGCTCCGTTCTCCTTTGTGATGATGGTGCTGGGCGTGCTGTTTGCGTACTACATCCTGCTGCCCGTCGGGCTGTTCTTCTTCTTTGACTGGGCCACGAAGTACCCGCAACTGGAGCTGAACCACCGCAACTTCATGACGGACCTGTTGGTCAGCGGCCAGCCGCCTCGTCCGGAGATCGTCGCCGACCCCGATGCGGTGCCGATGCAACTGCCCGTGCTCGTCGAAGACCCGGCCGAACCGATCGACGGGATGCTCTGGATCGACGCAGACACCGGCAAGCTGAAGACCGTTTCGCTGGGCAAGGTCCATACGTTCGCGACCGCGCCGGACCGGCTGCTCGCGCCGCTGCCGGAGATCGGCGACTACGTGAAGCTCGCGGCGGGTGTCGGGCTGGGCGTGGTGCTGGCTTTCCAGACGCCGGTGGTGATGCTGGTCCTGGGCTGGACCGGTGCCGTTGACCCCCGTTGGCTGGGCAGGATGCGGAAGTACGCGCTGTTTTTCTGCGCGATCACCGGCGCTATCTTCACCCCCGCGGACCCGTTCTCGATGTTTGTCTTGGCGGTCCCGTTGTACCTGCTGTATGAGTTCGGCCTGGTGCTGATGCGGATCGTCTACCGCGAGCCAATCACCTGGGACGAAGCCAAAGAAGATTTAGGGATTAAGGATTAGGGTTTAGATTGCAAACTACCAATCCCTAAACCCCAACTCCCCGCCCCTCTCAATGAAGTACCGCACGTTCTATCACGGCCTGCTCGTCGTTGATAAGCCCAAGGGCCTGTCGTCGATGGACGTCGTCCGCCGCGTCCGCCGGGCGGCGGGGCATTGCAAAACCGGGCATGCCGGGACGCTCGACCCGCTGGCGACGGGCGTGCTGGTCTGCTGCCTGGGCAAAGCCACCAAGCTGGTCGGGGGCCTGATGGACGGGCGAAAAACCTACGACACCACGGTCGACCTGTCCGCGTTCACTCAGACCGACGACCTGGAGGGCGAACGCGAGGAGGTGGCGGTCGCTACGCCGCCGACCCGCGAGCAGATACTCGCTGTCTTGCCGAGCTTCACCGGGCAGATCGAGCAGCGTCCGCCGCTGTACTCCGCGGTGCACATCAACGGGCAGCGCGCCTACAAGCTGGCCCGCAAAGGGGAAGACGTCGAACTGCCCACGCGCACCGTCACGGTGCACGCGATTGAGTTACTGAGCTACGACTGGCCGAGCGTGTCGCTGCGGATCAAATGCGGCAAAGGGACGTACATCCGATCGCTCGGCCGAGACCTCGGCAAGGCGTTGAACACCGGCGGGCACCTCACCGCGCTGCGTCGGACGGCGGTCGGGCGATTCACGCTGGACGAGGCGGTGCCGATCGAACGGCTGGACGAGCCGATCACGCAGGATGATCTGATCCCCCTGCCCGAAGCGTGAGCACAAAGGCGGTATCGCCAAAAGAAAAAAGCTTGCCGAGGGATAAGCCCCGACAAGCCATAGGGTCGGATTCAGGAACTGCGCTGCCGTCGGGACCGGCGTGAGCCGGGCTTGGACCGATCGGCGTCGTTCGACAGCTCCGTCGAACTGCCGCTAGCGCAGTCCGTTCCTGCGTACAAGTGTGGTGTTGATGCAACAGCCACAACAGTCAGAATCAATCACTGGATCACCTCCTTCGACAAGGTTTTCCCAGCCGTCACTGTCCCCGGCCGTTCGCCTCCGACAAGGCTAAGGCCGGCTAAGCCGCCGGGGGATTCACGCCCCGCAACGTCTTACGGGGCACATCGCTCGCCAAGGCGTCAACCAAGAGCGCCTTGACGCTCGGCCGGGTCGCGTCGCCGGCGGGCCGAACGGGTTGGCCGTCCGCACACGCCGGTTGCTTGCCGACATAAGGATTATTGGCCGACTCGGGCTCAGGTCAACAAAAAAAACACCTTCCTCGTAAGAAAGGTGTTCCATGTCCCGGACGGGCTCAACTATCGCGGCGAACCTGGCCAGCAATCGACCGTGGAGCAGGTTTGAAGGTTACGTTGTGTCGTCTTCGTGATGACCTAGGGCTTTACGCATCATGTCCGCGACGAGTTCACGCAACTCATCGGGCTTGCGGATGATGACCTGGTCGGCGTAGCCACAGACCCACCAGGCGATCTCCTGCAGCCCATCGACGGTGAAGGACATCACGCACCGGCCATCGGGCAGGACTTCGTGCTCCTGGGTTTTGTGCCAACGCACTTCCGAGACGTTGGTCGCGACCATCGGCAGAAACTCGAGCTCGACGTCGTAGGTGCCTTCGCCGGGGTTCAGCGCCCAGGCGTTGCCCAGATAATCGGCGACCTCGAAGTTCTCCGGTCGGTTGAAGCCTTTTTCCATCCGCTCGACCGCTTCGAACCGGACCAGCTTGAACATCCGCACCGAGCCATGCGGCACGCTGTGGCCCACGACATACCACGCGCGGTTCGCGTGGTGCAGCACGTAGGGGTGGAACTCGCCGTCGGCTTTCGTCGCCTCGGCGGGGCTGCGGTACTCGATCCGGCAGGCTTTCTGCTCGTCCACACACCGCTGAAGCGTCGAGTACACCGTGGCCTCGTCCCCCGAATCCAACACCGGGCCGGCTTCGACCGACACCGTCGTCATCATCTCAGCACATACCGAACGCATCGGCTCGGGCACCGAACTGATGATCTTGTAGATCGCGGTCAACGCCTGAGGCACCAGCGGGCGGTTGCGGTGGCCCGAGGCGGTCTTGGTCAAGATCATCAGGCCCAGCGTCTCGGGCACCGTCAGGTTGATCGGCGGCAGAAAGAACGACGGGTTGAGGCGGTACCCCTCACGGGCTTCGTGGAAGTACGGGATGCCCGCTTCCTTCAGCGCGTTGAGGTCGCGAAACAGTGTCCGGCGGGATACGCCAAGCTCCTCCATCAGCTCATTCGCTGACTTGGGCACGCCCCCCTGCAGAAGCGTGATCAATTTCAGCAGGCGGTGAATCCGCGTAAGCAACGCAAAGGACTCCTGGCCCCGGCCTACCGAGGCAAAAAACTTCGGCTGTCGCGGCATTTACAGCGACAGCCAACCCATCATGATTTCGCGCACGGTTGCGTGAAACTTTGGGGCCAAGAATATGCTCAAATCCAGAATTCGCAAGGGCTTGAATCAATTCCAGTGCCATCATGTTGGCACCATTGATGAAAACCCGTAATCAACTCGGCGAATTAATAGAAACCCCTGATTGTGTCAGCAGGTCCCGCAACTGACTGGAGAAAACAAAGTTGTGCTCAGGGAAGGCCAAGCCCGCGCGGTTTTGATCGATGTGGCTGAACATTAAATCAATCTTGGCCAGTTCGAACGGCTCGCCGGTCTGCGGGTCCAGCCGTTCGGTCACGCCGGTGGTCATCCCGCCGGAGAGGTCCAGGCGCTCAAGGGTTGCGGTATGCCGAAGCACACAGCCGGGGTGTGCCGCGCGGGAGAACTCAGCCTTCTGAATCTTGGCGAGGATGACCTTCTCGGCAAAGTCATTGGCGTGGCCCACGAGGATGCCTGCGGTCTGAGCCATGCCCTCGATGATCAGGCTGTTGGGCATCACCGGGATCGCCGGGTGCTGGTCCGTTGCTTCAAAGTGATCGTGCAGGACATCCTCAGCGGCCGTCACCGCCTTGATCGCGACGCAGCGCGCGCCCTTGTCCAACTCCACGATCCGATCCAACCAGATCCAGCGCATGTATGGCCTCGAAGTATCAGCCGACTTTGTTCATGACGAACTTCACAACCGTGTCCACGGTGAACACGTCGGAAAACGTCTCGACTTCACGGGAGCCTTCGAACTCGGTCAGGTCCGCGTGAGGCAGCTTGGCCTTGAGCTCTTCCATGCCCTTGTCGGTGACCTTGCCGTCCTGCACGTACTCGGGGTCGTTCAAGACGTCGTTGGGGAACATCTCCGACTGGTCGATCTTGATGTCAAACGCCTTCTCGAGCTGGAACACGATGTCCAGGAAGTCGATCGACTCCGCCCCCAGGTCGGCGGTCAGCTTGGCGTCGGACGTGACCTCGTCTTCGTCCACTGCCAAGGCGTCCTGCAACACTTCGCTGACCTTCTCAAACACTTCGTCCTTCGTCATCGCCATCGGGCGTCTCCGTCTTAGTATGAATCCGTTGTTTGCTTCGTTTAATCTTCCGGCAGCGGGGCCAGCGTAAACCGGCCCTGCACCGCCAACTCGCCTTGGCCCGACGCGCTCGCGTCGCGGACCGTGCCCTTGCCCAGCAGATCGTAGCCCTGCCCGTCCCGGCCCTTCAGCGTGACCTCAACGGTCAACGCCTGTCCAGGACGAACCATGTTGGCGTACTTGATATTCCGAACCTTCTTGATCACCAAGGGCCGCTCGGTCGGGCCCACCAGCTTCCGCCCCGCCTGGGCCAAGGCCTCGAGCATCATGACGCCCGGCAGCACCGCAAACCCCGGGAAGTGGTCCTGCAGATACTCCTCCGCAGCACTGACGCACTTCACCGCTGTCAGCGATGACTCGTCCTGCGTCACAACGGTGTCTATCAGCTCGAACCGCAAAGCGGGCTCCTGTGGGGCTCCCCCGAACGAATGGGAAAGTGTAATCCGGCCAAGAAAACCCAGCAAATCAGCCTATACGTTCGGCCAACGCCGCGATCTGTGCCACCGTCAGCACCTCCGGCCGATCCGTCGCCTGCACCCCACTTGGCCAATCCACTTCTCGACCAAGAATCGCCCCCAACTGCTTCCGACGCTTCTGAAACAGCGTCTGGCACATCCCGGACAGCCGGGCCAGGTCCCGTGTTACGGGCTGATCCAGCCGGTCCATCCGCACCACCGCGGAAGCCACCTTCGGCGAGGGCCAGAAGCAGCCCGGCCCCAGCACGCCCACCCGCTCCACGCGGTACCCCGCCTGCACCATCACGCTCAACGGCCCGTAGTCCTTGCCCCCCGCCGAGGCCCCCAAACGATCCGCGACCTCCTTCTGGACCATCACCACCGCCCGCTCCATCCGGCCGCTCAAAATCAGATTGACCATCAAAGGCGACGCCACCTGGTAAGGCAGGTTGGCGATCAGCTTGAACGACGCCTGGCCGTCCAGCGCCTCCCAGACCGCCGGGTTGATCGCGTGCTTGCCCGCCAGCACATCGCCCATCACCAGCGCGAATCGTTCATCTGCATCAAACTGCTCACGCAGGATCGGCTCGAGGTCCGTGTCGACCTCCACCGCCACGACCCGCACGTCAGCCTCCAGCAGCCGCCCCGTCAGCGCGCCGGTGCCCGGCCCGACCTCCAGCACACGCTCGCCCGGCTGCAAACCCGCAGCGTCCATGATCCGGGCCATGTGATTGTGGTCATGAAGAAAGTTCTGCCCGAACTTGTGCTTGGGCCGCAGCCCATGGGCGGCCAGCAGGGCTTTGATCTGGGTCAGCGTCTGAGCCATAGGGATAGGGTAGTTCTTCGCTGAAAGTTCGGAGCTTCGACGGCCCCTCGGTACACACAACAGGCCGAGCGCGATCGGCTCGGCCTGCTGCAAGATGGGGCATCGAAAAAGAGCGGGGTTTTCAGTCGTACAACGGCTCGACCGTACCCAGCGGGTCGGCGGGGTCTTCGCGCAACGCTTCGGGGCTTTCGCCGAGCGTGACGAGGACCACGAGGTCCTGGAAGTCCGCGGAGGACGAGTTGGGGTTGCTGGTGCCCAGCTCAAACAGGTAGATCGCCTGGTTCTCGTGCAGCAGCATGACGTCGTTGGTCGGGTCGATGTACTGCTGCAGGAACATGACGACGTTGGCTTGGTTGCCGAACGCGCGGATGTCCGGGACCGCGTCGCCGTCCCGCAGCACCTTGACCAGTGCCGACTGCTCATTGGAGTTGCGGGTGCTCAGAAGCCCCCCGCCGTATTCATATGGCTTCCAGGCTCGGCCGGTCACGATGATCTGCGAGTCGGTATCAAACGTGTGGTCCAGCACGAGGTGACGGGCCAGGCCGTGATCATTCACGTCGCCGTTGTGCGGGTTGGTGGCGCTGCCGAAAGGCTCGAAGTAGTTCTCGCCGACATGGATGCCGACGGTCACCGGGACATCCGGCCCGTTGGCGCCGTAGGTGATCGCCGCCCCGATGACGGAGACTTTGACCGCAAAGTCTTCGCTGGGCACCACCCGGCCGTCGTCAATCACAAACTCAATCGCGTGGGCATCGCCCTGGCTCTGATCCGCGGAGGCGTTGTCGTCTGCTTCATCCGCACGGGCCTGGACCCCCATCAGGCAAGCGGCGGCCAAGACACTGGCGGTCAGTTTTTGTTCAAAGCTACGCATGGTGTTAACCCCTAATACATGACGATTCAGAAACGATGCCCAAAGCCTGCCCCGCATCCAACACGTCGGCGACACTTCCAGATTCAAACCCCGGCAAGCCGTTCGGGCTGTAGCGATTAAGGCAAAGACATAAACCCTTGCCTCAAGGTTTCCGCTGAACATTCTGGCCCAAGCTTCACCCCCTGCTCGTTTGGGGCGGGCACGGACGAACCTGAATCGTTTTGAACGCCTGGCCCCTCACCTCCCCTTAAGCCTGTAGTCCGTTTCAGACACACAGGAAACCCTTTCACACCCATTTCTGGAGCACGCCATGCGCAACTTACTGATCACACTGGCCTTGATAACCACTGCCGTAATACTCACCCCCTCGGTGGGCCGGGCACAAGCCACCGAGACCGTTCCGGATCAAAACCAGCAAGCTGTCCATCTCGTGGGCCACTATGCCGTGGAGGGCGAAAACCCCAACGGGAGCGACTATGCCGGGACCGCGGAGATCGTCGCGGTGGGTGATACGTATGAGGTCATCTGGTCCCTCGGGCCGAACGGGCAGGAGTCCTACCGCGGGGTCGGCCTGCTGAACGGCGAGCTGCTTTCGGTGGCCTACGGCGGCTCGCACGCGGGGATCGTGACCTATGAAATCCAACACGACGGCCGGCTGATCGGCCGCTGGGCAATCCTCGGGCGCGATGGCCGGGTATTCACCGAAACGCTGAGCCCGATCGTCGATCCGCAGTGAGCACCGCCCAACGCAACAGGCCGAGCCTACGCGGCTCGGCCTGTCATGGGAGGGGGCAAGAAGTGTGCTTCTTCCGGGCTTAGTCGTACAACGGTTCGACGGTGCCGATCGCATCGGCGGGGTCATCTTCCAATTGGGCGGGGCTTTCGCCGAGCGTGACGAGGACGACGAGGTCCTGGAAGTCCGCGGAGGACGAGTACGGGTTGCTAGTGCCCAGCTCGAAGAGGTAGATCGCCTGGTTCTCGTGCAGCAGCATGACGTCGTTGGTCGGGTCGATGTACTGCTGGACAAACATCAGCACATCGGACTGGTTGCCAAATGCCTGGATGTTCGGCACGGGGTCGCCGTTGCGAAGCACCTTGACAAGGGAAGACTGCTCGTTGGAGTTGCGGGTGCTGTACAGGCCGGCACCGTAGGTGTAGGGCTTCCAGGAACGACCGGTGACGATGATTTCGGATGCCGGGTCAAACGTGTGATCCAGGATCAGGTGACGGGCTTGTCCGCCGTCGTTCACGTCGCCGGCGCTGGGGCTTGTCGCGCTGCCGAAAGGCTCGAAGTAGGTGTCCCCGACCGTGATGCCGACCGTGACCGGCATGTTGGGGCCATACGAGCCGTAGGTGATCGCCGCGCCGATGACCGAGACCTTGACGGCAAAGTCTTCACTGGGCACCACCCGGCCGTCGTCGATTACAAAATCGATCGCCTGGCTGTGTGCCTGAAAACCGACCACACAGCCTGCGGCCAAGGCGGCGGTTGAGAGCGTTCGACGGGCGAAATGCATGGTGTATCCCTTGAGGTTGAAACGGAACAGAATTGGATTGGACCAAGCTTCGAATTCATGGTTTTGCAAGACAAGGCTGGAGCATGGATATCCCGTATCGCTTTGCGGGTTGTGCGGCCTGCGGGAAACAGAAAACCTGAAAAGCAAACAGTCGGCCTCAACCCGCCCCAAAGCCCCGCCAGGCGTCTCGGCTAGGATGTGCGGATGCCCATCCGCAAGCTGCCCCCGCTCCTAGTCAACCAGATCGCCGCTGGCGAGGTGATCGAGCGCCCGGCGAGCGTGGTGAAGGAGCTGGTGGAAAACAGCCTGGACGCCGGCGCCCGCCGGATCCGAGTGGATATCGAAGACGGCGGCAGCACGTTGATCCGCATCGCCGACGACGGCCAAGGCATCCCCGAAAACGAACTCCCCCTTGCGGTCGCCTCCCACGCGACGAGCAAGCTGCAGACCGCCGAAGATCTCGAAGCCATCGCCACCCTGGGCTTTCGGGGCGAAGCCCTGGCGTCGATCGCCTCGGTGTCGCGCTTGCGGATCACCAGCCGGCCGCACGACGCCAACGAGGGCCATAGCCTCGAATCCAACGGCGGGCAGATCACCGGCCCCCGCCCGGCTGCGGCTTCGCCGGGGACCACGCTCGAGATCCGGGACCTGTTTTTTAATACCCCCGCCCGCCGGAAGTTTCTGCGAGCGCCGCAGACCGAGTTCGGGCATATCGCTGACACCCTCAACCGCGTCGCGGTGGTTCATCCGCAGGTGGGCTTCACGCTGACGCATAACGGGCGCACGACCACCGACTTGCTGCCGACGGAAGACGCCGGCCAACGGTGCATCGATCTGCTGGGCCGAGAGATCGCCGAGGGGCTGCTGCCGTTCGAGCTGGTCGCGCCGCCGGACAAGGGCGGGGCCCGCGTGTGGGGCATGGCCGGGCTGCCCCAGCTCGCCCGGGCCAACAGCAAGGGGCTTTACATCTGCATCAACGCCCGGCCGGTCCGGGACCGCAACCTGCAGCACGCGGTCAAAGAGGCGTACCGCGGCCTGATGCCGCCGGACAAGCACCCCGTCGGCGTCGTGCTGATCGAGATGGACCCGGCGATGGTCGACGTCAACGTCCACCCGACCAAGGCCGAGGTCCGCTTCCGCGAGCCCGGACGGATGCATGGCCTAGTCCTGTCCGCGCTGCGCCAACGCCTGCTGGCCGAGGACCTGACGCCGAAGCTCGAGATGGGCGACGCGGCCTGGCGGAAAACCGATGGCACAACCCCCAACCCCAGCGCAAACGAGTTCGTCGACTACTTCCGCAAGATGGACCCCAAGCAGAAGGGCTTTGTCTATGAGGAAGTCCGCCGAGAGCTTGCGACCGAGCAGCCCGAACTGATGGCGTCCCAGCCGGACTATGCGCCAGCCCCTAACCCCCAACACCTGACCCCCACCCCCATCCTGCAGGTACACGAAAGCTACGTGGTCACGCAGGATGTTGATGGCATCGTCATCGTGGACCAGCACGCGCTGCACGAGCGGGTGATGTTTGAGGAGCTGACCCGGCGGGTGCTGGGCAAGCAGGAGAACCTCGAGTCGCAGCGGCTGCTGATGCCCGCGGTGGTGCAGGCGTCGGCGAAACGGCAGGCGTTGCTGGGGCCTTTGGCGCCCTTGCTGGAGAAGATCGGGATGGAGGTCGAGCCGTTCGGCGGGGACGCGGTGGCGGTGCAGGCGTTCCCGAGCTTTCTGTTTGACCGGGGGGTCGAGCCGGTGGAGTTTCTGGAAGAGTTGTTGGACCGGGCCGAGGCCGGGGAGTTTGATACCGCCCGGGCGAACGCGCAGGAAGCGGCGTTGCACGAGGTGCTGGACATGATGAGTTGCAAGGCTGCGGTCAAAGCAGGCGACCGGCTCAGCGAAGACGAGTTGGCCTCGCTGTTAGCCAAGCGGGACGAGGTGGAACGCTCCAGCAACTGCCCGCATGGTCGGCCCACGCAGATCCGGCTGACGATCCGCGACTTGGAAAAACGCTTCGGGCGTTCGTGAGCAGGCAGGCCTTGCTTAGGCCCGGCGGCGACGCTTGAGCAGCGCCAACCCGCCCAGACCCAGCAGGCTGAGCGTGCCGGGCTCGGGGATCCGGGTGTACAGGTAAAGCTCGTAGCCCCCGCCGTTGGGGATCGTTTTGCCGGTGCCCAGGAACTCGGACGCCGCGACCACCTCGATGACGTAGAAGCCGGTCTCCGGGAGGATGACATCGATGAGGGTGGCGCCCAGTTCGCCGTCGTCATCGTCGTCGTTGACCGCATCGGCCCCGTAGTAGGGGATCACGCCGCCGAACTCGTCCAGCAGGATCACCGCGGGGTCGGCAAAGTCGGGGTACCGGTCGCCGCCTTCGAGGATCTTGGACATGACTTCAATGGTCCACTGCTCGCCCTCGTAGCCGAAGAACTTGTAGTAGTCCGGCAGGAAGCCGTCGCCCCCATCGGGCTCGAGCGTGCCGACCACCGCTTTGACGATCCCCGTCAATTCGGTCGGGAAAGGCGATGCCGCTTCGGGGAAGAACGTGCTGGAGGGTTCGGGCAGGTCGCGGAACGGGTAGGGCGAGGTGAAAAAGCCCGAGTCCCGGTCAACGAACTGAGCGGTCTCGACGGTGTGGTTGTCGCCCAGGTCGGTGTCCACCAGAGCATCGGAGAACGGCTTGGCGAATTCCAAACGGAAGGCGGTGCGTTCGCTGACGTACTTGGGGGAGGTCAATCCCAGGAACGAGAAGCTCGCGCCGCCGGCGTGCAGCGACTGGAAGGCCTCGGGGGTCTCGGGCGCGCTGACCGGGCCGGGGTAGCCCGGGAGGAAGTCCGAGGGGAAGGTCCCGATGCCCGAGCCGATCGGACCGTAGGCATCGTGGTGCCGAGCACCCATGAGGTGCCCGGCTTCGTGGCCGATGATGTTGGCTGTGGCGATCGAGACGTCCGGGTCGGTCCAGTCGCCGGCGGTCAGGCCGAGGAATTTGAAGATGCTGATGGTGTTGACCGAGGCGCTGTCATCATCGTCGAGGTTGCGGAAGTCCACGCCCTCGGCCCCGGCGCCGAAGCCCTTGTTGAGCGTGATGACCGAGCCCGAGCCGGGGATGTCCGGCAAGCCTTCGAAGAAGATGATGTCGTGCAGGTCGTAGCGGGTGTTCAGGTAGCCGACGATCTCCGCGCGTTGCTCGGGGGCGTAGTCGTAGATTTCATCGGCGGGCGGGATGCCCGGCCCCGGGCCCGTGGCGTCGAAGCTCTCTTTGACGCTGTCAAAGTCGATGTAGAAAAACTGGGTTGCAGCGCCGTCGGAAGCGGGCCCCAGCCCCAGCGACAACCCCATGAACGCCACACACGCGAAACGCGCTTTGAACATGATCTTTCCTCCCTCAGTCGTGCCAGCGAAACGTCCAACACAGACCCTCAAAATAAGGCAGAACACGACCCGGACAAAGTCCATTTACAGCAAACTGACACGTTTCCCCGCTCAAAGCCGGGAAAACCCCCCGGCGACACCGACGGCGGCACTTGACGCTATCGGACAATCGCCTATCCTTTTCCCCTTCCGCTGGGCGGATTGCGCCGATGTTGCATCCGTCCCCGCCCCGGCAGTTGCCGGCCCCCCGGATTCCCCCGGCGGCGGGTGGTGGCCCCCCCGGAATCCCCCCGGCTTTGACCCATCGCCGGCTGATCCCACTAAACACGCCGCAGGCCGGTCCTGCGGATGCCGTGACTGAAACCGTTTCTCCCCTTTCCAGGACGCCCCCCTACCAGGACGACCGCCATGGCCAAGCTCGAATACACCCGTAACTTCGGTATTGCCGCTCACATTGACGCCGGCAAAACCACCACCTCCGAGCGCATCCTCTTCTACACCGGCAAGAGCCACAAGATCGGCGAGGTCCACGACGGCCAGGCCACCATGGACCACCGGAAGGACGAACAGGAACGCGGCATCACCATCGAATCCGCCGCCACCACCTGCTTCTGGGAACGCTTCGGCGACAAGTACGAGCTCAACCTGATCGACACCCCCGGGCACGTCGACTTCACCATCGAAGTCGAACGCTCCATGCGGGTGCTCGACGGCGCGGTCGCCGTCTTCGACGGTAAGGAAGGCGTCGAAGCCCAGTCCGAAACCGTCTGGCGTCAGGCCGACCGTTACGGCGTGCCCCGCGTGTGCTTCATCAACAAGATGGACAAGATCGGGGCCGACTTTGACTACTCCTTCAACTCGATCAAGGAGCGTCTGGGCGCCAACGCCATCGCGATCCAGTACCCCATCGGCACGGGCCACGAGTTCGAAGGCCTGATCGACCTCATCGCCATGAAGGCCATCTACTTCGAAGGCGACAAGGGCGACAAGATCACCGAAAAGGACATCCCCGATGACCTCATCGAAGTCGCTAACGACTGGCGTCACCAGATGGTCGAGGAAGTCGCCGGCCTGAACGAAGACCTGATGGAGAAGTACCTCGAAGACGAGAACTCCATCACCGACGACGAAATCCGCGCCGCCCTGCGGAAGCACACCATCGCCCAAGAGTGCTACCCGACCCTCTGCGGCTCGGCCCTGCGGAACATCGGCGTGCAGCGCGTCGTCAACGCGGTCGTCGACTACCTGCCCAACCCGACCGAAGTCCCCGAGATCCAAGGCACCGACCCCCGCGACTCGGAAACCGCCCTCGTCCGCAAGCACTCGGTCGACGACCCGTTCTCCGCGCTGGTCTTCAAAGTCGTCACCACTCAGCACGGCGACCTGACCTACGCCCGCATCTACTCCGGCAAGCTGACCAAGGGCACCCGCGTGCTCAACCCCGGCCGGAACAAGAAGGAAAACATCTCCCGCGTCTACGAGATGCACGCCGCGGACAAGTCCGAGCTGGACGTCGCCGAGGCTGGCAAGATCGTCGCGCTGGTCGGCTGTAAGGACTCGATCACCGGGGACACGCTCTGCGATGCGGACAACCCGATCATCCTGGAGCGAATGGAATTCCCGGACCCCGTCATCAGCCAGTCCATCGAGCCCCAAAGCCAAGGCGACAAGGAAAAGCTGACCGACGCGCTGGTCAAGGTCAAACGGGCCGACCCCTCCTTCCAAAGCTTCTACGACGAAGCCACCGGCGAGACCATCATCGCCGGCATGGGCGAACTCCACCTGGAGATCGTCATCAACAAGCTCCAGGAAGACGAGAAGATCGGCATCAACATCGGCAAGCCCCGGGTGGCCTACAAAGAAGCCATCTCCAAGGAAGCCGAAGCCCAGGGCATCCACAAGAAGCAGACCGGTGGCCGCGGCCAGTTCGGCGACTGTACGATCATCATCAAGCCCTACTCCGAGGCTATGTACGAGGCCGAGGAAGACAAGATCAAGAACAAGTTCAAGTTCGTTGACGGCATCGCCTTTGAAAACAAGGTCGTCGGCGGCTCGATCCCCAAGGAGTACATCCCCTCGATCGAGGCCGGCATCCGCTCGACCGCAAAGTCCGGCGTGCTCGCGGGCTACCCCATGGCCGGCTTCAAGGTCGAGCTGATCGACGGCTCGTACCACGACGTCGACTCCTCGCAGGCCGCCTTCGAAGTCGCCGGGTCCATCGCCTTCAAGAACGCCTGTAAGAAGGCCGGCATGGAGCTGCTCGAACCCATCATGAAGGTCGAGATCACCAGCCCCGACGAGTTCTACGGCAACGTCACCGGCGACGTGAACCGCCGCCGCGGCCTGATCGTCGGCGACAAGGAACGCGGCAACGCCCGGGTCATCATCGCCGAGGTACCCCTCTCGGAGATGTTCGGCTACGTCACCGACCTCCGCGGCATGTCCCAGGGCCGGGCCACCAGCTCGATGGAGCCCCTGGAATACCGCCCGGTCCCCGGCAACCTCGCCGCCGACATCCTCAAGGAAGCCGGCGACCTCGCTGCGGTGTAATCCACTCACGGCAACACAAATCAAAAAGAAGCCCACGGTGTTCAGCCGTGGGCTTCTTTCATTTCATGAACGGTGACGCGATGGCTTAGTCTTCGTCTTCGTCTTCCTCTTCTTCTTCGTCGTCGTCATACTCGTCTTCGTCGTCCCATTCGTCCTCATCCCAATCGTCGTACACATCCTCGCTGGTGATCAGTTCACGCAGCTGGTCCAACGCCGCTTGGCTGTTGCCTTCGACGCTGTACATGTCCGAAAGCTGGAGGCGGACCGCCCGCTCGATCGCTGGGTTCTCAACGTCTTCGAGAACGCTTTCGAGGAACTCGATGGCTTGTTCGGGGCTTTCAACGTGGTCTTCGATAGCGAACACCGCCGCGACGCCCGATGCGGTCGGGTTCTCCGCGATCTCGGTCATGTCAAAGACCAAACCCATCAGTTCGCTATAGAGCTCGATCTCCACGAAGTGCTCGCCGAGTTCCTCGTAGTACTCCTCTTCGTCCCAATCGTCTTCCCAGTCGTCCTCGTGGCCGTCCTTAGCGGTCAACGCACCGGCGGCGCCGGCCAACACCGCGAACATGCCCAAGACCGCCACAAAACCCAAAGGCTTGCCCCACCAACCCAACTTCGATCTACGCAATTCCTGACTCATCGTGAAGACTCCTTAAGTCCACAGGGTGAAAAGAACTCGGCACCACTTCCGCTCCGCCGTCCATCGACGGAGCCGGCCCCGGCCGCTGAGGGGCTCGTTTCAATCGCATCCCACCGACGCCATGCCCCCGCAGCCGCAACGGGCGATCCGCCGTCGCCATCACCGGCCGGACCGGGCGATGCATCCGCATCCCCCCCACCGACCAAGGCACCCGGGACGACGACATCACGGGCGGCCGAGGCGTCCCATCGTTCGGCGTCTCCGCCTGCACCACCTGCACGTTCGCCTCATGTTCAGGCTGGGGTTCAGGCTGAACCCGAGGCACGTCTTCCGTCGGCTTCGCCGGCAGGCGCTGTTCCACTTGCTGGTCCTTGGCGACCTCCGGCTGACGCGCGTCCGGCACACCGCTGGGCCAAAGCCATGCCGCCAACCCCAGCATCGCCGCTGCGGCCAATCCACCGGCCACCCAACGTGGCCAACGCCGGATCGGCGGAGCCGCCAACGCCGCGTCGATGTCGGCCGCCAGGTCCCCGTCGTACCGCCAGGCGTCATACACCCGCTTGGCTTCGTCTAGCTGTTGCTCAATTTGTGGGTCCGTCTCATGCATGTTCCACATCCTTTGCCAGCCGCCCGCGCAACGCCTTCAGCGCTTTGGCCAGCGTCGCCTTAACCGTGCCTTGGGCGCACCCCATCGCCTCGGCAGTGTCCTTCGTGCTCAACCCCTCCAAGTACCGCAGCGTCACCGCCTCCGCCTGACGGGCGGGCAGCCCCCGAACCGCTGCCAGCACATCGATCGGCTCGCTCGCCTCCGCTGCAGGCCCTTCGACCCCCGCGAGTTCCACACCACTGACCACCCGGCTCGGGCGGCTCATCTCCAAGCAAACCAGCCGGGCGATCCCCAGCGACCAGGTCCGCACATGGCTGTCGCCGCGAAACGTGCTGAGCTTGTCCAGAAAACGCACTGCCGTCTCCTGTGTCGCTTCCCGCGCCCGTTCCGGCTGGCCCAGCCGAGCCATGCAGAACCGGAACCAGACATCCTGCAACCCCCGCACGACCGCCGCGCGGGCCTGCCGATCGCCCGAAACCGCCTGCTCGAGTTGTAATTCCCACTCAGCTTCAGGCATCCATTCGGGCTCCTGGCACCCCTATGAGTGCATCTCCCCCCGTTTGGGTTTACCCCGGGGTTCAAACTTTCCGCTGCGCCCGCATCCCTTCCATGCCGTGGTACGTCAAAAGCACCGCCCCGCGCGCCGCAAACGCATCAAACAACTCTTCCATCGCCCCCTCCTCGCCCGGCCAGGGGTAGGCAAACACCAGGTCAAAGTCATCGACCGCCATCCCCAGTTCGTCGTACCCGTCCGCGACGCCCGGCACGAGCCATTCGGTCTCCGTCGACCGGTCCAGGATCTCCGCGCCCTCGGCTGGCACCAGGCTGCCGCACACAAACTCCACCGCCGCGCCAAAGTCCTCCGCCAAGGCCTCGGCCTCTTCGACCAGCCCCGGATCGATCTCGATGCCGTAGCTCTCCATGCCCAAGAGCGACGCCAACGACGCCGCGACCCCAAAGCCGCTGCCCCACTCCAAGAACCGCCGCCCGGTCAGCGCCGGCCCATCCACTAACCCTTGCAGCGCCTGCCAGACCAGCACAAAGTCACAAGGCACAAACCCCCGCGCGCCCGGCGGCCGACCCTGCGACCGCTGGTAACGCTCGACCCGCAGGTGCGCCTCATCGATCAACCCCGAGACCGAGCGATCCGGCAACCGCTCCGCCAACGCCAATTCAATCGTCTCCAACGCCATGGCCCCATCCTACCGTTGCCCTTCCCGTACCATCCCTGCCATGCACCCGCTGGACTGGCTCATCGTCGGCTTGTACCTCGCCTTCGCGATCGCGGTCGGCGTCTACTTCACCCGCAAAGCCTCCCGCAGCACCGCAGACTTCTTCGTCGCCGGCCGAAGCCTGCCCTGGTGGATCGCCGGGACCTCCATCGTCGCCACCACGTTCTCAACCGACACCCCGCTGCAGGTCGCCCGGTTCACCCGCGAAGGCGGCGCCGGCTACAACTGGATCTGGTGGGGCATCATCTTCGGCAGCGTCGCCACCGTCTTCTTCTTCGCCAAGCTCTGGCGGCGGACCGGGGCCGAAACGGATGTCGCCTTCATCGAGATGCGCTACGAGCCCGGCCCCGCCCGCGACGCCCTGCGCATGTTCCACGCCTTCTTCGGCGGGGTCCTGGTTAACTGCTTCATCCTCGCCAGCGTCACCCTCGCTGCTACCAAGCTCATCACGATCCTGCTGGGCCTGGACAACCACGACGTCCTCTTCGTGCTCCCGGGCTTTGGCGATGTTTCTGCGCCGCTGGGCGTCACTTTCACCCTGGCCTTCATCGCGCTGGCGTACTCGCTGCTCTCAGGCATGTACGGCGTGGCGTACACCGACCTCGTGCAGTTCGTCCTGGCAATGCTGGGCTCGATCTGGCTCGCGGTCGTGGCATACCAGAAAATCCAGGACGCCGGTGGCTTCGAGGCGTTGCCCCATGACCAGGGCCCGGCCACTTACACCAACCTGTTCCCCGATTTCTCCGCCGGCGGCGCGCTGCTGATCTTCACCTTCGCCGTCTGGTCCGGCATCGCCTGGTGGGACAACTCGCCCGGCCGGTTCTACACCGTGCAACGCCTGCTCTCGGCCCGCTCCGAACGCGAATCCATGCTGGCCTATCTCTGGGCTGCGTTCTGCACCTTCGTGCTCCGCTCCTGGCCTTGGATCCTCGTCGGCATCGCGTCCGTCGCGGTCTTCCCGGTCCTCGAAGACGACGAGGCCGCGTACCCTTTGATGATCAACACGCTGCTGGGGCCGGGGGTCAAAGGCGTCATGGTCGCCGCGATGCTCGCCGCCTACATGTCAACCGTCGACACCCACTTGAACTGGGGCGCCAGCTACCTCGTCAACGACGTCTACCGAGCGTTTCTCCGCAAGACCGAATCAGCCCGGCATTACGTGAACGTCGGACGGGCCGCGATGATCCTGCTCACATTTGTGGCGCTAGGCATCGTGCCTTTCCTGCCCAGCATCAAAGAGGCCTACCAGTACCTGGCCGTGATCACCGGCGGGATCGGCACCATCATGGTCGTCCGCTGGTACTGGTGGCGGGTCAACGCCTGGAGCGAGATCTCCGCGATCGTAGCGGCGCTCCTGATCGCCAACCTGGCCAACAAGTTCCTCGTACCGACACAGGACAGCCCGACGACCTACCAGAAAGATTTCTACTGGGCGCTGCGGCAGGTCGTGACGATCGCCGGCGTCACCACGGTCTGGGTAGGTATTACCCTCATCACCACCAAGCCGCCCTCGGACCACCTCAAAACCTTCTACCGCAAGCTCCGGGTGCCCGGCCCGGGCTGGCAACGCGTGTCCAAAGAAACCGGCGTCGCTCCGCTCGGCATGAAGTTCTCCCGCTCGGTCGCCGGCTGGCTGACGTGCTCACTGACGCTGTTCGCGATGCTGCTGGGTTCGGGGGCCTTGCTCTTCCAACGCTGGGCGGTGGGTGTCGCTCTGCTGCTGGCGGCGGCGTTCGGCTTGGGCCTGATGCTCACCGTGTTCCAATCCGTCTTCGCCGACGACGCGTCCCCGGCCGCAGAAGCCCAGCCAACCGACTAAACTCCCCGCCCCATGGCCCTTCTTTCCCTTGCCAATCTCCAGTTCTCCTTCGGCGACCGCACGATCCTCAGCGGCGTCAACCTCACCCTCAACGCCGGGGACCACGTCGGCCTGGTCGGACGCAACGGCTGCGGCAAGTCCACGCTGCTCAAGCTCGTCGCCGGCACGACCAAGCACAAACCCGACTCGGGACAGATCCAGCTCGCCCGCAACGCGACCGCCGGCTACCTCACGCAGGACCCGGACCTGGACCCAGAACGCACGCTCCGCGACGAGGCCGGCCACGCCTTTGCCGAGCTGTCCCGCCTGCATGAGCAGCACGAAAAAGTCATGCACGACATGGCCGAGGCAGACGGCGACGAGCTCGAAAAGCTGATGAAGAAGTACGAGCGCCTCGAACAGCAGATCCAGGCCGCGGGCGGCTACGCGGTCGACCACCTGATTGATGAGACGCTCCACGGCCTGGGGCTGACCGACGACACGTTCGGCGTCAAGGTCAAAGACCTCTCCGGCGGGCAGCGCGGCCGACTCGCGCTGGCGAAGCTGCTGCTGACCAAGCCCGACCTGCTGCTACTGGACGAACCGACGAACCACCTGGACATCGCCGGGCGCGAATGGCTGGAGCAGTTCCTGGCCGAGTACCCCGGCGCGGTGATCCTGATCAGCCACGACCGCTGGCTCCTGGACCGGGCGGTGTCGAAAATCTACGAGCTCGAGCTCGGCGAGTTGGTCGAGTACCCCGGCAATTACCACGACTTCCGTGAGCAGAAAGCCGAGCGTCTGCTCGCGCAGGGCCGGGCATTTGAGAAGCAGCAGACCTACATCAAGCAGCAGCAGAACTTCATCGACCGGTACAAGGCCGGGCAACGCGCCAAGCAGGCGCGCGGCCGCGAGTCAAGACTGGACCGATTCAAGCAGGACGCGATGGACCGCCCGGTCGAGCTGGACGACATCAACCTCCGTTTCACGCCCAACGCCCGCCCCGGCGACAACATCGTCGTCGCGGAAAACCTCAGCGTGACCTACGACGACAAGACGCTGTTCAAGGGTGTCGATGTCCACATCAAACGCGGCGACCGCGTCGGCATCATCGGCCCCAACGGCGCGGGCAAGTCCACGCTTGTCGCCTGCCTGCTGGACCAACTCCACACGCCCCAGGCCAAGACCACCGGCCACACGAAGCTCGGCAGCCAAGTCGATCTCGGCCACTACCGCCAGACGCAGGACCACGTGCCCAGCGAGATGAGCGTCGTCGAGTACCTGATGGGCTTCACCGAGCCCCGCAGCGAACAGCGTGCCCGCGACCTGGCAGGGGCCTTCCTGTTCTCGGGGGATGCACAGGACAAGCCGTTGTCCGTCCTCTCCGGCGGCGAGCGCGCCCGGGCGGTGCTGGCGGGCCTGATGTGCCGGGGGCATAACGTGCTGGTGCTGGACGAGCCGACCAACCATCTAGACATCCCCGCAGCCGAGCGACTAGAAGACGCGCTGCGTCGGTACACCGCCAACGAACAGAAGTACGGCCAGAACAAAGACACCGAAGGCACGCTGCTGCTGATCACCCACGACCGCTGGCTGCTGGACGAAACCGTCGATCAGCTCTACATCCTCGACGGCCGGGGCGGCGTTGAACACTTCCTGGGCACCTACTCCGAGTACGCCGCGAACCGTGACGGCAACATCCTCGTCGATGAAAAGAAGCCCGCACCCAAAGCCGAGCCCAAACCCCAACCGGCGCCCAAAGCGCCCAAGCCCGAAAACAAGCCGCAGCAAAAGACCAAACCCAAGAAGCGGAACTCCCGCTTCGGGCACCTGTCGCAAGACAAACTCGAGCAGCAGATTGAGGAATACCAGACCAAGCTGGACGAGATCGACGCCCGGCTGGCGGACCCGGAAACCTACCGGGACAAAGACCAGTTCAACCAGCTGCAAGACGAGCGCGAAACAATCGCCGGCAAGCTCAATCCGCTGGAAACCGAATGGGCCGACCGCGCGGAACAGGCCTGAGCCTGCCCGTCGGCCCGCCCGAAACATAAGCCGTTCGGAATAAGCCCCCCGGCTTGCGGGTTTCCTAAGGGTCTACGTAAAAACGGACCACCCCAAACCCAACCCTGCCAGGAGCCGACCCATGGCCCGCACGCTATCGCTTTGGACCTCGCAAGTCATCGTCGCTCTGATCTTTCTCCAGACGATGTTCTTCAAGCTGACCTACGCCCCGGAAACCCAGCTGATCTTCGGCGACCTGGGCGGCCGCCCCGCGGCGACCCTCGCCGCGCTGGCCGAGCTTGCCGCCGCGATCCTGCTGTTCATCCCCCGCACCGCTGCCGCGGGTGCCGCCCTTTCGCTGGGCATCATCTCCGGCGCGATCGCGACCCACCTGTTCAAGATCGGCATCGTCGTCAACGACGACGAGGGCACGCTTTTCATCATGGCTTTGGTCGTCTTTGCCCTGTCCGGCTTCGTGGCCTTCACCCGCCGGGCCGAGCTCCCGGTGATCGGCGCCAAGCTCAACCGCACCAAACTCTCCCCCGCAGCGGCGGCATAAAACCCCACGCCGCGCGAACCGTCGAGGCCTCCCGAACGTCTTAACCGATGCCTCCAGAGAAAGGAATCTCTCATGTCCAACCACCTGCTTGAACGCTCTGACCAGACCGACCACATCCCCGCCGCACAATCCAGCACGCCGCTGGACGTGCGATGGGAAATGGTCATGCGCGCCCGCCGGGCCATTCTGCACGGCGACTACGAAACCCAGGCCGCGATCGACCGCGCCGCCGAGGCGCTGCTGAAGGACATCGAGTCCGATCAGACCCACGCCGCCTGAATGCCCGCGGATCGCAACGCCGCTTTGCCCGGGCCATCGAGCTAAACTGCGGCGATGGACCCGCGCTACCTCAAACTCGCTCTGCTCATCGGCGCCAGCCTGATGATGATCCCCATCGGCCTGCAACTAGGCCAGCGCCTCAAGGGCGGCGCCAAGCCGATGCAGTCGCTGGAACTGGGGCCCGGGCGCAGCCTCGCGATCACCGCTGAGCAAAAGTCCATCTCCGAAGCCCAGCTGTTCGCCCTCATCACCGACGGCGAAACCGTCAGCCCGACCCTCCCGTTTGCCCGCGCCTCGTTCGTCGATGCCCCGCCGACTTTCATCGCCTATCAGCATGAAGACCTGCTCGGCCTGGCGACGGAGCTGTACCCCGAGGTTGTGGTCCTGCTCTACGACTTCCAGACCCAAGAGGGCTGGCCGATCAAAAGCACAACCGAGGAAACAGACGAGGCCTTGTTCGCCCGCGGGCAGGCGATGCTGCAACAGCTCATCGATACCCAGGCCGCGCCCGACGACGCCGGCCTGCTCGAGAGTGGGTTCATGCCCAACAACAACCAGCGTCTCCGCGAGAACCACGAAGCCGAGCAAGACCAGGCCGCGACCGATCCGGGTGCCTGAGCACCGCCTGATCATGTCTACTGTTCAAACGGCGAAGGTTCCTCGGATGCAGCGTCGGCATTCACGTACAACTGCAACGCCTGCCCCGCCCGGGTGACTTCCGCCCCGACGACTTCGATGTCCTTGCCCAGCCCGTAGGCCGCGTGGTGTGCCGCCTGACAGCCCGACAACACCGCCACGCCAAACAGCAGGCCAAGGAACATCAGCTTCATCCGATCGATGCGCATGCCAACCCCATCGACCACATCGCCGTTTGGGCTTCAGCCCCGCCGGCTGGCCTGAACCCGGCGGACAAACCGCTTGGCGATCTCGGTGATGTCTTCCCAGCGCCGGCCGGCGATCAGGTCCTTCCGCACCAGCCCGCCGCCGACCCCCACGCACACGGCCCCGGCATCGAACCAGCCCGGCAGGCTGTCGTAGGTGATCCCGCCCGAGCACATCACCTTCACGTGCGGCATCGGCTGAAGCACATCCCGGGTGTACCCCGCCCCGAACCCCCCCGCAGGAAACAGCTTCACCAGGTCCGCCCCGCCCTCCCATGCCGCCAGCACCTCCGACGGCGTCATCGCCCCAGCCAGGGCCGGCAGCTTGGCTTGGTGCCCCGCCTCGACCACTTCGGGCTTGAACACCGGCGAATCCAAAAACGACGCCCCCGCCAGCACCGCCTCCTTCGCGGAGCGCGCGTCCACAATGCTGCCCACCCCCAGCAGGGCCGCCTCACCCACCCGCGCTGCGGTCTGTTCCAAGAGTTCCAACGCACCGGGCGTGCTGAGGGTGAACTCAATCACCCGTACGCCCCCCTGCACCATCGCCTCACACGCCTCGACCAGCCCCTCGGTCATCGGCTGGCGCACCACCGCCACGAGCCCGGCATCGATGATCTGTTCCAGCGCATCCTGACGCATTGGTGTCATCGGGGCATCCTAACCCAAAAGAGGGAAGGCGCATAAACAAAGAAGCCCACGCTCCGTGAACGTGGGCTTCCTTCAATGGTGCATTTGGAGACGGGCTGACCGCCCGTCAATGTGCTCGTCCAACTGCCTTAGTCGACGATCTCGAAGATCGACTGGGTCCGCAGGACAAAGCCCGACGAGGCGACCAGGTGGTAGCTCTGGACGTGGAACTCGCGCTTGTACTTCTGGCTATCGACCAGCGACAAGCACCGGCCGCCGTCTTCATCTTCCCAGGGTAGGCAGACCGAGCCGGTTTCCTCAGCGAAGTCCAGCATCTCTTGGTAGGTCGACTGGTACAGGTTGTCCGCCAGCGTCTCGGTCTGGAGCGAGGTGACATACTGGATCCGGCCGATCGGCTGGTCGGCTTCGTAGTCCTTCTCGCCGACGCAAGGCAGCGCGTGCACGAGGCCGGCCTCGGGCAGGTGGTCGCCGGTGTCCAGGACGACTTCGGTCGCCAGGTCCTTGCCGAAGTTGAAGCGGACCAGGTGCCCGCCGGGGAACAGCCAGGTGTCACACTCGTACTCGCCATGGCGATCGGTGCGACGGCTGGCCAGGTTGAACAACTCCGGGTGCAACGGACGCCGGTAGAGGATCAACCGGTGGGACTGGGCATTGGCGAACTTGTTCGACGACTTACTGGAGGTCTTGCTGCTCATGAGAATGTTGGCCTTTTCCTATACGTGGCCTGGCCGGGGGGAAAGAAGGTTTTGGGCGGGGGGTGACGACAAGGGCACCCAGAATCCGGACAACGCCCAAACATCGCATCCTTGCGGGCCTTGGTGTGTGGTTTCGAAGCGGAATTATAGCCCTGAGTTTGGCGATTGGAACCCCCTTTTTACCGATTTTCCGGCCTTGCAAACCCTTTGTAGCGATCACAACAGCCCGCCAAGCCCCGGGTTTACAGCCAAAACCGCCCCCTCGCCGATCTCATCCGATAACCGTGTTTTCCACACCACCAAAACCCGCTGCAGATGCTGCCTTGACCCGAATGCTGGCTCGTGAGGAGCCCTGGGTCGATGCAGCGCTGGCCCAGGCCCTGCCCACCGCCAGCCCGCAACAGCTCGAACCCATCGCCCAGGCGCTCTGGCAGCGCCAGGCCGACCCGGGCCTGCTGGGGCTGGTGCTCCAGCTCCACCGCCTGCCCAAGCCGTTGACCCAGACGCTGGCGGACCACATCACCGAGCTCTACAAGCCCCTGCGTCAAGCCGTCCAGCAAACCCAGACCCAGGGCCCCGCCAACGTCATTCAGCTCATCCGCCTGTCCCAGCACACCCCCCGGGCGGACCTATTGGCCGACCTGGCACGACATGGCAACAAGCCTGTCCAACTGGAAGCATCGTTGGCATTGGCGGAAATGCTGCTGTTGCACATGGCCCAGCCGGGCCCGCTGCCGGAAACTTTGATCCAAGCCTTGGACCACGCCGCGGTGGGATACCCGCTGCACCAGCAACCCGCGCTGCTCGATGCGGCATTGCAATGCGGCCCGGACCGCCTGCCGGGCTTCAATCAAAACCTGGCCAAAGCCTTGCCCAGCACGAGCTCGCCGACGATCGCCGCGTTGCGCACCCGGCTGCAGCGTGGCGACGACCCGCTCACCCGTCGACACGTGTTCCGCCTCGGCCAGCACGCCTGCCTCAAGCACGCGGCGCAAGACGCGCTGACCAGCGTGGTCCGCAGCGACAACCCCCAGGCGTGGGCCGACCTGCTCCAGGACGACACGCTCTTGCAGCGTTCGCTTGCTGCCCCCCTGCTGCAAGGCTTCACCGACCCGGTCAAGCTTTGGCCCAAAGCCCACCTCCTGGGCGAGCTACCTGCCGTGGCCGCCCGTCGCCTGCCGCATTGGGCCGATGCGCTGCCCATCTCGCGTCTGCAACGGCTGGGGCTGCTCCGATCCCTCAGCGAAACCAGCGACCCGCTCACGCGCTTGAGCGCCCTGCGTCGCATCCTGCAGACCCCGCAAGGCAAGACGCCCGACGCCTGGCTGCAGGCGGTTGCGGGCTTTGCTCACGACCCGGACCCCCGGACCGCAAGCCTGGCCACCCGTCGGCTGCTCCGGCAAACCGCGCCTGCCGCCCAACCCATCCTGATCGAACTGCTGCAATCCCCCCACGAGCCCGTCCGCCAGCGCGTCGCGGATCGGCTTGCGCCCCGCCTGTTCGAGCAGCTATGGAACGCTTGGCCCACCCTCCAGGCCGACCAACGCTTGGCCCGCGCCCAGACACTGATGAAGCTCGACAACCGTTTCCACGCCCGGCTGAATGCCAGGCTTCAGGCCGAGCCCCTGCGTGCCCTGCAACTCATCGCCTGCCTCGGACAAGGCGCTTTCTTCGAGCCGCAACTGCTCGCCCTGATGGGGTCCGACAACGACAAAGCGGTTGCTTCGTCGGTGGTGGCCCTGGGTTCCGCGGAGTCGGACGCCTCTGCCGCGGCCCTGCAGCGGGCGCTGCAGCATGCCGATGCCCGGGTCCGCGCCAACGCGATCGAGGCGATCCAGCAGCGCGGGCTGCCGATGCCGACGCCCCAGCTCCGGGCGTTGGCGGAGAACGAAGCAAATCGGCCGCGGGCCAATGCGATCCATGCGTTGCGGTCGGTCGCGCCCGAGGATGCCGACACCGCTCTGACGCAGATGCTGGCAGACGAGCGCGCTGCCCACCGCCAGAGCGCGCTCTGGGTTGCCGAGTTCGACCGGTGCCTGTCCGCCGCGCGTCAGGTCGTCGAGTTGGCTGCATCAGACCCCGTGCCACCGGTCCGCCAACGCGCCCGGCACACCGCCCAAAGCTTCATCGAAGTGCTGCAAACCACGCCGCCCACGCCCCACTCAACCCCCGCGTCACACCCCACCGCTGCATCATGAATCCGACACTCGCCCTGGACACCAGCTACGAAGAGATCCGCGCTTCATTCAACCAAGGCACTGAAAGCTTGGGCATGAACCCGGCCTGGCTTTTGGTCCTCATGGGCCTGGTCACCGCCATCATCTCGATCGTCGCCTACATCAGCCTGAAACGCTCGGGCAAACAGATCACCCCCGCGTTTGTGGTCTACCTCCAGTTGGCCCGGGAACTCGGGTTGTCTTGGCGGCAAGCGCTGACGCTGTACCGCATCGCCCGCCAGCAGGACCTCACCTCGCCGATCACGCTGCTCCTGGCCCCAGCCACGTTCCAAGCCCACGCCCGGGCGTACCTGCAGACCCGCCCACCGTTCCAGCACGCCCCGTTGCATCGCCGGCTGCAAGCGATCCAGCAGCACGTGTTCCAAGCCGATGTCTAAAGCCGCTTCGCACAGCCGACGCTCGACTGATCTATGATCTTGGGCTCGCGCCACCTGTTTCACCCACCCCGAAGGAGTCCTCTGTGGGATTGGAAATCGAAGCCAAGATGCCTCTGGCCGACCCCGTTGCCCTGGAAACCAAGCTCAAGACCTTGAACGCCAAGCGGCTGGGCAAGGTGCTGGAGACCAACACGTTTTTCGACACGCCCAAGAACAAGCTCAAGAGCGCCGACCAAGGCCTCCGCGTTCGGATCGAGAAAAACGCAGACGGCCAAACCAAGGCCACGCTCACCCACAAGGGCCCACGCGCCCACGGCAAGCTCAAGTCACGGGCCGAGCATCAAACCCAAGTCGCCAACGCTCGGGGGATCGCGGAGATCCTGTTGGCGCTAGGCTACCAGCCCAGCTTCTCGTTCCAGAAGGTTCGCACGTCCTACAGCCTGGACGACTGCCGCATTGAAATCGACCACCTGCCCTACCTGGGCGACTACGTCGAAGTCGAAGGCCCCAGCGATGATGCGGTGCTCGCGGTCCGGGAGAAGATCGGCATGCACGACGCGCCGCTGATCCAGGCCAGCTACACCGCGATGCTCGCCAGCTACAGCCGAGAAAACGCGCTGACCGGCGACGTCGTGAAGTTCGACGATGCCCCGGCGTTGGTCTAGCTCTTCAGGATTATTCTGCTTCTTGCGCGTCGCGTTCGAGCTTGCGCCAGTTCACGCGCTCGGCGTCGCCCCACATCATCTCAAGGTCGTAGTGCGCCCGGGTCATCGGCTCAAACAGGTGCACCATCACATCAACGAAGTCCAGCACGACCCAGGTCGTCGCTTCGTCCGCGTCCGTGCCGTAGCGTTCGAGATCGTGCTTCTCCGCCAGCTCGACGATGTCGCGGCCGACGGCCTGCATCTGCTTGTCGCTGGTGCCGCTGGCGATCAGCACGTAGTTGGTGATCGGGCTCAGGCCCCGCACGTCCAGCACCAGGACGTCCGTGCACTTGCCGTCAGTCATGTCGCGGGCCGCCACCACAGCGAAATCGCGCAGGGCCTTGGCCTCGTCGTCCAGTTCCAAGACCCGCGGCGTCGGCCGCCCGCTTGGGGATTCGTCTTCCAGGATGGGATCGGTCATGGTTCGCTCCCAAAACAACAACGCCCCGGGAAAGCCCGAGGCGTTGGAAAAAATCAATCGTCCCGGGTGGGGATCACCGGCCGCCCTGCTCACGGCGCTTGACGCTCTTGCGCTGAGCCCGCTGCTTGCGCTCGGAGGGCTTTTCGAAGTAGGCCCGCTTCTTGATGTCCTTGGTCAGGCCTTCCTTCTCGCAGAGCTTCTTAAAGCGGCGGAGCATCTGCTCGGCGGTCTCACCGTTGCGGGCTTTAATACGGATCGCCATAGTCGTCGGACTCCAGGGCGGGTTTGGGGTTCGGGAATCAAAAAGCTCGCGGGCAAACGCGAGCCGGGCATTCTGGCATATCTGCTCCTGCAATGCAAGCGGATCGACGGCCGGGCCCGGGGACGGTACGATTTCAGGTTGATCCCCCCCTCCGGACCCCCGGCATGAGCGACACCACCACCCCGGTTACCCACCCTTCCCCCACGCCCCACGCGGCGGATGATGCCTCGACTCGGGACGCTTTGGTCCTGATTGTGGACGACAACGAGCAGAACATCGAGCTGCTGGAGGCGTATCTGGAACCCCTGGGTTGCAAGGTGGACCGGGCGGCGGACGGGGTGGAAGCGGTGGAACGCATGGAAGATGAAGGCCAGCCGCTGCCGGACCTGGTGCTGCTGGACGTGATGATGCCTCGGATGTCGGGTTTTGAGGTTTGCCGGAAGATCAAGGATGACCCGCGGACGCGCTCGGTGCCGGTGATGATGGTCACGGCTTTGAGCGAGCTGGGGGACATCGAACGGGGCGTGGAATCGGGCACAGACGATTTTGTGACCAAGCCTGTGAACCGGTTGGAGCTGGTCACGCGGACGAAATCACTGCTCCGGATCAGCCGTCTGAAGCAGGATCTGGAGCGGACAGAGGCGATCGTTCGGGAAATGGAACGCCGCCCGTCGGATGAAGGTTAAGGCTATTCCCTCAATTGGACGGATTCTCTATCCCTAGGGATAACCCGTCATTGCATGCATTTGAGTGAGTCTGCACGTGCCGATAATCAGGTCGGTTTGTGATGGTTGTGTTGTGGGTGCGGGATTGGGGGGTGATAACGCTGGGTTTTTTCGGGGAGATTTGAAGTTTTTTGTGGTTGGACTTGATTCGCCCTGTTTGTGGGTCGATTCAGCCGGTGCCGCGAGACCCGCGGTGCCTTGCCGGAGCAGGAACCGTGGAGTGGTTTCGTAGTCCGGAATAACGAGGCGTGCATCGGAAGCCGTGGCCGGCCCCCTCGCCCCGAGGCCGGTCTGACCGAGGCGGAGCCTTTGGCCGTATTTTTTTGGGGCAGTTCGGGCCCGTACGGCCCAGGAATCCCAATCCAGGGCAAAGGGCCCGCATCCACCCCACTCGGAGGTCTCACCATGAGCCGCATCAACACCAACGTCCAGTCGCTTCTTGCCCAGCGCGTTCTGGGTCAGAACAACGCCCAGCTCAACGAGTCGCTTCAGCGGCTGAGCACGGGTCTTCGCATCAACTCCGGTGCGGACGATCCGGCGGGTCTGATCGCTTCGGAGCGTCTTCGCTCTGAGAAGGCTTCGCTCAGCGCCGCCATCGGCAACGCCGAGCGTGCTGACCAGGTCATCAACGTCGCTGAAGGCGGCCTGCAGGAGATCAGCACCCTGCTGACCGAGCTGCAGTCGCTGGTCGGCCAGTCCGGCAACGACGCCGGCCTGTCGGCGGACGAGAAGCAAGCTAACCAGCTCCAGATCGACTCGATCCTGGGCACCATCGACCGTATCTCCGAAGCCACCAGCTTCCAGGGCACCAAGCTGCTCAACGGTTCGTTTGACTACACCGTCTCGGGTGTCGCGACCACCGTCGCCGACTTCCAGATCAACGGTGCCAAGCTGGCTACCGACGAAAACCGCGACGTCCAAGTCGTCGTCACCCAGTCCGCTCAGCGGGCCGGCCTGTTCCTCTCGCTGGGTGCAGCCAACCTGGACCTGACGGCCGCGACCGACCAGTTCACCTTCGAGGTCGCCGGCACCGAAGGCTCGCGTGAGTTCAGCTTCGCGTCGGGCACCACCGCGGCTTCGATCGTTGACACCATCAACACCTTCAAGTCCGTCACCGGCGTGTCCGCCGCCACCAGCGGTACCGGCATCGTCCTCAAGACCACCGGCTACGGCTCGGATGAGTTCGTCTCCATCGACGTCGTCGATGACGCCGGCCAAGGCGGCGACGGCGTGCTCACCCTGTCCACCACGGACGAGAACACCGCCACCACCGCTTCGGGCACCGCGTTCTCCGCGATCGCTTCGCCCATCCGCGACGATGGTCAAGACGTCGGCGCCATCGTCAACGGTGTGGCCGCCAACTCCGACGGCCTGGTCGCCAAGGTCGCCAACGAGTTCCTGGACATCGAGCTGGAGCTGACCGCTGCGGGTGCGACCACCCCTGGTGCGATCTCGGCCCTGACCGTCACCGGCGGCGGCGCCAAGTTCAACCTCGGCCCGAACGTCGACATCGGCAACCAAGTCGGCATCGGCATCGGCAACGTGGCCGCCCGTAAGCTCGGCAGCTTCACCAACGGCTACCTCAACTCGCTGGCCTCGGGTGCGGACAACAACGTCGTCGACGGCGACCTGGAAACCGGTCAGAAGATTGTCAACGACGCCATCAACCAGATCTCCAGCCTCCGCGGCCGCCTGGGTGCCTTCCAGAAGAACACCATCGGCGCCACCGTCCGCAACCTCAGCGTTGCTCTGGAGAACACTTCCGCGGTCGAGTCGGCCATCCGTGACACGGATTTCGCCGCCGAAACCGCTGAGCTGACCCGCTCGCAGATCCTCTCGCAGGCCGCCACCAACGCCCTGTCGATCGCGAACAGCCAGCCTCAGAGTGCTCTGGCCCTGCTCGGCTAAGCCAAAACGCCGATAACAAAACAATTCCCCAAGCCCCGCCTTCACCGGCGGGGCTTTTTTATGCGCCGACTTTTCCGCCTTTCCCGCCGACGCCTCGAACCCCCGTACTCTCGTTTTAACTGGAAAAACAAGGGGTTTTAAGGTGTCTCCCTACCGCCTGCCTCGATTTTCTCGGGACCAGATATGAACCGGATGGACCTTGGCGGTTCCGATAAGCGGTCGCGGTTTTTTGCGGTGGTCCAAAGCCCGGCCGGTTTCCGAAAACTCTCTCGCGGCCGAGACGTACTCGGCAAGCCGACGGGCAGGCGCCTCGCCCCGACGCAAACCTCCGACGACGCCGCACGCATCAGACCGGATCGGAGATCTGTGAAACACGTTTAGGCAGGATGCCAAACCAACGTCCCACAGAGCCCGCCAAGTACGCGGGACCACCTCGTGACCTTCACGGAGGAACCACACCATGAGTCGTATCAACACCAACACCCAATCTCTCTTAGCCCAGCGCGTGCTCGGTGCCAACAACAAGGCCCTGAACACCTCACTCGAACGCCTGAGCACCGGCCTCCGCATCAACCGCGGTGCCGATGACCCCGCAGGCCTGATCGCCAGTGAAAACCTGCGGTCCGAGCAAGCCTCGATCACCGCCGCCATCGGCAACGCCGAGCGTGCCGACCAGGTCATCAACATCGCCGAGGGCGGCCTGCAGGAAATCAACTCCCTGCTCTTGGAGGTCCAGTCGCTGGTCGGCCAGTCCGCCAACGACGCCGGCCTGTCTTCTGAAGAGAAGGCCGCCAACCAGCTGCAGATCGACTCGATCCTGCAGACGATCGACCGGATTTCCTCGGCGACCAGCTTCCAAGGCACCAAGCTGCTCAACGGCTCGTTCGACTTCACCGTCTCCAGCCAGGCCACCACGGTGTCTGACTTCAACATCAACGCCGCCAAGCTCTCGCCCGGCGAGAACCGCGAAGTGCAGGTCTTGGTCACCCAATCTGCACAGCGGGCCGGTGTCTTCCTCTCGCTGGGGGCCGCCAGCCTGGACCTGACCGCTTCGACCGATAAGTTCACCTTTGAGGTCGCCGGCAGCGCAGGCTCACGTGAGTTCACCTTCGCCTCGGGCACCACGCTGACCGATGCCACCAGCCAGATCAACACCTTCAAGTCGATCACCGGCATCTCGGCGGCCGTCTCGGGCACCGGCATCGTCCTGAAGTCCACCGAGTTCGGTTCTGACGAGTTCGTTGCCGTCGACATTGTCAGCGACGGCGGTCAAGCCGGTGCCGTCCTCACCCTTTCCAGCACCGACACGGGCACCGCAACCCCTGGTTCGGCAACGGCTTACTCGGCTGTCACCAACCCCATCCGCGATGCCGGTCAAGACGTCGGGGCGATCATCAACGGCATCTCCGCGACCGCAGACGGCCGGACCGCACGGATCAACACCGACTTCCTCGACGTCGAGTTGACCCTCACCGCTGCCGCCAGCCAGACGCCCCAGGCCATCAACGCCTTGACGATCACCGGCGGCGGGGCAAGGTTCAACCTCGGCCCCAACGTGGATATCAACAGCCAGGTCTCCGTGGGCATCTCCAACGTGGCGGCCCGTAACCTCGGTTCGCTGGCCAACGGCTTCCTCGACCAGCTCGGCTCATCGCAGTCGGCCAACGTCGAAGACGGCGACCTCGAAGAAGCTCAGCGGATCGTCAATGACGCGATCTCGCAAGTCAGCAACCTGCGGGGCCGACTCGGCGCGTTCCAGAGCAACACGATCGGCGCCACGATCCGCTCGCTGGGCGTGGCCTTGGAAAACACCGCCGCCGCCGAGTCCGCGATCCGCGATACCGACTTCGCCGAGGAAACCGCCGCCCTGACCCGGGCCCAGATCCTCGTCCAGGCGTCGACCAACACGTTGAGTATCGCCAACAGCCAGCCGCAGAACGTCTTGTCGCTGCTGGGCTAAAACCAGTCTCCATAGGTTCCTCCGCATGACGCGAGAGGCTCCGATCACTGATGCGGCCCGGCGGCCTAAAAACCGCCGGGCCTTTTCTTTGGGTATTTTTACCGAGACCCTCCGCCAACACCCGATAAAAGCCGCATGACAAGCCGTTCCGGACAGTTCTGCCGGGACGATAGGCCGTTTTATTACACGGACTCCGATCTGGGTAACCAGTTTCAAAGCAACGGCATCTGGACCTTCGAAGAACGCTGGCAGAGTGTTGCCGAGCACACCGACCTGAAGCCTGACGACAGCCTGCTGGATGTCGGATGTGCCGAAGGCCTCATCACCATGCAAGCCGCTCAGGGCGTTCGACAGGCGCTCGGAATCGAGTTTCAACCCCAACGGATTGAAGCCGCTCAGATAATCGCCAAGGAGCGAGGGTTGACCAATGTGGAGTTCCGCACCGCGTCCGTGCTGGACTTCACACCCACGCCGCTTTCCTACGACGTCGTGTTCTTCCTCGGCGTGATCCAACACCTGCCGCCGGACCGCCGCATCGAAACGCTCGAGAAGCTGCTCGGCGCCACACGACGAAGACTTTTACTCAAGGGCCCGTTTCTTCGCCGAAACATGAATACGCTCCTCGCGGCGATCACCCTGGCCATGGAGACCCAGAATTTCTCCGCCATCATGTACCCCAACCCGCGGGAACGCGGCGGCGAACTGTTTGTCGCCACTCGTTTGAAAACCTAATCCGGGATATGCAATGCAAGCCGTCTTCCTCTCCTACCCCAAATCCGGACGCACCTGGGTCCGGTTCATGCTCGACAACTACCTCTGCAAACTCTTCGGCCAAACCACCGAAAACGTCTTCGACGCAGAGACCACCCTCAACAACCACTGCCACGTCGAGTGGACCCACCTCACCGCCGCGATGGTGCTGCGCCGCCACTACTGGCAGATGGGCCCGGTCCAGGTCGACGCCGCCGCCGGCCTGCCCTGGATCGTGCTGACCCGGAACTTCCACGCCACCCTCCGCTCGGCCTACTACCAGGCCCGCGATCGCGTCCGGGTCTTCGACGGCACACCCAGCCAGTTCGTCCGGTCCACGCAGTACGGTGCCCTGAAGATCGCCACGTTCTACAACCTCGTCGAAGCCCTGCGCCCCAGCCTGCCGAACCTGACCTTCATCGCATACGAAGACCTCAAGCAGAACCCGCGGGTCGGTTTCCGGGCGGTGCTGGAAGCCGTTGGCCTGCCGATCGACGGCGGGCTGATCGAAGCGGTCCTCAAGGAATCTTCCGCCGAGCACATGCGCAAGCTCAGCGTCCTGCCCGCTTACGCGAAGACCCCCCTGGCCCCGACCGACCCGACGCGCCCAGAGACCTTCAAGGTCCGCCAGCCCGGCCGAGACACCCTGTTTGATACCGACGACCTGGCGTACATCCAGCAGACCACGCAGGCGGTGTTCCAACACCACCAGCGCCCGGAGTACCAGCACTGCTCCGGCCCGGCCGACACGCCTGTCCCGCCCCAACCCATCACCCAAGCGGGCTAAACCATGTCCCAAGCCACCACCGCCTCTCCGCTGCTCGGCCACCTCGATGCCGCGCGCCGCTGCCTCGACCTGCCGATGTTCTTCGTCGTCGGCTGCCAAAAATCCGGCACGACCTGGGTCCAGAAACTCCTGGACGCCCACCCCAACCTGCGCTGCCACGGCGAAGCCTACTTCGGCCCGGTGCTGCTCCCGGCACTTCAGCAAGCGATCCAGGCCTACAACCAGCGCCACAAGGCCGGCGACCTCGGCCCGTTCCACAACGCCGACCTAGGCGCTCTGTTCGCGCTGGCGGTCGGCCTAAAACTCCACGCTTGGATCGGCGACGACCCCGGCATCCAAGCGGTTGGCGAAAAAACACCCGAGCACGCGCTCTGCCTGGACACCCTCTCGCAGGTCTTCCCCCGGGCCAGGGTGATCCACATCATCCGTGACGGCCGCGACGTCTGCGTCTCAGGCTGGCACCATAACCTCCGCCAGAAGGGGGAAGCCTTCACTCAGCAGTTCAGCACCTTCGAAAGCTATGTGCGCTACACCCTGACCAACCACTGGGTGCCTTACGTCACGCGTGCCCGCCAATGGGGCGCTGCAAACCCCGAACGCTACTGCGAGATCCGCTACGAAGAACTGCGTCAGGACAGCCAAGCCCAGACCGCTGCGATGCTGAAGTTCCTCGACGCAGACGACCAGCTCGCTCAAGCCTGCGTCGATGCTGCCAAACCCGGCGAGAAGCCCAACGACAAACCCGCGGATGCGCCCGCAGCACAAACCTCCGGCTCGTTTTTCCGCAAAGGGGCCGCGGGCGATTGGCGCGAGATGTTCGACGAGGCATCACTGGCGACAACAAAACAGGTCGCCGAGCGCTTGCTCGACGACCTGGGTTATCTGCAATCAGATTGATCCCTTACATTTACTCGTCCGCCGGGAAGCCGTTGGCATTACCCCAAGCGACGCCGACATCGGCATTGGCGGCTGCAGTACCACCATCCACGCCATCGTTCTGTTCCTCAGGGTTCTGACTGGCGAAAATGTTGTCCGGCTGGGTGTTTGAATGGTTGCCGTACTTAGTGTTGTCAACTTCATGGCTAGGGGAGTACTCGGTATGCCCATCGTTCCACGTGATGCTGCCATCCCAATCGGGGTTATTCGCATCCTGCTTTGACCAGAGACTGCTCGGGTTATTTGCACCTGCCGTAGATGCGAAAGTACTACGGTCCGCAATCACGATCGAGCGTGCGTTTGCATTGTCAGACCATTCTTGGATACGCGGGGCCGCCGGATTGGGACCGTTTTGCGTCAGTTGCGCCAAGGCATACGAAGTAATGGGCACGCGCCGGGGATTTGAAGCGGAGTTGATACCACCGCTGACAGCATGTCCGTAGTGATAATCAACGTCTTCACGCCAACGCTCTACTTTGGAGTTGGTTTCCGCAGGGCTAATGGCATAGTCGGAAGTAAACAAGTCCGCTTCCAGCGCGATAGCCATGCGTGAAGTCACGCTTCGGCCAGTTGCATTACCGCCGCCAGAGGCAACCGTTTGAATGTCTGCCAAATTGACAAACGCCTCGTCGGCCGTAGTCCCACCTCCATTTTCGATCCCCGGATAAAAGCCGTCATTGCTCTGGCTGTAAGTGAAAAAGGCTTGATGGATCCCGCGGGTCTGCGTGGAGTTCTGCATCTTCTTCGCTGCGGTCCGGGCGGCACCCAGTGCCGGCAGCAGGATCGCAATCAGCAACGCGATGATCGAGATCACCACCAACAATTCAATCAGGGTGAACGCACGAGCGCGACGGGTCATCATCATTGTTTCCTATTCAAATCAAGGCGAACACATCGGCACAAGCCATCCGTAACCCGAAAACACTCGCGACACACCAGCGAGCGATGGCTCGACCTCTATTCTCACCCGTTTTCCCGCGCGTAACCATAAGAATCAGCCGATTAGTTCTCGTTTTGCGCAATCGGATTCGATGTCTGCACGAAACGCCAAGGTACGGATCGCAAATGCTAAGAATGAGGCGCAGCTCAGCGTGCATCACGCAGATGAAATCAAAAAAGCCGCCGAACAACCGTTCGGCGGCTTCGAATTAAATCAACTAAAGGCATCCGGTGAACGATTGAGCGTCATTCTGCCGCGAAACCGTTGTTCCAGCCGGCACCGACCGCAACATCGCAGTTGAAGTTGCGGTTGAAGCCAGGCTCCCCATCGTTCTGTTCATAGGTGCCGTTGTTGGCAAAGATGTTGTCCGGCTGGTTGTTGGTGACATTGCCGTACTTGGTCTTGTCCACTTCGTGGCTGGGGGAGTATTCCGTATGCCCATCGTTCCACGTGATGCTGCCATCCCACTGGGGGTCTGTGTCATCCTGCTTTGTCCACAGGCTGCTGGGATTGATCGCCCCCATGCCACCGGGAATTGTGCTTCGGTCCGCGATCGCGATGGATTGAGCGTTGATGGTGTCGCCCCACTCAATCAACCGGCCTCGAGACGGCGTCGTGCCACTCTGCAACTGGCTCAGCGCGTAGGAGCTGATGTGTTCGCCAGTCGCGAAACTCCCACCTTCGTTCCAGATCTTCAGGTCGGTCGTGTTCGTCTCAGCCGGGCTGATCAGATACTCCGCCGTATAAAGGTCTGCTTCACAGCCTTGGGCAAAACGAAAGGTCGTGCTCAAGCCTGCTCGATTATTGCCGGTGACGGTCTTGATATCGGGATTGGGCTCGCCAACACCATCCATAAAGCAGTCTATATTGTTCGAAGCAGAGGCGTCGGCGATGCCGGTGTAGTAGCCATCGTTGCTCTGTGCGAACGTCACGAAGCCCTGGTGGATCCCGCGGACCTGCGTGGAGTTCTGCATTTTCTTCGCTGCGGTACGGGCCGCGCCTAGCGCCGGCAGCAAGATCGCGATCAACAACGCGATGATCGAGATCACCACCAGCAACTCAATCAACGTGAACGCTCGGGAACGGGCACTATGCATCAGGGCATCCTTCTTTCTTTCTCAACAAACGTTTGAACAAACAGCCAGATCGGCGGCCAGCGGAACAAAAACGGATTCGGCACCTGCCAATACCCGCACTCGCTGGCTCCCTCATTGTGTGAGATGATTCAAAGACAAACAACCCGAATGGCGGCCTAAAACAATCAGAATGCGCAAAAGCACAGCCGAGTTGCCCGCTAACGTTACATCTGAAAGCCGCTTAGCTTGGTCGGATGCTGTCTGACGGTCAATTAAAAGCAAAGCCGCTCTACATGGGACGTAGAGCGGCTTTGAATTAGGTCAGCTTGATTGCGGCCCGCAAAACAAATCAAAATCCGTTGGTGAAACCATTCCCAACCGCCACGTTACAGTTATTGTCCCGGGTCGATCCCGGCTCACTCGCGTTCTGCTCTTCAGGCGCCCTGGTGGCGTAGATATTGTCAGGAAGTCTGTTGATGTACTTATCGTACCTAGTGTCCTCGATCTCTGATTCGGGGGAGTAGATCACGTGGTTGTCGTTAAACGTCACGCTCCCGTTCCACTTATTGTCCGAACCACTCCATACACTGCGGTGGTCTGCTGGGTCATTTGAGGTTCCGATGAGACGGTCAGCGATCACAATCGCCCGAGAATTCATCGTGTCCGCCCACTCGACCAACCTTGCTCTAGCCGGTGACCCGCCCACATTCAGCTGACTTAGTGCATAGGAACTAATGTGGCTATTGCCTGCGAATGATCCACCCGCAGTCCAAAGTTGTAAGCTATCCAAATCGGTTTCGCCGGGGCTGTGTAGATACTCTGCTGTAAACAGATCTGCCTCCAGCGCTCTACCAAAGCGATGCGTTGTTCCGCGCCCAGAAGAATTTCCGCCTTCTATTGTTTGTACAGCAGGGTTTGTTCCGGTAGACCCATCTTCAAAAGCATTTTGATTCGAAGTGGCTGCCGGATTATCAACACCGGGAAAATAGCTGTCCGCAGACTGCGAGAAAATCACAAAACCTTGGTGAATGCCGCGAACCTGAGTAGAATTTTGCATCTGTTTTGCAACCCGGCGGGCGGCCCCCAGCGCCGGCAGAAGAATCGCGATCAACAAGGCAATAATCGAAATCACCACTAACAACTCAATCAACGTGAAAGCTCGAGGCCGACGTGGAGGCATAGCAGAATCCTTCCAGACAAGAAAAAAATAGATAGATAAGCCAATCAGTTCAGAAAACGCTCACACAAAACAAGCATGTCTTCAAACGTGCGAATTTCAGCCGCTCAATTAAACCACTCCAATCATAAGCCACGCCATCTTCCAAAACACGCGGCACATCTTTGTTTTCCAATTTGAGTAATTATTTTACGATAAATCGTAAGTTTTTGCGGATAATGGTTTTAGATTTGCGTATCGGGGTTGTTATTTTAAGCTTTGTCTGCAAAATCAGGCATCACCCGCGCCAATTCATCGGCCAATTCCCGCGCCAGCATTCCCCGTGGGCCAAGCTTGTCTGCCCAACGATCCGCCGCGAGCCCGTGGGCGTAGACCGCCAAGCAGGCCGCTTCGAACCCCGTCATGCTCTGCGCCATCAGCCCCGCAATCGCGCCGGTCAGCACATCCCCCGTGCCCGCAGCCGCCAGCGCGGGGTTCCCCGTCGTGTTCGTGTAGACCCGCGCGCCATCGCTGACCACCGCCCGGTGCCCTTTCAGCAGCACCACGCCTTGCACCCTCTCCGCCAGTGCTGCCGCAGCCCTCGGCCGCTGCTGATCATCCGTTGGGTCCCACGTCAGCCCCATCGCCTTGGCGAGCCGGCGGTACTCGCCCGGGTGTGGCGTCCAGACCCAACCGCTGGGCCAGGCCAGCTCCGCCGCCCCCTGCCGCGCCACCGCGTTCAAACCGTCCGCATCCAGCACACCCCGGCTTGACGACACCCTAGGCAACACCGCCTCGAGTTCGACCTCACCCAGCCCGGGGCCCACCGCAAACACCGCGTCCTGACGCAACGCCTCCGCCAGGTGCAAGCCCGTCGCAGAAGGCTCCAGGCGCAGCACATCATGCAGCACCGAATCATCCGACGACGCCACCTTCACCAACCCCGCGCCCACACGAAAAGCCGCCCGCGCCACCAGCGCCGGCGCCCCGATCATCCCCCAGCTGCCGCCGACCACCACCACCGTGCCGAACGTCCCCTTATGCCCATCGATAGGCCGAGCCGGTGCGCTAGGGATGTCCGTCACGACCTTCACGCTTAAGCCTCATCATCCGCTTCAAGCAAGCCGCCCAACACGTTGATCCGGCACGCCGCGTACGCCGCGCCGAACCCGTTGTCGATGTTCACCGTCACCACGCCCGACGCACACGACGTCAGCATGCCCAGCAACGCCGCGACGCCCTCAAACGCTGCGCCGTACCCCACCGACGTCGGCACCGCGATCACCGGGCAGTCCACCAGCCCCCCGACCACCGAAGGCAACGCGCCCTCCATCCCCGCGATGCAAACCAAGACCCGCGCCTGCCGCAGCTCCTCCGCCCGGGCCAACAGCCGGTGCACGCCCGCCACGCCGACGTCCGTCATCGTCGTCGTCGGCTGCCCCAACGCTTTGCACGTCAGCCTCGCCTCGTCCGCCACCGGCAGGTCGCTGGTCCCCGCGGTCACGATCGGCACCGCCGGCAAACGTTTTTCTTCCACCTCACCCAGCAGCACCGTCCCCGCCTTCCCCGTCGCGCTCGCCGCCGTCTCGTACGCCACCCCAGAAAACGCCTGCCGTAGCGCCGCGTCATGCTCCGCCGTCGCCCGGGTGACCAGCGCGTGCCCCCCCTGCTCCAGCAGCCGACCGGCGATCTCCACCACCTGCTCCGCCGTCTTCCCTGCCCCGTAAATCACCTCCGGCACCCCACACCGCCGCGCCCGATCATGATCAATCGTCGCATGCGTAAGCGTCTGCGCCCGCGCCGCGTCAAGCTGGACTAACGCGGCATCGGCACCGAGCTTCCCATCGCGGAAGTCGGCGAGAATCTGTGTCGGGCTTTGCCCCGGTGACGGCGGCGGGCTTTTCATTGGCATCCAGTATCGGGGGAAACGCAGACCATACTAGGATCGCACAAATCCGCTGGCACGATCCAAGTCAAGTTGATTGTATTCTAAAGCCGACGCCGCAAAAGAAGCATCCTCTTGCTTGATTCCTATTTGAGCAACAGCACCATTTATTTCATAGTTGCAAGGGTGATTACATTCGGCTCGAATCCCAGCCTCACCTCTTTCCGAAAAGCGGATTGCGTCCCACCCGTAAAGTGCATTGGGGCGTTGGGTTTGTTCAGCCGGGGACCAATTATAGATGATGGTGACGGCTGAAGCGGCTTTGGGCCATGAGCAATCCCCTTTAGCTCTGGCTAAGGCTGTGCTTGGCCTAGGCCAAGCCAAAGGGCTCTCTGCTGCTACTGATCGCGGTCATGATCGCTTCGCCATTTCACGCTCAAGTTCCTTGGGCGCAAGCCAAACCATAAGCAAGGCGACCGAAGACACAACTACTCCATACATATATTGATTGCAACCATAGTGGTTTCTGTCAACGTACGCTCTCGCGTCATTCCAAGGCACACGCCGAAGCCTGATTTCCGATCCCGGGGAGAAATTGCCACACTTGCTAGACACGCCGTCTACACCACTGAAGACATGCCCGTGAGCATCCGCAAATTTATACGACACTTGCTGAGTATGACTATTCATGTTAACAAACCGCCTCGCATGGCTAACCGCTTTGACCTGCCCAGCGCAATCAACTCCAAACCAAACCGCGCACTGCTTGCCAGGATTATGGATAAAGGTAAGGTACAAAATAAAAAGCAGAAACAGCACACAGGCAATACGTACATTTCTGGCACCCCGACGTATATCAAGATCACTTGCCATAAAGAACGCACCTTATCGGCTTGTATCGTAAAAATAAAGCTCAAGCTCTCCTGGCGAATAAACACCGGACCAGAAAAACACCTTTTCACGGCTCGCATGCATCATATCGATTGTGGGACATCCACAATTCTTATTCATCATACAAGAGCGAGTTTCTTGGCCAAACCGAATTTCTAAGCCATGAGCGGGATGCTCAAAACGGAAAACATATGCTGGCGTGATTCCCACCTAAAGCAAAGGAGCTATCTCCATGACATTGCCTACATCTTGGTTCGAATCCCGCCTTCTCCGGTGTTGGATCGGATGTTTGCTTAATAAAAAAACTGCACGCTGAGCGCAACGATCACCTACACCTGCGCAGCAGGTCTTCCCGATGGCATGGAGACTTTCTGCGCGGGCGCAGCAATTCGTGGCGCCCCTGCCGCAACGCACGGCGAGAGCATGGGAAACCACTGCGCTGACATAGCAACACTCTGCGCTCGCTCAGGAACTTGCGGCGCGGACCCAGAGCGTCAAGGCGCTCGCGCCGCAAACCCCGTTGCTGACGAAGAATGCGGTGGCGCCCGCGCAGAGAATCGCTGCGCCAGCGCAGAATCGTGTTACCCAGACGTTTCCGGAGGCCGAACCGTCCTGATAGCCTGAGAACTGCGTTTGCAGGTTATCCCCAAGCTCCGCCTACTCCGCCAGCTGTACCTCGATCTGCACCGCGTCGAAGAACGGCAGCAGGGCGACCATGTCGTTGTTGACCTGGTTGTCGGCCAGCGGGGAGACCATCAGCGCGATGTGCGTCGCGTCGAACGCCATGGCTGGGGGGAGTACGGCATCGAGGTCGACCCAGCGGCCGCCGAAGTCGTCGTCGTCGATCCAGGCCTGGGTCCACATGTGGTAGCCGAAGACCGCGCGCTGGCCGAGCAGCACGTCGGCGTAGATCAGGCCGGTGACGGTTCGGCTGGGGATGCCCTGGGTCCGCAGGAGCGCCGCGAGCAGGACGCCGTGTTCGGTGCAGTCGCCCTGTCCAGTGAGCGCGACCTCACTGGCGGTCGCGAAGCCGACAGAGAAGTCTTTCTCTTCGATGAATTCGTAGACGAACCGGTGCATGGCCTCGGCCTGCTCGATCTGCGATCGCCCATCGGGGTTCGGCAGGGCCTGCTCCGCCAGTGCGCGGATCGCCGGGTCTTCGTGGTTGAGCACCAGGCTGGCTGCGAGGTGCTCGTCGGTGGGCAGGTCTTCGCCGGGGTTCACCGGGTCGTCCATATCGACGACGACGATCGCGGTGCGGTCGTCGCCCCAGACGACACGCTGGAACCCGGCCCGGGGGAAGTCGACCGCCTGCAGGTCTGCGTCGGCGTCAAAGATCAGGCGGTACATCGCCCGGCGGGACTGGCGGGGGTTATCGATGGTCTGGTCGGGGGTGATGAACGTCCGGGCCATGAGCTCGGGCGCGTCGATGTCGGCCAAGGCCAACTCTCGGTCAGCGGCGAGCGCGGTGAACGTCAGCCCGCCCAGCGGCGTGACCGAGCGGAGCAGCTGCCCGTCGGGGCTCAGGTGCTGGAGCGTGTTGACGCCGGGTGCCGCATCCGAACGGCTCTGCCAAAGCGTGGCGGGCGCGACCCGGCCGAAGACCTCGGCGGGCTCTTCACGCAGGCGCTGCATGTAGATTTCCGTCGGATCGGGCGACGTGCTGAGGTCCAGCGTCCGCACGGTGATCTCACGGGCACCGGCCGCCTGCTGCTGGGTGATGTAGGCCTCCATGGCCGAAGGCACCATCCAGTCGACTTCGATCGGGCCTAGCTCCTGGACCGACTCGTTGTCGCCCTGACGGGTCGTGAGCGTGCGCCCCTGTTCGGTGAACACCATCGTGGTTGTGGTCGGCATCGCGCCGATCGACATGGTCTGCGTCACGTGAACGGGTTGGCCATCGAGGGTTTCGGTGAAGTCCGACGACATCATCACGAGCATCTCGGTGGCCCCGCGGCGGATAGCCAGGTGCGTCTCGTCGAACGAGTGGCGCTGCTCGTCGAGGGTGTAGGTCGCTGTGCGCATCCAGCCAGCGTTCTGGCCGTCCAACTGCAGGACGTACCAGAAGTCGCTTTCGACGGCGGCGCCTTCGGGGAAGATGGTCTGGGCGTTGGCGGTGTGAACCAGCAGGAGCAGGCCACAGATAAGCGAAGTCAAGAGATGTTTCATGGCCTGAGGATATCTTGGTCAGCGTGCGGGTAAAGGCGTCGGCTTGAAGTGTTTCGCAAGCCTGCGAAGCGCCGCGTCGGGGTACAGGAAGAAGGGCCAATCCCGTCGGCGGGCGAGCCGGGCATTGGCGGCAGCGCGGGCGAGTTGATCGACCCGCCGGCGCGCTGCGGCGAGGGGCGCGGCGTGCTGCTGGGCCAAACGATCGTTGATCGCGTGAAGTTCCTCGAAAGCCGCACGCCGACGCTTGCGGTCGCGGTCGTCGTGCATGTGATCCAGCAGCTCCTGTTTGCGTTGGCTGTCCGGCGATGCCACGCGGAGCACACGGTCAAGATTGTGCGGCAGATGGTGGGCGTACCAGACCGCACGCTCGAGCTCATCGCGGTCAGCCAGGGGCGCGGGGAAGTCCAGATGCAGGTCGGCGGAGACAACGGCCATGGGGTTCAAGCGTTCGCCGGTCCAGGCTTCGTACCAGGCTTCGGTGACCCGGTCGTAGACGCCGCCGCCCTTGCCGTGGATGAACCACCCGTGCTCGGAGCGCATGATGGCGGTCAGCAGCGTGGCGCGGGGGGCGAGTCGGGTGGGCTCGCCGTGGGCCGCGACGAGTTGGCCATGGTGGGCGTAGACGGGGAAGCGGTGCGGGCCATGGAGCGACCAGAGCGGCAACTGGACGACGTCCACACCCAGGTGCAACGGCTTGATGCCGGCATGAGGGTGCTGGGCAACCGCGCGGTTGAAGGCGCGGGCACAGCGGTGGGCGTCGGCCAGGAGCCGATCGCGCCAAGCGTCCGTGACGAGCTCGCTGGCGTAAAGCGTTTGGAAAGGCTGCACCCACGGGCGGGTCAGCGCGCCCAGCAAGTGCGCAAACTGGTGGGCCAGGCTGGGGAAGTCGTCGTGGGTTTGCTGGAGCGCTTCAAGCAACGGGTCGAGCGACGCGCGGGTCGTCGAAGGCAGGTCCTGTGTGCCTTCATGAAGGTGTTGAAGCGCGATGGCCGGGTCGATCGGCGGGCGGAGGGTTGGCGGGGTTTCGCTGCGATGCGGGCTGAGGCGGAGGTGCCGGACCTTGATCGCCTGGCCGTCGACATAGGGGACGTCAAACCCCAAGGGGTCGTAGGCATCATGGTCGACGATGAGGTTGACCGGCGACAAGCGTTGGGACTGGGCGAACGCGTCTAACGCCAGGTGCTTGGCGAGGATCCCCGGGTGCCAGAGGTAGGCCTGGTGCCCGGTCGCGGCAGTGCGGGCATTGGCGGGCAACTGGTTAGGCCAGGTTGACCCGGGCGGGTCGCAGTGCACAGCCGGGGACAGGGGCATGGCTTAACCCGCCAGTTCCGTGCTCTTGCGACAGGTACAGTCCGCGGCGTCGGGCAAGCGATCACTGTGCTGCTGGACCTCGGCCTCGAAGACTTCCAGATAATGACGCAGGCGTTCGTCGGGGTCGTCCAGCGGGCCGCCGAAGGTGCGATTGGGGTCGTTGTAGATCAGCTTGATCGGGACTTCGACCACCCGATGCTCCGCGGCGGCGTGCTGGACCCAGAACTGAAGCGGGATCGCGTAGCCGTTCTCGTTGAGGTTCAGGTCGGCCAGCTTGTCGACGCGGTAGGCCTTGTAGCCGCAGAACGCGTCGGTGATGTCCAGGCCCAGGCAGTCGTTGACCATCTCGGTGATCTGCTTGTTGATGACCCGGCGGTCCTCGGGGGGCGGGTCGCCGCAGCGTTCCCGGCAGAGGTATCGGCTGCCGGAGATCACGTCGGCGTCGTCGCCGGCGATGGCGGTGTGGAAGTCCGGGAGGGATTCGGGCTCGTGCTGCTCGTCGCAGTCCATGGTGATCAGCCAGTCGTAGCCGTAGGACTGCGCCCAGCGGAAGGCGTCGCGGATGCTTCGGCCGTAGCCCATGTTGGTGCGGTGGCGGATCACGTCCACGGGCAGGCGGGCCAGGAGCGTGGGCGTCGCATCGGTCGAGCCGTCGTCAATCACCAGCACGTTCTCGGCATACTTGGCGACCTTCTCGATCACCGGCAGGACATAGCGTTCTTCGTTGTAGACGGGAATGGCAACCAGGATGCGCAAGAGAAGGCTCCACTGCTTTTGAGGATTCAGTTGACAATAGGAAGACCCTGTTCCCGATTCAAGCATTCCAAAGGAAAGCAAGTTATCTTCGCGGCCCCGGCCTGTCCGGGTTTTTACACCCCTGATCCCCCTCCACGATCCCTGCCTGCCCTATGTCCGACGCCCCCACTGTTGACCAGCAGCTCACTCAGGTTCTCCGTCAGTTTGAAGCCCGTTTTGGTCGGCCGGCGACACACGCCGCCGTCGCGCCCGGGCGGGTGAACCTGATCGGCGAGCACACCGACTACAACGACGGCTTCGTCATGCCCATGGCGATCGAGCGGCAGACGGTGGTGGTCGCTGCGGTGAACCCCGACAAGACCGCCCGCCTGGCTTCGACCCAGCTGCAGGGTGTCGCGGAGTTCCCGGTCGACATCGACCCGGCCAACGGCATCACGAACGCCCCGATCGGCATGGGCGACCCGTCCTGGTCCCGGTACCTGCGTGGTGTCCTGGCGTTCAGCTACACGCCTCAGGGCTTTGACCTGCTGCTGGACTCCAACGTCCCCGCCGGCGGCGGGCTGTCGTCCTCCGCCTCGATCGAGGTCGCCACCGCCACGCTGATCGAAGACATGTTCGGCCTGACCTTCAACCCGGTGAACAAAGCCCTGCTCTGCCAGATGGCTGAGCACCGCTACGGCGGCGCGCCCTGCGGCATCATGGACCAATTCATCTCGGTGATGGGTCAGAAGGACCACGCCCTGCTGATCGACTGCCGGAGCTTCGAGACCGCCGCGGCACCGCTGACCGACGAGTCGGTGCAGGTCATGATCGCCAACAGCAAGTGCCCGCATGAATTGTCGGGCAACGAGTACAGCGAACGACGGAGCCAGTGCGAGACCGCGGCGAATGTGCTGGGCGTCACGAAGCTGCGGGACGCCAAGCCCGAGGACCTGGAAGCTCATAAGGGTGAGATGGATGAACTGGTGTACCGACGGGCCAAGCACGTCATCGATGAGAACCTGCGGACGCTGGACGCGTTGGCGGCGTTGCGTACCGGCGACTGGGCGACGGTCGGGAAGCTGATGTTCGCTTCGCACGCCTCGCTGCGGGATGACTTTGAAGTCTCGACCCCGGAGCTGGACACCCTGGTCAGCATCGCGGAGGGCTGGCAGGACAAGGGCGTCATCGGCTCGCGGATGACCGGCGGCGGGTTCGGCGGGTGCACCGTCACGCTCGTGAAAGCCGACGCCGCAGAGGCGTTTGCCCAGGCCCTGTCGGAGGGCTACCAAGCCAAGACCGGGATCGAGCCGGCGATCTTCACGACCCGCCCCGCCGACGGCGCCCGGGCGCTGAAGGTGTAAAGCCTCGCCTAGGCGGTATCGTTACGTTCACTTAAGAGAACGTCTTATGCCGGATGCCCCAACCACAACCCTGGTGTACCTCAACGGCGAGTACCTGCCCCGTGAGCAGGCGGCGGTCAGTGTGTTTGACCGTGGGCTGTTGTTCGGCGAAGGCGTCTACGAAGTCGTCCGCTACTACGCAGGCTTCGGCTTCACGCTCGACGAGCACGCCCAGCGATTGCAGCACAGCCTGGAGGCGATCGATATCGAACCCGGCCGAATTGTCCAAGAGCTAAAAACAGCCAGCGATGAACTCGTCCAGCGTGAAGGTTTTGGCGACGCAAAGGTGTACTGGCAGGTGACCCGGGGCGTGATGGACAAGCGCAGCTTCGCCTATTCGGCCGACACCACGCCGACGGTGTTCGCGTTCGCCGCACCGGCAGGCCCAATGCAAATTGACGGCGTGCCCCAGGCGCAGGTTTACCTGGCGAACGACGACCGGTGGGCAAACTGCTGGATCAAGACCACGATGCTGATGCCCAACACGATTGCACTAAACGCCGCCAACCAGGCAGGCTGTGAACACGCTGTGCTGGCCCGTGACGGCGTCATCCGTGAGGCCAACAGCGCGAACCTGTTCCTCGTCAAAAATGGTGAGCTAATCACTTACCCGGCGGACGGCTCGATCCTCGGCGGGATCACCCGGAGCGTCATCTTTGAGCTGATCGATCAACTCGGACTGACGCTGCAAGAACGATCGATCGAGGTGGACGAGTTGTACAACGCAGAAGAAGCCCTGATCACCGGTTCGGGCACCGAGGTTACCGCCATCACTGGCGTGGTTGACGGGATCGAATCCCGACCCCCTGCAGAGTTCGAGGTGGGCCCGATCACAACGTCACTACGGGGCGCGTTCGTGAATCATGTGCAGTCCCGGATCGCCAGCCCATGAGCCTCCGGGCTGGACGGATGACCGCACAATGTCCGATAGTGTGGCCATGTCGACGCCCCGGGTTTCCATCCTGATCCCCAACTACAACAACGGCCGATCCTCGAGCAACGCCGGGGATATTGATCTGATTGCTGGGCTCTTGGGCAGCCTGTTCAAGACGCTGAAGGATGACCCCACGCCGCTGGAGATCATCGCGGTGGACGACGGGTCGACCGACGACAGCCTGGACACGCTCCGCAAAGCGGCCGCCCAGACCTGGCGCGGCGGGCAGCCTTTCATCACACTGATCGAGCGCGAGCACTGCGGCGTCCTGTCCGTCGTTGCCAATCAGCTTGTCGATGCGTGCTCGGGCGACATCCTGGTCCGGCTGGACGGCGACATCCAGATCCTCACGCCTGACTGGGTGAGCAAGCTGATGCGGGCCTTTGACAACGGGCCAGACGACCTGGGTGTAATCGGCCCCAAGCAGCTGGACGCGATGGGGCAGGTGCATTCGTTCGGCGACTTCATCCTGCACCCGATGGGCTACCACCACGTGGCGGCGGGCATGCCCCGGTTCGCGGTCGGCCGGGCAACCGAGGTGGACCACGTCATGGGCTGCTTCTACTGCTGCCGACGGGCGGTGCACGACGAACTCGAGGGGTACGACGAGACGATCCTGCGCGGGCAGACGATCGACTTCGGCCTGCGGGCGCGGCTGAAGGGCTGGCGTTGCTGGGCGATCCCGCAGATCGAGTTTGTGCACCTGCACCACCTGCGTCAGCACCGCTCGACCAAGGCAGACACGACCAACGGGATCATGCAGACGATCGAGCGGTTCCGGGAGAAGTGGGGCTTCTGCCGGATCTCGCCGGACCTGGCGGAGGTCTGGGACCGCTACAGCGACACGCCGCTGTGCTGGAACGCGAACGTCTGGGGCCGACCGCTGGACGAGGTGCCCCCGGCGCTGAATCCCGACGGCACGCCGCTGACACTGGAGCACAGCCAGTGGGCGACGTACACCAAGAACGAGAAGACCCGTCGATGGTTTGACTTCTACGCCGGGCTGACACAGGAAGTCGCCCAGCAGCGAGACGGGGCAGAGCGCGTGCTGATCGTCGAGGCGGGCGAAGGGCTGCTGCCTCATATGATCGCCAAGCAGGGGATGAAGGTGGTGGGCACCGACCGGAGCCGGGCCCGAATCGACCTGGCTCAGCAGTGCACGCAAGGGCAACACGCCGAAGACGCGCTGTCGTACGTGCATCAGGAAGATCACCGGGTATTGCCGCTGGAAGATGAGCAGTTTGATCTGATCATGCTGTGTGAAGTGTTGGAAAAGCACCCCAACCCGTCGGGCCTGATCACGGAGTTGAGCCGAGTCGCCAAGGACGGCGCGACGCTGGTGGCCAGCAGCAGCAACGGCCGGAGCATCCCCAGCCATGAGTCGGTCGCCGCCCAGCCGTATCAGTTGGGGCAGATGATGCTGCAGATCAATGCGAACCTGGGTTGGCGGACGACCAGCGACCCCGAGCAAGAAACGCCCGGGCAGCCGGCGATCGTCGCCGCCGAACGCAAGCCCCGGGTGGAGGTGCAGGTCAATCCGCTGCCGACGGCGGCGAATGCCACGACGCCTTGATAGGCGTTCAGCGTCCGAAAACATTCACGTTTGCCGGGCGATACGGCCGATCCTGCGCTTGCTCAGGGTGGGGTGAGCCGATACTGTCATACCACCTATCAGGGGCTTTGTTTGAGCGATTCACCCAACACGCAGGATGCCCTCACCCGCCGCCGTTTGATGCTGCAAGGCCTGGCGGGCCTGTCGACGCTCACCCTGATCGGGTGCGCGACGAGGCAGGTTGCGCACAACGGCGTGACCCGGCCGAATCCCTGGGAAGAAACGACCAGCTTCCGCGTCCAAGACCCCGGCCCGTACGGCACGACGGTGCAACCCACGCCCTCGCCCACACGGCAGGTGCCTCAGGGCCTGAGCTTCGGCGGGGTCCCGATCCTCGCCCGTTCGTCCTGGTCCACCACCGGGCCGATCGCCTCGCGCGTCAACCCGATGAACGGTGTCAACCGGGTGACGGTGCACCATGAAGGCTCCACCCCGTTCTGGGCCACCGACCAGGCCGGCAGCGCCGCGCGGGTCGAGCAGGTCCGCCGGGCGCATGTCAACGGCAACGGCTGGGGCGACATCGGGTACCACGTCGTCATCGACCGCGCCGGCCGGGCCTGGGAAGGCCGATCGCTGTCTTCGCAGGGCGCCCACGTCAGCCAGACCAACGAGCACAACATCGGCGTCATGCTCCTGGGCAACTTCCAGGAACAGTCGCCCTCGCAACAGCAGTTGGCTTCGCTGGCCGCAGTGCTACAGGGCATGAAGGCCACGTACCGGGTACCCCGTGGGCGGTTTTACACCCACCGCGAGCTCAAGCCCACCCAGTGCCCCGGGCGAAACCTTCAGCCGAGCGTAGACGCGATCCGCACCCGGTATCTCTAACCCCTGACACGGCCAAGTGCGCCCGCGCAACGGCCGACCAATCCATGGTGTATGTCGCGCTGATCGTGTTGTCGCTGCTGGCGACCGGAGGAATCGCCGGCGTCATCTGGTCGTACCAGCACCAGCGTTTCGGGCGGCTGAGCCTTTTTCTGTTCTGCACCATGCTGGCGCTGTTCGGGCACCCGCTGACGCAGAACCTGATTTTCGGTGCCGCCCATGATGCGCGGGCCAAGGCCCTGAACGCCGCAGCAGGTGATTCGGCATCGGACGTCCAGCAGCGTTTCGGCCCGCCGGACCTGATCGAGACCGGCGAACAAGGCGAGGTCTACTGGACGTATCAAGTCTCGCCGCGCTGGGTCTGGTATCAGCGTCCCAAGCGTGTGACGATGGTCGTGTTTCTGGGCAAGGTCATCGCGACCAGCCACGGGCGACCCGATCAATGACGTAGAATGCTGCCATGACCGAAGCGACCGAACCCGTGAGTGAACCCGCCGCCTCTGACGCCCCAAAGCCCGCGGTCGAGCGTGACGAAGCCGGCTGGCAGGAGCTCGGCCGACAGGTCGAAGCGGCGCTCTTGACCAGCGACCGCGCGGTCTCGGCGGGCAAGCTGGTGGAAGCGATCGAGCAGACGACACCCGGCGATATCAAGCAGGCGGTCGAGCAGTTAAACGCGCTGTACGAACAGACCGGCCGCAGCTTCCGGATCGAACCGATCGCCGGCGGCTTTCAGGTCATCACGCTGCCAGCGTACGGGGATGTGCTTCAGGCGATGAAGAAAACGCGCAGCCAGAGCAAGCTCAGCCCGGCCGCGCTGGAGACGCTGGCGATCATCGCCTACAAGCAGCCGATCCTGCGGGCGGACCTGGAAGCGGTCCGCGGCGTGGCCTGCGGCGAGGTGCTCAAGAGCCTGCTCGAGCGACACCTGGTCAAGATCGTCGGGCGTGCGGAGGAGCTTGGGCGCCCGATGCTGTACGGCACCACGAAACAGTTTCTGGAAGTCTTCGGGCTGTCCAGCGTCAAAGACCTGCCCAAGCCCGATGCGCTGAAGGAGCCTGCGTGATTCACGTCAACCGTTTGTTGGTTTCAATCGGCCTGCTGGGTGTGTTGATGCTGGTGGGCTGCGGCGGCGGCGGGCTGAGCGCGGTCCGCGGCAAGGCCGTACTCGGGCCGACCCCTGCGATCATGTGGGTGAATAAGAATGACCCCCGCCTGCAAGAGCCCGGCCTGGGCGATGTCACGGTCGAGCTGACGCTGGACCCGCAGCGGCTGTCGCGGAAAACCAAGCCCGCGGTGCTGACGCAGCCCGATGGCACGTTCGCGATCTCGGTGCCGGAACTCGCTGGCGGGTTGCAGATGTACGACGTGGGCGTGGTCGCGCAGACCCGGGGCTACGGCGCGGCGCAAGCGGTCTTGGGCCCGCCCCGCTTAGGGCAACGCCTGCTGGTCGTGCTCAGCGGTCGAGGCGTGGTGCGGCCGCGCGAAGACCTGCTGCAGGAGACCGTCGAGCAGGGCACGCGGCTGCAGAACGCGATGGAGTAGGCCGCCGAACGCAGATGAAGCCGGAGTCGTTATGCGTCATGTGCAGACACGGATACGGATCGGCCGGGGCGGGCTGGCGTTTGGGGTCGGCTGGCTGCTGGTGCTGGCGATGTCGTGGTACACGCAGGCGAACCTGTTGTTCTGGGTGCTGGGGGTGATGGCGGGCGTGGCGGGGACATCCTGGCTGTACGCGGTGTTCACGATGCGCGGGGTTGAGGTGGTCCGCACGGTGCCCGAGCACGCGGAGGTCAGCGAGCCGATGGTCCTGCGTTATCAGGTGACGCAACGCCGACGGCCGGGGTGCTTCGGCGTCACGCTGACCGAGTTGCCCGATACCCCAGAGGAAGGCGAACAGGCGGCTGCGTTAAGCGGCCCACCGATGGGATGGGTGTTGCACCTGCCGCCCCGGCACACGGTCGAGGCCCAGGCGGTCACGCGCTGCCGCTCGCGCGGGGTAGTTCGATTCAATCGCCTGGAGGTGCAAACCAGCTACCCGTTTGGGGTGTTCAAGCGGGTGCTGGTGTTTGAGGAGGCGCAGTCGGTCACGGTGCTGCCGGAACTGCGGCGTCTGCAGCGTCAGATGCTGGGGGCATTGACGCGGATCGACCCGATCGGCCAGCAGTCAGTGGACAAGCCCGGGGGGATGGATGATTTCTACGGGCTTCGGCCGTATCGGGAAGGGGACCCGCTGCATCTGGTGGATTGGAAGCACTCCGCCAAACGAGACACGCTGGTTGCAAGGGAGCGTTCGCAGCGCAGCTCGCCTCGGGTCATGCTGCACCTGGACCTGAAAGAGTTGGCGAAGGGGACGCCGGGGCAAGCCAGTGAACAAGAGGTGCACGCGCTGGGTGAACGAGCGGTGTCGCTGGCGGCGTCGGTGCTCCAGGAAGCACATCTGCGAGGCTTGAAGATCGGCTTGTCCTGGTCGGGCGCAGGCTCGGGCGCGATCTCGCCTCACCACAGCCCGCCCCACCGCAAGCGGGTGCTGCACGCGCTGGCCCGGCTGAAGCTGGAAGCGTTGGATGATGGGCAGCCAACAACCGCCGTCGCGCCGAACCTGATCGTTCGGCTGGGGGTGAATGACCCCGAAGGTGCCGGGGCGATCCAGGCGGTTGGGATGCTTCGCCAACCGGTGATTTCCGCGCGGATGGACACGCTGCTGCTGGCCGGTTCTATCGATACGCCCACGGAACAGGACGTGGGCCAGGAAGCGCCGCGGGCAAAGGCGGTGGCCGGATGAAGGTGGACTCGGCTTTTAGGAAGGTTGTGTTCTGGCTCGTGCTGATCGGGCTGTGCGCGTTTTGCATTGCGGAGCAGAACCCGGGGCTGCTGGTGTTGACCGGGGGCCTGGCGGCGTTGTCCTGGATGATCACGGAAGGCCCGCGCGGCCGACCGCTGCCCCGCCGAGCGGTCAACCTGCTCGCGCTGGTGGCGACGGCGTGGCTGGTGTACGAGACGTTTGTGATGCGGCTGCCGGTTTTGATCACGATGGGGCATTACACAATCTGGCTTCAGGTCGTGATGCTGTACTCGCCGCGAACCAGTCGGGACTTTGCCCTGCTGCTGGCATTAAGCCTGCTGCAGATGATGGGCGCGAGTGTTTTAAGCGTGTCGCTGGTATTCGGCGTGCTGCTCGTGGGGTACAGCGGGCTCGCGCTGGCGGCGATGACGCTCTTTCAGCTGCGGGTTTCCGCAGAACGGGCGCACCGGCAACGCCCAGTCGGGTCACAAGCCATCCCCCGTGGGCAGCCAGAAACCCGGCACGCCTTTCTGCGCCAGCTGCTCTGGATCGGAATCGCCTCAGCTTGCTTGGGCTTTGGCGTGTTCGTGCTTCTGCCACGGGGTGGCGAACCCCGGCTGACGCACCGCGAACTCAGCAACACCGATAGCAACGGCGAGGTGGGTTTCTCCACGATGGTGAACCTCAACACCGCTCCGATTAACTCCGGCAGCAATGAGCCGGTGCTCCACCTGTCGCTGACGTACGACGGCGAGCCTCGGAGCGTGGAATCGCTGGGCCTGTTGCTGCGCGGCGCGACGATGGACTGGTTTGATCCGCAAACCCGGCAGTGGATGCACTCGAACCAGTCCGACCGTATCGACGAGGTGCTCACCGTGCCGGCAGACGGGCTCGAGCTGGTGCCCGAACCCGAAGAAAACCTTCAGGCCTCATTTTTCCATCAAACCTCCACCGGCTGGGAAGCCCAGGTCGTAATACGTCAACCCGGGCAGCGCCGGCTGTTCACCCAGCCGAACATGACGTTCATCTCGATCGATCAATCCGATCAGCTTGTCTATAACCCCCTGAATCAAGCCGCTCGGGTCATCAAAGCGCCTTCCGGGGCTATGACGTACACGTTCCGCTGGACAGAAGAATACGACGAGCGTTTTCCGGACCCCGCCGCCGAGGGCTTCGCGCCGCTGCCGAATGCTGCCCCCGGAGATCGGCCGCAGCGGGTTCGGCTTCGGCAGTACGCCCGGGGTTGGCCCGGGGATGAAGAGCGCTTGCGGACGTACACGCAATCGGTGCTGGAGCCCACAGGCCTCACCCGCGACCCCGAGAGACGCTATACGGCGGAAGACCCAGCGATCGCCCGTTCGCTGGCCCGCCACTTGATGACGCAGTTTGACTACGCCCTTCGGAACCCGACCCCGCCGCCGAATGTTGATCCGGTGCTTTACTTTCTGGAGGACATCCAGAAGGGGCACTGCGAGATTTTCGCCTCCGCATTGGCGGCGATGTGCCGATCAATCGGGATGCAGGCGCGCCTGGTCACCGGCTACCGCGCAAGTGAATACAACGCCATCGGCGGCTACTTTGTCGTCCGCCACAGCCACGCCCACGCCTGGGTGGAAGTCCACGGCGGCCCGGGGGTCGGCTGGATGACGCTGGACCCGACCCCGCCATTGGAAGTCCAAGCGGAGCACGTGCCCGAGCGCACCTGGATGGCGGGCCTGCGTGATGTGTACGAGCACCTGGAGTACGCCTGGGTCATGCGCTTCGTCGCGTTTGACAACAAGACTCGGCAGAAGCTGTTCAATCAAATCCAGCAGTTCTTTGCGGACATCTTCTCCTCGCCACGGGCGCCCTGGGCGTTTGCCTTGGATTATGCCGACGGGGCGTTGAGCTGGGCGCAATCCAACCTGAGCCGATTCTTCGCCGCGATGAGCCTCGCCGCGGGCGGGTTGGCGGTGTCCCTCGCGCTGGCGGTGGCCCGGAGACGACGCGAGCGGGGCACGCAGGTGCTCGGCCTGAACGGGCTGACCAAGGCCCGACGCAAGCTGCTGATCCGCAACCTTGGTTTCTACCTGGACATGATCGAGCTGCTGGAGCGTGCCGGCTTCACCCGGCCCGACTGGCAGTCGCCCATGCAGTTCGCCACGGAGCTGGCTGAGGCCAACCCGCTGCGTTTTGACCCGGTCATCGCCCTGACAGAAGCCTTCTACGAGGTCCGTTTCGGGCAATCGGAGCTTCTGCCGCAACGCCGTGCGGTGCTCAAAGCCCACCTTACTCAACTGAGCCAAAACCTCCCCAAAGACGCCCGCAGGGTAAACTAGGCCTCTCGCCTCCCCCCGAGCCGCCCTCCCTTTGGTACACGCTCCTCCCCCCTCCCCACGCCCGATCGACCACCGCCCGGCCCGCGAGACCGGCTCGGCTGATGTACCGTCACCCCGCGCCGCCGCCGCCATCCCCGCGCCAAGCCGCAAGCGGGACACAGCCACGATCTGGCTCACCGTCGGGGTCTGCCTGCTCGCATTGACCGCGGTCATGCTCGTCGACTTATCCCCGACGCCGATCTACCGGGCCGACGAAGCCCAGGCGATCGACGTTTCGATCCACACCACTGCCCACACCCGGGCCTCCGCTGAACCCGGCACCTGGTTTCCGATCCCGACGCGGAACGCTGAACCGCTTCTGGATACGCCGCCTTTGACCGCCTGGGTTCATCAACTGGCGTTCCGTGGCCTGGACCCTTACACCGACACTGCCGCAGCTTTTTCGTATCGCGCCCGGCTGGCGACCCTCGTCCTCACACTGCTGGCGGTCGCGGGGATCGGCTGGACGGGGTACTGCATCGGCGGGCCGATCACCGGCGGGTTTGCCGCGCTGGTGTGCCTGGGGACGCCGGGGTTTGCCTGGCTGGGACGGTTGGCCACGCCGGATGCCGCCACGCTGTGCTGCCTCGTGCTGACACTGTCGGGGGCGGTCTGGGCGATGCGGCCGTTCAAACCCGCGCCGGCTCTGGTCCGCCAACTGCTGGGGTGGGCGCTGGCGGGCCTGGGCTTGTCCGGGCTCACGCTCGCAGCCGGGTCGGGGAGCATCTGGGCGGCCCTGCTCCCGCTGTGGCTGGTGGCCTTCCTCGGGGAACGCAAGATTTCGCATGTCGTGGGGACGCTGGCCGCCGGCGCGTTGGCTGTGGTCTGCGTCACGCCTTGGATGGTCCGGGTGTACCGGCTGGACCCCGACGCGGGGCAGGCCTGGTTCCGTGGGCCGATCGAGGTCTGGCCGACGATGGTGGATCGGCTGCTGGCGTTGACGCCGGACTTGATGCTCTGGGCGGGCGTCGTGCTGCTGCCTTGGACCGCGTGGCTGATCGCGGCGTTGCTGCAGCCCTTGTCGACCAGCTCGCGAGAGCCCCGCCGTCGGCTGATGGTGGGCTGGACCTGGCTCCTGGCGGGGCTGCCGATCACGATGGGGTTGCTGCCCAGTGAAGACATCAGCGGGCGGGTGTATCTGGCCATGCCGTTCCTGGCGATCGTGCTCGGGCAGGTGTTCCGCCGGTACGTGGACCTGTCCGCGGAGGGCCGGCACGCCCGGCTTTGGCGAGCGTTCAAGTGGCCCCATCTGGCGATGATGCTTTTCGTGTCGGTGGCATTGCCCTTAGCACTGCTTGAGCCGGAGGTCTTGGATCGGGTGCACCCGCAGGCTGCGAGTTGGGTGCAGCCGGTCGCGACGCCCTACGCGCTGGGGGCCGCGATTGCGTTGTTCCTGATTACGCTATTGTGCGTGCGCTTCGCCGCCCGGCAGCACCCCGGCCGGGCGACCGGCGCGTTCGCCGCGTGGGGCTACACCGTCGGGCTCGTGATGGTCTCGCCGATCGTCCGCAGCGACGCGATGCAGCAGGCGCAGATCCCCCTGACCACCGCGCCGATCGTCGAACCGCACTGGGCCGAGGCCACCCAGCCCGCCGTCGAAACCATCCTGACGAAAGCCGATCTGTGATGACCCCGCCCGAGCTCTCGATTGTGGTGCCCGCCTTGGACGAGGAAGAGAACCTCCCGATCCTCATCGACGAGATCGACCAAACCATCGTGCAGCAAGGGATCGACACCGAACTCATCATCGTCGACGACGGCTCCAGCGACCGCAGCCCCGAACTCCTGGCCGAGGCGATGGCCACCCGCCCCTGGCTGAAACCCAAGCGGCACGCCGAACCCATGGGCCAGTCCGCCGCGATGCACACCGGCATCCAGGCCGCGACCGGCCGGTACGTCGCCACGCTCGATGCCGACCTGCAGAACGACCCGGCCGACCTCGTGGGCATGCTCGAAAAACTCCGCGCCGATCAAGCCGACATGGTCCAGGGCGACCGTTCCCAAAACCGCCAGGACAACATCATCCGCCGCTACGGCTCGGTCGTCGGCCGAATGTTCCGACGCGCGATGCTCGGCGACACCATCCGCGATACCGGCTGCTCCGCACGGGTCCTCCGCGCGGACATCGCCAAGCAGTACCCCCTCCAGTACAAAGGCATCCACCGCTTCCTGCCGGTCTACGCCTCGATCTGCGGGGCCCGTGTGATTCAAACCCCCGTCAACCATCGGCCACGGCTGCACGGCACGCCCAAGTACGGCATGGGTGTGCTCTCCCGCGCGTTCGCCGGCCTGCGCGACCTGATGGCGGTCCGCTGGATGCGTTCAAGGCTCCGCCAACCCGACGTCTCCACCCTCCACGCCGCCCCACCCCCGGCCGAGCCATGAAACCCCACCCCCGGCTGATCTGGTTTCTGGTGTTCCTGCTCATCACCGGCGTGTCCGTCGGCATGCTCATCGCCGAACGCGCCGGCTGGCTGGGCAAACGAGACGTCTTCTACCTCTCCGACCGCCTGTCCCGGCTCAACATCCAGGACACCGGCGGCGTGCCCACCGTCCGGTTTGAGCACAACGGCCAAGACACCGAGATGACCGCCGATGTGTTTCTCCGCGAGGTCGCGAAACGCCAGGCCGGCAACGCCTCGGACTCGCTGCTGTACCGGGTCTTCGACATCACCAGTTGGACCGGCATCCTCTGGGTCGGCTTCGGTCTGCTCGCCCAGGCCATGTTCACCGGCCGGATGGTCATCCAGTGGATCTGCAGCGAAAAAGCCAAGCAGTCCGTAGTCCCCGAAGCCTTCTGGTGGCTGAGCCTGATCGGCTCGACCATGCTGCTGATCTACTTCTTCTGGCGCGTCGAGATCGTCGGGCTGATCGGCCAAGCCACCGGCTGGGCGATCTACGTCCGCAATCTCTACTTCATCCACATCAACGACCGCCGCCCCCAAGCCGCATAGCCTGCCTCGACCGGCGGACGATTCCTACACTGGTGCCATGCCTCCCATCGGCCGCATCCTGGACGCCAACGCCAACCGGGCCCGCGAAGCGCTGCGGGTCATGGAAGACGCAGCGCGTTTCCTGCTGGACGACGCCGATTTGAGCAGCGCCATCAAACAGGCCCGGCATACCCTCGCCGCCCTGTTGCCGGACACACTGGCCCACCGCGACACCCCCGGCGATGTCGGCACCTCGATCACCACTCAGCAGGAAGCCAGCCGCGCCTCAGCCCACGCCGTCGCCGCCGCTGCGGGCAAGCGCCTGTCCGAAGCGCTGCGCGCGATCGAAGAGTTCGGCAAGACGCACCCCGGCGTTGACGCCGCTGCGATCGAACAACTGCGTTACACGGGCTACGAACTCGAGCGTCGTCTGCTGACACAACTCGGCACCGGGCGGGCGCAGCAGTGGGCGCTCTGCCTGCTGTTGACGCAATCGTTGTGCAAACTGCCCTGGCAGGAAGTGCTCACCGGCGCGATCGCCGGCGGAGCCGACTGCGTGCAGGTGCGTGAGAAGGACCTCGACGCCGGGCCGCTGCTGAAGCACGTGCAGCAAGTCCTGGCGATCGCTCAGCCGAGGGGCGTGCCGGTGATCGTCAACGATCGGCCGGATGTCGCGCTCGCCGCAGGCGCCCAAGGCGTCCACTTGGGGCAAACCGATCTGCCAGTCCCCGCCGTGCGTCAGCTCGTCGGCACGCAACTGCTCATCGGCGTCAGCACCAGCAACCTCGACGAAGCCCAGGCCGCGGCCCGCGACGGGGCCGACTACTGCGGCGTCGGGCCGATGTTCTCCACCACGACCAAGCACAAGCCCACCCTCGCCGGCCCGGCCTACCTCGACGCCTACCGCGCCAAGATTCAACGCCCCCACCTGGCGATCGGCGGGATCACCCCCGACAACCGCGCCCAACTCCACGCCCAAGGCGTTGCCGTCAGCAGCGCGCTGTGTGCGGCGGATGATCCGCAATCGGTCGCGAAAGCGTTGTGTGCCTCAACCCCGGCGACGGCGTAGCAGCAGCACCGGGCCCGCGGTCACGCCGATCAGAAGCGACGAAGGCGTCGGGATGACGACCCGGCCGTACTGCAGATGGTCGATCTCGATCTTGCGGACCGACGCCGCCGGCCCAGTGATAGAGATCGCGCCGAGGCCCTGGGCATGCGTCACGCCGAAGAAGCGGTCCTCGGCTGTGCCGCCCAGGAAATTTTCATCACCCAGATCGAAACCGATCAGCGTGCCCAGCGATACGCCGTCGGCGTCGAAGGCTTCGAACGTGGCATCGTTGGGGTCGACGAAGGTCGTGCCATCGGTCCAGACCAGCCCGGCGTGCGTCGGCAGCCCGCCGAGGGCATCGGCGTCAAACGTGAAGGTGATGCCGATCTCTTCGTCGTGGAAAAGCGTGTGCCCAGCATTACCCGAGCCGTCGAGGCTGCCGTCGTCGGCATCGACCGAGTCGGTGACGTTGGACGGGCTGGCGACCGTGCCGTCGGAAGCCGTGACGCCGGGGGTGTTCAGCGCGCCGTCTTCGAAGTTTTCCAGATGGAAGTACGCAAAGGGTTCGCCAGCGAACGGGCTATCCGCGGCGCTGAGATACGGGCTCGGCCCAAAGAAGAACGCCGCCTGCGCGCCGGGCGCAGCGATCGCCGTCGCGATAACGAGCAACCCAAGCTGTGCGTTTCTCCGCTTCAAGCGAATCCTTTCACCATCATCCGTATGGGATTCTAGCAGAGGTGTTTCGCGGCCACACCAAGCAAGATAAAATCATGTCATGTCTGAAGACTTGAACCCGGTCGCCCCCCACCATGATCAAGAATCGGTTTGGGCGCTCGTAGCAAATATCAGAGATGTAGGTGCCGATCTGGAAGACAGCCCCGCGGGCAAACTCTGCCCCGAGTGCGGCATGTTTCTGATCCGCCATAGCGTGGGTCATGGCCTGGGCTTCCACTTGGACCGCTGCGGCCGATGCGGCGGGGTTTGTTTGGACGCCAACTAATGGGAAGGGCTCAAATCCCATGATCTGCACGATCAACTGCACATGATCTTCACCTCAACATGGCAGGCCGAGGTCAAGCGTCAGCAACAGCAGGCCGGACACGATCGGCAACTTCACGGGCATCTGGGGGATGCCGATGCTCAGCGTGTGCGTGAGATTCAGGCGTGGGTCGAATCGCATCCGAAACGTGCCGTCATCCTCGCGGCTTTGGCAGGGCATTACGACGCGTAGCGGCTTTAATTCCGTCGACACTGCCGCCATTGTGGTGCGATGACTTCTCGTCGGGGACAAGCCGAACGCGGATGCCCCCATCATCGAACAGACGAAACTCAACCACCTCGTCCCCACCACACGGCGAGTTGAAGGCGTCTATCCGAACACCAGCCGGCTCGTTAGCCGCTTGCCAAGGGGGTGCAAGTCCATATACACCACGTGCGTTGCCTCCGGCCATTGGCACCCGATTCTTCGCGCATTGGACTAGTAGGTCTGACCGATATGACTCAACCTCTTGAAGCGTTTGTAGACGCCCAAAACGGTCCAGTTGCTACCGGTACCGATCTGGCACCCATAAAAACGGCCGATAAAAGAAGCGCACCACACACAGCATGGAGGTTGCGATCCAACGACTAGGGCGGACTTTTGCTCATCTCTAAATTCCGGTTGAACTATCCCGCTGATTGAATCCAGAACACGAGATACAGGTCACACCCCCACGTACTTCGCCACGACGGTGCGGGCGATGGCGGGGTCGGTGGTGCCGTGGACGATGGCCCGGCCGTCCTTGAAGACGGATAGCTCGGCGGCGCGGTCGGCGGTCGGCAGGGTGGCGCGGAGCATGAACGGGTTCAGCGTGACCGCGCCGATCCGCTCGAAGCGGGCGGCCAGGCCCGGCAGGTCGACGGCGGCGGCGTGGGCCGGGCGCACCTGCACCGCGTCTCGGCCGCAGAGGCTCAGCGTCGCTTCGCCGGCGGCCTGGTCGAGGTAGTCAAACCGTTGCTCGTTCACGCAGACGCTATCGCAGGGGCCCAGCGCGATCTGGCGGACGTGGTTGTGCTGAAGATCGATCGAGAGCATCGTCCGGGCGACGCGTTGCCATTGCCCAGTGAGGGCTTTGATCGCTTCGCCGGCCTGGTAGCTGGCGATCATCGCCGAGGCGGGGCCGAGGACCCCGGCGGTATCGCAGGTTGGCAGCACGCCGGGCGCGGGGGCGTCGGGGAAGACGGCACGGAGGTCCGGCGTCGGGCCACCCTGCTTTTCCCAAGGGGTGTGGCCTTGAGGTGTGGTCGGCAGGATCGTCCACGCCAGGCCGGTGTACCCGACAGCGCCGGCGTAGGCGTAGGGGATCGCGTGTTTGACGGCGACGTCGTTGAGGAGGTAACGGGTTTCGAGGTTGTCCGTGCCATCGATCAACAGGTCGACGGGTTGGCGGTCCTTCAGCCCGGCGAGGCGTTCGACATTGCCCGCATGGACGTCTTCAACCGCAGCGGTGATCGTGATCTGTGGGTTGATCGCGGCCAGGCGTTGCTGGGCGGCTACCGCTTTGGGCAGCGAAGCGTCGGCGTCGGCCTGGGTGTAGAGCAGCTGGCGCTGCAGGTTGGTTGCTTCCACAACGTCCCGGTCGGCCAAGGTGATGCGCCCGACGCCGGCCCGGGCGAGCAGCTCGGCGCTGACGGTGCCCAACGCGCCGACGCCGACGATCAGGACCGAGGCCTGGGTGAGGCGGGCTTGGCCTTGCTCGCCGATGCCTTCGAGCAGGGCCTGTCGGTGGTAGCGGTTGGGCGTGGTCACAGGCTGATCTTAGGTTGGGCTGGGGTTGGGATGGCCATAAAAAAAGCCGTCCCGGAGGACGGCTTGTGGGGTCGGGTGGCGGGTGACTCACCAAGCGAAGTGGGCGAACGCCTTGTTGGCGTCGGCCATGCGGTGGGTCTGGTCGCGGATGGTCATGGCCTTGCCTTCGCCGTTGGCGGCGTCCATGAGCTCGCGGGCCAGGACGAGGTGGAAGGGCTTGCCCTTCTCCTTGCGGCAGGCGTCGATGATCCAGCGGAAGGCCAGCGATTGCTTGCGCTTGGGCTTGACGGACATCGGGACCTGGTAGTTAGCACCGCCGACACGCTTGGAGCGGACTTCGACGTTGGGCTTGACGTTTTCGATGGCCTTCTGGAAGACCTCGATGGCCGAGGGGTTGCCTTCGGTGCGCTTTTCGATTTCGTCAAAGGCGTTGTAGACCACGCGCTGGGCGACGGCCTTCTTGCCGTCGAGCATGACGCAGTTGATGAAACGGGACAGGACCTTATCCCCGTAGCGAGGATCGGGCTTGAGTTGCTTTTCAGCGTGGGTGATACGACCGGCCATGAACGGCTCCTTTCGTGGCTCATCCGCCCCAAACGAGATGGGGCCTTGTGTTCGCCGCCGGGCGGGTCATTGCCGGGCGGTTACTTGCCAATGGGTTTTGAAAACGCCGGCGGGATGCCGACGGAGAAAACGGTTTACTTGCCGCGCTTGACGCCGTACTTCGAGCGGCCTTGCTTGCGGCCATCGACGCCGAGGGTGTCCAGGCTGCCACGGACGATGTGGTAGCGGACACCGGGGAGGTCGCGGACCCGGCCGCCGCGGACGAGCACGATGCTGTGCTCCTGGAGGTTGTGGCCTTCGCCGCCGATGTAGGCGGTGACTTCCTTGCCGTTTGACAGGCGGACACGGGCGACCTTACGAAGCGCGGAGTTGGGCTTCTTGGGGGTCACGGTCTTGACCTGGAGGCAGACGCCGCGTTTCTGGGGGCACTGGCCGAGGTCACGGACCTTGGACTTGACCTTGGGCGACTTGCGGGGGTTGCGGATCAGTTGGTTGATCGTGGGCATAGGGTGTCTCAGTTGGAAGACCGGTCGTCCCCGGAGGGTGCTCCGAGGTCGGTAAATCGAGCCGGGCAGTATAACAACCCGCCGTCTGCGGGCAACCCCCTGCTGGCGATCTGGCGGCCGGGCTTTTCACCGAGGCGTGCGGCGCTAAGATAACCCCATGCCAGATCGACCGTTCCAGATTGTTTCGGATTTCAAGCCGATGGGCGACCAGCCCGGCGCCATCGATCAGCTCACCGCCTGGATCAACGCCGGCCGCCGGCATCAGACGCTCCTTGGCGCCACGGGCACGGGCAAGACGTTCACGATGGCCAACGTGATTCAGCGGGTCAACAAGCCCACGCTGGTCATTTCACACAACAAAACCCTAGCGGCACAGCTCTTCGAAGAGTTCAAAGAGCTGTTCCCAGACAACGCGGTCAACTACTTCGTCAGCTACTACGACTACTACCAGCCCGAGGCCTACATCCCCCAGCGGGACATCTACATCGAGAAGGATGCCCAGCGGAATGACGACCTGGACCGTCTCCGCCTGGCGGCGACCAGTTCGCTGGTGTCTCGGGACGACGTGATCATCGTCGCGTCGGTGTCCTGCATCTTCGGTCTGGGCTCGCCGGACGAGTACAAGAAGAAGGTCGTCTCTCTCAGCCGAGGGCAGACACTGGACCGCCGCGACCTGCTCCGGGCCCTGGCGGACCTGCAGTACGAGCGCAGCCCCTACGACCTGAAGCGCGGCAGCTTCCGCGTGCGCGGCGACGTCGTTGAAGTCCACCCCGCGGACGAGGAGTACGCCGTCCGCGTCGAGCTGTTTGGCGATGAAATCGAATCACTCGCACTGATCCACCCGACCAGCGGCGAGCTGTTGGCCGATGAGCAGACCGTGTTCCTGTTCCCTGCGGTGCACTACGTGATGCCCGAGGACCAGCGGAGCAAGGCGATCGACGACATCCGGGAAGAGCTGGACCACCGGGCGGCAAAGCTCCGCAACGAGGGCAAGCTGCTGGAAGCCCAACGGCTGCTGGCCCGGGTGAAGTACGACCTGGAGATGCTCGAGGAGGTCGGCTTCTGCAACGGGATCGAGAACTACTCGCGCCACTTCGACGGCCGGCCGCCGGGCAGCAAGCCCTACACGCTGCTGGATTACTTCCCGACGGATGAAGACGGCAACCCGGACTACCTGCTGATCATCGACGAGTCGCACGTCACCGTGCCCCAACTCGGCGCGATGTACTTCGGGGACCGCAACCGCAAGCAGACGCTGGTCGATCACGGGTTCCGGCTGCCCAGCGCACTGGACAACCGGCCGATGCGGTTTGAAGAGATCGAGAAGGTTTGGCCACAGGTCGTGTTTGTCTCGGCGACGCCCGGGCCTTACGAGCTGGAGAAATGCGAAGGCGAGTTTGCGGAGCAGGTGATCCGGCCGACGGGGCTGGTAGACCCGACGATCGAGGTGCGTCCGGCGGACGGGCAGGTGCCGGACTTGCTGGAGATGGTGCAGCAGCGGATCGAGGCGGGCGAGCGTTCGCTGGTGACGACGCTGACCAAGCGTTTGGCGGAAGACCTCGCGGCGTACCTGGACAAGGCCGGCGTGAAGTGCCGGTACATGCACTCGGATATTGAGACGCTGGACCGCGTGACGATCCTACGCGAGCTGCGGGAAGGCGAGTTTGATGTCCTAGTGGGCGTGAACCTGTTGCGGGAAGGGCTCGACCTGCCGGAGGTCTCGTTCGTGGCGATCCTGGACGCGGACAAGACGGGGTTCCTGCGGAGCCCGACAAGCCTGATCCAGCAGATCGGGCGGGCCGCGCGGAACGTGAACTCGCTGGTGATTCTTTATGCCGACGAGGTGACCCCCGCGATGCAGGCCGCGCTGGACGAGACGAACCGTCGGCGGGCGAAGCAGATCGCCTACAACGAGGAACACGGCATCAAGCCTCAGACCGTGAAGAAGGCCATCCGCAAGGGGATCGAACTACAACTGAAAGCCCGCAAGACCGCGCAGTCGGCGGTCGGCAGCGTCTCGGGCAAGCAGTACGACCGGGACGAACTGATCGCTGAGCTGGAGAAGCAGATGCTGGACGCTGCCCAGCAGCTTCAGTTTGAGAAGGCGGCGGACCTCCGCGACAAGGTCAACGAACTCAAAGCCAGCCCCAACGCGGTGCTGTCGGACCTGGGCGACACCAAGCCCAAAGCCAAGCCCGGCGCCCCCGGACGGCGCAGCGGCCGCAAGCCCAAGAAGAACAAACGGTGAGCTGTCAACCCAAGCCTGATTTGCGATACTGGCTGACCACGTCGTACTAATCGATTTCTTGATTCTCTGCGACACCGCCATAAACAGCGTGTGGTTAAAGTCGGCGAACCAACAAACCCGTCGCTTCTGAAGGACCTATTTCACAAAAATAGATCCCCCTCAAATCCATACGGCTGATATGTCACGGCCGAACCATTCGACGCAATCCTTTCGGTGCTCAGAACAAACCATATTCCAAGCGCCGCTGCTTGAGCGTCAATCGGCCTAAACGTAAAGCATCGGGCTAATTCCATCACAACGGCCCGCTGCGCCACAGCAGACGTCAGTCGCAAAAAAGCAAGCGGTGAATCCGAACTCAAGGTACGTTACTGACACCTCTTTGTTTTTGCCTTGGAGTTCTTCATGTTGCACCGATCTGAGACTCTCACACCGCCCGGCCTGGAAACCCTTGAGCCGCGTCTTCTTATGTCCTCCAGCACCGGCGAGCAGTCTGCGGTGTATGTGCTTGCGGCGTATCGCGGCGGCGGCGGCGCACCACAAACGCTAACTCAAGCACGGCGCACCGCGCGTCTAGCGGCGCAAACGGTGCAGAATTACTCCAATGAGAAACTTACTTACCCCAATATCCGGGTGCTGCAAGTCGGTTTGCCCCGCAGCCGTTCGGAATACATCGAAGCCGGTGCCACCGTTCAGGAAAGACTCGATCTATTGTCTTCAGACGTTATGCGCCAACTGGCTGGCCGTGGCATCAACGCGGACAACAGCGCCCATGTGATCATCCGCGCCCAGACCTTCTGGGGCCTGCAAGGGCGGGCGGAAACCAACGGCAACCGCATATGGATGCCCAACGGCAAGGTCGATGAACTCGTCCAGCAGATGGGCCGCAACCTCGGGCTGGGCAGCTCGGACTTCCGGCGGAGCCTGAACGGCCAATCCATCGGCCCGGCCAACGTCTTCACCGAAGCCGACCTGTTCTCCAACATGGGCCGGGGCGAACTCGACTGGAACGCCCACCAGAAACGCTTGCTCGGATGGATCGGGCCCAATCAGGTCCGCACCCTCTCCGCGCCGGGCACCTTCGACGTGGTCATCTCGCCTCACGACGGCGACGAGTTCCAGCGCGGCAAAACCTACCTGACCCAGTTCCAGCTCAAGAGCGGCAAATTCCTCTACCTCTCCGCACGGGACTTCAAGCAAGGGCTCTCCGTCCACCTGGGCGGCAAACGCGCTCGGGGCACGGCCGGCGGCCAACTGATCGACCTTGCGCCCAACACCGCGGCCGCCAACGACGCGGTCCGCAAAACGACCAAACCCCTTCGGATCAAACAGGGCGCAGGCACCGCCGATGACATCACCGTCCAGCTCCGTCGGCTCCAGCGTGACGGCACGATCACCGTCCGCGTCACCCTGGGCCCGACCGCCCAGCCGCCCTCGGCCCTGAACGCGATCACGGTGCGCACGCCCGCGGCGTTCGAGTTGGCCGAAGAGGAAAACGAATCCGTATGAGTACCGCCCGAAACGTTCTGGGAACCCCTTTGACAACCTGCTCCACCGAGCCGCTCACCGGCTGGCGTCGGAACGGGTGCTGCGACTCCGGGCCGGGCGATACGGGGATGCACATCCTCTGCGCGGTGATGACCGCGTCGTTCCTGGCCTTCTCGCGTGAAGCGGGCAACGACCTGAGCACGCCGCGGCCCGAGTATGGGTTTCCGGGCCTCCAACCCGGCGACCGCTGGTGCCTGTGCGTGTCCCGCTGGGTCGAGGCCGACCACGCCGAGGTCGCCCCGCCGGTGGTGCTGGAAGCCACACACATCTCGACGCTGGAGTTTGTGGAGTTGGACCGGCTGAAAGAGATGGCCCACGAACCGCTGGGCGATTAAATCTCTGCGCATAAAAAAGCCCACGCTCATCGAACGTGGGCTTTTCATTGAAACAATGGAGCCGGGGGGATTCGAACCCCCGTGTCGGAACAGTCGGCGAACGGCTTCTACGTGTGTATTTGATCGTTTGAGTCTCGGCCTTAGGCGGCGATCAACAGCCTCCGTCTGGCCCAGCCCGAGTGTTGTTTAACCCGTGGACGCTCAGGCGTCGTCCACGGGCGATCCCGCATTGTCGTTCACCCCAGCCCCCGCCGCGGGCGGGCCGGTGCTGGGGTGCGGCTACTTATTCAAGCAGCCAGGGCGGTCGGCGCGAAGCCGATCCGACCAGCGATGTTATCGTTGGCATTTGTGTTTTTTGCACGGCTTTTACGCGGATCCGAGCAACCTCGACACGCCACCATACGCTTTACCTGTCCGGTCGATACCGGTCGGCCCCGTTGTCAAAGAGCCCTCAGCCGGGCTGAGGAACAGCAGATTATACCTCAACATCGGTTGAAAACCGAGCCCGGTGAAACGCGGTAGGCTTGGGCGATGCAGGCGGCGTTCATGGTCCTGGTGATGCTGGTGTTTGTGCATGACGCGTTCGAGCCGACGCTGCGGCGGTCCGGCCCGGATTTGCCCCAGGGCGCGGCCGGCCTGGCGTTGCTGATCGCCATCATGATCCTGCCCAAGCTGATGCTCACCGGGATGGAGGCGTGGTCCGCCCGACGACTGGACCGAGCGCTGGGCACCCCCAAGGGCGCCCAAGCGATGAAACGGCATGAGCGGGTCATGGCGGCGGTTCGGCTGGGCGTGCTGGGGTCGTTGGTGCTGGACCTGTGGGCTGGGGCCCTGTGGCGGGTACGGGATGGGATCGGAGATTGGGTGTTGTTGGACGAAGCGGCGGTGCTGGCTGGGCCGGTGCTGGTGCTGGGGTTGGGTTGGTGGTGGTTCTGGCCGGTGGAGAAGCGGCTGCGCGAGACGGCGTTGATCCGTCGGCTGGATGAGGGGTTGCCGGTGTACCCCGTGCCGGGGCGCGGGCGGTACGTCTGGGAGCAAATCCGGGTGCACGGGTTGACGCTGCTGACCCCGTTGCTGGTGATCCTGGCGTGGATCGAGACAGCAGGGTTCTGGCTGCCGACGTCGTATCAGGTGCCCGCCACGGTCGCCGGCGGGATGCTGGTGTTTCTGCTGTCGCCTTTGCTCTTGAGGCTGATCTGGGACACCGTGCCATTGCCCGAAGGCGAGACGCGCGATCGCTTGGAAGGTTTATGCCTGGCGCACCGGGTGCGTGTGGCCCGGCTGCTGCTCTGGCGGACCGGCGGGGTGATGTGCAACGCGGCGGTCGTCGGGTTCATCGCGCCGGTTCGGTACATCCTGATGACCGATGCGTTGCTGGAAGCGTTGCCCAGCCGAACGCTGGAAGCGGTGATGGCCCACGAGATCGGACACATCCGGCTGAAGCATCTTTGGCGGCTGGGTGCCGCGGCGATGGGCTTGTTCGGCGGGGGCTATCTGCTGGCGTACACGCTGTTGTCGGCCGACCCGACGATGGCGGCAGACCAGGCGGCGATCCTGGCCTGGGTGTTGGCGGGGCTGGGCTGGTGGCTGGGGTTCGGCTGGGTGTCCCGAAGGATCGAATGGCAGGCCGATGCGTTCGCGGTGAAGCATTTTGCTAAACAAGCGGGGCGTGAGGTGATTGCAGAAGAAGACGCATCGGCGATGAGCGATGCGCTGAAACGGGTCGCCGGGCTGGGGCAAGGCGAGTCGGCGCTGCAACGCCGAAACTGGCGGCACGGTTCGATCGCGATGCGGATCGAAAGGATCGACGCGCTGATCGGGCGGCATGTCAACGCCCTGCCGATCGACACCACGAACCGGCGGGTCCTGGTGGTGACGCTGCTGGTCATCGGCGTGCTGGGCACGCTGCTGCTGGCTCAGCAGGTGTAAACGCCCCGGAGCTTGGTATTCAAGTAGTTGAGCAACGGCTCGGCGGACAGCGGCTTGCCGGTGACGCGCTCGACCAACTGCGGGCCGGTGTAGGTCTTGCCGTGCTGGTGGATGTTCTGGGTCAGCCAGGCTTTGAGCGAAGCGAACTCGCCTTGCGCGAATTGCTGAGGCAGGTCGGGGATCGCCTGACACGCGGCGTCGAAGAACTGCGCGGCGTAGAGGTTGCCCATCGTGTAGGTCGGGAAGTAGCCGATCGCACCCATCGACCAGTGGATGTCTTGCAGGCAGCCGCGGGCATCATCGGGGACGTCCAGCCCGAGGTACTCCTTGTACTTCTGGTTCCACGCGGCGGGCAGGTCGTCCAGCGACAGCTCCTTCTTCATCAGCAGCCGTTCGAGCTCGAAGCGGATCATGATGTGGAGGTTGTAGGTGGCCTCGTCGGACTCGACACGGATGAAGCCCGGGACAACGCGGTTGCAGCTGCGGTAGATCGTGTCGGGGTCCATGCCTTGGGCAGACGCGCCGAAGTACTCCGGCAGGGTTGGCGTGGCCCATTGCCAGAAGGCCAGCGATCGGCCGACCTGGTTCTCCCACATGCGCGACTGGGACTCGTGGATCGACAGCGACACGGACCGCCCGCGCGGTGTGCCGATGTGGTCGGCGGGCAGCGACTGCTCGTAGATGCCGTGGCCGGCTTCGTGCATGGTGGAGCTGAGCGCATCCGGCAGGTTGTCTTCGCTGAAGCGTGTGGTCAGGCGGACGTCGTTGCAGTGCGTGCCCGAACAGAACGGGTGGGTCGAGGTGTCGACTCGGCCACGTTCGAAGTCAAAGCCCAGCCGGGCGATCACGTCGGTGACAAAGCGGCGCTGCGCGTCGATCGGGAAGGTCTGCTTGACGAAGTCATCGCTCGGGGGTGTGCCTTGAGTCCGCAGGTCGTCGATCAGGTGGACCAGGCTTTCCCGGAGCGGATTGAAGACCGCCGAGACCGCCGCCGCGTTCATGTCCGGCTCGTAGTTGTCCGCCAGCGCATCCCAAGGCTCGCCGCCCTCGGGCACCCCCAGGCACGCAGCCTTTTCGTGCAGCAGGTCCATCAGCTTGCCCAGCGCGGGCTTGAAGACGCTGAAGTCGCTTTGCTTGCGGGCGCGGGCCCAGTCGGCCTTGGCGTTGCTGGAGGCTTCGGCCAGGGCCTGCACCAACTCGGCGGGGAGCTTGGTAGCCTTGTCATAGGACCGGCGCCACTCGCGGACGTTCACCGCGGCGTCCGCATCCAAAGCCGAGTCGGCTTCGCAATCGCTCAGCCAATCGCCGACCTCCGGGGCGGTGGTCATCTCGTGCGTCATCCGCGCGATCTGGGCGAGCTGCTGGGCGCGGTAGGCGACGCCCTGTTTAGGCATGTGGGTTTCCTGGTCCCAGCCCAGCAGCGAACCACTGCTGCCCAGGAGTGCGGCCTGCTTCATCCGATCCGCGAGTTGGTCGTAGGTCTTGTTCATGCCAACGATCGTAGCAACGCACCACGCGGCCGACCGAGGCCCTAGGATCCGAGCATGAATCATCCGACTCAGAATGACGGACGGGTGCATGGCGTTGTCGTCGCGATCCAGCGGGAGACCGACGGGCGCTGGCTGATGATCCGTCGGTCCGAGCATGTGTATATGCCTTTGACCGTGGCATTTCCCGGGGGTGGGATCGAGCCGGGCGAGTCGTTCGAGGAGGCTGCGGTGCGCGAAGCCAAGGAAGAGCTGGGGCTGGATGTGCGGCTGGGCGAGCGGGTATGGGACTGGCTGAGCCCGGATCGGCCGCTGCGTTTGGTGGGGTTTCGCGGCGAAGTGGTTGGGGGCGAGTTAGAGCCCGACCCGCAGGAAGTCGCGGCGGTGCTGTGGATGACCGCAGCAGAAGCGGCGGCGGACCCGGACGTGCTGCCGGGGTCGATGGGTTTCTTCGAGGCGCTGGGCGGGGTTTAAGGCAGCGGGTCCGGCCGACGCGTGCGGTGGTAGCGCCAAAGCCAAAGCACCGTCAGCAGCACGCCGAGGATCGCACCGACTATGAATCGCTCGCCTGCGGTGCCGAAATCCAAGAGCTCGAACCACCGCTCGGCTTTGTCGTAGTTGAGTTTCCACCTGGACTCACCGAATAACGGCCGGGTCCTTTCCCTGCCCAGCCAGCCCGCGATCACAACAGGCGCGAGCGCCAGTACAGCGCCGAATAGCAATGCGGCGCTGACCGCTATCGCGGCATAGGACATAGCCCGGTCCCGGAGAGAGGGTGAATCCACGGGGGCAGAGTAACGCACAATTTAAAAAGCCCACAGCGCGACACTGTGGGCTTCGTGGGATTAATGAGAGGTCGAGAAAACTCAGGCCTTGCCGAGGGTCTTGCCCACAGCGTGGAGGTCTTCGCAGGCTTCCTTGACGCGGTCAGCCATGGCGGTTTCAGCCTTCTTGAGGTACGAGCGGGGGTCATAGAACTTCTTGGCCCCGACTTCGCCGTCGACCTTCAGGACGCTGTCGTAGTTCTGGAACATGTGCTCCGCGACCGGGCGGGTGAAGGCGTACTGGCAGTCGGTGTCGACGTTCATCTTGATGACGCCGTACTGCAGGGTTTCTTCGATCTCGTGCTTTTCCGAGCCCGAGCCGCCGTGGAACACGAGGAAGAACTTCGCGTCTTCGCCGAACTTGGCCTTGATCGCGTCCTGACCTTCCTTAAGCAGCTTGGGACGGAGCTTGACGGCACCGGGCTTGTAGGCGCCGTGGACGTTGCCGAAGGTCGCCGCGAACATGTAGGTGCCGTCGACCTTGGACATGGCTTCGTAGACGCGGACCATGTCTTCGGGGGTGGTGTACAGGTGTTCTTCGGGGGTGTCTTCGCTGCCGGCCGCGCCGTCTTCTTCACCGCCGACGACGCCGGCTTCGATCTCGATCATCTGGCCGATCTTGGCCATGCGTTCGTAGATCGGCACGGACAACGCCAGGTTTTCTTCCAGCGGCAGGCCCGAAGCGTCGAGCATGTGCGAGTTGTACAGAGGCAGCTTGCCTTCTGCGACGCGACGCTCGGACTCTTCGATCAGCGGGACCATGAAGGTATCAACCGCGTCCGGTGGGCAGTGGTCCGTGTGCAGGACAATGTTGACATCGAGCGTCGCGGCGACGCGGTGGATGTGTTCCGCGATGGAGATCGCCCCCAGGACCATGTCCTGAGCGACCAGGCCCGAGGCGAACTTGCCGCCGCCGGTGGACACCTGAATCATGCCGTCACAGTTGAGGTCGGCGAACGCCTTGAGGGCGGCGTTGGCGGTGACCATGCTGCTGACGTTGATGGCGGGGTAGGCAAAGTTCTGCTCAAAAGCGTTGTTGAGCATCTTGACGTACGTGTCGTAATCAGCGACGGGCATGGAGTACCTCTTAAACAGGACGTTTGTGCGGTGGGGCTGGTCTTTGGCCAAGCCCTGGGCGGAGGTCGCGGGACCGGCGGGCCGCCCACCCTGCCGGGCGAGCCAGAATAGCAATTAACACGTCGTCGGGGCGGTTAGAATCCCGCCTTGCTCCGGAAAGGCCCTACCTATGACCAAGTCCAAACAATCCGCCCCCCGCCCCGCGATCACCCTGGCCAAGGGCTTCGCCGCCGCCGGCGGCGCGTTCGGGATCAAGCCCAGCGGCAAACCCGACGTGGCGTTGATCGTGGCCGACCGCCCCTGTGCCGCGGCCGCGGTGTTCACGACCAACCAGGTGCCCGGCGCACCGATCATCGTCGGCAAGCGTCACGTCAAGAACGGCAAGCTGCGGGCGATCGTCGTCAACGCCGGCGTCAGCAACGTCTGGACCGGCGACCAAGGCATCCAAAACGCCATCTCGATGTGCCAAACCACTGCCCGGGCTTTGGGTTGCGAACCCAGCGAAGTCCTGCCCAGCTCCACCGGCGTCATCGGTGTGCCCCTGCCGATCGACAAGATTCTCAAGGGGATCCAGACCCTGGCCCCGACCTGCTCAGTGCAAGGCGGCGCCGACGCCGCCGAGGCGATCCTGACCACCGACCTAGTCACCAAGCAGGCTTTCAAACGCATCAAGCTCGCCGGCCAAACCGTGACCCTCGGCGGGGTCGCCAAGGGCAGCGGCATGATCGCGCCGAACATGGCCACGATGCTGGCCTACATCACGACCGACGCCTCGATCCGCCCCGCGGTGCTCCGCAAAGCCCTGAAGCAGGCGGTGGCGGTCAGCTTCAACCGGATCAGCGTCGACATGGACACCTCCACCAGCGACACGTTGGCGGTGCTGGCCAGCGGCGCGGTAGGCCACCCCGAGCTCCGCCAGGCCGAGGGCGATGACTACGAAAAGTTCGTCGCCGCCCTGACCAAGGTCTGCCAGGATTTGGCGTACCAGGTCATCCAGGACGGCGAGGGCGTCGAGCGGGTGATCCGGGTCAAGGTCAAGGGGGCCGCCTCCCGCGCGGATGCCGACCGGGTCGGGCGGACCATCGTGAATAGCCCGCTGGTGAAAACCGCGGTGCATGGCGGGGACCCCAACGTCGGTCGGCTGGCGATGGCGATCGGCCGAAGCGGCGCGAAGCTCGATCTGAACCACCTGACGGTCAAAATCGGCAGCCAGACCATCGGCAAAGCCGGCCAGGCAGCGAAACGCACACCGGAGCTGGAAGCCAAGCTCGCCAAAGCCATGGCCGGGCAGGAAGTCGTCTTCACCGTCGATCTGGGCCTGGGCAAGCACAATGCGGAATGGCTGGGCTGCGACCTGTCCCGAGAATACATCCACATCAACGCCGACTACACGACCTGAAAACGAAAATCTACGGAAACCTACTGCTTATATAGTCTTATCGGTCTTTAAAGGTTTGACAATACACGGTGGTGGCCTTAGATTGCAGACTTGTATTTCAGGGCTTTCTGTCTGCCTATTTGTATACCCGGAGATCAGATCATGCGGAGTGTAATCGTGAGTATGCGTTCGATGACTGGCTTTGCGCTGACGTCCGTGATGGCCGTTTTGTTAAGCCCACAAGCAAGTGCCGGGACCTACCAGAACGATGCATACCGGACGACTCACGAACTTCGTGCCAAGGACAAGCCTTACGGGCGTTCGACGGGTTTGATCACGATGACTTCAAACGGCGTCGCCCTGGGCACGTGCTCCGGCACGCTCATCAATCGTCGTTGGGTACTGACCGCAGGCCACTGTGTTGACTTTGGCAATAATGGAGTCAACTTCCAACTCGGCGGCGAGGGTCGGGCCTACCGCGGCGTGTCATGGCACGTCCCCCGTCAATGGCGCGGCCGTTTCGGTTCGATCGGTACTGACATCGCCTTGGTTCGCCTTGATCGCCCTGTCACCACCGGCAAACCGGTCAAGCTCTATCGTGGTGGCCTCGTGGATCGGGAAGTGACCTACACCGGCTTCGGCACGTGGGGCAACGCCATCACCGGTGCTATTAACAACGTCGATGGTGTCGGCCGGTCCGGCCAGAACATCGTCGATGGCTTCATCGGAGGCGCCAATCAGCGTCGCCGCACCTTTCATACCGATATGGATGGCGGACTCTCCAGCAGCGAAATCACTTCCGCGGATGACTACCCGATTGCGTTGGAATACACCTCCGCTCGTGGCGACTCCGGCGGCGGCGTCTTTATCGGCGACCGGCTGGCGGGTGTTGTTTCCTTCGGAACCTCGCTCTTCAGTCAATTCGGCGATGTGGCCGGGAACACCCGCGTCCAGCCTTGGATCCAATGGATTCGCACCGTCCAACGCAAAGTCAGAAACGGCGAACGCTTCTTCAACGGTTTGGGCACACCTGATAACCCACTGACCATCAGTGGCAGTATCGAAACTACCGAAGATTTAGCCTTTAATCTGCCCTCAGGGCGCAGAGCCTACTACCGCTTTGGGATTCCTGGTGCTCCCGCTTTCGCGCAAGCAACCATCCCCGAGCCAACATCCGCGATGCTCCTGGGTGCTGCGGGCCTGGGCCTGCTCGCCCGCCGTCGTCGCCGGGCCTGAGCGAACAACAAAAACTCACCCTGAACCCGGGCCTCACCGCCCGGGTTTTTTCATGCGCGCCGATCTATCTTGCTCCTGTGACCGCCCCCCCTACCAACCCGGCTTACACCCTCGGCGTCGATACCGGCGGCACGTTCACCGACCTGATCCTCCTGGACCCGCAACGCCGACGCCTCGCAACGCACAAGCTGTTGTCCACCCCCGACGACCCCGCCCGGGCTGTCCTGGCGGGCATCGAGGCACTGCGACCGCACCTGCCACCGCACGCCCGTCTGAACGTCACCCACGGCTCGACCGTCGCCACCAACGCCTTGATCGAACACACCCGAAAGGGCGACCCGCTAAGCACCGTCTTCCTCACCACCGCCGGCTTTGAAGACACCCTGCACATCGGTCGGCAGCACCGCCCCGACCTGTACGCACTGGTCCCCCAGCGTGCCGCGCCGCCCATCCCCCGCGCGTGCTGCATCGGCGTGAACGAACGCATGGGCTTTGATGGCCAGCCTATCCGCGCGTTTACCGCTCAAGCCCTCCAACAAGCCGTTGCAGCAGTCGTCGAGCGTTCGCCCCGGTCCGTCGTCATCAGCCTGCTGCACAGCTACGCGAACCCGTCGCATGAGCAACAGTTGGCAGAAGCCATCAAACAAGCCATGGGCGAAGCCGTGCAGCTCACGGTCTCCAGCGCGTTGATCCCCGAGCCCCGGGAGTATGAACGGGCGGCGACTTGCGTGATCAACGGCGTGGTCGCGCCGACCATGCACCGGTACCTCGGCCGGTTGTTAGAGCGGTTGGGTTCGGATCGCCTGCGGATCATGGGCTCGGAAGCCGGCACGCTGCCGGTGTCACTCGCCCGCCGCGAACCGGTGCGCACCATCCTCTCCGGCCCGGCCGGGGGCGTGCTGGGCGCCCAACGCGCACTGGCGGAAGTCGGCGTCACGGACCTGATCACGCTGGATATGGGCGGCACGTCCACCGACGTCGCGCTCTGCACCGCCGAGGGCCTGAGCATGACCACACGAGGCGAAGCCGCCGGGCTGCCGGTCGGCCTGCCCATGGTCGATGTCCACGCGGTCGGGGCCGGCGGCGGGTCGCTGGCGTGGGTCGACCCCGGCGGCGCGTTGCGGGTCGGGCCGGCGTCGGCCGGCGCAGCCCCCGGCCCGGCCTGCTACGGGCAAGGCGGCACGCAGGCCACCGTCACCGATGCCCATGTCGTCCTGGGCAACCTCCCGCCCGACCTCAAGCTTGCCGGGACGCTGCCGATGGATGTCGATGCGGCACACCAAGCAGTCGAAACGATCGCCCAGACGGTTCAACTGTCCATCGAGCAGACCGCCCAAGGCATCCTCCGGATCGCCGAGGCCACGATGGCCCAAGCGGTCAAACGGATCAGCCTGCAACGCGGCCACGACCCCCGGCGGTTCACCCTCGTGCCCTTCGGCGGGGCCGGCGGCCTGCACGCCTGCGCGTTGGCCGAGGCATTGGGCATGACCCGGGTCGTGGTGCCGACGCACCCTGGCCTGCTCTCGGCGGTCGGCATGCTGGTGGCACCGGCTATGGTGTCACGCAGCCGGGCTTGCTTATGCCCGCCGGACTCGTCAAGGGTGCAAAACACCTTCGAGGCGCTGCACCGTGAAGCCCAAGCCGAGCTACGCGACCAGCGGTTGGACCCCGAAAAGGCGCAGTACCGCTTCCGTGCGGACCTGCGTTATGCCGGGCAATCACACGAGATCACAGTGGCGTATGACGAGCACGTCTTGCAGCGGTTTGAATCCGAACACCAGCGCCTTTACGGCCACAACCCGGATCGGCCGGTCGAGCTGGTTGTCGCCCGGGTGCATGCCACGGTCGAAGTCGACCGCCTTCAGCTCGGTCAACCCGACAGACAGGGCGATGACGAACAACACGTGCGGTCACGCGGCTCGCTCGGCGTCGGCGAGGTGATTCAAGGGCCAACCACGATTGTTGAGTTCAGTTCGACCACGCGTGTGCCCGCCGGCTGGACGTTGACCGTTCTGGAAACCGGTGCGTTGCGACTGGAGGCCCGCGCATGAACGCAAGCGACTTCAGTGCGGTAGACCTGGAGGTCTTCAAGCACCTGCTCGCGTCGGTCTGCGAGGAGATGGGGGTTCGACTGCAACGCTCGGCGTTCAGCACGAACATCAAGGAGCGGCTGGACTACTCCTGTGCGGTATTTGACGACCAGGGCCGCATGATCGCCCAGGCGGCGCACATCCCCGTGCACCTGGGCTCGACGCCCGCCTCCGTGCAGGCGGTGCTGCAGACGTTTCCCATCGACACGATCCAGCGTGGCGACCGTTTCATCGTCAACGACCCGTACGCGGGGGGCACGCACCTGCCGGACATCACGGTGGTCGAGCCGGTGTTACTGCCACACGAAAAGCGTCCAGCGTTTTTCGTGTGCAACCGGGCCCACCACGCGGACGTCGGCGGCAGCACGCCTGGCTCGCTTCCGGTGTCCCGATCGATCGAGGAAGAAGGCCTCCGCATCCCGCCCACCCGGCTGGACGAGGCGATGATCCAGCAGATCGCGCAAGCCAGCCGAACGCCCGATGAACGCCGGGGCGACCTGCTGGCGCAGGCGGCTGCGATGCGGGTGGGGGTCGAACGGCTTCAGCAGTTGTGTGTGGACCACGGCCCGGCAAGGGTGCGCGCGGCGGGGCAAGCGCTGCAAGGCTACACCGCACGGTTTATCGCGAGGATGCTGGACGACGCACCGGACGGCCGATATCGGTTTGAAGACGTGATGGACGGCGACGGCTTTGACGCGGTCGACATCCGGATCGTGTGTGAACTTTCGATACAAGGCGACCGGGCGACGCTGGACTTTCGTGATTCGGACGACCAGGTCGCCGGGCCGGTGAACGCGGTGCGGGCGATCACGTTGTCCGCGGTGAACTACGCGCTGCGTTGCCTGTGCGTGCAGGACATCCCCGCCAACGCGGGGGTGCTTGAGCCGGTTGACGTGCTGACGCGATCGGGGAGTGTGGTGGACTGCGTGGAGCCCGCCGCGGTGGCCGCGGGCAATGTGGAAACGTCTCAGCGGCTGGTGGATGTGGTGTTCGGGGCGTTGGCGCAGGCGTTTCCCGGCCGGGTGCCTGCGGCGAGTCAGGGGACGATGAACAACCTGACGTACGGCGGGGTCGACCCGCGGACGGGCGAGGCGTTTGCGTACTACGAAACGATCGCGGGCGGCGCCGGCGCGAATGCCGAACTGCCCGGCGGTGATGCCGTACAGGTCCATATGACTAACACGCGGAACACGCCGATCGAAGCCCTGGAGCGGCAGGACCCGGTGGTGGTCGAGTCGTACGCGGTGCGAGAACACTCAGGGGGAGAGGGCTTAAACCCAGGTGGGCAAGGCCTGGTCCGGCGGTACCGGTTTCTTGCGCCGGCGACGGTGACACTGCTCACCGAGCGGCGGACGCATCGGCCCTGGGGCCTTGCCGGCGGCGGGCCGGGCACGGCGGGGGAGAACGTGTTGATACGCCAGAACGGCAACGCGGTGGTGTTGCCCGGCAAGGTCACGTTGGAAGTTTGCGCCGGCGACGTGCTGGAACTGCGAACCCCCGGCGGGGGCGGGTATGGTGTGGCCCCATGAATGCACGCGGCGTCCGAATCCGAACCTGGGGCCTATCGCTGGGGGCGCTGGCCCTGATCTGGGGGATCGCCTTGCCGATGATCGCTTGGCTCAACGGCGAGCGGATCGACGGCAGGGACGTGATCGAATTTGCACAAACCCATGAGCTTCACGCACAGATGTCTGAAGCCGAGCGGGCTGAGGTGATCGACGAATTGACGGCGTTGTTCAACCAACTGAATCTGGGCCAACGCCAGAAGCCCGGCGTATACGAAGCAGCCACCGCGCTGTTCGATCAGATGAATGAAACCGAGCAGCGGGCGTTCGTGCAGGCGACATTGCCGCCGGGTTTGCGTGAGCTGCTGCAGTCGTTTGATGCCCAGCCGGATGAGCAAAGGCAGGCGGCGTTGGAAGCGATGCGTTCGGACCTGGAGCGGCAAGTGGGCGGCGGGTCGGCGGGGTTGCTCGCGGAGGCGGCGATCCAGGCGGCCATGACACGCATCGAAAACGACGGGCTTGAAGCCATGCTGGACTCGGCCGACCCGCGTCTGGTCTGGCGGATGATGCCGCGTTGGACGGAAGACCAATTGGCTCACCGCCAGATGAACCCGCACGCGCCGTTCCGCCAAGACAACAACGCCGGGGGTTCGCCGTGACTGAGTATGCGTTGGAATGGGAATTGGTCAGCAAGGCGTTCCGCCATCGGCAGGCGGTGTGCGAGGTGACGCTGCGTGTGCCACGGGGCGAGATATGCGGACTGCTGGGGCATAACGGCGCGGGCAAGAGCACCTGCTTGGGGATGGTGCTGGGGCAGGTGTATGCAGACTCGGGGTCGGTGCGGGTGCTCGGGCATGACGTGCTGACGCAGCGGGCCAAGGCGTTGGAGAAAGTCGGCGCGATCTTCGAGACGCCGGTGTTCTACAACGACTTGTCGGGTCGGCGGAACCTAGATGCGCTGACCTGCTTCAGCGGGCCGGTGGACCGGAAACGGCAGGACGAGGTCATCGAGCTCGTGGGCCTGAGCGATCGGATTGAGGACAAGGTCGGGGCGTATTCTCACGGCATGCGTCAGCGCTTGGCGTTGGCGCAGGCGTTGCTGCCGGGGCCGGAGGTCCTGGTGCTGGATGAGCCGACGGACGGGCTGGACCCCGAGGGGATCCACGAGACGCGGGAGTTGATCCGGCAGCTTCACCGGGAGCTGGGTTTGACGATCTTGTTCTCGTCGCACCTGCTGCATGAAGTGGAACAGTTGTGCACGCAGGTCGCGGTGCTCCGGGAAGGCGAGTTGATTTTCGATGCGCCGCTGAGCGAAGCGGACACCGGGCAGGCGCTGCTGGCGCTTGAGGTGCGGGAGCGTTGGGAGGATGCCGCGGCGTGGTTGCGAGCGCAGGGCTGGGTGCATGAAGAAGTGGCTGGGAGCGACGACCAGCGCTGGCTGGCGCTGGCGGAGCACGCGGAGATCGCGACGATCAATGCGGGGCTGGTCGCTCAGGGGTTTGCTGTGCAGCGGATCGGCCCGGTGAAGCTGTCGCTGGAAGATTTCTATCTGCATCAACTGCAGAAGCACGCGGAGGGGTCAGCGTGAAGTTTGCCCAGCAACTGCAGATGGAGCTGTACAAGATGTTCGCCCGCCGGCGGACGTACATCGGGTTCGCAGCGTTTGTCGCGCTGCAGGGCATGCTCGCGGTGATGTTCAACCTGCCTTTGACGCAGAAGCTGATCGAGAAAATGCTCGAGCGCAACGGGCTGTCGTTCGACGTTTACTTCGGCGGGCTTTCGCTGGCGTTGTTCACGATCGTGATGTCGTTCGGGATTCTGGGCGGGCTCTACATCGCGCTGGTCGGCGGGGATATCGTCGCGAAGGACGTGGAGGACGGGACGATGCGGCTGCTGCTGGCCCGGCCGGTGTCGCGTGTTCGGCTGCTCACGGTGAAATGGGTCGCGTGCCTGATCTACTCGATCGCGCTGATCGTTTTCCTGGGCGTGTCTTCGCTGGTCACGGGCGTCTTGATGCGCGGGCATCTGGGCAGCATGTTCTTCTTGAACATGGAATCGCGGGAGTTCATGTTCTTGCCGCCGGAAGCCGGGCTGCTGCGCTACGGCGCAGCGATCGGCATGCTTGCGTACATCTCGCTGGTGATCGCGTCGGCGTCGTTCATGTTTTCCTGCTTCCGCGTCAAGCCCGCCGCGGCGACGATCCTGACGGTCACCGTGTTCTTCGTCGACATGGTGATCTACAACATCCCGTTCTTCGCGCCCTACCGCGAGTTCACGCTCACACACCACACGGGCTTTTATATGCGCACGTTCAGCGCGTACCCGCCCTGGCCGCATATCTGGCAGTCGGTGGTGTACATCGGGGCGTGGAGCGTGACGTGCTACGCGATCGGCGTGGCGCGTTTCAACTCGCGCGACCTGAAAGCCTAGGCCAACCGCCCGATCCAACCAAGGCTCAAGCCGACGCCGTGTCCGCCGCCTCGTAGGCAGCAACGCCCAGATCGCCCGGCTGGATGCGTTCGCCCATGAACACCCGCAAGAGGTTTGGGACCTTTGGCGGGTTCTTGTCGCCCGCGCCGTAGCCGACCTTCTGCACTACCATCGCCGGCGGCGGGCCGAAGCTCTCACAGAGCGCTGCGACCAACGCCGCGCCGGTCGGCGTCACGAGTTCCATGTCCCGGTCCACGCCCACCGTCGGCAGGCCGCGGAGCAATTCAGCAGTCGCCGGCGCGGGGACGGGCATCGTTCCGTGGTCGCAGGACACAAACCCGCGTGAGATCGGCAGCGGGCCGCAGGACAGCGTGTCGATGTTCAGGTGTTCCAGCGCGACGATCGCGCCGAGCATGTCGACGATCGAGTCGACCGCACCGACTTCGTGGAAGTGCACCTTCTCGATCGCGATGCCGTGCACCGCCGCCTCGGCCTCGGCGAGCTTCGTCACGACCGCCTGGGCCTGTTGCCGGCCGCGCTCGCTGACCGGCAAAGCCTTCGCCATCGCCATCAGGTCGGGGTAGTGGGCGTGCTTGTGGTGATGATGGCCATGCTCTGCGTCGCCGTGGTGGTGGTGGTGGTGCGTGTGGACCTTGAAGTCCAGCCCGCGGATGCCGCAGCGCATCGTGGGCTCGACCGATAAGCGGTACGCCTCATCGACCGGGAGCGACGCCAGAGCGTCTTCAACGACGTTCAGGGGGACCCCCAGGTCGAGCATCGCCCCGAGAAACATGTCGCCAGCGATGCCCGAGAACGGATCGAGATGCAGGTGTTGTGCCATATCGGCCGATCATAGGCACACACGCCGCGCCGAGACAGCGGTTTCACAAACCCGCGAGGCTCCGCGGCGTACAATCCTTTTCAATCCACTCACACGATCAGGACTCTTTCATGGCTGAACACGAGCCGAACCCGACCCAACCCGGCGAGCCCCGTCCGCCGCTTCAACCCTCGCCGATGGCCCCCCCGCCGCCCCCGCCCTACGGCTACTACCCGCCGCCGGCCGCGGCCCCCGCCAGCAAGGGCGTCTTCAGCAAGATCATCGCTGGGGTCGTCACCACCGTGCTCATCAGCTCGGTCGTCTTGAACATCTATCTGATCTTCATCGTGACCGCGATGAGCACCGGCCTGCGTGAAGCCGAGTACCAGCCCGGCGACGGCTCGGTCGACCAACGCATCGTCGTGATGCCGATCGTCGGCATGATCAACGGCGAGCAGGCGATCTTCGTCGGCAGTTCGCTGCGTGAACTCCGCAAGAACCCGCCGGCGGCATTGATCCTCCGGGTCGAGTCCGGCGGGGGCACCGTCACCGCCAGCGACCAGATCTGGCACGCGGTCCAAGACTTCGCCAATGACACCGGCGTGCCCGTCGTCGCCAGCTTCGGCGGGATCGCCGCCAGCGGTGGGTACTACGTCGCCGCAGGGGCCGACCACATCATCGCCGAGGAAACCTGTATCACCGGCTCGATCGGCGTGATCGCCCAGGCCTTCACCGTTGAAGAGCTGCTGGAAAACGTCGGCCTGACCCCCGAGGTCATGGTCGCCGAAGGCTCGCCCGACAAGGACACCGCCAACGACATCTTCCGGCCTTGGGACGAGGACGACCGCGCCCGCCTGCAGTCACTCTTGGACCATATGTACGACCGGTTTACCGACGTGGTCATCGAAGGCCGGGGCGACAAGGTCCCCGAATACACCCGGGCCGACGTGTTCGACGGCGACATCTACTTCGCCAACCAGGCGCTGGACAACGGCCTGATCGATTCGATCGGTTACATGGATGACGCGATCAACGAAGCGGCCAAGCTTGCGGGGATCGCCGGCGGCGACGCGCCGCAGGTCACCGTGGTGCAACCCCGGGCCTCGCTGCTTGGCCAGATTTTCGGTGCCTCACACAGCGGCCCGTCCGTCTGGGAACGCCCCACCGGCACCGAGCTTCGGCACATGCTGCAGGAAGTCTCCGCGACGGAACTCTTGTACCTGTACCAGCCCGGGCAATGAACCGGTTGGCGGCGCAGGCCTGGCTCCTGGCGTTTGGGCTATGCCTGTGCGCCTGCCAGTCGACGCCGACACGGGACGCGATCGACATCCTGCGTGACGACGAGGCTTCGTTGGCCCAGCGCCTGCCGGCGGTGCAACAGGTGGCGTTGGATGACGCCGGCTGGGAAGCGTTAACCGAGTTGGCGTGGACCGACGGCCGTGTGCTTCGGCTCCGGGTCGCGGCGCTGGATCGGCTGCTGAACGCCGACCCTCAACGTGTCGCGCGCGACGCCCGACCGAGGCTAATGCGGACCACGTCCCGGCCGTTCCTGCAGACCGTGAGCTGGCGGACGGTGCAACACCGCGTGACGCCGATGTCCGATGCGTTGGTGCTGTCCTGGGCCCGCACCGATCCGGTCGCGCCGGACAAGGCCCGGCCGGAACACGTCGCCCTGGTCAACCTGCACCAACAAGACGCCCGGCTCACGCTTTGGGACATGCTCGAAGCCCCGTCGATACCGATCCGTGAATCGGTCGCGGCGTGGACGGTGCTCTGCCGAATTCAGGATGAGAATGAACGCCGGGAACGCTTAACCGCCAGCACCTCAGGCAACGCCCTTGTGCTTGACCTGCAGCAGGCGGCTGAGTCTTTGGATGAGCTGCCGCGGAACACTGAGCAGTATGTGCTTTGGCTCGCGGTGCGGGAGGATGCCGATTTGTTGTCACGTGGCAGTGCGTTGGAAGGCGTCGCCTTAAGACACCTGGCGGTGCTGCAGGAAGCCGACATGGCGTTGCCGCGCGTTCAACTGAATCACGCCCCCGATGAGCGGACCGACCTGGGCGTCCACGGGCGGGCGATCGACTCGTCCTGGGCCACACAGCATCCACACCTGTCGGACGCGGACCGACAGGCGCTGGCGGCGATCCTGCATCACCTGCAGCAGCCTGAGATCGTCGCTGCCCTGTTCGACCATGCCGACGCCGACCTCGCTGACACCGGTGCTGAGCACGGCGGCCTGCTGCGCTGGCAAAACAACCAGCTCCGGGCGGTGCCCTACCCGCCGACGGCAGCGATGAGTCACGATCGGATTTATGCCGCCCCCGCCGAGTTGATCCTGGACCTGCCGTTGGCTTGGGCGCACTACCACTTCCACGCCCAGGCCCATGACCTGGCGGCCCACGCCAGCCCGGGCGAAGGCGATCTGCGGTTTGCCGATCGCTTCGGCTGCACCTGCCTAGTGTTCACGTTCCTGGACGCGGACACGCTCAATGCCGACCTGTACCTGCCCGGCCGCCGGGTGATCGACCTGGGCAGGCTGCGTCGGCCCTGATCACGACAGACCGTCTACAATAAGGCGATGTCTACGCATACTTCCAAACCCCAAGCCCTTGAAGTCGTTGAGCCCTTGGGCCAGCGTGTGTTGATCCGCAAGGATGAGGACAAGAAGCAGACCAAGTCCGGCATCCACCTGCCGGACAAGATCGAGATCCCCACGCTCACCGGTCGGGTCGTGACTGTCTCGGCCCAACTCGAGCACGACGACGATTACCCGATCGCCCAGTACGACCGGGTGCTGTTTAACCCCAAAGGGGCGATCCCCGTCGATTTCGAAGGCGACAACCGCCTGTTTGTCGTGCCTGTCGAGAATGTCGTCGCGGTGTTCCGCAAGCCAACCGGCCCGCTCGAAGACGATTAAACTGTCCCGATGAGCCTGCCCGACCGCCTCACCATTCAGCCGATCGACCGCTTCGATGCGACCGTCGAGCTGCCCGGCAGCAAGTCGCTGACCAACCGCGCGCTGCTCTTGGCGGCACTGGCGGACGGCGCTTCGACGCTGACACGGGTGTTGTTTGCCGACGATTCACGCCGGATGCTCGACGCGCTGCAGGCGTTGGGCTTTGAGCTGGAGATCGACGAGCCAAACACCACCGTGACCGTACAAGGTCAGGCCGGCCGACTGCCCGCAGAGGACGCCGACTTGTTCCTCGGCAACGCGGGGACCGCGACGCGGTTTCTGACCGCAGCGCTCTGCCTGGGGCATGGCACGTACAAGGTCCACGGCATCCCCCGGATGCACCAGCGCCCGATCGGTGAGTTGGTCGAGCCTTTGCGCGAGCTGGGGGCGACCGTGCTTTACGACGGCGAGGTGGGCTTCCCGCCTTTGACGATCGTGGGCAAGGGGCTGGCCGGGGGCGAACTGACGATGGAGCCGACGCTGTCGAGCCAGTTCATCTCGGCGCTGCTGCAGCTTGGGCCCTGCATGCCCGAGGGGATCACGCTGCGGTTCGACGGGCCGGTGATCTCTCAGCCCTACGTCGAGATGACGACGACGCTGATGGAACGGTTCGGCGCTCAGGTTTTGACCGTCGGCGACATGCAGCGCGTCACGGTTCAGCCCGGCGGGTACCGCGCCACGGACTACGCCATCGAGCCCGACGCCAGCAACGCGACCTACTTCCTGGCGGCGGCGGCGGTGACCCCCGGCGGGCGCTGCACCGTGCCGGGCCTGGGTCAGCACAGCCTGCAGGGCGATGTGTGCTTTGCCCATGTCTTGAAAGAGATGGGCTGCGCGATCGAGATGAGCGATGACGAGGTGACGGTCTACGCGCCCGCCGATGGCGCGCCGCTGCGGGGCATCGACGTGGACCTCAACGCGATGCCCGACACCGCGCAGACGCTGGCGTCGGTGGCGTTGTTCGCCCAAGGCCCAACCACGATGCGCGGCGTCGGCAATCTGCGCGTCAAAGAAACCGACCGGCTGGCGGCGGTGCAGAACGAGCTGACCAAGCTTGGCGCGACCGTGTCGATCATTGAGGACACGCTGATCGTGAACCCGCCGACCGACTGCCTGCTGAAGACCGCGGTCTTGGACACCTACGACGACCACCGCATGGCGATGTCGCTGGCGGTCGCGGGCCTGGGCAGCCGACGCTCGCCCGGCGCGGTCACGCTGAACGACCCCGCTTGTGTCAACAAAACATTCCCGGACTTCTTTGACCGCCTCGCGGCCGCCACCGCTTCGGCCTGACGCCTGCTTACCACCGCCAAGACGAGCCTGACCCGGCATGACCGCCGGCACTACGACCCCCCCGAGCCCCGCCCTGACACGCTTTGCGTTCCGCCCCCGTCTATCCGCGGGCTGGATCGGCGGGCTGCTGCTGTTGGTGATCGCGTTGCCCTGCTTCTTGACGCTGCCCTGGTCGCTGACGGAGTACGAGCGGATCCGGGACCTCGAAGACGCCAGCCGGATCGTGCGTCCGCCCAGCTTTGCCGAGCCGATGGGCACAGACGAACTGCAGCGTTCGCTGATGTGGCGCGTGCTGATGGGCGGCGCGATCAGCCTGGGGATCGGGCTGGCGGCGGCGGGGATCGCGGTGACGATCGGCGTGACCTACGGCGCGACCGCGGCGTTGCTGGGTGGGCGGTATGACGCCTTCATGATGCGCGTGGTGGATGTGCTGTACGGGCTGCCTTACATCTTGCTGGTGGTGCTGATTGATATCGCGCTGCAGCCGGCGTTCGAGCGGGTGGCGGGGTTCTTGCTGTCCGAACGGGCGGCGCGGCCGGTGGCGGACATCACGACGCTGCTCGTGGCGATCGGCGGGGTGAGCTGGCTGACGATGTCGCGGGTGATCCGGGGGCAGGTGCTGAGCCTGCGGGACCAGCCGTTCGTCGAAGCGGCGCGGGCTTCAGGGTCCAGCACGTTCCGGATTCTTCGGGTTCACCTATTGCCGAACCTGGTCGGCCCGATTGTCGTCTACACCACCTTGACGGTGCCACAGGCTATCCTGCAGGAGTCGTTCCTCAGCTTCCTGGGGATCGGTGTGCAGGCTCCCATGCCCAGCTGGGGCAACCTGGCGTCCGACGGCCTGCCGGAACTGCATAAGCTCGGCGGCGTGTCCAGCCGGGTGAACTGGTGGCTGATCGTGTTCCCCTGCCTCATGCTCGGGCTGACCCTGCTGGCCTTAAACTTCCTCGGCGACGCCCTGCGGGACCATCTGGACCCCAAGTCCAAACGCGCCCGTGCCTGACCGAACGCTTCTTGCGAGTACACACACTATGGAAAACCGCTTCGGCTTCAAAGACCTCTTGACGACCGTGCTTTTACTTGCCGTGCTCACCAGTGTCTGGCTGGGCATGAAACAGTACGACCGGATGCACGACACACTCCGGTCGATCGACGAGGGGCTCAAGGAGCAAACCCGCGCCCAAGCCCGCGGCGAACGCGCGATGGGGGAGCTTCTCGGCCTGCTTGAAGACGGCATCGTGGTCACCGGGGGCAGCGGCGCCAGCGACGAAGGATTCATCCCCACCGCCGAACTCCCCGACCCGTTCCGCGCGGTCCGCGAAGCCCAAGGTCAGCCCGACTACGCCACAGGCGACTGGGTCATCGACGCCTTCTCGGCCAACGTCGCCAAGATCACCCCGATGATCTCTCGCGACTACTACGCCTCGGTCGTGCAGAGTTACGTCCTAGAGTCGTTGGCCGGGCGAGATGAGGAAACCTTGGAGTGGGCCCCGGTCTTGGCCCGGACCTGGAGCACACGCGACAACATGGAGGCATGGCAGGCGTATGTCGATCAGCGGATGGCTGAACCGCTAACGCAGATTGAAGTCCAACAAGAAGCCGGTTTTGCCTCGCTAGAAACCGAGGAAGAGCAGGCCGCCTACGTCCAGCGTCGTCTCGCTGAGGGACGCCGGCTCGTGGACATTTCCCGGGAAGATGCTTGTCCTCATGCTGTCGAGTACACGTTCCGCTTGCGTCGGGGGCTGGCCTTCTCCGATGGCGAGCCGCTGACCGCGCACGATGTGGTATTCACATACAACCTGATCATGAACCCTGATTTTCAGGCCCCCGTCTGGCGTGAACAACTCGGTATGAAGATGAAGTCGGTCCAAGCCCCGGACGACTACACCGTGGTCTTCCGTTTCCGCCAGCCGTACTTCGACAGCTTCGACGATGCGGCGGGCCTGCCGGTGTTGCCGGAACACTTCTATAGCCAATTCACGATCGAGGAGATCAATACGTCCACCGGCCTGCTGATGGGCAGCGGGCCGTACAAGGTTGGCGTCGGCCCCGAAGCCTGGGCACCCGGCGAGCTGTTGTCCTTGGTCCGTAACGATCGCTACTGGGAGCCCGATGGGCAGGGCGCGTTTGACCGCGTGATCTTCCGGGAGATCAACAACGACGTCGCCCGTTTGGCCGCATTCCGTAACGGTGAGATCGACCTGTTCTCGCACGCGATTCCCGAGCAATACCTGCAGTATCTTTCCGATGAAGAACTGGTCCAACGTTCGCAATCCATTGAAGCCTTCCGCGTGAACGACGGCTACGGTTGGATCGCCTGGAACCAACTGAAAAACGGCCAACCCACCCGCTTCGCCGACCAGCGTGTCCGCCAAGCGATGACCCTGCTCATCGACCGCCAACGCATCATCGATGAGCATCTGTCGGGCTACGGCATGGTGCCCTCCGGACCGTTCAACAAAATCAGTTCGCAGTACAACCAGAGCATCGAGCCTTGGCCCTATGACCCCGAGCTCGCAGCCGAGCTCTTGGCCCAAGCCGGCTACATCGACCGTGACGGCGACGGCATCATCGAGTCCGAGTCCGGCGAACCATTCATCTTTACCTACACCTTCCCCAGCAGCACCACCTACTGGCAGAACATCGGGCTGATGGTCAAGGACGGCATGGCGCAGGCCGGGATCGTCGTGGAGCTCAACCCCCTGGAGTGGTCCGTCTTCGGCGAAAAAGTCCGCAGCGCCGACTTCGACGCGATCAGCATGGCCTGGACCGCCGGCATTGAGTCGGACATCCACCACGCCTTCCACTCCAGCAACATCGGCAATAACAACAACAATTTCCCGGCGTACGCGAACCCCGAACTGGACGCTTTGATCGACCAGGCCCGGGTCACTCTCGATGTCGACGCGCGGATGGCGCTTTGGCAGCGATGCCACGAAATCCTTCACGAAGACCAGCCCTACACCTTCCTGTATGTTCGCAAGTACATCGTCCTCGCGGACGGCCGGTACAAGAACCTCCAAGAGAACACCTTCGGCGTGAATTCACGCCTGACCTGGTTCACCCCCACCGCCGACCAGAAGTATTAATCCCCGTTATGCTCAGCTATATCATCCGCCGACTCTTGCTGATGGTCCCAACGCTGATCGGCGTCACGGCGGTCGTATTCTTCGTGATGGCCGCGTCCCCCGGCGGGATCGGCGGGATCGAAGATTCCGGCGGGGGCGAAATGGAAGCCGAGTCCAAAGCCGCTCAGCGCGAGTACCTCAACCAGCGCTACGGCCTGGACGAACCGCTTCCCGTCCAGTACGGCCGCTGGCTCAACCGCATCTCACCGATCGGCTTCAACAGCGGCCATGCAGGCAAAGTCATCTGGGATGAGCCCCGCCTGCTGAAATGGCCCGACCTGGGCGAGAGCCTGTCCAAACGCCGGCCAGTAACCGACCTGTACAAAGAAGCGCTGCCCGTCACTTTGTTGCTCAACTTGCTAACCACCCCCGTCGTCTACGTCGCTGCGATCGTGCTGGGCCTGTACATGGCCCGCAAACCGGGCTCGGCGTTTGACCTCAGCTCCGGCGTCACCGTGCTGGGCCTATGGTCGATCCCCACCATCTGGGCCGGCGTCATGCTCATCGGCCTGCTGGCGAACAAGCAATTCCTCTACTGGTTCCCCACCGGCGGGCTCAGCGCGACCCAGGCCGCCGAGATGGCGTTCCTCCCGCAGTGGGACGACGCGGGCTTCCAGCGCGGCTGGCTCCTGGACCGGCTTTGGCACTTGGTCCTGCCCGTACTCTGCCTGAGCTATGGCAGCTTGGCGTTCCTAGCCAAGCTCACCCGAGGCTCGGTCCTGGAATCCCTCTCGGCCGACTACGTCCGCACCGCCCGTGCCAAGGGCCTCAACGAACACACCGTCCTGTTCCGTCACGCCTTCCGCAACAGCCTCATCCCGCTCATCACCGTCGCGGCCTCCATCCTCCCGGGCATGCTCGCCGGCTCGATCATCGTCGAATCCATCTTCAGCCTCCCGGGCATGGGCAAGCTCATGATCGACGCGATCTACTCCCGGGACCGTGAACTGGTCATGGGCACCGCCCTGGTCAGCGGGGTGCTAGGACTGCTGGCGATCCTCTTGGCGGACCTCGCCTACGCGATCGCCGACCCGAGGGTGAGTTATGACTGAGGCCGCCGCCCCCCCGAGTCTGTCGCCCCGCCGATCCTGGTCGGCCCTGATCGCCCGCCGCGTCATGGGCCGCTGGGGTGCCCGCATCGGCTTGGCGTGGGTCGCACTCGTCGCTTTCTGCGGCGTCTTCGCGCCGTTCCTAGCTAACTCCTTCCCCTTCATCGCCCATCACACCGACGGCTCGACCACCTACCCGCTGTTCCGTTACCTCAAGCCGGTGGACGTCGCGCTGCCGATCATCACGCTTTTCACCCTCATACTGTTCTGCCCGAAGCGACTGGCGTTTCCTACTCGGCTGGGCCTGTTTGCTTTGCTGACTTTCATTGCGCTGATCACCTGCTACAAGACCGTCACCCCGCCCGGCACGACCGTCTACGCCGACTACCGTGTAGCCGCCGCCAACGGCGAGATCGAGTCCGCCGTCTACCCGCCCATCGTCTTCAGCCCCTCTGACCGGCTGCGGGACCAGACCGGCCTCAACCACCCCTACCCGCCCAGCCTCGGACCCCGCGCCGACCAGCCGTACCCCGGCACCCACTGGATGGGCACCGAACGCACCGGCTCGGACATCCTCAGCAAGATGATCCACGCCTGCCGGATCGCCATGGCCATCGGCTTCATCGCCACCGGCATCGCCCTGATCATCGGCGTGTTCATCGGCGGGCTCATGGGCTACTTCTCCGGCCTGGTCGACCTCCTAGGTATGCGACTGGTCGAGGTCTTCGAGGCCATCCCCCAGCTCTTCCTCCTGCTGACGTTCGTGGCTGTTTTCGACCGCAACCTCTACCTGATGATGGTCATCATCGGTGTCACCGGCTGGACCGGCTACGCCCGATTCACCCGTGCTGAATTCCTACGCCTCCGCAAGCTCGAGTACATCGAAGCCGCTCGCGCCAACGCCCTGCCGTTGCACTCGATCCTGTTCAAACACCTGCTGCCCAACGGGGTCGCCCCGGTACTCGTCTCCGCGTCCTTCGGTGTCGCCTCGGCGATCCTGTACGAGTCCACCCTCAGCTTCCTCGGGCTGGGCCTCGTCGATGCCCCAAGCTGGGGTCAACTCCTCGAACAAGCCACCGGCGCCGGCGGCGGCTTCTACTGGTGGCTCGCCACGTTCCCCGGGCTGGCGATCTTCCTCACCGTCTTCGCCTACAACCTCATCGGCGAAGCCCTCCGTGACGCGCTGGACCCCCGCGCCCTGGAAAAAGCCTGAGCCATGAACACCACCGACGAAACGCCGCTGCTCTCCATCGAGGACCTCTCCTGCTCCTTCCCCGGGCCCAGCCGGGCCCAACGCTTCCAGGCGATCGACCGCGTCAACCTTCACGTGTTCCCCAAGCAAACCCTCGCTGTCGTAGGCGAGTCCGGCAGCGGCAAATCCGTCTCGGCGATGTCCGTGCTCCAGTTGATCCCCAAGCCCCCGGCTGCGTATGAGTCCGGCCGGATCATCTACAACCACAACGGCGACACCGCCGACCTGATGCAGCACACCGACAAACAGATGCGCTCCATCCGGGGCAACCACATCGCCATGATCTTCCAAGAGCCAATGACCTCGCTCAACCCGGTCTACACCGTCGGCGAGCAGATCCTCGAAGCGGTGCTGTTGCATCAGGACGTCCAGCGCGCACAAGCCCGCGAGATCGCCGAGGCCGCGCTGCGCGACGTAGGCATCGCCGACCCCTCCGCCCGTTTGAAAGACTACCCCCACCAGCTCTCCGGCGGGATGCGCCAGCGCGTGATGATCGCCATGGCCCTGGCCTGCCAGCCGAACGTGCTGCTCGCCGACGAGCCGACCACCGCGCTGGATGTCACGATCCAGGCCCAGATCCTCGAGCTTCTCCGTCGGCTTCAGCACACCAAACAGATGGGCGTGATGCTGATCACCCACGACCTGGGCGTCGTTGCGGAGAACGCCGACGTCGTCGCGGTGATGTACGCCGGCCGGGTCTGTGAAGTCGCCAACGTGTTCGACCTGTTCCAGCGTCCGCTGCACCCGTACACCAAGGGGCTGCTCGCGTCGATGCCGGTGCTCGGCCACAACGTTTCCCGGCTGCCCACCGTGATGGACGGCGCGATCGTGCCCGAGGATTTCCCCAAGGGCTGGATCGTCGCCCCGCACGTCGACGGCCGCCCCGACGGGCGCTACGGCGGCGAGAACGCGAACCTCTACGAAGTCGAGCCCAACCACTGGGTCCTCTGCTCACCCGCCGAAGGCAACGACGCCACCCCGACCCCACCCAAGCTCGCCTACCGCCGCCCGCTCGAGCACGCGGCGTCGACCGCCTGAGATGCCTCCCCTGCTTATCCCAATCCGCCCCGGCTTCGGCTTCGGGGACCTAGTGCTCGGCATGCCCGTTGAACAGGCTCGGAGCCTCATCGAGGATTGCGAGGTCGCTCACGCCGACGAGCACCAAGGCCAACAGTTCGAAACCTGGACTTCAGATCAGATCGGTCTCATGGTCAATGCCAACCTCACGGCCGATCGGTTGTACAGCATCACCACTTGGAACACGCAGACTGAGCTGCTCGGCAAACGCTTGATCGACCAGCTCCGGTCGGACGTCATGCGCGAGCTCCACGGCCTTGGGCTGATCGATGACCCCTGCATCGAAATCACCGATCACGAAGACCACCAGACGTTCAGCTACCCAAGCCACGGGTACGCACTGAAGTTCTTTCGTGGGGTCCTCAAGTTCATCGCAGTGAACCCCCGGCAGATCGACGGCCAGCCCGTCTGGCCGAATATGAGCTAGCCCCAGACTTCCTCAAACTTCGCCGCGTCAAACCCCACCGTCACGCGCTCGCCGTCGACCGCCACCGGCCGCTTGCAAAGCATGCCGTCACTGACCAGCAGCTTCACCGCTTCGGCTTCGGTCATCGAAGCCAGCTTGTCCTTCACCCCGCCCGCCCGGTACGCCCGGCCGGACGTGTTGAACAGCTTCTTCAACGGGTACCCCGCCTTCAGCGCCGCCTGCAGCACCTTCGCCGCCGGCGGCGTCTGCGTGATATCGACAAACGTGTACGACACGCCCCGCGCATCCAGCCATTTCAACGCTTTGCGGCAGGTGTCACACTTCATGTAGCCGTAAACCTTCATCATGTTGGACAGCCTATCAACTCGACTTCATCCCGGCCGACTTCTACGATTTGATAAACCATTGAGGAGCCTGCCATGACCTTGTCCCCTACCGACATCAAGCTCGAACACGAACTCAGCGAACCCAAAAGGGCTGAAATCCTCGGCCTACTCAAGACGGCATACAACGCCGAGATCGAAACCGTCGCCAACTACCTGGCTAACTCGATCAATCTCGATGGCATGCTCGCGATGGAGATTAAAGAGTCCCTCTCCGCCGACATCACCGAAGAACTCGGGCACGCCAAGCAGCTCGCAGCACGCATCAAAGTCCTGGGCGGCAAAGTGCCCGGCTCGCAGGCCCTGGTCATGAACCAGACCACCCTCCAGCCCCCCGACGACACGCTGGACCTCAAGTCGGTGATCCTCGGCGTGATTGATGCCGAGACCCAAGCCATCAACACCTATCAGCAGCTCATCGAAGCCACCGGCGAAGACACCGACCCGGTCACGCAGGACCTGGCGATCACCATCAAGGCGGACGAAGAAGAACACCGCCGCGAGTTCGTCGGCTTCCTCCACGAGTACGAAAAACTCCTCGAGATGATGGGCCGCTGACCAACCCCACAAGGCCCCGCTGAACCGGCAACGGTTTTACATTCGCAGCGCCCGCCGGATCTCCTTCAGCGCCGGCTCCTTGTCCCAGTACCCCAGGTGACTCTGCAGAAACGCAGCCCCCTGCAAGCGGCTGCGGTAGCAACGCACCGCCACGTCCCGGGGCGGCGTGCCGTCATGCATCCGAAACACCTCGTCGGCGCCGAACGCCACCAGGTCGTACTGGTCCCAGATGTTCGTCCAACGCTGCACCGTCCCTGGCAGCGTCACCGGCTCGTCCTCAAACGCCGCCAGCACCCCCGGCCGGGGATCGATCGCGTGAAAAAACGCCGGCTGACTCCCCAGCGTGATCAGGTGCGACCAGTGCATCGCCTCTTCTGCCGCCACCGCCAGGTCAAACGCGATCACGCCGCCCAGGCTATGCGCCAGGACCTTGACCGGCTGTTCGGCTGAGCCAGCCGCCTCGCCCAACTCCCGGCGGATCGTCTCACGCACCCGCGCGTGGATCGGTGCCCGCCTCGTGGGTGACTGGTAGATCATCACGTCTGCGGTAAAAGGCAAGAGCCAATCCGTGAGCATCAGTCGGACCTCACGGAACCGGTCATGCAGGTAGCCGTGTACCTTGCCGCGGAGCTGCTTGCGGTGTCGTACCGCGTGCTGCCGGGCGCGTTGCGCGCCGCGGTGGTCGCCCGAGCGCCGCCGGGCCCAGGCCTGCGCCTTGCCGCGTGTCGAGGCGGTCGCGTAGTCGACCGTGTCGCTCAGCCAAGCCTTGGTCCCGTCCGACCGCTCGGGGTGTCGGCCGATGACTTTGTCCAGATGCTGCCCGTCCGCTGCGAGGTCGCCCCAGTAGCAAGGCACGAGCCGGTACTCCGGGCCCAGGCCGTCCGCCAGACGCTCGACCATCTTCGCAAAGCGAGCCTCGCGCATCGCGATCCCGTGGATCAACAGCACAGGCTCGGCATCCGGATTCGGCGTCACGCGGGACATCCAATCAGTGTAAAGCCGTCTTGCGATTCCATCACGAGCGGTCCCACCGCTGCCCGGTGTCGCCCTGGTCACGCTTGCGGTCGCGTCGGCTCACGCCCCGGTGCACCGCGCCCTTGCCGAACTTGGCAACGATCGCGTCCACCGCGCCGTCGAGCTTGGCCTGTTTCTCGCGTTCTTCACTGCCGAACAACGCCATCTGAGTCGGGCCGTCGTCCAAGCGTTCCGCAGCGCACCCGATCAGCCGCACCGCCCGAAACCCGCTGCGCACCCAATCGTCGTACAGCCCACGCACCGCCTGCCAAAGCGTCTGCGTCGTGTCCGTCGCCTCGCGCAGCGTGGCGGATCGGCTGATAGTTTCAAAGTCGCCGTAGCGCACCTTGATCGACACCGCCCGAGCCTTCAGCCCCGCCCGACGGAGACGCACGCCGACCTGCTCGCAGTGCGACAGCAGCACCGCCCGCACCTCGTCCGCGTCATCGACATCATGCCCGAACGTGCACTCGTGCCCGACCGACTTGGCCTGCCGGTCCTGCGTCACCGGGCGATCGTCCCGGCCGTGCGCCAGCTCGTAGAGCTTGCGTCCCCAACTCCCCAGCCGTTTCTCCAGCTGCTCGGGCGTGCTGCTACGGAGGTCGCCGAAGGTCTTCAGGCCCATCGCTTCCAGCTTGCGCTGCGACGCCGGGCCCACGCCCCACAGCCGGCCGATCCCCAACGGCGGAAGCACCTCATCGACGTTCCCCGGCGAGATCACCGTCAGCCCGTCGGGCTTGTCCATGTCCGACGCCAGCTTCGCGAGAAACTTGTTGAACGCCACGCCCACCGACGCGGTCAGACCCAGCTCCGCCCGGATGCGATCCCGGATCAACTGGGCGATAGCTTCGGGCTCACCCAGCTCGCGCTGCCGGCCGGTGACATCCACAAACGCCTCGTCCACCGAGACCGGCTGGACCAGGTCGGTCACCTCATGCAGCATCTCGAACACCCGCCGAGAGTCGTGCCGAATCGCCTCGCTGGGCACGGGCACGACCACCGCCTGCGGGCAACGCCGCCTTGCCACCGCCATCGGCATCGCCGAGCCGCAGCCGAACGGCCGGGCCTCGTAGCTCGCGGTCGTCACCACCGCCCGCGGCCCGCTCCCGCCCACCAGCACAGGCTTGCCGCGCAGCTCCGGCTGATCCCGCTGCACGATCGCCGCGAAGAACGCATCCATATCCACATGCAGAATCGCGCGGGGCCAAGGCATGGGTCTATCGTAAGGCCACTACCCGCTGTCGACGATGCAAAACGACAACTCTCCAGACAATCAGCAACCCCAATACCAACCCCGCCAGCAACAGCCAGGGGAATACGAAGAACCCATAGAAAAACAGCAGCGTGAAAACCGTGCCCACCAACGGGCCGGTCCCGCGCTTTTCGTCCGCCCCTACCACGCTCTCCCTATCCGATGTGCTCAAGGAGACGTCCAATGAATTCGCACGAAAGATCGTGTAGTCCCGATCGATCTCCAGCGTGTAGTCGTGCCATCCCGCCCCCCAGGCCGAGTGGCAAGCCAAAACCAGTATGACCGGAAGCAGAACACGCATCGCTTTAGGGTACCAGTGAGCGCATGAAAAAAGCCCGCATCAAGCGGGCCTTTCTATTGTTCTATGGTGGGCTGACTCACTCCCCCGCGGGCTGGGGGATGTTCAGCTTCTCGCCCAGCGGGGCGCTGGCGTTCTTGTCGTCGGACTTCTTCGCGCCGCTCTTGTCCGGGGCCAAGACCATCGTCATCCGTCGGCCCTGGAACTTGGGCGGCTGCTCGATCTTGGACAGCTCCTCCAGCACTTGGGTGATGTCCATCATCTGACGCATGCCCAGGTCTTTGTGCGCCATCTCCCGGCCGCGGAACAGCATGGTGAACTGCACCTTGTGGCCGTCACCCAGAAACTCCTTGGCCTTGTTCAGCTTGATGTCCAGGTCGTGCTGGTCGATCTTCGGCCGCAGGCGGACGCCCTTGAGTTCGCTGGTCTTGGAGTGGGCCTTGGCCTTCTGCTCCTTCTTCTTCTGAGCGTACTTCCACTTGCCGTAGTCCATGACCTTGCAGACCGGCGGGGTGGTGTTGGGGGCGACCTCCACGAGATCAAGCCCCGCGTCACGGGCGCGGCGTTTGGCTTCTTCCAAGTCGATCACGCCCACTTGTTCGTCTTCGTCGTCGATCAGGCGGACGGGGGAGATGCGGATCTGGTCGTTGACACGCAGGCGTTTGCCGGTGTCGGGCTTGCGGATATTCCGAGGGGCGCGTCGGGCGATGGTATGGGCTCCAAAAACCAAGAAATCAGTTCACGTTATGGATCGGGCATCGACACCGACACCTTGAACGACCCATCAGGTGGACCGAACTCCCCCGCCGGCTTTGCGACGTTGGGCACCAGTCCCCTGACAACCACATCTTATCACCCCGCCCCAAGAAAACCTAACGCCCCCCAAAAGCAGCCTTAATACCCGGATCAGGGGTGGGCGTTCCCCGCCAGCTCCAGCAGCCAGTACGCCACCGGCGCGACGACGATCGGCGAGTCCAGCACATCCAGAATCCCGCCAAACCCCGGCACGGTCGAGCCCGAATCCTTCACCCCCGCGTCCCGCTTGAACAAACTGGCGACCAGGTCCCCGAACTGCCCAAGCAACCCCAACAGCAGCCCCGCCAAGGGCCCAAACCACCACCAAAGCTCATAGGGCACATCCTGCGTGTACCCATAGCCAATCGACACCTCGTAGGTCCACATCCCCGCCTGATTCGCCCACATCACCAGCACCGTGCTCAGCACCGTCGAGAAGACCAGGCCGCCTGCGAGCCCTTCCCAGGTCTTGCCCGGGCTCAGCCAGGGGATCAGCTTGTGCTTGCCGATGGCCCGGCCGGTGAAATACGCCCCGATGTCACAGCTCTTGGTGATCAGCATCACCGCCACTACGACCCACGCCGAGTGCCACTGACGGATCGCCAGATAGAACCCCGGCAGGACGCCCAGGTACATCATCCCAAACAGCACGGCCGCCCCCGCCGTCACCGCGCCTTCGGTGTTCCCACCCCAACTAAAGCGCACCAGGCTTGCCAGAAACAGAATCACAAACAGCGTCGCGTACACAGCCAGCGCGTTCTGGGGCTGCATGTCCGCCGGCACAATCCAGATCATCAAACAACTCAAGCACGCGCCCAGCCCCGTCATCAACGGGTACGTCTCCACCCCTTTGTTCCGGAAGATCGCACAGAGCTCAGGCGACGCGAGAAGGATCAACACCACCATTGCTGCAGACAGCACCCCGCCGGGCGGGATGGTTTGCAACGTGCCTCCCAACGCAGACACCACCGACGCCGGAAGCTTGACCGCCCCCAGCCAATCGTCCAGCCAAAACACGCCCAGCGCGACGGCGATCATGATCGGCCCAAAGATGAGTCGGTACTTCAGCACGCGGGCATGGTACACGCCCAACCCCTTTACCGGGCGCTCATTCAGGCGTTGGCCAAGCGGCTTTTAGACCGCTACGCTCGGGGGGTGATCCGCCTTGCAATTACCCCCGCTTTCATGCTGCTCTGGCTCCTCAGCCTGGCCGGACTCAGCCCGCTCAGCCACGCGCAACCGCTGCCCGCGGCGCTCTCGACGCAGGACCAGTGGATCGTCACGGTCCCCGATGACCGCGACCCGCCCCGTCAGCACCTGCTGCACCGAAGCGTCGGCGACGAGCCCGGACGGCTCACCGACCTGGGTGGACTGACGTTCACCCCGCACCGCCAAGGCCTCGCTGCCCTTCAGGACCTGCTTTTCGTGATCGACCAGGAGGGCGCGGTCCGCCGCGTCTCAGCGGTGCCCCCCATGCCCCCGGCCCCGGCGTCCTATCAAGCCACTCAACTGACCCGGCTGCCCGAGGACAGCGAGCCCCGCGCCCTGTTGGCAACCGAGGCCGGCCTGTTCGTGCTGACGCGCGTCCATGACCTCAGTGAGCTGCCCGCGACCCGTCCGATCCGACAGAAGCCCGCCCCGCCGACCGATCCGGGCCTGCTGATCGCACTTGGATTGCCGCCCGGCATCGACCTGAACCCGCAAGCCCCAAACCCACCCACACGCCCTGTCGCGTCCAAGCTGCCCAAGCCCCTGCCCGAGCCGCCGGCGGACCTGCTGCTGCGTTTTGATCGTGGCCGATGGTCGGTGGTCCCCACACCCACGCCGATCCCCAGCGAAGCGCAGGCTCTGCTGCTGAACACCCCCAACCAGGCGTTGCCCACCGTGCTGATGGCCGAGGAAGACACGCTGACGGTCTGGCACCCCGTGCCCGCCGAGCAGTCCGTGCATCTTTGGCGGATCGAGCAGCACACCGCACCGCAAGGCATGGGGCTCGCAGCGACCCGGATCGATCGGCAGATCATCCTGGCGGTCGCCGACCCCTCAGCCCGTCAACTGACCGTACACCTGTCCCGGCTGGACGACCTGGGGCTGCAGCCATTGACCACCGCAGGCTTTGATCTGCCGTCGGACTCGCCCTGGACCCTGCAGGCCGACGGGCCCAACGCCGCGCAGGTCCTCGCAGCGCCGCGCAACGCGCCGGCCGACCCGACCGCTGCACGCTGGGAGCACCAGCGCATCGACCTGCTGGGGCAAGCCAAACCCATGCCGCCGTTGATCGTGCACACGGTCTCCGCGTTCGAGCGTCAACTGGACTTCATCATCCTGGTCGCGGTGCTGGTGATCGCGACCGCGGTCGTGCTGGTGATCTGGCCCGCCGAAGTCCGACAAGACCGCGTGCGTCTGCCCGACGCGCTGGAGTTTGCGCCGTTGTCCAAGCGGGTACTGGCGGGGCTGATCGACCTAACGCCGCCGGTGTTGTTCGTGCTCTACGTGATGGACACGCCTTGGGAAACGCTGGTCGAGTACTGGCCCGGCCAGGGGCGCGCCCCGGAAGTCGAAAAACTGCTCCCGGGGCTGACCGTGATCGGCCTGTACGTGCTGCACACGACCGTGCTGGAGTTGCTGTTCGCCCGGTCGCTGGGCAAGATGATCACCAAGACCCGCCTGGCGGGTTACGAAGGCTTAAACCCTTCGGCATGGCGGATCCTGCTCCGCGCACTGGTCAAGCCGATCGACCTGCTGGGGCTGCCCCTGCTGTGCATCATGTTGTTCTACCGCCGGCAACGCTTCTGCGACCTGGTGGCCAAGACCCTCGTGGTGCAACCCAAGCCGCCGAGCCAAGAGGCCACCCCGCCTGAAACCCCCTGAAACTTTTGAACCCTCCACCGCTTCCTATGACCACGCCTGCCATTGTTCTCCTGTCCGGCGGCCTGGACTCGGCCACCACGCTCGCCCTGGCAAAAGCCGCTGGGCACGAATGCCACGCGCTGTCGTTTGACTACGGCCAACGCCACCGCTTCGAGCTCGACGCGGCGCAGCACGTCGCTCAACATCTAGGCGCCGCTTCGCACCGACTGATCCGCATCGACCTGGCGGGGCTGGGTGGCAGCGCGCTCACCGACCCGGGCATCGCGGTCCCCAAAGACCGCGATGAACAGGCCATGGCGGGCGACATCCCCGTCACCTATGTCCCTGCAAGGAACACCATCTTCCTCAGCTACGCGTTGGCCGCTGCGGAAGTCTGCGGGGCGCAGGACATCTTCCTGGGGGTCAACGCGGTGGACTACTCGGGCTACCCCGACTGTCGGCCGGAGTATCTGCGGGCTTTCGAAGTCATGGCCAACCTCGCCACAAAGGCAGGCGTGGAAGGCAAACAGATGACGATCCACGCGCCGCTGGTCAAGCTCACCAAGCCGGAGATCATCCAGCGCGGCCTGGACCTGGGCGTCGACTACCGAATGACCCATTCCTGCTACGACCCGGACGCCCAAGGCCGACCCTGCGGGCACTGCGATGCCTGTCAAATCCGGATCAAAGCCTTCGCCTCGTTGGGGCTGACCGACCCCACGCTGACTTAAGCCACACGCTGCGACGATCCGCCGCCCGACCAGTCTTGGGAAGCCCCCTTGAGCATTGTGTGCACCAGCGCACCGTAGATGTCGATCCAGGCTTCACGAACCTCCGGCGTCCAGTCCTCCGCCAAGAAGGTTTCAAGCGTCTTCAGCAACGCGTTGCCGACGGTGTCATACATGTCATCGCTGACGCCGTAGCCGACATGCCGAGCCCCCATGGCTTCCAACGCCGGGCGGATCTCCTCAAACTTCAGCAGGCTTGAGATCGCCAAGTTGATAATGTGCATCAGCTTCTTTTTCTGGGGCTCCATGTCCCCAGGAAACAGCCGACGCAAGGGCGGGTCTATCTCAAACAGCGTGTCGTAGAACACGTCTGCTGCGGCTTGTTTCTGGGGGTAAACCGTTTCCCAGGTTCGCTGAACAATCTCGATATGGTCCGGGAGCATTGCGTCTCCGTCTGATTCATACAGGACAACCCCAAACCGGGTGTCCGAAGTCGGGATAGGGCTCAGCCGAGCGGCCTTGCTTTGCTATTTGGAGTATCGGCCAGTCCAGGTTTGGCGGTAAGGCTTTGTGTAAGAACATCCAATTCTTACGTCCCGCCGTCGCATTCACGTATGAACTTTGTCGAGAATAGCAATTGTCTGGACCTGCTCATCCTCTATACTTTGGTTGACCCGTGACCGGACGCCCGTCCGGTGTATTGATTGCGGGTTCCCCCCTCGGCCGAAACCCCGCCTGGCCAGCGCTTGTCACCGGATCCAACCCACCCCCCCTTTGGATCCCGTTTGTTGAAAAGGTTTTTTGTGATGAATGACTCCAGCATTTATGTCGGGAACTTCCCTTATAGCACCACCGAGCAGGACCTCGTCGAGTTGTTTTCGACGCTTGGCCCGGTCACGCGTTCGGTCGTGATCATCGACCACGCCACCGGCCGGAGCAAGGGCTTTGGCTTCGTCGAGTTCGCTTCGCCCGAGATCGCGATCAAGGCCAAGGAAACCATGGACGGCCAAGAGTACGGCGGACGCCCGCTCCGGGTGAACGATGCCACGCCCCGTGCTGCGAAACCCGAAACCAACGCCGACGCCCCGGCCCCCGCCGCGATGCGTGCCGCCGCCGCCGCCGCTGCGCACCCCACCGCGCCTCGTGCCGCGGAACCCGGCGTCATCTTGGATTCAGACGACGAAGAACACGAACCGGCTCCGCTGGAAGACACCCCCGCGGTGTCCAAGGGCTACCACAACAGCCTGCTGGGCGTCTGAGCCAATACCCGCGATTGAATCATTCAAACGCTCGCCGTTGAACTTCCGACGGCGAGCGTTTTTATTTAGGCGCGGCATCTTTGCGTGGACCCAAAGGCACCAACGCCGCTGCGAACACGACCGCCAGCAGGATCACCACAAACAACCAGTTAAAGCCCGCCAAAAGCAAACCCGGGTGCGAGACCGCCAGCGCCAGCCAGCCGGCCAACACGACATACCGCGCTGCTTTGAGCCGACCGAACACAGGCTTGACTTCACTGGGCCCTTCCGAACGGGGGATTGGGCTCAGCATCGCCTCGGCCACCATCAACGCCAAAACCACCAGGATCAGCGACGTCATCAAACGCTCCAGCGAACGGGCGTGGTCACGCCCCGCCATCAACAGCTCCAACTCGAGCTGTCGGAACGCTAGGTCCCGGCTGGCGATGTAGGCCAAAAGATCGTCTTCGGTGACCCCTTCGCTGATCCGCGATTCCGCTTCCGCTTCGGTTTCCGCCACGTACGCGTCCAGCGTTTCCCGCTCTTGGACCGCACCGAGAAACAACGCCTCATACCGCTCGGGCATCACGCGGCCTAAGACCGAAGACGACAGCACCAGCCCCAACAACAAGCCGGCCACTAAGACGTACAAGTCACGCTGATCGGGGAAGGGATTCACCGGCGCAGTGTACTAGCGCGCGGCCTGCGCTGCGGCGGTATCAGACGTGAGAAGGTCCAGCCGCTTTACGGTGCCAGGAAGCTGTCCAGCCCGTCGTCGGCGTACTCGTTGCCGCGGTACTGGTCAAAATCCACGTCCTGAAGCAGCCAGATGTTGTCCTGGCCACGCCCCGGGCCACGATCGACGACCGGCGAGGAAGACCAGAGCACGCCGCCGCTGGCCAGAAGCACGTTTTGCCCGCGTTCGTTGTGGGCTTCGCTGGCGCTGAGGGCATGGGCCCGGCGGTTGATCGCCAAGCGGTCACGCTGGATCAAAAAGATCGGGTTCTTGTCGGCCAGCAACGCCATGGACGGGTCCGCATCCAGCCGCATCGGCTCGGGCGTGAACTGGTTCTGGTAGGAGTACGAAAGCTGCTGCGGGCTGTGCCAGTCGTACGACCCCGGGCCGCCGACGGCCGCCAGCGCCTGGCTGTCGGCATACTGATTGGTCGGGCAGGCCAACTGACGGGCTGCGATCAGGTCGGCCTGGATCAACAAGTGCAGGTTGGCGGTGTTCGACCGCACGACCTGCGGCGGCTGCTCACCCGTTGCGTTCTGACCGATGTGCCACCAGTCCTGGCCCGGCTGCGTGTCCAAGCGAGGCAGCAGGCCCTGAGAGGAGGCCGCGTACTGGCCGAACGCCCGGCCGGCGTGGCTGAGGTTGTTCTGGCACTCGGTCTTCCAGGCGTTCTGTTTGTTCCGCTCCAGAATCGGGAGCAGCAGCGACAGCGACAGCAGAAACACCGCCGCAGCCGTCAACACCTGACGGATCCCCACGCCGGTCGTCGGCTGCGGGGTCGAAAGCATCTCAACCTGCTCTGCGAAACGCGCCCGTTGGCGTGCCTCGTCGAGCTTGGCCATCGTCTGCTGGACCAGGTCTTCCGAAGGCTCTTCGCCGGGCAGCACCGTGTCGGCCTGCCCCAGAAGCCCAAGCAGCGCCTCGACCTTTTCCACCCGCTCGGGCTCCACCGAAGGCATCGGCCCGGACGAAGCCCCTGAGGCACGGATCGCCATCAAAGCGTCCAGCACTTCCGCATCCTGCGGCGACAAAGGGGTAATTCGTGGAAGATCAGGCGTGTCAGGCATTTCGATAGCGTCTGGGGAGATCGGTTCGGTCATGGAGAGAACTACTCTGAGTCTTACGCTACATCAGGGGTTAAGTTCGGCACAATAGGTTCTTTTTGCGTTTTTCATGCCTGCTCCGTGGGGGTCAGTTCCGGGCCTTCCAACTGCCCAAAACGGGTGGTCCAGACCTGAGCAAATGTGCCCACCGCAGCGTGCAGCCGGCTTTTCACCGTGCCCAGCGGGATGTGGAGCATGGCAGCGATTTCCTTGTAGGCCATCTTGTTAAAATAAGCCAGGACAAGGACTTCCCGCAGGTGATCCGGCATTTCATCCACCACCGCCCGCACCAGTTCGCCGACCTCGGCCTGGGCCACATCCGCCGGGGGAAGCGGGACATCGGCCTCGAGCAGATCAATAAACGTTCGGCCGTCGTCCGACGAGGCGTCCAGCATCGCCGACAGCGAAGCGGTCTTTTGCCGGGTGTTTTTCCGGAGCAGGTCCCGAGCTTTGTTCGCTGCGATCGTGAACAGCCAGGGCTTGAAGCGCTTGGTCGGGTCAAAGGTCCCCGCGGAGATATGCACCTGCAGGAACGCCTCCTGGAACAGGTCTTCCGCCGCAGCACGGTTGCCCGAGAAACGGATCAGAAAATGGAACAGCTCCTGGCGGTAACGCTGAACCAGCGTTTCGTACGCGCCCGAACGTCCAGCAATGTGGGCGCTGAGCAACTGTTCATCGGTCATGTCTGGGAGAGGCAGCTCCCCGCCAGGCTTAGCCATAGTTCGAGATTCTAGCACCGCTTGGAAAAGCGGTGACGCAACGGGGTTGCAGTTCCGGGACCCGGCCATGCACGCTAGGCTGTGCGGCCGATGAGCCATATTTGTGTTCCCATTACCGCAGACCCCGATTCGCCGAGCGCCAGCCAGGCTTTCGGCACCCGGGCCGCCGAGCTCGGCGCCGACCTGATCGAATGGCGTGTGGATGCCTTCACGGACACCCTGGCGGTGCAGCAACTGGTCCATGCGTCGCCACTTCCCTGCGTGCTCACCTGCCGATCGCAAGACGAAGGGGGTCAATCCCCGTTGGACGACGCCGGCCGGGCCGCGCTGCTCGCCGCCGCTTGTGAAGGCCCACGCCCGCCGGCGTACATCGATTTCGAATTCGCTGCCTACCAGCGTTCCCCCCAGGCCCGCGCGATCATCGACGCCGCTGCCGAGACCAGCGGGCTGATCCTGTCGACCCATGATTTTGAAACCCGCCCCGCCGACCTGTTGCGGCGTTTGTCGGAGATGGCTGCGGTCCCAAGCTGCCGGGTCGTCAAAGCCGCGTGGATGGCGCGCTCGCTGCGGGACAACACCGAAGCCTTCGAACTGCTCGCCCAACGGGTCAAGCCGATGATCCTGCTCTGCATGGGGGAGTTCGGGCTGGCATCGCGCGTGCTGGCCAAAAAGTTCGGCAACCTGCTGACCTTCGCGGCGCTGGACGCCGATGCCGGCACCGCGCCCGGGCAGCCGACGATCCGGGAGCTCAAAGACCGCTACCGCTGGGATGCGCAAACACGCGACACCCGCGTCTTCGGCATCATCGGCTGGCCGGTCGGCCACTCGATGTCGCCCGCGATCCACAACGCCGGCTTCGACGCCACCGGCTTCGACGGCATCTACCTGCCCATGCCCATCGCCGACGCCTACGAATCCTTCAAAGCCACCGTCGCCACCTGGCTCGACTGCGCCCCCCTGCACTTCCGCGGCGCGTCCGTCACGATCCCGCACAAGCAGCACCTCATGCAGTTTGCCGAGGAGCACGGGGCGACGATCGACCCGCTGACGCAACGCATCGGCGTCGCCAACACCTTGACCGTCCGCGATGACCAAACCCTGAGCGTGACCAACACGGATTACTCCGGCGCGCTGGACGCGCTGTGTGCTGGCATGGGGATCCAACGCGATGGCTTGAAAGACGTGCGCATCGGCGTGCTCGGGGCCGGCGGGGCAGCGCGGGCGATCGTCGCGGGGCTGGCGCACGCGGGCGCTCGGGTCGTGGTCTATAACCGAACCCTGCAGAATGCAGAAGCCCTGGTCGAAGCGTTCAAAGACGAGCCCGGACAGGTTGTCGCTGCGTCGCCTGACGCGCTGGGCAAGAGCTGCTGCGACGTGTTCGTGAACTGCACACCGCTGGGCATGTCGCCGAACGTCGACGCGACGCCGATGCCCGACACGACGCCGTTGAAGCCCGGCGTGGTCGCGTTCGACACGATCTACAACCCGCTGCAAACCCGCTGGCTCAAGGACGCTGAGGCAGCGGGCTGCGGCACGGTGCAGGGCACGGAGATGTTCGTGCGTCAGGCGGTCGGGCAATTCGAGGGCTGGACCCGGAGCGAAGCGCCGCTGGAGGTCTTCCGCTCAACCTTGATGAATGAATTGTCCTAAGACGGAGCGGCGTCACATAGGTTGATCCCCGAGGCGTGGGTAGACAAATTGATACTGCCGCTGTGTCTCAAATCTATTTCGATGTCGCTCAAAACCCTTGTTTAAGGCAAAAAACGAGGGGTTTTGCCTTGTTTTGTATGTTGTTTTTGAGATGAAATATCGATTTTGAAAAGTGCTTAACCCCCACGCCATGCCGGCCCGATCGGTGTCTAGAGTGCAAAAGTAAGCCACCAACACCCGTCTCCAAGGAGCCCGACATGAACACCATCGAACAAGGCCAGTGCGGCCTGTGCAAGCACTTCGGCGAAGAACATCCCAACGAGCCCAAGCTCGTCCAGATCCGCACCTCCAAGCAGGCGCCCGAAGACTTCACCGAAGAGTGTGGCCACCCGACTCACGAACCCCTGCAACTGGTCGTCACCGCCACCAGCGGCTGCTCGGGCTTCGAACCCGTCGCGGCCTAAGCCAAGCATCCCACGCAACCCTGTGCCCATCGGTACAGGGTTGTTTTATGCGCGCACTTAGCGACATGAAAAAGCCCCGCACGTTGCGCGTGCAGGGCTCTTGTGAATCGGGTTGTGGGTGGGCTTACTTCTTGCCCAGGTCTTCGCCGAGGAGCTGAGCGACCAAGCGGGACTCGCCGATGGTCGAGGTGATCTCTTCGGGGTTCTCCGCGCCAGCGGCTTCGGCGAACGCTGCGGCTTCTTCGAGCTCTTCCTCGAGGCTGGGCATCTCGCTGGCCGGGGGCTCGGCGAGCTTCTCGACGCCGACGCCCTGGTAGTCCTTGAAGCCGGTACCGACAGGGATGAGGTGGCCGAGCAGGACGTTCTCCTTGAGGCCGTCCAGCGGGTCGGACTTGCCGGCCAGGGCGGCTTCGGTGAGCACCTTCGTGGTTTCCTGGAAGGACGCACCCGAGAGGAACGACTCGGACTGCAGCGACGCCTTGGTGATCCCCAGCAGCAGGGTCCGACCGGTGGACGGCTTGCAGCGGGAAACGGTCGGCGTGGCCTTGCCGTCGACCTCGAGCTTGGCGTTGAGGTCCTTGAGCTCGTCCTTGGTGAGGACGTGCCCGATCGGCAGGTTGCTGTCGCCGGGGTCCTTGATCTTCGCGGACCGGGCGGCCTTGAGGTTGGCCTGCTTGAAGCGCCACTTGTCGACGACTTCGTTGGGCAGCAGGTCGGTGTCGCCGGGGCTTTCGATCTTCACCTTCCGGAGCATCTGGGCGAGGATGACCTCGATGTGCTTGTCGTTGATGGGCACGCCCTGAGCACGGTAGACGTTCTGGACCTCTTCCAGCAGGTACTGGTAAAGCGACTCTTCGCCGCGGATCCGCAGGATGTCCTGCGGGACCATCGGGCCGTCGATCAACGGGTCGCCGGAGGAGACGATGTCGCCGGTGTGCACCAACAGGTGGCGGTCCTGCGGCACGTGGTGCTCGACCTCGCCCAGCTCGGACTTGACGATGATGGTCATCTTGCCCTTCCGCTTGTCCGAACGGATCTCAACCGAGCCGGAGACCTCAGCCATGACGGCCGCGTCCTTGGGCTTACGGGCTTCGAAGATCTCGGTGACTCGGGGCAGACCACCGACGATGTCGGACGAGCCGGTCGCTTCCTTGGGCTGACGCGCGAGCATCTTGCCGGCCTCGATCTGGTCGCCTTCCTTGACCTCGATACGGGCCTTGGCCGGGAGGTAGTGGAAGTCGAGGATCTTGCCTTCATTGTCTTCGATGACGATCCGCGGGTGCATCTCGCCCTTGTGCTCGATGACGACCAGCAGCGACACGTCGCCGGCGGTCTCGGTGCGGACGGTCTCGCCCGCCACGATGTCCTCGAAGCGGATCCGGCCGGCCTTCTCGGCGAGGATCGGGGTCCGGTGGGGGTCCCAGTTGACCAGCGTCTGGCCCTTCTTGACCTTGTCGCCGGTCTTGACGTGCAGGTAAGCACCGTACTGGACCTTGAACTTCTCAAGCTCGCGGCCCTTGGCGTCCTGGACGATGACCTCACCGTTACGCTTCAGGGCGACCGTGACGTCGTTGCCGTCGTCGTCCTGGGCGTCGACCTCGTTACAGTCGCGGATCTCGATGGTGCCGGATTGGCTGGCGATGTACTTGTTGTCGATCGTCGCGGTGGTCGCGACGCCGCCGGTGTGGAACGTACGCATGGTGAGCTGGGTGCCCGGCTCGCCGATGGACTGGGCCGCCACGATGCCGATCGCGGTGCCTTCTTCGACCAGCTTGCCGGTCGCCAGGTCCATGCCGTAGTCCAGCACCGAGCAGCCGAACTGGCTTTCGGTCGTCAGCGGCGAACGCACGGTCACCGCATCGATGCCCAGGGCTTCGATCTGCAACGCGGCATCCATGGTGATCAGGTCGTTGGCGGCGACGATAGTCATGTCCGTAATCGGGTTCATGATCGTCTCGGCAGCAACCCGGCCAAAGATCCGGTCACGCAGCGGCACGTCGACTTCTTCACCCTTGTAGATCGCCCGCTTGGTGATGCCTTGCGTGCTGCCCGAGTCGAACTCGGACACGAAGGCGTTCTGGGCGACGTCGGCGAGCTTACGGGTCAGGTAACCCGAGTCGGCGGTCTTCAGTGCGGTGTCGGCCAGGCCCTTACGAGCACCGTGCGTCGAGGAGAAGTACTCCAGAACGGACATGCCTTCACGGGCGTTGGCCTTAATGGGTGTCTCGATGATCTCACCCGAAGGCTTGGACATCAGGCCACGCATCCCCGCAAGCTGCTGGATCTGGCTGACGTTACCACGGGCGCCCGATGCGTCCTTGGAGAAGATGAACACCGGGTTGTCGACCAGCTTGCCCTTGTCCTTTTCATCGACCGAAACCTGGGCGTAGTTCTCGTCCCGGCGGTCGTGACGGATTTCGTGCAGCAGGGCCTTGGTGACCTCTTCACGACAGTGGGTCCACAGGTCCAGCAGCTGGTTGTAGCGTTCGCGCTCGGTGATCGCACCGGCCATGTAGGCCTTTTCGACACGGTTGACGCGCTTCTGCGTCGAGTCGATCAGGTCGGCCTTGGCCGCGGGGATACGCAGGTCGGTGATGGCGAAGGACAAGCCCGACAGCGTCGAGTGCTTGAAGCCCAAGGCCTTCATCGAGTCCAGCAGGTCGATCGTCGCCGGTCGACCCGAACGGTCGTAGGTGTCGTCGATCACACGCGAGCAGCCCTTGCTGCCCAGAGCACAGTTGTAGAAGTGCATGCCTTCGGGCAGGACTTCGTTGAACATCAACCGGCCGGCGGTCGTGACGATCCGGTGGTTGTCGGGGAACTGCTCGACCGAGCCCTTCTGGTCGCTGACCAGGTCGGCCCAGCGGCCCTTGGGCAGACGCACCGCCACCGGCTCGCGGAGGTTGATCTGGCCCTGGTCGTAGGCGGTGATCGCCTCGAACGGGCTGGAGAACCGGCGGACCTTCTCGATGTTCTGCTCGGCGTCGGCCCGCACCATGGTCATGAAGTACACGCCCAGCAGGATGTCCTGCGACGGCGAGATGATCGGCTCGCCGTTGGCCGGCGAGAAGATGTTGTGCGGCGCGAGCATCAGGATGTGCGCCTCGGCCTGGGCCTCGACGGACAGCGGCAGGTGGACCGCCATCTGGTCACCGTCGAAGTCGGCGTTGAAGCCGGTACACACCAGCGGGTGGATGCGGATCGCGTTGCCTTCCACGAGCACCGGCTCAAAGGCCTGGATGCCCATGCGGTGCAGGGTGGGGGCACGGTTCAACAGCACCGGGTGCTGGTAGATCACCTCTTCGAGGACGTCCCAGACTTCCGGGTCACGCCGCTCGAGCATCTTCTTGGCCGACTTGATCGTGTCGACCAGGCCGTGCTCCTTGAGCTTGCGGATGATGAACGGCTGGAAGAGCTCCAACGCGATCTTCTTGGGCAGGCCACACTGGTGCAGCTTGAGCTCCGGGCCGACGACGATGACCGAACGCGCGGAGTAGTCGACACGCTTGCCCAGCAGGTTCTCACGGAACCGGCCCTGCTTGCCCTTGATCATGTCGGTCAGCGACTTGAGCGGGCGGTTGCTGGAGCCCAGCACCGGGCGGCGGCAGCGGCCGTTGTCGAACAGCGCGTCCACCGACTGCTGAAGCATCCGCTTCTCGTTACGGATGATGACCTCAGGGGCGTTGAGGTCCATCAGCTTCTTCAAGCGGTTGTTGCGGTTGATGATCCGGCGGTACAGGTCGTTGAGGTCGCTGGTGGCGAAGTTGCCCGACTCCAGCAGCACCAACGGACGCAGGTCCGGCGGGATCACGGGGATCACGTCCATGACCACCCACGACGGGTCGTTCTCGCTGTTGCGGATCTGCTCGACCAGCTTCAGACGCTTGGACAGGTCCTTGATCTTCTGCTTGCTGCGGGTGTTGGCCAGGCCTTCACGCAGCTCGGCGGCGACGGCATTGAGGTCCATCTGCAGCAGCAGTTCCTTGACCGCCTCGGCACCCATCATGGCCTTGAAGCCACGGCCGTAGTCTTCCAGCGCCTTGCGGTACTCGTCCTCGGTCAGCACCTGCTGGTGCTTCAGCGGGGTATCGCCGGCGTCGGTGACGACGTAGTCCTGGAAGTAGACGACCTTTTCGATGTCGCTGGTCTTCATCGCCAACAGGTTGCCCATGTGGCTGGGGATGGCCTTGAAGAACCAGATGTGGACGATGGGCGCGGCCAGGTTGATGTGGCCCATGCGCTTCCGGCGGACGCGGGAGTGCGTGACCTTGACGCCGCAGCGGTCGCAGATGATGCCCTTGTACTTGGTGCCCTTGTACTTGCCACAGGCACACTCGTAGTCGCGTTCGGGCCCGAAGATCCGTTCGCAGAACAGGCCGTCCTTTTCAGGGCGGTAGGTGCGGTAGTTGATCGTCTCGGGCTTCTTGACCTCACCGAAGGACCACGAGCGGATATCGCTCGGGCTGGCGAGGTTGATCTTCACCGAGGCGTAGTCGTTCACGCGGTCGTAGAGCAGTTCGGCCATATCTTGAGACGCTCCGATTGGCGGTGCGTAAAAAAGGAACAGGGAAACGCGCGTCCGAAGACGCGTGGGACGGAAAACGCCGAAGCGTTTTAGAGCAGCGAGGCGCCTTCGAGTTCAGCCTTCTCGAGGGTGATGTTCAGGCCCAGGCCCTTCACCTCGTTGCAGAGCACGTCAAACGCGACGGGCATACCAGCCTCGAGGGTGTTGGTGCCCTTGACCATCGATTCGTAAATCTTGGTCCGGCCTTCCACATCGTCGGACTTCACCGTCAGCAGCTCTTGGAGGATGTAAGCGGCGCCATAGGCTTCCACGGCCCAGACTTCCATCTCCCCGAAACGCTGGCCACCGGTCCGGGCCTTACCGCCCAGCGGCTGCTGGGTAATGAGGCTGTACGGCCCGGTCGCACGGGCGTGGATCTTGTCATCCACGAGGTGGTGCAGCTTGAGCATGTACATGTGACCGACGGTCGTGAGCTGGTCGAACGGCTCACCGGTCCGGCCGTCGTGCAGTTGCACCTTGGCCGAAGGCGGCATCTTCGCGAGGATCTCACGGTCGCCGTGACGGCCTTGGGTTTCTTCCATCCGCTGATCGACGTAGGCGTTGGCCTCTTCGATCGCCTGGAAGATTTCCGCTTCGGTCGCCCCGTCGAACACCGGCGTGCGGGCCTGGTAGCCCATGACACCGCAGGCCCAACCCAAGTGGGTTTCGAGGATCTGCCCGACGTTCATTCGGGAAGGCACGCCCAGCGGGTTCAGCAGGATGTCGACGGTCGTGCCGTCCTCGAGGAACGGCATGTCCTCTTCGGGCACGATCCGGGCGATGACACCCTTGTTGCCGTGGCGGCCGGCCATCTTGTCGCCGACCGAAAGCTGACGCTTGGTGGCGATGTAGATCTTGACCATCTCCAGCACACCCGAAGGCAGCTCGTCGCCACGCTTCATGTGCGCCAAGCGACGCTCCTTCTCCTTGCTGACCGCTTCAATACGAGGCCAGAACGCGTCGTACACTTGGATCGCTTCTTCGCGGATCGCCTTGGAGCCCTTGATCCAGGCCGGGTCAAAGTCGCCGATCTGTTCCATGACGACTTCGGTGATGTCGCTTTGGCCAACCTTCTGACGCGTCGACGGGTCGACCATCTCGGTGCCGACCAGCTCGTTCACAGACTGAACCATCTGGCGGAACAGCTCGCAGGAGCGTTCGTCCATCTCGGCTTCGTACTCACGCATCTCCCGGCGGAGCTGCTTCTTCTGGTCGTCGTTCAAGTGCATCCGACGCGAGAACCGCTTCGCACCGATCACGACGCCTTCGACGCCCGAGGGCACTTCCAGCGAGTCGTTCTTCACATCCTCACCGGCCCGGCCAAAGATCGCGTGCAGCAGCTTCTCTTCGGGGGTCAGCTCGCTCTTGCTCTTGGGGCTGACCTTACCGACCAGCACGTCACCCGGGCGGATGTACGAACCGATCTGGATGATCCCCGCCTCATCGAGGCGAGCCAGTTGCTTCTCGCTGACGTTGGGGATGTCCGCGGTGAACTCTTCCCGGCCGAGCTTGGTTTCGCGGATCTCGACATCGAACTCCTCGATGTGGATCGAGGTGAACGTGTCTTCCTTCACCATGCGTTCGTTGATGACGATGGCGTCTTCGAAGTTGTAGCCGTCGAAGGTCGAGAAGGCCACGAGGCAGTTCTTTCCCAGCGCCAACTCACCCAGCTTGGTCGCGGCACCGTCGGCGATGATCTGGTCTTTCTTGACCTTGTCGCCGAGGTTCACGATGGGCTTTTGGTTCTGCGTGGTCCGCTCGTTCAGGCCGACCATCTTCTTCAGGACGTACTCGTCGGCGTTGTCCACGACGATGCGCTGGGCGTCGACGTAGGTCACGGTGCCGGCGTTCTTCGCCCGGACGACCATGCCCGAGTACTTGGGCACTTCCTTTTCCATGCCGGTCGCGACACACGGGGGCTGCGTCTTGATCAGCGGCACCGCCTGGCGTTGCATGTTCGAACCCATCAACGCACGGTTGGCGTCGTCGTGTTCGAGGAAGGGGATCAACGCTGCGGACACACCCACAACCTGCTTCGGCGAGACGTCGACGTAGTCGATCTCGCTGGGCGAGACGGTGGTGAGGTCGCCGTCGACGCGGGCCAGCAGCGTGCCGTCACGGAGCGTGCCGTCGATGTTCAGTGCATCGGTCGGCGCCAGCGTTGCGCGGAGCTCTTCGTCGGCCCGGAGGTAGGTGATGCCCTTCTTGCCTTCGACGATCTTGCCTTCCTTGATCTGACGGTAAGGCGTCTGCAGGAAGCCGTACTCGTCGATCTTGGAGTAGATCCCCAGCGACACGATCAGGCCGATGTTGGTGCCTTCAGGCGTTTCGATCGGGCAGACCCGGCCGTAGTGCGAGATGTGCACGTCGCGGACCTCAAAGCCCGCACGCTTGCGGTTAAGGCCGCCGGGGCCCAACGCCGAAAGGCGACGCTCGTGGGTCAGCTGCGACAGCGGGTTGGTCTGGTCGACGACCTGCGACAGCTCGCTTCGGCCGAAGAAGTGGTCGATCGCCGAGCTGATCGACTTGCTGTTGACCAGGTCGCTGATCTTCGCCAGCTCGTCGGGGTCCTTGTTGGTCATCCGCTCCTGCACGGTCCGGCGGAGCTTGAGGAAGCCCTTGCGCATCTCCTCGACCGCCAGCTCGTCCAGCGTCCGCAGACGGCGGTTGCCCAGGTGGTCGATGTCATCGACATGGGCGTGGTTCCGGCCGCCGGCACGCAGGTCCAGCATGTACTGGATGACCTTCAGGAAGTCTTCAGCCGAGAGCGCCATTTCGGACTCATCGGTGTTGATGTCAAACTTCCGGTTGATGCGGAACCGGCCGACCTTACCCAGGCGGTAGCGGTTCTCATCAAAGAACTTCTCCGCGAACAGGTCGCGGGCCTTATCGACCTGAGGCGGGTTGCCCGGACGCAGGCGGGCGTACAACGCCAGCAGCGCGGACTCGTGCTCGGTGACGTCCAGGCCTTCCAAGCCTGCAAACGCGCTCTTCTCCTCGGCGAACGTGTTGAGGATCAACATGTCCGACGGGTCGTTGACGATCTCGACTTCCTTGATGGAAGACGCGAGCACCATCTCGATCGCGTCGCCGACCTGCCCGCCAACGGGGACAAGTTCTTCACCGGTGTCGGTGTCGATGATCGGCGCCGCCACGAAGTGGTCGGGCTTGAGGTCCTTGGCCTTGATCGTCTTGACGCCGTAGAACAGGTCCAACAGCTTGTGCGTGTCGGAGAAGTTCTCGTCGATGGCGCGGAGGAAGGTGACCGCGGGGATCTTGGTCGACTGGTCGATGCGCATGGTCAGCACATCTTTCTTGGTGACCTCCAGCTCGATCCAGCTGCCGCGCTCGGGGATGATGCGGGCCGAGTGCAACGGGCGGTCGCCTTCATCGCTGGCGATGGAGAAGTCCACGCCGGGCGAGCGGTGAAGCTGATTGACGATCACGCGCTCGGCACCGTTGACGATGAACTCGCCGCCGCCGAGGAGGATCGGCACTTCGCCGAGGTAGATGTCTTCTTCGGGGATCTCCGAGACGTCCTTACGGACGAAGCGGACCCGCACGCGGAACGGCAGGCCGTAAGTGAGCCGTAGCTCCTTACATTCCTCGGGGGTATACCGAGGCTCATCGAGTTCGTACCGGACGTACTCGACCTGCATGTTGCCGTCGTAAGAGACGATGGGGAAAACCTCGCGGAGCAGGGAGTCCAGCCCCAGGTAGGGGTCGCGCTCCTCTGCAGGCTTTTCGAGTTGCAGGAAGCGCTCGTAAGCGGCACTCTGCACATCGACGAGGTTGGGAATGTCCAGCGCGTCGCCGCGCTTCGAGAAGTCACGCACAGATTGCAGCTGCATCGACGTCCTCGAGGGAGGTGGGTGTCAGTTAGGTCAGATTCGCATATTGTCGGTGAGCCGCTGGGCGGTTGGCCTTCCCGATCGCGCGTCGCGACCCCGATGCCGCGAACGCATCAGTGTAGAGACATTTTTCAAGGTCCACAACCCAACCTCAGGTAAATTTTTCAAGAATCCTTCTCTCAGGCAATCCAACACGCCAAAGATACGTAAGAACGTGGGAAAAATCACCGCCTGACCCTTGCTTTCACCCCGGAAAATGGACGAAAGTAGAGTCGGCCTCACTGCTTCCGTCGATCTGGAGTGTTTATGCCTACCCGTTTTGCCTTCCGGCGACCCCTCACGCTCAGCCTGTCCGCCGGCCTTGCTGTCGCCCTTCTTTGCCCTAACGCACTGTCTGAAAAAGAATTAGACGCAATTCATCGGCCCGACACCCCCGAGGTGCTGCCCGAACCAGCCTTCGAAACAAGCCTGGCGGAGGTCTTCGCTGCCCCCGCGCCGCGGTCCCCCAGCGACCTGCAGGCCCTGCAGGACCACGTGATCCAGCTGGTCCAACGCATCGAGCCCGCCACGGTCTGCGTCTCCACCGGCCGAGGCACCGGATCGGGCGTCATCGTTTCTCCCGATGGGTACGTCCTGACCGCCGGCCACGTCTTTGAAGAGCCCGGCCGACGCCTGGAGTTCTTCTTCCCCGACGGCTCTTCGGTCCGGGGCATCTCCCTGGGCCACAACGAACGCATCGACTCGGGCCTGTGCAAGATCACCGACGACGCGCCCGAAGGCGGCTGGCCCCACGCACCGATCGGCCAAATGAGCGATGTCCAGGTCGGCGACTACGTCCTGGCCCTGGGGCATCCCGGCGGATTCGATCGTGATCGCTCCGTCGTCACTCGGCTCGGCCGACTCGTCTCCGCCTCCGCGCGCGTCCTGCACACCGACTGCAGCGTCGTCCACGGCGACTCGGGCGGCCCGCTGTTCGACCTGCACGGCCGCGTGATCGGCATCCACTCACGCATCGCCTCCTCTTCCAACGCCAACTACCACATCCCCATCGGCACCTACCTGCACACCTGGGGTCGGCTCGTCGATAGCGAACTCTGGGGAGCCCGCGCCGGACGGGGCGACGCCAACCTCGGCCTGCGCCTCACGGAAACCGAGCAACCGGGCATGCTCATCGATGACATCCCCGAGCGCGGCCCCGCCATCACCGCCCCGCTGTTCGCCGGCGAGACCCTCCTGACGGTCGAGGGCCAGCCGATCGAAACCGCAGAGGACATCGAAGACACCCTCGATCACCTGCGCCCGGGCGATGAAGTCTTCGTCACGGTGATCGCCAACAGCGATGACGCCGAGCCCCGACGGGTCCGGCTGACGCTTGGCCAATAAGCCCGCTTGATTGGATTCGCCTGCTTCCGCTTCACTTTTAAACACCTGAGCCTTATGCATACCGACCTACGCCAAACCGCTTTTTGCCGCCTGCTCGCTGTGGGCTTGCTCCTTTTCAGCCCCGCCGCGTTCGCCCAGAGCGAGCGACTGGACCGCGACCTGTTCATGGGTGGCCGAGATGTGCTTCGTTCGTTTGAGTCTGTCATCAGCGACGCGTATCAGAGCGTGGTGGAGGTGCGTTGCGATCGTCGGCTGACCGGCCTGGGGACCGTGGTCGACGGGCGGGGCTACCTCGTCACAAAGGCCTCGGAGTTGACCGATGGCCAGATCACGGTGCGTTTGCATGATGGCCGCGAACTGGTCGCCGAGCGGTTGACCGAAGACCGGTCGACCGACCTGGCGTTGCTTTGGGTCGATGATGACAGCATCCCCGCGGTGACCTGGCCGGAGCTGGATCAAGTGACCGAAGGCGATGAAGACAAGCCCGAAGCCGAGCCCGTGCCGGTGGGCACCTGGGTCATCACCGTCGGCCAGAACACCTGGCCCGAAGCCGTCGGTGTGGTCTCGGCCAGCGAGCGCCAGATCCGGGGCGGCCGACTGCTGCTGGGGGTACAGCCCGAGTCGGTCGAGCAGGGTGTGCTGGTGCGTCGGGTGGTACCCAACCGGGGCGCAGAACGCGCGGGCATGCAGCAGGGCGACATCATCATCCGGGTCGGCGAAACCGCGGTGACTACGGTCCAGCACATCGCCGAAGCGTTGTCCACGCACTGGGCGGGTGAAGCGGTCGAGGTGCTGGTGCTCCGTCAGGGCAAAGAGATGACGCTTTCGGTCGAGCTTTCCCAGGCAGGAGACGGGGAGCGCAACCACCCGCTGCACGGCGAGCTTTCCGATCGGCGCGACCACTTTGCCCGTGTGATCCAGCACGACACCGCGATCCACCCCAAGGACTGCGGCGGGCCGGTGCTGAACATTGCCGGCGAGTTGCTGGGGATCAACATCGCCCGGGCAGAGCGCGTCGCGACGTTTGCATTGCCGGTGGATGTGGCGTGGCCCGCGATCCAAACGATGATCGAAGCATCGCAAGCGGACTAATCCCGTTGGGGCGGTGCGGATCGGCCCCAACATTCTTCCAATCCTCACTTTGAACGCTTGCCAGAACAAGCGTGGCCGGTTATCACAAAAGTTGTCGGAAACTCTTCTACAGGCCCGGGCGTCCATCCGACGGCCGAGGCCAACCCGAAGCGGTTTGTGTGTTTATCTGAATCTATAGGGAGGGTGCCATGCGCAGCCTGATTCAAACTCACCTCGTCACCTTGTTCTCTGCCCTCATGCTGCCCGCGCTGGCGCAAGCCCAGATGCACGTCGGCACGCTCGCCGAGGGCGATCAAACGTTGAGAAACGGCGAGTTCGTAGACCGCTACACGTTCAACGTGACCGCCGGCCAGCAGGTCACGGTCGACTTGAACTCGACGGACTTTGATACCTACCTGATCGTCGTGCCGCCCAGCGCCGACCAGATCGACAACGACGACTACGAAGGCTCAACCTCCCGCTCACTCGTGACGTTTACCGCCGCAGCCACCGGCGAGATGCGGGTGTCGGTCACCAGCTATGCCCAAGGCGAGACCGGCGACTACGCGCTGACGGTTGAAGGCGCTCAGCCCCAAGCCGGCCAGGCCGGGCCCGACGCCCCAGCTGGCCCCGCGGCGATGGGCCCTGAAGCGGGCCTGCTGCATTCCTTTGAAATCGAAGGCCAGCTCAACAAGCAGGACACCCAGCTCACCGGCGGCGAGTTCTACGACAATTACACCGGGCCCAACGGGTTTGAGCTGGAGCTGCAGCCGGGGCAACGGCTGATCTTCGACGTGAACTCCGCGAACTTCGACACCTATGCCATGGTCGTCTCGCCCAGCGGAGAACAACAAGAAAACGACGACTTTGAAGGCTCAACCCAGCACTCGCGCGTCGACATGGTGGTGGAGGAAGCAGGCGTCCACCGCTTCATCGTCACCAGCTACGCGGCCAACGAAACCGGCGCCTACTCGGCCAGCGTCCGCGTCTACGCGCCCGCCGGGCAGAACGAGCCGGGGTTCCTCGCCGGGGACCAACGGACCTTCACCGGTCGGCTGGAGCCCGGGGACCCGCAACTCTCCAACAACGACGAGTACTACGACACCCACACCTTCGTCGCCCAGGCTGGCGAGCTGGTCACGATCGACATGACCTCCGAAGCGTTTGACACCTACCTGATCCTGGCGTCGCCCGGCCAGGAGTTCACGCAGAACGACGACGGCGAAGGCCTGGGCACCAACAGCCATATCCAGATGCAGATCACCGAGACGGGCACCTGGACGATCTACGCCTCCAGCTACGGCCGCGAAGAGACCGGAGCCTACGAGATCCGTGTCACGGGGCTCGGCGGAGCCGCACAAGCCGGCGGGGGCGCCAGCGATACCGTCCGCGGCGACCTGGCGATGTCGGACGAAATCCTCACCGACAACCGCCGGTTTGACCTCTACAGCTTCTCCGGCCAAGCCGGCCAAACCGTCACGCTCGATGTGCGGTCCGATGATTTCGACACCTACCTGCTCCTGCTGCATAACGAAGGCGAAGACGCCTGGCAGAACGACGACCACGAAGGCTCGCGGTCGCACTCGCACCTGGACCTCGTCCTGCCCGAGACCGGCACGTACTCCATCTTCGTCACCAGCTACCGGGGCGATGAAACCGGCAACTACGAACTCGCGCTGGGCAACATCACTCTGGGTATCGACGACGCAGGCCCCGGCTCGCAAGCCACCCGCGAGACCTACGCCGGTCGGCTCGAAGACTCCGACCCGACCCTCGACGACGGTGAATACTACGACACCTATCCACTGACCCTCACCCAGGGCCAGACCTTCTCCGCCGACCTGACCTCCAGCGACTTTGATACCTGGGTCGCCGTCATCAGCCCATCCGGCGGTGCCGAGAACAACGACGACTACGAAGGCTCCACCCGTCGGTCCCGGCTGGACCTGACCGCAGAGGAATCCGGCGAGTACCTCGTCGTCGTCACCAGCTACGCCGCGGCGTCCACCGGCGATTACGAACTGGAAATCACCACCACCGGCGGCGCGTCCTCCAACGCCGCCGCCCGCGCCGACACCGACAACAACGAAACCCTCAACGGCGAGCTCGCGGACGGCGATACCACCCTCCGTGGCGGCGAGTACTACGACATCTTCGAGTTCGATGCCGAGCCCGGCGAACACCTCACGCTGACCCTGACCTCCAGCGAGTTTGATACCTACCTCGTGCTGGTCGACCCCAACGACGAGCAAACCGAAAACGACGACCACAACGGCCAGACCACCATCTCTCAGATCGAGTACGACGTCACCCTCCCCGGCACGTACGAGATCTGGGTTACCAGCTACAAGGAAGGCGAAACCGGCAGCTACACCGTCTCGCTTAACCGCGGTCAAAGCGTGGCCCCCGCGCAGGTCGAAGAGGTCGGCGAAACCCTGGCCGGCACCCTGGCGGAGGGCGACGAAACCCTCGAAAACGGCGAGTACGTCGACACCTTCACGTTCGACGCCACCGCCGGCGACACTATCGCGGTCGATCTCACCGCCGACGACTTTGACACCTACCTGATCGTGCTCGCACCCTCGGGCGCGGTGACCCAGAACGACGACTGGGAGGGCAACATCCGCCGGTCCCGCGTCGAGATGGAACTGACCGAGACCGGCACGTACACCATCGCCGCCACCAGCTACGCCGCCCACGAAACCGGCGCCTACCGCATCGCCTTGGAACGCGACGCGGTGCTGGGCAACGGCAACCAGCCGCCGGCCAACAACGATCGGCCCCGTGGCACGGTCCGTGGCGTGTTCGTGGGGATCACCGACTACTCGGAGATCGGCGCCAGCGACCTGCCGCTGTGTGCCGACGATGCACGCAAGGCCTACGACAGCTGCCTGAACGGGGCCGGGATGCCCGCCCAGTTCGGCGAACTGCTGATGGACCGGGACGCTACGCTCGCCAACGTCCGGGCGGCGATCGAACGCCAGGCCGCGCAGATGGGCCCCGATGACCTGTTCGTGTTCTTCTTCTCCGGCCACGGCACCCGCGTGCCCCTGCGTGAAGCCAACGCCTTCGAGCCCGACCGCCACGATGAAGCGATCGTCATGTCCGACCGCATCCTGCTGGATGATGACCTGGCGTCGATGCTCAACAGCATCAACCAGGGCAACGTCCTGGTCATCCTGGACTCCTGCTACTCCGGCGGGTTCGGCAAAGACCTCGCGGGCCCAGGCCGACTGGCGCTGTTCAGCAGCCCGCACAACGTCGAGTCGGTGACCGCGCCCAAGTTCCGGGCCGGCGGATACCTCGCCCACTTCATGGCCGAGGCCATGCTCGAACGACGCAACGAAGCCGACACCAACAACGACGGCGGGATGAGCGTCCTGGAGTTCACCAGCTACATCCACGAGCGCTACCGCCAGGAACTCGTCTCACCCGCGGGCACTGCGGAAGACGGCCGGGAGACGGTCTCGGCGGGTGACAACCTGGGCTATCAACGCTTGGTGGTCGAGTCCGAAGGGGTGCTGCCCCACGCCCGGCTATTCAGTTGGTAACCCCCCGCCACGGGAACTCCGTCACCGCCCGTGCGTCTGACGCCAGTGCAGCAGGAGACCCATCATGCACCGACCGACCGCCCTGGCCCTTGGCTTTCTTACCTGTGCCGCGACCGCATTCACTGCCGTTGCGCAGCAAACCCACACCGGCACGCTGAACGCCGAAGACCCTCAACTCCCTCAGGGGGAGTACTACGACCTCACGCCCTTGGAGCTTGAGCAGGGTCAGCGTCTGCAAGTAGACCTGGCGTCCGATGCGTTTAACCCTTACCTGATTGTGCTGGCACCTAACGGCCAGCAGTTCGACAACGACGACTTCGAAGGCTCCTCGCAGCACGCGAGGCTGACCCTGGGGATTGACCAGACCGGCCAGTACACCGTCATCGTCACCAGCCAGGTCAGCCAGGAGACCGGGGCGTACACGCTGACCATCACCGGCGCGGGCGGCCCTGCTGAGCAAGCCGAAGCCCCCAAGCCGCCCGCCGAAGACCGCCTGCCCAACCGCGGGCTTCAGCCACAAACCCAGCCGCATCAGCCCCAGGAACAACCGCAGCCCCAGGCGATTCCCCCGGACGATCACGGCCCGTTGATCGCGGCGCGGGGCATGCCCGAAACACTGGAACTCAGGCCACACATCATCACCGACCCCCACGAGAACCAGATGCCGGCCTACCGCGTGCTCGCGCCCGAAGGCTGGGAGGTGGAGTCGGAAATCGCCTGGAACATCAACGCCTTCAACCAGTCGTTCTCGATGATCCAAGTGATCAACCCGCATAACAGCGAAGCCGTCGTCTACTACCCGCTGGACAGCTACATCCAGGTCGTGCAGAACGCCTGGACCTTCGTGCAGGAAGGCCAGCGTTACCTGGGCAACATGGTCCGCACCGCGCCGCAGAGCCCCGCTGATTACATCCAACGCGACCTGTTCCCCTTTGCCGAGCCCGGCGCAAACCCACGGATTATCGACACCGAGAACTACCCCGAAATCAGCCGGATGATCGAACGGCTCGTGCATGAGCAAGGCCTGCAGAAACGCGCGATTACCCAGCGTGTCCGCGTGGCCCACCGGTACAACGGCCAGCCCGTCGAAGAAGACATCTACACCTGCATCGTCTACACCCAGGGCTTTGACGGCAGCGTCTACTGGACGCCCGTCCTCATGGTCGGCCTCCGCGCCGACCAGGGCCAACTCGACAACGCCACCGAAGTCCTGACCAACATCTCCAACACGCTCCGTATGGAGCCCAACTACTACGGCTATGTCCAGTACGTTCGGCAGCTGTTCTTCCTCCGCCTGCAGAACCAGCTCCAGCAGGCCCAACAGCTTTCAGATATGTACCGCCAGAACAGCGAAGAGATCTTCCGCATGCACCAGGAGTCCTACGAGTACCGCCAGCAGACGATGGACTCGATCAACGACAACTTCACGCACTACCTGCGCGACACCGCGGTCTTCACCAACCCGCAGACCGGCCAGCAGGTCGTGCTGCCCAACACGCACAGCCATGTTTACCAGACCGCCAACGGCACCTACGTCGGGACCAACAACCCCAACGACCCGCGCATCCAGCAAGCGGTCAACAGCGGCGCTTACACGCCGGTCCAGAGCAGCCCCTAAAGCTCAGGCCTCGCAAGCCGCTTTCATCTCCAGCAGGTCGCGCGCAAACATCTTGCGGACCGAGCCCTTCATCGCGAACCACATCGGCGACATCACCTTCGCGCCGAACGTCTCGGGCGTGCCGACGAAGGTGATGGTCACGCGCGTCGCCTGGGCGTCCACCGCCTCGAACGTAAAAGTCGTTTCGTAGCGTGTGCCGTGGGACTGGGCCTGCACGGTGTACGCCGCAGGCGGATGGAACGCGGCCACCCACATCTCTTCGGTGTGCGTTTTGCCAAACTCTTTGCGGGTCTCACGCCAGCGCGTGCCTTCGCCGAAACGGGCCGGGGTCAGCTCCTCCAGCCGGGTGATGGCTGTGATGGCTTCGCTGACCCGGTCCAGATCGGTGTAGGCGGCAAAGACTTCATCCCGTGACGCGGCCACCGTTTCGGAAACCGATATCTGCATGAGATGCTCCAAACAGGTCTTTAGAGCATACCGCTGGCCTGGCTAGTTCCGGGGGTCTTCCAAGAGTAAGTACAACATATTGTCCGTGAACCCCGGGTCGCGGGTCAGCCCCAGGTGGTCCGTGAACAAGAAGTGGGCCTGTGCCCAGGCGATCGGGGAGTTGAGCTTGGGCGACCAGTGTCGGCCAAGGCGTTCGTCCATCAGCGCGGAGGAACGCGCCACCGTGCCGTCGCCGGGCACGCGATCGCCCAGCGCGATCTCGCCGGTGTCCAGGTCGATGTAGGTGTTGATATGGGTTGGAGCCGCGTCGCCGGCAAACAGGAACACCTCAACGCCTTCGGGCGGGTCGGCGGGCAGGTCCAACGCCGCGTGAAACTGCTGCGCCCGACGCAGGCAGAGGGCTTGATGCCTCAGCGCGATCTCCAAACGCTCATCCGGGTCTTCGACCTCCGGCAACAACGCCGCCAATTCATCGGCCTGCTCCGGGTCGGCCAAGCCCCAGCCCTGATCAATCCACAGCTGCGGATCATAGATGTCACCGATCGGCTCGCCGGCCGAATCCAGGTACGCCCGGTGACGCGGACGCGGCAACAACTGATACACCGAAGGCATCGTCCCCAACGCCGCGGCGGGGTAAGGCGGGATCAACGGCGCAATCCGCTTGCCGTCCACCAAATCCTGGAAGGCATATATCGAACCCGCGTTGGGGGTGCCGATGATGATCAAACGATCGACCAGCTCGGCCCCGGCCCAATTCAGTTCGGGCATCGAGCCGTCGGCGGGCAGGTCTTGCGTGCCGTAGCGCAGGTAGTACCGAGCCACCAGCCCGCCCATCGAGTGGGCCACGAGGTCAAACTTCACCGGGGGCAGGTCTTGACCGAAACTCGAGCGGCGCTGCAGCTCCACGACGCGGCGGTTGGCGCGGAGGTACTCGTCCAGCGCCCGCGCCGACTCCACAATGTCGCGTCGCCAGTCGTAGGCAAACTGAAAACAGGTGAAGTGGTCCGTGCCGTAGTCAATCGACGCGAGGCCGAGCTCGCGGTCGCGGTAGCCCCCGACCCCCAGCGTCGTGAGGATGTCGACGTATGCCGCCAACTGCACCGGAAGGCCCAGGATGGAGACCTCCACCCGATCGAGCACGCCGATGGGGCGCACGTCATCTTTCAGGTCCGCCAGCGCTTCGCCGCCGGTCATCGGCAGGCTGATCAGACCGAGCCCGTCGTCCGTGCTGGGGTTCGCGTAGTCGCCGGTGAAAGCCCCCCAGACCACACGGTTCGTGCCATCTTCGGTCAGCCGCGACCCCAGGATGCCAGGGAGGACCACGACAGGGTTCCGCTCCGGCCCGTCGTACCCCGCCGACTGGTTGTAAAGGAACCCGAGCTCGGGCCCGGGCGCCTTGTTGGTTTTACATCCTGAAAGCAGCGAAACCGTGAGCCCCAGCGACATGTAAACGGCTAGTCGAAGCAAACTTGTCATGAGGGTTCAACGCTGAAAGTGGGGTGGCGGTTCTGAGCGGGAGCCATGATAAAAAACCGCCGGGCGGGCCGGCGGTTCGAGGGGTTGTCTTCAGGGGCCTGGTTGAAAACTCAGGCGTCGTCGTCGTCGAGATCGAAGGCCGCCGGGGTTGCCAACGCACTGGCCACAAAGGAGCTAGGCGCGTTGGAAACGTATGCTGCGTTGGCTGCGAGATTGTAGTTCGTGTCCGAGTTGTCCACATTGTTGACACGGATGAGGTAGTTGCCGCGGACGAGCCGGCGGGTGATAACTTCCGCGTTGGTGCCGCCCTTGCGTTTGCGTTCGATGATCTGGCCGTTGGCGCTGGTGAGGAACAGGTCCGCGTTCTGGGTCAGGCCGTTCAGGCGGATGGTGACATCGCCGGTGCGGGCCATGCGGAAGCTGTAGAAGTCGACCGGGTCGACCTGGCCGACGAATTCCGACACGCGGGCCGCCCGGGCCGCGAGGGTTCCCAGCGGCGTGGCGTCCTGCGGGGTGTCGCCGCCGGTGTCCGCCTGGAGGGTGACGTCGATGTTCAGGCTGTCCAGGTCCAAGCCTGCACCGCGGTTGCTGTTGTTGGTTTCATCCGCTTCGACGAAGGCGTCGCTAGGATCGACGATCAGCCCGATGAAGTAGGTGCCATCGGTGCCGCCGCCGAACTCCGCCAGGAAGTCGTTGAGCTGGACGGTGGTGCGGATCAAGCCCGAGGAGGCCCCCGCAGCGATCGGGTCGATATCGACCAGGCTCAGGCGGGTGTCCGCGAGGTCGATCGTGCTGTCGGTCGAGATGTACAAGCCGATGTCGGTCGCGGGGGACACGTCCGTGCCTTGGTTGCGAAGCGCGAAGTTGACTTTCAGTTCATCGCTGGAATCGGCGTTGGTTTCGACGACGCTGAAGAAGCTGCCGAAGAGGTCGGCGTTGCTGGCGGTGATCGACTCGCCGGTGCCGGTGATGGCGGTGCGGGCGAAGTCGATGTCTTCGCCTTCGTTGGCGTTGTTGGTGATGTCGTCTTCGGTGACTTCATAGACCGCCGGGTTGAGTTCCTGCGGCTGGTTCACGATGACGCCGATGAAGTAGTCGCCGTCGCCGACGCCTTGCCAGAATTCATCGCCCTTGGGCGGCAGCGTAACCACATCACTCAGCACCACACTTCCGGGGGTCCCTTCTTCAGGGCCACGCCGCGTGGCAAAGTCCACCCCGTCGAACGCACGGACCGTGCTCAGCAGGATGTCTTCCTCAGCGTTGATAACGCCGTCCTGCGAGGCGTAGATCCCCACGTTCAGCGCGGGCGATTCGATCTTGCTGTTGTTGATGACCCGGAAGGTGGTGCGGATATCCGATCCCGGACGGGCTGCGGTCTTGTTCAGGACGATCCGCTCGTTGGCCAGTTCCGGGCGGACCCAGATAAACTCGGAGTCACGGTCCCAAGTCGTCTTGACCTGTTCCCTAAGGGGATCGCCGATCTGGAAGTCCGTGGTCAAGGGGTTCAAACGCTGCCTGAAGTTCTGACTGCGTTGCAAGAAGTTAAAGCCTTGCCCGCTGTTGTTGCTGCGGTAGGCGTCGTTTTCGCCCTGCACTTGGTTGGCCTCATCGATGACCATGTAGACTTGGTAGCTACCGTTAAGAACATTGCCACGGTTCTGGGGGTAGAAGTTGCTGTTTCGGCCGGGGAGGGTCAGCAAGACAGAACGGTGTACCGTCGTATCGCCAGCAATACCTGAGACAAAGTTCTGCGTGCCCAGTAAAACGTCCGGGCCATTGTTGCCGCCGTCGAGATAGAACCTCACGTTGAACGGGCCGGTATTGGCCGTGCCAAACGCCGGGTTGCCGGAGTTGCGGACGGCATAATCCACCACAAAGTTGGCCCCGGCCCAGAGCGTGTCGCCACGTATGTCAAGCGAGTAGCCGAACAAGTCCGAGCTGGAGTTGTTCATCGAGACGCTGGGGATGCTGGTCGGTGCGTTATTGGTTTCATCATCCTCAAAGACACGGTCGTTGGGGTCCGCGACGACGTGGATGAAGAAGGTGCTGCCGTCGTTGGGGGCGTCGGCGGGGAGGAAGATGTTGGTCGTGATGTTGCGGGCACGCGGGTCGCCGTTGTCCTGACGGGCATCGATGTCCGCGAAGGTCTGCACATCAATGGTGCGGATCCACCCATTAGTCAGGTCGTTGTCATCGTCCCAGAGGAAGCCCACCTGCGGGTTCTCCGCCCGGTTGTTGCCTCGGTTGAGCAAACGGAAACGCATCTCCGTCTGCATGCCCGGGCCAAAGGGCTGACGGACGCCGTTGATGATGACGGTGTTACGGGCCTGCACGCCGCGGTTCACATCACCTTCCACAAACCCGATGATCTCCAGGTCCGCCGCCAGCAGCATCCGGGGCTCCAACGCCTCCACCAACTGGGCGCGGGTAAAACGGGGCGACCGACCAGAAATACGTGCACGCGTCATGTCTGAATTCCCTTAAGGCAAAAATCTACGAATCACCTACGCCCGACCCATGGCTTGAACATCCATTACTCAGCCGCCTCTGTCGGAACGGTGCTGTATCAACCTGATCTAAACGCCTTTACAATCCTTTGGCGGGCAAGTAGCTACGAAGAAGCAATATAGCCGCATCCCCATACCCCCGCAACGATTCTGACGCATTCCGCTTTGCGTTTCTGCAACCCCCGCCCCACCGGCGATTCGCCCTGAAAACCGAGCTTCTGCTACACTGCCCGGCTCGCTTTTCCGCAATCAACCCCGCTCTCACCCCGGATTCCAAGCGGATCACCATGGCCAAAGCCCCCAAAATCAACGCACTGAGCCCCTGGGAAGACCGCTGGTCGGCCCCCACCGAAGACACCCTCTTCTCGATCTACAAGGACCAGGCCGGCAAAGTCGTCAAAAACGCCTTCGAGAATTTCTCCAGCTTCGACGATGTCTCGCGTGACCTCTACTGGTACGGCGTCAGCTGGAAATGGACCGTGCGCTTTCAACTGGACGACCTGGACCAGGACGAACTGGACGCCCTGGCCTACATGGTGCCCAAGCCCGAGATGCTCACCGTGGTGGTCCCGATCAACGACGCGATCCTCGAATCCATGCCGTTCCGTCGGCTGAACCGCTACATCCGGGACGCCATCCGCTCGGCCCAGACCCGGCAGACCGATGAGGTCATCTGGGTGATCTTCACCCCCACCGCGTCCACCGAGATCGAGCACATCACCGACCTGCTCAAGCGGAAGATCAAGTTCCTCCGCAGCGCGTCGTAAGCCGATCCGACCAAGCCCACGCAAATGAAAAGCCCGCCCCACTTGGGACGGGCTTTTTTATTTGAGTTGAACGGTTCTCGCTCAGTCGTCGCTGGCGAAAATCATGACGATCCGCACGACGTACCAGAACAGCAGCGCCAACGCAGCGAACAGCGCCAACGACGCAGCGACGTGCTGATCGGTGCGGTATTTGTGCATCACGTTGGACGTGTCGTACAGGATGTACCCGCAGGCCAGCAGGATCATCGCGCCACTGAACACCAGCCCCAGCGAGATCGGCAGGAACAACGACGCGACGATCAGGCCCAGCGCTACGAACCCGCCGATGACGAGGATGCCCCGCAAGAACGAGAAGTCGGCTTTCGTCGTCAACGCAAACACGGTCAGGCCGCCAAACGTCGCCAGCGTGATCACCGCCGCCTGCAGGATGACGCCCTCATAGAAGTTTTGAGCGATGAACAGGATCGGCACGAAAATGATCGCCTCGGCCAGCACGTACAACCCCAGCCCGGCGTACTGCATCGCAGGCGACTCGCTGTTGTCTGCCCAGGTCCGTGCGACCCAGCCGACCGCCATGAACACGCCCAGCACAGCCAGCCACATGAACGGCGAGGACAGCATCGTCTCGGTGATCAGTTCAGCCGGCGCCACCGTCAGCAGCAGCCCCTCGATCCCGATAAAAGCCATCACGGCATACGCCAGGTGCAGGTAGGTGTTCTTGATAAACGCCGCCCGGCTGTCGACAGGCGCTTCGGACACGGGGCCGGCATAGGCCGTCTCAAAGTTCGGCATCTGGTTCTGATACATGGTGTTCCCTCGGTGATAAAGTCATGGTTTGGCTTAAAAACGCCCGTGGAGTCTAACCTCGAAAGTCGCCCGCGAACAGCTTAAGCCGGGTCAAACACCAACCGCTCACGGGTCACCACCGCCTGGACGCCCCCCGCCAGACGCACCCGCCGCTCGCCGCCGCGCCCGTCACGCAGCAACGCCGCCAACTGCTGAAGCTGCCGACGGCTCACCCGATCGCCCGGCACCCCCGCCGTTTCACACGCCCGACGCAAGGCCGCCAGCAGCACCGCATCCGGCAACGCCGCCAGCGCACGCCGATCCGTCGTGTCCCCGGGCAACAGCGACGACACCAACGCTTCCAAGTCCCCCGCGTGCGCCACGATGGCCCCCGCCTTGTCGTGCAGCCCCGGCGAAAGCTCACGCAAGACCGGGATCACCTCGCGCCGCAGCCGATTCCGCACCCGCTGCACATCCGCGTTCGTTTCGTCCTCCCGCCAATCCTGCCCCAGCACCCGCAGGTAATCCAGCACCTGCTCACGCCGCACCGTCAGCATCGGCCGCACCAGCTGCACACCGTTGTCCATCGCTCGGCTCGCCCAGACCCCGCGCAGCCCCGCGACACTGCTGCCCCGCAGCAGCCGCATCAGCAGCGTCTCCAGTTGGTCATCCGCGTGGTGGGCGGTCGCCAGGTACCCCGCGCCGACCCGCGACGCAATCTCGTGCAACGCGGCGTATCGCGCCTCCCGCGCCCAGCCTTCGACATTCCCCGCGTCCGGCGGGCTCAGGTCCACCCGCTCAAACCGCAAGCCCAACTCGGCGGCCAACGCCTCCACAAAAACAGCATCCCGCTCAGCCGACTCCGCACGCAGATGATGCTGGACATGCGCGGCCGTGACCACCAGCCGCACCGACCGCCGCCCCGCCAAGCGGTGCATCGCACGCAGCAGCGCGACCGAATCCGCGCCGCCCGAACAGGCCACCACGACGCCCGTCGGCTCCCCGTTGGATCGCCCGACGAGCTCGCGCCAGCGGCGCAGCACCGCCTTGACCACCGCGTGCCGATCCGCGGCGGGGTCCACCTGGCTGATGCTCGCAGGCTCAATTGGCATAATGCAGCAGCGATCATACGACCCCGCGCGTGTGCCGAGAACACTTTGACCGACGCTTCCCCTGAATCTGCGCCCACCCCGACGCCCCCCGGCGAGTCGCCCACCCGCGTCACCGAGCTGTGCGTGAACCTGGATGACGTGTCGCCCCAGCGGATCGCCGACGCTATGCAACGGCTATTCGAGCACGGCGCGCTGGATGTCTGGACCACACCCATCGGCATGAAGAAGAACCGTCCGGGCATCCTGCTCAGCGTCCTCTGCCAAGCAGATCAACAGGACACGTTCGCCCGGCTGATCCTCGAACACACCGGCAGCTTCGGCGTCCGCTACCGCTCATGGGACCGCCTCGTGCTCGACCGGGACTGGATCACCGCACAGACGCCCTTCGGCCCCGTCCGCCTCAAGGTCGGCCGACTCGAGGGCAAGCTCTTGACCGTTGCCCCCGAACACGAAGACGTTGCCCGCCTGGCGCGGGAGCATAGCCTGCCTTACGCCAGCATTGAGCAGGCAGCCCAGGCCGCAGCCCAGACCTACCGGGAGCAACACGCATGATGGGGTCCACGCTCCCCTTGGTCCTGGCACAGGAAGTCAGCTCCCTATCCGAGCCCTCGCCGTTTGCGGAGTTCACCCTGACCGATGCGCTGCTACCGATCGGTGTGCTGCTGCTGGTGACCTGGTCGCTGATGACGCTGCGCAAGCGCCGCAAGCAGATGGGCCAGCCCCCCGCTGCGATGGAGCCGGTGCACCGCGCCCGTGTGGGGCAGGCCGCCAACCGGATGCACGACGACCTGAACCAGCTCATGGTCGAGATCGAGCAGATGGCCAAACGGATGGGCGCCCAGCTGGACAACAAAGCCGCACGGATCGAATCGCTGCTGGACGAAGCCGACCGCAAGCTCGCGGAGCTGCAACAGGCTTCCCGCGAAACCGCCGCCCCGCCTTCAGCCGCCTCAAAGCCTGCTGCGTTGGACGCCCCCGAGCCACCGGCCGCGCCGGCCAAACCCACCCTGGGCGACGATGTCCTGAACCGGCGTGTCTGCGCGCTGTCCGACGAAGGGCTCTCCGCCCAGGAGATCGCCGAAGAGCTGGGCGAGTACATCGGCAAGGTCGAATTGATCCTCTCCCTGCGTTCGGCGTAACCCGCCGACGACGCTTGCCCCCTCCTAACCGGCGAGCGTATCCTGACCGTTTCCGCGTCACGCTGACGCGACAGGAGTACACCATGCTGCAAGGCGCCTTCACCGCTCTGGTCACCCCGTTCGACACCGCTGGCAAGATCGACCTGGGTCGGCTGAAAGCCAACGTGGCGTTCCAGATCGACCAGGGCATCGACGGCGTGGTGCCCGTGGGGACGACCGGCGAGTCGCCGACGCTCAGCCACGATGAACACCTGCAGGTGATCCAGGCTGCGGTGGACGCCGCCGCCGGCCGGATCAAGGTCATCGCCGGCACGGGCTCCAACGCCACCGCCGAGGCGCTGGACCTCACACAACGGGCCGCCGACGCCGGCGCCGACGCCACGCTCCAGGTGAACCCCTACTACAACAAGCCTTCGCAGGAAGGCCTGTTTCAGCATTACACCACCATCGCGGACCGGGGCAACCTGCCGGTCGTGCTGTACAACATCCCCGGCCGATCCGCGGTCGCGCTCGAACCAGACACCATCGTCCGCCTGGCTGAGCACGACAACATCGTGGCCATCAAAGAAGCCACCGGCAAGCTGGACATGGCCTCGGAAGTCGCGTCCCGCACCGGCCTGACCCTGTTGTCCGGCGACGACTCGCTGACCCTGCCCATCATGGCGGTCGGCGGCTCAGGCGTCGTCAGCGTGATCAGCAACCTCATGCCCGCCAAGGTCAAGGCGTTGGTGGATGCCGGCTTATCCGGCGATTTCACGCTTGCCAAGACATTGCACCTGGAGCTGTTCGCCCTTTGCCGGGCCATGCTCTCGCTGGACACCAACCCGATCCCGATCAAGGCCGCGATGGCCCTGGCGGGGATGGACACAGGGACGCTCCGCCTGCCGATGCACCCGCTGTCTGGGGACAAGCGGCAACAACTCGAGCAGATCCTGCCGGCCGACCTGCTTCAAGCCAGCGTCTAGAACGCTGCGTCCGGGCCCCGTCAAACCGCCTGCGTGGCCACATCGCCAAACGACGGCTGATCTAGCCAGCCCCAGGCCTCGTCCCGGCGGGCGGTCGGAAACACCATCACCGACACCCGCAAAGGCGTGTCGTGGTGTGTCAGCTCCCGCAACGGCGACGCCCGGCGGACGGACGCATCCACGATCGCGACGCGCTCCACGCCTTCGTGCCGGTCGGCCAACTCACATAGCCGTTCGACCACTTCCGCCAGGCCTTCGGGATCGACCCCATCCACCTCAAACAGAAGCTTCAGCCGACCGGTCCACGCCAGCGTGTGTTCCAGACGATGGTCCAGCTCCGCATCTTCATGGGCCAAGAGACGATCCTCGACCCGATAGCCCATGCGGTCCCAACACGATCTCGATAGCAAACGAATCATGCGACGCTTCCTTTGCAAAAAAGGGATCATCCGTGAGGACAAATAAAGACATGTAAACAAGGCAAGCGAGCGTCGCTGACCTCATTGTAATTCTCAACCCGACAACACCAAACGGATTTCCTTTCGACTCGATCAAACATGCAGCGAGTGGGCCGGGTACGCTGAACGCATGTCCGATGAAAGACTCACGCGACTGGAAGAGAAGCTGGCCTTCCTTGAGCAGCACGTCAGCGAGCTGGACGGGCTGGTCCTGGAACTCAACCGCGAGAACGCCCAACTGAAAGACCAGCTCCGCGTGACCCAGCAGCGGATGCAGGCGTTGGCGGACGCCCAGCCCGACACGCCCCGCAGCCTGGAAGACGATAAGCCGCCGCACTGGTAAGCCCCGCATGCCCGCCCGCAAGCCCACGAGAAACCCGTCCCGCAAGCCCCACAGCCGGTCGGCCAAGCCGCCCCGCCGTCGCGGCGCGCCCCCGAAGAAACCCCCGCTCACGCAGCAGGTGACCACGCTCTGGGACTACCCGTCCCAGCACTACGGCAACACCCTGCAAGGCGACCCCAACTACAAGGGGGCCACCCCCAGCTACGTCATCTGGAACCTGCTTCAGCGCTACACCCGCCCGGGCAACCTGGTGGTCGACCCCTGCTGCGGCAGCGGCACCACGCTGGACGTCTGCGCCGACATCGACCGCCGGGGTCTGGGCTACGACCTACAGCCGACGCGGGATGACATCACCTTGGCCGACGCCCGCGAGCTGCCGCTGGACGCCGCCTCGGTCGACTTTGTGTTTATCGATCCGCCGTACTCGACCCACATCGACTACTCGGACGACCCGCGCTGCCTGGGCAAGCTCGACGCCGCCGGCCCGGACTACTACCCGGCAATGGACCAGGTCTTCGCCGAGATCGACCGCGTGCTCAAGCCGGATCGGTACATGGCCCTGTACGTCGGCGACTCGTTCGTCAAAGGCACCGGCCCGACCAAGGGCTTTTTCCCGATCGGGATCGAGCTCTTCCTGATGCTACGCAAGCGTTTCACGCCGATCGATCAAATTGCGGTGGTGCGACACAACAAAACCCTGGAGATGGGCAACTACCGCAAAGCCGCCGAGGAAGGCAACTTCTTTTTGCGGGGCTTCCACCACCTGTTCATCATGCACAAGCCCAAAGCCAAGCGGAGCCTGCCGCGTAAACCCAGCGGCAAGCGCAAGCCAACGCCCCGCCGGAAGCCTTCGACCAAACGCCGATCGGCTTAACGCTCCAGCACCAGTGTGGTCACGCTCTGCGGCGGCAGCGTCACTTGCCCGTCCCGTAGCGGGCGTTCTTCCATGTCAAAACGATCGCTGGTCGTGTACGCCGTCATCGCCTGCGAAGCCGGGGCCGACTCCGGCAGCTCCAGCGCCGCACGCTTGCCGCCGCTGGTGTAGTTGACCATCACGACCACCAGCTTGTCGCTCTCCGGGCTGACAAAGGCCGTCGTCCGCACCCCCGCGTCCTCGGTCTCCGCTGCGACCCGGGTGTACCCCGGCCGCACAAATCGGCTCCACTGGCCCAGGACCCAGTACCGTTTGGTCATCTCATACCGGTAGTTCTCGCCCTCCGCAAAACTCATCACCAGCCCGTCGCTGTAGTCGTAGGGCGAAATCGCAAGCCACCACTGCCAATCGACGACCTGCGGGATCGTCAGGTCTTCATGGATCGTGAACGCCAGCTGAATCCCCGAGTCCATGCCCGGCCGACGGCCGTGCTGCATCTGGCAAAACTCGCTCATCGACAGCTTGACCTGCCCCCAGTCGCCGCGTTCCTGCAGCAGGTTGACCATGTTCTGACGGGCCTGAGTGTTGGACCAGTACGAATGCACCGACAGCGTCGGGATCACCTCGCGGAGCGTCGGGTCATCGAGAATCTCGCTGGCCTGACGCAGTGTCTGCCGGTCCCACCTCGCGCCCTCCGGACCGTCCAGCACGAACGCGGACTCGCGTTCAGCCATCTCCCCGGCAAACACCCGCAGCACGTCCGCGATCTGCTCGGGGCTGTAGTGGCAGCCTTCCTGGCCGCGCCAGTTCTGGCCCCACCGCCACTGGGGCTCGTTGATCGGGCTGAGCTTGACGTTCGGCAGGTCGTGGTGCTGCGCCAGGTACTCGGCCACGTCCAGCGTGTACGCCGCAAAATCCTGGTAGCGATCCGCCTCGATGTTCGTCCAGCCGTCCGGGCCCCCGCTGGCCATGCCGTTGATCGTCAGCCAGCGCGGCGGGCTGTTGACAAACAACACAAAGTCTTCGACCCCGAGGTCCCGAACTTCCTGAAGCACCCGACGGGCCGCGGCATCGCGCGACCAATCAAACTCACTGTCTTCTGTATCCTTGAACAGCTCGGCCCGACGACGCCAATCGCCGACTTCATCCTGCGCGCCGCCGCCGATGTTGTAGCGGTAGATCGTCAGGCCGATGCCGTCTTCCACGGTCCACAGTCTCCGCAGTATCTCCTGCCGGACGTCCGCCGGCCACAGCCCGATTTCCTGAGCCCACCACGCACCGGACGCGCCCCAGCCTTCCATGTGCTGATACCGCTGCTGCTCATCAATGCGGACCACCAAGTTCTGGTTGCCCTGGCCCCAAACCTCCGATGCCATAACCAGCCCCAACAGGCTCGCGATCAAACCGACCCAAAGACGTGAAGAAATACGCATGCGCCATGGTCTCCAAAGGAATCATCTATCAGGCGTAAACGATACGTCGTGTATTCGAGGGGGTTCGCTTCAATCCGCGCAGCAAATTATCCGTTTTCGCGCCACCAAACCCTGCTAAACCCGTACCATGCCCGCCCATGGCCGGCCACGCCCTCATTCTTGCGAACCCTTTTTCTGGACACGGCCCCAACCGCAGACGGGTCGAACGCCTGGTGACCGCCTTGGGGGATCACCGGGTCACCGCGGAAGTGGTTTGGGACCCCGACGAACGCAAAGCGCTGCTCACCGAGCCCGGGCTGGGCGACCGAGCCACCTGTCTGGTGGTCGCCGGCGGCGATGGCTCGATCCGGGATGTGATCAACGAGCTGGACCACGCGGGGCAGTTGGACGCCTTGCCGATCGCCACTTTGCCGGTCGGCAATGAGAACCTGCTCGCCGACGAGTTAGGCGTGGGCCTTCGGAGCTTCCTGGTTGCCGAGGCGATCGCGAAGGGGCAAGAACGGCGGCTGGACCTGGGCGAAGCCGATGGCCAATTGTTCACCTTGATGTGCTCGATCGGGCTGGACGCCGACGTGGTCCACCGCATGGACGCCTGGCGGAAAGACGGCGGACAAACCAAGCGCGTGTCCCGCAAGAGCTACGTCCCCCGGACGATGGCGTCGGTGATGCAGTACAGCTACCCGCGCCTGCGTATCCAGGCCGACGGGCAGGCCCACGAAGGCACGCATCTGTTTGTATTCAACGCGCCTCGCTACGGCGGCGGGCTCCGCATCGCCCCCCAAGCGGACCCCACCGACGGGCAGTTGGACTGGGTGCTGCTGAACAGAAGAGGCAAGCTCGCGCTGGCGTCCGACGGGCTGAAGGTGCTGCTGGGGTCCCGGCACCTGCGTTCCAAGCACGTGACCCACGGGCGCGCGGCGAGCGTCTCGGTCGAACCCGTGCATGAGAATCAAGCTGTGCCGATCCAGTCCGACGGCGACCCGTCTGGCCATGTCCCGGTCACGATCACGTCCCGCCCTGGCGCGCTGCGCGTCGTTGCCAAGGCATAAAAAAACCGACCCGCAAAAGCGGGCCGGTTTGAGGTGGACGGTTGATTGGGTTTAGTTGGCCTGATTGACGGGCGTCCAGTCCGAGGGCACCTCGCCAGCACCGTTGTTCACGCCGACGAACGTGCCGTCGGGCCGTTGGAAGACCTGGTCGTGGGTGTTGGGCAGGACCACTCGGCTGCCATCGGAAGTGGTGAACTCCGACGTATCACGGATGTAGTGGATGAACTGCTCATGGTTGCGGTCCATCGACGCCATGCGGTCCTCGAAGGCCCGCTGGGAGTTGGCCATGATCTGTTCATGGTTGCGGCGGGAGATTTCACGCTGCATGTTGAGGTTCTGCTGCACCCGGGCGTTGAAGAGTTGGACGTTGTGTTGAACGTAGGCGAAGTGCTCTTGATTCACCTGGCGAGAGTTAGCGATCAAGGCGAGCAGCGGGGTCGCGTCGTCGAGGTGGCCGACGTCGGCGCGGAGGCCGAAGAGGACGTTGGTGTTGACGGTCTGATCGCCCGGGACGCCGGAGCCGACGTTCATGGAGATGTAGATGTCTTCCTCGACCGCCCGGCCTTCGTAGGTGTACTCGACACGGACGATGCCGCTCATCACGGTCATGTTCTGGATGCCCATGCGCCGCTGAAGCTGGGTGTAGAACTGGTCAACTTCGGGCAACGGCTGGTAGCCGGTGATCCGCGGGTTGCTGCCGGGGTCGGCCATCTCCAGCAGGATCTGTTCCACGAAGTCGCTGGGGTTCTGGACCGGACGGCCGATCACGGTGCCCCCCAATTCGGTCCGCATGCCCGGCCGGGCGTAAGGCGCGAGCAAGGAGTTCGGGCCGTAGTAGTTGTAAAGGTCCTGCGGGAAGAAGTGAACCGCTTCGCCGTTGTTGGGGTTTGAGATCTCGATGAAGCTGAAGCACTGGCTCTTAGCGTTGACGTTCCAGACGATGTTGCCTTGCACGTTCCAGCCTTCGGGAGCGCTGAGGGTGAAGGCGTCCCGGCTGTGCATCTCATCGCGGATTGTGTGCGGCACCATCGCGAGCTGGTCCGGGATGCCATCGGCGGCGTTGGCCACGCCTGCAGTCTGGCCGGGGCGGTTCGCGTTCTGGGGCGTGTTGGGCTGAATCTGCTGCGGGCGTTCGTTGGATTGGCCCATGCTGTCCTGCGTGCCCCAGCGCGGGGTGTCGTCGGCCTCTTCCTCGACGCCCTCTTCCACGTCTTCTTCGAAGCCGCCTTCAAAATCGTCCATGCCGGGGATCTGCATGGTCGCACCAGTGATTTCAACCTGGTAGTTGCCGGTCTCGCCGCCCTGATAGCTGGTGACAAGCACCTGGTACTCGCCCGCGCGTTGCGGGGTCAGGTCGATCCGCGACTGGTTACGAGAGCCCTCGAAGTCGTCGTTTTCGCTGGGCTGGCCCTGGTCGTCCAGGATGATCAGGTAGGTATCAAAGTCGGCTGAGGTCAGGTCCACCGTGAGCGGCTGGCCGGCCTGGACTTCGATGGTGTAGGTGTCGAAGAACTCCTGCTGCTCGGTCTGGAGCTGCATGTCGCCGTTCTCCAGGACGCCGGCGATCTGGACAACGGACTGGTTGCTGTTGCCCTGCGGGCCCCCGGCGTTGCGCGGCGGCTTGCCCGCCGGCTCGGGCTGGGGCTCTTGCTGGGCTTGTTCCACTTCACCGGAGACCGCGAGCTGATACGTGCCGGTTTCGCCGCCTTGATAGCTGGTGACAACGATCAGGTACTGGCCGGCGGCGGGCGCGGTGAAGTCGATCTGCGATCGGCTGGTCGAGCCGGCAAAGTCGTCGTTCTCTGCGACCACGTCTTCGGTGTCGGCCTGGAGCACCAGCAGGTACGAGTCAAAGCCGTTGGAGCTCAGGTCGACGACAATGCGCTGGCCGGCGTTCAACTGCACTGGGAACGCATCGTAAAACTCCTGCTGCTGAGTCGGGGCCTGCTGGTCGTTCTGGCTGAGCTCGCCGGCCTCCTGCATCAGCATCTGCATGCCCCCAGCCGGTTGCTGCTGCTGGTTCTGATTGCCCCAGCCGCCCTGCCGCTGCGGTTGCTGCTGCTGCTGGCCGGACTGGTGCTGCTCGATCCCGCTGATCGAGACGTCGTACGCCCCGGTCTCCTCCGGGCTGTAGCTGGTGATGATGACACGGTACTCGCCGGCTTCCTCCGCGGTGAAGTCGACGCGCGACTGGCTCTGCGAATTGTTGTAGTCGTCGTTCTCGATCTGCTGGCCGTTGGGCAGCACCACGATGACGTACGTGTCAAATGCCTGCGATCGTAGGTCCACGCTGACTTCTTGGCCGGCCTGCAGGTTCAGCGTGACCGAGTCGTAATACTCGCCGCTGTTGAGCTGCTGGTCGCCCGGGGCCAGGCTGCCCTGCGCGGATTGGGTTTGAGCCAGCCCGATCGGGGCCAGCGTAGTCAGGGTCAAAGCTGAGAGTACGCTCAGCATCCGTTGTCTCATGGTCATGGTCTTGTTCGTGTTCATGGTGGTAAGCCTCCCTGTGGGTTGGCGTGTCTGACGCATCAGGCATCCCGCGGTTCCCATTCTCAAGAGCGGAAAAGCCCAACGCAACAAAAAACCGCCCCCTAAGCGTATTTCATGGCGTTTTTAACGGTTTTTCGACTTACCAGACGACGAGTTCCCGCTTCAGACGGACGCCGTGCTGCTGCTCAACCTCGTCCTGCACCTCGGCGATCAGTTGCCGGACATCGGCCGCGGTCGTCTTGCCTGGCTCGACGACAATGAAGTTCGCATGCACGTCAGAGACCGAAGCCCCGCCGACGCGTCGGCCTTTGAGCCCAGCCTGGTCAATCAGTTTCCCCGCCGGGCCGTGGTCGTGGTTCTTGAATACGCAGCCACAGGATTTATCGCCCATCGGTTGGCTGGTTTTCTTGAAGACGAAGATGTCTTTCACCCGGTGCATCAGCTCCGCCGGGTCGTCCGGCTCAAGCTCAAACGTCGCGTCGAGAATAAACGGCGCAGTCAGGTTGCTGCTCCGGTAGCTGAAGTTCAGGTCCTCCCGGCTGCGGGTGAAGACTTCGCCGGTGTCGTCCATCAACGTCAACGCCGCGACCGCCGCGCCGATCTCGCCGAACGCGCCCCCGGCGTTCATCCGGATCGCGCCGCCAACGGAGGCGGGGATGCCCGCCACGTGCTGCAGCCCCGAGCGCCCTTCCTTGGCGGTCTGCCGGACCAGCTGAAACAAGTCAAAGCCCGCGCCGACCCGGAGACGCCCGTCGTCCGATGGCTGGTACCGGGCGAAGGCCTCGTGGTCGAGTTTGACGACCACCCCTTGAACCCCCTCATCGGGCACCAGCAGGTTCGCGCCGCTGCCCAGCACATGCATCGGCAGCGACTCGGCCCGGCAGCGCCGCACCAGCTCGCCCAGCGCCTCAAACGAATGCGGCCTCACCAGCGCTTCCGCCGGCCCGCCGAGCTTGTACCAAGTCAACGGCGCCAGCGGCGCGTTGTACGCCACCGTGGCGTCGATCTCTTCCAATTGCGTTGCGGCGAGCGGCATGCAGCGGTCCGGTGGCCTGGGGGTCTTCCTTGACGATGGGCGTCATCGTAACGCATCGCCCAGCACATTCTTAACGAAGTTCTTATCGAATCATTCACTCTGCTGACTGTACTCTGGCAAGATTGCGAACCCGATCACTCTCGCACCCTCGCTGCACTTGATGACCCGCCGATCCGCCTTGAAACCGAGTAAGCGACTCCCCGCCTGCCTGTTGATCTTCTTGATCTCCAGCGGCTGGGCTTTCACCAGCTTGGCGCAGCAGCCCCTGGCGGTGTGGTTCGGCTGGCAGACCGACCCGACCACCACCATCACCGTGCACTGGCTGACGGGCGCCAACAGCACGCCGGTGGAGGTGCACTACCGGCAGGTCGGCGACCCGTCCTGGCTCGTCCAGCCCGCGCCCCTGGTCCGCCGCATGCCCGGCACGGAACACCACGTCCGCTGGCTCCAGTTGACCCACCTCAAACCCGGCGCCACCTACGAAGTCATCTTTGACCCAACCGCCGACGACGCCGAACCCCGCCGCGTCCGCCTGCCCAACGGCAATCTGGACCACGGCCTGCGGTTCATCGAAACCGGCGACATGTATCAGGATGAAGACCTGCTGCACCAGATGTTCGCGCTGGTCGGCGAGCAGAGCCCGGACTTTGCCTTGTTCAACGGCGACCTGGCCTACGCCAACGCCGACCTGGAACGAGCCGACCGGTGGGTCACCTTCCTCCAGTCGGCCGACCAGAACATGCGCACCCCCGATGGCCGGTGCATCCCGATCGTCGCGTCCATCGGCAACCACGAAGTCGTCGGCGGCTACGGGCGGCCGATCGAAGACGCCACGTTCTTCTACCACCTGTTCACCTTCCCCGGGCCGCGCGGCTACAACGTGCTGGACTTCGGCGACGACTTCTCCCTCGTCGTCCTGGACTCCGGCCACACCAACCGCCTCGACGGCCCACAGCGCGAATGGCTCCGCGACACGCTGGACGAACGCGAAAATCGGACCCACCTGTTCGCCGCCTACCACGTGCCGGCCTACCCGTGCGTGCGTCGGTCTGGCAACGAGCACTCCGCCGCCGTCCGCGAACACTTCGTCCCCCTGTTCGAACGCTACGGCGTGGACCTCTGCCTCGAAGCCCACGACCACGCCTACAAACGCACCCACCCGATCCTCGACGGCCAGGTCCACCCCAACGGCATCGTCTACATCGGCGACGGCGGGTTTGCCTGCAAAGAACAACGGGACGTCGCCCAGCCGGGCACCGACGGCATGCTCGGCCCACGCCGCTGGTACCTCAGCCACACCCGCGCGACCAACCACTTCGTCCTGATCGAGATCCTCGGCCCCGACCGCCGGGCCTACGCCATCGACACCGAGGGCCAGGTGTTCGACACCTACCACGCGGTTGCCGGGCAGGTCGAAGCCATCGCCATCACGCCCAGCCGGGGCATCTTCAGCCGAGCCGAAACCTACATCGCGCTGACCGGATTCACCGGCATCGTCCTGGTCCTTTGGTGGCGTCTCCGCCGGAAGTCAGACAACGGCTTGCCCGACCCTGCTTTAACCGAGCAAGCGTCCGACGACACGCCGCAGAACGACGCCACACAAGCCGCCTGAACCCTTTCAAACGCTGACCAGATCACGGATGTCTACCGCGTCCATCCCCGCAGCACGGATCGCCTGCATCCCCAAATCCGTGTCCTCATAAGCCCGGCAGTCTGCCGGCGCAACGCCCAACTGCTCAGCGGCTTTCAGAAAGGTTTCCGGGTGGGGCTTGGGGTCGGTGATGTCATTGGCGGTGACAAACGCATCGAACCAGTCGGTGATGCCCAGCTGATCGAGAATCTTTTCCGCGATCCGCCGATACCCGCCGGTCGCGATCCCCATCGGCAACTGCCCGCGGTGCGCCGCCGCGATCGCCAAGACGGGCTCGACCGGCTGAAGCATGTCCAGCGACTGCAGAAACAAGTCTTCCTTTTGCTCGGCCAAAGCGTTCTCATCGACCGACACGCCCGCTTCGTCCGCCAGCGTCCGCAGGATCACCCGGGAGGGCACGCCGCCCATTGCGTAGAAACGCTCCTCGGGGAAGTGCAGGCCGTGGGCCTGTGTGACCTGAGTCCAAGCACGCAAGTGGCTGGGCATCGTGTCCGCCAGGGTGCCGTCCAGATCAAAGATCAGGGCTTTGGGTTGAAACACGTTGGCTTGCGGGGGGTTCGGGCTCAAGGAAAACCTCGGGGGTAAAAAGTGTGAGCGAAAAGTGATTCCGCGGGAATGTTCGCCAGCAGGCAGGGGTTGACGCAGTAGAGGCCTGGGAAACCAGACCTCGAAGTTCCATGCCCCCGGCCCCCGCTGCGGCTGCCCCTCTCCGCTAGCGGGGGCCATTATGCGCGGCCTATGTTAGAACAGATAACGCAAGCCCAGGGTGAAGCCCCAGCGTAGCTCGGGTCTTTCATCGACTGCTTCGTAGATCGGCAAGCGTACCGCCGCCTCGACGGTCCAGTTCGCCGCCTCGATCATCACGCCGGGCGAAAACCAGAGGGAGTAATCGCCGTTGGTCTCGTAGATGCCGTTGGCTTCGAGCACGAGATACGTCCCGGCCTCGCCCGCCAGGCTGAACCGTTCGGGGATCAGCCGGTAGACGTATGAAGCATCATGGAGCAACGCATCGTGTTCGCTGTCGCCTGGGAGCAAAGGCATCGACTGCGAGCCGGTGTTGAATTTGTAGCGCAGGTGAGCGCCCAAACCGTGCCGACCGCGGATCTGCGTTACCGCCACCCCCAGAAACGGGTCGAACGAGTCGCTGGAGAAAGGCTCGTCAAAGGTTGGGATCTCGATGCCAAACTGGGCGGTGGCGCGAGTCGTGTCCAACGGGCCGGTGTCTCGGCGCAGGAAACGAAACTGCCCCATGACCTGGATGTCGCCGAGGCCCGCCTCATCCGGGATCGCCTCGCCGGCATAGGCCACCACGGGCAAATGGACCATCAGTGTGAAGTCGGAGGTGATCCCGTGCGCGAGGATCGTCTGCGCTTTGATCGCATCGGCGTCGCCCGCAAAGCGGAGGTAACGGACCTGCTGGCGGACCATCGTGACGCCCGGCGCCGGCTGGGTGCCCGAGGGGCTGTGCGCGACTTGCTGCGCGGCGGCCGGGGTTAACCCCGCCGCCGCGAGCAGCAACGTCACAACCCCGCGCTTCAGGGAAGCGAAGGAGTTCATGCGGTTTTCTCCGATGGATTAAGGATTGAGGAAGGTCGCGGATTCGAAGGTGAACCCCGCAGCATCCACCAGCTTGGCCAGGTCGCCTTCGGTGTACTCGACGCTGCCATCAAGCGCCAGGCGGATCTCACCGGTATTCAGATCGATGCCCAAAGGCTCGATGCCCGGCTCATCTTCAAGCAACAGCGTCAGGCTGTTGGCGCAGAGCGGGCAACTCAACCCGCTGGCCATCACGACCGCGTCGGGGGCTTGAGCTTCCGCCGATTCAATGGCACAGGTCGGGCAGTGCTCGCAGGTGCCCGCACAGCAAGCGCCTTCTTCGCCGCAGGCTTCACAGGCACCACTCGCACAGGCTTCGCAGTTCCCACAGGTTTCACAAGCCCCTTCGTGTGCAGCTTGTTCAGGGGTCGAGGCGCAGCCCGCAAAAAACGCAAACAGGCCGACAGACAGAAGAATGGAAAACAGTTTCATGGTTGATCTTTCAGATAGAAAAGGTTCAGTGTTTTTGCACAATGCAACAGGCCACACAGCACACACGCGCCGCGCAGCAGACAGCCACAAAACCACTGAACTAGATCAACCAGACCCCGTGGGCGACCCTTGCCGGGACCTGCCCGAGCACACAAACATCACGCAGTCGAGGCCAGGACCCTGTGCCTTCTGCTTCAGGTGCTTCGTACCACATCACCGGCGACGTGAAGAAATCGATCGAGCGAAGTTGCGAGGGGATCGGCGCAACCGGTGCCGGATCAGCCGGGAGGTCCTGCTGATCAATGCACGGGCAGGCCTCGGACGAGCAACAACATGGGTTGAAATCCGCCCCACAAACCGGCGGGGCCGGGCGTAACGCCGCACCGGCCTGCGCTCCCAAAGGCGCCAAGGCAAAACCCAAGAGGATCAGGCTGTAAAGCAAGATACGCATAAAAGCAAAGTTAAATCGGCCAAGGAGGCCAGCGATGCGTGGCCCTGAGCTTGATACCAACGCGGCTGAATCGCCCTCAAGCCTCAGCCTTTCGATAAACATCATAACACCCAAGGATAAAAACCCCTCGCCGACGAACGGCAAGGGGTTTCATCATCGTATCCGGCACCCAACCAATTAGGCACCGGCCAGGGGGTTAAGACGCTATCTGCTGGCTGTCTCTGAAGGCTATGCCTTGCAGAAAAGCACTACTTGCAGGCACCTTCGCAGCAACCATCGTCCTGCTCGCAAGCTTCACAGGAGCAAGATGTTGCGCACGATTCGCACTCAGTGCAGACCTCGCACCCCTCCGTCATGCATGCTTCGCATTCCGCACAGGCTTCGCAGCTGCATGACGATGCGCACGCTTCACACTCGGTGCAGGTCGCGCAACCCTCGGTCGTGCATGCTTCGCACTCTGCACAGACTTCGCAGCTGCATGACATGCGCACGCTTCGCACTCGGTGCAGGTCGCGCAACCCTCGGTCGTGCACTTCGCACTCCGCACAGGCTTCGCAGGCTGACGACGCACATGCTTCGCACTCGGTGCAGGTCGCGCACCCATCGGTCGTGCAAGCTTCGCACTCCACACAAGCCTCACAGCAACATGCCTGGGCGGAGGCCAGCGTAAAGCTACCCAAAAAGTTGAGCATACAAATGGTTATCACAATGGAAAACAGTTTCATGGTTGATCTTTCAAATAATCAAGGTTCAGGGAAAAGCAAAGCAACAGGCCGCTCGACACACATGTGCCAAGCAGCAGAGCGCACTAAAACCCTGAACTAGATCAACCAGATGCTGTAAGCGACTCTTGGCGAAACGGATCTGCACACCGACGCTTCACGCGGGCGGGGCCAAAGCCGCGCCTGCCCGTCATCAGCTTCGGGTAACTCGTAAAGCAACACCGACGCCGTCCCCATATCCACCGAAACGATCTGCACCGGGAACGGCGAAACAGGCGCAGGCTCGGCCGGCTGGTCCTGCTGCAACTCGCAAAGGCAGACCTCTGCCATGCAGCAGCAGGCTCCCAACTCCGTCGCACAGATCGGCATCGCAGGAATCGATGCCGCACCCGCCTTGGCGCACCAAGGTGCCAGGGCAAATCCGACGGCAATCAGGCTGTAAAGCAACGTTCGCATTGGACCCTAAAAACCACTCATGAAGCGACCGCCTACGTCATGGCCGCATGGGTTGCATTGAACAAAAGGCAACCCCACCGGTTTCGCAAAGCATCTTAGCAACACCCGCAATGCTCACATCTAAAAAAGGCACATAAAAGCATGCAGATTTAAGGGATAGAGTGATAATCGAATCTCATTTAGGCACTACGACGCAGGCGTCGCGGAATCGATCCAGCCGCCGCCCATCACGGTCTCGTCCCGGTAGCACACCACCGCCTGCCCCGGCGTCACCGCGTCCAACGGCTCGTCAAACGCCACCTCCAGCCAATCGTTGTCGGGGTTGGCCCGCACCCGCCCGGGCGTGGGCTGGCTGTTGTAACGCACCTTGACCCGGCACTCGACCCAATCCTTCGGCGGGTCGACCAGCCAGTTCGTCTCCCGCGCGGTGCAGCCGACGCTGCCGAGCTCGTCTTTGGTGCCCACCGTCACCGTGTTCGTCGCGGCGTCCCGGTCCAGCACATACAACGGCACCGTGCGCGGCCCAACGGGCGCGACGTTCAACCCCTTCCGCTGACCGATCGTGAAATGCTGCTGCCCGGGGTGCTCGCCCAGCGTCTGCCCCTGCCGATCCACAATCCGGCCGGGCAACACGCCATCGGGCGTCCGACGCTTCACCAGCCCGGCGTAGTCCTGGTCGGGCACAAAGCAGATCTCCTGACTGTCGGGCTTGTTGAACACCGGCAGGTTGAAGTCCTCGGCGATCTGCCGAACCACCGGCTTCTCCAGCCCGCCGATCGGCAGCATCATCTGGCCCAGCTGATCCCGGGGCACGCCAAACAGCACGTAGCTCTGATCCTTCTTGTGGTCCACGCCGCGCTGCAGCGTTACCCGCCCGCCCTGCCGAATCACCTGCGCGTAGTGGCCGCTGGCGACGTAGTCGGCATCGATCGACTTGGCGTAGGCGTGCAGCTTGCCGAACTTCAGCCAATCGTTGCAGCGCACGCAGGGGTTGGGCGTGCGTCCGGCGTTGTACTCCGCAACGAAGTAGTCCATGATCCGGCCGAACTCAGCTTTGAAGTTCACCACATAAAAAGGCACGTCCAGCGTGGCCGCCACCAGCCGGGCGTCCTGCGCATCATTCACCGAGCAGCAGCCCTGCTTGTGCTTCTTTCGGCCGCCCGTCTCGCCGGACGCCGGGCCGGTGTCGCAGTCCTGATACATGTTGTCGTACCCCGCCGCCGCCTCGTCCTCATCGGGGCTGCCCAGGCGCATAAAACACCCCACGACCTCGTAGCCCTGCTGCTTCAAAAGCGCTGCGGCAGCCGAGGAATCGACCCCGCCGGACATGGCGACAACGACTTTCTTCCCGGTTCCGGGTTTATTGGGGGTCGTGCTCTGCATCGTTGCAGATTCTAGTCGACTGGCGAACCAGACCGGGGTAAAACACGTTAAACAGGGTATCGACAAGACTCACACGCCCACCCCGGAGGACCCCATGTCCCGCCTGCTCACCCCGCTCGCCGCCGTCACGCCGATGTTGGCCGTCACGATCCCGGTCCAAGCCCAGCATGCTTTGGACCACGCGCCCGCCTCGGCGGAGTACGTCATGTACATCGAGAACCAGACCCAGAGCTTCCAGAGCCTGATGAATTACATCAACCAGGCGATGGGCGACGAGTTGCTCGGGGAGTTTGGCGACATGGGCGACTTAAACCTGGGGGCGATGTTCTTCGGCATGCCGCTGGACGGCGTGGATGAAGAGGGCGAGCTGGTTATGGCCGTGTCCGGGCTGGCGGGGGTGATGAACGGCGACCCGTCCGGCATGTCGATGGTCATGATCGTCACGCTGGAAGATGAAGACGCGTTCCAGCTTGCCGCCAAGGACATGCAAATCACCGCAACCGTCCGGGATGGCTTCGGCATCGTCAGCTTGATGGAGAACGAAGACGAGCAACCGCCGGTCGAAGGCGGCATGGCGGATCACCTCGAAGCAGTGCTCGGCCCTGAGGCGGTCGACGCCCTCAGCCAGAGCGACATGTCGATGTACATCAACGTGCCGGCCACCTTCGAGCCGATGCTGCCGACGATTCTCCCCCTGCTCGAGTCCATGCGGGACGACATGGAACTCGGCCTCATGGAAGACGAGCTGGGGGTCGACGAAGCGGTGCTTACCGGCGTGCTGCTGGACGCGATGGAAGACATGCTGCTGGACTTCGCCAGCGGCAGCGAAGCGGTGCTGATCTCCGCGGACATCGCCGACGACCTGCTGGTCGTTCACGAGTTCATCGAGGTCACCGCCGGCTCGGACTGGGAAGGCTACTGGCCCCCCGATGCCGGTCAGGCCTCGGCGTTGCTCGATGAGCTGCCGAACCAGCCGTTCATCTATGCCTTCGCGACCGACACCCGGGCGCCCAGCCTGTCGACGGTCCTCGACCCCATCATGGACAACCTCCCCGAAGACGACTTCGGCATTGTCGCGGCGATGCAGACCGCCTACCAGGGCTTCGGCCCAACCCACGGCGTCGCGCACGCCTACTACACGCCGACCCCGTCTCACCTGATCGCCGGGCAACTGCTGCGTTCGGTCACCGTCTTCGATGTGGCCGACGCTGACCAAGCCGCCGGTTCGATCCAAGCGGTGGTCGAGCAGGCCGATGGCACGACATTCCCCATGCACCTGATCCTCGAAGCGATGGGCATCCCCACCACCGGCGAGATGCTCCTGCCCGTTACCACGGCATACCAAGCCGATCACGAGCAGGTCGCGGGCATCAGCGTGGACCATTTCCTCCGCACGATGGAACTGCCCGAGGACTTCAAAGAACAGTTGGGCAGCGCCCGCAACCTGGCCCGAAACTTCACGCACCTGCAGGGCTACGTCGCCGCTACCGATGAGCGTGTGATCATGACCACCGTCGCCGACTCGGCCCTGATGGCCCAGACCCTGGAGCTAGGCGAAGGCGGCATCAGCAACTCCACGGTGATCGCCGATTACCGCGAGACCTACATGCCTCCCCACCTCGGGCTGGAGGGCTACCTCGACATCCAGCAGGCCTTTACCGCCTTCGGCCCGTTTTCGACGCTGCTGGGCGGCCCGGAAATCCCCATCTACGACGGCCTCCGCCCGATCGCTTTAGGCGTGGGCTACAGCGAAGGCCTGGTCCACGCGACGGTCGTGCTCCCCGCAGAGTCTCTCCGGGCGATCGTGGAAACCGCCCTGTTGTTCGACGAGTCGGCCGAGATCGCGCCGCCCCAATCCGAGCCCGCGCCGTTCTAAGCACGCCTGCCCCACCTGCCTTCTCCTCTAGCCCGTCTGCCAACGATCCGGCAGGCGGGCTTTGTTTTGCTACGCTGCCCGGTCTATGGCCAAGCCCTCCCCCACCAACGTCCTGATCCTCGGCTCCGGCGGCCGCGAGCACGCCCTGGGCTGGAAACTCAAGCAGTCCAAGCACGTCGGCAAGCTCTTCTTTGCCCCCGGCAACGGCGGCACCGCCGCCATCGGCGAGAACGTCGACCTTGCCGTCGACCCCGTCAACACCAAGCACGTCGACGAGATCGACTACTTCGCAAGGCATAACAACGTTGGCCTGATCGTGGTCGGCCCGGAAGACCCGCTCTGTCAGGGCATCGTCGACGCCCTGAACCAGCGCGGCCGCCGCGCCTTCGGCCCGGTCGCCGCCGGTGCCCGACTCGAAGGTGACAAGGCATACGCCAAGCAGCTCATGCGGGCCTGCTCGGTCCCGACCGCCGACGCCAAGACGTTCACCGACTACGAAGCCGCCCTGACCTACGTCGAAGCACGCGAGACCCCGGTCGTGGTCAAAGCCGCGGGGCTGGCCAAGGGCAAAGGCGTGATCGTCTGCGATGACACCGAGGACTCGGTCCAGGCGGTCAACGAGATCATGCGCGACAAGGCCTACGGCGAAGCCGGCGACACCGTCATCGTCGAGGAACGCCTGGTCGGGCAGGAGCTGTCCGTGCTCGCGCTGGTCGACGGCAAGAACATCTACATCCTGGACCCCTCACAAGACCACAAGCAGGTCGGCGAGGGCGACACCGGCCCGAACACCGGCGGCATGGGCGCGTACTGCCCTACGCCTTTGGCCAACGACGCGGTCATGCGCGAGATCGAAGCCGACGTGTTCGTGCCGATCGTCGATGCGATGCGGCGGGACGAGGTCGACTTCAAGGGCGTGCTCTACGCCGGCCTAATGCTGACCGCCGGCGGCGTGAAGGTGCTGGAGTTCAACACCCGCTTCGGCGACCCCGAGTGTCAGCCCCTGATGTGCCGCATGAAGGGCGACCTGTTCGAGTTGATGAACGCCACGATCGACGGCAAGCTCGACGAGTGCGACCTGTCCTGGTCCGGCAAGACCGCCTGCTGCGTCGTGATGTGTGCCGGCGGGTATCCAGGGAAGTACGAGAAGGGCCAGATCATCACCGGTATCGAAGACGCCGAGGAAGACCCGGATGTCACCGTCTTCCACGCCGGGACCACGCTGGACAAGTCCGGCAACGTCGTGACCAACGGCGGACGCGTGCTCAACGTCGTCGCGCTGGGCGATTCGCTCGCCGACGCCCGCGACAAGGCCAACGCCGCCTGCGACAAGATCACCTTCGAAGGCGGCTTCTTCCGCCGCGACATCGGGCACCGGGTGATGTAAACACACGACACGGAGGCCCTATGGAATTCGTGCTCGAACAACAAAACAGCGAGAGCCAACCGCTCGTCGTCACCTACCAACCGATGCGTAACACCTGGCTAGCGATGTCGGGCATGGGTTTGCTCGCTGCCGCGCTCGTCGTCTTGTTGATCCAGCAGGGCATGTCCATGCTCGTTGCGCTGCCCGTGCTGGTGATCTATTTCCTCTTGTGGGACCTCGGCAACCGCTTCTTTCGGAAAGACACCGCCCACCGCAGTCGCTATTACTTCAGCCAGCCAGATGAAATCGTCTGCCGAGTGCGTATGGATGAAAACTCGCTGATCATCGAAACGCCAAAGCTCTACCAGAACCAATTCAGCTGGGCGTGGTTCTCACTGTTCGATGTCCAGGGCGACACGCTCCGCCTTCACACTTTCCACCCGGTAGTCAACATACGATTGAACGCCCTATCGCCAACCGATCGGCGCGAACTCATTGCAATGCTTTCTCGTGTATTCGCCGAAACGCACGCGCGTTCGGGCCCATATATCCCTCATTGCTTCGGCTGCGGCTACAACCTGACTGGTTGTGATGGCCCGACCTGCCCCGAGTGCGGCAGAAATTTTCACCGCGTCAACTACCCCAAACACATCCGCGGCAAACAGCCTTAACCCGCGACCGCGTTGCCGACCGAGAAGATCGGCAGCAGCAGCGAGATCGCGACAAAGCCCACGATCGTGCCCATGATCACCACCATGGCGGGCTCGATGAACTGTGTCGCCTGCTTGATCTGCGCGTCCAGCTCTTCCTCAGTGAACCCGGCGATCTTGTCCATCACCGGCGACAAACGCCCCGCCTTCTCGCCAGCAAAGATCATCTGCGCGACCGAGCGCGGCACAAATTCCGAATCGAACATGGCCTGCGAAAGCTGGCCGCCGTCTTGCAGCACATCGTCCATCTCGTCCCAGAGTGTGCTGAAGTGGCGGTTGCCCGTCACCCGACGCACGATCGAGACCATCTCCAGGATCGGCACGCCCGCGGCCAGCATCGCCGCCATCGTCCGGCAGGAACGCGTGAGGTACAGCTTGTTGAACAACGGGCCCAGCAGCGGCACCGTCAGCTTGGTGCGGTCCAGTGTGTGCTGCCCGGAGTCGGTCCGCAGGAACAGCCACAGCGCCACCCCCGTCGCAACGATCCCACCGACGCCGTACATCCACCACGTCTGCGCCGCCTCACTGATGCCCATCAGGAGCTTGGTCGGGCCGGGCAGCGCCGCGCCGCGGTTGGCGTAAATCTCGGTGAACTTAGGAAGCACAAAAGCGATCAGGAAGACCGTCACCGCCAGGACCATGGTGAGCATCACTGCCGGGTAGGTCAGCGCGCCCTTGACCTTCTTGGCGGTGCGGGCCTCGTTGGTCATGTACTGGCTGATGGTTTCGAGCATCTGCCCCAGCGTGCCGGAGACCTCTGCCGCGCGGACCAGACTGACCATGATCTCGGGAAAGACCTTCTGGTGTGCCGCCAGCGCCGCGGAGAACTCGCCGCCCGCGGTCACGTGATCGTGGACCTGCTCAAGCACCGCCTGAAAGTCTTCGTGGTCGGTCTGCTGCGTGATGCACTCCAGAGCTTCGGAGATCGGCACGCCGGTATCGATCATCACCGCCATCTGGTGGGCGAAGGTAATCACGAGCCGCCGGGGAATCTTCTTGCCCTTGGCCTTTCGGGGCTTGTCCTGCGCCGCCAACGCGGCGCGTGCCGCCGCAGTGAGCTTGACCACGTAGCGCCCCTGCTCGCGCAAGAGCAGCCCGGCGTGTTCAATCGAGTCGGCTTCGATCGTGCCGGTGTGCAGTTCGCCGGCGTTGTCTCGGGATTTGTAGTGGTACTGACCCATGGCTCATCGTCTCCCTCAGCCCGCGGCGACCGAGAACAGTTCTTCCAGCGTGGTCTTGCCCTGCCGGACCTTGTCCAGGCCGTCTTCCAGCAGCGTGGTGTAGTCGCCCTGCAACGCCAGCTTGCGGATCTCCTGCAGGCTCGCGCCCTGCGACACCGCGTCCATCTCATCGTCACCCGGCGCGTAGAGCTCGTACAGACCCACGCGGCCCTTGTAGCCGGTGCCCCGGCAACGCTTACAGCCCTTGCCGCGGAACTCTTTCTCGATCACCGGCAGGTCCGGCCGCAAACGCTGAAGCCCCTGCACCCACTTGGGGTCCGGCTCGACTTCCTCCGCACAATGCGAGCAGACCCGCCGCACCAGCCGCTGCGCCAGAATCCCCCGCACCGAAGCCGCGACCAGGTAAGGCTCGATCCCGATGTTGAACAGCCGGGTCAGCGAGCTGGGCGCGTCGTTCGTGTGCAGCGTCGAGAAGACCAGGTGCCCGGTGAGCGCCGCCTGCGTGGCGATGCGGCCGGTCTCCTGGTCGCGGATCTCGCCGACCATCACAATGTCAGGGTCCTGACGCAGCAGCGAACGCAACGCCGAGGCGAACGTGAAGCCGGCTTTGTTGTTGGTCTGAAACTGGTTGATCCCCTTGAGGTTGTATTCCACAGGGTCTTCGACCGTGCTGATGTTGACGGTTTCTTCGTTGATCTCCGCGAGCGTGGCGTACAGCGTCGTGGACTTACCTGAGCCGGTCGGCCCGGTGACGAGCACGATGCCGTTGGGCTGATGGACCAGATCGCGCCAGCGCTCGAGCATCTTCGGGCTGAACCCCAGGTCGTCCAGGCCCGCGATCTGCGAGCCCTTGTCCACCACACGCATACAAACCTTTTCGCCGAACTTGCCCGGGATCGTGGACACACGCAGATCGACCTGCCGCTTATCGATCGCGACGGTAATCGCCCCGTCCTGCGGCACGCGGCGTTCGGAGATATCCAACGCCGCCATGATCTTGATCCGAGACGCGACCGCTGCCGACATCGAGGCCGGCGGGGTGATCTTCTCGTACAACCGGCCGTCCACACGGAAACGCACCCGCAGCGCGCCTTCATCCGGCTCGATATGAATGTCGCTGGCCCCCTCCTGCACCGCCGAAACGATCAGAAAATTAACCAGCTTGATCACCGGAGACTCGCCCCCAGCCTCCTCCAGATTCGACAGGTCGGCGACCTCGGCTTCCACCACCGACAACTCGGTCGCCCCGTCGAGCAGGTCATCAATCACCGCCGCGTCGCCGCCACCCGACAGGTCGCGGATGGTTTGCTTCAGGTCGCCGATGGTCGACACGACCGCCTGCACATCACAGTTGGTCTGCCGACGGATCTCATCCAGCAGATACACGTCCGTGGGCTCATGCACCGCCACCGTTATCCGGTTCCGCACGCAGAACATCGGCACAACATTGTTGCTCTGCACGAAATCCTTGGGCAGCTTCTCAAACGCAAACGGGTCAACCAGCCCGCTATTCAGCCGAACGTAAGGCAGCCCATACGTGTCCGCCAAGGTGGACATCACCTGGTCCGGCGTGACAAAACCCAACTCCACAAACACCTCGCCGAGCAGCTTCTTGCCCGGGTCTTTGCGTTGGTAAGCCAAAGCCTGGCCAACCTGCTCTTCCGTCAGCAGGCCACGCGAAACCAGCAAGTCGCCCAAGCGGATCGGCTTGCCCGAGTGTGTCGCCTCGCGCGTCTCGGTCTTTTGCGTCGTTGCCGAACTCATGCTGCGACCCCCATGCTTCGGATAGCGTCTTCTTCCGAATCGCTGATGTCCAAACGAGCACTCAAACGCGTCACCTGCAAGATTGTCTGCACGGTGTCATCGCAACCGATCAGGCGAACCTGCCCAAGATGTTCCTCGCAGGCTTCCTGGATCCAGAGCAACGCCTCAAGCCCCGCCGAATCCACAAAGTCCGCCTGGCTCATGTCGATCACGATGTCGCGGATGCGCCGGCCGATCCGCTCGCTCACCGCATCCTGCACCGCAGAAGCATCCGACCGCAAAAGCGGGCCTTCGACACGCATCACCGTCAGGTGACGACGGGGTTGATCGTCAAATGTGACACTCATGCTGCCATCCTCCTCACGCTCGACTCGAAACCATCAACCGCCAGCATGGCCTCGGGCAGCTCGGACAACGCTTCGGCAAAACGGGGGTCAAACTGTCGACCGGCTTCGTCCTGCACTACCGCCAACGCCTTAGCCACCGGCATGCCCCGTCGGTAAGGCCGATCCGACGTCATCGCGTCAAACGCATCCGCCACACAGATCAAACGCCCCAGCTCCGGGATCGCTTCCCCCGCCAGGCCGTGCGGATAGCCGCAGCCATCCCATCGTTCGTGGTGGTGGAGCACGCCTGGCAACAGCTCGCGCATCGGCTTGACGCCGGACAGGATCTGCTCGCCGATCTCCGGGTGCGCCTTGACGTGTATGAACTCTTCATCGGTCAGTCGGCCGGGTTTGCGCAGGATGTGTTCGGGCACGCCGATCTTGCCCACGTCGTGCACCATGGCCGACAGGTACACCCGCTCGCAGGCCCAATCATCCATCCCCGCCTGCCTGGCGATCGCCTGGCTGATTTTGGCCACACGCTCGGAATGCCCTTGTGTATAAGGGTCTTTCGCATCGATCGCCCGGCTGAGCGCTTTCATCGTCGCATCCGAGAGCTCGCGGGTCTGCGCGAACAACGCCGCATTCAGCAGGAACACCGACAAGCTGCCCGCCACCGAGCCGCACAGCCGGGCATCCAGGTCGTACAGCGCCTCGCCGTTGAGCTTGTCGCCGCCCAGGATCATGCCCAGCAGCCGGCCGTCGACACACAAAGGCGCGGTCAACGCCGAGGACGACAGCCGAGGCAGCAACGGATGGCCGACCCGCTCGGTGTGTTCGATCACCTGCGCCGCTTCGCAGAAGCGGTGCCGGGTCATCATCGCATTCGCAACATCCCCCGCGACAGACGGGTGAGGTGGACGCGGCCCGGACAACACCACCTGCCCCGACAACTCGCCCAGCCCGTCATCATCTTCCGCCAAGACCACCGCGAGCCAGTTCAAGCCCAGCGTATCGCATAACGCCTCGGCGGCCTCTTCCAGAAACGCGCCGGGAACACGCAACACATGCCGACTCGAAGACAACCGATACATCAGGCTCAACTCTTCATACGATGACGAAAGCTCACGCGTCATCTGCCGGAGCTCCATCACCCGTCCCTGGTACTCCGCCGCGTCGGCCTGCATCCACTGCACCATCGCTGCGATCCGCTCAGCTTCCGCTGCGTTCATCACGCGTTCGGTCGGCAGCCGACGACACAGTTCGCCCATCGAGACTCCCACCGTTGCTGCGGTGTCCTGCAAGCCTTGGCTGGTCCGGATGTCTTCGCCCCACATCACTGCCAACCGGGCCGCGCCGTCTTTCAGGCCGACCCCGGGGATCGCCATCACCCACAGCCCGGGCCAAGGCTGCACCAAATCCCCCTGCCCCAGGTCCCGCCACTGCATCGCCAACGCCCGTGCGAACGGCTTGCCGGTCAGGACAACCCGGTCAAACCAGGGCGTCTGGTCATAGACATCGACTCGACCCTGCGCGGTCGCAGAGACCACCGTCACGCCCATGGACAACAGCCGTCGGCGCATACGATCCACCGGGGCAGCGTGAGCGGCACTGGATTTCGCCGACGTCTTCTCAAGGTTCAAAGCAGCCTCCTGTGGACCGGAATGCGAACAAACCAGCAGAGTCAAAAACTCCGCCGGTTTGGTCTAAATCGACTGTTTATTCGCGTAACTTCGGGCCGATCAGGCGTTACCCCAATGCTTCTGACTTATCGGAGCTGGGAAGCGACTGAGTTCAGCAGCCGCTGCGCGCGTCGGTCATTGGGCTGGCGTTCCAGAGCTTCTTCGTACGCCGTCGCCGCAGCCGCGAGGTTGCCTTCGCGCTGCAAGGACAGGCCCCGCAGGATCCAAGGCTCCGCCTGCTCCGGCGCGAGGTACGCCGCCCGGTCGAACATCTCCAACGCCTGCTCGAGTCGGCCGCGGTGCTGCCAGACCATCCCGGCCAGCATGTACCCCTCATGCCGACGCGGCGCCAGGTTGATGACCCGGTTGGCAAAGGTCAAAGCCGAGCCGGTGTCGCCGTCGCGCCAAGCCAGTTCGCCAGCCTTGACCCAGTCATCCACATCCGAGCCGCGGGCCCGGGTGATCTCCGAGTACAACTGGCGAGCCTGACGCAGTTCGTCCATCTGCACATACGCATGAGCCAGACGACGCTTGATGTCCAGCCGATCCTCGTACTCATCTTCACTCAGCAGGCGTTCGAGGATCCGTGACGCCTGGTTCCAATCGCCCAGGCTCAGCAACACCGATGCATGGTCTTCTTGCATTTTCAGGCTGTCCGGGTCCAGGACCGCCGCCTGCCGGAAGTAGTTGGCTGCTTCTTCCAGATCACCCTTCAACTGGTACAGCTGGGCGAGCGTGGCACGCACGCTGGCGTTCTGGTCAAAGTAGGTCCGCTTCTCTTCGAGCATGCGGATGGCCTTATCCGTGCGGTCCATCTCGACCAGCATCTCGATCGCCGCCAGCAGGTACGGCGCGTGGTCCGGCCGAAGGTGGTACGCCATCAGGTAGGTGTTGTAGGCCTTGGTCGGCTGCTGCCAACGCTGCTGAACGACCGCTGCGTAGTAGTGGGCTTCGTAGTCCCGGTTGTTCAGGCTGATCGCCCGCTCGAACAGCAGCCAGGCGTGCTCCAATCGGCCGCGCTCCAGCGAGACCCGCCCGCCGAGCGTGTACAGGCGGTGGTCCTCGGGGTCCATCGCCAGCGCGTCGTTGATCGATTCCTCCGCCTGATTCAGGTCGCCGGTGTTGAACTGGCTCATCGCCATGTCGTAGAACACCGCGGTACGGAACTGGCGGTGGCGTTCGTTCGCTGCGTTGACATTGTCATCGTGGGTTTGATGGGCCTTGCAGCCGGTCAGCAGTGGAACGGCCAGGAGCGCAGCCAGGCAGATCGAGCGGAGGGGATAAAGCTTCATGGAAAAGTCCCGTCAGGAAGAGGAAAATAGGCCGGTCAAAGAAAACGGGCCGGGGCGGTTTGGCCCCAGCCCGCTTGGTTGTTGATTCGGCTCGATCCGGCAGCCCGGCCGAGTCTCAAAGCCCGGTTTAGTTCTCGGGCGTTTCGACCATGACCGAGTCTTCCCAATCGAAGTCGGCCGGGTCTTCCTGATCATCAAACGCGTCGCGGTACTCCACCACCGCCGATTCCTCCGCGACGTGCTCGGCTTCCGCCGACGCTTCGGCTTCGACTTCGGCCTGGGGCTGGGTTTCCACCGGGGCAGGGGTTTCAGCAGCAACCTCAGCCGGGGCTTGTTCCTTGTCTTCGACCGCCGTCGGCTCAGCCGTGAAGGCCGAGGTCACAGGCTCGGCAGTCTCGCCGAAAAAGGATTCAAACTCGGCTTCGCTGGACTGCATCAAGACCTGTGCGTCGACAGCTTCTTCGACCGCTTGCACAGCCTCTTCATCGCCGACCTCGTCTTCGACCATCGATTCGATGACGTCGCCGAGGATGCTGTCTTCCATCAGGTAGGTTTCTTCGCCCAGCAGGACTTCACGCAGTTGGAGGGCTTCCACCAGCGTCGGGTCCAGGTACAGGGCCATGTTCGCACACCACAGAGCGCGGTCGTTGTCGCCTGCTTCGTAGGCTTCGATCGCGTTCTGCATGTGGCTGCTGGTGAGCGCGACGTGGGACCAGGGCAGCAGGCCGTCACGGGCGCCGACCTGGATGTCGTGCACCGCTTCCATCGCGGTCTGGCCACCGGCGATCAGGGCTTCGTCGTGCATGATGGTCGGCTTGACCATGAAGATGACTTCGTCACGCTGGACCTGGTCATCCTGACCGCGACCGGCGGCACCCAGAATCGGGATGTCACCCCAGAAGGGGATCTGCGTCCGCTGGACGGTGGTGGATTCTTTGAACAGACCACCGAGCACGACGGTCTGGCCGGACTGCACGATGACGTTGGTCGTCACGCGCTGGGTGTTCTCGTTGGGCACGATCGTGCCGCCTGCGGTCTCGAAGGTCGAGCCGTCGGACACGGAAGGCGAAAGCTCCAAGCGGATGTAGCCGTCTGTGCTCACGAACGGGCGAACGGTCAACTGGGTACCGACTTCCAGGAAGTCAACGGTTTCCGAGTCGCTGGTTTCGGTCCGGGTCGTGGTGACATAACCCAGACGCTGACCGACGAGCAGGTCAGCCCGCTGACGGTTCAAGACCAGAACGCTGGGCGAGGACAGCACGGTGGTATCGGTGATGCCTTGCAGCGCCCGGACGTAGACGGCGGCGTCGTCGGACAGGATGCCGACCTTGAACCCGCCGGGGGCTGCGGTGCCGCCGACGGTGGACTGGATGACGTTGCCCGAGTCGAACTGCGTCGTGCCGTTGCCGCCGGCCAGCAGGTTGCTGAAAGCGTCCAGCGGCGCGGTGAAGTCGGTGAGCGACAAGTCGGTCACGATCGAGAAGTCGGTGCCGAATTCGGTGTCTTCGGTCACGCGAGCCTGCAGGATGGTCGCGTCGACCTGGACCTGCGGCGGGCGGACGTCGACCAGCGCGACGATCTCTGCGATCTCATCGATGTTCTCTGCGTAGTCACGGATGAACAGGTACTCACCCGAGGACATGCTGTTCGCACCGCTGTTGGCGGTGGTCACGTCGATGCCATCGGAGATGAACTCCTGATAGACCACCGCGCCGTTTTCCGACAGCAGCGGCTCAACCAGTTCCTTGGCAGATTCCGCGGGGATGTAGTCCAATTGGAAGAGACGTGTTTCGGGCACGCGCTCGGCGGCCTCGATCTCGCGGATCTCTTCCGAGGTGTACACGTAGATAAAGTTGCCGCTCTCGCGGTAGCCGAACCCGTTGGGGATCAGGATCGCGTCCAGCGCTTCGTAGAAGTCCACGTCGTACAGCGCCGCCGAAACGGTGCCGGAGACGTTGCGACTGGCCACGATGTTCCGCTGCGACTGCATGCTCAGCAGCTGCAGCACCCGGGTGATGTCCAGGTCCGCCACGGTAATCGTGATCTGACCGGCGGCGCCGACTTCGACGCCTTGGCCGGCCGGCAACTCGCTCTGGTTTTCCTGAACGACCGTAATATCCGCGTCTTGCCCAAGCGCCTCACCGGCATAACCGGCCCCTAGCGCCATAAAAAAAGACGTGCCGCACGCCGTGACTGTGGTCCGCTTCAACATGACAAAGTTCCTCTAAAAGTGCCTCACCGAGTTTTGGGTCCAGGGTTAAGTAACGTTTAACGACGGACCCGGATCAGATACCCGTCCCGTGACAACACGACGCTCCATGTCTCGGCGTCGATACTCGTCACGGTGAATCCTTCAATCGTGTCCCCTTCTCGCAGCACGTGGCCATCGATCATGACCATCGGCGGCGGGCCGGACACGATGCTCTGGAGCCGCAGCTGCTCAGCGTCCTGCCGAGCCGACTCCATGCGTTCTGCCTCATCGGGGTTTGTCGCGTCGAACTGTGATTCGCCCCCCTCGTTTTCGTTATCGGCGGTCCGTCTGTAACGGTTAGCCGAGAATCCAAACAGGTCCGAGGACAGTTCTTCCGACAGGTCGATCTCCACGACCGGCTCGGCCGCCTGTCGCGGGCCCGGCTGGACCGCCACCAGCGCATCATCCGCGACGGTCGTCTGCGGGACCTGCTTCAACAGCAACCGGCCCCACATCAACATCATCAGCGTCACCAGGCCCAGCATCGCCACCCGTTTGCGATCCGCCAGCACCCAGGCCCAGCCTCGTTTCATCTTGTCTTTCATCGCTCGCCCCCTTCCTGGTCCGCGCTGCTGTAGAACGCACTCAGCTCCATCGAGACCACGACCTCGCGTGTTCCTTCCCCAGCCAGATCAAACTCCAGCCGATCCACACGCATCAGCCGATACGACGACTCCATCCGCTTCAGCACCCCAAAGGCTTCGGGGAAGCCAGACGTGAAGCCCACACGCACCGGCACCACGCCGTAACGGGCGTACTCGCGGGACGCCAGCGTGGTGATGTCCCGTTCGACAACCTCGGTCGTGCCGAACGCATCGCTCAGGCAGCGGTACACCTCGCCAGCGCGAGCGCTGCCGGGCACCTGCCCAACCTCGCGGCGGGCCTCCACACGCAACAGGTCCACTTCCTCAGCCAAGGCGGTCAACGACACCGGCTGGTCTTCGCTTAAACCTAAGCCCTGTTCGAGCTGATCGATCTCGGCCTGCAGCGCTCGGCGTTCCCGTTGATGGGCGTACCAGATGCCTGCGCCCAAGATCGCGGTCGCCAGGATCAGCAGCGCGATCTGCCGCCAGTCTCTGCGTTCAGTTCGCATGGGCCACACTCCCTTCTCCTGCCGGCAGGAACCGCCGGTGAAGATCTACTTCCAACTGCAGTTCAAACCGCCGAACTTCCAGGTTGTCCACCGTGTCCGACCGGGACGACGTCGGCGTCACCCGCGTGAACAGTACGTGTTCATCCAGCGCTTCAACGAAAAGCTGAACGGTGAGATCGTCCGGCGCAATCCCCGAGAGGTCGATCTGGATCTGCTCCAGCGGGTCGGCTTCTGCCGTTGGCCGGGGCGTTCGGTTCGGCTGGGCCGCCGCGGTGCGCGGTGCGGGCAACACCGTGCGGAACGCGATCCGGGTCAGGCCAAGCGCCTCGGGCTTCAGTTCACTGATCGTGGCGATTACCTGCGTGTAGGTCACCCCGGTTTCCAGCTCGTCACGGATCGCCATCTCGTGCCGCAATGCCGTGCGGTCATCCAGCAGGGATTGACGGTACTCCACCTCTTGCTGAAACGACTGGCTTTGCCGGGCCAGGCGATCCCGCTTGGATTCCAGCTGCGCATTCATCCCCGCATGCAGCGTCCACCAACCCATGAGGCCCACGCCGGCGGCGCAAACGTATAGCGCTTTGCGCAGGCGACGCTGCCGGGCGGCTTGACGCCGCAAATACGATGCAGGCAAAAAGTCAATTGAGTCCATCACGCTGCCCTCCGGTGTGTCCCCGCGCGGAGAGACTTCAACGCGCTGCCCATCGACAGGGCCCACGACGCCCGACACGCCGGCGTGCTGACCCGGGCTTCGAACCCGGTGGTGTCGACGCCTTCAAACGGGTCCATGACCGACGTTTTCAAGCCCGCCCCTTCTTCCAGCGCGTCGGACAAACCGGGCAGGTCGCCCCCTTCGCCGATCTGGAGCGCCACCTCCGGGCGTGGCTGGCGGAATGTCACGCTGTCGTACCGGAGGCACAAAGAGACCTCATGCGCTAGCTCGTTCAAGGGCTGACGCAACGCGTGACCAAACTGACGGCTTTCACCCGTGTCGATGTTGTCTTCGCCCCGACGGATTCGGCTCGCGGCTTCGGCGGTGATGCCCAGCCGCTGGGCGACCTGTTCGTCCATGTGGTTCAGCCCGATCTCCAGCCAGCGGTAGAAGCGGACGTTGCCGTTACGCACCACCATGACCTGTGCGCCGGACTGCGAGAGCATCAAGACCGCGATCGGCTCGGCTTCATCCCGGCCGTGCCAACGAAGCAGTCGATGCACCGCCGACATGGAAATATCAATCCCCTTGAGCACAAACCCCTGGTCCGCCAGCGCGTGCGCATGCAGTTCGGTATGCGCTTCAGGCACCGCCATCGCGATGACTTCTTCCTTCGTGTCTTCGCCTTGCCGAACAGTTCCCGCCCGCAGGTGACGCACCGACAGGCGTTGCCCGGCGAAGTGCTCAAAGCGTTCGGCCGCTTCCCAGGCGATTGCTTGACGCATCTCGTCTTCGGGCATCGGCGGGACCCGCAGGCTCTTGACCTGCACCATCTTCGCGGGCAGGCAGCTCACGATCCGCTTCCCGAGGAACCCGCCCCGGGTGTACGCACGCATCACCGCCTCGGCCACCGCCTGGTGGTAAGCCTCGGTATCCATCACAAGGTGCCCGGGCAAGGGCTCGGTCGCCAGCGCCAGGATGCGCGGCGTCGAAGAAGCCGCGTCCCACTGAGCCAAGCGGACCTTGTACTGTCCGACTTCCACGCCGATCACCGGCTTGTGGTTGTTTCTGATGCCTCCGAACACGTCTGCCTCGTCTCTATGCCCTAACGGGCAAGCCCTGGTTTGGTTTCAATGGATCGTCTTAGGGCGTGGTTTCCGCAACCGTCACCCGGCCCGTGAATTCCGCCACGGTGATCGTGTACTCCTTGTCACGCAGGCGGACCACGATCGTCCCGCCGTTGTCCGGCGAGCCCAATGGATCAAATTCGATGTATGAGTTGCCGGTCCCAAACGAACCGGAGAACAGCGTGACTTCGGAAAAACGTGTGTCTTCATCGAAGTCGACGATGTAGTTCTCGCTGCCGCCATCCTTCCACGCCACGCTCATCGGCACCCATTCGCCCGACGCGCCCGCGTCGGGGTCAAACTGCTGCAGGATGTAGCGGTTCTCGGTGGGTTCGAATTGCACCCGCAACGTGGTCTGCTGCGCGATCGCCTCGTTCTGGGCGTACAGCAGGTCCGCGATCACGATGCGCGACGCCGCCTGCACGCCAAGCGTCCCGGCGCTGAGCATCTGGGGCACCACGACCGCCGCGGCCAGTCCGGTGATCACCACCACAATCAGGACCTCGACAAGCGTGTACGCACGGGATGTCCGAGCAGTGCTTCGCATCAGTCGCTTTCGGGGAAGTTTTCAACGGTCACATTGACGCCGTCGTTAATGTCCGAGCGCAGGCCCGCGACTTCGTCTTGGACCGCGTTGAGGGCATCGATCATGGCGGCACGCTGCGCGCCGGGGTTGGCGCTGCCCTGGGCGTGGGCCTGGGGCTGAGCCATCACGGGGCTGTCCGAGTCGGTCAGCGTCAGCCAGACCTGGCCGGCCAACAGCAAGGCGAGAACGGTCAGGACGGTGTTGAGGTAACGGAGCGAGCTCATGGGGTGTCCCTTATCAAGGAAAGGTGTCGTCTTGGCTATCGGCGGAATTCCGGGCCGACTGTGGGGCTGATGCGGGTTCACCCGTTACCGGGCGTCACACGGGCCTTAGCAAAAAGGCAACCGCAGCCTTTCAGCCGCGGTTGCCCTGGGATTCAAGCAGTTTTGGGTTTACGAAGTAGGCTGGACGAAGTCAGTCGAGTCATCCAAGCCGAGGTCCGAAACCTTGTCGGTGGTCAGACCATCCACGACACCACGGATTGCACCGGTGGTCGCGTTGTATTCCCAGTGGCTCGCAACCACGTTGAACGCACCGTTTTCACGAGCGAACGGGTTGGAGGGGTACTTCTGCAGGTAGGGGCCGAAGCTGTCGCCGGTGTAGACGAAGCCGTTAGTGGCGTCCCAGTCGTGGTCGTCGGTCATGGGCTGCCAAGTGGGGGCATCCGAAGCCGAACCACCAGCGACCATGGCCGTGGGGTAGTTGCCGCCGTGCTGGACCTGGAACAGCTCCAGCTGGCTGCGAACCGTCTGCAACTGGCTGATCAGGCTGGAAGCCTTGGCCGATTCCGAAGCGGACGAGAACTGGGGGATGACGATCGCGGCCAGAATGCCGAGGATCACCACGACGATGAGGATTTCGACCAGGGTGAACCCGGCCTTGCGGTTGCGTGCGGTCATGAGAACGATCTCCTACGAATGTGAACGAGTGAACCCGACGTTTCTCCCGAGCGCCGCCCTCTAGTAGGCACGCACGCCCGACATCTTGCTTGGACAACCCGGCCCGCACCGGCCGAATGGGCTGCCCGACCCCGGACACACGCCGAGGTCATGCTGCATGAGGCATCGTCCGTTCCAAAGGGTGACTTAACCTCTGGACGAACTAATCCTGATTGAGCCTGCAACAGGTCGATGCCACAAAGTCAATCGCTCTTGACTCAACGATTCATTCGCGCCGTTGTCTAACGTCGGCCGAGGTTTTCTCGGCAACCCAAGCCGCGCCACCCGCACAGACCGCGCAGGTGGCAATCACACGCTACCTCTCGATGAATCAGCTGCCCGTTCGGCGGTACACCGATTCGCTTGCCGAGACCATGCCGATACGTGAAAGCCCCGCCCGTGTCGCCTCGTCCAGTTGCATAAACCGCACGCCGACCGAGTAAGACATCAACCCACCCCGACGCGACCAGACCACCTCGCCCACCAGGTGCACGCGCTCCTCTTGCCACCACACATCCATCTCAAACTGCTGGCCGGGCTTGGGCTTGCGCCAGCCTTCATGCCAGACCCGCATGCCGGTCCCGGACAGGTCCAGCACCGGGCCCAACGAGGACATCACCTCACTGCAATGCACACGACCACCTGCACGTCGATCGTTCCGGTTGGCCAGCTTGAGCATTCGATATCCCCTTGAGCAAACAATGCACAAGCGCTTCATCGGGCAGCCGATTCGCCGCGATTAGGCACCGACTAGAAATCCGGAATAGACCTGAGTCCATTTACGCCATCAGTTAGCCATCAGGGCCGCGGATGGCAAGACTTGATCACCTTCGTCAGGTGAGACCGGTCGACATGCGTGTAGACCTGTGTGGTCCTAAGGTCTGCGTGGCCCAGCAGCTCCTGCACGACACGCAGGTCCGCGCCGCCGGCCAGGAGGTGGGTTGCAAAGCAGTGCCGAAGCGTGTGCGGGTGCACATCCACGAGCCCGGCTTTGCTCGCATGCCGCTTGATGATCTGCCAGACGACGATGCGGGTGATCGCCGAGCCGGTCCGCGAGATAAACATCCGCTGGGTCGGTTTGTCCGGTCGGTACAGCATCGGCCGCTGATCCCGCAGGTAGCGCTCGATCGCCTGCAGGGCCGGCGTGCCGATCGGCGTGACGCGCTCCTTGTTGCCCTTGCCGATGATCCGCATCACCCCCAGCTTGGGGATCACCCAGTCGACTTCCATGTTCGCCACTTCCGACGCCCGCAGGCCGCAGGCGTACATCACCTCGAGGATCGCCCGGTCGCGGAGCCCCAACGGGTCTTCCGCATCCGGCGCATCCAGCAAGGCTGAGACATCTTCCGGGCTGAGCACATCCGGCAGCTTCTGCCAGGTCGAGGGCTGGTGCAGCAGCTCCGCGGGGTTCTGCTTGATGAACCCCGAAGCGAACGCGAATCGGCAGAACACCCGGAACGTCGCGACATGCCGAGCGATCGACGCCACCGCCAACTGGCGCTCGGTGTCCAGCTCACGCAGATGCTCAGCGATGTGGTCGTGGGTCAGTGCATCCCAGTCCGTGATGCTGCGTTCGACCATCCAGCCGATGAGGTCTTCGAGGTCTTTCGCGTAGGCCAGGATCGTGTTGTGCGCAAAGCCACACTCGACTTTGCAGTAGACCAGGAAGTCCTTGGCCAGCGGGTCCAACGGCGTGGGCGTTGCGTCGCGCTTGGGGGCCCGGTCCCGCTTAGGCGGCGGGGGTGTCGAGCTCGTGATCTTCGCGGCGGAGTCGGTCGGGGCCGGGCTCACCGACACCGGGGGCGCGCCACGCCAGGCGCTCGGCTGCGGTGGCCGCGTACCCGTCGAGCGTTCGGCCTTGGATCGAGATGGTGAGGGGCTGGAGCTCAAGGGCGCGTTGCTCTCGGGTGCGGGTGCGGTAGACGGGGCAGGTGTGCGGACGGTCAAAGCAGGCTTGGAAGGCCTGGGCCAACGCCGGGAGTCGGAACCGGTCTTGGCATCGGTCATCCCCGGCGTCCAGGAACGGGCAGGCGGACTGAGCGTCCGGTAACCGCCCCGGGTCCGGCCGGCGGGGAGCATCGGGGGGCGGGATGTCGGCGGAAACGTTCAATGCCAACCTTTGATCGTCGCCTTCCGGCTCCGGCCATGAAAGATGTACACCCGCTTGGGCCTGCCCTTGGCTTGCCCTCTGGGGGACAGGGGTTACAATCCTCGGTCCGGCCGGTCGATCGCCCCGCGTGATCCACCGAAGTCGCCGACATAGCTCAGTTGGTAGAGCAAGGGATTCATAAGCCCTGGGTCACTGGTTCGAGTCCAGTTGTCGGCATTCCAAAAACCTCCCGCCCCCCCGCCAGGCGCCCACGGAAGCTTTCTCAGGTTCGTGGGCGTTGTTTTTATCGGCTTCGTCTCCGGCCGACGCCGGGGCTAACCGCTTGTCCGGCGGGGGTATACTCCTGCGTCCCCGGTTCCCATGGTGGGAGACTGGCTTTTCTGATTCCTGCTCACGCCCGATCTCGGGCGCGGGCATCACCACGTTAGGAGTTTTGTGATGGCTGAAGGCGGCGAGCCGACCGTGATCGGCGCAGATTCGTTTTTCAAAGGTGAACTGACGTTCCAGAACACCGCGAAAGTTAATGGCAAGTTCGAAGGCAAGATCCAGGGCCAGGGCGAGCTGCTCGTGTCCGACAGCGCCTCCTGCAAGGCCGACGTCGACGCCAAGGGCGTGCAGATCGACGGCCTGGTCGAGGGCAACCTCAAAGCCAACGACACTGTCCGTTTGAACAGCAAGGGCACCGTCCGCGGCGATATCACCTCGTCCAAGATGGTTATGGCTGAGGGTGCTTCCTTCTACGGCATGTGTAACGTCGGCCCCGACGCCGCCAAGAACGCGCCGGCCCCGAGCCAGCCCCAGGGCGGTCAACCCAACCAGGGGCAGCCCAAGAAGTAATGCCGACGTAAGCCGGCCCGCATGGCCGCGGGCGTGTTGTCGCGCGCCTCAACGGACGTGTGGGCGATGAGCCAGGGACCCTCCCGGCTCAAGGCGATGCCATGGCAAAGTCCAAAGGCCCCCGACGCGTGCAGTGCTATCACTGTGGCCACCGCTTTGAAGTCAGCGGCATGGCCCAAAGTACATCCTGCGCGGGTTGCAACAAATCGCTCATCGTCCACGACATCCACGTCAAGGGCCGAGCGCTCCACGGGCCGACCAAGGACACCAAAACCTGTGGCAAAGTCATTGTCGATAAGAATGCCCGGATGATTTCAGACACGATCGTCGCCCACGGCGGCGTCGACTGCATGGGCACCATCGACTCCAAGAAGCAAATCATTACCTCTCATTTCCACCTCGGACCCAAGGCTCGGTTCAAGGGCAATGTCGCGGCGCTCACCGCGAAAGTCGAGCTCGGCGCGCAAGTGCAGGGCGAGTTCCGCATCCCCGACGACCCGCAGAACCTCGACGAGCTCGAGCACGACGGCTTGGATGACACCTCATGAAAACACACCTCCCCCTATGTCTATGCGTCTTCTTAGCCTTGCCGGGTTGGGCCCAGCCTGCCGACGAGTTGGCCCAGCTACGTGAAGAAAACGCAGCGCTGCGTGAGCAAGTCCAGACTCTGCTGGCGGAAGTCGAGTCGCTCCGCGCGCGTGTCGCGGAGTTGCAAGGCGAAACCGATGCGCTACAGAACCGGTCCGATGAACTGGAAGCTCTCGCCGGCCTGGTGCCTCAAACTGAACGCGTGCAAGGGCAGGCGGCACGGATTGAGCACGCGTTTGATGAGGAAACCCAGACCAGCACGGTCACCACCCGCGCCGACGCGTTGACCGTCAACCGAGGCAGCCGACAGGCGCACTGGATGTCCTGCGTCTACACCTACCCCGGCGAACCCGGCAGCCACCCTGCCACCCCCACCCAGGCGGTGCAATGGCATCTGATGACGCAGCGCACCGGCAGCTTGTACCGCCGGCTCGAGTCCGCCACGCTGCGGATCGACGAGGATGAGACGATCACGCTGCTGTCGCAAGGCTACGACCGGACGTTCCGCCGTGAACGGGGCAACGACCGGAGCGATGAGCGGTTCTACTTTGCGCTCGACCTGGAGACCTTGCGTCGGCTGTCCAACGCGGTCACTGCCGAGCTGGAGCTGGGGCCGGTCCGGATCACGCTCACGCCGGACCAGATCGCGACCTTCCGGGCGCTGGTGCTGCGGATCGAGCAGGGGTTGTAAGCGAGCTAGGCCGACAAGGCTCGCGATGAAACACACAACAGTGACCCGCGCAAAAAACAGGCCCCGATCACGCGGGGCCCGTCTCTGTTCATGGTGTGGTCGGATTCCGGTTTGAATCCGGGATGACTCAGAGGTCTTGCAGCAGCGCTTCGACCGCGGCGTCGACCTTTTCGGGGGTCTCGTACGTCCCGGCTTCGATCTCCGAGCGGACCTGATCGACCAGATCCTGGCGGACGTCTGGCAGGTCTTTGAGCTTGCTTAGCAGCCGGGCACGGGAGGAGAGCTCGACTTCGTCCCCGCCACGCGAAGCGGCAGGCTGGACCACGGCATTCTCACTCCGGCGAGCACCGGTTGCATCCGGGCGGTAAGCCGAGGCAGAACGGCTGACAGGGGGGATATCACTCATCACAGGCTCCAAATACCGCACGGCCAGGCCGTGCTCTGGTGTAGGGGGCTTCGCCGCTCGGCCAAACCCCAGCCAACGGTTTCGCCCGCCGGCCCACTACATATCGCCCATCCACTGCCTTGAGCGTTAGTTGATCTTAGCCGACCGGTTCAGTCTGTCAAAGACTTTTTTGACAATGTTTTATGAGCATTCCGCCCGATCGAGGTCTTATAATCCTTCGGCTTCTGAGGCTGATAACACGCCTCAAGTGCTTCCGTTTGAATGCTTTATCAAACACAAGTCGGTTTGGGTAATGTTTGGAAATTTATACGTTCGTGTTTGTCGATCGTGATGATCGGGCGCTCTCAATCGCCCGCACCACCGCCCCGGCCTGCACATTTGCTGCTACATCATGGACCCGGATCACCTGCACCCCTGCCTGGACCGCCAATGCGGTGACCCCGACCGTCCCCCCCACCCGATCCGTGGCGAGCTGGCCGGTCTCGGGCGAACATGCCTGGATAAAACGCTTCCGGCTCGCGCCCAGCAGCACCGGCCGGCCGGTCGCGACGAACCGGTCCATCGCCGCCAGCAGCTGCATGTTGTGTTCCAGCGTTTTGCCGAAGCCGATCCCCGGGTCGATCACGATCTGATCGCTCGGCACGCCCGCCTGCTCTGCCGCCAACGCCCGCTCCTCTAGGAACGCCAGCACCTCCGTCACCACGTCGCCGTACCGCGGGTCCTGCTGCATCGTGCCCGGCTGACCCTGCATGTGCATCAAACACACCGGCACCCGGCGCTCAGCCGCCAGCGCCAGCATCCCCGCATCCTCCCGCCCCGCCGAGACGTCGTTCACCCAGCACGCCCCTGCCGCCAACGCCGCCTCCGCCACCGCAGCCCGTGTGGTGTCAATCGAGACCCAAACCCCCGGATGCCCCGCTTCGTCCAACGCAGCCCGCACCGCACGGATCGGCTCGACCACCCGCGCGATCTGCTCGGCTTCACTCACCCGCTCCGCCCCCGGCCGGGTCGACTCCCCGCCCGCATCCACCACCAACGCCCCCTGCTCCGCCATCGCCAACGCGTGCTCGACCACCCCCCGACCGGTATGAAGCCCCCCGTCAGAAAAACTGTCCGGCGTCAGGTTCAGCACCCCCATCACCACCGGCGCATCCAGTGACAACGGAGCTCGACTCGGTGCGGTCAATTTCATCTCGACATGGTACGTCTGTAACGATTACGCCCCAAGATTCAGCGCCCGCCCCCGGCTCCGCCGCACGCCGGGCTGCTTCACCGCCCGGATCAGCCCGATACTCCGCGTATGGAAAACGCCTACCCGATGAAGCTCGTGTATGACGACATGGACCTGTTCCATCAGCTCAACGACAAGCTGGAGCGGATGGGCCACTTCGAAGAAGACCTGCCGGTCGGCGAACGCACGATCGCCCGTCGGGTCGTCTCGGCGACCATCACCGCCGGCGAAAGCCTGCACGGGGCGTTTGCCAATCCCCGTCAGCTGTTCGCAACAGACATCACCTCCTTCGGCATGGGCGCGATCTCCGAGACGCCGATCGAAGACGGGCAGACGCTGATCCTGGACCTCCGCCCGGTGCTGGGCGAGCCTATGCAGGTCAACGCGACCGTGGTCTACTGCCGCAAGATCCTCAGCCACTCCTACCGCCTGGGCCTGCAGTTTGAACAGCAAGCCGCAGCGGCCTGAGTCGGTCACACCTTGATCTTCGTCCAGCCGCCCTGCATGAACCGGCCGGTGTAGAGCACGCCCTTCATAAACAAGTCCGCGCACAGGGCAACCCAGATCCCCGCCAGGCCGTACCCCAGCGTGTGCCCCAGCCAGTACGCGCCGACCAGCCGCAAGGTAAACAGCGACGAGTAGCTCAGGATCATCGTCATCCGGGTGTCGCCCGCTCCGCGCAACGCCGAGCCCAGGATCAAGTAGCACGCGAACATCGGCTGCACCACGCCACAGATCATCAACAGCGTCGGCGTCATCTCCAGGTGCTCGGGCGTGTCCGGGCTGACCAGCCTCACCAGCGTCTCGGGCATCAACAAAAAGACCACACCCATCGAGCTCATCGTGACCATGCCCGTCCCGGCGCAGTACCACGCCGCACGCTTGGCGCGGGCCGGATCGCCCAGGCCCAGGTACTGACCGACCAGCGTGGCGGCCGCCATCCCCAGCGCGAAGCCGGGCATGAAGCTGATCGCCTCGATGCGGATCCCGATCATGTGTGCCCCCAGCGCCGCCTGAGCCGGCAGCCAGGCCACGTACTTCACCACCGCCGCGTTGATCAGCCACATCCCCGACTGCTCGACCAGCGAAGGCAAGCCCACTTTGATGATCCGGCGCATCGTGTTCCAGTGCGGCCGCATCCGGTGCCAGCGCAAACGCACCGCCGAACGCCCCGAGACCAGCACCCCGAGCACGATCACGCCCCCCACCACGAAGCCCGACACCGTCCCCCAGGCGATGCCGTTGACGCTGTGCCCGCCGATTGGCTCGGGCCCAAACACCAGCGAGATCGACACGACCAGGTTGACCACGTTCACCGCCACCATCGCGAAGAAGGGCCGCCGCGTGTCCCCCGCGCCGCGCAGCGCTGCGTTGCCGACAAACAGGATCGCTGCGAAAGGCAACCCGAACGCGAAGATGCGGAGGTAGTCGCTGCAGAACTGCCGGGCCAGCGCATCCTCCGCCGGGATAAACACCGCCGCCAGCCAGGGCCCGCCGAACCACACCCCGACCGAGCCGACAAACCCCATGATCAGCGCCAGCGTCATCGCCTGCCCGACGCCCGCGTTCGCCAACGTCTTGTGGGACGCGCCGATCGCCCGGGCGATCAAAGCGGTTGCGCCCGTGCCCACCGACCCCAGCATCAAGCCCGACAACCACCCCAGGTACGCCGCGACCGCCAGCGCGTTGGTCGCCGCGACCACCACGCCTTCCCCTTCCACCACGCTGCCAAGCCGCCCGGCGATCGCCAGGTCGGCAAACCCGACCGCGAAGTTCAGCAACTGCTCCATGAAAGGCCAAACCGCCAAAGACACCACCTGCATCGGCAGGCTCAGCGTGCCCAGCTTCCCCGACAGCCGACGCTGACTTGGCAATGTCGATGGCTTGCCCGAGGGTGGGCTCGGGGCAGAATCCGGCGTGGCACTTCGGCTGGACATAGATCGACGATTCTAGACCGCCCCCTCCCCACACGCTTGAAAACACTACCCCTTTGGGGCAACCCTTTGACAAATCAATGTCCTATAAAAGCATAAACATCCGGCTCGGGGTTGACCCTAAAGCGCTACACGCTCTACGCTGGCAGCCTCATCTATTTCTCCATTTTCAACAGGGCCCCACCGAGAGACACCGATCATGCCGCAGTTTCCCCATGCCATTCTGCCTTTCCTGTCCGTCGCGCAAGACGGCGACCCGCCCGCCGAAGACCCGACCCCCGAACAGGCACTGGATGATGCCGGTGCACAAGTCCAGGATGACCTGGCGAACGCCGCCGACGGCTTGAAAGAAGGCGACCTCGAGTCACTCATGCCACTCATCGAGCAGTACGTCATCCCCGCCGCGACCGCTTTGCTGATCCTGATCGTCGCTTACTTCGTCGGCAAGTTCCTTGCCCGCGTCTGCAGCAGCCCGGTCCGCAAGCGTGTCGATGAAACCCTCGGCCGATTCGTCGGCAAGATGATCTTCTACGCGATCATGATCTTCGCCGTCATGGGCGTCCTCGGGAAGTTCGGGATCAGTGTCGCCAGCTTTGCCGCCGTCATCGCCGCCGCCGGCTTCGCCGTCGGCATGGCGTTCCAAGGCACGCTGTCCAACTTCGCCTCCGGCATCATGCTCCTGGTGTTCCGCCCCTTCAAGGTCGGCGACGTCATCAACGCCGCGGGCATCACCGCCAAGGTCGAAGAAATCGACCTGTTCGTCACCGTCTTCGACACCCCGGACAACCGCCGCATCATCGTGCCCAACTCCGCGATCGCCAGCGGCACGATCGAGAACATCACCTTCCACAGCGAACGCCGCGTCGATGTCGGCGTCGGCGTCGACTACTCCGCGCCGATTGACCAGGTCCGCGATGTGCTCAGCAAAGCCGCCGAGTCACTCAACGACAAGATGATCCAGGGCGACGGCCGGGGCTACCAGATCGTGCTCGGCGACCTGAGCGATTCCGCGGTCACCTGGACCGTCCGCTTCTGGACCACCGCCGGCGACTACTGGGGCGTCAAGGAAGACCTCACCCGCGCGATCAAAAACCACCTCGACGACGCGGGCATCGGCATCCCCTACCCGCAGATGGACATCCATCTCGACAAGCTCGACTAAACCAACATCCCAAAAGCAAAACGGAAAAGGGGCTCCCAAACTGGCGAGCCCCTTTTCCAATGAAACGAACCCTTGAACATGACAAACCAAGGGCTCGGAAAGAATCAATCAATAAAACTCATCATGAACCGATCAAAAATCCGGTCCGGCAAAAGCCAACGCAGCGTCAGCATCGTCCGGGCAAACTTGCCCGCGGCGTAGCGTGTCTTGGGACGACGCGCGGTCGCGCCCTTGCAGATCACCTCACCGATCAAAGACGGCGGCGACGCCTGCTTCTCCATCGCTTCGTTCAGCGTCTTGGCCATCTTGTGGGTCAAAGGCCCGTAAGCAGTATCGCCGGACATCTCCAGCATCGGGCCGACCATGACCTCGTCGAACTCGGTCTTGATCGCGCCGGGCTCCACAATCACCACATCGATCCCGAACTGTTTGACCTCCAGCCGAAGGCAGTCGCTCCAGCCTTCCAAGGCGAACTTCGAGCCGTTGTACCACGACCCCAGCGGGTTATAGATCTTGCCACCGATCGAAGTGACGTTAATGATCCGCCCGGCCTTCTTCTCCCGCATGCCGGGCAGCACAAGCTGGGTCAGCCGCCCCAAACCGAACAAGTTGACCTCGAACTGGTACCGGGCTTTTTCGATCGGGATGTCTTCCATCGCGGCGGTCAGGCCATACCCCGCATTGTTCACGAGGATGTCCACGCCCCCGGCCTCGGCGTTGATCTTCTCGACCGCAGCGACGATGTCTTCATCTTTTGTGATATCCATCTGGACCGGCTTGGCGCCTTTGTCCGCCAGGTCCTGCATCTTCTCAACCCGACGGGCCGCGACATAAACGGTGAACCCGCCGTCCGCCAAGAATTTATCCGCGGCCGCTTTGCCGATACCCGAAGACGCGCCAGTAATCAGTATCGTTTTCATGGTGTGTCTCGGTTTCGAAGTGCCGTGTCAGTGCGGACGAACACAGGGGATTTCTACAGCCCGAACTGCTGCTTGAGCCCGCCGAGGAACGTGGCGTCGTCCAAAGCCTTGCGTTGCTCAATGATCTGCTCCGCATCGGGCCCGGCGATATAACGAAGCTGGTCCGTGCCGTCGGTCGCCGCCTGGTAAATCACCTCCGCGACCAAGTCCGGCTCGGAACCCGCTGCAGCCAGCGGCTCCATCGCCGTCCACAGCTTGCCGACAAGTTCCTGGTACTCGGTCAGGCTCTCGTCGTTGTTGAAGTCGAATGAACGCCCGCCAAAATCCGTCTTGATCATCCCCGGCTCGACGATCTTGACCCGCACCCCAATCGCTTCCATCTCAAAGCTCAGCGCCTCAGACAAACCCTCGACCGCGAACTTTGAGCCGTGGTACAGCGCCCCCAGCGGAAAAGTAACCTTGCCCCCCATCGAGGCGATGTTGATGATGACCCCTGCCTTGTTCTCGCGGAAGTGCGGGATGACCGCTTGGGTCGTTTCAAGCAGGCCGATGACGTTCACGTCGAACTGCCGACGCATCTTCTCGACCGGCGTCGCCTCCAGCAGGCCGTACGAACCGTAGCCTGCGTTGTTCAGCAGCACGTCGATCCGGCCGAACCGCTCGATTCCTTCGTTCACGGCTTGTGATATGGAATCCGAGTCCTGCACATCCAACCGGGCAACCAGCACGTTCTCCAGCTGGCTGAGTTCCTGTTCCTGATCAGGTTTCCGCATCGTGGCAACCACGTTCCAGCCCTTGGCCTGGAAATGTTTCGCGGTGGTCTTGCCGATCCCGCTGGACGCGCCGGTAATGAGAATGGTCTGAGTCATCGAGTGGCCCTTCGAGGTTTGGTCATAAAGAGGGAAGGAAACACCTGCCCCAGACGGAGCCTGAGACAGGCGGGAGGAAGATAATTTGTCTTGTGGGTCTATTTCCCGCTGAACGCGCCAGCATCGATCTGCTGCTGGAACATCTCGACCAAGGTTTCTTCCAGCGGGCGGTATTGCATGCCCAGGTCGTTGACGCTCTTGCTGTGGTCGCCGACCCAAGGCAGGCCGACGTTGAGCTTGATCATCTTGCGTGTCATCCGTTTGTCCACGATCGGTCCGACCAACCAGACGAGCCACTTGGGCAGCGCCTTCTTGGCGAATGGGTACGCCTCACCAAACTGTTTGCGGAGGGCCTGAGCGATCTCAAAGAAGTCGCTGTTGTGGCCCGAGGTGATGTAGCGCCCGTTGGCGTTCGGGTGAAACGCGACGCGCAGGTGCATCTCTGCGACATCGCGCACATCCACTACACCCATACCGAGCCGGACCGTGCCTCCCTTCATTGAGCCATCGCCGTTCTGCCGGATGAATTCGATCGACTCACCCGACGCATGCGGGTTCGTCGCCGGACCGAGAATGAATGACGGGTTGACCGTCCCCAGGGTCCAGCGGTCCTGTGCCTCAACGATCTTCCACGCCTCCTGCTCCGCGACCGTCTTGGAGTAGGAATAGGCCTGATGTTTCAACGACGAACTGGTGTTCCAAATCTCTTCGGTAAACTTGCCTTCTGGGGTACTGGCGAGGTCGGCATTGTCACCGTAGATCGCAGCGCAACTGCTAGTCACGACGACACGTTGCACACTGGGCGTCTGGTTCGCCTGCTCCAGCACGTTGCGAGTGCCGAGCTTGGCCGGATCAATCAAATCCTTTTTCGGGTCTTTCACGCTGGTCGAAAAAGGCGACGCGGTATGGAAAACCACCGAACAGCCGGCCATCGCGTCGGCGTACGAGCCTTGGTCCATCAGGTCGCTCTTGAAGAACTTGATCGTGCCGGGCGAGGCCTCGGCCATGTCGATCAGGTGCTGAAGCTTCTGGGTCTTGTCCGGGTTCCGCACCGCGGCGTGGACTGTGAACCCTTCGTCAAGCAAACGCTTCACGACCCAGCCGGCCACATAACCTGTTGCGCCGGTGACCAAAGCCGTCTTATTCTCGGGGAACTGGAGCATAGTTTCTCTCGTGTTGAAGGTGAGTAATTTGGAAGCGAGAAGCGCGGGCGAAGAAGCCGTCTGCGCCCGCTGGCGTGATCAGAAATCTTTCCCGCGAAACGAGTCGACGATTGCCCGTCCCATGAGCTTGGTGAGGTTCTTCCAACTCGGGTCGACCGCGTACCGTGACATGTTGATTGCCATGTGATCGAACGCGGCTTTGTTGGTCTGGATCATGTGCCCGGGTGACATGAAACTATCGGTCAAGATCGACTTCTGGACGTTCTCGTAGTTCATCGCATTCCCGAAATTGCCGTGCCCGGAGACGAACCGCTTGCCTTCCTCGTTCCCCCCCCAGGTCAGCCAGGGGCTGAAGAAGACGAACGGCGGCATGGTGTTGATGGCGATCGCGCCGTACTCCATGTCCGTCACCGCCTGCGCCAGCGCGGCCTGATTGGCCTGCTTGGTGTCTTCATCAATCAGGATGCAACTCCCAAGCGTGCCGTGCAGGTGCGTGTTGCAAAAGGCGACGGCCTCGGTCAGGTACGCCGTCGCATTTGGCTGAGTTTCGAGCGGCACCTCACAGATGATTTGGCAGAAGGCTTCGTTTTCAGTGGCGTAGCTCTGCGCTTCGGCGCCGGTGATCAGTATGAAATCGGTGTGCTGGTACTTGCCACCTTCTGGCGAAATGACCTCGGCGTCTGGGTACGCGTCACGAAAGCCTTGGACCACTTTGTCCGAGCCGGGGCAGTACGTGCCCGCCGCCGGGGTCTCCTCGTCCAGTGCTTTTCGCAGCGCGGCCAGGAAAGCGTCCCGCTGTGGCCAATGCTTAGAGGTCACGATGGTCTGTACGCGGCCGCAGACGGCACCGCCGTTGAGCTTGGAGATCGTCGCGATCTGCTGGGCCTGGTGGGTGAGCTCCTTGTCCGTCCAAGGCCGATCGCCCGGCACGATCAGGCAGGGGTTGTTGCCGCCGCATTCACTGACTAACGGCGTATCCGTGGCCTTCATGATCGCCTCGGCGGTGCCCGCTCCGCCGGTGAAGTAGATCTTGGTCAGCCGGGGATCTGCCGTAAGCGTTCGGCCCTGATCATGGTCGGCGAAGCTTAGCGCGCCATGGCTGACCAGCGGCTGCATGATCTTCTCCCACACCTTGTCGGTCTCGGCGTTGAGGTGGTGGGGCTTGTGCACCGCGGTACAGTTCTCGAAGAAAATCGCCTTGACCATCTCTAGCGATGAGGAGTAATTGCCGGCACCAAGCACCGCAATAATCCCGGCCGGCTTCTCCATCGGATTGACCTGCTTCGGCTCGCCCTTGACGCGCAGGACTTCGGAGCGACCGCCATACAGCAGCCGGTCTTTCGCCGCAGATGGAAACACCTTGATGTCGTATAGGTCGTCAGCGACCTGGGTGACTTCCAATGGCTCAAGCATCTCGCCGTGCACCAAGCCCTCGTAGAGCTGAATCGCCGCGGTCACGGTATTGGCGATCGGCACAACGGTGGCAACCTTCGAGGCCGCGTCGGTGTAGAGCGTTTCGCCTATCAAACCGTTCTTCATCCTCGAGTCCGAGGCGGCGAGCTCGTCGCCGTGCTTCTTCAGGTTCTCGCGGACCTGCTCAAGCAGACCCAGTCGCTCTGCGGGTGATGTCGCTGCCCACTTCTGAGGATCCAAAGACTCGATGGCTTCGTTGGTTTTCATCGTGCTGCTCCGTTCGGATTGATGCTGTACTTGAACTGCCGTCTGCCGACGGTGTGAGTTTTGCCTGGTCGCTCGACAAACGTGCCAAACTGTTTCACAGGTACTTGCCGAAGAACGCTGAAAGGGCTTGGGGCTCAACGCCAATGTGCTCATAAGCTGCAGCCCGGTCCTTGGACAGGTCCAGCCAGCACATCTCCTTCTCCGGTTTGATCCCGTCGTAGTACTGCTGGACCGAGTCCAGGTCCGTCCACGGGTCGTTCTTGTTTTGCATCACCATCGTCGGCACCGAAATCGCCGACACATCCGACATGAAGCTCTTTTCATGCAGGTCAAACCCCAAGCGCTTTTGGGAGGTCGCGCTGCCGGGACGTTCCAAGAAGTCCGGGATCCCGAAGGCTTTGACGAACTTGGTGTAATGCAAAGGTTGCACCGCGATCATCGCCTTGATATTCGGGAATCGGCTGAGCCCCGAATCACCCATGCCGTAGGCGTAGGTGCTCGCCGCAGCGCCCATGCAGATGCTCAGCAACCCGACGTTGGCGTCATGGTACGCCTCTCGCCCGGTGACATACGACACCGCAGCGATGACGTCTTTGGCTTCCTCGGGCCCCCAGGCAACCCACGGGCAGGTGCCCGGATCGCTCTCGCCGTGGTTCCGCATGTCGTACATCAGCACGCTGTAGCCCTGCTCAACCAAGTGCTTGGCTTGGCGCAGGAAACTAATGTCCTGCTTCCACATCTTGATCATGCCTTTGCCATTAGGCGTATAGCCCGATCGGCTGCACTGCACACCAAAGTGGGTCTGGATGATGACCTTGTCCGTGCCGCCCTTGACCAGCCAGCCGCGTAGCGTGACCCCGTCCGCCGTTTGAAACTCGGCGTCCTCGTAGTCCAGGCCAACGTCCTTGGGGCTGCCGAACACCGGCGACTTGCCGGGCTTAATCATCAAGTTGGAAACCATGGTGCCGAACATATCCATCTCCCTGAAGCGGGCTCGCGTAGGTCACTCGCCGGCTGGCACCCCGCCAGCTGGCACCCCGCCGGCCAGTACGACTCGGATCACCACACGGATCTTGGTCAGGTACTCGTCTCGGCTGGTGCAGTACTTCTTGAGCCCGTCGGTCGCTGTCAGCAATACAAACGCAATGTCCATCGCTTCCACCGTGCCGGGCAGGCTCATGCCTCCACGCTCGATGGCCTGACCCAAGGCTCCTACATAACGGTCACGTGTCTGATGGATTTCCTCATCAAAGATCGAACCCGCCGCTTCCATGATCTCAGAGGCATGCGGCGAACGGGCAAAGGTCTCAATGTGCTGCCCGCACCACGCATCGAACGACGCCAGCAGCAACTCATCTAGCGGCCCCGCGGCCTCCAACGCCGTGATCGCCCCAGCGAGCATGCTCGCCAACGCATCGCTCACGACCTCGTGGAAGAGCTTCTCCTTGGATTCAAACTGCTGGTAAACCCATTGCCGCGAGGCACCGATGGCCCGAGCGATGTCCTCCATCGAGGCCTTGCGGTACCCGTACTGGTGAAAGACGCCCAGAGCTGCTTGTAAGGCTTGACTGCGATCCATTACCAAAGTTTACAACTTTGATCTTATTTGTCAATTAGTTATTTTTTGTTTTTCTGATAACCATGCCTCAGAGCGCCTTAAGGCCGATTTTTGTGCCGGTTATGATGCCCTTCATGCGAATCGCGCTGCTCCAACACGCCTGTTCAGACGATCCCACTGCCAATCTCCAGGCCATGCACCGCCTGGCACACGACGCAGTCGAGCAGGGCGCGGAGCTGCTCGTGACCCAGGAGCTGTTCCTCGGGCCATACTTCTGCCTCACCGAAGACCCCGCCCCCTTCGCCCGCGCCACGCCGATCCCCGGCCCGGCCACCCAACCACTCGCCGACCTCGCGGTCGAACTCAACGTCCACCTCTCTGCTTCACTGTTCGAAGCCCGCGCGCCCGGCCTGTACCACAACACCTCCGCCCTCTTTAACCCCGCCGGACAAATCGTCGGCACGTACCGCAAGACCCATATCCCCGACGATCCGGGCTACTACGAAAAATACTTCTTCACCCCCGGCGACCAGGGCTTCGTCACCCTGCCCGTCGGCGACGCGCACATCGGCCACCTCGTGTGCTGGGACCAATGGTTCCCCGAAGCCGCACGCCTCACCGCGATGCAGGGCGCTCAGCTGCTCTTGTACCCCACCGCCATCGGGTGGGCCGACGGCGAGGAAGCCGACTACGCCGCGCAGCGCGACGCCTGGCAAACCATCCAGCGCAGCCACGCGATCGCCAACGGCGTGTTCGTCGCCGCCTGCAACCGCATCGGCAAGGAAGGCGATCAGACCTTCTGGGGCAGCAGCTTTGTCGCCGATCCCCAAGGCCGCGTGATCGCCCAGGCTTCGACCGACCAACCCCAGGCCTTGGTCGTCGACCTGGATTGGTCGCTCATCGAAACGACGCGCCAGGCCTGGCCGTTCTTCCGCGACCGCCGAACCGATCTGTACCACGACTTGAACAAGAAGTGGTCCGATGACTAACTCGACAGAACGCCGCACCCCCGCCGAGTGGGAGCCCCAGCGGTGCATCGTCGCGGCAACGCCCACTCGCGCCCACACCTGGCCGATGTGCCTGCAGCAAGCACAGGCCCAGCACGCCGCGATGCTCGACGCGATCCGCCATGTCACGCCGGTGCACCCCCTCGACCAACTCGGCATCACGCCCGGCGACGCCTGGCTCCGCGATACCGGGCCGGTATTCACCCTTGAAAACAAGCAAGTCCGGGCGGTGGACTTCCGCACCGATCACTACGGCCACAGCTACCCCGATATCGAACCCGATGACATGGTCGGCGAGCAACTGTCTGCTGCCCTGCAAACCCCCTGTGATCGCCGGGCGTTCTTCACCGAAGGCGGCGCGATCGAAACCAATGGCCAAGGCACCGCACTCGTGACCGAGCCCTGCCTGCTTGATGCCTCACGCAACCCCCAGCACACCACGCGCGAAGCAGTCGAAGCCGAGCTGCACGACGCGCTGGGGATCACCCGGACCCTCTGGCTGCCGCGCGGCCTAGCGGGGGACGACACCGGCGGGCACATCGACAACCTCGCCCGCTTCGTCTCCGCCGACCACGTTCTGCTGGCACACACCACCCACCCGGATGACCGCGAAACGATCGAGGCGAGCCGCGCCCTGCTCCGCGACGCCGGGCTGACCGTGACCGACCTGCCCGCCGCACCGGAGTTGCACTACGACTACCCCCAAGGCCTCAGCGATGAGCCCGGCCGGCACCGCCTCGCCGCGAGCTACGCGAACTTCCTCATCACCAACGGCCACGTCTTCACCCCGGCCTTCGGCCACCCGGCCGACCACGACGCCGCCCGCCTCATCGCCGAAGCCACGGGCCTGCCAACGATCCCCTTGCGCTGCGAGCACCTGCTCGTCGGCGGGGGCACCATCCACTGCCTGACCTGCCACGTCCCGAAGGCTTAACTCACGAGGCTTCCACTTCAACCCGGTTGCCTTCGACCGTCACCACGCAAACCGAAGCGCCTTCATCCACCCACCCCGACGACGCCACTACGTCCACCAACACGCCGTCATCCAACGCCATCTGCCCGCTCGGCCGAAGCACCGTGTGCGCGACCCCTTGCATCCCGACTTCGACCACCACGTCCCGCCCGCCGGCCGACTCGATCGCCCCCGCAGACTCGGCCGCCAACACCGGGCCGCGCGTTTCGTCCTTCAACACCAGCCGATCTAAAAACGGCATCCGCCCCAGCACCTTCGCGATCGCCCCCAGCCCGCTGATCGCAATGACCAGGGCCACGACCATCACCGCCAGATACAGCGGCGCCTGACGCATCGCCGGCCCCGGCGGCGCAGTGAACGGCCCGCCCCCGCCCGGCAACGCCGCCAACACCAAGCCCCCCAGCATCATCACCAGCCCTACCACGCCCAGCACCCCGAACGTCGGCGTGAACAAAACCTCAACCACCAACAGCAACAACCCCAGCACCACCACAATCAGCTCCCACGCCTCGGCGAGCCCCAGCACATAAGGCCCGACCAACAACGCCGCCAACGACAACGCGGCCAACGTGACCGACACCGGCCCGGGCACGTTCATCGCCCAGAACCCACAGATCAAAAAGACCACAAACATCACGCCCCGCAGGATCGGGCTGTTCAACCAGCCCGCCAGCGAATGCGCCCACGTCTGCGGGTACCGTTGCACCGAGGCAGCCGACAAGAAACTCTGCAAGCCCGGCAGGTCGTTGACGGTGCCCCGGGAAAAGCCCAGGTCCTCGGCTTCGCCCTGACTCATCGTCAACAGCCCGCGCCCATCATGTACCCGCCGCACCTCTCGCCAGGCCCCGGCATCGGACGCCGTCGCGATCGTAACCGCTAGGGCATGGTTATCCTCGGCTGCGACCACCGCCTCGCCGTCGACCATCACCGCCCGGTCTGACTGGTTGACCAGGCGCTGCTCGCCCGTGTCAGCATGCTCTACGAGATAGACTTCAACCCCCAACTCCGCGGTCGCGTGGAGCAGGGCCTGGGAGTAGCCGTTGACCCGGGCGTTGTCACGGAACTCCGCAAGCCAGGGCGCGAGCACTTTCTGGCGCTCGGTCTCCGCCATGCTGCCGAGCAGGGACACCGGGGCCGCGTCCCCCGTCGCCGCCGAGGTCGACATGACGACGGACTCGCAGGCCGAAGCCATCATGATCCCCGCCGAGTAGGCGTCGTTGTTGACCCATGCGACCGTCGTCACGCCATAGGCCGGAAGCGTCTTGAGGTATTTGGCGATCTCCATAGCTTCGGTGATCAGCCCGCCGGGCGTGTCCAGCTCGATCACGATGATGCTGCACCCCGCGGCGACCGCGCGGTCGATCCGGTGCTGCATCGACTCGAGCGTGTAGCTGTGGATCATCCCCCGCACCTGCACCACCGCGACCGGCTGCCCCCCGGCGATCGCCACCGGGGTCGGCGAAGAAACCCCCGCCCCGCCGGTCGGCACCGGCGCCTGCCCGACCATCAAGGCCAACAACAAACCCAGGATGAAAGCCCAGCGTCGCATACGTACATTGTAGACCCTTCTGCCAACGCCCCCTATTGAGTTCCCCCCATGCCCATCCACGTCACCGTCTGGCACGAGTACCGCCACGAGCACACCGACGACACCGTCGCCAAGCTATACCCCAAAGGCATGCATGCGGTGATGAAAGACGCCATTGAGCAGCAGCTGGGCGAGCAGGTGATCGTCCGCACCGCCACCCTTGACGAGCCGGACCACGGCCTTACGGATGAAGTGCTCGCGCAGACCGACGTGCTGACCTGGTGGGGGCACGCGGCCCACGGCGAGGTGCGCGACGACATCGTCGACAAAGTCCAACAACGCGTGCTGGAGGGCATGGGCCTGGTCGTTCTGCACTCGGCCCACTACAGCAAGATCTTCAGACGCCTGATGGGAACGACCTGTTCGCTGCGCTGGCGCGAGGCCGGAGAAAAGGAACGCCTCTGGTGCCTGCTGCCGGGGCACCCGATTGCCGACGGCCTGGACGACGAGCACTTCGAGCTGCCTCAGACCGAGATGTACGGCGAGCGGTTTGACATCCCCACCCCCGACGAGCTGGTGTTCGTCAGCTGGTTCGCAGGCGGCGAGGTGTTCCGCTCCGGGTGCGTCTGGCACCGCGGCAAGGGCAAGGTCTTCTACTTCCGCCCCGGCCACGAGACCTACCCGATCTACTACGACCCCAACGTCCGCCGCATCCTCGCCAACGGCGTCCGCCACGTCGCCCCGGCCTCAACCGCCCCGGCCCGACTGGACAGCCCACAGATCGTGCCCGCGCTGGAAAACCTCCGCTCCGCTCATGATTCAACGGGAGCAAGCGATGCCTGATGCATCGAACCCGCGGACCCTGACGCCGGGAGAAGCCGAGCTGGTTTTGGGCGACCACTGGGCAACGCTTTCAAGCGACGCCAAACAACAGATCGCAAAAACCGATTCCCAAGGCCGAACCACTTACCCTACCGACAAGCTGCTCCAAGCCGCCAAGCGCGCATTGCCGAAGTACGAGATTACTCAACCGGATCAGGCTTGGTTAGCCAATCTTGAGAAGATCCGTGCCGCACGATTAGCCGATCGCCGGCGTGTCCTGAAAAAGGGGCTCGCCTACGTTGGCACCGGCTTGATCGGTGCGGGCATTGGCGGCGCAGGCGGTGACGCATATAAGGCGGGACGCGGCGCAGCTTCCCGCCTGATCCGTTTTGCCATGGGCACCGGCCAAGGCGCTGATCTGCCGGTCGTACCAAACGGCGCATTTATCGAACAGCTCATCGGCAATGATTCCTGCTTGCTGGCGCCCGCTAGCTTCAACAGCCGGGCCGATGAAGCCTACGGACAATACTCGTCGGTCTACACCGCACACGGGTCCCAGGTCTTTGAAGAATTGTTCCGCAAACGGTTCAGCCGGAACATCGAAACGGTCACCGAGCGGTTCATCGAATGCCCACCGGGCTCGGACCTGCTCATCGTTGGCGGGCCCGTGTCCAGCGAGCACACCCGGACGCTTTTTGAGTACGAAACGAAGCCGACGCCGGACAACCGTGTGATCCCGCACTTCAAGTCGGCCGGTCAGCTCCGCTGGGGCTTTTTCGTCGGCGACCGGGACTACGGCGACTGGGGCGAAGCCCAACCGCTGACCGCCCGAAGATATGACCACCAGTCCCGAACGTTTCACCGCCGCCCGCTCTACGGCATCTTCGATCGTGACACCGGCCTGATCCATCGCCCCCGCGTCGAAGGGCCGGACCATCAGCTGCGTACGAACTACCTCCTGATCTCACGCATCCCACTGGATGAACACAAACAGAGCTTTGCCACGAACATCGCGGGGATGCATGGCTACAGCCTGTTCACCATGGGCCGCGACTGGGAAGAGTTCCAGCACCACATCAACACGGTCGCCGACCTGTACAACGCGTATCAAATCCTGATCCCCGAGCGAATCGACAGCAACTGGCACACTGTTTTTGACTACGGTGCGATGCAAGTGCATCCTCTTGAACACGCCATCTGAGCCCGCCCCATGCCCCTCCGTGTCCTTGGCCTTGACCCCGGTCTTCGGCTGACCGGGTACGGCATCGTCGAACTCCCCGACGACGCCAACCCGCTCACCACCGATCCCGCCCTGATCGAAGCCGGCGTGTTTCGACTGAACGACAAACAGCCCATCGAGACCCGATTGGCGCAGCTCGACACGGACCTGCATGAAGTCATTGAAGAGCACCGCCCCGGCCGGCTCGCGGTCGAGCAGCTGTTCGCCCACTACAACCACCCGCGCACCGCGATCCTGATGGGCCATGCGCGGGGCGTGCTTCTGCTGGCGGGCGCGAAGCACCAACTGCCGATCGATCACCTCCCGGCGACCGAGGTCAAGAAAGCCATCACCGGCTTCGGCCACGCCTCGAAAACCCAGATGCAGCAGGCGGTCATGGCCCAGTGCCGACTGCCCGAGCCCCCCAGTCCGCCGGACGTCGCCGACGCGATCGCGATCGCCCTTTGCGCCGCCCGGCGATTCGCGCTGGAACAGCACGCTGCCAGATAAATACCGAACACGCCAATCAGCTTGACACGTGTGCTACTCTGATTGGACTATGCGCATTGCCCTTTACTGCTTCTGTCTCGTCGCTTCGTTTGGACTCTTGCCAGCCCACGCGCAGCAGGTGGCCTTCACCGAAATATTCCTAGCTGGTGATGACAACCCCAATGCGGTTGAGTTCACCGGGTTGACGATCGGCCAGGACTATGACCTGTTGCTGGTGGACGCTAGCGCAAACCGTTCGGGGCAAGTCACAGGCGTTATCTCATTCACCGCCCAAGATGACATCACGTTGCTGGCCGACGGACCTTGGCTGAACAACACCTGGGGCGCGTTGTCTGCGTCCCTGCCGGAAGCAAGGATTACCGCCTCGCCGGGCAGCCTGCCGTTCCACCTGCCTCGAAGCCTGCTGCTGTTTGAAGGCCGAACCCTGGCGAACCCCAACCGCACCCGGATCACCACTCAGATGCCCCTGATTCTCGACGAGGGCGCGGTGCTGATCAGCGCGTTGTCGGTCCTGTCCAGCCCGAACGATCGCCCGGGTTGGGATGCCCCCCACACGCAACTCGAGACCCATCTGAACACCAGCTTGGCTTATGGCTTGCCTACAAACCGGACCGAGTGGGTCCACGGCACCCCCGACATCCACGGCCTGATCCTCTATCGAAACGATGGCCAAACCTTCGGCTACCGAGCCACCCCGGGCTTTGGTAATCCGACCCTTCAGTTCCTCCACACCCCCGAGCCCACCAGCTTGTCCGCGCTGTGTCTGCTCGGCCTGCCGATGACCCTCGCCCGCCGTCGCCGCCATCGAATTCCAACCCGGAATTGAGAATCGGCTCCCAAACGCTTAGGATGAGGTGTCTTCACTGCTGATTTACTTCCGGGCTTAGACCCACCGGACAGCCATGACCCAAACCACCGACACCCCGAGTGATCACCAATCGCTGCTGAAACGCGCCGAGGACGTGATCGCGCGCATCCGCCCAACGATCCAAGACGACGGCGGCGATGTTGAACTGGTCCAGATCGACGAAAACTTCGTCGCCCATATTCGGCTGCACGGGGCCTGCATCGGGTGCCCCTCCAGCCAGATGACCTTGCAGATGGGGATCGAGCGCAACCTCAAGCAGCTCGTCCCCGAAATCACCGGCGTCCAGCAGGTCCACTGACCCCGACGCCATTGTCCCCCACGGAAGGCTCCGCCCCGGAGCGGTAAGGATACGCCATGGGCATGTTGGCTCTGACCCGACGGATGGGAGAAGAAGTCGTCGTCGGCGACCCCGCCAACCCGCTGGGCGTGATCCGCGTCGTCGATATCCATGGCGACAAGGTCAAGCTCGCCTTTGACTTCCCCCGCGAGATGCCCATCAACCGCCGCGAGCTCGCCGAGGAAAAACGCAAGGCCAACACCTCCCCCGCCCCGCCGACCAAGCCCGACGCGGGTTAATCGGCCTCCCCGACCAGCTCGTACGACCGCAGGACATCGACGGTGACTTCGCCCTCATGGATCCATTCGGATCGGACGACGCCAACGCCGGGACAAACCCACCAGCTCCCCATGTATTCATCGTCCGGCGTGTCCGCCAGTCGTTCCTGGTACAGGATGCATTCAAATTCACCGGCTGGGACTGTCACCCTGGCGTCAACCGCAACCACTTGAATCTCCGTCAGATCATCATCTAACTGATACGTTTCGCCAGCCCCGACCGGATAACGGAAGTACACAAACGGCTCAGAAAAGACGCCTTGCATCGTCTCGTTTGCGATGCTGTATTCAACATCCGCGTTGCCTTCTGCGGTGTTTCCCGTCCAGTACTCCCAATCCTCATCGCTGTCTCGCTGTCCCGGGTCTTCTCCGCCACGAACCAAGAACCACGATTGGCCATTGCGAAGGATCGAACCGATCACCCGTTCGGTGTATACCGGCGATCCTCCGTCTCCCGTTTTTTCATAGACCCACTCATTTCCAACCGCCAGGGGAATCAGTTCCGTCGGCGCTCCCGGCTCCGGAGCTTGTTCTGCTTCCTGTGTCCAGGCCCCATTGCTGTTCGTCAGCACACACACCAACACCCAAGCCCAAGTCCACGTGCCGTTTTTCATGCCGAATCCTTCCCGGTCAAAGTTCAACGTTCAACGTTCCGCAGGCTGCGTCGCGCACCAGCGCAGCGTTTTCACCACCTTATCAGCCAAGGCAGCGCTGGCGGTGTGAAGATTCTCTAAAAACTCCTGCTCGGTCGGGTGTGCGCCGTCCACCAAATCGGTCACCGCTTTCAGCGACAACATCGGCGTCTCATGCTGCGTGGCGACCCAGGCGATTGCCGCAGCCTCCATGTCCTTGGCGTGGGCGCCGACCTTCTCGATCCGGGCCGCGTCATCGTCGTGCATGTCCAGGCTGTCCCCGGTGGTCACCACCGCCTGCTCCAGCGCCAACGCCTCCGCCAAAGGCCCGGCGTCCGCGGTGCGCCAGCCGCCTCGGGCGAAGTCCTCGAACCCCGGCAAGGGCACGCGGCGATCGTGAAACCAGAACGGCCCGCCGCTGACGTACACCTTGCCGATCGCGCCGCCTCGCTTCACAAACCCGCCGCAGGTCCCCGCGTTCAGCAGCATATCGGGCTTCAACAGGCGGATCGCTTCCCGCGCTGCCAAAGCCGCCGAGACCGTGCCGATGCAGTCCACGCCGTGGGCCGAGTCTTTGCCGAGGATGACTAAATCAATCTCCGCCTGGTCAGCCTTGCCCGAATACCGCTGCATTGGTAATGGCGGCGCAAGCGGGCCGGCATGGGCCAGCCCCAGCGTTTCGATCACGGGGCGGGCTTCGTCCTGCATAGCCATTAAAAGCGCGATCGTGGGCATGCCGACAGCATACCCACGACCACGCCGATCAATCCTTCTTTGGACCCGTTGCCGAATCGTCGTGCTCCGACTGCGCATCCTTGCGGAACCGCTTGAACGAGCGACGGCCGTAGTCCGCCGGCAGCCGAACCACCCGGTGGCGTCGGACATCCAGCGTTTCGTGCTTCCCATCGGGCATCGCGACCAGCAAGAAAGGCACGCACACAGCGAGCACTTTCCTCGGGTCCCCCGCATCCATCGGGATGTAGCTAAACCGCCCGTCTCCGCCGGGGATCGGCGGACACACAAACGGCGGCAGCTCAACCGTGACGCGCGAGACGGTCACGTAGTCACCCGGGCGAAGGTCCTCCACGCCGGGCGTCTGGATCGTTTGGATAGGGAGATTGTCCATGGCTTTCGCCTTTCCGTTTTCATTCCATGTCATCAGATATCGCCGTGTGGTCTTTGCAGACCGGCACGTTCAAAAAAGAGAAAAGCTGTCGTCAGTTTCGCTCGGCAGCGGTCAGCCCGGATCGGCGGGCCGATCCGTTCAGCTGCGCACCAATTCCTCGGCCCGCCGGCGAGCGGGTGAGACAAGGCTTTCAGATCGCCTGCCGAGATGGTGGGTGGTGAAGCGTTGCACATCAAACTCCTGCCGCGGCGGCCGCGGGCCGGGAAAGATAACGCGCGCCGGCGAAGTGTCAACGGTTACTTCAACACTTTCGATAGATCGCCTACACTGTCCCCTCATGGATACCGCTGCTTTCCGCGAACTTGCCTTAGCTGAGATGGACTCGGTCTACCGCATGGCCATGTCACTGGCTCGTCACCCCGACGAGGCGGCAGACTTGGTGCAGGAAACCTATCTCAAGGCGCTCAAGGCGGAGCATCGCTTTGAACTGCAGGACCCGGACAAGGGCGTGCGGCCATATCTGTTCAAGATCCTGCACAACAACTTCTACACGCGGGTCGGCAAGAAGAAACGCGAGCCCACCCTGGGCGACGACTTGCCCGAAGAAGGCAGCCTCGGCGAGGTCGATGCGCCGCCTCCGGCGTGGGACCTGGCTTCGCTGGACTGGGAGCAGGTCGACGATCGATTGAAGCACGCCATCGAAGAGCTGCCGGACCATTACCGGGAAGTGCTGCTGCTTTGGGCGGTCGAAGGCCTGAAGTACCGGGAGGTCGCCGAGGTGCTTGACGTGGCGTTGGGCACAGTGATGAGCCGGCTGTACCGGGCCCGGAGCATCCTCAGCGAAAAACTCTCGGAGCTTGCCTCCGAACACGGCATCGCGAGCGGCGATTAGCCAGACGTAGAAACATTCTGCGGGTTCACAGAAACAGGAATAAAAACGAGCTTCCGGCGATTTTCCTTGAAGACCATGAACGACCACACGCCCCAAGACGAACGCCTGAAGCTGCAAGCCTTTGCAGATGGAGAACTTAGCCTGAACGAACAGGGTGAGTTGCTCCAACAAATGAGCGATGATCCCAAGATCGCTCAGCAAGTCTTGCACCAGCGCCAGCTCAAGGAAGCCTGTACCCGGGCCCAGAAAGCGGACTCGGTCCAGTGCCCCGCGGAGCTGCGTGAGCTGGTCACGGCGATGTTCGATGAGCCCGCCCGTGACGCCGAGCCCAGCCCGGTCGTGGGGCAGATCTCAGCCTCGGACGCTTCGCCGGTCATCGGCTTCATCGGCCGATGGGCCCCCGCCGCGGTCGCCGCGGTGCTGTTGATCAGCACCGTCTTCGTCTGGGTCAACATCAGCGGCAACCAAGCCAATGGCAACGCCGCCCTGCTCCCGGCATCGATGGTGAATCAACTCACCGGCCGGCACGTTCACTGTGCGATGGACCCCGCCAACAGCCTCCACGGCGACAATGACCTTGTTGTCAACGAAGTCGGCGAGCTTTCGTCGGTCTTGGCTCAGCGTTTCGACGCCACCGGCGTGGCGGGCCTGGACCTCTCCGCGATCGGCTGCGAGTTCGACGCGGTTGGCCCCTGCTCGATCCCCGGCGAGAATGCGGTCCACCTCATCTACCACGACACGCTGAACAACAACCAATCGCTCTCCCTGTGGATCCGCCCCTACGACCCGACAGGCGCCCGCCCGACCCCCGCGCTGGAAGACAATCGTGTTTACACGATCCAGCAGGATGACAACCCACCTGTCATTCTCTGGCGCCAAGGCGAACTCGTCTACTACCTCACCGGCGACGGCCCGGTCCGCGAGGAAATCCAAACCTCGCTCCGCGAAGCGATCTAAGGACTACTTCAATCGCCCCCCCTCGACCGGCTCCACCTTCGGGTGAGCCGGTTTTTCTTTGCCATGAAAAAAGCCCACCGCAAGTGGCGGTGGGCTTGGGGTTAATCGGTTTGTGTTTGTGATCAATTCAGCACGGGGCGGCCGGTGCGTTCGAAGCGGCCTTGCAGCTCGATGTGGATCCGGTCGCAGCGGAATGCCATGCGCTGCTCGATCTCACGGACGAGGTCCGCGGGCAGGCTGGTGAGGACCTTATCCGACAGGTCGTCCGGGACGTCGGCGACCTGGCCGGTGGCTTCGTCGCGGACGTGGATGTGCTGATCGGTCGTGGCATCAAAGCGGGAAGCGCCCTTGCCGATCGGCGGGGGCAGGACACGCACAAGCCCTGCGTCGGCCAAGGCTTCGAGGTTGTTGTACACCGTCGCGCGGGACATGCCGGGGCAGACGGGCTTGACGCGTTCGAAGAGTTCGTCCGCCGAGGGGTGGGTGTCCGTGGCACAGAGCGTTCGGAAGATGGCGGTGCGTTGGCGGGTGGCGCGGAGGCCGTGATCAGCCAGGAGACGGTGGATGGGGTTCATACGGTCCATGGTTAACTCCCAGAGTGTGGCCGAAGTGCCCGGCCGGTTTTGCCCGCGATCCGCGGATACGCCCCGCGCTGATCGCTGGTCTGGTTGTGCTCTAAGTTAGATCGGTTCCTTGAACATTTCAAGTTAATTGGATCAAGATATACAATTAATCTCAATCCTGCCCTCAAAAACCCACTCAGGCCCCGCCGAAGGGGGTTAAACGACTCGATTAAGGCTGAAATGCAGCCTCAATCCTCCGCCCGCGCCGGGACGGTCCCCGCTAAACTGCCGCCATGAGCAAGAAAAAAGGCCTCACCTACGCCGACGCCGGGGTCGATATCGAAGCCGGCGACGCCATGGTCCAACGCATCAAACGCCACATGCGGCGGACCTACGGCCCCCGGGTGCTGGGCAAGCACGGCGCGTTCGCGGGCATGCTTCGGCTGGACTACAACGAGCAGATCTTTGCCCGCAACTACAAAGACCCGGTGCTCGTCGCCTGTGCCGACGGCGTGGGGACCAAGGTGCTGCTGGCTTGTGAGATGGGCATCCACCACACGGTTGGCCAAGACTTGGTGGCGATGAACGTGAATGACATGATTGTCCAGGGGGCGGAGCCCTTGTTCTTCCTGGACTACATCGGCACGAGCAAACTGGACCCGGCCTGGATGGAGCAGATCGTCCGGGGGGTCGCGGACGGCTGCGAAATGGCTGGCTGTGCGTTGCTGGGGGGTGAAACCGCCGAGATGCCAGACGTCTACGACCCGGGCGAGTACGACCTGGCGGGGTTCTCCGTCGGCGTGGTCGAGCTGGACCGGGCGATCGACGGCGAACGGGCGGAGCCCGGGGATGTGCTGCTTGGCCTGGCGTCTTCGGGGGTACACAGCAACGGCTACTCGCTGGTGCGGGCGATCATCAAGTCCGCAAGGCTGAAGTTGGACAAGGTCTACCCCGAGCTGGACCCGGATCGGCCGCTGGGCGAAGTGCTGCTGACCCCGACGCGGATCTACGTCAAGCCGGTGACACGCCTGCTCCGGGGCTACACCCGCAAGCGGCCGGTGTCGGCGATGGCGCATATCACCGGGGGCGGGTTTGAAGGCAACATCCCGCGTGTGCTGGGCGATCGGCTAAACGCCCGGATCAAACGAAACAGCTGGGACGTGCCCGCGATCTTTGAGTTCCTTCAAAAGAAGGGCAAGATCGAACAGGCGGAGATGCTGAAGGTGTTCAACATGGGCGTGGGCTATGTGCTGGCGGTCCGCCCCCACTTTGCCGAGGCGGTGCAGAAGAAGCTGACCCGCGCGGGCGAAACGGTGTTTAAGCTCGGCACGGTGACCAAGGGCACGGGCAAGGTCATTTTCCACAAGTAGGCCGACGCCCCCGGCGGGCTGATTGCCTTTTGCACTGCAAAATTAAGGCGAAACGCCCGAACGCCCCATAATCGGACTTCTAGATCAATTTTTCTTGGAATGAGGCCAAAAACGCATTGACGGCGATCGATGCGCCGATATAGTGGACATCATTATCTATTTAAAGGTATTTAGGTCCCGCCATGCAGATGCCCCAAACCATCGAGTACGCCCTTCGGGCCGTCGTCTGGCTGGCGGAGAACCGCGAGACCCCGCAGACCACACGCCAGATCGCCGAAGGCACGCGGATGCCCTCGAGCTACCTCTCCAAGGTGCTTCAGGGCCTGTCCCGCAGCCACATCGTCTCCGGCCAACGCGGGCTTCATGGCGGATTCACCCTGGTGCCCGAGCCCGATGCGCTATCCGTTTTGGATGTCGTCAACGCGGTGGATCCCCTGCAGCGTGTCCGCGAGTGCCCCTTGGGCCTGGATGGCCACGGCATGAACCTCTGCGCGTTGCATCGCCTGCTGGACGACACCCTCGCCACCGTTGAACAGACTTTTGCCGAGACCTCGATCGGCGCCTTGTTGGACGACTCGAACCCGTCGCGCCCGCTGTGCGACATGCGTTCGCAAACGTCCGCCACGCTAACGAACGCCACTGCCAAGAAAACCTAACGGCCACACTCCGAGCCCGGCCTGCGACGCCGAAACCCATACCGCTCCCCCCTTTGATGAGGACTTGCCCGATGGGACAAGCCGCTACCGATCCTGCCCTTGGTTCCAAAGACGCCCCCACCGCCGGCGTGTCGATGGATCGTTTTACCTACGACGACACCATTGTCCGCATGTTTTTGCTGGCGATGTACATCTGGGGTGTCATCGGCATGCTCGTCGGGCTGCTGATTGCGTTGCAGCTGCCTTTCCCCGCATTGAACTTTGGGATCGAGTACCTGTCCTTCGGCCGGATCCGCCCGCTACACACCAACGCGGTGATCTTCGCCTTTGCTGGCAACGCGATCTTCGCCGCCATCTACTACTCGACGCAGCGGCTGTGTAAATGCCGGATGTTCTCTGACGTGCTATCCCACCTACACTTCTGGGGCTGGCAGGCGATCATCGTCGCCGCGGCGATCACCTTGCCCCTGGGCATCACCCAGAGCAAGGAGTACGCCGAGCTCGAATGGCCGATCGACATCGCGATCGCGGTCGTCTGGGCCGGGTTCTTCGGCGTGAACTTCTTCGGCACGCTGCTCAAGCGTCGCGAGCGTCACCTCTACGTCGCGCTGTGGTTCTACATCGCCACGATCGTGACCGTCGCGGTGCTGCACATCTTCAACAACCTCGTGTTCCCGCTGAGCCCGACGAGCTGGAAGAGCTACCCGATCTACTCGGGCGTGCAGGATGCGTTCATGCAGTGGTGGTACGGGCACAACGCGGTAGCGTTCTTCCTGACCACGCCGTTCCTGGGGCTGATGTACTACTACCTGCCCAAAGCGGCGGACCGCCCGGTGTTCAGCTATCGGCTGTCGATCCTGCACTTCTGGTCGCTGGTCTTCATCTACATCTGGGCCGGGCCGCACCACCTGCACTACACCGCCCTGCCGGACTGGGCCAGCTCGCTGGGCATGGTCTTCTCGCTCATGCTCTGGATGCCTTCCTGGGGCGGCATGATCAACGGCCTACTCACCCTCCGCGGCGCCTGGCAGAAAGTCACCACCGACCCGGTCCTCAAGTTCTTCGTCGTCGGCATCACGTTCTATGGCATGTCGACCTTCGAGGGCCCGCTGCTCTCCATCAAAGCCGTCAACTCTCTGAGCCACTACACCGACTGGACCATCGCCCACGTCCACGCCGGCGCTCTGGGTTGGAACGGGTTCATGGCCTTCGGCATGATGTACTGGCTGCTGCCCCGGCTGTACCAGACCAAGCTGCACTCGACCAAGCTCGCCAGCACGCACTTCTGGCTGGGCACGATCGGAATCCTGCTCTACGTCATCCCGCTCTACGCCGCGGGCATCACGCAGGGGCTCATGTGGCGCGCGATCGGGGACGACGGCACGCTCACCCACAAATTCGTCACCACCACCGAGACCATCCTGCCGCTGTACCACCTGCGCGCCCTGGGCGGCATGCTCTACATCGCCGGCGTCTTCGTCGCGGGCTACAACATGGTCCAGACCATCCGCAGCGCCCCCAAGCAACGCGAAACCATCTGGCAAGAAGCCCCTTCGCTGGCCCACGTCCCGTTCAACGACCCGACCAAGCCCGAGCCCACGATCCACGGCGTCACCGCCACCGCCCAGAAACTCAACGTCTGGTGTACGCTCTGGTGGCACCGCAAGTGGGAACGCATGCCGGTGAAGTTCACGGTGTACACCACGGTCGCGGTGATCATCGCCTCGCTGTTTGAGATCGTGCCGACGTTTGTGATCCGCAGCCGGATCCCCGAAGGCGTCACCATCGCGCCCTACACGCCGCTGGAGCTCTACGGCCGAGATTTGTACGTCAGCGAGGGCTGCTACAACTGCCACAGCCAGATGATCCGGCCGATCCTCGCCGAGACGATGCTCTACGGCGAATACAGCAAGCCTTTCGAGTCCAAGTACGACCACCCGTTCCAGTGGGGCTCTCGCCGCACCGGCCCAGACTTGGCACGCATCGGCATGACCCAGCCGGACCCCAAGTGGCACATCCAGCACTTCGAAAACCCCGCCGACGTCACGCCCGGCTCGATCATGCCGGCCTACCCCTGGCTGCTGACCGACGAGGTCGACTATGAGTCGATCCCCCTCCGGGTTCGGACCCTCATGTCCCTGCACCCCGATGACCCGCACTTTGACGATTACCCCCTCGGCGACGACGCGGTCGAGCACGCCCGCGCACAGGCCGAGGAAATCAATCAGATGCTCATCGACAGCGACATGGGCGACAGCTACGCCGACACCCAGGCCATCGCGATGATCGCCTACCTCCGCCGGGTCGGCACGGACCTGTTCAAAACACCTGAAGCAGAAGAAGCCCCGGCTGAACCCTCGGCAGACGACACGGAAACCGCCAACGGCCCGCAGACACCAACCACCCTCAGTCAGATCGGAGGCCAGTGATGTTTAAAGAGGTGCTCCGAAACACCGACCTGACCGTTTGGGCGATCGCCGGCCTGGTGATCTTCTTCTTCACCTTCATCGCGATCGTTGCGTGGACCCTCCGCAAGCCCAAAGCCACCGTGGACCGTTGGGCCAGCGTCCCGCTCTCCGACGACCCCGTGGACCCGTTCGAAGACTCTGCTACCCAGACCCCCACCAAGGCGCAGCCCCATGCCTGATCAAAACCCCCTGAACAAGCCCGACGCGCCGATCGTCCCCGAAGACAAGCCCGTCGAAGTGATGCATGACGACCCGCTGACCGGCCACAGCTACGACGGGATCATGGAGTACGACAACCCCACCCCGGGTTGGTGGAACATGCTGTTTATCGCGTCCATCCTGTTCGCGCCGCTGTACTTCCTCGTGACCCTCGCCGCCGAAGGCGACCTCGGCCCGCAGGGCGAATACGAGCGGGCTCAGATCGCCGACCTGGAACGCAAGTTCGGCGAGATCGGCGAGCTCACCCCCGATGCCGCAACCATCATGCAGTACAGCCTGGACGACCAGTGGATGGCCTACGCCGAGAAACGCTTCGGCACCGCCTGCTCGTCCTGCCACGGCCTGGACGGCTCGGGGGGCACCGGCCCGAACCTCACCGATGACTTCTACCTCCACGTGCAGAGCGTCGAAGACATCCATGATGTCATCGCCAACGGCCGGGCCAACAACGCCATGCCCGCCCAGAGCAACACGATGCAAAACAACGACGTCATCCTGCTCAGCTCCTACGTCGCCCAACTCCGCGGCCGCAACCTCCCCGGCGAAGGCCAGGAAGGCGAACTCGCCCCGCCTTGGGAAGAGCCTGCCGAGTAACCCCGTACCCGAGTTCCGCAAAGGCGCGTTGCCATGAGCTACCAAGACCAACTGGTCCAGCCTGAGGAGCGGGTCCTCTCCACCCTCGAAGCCGACGGCAAGCGGCGCTGGCTCCACCCGCGTCTTTCCAAGGGCCAACTCTGGGTCAAACGGCGGATCGTGGCGTACGCACTGATCGCCTTCTTCAACGCGTTGCCGTTCATCTACCTCAACGGCAAACCCGCGATCCTCTTGAACCTCCCCGACCGCGAGTTCACGTTCTTCGGCAAAACCTTCCTGCCCACCGACACGGTCCTGCTCGCGCTGTTCATGCTCATCGTGTTCGTCTCGGTGTTCCTCGCCACCGCGCTGTTCGGCCGGGTCTGGTGCGGATGGGCCTGCCCGCAGACCGTCTACCTCGAGTTTGTCTACCGCCCGATCGAACGTGTGTTCAAAGGCAAAGCCGGCGTCGGCGGCAAACCCAAGAAGGTCGCCGCCTGGCGCACCGCCGCCATGTACCTCTGCTTCCTGCTCATCAGCTTCCACCTGGCCAACATCTTCCTGGCCTACTTCGTCTCGGCTAAAACCGTCTACGCCTGGTCGCTACAACCCCCCTGGGCCCACCCCACCGGCTTCGCGCTCGTGACGTTCGTGACCGTCGGCATGATGTTCGACTTCGCCTACTGGCGCGAGCAGCTCTGCATCATCGGCTGCCCCTACGGCCGCTTCCAGTCGGTCATGCTCGACCGCAACTCACTGATCGTGTCCTACGACCCCGCCCGGGGCGAACCCCGCGGCAAGGCCACCAAGAAAGCCCAAAGCGATGTCGCCCTGCCGCAACTCGGCGACTGCGTGGACTGCACCATGTGTGTGCAGGTCTGCCCGACCGGCATCGACATCCGCGACGGCCTGCAACTCGAATGCGTCAACTGCACCCAATGCATCGACGCCTGCGATGCGGTCATGACCAAGCTCGGCCGCGACCCCGGGCTGATCCGCTACTCCTCGCAGGCCCGCATCGACGGCGAACGCCCACGCCTGCTCCGTCCCCGCGTTGTCATCTACCCGCTCATCCTCTGCGTCCTCATCACCCTCTTCATCTTCGCCCTCGCCGCGACCTCCGGCTTTGACGCCGAGGTCCTCCGCAACCGCACCCAGAGTTTCACCTACGCCGACGACGGCCGGGTCCGCAACACCTTCACCATCACCCTCACCAACCGCACCGACGCGCCCCAGTCCTACACCATCGCGCTGGCCGAGCTCCCCCCCGAATTAAGCAACGCCGAACTGCTCACCTCCCGGGACACCCTCGAGCTTGAGCCGGGCGAATCGGTCACCGAGCCCGTCCACATCCTCGCTGAGCCCGATGCGTTCTTAGCCCACCGCGGCAAGCTGCACCTGACCTTCCACCTCGCCGACTCCCAAGGCGACACGCAGACCGCGGAAGTCATGCTGCTCGGCCCACGCGCCCAGCCCCAACACACTGAGTAAACACAAGACCAGGCACAACCCCAAGGAAGCCCCGACGATGAGTAACCCCGCATCCCCCAGCAAGAGCCAAGCCTGGCGTTGGCCGGTCATCGTCGTCATCTTCCTCGCCGGGCACGTCACGCTCATGATGGTCGCGGTCATGTTTGCCGTCGGCGACAAGAACCGAGCCGTTGTCCCGGACTACTACGGCCAGGCCATCGCCTGGGACGACACCCAGGCCCTCCGCCGCAGCAGTGAACAACTCGGCTGGCAGGCAGAACTCACCCACGCGACCGCCGCCGACCCGCGCGGCCAACGGGACGTGACCATCCAACTCACCGATGAGCAAGGCCTGCCCGTCCCCGCCGAGTCCATCCAAATCCACTACGTCCACCCGGCCCACAGCAGCGACCGCTTCACCTACGAGCTCGCCGCGACCGCCCCCGGCCAGTTCGCCGCCAAGCTGCCGATGCGCTGGACCGGGCGTTGGCAACTGACGCTCCGCACCGAACACCAGGACCAACCCTTCCTCGCGGAGCTGAGCGTCTGGATGCGCGAAGAAGGGATCGAGCCATGACCACGCTCTTCCTGGCAGTGTTCATCGCCAGCGTGCTGGGCAGCCTGCACTGCGCGGGCATGTGCGGCGCGTTCCTGGCCTTCGCCATCGACGCACACAACCCCAACCCCACCGTCTCGCGCTTCAAGCTCCAGGCCGCGTATCACCTCGGCCGACTCACGACCTACACCCTGCTCGGCGCCGCCGCCGGCGCAACCGGCGCGCTGCTGAATCTCTCCGCCGAACTCGCCGGCATCCAACCCATCGCCACCGGCCTGGCCGGCGCATTGATCCTCGCCTTCGGCCTGATCACCCTGCTCCGCATCCTCGGCGTCAAGCTCCCCGCCATGCCCCTGCCCCAACGCTGGCAAAAAATCGTCGCCGCCGGGCAAACCGCCGCCTTCGCGCTCAAGCCCCTGCCCCGCGCCGCCAGCATCGGCCTGCTCACCACCCTGCTGCCCTGCGGCTGGCTCTATGCCTTCGCCATCACCGCCGCCGGCACCGCGTCCCCCACCTTCGGCGCACTCACCATGGCCGCGTTCTGGCTCGGCACCCTCCCCGTCCTCATCGCCCTAGGCACCGGCATCCAGCAACTCCTCACCAAGCTCACCCCCCGCCTGGGCAGCAAGCTCCCCGCGCTCACCTGCGTCGCCCTCATCGCCGTCGGCCTATTCACCCTCCTCGGCCGAAACGCTCTCAACCCCCAGGCCCTCGCCCAGGCCTCCACCGACCACACCCAGACCGACACGCCCGCCTGCTGCGAGCCGACCACGCCGTGACCGCGCTCCCCACCGAGCCGATCGCCACGCCCAAAACGTCAGCCAAGTCCGACGCCGTTGTACGCTGCGCACACTGCGCCCTGCCCGTGCCGCCCGGCCTGATCGAACCCAACGCACAACACCAATTCTGCTGCCACGGCTGCAAAAGCGTCTTCCACATCCTCCAGCAATCCAACCTCACCCAGTACTACGCCCTCCGCGACAACCTGCCCTACACCGAGCCCGCCCAGGCCCAGACCACCGACCAGAGCTACGCCGACTTCGACCACGAAACCTTCCTCGAAACGCACACGCAAACCCTCAGCGACAACCTCCAAAGCATCGACCTCCTGCTCCCCGCTGTGCACTGCGCCGCCTGCGTTTGGCTCGTCGAGAAACTCCCCCGCGTGGCGCCCGGCGTCGTTGACTGTCGGCTGAACCTCCCCAACCGCCGCGCCCGCGTCCTCTACGACCCCAACCAAACCCCGCTGTCCCGCGTCGCCAGGTCCCTCGACCAGCTCGGCTACCCGCCTCACCCCGCCCGTGCCAGCGACCGCGACGCGATCGACCGCCAGGCCGCACGCCAGCGCCTCGTCCGCATCGGCGTCGCCGGTGCCTGCGCTGGCAACGTCATGCTCCTGGCCTTCGCGCTCTACGCCGGCGACCTGGGGGACATGCAAAACCAGTTCACCCAGTACTTCCGCTGGCTCAGCCTCGCCATCGCCTCCCTCTGCCTCGCCTGGCCCGGCGCGACCTTCTTCCGCGGCGCGCTCGCCGCGCTCCGCACCCGCACCCCCAACCTCGACCTCCCCATCGCCCTGGCCCTCGCCGCCGGCTGGGCCGCCGGCTCGCTCAACACCCTCCTGCAACGCGGCGACATCTACTTCGACTCGCTCTGCACCCTCGTCTTCCTCCTGCTCGTCGGCCGCTACATACAGTTCAAACAACAACGCCGCGCCCAGGACGCCGTCGACCTCACCGCAGCGCTCACCCCCCACGCCGCACACAAGCTCGTCGGCAACGACTTCATCGACACCCCCCTCGCCGCCCTGCACCCCGGCGACACCATCGCCGTCCACCCCGGCGAAACCTTCCCCGCCGACGCCACCGTCCAAACCGGACAGTCCACCGCCAACCTCGCCCTGCTCACCGGCGAACACCAGCCCGCCCCCCTCAACCCCGGCGACCACGCCTACGCCGGCACCGTCAACCTCACCGGCCGGCTCACCCTCACCGTCCAGCACACCGCCGACCGCTCACGTCTGGGTAAGCTCCTGGCCCTCGTCGAACAAGGCATCGCCGACAAGCCCCCCATCGTCCGCTTCACCGACCGTGTCGCCGGCGTCTTCGTCACCGTCCTCTCCCTCCTGGCCCTCGCTGTCTTCGCCGCCTGGTCCTTCATCCAGCCCGCCGTCGCCGTCGACCACACCGTCGCGCTCCTCATCGTCGCCTGCCCCTGCGCGCTGGGCCTGGCCACCCCGCTCACCCTTGCCGTTGCCACCGCCCGCGCCGCCCAGCGCGGCATCCTCATCAAGTCCGCCGCCGCCCTCGAACACCTCGCCCGCCCCTGCCACCTCCTCCTGGACAAAACCGGCACCGTGACCCTCGGCCAACCCGCCGTCGCCGATTGGCAAGGCGACCCCAGCCTCCAACCCCTCGCCGCCGCGCTCGAACAGCACGCCAACCACCCCCTCGCACAGGCCATCACCCACGCCTACGCCACCGACGACCTCCCCCCCGTCCAACACTTCACACAAACCCCCACCGGCGTGCAAGGCCAACTCGACAACCAAACCCTCCACCTCGGCCCGATCGAAGCCTTCGACGACATCGACCCCACCCTCACCCAACACCTCCCCGCCTGGCGCGACGCCGGCCACACCTGCCTCGCCTTCGCGATCAACCAACAGGTCCGCGCCACCCTCGCCGTCGGCGACACCCTCCGCCCCGATGCCCCCGCCGCGCTGCAAAACCTCCGCGCCCAAGGCTGGCAACCGGCCCTCCTCTCCGGCGACGCCGCGCCCGCCGTCCAACACGTCGCTCAACAACTCGACCTTGCCGATGCAATCGCCACCGCCACCCCCGAGACCAAGCTCGAGCACGTCAAGCATCTGCAAGCCGAACAGGTGCAGACCGTGATGGTCGGCGACGGCATCAACGACGCCGCCGCGCTCGCCGCCGCCCACGTCGGCATCGCCGTGCATGGCGGGGCCGAGGCCTCCCTCGCCGCCGCCGACGTCTACCTCGCCCGCCCCGGCCTGTCCCCACTCATCGAACTCACCGACCTCAGCCGCAAGACCCTCCGCGTCATCCGCGCCAACCTCGCCGTCTCCCTGACCTACAACGCCCTGGGCGTCACCCTCGCCGCGCTCGGCTACATCACCCCCCTCACCGCCGCGGTGCTGATGCCGCTGTCCTCGGTCACCGTCCTCACCCTCGCCGCCGCGCGCCTGCAACAATGGACCCCGCCAACCCCGGAAGCCCCACAAGCGGAGGCCCCCGCATGAGTATCCTCTACCTCGTCCTCCCCATCGCCCTCATCCTTGCCGGCTGCGCCCTGGCCGCGTTCCTCTGGTCCGTCCACAAGGGCCAACTCGACGACCTGGACACCCCCGCGTCCCGCATGCTGTTTGATGAGGACGAAGTGAACTGACAGACCGATCGTGTACTGCCTTGTTTTAGAGTTGACACAGTGAAATCCGCCGAGGCATGGGGCTTGGAGGGGGTTGCCTAGGGAAAGCCAGAACCCCACACCTCAGCAGCGGATCGGTGCCTCAAAGGCACCGGGTTCGGGCAGCCGTTAGGCCGCGCGGGATAGGCCGCCGTAGTTGATCTGGGTTTCGACGGGCGTACACGCCGGGCCAGTCTGCAGCTTGGCGTTGACCCAGGCCGCGGTCACCCAGACCTTCGTGCCCGCCGGGAGCGTGGTCGGGAACTCCAGCACCATCTCCGTCCGCGTCGAGGTGCCCTTGAAGTCCCACGCATCCACATCGTTCGGCGGGGTCTCACCCACATACGCAAACACGAACGCACCGGTCACATCCTCGGGCTTGCGCCGACGGGTGCTCTCGCCGTTGTGCATCCGGAGGTTCACCGTCCAGCCCACCACCGACGTCACTTCCAGCACCGGCATCTCGCTCGGCGGCGCGATCGGCGTCGGCTCGGTGTCCGGCACGGTAATCCCCAACGCCCGACGCTTGTCGTTGTCGATCACCGGCGAGCCCTGGATCTGTTTCACAAGCTGCCGGGTCAGCGCGATCAGCGCCGTCTTCTGCGTGTTCTTGACTTCGATGTTCCCCGGCGAGCGGGTCATCGGGTCGTTGGCGGTCTGGTACACCCCCACGAACGCATCTTTCTGCGCCTCGTAGGCCGTGGCCTGCTCCGCGGTGAGCCCGTACCCGGGCGCATCCGCGGTAATCAGCGAGCCAAAGTTGTTCAACCAAATCACCAGTTCGGATTCACGGGTCGGCAGATAGTTTGCCATCGTCACTGCGCTCCTTTCGCGCCTTGCGATCCTGACCTGCCCGGAGGGTGCGCCGCTCGTCGCCGCGTATTAATGTAAACCCCGGAAAACAGCATCAGACTCGCCCCGGAACAAAACCAGCGTTGCGACCATCGCATTGCCTCGCTGTTCCAGAGCCTTGTTTCGGCCGGCGCTGCCCGCACATTCAGTACAAACGGGAAAGCCCTCACCACCTGACCCGCGATCCACGCTCTCAGCCCAATGCCTCCGCCCGATAGCTCTATCTACTGCGGGATATCCCCGCGGGATGTGTATTTCAAACCAAGGCACAAAAGTCTTGAATCAAGGTTTGGCCGTTCTGCATCAAGGTTTGGAAGCTTCGAACGAGGGTTTGAAAGGCTTGAACTATGGTTTAAAAGGCTTGAGTAAAGGCTCAAGCGGTCCGAACCAAGGTTTGGCACGTTTGAGCTAAGCGTCAAAAGGCTTGAATCATGGTTTGCAGGGCTCGAACGAAGGCTCAAGCGCTTCGGGCCTTGATTCCGAAGTCTTGAACGAAGGTTTGGCTGGCTCGAACCATGGTTTGGAACGCTTGCACCATGCTTCAGAAGTTCGGGGCCTGCGTTCAGGTGCGCCGAACCATGAGGCAAGCCACGCCCGAAGCATGGGACATCACCAACACGCGCATGAAAAAGGCCGTGCGGTCAGACACGGCCGGGTGCTCCGTAGAGCATGGCCTGCGAATGTTTCTTCTTGTTACGAGAAGATCACAGGCTGAGGTAGGATAGACCACTTCATTTTGATAAAATCGATATGTCTGTCAAGAATAAAATTCTCTTTTCTTCCGGAGACATATTGCATGGGAATCACCCTCGGATTGGATCTAGGTCCAAACTCCATCGGTTGGGCATTGATTGACGAAGATGCCAAGCGGATCATCGCTGCTGGCTCTCGCGTGTTCCCCGAAGGCGTCGACAACTTCGACACCAAGAAAGAGAAGTCCCGCAACGAAGACCGACGAATCGCGCGGGGGATGCGTCGCCAGGTGCTCAGACGCGCCCGGCGTCGGAAGCTGCTGCGCGAAGCCCTGATCCGCGCAAGGCTGTTCCCCGAGGCGGTCGCCGAGCAGAATGCACTGCTCCAAGCCGACCCCTACGCCCTGCGCGCACGCGGGGTTGACCCCAACGCGGCCCCGCTTACGCTGCATGAATTCGGCAGATGCTTGCTGCACCTCAACCAGCGGCGCGGCTTTTTGTCTAACCGTAAGAAGGACCGCGGAGACAAAGAAGTCCAAGGCATGCTGGCGGAAATCAACGACCTCGCCGCCGCAATGGGCGACCAGACCCTCGGGCAGCACCTCGCCCAGCAGCGCGAGAACGCCCCCCTCGACCCGATCCGCGGCCAGCACACCCGGCGGAGCATGCTGATCGACGAGTTCAATCGGCTTTGGGAAACACAAGCCAAGCACCACCCCAATCAATTAACGCCAACACTGCGCTACGGCGAAAAGGGCAAACCTGAAGACTATCCCAAAGTCCCCGAGACGGGCGATCATGGTCGGGACTGGCTCGCGCAGTTCGGCCTGCATGGCATCCTGTTCTTCCAACGGAAAATCTACTGGCCGAAGTCAATGATCGGCCTGTGCGAGCTGGAGCCCAAGCAGAAGCGATGCCCCAAGGCCGACCGCCTCGCCCAACGGTTTCGCTTGCTGCAGGAAGTCAACAACCTCCGGCTGATCGATCCCGATCACAACATCGAACGCCCGCTGGCCAAGGAAGAGCGTGCGGTTCTGCTCGGCAAGCTGAGCGTCGCCAAAGACAGGACGTTTGACCAGATCCGCAAAGACCTGGGCTTCTTAGAGTCCGTCAAATTCAACCTGGAGAAGGGGTCGCGAGCCAAGCTCTGGGGCCTTCCCGTGGACAACGCGCTGCGTAACAACAAAGCGTTTGGCAAAGCCTGGGACAAACTGCCCGATGAAGATCGCAACCAGATTGTCCGCCGGCTGATCGACAACGACCGAGATGATGATGTGATCATTGATTGGCTCGCTGCCGACTTCGGACTAGATGAAGACCACGCCGAGGATGTGCTTAAGCGGGCCGAGCAATTCCCCGCGGGATACCTCAACCTCAGCCGTGCCGCGCTCAAGAAACTGCTGCCGTACATGGAACAAGGCCTGGTCTACCAGGCCAAAGACGAAAGCAACTCGGCGATGCATGCCGCGGGGTACATGCGTCGCGACGAGCTGCAACGCCGCATCTTCGACACACTCCCCCGCCCGGACCAGGCCAAAGACGCCAAGCTCGGCGACATCCCCAACCCCGTGGTGAAACGCACGCTGACCGAGCTCCGCAAGGTGATCAACGCCATCATCCGTGAGTACGGCAAGCCCGATGCCGTCCATGTCGAGATGGCCCGCTCGGTCCGAATGGGCGAAAAGGCACGGAGCGATTACAGCAAACGTATCCGTGAACGCGAAAACGAACGTGACGCCGCGGCGGCGAAAATCCGGGAACTTGAGGTCAAAGTCAATCGGGATGCAATCAACAAATACCTGATGTGGCAAGAACAGGACCACCTCTGCGTCTACTCCGGCAAACCCATTGGCATCAGCCAGCTTTTCAATGGCGAAACCGATGTTGATCACATCTTGCCTTATTCCCGCTGCCTGGACGATTCGCAGATGAACAAGGTGGTGAGCTTCCGCGACGCCAACGCAGAAAAAGGCAACCGTTGGCCGCACCAGTGGCTCGCGGACAGCCAACCGGAGCGTTACGCAGCCATCTGCCAGCGCGCCCGAAAGCTGCCCTACCCCAAGTACCGGCGGTTCCTACAAAAAGAACTCGATCTTGACGACTTCATCGCCCGCCAACTGGTCGACACCGGTTATATCGCCCGTGCTACCGGCGAATACCTTCGTTGTTTGTTTGACGAGCCGCATCATGTGCTCGGGCTTAAAGGCCAACTCACCGCCGAGCTCCGCTGGCAATGGGGGCTTAACGGCGTGCTCCGGCACGATGATCTGGACCTGAAAAACCGCGACGACCACCGCCACCACGCGCTGGACGCGATCGTGATTGCGCTGACCAATCGCAAACGCCTTCAGCAACTCTCGCGCATCCAGAAGCAAGGCGGGACACAGGCCACGGGCGAAATCCTTCCAGAGCCCTGGGATGGGTTTCGTGAGGATGTCGAAAAAGTCGTGAACCAGATCAACGTCTCCCACCGAGTACAACGCAAAGTCGCAGGCGCTTTACACGAAGATACGTTCTATGGCCCCACCGAAAACCCCGGCGAGTTTGTCGTCCGTAAGCCCCTCGAGTCCCTCTCGGCTAACGAGATCGGAAAAATCCGCGACCCGGGAGTCCGCCGCGTGGTCATGAACCGCCTCGCCGAGCATGGCATCGAGGTCGGCCGCGGCAAGAAACCGCCTCGAGACAAGTGGATGAAGGCGCTGGCCGACCCCGAAAACCCACTGCACATGCCCACGAAGAACGGCAGCCTCGGGCCGGTGATCCGCAAGGTCCGCGTGACCAGAAATGAGCAAACCATCCAGCCGATCCGCGAAGGCAAACCCAATGAAGCATGGGTCAAGCCTGGTTCAACCCACCACCTCGCCCTGTTCGAGTGGCGAGACGAGAACGGAAAAACCAAGCGCGATGCGGTATTTGTCACCATGCTCGAAGCCACTCAACGTCTGAAAAACAAAGAGCCACTGATTCAACGCAATCCACCGGCCAACCATGTCACAATCCCGTCAAACGCGAAGTTTGTGATGTCGCTATCGCGAGGTGAAATGATATTTCTACCAAGCACTGAAAAATTCTCTGGCTTATGGATATACAACTTCGCAAGCTCTGGACTAAGCCAGCAACTTACGTTCTCCCGGCACGCCGATGCACGAAAAAGTAGCGAACGAGACAAAGGAGTTATGCGAAAGCGTGCAAACTCGCTTTCTCGCGATGCTAGAAAAGTCACCATCGATCCACTTGGCCGCATCCGTTGGGCCAACGACTAGGAGTCCGCCGGGGTGATCAAGAAGACCATTGAAATCTCACGTCAGGCTGTCCACCTCTCGACGAAACTCGATCAACTGATCGTCCAGCCTTTTGACGAACCCAAGGACGCCGCTCGATCCATCCCGTGTGAAGACATCGGCATCCTTTTGATCGACGAGCCTCGATGCTCCGTGACGCAAGGGGCACTGGAAGCGGTGCTGCGTCACGGGGCGGCAGTTGTCCTTTGTGGTCGGGATCACCTCCCGGCGGGCCTGATGCTTCCCACCCACTCCCACACCGAACACGTGCAACGCCTGGAGGATCAGATCGCCTCCTCCCAGCCGACCCGGAATCGGCTTTGGAAGCAACTGGTCCAGAGCAAGATTGCCAACCACGCCGTGATCCATGCCGAGGATGATTCGACGGCTCGCAAACTCCACGCACTGACTCAAGATGTCCGCTCAGGCGATACCACCAATGTGGAAGGCCAGGCCGCCCGTGTGCATTGGTCTGCCTGGAGGAAAAGCCATACCGACCTCAAAGATTTTCGCCGCGATCCGGACGGGACGGACACGCCTAATATCTTCTTGAACTACGGCTACGCCGTGCTCCGGGCTGCCGTCGCCCGGGCCTTGGTCGCCACAGGTCTGCACCCGGCCCTAGGCTTACATCATCACAACCGCAGCAATGCGTTCTGCCTGGCGGATGACCTGATAGAGCCTTTTCGCCCTGCGATCGATCGGATCGTCAGGGGAATGATTCTGCAGGGCCGCGATCAGATCGATCAGTTGGCGAAAGCCCAGCTTTTATCCGTATTAACCGAAACTGTTTGTGTTGAGGACCAAAAAGGCCCTTTGATGGTGGCCTTGCCGCGCATGACGAGCTCGCTGGTCCATTGTTACCGAAAAGAATCCGACAAGATGCTTGTACCCACGCTCATGGAAACCGATGATTGATGAGACATGTGGATCTCCGGGTACCGATGCATGTGGATTATCACGATGTTCGACCTTCCGGTCGACACCAAGAAATCACGCAAAGCCTACGCACAGTTCCGAAAGAAGCTGCTGCAGGATGGTTTTACGCAGATGCAGTATTCGATTTATATCCGGCACTGCGCCAGCGAAGAGAATGCAAAAGTCCACGTCAGCCGGATCGAACGGTCCATTCCCGACGATGGGGAGGTCCGGGTACTGACGATTACGGACAAACAATACGAACGCATGAAGGTTTTTTGGGGCAAAAAACGACGCAAACCCGAGCCCCCGCCGCCCCAACTGGAGCTTTTTTAATGCCGCGAATCAAGCTAAACGCTTTGCGGGAAGGCGGTTCGGAGAGGAAGAGTCTATCCAACCTCAGCCCGTGACCAACTCGCAACTGAAAAAGAACTAGAGGGGTTTCGTGGTTAAGTCTATCCAACCTCAGCCCGTGACCAACTCGCAACCCGGCTATGCCGAAGCAGGCGGGAGCTATTAGTCTATCCAACCTCAGCCCGTGACCAACTCGCAACCGTTGAAAGCGCCTTACCCGTATGACGGGGAGTCTATCCAACCTCAGCCCGTGACCAACTCGCAACAAAAACACATGAACGGTGTCGACCACTAGTAGTCTATCCAACCTCAGCCCGTGACCAACTCGCAACCTTGTCTGTGACGTAGACTACGAGACCGCCAGTCTATCCAACCTCAGCCCGTGACCAACTCGCAACGGGGCAGGTGCGGGCTGGCGCTTACTCTTAGTCTATCCAACCTCAGCCCGTGACCAACTCGCAACCTGCAAGATTCGTCAGCGTTTGACGGCACCAGTCTATCCAACCTCAGCCCGTGACCAACTCGCAACCCTTCGTTCCCGGTGTCGTCGCCCGTCGGGAGTCTATCCAACCTCAGCCCGTGACCAACTCGCAACCCATTCCCTTGCTCAGCATGTGCTCGCGCAGTCTATCCAACCTCAGCCCGTGACCAACTCGCAACCCTTGGTCAACTGTGCAGCAGGTGCTGCTCAGTCTATCCAACCTCAGCCCGTGACCAACTCGCAACTGCTCGATGAACCGCACCAGGTCATGGAACAGTCTATCCAACCTCAGCCCGTGACCAACTCGCAACGCCGAGTTCGCCGGGACCAATTTCGAGGAAGTCTATCCAACCTCAGCCCGTGACCAACTCGCAACGGTCGGGGGAATACGGTCGAAAACACCGCAGTCTATCCAACCTCAGCCCGTGACCAACTCGCAACCGCCCGACCCGTCGGCGTACACAATTGTTCAGTCTATCCAACCTCAGCCCGTGACCAACTCGCAACTTAAGGCCCCATATCCACGGATTTTCAAAAGTCTATCCAACCTCAGCCCGTGACCAACTCGCAACCCTGCGTGTTGTACATCCTCAATGGTGACGAGTCTATCCAACCTCAGCCCGTGACCAACTCGCAACGATTCAGCCGTGGACCCCGCCACGTTTTCCAGTCTATCCAACCTCAGCCCGTGACCAACTCGCAACGTCTTGTGTAACCCATGACGCATCCCTCGCAGTCTATCCAACCTCAGCCCGTGACCAACTCGCAACTCGGCTTGCCACGCAAACCTTGTCCATGCCAGTCTATCCAACCTCAGCCCGTGACCAACTCGCAACTAACGGTCAACAACGAGCTGGGGTCGGGCAGTCTATCCAACCTCAGCCCGTGACCAACTCGCAACTAACGGTCAACAACGAGCTGGGGTCGGGCAGTCTATCCAACCTCAGCCCGTGACCAACTCGCAACTCCAGGGCCTCGCTGAGCTTCGTGGCGTGGAGTCTATCCAACCTCAGCCCGTGACCAACTCGCAACAGCACCTTCCCCGTTTGATTGATGCGAGAGAGTCTATCCAACCTCAGCCCGTGACCAACTCGCAACCCATTGCCCAAGTCAGTCCAGCCCATCGGAGTCTATCCAACCTCAGCCCGTGACCAACTCGCAACGACACCATCGCCGCGTACAACGACCGCGCAGTCTATCCAACCTCAGCCCGTGACCAACTCGCAACTCTACTGCTCAGCAGCGTGCAAGCAAAAGGAGTCTATCCAACCTCAGCCCGTGACCAACTCGCAACGAAGCGAGACGCATCGATACGAATCGACGCAGTCTATCCAACCTCAGCCCGTGACCAACTCGCAACGTCGGTTGGTTTATGCGTCGGGCCAAGGCAAGTCTATCCAACCTCAGCCCGTGACCAACTCGCAACAGTCTGCTCGACGGATGACCCGCAAGGCCGAGTCTATCCAACCTCAGCCCGTGACCAACTCGCAACATATTGGGCATCAACAAATGAATGAAAGCAGTCTATCCAACCTCAGCCCGTGACCAACTCGCAACCCATAAGAACCCAGCAGCATCCAACTCGCAAGTCTATCCAACCTCAGCCCGTGACCAACTCGCAACGGAGGGAGTGTGTGCGACGGTCGAGTCCAGAGTCTATCCAACCTCAGCCCGTGACCAACTCGCAACCCAAGAGACATCGTCTTCCTTGTACAAGAAGTCTATCCAACCTCAGCCCGTGACCAACTCGCAACGTGTATCACATGCTGAAAGCGGCGTTTGGGAGTCTATCCAACCTCAGCCCGTGACCAACTCGCAACTCCAGGGCGTCACCGGCCGACAGATGTCGTAGTCTATCCAACCTCAGCCCGTGACCAACTCGCAACTGGAGGATCCGTGGCCGGATCGGATTGTGAGTCTATCCAACCTCAGCCCGTGACCAGCTCGCAACGAGACTTCCGCGTGAGAACCGTGCCGCACAGTCTATCCAACCTCAGCCCGTGACCATACCCAAAGCCACCGGCCGGAATCGAACCGGCAACCGCTGGTTTACAAAACCAGTGCTCTGCCAATTGAGCTACGGTGGCGTCGCGGGCATGATAACCCCGATCCACAAGGCGAACACCGCCGGGTATAATGGCGGCGGTCGGCCACCTGTCGATGGCTGACGATGGGTATGAGTTCCAGGGACACAAGGGGCAACAACATGCAAGCGATGAAAGCCGTGCTTTGGGCCGTTCTGATTTTCGCGTTTATCGGGGCCTTTTACGTGATCTGGATGGCCATGGCTGCGAAGCCGGGGCACAACCTGGGCTTCGCGGTGGGCGCGCCCAACGAGGACGGGCAGGTCCGGGCCCAAGTGCAGATCACGACCTGGATGAAGATGCAGGACTTCATCCCCATCACGCCCGAAGGCAGCGAAGACTGGGACAAGTGGATGAACGACCACTTCCAGATCACTAACACCAGCGGCACGGTGCTGACCGGCTGGCAACGCCTGGGGATCAAGACCGCGGATGTGCCCGAAGGCAACACCGGCACCGTCGAGTTCGTGATCGGCATCTGGGTCGATGCGGGGCAGGACTACATGCTGACGTACACGCCGATCATGGGCGAGCCGTTGAAGTACGAATACGTCTTCAAGGGCGAGCCACAGGAATTCATGCGGGTGCGTGTCGAGACGATTGAGTAACCCCCCACCCCCCGGAAATCCCCGGAAACCCCGGATCCCCGGAAGCTCCAGCCACCCCGAAGGCCTTATGCAGAAGCTTGGTTACACGCCTTCGCGTTTCACGCGCTGGATCTGTGCGCCCAGGGCTTGCAGAGTGACTTCCATGCGCTCGTAGCCGCGGTCCAGGTGGTAGACACGGTTGATCTCGGTCGTGCCTCGCGCGGCCAGGCCGGCGAGGACCAGGCCCGCCGACGCGCGGAGGTCCGACGCCATCACGGGCGCGCCGATCAGTTCACGGACGCCCGAGACCATGACCGAAGCCCCTGCCCGGTGCAGGTTCGCGCCCATCCGCGCGAGTTCGGCGACGTGCAGGAAGCGTTCGGGGAAGATTTTTTCGGTGATGATCGAGTTGCCATCGGTCAGGCAGAGCAGGGCCATCATCTGGGCCTGCAGGTCGGTGGGGAAGCCCGGGTGGGGCTGGGTGACGACCTCGGTGGGCTTGAGCACACGCGCGGCGGAGACGCGGACGGTGCCGATGGGCCCGCTGCGGTCGTCGATGCGTTCGACGTCGACGCCGACGCGGGCCAGGCGGTCATGGAAGGCCAGGAGGTGGTCGTAGGGGTAGCGTTCGATGGTGACGTCGCCGTTGGTGATCGCGCCGGCGATGACGTAGGTGCCGGCCTCGATGCGGTCGGGGATGACGTCGTGGGTCAGGCCCTTCAGCGACTCGACGCCCTGGATGGTGATGCGGGGGGAGCCGGCGCCGGTGATCTTCGCGCCCATGGCGTTGAGCATGTCCGCCAGCGCAGCGACCTCGGGCTCGCAGGCGGCGGACTCGATGATGGTCACGCCCTCGGCGAGGGCAGCGGCGGACATGACGTTGGCGGTGCCCAGCACGGTCGAGCCGTTGGGCCCGCCGAGGAACACGGTCGAGCCATGAAGCCGGCCGCCGGGGGCCTCGGCGATGATGTACCCGCCGTCGAGGTGGATCTCCGCGCCCAGGGCTTCCAAGCCGCGCAGGTGCAGGTCGACCGGGCGGTCGCCGATCGCGCAGCCGCCGGGCAGGGAAACTTTGGCTTGGCCGCGTTTAGCCAGCAGCGGGCCGAGCACGCAGATGCCAGCCCGGAAGGTGCGGACGATGTCATAGTGCGCCAGCGTTGCGGTCGGGTCTTCGGTGTGCAGCAGCACATCGTTGCCGGTCGGCGTCTTCTGGACGTCGACCTTCTGGCCCAACGCGCCCAGCAGGCGGTGCATGCTGCGGATGTCCGACAGGTCGGGCACGCCCTTGAGTGTGACGGGCTCGTCCGTGAGCAGAGCCGCGGCCATCAGGGGCAGCGAAGCGTTCTTGCTGCCGTTGATCCGCACCGTGCCGCGGAGCCGACGACCACCTTCGATGATGAATGCATCCATGCGTTTTTTCTTGGGGTTTGGGAGTTAAGGGTTAGGGATTAGGGTAGCGGCATCATGCCCGCCGCGCGGCCCGGCCGGGGCCGTATGATGCCTACGCCTGCCGACCACCTGCTGTTCCCCCCAACCGGGACCCTGCCATGAACCTCAACACGCTGATCCGCGACATCGCCGACTTCCCCAAGCCCGGGATCGTCTTCAAGGACATCACCCCCCTGCTCGCCGACCCCGCGGGCCTGGCGATGGCCGTCGAGCACATGGCCAACCCCTACCGGGGCAAGGGTGTCCAAAAAGTCGTCGGGGCCGAGTCCCGCGGCTTCATCTTCGGCACCGCCATCGCCCAGGCCCTGTCCGCCGGCTTCGTCCCCATCCGCAAGCCCGGCAAGCTCCCCTACCAGACCCACGCGATGTCCTACGAGCTCGAGTACGGCACCGACACCCTCGAGATCCACCAAGACGCCATCCACGAGAACGAACGCGTCCTCATGGTCGACGACCTCCTGGCCACCGGCGGCACGATGAAGGCCGGCTGCGACCTCATCGACAAGCTCGGCGGCGAGATCATCGGCGTCACCGTCCTGATCGAGCTCACCTTCCTCAACGGCCGCGAACGCATCAAGCCCTACGACCACGTCCACGCGGTGCTGCAGTACTGACCCGTTTAGCGAGCGATCGCAGATCGCCGGTTTCCCTCGGCGCATCACGGCGATCTGCGATCGCCCGCTAAACTGCGTCGCTTCATGAGTGCCGCACGCCGACCACGTCGAACAGCGCCGCCGGCCCGGGTGACCGGGTACTGGGATCGGTCCACCTGGCCGTTGCAGTCGTTGTATTTCCTGCTGCCGGTGCTGGTGTTGTACGAGGTCGGGGCGATTTTCTATCAGCCCGACGGCGGGGCGTTGCCTCGGATTCTGGCCGAGCGGCTGATGCAGGACTTTCTGGATCAGTTCGGGGCGGCGGCGTTGTTCCTGCCGGGGTTTCTGGTCGCGGCGTTGCTGATGTTCCAGCACCTGGCTCGGCGGGACAGCTGGGGGTTTGAGTGGAAGCTGCACCTGATGATGTGGGCCGAGTCGATCTGCCTGGCGCTGCCTTTGTTCGTGTTCGCAATGGTGTTGCTGCGGCAGCCGGGGATGGCGCTGGCGGCGGGCGGGGCTGAAGCTTCCGCGGGCGGGCACGGGATCCCGGACTGGTTCTCCGGCGTGCTGCTGTCGGTCGGCGCGGGGATTTATGAAGAACTGCTGTTCCGGCTGATCGCGATCACGCTGCTGCACCTGTTGCTGGCGGACGTGCTGAAGCTGGAGGACAGCCTGTCGATGGCGGTGGCGGTCGGGCTGAGCGCGGTGACGTTCGCGCTGTACCACTTCACGGGCAGCGAGCTCCGCGCGATCGCCGACTTCAGCCCAGCCCAGTGGGCCCGGCTGGCATTCTTCTGCCTGGCGGGGGCGTACTTCGGACTGATCTTTGTGTTGAGGGGCTTTGGGATCACCGCAGCGACCCACGCGCTGTACGACGTCTTGATCGTGACCGTGCTGTTCAGCGCGGACGCCTAGGCGAGCCGTATCAGTTCTCGGCGCACCACGCCAGGAGGGACGACCACTCTTTGCGTTGCACCGCCAGCAGGTCCGGCGAAGGCTGACCTGCTTCACGCGACGCTTCGACGCGGTCCAGGAACGCGATCGGGTCGAACTGGCCGACATCCGAGCCGCCGCCCCCCGGCCCGCCGGACAGGTCAAACCGCTGCATCGCCGGGTGGTTGCCCGCCTTCTGATACCACTTCCGGCTGGCGTCCAGCTCCCCCTTGCGGCGGAGCAGGATCGCGTGCCAGTACCGTCCGGTTGGCGTGTGCAGGTCATCGAGCAACGCCTCGGCCTCATCGAGCGCATCGACGTACAGCCAGAGCCCGGCACAGACGGCAGGGTGTTCACGCAACTCGTCAGACGCAACGACGTTCGCACAGGCGGCCTTCGCGTCGGGGCCGGCGCGGTGGCCGTTCACGACCAGGTCCTGCATCGCCGACTGCAGCGGCAGCGCCTCAAACAGCGGCGCGAGGGTGTGATGAAACGGTTCGGGCAGGTCGGCTTCGATTCGCTGGCACATCGTGATTCCTTTACAACTGCAGCAGGCCTTCGCGCTTCCGTGCGCCTACTACTTCTATCGCACGTCGGCCGGGATTGGTTCAAGTTTTGTCAGAAACTCTGGCATACGCCACGGCGGCGGCGTGTTCCGATCCACGCTGCTCCGCTGAGGGTCAACATCAGCACGCCGGGCTCGGGTACGACACTGGAGGCGCTCACACGCGCGGCGGACGACACCGTCGCGGTGCCCGAGAGCGCCGCCGCGACGCCGGGGGTGTCGTCGAGCGACCACAAACGACGCCGGCGGTCGTAGGCGCCTTCGAGTTTCAACGCGAGCTCGACCGCCCGGCCGGCATCGATCAGGCCGTGGCCGAAGGTCGAGTCAAAGCCTTCCTCGCCCAGGTCACGGACCGAGCGGTACAGGATGTTGCGGACCTGCGTGGGCGTCAGCTCCGGGTTGGCCGAGTAGACCAGCGCCGCCACGGACGCCGCGATCGGGGACGCGAAGCTGGTGCCCGACCAGCCGCCGTAACCCCCGCTTTCGTTGGTGGTTCGGATGTTCGTGCCTGGCGCAACGAAGTCGACGAAGCCGCCCCGGTTTGAAAAGCCCGCGATCCGGTTGTCCGGGCGCACCGCGCCGATCGCCAGGAGGAAGCGGTGGTTGTCCCAGTCTTCTCGGAGTTGACCTTCGTTCCCGGCGGCCATGAACACGACCGCGCCGCGCCGGCTGGCGTAGCGGGCCGCCCGGTTCAAGACCTCGTGCTGCACGCCGGAGTAGGACAGGTTGATGACCCGAGCGCCGCGGTCGGCGGCCCGGCGGATGGCGTTGGCCATGACCGACACGTAAGCCGAGCCGTCGCTTCGGTTGCTGACGCGAACCGGCAGGATGCGGGAGTCTGGCGCCAGGCCGGTGATGCCTCGGCCGTTGCCCGCGCGGGCGCCGATCGTGCCCGCGACCGCGGTGCCGTGCGGGTTCACCGGGCTGACGTCCGTGCCGCCGCTGACAGCATTGAACCCACGCATGAATCGACCGCGCAGGTCGTTGTGCTGGGTGTTGAAGCCGGTGTCCAGCACCGCCACGGTGACCCGGTGCCGGGCGGGGAGGCGGTCCAACGCCCCCCAGGCAGTGGGGAAGTTCAGTTGGTTGATGTAGTGCTGGTTGCCGGCCTGCGTGTCGTTGAACCGCAGCTCCGCAGCCTGCGTCGGGCTCGCGAACCCGACCGCCGCTGCCAGCATCCATCCGCGCAGGCCTATCCGCGTCCGTCTCTTCATCGAAGGTCTCCTCGGCCAGCACCTGGCCGATCGACTCATCGACGCCAAAGCGCCGCCTCTGAAGCCCTACAGCCGACACAACCCCACCCCGGGCAACCCCCGGGACACTCCGGATCGCCTCCGGGCTCAGGCCGGGCCCACGTCGACCGATAAAACCCGTCCCCGGGCTTTCCAGAGGCCCCAAACAGGGATTGCATCGATTCCGCCAGCCGCTACGATGCTTCGTCCGTCGGGGACGCCCATTTGTGCAAGCGGCGTTGCCAAAGCCCGATACCCTCGGGCCCCCCTTGATCCAACCCCGGCAACAGCCGGATAACCCCGCGGCCGCTCTCCAAACTGCGGTCCACTTACCCCCCCAACGGGTTCGACAAACCCCGCAGCCAGGAGCAACCATGTCCGACGTCAAGTCCACCAACATCCACTTCCACGACGGCACCGTCACCCGCGAAGAGCGCACCGAATGCATGGGCCACACCGGCGCCTCGCTGTGGTTCACCGGCCTGTCCGGCTCGGGCAAGTCCACCATCGCCGTCGCCCTGGAACAGGTCCTCATCCAGCGCGGCAAGAAGGCCTACCGCCTCGACGGCGACAACATCCGCTTCGGCCTGAACAAGAACCTGGGCTTCTCCGCCGAAGACCGCACCGAAAACATCCGCCGCATCGGCGAAGTCACCAAGCTCTTCGCCGACGCCAACGTCATCTGCCTCAACAGCTTCATCTCGCCCTACGCCGTCGACCGCGACGCCGCACGGGCCCTGCACGACGAAGCCGGCCTGAAGTACTACGAAGTCTACGTCCACGCGCCGCTGGAAGTCGCTGAGGAACGCGACCCCAAGGGCCTGTACAAGAAGGCCCGCGCCGGCGAGATCAAGGGCTTCACCGGCATCGACGACCCGTACGAAGAACCCACCAACGCCGAGCTGGTCATCAAGACCGCTGAGTGCTCCGTCGAGGAAGCCGTTCAGCAGGTCCTGGACCTCCTCGAGAAGGACGGCGTGATCTAAGACGCCCCACCATCTCAAAAACGAACAAGCCCACGTTCATCGAACGTGGGCTTGTTTTATGTATTCATGCTTTGTGTGCGCCTTAGCGCCGACGCCGTGTGAGTCCCAGCAGGCCCAGGCCCAGCAACGCCGCCGAAGCCGGCTCGGGTAGGAAGGTGACGTTGTCGACGCCGAACTCCTGGCCGCCGAGTTCCAGCGTGGTGATCGGCCCGGACAGCGTGACCAGACCGCTATCAAACCCAACCCCGCTGCCGGTGGGTGTCACCGATAGGTTCACTCCACCCAATGTTGCCGGCGCACTGGCGAAGTTGCGAAACCCGGCTCGACTGCCGTTGATGCCAATAATCTCATCTCCGCCAAAATCGGCATACTCGAAGGTCGCGAATGTCACCGGGGTCGGGAGGTTCGATACGTCAAAAGTCAACCCGGTGTTGCTGAAGGTGTAAGGCGTTGTCGGAAACGCCGACGTACTAAATCCGCCGATCGTGCCCGTGCCTTGAACCGATCTGAAGGCATCCAGAAACCGCACTTCGACGCCGTCCTGGACAAACAACAAGTCCCCCGTGTTGTCGCCCAGGCTGACACTAAACGAGGTGCGCGGGAACGTGCCTTCAAAGTCCACCACCGCCTGAGCACGGGACAAGCCCGCGGGCAGAGCAAGCGTCAAAACCAAACACCATGCGAAACGTTTCATTCCAGCCTCCGGATCATCCATGCGTAAATCCAAACCTCAACAACCCTAGCAAGCTAGCACGTCGCCACCGATCGCGGAAGTAAATCCCATGTAAAAAACGGCGGCCTCCCCTCCGGAGGCCACCGTCTTACAAATCAAACAGAGATGAACAAAGGGGTTACGCCGACCGACGCCGCCGACCGATCAAACCCACCAGCAACAGCAGACCCGGGCCCACCGCTGCGGGGGTCGGGACCACCGGCAGCTTGTCGTAGACCAGGTTGTCGATCGCGCCCGAGCCGCCCAAGCCCAGGACGATCTGGTCGAACCCCTGGAGCCCGAAGTTGCGGGCGGAGATGGCGCTGATGCGGTTGGCGGAGTTGTCGCCGAAGACCACCTTGCCTTCGTTGGCGACTTGGTCGTCGTAGATCTGCTGCAAGAGCGCATCGGACGCATGACGCCGGGCGAGCCATTCAAACGACACGTTGGCGACGAGCTGAGATTGCGAATACAAGCCCAGGAAGAAGCCTCTGCCGGTTTCGCAGCGACCTTCGACGTCGATCAGGTCGAAGCCGAAGTTGTCGATCGGGCCGTCGAACGAAAACGTGATCGTGCCCGCCGGGCGTGAGCCCTCATCGTCGGGCAGGTCCGCGATGCCGTCGCCGATGCCGACGCTGTTTTCCTGAATGATGAGCACGTTGCCGAGGACTTCTCGGGAGTCGATGTTGCCTCGGTCCCACCGACCGTTGCGGCCGTTGGGACCTTCCAGGTCCCGGTCGCGGGTGCGCCGGCGGGTGGTGTCAAAGGCTACGCCCAGGTCCGGGCCGCCGCCGGTGTTGCGAACGCTCAGCGAGACGCCGTCTTCAAGGTCCGACAAGAGTTCGCCGTGCTGATACGCCTCGAAGTCAATCTCAACCCGCTCCGCGTGGGCGGTGCCGGTGAGCGTCGCGGCGAACAAACAAGCGGTCAGAGTCTGGAGTTTCATATGGGGTCCTGATCAAAGGAGTGATTCCCTCTAATCAACCCCAAGGCCGGGTGAAAACCAGTCCGGGCCTAAAAAACAGCGTGGCCGGGCAAGCCCAACCACGCTGCGACGCTCAAGGTTTATCTGTCTTAACAATCCGCGGGTGTCCCGGGCTCACATCTCAGTCGCAGTAGCTGCCGCCGACGCGGATCGAGAAGGTGCCGCCCGAGCGGTTGTACCGGGACAAATCGTTGTAACGACGGTTGTTGTAGTAGCTGTTGTTGCGATAGGTGTTGCGGTAACCGTTGTTGTAGTAGTTCGAGTCGCGGTACACGCCGCCACGGTCGACCGTGCGACGCACTTCGTAGTTCGTGCAGGTCGTCGGCACAGTGCGGGGGATGTAGGTCCGCTCGGTGTAGGTCACCGGACGGCATTCGACAGCCTGCTGGCCACACACGCCACGGTTCCACTGCGTCCGGTCGGACTCGTAGCGGACGTAGACGCCCGAGCCGTTGTTGCGGTAGCCGTACTCGATCTCCCAGCCGTGGCGTTGCCCGCTGTTGTAATCGCAGGTGCTGACCACTCGGCCGTAGGGGTCGTAACGCGTCACCGTGCCGCAGACCGAACCATAACGGTAAGGCGTGCGCTGCAGGACGGGGTGCCCATCACGCAGGCGGTATCGGATGAACTCGCCGTGACGCCGGCCGTCGTGGTAGTTGACCCGTGCGTAGGTCCGCCAGCTCGGGCCGTAGCAATCATTGCTGTATTGGTTGGTGTTGACGTAAACCGTCACTTGGCCGGACCAGTAGCCGTACCGGCCCTGGACCCAGGCATCGAGCTGGCCCATGGTGACCGGGACGTAGGCCCCGTTGGCGTGGATGTAGGTCGTGTAGTTGTGTTGAGCCGACGCCGAAGACGCAAAGGTCAGGGCCAGCAAACACACGGGCAAGAATGCAGCGATCGCGCGGACACGTTTCATGGCGTGCTCCTTCGTAGGGTGCGGTGGATTCGGTCTTAAAACTGCCAACCCATCAGACGCACACTACCGGCAACAGTTCCCCGCCCTGAGCACTTTCCCATGCTTGCAGCGACCCGCCACGTTAAACGCAGCAAAACAGAGTTTCCCAGCGGTTCACGCCAAAAAACGTCCGCATTGCATCAGGATTGCCTCAGGACTCACCCAGGCAGAAATCAGTCCGCCAGCTTCTCTGCCAGGAACGCTTCGACCTGGTCCAGCGCCACACGCTCCTGCGACTGCGTGTCGCGGTCGCGGACCGTGACCGCCTGGTCCGTCGCGGTGTCGCCATCCACCGTGAAGCAGTAAGGCGTGCCGATCTCGTCCATCCGGGCGTACCGCTTGCCGATCGACTGCTTCGCGTCGTACTCGCAGGTGTACTTCTCACGCAGCTGCATATACAGCTTCTGCGCCGTCTCGGGCATGCCGTCCTTGTTCACCAGCGGGAACACCCCCGCCTTCACCGGCGCGAACTTCGGCTTGAACTTCATGTACACCCCCGATGCCCGGTCCGGGTCCGGCGTGTACGCCTCACAGAGCATCACCAGCACCGCCCGCGTCAGCCCGCTCGCCGGCTCAATCACGTGCGGCACGTACCGGCTGCGCTCCTTGATCTCCGCCTTGTCCACACCCTCGTTCTGCAGACGCACCTGCAGGTCCTGGTCAAAGTAATCCAGCTTGGCGTTGGAGTTTTTGTTCTGCTTGCCCTTGGAGTGGGCGGACAGGTCGTAGTTGCCACGGTGCGCCACACCCTCGAGCTCGCCGAACCCCGGCGCGGTGAACGGGTACTTGTATTCCACATCGACGCAGGCGCTGGAGTAGTGGGCCAGCTCGTCGTCGTCGTGGTCGCGGAGGATCAGGTTTTCCTCGGCCACCCCCAGCGACAGCCACCACTGGTAACGCACATCCCGCCAGAACGCGTACCACTTCTGGCTCTCGTCCGGCGGGCAGAAGAACTCCATCTCCATCTGCTCAAACTCACGCGACCGGAAGATGAAGTTCCGTGGCGTGATCTCGTTGCGGAAGCTCTTGCCGATCTGCGCGATCCCGAACGGCACCTTGACCCGCATCGTGTCAACCACGTTCTTGAAGTTCAGGAAGATCCCCTGCGCGGTCTCCGGGCGGAGGTACGCCTTGGCATCTTCATCCCGGATCGGCCCGGGATAGGTGTCCAGCATCTGATTGAACTCACGCGGCTCGGTCAACGTGCCGGGCTTGGCCGTATCCGGCCCGCAGATGATCCCGTATTCCTCCGGGCTCATCTCGATCAAAGGCACGCGACAAAGCTCACTGCTGTCCAGCTTGGTCTTCCAGTACTTATCGAGCTTCTTCTTGGCCGCGGCCTCGCTCTTGTCGTCGTTCTCCAGGTACGTGAACACCGGCGCATCGTCGTTGGTGTTCCGCCCCAGGCAGATCAGGTGGTCCGCGCGGTACCGGCCTTTGGTCTCCTTACAGTCAACCATCGGCTCGTTGAACCCACCCACGTGGCCGGAGTACTGCCACGCCAAGGGGTTCTGGATGATCGCCGAGTCCAGCCCGACGATGCTGACGGGTTGGCCGTCGGGCCCGATGGGCGGGGCCTCGACCATGCAGTGCCACCACCAGTCGCGGATGGCGTTTTTCAGGGCCGTCCCCAGCGGGCCGTAGTCCCAGAAGCCACGGATGCCGCCGTAGATCTCACTGGCGGGGTAGACGAAGCCGCAGCGCTTGCAGAGCGCGACGATGTCGTCCATAGACTTGCTGGCCGGGTCGATCGTGGGGGTCGTGGTCATGGCAGGCTGCGTAGGGGTGGAATCAATAAAAAACCGGCCGTTTCACGGCGAAACGGGCCGGGTAGTGTAACGGGTCTATGCCAAGCGTCACGCCCGGGGCGGGCCCAGGATCGGGCGGAGCTTGCCGTCGTGTTCTTCGATCAACGCCTCGGCGTCCTGGGCGTCCAGCTTCCGGCGGTGCATGACCAACGCCACCTTCACCTGCATGTTGGCCTGCTCGAGCAGCTCCATCGCCTCGTCCCGGTCGATCCGGCACTGGTGCGTCAAGATCCGCAACGCCCGGTCGATCAGCTTGTCGTTCGTCGCCCGCAGGTCGACCATCAGGTTGCCCCAGGCCTTGCCCAGCTGCACCATCAACCCGGTCGAGATCATGTTCAGCGTCAGCTTCGTCGCGGTGCCTGCCTTCATCCGGGTCGATCCGGTGATGACCTCCGGGCCCACCGGCAGCTCGATCGGGTAATCAATCGTCGCCGGCAGCTTCGGCGGGGGCGGCAGCTCGACCTTGTCATTGCCCCGCACCACCGCCGCCCGAGGCCGAGGCGGCGCCAACTGCTTCAACGGCACACAGGAAATCAGCCCCGTCGCGGCACCCGCCTCCTTGGCGTACCGCAACGCGCCCCAGACGTAAGGCGTCGTCCCGCCCGCAGCGATCCCCAGCACGGTGTCGTTCACCCCAAGCTTCAGCATCTTCAGCCGGAACGCCGCTGCCTCATCGTCGTCTTCCTTGCCTTCCGCCGACTGCTTGAGCGCTTTGTCGCCGCCGGCGATCAGCCCGATGATCGGCGAAGGGTCCGCCTGAAACGTCGGCGGGATCTCCGCTGCATCCAGTACCCCCAGCCGCCCGGACGTGCCCGCACCGACGTAGTAAAGCTTGCCGCCCGCCTGAAGCCTGGGCAGTGTCGCCTCGATGAACTTCGTCGTCGCCGGGATCGCATCCCGCACCACCCGAGGCACCTCAAGGTCCTGCGTGTTGATCAGCCTCAGCGTCTGCTCGACCGTTAGCGCATCGATCGCCGCCGCAGAGGCGAGCCGCTGCTCGGTGTGAAGATGGCCCCGGTTCATCGGTAACGAAGTCGATGGCATAGACCGGCAGGATACCCCATCGCACCCCCGCCCGACTTTCACACACCCTCGAAACAAGCTTCACGGGTACACCCACGCTCCCGCCCGTCCCGCACTCGGCGTCGGTGTGATCGGCACGCCGTCTTGCGACAACGCCCCAAGCACCGCAAAGCAAACCGCCTCCCGCGCCTCAACAGGAAGGCCCAGCTCAGCAGAGGTCAACACCGACACCTCCGGCAAGCCTTCACGGATCGCCGACACCAGCGTCCGGTTGTACGCGCCGCCCCCCGCCAGCACGACCCGCTCCGGCCGCCGCTCAGCGAGATGTGCCGACAAGAACCCCGCGACCGCGCGCACCGCCGCCGATACCGCCGCTTCTCCCTGAACCGTCAGCCCGGCCATCAAGCCCTCCAGCCATGAAGCGCTGGCCTGCTCCCGCCCCAGGGTGAGATGCCCCTCGGCCACTGCTTGCATCGCATGGACAACCGTGTCCACCGCCTCGGGGTCCCAAGGCCCTGCGCTGAACTCCCCATCTTGATCATACGCCTGCCCCGGCAACGCCCGCTGCACCACGCCATCGATCAACAGATTACACGGGCACACGTCTTGACCCCCGAAGCGCTCGCCCTCCAGCCAGGTGACATTCGCGATCCCGCCGAGGTTCACCACGCACGTCCGCCCCGGCCCGCCAAACAACACCCGGTCGGCGATCGGGGTGATCGGTGCCCCCTGCCCGCCGGCGATCAGGTCCGCCTGCCTGAGGTCGTAGCACACCGGCACGCCGCACCGCTTCACAATCGGCCAGGGGTCAAACAGCTGCCAGCTCACGCCACCCCCTTCACTTCCGGGGGCGTGCCAAATGGTTTGGCCATGGCACACCGCGAAATCCACCGCGTGGTCCCGCTGCAACTCGGTAACCGTGTCGGCATACCGCTCGCCCAGCGCCCGGGCAGCGCGCAGGTACGCAATCGGTTCGTGCGCCTCGCCGGAAGCCAGCGCAGCCAAGTCCTCGCGCAGGCCGTCCAGGCTCAGCGATACATGCTGCACATGCTCCGCCTGCATTGCCAGGCCCTGCCCGGTGATCCGGACCAGTGCTGCGTCCAGCCCGTCCAGCGACGTGCCGGTCATCGCACCGACCACCCAGCGTTCGCGCGAGCCGTCCGACTTCACTCGCTGGGCTCTGGCTCGTCGCCGCGGTTGCGGTTGAGCAGCCCGCCGACGCCCTCGCCGATGTTGCCCAGGCCTTCGCCGACGCCTTCGCCCACGTTGCCGAGCCCTTCGCCGACATTGCCCAAGCCCTCGCCAAGACCTTCGGTGAGATTGCCGAGGCTTTCGCTCACCTGGCCACCGATGTTGCTCAGCGACTCGCCGACGTTCTCCACGCCCATGCTCCCGAAGACGTCCGGCAGCTCGCCGTCGAACAGCGGGATGTCATCGAAGTTCACGTTCTTCACGAACTCCACCGAGCCACCCAGCGCGTTGAACGCAAAGTTGCCGACGTTGCCGATCTCGCTGAGCCCCTGCGCGAGGCTGGCGGTGAACATCTGAGGCAGGGCTTTGCCCGCGGCCTGCGTGATGTATGCCATGCCCGCCTGCGTGATCATCGCCTGGGCCTCGGCCATCGTGACGCCGCCGTCTTCCACCGTGCCGATATCCGTCAATTCAAACGGCGGCAGCTTGATCACGCGTTCAGCCGGGTCGCCCGTGAGCGAGTCCATGACCACCGCTAGCTCGATGCCGTTGACCGTGACTTCTTTGATGACGTACCGGCGACTGTCCTGGGTGTCCGTTTCCGCGGGCACCTCCCCTTCCTCGCCGCCGCCGGCCAGGGTTTGCAGGTGGTCCAAGATCGGCTGGAAGTTCGGGGTCGTGCCGTTGGCTTCAAAGTTGATCCGCAGGCCATCGATCGTCGCGTGGTCCACCACGATCAGGTCCGACAGGATCGTCCCGGTATCGACCTGGAAGTCCGCATCGCCGATCTGCAAGAACTGGTCGTGCTTCTCGAATCCCTCGGGGTTGTCGATGTTCAGGCCGCTGAACTTCAGTTGGCCGTTGAACGGGCTCAGCTCGACGGTCTCCACCGTGGTGTCTTCGCCCAGGGCGTACTTGCCGCCCCGTTCAATGACTTCCTTGGCGATCGTGTCCAGGTTGCCGTAGATCAGGTACCCGCCCACGCCGATCGCCACCACCGCCAAGACCAAAACCACGACCAAGCCCAGGATGATCTTCTTCACCGCAAACCTCCCAAATCGAAAGAACAAGGATGGAAACAAGGATGGAAAAATGATTGGATGATGTGCGAGTGCGAAACCCGCTTCCGTGTGCGATCATACCCGGATGTCCGCGACAGACGAAACATTCATGCAGCTTGCGCTGAAATTAGCGCAGCAAGGACAAGGCCACGTCGAGCCCAACCCGATGGTCGGCTGCGTGTTGGTGCGCAACGATCAGGTCATCGGTGAAGGCTGGCACCAGCGCTACGGCGGGCCGCACGCCGAGGTCGAAGCGGTGCGTGACGCCAAAAGCCGGGGCCACGATGTTGCCGGGGCAACGGTGTACGTCACACTCGAGCCCTGCTCTCATTTCGGCAAGACCCCGCCCTGCGCCGACATGTTGATCGAGGCACGTGTCGCGCGCGTCGTCGCGGCGATGGCGGACCCGTTCCCCGAAGTCAGCGGCCGGGGCCTGGAACGCATGCGCCAGGCAGGGATCGATGTCGAGGTCGGCGTCGGGCAACGCGAAGCCCGTGAGCAACTGGCGCCGTACCTCAAGCGCGTGCAGCACGGCCTGCCCTGGGTCATCGCCAAGTGGGCCCAAACCCTCGACGGCAAGATCGCCACCGCCACCGGTCACAGCCAGTGGATCAGCAACCCCGCCAGCCGTCGGCGGGTGCATGAACTGCGTGGTCGAGTGGATGCCATCCTCGTCGGCGTCGGCACGGTGATCGCCGACGACCCGTCGCTGACCGCGCGGAAGGTCGAGGTGAAACGGGTCGCCCGCCGGCTCGTCGCCGACCGCTCCGGCCGGATGCCGCAAGACGCGAAGATGCTCCACGACGGCGGCCCGCCCGTCACCGTGCTACGAGGGTCATTGAAAGAAGAGCTACAGAAACTCGCGGCCGAGGGGGTGACCAACGTACTGGTCGAGGGCGGAGCCCACCTCGCCGGGGCGCTGCTGAACGAGGGGCTGATTGATGAGTTGCGGGTCTACGTCGCCCCCAAGTTGGCGGGGGACCCGACCTGTCTGGATGCGGTGGTAACGGCCGAGCCGATCGAGCAGATGGACCTGCTCACCGACTGGCGGTTGGTGGCAGTCGACCAGATCGAGCATGATCTGGAATTGCAGTACCGCAAACCCCGACCACCAGAAGCGTAGCCCGCCCCCGCTTGTCGCCGCGTCGGGCTTCGCGTATCGTGACGCAACCGGCATGAGGCCGGTGATAGAAACCATTTTCCCTTTGATTTTAAGGCGATTCGTCGCCTGATCACGCCAAGGAGGGCGTGCGTTGGCCAAACGTGGCACCCGTAAATCCAGTTCCAGCAAGGCCGGCCGAAACGGCTCGGCCGACGATCTGTTCCCCGATGCCGCCAGCGACTCGGCCCTGGGGGTCGAGGCGGCGCCGCTGCAAGACCTCGCCCGGGCGCGGTACCTCAACTACGCCCTGTCCGTCATCACCAGCCGGGCCTTGCCCGACGTGCGTGACGGCCTGAAGCCCGTCCAGCGACGCATCGTCTTCACCATGTGGCAGCAGGGCGTCAAAGCAGACGCCAAGCACCGCAAGTGCGCCAAGGTCGTCGGCGACGTCATGGGTAACTACCACCCCCACGGCGACTCGGCGATCTACGACGCGCTGGTCCGCACCGCCCAGCCCTGGGTCATGCGTGAAAAACTCGTCGACGGCAGCGGCAACTTCGGCTCGCTCGACGGCGACCCCCCCGCGGCGATGCGCTACACCGAGTGCCGGCTCGCCCCGATCGCGCACGAACTGATTTCCGAAATCGGCCAGAACACCGTGGCCTTCCGCCCCAACTACGACGGCAGCAAGTCCGAGCCCGTCGTCCTGCCCGCCCGCCTGCCCAACCTGCTGGTCAACGGCAGCGCCGGCATCGCGGTGGGCATGGCCACCAACATCCCGCCGCACAACCTGGGCGAGGTCTGCCAGGCCTTGATCCGCCTGATCGAGAACCCCGAGCTCACCGCCGGCCAACTCGCCCGCACCGTCAAGGGCCCGGACTTCCCCACCGGCGGCGTGATCCTGAATACCAACCCCGAGCTCACCGATATCTACAAAACCGGCAGCGGCTCGGTCAAAGTCCGCGCGAACTGGACGCTCGTCAAGGGCAAACGCGGCGCGACGCATATCCACATCACGGACGTGCCTTACAGCACCAACAAGTCGACGCTGATCGAACGCATCGCCGACATCGTCGTGTCGCGGAAGATGGGGCTGATCACCGACGTCCGCGACCTGTCGACCGACGACGTCTGCATCGAGCTGGACCTAAAGAAGGACGCCGACCCGCAGAAGGTCATGGCCTACCTCTTCAAGCACACGCCGTTGCAGACCAACTTCAACGTCAACCTGACCTGCCTGGTCCCGACGGAGAACCCCGAAGTCGGTCGGCCGCAACGCTGCGACCTCCGCGAGGTGCTCCAGCACTTCCTGTTGTTCCGCATGGATGTGGTGACCCGCCGGCTGGAGAACGAGCTCAGCAAGCTGATCGCCCGGATGCACATCCTCGAGGGCTTCGCGATCGCGTTCGATGCGCTGGACGAGATCATCAAGATCATCCGCAAGTCCGATGGCAAAGCCGACGCCGCAGCGAAACTGCTGAAGCGCTTTGCCAAGAACGGGCTGGACGAAGAGCAGATCGACGCGATCCTCGAGTTGAAGCTGTACCGCCTGGCCCGGCTGGAGATCAACCTGATCCTCGACGAGCTCGAAGAGAAGCGGAAGCGCAGCGACGAGATCGAGAAGCTGCTCAACGAGAAGGATGGCCAAGGCCGATGGACCATCATCAAGGACGAGATCCAGGACCTGTTTGACGAGTACGCCCGGGGCAAGAAGGGCGAACGCCGGACCCGGATCGAATCGCCCAGCGAGGACGAGCCCGAGTTCAATGCGGAAGACTTCATCGTGGCCGAGGACTGCCACGTGCTGGTCACAGCCGACGGCTGGGTAAAACGGCAGAAAGAAATCAAGGACCCCAGCAAGTCGCGGCTGCGTGAGGGCGACCGCGTGATCGCCTGCGAGCCGGCGTCGACCAAGGCCGGGTTCTGTTTCATGAGCAGCCTCGGCGTGGCGTACACGGCACGGGTGCTGGACCTGCCAGCAACCACCGGCTACGGCGAACCGATCCAGAAACTCTTCAAGCTCAAGGACGGCGAAAAAATCGTCGCCGCCTTCAGCACCGACCCGCGCGTGCTCGGCAACGTGAAAACCGAAAGCGATGACTACTACCCCGAGACCCACGGCCTCGCGGCGACCAGCGACGGCTACGCGCTGCGGTTCTCGCTGGAATCCTTCGTCGAGCCCAGCACCCGCGCCGGCCGGAAGTTCGCCCGCCCCGCCAAGGGCCATGAAGTCGTGGGCTTCAGCAAAGTCACCGGCCAGGAAGTCATCCTCGCCGCAAGCAAGCAGGCCCGCGCTTTGGTCTGCGAATCCGTCGAGGTCAACTACCTCTCCGGCCCGGGCAAAGGCGTCCAGCTCATCAAGCTCGGCCCAACCGACCGCCTGCTGGGCTTCAAAGCCTCCTACGGCGACCGCGACCTGATGACCGTCGAAACCACCAAGGGCGGCAAACAAAACATCTCCACCGTCCGCTACCAGACCACCTCCCGAGGCGGCAAGGGCCACGAGATCATCAAACGCGGCGCGCTCCGCGGCATCCTCCACGAACCCGTCGCTCCGCCCGCGACGCTGGACGCTTAATCACCCGCCATAACCGCACATCATGACCGCCACCTACACCGCCAAAGACATCTCCGTCCTCGAAGGCCTTGAACCCGTCCGCAAAAGGCCGGGCATGTACATCGGCGGCACCGGCAGCGCGGGCCTGCACCACCTGGCCTGGGAAGTCCTGGACAACGCCGTCGACGAGGCGATGAACGGCCACGCCACCGACATCGCCCTGACCCTCCACAAAGACGGCAAGACCCTCACCGTCACCGACAACGGCCGGGGCATCCCCGTCGACAAGCACCCCAAGACCAAAAAGCCCGCCGTCGAGGTCATCCTCACCACCCTCCACGCCGGCGGCAAGTTCGAAGGCCAGAACTACAAGACCTCCGGCGGGCTCCACGGCGTCGGCGCGTCCGTCGTCAACGCCTTGTCCAAATCCCTGTCCGTCCACATCAAACGCGACGGCCACGAACACGCGATGGCCTTCGCCAAGGGCCGGGCCACCGGACCCCTCAAAAAACTCGGCAAAGCCCGAGGCAGCGGCACAACCATCACGTTCCACCCCGACCCCACCATCTTCCCCAAGACCGAGTTCAACCCCGACACCCTCCGCGAACGCTGCGAGACCGTCAGCTTCATCCACAAGGGCGTCCGCGTCGTCTTCCACAACGAAGTCTCTGGCCAAAAAGAAACCTTCCAACACCACGAAGGCATCAAAGACTTCCTGGCCAAGCTCGTCAAAGACCGCAACAGCCGTGCCGTCCACGACGAGCCCTTCAGCAACAACAAGGAAGACGGCGACGCCCGCGTCGAGCTCGTCTTCCAGTGGACCGAGTCCACCGATGAGATGGTCCGCTCGTACGTCAACGGCATCCCCACGTCCTCCGGCGGCACGCACGAGAACGGCCTCCGCGCCGGCCTGACCAAGGCCCTGAAAAACTACATCGACACCCACAACCTCACGCCCCGAGGCGTCAAGCTCGCCACCGAAGACTTCCGCGAAGGGGTCCACGCGATCCTCTCCGTCTTCATCCCCGAGCCCCAGTTCCAGGGCCAGACCAAGGACCGCCTGAACAACACCGAAGCCCAGGCGATCGTCGACAGCGCGGTGCGTCAGCCGTTCGAGCAATGGCTGAACCAAAACCCCAGCACCGCCGAGGCCGTGGTCGCCCGGGTCATCGCCGCCGCCCGCGCGCGTGAAGCGTCGCGTGCCGCCTCCGCCAGCGTGTCGCGCAAGACCGCGACGCGCGACCGCCTGACGCTGCCAGGCAAGCTCGCCGACTGCAACTCGACCAATCGCGCTAACTCCGAGCTGTTCATCGTCGAAGGCGACTCGGCCGGCGGCAGCGCCAAGCAAGGCCGCGACCGCAACACGCAGGCCATCCTTCCCCTCCGCGGCAAGGTCCTCAACACCGAAGGCGTCGCCCTCAAAAAACTCCTGGACAACAAAGAAATCAGCGACCTGATCACCGCGCTGGGCTGCGGCCTGGGCGCGGACCTGGATGTCGACAAGCTGCGCTACCAGCGCATCATCCTGCTCGCCGACGCCGACTCGGACGGGCACCACATCACCACGCTGCTGCTGACGTTCTTTTTCCGCCACATGCCCGAACTGATCCGCGCCGGGCGGGTCTTCGTCGCGTTGCCCCCCTTGTACCGGATCGACCTGGGCAAGCAGACCCACTGGGCTGCGGACGATGACGACCGCGACCGCATCCTGGCCGAGTACAAGAAGGGCAATCAGAAGGCCGACATCACACGCTTCAAGGGCCTGGGCGAGATGATGCCCAAGGTCTTGTGGGAGACCACGCTGAACCCCAAGACCCGCCGGCTGCTCCGTGTCGAGATCGACGATGCGCTAGCGACCGACCGCGTGATGAGTGACCTGATGGGCAAGGACCCGCAGGCCCGCTTCCGCTTCATCATGGACCGGGCCGAGGAAGCCGAAGAACTGGACGTGTGATATCGCGCCACCGGGGTACGAAAATAGCTCCGCCTTTACCGGGCACGCCGCCATTCGCGCAGGCGGGCCAGCCGGCGCTTGCGTTTGGTCAGTATCAAATACATCGCCACCGCCAATACAAACGGCATGATGAGCGGTGCAACCAACGGTTCGGCCGTTGGCCCCGGAGGCAAAAAACGATGGACAGGCTCAACAAAGGAAGCCAGCACGCAACCCGTCATGGTGGTGACTAACCATGCCATGTCGTAAGTGTACGACGACCGACGTCGGCCATCCAGCTTCTTTCCACGCTCAACCGCGCCGACGCCGGAGCATCAGCAGGCCGCCGGAAGCCAGGAGCATGAGCGTGCCGGGCTCGGGGATGAGCTCGATGTCTTCCAGCGCCAGGCCGACTTCCAGGCCATTGAACAGGAAGCCGCCGCTGGTCGCGGGGTCGCTGGTCAGCCGAAGGACCGTGCCGGCGGTGATGAGGATCTCGTCCTGTGCCAGGGTGGCGAAGTCGATCGTCAAAGGCGTGGCGCTGCCGTTGTTCACGGTCATCGCCAACGTGTCGGCGGTGAGGTCAAAGATGCCCGAGTTGTAGCCGGACAGGCCGTCGAACGGGTTGTCGCCGGTAATAAACTCCAGCAGCGCGGTTTCGTTGCCGGTGGTGCTGAAGGCGCCGAGGGTGATGCTCTTGAGCAGGACATCCTGGTCGAAGGAGAGCAGCAGGCCCTCGCCGACCCCCGCGGTGCCGTCGATGCGGCGCTGCACGCCTTCGCTGCCCGCATCGGCCGAGGAGTTCACACCCAGGCCGGTGGTGTTGGTATCGAACACCGCGTTGGGGCCGTCGGCCGTCAGGGTCAAGGTGACGCCCAGCAGGTCGACCGCCGAGGTCGTCAGGCCGTCGAGCGACGCCCCCAAGCCCGTAGAGCCCAGGTTAAACGCGACCGCCGGCGCCGCCGAGGCGAAGGGGACGACCGCCCCCGTGCCGCGCACCGTCAGCTGCAGCGCACCGTTGTCGATCAGCCATTGGTTGAGCTCTTTGCTCATCTGGTTGGCAATGGTGAACTCCTGCTGCGACATCGCGCCCGAGCCGATCAGCTCGTTGCTTTCGGTAAAGTCGTCGGTGAGGTTGTACAGCTCGTACCGGCGGTCTTCGTAGAAGTACAGCAGCTTGTAGCGGTCGCCGTCCGGGGCATCGTGGATGATCGTCGAGGTCGGGACCGCGCGGCTATCGAGGTAACCCGGGAAGTGGTAGAAGATCGACCGGCGGTCGAGCTGGTTGTCTGTGCCGGTGAGGATGCCAGCGAACGACTCGCCGTCCACAGTATGCGTCGCGGGGTCCGGCAGGCCGGCACCGGCGAGCTCGGCATAGGTTGCGTAGAAATCGACCGGCGCGATCGCTTCGTTGCTGCTGCTGCCGGCGGCGATGGTGCCAGGCATGTAGGCGATCAGCGGGACGCGGATGCCGCCCTCGGTGAACATGCCCTTGCGGCCGCGGAGCGGCGCGTTGTCGGTCGGGCCTTCGTGGCCGCCGTTGTCCGAGTAGAACACGATCAGCGTGTCGTTGCCCAGGCCGTTGTCCTGCACGAAGTCTACGACCCGCCCGATCGCCTGGTCCATGCCCTCGACGAGGCCGGCGTAGTTGGCGCTGTCGTGGTCCGGGTCGCTGCTGGTCGGCAAGGCCTGGTACTTGGCCTGCAGGTCGTTCCGCGAGTTGATGGGGGTGTGCACCGCATGGAAGGCCAGGTTCATGAAAAACGGCGTGCCCTCGTGCGCCCCGCCGGAGGCGAAGTCGCCCAAGAAATCAATCGCGGCGTCGGCGCTGGCGTCGGACAAGTGCTTGGGGTCGCCCAAGAGTGAATTGGGGTTGTTGCCGTTGGCGTAGGGCAGGAGGTTGTCATTGATGTACTGCTGGGTGTACGGGTCCGCGAACTGGTCGAGTTCGGGCCCGATCTTGTTGCCGTACTGCCATTGGCCTGCCCCGTTGTTGAAGCTGGCGTCGTAGTTGTTGGGGCTGCCGACGTTCGTGCCGCCGTAGTTCACGTTGAAGCCGTGGTTGTTGACGATGTCGCTGTTGTTGAGCGTCGAGTGGAACTTTCCGACGTGGGCGGTGCGGTAGCCGACGCCCCGGAGGACCTCGCCGAGCGCAACGGCGGAGTTCTGGATGTGGTTGTTGTCGCTGGGGCCACGCAGCAGCGTGCTGTTGCCCCCGCGGTTGAGCGAGTCGACGTTGTGAACGCCGTTGTTGGGAGAGTACTGGCCGGTCATGACCGCGGCCCGGGTCGGGGCGCAGTTGGGGTTGGCGTAGGCGCTCGTGAACGCCATGCCACCCGAGGCCAGGGCGTCGATGTTGGGCGTCTGGTAGTACGCCGAGCCGTTGCCGTTGTTGGTGAGGTTGCTGCTGAGGTCCACCCAGCTGAAGTCATCCGCGATGATGTGGATGATGTTGGGTTGGGCGTGTGCTGGCACGGGCGACAAGGCGAACAGACACGTGGCCAAAAACGCCGCGAGCACGACCTGCTTCCCGCTAAAGCAGGGGGACAAAACCTTCAACATCTGCATCCTCTCTCAACTCACAAATGACACAAAAACAGCCCGATTAGGATACGCCACAAAGCGAGGTGTCCCAAACCTTTTACAGTCAAAGCCGCAGAATCGAAAATCGACCGCGCAATAAGTGAATCGCGAGCACTCAACCGCTCCGATCATCGGGCCCAGACCGGTTCCGCGCCCAAACGCACCGTGGCCGACTCGCAGCCCACGGTTTCAAAAACAACCACCTCGTTCGCACCTTCACGCAGCAGATCACCGGGCACGTACAACGAGAACTGCGGCCCAATGTTCCAGTACCGCCCCAGATTGAAACCGTTCACGCAGGCAAAGCCCTTCGTGAAACCCGGCAGCTCGAGGAACGTATCGCCCAACTCCGACACCTCAAACGTGCCTCGGAAAAACCGCGGGCCTTCCGTTTGAATGTCATCCGACCAAGGCACCTGAGACAGATCCTCCATCGGCAACGCGTGACTGGCCCACCCAAAGTGCGCCCGCTCATCGTGACGGCGAGGGCCAAAGTACACGCCCTCGCTGATGCCCTTGAGCACCTTCAACTGGTGCCCAAAGTTCGCCCGGGCCATGCAGTCGACCAGAATCTCCAGACGGGCGGTCTCGCCTTCAAACTCGGGCGTCCACTCCGGCTGCTCATCGTTGACGTACCACGTGCCCAGCGACTCGCCGTTGAGCCGGACATGCGCGAAGTCGCGCATGCCACGCAAGACCAACCTCCGCCCGCTGTACGAGGCGGGGATGTCCGCTTCGTACCACGCGTAGCCGTACCCTTCACCCATCTTTTCGATCGGCAACGGCTTGGACGCCTCAACCCGCTTGGACAGCACGCCCAGCGCGTCGGCCAACGCTGCGGACTGCGTCAGCTTCACTTCACCCGGCGCGATCTTCTTCGAATCCGCGCCCGGCTCTGGAAGCGTCTGCCCGGTGTGCTTGGCAATCACGTCCCGGCAGAGCGTGTACTTCTCAGTGATGTCGCCGCACTCGGTCATCAGGCCGTCGTAGTCGTAGCTCGTGACATGCGGCTCGTAGCGGTCCGACAGGTTCGAGCCCGACCAGAAGCCAAAGCTCGTGCCGCCGACAGCCATGAAGAAGTTCGCGGAGGCGTTCATGTCCAGCATCGTTTTCAAGTCATCCGCCGCATTCTGCGGGTCCCGGGCCGACTTCTTCTGATTGCCCCAAGCATCGAACCAACCGATCCAGAACTCCATGCACATCATCGGCCCCTCGGGCTGGAACGCACGGAGGTTCTTGAACAACGGCCCAGGGTTGCTGCCGAAGTTTGCCGTTCGTAAAACATCCGGCAGCCCGCCGTTGCTCAGTGTTTCCTTGCCGTAAGGCCCGTCGGATGTGAACAGCAACACATCCACCCCCAGCTCACGCAGCTTGTCACGCAGGTGTTCCAGGTACACCTTGTCGTCGCCGAAGTACCCGTACTCGTTCTCGATCTGCACTGCGACGATCGGCCCGCCGTTGGTCGACAGGAGGTGATTCACCCTGGGCAGCAATTCTTCCCACCACGCATCAACCGCCTTGAGATAGGCCGGGTTCGAGCACCGCAGTTCGATATCGTCTTCAACGTTGAGCCACCAGGGCAGCCCGCCAAACTCCCACTCGGCACAGATGTAAGGCCCCGGCCGGAAAAGAATGTCCAACCCCAACTCACCGGCGATCTCCAGGAACGCCACCAGGTCCGCGCTGCCATCAAACCGGAATTGCCCCTTCTTGGGCTCGTGGAAGTTCCAAGGGACGTAGACCTCGATCGTGTTGCAACCCAACGCCACGATCTTCTCCAAGCGGTCGCGCCATTGCTCGGGCAGCATACGGTAGTACGTGATCGATCCCGAGATGATCTGGTACGGCTTGCCGTCCATCAGGAAATCGGTCGCATCAATCGTCAGTCGGCGGGGTTGGCCCATAGAAATACTCGTCGATTGGGGGGTCAAAGTTCGGCGTGAAAGCGTGGCATGTTGAAGCCGTTGCCCAATAATTGCAAACCCCAGCCTGAATCTTCCTACCGACCGATCGGAGCCACAGGGATCGGCTCCGCCGAGACCGAGCCCGCGTAAAACAGCCAGCCCAGCCCGACCGTAAACACCGCCCCCCCGTAGAGCGCGTGCTCCAGCCAGGGCCCCGACAGCCCGCGCCCTTTCTCGTACGTCCAGCCGAACAGCCAGCCCCCCACCACGGTCAACGGCAGCGTCACCCACGTCGCCGGCTCAGCCGTGGCAAACGGCAGATGCGCCCAACCAAACAGCAGCCCCCCGACCGCCACCCGCGCCCGCGCGCTCAGCAGCAGCCCCCGGTACCGGTGATGGAAAAACGCCCGGAAAAGCACCTCCTGCGGGTACACCGAGAACAACGGGTACAAGCACAGAATCATCACCCAAAGCCAAGGCACCCGCCGCGGCAACGCAAACGGCTGAACATTCTCATGCACCACCAACACACCCGCATCCCCAAGCCCACGCAACACCAGCACCAACCCCAGCATCGCCGGCCCAAGCACCGCAAAACGCTTCAGCATCGGGCCCCACTGCGGCTTCGCGTCACGCCAGCCCCACAACCGTCGGCGGTCAAACGAAGCGTCCAGCAACAAGAACCCCAAAGCCAAAATAAACAACAGCAACAACGTCGGCATCAGGAAACGAATCGGCACCCACCGCATCCCAAACGCCAAAGGCACCCCCACAAACAACAGCATCATCTCCACCCACGCCCAAGCCTGTCGGCCCGACGTCAAGCTCCCTTGGGCCTCACCCCCCGCCGCGCTCATCACCGATCGTCGCATGCGTTGATCCTAGGCCGAGCAATCAGTAGCCGCGCTCACGATCAACCACATTCCGCATCCCCGCCAGTTCGCCCCGCAGATAACACGCCAGGTTGTGCAGGAACAGCGACGCAAACCGCTCCGACGTTCTGGGCGTCTGCCCCGAACGGTGAGGCGACACGATGACATTCGGAAGCGTCCACAACGGGCTGTCCGCAGGCAAAGGCTCCTGCGAAAACACATCCAACCCCGCGCCGCCCAGGTGCCCAGCCGCCAACGCCTCGCACAACGCCGCCTCATCGATCGCGTCGCCCCGCCCGACGTTGTAGACGCAGGCGCCCGGCTTCATCCGCGCCAGCCGATCCGCACTCAACAAGCCCGTGGTCTGGCTGGTGCGCGGCAACGCCAGCACCAGGTGGTCCGAACGCTCGCACAAAACGTCAATCCCCTCCGGACCAAACAACTCGTCCACACCCTGCACGCCGACGCTCGGGTCGCGCTTCATGCCCAACACATGCATCCCCAACGCCTGGCCCCGCTCCGCAACCGCCCGGCCGATGTCCCCCAGGCCGACCACGCCCAGCGTCCCGCCGAACAACTCGTCATGCCGCCCTTGCCGGTGCCAACCGGTATCGCCCCGCGCGTGGGTCTGGATCGAACCCAACAGCCCCCGGGACAACACGAGCATCATCCCCAGCACATGCTCAGCCATCGGGATGCCCCGCAGCCCCGAGCCATTGGTCAACACACAATCGGCAGGCAACACAGGCAGGTACCGGTCCACCCCCGCCGAGCCGATCTGCACCCAACGCAGCCGCTCTGCGTTGCGCAGTTTCTCCGGCCGAACCCAGCCGACCAACACCTCCGCCTCAAGCAACGCCGCGTCCAACACCTCATCATCCCAGCCCATCTGCTGCCAGCCGGTCGCCTCCCCCAGCATTGCCTTGGCTTGCTGAATCGTGGCGTCGTCAAACCCCGCGGTGCAGATCAGCTTCAAGCCTGCGCCTCCAGCCAGTCCAACACCTCCGCCAGCAACGCTCGGCCTTCCTCGAAACTCAACAAATCCATCGTCGCCTGCGCATCGCCCCACGACAGCGCCGCGATCTCTTCTTCCTGCTTCACTGCATCCATCGAAGCCGCAAAGCCCACGAAGAACGTCACCGTCTTCTGGACCGGCTTGCCCGAGCGTTTGCGGAAGCTGTAAACCTCTTCGAAAGCGGGCGACTCGATCAGCTCGCTCAACTCGACGCCCGTTTCTTCCAGACACTCACGCCGCGCAGTCTCCACGGGCGTTTCGTCTTCCTCGGGGTGCCCTTTGGGAAACCCCCAGTGCCCCGCGTGATGCTGGACCAGCAGAAACTTCAGCCCGCCCGCCTCACGGAACACCGGCACCACGCCAAAGGATTGATCGGTCAGCATCCTGTTCTCCTGGGTCTACACGCCCGTATGCCCGAACCCGCCCTGGCCACGCTGTGTCTCCGGCAGCGCCTGGACTTCCTCCCAAACCGTCCGAGGCACGGGCTTGATCAGCATCTGCGCCACCCGCATCTGGTCTTCCACCACAAAAGCCGACGAGCCATGATTGATCAAAGGCACGCACACCTCGCCGCGATAATCGCTGTCAATCGTCCCCGGCGTGTTGGGCATCGACACCCCGAACTTCGTCGCCAGGCCCGACCGCGGACGCACCTGCGCCTCGTAGCCCACCGGCACCGCCATCGCAAAGCCGCAGGGCACCAGCACAATCTCGCCCGGCTCGATCGTCATCGTCCTGCCGTCGCCCAGGGCGGCGTGCAGGTCCATCCCCGCAGCGTGTTCACTCTGGTACGCCGGCAAAGGCCCGGCATAGCCGTGCAAACGCTGGATCGGGACATGGATCGGATCGCTCATCACCCAAGAATGTAGCGATCAATCGCCGCGGCGACCCCCGCCTGCTCGTTGGTTTCTTCCAACACCACGCCCGCCGCCTGCTTCGCCGCGTCGATCGCGTTGCCCATCGCCATCGAGAACCCCGCACCCCGCAGCATCGATAGGTCATTCACCTCGTCCCCGATGCACGCCACCGCTTCAACGGGGATGCCGTGCTGCTCCGCGAGCCATTGCACGCCCTTCCACTTGGTCACACCCGCACCGAACACCTCCAGGATCACCACGGTCTCCGCCGGGTCCGGCGACTGCACCGCGGTGAAACAGTGCGCCTCAACCCGCCCGGCAAACACCTGCTGAAGCCGCTTGGTCAGGGGCCCCATGCGGTCTTCCGTGCCGACGACGCCGACCCGCACCGTGTGTCCCAGCGCATCCACCGTCGGCTGCCGGTCCTCCGCCACACGCGCCTGCACAGTCTCAAACCACCACCGCGTGTTGGCGTTGATCGCGCCGTCCCCGGTGACCAGGTAGTCATGCCCGACCGCATTGAAGTCCCGGTAGACCAGCACCGCCTCGGGCTCGCTGCGCAAAAAGCTGATCAGTTCCCAAGCGAGCTGCGCGTCCATCGGGTGCGACTTCATCGTCGCGCCGCTGGGGTGGTCGATGATCAGCCCACCGGTGTTAAACACGCCCACCGACAGATCGCCCAGCGACTCGAGCACCGCCTGGGCTTCGCGGTACCCCCGGCCGGTGCAGGGCACCACCAGCACCCCCGCGTCCCGGGCGCGCAAAACCGCGTCCCGGTTCGCATCCGGGACGCAGCCTTTTGAATCCAGCATCGTGCCGTCCAAATCGATCGCCAGCAAGCGGTAACGCATGCTGGAAGTCTAACGGGCTGGCGGGCTTACTCGGCGAACGGGTCCGTCAGGAAACCTATATTTAAATGATCAACTATCTCGCGGACGTGAGGCTCAAGCACCACTTCCTCGGGCACGGGCAACTGACCTTCGTAGACCACGACCGTGTTGCCGTGCTCATCAAGCTGCGAGACGGTCGCGAAACCTTCAGCGTCCATCGAGATCGCCAACGTCTGCCCCGAAACGCCCTCCAGCGACAAATACGGCGTAACGAACCGCATGTTCTCATGTGTGAGCGCCAATGCCGGCGTGAGCACCAACGGATGACGGCCGTTCTCCGCGCGGTGAGCCGGAGTCAAAACGAATTCTGAAGCATCGAATCGGCTTGGGAGCCCGCTGCCCAGACACCCGCAAGTCATCGGGTCCATCAGGACAGGGTTGGGCATTACCTCCAACACCGTCTCGTACGCCTGCAATTCCGCGTTCACGGTCTGTTCTTCCAGCTCACGAATGAACGCCACCGCCACCGAGTCGCCAACTTCGTGCATGCGAACCAGCACCGACAGCTGCTCCTGATTCACCAGCAACTGATCGTTCAGGCGGACCAGCACATCGCCTCGCTGCAGCCCCGCATCAGCAGCGGGTGACTCGGGCTGGACGTAGCTGACGAGAAGCCCGGCCCCTTCGGGCACGCCCAACGCACCGCTCATCCCCGCTGGCATCGCGACCACCGACACCCCAAGGTAGGTCACTGTTTGTGTTTCAAGCGAAGAAAGCGTCGAAGACAACTGCAGCTGAACCTCCGGGTTCAAGTCTCCCTGAAGATCCACCCAGAATTGATCCACAGGCACGGCCGGCACGGAGTCGGGCACCGGCTCTTCTGCATCCTGCGCCAAGGCCGGGGCCATAAACCCCAGTGCCACCAGCACCGCGCCCGTTGTCTTCCATCGCTTCATCGTGTGTTCCTTTCATACCGCTCAGCTCAATCCACTTGATTGGCCGCAATGTAAAACCTGTCCTGTAACGCAAACTCCCGACTGTCGCCCACACTCGGCTCAAATTCATCAATCACCCGTACCCGCACCACGTGCAAACGCGCCCCATCGCCCACAGTCACTTCGCCCAATACCTCCGGCTCAACTACACGACGCATCGGCACCGTCTGGAGAGCCGGCCGTGTGGTCTCGTCGGATTGCACCATCAGCAGTTGGCGACTCGAAGGCGTATCCGCCCCGGCTTCTTCTGCCTGATCGTTCACCGGCACCGCCGGGGCCAATGCGGGAGTCTCCGCACCGTCACCGCCCCGTCCCCATAGCAACCCAAACGCCAAACCCAACGCTGCCGCCATCGCGTAGCCCAGCGCATGCCGCCGCCATGCCCTTGGTTTGGGCTGCGTGGATGACAACATCGCCGACATCCGGGCATCCAGCGCCGGGCTGGGTTCAGCCAGAGGCAGCGCGCTGAGCCTGGCTTCCAGTGCGTCGTGGTGTTCTTGCTCGTTGGGGGTCTCTGTCATGCAGTGCCTCGGCTCGGCAGTGGGGTTTCTTCCAGCATCTCTCGTAAACGGTCCAACGCCCGGTGGTATTTCGAGTAAGTGGTCGAGCGGGGGTCGCCGTTGACCTCGCATATCTGTTCAAAGGTCAGCCCGGCAAACGCCCGCAAGATCACGATCTGCCTCGCTTCGTCGCTCAGGTTGTCCACCGCCTGCATCAGACGGTCCTGCTCCTCCATGACGCCAGCGTGTTCCGAAGGCTGGGGCCGACGGGAGACCGGCTCAAACAAGCTCGGCCCCACCTCGCGCTGCTTCCGTCGGCCGGAGTCGATCGCCGCATTCCGCACCGCCCGGTAGACGTAGGCCGCCAACTCGCCATCGACCGCACGGGGTCGTTTGCACAGCCGGGCAAACGCATCGTGCACCGCATCCTCCGCGCGGTCCGGGCACCCGGTGACGGTCACCGCCAGCGCCAGCAGGCCTCGACGGTGCTGCCGATAGGTCGTGTTCAGGCTGTCCAACCAGGCGTCTGCCACGCGAATCTCGCCGTTGCTTTGGTTGTCTGTCACCCATCAGACGTCGGCCGCCGCCGGTGCGCCGAAAAAACCCGGAAATTCACCCGACCGACGCGCTCGGCCGACCGACCGACGCCGCCAGATGGTCACACACAATCGACAGGTTCACATTGCTGCCCAAAAGCTCCCGCATCCGGCTGACCGCGTCGATCACCCCCAGCCAGGGCGATGCAGCGGCTTCGGCCGAGGACAGGTCCCCGTCCACTCCACCAGCCAGCTCATGCAGCCGATGCCGGGCGTGGTTGGCCAGCATCGCGCCCATCAGGTCGGCCGCGAGCTTGTTCGCCGCTTCTTTCGAGGCGTTCTTGTGCGCTTCGACCCACCCCTTGGCAAACCCGTCGATGCGCTCGGCCATCAGCCCGCCCAGCGCGCCGCCGCCCTGGCCGTTCGCCGCCTGATCGAGCCGTGGCAGGATCGTCTGCCCCCACTCGGCCAGCCCGTGCTCCACCGCCAGCGTCGCCCGTCCCAGACTGCCCGCCGCAAAACGCACCAGCCAATCCACCTCACCCGCCGCGACCTTGCCCGACTGCTGCACCCAGTCACGCACCACCGCATCCGACAACGGCACAAACGCCTGCCGTTGGCATCGGCTGCGGATCGTCGGCAGCAGCCTCTCCTCACTGGACGTCACCAGCACGATCACCGTGCCCGCCGGGGGTTCCTCCAGCGTCTTCAGCAGCGCGTTCTGGCCCGTGGGGTTCAGCAACTCCGCCTCGTCCACGATGAACACCTTCCGCCCGCCTGCTTGGGCCGCGCGGTTCACCGGGCCGATCAAGTACTCCCGCAACACCTCCACGGGGATCTGCGTCAGCTTCCGGTTCCGCACCGTCGCGTCGTCGCTGTACCGGGCCAGCTCCTTGGTCACCACATGCAGGTCCGGGTGGGGCGTGCGCAGCCCCGCTTCATCATCATGTTCGTCGTCTTCGTCCCCCCACTGGATCGTCCCAGCCTCGACCCCCAACAGCGCACAGCCGAACGCCATCGCCGTCGTGAACTTCCCCACCCCCGCCGGCCCGTGGAAGATCCACGCGTGATGCAGCCGGCCGGATGCCATCGCCGACCGCAACGCCCCGACCGCTGCTTCTTGTCCCAGCACGTGATCCATCCCCCGATAGTAACCACCCGCTCATACCCAGTGCGTACAATCCCTGACATGAAGCCCATCCGCCTCTCTCCCGTGTTGCTGCTGTCTGTTGTCTCGAGTTTGCTGCTTTTCCCCAGCTGCAGTGAGAACACCTCCGAACCCGCCGCGGTGGTCGATCCCGCCGACAGCCGGACCGCCCCGGAAACGCCCGCCACGCCCGAAGCCCCAGAGGTCAGCGCGTCGGCGATCGAACCGGCCAACCACGCCCAGCCCGGCCGCCCCGCCCAGCCCTTGGGCGATGCGACGCAGGATACGCTCGGTCGGCACCCCATGATGCAGCCCGGCGACCCGGATGTGGCCATCCCCTTCCCCTCCCACCTGGGCGAAGAGCCCCCGCTCGAAGCCATCGCCTGGCATGAAGCCCCTCGTTATCTCAACCGCAAGGTCACTGTCGTCGGCACGATCGTCCGCACCGGCCGGGCCGGCTCGGGTTGGCCTCAGTTCCTGGACTTCACCACCGAGCGCGATCAGTTCAACATCGTCGTCTTCCCCGAAGGCGCGACCGACCTGCCCGAAGGCGAAGACCCCGCCAGCTTCTACGACGGCCGCACCGTCCTGGTCCACCACACCGTGACCACCTACCGCAACAACCCGCAGTTCCGCGTCGATGAGCCCGGGCTGATCCAGATCGTCGACCCCGCCGACTTCGCCCACCTGCTCGGGCCCGGCGCGACCGGCTCAACCACCGCCGACAACGATCAACCCGAAACCCTCGACGGTCTGCCGGTCGTTGCCTGGGACCAGGCCCACCGCTACGTCGGCCAGGAGATCTACGTCACCGGCGAAATCGTCAACACCTACTACGATGCGCCGGACCCCGGCCAGAACAACGGGGCGACGTTCCTCAACTTCGACACCGATTGGCGCGACAAGTTCTACCTCGTGGCCTTCCCTTCGTCCTACAACCAATTCCCCGGCGGGCGGGCCGACCAGGCCTACGAAGGCCGGACCATCCGCGTCCGCGGCGAGGTGGATACCTACCGCGGCCGACCACGGATTGAGCTGTCCTCGCGAAACCAGATCACCGTCATCGAGTAAGCTCACACCCTGATTGTCCTTTCTCTTTTGGTGTGACGCATGAACGAATTTGAATCGCCCTACAACGCCACGCTCCTCAAGCGCGAAGACATCCACGAAGAGCTGGCCCTCTTCCATGTCGCGCTGGACGGCCAGACCATCCCGGAATTCGAGCCCGGCCAGTACACGACGCTCGGCCTGATCCAGAAAGACGAGCAAGGCAAGCCCGTCATCGGTAAGCGCGGCCCCAAACTGCTCCGACGGGCCTACTCCATCGCCTCAGCGCCACGCGACAACCAGCACCTCACGTTCTACATCGTCCGGGTGGAAGACGGCTCGCTCACGCCCAAGCTCTGGGACCTCGAAGACGGCGACCCCATCTTCATGGACAACCGCATCAAAGGCACCTTCACCCTTCAAGGCGTCCCCGCGGACAAAAACCTCGTGTTCGTCGGCACCGGCACCGGGCTCGCGCCGTTCATCTCGATGATCCAACAATACCGCCAGGACCACCGCTGGCAGAAAGCCGTCCTGCTCGACGGCTGCCGCGTCGCGCGTGACCTGGGCTACCTCCAGCCCATGACCGAGCTGGCGATGGCGGACCCCAACCTCGCCTACCTGCCGACCGTCACCCGTGAGCCGGACGACTCGACATGGGACGGCCTGCGCGGGCGCGTCACCGCCCTGCTTAGGCCCGAGGCCTTTGCTCAACACGCCGGCTTCGCGTTGGACCCCGAACGCTGCCACGTCTTTCTCTGCGGCAACCCGGCCATGATCGATCAGGTCGAAGCCGATCTGGCCCCGCAAGGCTTCACGCCCCGTGACCGCAAGAACCCCGAAGGCAACCTGCACTTCGAGCGGTACTGGTAAGCCGTTCGACAGCTTGCCCTGAGCCTTGCCTTTGCACTAGTGCAAGAACAGCCGAAGCCCGGTGAAGCACATCACCATGCCGTGCTGATCGGCGGCCTCGATCACAAACTTGTCCCGCGCCGACCCGCCGGGCTGCACCACGACCCGCACGCCCGACTGGGCAGCACGGTCCAGGTTGTCGCGGAACGGGAAGAACGCATCGGAGCTCAGCACCACGCCGCCCAAATCAAACGTCCCCAGCCAGTCGGCGATCTCTTCGTCCGTCAACGGCTCGACCGCCTGATCCAGCTGCCCTTCGAGTTGATACCGCTCGGTCTCGTCCAGCTCATGCCAACGCACGTAGCTCTCGACCGCGTTGACCTTCTCGCTGCGGGGCAGGCCATCGCGGAACGCCAGCGACAACGCTTTGGGGTGCAGCTTCAGGAACCACCGGTCGCTCTTGCCGCAAGCCAGACGGGTGCACGCGATGCGTGACTGCTGCCCGGCACCGACGCCGATCGCGTGGCCCTTGTAGCCCACACACACCGAGTTGCTCTGCGTGTGCTTCAGCGTGGCGGTCGCGACGATCGCCGTCTCAACCTCGTCGTCGCTCAACTCTTTCTTGGCGGTCACGACGGTCTGCAACAGATCGGGCGAGATCACCGCGTCGTTGTGGCTTTGCTTCAGCGTCATGCCGAACTCGACCCGCTCCTCGACCGCCGGCGGGCGGAAGTGCGGGTCCATCTGGAGCATGACGTAGCCGCCCTTTTTCTTCTGCTTCAAGATTTCCAGCGCCTCGGGGGCGTAGCCCGGCGCGATGATGCCGTCACTGACTTCGGGCTTGATCAGGTTCGCCAGGGTTTCATCCACAACCTCGGACACCGCGATGAAGTCGCCGAAGCTTGCGGGGCGGTCCGAGCTGCGGGCCTTGGCGTAGGCGGTCGCGGCCGGTGAAAGCTCGGTCTCCGGCGCGATGAACTGGCTTTGACGAAACGCCACCGACAGGTCGCCCGCGACCGCGGCCCCGGCGGGCGAGACGTGCTTGTAGCTCGCGGCGGCGGCTTTACCGGTGCCCTTTTTCAGGTCCCGCACAAGCTGCCACGACCGCAGGCCGTCCATCAGGTTGATGTACGAAGGACGGCCGTTGACCACTTCCAACGGTTCGCTGTCGGGCTGGATGACACGCGCTTCGGGCTGATTCGGGTTGCACCCGTACTTCAGATGGATTTCTGCCATGCGCGGATCATAACGCCCGGACGCGCCCCGTGATCCGCCTGCTCACTCCGGCCGGGCCAACACCTTCACGCTCCGCCGCCCCAGCCGGTCCAGCACACACACCACCACACGGTCCGGCGCACCGACCCCGCTGGGCATCCGCACGTCCGCCTGCGTTCGTCCAACCGGGTACACCCCAAACGCCCACTGCCCGTCCCGCTGGACCTGCACCGCCCAGGCGTACGCGTCCTCGTCCACCGATTCGGCATCCAGCCCCACCCGGACCACCGGCCCGGAGGTCGCCAAGACCCGGACCCGCGGCGGGTCCAGCCGTTTCCGCAGCACCTCAAACCGTGTCCGCTGCGTGGTCTCCGGCACGACCGCGCCCCGGGCATAGGCGGTTTCTTCCAGCAAACTAGCCAGCCCGCCCACATCCGCCAGCAGCGTGCTCAAGCCGCTGTGGATATGCCCGCCGCGCTCGTTCAGGCTGCCCCGCCGAAGCCAGCCGATCTGGTAGGCGATTTCCTGCCCGTTGAAGCCGCTGCCGGGCTCCAGCGTCCGGTGCGTCGCCAGCACCGGCCACACCGCCGGGCCGTCCTCCCCCGCGCGCGCCTGCCAAGCCGCAAACGCATCCACCATCGACGCATCGGGGTCCGCCACGCCCATGAACAGCCGAGGCGACACGTAGTCCACCCGGCTGAGGTCCAACCCCGCCACGCCCGTAACATCCGCATCACACACCAGGCCCACCAAACACGTCCGTGAGACCCGCTCCACTTCGCGCGTCAACTCAACCAGATACGCCGGCCCCGCTTCATCGGCAAACCAGTCCACATCCAGCAGCAGCCCGTCCACCCCCAGCCCGCCGCTGACGTCTTCGCCGCCCAACAGCTCCGGCAACGAAGCAAGCAACGCCGCCCGGCTGTCCGCCAACACGCCCGTCGCCGGCGGCCGGGAGTACACATGCATCAGCAGCGCCCGACGGTGCAACGCCGACGCCAGCCCCACGCGCGTGGTGCCGTCCAGGCTGTCCGAATGCACCACCACCGTGTTCAGCCCCATCGCCTCGACCCGGTCCGCGGGGATCGCGTCTACACCCGCTGCATACACCGCCCGCATCTCCCGGGGCAAAGCCGGGACGTTCGCCGGGTCCTTGCCAGCACAGCCCAAGACGCCGACCGCCAACACCACGCACCACGCTGTGTAAAAAATTCGTCCCATGATCCCCATGACGGTACCAAACCCCCTTGCCTCTGGCTGGCTCGGCCGGACCCCGTACACTCACGCCATGCACCGCCACCTCCCCACGCTCGTTGTTTTGACCTTGCTGACCATCCTGCCCGCCTGCGCCGGCTCAGGCAGCGGCCGCAACGAAGAACCCACCGTCCAGAACACACCGACCCAAGCCCCGACAGAAACCGCCGAAAGACCAACGGCCGAACCGCCCGCGCCGACCGCCCCCACCCCCGCGCCAGCCGACGACGATTGGCTGGCAAACCGTCCGGACTGGGCCGACGACCTGCGCCCCACGCATTTCCCGGTCCACCCGGCGGAGCGTTTCCTGCGCGGCATGCACCTCGTCCTGGACCCCGGCCACGGCGGGCGCGGCGTGGAACTACCCACCTACCGTGCGGCGGCATCCGGCCTACGCGAGGCCGACGCCAACCTGCGCGTCGCCCAGGCCCTGCGTGAGCTGCTCGAAGCTGCGGGTGCACAAGTCACCCTGACCCGCGAATCCGAGTTCTCCGACGCAGCGGACGACCGCCTGCCGGACACCGGCCAACGCCGCGCGGACATCGCCAACCAGCTGCCTCGTGACGACGGCCAAACCGGCGCGGACCTGTTGCTCTCGATCCACCACAACGCCTCGTCCAACCCCGACCGCAACTTCACCACCGTCTGGTTCCACGGCCAACCCCACTGGCACGGCCCGGAGCTCGACCTGGCGCGCGGCATCTCGCTGCACCTGGCCCGTGAACTGCAAACCCAGGCCGGCCTGACCAGCCCGGTCATGTCCGACCTGCAGGCCGAATCCACCGGCTTTGACATCCTCCGCCACGCGGACGTCCCCGCCCTGCTCCTGGAAATCAGCTTCTACACCCACCCCCGCGAAGCCCAACGCCTCGCCGACCTCCAGCACAATCGCCGAGCGGCCTACGCCATCTACCTCGCGCTCTGCGAGTGGGCCTACGGCGGATCGCCGACCCAAACCGCCCCGACTGTCCGGGTCGAGCAGGATCATCTGATTATCGAAACCACCCTGGACGACGGCCTGCCCGCCGACTGGTGGGGAGCCGACCAATTGCGACTCCTGCCCGACACCATCGCGCTGGACCTCAACGGCCGACGCCTCCCCCACCTGTTCGACCCGCAGACCCAACAAGTCCGTGCGGTCTATCCGCTGAATCGCACCCCGCCCGGCCCGATCGAGCTAGCGATTTCCTTCCAGAACCTCTCCAAGCACGGCAACTCGCCCCGGCGATATGGATTCAGCCTAACGCAAGAAAACGACAACTGGGTCGTCACCTCGCCACAGCCGATGGGCCGACAGCGGGCCGCGGGCCATCAAGGGGATTAAACCGGCTTCTTTCAGGTTTCATCTTGCATTCGAACCGGCAACGCCCCTAGATTATGCTCACTCGGCTCCGCTTTGCATGCGTTTGCCCATCGCGAGCCGATGAAGGATGGAACCCGTCGGCCCTTCAGCCGGCCTCAGGAGGAGAAGACAGAGAATGCGTTTTTCAAGCACACTGGCCCGTGTTTCGTCCTGCGTCGCTTTGGCGGCTGGGCTCGCCGTTCCAGCCCACGCCGGGCTGATCGAAGGCCCGGACGAATCGTTCTTCACCGATGCCCTGCTCACGGGCAACGACAACACCGGCCTGAGCTTCACCGCTAACCAGGCCGTCCGCCTCACCCAGTTCAACTTCAGCTACGGCAGCCAGGCGGACACTATCAACCTGTTCAACAGCAACGACACCGGCACCGCCTTGGCCACCATCGCCGTGCCCAACGTCTCCGGGGCCGTCGTCGTGACCACCGACACGTTCGTGACCGTCGGCCCGGGCTGGGACCTGGTCGCCGGCCAAACCTACTTCCTCACCGCCGAGAACACCGGGGCGTTCAACAACGTCGGCCAGGCATTTCTCAGCACCTCCGGCACCTCGTTCCCTGAAACCAACGCCGACCTCACGGTCAACACGATTGTCATCGACAACGCGTCCGTCGGACCCGCCGGCGTCGCCACCTGGGTCGCCTTCACCGATCTGACAACCGTCGTGATCCCCGAGCCCAGTGGCTTGGCGCTGCTGGCTTCCGCCGGCCTGCTGGCCATGCGTCGGCGTCGCGCCTAAGCCCAGCCGATTCGGCCATCAAAACAACTGACCCGCCCTGCTCCACACGAGCAGGGTTTTTTCATGGCGTCCCTCCGCTAGACCCCAGCCACCCCAGCCCCTACTCTCCGGGTATGAACGCACTTGAAGAACGTATCGCGCAATGGGAACGCATGGCCGCCGAGGCCCCCGATGACATGGCCTATTTCTCGCTGGGCAACGCCTACAAGGACGCCGAGCGCTTTGAAGACGCCGAGCAGGCCTTCGCCAAAGCCATCGAACTCAACCCCGGCATGTCACGCGCCTACCAGGTCCGCGCCCAAACCCTCATCAAACTCGACCGCAACGAGGAAGCCATCGGCATCCTAACCACCGGGTATGTCACCGCCGCCGAGCGTGGCGATGTCATGCCCCAGCGTGCGATGGGTGCCTTGCTGGAGAAACTCGAGCAGCCCATCCCCGAGACCCGGTCGGCGGAAGATATCAAAGCCGAGGCCGAAGCCACCGGCGACATGGTCCTGGATCGCCGCACCGGCCGAAGCCAGCCCCGCCTCGCCGGCCCGCCGATGCGTGGCCCCGTGGGGCAATTCATCTTCGACCACTTTGGCCAAATCACCTGGAACCAATGGATCGGCCAAGGCACGAAGGTCATCAACGAGCTCCGGCTCGATTTTTCCAACCAAAACCACCAAGAAATCTACGAACAACACATGCTCGAGTGGCTTCAGATAAACACTGAAGAAATCGATGATTACGATCAAAAAGAGAAGGGCTAATTCCTTTCTAATCGTTTTGAGTACCCCACTTATGGGGATGGCTTGAACGTTTTTTCCTTTCCTCCCTTCCTTCGCATCTTGACCCACTGGCCTGCTGGGCTATACTCCACATATCAATTCGCCCCCGGAAGGGCTCGGCTTCTCCCTCGGGAGAGCCGGGCCTTTTTTCTTCCAAACCCTTTTTCTGTCGCGAATTAGAAAATCAGCCTTCCGAAAAGCGGAAAGGCTGATCCGTGAGTATTCCATTAAAAACGGGGCGGTTTAGTCCAAGCGGGCCTTCAGCGAATCGAACTCTGCCTGCAAGGCTGCGGGGAGTTTCGCGCCGAATTGATCGAAGTGTTCTTGGATCGATTCCAATTCATTCCGCCACGCCACCGGGTCCACACGCATCACATCCGCCAACGACTCGGCGTCAAAGCCCTCGAGCCCGTCCAGGTCCAACGCCCCGTCCGCCGGCAACAAGCCGATCGGCGACTCCACCACCGACGAGCCCCCGTCGCAACGCTCGAACACCCACTTCAACACCCGGCTGTTCTCGCCGAAGCCCGGCCAAAGGAACCGCCCCGCGTCATCCTTGCGGAACCAGTTCACGTAGAAAATCTTGGGCAGCCCCCCGCCGTTGCCGACCTGCTGTCCGCCCGCCGCTTCGCCGACCTTCAGCCAGTGCGCGAAGTAGTCGCCCATGTGGTACCCGCAAAACGGGAGCATCGCCATCGGGTCACGCCGCAGCACGCCGACTTTCCCCGCCGCCGCCGCGGTCTTCTCGCTGGACATCGTCGCGCCCAGGAACGTGCCATGCGCCCAGCTGAACGCTTCGGTGACCAAAGGCACCGACGTCGCCCGTCGCCCGCCAAACAGAATCGCGTCAATCGGCACGCCCTCGGGGTCCTGCCACTCGTCGGCGATCACCGGGCACTGCCGAGCCGGTGCGGTGAACCGAGCGTTGGGGTGCGCCGCTGTCCGCCCCGCATCGGGCGTCCAAGGCCGACGCAGCCAATCCACGCCGTGCTGGGGCTCGTCGTCGGTCATGTCTTCCCAGTAGACATCGCCTTCCGCAGTCAACGCGCAGTTCGTGAAGATGCTGTTCTCCTGCATCGAGAGCATCGCGTTGGGGTTGGACTGCATGCTGGTGCCCGGCGCGACGCCGAAGAAGCCCGCTTCTGGGTTGATCGCGTAAAGACGTTGCACGCCGTTGGCGTCGGTCTTCAGCTTCATCCAGGCGATGTCGTCGCCGATCGTCTCGGCCTTCCAGCCGGGCAGCGTCGGGTTGATCATCGCCAGGTTCGTCTTGCCGCAGGCCGACGGGAACGCCCCGGCGACATACTTCACAACGCCTTCGGGGCTGGTCAGCTTGAGGATCAGCATGTGCTCAGCCATCCAGCCCTCGTCCCGCGCCTGGACCGAAGCGATCCGCAGCGCGTGACACTTCTTGCCCAAGAGCGCGTTGCCGCCGTAGCCCGAGCCGTAGGACCAGATCTCGCGCGTCTCAGGGTAGTGCGTGATGTACTTGTTCTCCGCATCACAGGGCCAGGGCAGGTCCGGCTGCTTGGGGTCCGCCAGCGGGTAGCCCACCGAGTGGATGCCTTTCACCCAGTCGTCGCTATCGCCCAGCACCCCGAGCACCGCGTCCCCCACCCGGGCCATGAGGTGCATGTTCGCCACGACGTACGGGCTGTCCGAACACATCACACCGATCTTCGCGATGTCGCTGCCGATCGGGCCCATGCTGTAGGGGATCACGTACATCGTCCGCCCCGCCATGCAGCCGTCGTACAGCCCCGAGAGCAGTTGCTTGGTCTCGGCGGGGTCCTGCCAGATATTCGTCGGCCCGGCGTCGTCCTGCTCCTGGCAGCAGATAAAGGTCCGGTCCTCCACACGGGCGGTGTCGGCCGGGTCGCTGCGGATTAGGATTGAGTTCGGCCGCTTCTCCTGGTCCAGCCACATCGCCACGCCCGTGTCGACCATCAGCTTCAGCATCGCCTGATACTCCGCCGGCGAGCCGTTGGCCCACTGCACCGCCTCGGGCTTGCACATCGAGCGGACGGACTCGACCCAATCGATCAGGCCAGGGTTACTCGTGGGAACATCTGCGGGCATCGTGATCTCCAAGTCGTCAAAGAAAGACCCAACGCATCCTACCACTGCACACCCCGCCGGGGCCTTATTCCCGGCCGCACAACTGCTCTAATGCCCAAACCGTGTCGGCCAGCAACAACCCCGGAAGCAGCGCGCCGGGCCCGCCCTCCAACGCCAGGTGTGTCGTCACATCGTGCAGCTGCTGTTCGGCAAACGGGATCGTCTCGGGGAACGCCAAAAACGCCGGCAAACCCCAGGGCTGATACGTCGTGTAGTCCGGCTGCGTGTGGTGCTGGTGATAAAGCGCGACCTGCTTGGCTATTTCCAGCGGCGTTGAGTCGCGATGCAGCACCGCCAAATGCAGTAAAGCATGCAAGCCCACCAATTCTCGATACGTCCAGTCCTCCGGCGCATCATCGAGCGTTTGCTCATGCAATGGCTCTGGCTCTTCACCCGGTGGCATCCAGAGAATCATGCTGACAGCCTGCCGGTATTCGATCAACTGCTGCCAAAGCTGTTCATGCTCCCAACGCTTGGCCTTGGGCACCTCCAACGGGTCATCAGCAAACCGCTGGTACAAGTCCATCAGCAGGTACCAGTACGCCTTCCGGTGGTTGCCCACGCCATCGGTAAACCTTGCGTTCGGATCGCCCCCAGCGGTCCGCATCACTTCGAGTTCTGCCGATAGATCGACCTCCGCCCCCAGCAGCTTCCGCGCCGCCGGCACGCCCAGCATCAGCGAGACCACACGCTCGCCTTGACGCGGGCGGGTCGGCGAACCGTCCACCGCCATGTCCAATGCCTTGGCCGCCAGGTCGCGGACCATCGGCAGGTAGCGGTCCAGGTGAGCGTACTTTTGCATGTCTCGTCCCATCGGCGATCAGCGATCGCCGTGATGCCGGCGCGTTAGCGGATCGGCGCTTTGGCTGCGTCGTCGTCGGGCTCGCTGTCGCCCGCAATCGCCGACCGCATGTCGGTGTCCGACTGGATGTTCTTCATGCGGTAGTAGTCCATGATCCCCAGGTTCCCGTTGCGGAACGCCTCGGCCATGGCCTTGGGCACCTCGGCCTCGGCAAGCACGACCAGCGCCTGGTTGTCCTCGATCTTGGCCTTGTTTTCCTGCTCCTGCGCCACCGCCATCGCACGGCGTTTCTCGGCCTCGGCCTGGAAGCGACGCTTGTCCGACTCGGCCTGGTCGGCCTGGAGCTTGGCACCGATGTTCTCGCCCACATCGATGTCGGCGATGTCGATCGAGAGGATCTCAAACGCGGTCCCGGCGTCCAGGCCCTTGCTGAGCACAACCTTGGAGATCGAGTCGGGATTCTCGAGCACGGCTTTGTGCGTCGCCGCCGAGCCGATCGTGGTGACGATGCCTTCGCCGACCCGGGCGATGATGGTTTCTTCGGTCGCCCCGCCGACGAGCCGGGCGATGTTGGCCCGGACAGTGACGCGGGCCTTGGCCTTGAGCTGGATGCCGTCCTGCGCGACCGCGTCGACGGTCAGCTTGCCGCTGGTCGGGCTGGGGCAGTCGATGACCTTGGGGTTCACCGAGGTCTGCACCGCTTCGAAGATGTCCCGGCCGGCGAGGTCGATCGCACAGGCGGTGTCCCAGGGCAACTCGATCTTCGCGCGGTTCGCAGCGATCATCGCGTTGACCACCTGCCGAATTCGGCCGCCCGCGAGAAAGTGGGTTTCCAACTGGTTGGTCGATACGTCCAGCCCCGCCTTCACCGCCTGAATGCGCGACAGCACGATCTGGTGCGGATCGACTTTCCGAAGCTTCATCGCGATCAGGCTGAAGAAGCTGACCGACGCGCTGGACAGCAAGGCTTGGACCCAGAGCGTGATGTAGCGGATGAAGAGGATGCCGAAGACGAGCGCGAAGATCAGGCCAACGACGGCCAAGCCGATGAGAGCAGGATTCACAGCAAGGATCGGGTTCACAACAAGGCTCCCTGAGCAAGTGAAGAAGGGTTACACACACTGTATCCCGCTTCACCCGATTCAGCGAGACTCATGGACGGCGTGGCGATTGTTTTTGCTTCAATCCTTCCGGCGTGAAAGTTTCGGGAGACCATTCTTCCTTCAATCCGTGCTTGACCGCTTCACCAAGGTCATAACCTGCTAAATCACAAGCCAAAATCCCATCCAAAGAGACATCAATGCCATGCCGCTGAAGTCCTGATACGACGGCCATACAGATATCTGGCGAACCGCCCGCCATAGCATGTGCCTCGAAGAGGCGGGCAGAATGAACAATGCCGCATTTCTTCGCCAACACACATGCCTGTACGATTTTCCTGACTGGTGAACGCCTTAACCGCATCGCTAACAAGCTCACCGTTGAGACCGGAAGGCCATGCAGTTTGACCGAGATCAACAGCTGAATCATCCCCAAACTAAGCAATGCTTTCACCAATAGCCACAAGACCACCAACGCCACACAAGCATGACAAACAATTATGTCCCAACTAGGCATCTAGTACCTCCGGAGATCAAGCCTAAACAATCTCATTACACTAGCGCACTAGATTCTACGAGACCCCAAGGAGCCCCGCATGCGCGTCATCATCACCGGCCAGGTCGGTATGGACAAGAAAGAATACCTGCAGAAGGTCGTCGACTTTGCCGGGGCCCAAGGTGAAACCGTCCACCTCTACAACGTCGGCGACATGATGTACGACGAGGCGCCGGACGTTCGGCCGGGGCGCATCCTCGACCTGCCGCTGTCCCGCTTGAAGAACCTCCGCCGGGCGGCGATGAAGGACATCATCCGCGAGTCCGAGGGCCAGGAAAACGTCATCATCAACACCCACGCCACGTTCCGCTGGCGGCATGGGCTGTTCTCCGCCTTCGACTACGACCAGCTCGAAGCCCTCAAGCCCGACGTGGTGATCTGCCTGCTGGACAACATCGAAGTCGTCCACGCCCGCCTGCACCGGGACCACGAGGTCGACGCGACGCTGAAGGACCTCATGGTCTGGCGGGAAGAAGAGATCATGGCCAGCGAGCTGGTCGCCCAGGCGCTGGGGATCCCCAACCAGTTCTACGTGCTCTCCCGCGGCCGACACGCCGACACCACCGAGACCTGCTTCCGCCTGATCTGTCGGCCCCAGATGCGGAAGGTGTACCCCAGCTTCCCGATGACCCACGTCGAGAAGCTGCCGGAGGTGCTGAAGGTCATTGATGCGTTCCGTGAAACGCTGGCCAAGCAGTTCATCGCCTTCGACCCCGGCGACGTCGACGAAAAGATCCTGCTCGACCGTGCATTGGAAGCCGCGAAAGACGGCGAAGACTTCGTTGAGGTCCACCCCGGCTCGTTCATGGGCGGCAAGAAGATGCTCCGCGTGCCCGTGCGTCAGGTGCTGGACATCGCTGGCGACGTCGACGGGCAGATCTACGCCAGGGACTTCCAGATGGTCCGGCAGAGCGACATGATCGTCTCGCTGGTCCCCAACCTGCCCGACGGCAGCCCGGGGCTGAGCTCGGGCGTCGAGCGCGAGCTGCAGCACGCCTTTGACCACGGCCGGGAGGTCTACGTCGTTTGGCACCCACAGAAAAACCCCAGCCCGTTCATCACCGAGACGGCCACGAAGTGGTTCCGTTCGGTCGATGAAGCGCTGGAGCATTTCGAAACAAGCGGGATGTTCGCCCAGACCAACCTGTTCGGGGCCTAAGCCGAGCAACCCCGCTTCAGCACGGGCAGGTCAGCCCTACTCAGTCCAGATCCGTGCGCCAAGACCCTTCAAAGGGTGACGTAACCTTGAAGTAATACTCGGGGTCAACCGAGGTGGCGTGATTTCGCATCAGCATCCGCATGTCGCCTTCAGTCACCAACGAAAGATTCACCCCGGCTGTGATGTCCCGTCGCAGCTCACCACGCTCCCGGTAAGACACGATCGCCTCATCGTAAAACGCCGCATAATCCAGATATACAGCGCTGCACACTGCTTCATAGCCCAAGACCGCCACACCGTCATCCACCGATTCCAGCGTAACCTCGATCCGCCCCGATATCAGGTTAAACCGGTTCCCCAAGTAGGCCTGCACACCGTTACGATCAAGCACCCATTGATCGCCGATCGCGACCGGCCGCTCGGGCAACAGGGTTTCGTTCAGCGAATCAATGCTAAGTCGCCGGGCCTCGTCTGATTGCTCGATCGAGAACCCGGGGACCAGCGACTGGGCAAAAAGATAATCCTCCTCAGCATGGCTCCAGCACATCGGAACCGTCATCCCCACGAGAGACGACTCCAGTTCACTTTCGTCCAAGTCGCCCATCACCTCCATGGTGGAAGCCCAAAGCATCTCGTGAACCACCAAATCCACACGCACCGCCCGGACTTCATCGGCCTCAACGATCGTCAGGCCCACCCTCTGCCTCATCGCATACTCGTATACACCCTGCGTCATCTCGCCGTCATCAAACACTCGGCTGATGCCGCCCTCCAAGCGAGCCTGGCCCTGGGCTGACAGGGTCGTCCCCTCGGGCAATGGCCGAGATGAGAGATCGTACAACTGTGCCGACAACACACCTGCTGGTGCAATCAATACACAAACATACAACGCCCAGATCAGCTTCATAACACTCCTGCCCGCCCGCCCCACCGATACGGGGCGGGCACAAAAATTCGGATCAGTCGACCTCGGCCTGCATCTGCAGCGACATCGGGGCGTTCATCGTCATCGTCATCTCTGAGCCGTCCTGCGGGTTGGTCGCGTTGGCGTTCATCCGCAGTTCGCCGGTGAACTCAGCCGAGAGGTTCACGCCCGACTCGATGTCGCGACGCAAGGGCCCGGAGAGCTCCATCGTCAGCGTCATCTGTTCCCACATCGGGTCGCCCAGGTCGCCGGTCAAGAGCATCTCAACCTGAAGCAGCGCGATGCCGTTGTCGACCGATTCCAGCGTCACGGTCGCGCCGCCTTCCACTTCCTCGGTGTCGTTATCGGTGATGCCCGAAAGGTTCTCCGCATCGACCTGCCAGGAATCGCCCACAGCCACGGGGCCTTCGGGCATGAACGAATCGTTCAGGACAAACAACTCAAAGTCAGCCGCCTCTTCTGCCACTGCCCCCGTCAACGGGGCTGCCTCGTCGTTCTCAAACTCGAAGGAGTCTTCCTCAGCATCGTAGGTCAGCACGATCGTCTGTCCGATCAGCGTGCCGCCTTCCTGATTCTCTTGCAGTTGGCCCATGAAGTTGATCGTCTGGCTCTCGGACGACTCGGTCACCGCCGCTTCCAGCTGGGTCACGCGCTCGGCGTCCGACGCAAGCACCGTCAGGTCCGCACCGGCCTCGAAGTTCATCGACATCGTGCCTTCCATGACGTTGCCCGCCATGTCCAGCTGCATCTGGCCGTCGGTGGCGGTCATCGCCTGCTCGGTCGAGATCGTCGTGCCCGCCGGCAAAGGGCGTGCAGACAGGTCGTAAGGCTGCGCGATCGCCGCCATCGATAACATCGGAGCCCATGCGCTGGCCCATACCAAGGTCTTGTTCATCAGAGTCCTCCCTGAGAAGAGTGTTGAAATCAAATAGACACACGCCTATCGACGTGCCGGCCCACCGGCGGTTCCGTCGAGGTTTAGTTTTAACCGCCTGCCGCTCCGATCACCAGAGTGAATCGCGGAATCGGCATGACTTCAGGGTTTCAAGCCTGCCAACTCCGCCAGCAACGCCTTGTGCGTTTGGATCCCCAGCTCGTAGCGGTCCAGCGCGAAGTGTTCATCCGGCGAATGGATGTTGTCACCATTCAAGCCGAAACCCACCAGCAAGCTGTCCACGCCCAGCCGGGTCTTGAACTCCGCAATCACCGGAACGGTCGCGCCCTCCATCATCAACACCGGCGCAACGCCCGCCGACGCCTCGACCGCTTTGCACGCCGCCTTCACGTAGTCCGAGTCCGGCGAGATCGCCACCGGATACGCCTCGCCGTAGTTCGTGAATTCCCACCGGCAACCCCCGACATCAAAGCCTCGGCAGAAGGCTTCAAACTGCTCAGCGACCTTGCTCGGGTCCATGTCCGCGGGGATCCGGAAGCTGACCTTGCACCCGGCAAACGTCGGGATCACCGTCTTCGCGCCTTCGCCCATATACCCGCCATACAGCCCGTTCACATCGCAGCTCGGCCGGGTCCAACGACGCTCCAGCGTGGTTCGCTCCGCTTCGCCGAAAGGCACGCTGCCGACATCGCCCGTGAACTGATTCTCATCAAACCCCAGCGTGTCCCACTGCGCCTTCTGCTCAGAGGTGGGCTCCGCGACATCGTCGTAAAAGCCCGGGATCGCGATCCGGTTGTCCGTGTCTTTCAGCCGCCCGATGACCTTCATCAGCTCGGTCGCCGGGTTCGCCAGCGAGCCGCCGTAGACCCCCGAGTGCAGGTCGCGCGACGGGCCATGCAGCTTCACATCGAAGTACACCAGCCCGCGCATCGCCGTGGTAATCGCCGGCGTCTCCGCATCCCACATGCTCGTGTCCGACACCACCACGACATCACACGCGAGCTTGTCTTTGTGCTGATCGACAAACCCGTTCAGGTTCTCCGAGCCGCATTCCTCTTCGCCCTCGATCATCACCGTGACCGGCCCCGGCAGCTTCTCGCCGGCCTCCCGATACGCCCGCAGCGCCTCGAGGAAACACAGCACCTGCCCTTTGTCATCGCTGGCGCCGCGCGCGTAGACCTTGCCCTCACGCACCACCGGCTCAAACGGCGGGCTCGTCCACCCCTCCAGCGGGTCCGGCGGCTGCACGTCGTAGTGGCCGTAGAACAACACCCGCGGCGCTTCGGGGTTCGCCACCAACTCCGCCGGCGCGTGAGCCACGACGCACGGGTGCCCACCGGTCGGCATGACCTCCGCCACCAGGCCCGACTCGACCAGGTGCTCGGCGACCCAGTCCGCCGCGCGGTTCACTTCCTCTTTGAATGCCGGGTCCGTCGAAACCGACGGGATCGCCAGCAGGTCCATCAAACGTTCATGGGGATTGCTCATGCGAGGAGTTTAGCGAGCGATCGCAGCACGCCACGTCATGCAGGCCCGTTGCCCACGCAAACCTCAACCCGCCCGTCCGCTTCACGCACCTCAAACACCTGCGCGGGCTCGCCGAAGTCCGGCGAATCGATATCCACCCCGTCCGTCAGCCGGTAGGTGTACCCGTGGTATGGGCAAGTAATCGTCAGGCCACGCCGCTCCCCATCGCCCAAAGGCAGCCCGGCGTGCGGGCACACGTTCGCCATCGCGTACAGCTTCCCCTGCACCCGGAACACGATCACCGGCATCTCACCCACCCGCGTGCAGACCTGCGCGCCTTCGCCGAAGTCTTCCGCCGGCCCGATGTCGGTGAACTCACTCATCGCCCAAGCATAGCGGGCCTCACCCGATCGCTTCGAGCTCGTCGGACAGCGACGTCGCCACCGCCTTGGCGTCCCCGAAGATCATCCGGGTCTGCTCCAAGAAGTACAGCGGGTTTTGTATCCCCGCGAAGCCCGGGTTCAAGGACCGCTTGACCACAAACACCGTGCGGGCAGCGTCAACATTCAAGATCGGCATGCCATACAAGGGCGACGTCTCGTTCGTGCGGGCGTCGGGGTTGGTCACATCGTTCGCCCCGATCACCAGCGCGACATCAGCCATCGCGAACTGGTCATTGATCTGGTCCAGGTCGCGCAGGTCTTCGTAGGGCACACCCGCCTCAGCCAGGAGCACGTTCATGTGCCCGGGCATCCGTCCCGCGACCGGGTGGATCGCGTAGCTCACGTCTACGCCGCGCTGCTGCATCTCCATCGCCAATTCCTTCACCGCATGCTGCGCCTGCGCCACCGCCATGCCGTAGCCCGGCACGATGATGACCCGCTGCGCCGCTTCCAGCACCAACGCCGCGTCTTCGGGGGAGGCAGCCTTGGCTTCGCCTTGCACCTCCGAGCCGCCGCTGGCGACCGCGCCACCGACCCCGCCGAACAGGACGTTCATCAGCGAGCGGTTCATCGCTTTGCACATGATGTTGGTGAGGATCAAACCCGACGCGCCGACAAGCGAGCCGGTGATGATCAACGCCATGTTCGTGAGCACGAACCCCGCCATCGCCGCCGCGAGCCCCGAGTAGCTGTTCAGCAAGGCGATCACGACCGGCATATCCGCCCCGCCGATCCCCACCACCAGCAGCACGCCCAGCACCAGCGCGATCAACACGATCACCACCACCGCCCAGCCCGCCTGCGGGTTGGCCATCAAGCACCCCGCCAAGCCCAGCGACAGCAGCAGGCCGACCGCGATCACCGCCTTCTGCCCCGTGAACTGCACCGGACGGTCCGGCACCCACTTGACCCCCTGCAGCTTGCCGAACGCCACGAGCGAGCCGGTGAACGTGACCCCCCCGATCAACGCCGCGAGCCCCACCGCGCCCGGCACGTACATCGGCAATGCATCGCCGTAGCTCCGCGCGTAGTCGCCGGACGCCACCAGCAAAGACGCGATCCCGCCAAAGCCGTTCAGCAGCGCCACCATCTGAGGCATCGCGGTCATCTGCACCGTGGTCGCCAGCCAGAGTCCGATCCCCGAGCCCAGCAGCATCGCCACGCCGATCCACACCAGGCTGATCGCCTGCCCGCCGGTGAGATAGAAAAACGTTGCCGCGGTCGCGATGAGCATGCCCACCGCCGAAACCAGGTTGCCCCGGGCAGCGGTCTTGACCTTGCTCAGCATCTTCAGGCCGACGATGAACAGCACCGCGGCCAACAGGTACACGAGATTCAGCGCGTCATGATTCATAAGCGTTTGGCAGGCGATCGCAGACCGCCGGGTTTAGGGTCAGTCTTTCCGCACGAACATTTTGAGCATCCGGTGGGTCACGACGTAGCCGCCGACGACATTGATCATCGCGAACACCACCGCCAGAAACCCCAGCACGACGCCGACCGACGCCAGCGTGTCGCTGAAGCTGCACAACAGCGCCCCAACGATCGTGATCCCCGAGATCGCGTTGCTGCCGGACATCAAAGGCGTGTGCAGCGTCGAAGGCACCTTGGTGATTACTTCAAAGCCGATGAACACAGCCAGGACGAAGACGATAATCGCGGTGATAAATGGGTCCATCGGTTGCTCCTACGCCATCGCCTTGTTGACCAGCTCGTTCCGCACCTCGCCGTCGTGGACGACCACCGCCCCGTCCTGCACTTCATCTTCAAGGTCCAGCTTCACCTGGCCGCCCACCACCAACGCCTTGAGGACCGCCTTGATGTTGTTCGCGTACGCCAGCGACGCATGGTTGGGCACCAACGCCGGCAGGTTCAACGTGCCCACCAGCCGCACGCCCTGCTCGGTCACGACTTCTTCACCGGGCTTTGTCAACGCACAGTTGCCGTGGCCATAGGCAGCCGACGCGCCCAGGTCGATCAGCACCGCACCCGGCTGCATCCGCTGGACCACCTCCGCGGGCACCAGCACCGGCGGGGCCTTGCCGAAGACCGCCGCCGTCGTCACCACAACGTCCGCCCCCTCGACATGCTTGGCCATCAGCTCGGCCTGCTTGGCCTTCTGCTCCTGGGTCAATTCCTTCGCGTAGCCCCCCGCCGCCTCGGCATCAGCGCCCAGGTCCATCTCAACAAACCGCGCGCCCAGCGACTGTATCTGCTCCTTCGTCGCCGCCCGGACATCAAACGCCTCGACGTTCGCGCCCAGCCGCTTCAGCGTCGCGATCGCCTGCAGCCCCGCGACCCCCGCGCCGATCACAAACGCCTTCGCCGGCGAAAGCGTCCCCGCTGCGGTCATCATCATCGGCAGCATCTTCGGGCACCGGTCCGCCGCCATTACCGCCGCCTTGTACCCCGCGATCGACGCCTGGCTCGACAGCGCATCCATCGACTGCGCCCGGCTGATCCGAGGGATGAACTCCATCGCCACCGCCGTCACCCCCCCGTCCACGCACGCCCGCACCACATCCAATGCCGTCACCGGCGACAGCAAACCCACCAGCACCGCGCCTTGCTTCATCTGCCGAACCCGCTCGTCCGCCGGGGCACCGACCACCGCCAACACATCGGCCGAGGCCCACGCCGCGTCAACGTCCGAGACAAGCTCCGCGCCGGCCTGCTCATACGCGCCGTCCACATACCCGGCCCCAGCCCCCAGCCCCGGCTGCACCTTCACCACCAAACCCATCTCAACCAGCGCCCCCACAACTTCCGGGACGAGCGTCGCTCTTGCGTCGCCCTCGTCTGTGCCCAACGGTGCAAACAGTTCAGCCATACATACTCCTGTCCCAATTGCCGTGCGATCCACGGCCGACACAGCATACCGCCCCGAACGCCCCAAACTCATGCCCCACGCCAAACCGGTACATTGTCCAACATGCCTGCTCCTAACCTCCTGGCCATCAGCGTCGGCAACACCCGAACCCGCATCGGCGCGTTCGTCGCCGGCAAGCTCGAAGCCGTCGCCACCCACGACAACGCACGCCCCGATCGACTCGAGGACGCGCTGAATCAGGCCCACAGCCGATTCAGCGACACCGACCCCGAAGACCTGCACCTGCTGCTGTCTTCGGTCAACCCCGAGCAAGGCGAGCAGGTGCAGCAACTCGTGCACCGAAAACTCAACCGGGACATCTTCCGCGTCGAGAAAGACCTGCCGATCCCGATCGGTCGGCAACTGGACCGCGAAGCGTTGGTCGGCGAAGACCGCCTGCTGAACGCCGCCGCCGCGTTTGATGCACTCAAGCAAGCCTGCGTCGTGGTGGATGCCGGCACCGCGATCACGGTGGACTTCGTCGACGGGGCCGGCACGTTCCACGGCGGCGCGATCGCGCCGGGGGCACAGCTCATGCTCGACGCGCTGACCCAACGCACCGCCCAGCTCCCCGATGTCGAGTTCAAGAAGCCCGAAGAAACCATCGGGCACAACACCACCGAAGCGATGCTCGTCGGCACGTACCACGGGCTCCGCGGCATGGTGCATGAACTCACCGAAACCTTTGCCGAGCATGTCGGCCAATTCCCCCTGGTCGTGGCGACCGGCGGGGACGGCGACCTGCTGTTCCGTGACGACCCCCGCGTCGACCGCGTCGTGCCCGACCTCACGCTTCTGGGTATGTTCGTCACGCTCCGCACCGCTCTTGAACAACCCGCCGATGACCAAAGCTAAACCCAAACCCGCGCTGCCCAACGACGGCCTGAACGTCGAAAGCCGCTCCCACCTGTCGCGCCTCCGCATCTTCTGGACCGCTGTGCTCTTCGGCAGCCTGATGGAACTCTTCGCCGCGATGTCGTTCGCCGCCCGGGGCACCGGCAACCTGCCGCCCGAGCAGGTGCAGATCTGGCTGATGGTGGCCCTGGGCTCGCTGGTCGTCCTCTCCCCCGTGGGGCTGATCCTCCGCCTCCAGGCCTACAAACAGGGCTGGAAAGGGATGGTCGTGGAGCCCGCTGCATATTCCCGCGGCAACATCCGCCTGTTCGGCTGCTTGTTCGCCATCTGCTCCATCGCCGCTCTGACCATCATCATCACCCGTGTGGTGGTGCCCACCGCTTTGATCCTGATCGTCGCGCTGGGGTTGCACGCCCTGAACTTCCCCACCGGCAAACCCCTCCGCCCGGTGCCCCCCGCGCTGGCCCGGAAGTGAACCCCCCGACCGCAGACCAGCCCTGCACGTTCCGCGTCGCCACCGCTGCGACCCCCGGCGCGATTGCCGTCCTGGACCTGTTCGGCCCGAACACCCTCGCCATCCTCCAGCAACTCACCGGCCTGACTCAAGGCTGGTCCCCTCACCGCCTCCGTTTTGTGTCGTTGGCGGGCATCGATGAAGGCCTGGCGGTCTGGACCCCCGGCCTCGCTCAACTCATGCCCCATGGCGGCCCGCGTGTGGTCGCCAAGCTCTGCAACGCCCTCGCTGAATTGGGTTGCCTGGCCTCAACCGACATCGACCCGGTCCGGGCATACCCCGAAGCCCAAAGTGAAGTCGAGGCCTACGCGCTGCACACGATCGCCCAGGCCCCCAGCCCCGCCGCGGTGCCCCTGCTGCTGAACCAGGCCAGCCTTTGGCAAGCCGACCCACCGCCGACGCCGGACCCGCGCCGCAACAAGACCCTCAACCAACTCCTGCACCCGCCCAACATCGTGCTGGTCGGCCGCCCCAATGCCGGCAAGTCCACCCTCACCAACGCGCTGCTCCCGCAGGATGCCTCCATCGTGTCCGACCGCCCCGGCACGACCCGTGACTACGTCCGAGCCTTGGTGCACCTGCCTTCTCCCTTGGGCCAGGTTGCGGTGCATTGGCTGGACACCCCGGGCCTGCGCACCAGCGAAGACCCGATCGAGCAGCGTGCGATCGCACTCGCCCAGGCTTTGATCCAAGACGCCGACTGCCTGATCGTGCTGCGCGAACCCCGGGGCGATTGGCCCAACCCCACGCGTCTGCCGCGTGAACCCGACCTGCGGGTCATCTCCAAAGCCGATCAACTGACCACCACGCCGACCGACGCCGACCTCTGCCTCAGCGCCAAAACCGGAGCCGGTTTGGATCAACTCGCACAAGCCATCCTCCAGCACCTGGAGCTAGACAAGATTTCCTCCAACGAGCCTTGGGCTTTTTACGCCCGGCTTATGGGCGGAATCTAAACTGGCTGCATGAAAATCGCCCTTGTCAGCGCCAAGCCTTACGACCGCCGGTTCTTCGACGCCGCGAACGCCGAGCTGCAAACACCCCACGAGATCACGTATCTCGAGCCCCGGCTGACCGCCGAGACCGCGATGGTCGTGTCCGGCCACGACGCGGTCTGCGCGTTTGTCAACGATGAACTCGATGCTGCGGTCCTGCACAAGCTCACCGAGCAGGGTATCCGCGCCCTGGCGATGCGCTGCGCGGGGTACAACAACGTTGACCTGACTGCCGCAGGCGAACTGAACCTGCCCATCGCCCGCGTCCCGGCCTACTCGCCTTTTGGTGTAGCGGAGCACGCGCTGGCCCTGATGCTCACCCTGAATCGCAAGACGCACCGGGCCTACAACCGGGTCCGCGAAGGCAACTTCGCCCTCGAAGGCTTGCTGGGTTTTGAGATGCGCAACCAGACCGTCGGCGTCATCGGCACCGGCAAGATCGGCGAACACGCCGCCCGACTCCTCGCTGGCGTCGGGTGCAACATCCTGGCCTACGACATCCGCGAGAACCCCGCGGTCACACAACTCGGCGGCCGCTACGTCGACCTGCCCACGCTCTACGCCGAGTCCGACATCATCACGCTCCACTGCCCGCTGCTGGACGCGACCCACCACCTCATCAATGCCGAGAGCCTGGCCCAAATGAAGCCCGGCGTCATGCTCATCAATACCTCGCGCGGCGCGCTGATTGACACCCAGGCGGTAATCGAAGCCCTGAAGACCGGCCAACTCGGCTACCTCGGTGTCGACGTCTACGAGGAAGAAGCCGAGCTGTTCTTCGAAGACCGCTCGAGCCACATCCTCCAGGACGACACCTTCGCCCGGCTGACGACCTTCCCCAACGTGCTCATCACCGGCCACCAGGCGTTCTTCACCACCCACGCGCTGACCCAGATCGCCCAGACCACCCTCCAAAACCTCACCGCGATCCAACTCGGCGAGCCTTGCGAAAACCTCGTCCAACCCCGTTGACCACACGGAAGACAAACGCGGCGGCGTTACACTGAAACGCCTGACACCGCCCCCCGGAGACCGGCATGGAACCCCGCCTTCTGCTGACCCTGATCACCTGCGCCGCCTTCTGCATCACCGGATGCAGATCGAGCAAGGAGACAGCCGTCGATCCTGGAACCGAGCACCAACAGGCCGACGAAGACCCGGCCACCCCGGCGGAGTCCATCACGATTGCCGATCAACACCCCGGCAACGACCCTGCCTTTGACACCCCCGGCGTCTACCTGTTCACCTCACAAGCCGAGCTGATGCGCTTCGGCTCCAATTCGCTCATCGACCCCCAGCTGGACCTGGAGCGCTTCGACCTCGTTGTTGTTGCGCTGGGCGAGAAGAACACCGGCGGGTACGGCGTCGAGATCGACAGCATTTCGCTTGAAGGCGACGTCCTCCATGTGCAAGCCCGCGCAACCAGCCCCGCCCCCGACGCGATAACCACCCAGGCCATCACCCACCCGATCACCGCAGCGCTGATCGACAGAACCGAGGCCACGCGGGTCGAGGTTGCCTACGATTAATCGAGTAATTAGACACCTTCGGAAGCCCCACCATGGAATACCGCAAGCTCGGCCGCACCGGCGTCGAGGTTTCATCCCTCTGCTTGGGCACCATGATGTTCGGCGGCAAGGCCGACCTGAACGACGCCACCGCCATACTTAAAACCTTCGTCGATGCCGGCGGCAACCTGCTGGACACCGCCAACGTCTACGGCAAAGGCGCTTCGGAAACCACCCTCGGCCAGGCGATCCGCGACCTCGGGCTCGACCGCGATGAACTCGTCATCGCCAGCAAGTGCCACGGCCGAATGAAGGACGGCGAGCACCAGCCCAACCGCTTCGGCAACTCACGCCGGATGATCATCGAGGAGTGCGACGCCAGCCTCAAGCGCCTGGGCACCGACTACATCGACCTGTATCAGATTCACCGCCCGCAGTCGACCGTGCCGATTGACGAAACGCTCCGGGCCTTGGACGACCTCGTCCGGGCTGGCAAGGTCCGCTACCTCGGTGCCTCGACCTTCGCCGCCTGGCAGCTCGTGGAATCGCTTTGGGTCAGCGATCGGCTGGGACTCAACCGCTTCGTCACTGAGCAGCCGCCATACCACCTGCTGGACCGACGCATCGAGCGCGAGTTCCTGCCGATGTGTCAAACCTACGGTTTCGCGGTCCTCCCCTGGTCGCCCCTGGCCGGCGGCTTCCTCACCGGCAAGTACCGCCGAAACCAAGCCGCCCCCGCCGACGCCCGCCTTCAACCCGACCATTGGCGCACCGAAGGCACCATCGACAACGAAGCTGCTTTTGGCATTATCGATACCCTCGAAACCATTGCTCAGCGCCATCAGAAAACCATCTCACAGGTCGCGCTGGCCTGGGTCCGCGACCGTCCAGGCGTCACCGCCCCGATCCTCGGCCCCCGCACCAACGACCAGCTCACCGACAACCTCGGCGCCATCGACCTCACCCTGAGTGAAGAAGACCTCGCCGACCTCGACCGCGCCGCGCCCCCCGGCCGGGCCATCAAGCCCTACTACAACGCCGACTTCGGCCCCAACGCGCGATGGTAAATATCTAGATCACTGCGCGTAACTGTCGCATACACTTTCTCTTCGAAGTGTCTTTCGATCAAAGTTCTCGCAGTCCGTTCAATCGTCCGTGCACATCCACACAAACCATCCGCATCGGCAAACCCACAGCATCCCGCTGATCCTCATTGGGAAAGCTCTGCAACTCCGCACAACACGCCACGAGCAGGCACGCCAGCGCGTCAGCCACATCATCGGGTTTCACTTCACTACGTCGGTGCAATGACAAGAACGCGTCCGCATCCGTCGATACACCCGACTGCCATCGCTCCACCAGCGCCAGCCGTTCTGCATAACCCGCTGGGGCGATCTTCCGGTGCAAGACGCCATCGGCTTGCAGCAAACAAAACACCAGCTCCGGGTGACACTCCATCACGCGCGATTGCCACTGGTGCTGACGACGCAAGCAGCGATCCACCTGTCGAATCTTCGGCAACAGGTGATAACTCTGCAGCGACAGCCCCCGCCCCACTTGCGCTTTGTTCAGCGTGTTGGCTTCGTCATAAGTCTTAGCGCCCAGCGCCGCTCGGCCGGGCGGTGCAAACACGCTGCTTCGCCGAGCGCCCAGTAGCTGTCGGGCTTGCACATCACACGCCCGCTGCCCCGGCCCGTCCAGCAGACCGATCGGGATGTCTACACAAACCCGCTCCGCTTCCGCCTGCGCCACAAGCAGCGCTTCAAACGTCTCGTAAATCCCAAAGCGGACGCGGCCCGCATCGGGCCATGCCGCCACCCACCCGACTGGACAGCCATCGACGCCGACCCCGTTGATCGCCGGCCAGGCGGGCCCGGTCAACTCACTTCGCCTGCGCCAGGTACGCCGCCAGCAGGTCCCGGCAGGCGTTCATGTCATCGACATGCACGGTCTCGGTCACCGTGTGGATGTACCGCGTCGGGCACGACAGCGTGAACGTGCGGCAGCCGGCACCGGCCCGCTGCATCGCGCCGGCGTCCGTGCCCCCAGCCCCAAGGATCGAGCGCTGGTGCTTGATCTTCTTCTTGATCGCCACCTGCTCGAAGTCTTCCAGCAGGCCCAGGTCGGTGATCGCCGACGAGTCCTTCACGGTCAGCCCCGCGCCGCCGCCGAACTCCGTCGTCCGCTGGTCCGGGCCGACCCCGGGCGTGTCCACGCAGAGCGTCGTATCGATCGCAATCCCGATGTCCGGCTGCACCTTGAACCCACTGATCATCGCACCGCGCAGCCCCACTTCTTCCTGCACGGTAAACACGCAGACCACCTCGGCCGCGCTGCCGCCGGCCTTCTTCAGCTTCCGCATCGCTTCGATCGCCACCCAGCACGCGATCCGGTTGTCCATGCACTGGCTCGTCACCGCTTGCCCCACCTTCTCAAACGGCGCCTTCAGCGTGACCACGTCACCGATCTTGACCTTCTCTTTAACCTCCTCGGCGGGCAGCCCCAGGTCGATCACAAACTCGTTGATCTTCGGCACCTTGGTCCGCTCTTCGGGAGACGCAATATGCACGGGCTTGCCGCCGGGGTTCATCACGCCCAGCAGGTCCTGCTTGGGGTCCCGCACGTCCGGGATCACCGTCACCAGACGCGCGAACAGGTTGCGGGTATCAAACCCACCGACGGGGCTGACCCGCAGGTAGCCCTTGTCGTCGATGAACGAGACCAGGAAACCGATCTGGTCCATGTGCGCCGCCAGCATGATCCGTGTGGGCTTCTTCGCGCGGCTGGTCTTCTTCTTGCCGCTGCGTGAGGCTTTGGGCTTCAGCGTGGCGATGATGTTGCCGAGCGCATCGGTCTCAACCTGATCGAACAGGCCTTCGATCTCGCTCAGAATCAACTCACGGACCCGATGCTCCCGACCGGGCACGCCGGGGGTCAACGCCAACTTCTCCAACAGCTTCAAACTCACAGCAAACTCCTTTGTTCTGGCGGAGCCGAGACGGTAGCAGATTCACCCACCAAAGCGACCTTAGACAAGCCCCTGAATCGCCCGGGCCAGGTCCACATCTTTCTGCGTCACCTGCCCGCCCGCGTCGTGCGTGTTCAGGCGGATCGTCACCGTGCGGTACACGTTGGACCAGTCCGGGTGGTGCCCCGCAGCCTCGGCCTCAAACGCCACCCGGGTCATGAACCCGAACGCCTGCTTGAAGTCGTCAAACTCAAACGTCTTCGCCAGCGCTTCACCGTCCCGCGCCCAGCCGGGCAACTCGGCCAACGCCGAAGCAATCGCGTCATCCGTCAAAGGCTGCGTCATCACGGGCTCCTGTGAGACTCACTCCCCGCCGAAGACGTCGGCAAAGAACAGGTGCATGTGCGCTTCGGACCGGACCGCTGCGTCTTCCTGGTACCCCACGCCTTCCAGCCCGGCGTCGTCTGCTGCGGGGTTCGTGAACGCGTGCAGCGCCCGAGCGTACAGCACCAGCTGCCAGTCCGCCTCGGCCTGGTCTGCCGCGTAGGCGAAATCTTCCAACTGCTCGGGCGTCACAAACGGGTCCGCCGCACCGTGCAGCACCAGCAGCTTGGCTGCGACGCGGCCGTGGTCTTCTTCCAAAGCCGGCAGCGGGTTGCCGTGGAAGCTCACCACGCCCGCCAGGTCTGCGCCGGTGTACGCCAGTTCCAGGACGCCTGTGCCCCCGAAGCAGAACCCGATCGCCGCCAGCTGCGCGCTGTCGGTCGCCGGGTTATCCGCCAGTTGCTGGTGCGCCACGGTCAGCAGCTCGCGCCACTGCTGGCGGTTTTCGTAGAACGGCCCGGCCATGCCCGCCGCCTCCGGCACACTCGTGGTCGAGAACCCGTCGCCGTACAAGTCCAGCGCCAGCGCGACGTACCCGGCCTCAGCCAACTGCTGGGCCCGGCCCTTGGAGTAGTCGTTCAATCCCCACCACTCGGGCAGCACCAGCACCCCGGGCCGCGCCTCGCCCTCAGCCAGGTCCGCCGGGTAGTAGATCACGCTGTTGGAGATCCGGCCGTCCTCCAATTCAAACACCAAATCCTCCGCGACAACCGCAGCACCAGCCTCGTGGCCATCCGCTTGGGCCGGGGCCAGCGTCAGGAGAGAAACAGCCAGACAAACGGTCGCAAGCAGTGCACGCATGACAAACCTGGGTAGGGGTGCGAGAACCGGGACAACGCGTACCCGGAATAGCCCATAGGGTAAGCCCTGCACCGACGTCTGGCGAGAGGTTTACGCCAATCTAAACCGAGCCCCCACCGGATCGCGATGTTGGCATAGAATGCATCCCCGCAACGGGGCGTAGCTCAGCTTGGTAGAGCGCCTGCTTTGGGAGCAGGAGGTCGCATGTTCAAATCATGTCGCCCCGATTCATTCAGTTGCCTGGGGAGGGGATGAATGCCCAGCTCCGATCACCCCGTCGAGCTGAGCACCGGGAACAGCTCGGTTAGGCCGGCGGCCATCATCTCCACCGCGACCGCGGCGAGTACCAAGCCCATCAGGCGAGTCGTGACGTTCAAGCCCGTGACGCCGACCCGCTGCATCAGCTTCTCCCCGAGGACCAAGACGACGAGGATCGTGACCGCCACGCCGACAGCGATCGCACTGAGCAACGTCATCTCATCCAGCTCGTGGTGATTCACCGCCGTGCTGATCATCAAGCTGATCGTGCCCGGCCCGGCCATGATCGGCAACGCCAGCGGGACAATTGCAAAGCTATCGCTGGCTGCGGCTTCTTCCTGCTCTTCGGGGGTTTGCTTCGCGCGGCTGGGTCGGCTGTGCATCATCGCGATCGCCATCAACAGCAGCAGCAGCCCCCCGCCTACACGCAGCGAAGCCACCCGGATGCCAAACAAGTCCAACGCGATCTGCCCGAACCAAATCGACCCGATCAGGATCGCCAACACCGCCGCCGCCGACACCACCGCCGCCCGTCGACGCCGACCGATCGGCTGGTCTTCGGTCAACACCAACAACACCGGCAACGCAACCAGCGGGTTGATTACCGCCAGCAAAGAGATATACACGCTCAGGGCTTCCGCAACCGTCACTGGCGCAGCGTACCACTGAATCACACCGCGAGCGACCCCGCAAAAACGCCACAACGAGGCCGCTACGACAGACCGACGAACCCGCCCGACGGGCTGGTCGTCTAACGCAGTAAAATCAATCAGCGGAGGGGCTTGCCGGGGCCGGTCCAGACGGGTTGGAGTGGGCTCCGATCACTGTAGGCTGGCGTTCGCTTGGACCTTCCCTGATCTCTGCGAGCGTGTCACCGGTTTGAAGCAAGCCGAATCCGTTACGCCTCCACTGATTGATATCGTCGGCCGCAGTCCGTTGCGGCGGAGGCCGTCCGTGGCCTCGAAAACTCTAAACCCGCCCAACGCCCATCCTGGGCCCGGGCACTGAAATCCGTCACTCCGTCGGCAACAGCCGCCGCAGGTTCACCGGCCGAGGCCGTTCGCCCGGCGTGTCCTGTCGCGGAGCAATCTCCAAATGATCGTTCAAACCCTTCAGCGTCACGTCCTGCGGCAGTTCGATCTGACTCAACAGCAACTCCGGCAGCACGATCCGCCCTTGCTTGTCCGTCTCGACCAGCAGTGTGTTCGGCAGCACCTCGCGCTCGAACCGCAGCACCTTGTCGACGTCCGCCTTCGGCGACCGGATCCGCTCCATGTACGCCTCGAAGCCCGGCTCGCTGTACACCGCCAGCGCGTTGTCCGTCTCGCTCAGCGTGACGTAAAACGGGATCGCATCCCCTTCGCCCAGACCCAGGATCCGCTGCAGCTTCCCACGCACCGGGGCGGGGATCGCCAAGCGACTCTTCGCGTCGATCCGATGCTCGTAGGTCCCGACAAACAGCAATGCCCATCGTCCTCTTGCCCTGATCGAAGTCGTCCATGACTCGAGATGCGCCCCGCGCCAGCCGCGAAGCTTCCACACCGAAGTGGAATCTACCCCACTTGACCCCACACTTCAACACTCTTCCCCCCACAAGGTCGAAAAAATTATGGCCCCAACCGCATCTAGCCGACACGTTCGCCCTCCCGTAGAGGGTCGATCGACATGAGAAACCAGGAAAGTCAATGGGAAATTCCGCCTGCGCACGCGATAAGCGTTGCCGCCACCATGCTTTAAAATCCCTCTGGCTGTCTCACCCGGCCCAGAGGGCCTGCCGGCAGGGTTGGCGGGGCCTGGCAAGCCCCCCAGAGGGGGTCGGTCCAGCCGTCGACTTGAGGGGGTGATAATCAGTTTTTTAAGAACGATTGAAGACCGCTTGAAGCGGCTTCAAAGCCGATTCAATAATCCGCCGCCAGATGCCAGCGGGGGGTTGGTAGTGATCGATGCACGAGCCGTCGCTGGCTTCCAGCGCGAGGAGATTGGCGGTCGGCGTCGGGTCGAGGTCAGGCATGCTCGCATGAACCGCAACGAGCCTCCCGACCGCAGGCCGTTGCTCGCTTGTGCTATCTGACATCGGATCGGGCGCGCACCTCGCACACACCATCGCGCGCACCGCGAAGGCCGGCTGCAACCCCTTCAACGGCCCCGTAAACGCCGTTTCGTTTTCTCACTTACTGTCCCTCGCCCCCGAGGTCGCCACCAATTTCGCATTTCGCATTTCGCCCTACGCGCGGCCCCAATCCGCCCTCACGCCTTCCCGTGCGGGGTTCCCGGGTTTTCCCAGCGATTCCCACTAATGCCCATCTCGATCGACCCTTTGCGGCGGTGCACCAGTACGTCTAGCCCTCCACCATCTGGCTCGTGATCGTGTCGTAGTGCTCTAGCAACGCCACACGGTCACGCGCGTAAAGACCCACCGCGTGTACGCACCCCGTTGGGCAGCAAACGCTCAGACAGACGGCTCTGCCTCTTTCGCACCGGCGTCGAGTAGTATCCGAACAATCTCCTTCAATGCTTCGTCGTCTGGCCGGTACTTCTGTTGGAACCGCACCTTCTCAATCACCGATTTACCTGTTTCGTCTTTTCGGTTCGGGTCTGCACCGTATTTCAAAAGCATACGAGCAGTAGCCGGTTCTCCATGAGTACAAACACCCATCAAAGGTGTCGAGCTGTCCATCAAACACACCACATCGACCGTATCGGCCCGACGCAGCATCTCTTCGTATAGGTCAGGACAAGTCCGGCACAACCGCGTGCCCACATGCAGCGGAGTGTGGTAGTGCAGCGTGTCCACTGGCGCATCCAGGTCCAGCAGCACTTTCACGACCTCTATTATCGCCTCGGGCAAACCATACCGATCGTCTTCTTCTCGAAAAGATGGATTCTCTACGCGATACTCCGATTTGTTGTAGCACTTCAACGCATATTGCAACAACGACCCATCTCCAGTGAGCAACAACTCACCTACATCCCGCTGCTCTTCCACAATCAGCCGACGCACCTCGTCTGCCCGCCCCTCGATGATCGCGTCGCTGAGCGCTTCATCCAGCTTCAACGCCGCCTCGTGCTCCTCCCCGTAAAGCCCTTCCATCCGTGACCGGTACGCCTCGGACACAAAGCCCTCCACCAGCTTCGCCATCCGCTTGTCCCCCGAACGCAGCGCGATCAGCAACGCGCTGTCCCCCTCGTCGTTTTCGTGCTCCGCGTTGGCCCCCGCCTCCAGCAGCGCCTTGACCATCGTATGCCGGCCCGCCGCTGCCGCACGAGTCAACGCCGTCTCGTTGCCATCCTTGTCGTCCCAGCTCGGCTTCCAGTAACGCACCCCGTCCGGCGACGCCCCGTGCTTGAGGACCAGCTTCAGCAAGGGCAGGTCCTCACGCCCCACCGCCTGCCATGCGCAGTCCTCAAAATTCACCGCTGCCCCGGAGTCCAAAAGCAACTTCACCACCTTCCGGTCCCCTCCCTCCATCGCCAGGGACAGCGGGAACGAGTAGGTCGCCTGATCCTTCCCATCGCCGAACGCCCAGTAGTTGACCTCCGCCCCAGCCTTCAACGCCGCGCGGATGCCCTTGAGGTCCGACGCCTCTATCGCGTCTAACAAACAACGCTGCGCCGACGCATCCCCGAGCACCACCGACCCCGCCTCCGGCGGAGCCGGGTAGTCCGATTTATCCAATGCACTTGACTGTAAATCAACCATCGTAAATCCCGTTATCTGCCCGTAAACGGGCTCTGCGCGTTGACTAGCGTCACAATGATGGCGTGCATGCCGTAGTTCTTCTTGATCTTCTTCTGGATCCGGGCTTCCTTGGCCATCGCGCTCTGGCTGTTGCCGGTACCTGAAAACAAAATAAAGAACGAAACTAACTTCTGCGCCCCGGTATGGCTCTTCGTGTAACGCTTAAACCCGGTGAATTGATTGTGGTCCGGCTTTGCATCCCGCCGCAGCCGCTCCAGCGTCAGCTTCATCTCCGTGATCACATAGGTTTTCTGGCTGCTTTCACCATTGCCTTGTGCTTCTTCGAGATCACTCAAAATCTTCGGCGGACCCCAGATCATATCGGGACGGATCGGCTTCACCGTCCGCCTGCCGTCACTCCCTACAAGATTACGTACCGGATCATCATTCGGATCCTGCGTCCTCCGAAGGCGTGCCGTCCGTCTCAAGGCAACGCAACCCCAGCTCCACGCCCAAACCCTGAGCGCTCAAGATCATGCCTTCTTTCGTCTATTCCCTGAAGCAGATTCGAACTCTTCGATGAAGCGATCATATTTCTCACGAAGCCGAGTCAATTCGTCACGCTGCTCATCTGTTTTAGCGCGGTTAAAGCTCTGTTCAAAGCCTAGAAATTCCATGTTTTTTCGCGCCGACTTCCGGTACCGACGATCGGTCAGCGGATACATTCGGATAAATGTGTCCAGATTCATCAACGGAGACCGCGCCCAGTCGATAGGCCGCAGGCCGCGAGGCTCACTCTGGTAATTCGGGTCTGCTCCGTTCTCCAGCAAATAATCCACAATATCCATGCAGTTGTCTCGGACCGCGAGCGCAAATGTAGCGCCCATAATCGTGCGGATTTCCTCTGAACTCTTGCCTTCCTTGTCTAATTTCAGAAAAATCCGCTTCAATATTTCCAAGTGGCCGTAAGACGCAGCCTCCCATGTGCAAGATCCATAGGGCGATAGAATCGCTGCTCCCCGAGCATACAAGATTTCAAATTTATCTAGGTCCCCAAGCCTGCAGGCAATTGCCAATGGACTCGCGCCTAGTATTCCATACTCTTTGTTCAACTCCACATTAGGATTATTCTCTATGAACTCTTCTAGCTCATCCGGCGATCTATCCCTTATCACATAAAAAAGCTCGTCAATCTCCGGGTCCTTGACCATCAACCCATCTTTCCAACGCACTGTTCTCGGCATATCCATGTCACCTTGCTGTAATAATCATAACAATCAGCCCGTTCGCAACGCCTTCACGTATCGCCAACTGTTCCAAAGCCGCTTCTGTCTGACGCGTGCTCAACATCGTGAAAAATGCCGCCACACGATAAGCACGTGCCCTTGAAAACCTCGTGATCGCGCGGAACTGGTTTATTTGACGACCTGGACTAACGTATGAACTGTATATGGTCTGCGTCGATCGCTTAACGTCCCCAATCAAGTACGCATCTCCAGGGTTTTCGGTTTGCATCGGCGCCATCGGGCTGAAGATGAAGTCTGGGCGAGGACGGTTCCCCCCAAGCCCCGGGACTACTTCGCCATCGCCCCCGCAGCCGACACCGTCGTCGTATGGCTGGCCAGCCCTTTCACCGGTCGCTGGATTCGCCACACCGTTTACACCCGGGAACAAATACAGCCACTCCGGGAAACCCGCTTCACGCAAAGCGCTGCAGACGACTACCTGCATCAGGCTTTCAAAGTTCAAGCCCTGGTTGATCACATCAATCGAGGAAGGCCCACCATTAAAGCCCGCCGGGTTCATCGGTAGCAGCGCCGACAAATGGCCGATCACCAGATCAAACACTCTCTTGTTGATCAAATCAAAAGCTTCCGATCTGGCGTGCTGAATACCCGCCTGCTGCAGCACGCGAACGCCTCCCTTGATGAGGCTGGATACGTTTAGTTCAATCAGGCTGAACCCCCCCGTGGGGTCGCTATAGACCAGCGGGTTCTGGTTCGCGAACGCGTACGGGTGGAACGTCTCGTACGCCTCGGGCGTCGGCTCCACCGGATCCACGCTCGTGAACCGACCCGTCACCGGATCATACGCACGCGCCCGCATGTCGATCAGCCCCGTCGCGTCGTGCCACGCCCCGTGGTAACCCACGTCCGGCGTCGCGCTGCCCGACAACAGGTTCCCAAACGCATCGTACGAATACGACTCCGTCGTCGCCCCCGACGCATCCGTCAGGCCGATCACGCTGTCCATCGCATCTTCCAGGTAGTAGCTCATCGTCCCGTCCGGGTTCAGCCGCGCGATCGGGTTCTCCCCCGCGTAAACCCATGCCGACGTGTCCGAGCCCGTGACCTCAAGGTAACGCAGACCGATCTCCACCCCCAACGACTGCGCGCTCGGCGCCACCGCGTAGCTCGTCTGCGTCGTGCCGTCATCCGCCCCGATCCGCTGGCCTGTCCCGTCGTACGCGTAAGTGGTGCTGTCCACCGCCGTCAGCCGGCCCGAGCCGTTGTAGCTCAGCACCTGCGTCGTCCCGTCACGCGTCAGCGTCTTCAGCCGACCTCCGGCGTCGTAGCCGAACGTGTCCGTCCCGCTCGCACCCGTCACCGAAGACAGCAGGTACGCCGACGAAGAGTCGTTCCCGTACGTCTCCCTCACGCCGTCCACCACCCGGCCCGTCCGGTTCCCCGCCCCGTCGTAGCTGTACTCGATCGTCCGCACCGTCAGCCCCTGGTCATCCACGTGCAACTCCCGCGTCAGACGCAGGCTGCCGTCGTAATCGTACGACACGTAACTCCCATCCGCTCGCGTGATCCGACGCGGCTCAACCGTTGTGCTGGGATCAACCGAGCCGTCGGCCGTATACCAGTACGTAAAGCTCTCCATCACCTGGCTCGTGCTCGTGTCGTAGTGCTCTAGCAACGCCACACGGTCACGGACGTCAAAGACCCACCGCGTACGCACCCCGTTGGGCAGCAGACGCTCAGACAGACGGCCCGCCAGGTCGTACGTGTACGTCGTCGGGACCGAGCCCGGCTGGCCCTTGGGGTTGTCGGGGTCGAAGACCTTGCTGATGCGTCCGGCCGAGTCGTACTCGTAGCTCGTGGTGTAGCCGGTGGTGTCGGCCGGGTCGGTGTAGCTGATGACGTCCGTGACGCGTCCCATGCCATCGTAGAAGTAGGCGACGGCGGTGCCGTTGGGCAGATCAACACGGGCCAGGCGGGTGGTGCCGGGTCGGTTCTCGCTGGCGGGACGTTCGTACTCGTAGTGGTAGGTGGTGGCGGAGCTGTCGAGGTCGTTGGTGATGGCCTTGATCTGGCCGTCGGCGGCGTAGGTGTAGGAGAAGGACTCCAGGGCGGTGCCGCCGGTGAGCACGGTCTCGCCGTTGACGGTGGAGAGGGTGCCGCCGGTGAGAACCTCGTATTGGGTGATCCTGCCGGTGTTGGAATTGGGGGTGGCGTCGTCGCGGTCGTCGTAGCTGTAGCGAACGAAGTCGCCATGAGGCAGCTCGACGAGTTCGGGGTCGCCGGCCTCGCCGAAGCGGTGGATCGTTTCGGTGCCCAGGCCGGGGCGGGCGACGGAAACGAGCTGGTCCTCTGTGTCGTAGCCGTAGGTCACGGTGAGCTGATCGCCGCCGGGGCCGGGGACGGTCGGGAGAGTGACCTGGTGGATGCGGTCGTCGCTGTCGTAGATCACTTCGAGGGTGTTGCCGCCGAGGTCGGTGGCGGACTCCAGACGACCATCTTCGCTGTAGGTGAAGACGCGAGCGCGGCCGGCCTCATCGAATACCCGAGTGGGGTACTGCGCAGCGTCGCCGAGGACGTCGCTGTTGCGGTACTCGATGGTACGGCGTGAGCCATCAGGGTTGACCACCGCGACGGGCAGCCCAGCGGCATTGTATTCGACGTGGCTGGTGCGGAGGGTGTCGTCGGCGGTATCGATCAAGCCGTCGAGCCCGGCGTCCAGCCGCTGGACCTGCTCGGTCACGCCCATCCCGGCCACGGGGTTGCCCGTGGTGCCCGGGAGGTAGTAGTTGAACTGGGTCTGCGCGTCGAGGGAGTCCGTGACCCTGATCGGGCCGGGGGCGTAGTCGTTGAGGTCGGGGTCTTGCGTGTAGGTTGTGGTGTAGGTTTCGCCGGTCGCCGGGTCTGTGGTGGTGCGGGCAAGGGCGCGGCCGATCTGGTCGTAGGTGGTTTCGGAATAAGTGCCTAGGATCTCGTCGGTGACTCGGGAAACCCGGCCGAGCTTGTCGTAGCTGTAAAGGGTCTTGGAAACCTCGACCGAGCCTCCTTGCCCGTCGGGGATGGCGATCGTCTCGCGGAGGAGCCGGCCGTTGTCATACTCGAAGGTGGTCTCGGTCCCATCCTCGTTGACCCACCCCTCGATCTGGCCGGTGGGCGAGAGCTTGCGGGTGATCTTGCCGGTGCTGGCTGAGTCGATGGTGGTCCAGTCGGGCGCGAGGCCGTCGTCACCGCCAGCGGTGGGATCGGAGGCGTAGCCGTAGTCGACAACGAGCGGGTCGCCGTTGACGCCCTGGGTGTCGTAGATGGCCTGGGTGGTTCGGCCGAAACCGTCGATGCTCAGCGTGGAATCCTCACCGTCGCTGGTAAAAGCGGTGAGCTGGCCGAGATCGTCGAAAGCAGAAACGATCGTATCGTCGTTGGGAAGGGTCGTCGTGGTGGGATATCGACCGGTCTCGTCGTAGGTATAGGTGGTCGTGCCGGACTCGTCAGTTTCGCTGAGCAGCCGACCTTGGGGGTCGTAGTCCCATTCGGCGTAGACATGACCCGTTTCATCCCAAAGCTTCAGAAGATCTCCTGCGAAGTTGTATTCGCGGTACTCGGTCCGCCCGGTGGACTCGTCCGCAATCAAGGTGACCTGCCCGAGATTGTTGTACTCATAGGTGGTGGCAACACCGCCGGGAGCATTGACGCGTTCGAGTTGGCCAATGTCGTCATACTCGAAGGTCGTTACCCGCCCGAGGGGGTCGGTCTGTTTGGTCAGCCGTTCCGGGAAACGAGCGTCGTCGTACTCGTAGTTCCACTCGATCCCGCCGGGGTACAAGCCACCGTCGTCGAGAACCACGCGGGTCACGTTGCCGTGATCATCGTAGTAACTGGTGGTGCTGGTATCGTCGCCGCTGGCACCGAAAGAAGTCGTGGTGGTTTGAGCCTGGTTCTGGTCATCATAGACCACGGTCTGCTGAGGGCCACTGGGGGAGCTGGCGCTACTCAATCGACCGTCGGATGTGAAATCGGTGAGTGCCAGGAGCGTACCGTCTTCAAGCTTGATCTCTCGCAGGAAGTGGGCTTGACCACTGGCGCCGTTAAAGGCCGGGTCGGTGTCGTACGCTAAGAGAGAGACACGTTGACGATTGGTGTTGTCGTCGGGGTTGGCGGGAAGGCCGATGTCTTGGCGCACCGTGCGTAGATTGCCCTGCGTGTCGTACTCGTAACGGACCCGGAACCCGAGGCTGTTGGTCACCCGGGTGACCCGATTATTCGAATCTCGCTCGATCTCAAGCCGAGAAACCTCGCCCTGCGAGTCTGATGCGATAATGTCCCCACCCTCGAAATCCACCTGCCTACCATAAGCATCTTTGATTACTGAAAGCTTACCGGTATCGCTATCAAAATCATACACACTGCCATCGCGGGTGGTTAGGCGGTATTGAATGTCTTGGAAAACAGGATCCAGAGTCGGCGCCAACTCACTGCCAACGTTTCCGCTGAAGATAAGAAACTCATTGGTTTCCGAGTTAATAAGGACCTGAGCCGATAGAACGACATCATCAGTTACGCTCAGGCCGTAGCGGGCCGGGTCCGACAACCGAACATATTCCGTGCCCCTTCCGCCCAAAAACTCCAGCTTGGCTCCGGAACTATTCGCGTTGTTCGGCAGGAATGCTACGCTATAGGTGGCGAACCCGTTACTTGTATAACCCGAAGCCCCAAAGCCGCTGCTTAGCGGAAGGTACGGCTCAACCACAGCAGTGAAACTCATCTGCTCCCCGCCGGGCAATTGGATAGACACTTGGCTGCCATAACGCAACGCACCAGTGTTGCCTGACACATTAATCCGATCGTCCAACGGGTCAAACAGTGCATCAACCTCGATTTCGCCACTGAGAATATCCAGCGACCAACCAAAGCCGAAATCACCTGACTCGCCCGCATCCAATGAGTCGTAGCGACGCTGCAGCGTCAGAGGAATACCAGCAACGGGTGCGGTCAAATCGGTAAAGCCCAATGAGAGATTGCCAAGCTTCACACCCTGCGAAGCGATGGTCACCGGAGAACTCATTGTCACAGTTTTACCGCTGGCGTCCTCCGCACGGAGCAGGAGGTTGTACGCGCCATCTGGTAGAGCTAGCGGGTTCAGCGTGGCAATGATGCCGTCCGAACCCGGCGAGCCCACTCCTGAAATGGGGGTGCCACCCGATGACTGATCCGTCAACGTGTAGCTGTCCGCTTCAGCCCCACCCTGCGGCACCAACAACAGCGAGTAAGCGGTCAGTTGACCATCGGGATCGTAGACACGACCCAGGATGTCCGTGATTCCTTCAATCGCGGCCCCCGGCGTCGGCGAAGCCAGACTAATCACTGGTGCCGCCAAATCGACGCCAGCCACGATCAATGTCTGCGAATCACTGGTCACCGAGTTCCCGGTGTTGTCGACCGCTGTGGCCGTAACTGAGATTTCCTTGCCCACGAAGTTCTGATCGTCAGGTACGCGGTAGGTCGCTGTACCGTTTGCACCAACCGGCAGCGTCAAACCTTCAGAACCAAAAAGCATCACGTTGGTAAGTTTGACCCATTGATCGACAATCTCACCGTCATCGTCCGCCCCGAGACGGAACTCCAAGAGCTGCCCGGGCTCAGGCGTCGGGTCGCTGATGTACAGCCCCAGCGAGGGTCCCGCGTCAGTCCCGAGCGTCAGGTTAAAGACATCTTCGTCAAACGCACCGTGTTCATCAGTGACCCTTACGGTCAGCGGACGAGGTGTGGGCTCACCGGGCATGGGAGTCCACGTGATTCGGCCGGACGGTGTAATCACGATCTCGCCCGTCGTTGCGGTAGCGGGGATCACCGAGACCCGCTCGCCTGCACTCGACACCAGATCAAACCGAAGGTCGTCGCCGTCCGGGTCGCTGGTTAGCACATCCAATACCAAAGGCGTGTTCAACGCAGCGGTCACGACACGCACCCCTTCAATCACCGGCGCGCTGTTGCCGACGGGGTCCGCTACCGTCAGCGGGAAACCATGTTTTGCGACAAACCCGCCGCTGGTAGCAGTGATCTCGATTTGAATCTGCTCGCCGATGTAGTCATCGGTATCAGTATCAGCCCAGGTCACCAGGCCGTTGTTGTCGATAGACAAGCCCACGACTGTGTGCCCCGGAGTCGTCAGATTCTCTGCCGTCAGGCTGTAAGTAATTGTCGAGTTCGGGTCCGGGTCTACAGCGATGACCTGGTACGCGTAAGCATCTCCACCTTGGACCGTCCTGATCGCGGTGCTAGTGATACGCACCGGCTGATCGACGGTAGCCCCATTGACCGTTAACTCGACCGGCTGGCGACCAACCAGACCATCCGGGTCGGTCACAATGATCTCAAAGTCCACCGAGCCCGACGGGTTAGACCAAATCAACCGGGCCGCACTGTCCCCTTCTTGCAGCAGCTGCACATCAGGATCGCTGTCGGTCAGATCACCGATCAACTCGAACCTCAGCTTTTGATTGTCCGCATCGGTCGCCTGGATCAGGTATACGAACGACCCATCGGACGCGAGCTCACTGGGAGGCGTCGACGCAATCCGCGGAGCGTGCTTGATCGTCTGCGAGCTGATCAGATCGATGCCTTGCTGATCAAAGGCACCATACGGGTCGGTCGCTTGGATCACCAGACGTTGTGCCGCATCCGTCTCAGTTCCGTCGGGCCGCCAGGTAACTTCCCCAGAATTCGGATCAATCGAAACCGTGCTTGGCCCCTCTGCGATCGACCAGGTCACCGGGTCGCCATCCGGCTCGGTCGCGTGAGGCTGGTAGACCAAGGTCACTGGATCGCTGGATGCGCGTTCAAAACGAATCTCCGAATCAATATCCGGCCTGCCATTGCTGAAGGTTCGGTAGACCGTAAGTTCCGCAGCAGGTTGAGTCACAATGGTGTTGATGCCATCCGATACGGTTGCCACATAGGTGTAGGCAGCCACACCGTCGGGAGTAATCTGATCTTCGCCCGGCGTCCAGGTGATGCGGCCGGTGTCCAGATCGATCCGCATACCGACAGGCACGGAACCGCCGCCATGCGATCCGGTGGCCGCTGTGATCTCGGTCACAATGGTCACGCCATCCCCAGCCAACAGGCCGTAGGTCAGTTGCTTCTGCTCAGGATCCTCTGCCTCCACCTGCGCCACGAAGGTCTGACCCGCCGCGGTCGCGGTGCGTGCCGTCATCGATCCTGTTGGCGCGAGGTTCTGTGTGCCGTCGTAGACAAACAGGTCCACCGTGTGTTCAATGGATCCACCCGCCGAATCGGTCACACGCACACGGAGCGCTTGCTCGCCAAGCGTATCGGGCGTGAATGTCAGCTTAAACTGTGTCGGATTATCCGGGTCGGCTGAACCCGTCGCCACCGACGTCTGATCGAATAACGCTGCACCCGAAACTTGAGTCAGCAGCTCAATCGACAAACCATCGGCATTCGGATCGATCACGTCAAAAGCCAACTCTGCCGGCTGACCTTGTTCGATCGACGCACTCTGGACCGCGCTGATCAGAATCGGCGGAGCGTTATCGAGCACAGGCAAAGTGAACGGGATGTCCACAGGCGCATTCTGGCCGTCGTCCAAACGCAGCGTAAACGGTTCGCTGCCTCCGCTCGTCGGCGTGCCTGTGATCTCGAAACGCCCGTCCACCGCCTGCCCCGTCAGCCAACTTGGACCACTAAGCAGCGACACCGTCACCGTGTCGCCGTCTGGATCACTGAACTCAGGCACAAAGGTCCATGCCCGCCCGGCCACCGCAGGACCATAAGGCACATTCAATAGTTGCGGAAGCTGGTTCGTGCTCGGTCGTTCATTCACCGGCAGCGTCAATTGCCGAGACACCGATGCGCCATCCGCATCCGTCACCGTAACGGTCGTCACAAACGAACCCCGCGTATTGGGTGTCCAGCGCAGATAATGCTTGCCGGTGTCTTCTTCGATCACCATACCCAGGCTTTCAGCAAACAAATCCACCGCGTACGTCAGCGTGCTGCCCTCGGGATCGGCCGCGATGACCTCAATCTCCCAGGCCTCATCCACAAAGATCGGCCCAGCATCTCCAAACGCCAGGCTCGGCCCGGCATTGTCCGCCAGCACCGGCAACGTAAACCGCTGCACCGCTTCGCCGCCCCGCCCATCGCTTACCGTGATCTCGATCGGGTAATCGCCGACCGCCGTCGGAGTCCAGTTCAGCAAGCCCTCCTGGTCAATCTCAACACCCCGATCCAGCGACGCGCGGTCTAGCGTGTAGCGCAGTTCATCCCCGTTGGAGTCCTCCGCTTCGACCTGATACGAATATGCCGTTGCAAGCCGAGCCGGCCCAATGGGCGTCGAATTAATCACCGGATCTGCGTTATCTCCGTTAACATTCAAGTCAAAAGATTGAACCGATCCCAAGCCCGAACCATCTTCAACACGTAACACAACTCGGTGCGATCCATAGTCAGACTCCTGTGGCACCCAAACCAGGCGTAGTGTTTCCGGGTCCAGCACCATGCCTTCTGAGGCCGTGACCAAGCTGAATGATAAAGCGTCCCCATCCGGGTCTTCCGCTTCAACCTGGTACACAAGTTGTTCACCCGCCAGGACAAAGACCGGCGGAATTGATGTAAACGCTGGAGACTGGTTAACCGCGTCCGAAATTTTTACCGCATCAACCGTAAAGGCCTGCTCATCCACACCCCCATTGCCATCCGTCACCCGAACAACAAACAATTCAGATGCTTCCTGCTGGGGCGACCAGTTGATCTCACCCGTATCCACATTGACCGAAGCACCCTCCGGTCCATCGACGAGGAAATACCGCAAACGATCGCCATCCAAATCACTGGCGTCCGCGTCGTAATACCATTCCCGACCCACCACGGTATCCAGATTATTCGGCGTTGCATCAAATACCGGATCATTGTTACCTGCCCCGATGTGGTCCACATCAACCGTCCACGTCTGGGTGTCCTCTCCCCCTCGCCCATCAGATACTCGAAGCGCAAATGTATAGCTCCCGTTCGCCTCCGGCATCCAAGCGATCTCGCCGGTCGAAGAATTGACCACTGCCCCGTGCTTCTCGCCCACTAATTCATAAAGCAGAACATCACCATCAGCGTCGACTCCATGCGCGTCATACTGCCAAGATGCGTCCAGTGTCACCGGAATCGAGCCAAGCAAAACATTCGTGCCGGCTCGAACGAATTGCAAATCAAAGCTATGTGCCTGGCCGTCGCTCGTGAACTTAACATCAAACACCGCTGTCTCACCCGCCCCGACTCCCGAAACGACACCTGTCAGGTTCACCATCGCAGGATCAGAAGAGACTACATCGATATCGAAGGCGGTAGAAATCGCCGCCGCCTCAATCGCGGCCACAATCCCACTTGCAACACTGCTGCTTGCATCAGGTTCGATCGAGAAAAAGAGCGGGTCACCCTGATCAATCGGGTCGCCTGTTATTCCGCTATCGATGGGTACACTCGAACTACTAACCGCCCCAGTTAAAGTCGCAAGCCCTTCAAGAAATGGCCTTGGGTTTTGCGAGGGTGATCGCGAAAGATCACCCAACCCGATCACAAATGCGCCCAATCCATTCAACGCATCAACCGTAGGTTGAATCCCAGCCCCGCTGCCATAAGGCGTCGTCGTTCGCCAATTTGTGCCTTCCTGACCGCTTTCAAAGGCAGACAACGGCACTGTCACTCCACCTGACCCAACAATCGGGTCCGGCTGCGAAACGCCGTCTTCAAAAACTGTCCCCACATCGGTTGCGACCAACACAATCGGCAGCGCCCCATCACGGAAACCCACACCCCCGAGCGAGCCAGACGGGGCCAAGATATTGTTTGCCGCGTCGGGTACAAAACTGTCAAACGAAGGCACATCGCCGCTGTAAGAGTATGGCCCTTGATTCAACTGCGACACCAATGATCCAGAGTTACCGGTGTCGTTTGTGTAGTCCCCATCCCCATCGCTATCCGCTTGATTGCCATCAAATCCAATACCCGTGGGTCAGCCACTTGATATAACGCTTCAATCGCCGATTCTGGAGCATCGCCGCCGCTGTTTGTTTGCGGCCGATTCAATGCCGCATCAATAGCCAGATCAAACCCGCTCACATCCGTCGTAACGATTGGTTGATTTAATACAAACGGCCTGTCAAGGTAATCATCTGAATAGTCCGCGAACCGACCGACCCCAAATCCCAACGAAGTTGCTGGCAAAGCCGCTTGCAAGTTCGCCACAATCTGCTGAAATCCATTCTTTACACTCTCTGATATTTGATGAAAACTCCCAGTATCATCCAGCATAAAAAACACATCGATCTTATCCACCGACCCAAGCGCAGAGAGCGTAACGGAGACTTCTCGCGTCACACTCTGCAAAGGATCCACATCAACGATCAGTTCTGTGGGCGCAACGCTGCCCACCTCATCATTTGGATCTGACGGAAGGCTATGAACGATTGTGGGTTGACTTACAATCACCGGCGGTTGATTCGCAGCATCCGCTCGCACATCAATCTCGTACCCCTGCTCCGCCACGCCGCCGTTGCCATCACCGGCGTAGAGCTGGACATGAACCGTCTCGCCGATGTGGTCGGCAGTGGGGGTGAAGGCCACGACGCCGTCTGCTGGGCCCAAGGTCGTTACGGGCAGCTGATGCTCGCGCAAGGCAACTAGGTCATTGGAAGTCAGCGCAGCATCAAAGATCGCGACCGAGCGCATCCAGCCGGTGTAACGGTCGTCTGCTGCCGTCTGGAACACATTGCCATTGCCCGCTGTCGCACCCAGGCCGGCAGCGTCGCCGTGCGCGGGGATACTCGCCGGACCCGCGGTGTTGCTCGCTACCTGCTGCCCATCGAGGTACAGCGTCATGTCACCCGCGTTGTAGACAGCCAGGACGTGGTGCCAACTCTCCTGCCAAGCGGGGTCTGTCGGCAGCGTATGGTTCGCGACATACCCCGTGTTGTTCTTGTTGACTCGGTACTTCAGCTTGCCGTCGTGCAGGCGGATCGCCATGCCAGCGGTAATACCGCCTTCTTCGAACAGCATCTGCGAATCCGTGATCCCGCCATCGGGTTTAAACCAGAGTGAAACCGAGCGCTGCGTGAAGCTCGCGTGGACCCAGTCGTCCTCGACACCGGGATCGTCTGCGTCGTCCAACTGGATGCCGTCGCCTGTGCCGTCGAAGTACACCGCACCGCGCCCTGGGTCGTCTGCGACACCCGACAAGGCTTCCGCGTGACGACCCTGCCCTGAGGCATCGAACACGGTGGTGCTGGTATCCGAAACGTCGTCCAAGGGGTAGAAGACGACAGCGCTATCGACCACGGATTCTGGCAGGTTATTCGCGAAAACCTCGCCGGCATAGACAAGCGTATCGCCATCGGGATCAAATGCGTCCGAGTCGTAGGTGTACGTCTGGCCGGCATCGGCAACGGTCACCGGGTCGGTAACGAAACGCGGCAGCCGGTTCGCAGAAGACGTGATGACACGGACCGTGAAGGTCTGATCGTTGGCCGGGTCGTACAGGCCGTACTCGTCGGCGATGCGGAGCCGGAACGTGTGCAGCCCTTCATCGCTGCTCGTCGGCGACCAGGTCAGCGCTCCGGCCTGCGGGTCGTATCCCGCATCGCCTGGGCCTTCCACCATGCTGATGACGATAGCGTCATCGTCGGGGTCCACCCCGTCGGGCAGATAAACCAAGGGTTGACCCGCGAGAATCTCCAGCGCGGGCTCCGTGCTGTCGTTGATCACCACCGGGTAGGCCTGGCCCTGCTCGGCGGCGTACGGATCAGTCGTGAACGCCGGTGCCTGGTTCGTTTCACCCAGCAGAACCAGCTCAAAGTCGAATCGCCCCGCGTCCTCCACATGGTCGAACGTGAGAACGAAGTTTTGCGTCGTCGCCTGGTGCTCGAAGTAGCCGTCGGCGTCCTGCGCAATCAAGCTGGTGATGTCGATGTATGGCGTCCCAGCCATCACGCCGTCAGTGTCCAGCGGGATAAACGCGTCGTACTTCGTGAGCTGTGCGGACGAGTTGCCGATGGCGTCCTGCTTGACCAGACCACGCAACGCTAGCGCCAGACTGTCGCGGACCTGCTGGGAACCGGTTTTGGTGATATTCAGGCTGACCGTCAGGCGCTGGGCATTAGCGTCGTAGCCCGTGTAGGTGTAGCCCACGCTGAATGCACTGGTGACATCCTCCATCACTGCGAAAGGCAAGCCACGGGAGTAGTCGGCTTCGGGTGCCTCTGGCCATGGGCTGGAAGCGCCAATCGCCGGCGGCGTAATCTCGCCGCCGCCGCTGGAACCTGAACCCGTGGGCTTGATCTGCGGGTAATAGGCAAGGCCTTCGGACTCGGTCACGCCCGCAACATTGGCATCCAAGAGGATGCTGTTGCCGCCGTCTCCCGAATCAATCCCCAGGACCGACTCGCTGTCGGGTTCGGACGCATGCACCTCGCCGGTGACCGGGTCCAAGTCCAGAGCCAGCAGGCGCTCATTCGTCTGCGACTGGATCGTCGGCAAGTCCGCGAACGGCGTGCCATCGTGCGTGCCCGTGATCGCAGCGGTGCTGGGGTTCACCGTGAACACACGGTCGTCGCTCTTGGTCGCCGAGTCGTTCAGGTCGGTGATGTACAACGTGCTGCCGTCGGCACTGAAGGTCAGCCCCTGTACGTATTTGGCTGTCTCGCCCGAACCTGTGATGGAGCCGACCGTGGTCTGGACCGCGCCCGTGCTCGGTTTCAAAATGACCAGCTTGTCTGCGGTCGCACTGGATTCAGATAACAACGAATACAACTCGCCGGTCGTCGGGTGGAACGCCAACCCCGGCACGGTCGTCCCGCTGGGCAAGTTCTGTCCGCCATCAGTAATCTCGCCCACAAAGGTGGCTTCAATCGGCCCGCCATCTTTCAAGGTCTTGAGATCGAACGTGTAAAGCTTGGCTTCCGGAGAAATCCCCGTGCCATTGACACTACCCAAGTGCGTAAACCACGCCGTGCCGTTCTCGTCGATGGCGATCGGCTCAATGCCTGTCAGGGCGTAGTAGTTGCCGGGGTTGCTCGGGTCTTCCGCCAGTACCTGGCCCAGGTCTGCGTACGCTCCATCCACATGGCTGGTATTCCAGAACACCGCCAACTGGCCGTCGTCTTCGTCGGTCATAAACAGCGTCGCGCGGTCCGGCATCGCCATCGTTGTTTGATGCACCGCGATCGCTTCGGCATCGGTCACACCAAAGACCGCCAGATCAAAGCGATCTGCATTGGCCAGCCCAAACGCCCGTACCTTGTCGTCAGACGTGCTGGCCGCCAGCACGTCATCCGCCTCCGGATCGTACGCCAAGCCTTCAGCACTCGCGATCGTCTCGCTGTCGAACTCACCCAGCACTTCCCCCGTCGCCGGATCGACTTGATATAGCTTGCTGGTATCGACATCGCTAACGATCAGATCGCCTGATGTGTTGAACGCCAAGTCTTCCGCCTGACTCAACTCGTAAGCTGGGCTATTGGGGTCCGCCGACAAATCAGGCGTGATTAGCACTTGGTCCAGCTTCGCCCCGTCCTCCCGGTACGCGATCTCCAGCGTGTGCTGGCCCGCGCTGAGGTTGTACACCACGGTGTTCGAGCTGTCGTCCGAGTCGTGCACCTTGTCCCATTTCCATTGGGTCGTGCGCGTCACGCCGTTCCACTTCACCCAGCTGCCGCCGTCCATCCGCACCCAGAACGAGTCGTCTGAGCTGCTGGGCGCAATCACCCGCGCGTGCACGTGGTGATCCCCTGCCTGAGCCACATCGAATGTCCAGCTCACCTTCCCCGTCGTTGGCGCACTACTCTCACTATTGTTCCCCGGCGCCACCTCGACAAACGCTCCGCCCCCCGCCGACGCGCTGCTGCCCGTCTGCATCGGCGACTCGATCGTTCCCTCCTCCGCCTCCAGCACAATGTCGTTGGCACCGCGGCTGGTCAGCAGCCCGATATCTTCGGTCGTCACCGTCGTCCCAGAGACCGTGATCTTCATCAGACGGTCCGGCCGGTTGTTCACATCCGTGTGGAACGTCGCGTACAAATCGCCTGTCGCCACTCCGCCGCCGGCCGGATCGAACGACAGACCTGTGATCATGTCGTAGGTGTTGTCCAACTGGACCGGAATCGTCCCCAGGGACTCCGCCACAACATCGGCCGTCGGGTCGGTCAGAGCGCTGGTGTCCAGACGCAACAAGACCGGTGCCGGGACCCCGTCCACCGCGGTGTTCGCCACCATGTAAGCCACCCCCGAAGCATCGACCGCTATCGACTCGATCCGGCTGTCCACCGGGATCAGGCCACCCGCCCCATCATCCACATTCACCACGCCGTAGTCGACGAAGGTCGAGATCGGGTCATCCATATCCCAGACCGCAAAGAGGTGGCCATCGTCCTCATCCACCCCCCAGAGCACCGTATGTGTGCTCCCAGGCTCCGCGGTGCCCTGCTCGATCGTCACCGTCGTGTTGTCGTCGCTGTCGTTGTTGATCAGCCGAGCCACCACGGTCAGAGTCTGCCCGTCAAGGCCCGTCACGTCCACCCCCACGGTGCCCGCAACCTCGTCATGCCCAACCCCGGAAGCCAATAGCGCAGCCTGCCCTTCGGTGAGGTTGAAGAACGCATCACGCCCCTCGCCGATCGTAGCACCCACCGGCTCACCGTTGCTGTCCAACAACGACAGTTCGAACGCGTCCTTCACCTCGCCCGTCGCGCTGGGATCAAACGACAGCGATGAGTACTTGATCCCCAGCGCCGTTGCGCCAGCCTGTACCGTGATGTCGTAGCGGTACTCCGTGATGAAGTCTGATGCTTCACTCAGCGTGGTTGCGTTCCCGTTGGTCGTCACGCCCAAGGCCGATACAGGCGCTACTCTCCCCTTAAGCAAATCGCTCCGCGCATCCTCCGCATCGAACCGCTTGGTCATCGCGCGCACCGCAGACTCGCTCAAGCCAGCGCCCACAAAGCGCACGCCCGCCAGGTCCCCTGGCTTCTGACGTTGGATCGGCGCGTAAGGCAGCACCTGCCCCGCCAGCTTGGCACGACTGGCGTCAAAGTCCGCCACCGCCGCCTTGGTCTCACGCACCAACGCCCCGTCCGCGTACAACTTGACCGACTCCGCCGACCACACCAGCGCCAGCGTCGGGTCCGCAGCCTTGGCGTTCTGGCCGTTGAACAACAGCCCCCCCAGCGCCACGGTGCGCCCGTCGGTCGTCTCCAGCGTGAACTCCACCGTCTTCTGACGCGACAACAGCTTGCTATACGTTGCCTTCAACGCCGCTTCACCCGGACCGAAGACCGAGCGTTCAAACAGAACCGCCCCATCTCCTGTGAACCCCGGCCGATTCAGTCGGAAAAACACTGCCCCCTCGCCTTGATCACCTACCTCACGCACCGCCAAGTCATCAAAGTCCACCGCAGGCTTTTGATCATTCAAGACCTCCGGCAAACCACGATCCTCCACCCGGCCCGTCACCCCCGGATCTTCCACACCCGGAAGATCCAACGCACGGCCACCCTCAGCAAGATCACGCGAGTCCGTCTCCAAAACCTCCGGATTGGACGCTGGCGCATACACCGCAGCGGTCTCCAACTCATCCGGCAGCACCCGGTACCAAAAGTCGTCCGGACCGTCCGCACTCGCTCCCGTCAGCAACAAACGCGGCTCCATCGTCTCCACCGTCGCCGGCCGCTTCACCTTCAGCCGCCCCCACATCGAACGCGGATACCCATACCGCTCCGCGTCACGCGCCCGCTCCTTACGTAGATGCTCCTGCGCCCAATGCAACAACACCTGACACCAATGCGACATCGCTAGCCCCTTGAATCAAAAGCTATAAGAGTTCCCCGGAACCAGCCGCAACTAGAAATGCAGACAAGCCCCTACATAATTTTCTCAATCATAATAACCCGAGTAGACCACTACAAACAATAAGAATATTGGAATAAACTCAAAGTAACCCAATAATCAATTAAGTATTTTATTTTCAGAATTTATAGATTATGAAGTATACGCAAAAGGCCATCCCCATTTAATCTGTAATCCTAGAAACGGGATTCGGCGTCTTCTTCCGCAGCATCCGGGACTTTCGGCAAGTGGAATCGGATTCCACACACGCCCGTGTAGGCCGCCTATTCATGCTCACCGAGCCGACATGTTTGTCTTCTACACTAGGTCGCATGCGACTGCCTCATGCCCCCATTATCGTTCTGAGCCTTTTTGTTTATTCAACTTATGGATTCTCCCAAGCGATGGATCCAACGCCCGACGCTTCGCCGGGCCTCACGGTGGCGACGTTCAATGTGGCCTTGAGCGGAGAGACGCCCGACGCGTTAGCGGGGCAAGTGGCTTCCGCGGGGGATCCCCAACTGCAGCAGATCGCGGCGATCCTGCAGCACATCCGCCCGCAAATCGTGCTTTTGCAAGAGATTGACCAGGCCTCGGCCGAGGCGTTCGTCCGTGACTTCCACGCGAACTACCTCAGCGTGCCCCAGACTGGCTGGCTGCCGAGCGCTCAACCCATTGCCTATCCGCACCACCATGCCCCGCCGGTCAACACCGGCCAGCCCACCGGCCAAGACCTCAACGGCGACGGCTCCACCACCCAGCCCCACGACGCCCACGGCTGGGGCGTCTATCCCGGGCAATACGGCATGGTCATCCTCTCCCAATACCCCATCGATGCCGACGCCATCGTCTCACTGCAAGACTTCACCTGGCAGTCGCTGCCCGACCACCGCATGCCCCAAGGCCACTTCCCGCCTGCTGCGGAGCCCGTGCTTCGACTGTCCAGCAAGACCCACGCGGATGTGCCGATTCAGGTCAGCGAGCGCACGCTGCACGTGATCATCGCCCACCCGACCCCGCCGGTGTTCGACGGCCCGGAGGACCGCAACGGTCGACGCAATGCCGACGAGATCCGCCTGCTCGCGGAGTACCTGACCCCCACCAGCCAAGCGGTCCCGAGCACGCTTCAGGCGGACGCCTTTGCGGTGGTCATGGGCGACTTGAATGCCGACCCGCATGATGGCGATTCGCTGCCGACTGCCATGCAGCCTTTGCTGGCTCATCCCCGGCTGCAAGACCCGCAGCCCGCCAGCGAAGGTGCAGTCGAAGCCGCTGCCACACAAGGCGGACACAACGCGACACACGCCGGCCCCGCGTCGCTGGACACCGCGGACTTCGGCGACGAAAACCCGGGCAACCTGCGTGTCGACTACGTGCTGCCGACGCGCAACCTCACGGTGCAGGACGCCGGCGTCGCGTGGTGGCCGAGCGATCACCCGTTGGCGCCGCTGAATGCTGCCAGCGACCACCGGCTGGTCTGGGTCGAATTGGCGTTCCCCGAGTAAGCCCGCAAGGGTACACTGACGCGATGGCTAAAGACCTCTCCGCGCACCAGCAGAAAATCGTCAACCGGTACTACGAGCACCACGACACCATCCAGAGCACCAAGCTGCAGGAGCTGGTCTCCGAGCTTTGGCTGGCCGACAGCGACAAGGCCAAAGCCCGGCTGTGGGGCAAAGCCCAGGTCGCGCTGATGCGCATGGGCGTGGACGCCAACCGCGTCGCCAGCGTCGTGGGCAAGCAGGACATGGAAGCGCTCGCCAAGCTCGTGACCCAGGCCGACGCCGGCACCGCGCAGGGACAAGCGGCAAACGCGCCGCGCGTGCCCTCGGCTGCCGACGGCCGAACGATCAAGCAGATGCGTGAGGAAAACGCTGCGGAGTCCGGCCGAGACTCGCTGGAAGAACCTAACCTCAAACGCGCCCTCAAAGCCTTCCGCAAAAAGCTCAAAGCCATGCGGCTGGATGATGAGTCCCGCCTGGGCAACCGCTACACCACCGGCGGCCGAGTGTCAGGCATCACCGCGATCACCCCGCCCAACGAGTACCCACCGGCGGTCTGGCAGAAGCTCGCCGAGCTCGGCCGCCTCAACAAGGCAGGGCAGGGGATGTATGAGCTACCGAAAGCATGAGTGCATTAAACCGCCGGGTACACCGGCTCCTCCCCGCTTAGTACTTTCCACACATCCTTCACGACCCAGGACATGTTCTCCAATGCCGGGCCGGTCCGGCTGGCGAGATGCGGCAGCAGGCGTGCGTTGGGCAACGTAAACAGCGTCGAGTCGCTCGGCACGGGCTCGGGGTCGTGTACGTCCAGCACCGCAAACGCGTCGGGGTGCCGCCGAAGCCAGCCCGCAAGCGCGCTGTGATCCACCAGCATGCCGCGCGCTGCGTTCAGGAACAGCGCGTCGGGCTTCATCTGTTCAAACAACGCCGCATTGAACAACTGACGGTTCGCAGCACGCCCGTCCACGTGCAGCGTCACGATGTCGCTTCGATTCAACAGCGTGTCGCGGTCGACCAGCTCGATGTCGTAGTCCACCGCAGTCCGCAGCTCGTCGGCGGGCAACAGGTCATGCGCGAGCACGGGGATCCCCATCGCACTGGCTGCTTTGCCCAGACGTTTGCCGATGCGGCCGAAGCCGAAGATACCCAGCGTGAGCTGGTCGAGCTGTGTGCCGACTTCGGTTTGGCGGAGCGTATGAAAGCTCGCTGCGTTGCCCGGCGTCAGGTCGGTCCGCGGCCGATAGCGGTCCAGCAGCAGCCCAAACACATACTCGACGACCGCCTGCGTGTTCGCATCGGGCGTATGCACCACCCGTACCCCCCGGGCCCGGCAGGCGTCCAGGTCGATGTTGTCCAGCCCGACCCCCGCCCGGCCGACCACCTTAAGCTTCGGCGCCCGGCCCAGGAACGCCGCATCAACAATCGTGTACGTCCGCACCACCAGGGCCTCAGCCTCGGCCAGCACGCCCGCAAACGCCGGGTCGTCGTACGCCACCCGCTGCACGTCGCATCGCTCTGCCAACCAGGCGGCACAGGTGTCGTCTAAGCGCTCAGTGATCACAACCTTCATACGAGCAGGGTCCTGCACCGGGCCGCGACGGTCAAATGCTGAAAGCCTTAACCCAGATCACAAACCGAGCGGGGTCCGAGCGATCCATCAGCCAGGATCAAACGAAAAAAGCCGAGCGCGATACGCGCTCGGCTTCAGGGGTGACATGATTTGAACTGACTGGGGGCCGGGTTCCCGGTGCCTACTCGTAGAAGGCAGCGTTCTTATCGACGAACTCGGTCCATTCATCCGGCAGGTCTTCCTCGGGGAAGATCGCGGTGACCGGGCACTCGTCGACGCACAGTCCGCAGTCGATGCAGGTCTCCGGGTCGATGAACAGCATCTCAGCCGACTCGAACTCGGGCTCGTCTTTGGTGGGGTGGATGCAGTCCACCGGGCAGACCGCAACGCAGGCGGTGTCCTTGGTCCCGATGCAGGGCTCAGCAATAATGTGGGGCATATCGTTTCCTATCTCACGTTCAGGCCTTCGGCCATGCCTGGCGTGGGCACACTGGCGCACCACAGGCCTCAAGGCTATCCTAGCCTCGCGATCGGCGATTATCTGCGCCTCTCTTGAAGTCACTTTGGAAAGTTTTTCACCTGGCAAGCGTTGCAACTGCTTCTCAAAAACGCTGCGTCGTGCATTCTATTGCGCCTTGACACACCGTTAGTCACTTAGTTTTCTCGACGCTTTCGGGTAAGGTCAGTGAAAGTCATTTTGATTCACTTCCTACGAAATCCAAACCGGGATTGCCATGAGAAAATACAAAGATGAGTTGCTCGCGAATGGTTGCGAACTAGCTGTCGAAGACGTGAAAGAAGAACTGCAAGATCTCCTCGCCAGCGCCTATCCAGCTTGGTCAATTGATGAACTCCTTCTACACCCAACAGAAGGGATCAAATACTGCGACCTAGTGAGAAAGAAACTTCAATCAGACGGCTTACCTGAGGATCTGATTCTTGGATGCTTGCTTTCAAGCCGGAAGAGCGTTTAATCGCACTCACTGGCTTACGCAGGCTATTTGCATAAAGCGCATAGCTCCCGCGCCTTATGAAAAATTTGAAAATCAGCTTGTGCGCAGGTTCTTTTTGGCGCTATACTTGCGCGCATGTCCGTAGCATCTCTTGCCTTCGAAACCGACGTCATTCAAGTCGGAAACAGCCTTGAATTGATGGCTCAATGGCCAAGCAATAGCGTCGATTTGGTGTTTTCTGATCCGCCATACAATATTGGCTTCGACTACGACGTCTACGAAGATGACCGAACCGCAGACGATTACATCGAATGGACCTATCAGTGGATTGATGAAGCCGTACGTCTGCTCAAGCCCACCGGCAGCTTCTACATCCTGATCGGCGACGAGTACGCCGCCGAAGTCCGCGTCCACCTCAAGAAGCTCGAACGCGAGAAGCAGCTCGTCTTCCGCAACTGGATCGTCTGGCATTACACCTTCGGTCAAAACTGCAAAGCCAAGTTCAACCGCAGCCACGCCCACCTGTTCTACTGCGTCGGCAGCGCCGCCTTCGACAAGTGGACCGTCAGCGACCCGCCCTTTGCGTTCAACCGCGATGCGATTGCGGTGCCCTCCGCACGACAAACCACCTACAACGACGCCCGCGCCAACCCCAAGGGCAAGCTGCCGGACGACACCTGGTACCTCCGGCCACAGGAAGTCGAACGCGAAGGCATCGCCGGCTTCCTCAAGCCCGAGGAAGACACCTGGTACCTCTCCCGCCTGTGTGGCACCTTCAAGGAACGCGTCGGCTGGCACCCTTGCCAGCTCCCCGAAGCCCTGCTCGAACGCATCATCAAGCTCAGCTCCAACCCCGGCGACCTCGTCTTCGACCCGTTCACCGGCAGCGGCACTACGCTCGCGGTCGCCGCACGGATGCAACGGCATTGGCTCGGCTGTGAACTCAGTCAGGACTACGCAGACAAAGCCTTGGAGCGTATCCAGCACGCTGCGGAGACCGGCAAGACGATGACCTCCACCTACGCCGACAAAGGCATCGTCAAAGGCCGACCCAAGAAAAAAGCAGAGCCCAAACGATCGACCAAGAACACCTCCACTAAGAAAAAAGCCGCCCCGAAGGCGGCCAAGAAAAAGTCAGTGAAGAAAAAGCGCTAAACCTCAGGCCATCGCCTTCTGCAGACGCTCCAGACTCTCCGCCGCCGACGCCAGCGGGTCGTCTTGCTTCCAGCCGTGGTCCTGCTCCACGATCAGGTATTCCGTCTTGGCTTTGGCCGCGGCTTCCAGCACCGCGGGCAGGTCCAACGCGCCGGTGCCCACTTCCGTAAACGTGACCTTGTCCGCAGGCAGGTAGTCCTTGACGTGCACGCAAGGCACGCGCCCAGCAAAACGCGACAGGTAATCCGCCGGGCTCTTGCCCGCGATCGACACCCACGCCACATCCAGCTCGACCAGCAGGCTGTTCGCATCGTTGATTAGGTTGATCGGCCGCCGGCCGTCCTCCAGCCGACGGAACTCAAAGTCGTGGTTGTGATGCCCAACCCCCAGTTCCGGGTGCGCCGCCTGCAGCGCCATCAAGCTTTCACGGATCGCGGTGTACCCTGCCGCGTTCCGGTCGTCCTGCCCGACCCAAGGATTGAACAGGTACTTCACCCCCAACGCCCGAGCCTTGGCCGCGCCCTGCTCGTCCGGCGAACCATGCGTCGAGACCGCCTGAAGCCCGGCTTCGCTCAGCCGCGCCGCAAACCCTTCGTCGGTCTCGCCATGCGTGCTCGCGGCTTCGACACGGCCAAACCCCATGTCCTTAACCGCCTTCAGCCCGCCCGCCAAGTCCTCGTCCAGCACGTTCCGCACGGTGTACAACTGCAACGCGATCTGCATCAACATCCTCATTTCGTATGTAAAATCAAGGGATCCTATCCAATCCACACACAGCTTAGCCCAAGCGACAGATACACTCCTGTGATGCCTATTGTCTCATCTCTGATTCGCGTGGCCACGCTCTTGATTGGATTCAGTCTGGCTGGCTGCTCCAGCCTGGACGCTTTGCGTTCGATGCAATCGCCGGACGCGGAACTGCGGAACATCCGGATCGAAACGCTCAGCCTCACATCCGCCGAGCTGGTGCTGGACGTGGAGGTGCATAACCCCAACGGCATCGCGCTGCCGATCGGCGCGATCGACTACGACCTGAAGTCCGGGCAGGTCCCGCTGATCGCCGGGCGCTCGGTGATTGAGCAAACGGTGCCCGCCACGCAGTCGCGGACGGTTGCGGTGCCACTGACATTGGTCTTTGCTGATCTGCTGTCTGCCGCACAACAGTTCGAGCCCGGCGAAGTGATCCCCTACCGGGCTGACCTCACCGTCACGCTCGGCCAAAGCGATTCCCTGCTGCGGGTCCCGCTCGAATACGAGGGCGAGCTGCCGATCCCCGCGCTGCCCAACATCCGGGTCCACTCGGTGAGTTGGTCGCAGCTGGACTGGACCCTGGCCCGAGGCATGGTCGAGTTGCGCGTGATCAACCCCAATGCGTTTGGCGTCACGATCCATCAGATGGACTACCGCCTGAAGCTCGCCAACGTCACCGTCGCCCGCAGCCGGGTGGACGGCGAAGCGGAACTCACACCCAACGCCGCGGCGGCGGTCCGCATCCCCGTAGAGCTCCGCCCAATGGACGTGGGCCTGGCGGTATTCAACGTGCTGCAGGGCGATGATTTGTCCTATGCCTTGGAAGGCGACCTGCGTGTCGCCACGCCCTACGGCCCCATCGGCGGGCCTTACCGCCAGGCGGGCGTAGTGGGGGCACCATGATACTGCTGGGGGTTTTACTTCTGTGGTTGGCGGGCTTGGCGATGATCCTCTACGGTTGGTTCGGGCCCCGCCGCGACCATTACACCTACTGCCGGTACTGCAACGACAACCTCGCCGGGAGCGGCGACGACCCGGCCGAATGCCCGGAATGCGGGCAGTCGCTGCGGTATCCGATCGCGATCGGGAGCCTGGTGCGACGAGCCCGCAGAAGACGCCGGATACCTGCGATCCTCTTCGGCCTCATGCTGATCGCATCGCCGTTGGCTTTGTCCGGCATTTGGATTCTGGTCAACTCGTATGCGTCTACCGGGATTGCTATGCCCCCACAGCCTATGCCCGTTCAGACTGCTGCCACGGATGACGCCGTGTGGCACGCACTTGGTGAACAACTACGCAATGGCCAGCTCAGCCGCTACGAAATCGAGCAATTGACGGAAGCTGCGATTCACCGACTCAAGAACCAGGAGATTGCCAGGACCGATCTCACCATTCACGACCTCAGTGATCCTGCTAACCAAGTCCGTAATACCCAGGCTCTGATCGACGCTTGGGGGGAACACTATCCGATGATGTGGCATGTACGAATCGCTGCGGACAGGTCACGCGTCGTCATCACGCATCCAGTCGGTACTGTTGGTACTAACAATGTTTCATTGTTTCCGCTCAGTGTTGCGGCGGTCAGTAACCCTCGGCTGGCCCTCGACGAGCAAATCGTCCCGCTGGGGGCACCAAACCAGCAAGGTGCCACGAGTTTCGCCTGTTCAATACCCGCCGGTCTGGCTTCCTCTTGGATTGAGGATTCTCAAGACATCGAGCTCCGGTTTGACGTGACTTACACCTCGACTCATGACCCCCCGTTGACCACGACGCAGAACGTACGAAGAGACCTTCTGGCCTATCCCCATCCATAGCGTCAGCTTTTCCACACTACTGACAGCCTTTTGGCTCAACGCCTCACCGGGTACCCTTAACGGGTTGACCCCTCTTCGTTCGAGGCCACGGATGGCGACTGATCCCCCAGACACCAAAGCCCCCCCGCAGGAACGTCCCAGCGACTTCGTCCACCTACACCTGCACAGCCAGTACTCGCTGCTGGATGGCGGGAACCGGCTGGACCGCCTTGTTGCGCGCGTCGCCGAGCTGGGCATGCCCGCGGTCGCGGTCACCGACCACGGCAACATCTTCGGGGCGGTCGACTTCTACCACCGCGCCCAGAAGGCGGGCATCAAGCCCATCCTCGGCATCGAGGCCTACGTCGCCCCGGACACCAACGGCAAGAGCGACCGCCACAGCAAGGAGTACACCGGCGTCGCCGACGGCGGGCACCACCTCGTGCTCCTGGCCGAGAACCAGGCCGGCTGGCAGAACCTGCTCAAGCTCAGCTCCGACGCCTACATCGAGGGCTTCTACTACAAGCCCCGGATGGACAAGTCGACGCTCGCCCAGTGGAGCGACGGCGTCATCGCGATCAACGGCCACCTGGGCTCGTCCCTGGCGTTCCACCTGAACAAGTTCGTGCAGACCGGCGATGCCAAGCACTTCGAAGCCGCCAAAGCCGAAGCCAAGTGGCACGCCGAAACGTTCGGAAAGAACGAGCAAGGCGAGCCCCGGTTCTACATCGAGCTGCAGGTGCACGACGTCGCGGAGCAGCGTGCGATCAACCCGCACCTGATCCGCCTGGCGGACGAGCTGGACCTGCCTTTGGTCGTGGACAACGACGCCCACTTCCTGCTCCGCGAGGACTGGGAGATGCACGATGTGTTGTGCTGCATCTCGATGGGCAAGATCCGCGACGAGCCCAACCGGCTGAAGTACTCCAAAGAGTTGTTCGTCAAGTCGATGGAAGAGATGTGGCAAGACGTTGCCCACGACCCGGACAACGGCGTGCGCCCCGACAAGGCAGCCGAGTCCTACGTCAACACGATCAAAATCGCCGAGCGCTGCAACGTCGAGCTGGACTTTGACGCCAACCACGCGCCAGTCGTCCGCATCGAAACCAACTTCCCCGACCTGCCCGTCGACAGCGACGGCGCGCTGGCGATGATCGATGCGTTTGACTGCGAACACCCGGTCGGCTCGACGCCCTGGTACAAGGCGCTCTGCGCTCAGATCCGTGTCGAGCCTTTTGACTCGAACACGGACACCGATTCTGAAGACGACCTGAAGGTGCAGTGCGACGGGGCGCTGCGGGTCTTGACCGAGGCCGGGGGCATCTGGCGGTACGGCCGGGACGGCGTGGATGAAGCCAAGCGCGAACGCATGGAGCGCGAGCTGAAGATTCTCAAGGACAAGCTCATCTCCGCCTACTTCATGATCGTCTGGGACTTCGTCAACGAGGCCCGCTCCCGTGACATCCCGGTGAACGCCCGTGGCTCGGGCGTCGGCACAATGACCGGCTACTGCCTGGGCTTGTCCAACGCCTGCCCTGTCGAGTACGGCCTGCTGTTCGAACGCTTCACCGACCCCGACCGGACCGAGTACCCCGACATCGACATCGACATGTGCCAGGACCACCGCCAGGCGCTGATCGATTTCGTCCGGCAGAAGTACGGCTACGTCGCTCAGATCATCACCTTCAACGTGCTCAAAGCCAAGGCGGCGGTGCGCGACGTCGGGCGGGTGCTGAATGTGCCTTTGAACGATGTCGATGAGGTCTGCAAGCTGATCGGCGACGGCCTGAAGACCACGATCGAGTCGGCGCTGGAGCAGGAGCCGGACCTGCGCAAGCTGGCCGACGGCTCGCCGATGCACCGCGAGCTGCTGGACACCGCACGCAAACTCGAGGGCATGGCCCGCCACGCAGGCGTGCACGCGGCGGGTGTGATCGTCGCCACACAGCCTTTGGAAAACATCGTCCCGCTCTACAAGCCACCGGGCCAGAAGGACGACCAGACCCAGCAGATCGTCACGCAGTGGGACGGCCCAACCTGCGAGAGCGTCGGCCTGCTGAAGATGGACTTCCTAGGCCTGCGCACGCTCAGCATCATCACGCGCGCGGTGCAACTCATCCGCGACACGCTGACCGCGGAAGAGATCGCCAAGACCGTCGGCAAGGACCCCAGCAACGGGCAAGACCCGCTGGACCTTGAGCGGCTCACGTTTGACGACGCGGAAGTCTTCAAGCTGTTCTCACGGGGCGATACCGCTGGCGTTTTCCAGTTTGAATCCGGCGGCATGCGCGACCTGCTCACCGCGATGGTCCCCGACCGCCTGGGCGACCTCATCGCGGCCAACGCGCTCTACCGCCCGGGCCCTATGGAGCTGATCCCCAACTACAACAACCGCAAGCACGGCCGGGAGGATGTCCCCAAAGCCCACGAGATCGTCGAGAAGTTCACCGACGAGACCTACGGCATCATGGTCTACCAAGAGCAGGTCATGCAGATCGTCCACGAGCTGGGCGGCATCCCCCTGCGTCAGGCCTACACGCTGATCAAAGCGATCTCCAAGAAGAAGATGAAGGTCATCGACGCCAACCGCGCCGAGTTCATCAAGGGCTCCGGCCAGAAAGGCCTGAAGGAGAAAGACGCCCAGGACCTGTTCGACCTGATCCTGAAGTTTGCCGGCTACGGCTTCAACAAGTCGCACTCGACGGGCTACGCGATCGTCGCCTACCAGACGGCGTACCTGAAGACGTACTTCCCGCTGCAGTATATGGCGGCGGTGCTGACGTACGAATCAGTGAACACCGACAAGGTTGTCGAGTACATGGACGCCTGCCGGAAGGTGTTCAAGCCCGATGGTTCGCGGGGGATCGACGTCAAGCCGCCGGACATCAATCAGTCGGGGCTCGGGTTCACGCCGGTCTACGAAGGCGAGCTGCGCGTCGCTCGGGTGAAGCGGACCGCCAACGACGGGTACATGCGGTTCGGGCTCACCGCGGTCAAGGGCGTCGGCGAAAAGGCGATCCACGCGATCCTTGAGGAGCGCAAAGCCAACGGCCCGTACGAGAGTTTGTTCGACTTCTGCGAACGGGTGAACCTGCGAGCGGTGAACCGGGCGTGCATCGAGGCGCTGGTGAAGTGCGGCGCGTTTGACGCACTGCACGGGCTCGAAGGGCGCGCGGCGATGTGCGAGACGCTGGAGTCGGCGATCTCGATGGGCAACCAGGTCGCCGCCGACCGCAACGCCGGGCAGATGAACTTCTTCGGCGGGTTCGACGAGGCCTCCGAGGCCGCGGGCCAGACGGTCGAGGCCAAGCTGCCGGACACGCTGCCCTGGGAGACCCGCCAGTCGCTGGACTTTGAGAAGGAAGTCCTAGGCTTCTTCGTCTCCAGCCACCCGCTAGACGAGCACCGCGACTCGATCGACCGTTACGTGAGTTGCACCGTCGAAGACGCCAAGGAAGCCGCCGCGGGCACCCCCGTCGTGCTGGGCGGCATGCTGACGCGCGTCCGCCCGACCTTCACCCGCGCCAAGGGCGAGAAGATGGCGATGCTCACGCTGGAAGACCACGTCGGCTCGATGGACGCGGTCGTCTTCCCCCGCGGCTACGCGCTCTGCGCAGCGGACCTCGAAGCCGACGCGGTCGTGTTCCTCAAAGGCAAGATCGACCGCAAACGCGAGCAGCCCAACCTGATCGTCGACGAAGTCATCCCGGTGCAGGACGCCTTTGCCCGGCTGACCGAACAGGTCAAAATCACGATCCATGACCCCAAGCCCGCTGCAGAAGGCTCCGCTTTCAACGGCGAGCTCAACGACCTCAAGCGCGTCCTCCGTCAGCACGCCCGCCCCAGCGAACACAGCCACATGGCGGGCGTCATCCTCGAGCTTCACCAGGAAGGCATGTCCGTGCAGTTCCGGCTCAACGGCCTGAACGTCGCGGTCGACCGCCAGCTCCTCTCGGGCATACAGACCGTCATGAAAGCCCACGACGCGGGGCGCTGCGACTGCGAACTGCTCGGCCCCCGCAAGCTGAATCTCGCCAAGGCAAGGCATGACGGCGAGCACACCGCAACACTCAACTTCAACTCGGCACAGCAAGACGACAACTGCGCCTCGATCGATCGCTACTGATCCCGTTGGGGTCAGACACACGATCCATTAATCCCAAAACGAACGCCAAGAACACACCTGGCGGGGCATTTATTCCCTGCCCGGGTTTTTCGCGTGGTCGGATGAACAAAGGAATATCAAAGCCTCTCGAAAGATTGGTGCAGGCGGATTCGAATCACACGCATGAACCTGCTTGATATCCACCGAACACCCCCACAAGAGAAACCCCATGAAACGCTTCACCCCCAACACTCTGATGCTCAGCCCGCTGGCGCTGCTGTTTGCTTTACTGCTCCCCGCCGCGGCACAGGCCGAGGTCTACGCGACGGGCACCTGGACCGAGAAGAGCTACGCCGTCCAAGGCACCTGGACGATCGTGCAAGAAGGCAACAACTACTTTGTGGAACTCGATGACAACTTCCGGACCCGCAACGCGCCGGACCTGAAGATCTTCATCACGCCAGGCAACAGCTGGGACCTAACCGACACCAACGCAATCCGTCGCGGCGTGCTGATCTCGGAGCTCGAAAGCAACCGCGGCGCTCAGCGCTACCGCCTGCCCGCCGCGGCGGTCCAGGCCTTGCCGGACGCACGTTCGATCATGATCCACTGCGAGCGTTACTCCAAGCTCTGGGCCTCCGCCACGATCCGCCGGGACGGGTAACCGACCTCATCAACCCAAGCAAACACAGAACCCTTGCATGCCGCCCATGCGAGGGTTTTGTGTTTACGCGCCCCTGATGATCCCGCGAAATTTCATACTCGAGTAACCCAAATCATGCCACCCGCGAATCATTTCTTCACGTTTGCGCAACAACAGTTGATTAGGCTTGCTTCATTCACGACTCGGAGTTACTTTTTTCAGCACCGAGGGCTAGCGGATTAGTTTTATGCAAGCATCTTCCGGGGCGTGGAGGACAAAGTTCATGAAACGCTCACTTTTGCTTTTTTCCCTTTTGGGTATCGCTTTGGCTATGCCCACTCCCAAGTCTGCTGCACAGATCACCTCTGAGCTGAGACAACTCGACACTTCCAGCAGCAACGCAGCCCCGATCGAACTGCCGCCGACGGATTTCGGGGCCTTGGACATCAGCAACAACACGCACAGCCCTGAGTACTACAACGCCGACCTGGCGACTTCGCGCTCAACGCAGAACAACAACCTGCTCCCGCTTTCCAATGACCTGCAGGTCGGCACCAACTACAGCGCCGCCACGCCGCGGACTACGCCAACCATGAACGCCGGCTCGATCCGCACCCCCCAACTCGACCAGAAACCTCAGAACATGGGGGTCATCGCCGCGCTCGTCGCGCTGACCTTCGCCGCCATCGGCGTCGTGGCTTGGGCATGATCATCCACCGCAAGATGCAAACCCGACAGTTCATCAAGGCCACACAGAGCCGCTACTACTGAAGCCGCTCGTCTTAAGCCGACCGCTTCACTTCGTCGTCATCTTCGGACTTGGGCATCGGCGTCGCCTCGGGCAGGATCTGTTCGTACGGTGCCGGCCCGTCCTCCAGCATCCACGCATAAGCCGTGCCGCTCAGCACCCGACGAACCGCTTCCATGTTCTCAAGAAGCTCAGGCAGGGGCTGGGCTGTGGTCTTACGCAACGAGACTTCACCGTCCACCGGCTCAATCTCCAGGAACCCGCACACCTTCCGGTAGGCCTGCCGAGGGTCCGAAGCGATATCCGCCTCATAAGACAAGTGCAGCACACGCTTGCCCGACAGGCTGTTCTCCAGATCACGGTACGCCTGGCTGAAGCGATCCAGCTGTTCGACCAAGGACATCGTCTCGCCCATCACCAACCGGTCCACATCCAAAGTGATTCGACAGGTCTTGGTAGCTTGACCGTTTGAGGCGTGGTACTGCCCGCGCGCTTTGGCGACCTCGCCGGAGATGATCTTCCGCAGCAGGTTCTCGCGGCGGAGCACGATGAACCGATCCACGCCCATCGCTTCGACACGCTGCGCGTAGCCCGCGGGATCGATCCCAACCGAGCGCAGCTGTGTGGGGTTGACCTCGCAGCCGTACCAGGCGGTCTTGGGGAAAGCCATACGGGTCGCCAGGATCGCTTCGGCCTGCCGCGTGTGCTGGGTCCCGCCGGACGCGCCCCTTTGGGTCCAACCACGCCAAGGGTAGTTGTAGATTTCGCTGTCCCAGTGGATCGCCGGGTGATCGTTGAGTTGATTGCCCAACACCGTGCTGCCACAGCGCGCGGTGTGGAACAGCATGACCTGACCCACCCGGCCCTTGGGCATGTTGCCTTGCCCCAGCACGCGACGCCCCAACACCGCCGCTTTCCAAGCGCGGGTCTGCGTGGCGTAAAGCGCCCGCTTGGCGGGGATGAACAACCCGCTGGCGCGTAGGCTGCGCTCGACTTGGTTTCTGAGTTTGGACATCCGGCAAAACTCCGAACGAAACGCCCGCCACCCCACCACAAGGGGACACGTGCACAGAGTCCTATCGGCTACTTTTGGACTCAACCGTTGTCCCATTCATGGGCCACACCGTTCGGTTTCTATCGGACCCCCGGTGAGCTATCCTCCCTGCATGCTTACGCACCCGGTCCAACATGTCCGCCTCGTCGGCCTGCTCGAAGGCATCTCCTACGTGCTGCTGCTTTTCGTCGCGATGCCTTTGAAGTACTTCGCCGACATGCCCCTGGCGGTCCGCATCGTCGGCTCGGCACACGGCGCGCTGTTTATCGGCCTGTGCATCGCGATCGCGGTCGCCGCCGGGCGGTCCAAGCTGCCCATGAAGTGGTCGGGCCTGGCTTTCATCGCCTCGCTGCTTCCGTTCGGGCCGTTCATCATCGACCCCAAGCTCCGCCCATTCGTGACGGACTCACCGGCAGCCCAAGCATGAACCGCAGCACCGTCCACCCGCCCGCGATCGGCCTGGGCACCGGCGGACTGAGCCGGCTCGGCCTCATGCGCGGCGAGCCGGAAACCCACGCCATCGACCTCATCCGCTTCGCCCTCAACCAAGGCGTCCGCTACCTCGATACCGCGGCAGACTACGAAAACGAATCGATCGTCGGCCAGGCCATCGCCAACACCCCGCGTGAATCGATCTACCTCGCAAGCAAGGTCGGCACCAAACGCTTCAAACGCCTCCGCACCAAGGGCTCCGTCCGCCGATCGCTGAAGCGCTCTCTCAAGAAGCTCGGCACCGACTACCTGGACCTGTTCCAGTTCCACGCGGTCCGCCCCTACCAGTACGAAGGCGTACGCGATGTCCTGCTGCCTGTCCTGCAGGAACTCAAGCAAGAAGGCGTGATCCGGGCGATCGGCATCACCGAAAAACAGAGCCTCGACCGCAGCCACACCCTCATGCAGCAGGCGGTGCAGGACGACCGCTGGGACACCGTGATGATCGCCCTCAGCATGGACCATCCCGTCGCGGCCGAGCAGATCATCCCCACCGCGGCGGAGCGCGGCATCGCGGTCCTGGGCATGTGCGCTGCACGCAACCTGATGCGTGATCCGGCGGTGACCGAAGACTGGTGCCAGAAGCTGGGCGTCGACCGGGCCGGCCTAGTCGATCGGGCCTACCGATACGTCCGGGATACGCCCGGGGTCGCGTCTGTCCTGTTCAGCGCCAGCAAACAAGAGCAGGTTGAAGCTAACCTGCGTTCGCTCCGCTCGCCGGAGGCTTAGTCCCCACGCTCAGCCTGAAGCATCTGCAATTCACTGAACGCCACCAGCGCGACCGCGGTGTTCAGCGCATCCAGCCGGTTGTCCGTCAGCGAGACCCGCACGCCGCCCTGCGCCAGCCGGCGTTGGTGCACGTACCAGGTGTTGCGTTCGTCCATCATCAACTGCCCCGTGAATCGGGCAGCAAGCTCGGCGGTGAGGCGCCAGCCCACACGCTGCTGCAGCCGATGCACCGGGTCGATCCGCAAACCAGCCGCGAGCAGCCAGAGCCCCTGCGCAGTGCGCCAGTCCGGCCGGGGCGCGGTGCCCGGGTTCCCCGGCGTGATCTCAATCCCGCCGAACACATCCGCCGGACCCATCGGGGGCGGGCCGATGACCTGCTGGTCCCCCAACAACGTCATCTGAGCCGCGAGCTGATGCGCAAAGGCCCGGGCTTCATCGGGCGCGTGAAGCCAGTGCCCTGCAGCGTCCAGGCGTTGCTGCGCCAACGCGATCCACATCAGGCTGTTCAAGCTGCCCGGCTGGCCTTCGGGCTGCGCGCGCCACCACGCTTGCAGGCTGCCCACCGCCGCGTCGCGGGCCTGGCCGGCTTCGAGCTCGTCTGCTTTTTCGCTGTACAGCGCCAACGCCGCGATCAGCATGGCCTGGATCGGGTCCGCCCAGGCTTCGCCCGACACCGGGTCGTAGAAGCGCTCATCCTCGCCCTGTGATGCCATGAGGGCGTTGGCGATCGGCGCCGGCCAATCCGCAGGGATTTCAGCCGGGGAGGCCGACCAAACCATCAGCGCCAGCCCCGCCGAAACCGGCATCGACGCCGGCGCATGCACCCACGATCCGTTCTGCACCGACATCGCCAGCACGCGCTGCGCCTTGGCCTGGGCTTCGTGATGCCCCAGCGGCCGCTCTTGAATCGCCAGCTCCGTTGCTGCACGCCGCATCAGCGCATACGCCGTCAGCAGCGCCGTCGCCTCATCCGCGACCAGCGGGTCGTACAACCCCGTGGACGGATGCAGCGTGCCACTGAGCACGCCCGTCGCATTGATGCGCCCTTGCAAGTGCAGCTGTAGCCGGCGTGCGATGTCGTTCACCGTGGCTTCGCCGATCGCCTGCAGAGGCAGCTCCACCTGCCCGCGGACCAGCGACACCGTCGCCTCGTTCTGGCTGGGACGCACGACGTGGAACACCTCAAAGCGCTGCACCAGGTCCTGGCCCGGCCGACCCAGCGCCGCCCAGTGGTCCGGGCCCCGGTCCAGCTCGCCCATCAGTCGGCGGAGTTGACGCTGGTCCGTCAGGTTGGCTGACAGCGCTTGGGCCGGCCAGATCACCGCCGACTCCCCCGTCGCCACGATCTCCGACCGGACCCCGTGGTACCCCGGCACAAAGTGATCAAAGACCTCCACCAGCGGCGAGCCTTGAAGCAGGTAGATCGGCTCAAGCGTGTGCCCCACCTGCACACCCACGGTCATCCGCCCCGCAGCGGCGCTCAGCGCCGTTTCATCCAGGCCCGGCGCATTCAGCGACAGCGTCACCCGCAGGTCCGGGTCCGCCAAGCGGTCCTCCGCCTGCCGCAACGCTTCGTCCATCGCCTGCGACAGCAGCTGGGACAAGTCGACCGGGCTCTCCGCGATCTGCCCGTCGGTCACCGCCGGGTTCAGCGCCTGGGCCTGCCCCAGCGTGATCCCATCGAGCCGGATCGTCACCAGCACCCCCAGACAGCCGCGCACCTGCATCGGCGTGACCGCCGCCAAATCCACTCGGCCGCCCCGCGCCCAGCCCTCAGCAAGGATCTGAGCCCGGGTCGCGTGGGAGCGGTCCACCGTCACCTGCCCAGCGGACTCGCCGGGAACCCCCAGATTCACCAGAACCACCAGACCCCACACCGCTTGGATAACGATGTGGTGCGGACGCAACATCCGCCCCATTCCGGAACCCCTACCGACCGATAATGTTTCACCTAAATACATTTCAATTTGAGCCTTAAAAAATATTTAAGATTTCTTTGCCTTTAGACTCAGGCCTGTGATAACTTTTTGGCGGACGTTGAAAGGAACGCAATGCTCAAGCTCTTCAGCTTCAACCCGGACCAGATCACCTACCGCAAGAAGATCGCTTTGCTGACCTTCTTGACGTTCCTGGCCCTGTGCTAGTTCGCCCCAGTTTAACTCCCGCCGATCCCACCGGACGTCGCCCGGAACCCGACTCTGCAGAACGTTTCGTGACGCTTTGAGTCCTGCGACAAGAGAGACCCGATCCCCGACCCGCCGCCGACCGCACCTCGGCGGCGGTGTCGTTTTTGGCCGACGCCACATCACCCCCGACGCGCATGAAAACGCCAGGATGCGAAACACACCCTGGCGTTGTTCGATGTCCAGTTGTCCGGACACTCAAGCCAGGTCGGGGAACAAGCCCGTCACGACGTTGACCAGCTCAGCGACGTGGTCCGCCGAGGCTTTCATCAACGCCTGCTCTTCGTCGTTCAGGTCGATCTCGATCACCTTCTCGACGCCGCCGGCCCCCAGCAGCGTGGGCACGCCGACGAACAGGCCGTTGATCCCGAACTCGCCGTTGCAGAACGAGGCACAAGGCAGGATGCGCTTCTTGTCCTTGACGATCGCTTCGACCATCTGGATCACACCGCTGGCCGGCGCGTAGTACGCGCTGGTACCCATCAGGCCGACGATCTCGCCGCCGCCCTTCTTGGCGCGCTCCACGATCTCGTTCAGGCGGTCGGGGCTGATGAACTCGGTCACCGGGATGCCGCCGATGTTGGTGTACCGGGGCAGGGGCACCATGTCGTCGCCGTGGCCGCCCAGCAGCAGGGCGTTGATGTCTTCGACGCTGAAGCCCGTTTCCATAGCGATGAACGCCTTGAACCGCGCCACGTCCAGGCAGCCCGCCTGGCCGAGGATCTGGTTGGTCGGGAAGCCCGTCGTCTTCCAGGCGGTGTAGACCATCGCGTCCAGCGGGTTGCTGACCACGATCACGACCGCGTCGGGCGCGTGCTGCTTGATATTCTCGCTGACGCTCTTGACAATCTTCACGTTGGTCTGGATCAGGTCGTCGCGCGACATGCCGGGCTTGCGGGGCAGCCCCGCCGTCACCACCACCACATCACTGCCGGCGATGTCGGCGTAGTCGGTCGTGCCGGTGAGCGTGGCATCAAACCGTTCGATCGGCGAGCACTGGGCCAGGTCCAGCATCTTGCCTTTGACCATGCCCTCCGCCTGGGGGATGTCGACGACCACGATGTCGCCCAGTTCTTTGCTCGCTGCCCACATGGCACACGAAGCGCCCACGTTTCCGCCACCGATGACCGCGATCTTTGCTCGTCTGGGCATGGTCCTGTCCTCTGTCCTTTGAAAAAGGGATTGCTTTGGGGGTACTTACCGCCGGCCATCGCCGGGGCCGCCATCATAGAACGCCCCCCCCGCCGGGCAACCGGACCACTCTGGAAACCATCCGCTCACCGCTCCCATGTCCGCCAAACCCTTGGATGTTTTTCTCGCGTCCGGCACCGGGCCGGGCGTATGCTGTAAACGTCAAGCCGCCGAGGGCACACCATGAACGACAACACCGCATTCCGCATCGGCGTCATCTGGGCCGCGCTCGTCGTAGTCGGTTTCATCGCGCTGGGCGCCCTAGCGGTCGCGCGGGACGGCGGCGTCTGGGGCCCCGCTGCACCCCCCGCGCCGCCCGTCGTCGCCGAACCCCAGGCCCCGGACACCCGGCCGGAGATGCCCGCCGCCGAAGCCTGGGCGATCGCTCAGCAGCGCATCGATCAGAGCCACTACCTCCGAGACGCCGAACGCCTGGTCGGCTGGGCCGACACCGCCGGCGACGCGCTGCAGTCGGCCCGGGATGAGGTCGTGCCCCGCATGGAGGAACTCAACACCTGGCTGAGCGATTCGACCACCGGCCAGATCGCGGTGCAGGCCCTGGGTGCCGCCGCCGGGGCGGGTGCCGGCAGCACGACAGGCTCGCCGACCCTCGCCGCCTTGGCCTACCGGTTGACCCAGGAGCTGCCTGAACTCACCACCGCGATGACCAACAAGATCGACGACGGCTTCTCTGCCGTGCAATCCATCACCGAGCCCTGGCAGCGTGTCCAGGACACCTACGCCGCGGCCAGCGAGCACCCGACCCCGGAAAACGTCAACGCTTGGCTGGAAGCCATCGAAGCGATGGAAAGCCCCATGCAAACCGCCTCGGTGTGGGCGGGCTCGGTGACGCCCTACATCGACCGCCTCGACGGCGCGCTGTCGGGCCTCAGCAACACGCTGACCGACGTCGACATCTGGGGCGTCGAGACCGCCGCTCTGGCAACGAACGACCACCTCGTCCTGCCGATCCACAGCCGGGTCGAGCGTTTTGCCACGTTTATGACCGGCGTTGAGGCCGATCTGGCGGCAGACGCCCACACGATCGCTGAGCTCCGCGAAGAACTCGGCGGCTATCGCCTAGTGCCCTAAGCCCGTTCCTGATTCCAGCCGATGTCTCGGGTAAGCCCTAACCCGCCTTAGATCGGTCAGGACCCGCGATCGGTATGCGCACCATCATCCTCTCGGACACCCACTTCGGCGCCCCGGGCCGACGCACACCGAGCCCGGCCTCGCTCCGGCCGATCATCCAACGCGCCGATCGGCTCGTGCTCAACGGCGATGTCGCCGAACTCCAGGCCCCCGCCCTCCGCGCCGACGCCGCCCGCGCTGTGCTCGAGCTCCAGTCGATCTGCGACGAACTGGACATCGAGCTGGACCTGATCTCCGGCAACCACGACGCCTACCTGAACGATCAACGCCACCTCACCCTCGCCGACGGGCAGATCCTGGTGACGCACGGCGATGTGCTTCACCCTGCGGTGGTCCCCTGGGTGGATGATGCAGCGGGCTTGGAGATCGAAGCCCGCGACGGCCTGCGCCAGCTCGACGACGACCACCGGGACACCCTCGAAGGCCGGCTGCTCGTCTCGCAATATGTCGGGCACACGCAGTTTCTCAACTCCTCGCATTCCGAACGCCTGATCTCGCTGCTGCTGCACCCCAGCCGGGTCCGACGGATCTGCCAGTACTGGAAGCACGCGCCAACCGCCGCCGCCCTGCTCGCTGCACGCTACGCGCCGCAGACCAAGTTCATCGTCTTCGGCCACTCGCACCGGCAAGGCGTCTGGCCGATCGGCTGGCGCACCGTCATCAACACCGGCAGCTTCCATTTCCCCGGACGCCCGCGCGCGGTCGTGATCGACGACCAAACACTCACGGTCCACAAGGTCAAACGCCAGCGCGATCAATACACGCTGTCGCCCAAACCGATCTTCAGCGCCACGCTCAACGATGTGCAAGCTGAACGCGCTGCCGCCTAGCGCCGTACCATCCACGCATGGCCGACCTATTGCTGTTGCCGTACCCGCAATCGCTGGCGCTGTTCCCCCAGGGACCGATCACGCCCGGCCCACTGACCCAACAGATCGACCCGACCGCGCTCGATCAGCCGCAGAGCTACCGCCTGACGATCACGGCTGAGCAAACGCTCTTGGTCGCCCATGACGCAGCGGGGTTGTTCTATGGCCAGCAAACGCTGCAACAAATCCAGGCACAAGCCGACGACGCGGGGCGCGTGCCGAGCCTCACGATCCGGGATTGGCCGGACCTTCCGGTGCGGGGCGTCATGCTGGACATCTCCCGAAACCGCGTGCCGACGATGCGGACGCTGTTCGCGTTGGTGGACAAGCTGGCGTCCTGGAAGATCAACCACCTACAGCTCTACACCGAACACACGTTCGCCTATGCCGGGCACGAAACCGTTTGGCAGGACGCTTCGCCCATGACGCCCGACGAGGTGCGCGAGCTGGATGCGTACTGCCGGGCCCGGCATATCGAGCTCGCGGCCAACCAAAACTCCTTCGGCCACATGACGCGCTGGCTGATGCATGAACCCTACCGCGCGTTGGCCTGCTGCCCCGACGGGTTTGAGCACCCCTACAGCGGGCACAAGCCTTTCCCGTTCACGCTGAACCCCGCCGACCCGCGCTGCCCGGGCTTGCTCGCTGACCTTTACGGTCAGCTGTTGCCTTGCTTTCAATCCTCGATCGTCAACGTCGGCTGCGATGAGACGTTCGACCTTGGGCAGGGCCAGAGCCAAGCGGCCTGCGAAGCCCGGGGCATCGGCCGGGTGTACCTGGACTTCCTGCTACAGGTGCACGAGCTGATTCAAGCCCGAGGGAGCAGGATGCAGTTCTGGGGCGACATCGTGTTACAGCACCCAGCGCTGGCGGGCGAACTGCCCGAGGATGTCGTCGCGTTGCACTGGGGCTACGAAGCCGACCAACCCACCGCAGAGGGGTTTGCGAAGTTCGCCGAAGCGGGCGTGGCATGCTGGGCCTGCCCGGGCACGTCGAGTTGGAACACGTTCGGCGGGCGGACTACCAACATGCTCCAGAACCTCAAGCATGCTGCGGAACACGCGATCCAGCACGCATGCGGGGGCTACCTGATCACCGACTGGGGCGACAACGGCCACCTGCAGCCGATGACCGTCTCGCTGCCGGGCTTCGCGTACGGCGCGGGCGTGAGCTGGTGCATAACGCAAAACCACGACCCATTTGACCTCGCAGCGAGGCTGGACCGTTTTGCGTTTGACGGCGAATCGATCGGTGCTGCGGCGCTGGCGTTGGGGGAGGTCTACACCCACGCCGGCCGGCTCATGTCGAATCAATCGGCCTTGTTCGACCTTTGGCTTCGGCCGAATGATTGCGGAAACAGCGAAGCATTCAATGGCATCACAAGCGAAACGCTGGACACCTGCCGCGCAGAAATCCACAACACATGGACGGGCTTGGGCGCCGGACCACACGCCGAAGCCTTGCGTTGGGCAGGCGGAATGATGGACCATGTCTGCGTGCAAGCTTTGCACCGCTTAGCCCACGCCGACACACCGTTGTGTGCGCTGCCCGAAACCACCCGACGGGCCCTGGCGGAGACGCTACACCCATTGCGCGAAACCTTCGAGCAACAGTGGCATCAAACCTCGCGGCCGGGCGGCCTAAAGGCATCCTCGGCCTGGGTGGATTGGATCCTCAGCCATTACGCCGGCCAACCCACCGCCAAACCCTGGTCGTTCTAGATCAAGCCGATCAAAACAGGGCTTCGTCATCAACGTCCACCTCGGGCGACGTTTCGTCCTCCGGCTCGGGCAGCCCGAAGTGCTCCCGGAGGATGCGGCGGACCTCGTCGATCGATTCTTCGTGCTGCTGGGCCATGTGATTGCTGGGCACCAGCGCTTCACTGATCACGCCTTCGAGATGGCTGGACCAATAGGCAACCACACCGTCGGTTGTCCCTTGCGGGTTCTGCGTGCCATAGGTTGTGCGTGTGCCGATGATGGAGTGGGCGTGGACGTGCTCGGCAATCGGCAACTCGCTGAGGGCGCTGATCACCGGCGCGTTGGGCTCCAGCGAATCGATGGACGAGTATGGCCCAGCCAAAGTGCGCCGGCCGACGCTGGGCGTAAGGTGGGTCTTGTTCGCTTCGGCAAAGTCGCGGACGCCTTCGACACAACCCTCGGGCAAAGAGACCGCAGCATCACCGATCCATCCCACCGGGCTGTTCGCTAGGTTCGAGCCGCGGTGCGGCGTGGCAATGAACACGACACGCGAGACCCCCGGGTGCGGCGAGAACATCAAGACGTTCTTGGTCAACTCCCGCTGGGTCGTGTCGCCCGCCAGCTCGTCGGGCTGAGCGGTAAACATCGTGTCCCAAACCGCGCTGCCCGAATCGGTCACGAGCGTGCGGGACAGGATGCCGCCCATCGAGTGGCCGATGACGATCAGGTCTTTGAACGCGCGGTCATCCTGTTCGGGGTCATAGATCGCCCGCATCTGTTCGAGCTGATCCCGCAACAGGTAGGCGGTGTAAACCGGGCACGGGCCGGTCGGGTAGAAGTAGTGCCAGACTTGGATGCGGTCCAGCAGCTGCGGGTCGCCCATGAGGTCGTTGGTCATTTCGGACCAGATGATCGGCGTGGCCATCAGGCCGTGGACCATCAGCACCGGCGTCTTGTCCGGGTCGTAGGGCTCCATCATGTACACGCCCAGGCGATCATCCAACACCGCGGGGTTCATCAACCCACGCCGACCCAGCCGTTGAATCTCGTTGTTGGCGATCAACATCGCGTACGGCGCGGTGAAGTCTGCCGCAAGCGAAGCGGGCTCGCCTAACACATCCACCTGCTGGGCCCGGCGGACGTCGAGCAAGAAGAACACCGGCTTGTCGGCTTCTGAAGCGTCGGCTTCCGAGTTGTTGGCGAAACGGATAAAGGCGGTGACCGGCTGGTACAAGCCCTCGGGGGGGTAGTGGGCCTCGGCCGGGATGTCAGAGTCGGTGTGATGCACGCCGATCAACGGGGCGCCGACGCCGGTGCGCACGTGATGGTGGCGAAACCCCAGCACACGCCGATCGCCCGCGGGAATCAACTCGTCAAACGAGGCGGGGTCCAGCGCGAACGGGTGCGGCTCGAAGCGGACCAGATCGGTGGTGTGCCCCCGGGTCCGCACAAAGCCCGCCACCGCGCGGTTGTACAACTCGCGCAGCTCGGCGGTCCGCAGCTCGGGGTCCTCCCGGGCCGTCTGGTACACCGCGCGAGCCGCCTGCAGGTACAGAGAAGCCGCCTGCGCGTCGTCTTGTTGCTCGGCGTCGCGTGCCTGCTGGAGCAGGGAGACCGCCTGCGGATCAAAGCGCGGGTCGTCCGGCGCACTGAAGTAGTGAGGCGTCAGGCCGGGACGGAGGTACGAATCGATCGCCACGAGCTGGGCCGGGGGCCCGCAGGCTCCCAGCCAAAGCGTGGCGCAGGTGATCAGAAGGACAGATGGCAGTCGCATAGGCAAACCCTAGGCAGGCGTTGGCACCAAGCCAAGCCGCTAGGGGCCTAACCCCGTAGGACGCCAATCCATTCCCGGTTATGCCGCGAGATTATCGTCCCACGAGCCGTAGTCAGAATCGCTGTCCGGCTCGGGCAGGGCCCGGTGGTGGACCCGGATGACCTTCGCCAGCGCGGTGGCGAGAATCGGTCCCATGCCGTGCAGCGTTTCGGCAGCGGCCTGGGTGAACGGGTTGCTGGCGTCGCGGAACAGCACGACCACGCCCAGGCATTCGTCGCGGTCCATGCAGGGCATGCCGACCACGTGGCTACCTTCGAGCCAGCTCGCGTCGTCGCCGAGCCAATGCTGCAACGCCCGCTCATCGCTGAGCACCACCAGGTCCGGCTGCTCTGCCAGACGGGGAGCCAGCACATCCGCCAAGTGCTGCAGCAGGAAGTCCGGGCCGTTGCTGCCGCAGTCGTAGTTCACGTACCCGCCCAGCGAGTACTCATCCGGCGTCGTCGGCAGGAAGATCGCCGCGTTCGTCGGGCCGACCTGTTCAACGATGTACTCCAGCGTCTTCCGAAGCAGCGACTCGAAGTCTAGCTCGCCCTCAACCAACGACTGGTAGGTCTGCTGGTGCTGTGTTTCGTGGACCTGTTCCGCCAGCTCCTGGTAGGCCGCGACCAGGTCCGTGCACAGGTGCTCGACCTGATCGGCGACTTCCTGGCGGGCATCATTCAGCTTCCGGCAGACTCGGCGGAGGCGGCGCACCCGCTGGGCCTTCTGCTTGTCGTGCTTGTGCCGCTGGATCAGCTTCTGCAGCCGTTCGTCCAACGCATCGAGGCTGTCGTCCAGCAACTCGGCATGAGTCACAAAGTCTGCGGCCCCCGCGCGGATCGCCGCGACCGCCTGTTCGGCGTCGGCGGCATCGCTGACCACGATGGTCTTCGTGATCTTGCGCGAGCGGTCCAATTCTTCAGCCAGCGACAGGCCCGAACCATCGGGCGCGTCGTCGTGGATCAACGCCAGGTCGACCGGGCCGTCCGCCAAACGCTGGCGTGCTTCGGCAAGCGTCTTGCAGGTGCTGATCCGCACCGCGTCATGGCGACGGGTGAGCTGCTCGACGACGTCGCACACCTCGGGCTTCAAGTCGACCAGCAACACCTGAAGCGGCTTGCGGGCTTTGGCCTTACCGGCCTTGGTCTGTTGCCCCTGGGCGGGCTTGTCATGGGGGGGACGGGTCAACGCATTCTCCTGGCTCGGGAACCAAGCGGGGGGCTCCCTCTTTCCCTGTATGCCGGCTCTCCTAGCCGGACCTCCTGTGACCGACGTATCGGCGTATCTAAAAACGCCCTACACCGGCAAGGTCAAAGTTGCCGTCGTTCCTTTGCCCGGCAAACTGCGCAACTGGCACGACCCGCCTTGGGCCGATATCAGTTGATTCGCTCGGGGCAGGCCCATCCCCACACGCCGGCCGGCGGCCTTGGCGGAGAAAAACGGGTCCATCGCGTGTTCCAGCACCTCAGGCGTCATGCCATCCCCATCGTCGGTCACGCTAATCCGCACAACCCGACGCCCGGGGTCTTCCGCGCTCATCGCTTCGGAGACCGATACCTGCACCGTTTCCTGAGGATTCGCCTGCACTGCATTCAGCAACAATTCCTTCAGCGCCCGACGAAGATGGTCCGCATCGGCGCGAACCTGTGGTATCGGGCCTTTGACGCTGAAACCGATCTGCACTTCTTCGTGTCGTTTGGTCTGTGCGCTCTCATTGCGGACCTGCTTCACCGTCTCGTCCACCAACGCTTCCAGATCAATCGGCTTCTTCTGTGGCTTGGGCGGGTCCGCAAACAAGTGGAGCGCGGTGATCAAGTCGCTCAGCCGGTGGGATTCCTTGAAGATCGTCAGCGCGGTCTTCTGTTCCTTCGTCCCGGGGGTCAGCGACATGGACAGAAGCTGCGAACGTCCGGAGATCACCGCCAACGGGTTGTTCATCTCGTGGGCCGCGCCCGCCGCCATCTGCCCAAGCCGAGCCAACGACGCCTGCTGAAGCAGCCGGTCCTGCGCCTCGGCCAGGGCCGCGTTGGCCTGCGCGAGCTCTTCACCCATGCGCCGGGCGCCGTCGTGACGGGCCGCGGATGCAATCGCACCGCCCCACGCCCCCGCCAGGCAGGCGGTCAGCGTCTGTGGCAACAACTGCTTCTGATCATGCAACAGCAACGCCGCGGTACCCCAGCTGCAAGGCAAAGGCAGGATCTGCACCGACCGGAGGTCCTCCGCCTGCATCAGGTAGTCCGACAGCCAGGGCAGGATCCCCATCAGGTTCAGCCCCATCGTCTGCGTCGGATCGATCATCGACAGGTCCGGCGCGTAAGGCGGCTTCTCGACATAGACCGACTGCACCGGCTCCGCCTCCGGCGAGAACTGCGTGAACAGCCAATCGTCGTGGTGGTCGTCCTCAAAGCCCTTGGGCGCACCGGGGAAGACCGCCGCCCAGAAGCCCGGCCCAAACAGTGACCGGGCGGACAACGCCACCGCGTGCAGAACGTCGTTGACGTTCTGCGCCTGGCCCGCCTGCTGGTGGAAGTGCGCCACCGTCTCCAGCACGCGTTGCTGCATCGCCGACTGTCGGCCGCGCTTCTCCAGTTGAGCGTTCAGCTTGCCCAACGCTTCGTTGGCGCGCTGGACCGACTGCATATACAGCTCGCGCGAAGGCGTGTCGTCCAAACCCAGCCCCGCTGCACGGGCGTGCACATCGTCGTAGAGGTTGTCCGTGGCGCTTTCGACTGCTCGCGCGTCCAGGCCAAGCTTCTGCGCCAGTTCTGATGGATCGCTGTGGTACCGGAAGTTGCCCGAGTACCCCAGGTGCTGCTGCCGAGCCAGCAGGTCCGCCAGCCCGATCAGGCCGACGAGGTGCTTGTGTTCGAGCTTGGGCAACGCGTCAAACGGCGTGCCATGCAGCCAGATCGCGTCCTGCAGCCGATGAGGCAAGCCCCACTGTTCCGCGAGCCTTTTGCCTGCGGTGTGGTGGTCGATGCCGAGGATCTTGCGTTCCAGCTCGGCGATGTTGCCCTGATTGTTCTGCGTCAGTTCCACGACCCGGCCGAAGCTTTTCGGCAGCACGTAGTCCAGCGCCAGCTTGCCGATGTCATGCAGCAGGCCGCACACGAACGCTTCATCGGCCCGGACTTCCGGGTCCGGGTGCGCGTTGGCCAGCCGCTCGGCAATTACCGCCACCGCCAGGCAGTGCATCCAGTACGCCGGGCGGTCGAACCGCGCATCCAGCAAGTCGTCTTCAGTCTGTTCCTGCGGCGACGCCTGCGGGCGATCAAACAGCTCAAACACCTTCAGCGACAGCACCGCGTTCCGGATCGCGTTGAACCCCAGGAGCACCACCGCCTTGTCGATCGTCAGGGCATGGGAGTCCACCCCCTTGTCGGCCTTGCCGCACAACGCCAGCACCTTCGCGGTCATCGCCGGGTCCGCAGCGATCAAGTCGATCACCTGCCGCGCATTGGATTCATCACTGGCGGTCAGCTGCAACAGGCGCGTCGCGACCGACGGCAACGTCGGCAGCGCATCAATCTGACGCAGGATCAACTCGATCCGCTGGGGCTTGGTGGTTTCAGCAACGGTCATAAGCGCCCCGTGTAGGGGGGAGTCGGTCCGGTGATCACGCCAACTCGAGCAGGCTGTGGATGCGTCCCATCAGCTCGTCAATGTCAAACGGCTTCTTCAGGAAGTCATCCGCGCCCGCGTCCATCAGCTCGCTGACCCCGTCGGGGTCTACGACACCCGAGACGAAGAGGATCTTCGTGTCCTTGTGGGCCGGGTTTTGGCGGACGGTCTGGCAGACCTTGTTCCCGTTGATGTCCGGGAGCATGTAGTCCAGGATCATCAGGTCGGGTTTGAACTGTTCGGTGAGCACGCCGGCGTCGTAGCCGTTGGCTGCGGTCTTGAGTTCCAGGCGTGGGTTGTTGCTGAGCAGGTCGATGAACAACTCGACGATCTGCGGGTCGTCATCGACGACGAGGATGCGGCGTTTGCCCCCGTTGAGCGTCTCGGTGGGGATGCCGTTGTCCTTCATGAACTTGATCAGTTCCTCGCGGGGGATCCGCCGGAACCGTGAGCCGGGCACCCGGAAGCCGTTGAGTCGACCGGCGTCGAAGCAACGGATGATGGTCTGCTGAGAGACCTTGCAAAGCTCGGCCGCCTCGCCGGTGGTGAAGACCTGCTTGTCGGCCAGTTCCTGGGATGTTGAATCTTGTGTGGCCATGTGGCCCTCCGATCGGCTGGACGCGGCGGATCAACCGCGCGGGCAGGTTGCCCAAGTTCTCTAAGTTCACATCGGAGACCCGCCCCACCGACTTAGCCCATAGGCCCGCGCCAGCCAAGACACCTTCAAACCAAGGCGTTACAGCCCGCACAAACCCACAGCCGTCCCCGGCATAACCGGATCAATCACAACAATCAGCTCAACACCGTTGCGCCTATCGAAGCTCGACCGACCAGTACGCGTTGTCCAGGAACTGCTTCCAGGAGGCGTACTTGTCATGCCCCATCCGGGCGGCGAGCACCGGGTTCCGTCGCGGCCGTTTGGGCGGGCGGATCAGGTCCATCTTGGCCTGCTTGGGCGTGCGGCCACCCTTGGCAGCATTGCAACGCACGCAGCAGCAGACCAGGTTCTCCCAGCTGTTCCCGCCGCCCTGCGACCGGGGCACCACGTGGTCCAGCGACAGCTCGCTGGTCGGAAACTTCTGGCCGCAGTACTGACAACGGTTGTGGTCCCGGGCGTAGATGTTCCGGCGGTTGAGCTTCACCGACTGCTCGGGCAGGCGGTCGTAGCCCAGCAGGCGGATGATCTTGGGCACCGCAACATCAAACCGCACCGTCGAGACCCATTCGTAGTGGTCCTCGCTGAGGTGCTCGAAACGCTCGCGGGCTGCGGTGATGTCGGTCCAGGAGTCAAAGTCGTAGCCCGTGTACGAGCCGTCATCGACCCGGATGACTTCCGCGAGGTCCTTGCACAGCAGGGTAAAAGCCCGCCGGGCATCGACGACGCGGACCGCCATCCACATTTTGTTGAGGACCAACACCTGACTATTCAGAGGACAAACTGCGGCAGTCATGGGCAACCTCTACTTGAGAACCCGAGGCCTGAGTGCGTGAGAATGCTACCGGTCTTATCGGTCATCTGCAATGCAAATATTGCGTAAACAAGAAGCTAGGCGCATGCAAGATTGTAGGCATTGTCCCCGGCGAGCCGATGTGATATCTTTCCCGGCTCGCCCAATCGGGCAGGCAAAGGCCTTGGGTAGTTGCCGGAGCGGCCAAACGGGGCAGACTGTAAATCTGCTGGCGAAAGCCTACGGTGGTTCGAATCCACCACTGCCCACTTCAAACCCCGACCCCCGTCGGGGTTTTTTTACGCGCGGTTGCTGCTCCAGGCTTCCCTTGAACCGCCACGAAAAAAGCCCGGCCCCCCTTCCATGGGGGTGCCGAGCCGGAGGATGCGAATCCGTTCACAAGCAGCGATCCGTCTGCAGCGCGTCATGCGCCGCAAGGCAACCCGCCGCGCTAACTCGCGCGGCGGATGCGGGCCGTCAGCCGATCGACCAACGCCGTGGGGGTCACCGGGTCGGCGTCCACCGCGGTCATGACCGGCTCGTTGTGTTCCAGTTGCTTCTTAAACCGCTGTACCGCGGTGATGATCGTCGAGTGGTTCCGGCGTTCGATCGACCGGGCGATCTCCGGATAACTCAACGACGTCAGCTTGTGCGACAGGTAGCAGAACAGCGTGCGCGCCAGCACGACATGCCGATGCCGGCTTCGGCCCAGCACCTGCTCGACCGGCACCGCCAAAGCGTCGGCGACCTCCTTCAAGATCAAGCTGCAGCGGATCGGCTTCACCGGCGCGACCGCGGTGTCGTGACGCGTCAGACGATCAACCCAGGCATGCCCGATCGCCATCGTCGGCGACGGGTTGGTTGCGTCGCGCTGGTCCAGCGTCGCCAGCGCGTGCAGCTTCGTGATCGCCCCCTGTAGCTCGCGGACCGAGCCGGGGTAGCACACCGCCAAACGCTCAGCCGCCGAGGGCTCAAACACCAGTCCCTGCCGACGCCCCAACTCCGCCACCAGCTTCGCGCGGGTCGTCTCGTCGGGCTCGGCGACCTCGACCACCAGGCCTCGCAAACACCGGCTGACCAACGCATCGGAGAAGTGCTGGATCTGACGCGGGTGTGTGTCGCCGGCCAGCACAACACGGGCCCCGCCAAGCTCGATCTGCTCGAACGTGTGCAGGAACTCCTGCTGCGTCTTCTCCTTGGCGGCGATGAACTGCACATCGTCGATCGCCAGCAGGTTCAACCCCCGCAGGCGGGCACGGAACGCGTCGAGCTTCTGCGTGCGGACAGCGTGGATGAAGTCGTTGGTGAACCGTTCGCCGGTCGTGTACTCGACCTTGGCCTGCGGGTGCAGTTGGCGGGCCCGTTGGCAGAGCCCCTGCAGCAGGTGGGTTTTGCCCAGCCCGCAGTGGCCGTGGATGAACAGGGGCGACGGCGCGTTGGCTTCGGGGTCGGTGGCGTGCGTCGCAACCCGTTCAGCGGCAGAAAACGCCAGCGCGTTGCAGTCGCCGATGATGAAGTCCTTCAGGCGATGCCGGAACGCCGCCCGGGGCTTGGTCGCCGGGGCCGCCAAGGGCTTCGCAGCGGCCTGGACCTGATTGGCGGGCGTGGCGGGCTTGCTGTCGTGCTGACGCGGGAAGCGTTCGGGGTCGACTTCAAACCGGAGCTCTGCTTGATCGCCCAGTTCCTGGTTCGCGACTCGGCGGAGGCTCTGACCGAACTGCCGATCGATCAGGTCCGCGACGAACCGGCTGGGCACAGCGACGCAGAGCGAGGGGGCGTCGCTGGCCTGAGCGGCGCTGACGCCCAGTTGGGTCGAGCTGGAGAAGACTCGGTCGTAGCGTTGCGGGCCGACTTCTTCCTTGAGTCGTTCAGTAATGCGCGCAGCAATCGCGCCCGGGTTGGTGGACATTTCTGAGGCCACTGCCATCCTTCGTTCGGCGTTTCAGCGATATCGCGCGGCCTGCCGCCGCGACAAACCGGCAGGCGGGCATTCTTTCGGAGCGCCCTGCCGGGTGAAACCAAGACTCGTAATGGGTCCGTCCTCTTCCTCACACGCGGGCGGCGGCGTCGGCGTCTCATTCCATTCGACGTCCCCGATCGACCGGTCGTCCGCGTTCGCGGTTGTCCTTAACGCGGGAGTCGAAGATACCCCCAACCGCGTGCGTTTGCCATGCCCCTTTGGGCCGGTAACACCGCTTGACATCCAAAGCATTTGGAAAAACAAGCCATTAGCACACTGCAAAAATTTTCATCCGCCGGTTATCCACGGGTTAGAGCCTTGTGTGGATAAAAAGCCAGGTTTTCAAGATTCAATCCGGCGGATCATCGCCCGCTTGCGAGATGTCACGGAAAACCCTAATGCCCGATAAAGCTTCAACGCCGGCTCGTTGTCTTCATCGACCGCCAGCATCAACACATCCTGCCCCCGCGCCCCGGTCAGCCCCAGCGCATACCGCACCAGCCGCCGCCCCAGCCCCTTGCCCCGCCAGGCCGGCGCGATCCCCAGGTACACCAGCTCCATCGCCCGACGCGGCGGGACCTCCGACAGCAGCATGATGCCGACCAGTTCATCGTGGCAGCGGATCAGGTGCCACAGCTCGGGGTGGAAGTCTCCGGTGGCCTTATGCCCCTCGATGATGTCTTCGATCGTCCGCAGGCCCAGAAGCCCCGGGCAGTCGCGTGTCTCGATGTAGCTCGACTCGATCGCTCGCTCAAAGTCCGGCCGACGATCTTCGGACCAGGGCAACACGCTGAACTCAGGATCGCCCAGGTCCAACGGCCGATGCGGGTGACTCGCCGCACGCTGCAGGTACGACAGCGTGGCCAGCTCTTCGAACCCCGCCTGCTGAGCGATCTCCACCGCGTCATGCTGGTCCATGTCCAACAGCGACTGCACGAGCTTGACCTTCTCCGCCCGCTGGGCCCGGCAGAGCGCATCCATCAACCCCACCTGTGCTGGCACCAACGCCGCGTCACGCAAAGGCGAGACAAACAACATCCCCGCGCGTCCCGGCGACGTGATCAACAACGCCGCGGTGCACCAGCGCGAGCCCTGCGTCGCCACCCAGAGCTCGTCCAGCGACAAGCGCTGCTGCTGAGCGAACGCCAGGAAGGGCTCGACCGCCGGGTCGCTGGCGTCCGGCCGACCGGTCAGCAGCAACGCCAGCCCCCGGCGGAGGTCCGCTCGAGGCACGCGCTGGTACTGGCTGGCGTTGGGCTGAGTCATGCGGCAGAAGAGGCTGGGGTCGGCGGGGCTGGAAGGCCGGGGTAGGGTGCCGTAAGATATCGCTTCTGTGAGCGATCGGGCCGGTGGGATGGCCCCTGGGAATGCACAAGCCCGATCCGTGTGATCTTCGAAACGAACCGGCCGCTTTGCCTGAGGTGTTTATGAGCCCTGTTGCGTTGACTCCCGTTGCGGTGACCTTCTTCCGTCGTCTGCCTGCCCTGCTGGTCTTGGCGTTGGCGTGCCTCTGGGTCCAGCCCGCGTTGGCGTACCCTCGGCCGGACCTCGCCAGCAACGCCTGGCAGCTAGACATCGAATACACCACGCCCCGGTTGATCGCCGTGGAAACCCCTTCGGGCACAACCGAGAACTACTGGTACCTCAAGTACACCGTGACGAACCACACCCGGCGTCGGCAATTCTTCACGCCCGAGTTCACCATCGCCAGCGATCGCGGCGACCTGCTGACCGCCGGCCGGGGTGTGCCGGCCTACGTCTACGCCGAGATCGCTCGCCGGGAGGCCAGCCCCTTCCTCGTCAGCCCGATCGAGATGGTCGGCCCGCTGCTGGACGGCGAAGACTACGCCCGCCAGTCCGTCGTGATCTGGCCCGCGTTCCCCGCCGATGTCGATCAGTTCAACGTGTTCATCGAAGGCTTGTCCGGCGAAACCCAGGCCATCCGGCACCCGCTGACCGGCAACGATGTCCGCGTCCGCCGCAGCTTGATGCTCACCTACAGCACGCCCGGCCCGGCGATCAACCCCGGCGCCGTCCGCGTCGAACCCCTGGGCGAACAGCAGGTCATGCGCTAAGCCCCGAAGCGCCCCGCACCCGTCTAACAGGAACAGTTTTTCGGCGACTCCCCTAGACGATCTGACGTGCTAGGATGAGTGGCCACCCGTTTTCAGGAGCCGCGCGATGCCGATCACGATCCCCATGCCCCGCCTTTCGGACACGATGGAAGAGGGCACCCTCGTTAAGTGGAACGTCGCGGTCGGCGACAAGATCTCCGCCGGCGACGTCCTGGCCGACGTCGAAACCGACAAGGCCACCATGGAACTCCAAGGCTTCGACGACGGCACGGTCGCCAAGGTGCTGGTCGATGAAGGCAAGACCGTCGCGGTCGGCGACGCCATCGTGATCCTGGCCGAGGACGGCGAGTCCATCGAAGACGCCGCCAACGCCGACCCCGCGCCCGCCGCCGCCGCACCCCAAGCCGATGACGCCCCCGCCGCGAGCGAACCCGCTGCCGCACCGGCCGCCACCGCCTCGGCACCCGCCGGCCGGGTCCGCGTCAGCCCCCTGGCCCGCAAGCTCGCCGATGAGCACGGCCTGGACCTGTCCACCGTCACCGGCACCGGGCCCGACGGTCGCATCATCAAGCGTGACGTCCTCTCGGCAGTCAACGGCAAGCCCGCTGCAGCCCCCACGCCCGCCGCCCCCGTCCAACCCGCCGCGCCGGCTTCCCCGGTCCCCACCGTCACCGGCGGCACGCTCGAAGCCCGCACCGAAGCCGTCTCGGGCATGCGCAAGACCATCGCCAAGCGCCTCGTCGAGTCCAAGACCACCGTCCCCCACTTCCAGGTCAGCGTCGCCGTCAACATGGACCCGCTGATCGAGCTCCGCAGCACGCTGAACAAGCAGCTCGAGTCACAGGGCATCAAGCTCTCGGTCAACGACTTCATCACCCGTGCCGTCGCCCTCGCGGCGGTCCAGTACCCCGGCATCAACACCTCCTGGACCGGCGACGCGATCCAACACCACGGCTCGGTCAACGTCGGCACCGCCATCGCCCTGCCCGCTGAACGCGGCGGCGGCCTAGTCGTGGCGGTCGTCCGCGATGTCCAGAACAAGGGCCTGCGTCAGATCAGCGCCGAGATCAAAGCCCTGGCCAAGAAGGCCCGCGAGTCCGGCCTGACGCCCAACGAGATGAGCGATTCCACGATCACCATCTCCAACCTCGGCATGCCGCAGTACGGCGTGACGCAGTTCAACGCGATCGTCAACCCGCCCAACGCCGCGATCGTCGCCGTCGGGGCCGCCAACAAGGTGCCGGTCGTCCGTCAGATCGACGGCCAGGACCAGATCGTCATCGGCCACCAGATGAACGTCACGCTCTCGGGCGACCACCGCGTCATCGACGGCGCCCTCGCCGCCGAATACCTCGCCGGCCTCCGTCAGATGCTCGAGCAGCCCGCGACCTTGATGGTGTAAGCCTTCCGCCCAACTACGAATCGAACACGCCGCCGCGTCCCAAACGACGCGGCGGTTTTGTTTCCGTCTGTAACGATCGCAACGCCTGCGCCGCGCTTCGTCAGCCCGTACCCCGATCACCCCGCGATCCGTCTCGACGACCCCGGCGGTGTTTCCGATAGTCCATAACGCCAGTCACCTTGTTTTCGAGCAACCGATGCGAAGAGTGATGGACATCCTGATGGTGCTGATGGTCGTGGGCATCGCCTTTGGCGCCCTGTTCTACCGCAACCGCGACCAGGCCCAGGCGACCACCGCAGACCTGCAGGCGGAACGCCTTGCCGGCATGCAGATCGAGCTGCAGTACTACGAAGCACTGGGCAAGGTCGGCGAAGTCGAGCTCAGCGAAGCCGGCTACCCGCTGTTTGTGTTGCCCGAATGGTTCGGCGGCGAGGCGGCCTCGGAAAACCTGCTGGCCGAAAACGATCGGCCGTGGCTGGACGTCGCGCCCCCCGGCGATATGCGGATGGACCCGCCGGACCCGATCCTGCGCAACAACCTGCAGGCTGGCCTCTGGTACAACCCCAACACCGGCGTGTTCCGCGCCCGCGTGCCGGACACCCTCACCGAAGCTCAAGCCCTCGCGACCTACAACCAGGTCAACGGCACCCAACTCACCGAGCTCCGCAACCGCGATCTGCCCGACGCGACGCCCCTGGCCTACGTCCCCGACCGGGTCCGCGCGTTCACGCAAGGCGGGCAGGACTTCACCCTGGCCGACGTCGCTTTCATCGATCGCGAGACCTACCACGCGGAAGTCCAGACCGAGCGCAGCGAGCAGGCAGAGATCGAGCCCTACGAAGCCTCCACCGACTCCAGCACCAGCTCAGCGAACGAAACAACCACTTCGTCCGCTGCCGAGCTGCCCCAGACCCCGCGTCGCCCCAGCCTCCGCGGCGAGTGACGCCCCCCTCCTAGATCGCAAGCGTTTCCTAAGGAGCCCCAGCCCGTGTGCCGGGGCTTTTTACGTGGTATACAGACCACAGGTCCGTATAATCCGACCAGCCCCGATAACTGATTTTGAGCATTAAGCATCATTGACACAGGGGTTTAGAAAAAGCGATACTGTTCGTTCGCCTGTTCGGCGGCAGATGTGGTTGATTCTGAACAACCACACGCCGCCCGGATGCGGACAGGAGATCAGCCATGAATGAACAAGACTTCCAAACCAAACTCAGCCACCTGCTCGGCGAAATCCAGCACCTGCCCGAGGACGAGCAGGCCAAGCTCAAGGAACTCGCCGAAGCCACGCAGGCCCGGCATGCCAAGCTCCGCAAGACCATGGGCAGCCTGCAGGAATCGCTGGACTATCTCCGCCTCAGCGTCAAGTATCTTGTCTTTGACCTTGAAGCCACTCGGCGCGAAAACGAGTACCTCCGCAAGATGCTCAACGAGCACGCCGAGGACGACAGCCTGGGCGAAGACGACCTGCAAGCCTGAGTCCTGCCCAAGTCCGACAACCCCGTCCCTCCTAGCTGCTATCTGCAGTCGCCTGCGGCCAACGCCAGCAGCGCGTCGACTTCCCCGGGCCGAGTCGCCCAGGAACACATCAACCGCGCGCCTCCGCCGATGAAGCTGTAGTACTGCACGCCGCCCTCCCGCAGCCGCGTTGCGATTTTGTCACTCAAGCTGACAAACACCGCGTTCGCGTCCCGCCGACGGATCAACTCGACCCCGTCCAACGCCGCCAGCCCATTGGCCAAACGTTCCGCCATTGCGTTGGCGTGCGCCGCGTGTCGGAGCCAGGCACCGTCCTCCAGCATCGACACCCAAGGGGCCGCCAGGAAACGCATCTTGGACGCCAGCTGCCCCGCCTGCTTGCACCGGTAGTCAAACTCTTCCGCAACACGCTTGTCAAAGAAGACCACCGCGTCACCCACGGGCATCCCAGCCTTGGTCCCGCCGAAGCAGAGCACATCGACCCCCGACTTCCACGTGACCTCCGCAGGCGAAACGCCCAGCGCCGCGACCGCGTTGGCGAAACGCGCGCCGTCCATGTGAAGCTTCAGCCCCAGCTCCCGGCAGGTCTCGCCGATCGCGCGGACCGAGTCCAGCGTGTACAGCGTGCCCAGCTCCGTCGGCTGCGTAATGCTCACGACCCGTGGCTTGGGGTAGTGGATGTCACTGCGTTTCTCGACCAGCGACCGGACCCCCGACGGCGTCAACTGCCCGGGGCGCTCGTTCTGCTGGGGGTCATACGGCGCCAGCAACAGCTTGCTGCCATGCGTAAAGAACTCGGGCGCGCCGCACTCGTCGGTTTCGATGTGCGCTGCTTCGTGTGCGATCACGCTGTGGTAGCTTCGGCAGAGATGCGCCAAGACCAGCGCGTTGGCTGCGGTGCCGTTGAAGGTGAAGAATACCTCACAGTCGGTCTCAAACACCTCACGCATCAAGTCCGACGCACGCTGGGTCCAGGCGTCGTTTCCGTAGCCCGGCGTGCTGCCGGGATTCGCTTCTGTAAACGCTCGCAACGCTTCGGGGCAAGCGCCGGCGGTGTTGTCACTGGCAAACTGCGCCAGGTCGATCGCTGTCACGATACCTCCTCGAATAACTCGCCCCAAACCGCATCGACCAGTGGCCGAAGCGTTGCTTCCGTGAAATCAAACCGCACACCCGCCGCTTCGAACAGGCCCGGCAGCGAACGCGTCCGCCCCAGCGACAGCGCCTGTCGGTACGCCGTCAACGCCGCCTCCGCGTCTTGCTTGTAGTTCAGCCAAAGCTGCAGCGCGCCAAGCTGGGCGATGCCATAGTCCACGTAATAGAACGGGATATGGAACAGGTGCAGCTGTCGTTGCCAGTACGCCTCGCGCTCCGCCTCGAGCCCGGACCAGTCCACGCCAACCCCGCCATGCCGCGTGCCAAAACGCTCGGTCAAACCAAGCCAGGCCGCGGTCCGCTCGTCCCGCGTGTGCCCCGGGTGCGTGTACAGCCAGTGCTGGAACCCGTCGATCGTTGCGACCCAAGGCAGGATCCGCAACACCCGCATCAACTGCTCGGACTGGGCCCGCTTCAAGTCAGCTTCCTGCGGATAAAACGCCTGCAGGTGCTCCAGCGTGCAGAGCTCCATCGACATGCTCGCGACCTCGCAGAACTCAATCGGCGCGCCCCGCAGGAAAGACAACGGCTGCGCCTGATACGCCAGCATGAAATGGAACGCGTGACCGGCCTCATGCAGCATCGTCCGCACGTCCCCGGAGGTACCCGCCGCGTTCATAAAAATGAAAGGCTCGCCCGACTTGGGCAGCGACGACTGGAACCCCCCAGCCCGCTTGCCCTTCCGCGTCATCAGGTCCAGGTTCCGCTCCGGCTGAAGCGTGCTGAGGAGCTCACCCATCCAGGCTGAAGTCCGGGCAAAAACCTCAACCGACTTCTCGCGCAACGCCTCGGGCTGCTCGGCATCAAACGGCTGAAGCGGCGTGTCCCCCAAGCCATCGACGCCGTCGTCCCAGGGCCGCAGCGAGTCCAGCCCCAGCTTCGCCGCCTTCTGCCGGTCCAACTCCTCGACCCGGGGCACCACCACGCGCTCGATCGCTTCGCCAAACGCCAGGCAGTCCTCCGGCGTGTAATCAAACCGGTTCATCGACTTGAACTTGTACGCCCGGAAGTCCGGCTCACCCGCGTTGGCCGCGATCTGCGAACGCAGGCCCAGCAGCTCGTCGAAGATCGCATCCAGCTTGTCCCGATCCTCCAGCCGACGGGCCGCGCCCTTCCGCCAGGCTTCCTCGCGCACGGACCGGTCGGTGTCCTGCTCGCGCTTCACCGCTTGCTGCAGCGTCAGCGTCTCGCCGTCGATCTCCACCTGCATCTCGCCGATCGCCTTGTCGTACGTCTTGGCCAGCTCGGTGGTCTTCGTGAACAAAGGCAGGTTCGCTTCACGGAACAACGACACCTGATTCCGCCAATTCCGAAGCACCGGCAGCCAATCACTCGGCAGCGCCTCAGCGTGCGGGCAATCCAAGAGCTTCCGTTGAAGCTGATCGCCAAACGGCGCAAGCTTCGGGCGGATCTCCCGCACCATGTGCAAGAACGCCGCCTCGATCTCCGGGTCGTCCGTGTGCGCCGCCGCCGCGATCCCCTGCCGGGCCATGTACTCGCCGACCGTGACGCTCAGAGCATCCCAATCGCTCAGCCAGGCCTGCATCGTCGCCGCATCCGGCAGCGGGCGATCAACCAACGCCTCAAATAACGGCCAGGCCTGCATCGTCGCCGCATCCGGTGTAGCGGGCGATCAACCAACGCCTGAAATAACGGCTCAAGCTGATCCCAGTCCCGCGGATTCAGGTCCGACGGCACAAACGACGTGGTGGGCTCGATGTTCATCGCCGCAGTGTACGCCTCGGGCAGGCCCCGCTCAAAAACCGTTTGCGCAACTCAAACCCGACGCCAACCCGACGCTTGCATCCCCGGCGTAACCTCCGGCGGTGGAGAAGGCCGCCGCCGATCACCCAGGAGGGGTCGGCGGCGTTTCTTTTCAAACCCCTCATCCCCTTTTGGCGCTACGCCCCCAACGCACGCTGCTCCGCGATGATCCGATCGATCAGCGCGTCCCGCTCCGTGTCATGCTCATACTCGGCCATCACCTTCTGCATCTCCGGCCAAAGCACTTCAAAGAAACCATCCAACGTCGTGTCCGCCTGGCAGTCCCCCACCACCGACCACAGCTTGCTCTGATCGTGCACCGCCGGCCAGGTCTTGTCACCCCACAACGGCCCCTTCCAGCCCGGCACGTACCGCAGCAGCGTCTCCGTCGGCACGCACGCCAGCTCCGGCTCCACGCCGATCACCCGACCCATCGCCGCGTAAATCTGCCGCCAGGTCCACGACCGCCCGTTGGTGATGTGAAACGCTTCGCCGATCGCACGCTCGTGACCCAGCAGCCGAACGAAAGGCACCGCAAAGTCACGCCCCAGCGTCAGCGCCCACGGTGCCGTGCCATCCCCATGCAGCAACACCGGCTTGCCCTGCAGCATCCGGTGCACATCGAACTCCGGCGAGCAAGGCCCCGACGGGAACCACCGCCGACACGTATGGCTCGGCCGAACGATCGTATACCGCACCGCCTGCTGCGCCGCCAACGCCCACTCGATCTCCGCCTTGGCCTGGCTATACCCCCAGTGTGGGTTCCCGATCGGCGTGTCCTCGGTCACCGGCCCCTCCGCTGCCCACTTCTGGTACGCCGACGCGCTGGAGATAAATACGTACTGCCCGCACCGCCCGCCGAACACCTCCAGGTCGCGCTGCAGCTTGCTCGGATCAAACAGCCGAAACTGGCAGACCACATCCCACTGCGTCTCGCCGAGCTTCGCGTATGCCGTGTCGTCGTTCAGGTCGCCCGTATGACAAACCACTCCCGAAGGCAGGCCGTCGTTGTGGTTACCGCGGTTGAAGACGTGGACCTCGTGCCCGAGCCGAACCGACTCGTGGATGCAGTCAAAACTGATCTCGCCCGTGCCACCGATGTAGAGGAGTTTCATGCGGCGCACTGTACATCAGCCCGACGATCTGCGATCTCTTGCTAAATGCCTCACACCTTCGGCTTCTGCCGCATGCCGCGGACCTGCATGGGCAGGCCGTAGAGGTCGATGAAGCCGCGGGCGGCGGTGATGTCGTAGCCGTCCATCGCGAAGCTCGCCAGCTTCTCGTCGTACAGGCTCTTGGGCGACTCGGCCTCGACCGCGGTGGCGCTGCCCTTGTACAGCTTCACCTTCACGCTGCCGGTGACGACCTTGTTGGCTTCGTCCATGAACGACTGCAGCGCCTCGCGGAGCGGGTGGAACCACTGGCCGTTGTAGGTCAGCTCAGCGTATCGCGTCGCCAGGCGGATCTTCTCGTGCCAGAGGTCGCGTTCCAGGCAGATCTGCTCCAAGGCCTTGTGGGCTTCGTAGAGGATCGTCCCGCCGGGGGTCTCGTAGACGCCGCGCGACTTCATGCCGACCAGCCGGTTCTCGACCAGGATGGTCTGGCCCACCGCGTGCTGGCCGCCGATGTTGTTCAACCGGGCGATCAGCTCGTGGCCGGGGAGCTTCTTGCCGTCGACCGCGACGGGGTTGCCTTTGACGAAATCGACGGTGACGTACTGGGCCTTGGCCGGGGCCTTCTCGACCGGGACGGACATGACCAGGCAGTTCTTCCAGTTCGGCTCGCAGGCGGGGTCCTCGATCTCCGCGCCCTCGTGGGAGATGTGCCAGAGGTTGCGGTCGCGTGAGTAGATCTTTCTTGGTCGTCTGATCGATCGGGATCTTGTGCTTCTTGGCGTAGTCGATCGCCGTCTCACGGTCGGTCAGACCATCGGCGATGAAGGCCGGGTCCTTCCACGGGCTGACGATCTTCAGCTTGGGGTTCAACGCCCGGGCGGTGAGCTCGAAGCGGACCTGGTCGTTGCCCTTGCCGGTCGCGCCGTGGCCGACCGCGTCGGCTTTGGTCTGCTTGGCGACGAGGACCTGATGCTTGGCGATCAAAGGCCGGGCGATCGACGTGCCCAGCAGGTAGTCGCTCTCGTAGACCGCGTGTGCACGGAGCATCGGGAAGCAGTACTGCTCCGCAAACTCCTTACGCAGGTCCTTGACCACGACCTCGTCTGCCCCGCTGGCGTAAGCCTTCTTCTCGATGCCCTCGAGTTCATCGCCCTGCCCGAGCTCCGCCGCGAACGCCACGAGCTTGACCCCCGGGTAGCGGTCCTTCAGCCAAGGCAGGATGACGGACGTGTCCAGCCCGCCGGAGTAGGCTAGGACAATCTTCTTGGGGTGGTCGGGGTTGGACTTGGCCACGGGGAGGCTCCTTAAACAACGGGGAAGCCGAGCATGATAGCAACCGGTCTTTCCCGCAGACGCCACGGCGAGTCGTCCCCAAAGAACAGGCCCGCGCCTTTCGGCACGGGCCTGTCTGAAACAATCAAACTAACTAGCAACCGGCCTTAGGCGGCGCGGCGGCGGCGGACCAGTGCCAGGGCACCGGCGACACCGAACAGGCCCACGGTCGCGGGCTCAGGGATGATCGTCACGGTGGTGGGCAGCAGGCTCTGGCCAACCAGCACGTCGAACTCGAAGTTCGACGCGTCGAACGAACCGCTGGGCACGAACAGGCCCGAACCCAGCGAGGTCTGGCCAGCCGGGACCGGGAACGACGAGCTGGTCGACAGTTCGGAGATCAGCGTCGGCGAGAACAGCGGGTCGGTCTGACCCAGGGGGCCGACGAAGAAGGTGCCGAACGGGGTCGGGAACTCGGTCACGAACACCGACTCGGTGAACGTGCCCACGCCGCCGAGGATCTCGATCGAGTACGCATCGATCTGCACTTCCGAAGCGCTCTCGATGATGAACTCGCCCGAAACCGGGTCGATCAGCAGGTCGATCTGAGCCTGGGCGCCGGTGGCGGTCAGACCCAGGGCCAATGCAGTCATGGTCTTAGCAAACATAGTCTTCTCCTTGAATCCAAAAAAGGTAAGTAACAGGGGTGAAAAAAAGCAGGTTTAAGGTTTAAGTGAAGTCACAGGCTTCAGGCTTGACGACGACGACGCATCGCCAGCAGGCCGCCCATGCCCAACAACGCCAGGCTGGCCGGCTCGGGCACGGTCGCCAACGCGAAGGCTTCTTCGGTCGCCAGCGCCGCCAGGGCCGGGCTGCCGCCGGTGCCCAGGAAGCTCGCACGCCAGATGCCGAAGTCGACCAGGTCAACCGCCAGGTCGCCGTTGAAGCTGCCGTCCGCCCAGCCCAGGTCGCCGGAGCCACCCAGGAAGCTCGCACGCCAGACGCCGAAGTCCAAGAGGTCCACGGAGCCGTCCAGGTTCGCGTCGCCGTACTCGGTGCCAAGGATGTCCTCGACCAGCTCGTCAACGTCCGCAGAGGAGACCGAGAGGTCGCCGGTGAGGTCGAACTGTTCCTGAGCCAGCGCGGTGCCGGTGAACTGAGCGAAGACGAAGTCGATGTCGTCGCCGTTGACCAGACCGTTGTAGTCGGTGTCGCCACGGGTGAACGAGCGGATGCCGTGCTCGATCATGAAGTGGTTGACCGCGTTCTGCTCTTCGTAAACGATTTCGCCGGTGGACAGGTCCAGGACGTAGACGTCAGCCTGAACGTTCGGGGCGCTGCCGGAGTCGATGTCAAAGAGGTAGAGGTAGTTGGTACCGGGATCGTAGGTGGCGAAGCGGCCGTCGGTGACGTTGGTGTCATCATCGACGCCCAGGCCGGTGCCGCCGCTGAACGGGTTGTCGAACGAACCGTTGGGGCCTTCGATCTGCAGGGGACCTGCGAGGTTGTCATCAGCCGTGTCGCTGCCTTCGTCGCCGAAGCCCGCCACACCGTTGTTGTCGCCCACGTCATCCCAGACGTCGCCGGTGGTGGTGTTCACGTTGCCGGCCTGGTACTCATCGATGTTGAGACGGATGAAGGTGGGCTCAGCCGAGGGGTTGCCGCCAGCACCGTTTTCGCCGCCGGGGGTGGCGTCGAAGAAGCCCGACTCACCGATGATGAGGTTGCCGTCGCCGTCGACCTTGATGAAGTCGTGGTCGCCGTCGTTGGTGCTCGGGTCGGCTTCGGGGTCTTCGTCCAGGCCACGGGTGGTGCCGGTGCTGTCGATGGTGGAGAGGCTCGCGACCGCGTCCAGGCCGGCCGAGCTGATGTTGGACAGCTCGAAGAAGCCCAGGTCGTCGCCGCCGCCGTCGCTTTCGCCAACCCAGACGCCGACAACGCCGTCCTGGATCGCCAGAGCGATGTCTTCGACTTCGCTGACGCCCACGGGCAGGCCGGTGCCGGAGTCAAAGTCCATGTTGAAACGAGCCGCGAAGTCCGACTCCCAACTCTCGGTGTTGGCCGCAGCGTTGTAGCCGCCTTCGTGGCTGCCGGCGCCTTGGCTGTTGAGGCTGACCGAAGCTGCGCCAGCGCTGGTGCTGACGCGTTCGAGGACGCGCAGTTCGAGGTCGGCATCGGGCTGCGTCAAGCTGTTGTCACGCGAGTTGTCCATGATGACCAGGGTGGCCGGGTCGACGAACTCGAGGTCACGGTCAAAGAAGCCCGAACCCTGGGTCCGAGCGACTTCGCCGATCTTTTCGATCGCGCCGCCGATGTGGACGGTGTTGGCACCCGCGCTGGGGTGGTCCACATTCGACGAACCGGTCGGATCGACGCTCGGGCCGTAGAGGGTGCCACGGGCCCGGCCGTTGGACACGTAGTCGTCGAGGATGGTCTGGAAGTCGATCCGGTACAGGTCCAAGTCGCCTTCGGTGTCGCCCGAAGCGTCAACATTACCCGCAGTGCCCGAGTCGAAGGCCGCCAAGTAGACGGTGCCGTTGAAAGGGTTGACGGCGATGCTGTCAACATCTTCGAAGTTGAACGGGGCTTCAAACCCAGTCCAAACGGTGAACAGCGGGTTGGCACCGAAGACCGCCGGGTCCGAGGTGGTTGCCGTGCCGACTTCAGTCACGTCGTAGAAGCTGATCGAACGCTGGGTGGTGCCGAAGTTCTGGGTGCCGTCCAGAACCGCGACAATACGCTGAGGAGTCAACTGGGCTTGCGCACCGGCGCCAACCCCAGCGGCCAACAGGGCCGCAGCAGAAAACTTCACCACACGATCCATACTCATGATTGCTCTCCTTCTTCCTTGGGTTAAATAAAGACACGTCTGCAGGGGGTGCAAACCTTGATGTGTCAGTTGGGGACAAAACATAGAACCCGCATGTCAGCGGGTGACTAATGACTGTTAGGAATCAACGCACAACGTCGCCATCACTGTCGTTGGGGTCTGCTGTGAAGCCGGAATTGATGATGGTGGTACCTGTTGGCAGATACAGCTCGGAGGCGAGTGACTCTTCATCCGATAGTTGTTCAACATGGCCATCGAAAAACACAACGTTCATCGAAGAGTCCGCGTGCCGATATGCCACCTCAACCGAAGCCGCATCGGCTTCAGTTCCATTGATGAACCGGTGCGGGCTTCCATTGATCTGCCAGAGAATCGGCCCGGGGGTCATGAAGTTGCCGCCGCGGATCTGCCGTTCAAACGAGTTATATGTCAACTGAAGCGGGTTAATGGAACTCAGGAAGCGAGCCCCCTCCATCGCAAAAACTTTGTTGGAAGCGTTTCGCACCGCTTCTAACTTAAAGCTGTAAGAGGTGGGCATATCCACCGTACCGTTCAACTCGAAAAAGCTCATGTCGCCATCCACCGGATCAGTGATATTGGGGTTATCACGAACGTGGAATGCCAACGCGGCGGAGTAGCTGGAGTATCGCAGTTCTGGACCACTACCGCCGAACTCAGTTGTCGTTAAATCATTGTTGGGACAACGAAATTCGTTATTGAAAATCGCCTGCATACGATCGAAGCGATCAGTGGGCAACCCAAGCTCCCGGCCCAAGGATGGCGAAATCCAATCCATGTTGTAGGTCGGTTCGTCAGGTGTAGTTTGGAAAGGCTCTGGAGGGATGACCGAAAATTTTGCCCCACTGGTGTTCGGCCCGGGGAGGTCGCCACGGTTATCCGTCGCATAACGGGTCATGCCCACCGCGAGCTGGCGCTCGTTGGACTTGCACGCTGCGGATCGACCGGCTTCGCGGGCAGCCCCCAGGGCCGGAAGAAGGATCCCGATCAGCAAGGCAATGATGGAAATGACCACCAACAGCTCGATCAGGGTAAAAGCGCGCATAGATTTCCTGCTCATCGTCTACTCCTCATGGAAAACCAGCAGATAATGAGCACTCGCCGTTAACGTTCAATGAGTGCAATGCGAAAGAACCGAGAAGGTCTCGCTAGTTCTCGGATCAAGCCACCCGTTATGCGAGAATAATGTTTTGATTGCTGCTTAGATGTTGCTGTTGTGTTTAATCAAGGCGTTTGCCATTCCAGGTCTCGACCCAAAAGCGCTCGCAGGTCTTCGTTCGGCGACGAGAACGCCGCCTGCAATCGATCGCGTGTCGCCTGGGCCATCGGAGGCGGCGTGAACTCCGTCTCATTCATCGCCAGCGCCGCGTGCCTTAACCGATGTCGGTACCGCTTTGGGACCACCTTCCGTGCGGCACGCTTCCAGCCGCCGGAGGACCGCAGGAACCGCGCCATCCCCTTGGCGACCGTTTCGCTGCGCGCCTTGCCCGCGGTGTTGTGCACCCGGGTCAGGTCCGGGACAAAGGCCGGGTCCACCCCAAGGTGCTCAAAGCAGGCGGCACACACCGCTGCCGCATCCCGCTTCAAGTCCTCCGTCAGCACCACGTGCAACGCGTCGCGCCCAAACACCTCGACCACCTGCTGCAGTTGTGCCGCGTAGCACCCGGTGCGGACATACAGCTCGGTTCGGTTCGCCCAGGGGTCCGCCGCGAAACGCTCGTCTTCCATATCCAGTGCCTGCTCGAACGTCGGCTGATTCTCCCAACCACGCCGACGTCCATACCAGTACGCCGAATACGCGCGGTCGATCGGGTTACGCAACACCGCGATCAGGCGGATGCCCGGGTGATGCTGATGCATCCGTTGCAGACATTCGGGAAACATCAAGTGAAACACATGCTTGGCGACCGTGCGTTGGCTCGGCAACGCCTCCGCAAAGTAGTGCGCCAGTGCCGCGTCATGGCCTTGTTCAAACTCCTCGCCGACGAGGAAGTAGGTCATCTCGCGCTGCGGGTGCCCCGCCAACGCCGGGTGTTGGACCAGGTAGCGGTATAGCGAGGTGGTGCCGGCTTTGGGCGCGCCGAGTAACGCAGCATGCACCGGAGGCGTTTGCGATTCAGGCATGCCACCAAGATAGCTTGCGGGGCCCCATCAACGGGTGCCCCGCAAGCGTAGGTTCTGAGATCATGCGTGGTGACCGTCGACCAGGTCCCAATCCAGGCCGGCCTGATCGGAAAGGCTCAGCGCGGTGTCCTTGATGAGGCCGCTGGCAGTGCGTTCCAGCGTCCAGAGGCGCGTGGTCGCGTCGGTGTATTTATGCCACATGAAGTCGGCGATGCCGTCGCCGTTGAAGTCATCGACTCGGCCGGCGTACCACTGGTTGCTCCACAGGCCTTGCATAGTGAAGGTCTCGTTCTTCTCTTGGCCGGTGCCGTCCAGGAGGGCGATCTTGTTCGCCCCGTTCGCCAGGCCGCGGAGGAAGATGTCGTCGTGGCCGTCGCCATCGGCATCGTAGAAGCCGACGACATCCCGCCCGATGGTGTCGTAAACCTGGCCCGAGTTGTCGAGGATGTCAACCGTGGCTGAGGAAGTGGTTTCATCGGCCATCTGCCAATAGGAAAGCAGGTTGTTGCTGTGGTCAACCCAGACGAGGTCCATCTGGCCGTCGCCGTTGATGTCGCTCATGCCGACGAGCTCTTTGTTGAGGTCCGATTCAGTCGGCAACGCATGCGCTGACTCCCGCACCGAGCCGTCCATGCGCCAGAGCGTCAACGCGCCGGTGTCCTGCCGACGGAAGACCAGGTCCGGGTCGCCATCGCCATCCAGGTCGCCGATGGCTTCGATGTCGAAGCTTCGGCCGGTGATGCCGACGACCGCGCTGCTGAGCTTGGTCGCGCCGTCCATATGCCAGAGCTGGATCTCCGTGCGGTTTCGGCCCTGATTATCGACGAAGTCGCGTTCCCAAGTCAGGTCCGCGTTCCCGTCGCCGTTGAAGTCGGCCTTGGCGGTGCGCGCGACCGTCTTCAGGTCGGTAAACGCCAGCCAGGCGCCAACGGTGGAAGCGGGCACCTCGCTGCCTTCGAGCACCAGGGTGTTGGCGGTCAGGTGTTCATCGACATCAGGAAAGTCAACACCCGAACCATTGAGCGGCGCGTTGCCCAGGTTCACGCCATCGTTGTCCGCAATCAGGAAGTAGGTCTCCCCCGCATCCAGCTGCCAGCCATCGCCCGAGGTGATGATCGTTTCCGTCACCAGCAGATCGGGTGTCGATTGGGCGGGCACGCTCACGGAAGCCAACGCGTTAGCCAAGTCGCTGCTATGGAACAAGCGGAGCGTGTCGGCCTGCTGGGCATAGGTGAACTTGAACTCCGTCAGCGTGACATCGATGGAGGCGGTCAGCGACAGCCCCGAATCCGCGGTGCCACTGGCCGCAAAAAACGAGGACTCATCCACGCCGTCCAGCACTTGGGTGCCGGACAACAACAATCGGGGCTCTAAGCCCTGCAACCCCTGAAAACGATGCGAATCCCCCCTCAGAACACGAAGTGTACTCATCTCTGCCTCCTTGCCTTTCGGCGTGTGGGTGAACCCCCGGAAGGCGGAATCCAGAACACTGAGTCCTATAACTACCCACAGACAGAACACCGCTCAACCAAGTGATCTCCGTTCAGTGCCACCTTTTGGTTACCCACTTTGGCTTAGCTGCCCCACCCACCAAAAAACTACGCCTGACGAGCTCCCCGACGCACTTGCCAAGCGAGATTCAGTACCGAAACCCACGCCCCCAGCACCACGCCCCACGCCACGCCGACCACACCAAGGCCATCCCATCCGCCCCCCCCGGCGAACAACAGCCAGCCCGACCCCACCGTCACCGACGAGGCCAGCAGCATGTTCCACCACACCGCAGACCACCGCTTCTGTGCGTACAAGCCGCTGTTCAGAATCGGAGACAAGCAGTACATGGGCAGGCTCACCATCAAGACCATCAGAATCCCTGCAGTCACGCGGACCGCTTCCTCGCCAAACGTCTCGCTGCCCACGCCGAACACCACGTACACCACCGGCCGGTGCAACACCATCACCCCCAAAGCCATCGGCACCGAGATCCACAGCGCAATCCGCACCCGCCGCCAGAGCGCCCGCTGAAACGCGTCCGACTCGCCAGACAAATCCGTCTTCGCCAGCTTGGGCTGCCCCGTCACCGCCAGCGTCACCCCCACCACGTTCTGCACCGCCCCCAGCAAACGCATCGCCAGGAAGTACGCCCCCACCGCGCCCTCGGGCCCAAGCGACACGATCGCCTGACTCGCCGCCCGCGCGATCTGCCGAAGCCCAAACCCCGCTGCCGGGATCCCCACCGCACCCCGCAGCTGCGCCCAATCGTCCCGCCCCAGCCACGCCCGCGCGGACCAACCCAGCCCCGCTTGCTTCGCCGCCGCCCACCACAGCCAGCCCAGCGCCACCGCCCAGCCCGCTGCGTAACCCACCGCGATCCGCCACGCCGCCTGCCATGCATCATCCACGCCCCAGCTCCAGGCGATCCCCGCCAACGCGAGCCCCCCCATCGCGCAGCCGCGCCACGCCGCCGCCCGATGCTTGCCCCGGCTATTCAGCAACGCCTCCGGCACCGCCGCCACCAACCCACACCACGCCATCGGCAAACTCCACCACAACAACCACGCCGCCTGCTCCCACCCCACTTCGCCCAGCCCCGGCCCAACCACCTTCACCCAGACCGCCGAACCCAGCCCCAAGACCAAGACCACCACCAACCCCACCAGACCCATCACATTCATCAGCCCCCTCGCCAGCCGAAGGTCCCCCGCAGAAGACTGCTCGCACGCCCCGACCAGCAGCGTCACCACCGAGAACTTCGTCGCGTCTCGCGCCACCGTGCCCACCAGCCGGGGCAACACCCACGCCACCACCAGCGCATCCATCACCGCCGACACCCCCAGCCGACGCGCAACCAGCGCGTGGGCCAACAGCCCCAGCGCCATCCCCCCCGCATTGATCAGCATCACCTGCCGCGTCTGCCGCCGGGGCTTGCGTGATTCAGGACTCGGGCTCGTCGTGGATTGACTCACGCATCAAACGCCCGCAAGAGTGAAACGCAGCATCCGCCGCGTCTGAGGGTTCGGCCGCCCATCATCATGCCCCAATTCCATCAGCGAACCCAAATCTTCCACCGCCAGCCCATGCTTCGCCGCCAGTTCAACAAACCATTCCATCGGGTGCGCCATCACCGGGAAGCCCTGCCAATCCCCGATCGGCTTGTCCCCCAGATTGATGTTGCCCAGAAACACCCCGCCGGGCGCCAAGGAACGGGCCACCATCGCCAGGCAGCGGTCCAGCACCTCATCGGGCATGTGGATCATCACCGCAAACGCCCAGGCGAAGTCGACCGGGTGTTCCAGTTGAATCGCGTCCAGGTCCGGGCTGTGCAGCAGGACCGGCTGCTGGTCTTCCAGGCCCGCTTCGCGCAGCTCCTGCCGCCCCTGCTCCAAGACCTCCGCCCGGACCTCCAGCCCGGTGTAATGGCCGGGCTCCAGATACTCGATCAACGGGATGCCGCCCCGGAGCGTGCCACAGCCGATGTCCATCAGCCGGTGCCCGGGCTTGAGCCCCTGCCCGGTGAGGTAGTCAAACTGAAATTGGCGCTTCATCTGCCACTGATGGGCAGGGCCCACCGCTGCGTGGCGTCGGCCGGAGCGCCCCGCCAAGAGCCGGCGGAGCTTAAAGAAGAGATTTCGCTTCGAGTGGGTTGCGGGCATCCGACCAATGTAGCTCAAGTCCACTTCAGGCGACTCAAACACGAACTTTACTGAGCCGTTTGCCAGACAAAACCAAACAAGGCTCTAAGATGATGGGTCGCACCCGATCCTTGACGACCCACGGCGGCGACTTGCCGCCCGGAATCTCATTGTGCCCGCTGCCGATCCGCCCGCCAAGACCAGTCCTCAGAATCCCCCCCGCGCCAACAGCTTTCAACTCATCGGCCGGCTGTTGCGCATCGCGTGGCGCTTCCGCTGGGGTGTGATCCAATCCATGAGCATCCAGCTCGTGCTGCTGGCGATGGCCCTGGCGGGGCTGGGCTTTGTCGGGCTCGGGCTCGACGTCATCCATGCAGCAATTAACCCCAAAGCCAATCCGCCAAACTGGCCGCTGGGCCTGAACCCGCCGGATGCCTGGTCGCCGATGCTCCAGGTGCTCATCGTCGCGGGCATGGTCTTTGGCATCGCGGCGCTCCGCTTCGCGCTGGACCGCACCGCCCGCATCTGGAAAGCCCAGCTCGTCCTCAACATCGTCGTGTACCTCCGCTCGGTGGTCTACCACAAGCTCGAGCAGCTCAGCTTCCGCTTCTTTGACGAGAACGAGTCCGGCTCAATCATCAACCGCGTCACCGGCGACGTGCAGGCCGTCCGCGCCTTCATCGACATGGTCCTCATCGAGGTCGTGATGATGATCCTCTCGCTGAGCTTCTTCCTCGTGTACATGCTCAGCATCCACGTTCAGTTGACGCTCTGGTGCCTGCTGACCGTGCCGTTGATCGCAATCATGGCGGTGACCTTCTCGCGCATCGTGCGCCCGGCGTTCCTCAAGAACCGCCAACTCTTCGACCAGGCCGTCCGCGTGCTCTCAGAGAACGCCCAGGGCGTCCATGTCGTCAAGGGTTTCGCGCTCCAGCAACAGCAGACCGAAGCCTTCGCTCAAGCCAACGACGAAGTCCGCAAGCAGCAGCGCTGGATCTTTTGGCTGATCTCGCTGTTCGCCCCGGCGATCCAGATCATGCCGCAGATCAACCTGTTCGTGCTGCTCTTGGTCGGCGGGCACTACTACATCCAAGGCGAAATCGAGCTGGGCACCGGCTTGTACGTCTTCGCCGGGCTGCTGCAGCAGTTCTCCGGACAGGTCAGCGGGCTCGCGGGGATCGCCGGCACCATCCAGCGCAGCCTCACCGGCGCGGAGCGCGTGTTCGAAGTCCTGGACACCGACATCGACATCCAAAGCCCGCCCCACGCCCAGCCCCTCCGCCAAGCCCAAGGCCGGATCACGTTTGAAAACGTCAGCTTCGGCTACGGCGAGTCGTCCGACATCCTCCACGACATCAGCTTCACCGCTGAGCCCGGGCAGTGCATCGCGATCCTCGGCGCCACCGGCTCGGGCAAGAGCTCTTTAATGAGCCTGGTCCCCCGTTTCTACGACCCCCGAGAAGGCCGGATCACCCTCGACGGCCACGACCTGAAAACGCTCGACCTGGACGACCTCCGCCGGAGCATCGGGCTGGTCTTCCAGGAGAGCTTCCTCTTCAGCCAATCCGTCGCGGACAACATCGCCTTTGGTGCCCCCGACGCCAGCATGGAACAGATCATCGCGGCGGCCAAAATCGCCCAGGCCCACGACTTCATCATGGATGAGCTCGACGATGGCTACGACACCGTCCTCTCCGAAAGCGGCGGCAACCTCTCCGGCGGACAGCGCCAACGCCTGGCGATCGCGCGGGCCGTGCTGCTGCAGCCGGCGATCCTGCTGCTGGACGACCCGACCGCGGCGATCGACCCGGAGACCGAGCACGAGATCCTCTCGGCAATGGACCGCGCGATGGCCGGCCGAACGACGCTTGTCGTGGCCCACCGGCTGTCGACGCTCCGCCGGGCCGACCTGGTCATCGTGCTGGACAAGGGCCGGATCGTGCAGATGGGCACCCACGACGAGCTCATGGCCAGTGACGGGCACTACCGCGAAGCCGCGGAATTGCAGTCGGCCGACGACGAGTCCCGCCGTCTGCTGGGCATGGCCAACGAGTCGGCAGGAGGCACGCCATGAGAAACTTCGGCACCAGCCGCAACAAGCATGACGAGCCCTATCAGGCGCCGCTCAAGTGGTCGCTGATCTGGCGCACGATCGGCTACACCAAGCCCTACGGCTACGAACGCACCCGCCTCGCGGCGGTCTGCCTGCTCCGCTCGATCCAGACGCCGACCCTCGGCCTCGTCGCCAGCCTGACGCTGTCGGGCCCGGTCGCCAGCCGTGACTGGCCGATGATCCTCACGTTCGGCCTAGGGTACATCGCGCTGGCGATCTTCACGCAAGCCACGATGCACTTCCGCATGCGATGGGGGCAGGAGCTGGGCGAGATGGTGGTCCACGACCTCCGCCGGGACCTGTTTGCACAGCTACAGCGTCTGACGATGCGGTACTACGACAAGACCAAACTCGGCCGCATCATCAGCCGGATGTCTTCGGACGCCGAAGCGATGCGGACGGGCGTGCAGGACGTGCTGTTTGGCGTGCTCGTGCAGTCGGTGTCGATGGCCTACGCCGCGGCGGTGATGCTCTGGTACGACCCGGTGCTCTTCGGCATCGTGCTGATCATGTCGCCGATCGTCTACGCGATGACCCGCTACTTCCGCACCCGGATCGGTGCCGCCTCCCGCAAGGTGCAGGAAAGCTTCAGCCGGGTCACCGCGACGCTCGCCGAGTCGGTCAACGGCATCCGCGTCACGCAGGGCTTCGTCCGCCAGGACAAAAACGCTGAGCGCTTCGAGCAGGTCGTCAGCCAGCACGCCGACGTGAACATGGACCAGATGAAGCTCTCCGCGACCTTCAACCCGCTGATCCAGCTCAACAACCAGTTCTTCATCGCGGCGCTGCTGTTGCTGGGCGGCTACCAGGTGCTGATCACGCAGGGCTCGCTGCTGCCTTGGATCGACCACACTCCCGAGCAGCAGTACCAGAACCTGTGGGTCTTCTTCTTCATGGTCCCTTCGTTCTTCGGTGCGATCGACCTGATCGCCCGGCAGTACAACAGCGCCCTGACCGCCATGGCCGGAGCCGAGCGCGTGTTTGAGCTACTGGACCTCGAGCCCGAGCAGCTGGATGCGGAGGACGCCAAGCCTCTGCCGCCGATCCAAGGCCGCGTGGTCTTCGACAACCTCACCTTCGGCTACGACCCCGACCACCCGGTGCTCCACGGCATCAGCTTCGCCACCGAGCCCGGCCAGACCATCGCCCTCGTCGGGCACACCGGCAGCGGCAAGTCCACCATCATCAAACTCATCTCCAAGTTCTACATCCCCACCGCCGGCTCGCTCACGATCGACGGCCAGGACATCTACCACGTCTCCACCGAGTCCCTCGTCAATCAACTGGGCATCGTCCTGCAACAAAACTTCCTGTTCACCGGCACGATCCTCGACAACATCCGCTACGGCCAGCCCGACGCAACGGACGAGCAAGCCATCCAAGCCGCGCGCGACCTGGACTGCCTCGACCTGCTCGAGCAACTGCCCGACGGCTTGAACACACAGGTCGGCGAGAAAGGCGTCAGCCTGTCCCTTGGCCAACGCCAGCTCGTCTGCTTCTGCCGGGCCATGCTCGCCAACCCGCGGATCCTCATCCTCGACGAAGCCACCAGCAGCGTCGACACCCTCACCGAGCACCGCATCCAGCTCTCACTCGAACGCCTGCTACAAGGCCGGACCAGCTTCGTCGTCGCCCACCGCCTGTCCACGATCCGCCATGCCGACCAGGTCCTTGTCCTGGACCACGGCCACATCGTCGAGCGCGGCACGCACAACCAGCTGCTGGCGCGCAACGGCGTCTACTCCCAGCTCTACCGCCAGTTCATCCGGGCCGGGGAGGCGTAAATCCGATGCAGCGCCGGACCGTTCTATTCACCGGGCATGTGCAAGGCGTCGGCTTTCGCTGGACCACCGTTCAAGTCGCTCAGCGATTCATGGTGACCGGAAGCGTCCGTAACCTGCCGGATGGCCGAGTCGAATGCATCGCCGAAGGAGAGCCGCGCGAAATCGACGCGTTTCTTGAAGCTTTACGTGAAGCCATGGCCGGGCATATCAACCATGAAGATGCACACCAAGGCCCCGCCCAGAGCAACCTGCCGGACTTCCGGATTGTGCGTTAACTTTTCGTACGCTCCGCCACGACCTCTTTATACAACCCCGACAGCTTCCGCAGGTGACGCTCTGGCGAGAACCGCTTCCGCGCCCTCTCATATCCTCGCCAGCCCAACGCATCGGCCGACTTGGGCTCCCGTGACAAAATCGCCAAGCACTTGGCCAAACCCTCCGCATCGCCGGGCTCATGCAGCAAGCCGGTCTTCCCATGTTCAATCAGCTCCGGCAAAGCGCCGATCCGGCTCGCCACCGCCGGGCGTCCACGCAGCATCGTCTCGATCACCGTCAAACCAAAAGGCTCGTACCACTCGGCGGGCAGGACCGTGCAGATCGACTGGCGGATCAGCTTGTCCAGCGTGTCGCCGGACTGAAACCCCAGCGTCCGCACATTGGGCAGCCCACGGTCGGTGATCATCGACCGTCCTTCCCCTTCGCCGGCGATCAAAAACCGCAGCTTCGGCAGCCGCTCGGCGGCGTCCAACAAAGTGCCCAGCCCTTTCACCGGGTCCAGCCGGCCAAAGTAAAGCACGTGCTCGCCCCTGCCCTGAGTCGGTGGAGCCGTGGGCATCGGGGTGAAGTTGTCGATATGCCGCACCTTAGCCGCGGGCACGCCATGCTCCGCCAGCAAGCGTCCCTGGAAATCGCTGATCGCGATCAGCCGATCCATGTGCTTCAACGAGCCCGCCCGTCGCCCTTGGTACCACTCCAGCGTCGCCAGCAACGAACGCGAGATCGAGCCCCGGTTAAACCGCTGCGTCACCGCACGCCAGGCGTTGCCCGGGCCGACCGCCATCAGATCGACTCGGCCGTTGTGCGTCAGCGCGTAGTTGGGGCTGAGCATGCGGTACTCGTGGCAGGTGTGCACGATCGGGATACCGCGCTTCACCAGCGGGCGCAGGATGCTCGTCGTGAGCTTGCCGTAGTAGATATGCAGGTGCGCGACATCGACGGGGTGCTTGTCCAGCAGGTTGCTCAGTGCCCGTGCTGCTGCGGGGTTGGAGAGGTAGCGCAGCAGGTCGCCCCCGCCGGGGCTGTCGAAATCGGCCGCTTCGGGGAACCAATGACTCCAGCGCGTCGGCAACGAGTCCTCATGCTTCGCGCAGAAGCGGACCACCTCATGCCCTGATGATTCCAACAGCTCGCAGGTATCCAAGAACATCCGGTCTGAGCCGCCCCGGACGAAGTGATTCTGGCTGATCTGAAGCACTCGCATCACCGCAGGATACCGGCCCGGCCGACCTCGTTCGGGTACAACACACCCGTGATTTTATTCGGCCAATTGCTGCTGCCTGACCCGCCCCGCAGTGTCCGCCTGACGACGGGCACTGTCGAGATCGCCGACGATCAAATCGTTGCGGTCCGTGAAGGGGACCGCCCCAAAGCCTATGACCTGGGCGGGCCCGATTCGATCATCTGCCCGGGTTTGGTGGACCTGCACCTGCACCTGCCTCAGTTTGACGCGGTGGGGGTTCACGGGCTGCCTTTGCTGGAATGGCTCGACCGGGTGATCTTCCCCGCCGAAGCCCGCTGGCGGGACGACGCCTACGCCCGGGATGCGACGCAGCAGGCGCTGAGCAGCCTTCTGCAGCATGGCACGACCGCGTTCGCGGGGTACGCCACGTCGGACCCCGCCGGGGCCGAGGCCGCGCTGTCACTGACACAGCAATCGGGCATGCGGGCGGCGATCGGGCAGGTCTTGATGGATCGAGGCGCGACCGGCGCGCTGGTACGGAACGCCGAAGCGTCGCTGGCAGAGACCGCGGCGTTGTTGAAGGCGTACCCGCCGGGCGCGCGGGTGCAGGCTGCGGTGACGCCGCGGTTCGCGGTGAGCTGCACAGCCGACTTGCTGAGCGGTGCGGGGCAATTGGCCGCTGAAACCCGGGCGGTGGTCCAAACGCACCTGGCAGAAACGCCAGATGAATGCTCTCTGGTTTCTGAACTGTTCGACGGCCAACGCTACGTCGAGGTCTATCAGCAAGCTGGGCTGCTGGGCGAACGAGCGATCCACGCGCACGGCATCTACCTCGATGACACCGACCGCCAGATGCTTCGGGACACCCAGACAATCGTCGCGCACTGCCCGACCGCCAACAGCTTCCTGCGGTCGGGTGCGATGGATCGGCAGACGCACAATCAGGCGGGCGTTCGTGTCGCGTTGGGCAGCGACATCGGCGGCGGGTACGAGCGGTCAATGATCCGGGTCGCGCGGGCGATGCTGGAGACCAGCTTTGCGGTCAATCAACCGACGCCGAGTGTGGCCGAGGCGTGGTGGCAGATCACCCAGGGCAACGCCGAGCTGATGGGATGGCAGGACACCGGCGTGATCCGTGCGGGCGCGGAGGCGGACCTGCTGGTGATCCAACCTGATGCACGCTGGCAAGACTCGCCGAGCCCGCTGGGCGCGGTGATGTTTGCCTGGGACGACCGGTGGCTGACGCACACACTGGTCCAAGGCCAGGTGGTCTGGGAACGCTGAGAGACGCACGGCCTCGGCGCATGAAAACGCCCCGCTTACGCAGGGCGTTTCGTTTGATTCAATCAGGGTCCAGTCGGGCAGCTTACGGCGACTCGACCTTCAGGACGTAAGCCCCGGTTTCTTCAGCGAACACCGAGTTGGTGTAGATCTGCACCGTCGTGGTCGTCTCCGCGGTGAACCGGATCTGGCTATTTTCGCCCATGTCTTCCGCGTCATCGTTGAGATAGAGCAGGTTCTCGTCGGTATCAAAGATCAGCAGAAACGGGTCGAAGTCGTCACTGGTGAGGGTGATGGTGTACTCGGTGCCTTCGGTGATCTCCAGCAGGTAGACGTCGTAGTACGAACCGTCTTCCTGAAGCAGTTGGTCGCCGGCGGCCAGATCACCCTGGACTTCTGCACCGGGCTGGATCGGCGTGCCCTGCTGAGCCGAAGCGGTGACGGGCATCAACAGAACGGAAGCAACGGCAAAGAGAAGGTGGAGGGGTTTCATGGCAAAGACTCCAAGGGTGTCGTTCAAATGGATCAAAGGGGTAACGCCGGTTGACCGGGGTTAATTGCTGTTGGCGTTGATGGGTTCAACGGTGAGAGTGTACCGGCCGAGCGAGTCGGCATCGAAGCCGTTGACGAGGATCTGGTAGACACCGTCTTCGCGGGGCGCGAAGCTGACTTCGCTGTCGGTGCCGCCCGATGGGGCATCGTCGTTGTCAGCAATGGGGTCGCCGGTGCTGTCCAGGACCGCCATGAACGTGTCGAACTCGCCGCTGCTGAGCTGGACGAGGTAGGCCTGGTTGGCTTCCAGCTCGAAAAAGAAGGTTTCGTAGCGGGATTCGTCCGCCAGCAGCTCGTCTTCCTCATCGAGGACGCCCTCGATCGCCTGCCCGGGCTGGTGGATCGTCGCCGGCTCGCTGGACACCGCCATGCTGTACGCCCCGGTCTCCCCGGGACTGAAGCTGTTGGCCTGCACGGTCCAGGTCGTTGGCACCGGCGAGAAGATGATCAACGTCGTGTTGGTGTCGCCCGGGCTGCGGTCGTCCGCCGCCTTGAGCGGGTTGGCGTCGGCATCCAAGACCTGGATGAACGCGTCGAATTCGTTGCTGTCCAGCGTGATCGTGTACACCATGCCCGCTTCGGTCTGCATGACATAGTTATCCGCATACGAGCCGTCCTCCAGGGTGGCATCCCCCAACGCCAGTTCGCCGGTCACCGAATCACCCGAGGCGATCGGGGTGGCCGGGGGCGTGTCCGCGTCGGCCGGGGCCGCATCCTGGGCCCAAGCGGGCAGCGTGAACGCAGCGAGGGTCAGAGCGGTGGTGCAAGCCTGGCGGAGCGTGTTGGAGGTCATGCCGGATCCTGAGAAGGAGTAGTGTTGATCGGAAAACGTGACGCCGGACCGATAGCCCGGTCATCTCGGCAAGGTTAGACGCTTTCCTCCCCTGCCGGGTTCCCTGATTCTAAGGAAAAGCTCGCTTGCCGGGGTTTGTATGCCCTCAGGGCTTCTGGACCAGGACCGGGTCGTCCGATCGGGCGATCTCGGCCTGAAACAGCTCCGTCAGCTTGGCGTACATCTGCCCGCCGGGAAACGCGTGGTCGTCCAGCTTCGTGACCGGGACGAGTTCGCCCATGGTCCCGGTGACGAACATCTCCTCGGCTTCGAACAGCTCCCGCTGGGGGATATCGCGGACTTCCGCGGGGATGCCATGGGCTTCACAGAGCCTGAGCACGGTCGCCCGGGTGATGCCCGTCGGGCAGGCGCTGGTGTGGCTGGTCTGCACGACGCCGTCCTTGACGATGAACACGTGGGTGGCGTTGGTTTCCGCCAGGTTGTCGTTCAGGTCCAGCAGCAGCGCGTCATCCGCGCCCGCTGCGTTGGCTTCGAGCTTGGCGAGGATGCTGGTCAGTTGGTTGCAGGAGTGGATCACCTGATTCAGCACGTTCGCCGGCGGCCGACGGTGCGCCGCGGTCATCAGCGTGACGCCCGTCTTGTCGTAGACCGGCGGCTTGTGCTCAGCCAGCACGAACAGCGAACATCCCTTCTGATTGATCCTGGGGTCCAGCCCGGAGGTGTACTTCAGGCCACGCGACACGGTCATCCGGACGTGCACGCCGTCCCACATCTGGTTGGCTTCCAGCGTCCGCTTGAGTTCGTGAACGATGTGCTCGTCCTCGGGGTAGCCCTGGTACTGAAGCAGTTCCGCCGACTTCCGCAGCCGGGCCAGGTGCTGCTCGAGCTTGAAGATCCGCCCCGAGTACAGGCGGAGGCCTTCCCAGACGCCGTCGCCGTTCTGCACCGCCGAGTCAAAGGGCGAGACGCCGGCCTGATCGCGGTGGACCAGTTGGCCGTTGATGTTGACGATGAGGTCCTTGTTCTTCTCGTTAAACGTTTGCAGCATGATTCAGCTTCCGGCCCGCACACGGTGCTGGGCGAGTTCGTCGTACATGGGTTGGGCCTTCTCGATGACCGGCTCGTAACGCGGGTCGACCGGGTCGGTCTTGGGCGTGCGGCGGTCGAAACCCGTCGAACGGTTGACGTTGGCGTACCAGTGCGGCGCCCAGACGCCATCGGTGTCGCGCGGCCCGGCCGGCCAATGCAGCATCCGGTCCGTCCAGGCCAACCCCAGCCGAGCACACAACGCCTTCAGCACGCCTTCGGGGTCCGCCAGCACATCGTCGCTATCGATCACCGCCGGCGTCTGTCCGGTCATCTGTTTGATCGTCCGGAACAGCTCGACCTGCCCGGGCAAGCCGATCATCTCAACGGACACCTCCGGGAACACCTTGGCAAACGACCGCACCACGTCGCGCGGATCGCGGATCAGAAACACGTGCGTCAGCCCCGCCAGCCAATCGGTGGGCACACCCTCGATCATGTGCTGGCCCATGTGCTTTTGGTAGTGCAGCTCAACCCCGTCGGGCAGCGGCTGGGTCATCGCCTCCGCGACCTTAGCCGGGTCGTTCTCCTGGCCGGCGATCACTTCGTCCCGGCCAGGGTGGTCCAGCTCCGGCCGCTGAAGCAGGTAGTGGGCGTAGAACGGCTCATCGGTGACCAGCGTGTTCGGGCGGTTGCCGAAGCTCCGCATCATGGCCGTGGAAATGTTCCGCGGCCCGGACCACATGGCAAGGTGCGTGACATTCATGCGAAGCGTTATAGCGATTCTTGCGCAGGCGGGAGATCAGAAAGCACCGATTCCGCCAAAGTCGCGTCCTCACCGACCAAAAAGGGTCGGGCCTCATCCAATACCTCACGGGCCCGGGCGGGCTGATCCAGGTACCGGGCGTAAATCAGCCCCAGGATCAACTGCACGTGGGCCAGCTGGTTGTACTTACCGTACTGCTGGACGAACAACTCATACGCCGCCGCGGCATCGTCGTACATCGCGTCGGCCATGAGCTGATTCGCCAGGTCCAGCTGGGCCTGCTGACTCATCACTTGGGTCGGATCGCGCTGCAAGAGCTGGCGGTACAGCCGGGCGGCTTCGCTGGGCGATTCCCGCTGCAGCGCCTCAGAGATCGCCGCACGCTCTTCCATCAGCGCCTCCTGCTCGGGAGACAAAGGCTTGGCCTTGCCCCGGGCCTTGCTCCCGGCGCTGCCGCTCTCCCAGGGCTGATACCCCTTCTGCGTCATCCGGCGGAAGCTCGCGCGACGACGCTTCTGCTCGATCAGCGCCAACAAGTCATACGGTTCGCGCGGCAGCAACCTGCACCACAACATCCCCATGCCCACGACAAACCCGAAGCCGTAGCCCGACAGGTGGGCGAGGTAAGCCGTGTTCCCGACGTTGCCTAGGAAAAAGTACGTGTCGACCGCCACGCGAAACAGGATCAGCACCAGCGAGGACACGATAAACGTATCGATGATGAACACGAACCAGTAGAGGATCGTGACATCGGTCAAGGGGAACAGCGCCAGGTAAGCCCCGGTCACCGCCGCGACCGCGCCGGACGCGCCCAACACCGGGTTCGGCTCGACCAACGAGTGCCCGATCCCCGCCGCGATGCCGCCGGCCAGGTAGAACGCCAAGTACCCGAGCTTGCCTAGCCGGTCCTCGACCGAGTTGCCAAAGACGTACAGGAAGATCATGTTCCCCAGCAGGTGCTGCCAGTCCGCGTGGAGGAACTGGTAGGTCACAAACTGCCAAAGCTGAGGCTGCTCGGGGAACAGGTAAAACCGAGTGATCGACACCCCGAAATGCTGCTGGGCCTGGGCGACCTGCTGCGCGGTGAGGATGAAGATCACGATATTGATCGCGATCAACGCATAGTTCATCCACGGCGTGCGTTTCAGCCGGCGGTCGGTGCGGATCGGGAAGAAAAACATGCCGGCAGATCAGGCTCGCGTCCGGGTCGGGTCAGGGGGCGTCTTTCGGCGCGGACGAATCCTCGGCCGAAGGCCACACCGGCTTGCCCACCGCCGAGCCACGCCAACCCAATGGCGTCTCACGATGCGGCGGCACCTCCAGCTGAGCGGTGAACGTCACCGTCTCACCCGGGGACACCGGCAAGGGCCAGTCTACACGCCAACTGCCCACCACTTCACCCGCAGACCCCAATCCGTCGATCGCAAAGGTCAGCCGGTTCACGCCCGGGCCCTCTGCCGGCAACGTCACCGAGACCTCCAACTGCTGCTCACGCTCGGTCGACCCCGGCTGACGATCCACCTCGACCTGCTCGGATGTCAGCAACAGCGGCTCGTCCAACTGGGACACGACATTAACCCACCCTTCGATCCGGTAGCCGGCATCCGGCCGCCAAATCTGAGGCGGAATCTCGACACGGAAAGGCCGCGCCTGGTCCTGGTTGAGCATCAGGACGCCCAACTGAGTCGAAAATAACTGCTGACCGTTCCGATCGACCATGACGAGGTAGTACACGCCGTGCTCAATCATCCCCGGCTGTTCAAAGCGCAGACGCCCGGTAGCGGAGTACCAGCCGTTGTTCAGCTGATCGATCCGGACGTCTTCCATGGTGACATCCGCCGCCAAACCCGAGGGCGAATAAGGCACCGGATGAAGCTCGGTCCACTCCGTCGCGTCCAGCAACCGGCCGTAGCGCAGCGTTTGATTCGGGAGGCCCGGGTCGCCTGCGGTCAACGGCACGGTCTTGGGCTCCTGGTTGCCCAGAAACACAAACAACCAGCCGCCGACGAGCAGCGCGATGCAAGCCATGCTGACCCCCGCCCCCAGATACAGACGACGGGTGTTGACCGTTTCGGAAGACTTGCTCTGACGGCTTCTCTGCTTTTTCTCGCGACGGGAGCCGGGCTTCTCATCGTCCGAACGCTGGATGCCATGCCGACTCGGAGCCCCCGGGCGGTCCGGCCGAGACGCCGGCGCTTTGGGGCTCTTGCTGGAGTCGGCGTTCGGAGCGTCCGAATAATCACGCCGCATCACATCCGAAAGGCCGGACAGACCGACGCGGGCCCGCAGGATTTCTTCCGCTTTCAAGGCACTGTTGCCGACCCTCGTCGCCATCTTCTTGCGGATGTGCTTGTCCGCTACGCGGAAATGCGCACCGCAACCCTCGCACTCAGCGATCGCGCCCACGCGCACAAACGACGCTTTGGTGCCGTGTCCGCAATGTGGGCATTTGACTTCGTACATGCTGGTGTCTTCTTCCCTAGGCCCTGCCGGAAAATTACCCTGCCTCTGACCCCACGAGTTTTCGCTAGTTGTTTTTCGACTTAGCGATTAACTCATAGTCTAAGCACACGACACTTGCAGAGGTGCAGTTACATGGTGCCTAAGAACCATTGTCGTATCCGTTACATGATATACGACGATATGGTTCATCGTATTTCTCGTTCGTTCCAAGAATCGAAAAGAATGATGGAATACCTCACAAAGAAACCCAAATTATTTGCCCCCATCGAGCTGACGTGCATCGGCTCAAATACAAGTACTGCAAGAGTTTGTCGCCACGGCGGCCATATCACGCACTACCAGCCCCACGGCCACGAACCCGTCCTCTGGGTCTCCCCCTTGGCCCAATTCCAGAGCGACAAGGCCATCCGAGGCGGCATCCCCATCTGCTTCCCCTGGTTTGGCCCGCACCCGTCGGACCCCCAGGCCCCTGCCCACGGCCTGGTCCGCACCCAACGCTGGAACCTTCAGCCGCAGACGCCCCAGCACACCCGCTTACGCATCGACCTGGACGATTGGGCCGCCCAACTCGACATGCGCCTGGGCCCCAACGCGCTGACCACTGCACTGACCTTCACCAACATCACCCGCCAGGCCCAGCCGGTGTCCATGGCCCTGCACACCTACCTCGCGGTGTCCGATGTCCACGACATCTCCGTCCACGGCCTGGAAAACACCACCTACCTCGACCAACTCCAGGACATGGCCCGGATCACCCAGCCCAACGAACCGATCCGCTTCACCCAAGAAACCGATCGGATCTACATCGACGCGCCGCAAGCCGTCACCGTCAGCGACCCCGGCATGCAACGCGACCTGACCGTGGAAAAAACCGGCTCGGAATCCACCGTGGTCTGGACCCCTTGGTCCACCAAGGCCGCGCGCATGGCGGACGTCGGGGAACACTGGCCGGGCTTTGTCTGCATCGAAACCGCCAACGCCGCGGACAACACCCTGGTGCTGGAGCCCCGGCAGACGCACACGATCTCCAGCACAATCCGCGTCAAACACCACTAAGCTGAGCTTCGGGCCACACCGCGTTACGCCGCCCCGCCGCTACTCGGTGCGCTGCGTGCCGCCTTGAGACTCGCGCTCGACCTCGCGTGGGCCGGTGTAACCCGCAGGCGGCGGGAACAACTGCTCGAATCGGCCCTCGTACCTGGCCGAGAGCCGCTCCCGCAGGTTGTCATAACTGGCCTGCTGCAACTCAACCGGCGCGTTCAGCCAAGCCCGCCGGCGGGTGACTTCCTCGTACTGGCCGTCGGACAGGAAACGCACAAACGCGCCGGGGACCAGTTCGTTCCAAGGCGGGAAGTGCAGGCGCGACCCCTCACCCGCGTTGGCATTGTTTTCGTCGGAGTACGCTTCCTGGTACTGGCGGTAAACGCCCTCCGCCAGACGAACGCTCCGTAAAAACGCATCGAATTCACCTTGGCCCAGCCCGACGCGGAACGCCTGCGTCAAGCTGCCGTAGATGTAAGTGCCCGCCATATGGTGGGTATCTGTGACTTCTCGAGCCAGTTCCCGGGCCACAAACTCATCGACCGCCACCAGGTAGCGTCCATCGCGCTGGTTCTTCGGCTTGTCGCCGTACAGCCGACGGACACGCTGGTAATACGCATTGGCCAGGTCTTGCTCGCCCCAGACCAGCGCGTACACCACAACGTCGATCATGAAGTTCTCGTGCCCTGCCTCGAAATGCTCGACCGCGCCTTCCCGCGCGCCTTCCATTTCCAGGTACAGATCGACCGAACCAAAGACCGCCTGCTCATACGCCGGGATAAACCGGAAGTCCGGCGACTGAAGCACCGTGTTGTTGTGATGCCTGGCATCCCGGTTGAGGGTCAGCGTGCCCTCACGCCAGAGCATCTGCAGGCCGTGGATCACCCGGCGTTGCGTGTTGATCAAGTCGGTGCGTTCGACGTCATACACCTGCAGCGCTTTCTGGACACCGATCGACGCCCAGTAGATGCCATGCGACCCGGGGTGACGCCAGTCCAGCGGGCCGTAGGTCTGCATCAGGGTGTACATGAACCCCGGGTCCATCTGGTAATCGTTGATCAGCACCCGCGCCCGCCAGTAGGGCAGCAGTTCTTCGAACAGCACCGGGAGCCGATCCTGCTCGTTCAGGAACAAGTTGACGACAAATGCAAACGTGGGGATATCCGTCTCGCGGATCAGCGCAAAACCCGTGAGGTAATCTTCACGGGAGATCGCGACATCCTGTCCTTCTGCATCCTGCCCCAGGACGACCATCTCGCCGGGCGACGCCTCGGCGAACAGCACCGCCGCCTCTCGCTCGAGACGGTTTAAACCCATGAACACCCGGCCCAGCGTCCGCAGCCCGTCCCGGTCCATCTGCAAACCCAGCTCAGACTCCATCCGATCCGCCAGCGCGATCGCGTCGGGGAAGTCCTCCGCGAACGCGCCTTCGCCGCGCGAGGCCCGGGCTTCCTGAACCACAAGCAACTCTTCCAGCGTGGCGATCAACTCGTCCGGGTCTTCGCCGCGACGCTCCAACTCGTCGCGCAGGTTCCCCAATTCCGAACGGAACTGCACCAGCGACATCGCTTCCATCTTGTAAAGCAGCTTCACCATCTCGGTGTCCGCTTCGTCGTCTTCCACCTCCCGGGCCTTGTATGCCTCGATCAACTCGCGCAGCTCGGCCTGCATCTGATACGTCGGCCGGTCGAAGACCAGATACTCTTCCGCCCGCAGCGCGATCGGCAGAAACGCGTCATACACGCCCTGCTCGCTCCGCCCGGAGTGGATATCGCCCAGCACCTCTTCCCACTCCATGGCCAGCCGGTACTTGTAGTACAGGTGCATGTCGTCGGTGTTCTTGCCGAGCTTGTGGAAGAAATGCCAAGACAGCTCGTTGTAAAGCAAGAAGGCGTGCGGGTTGTAGGGGATGCCTTCTTCCCGCAGCAGGCGGATGCCCTTGTTGACCCAGGACCACCGCTCCTCGGGCGTGTGCGTTTCGACGGAGATGTTGTAGGCCATATTCCAGGCCATGAACTGCCAGACGCGCGGGAAACGAGGCTGGAGCGTGACGATCCAGCGGGACAGCGTGTCGGCTTCAAAGTACTTGCCGTCCCGCTTGAGCATTTCCAGCCGGTACCACAGGCTGTCCGCAGCGATCCCGCGGAAGCTCCCCAGCGCCGCCGCCGCCAGCGCGTACTTGGGCGGCACGCGGTCCCCGATCTCCGTATCAAAGCCCAGCCGCAAGTCCCGCCGGTCTTTGTTGATCGACGGCACCAGTACCACGCTGCCCAGCAACGCCACCAGCGCCACCGTCAATGCCCCGGCCTGTATGAGTCGATCCTTCTGCATCGTTCACCTTTCTACGACCGCCGCCGCACCACGGTTCCCAAACCCCTACACCACCACCCGCGCCAGCTCACGCCGACCAAAGAAATACCAGCCCAGCAAGTACGCCGCTGTGGTTGAAATCCCCAACACCAGCACCGCTGAAGTCTGAACCCGACTCCAACTCACCAGACGCCCCTCCGCCAAAAGGGCCGTGCCCGTCGCGTGCGAGAAGTTGGGCATCAGCCAGGTAAACACCTTGCCGATCACCAGCAACAACGACTTGATCACATCTTCCCAATTGCCTTCCATCGCAGCGTTCCACACCCGGGGCCAACCCTCCCAGAAGAACACCAGAATATTGGACTGCTCGGTGTTCAGGATCGAGTAGTTGTCCAGCGAGTCCCCGATGTACGACGAACCCACCGCCGCAAAATACACCAGCAGCGCCAGCAGGCTCGCCACCGGGAAGCTCAGCACGCTGCCCGCCGCCAGGCCCACCATGGCCACAAACCCTAAACGGAACCACAGCAGAATCAGTGTCCGAACAAAGTTGGGCCCGAACGAATCAACCTGGAAGTAAACCGTCATGCCCTCTTCGGCGTGGAAGCTCACCGACGTGCCCGTCGCGGTGTAGTTCACGATGTCCACTTCCAGCACACCGTCTTCACCGACAAACCGCTGCGGGATGTCGATCACGTGGTACGTGTTGTCCGACAACGCCCAAGTCAGATTCTGGATGAACTGCTGCTCGTCCAGCGTGTACCGCAACTCCGGATCAAACGTCGGCGGCGGCACCACATCGCCCCCGGCCTGGACCAGCAGACGGACCCGGCCCCCTTCGGTCTCCCCCGCCGCCCGTGGCTTGATCTGAAGCTGAATCGCCTCGGCGTCCATCCAGGCGCCGTCTTGTTCCAGGTTGAAGACATAACGCTGGCCAAAGTCCTCGGTCCCCGCAACCCGGTACCCGCCCAGGTTGAAGAACTCGCGCTCGACCTGGGACTGGATCGCTTGAATCTGCTCGGGCGTCGGCTCGTCGTACACGCCCGGCTGCGAGGTCTGCAGTTCCGCCAAGCGCTCGTCAAACAACGCCGATACCTGGTCTTGAATCGGCAACACCCCGATCCGTGCGGTCAGCACTTGCTGCTGCGTCGCCAGTTCGTCGTAGACGCCCTGGTATTCCGCCTGCTCTTCGATCTGCTTGGTGAACAGGTAAATCCCCGTCCCGGCCACCACGACCAGCAAACCGTTCAACATCACCAGCCCCAGCCACTTGCCCAGCAGGTACTGGCTACGTGGCAACGGCTTGGTCAGGGATAAAAACACCTGATGCCCCTCGCGCTCGGCGGTCACCGTCCGGGCCGAGAGGAACAGCGTCATGAACCCCAGCACGGTGCCGGTGATCATCAGGCTCCAGGTCAAAAACGACTGAATCCGGTAGCTCACCCGCTCGTTGGGATCAAACGCAAACAGCTGCAAGACCGGCAGCATGATGAAAAGCGTCAACACAAAACCCGTCGCCAGCTTCATCCGGACCGCTTCGTCCACCAGCGTCTTCGCGACTGCCGAGACGCCCGGCCGAGTCCAGCCCCAGGCCAAACCGACCGCCATCGCCAACGCGGCGGGCACGCCGATGCCTAGCTGCAACAGCTCCCAAATCCGGAACCCCGTGCCCCCCCGCATCGTCTGGTAGATGCCCCACGACGTCACCAAAACCAGCACCACCAGTACCCCGGCTAGGGGCCAGAACACCGGCTTGCCCAGCGACTGAAGCACCAGCCGAACCACGACCAGCCCGCCCCAGAACGCCAGCAGCATGATGTAAATCCACAGCACCGCCGTCGCCGCACGGGGCACCCCCATCACCGTCAACAGCGTCCACATCAACCCGCCGGCAATCGACGCCAGCCACACCCGCGTCAGCCCCGCCACCCAGGGCACCTCACGCCAATGCCAGACGCCAAACACGCCCCACGCCCCCATCAGCACGCGCGTCAACAACTGCACCACCGAGCCCGGCGTGGCCAGCTCCTGCGCCAACAACAACTGCGCAAGGCCTTCGCCGATCCCCGCGATACCCAGACCAACCAGTAACCAAAGGACCCAGGGTTTAGCCATCGTTTTGCTTCACCGGGTTTGCCTCGTTGTCGTCGCCGCCCATCAACGCATCCAGCACGCTCTGGTCCGCGTCCAACGCCGGCGTGTCCGTCGGCTTCGCTGGCGCGGGCGTCTTCGGCACCACCGGCTCAGGGGCGGTGCCCGTCAACGCAGCCAGCGCGTCCACGTCATGGTCTGGTTCAGCAGCCTCGGATTCAGGCGACACCGCTGGGGCGACCGGAGCCGGCACCACCGGTTCGGTCAAGCCCGACAGGATTTCATCCTGCGACGGGGCCGTTGCTTCGCCGCCGTCCTCGACACCCGTATCCAGGAAGTCTGCGATCTTGCCGCCCTTGCGGGCGCCAGCGGTTTCCAGGCCCTCCGCGCGAGCCCGGTCGACGATCTCCAGGAACAGCGTCTCCAGCCGCTTCTTCGGGCGATCGCTCCGCAGGATGTGGCTGCCGTGCCGTTGCAATACGGATTCGATTTCCGACACCACCGAGTCATCCAGCGCATCGGTCTCGATGCTCAGCTTGCCCTCATCCGCCAGCAGCGAATCCAGGTTGCCCTGTTCACGGATTTTGCCGCCGTACATGATCGACACGCGATCGCAGACATCCTGAACATCGGCCAACAGGTGCGAGCAGAGAAGGATCGTCTTGCCCCGTTCCGCCAAACGCTGGATGACTTCTTTGACCTCCGCCGTCGCGATCGGGTCCATGCCGCTGGTGGGCTCGTCGAGGATCAGGAAGTCCGGGTCGTTGATCAGCGCCTGAGCGAGGCCGACTTTCCGCTGCATGCCCTTGGAAAACTCGCCCACCGGGCGGCGGGCGGCGTGCGTCAGCCCGACCATCTCCAGCAGCGTGTCGGTCCGCTTCCGGCGTTGGTTGCGGTCCTGGTGGAACAGCTTGCCGTAGTAGTCCAGCGTCTCGCGCGGGTTCAGGAAGCGGTACAGATAAGTCTCTTCGGGGAGGTACCCGATCCGCTTCTTGGTCGTCACGTCATTCGGCGGCTTGCCGAAGACCGCGATCCGGCCGTCGGTCGGGTTCAACAACCCCAGGATCATCTTGATCGTCGTCGACTTGCCCGAGCCGTTGGGCCCCAGCAAGCCAAAGACCTCACCCCGGCGGATCTCCAGATCGATCCCATCGACCGCCCGCACGCGGTTGCGCAGCCAGAAGTCCTTGAACAGCTTGGTCAAGCCGATGGCTTTGAGCACCACCGCTTCGCCGGCAGCGCCCTGCAGATCAGCTTGTGACGAGGGGGCCTGGCTCATTTCACTCATCCTCCCGGGCTTCTTCGTCCGCACGGATTTCCGCTTCCTGAGCTTCACGGATCACTTGCGGGTCACGGTTGATAACCAGGTAAGGCTGCACATCCGGCAACAGGTAGAAGACCTCGTTACGGCCCAGTTCGCCAGACAGCACATCCCGCAGCGCATCGGTCGCCAGACGGGAACGCACCAGTTCCGGGTTGACCTGATAGCCCTGGCTTTCGATGTACGCCAGCAGAACCGCTTCCTCACGCTGGGCCCGGTCGACAATCGAGGTTGCTTCCGCGCGGGCGGCGTTGATCCGCTGCGCCGCTTCACCCGCAATCACTTCGCCATCGATCGACAGCGCGTGGTACGCCTCGCGGATCTGCACCAACAGTGCTGCCGCTTCTTCTTCGGTGCCGAAATCCCGGCCATCCTCGTAGGACTCAATCAGCGTCAGCAGCGGGCGGTACGCGGGGCCGGCCGCGCCGTTCAACGTTTCCCGGGCGCCTTCCTCTGCCCGGCTGCGGGCCTGGTTGCCCTCGGACTCTGCCCGGAGCACCTCGCTGTACGCCGCCTCAACCGGCGGGGGCACGATCGCGTTCTGCACCGTCACACTCCGGAGCTCGATCCCGGTCTCCAGCTCTTCCAGCTGTTTCTGCGCCAACTCACGCACCCGGCTGTGGTTCGTCGCCTGCCGAAACGCCAGCGTCGGTGTCTCCGCGGCATAGCGCACCATCGCCTGCTGCAGCGCGTTCTGCACCATCTCATCGGCAGCATGCATCGGGTCTTGAATCAGGTTGTCTCTGCGGTCCCGCGCGCCGATTTCAGCCAACCCAACGTTCCGGAGAAACGATTCGGGGTCGTTCAGGTCGTACTCGGCTGCGATCCGCGCGTGGACCAGGTCCTGGTCCGCTGTGATCAACGAGCCGTCTTCTTCGGGGTTGAGCGAACGGATAGCGTTGGCCAGCGCCGCGGCGTCCATCGCCTGCTGGTTCTCTTCCAGCATGTAGTAGAAAGCATCTTCGACGCGGACCGAACGGTTCCGCACGCGGACCTTCACCACACGGTCGATCGGGTAAGGCATGCCGAAGTGCGCGCCGGGGCCATGCACTTCGATGACCTTGCCAAAACGCAGCCGGACCGCCTGCTCGCCCTCCGCCACACGGGCCATGCCCGTCAGCGCGAGGTAGCTGATCACGCCAAGCACCATGAGCACGCGCAGGAACCAGAAACTGATCGACAGCGCATCGGCCAGCGATTGCGTTGCGGTGTCGTTGTCCGGCCGATCCAACGCGACCACGCGCGACGCGGCCTGGCTGCCCTCAGACGCGCCCGAAGGCTGGCTGGGCAGCGGCGGCGGGACCTGGCCCGAGGCTCCCTCGTTGCCGGGCGTGTCGGGTTGTTGGGGCGTGTCGTCACTCACTCGGACGCCTCCTCCGAATCCGTGCCGTCGGCGGCGATGGCATTCAGTACCGCGTCCAGGCCGATCTGCTCGGCATTAAAGATAAACGTCGTGTTGTTCCCCAGCGTCTCGCGGAGGAACTCCATCGTCTTCAGCAGCTGCGCCAACTCCGGGTTCTGTGCGAACTGCTCGTTGTACCGGGCGGCTTCCCGCCGGGCGTTGTTGACGATGTCACTGGCTTCAAGCTCCGCAAACGTGATGATCCGCTGGGCAACCGACTCGGCTTCGGACGTGATCAACGCAGCCTGCCCTTCGCCGGCCTCGCGGGCCTCGGCCGCCAGGCTCTGCTGCTCGGCGATCATGTCCTCAAACACGGTGCCCGAGGTGTTCTCCGGCAGGATGACACGGATCACCGAGACGTCCTCGATCAAGATGCCGTAGCCATTGCGATTGACTTGACCCGAGAGCTCTTGCTTCATCGTTTCGCTGATCTCATCGAGTTTCAGCTCGTCCGGGTCCGCGCTGACCAGGTTGGCGTAGTCGTATTCGCCGGCGATCACTGTCGTCAGGCTGCCGACGAGACGCTTCAGCTGCGTGTCGGCGCGTTGCTCGGTTTCCATAGCCACGAAGAAGTCCCGGGCGTTGTCGACCCGCCAGTGGACCGCCAGCTTGACGATCACCGAGAACCCATCGCGGGTTTGGATCTGCTGCAGCCGGGATTCCAGTAGGTGCATGTTCCGGCTGTAGGTCGTGACGCTCTGGAACGGCGGCGGAGCCCGGAAGTAGAGGCCGGGCTCGGTCTTGATGTCGTTGTCCCCAGCCCGGCCGAAGGTCGTCCGGACCGCGACACTGTCAAACGGCACGGTGAACGTGAACGTGTAGAACGCCAGCATCAGCGCAATCGCCACGATGATGCCGAAGTTGACTACTCTCATTAATCCTTGACGATTCATGTCGTTCTCTCGAATAGCAGGCCGGACCAACCGCCGGCCGAAGATCGCTTGGGTAACTCACTCGCCGGGGGAGGTCAGGATCGACTGGCCGGCGGATTCGGATTCCAGGTTTAGTCGGACGGTCGAGGGTAGTTCGCTACCGGTGGCATTGATGTAGATCCGCTGGCCGTCGATCGCGGCGGTCAACGCATCGAAGTAGGCGCGGGTGGCGTAGTACGCCGGGGCCGCCGCGTAGGCGGCGCCTTCGGCTTGGAAACGCTCGGCGGCGGTCCGCTCGGTCAGCTCGGTGACCCAGCGCTCGCTGCGGGCATCCTCCAACGCCCGCGCGGCGCTGCCGCCGGACTCCCGGATCAGCCGTGCGATCTCGCCTCGCATCTCATCAACCTGCGCCTGCAGCGCCTGAGTGTCTTCCTCGCTGGTGTCGGGATTCGACAGGGTTTCACGCAAGACGTCGTACTCTTGCAGCATGGCGTAAATCGTCTGGGCGTTGGTCACCGAGCCCGCCGCGGCGGTCAGTGTCCGCGTCTGCTCCTGCCGGGCCCGTTCGACCGCGATCCGGGCCTGGATCGACGCATTGATCCGCTCCTGGTAGTTGACCGCCACCTGCTGGTCCTGAGGCGGGTGCACGCTCGAAGGCGACACCGACAGGATCTCCAAGCCCAAACCCTGCCCGCCATTGGCCTGGGCGGCGGCGGCACGGATCCGCGGCAGCAGGGTGTCGGCCATCTCGGACATCCCCTGACTCAACAGGTATTCCAAGTCGTGCGAAGCGGCAAACCGCGCCAGCTCCCGCTCGGTGATCGACTGAAGCACCCGGCCGGGCTCAATCGCCGAATTCAGGTACCGCTCCAGATTGCCTTCCGTGTGGCCGATCCGGTAAAGCACGACCAGCTTCGCGCCCACCAAAGACCCGGCGGCTGCCTGCTCGCCCTCTCGGCTGCGGCCGGCGGTCACCATGAAGTTCTCGCTCGTGGAGACCACGTCGCCCGCCTCATTGACTTCAACTTCGCCGCCATGATGCACGTTCGTCCAGAGCAGCGCCCCCTGGCCTTCGACCGTCGGGTCTTTCATGGTGCCCGTGGCCACCGACTGCACCGCGAGCACATCCACCTTCTGGGCCGAGCCCAACGGCCAAGGCAGCTTCACGTGAAGCCCCGGGCCGACCACCCGCTCCAGTTTGCCCAGGCGGATCACCGCAGCCCGTTGATTCGGCCCAACAATCACCACGCTGGACAAGCCCATCAGCACCAGCAGCGTCGCCAGCAGCATGCTGGGCAGCGCCTTGCCGATGAGCTTGTAAAACCAGCTCCGGGAGACTTCAAAGCCGAACTGGTAGTTCAGCGTGTTCGTGACGATCGAGCCCAGCGACTCGGGCTGCACCAGCCAGCCCATCACCCGAGAGTCAAAAGGCAGACGCGGGACTTCGCCCTTGCGCTTCGGTCGATACACCCCCATCAGGATCGAGAAAAGCGACTCGACCCCGAACAACACCATCATCCCCGAGATCGCCAGGGGAGCGAACGCCAGCGGCAGACGGTTGCCCGCCCAGACAAAGACCACGCCGACCGCGACGATGACGATCGCGATCACGCTGGCCATCAGGAAAGACGCCCCGCCCCGGAGCGTCTCCCAGTGCTTCTCCTTGGTCATCCCGGCGATGTACCGGGCCATCAAGAAGCCCAGCGAGCCGAACACGATCAACGCCACGAGCATCGGCGCCGCGTGCAGGGCGGTTTCATCCGAAATCGCCCGCTCGAGCAGTGCCGAGTAGTCCGTCCGTTGCCCAGCGTTCTCCGGGAACTTGATCAGCCCGTACAGGCTAAAGAACTGGACCAGACCCATGACGATCAGGTACAGGGCCAGCACGCCCGAGACGATGCTGATCCCAAACCGGTACATCCGCGACAGCCGTTGGCGGGCGGTCGCCAGCGCGTCGCCCGCCTCGGCGAAGATCGTCGCCGCAGCCTGGTCGTTGGACGCCAGCTGCTCGGCTTCCAAAGCCTCGACGCGCTCGGCTTTGTGGAACGTGTGCAGCACCCACAGCGTCACCCAGATGAACACGCCACCAAACAGGAAGTACGTCAGCACCGCGAAGGCCGAAGACTTCGCGTAAAGCGACAACAGGCCGAACACCACCAGCATGGACAGCTGCAGCACCAGCCCCAGCACCGAGGCGCCAGCCGAACGTTTATACGTCTGGGAATCTTGACTCATCCGTTGGGCTCATCCGTCATACAAAGATTCGATCCTGATCGTTGGCCTGGGGCCGAGCCCAGCCGCACACCCGGAGCCTGTTTCTACGGCCGCGGCGCACACCGGTTCGCCGACCGCCGCCTCCCCTTGAAGAAACCTCAAGATGGCCGGATTCGTCCAGACATCCAAGAAGACGTAGCGTATCATCTCGCACCGGCATTGTCCGTTGCTCGACTGAAAACGCCGCCTTTGTTCAGGCCCCTGACGCTAGCGCCAAACGGCTGATTTCTCCACCCCGGCCGCCGGGTTTCCCGGTCCGACGGGCCACACGCTCCCACCATGCTGCTTCAACTCGCCACCATCGCCAAAAACAGCTTCATCGAAGCCCTCCGCCAGCCCATCTTCGCGGTGATGATCCTCCTGGGCGGCCTGTTGCTGATCGTTAACCCCTCTCTGGCGATGTACAGCATGGAGCACGGGGCCGACAACAAGATGCTCATCGACATGAGCCTGTCGACCGTCTTCCTATGCAGCCTGTTCCTCGCCGCGTTCACCGCTTCGGGGGTGATCTCCCACGAGATCGAAACCCGCACCGTCCTGACGGTCATCTCCAAGCCGGTCAACCGCCCGACCTTCATCATCGGCAAGTACATCGGCATCGCCGGCGCCATCGCGATCGCCTACTACGTGCTGTCGATCATCTTCCTGCTCACCGTCCGCCACCGCGTGCTGTCGACCGCCGCCGATCGCGTGGACTGGCCGGTCGTCCTCTTCGGCCTGCTGGGCACGATCGGCCCGCTGATCGCCGCCTCGGCCATGAACTACTACGCCAAGAAGCCCTTCCCCTCGACCTTCGCGGTGCTCCTGGCGGTCGGGCAAACCGTCGCCTTCGCGCTGGTCCTGGTCATCGACAAGCAATGGGTCATCCAGTCGCCGCTGGAAGAATTCACCAAGAACAATCATGAAATGGCCCAGATCACCGTCGGCCTGGCGGTGATCTTCCAAGCTGTGCTGATCCTCACCGCCTTGGCAGTTGCCTGCTCCACCCGCTTCGGCACGGTCATGACGCTGCTGATCGCCTTCGGCGCGTTCATCCTTGGCCTAATCTCCAATTCCCTCAACCAACTCGTCAACCAGCGCCTGGAGATCCCCGTCGACTGGGCGGTCATGGACACCTTCGCGCCGATCCTCGCTTCGGGCGAGCCCTTCTACCTCAAGGGCTTGTTCCTGGCGATGAAGTCGGTCTACCTGCTGTTCCCCAACCTCCAGTTCCTCTGGCCGGCCGACGCCATCACGCAGGGGCACCCGTTCAGCTTCAGCCACTTCATGGTCCTGCTGGCGTACACCTCGCTGCACATCATCGCGCTGCTCAGCCTGGCGGTCGTCTTGTTCCAACGCCGGGAAGTCGGCTAAGCCCGGTCCCAAACCCGCGAGAAGCCCGCCGCCCTGCCCCCTGGCTTTGATACCCTGCGCGGGTGCCTTTTCTGATCTTCATCCCGTTCCTCGTGGTGTTCATCCTCCTGGCGCTCTTCGGCCACCAGGCCGCTGCCAAACGCAAGGAAGCCCTGTCCGCCTGGGCCCGCCAGCTCAGCCTGAGCTTCTCACCCGAGAAACGCCGGGACTTTGACGACCGCTTCCCCGAGTTCGCCTGCCTGCGTCATGGCAGCAACCGCTACGCCCACAACATCGCCTCGGGCCTCTTCGAAGGCCGCCATGTCTTGGCGTTTGATTACCACTACACCACCACCTCGACCGACAGCAAGGGTCGGCGGACCACCACGCACCACCACTTCTCCGCCGTCATCCTCCGCGCCAACATCCCGCTGCAGCCGCTGGTGATTCGGCCGGAGAACTTCTTCCACAGCATCGGCGCGTTCTTTGGCTTTGACGACATCGACTTCGAGTCCGCCGAGTTCAGCCGGCGGTTCCACGTCTCTGCGCCCAACCGCCGGTGGGCCTACGACGTGCTGCACGCCCGCGCGATGGAATACCTGCTGCAACAACCCCGGTACACCATTGAGTTTGACCCGCAACAAGTCCTCATCATCCAGTCCGGCAAGCGGTGGGACCCCGTGAACTTTTCGGAAGCGATCCACACGGTGGACACGCTGCTGGACATGCTGCCGGGCTACGTAAAACAACAAGCCCTGCAATCCGCCTCCTACTGACCGAGACGCCCATGGCCGCCCTGATCCTGCTTGCTGTGTTCCTGCTGATTCCCCTGCTCTGGCTGATGGGGATGTACAACGGGCTGGTTCGGCTGAGGCAGCACGTGCGCGAGTCCTGGTCGGGGATCGACACCGAACTCAAGCGCCGCCACAACCTGATCCCCAACCTCGTCAACACCTGCAAGGGCTACGCCGCGCACGAGCAGGCGGTGCTCGAGGCCGTCACGAAAGCCCGCAACGCCGCCGCCCAAGCTTCCGAGGCGCACGCGGGAGTGGACACCCAATCCCAGCGGGAGACCGACCTGACCGGCCAGCTCGGTCGGCTGCTGGCGGTCGCCGAGGCCTACCCCGACCTCAAAGCAAGCGACCACTTCCTCGCGCTGCAAGACGAGCTCACCAACACCGAAGACCGCATCCAGGCCGCCCGGCGGTTCTACAACGCCAACGTCCGCGACCTGAACACCCGCGTCGAGAGCGTGCCGACCAACCTCGTCGCCTCGTCCTTCGGCTTCACCCGCGAGCCCTACTTTGAACTATCAAGCCCCGCCGAACGACAGAATCCGGACGTCTCAGGCTTTTAGCCGATTTTTGGGCACCCTCCCCTGGTGTGTTCCGATAACACCCATATGCCCTGCACGCCCCCTTCCGGAATCCTCCCGCTCGAACCCCGCCTGCTGCTGGCCGCTGACGAGATCATCGTCACAGAACGCGAACTCCGCGTCCAAGGCCACCAAGACCAGAACACCTTCCGATTCGTCGAAGAAGACGGCACGTTCCGCATCCGCCTGAACGACACCGTTAAACGCTACACCACCGGCGACTTTGACAAGATCCGCGTCTCGCTTTTGGGCAGCCAGGATACCGCTGAGGTCAAACTCACCCAAGGCAACCACCGCGTGAAACTGGGCTCACCGGGCGACCTCTCGTTCTTCAACAGTAGCACGTACCAACTCATCACCAGCGGCGTCCATCAAACCACCGTGGTCGCAAAGCCCAGCCTCGGCGACCACGTCCGGTTCACCGGGATCAACAGTTTCCCCGCCAGACCACTCCAAGCCACCGTCGGGCACCAAGGCATCCACATCCGCTTCCCCAGCCAGACCAACGCGCTGATCAGCGCAAAGGGTTTTGACCGCTACACCCTCATCGACCCCAAAGGCCTCAATCCCATCCCCGCCGCCGACGTTGCCGACTACGCGCTGAAGAACGACCACATCCAGATCAACCTCAACCACCCGGACCACGAAAAACTGTTCGCCGCACCCGGCACCCTCCTGCTTAAAAACCCCGACGCCATCGTTATCGCCAAGGGCTTTAACGCCACCACCATACGCCCCGGCCCAAGCCAAAGCCTTGACCGTATCACCCTCAACGACGACCACGGCTGGGACGACCTCCGGGTCACCCCCAAGACGCTCACCCTCGACAGCCAAGACGCCCACCTCCGCATCCTCAAACCCCGCCCCGGTGCCAGACTCGCCAGCGTGACTTTCACCGGCGAAATCGGCCACGAGTCCATCCACATCACCCCAGGCCGAAACAGCGCGACCCCGACCTTCAACCCCGACCGCATCGACTGGCGCCCCAACCAAACCCGCTACGTCTTCAGCCAAATGGAACGCGTGGTGCTTGACCTGCCCGGCCAGCCCAGCGCCCCCGCCTTCGAGGATGACCTGCTGACCTACGATCTCGTGATTACTTAAAACCTTCCGTGCCCGAGCCCGCAGCAGAACCGCCCCGCACGCCCTCGATCAGCTCCTGCTTCACCACCTCAAAGAACATCGTCAGGCACCACCCCGCCACGACGGCACTGGCGAACGCCAGATCGAATCGCCGGATGTACAGGCAGACCCCCGTGGTCCCCACCAGCACCACAAACATCACCGCTGCCAAAAACCGTGCCACGTAGCTGAACGAGCCAAGGAATCCCATCATCGCATCATAGACCACCAGCGGCCCCGTGTGCCGCGTCGGCCCGGCATCGGATACCCTGATGCGTTGACCGACTGCCCTCAGGACCCGATGCCCATGGACCTCCGCTTTTATCAGCAGCTCATCGACGACACCCTGGCGAACATCGAACCCGACGACGCGCTTTGCCGACGAATCCTCACTGATGAGACCCTCGAGCTGCTGCCCCTGCTGACCGCCGCCTACGCCGTACGCAAGCACCACTGGGGCAACAAGGTCCAGGTCCACATCCTCAACAACGCCCAGAACGGCAACTGCCCCGAAGACTGTGCCTACTGCACGCAGGCCCGGACCTCCGAGGCCGACATCGACGACTACCCGATCAAGTCCGAAGACGAGATCCTCGCCGAGGCCAAGCGGGCCTACGAGGGCGGCGCGTTCCGCTACTGCATGGTCTTCGCCGGCCGGGGCCCGAACAACAAGCGCACCGAAACCCTCAGCCGACTGATCCGTGAGATCAAGTCGCGCTACCCGTTAGAGGTCTGCGTCTCCGCAGGCCTGCTGGACGAGGACAAAGCCCACCGGCTCAAAGACGCCGGGCTCGACCGCTTGAACCACAACCTCAACACCTCGCGCGAACACTACCGCGACATCTGCACGACCCACACCTACGACGACCGCCTGAACACGCTGCGTTCGGCCAAGTCCGCCGGCCTGGAAGTCTGCTCGGGCCTGATCGCCGGAATGGGCGAGTCGCCCGACGAACTCATCGAGATCGCCAAGACCCTCCGCTCCGTCGGGGCCGAGTCGATCCCGGTCAACTTCCTCCTGCCTTTTGAAGGCAACGCGCTGGACACGCCCACCGGCCTGTCGCCGGAATACTGCCTGCGCGTCCTCTGCCTGTACCGCTTCACCAACCCCGCCGCGGAAGTCCGCTGCACCGCCGGGCGCGAGTTCCACCTCCGCTCACTCGAACCCCTCTGCCTGTACCCCGCCAATTCGCTGTTCCTCGACGGCTACCTCAACGGCAAGGGTGCCGAACGCCAACGCACCTACCAGATGATCCGCGACGCGGGCTTTGACATCGTCTCGGACTTCCCCCTGGACGAACTGTTGAACGAGCACACCCCCGACGGCCAGGACATCGACCTCACCGTCAACGCCACCGCCCCGATGAAGTCCGAGGTCGACCTTCGGCCAACCCTAACCTCCAACCCCTAATCTCTAATCCCTGAACCCCAGGTCCACCACGTGCAGTTCCGCCCGCTTTTGCCCGCGGAACGCATTGACTTTCAGCTGCGCCACCACATCCACCACCGCTCCGCCGGGCAGCCGCGACGCTTCGTCCCCGAAGCCGAATGCCACCGCCCGAACGACCGCATCCCCTTGGGCGAACAACATCGACAAGTGCTTGCCCTGCTGCCCCATCCGCTCCGCCGGCCGCTGCAGACGCACCCCGCGAATCAGCACCCGAGGCGACGGGTTCCGCTTGCCAAACGGCGCCAGCTTGGCCAGCTCCATCGCCGTGTGCAGCTCGCACTGCGCCAACTCCGCCTGCAGGTCCACCGACACCGCGGGCTTGAGCTCATCCACGCTCAGCTCATCGTTCACATGCGCCACGATCGCCTCCCGGAACGCCGGCACCCGCTCCGACTCCAGCTGCATCCCCGCCGCCATCGCGTGCCCGCCGAAGCGTGACAGGTGATCCGAACAGGCCGTCAGCGCCGAGTGGATGCACACGCCGTCCACCGAGCGGGCCGAGCCCTTCGCCTTGCCGTTGTCCCGGCTGAGCATCACCGTCGGCCGGCCGTACCGCTCGACCAAGCGCGACGCGACGATCCCGATCACCCCTGGGTGCCAGCCCTCTTTCATCAGGACCAGCGCCCGTTTGTCATCGGTGGCGTGCTCCTCGTTATCGATCATCTCCACCGCTTCCCGGTAGATCGCCCGCTCGGTCGCCCGGCGTTCGTCATTTACCTTCGACAACACCTTGGCGATCGCCATCGCCCGCGCGCCCGTCGCTGTCGTCAGCAGTTCCACCGCCTCCGCCGCGTGCCCCAACCGGCCCACCGCGTTCAGCTTCGGCCCAAGCACAAAGCCCACGTGGTACGCCTCCACCGTTTCCTTCCGCAGCTCGCTGGCGTCGATCAACGCGTTCAGACCGACAAACCGCGTGTCTTTCACCCGCCCGAGCCCCGCATGCGTCAGCACCCGGTTCTCCCCCACCAAAGGCACGACGTCCGCCACCGTGCCCAACGCCGCCAGCGCGACCAGGTCCACCATCAACTCACTCAGCGCTTTGGGCAGCTTGTCCTGCCCGCAGTGCACGCGCGCCACCTGCCAGGCCAGCTTCAACGCCACCCCCGCGCCACACAACGGCGACACCGGCTGCCCCTCATCCACCAGCATCGGGTGCACGATCGCCGAAGCCTCGGGCAACGCCTCGTCCCGCTCGTGGTGGTCGGTGATGATCAACTCAATGCCAAGCGCCTTCGCCAACGCCGCCGGCCCGGTCGCGGTGATGCCACAATCCACGGTGACCACCAGCAGCCCCTCGCCGTGGGCTTCCGCCAGGCGACGCAGCGCGTCTTCGTTCAGCCCGTACCCCTCATCGAGTCGGTGCGGCACATAGCAGGACACCGCCGCGCCCAACTCGGTCAGCGTGTGCCAAAGGATCGCCGAAGCGGTCACGCCATCGACGTCATAGTCCCCATAAACCACGATCGGCCGCTCATCCCGCACCGCCTGCACCAGCAACGCCGCCGCCTGCTCCACCCCCGGCAGCGCCCGCGGGTCATCCAGCTGCCCCAGGCTCGGCTTCAAAAACGCCCACGCCGCATCCGGCATGTCCAGGCCGCGCTGCACCAACAACGTCGCCACCACCCCCGACATCCCCGCTTCACATAGCGCCCCGACCTCCGCCGCGTCCGGCTCGGGCTTCATCCTCCATCGATACCGCAACCCCCCTGCGTCCACCACCGCCGCCGTCCCTGGCGCTTGCTCCTTCATGCTGACATCATACCCGGAGCACTTGGGCATCTCAGCGGAATCGCTTGGGCTTACCCTTGGTGTCGAGAGGACGGAAATACCCCACGATACTTTTCGGGTTCCGCACACAGACCTGGATGTGATTCTTGGCCTGAAACTCTGCGTTTGGGTACAAAGGAATCGCCTTCAAAAAAAGCGGGTCGCACCGTGTCAAATGCGATTTCTCCGGCTTTGTGACGCGAATTATGCAGTCAGCGGATCACCGCATAATCCAGCTGCCAATCCACCAAATCCGGCCCGCCGCTGTGGATGGAAATCTCCGTCTCCAAGACCGGGCTGGTCGGTATTGGGATTGGTTTCAGGCATGATCGTCTGCAATGCAATAAACAAGGAAAAGCCCATTGAACTCAGCGTGCCTCGGGCACAGGACTAAACGGGGCTATAGGTCAAAGACCGACAAGAGCTTCTTTAACCAGGGATGTCCATCGCTTTGCGTGCACAAGGTTTGGATTGGAAATGTTCTGATCCAGTAGTTGCGATCGGCAAGCATCGACTTTAAGGCCTGCACCCCGCCATGCTTGGCATATCGTGCTGCTTGTTGTTGACACTTCTTGGATTCGGCATCGGGGTGCTGCCCTTGAAGCCTCAACCACTCGCCTTCCAAGCACGGCTTTGAACAAATGACGTTCACTCCCTTATTCCGAAGCCAGGATTGCCGGGATTTTGTTATTTGAAGATCATGATCAATCACCAGCACAAGGTGATCGTAATCTGTTTGGCTGCTGATTTGCTTCAAATAATCAACCTGCTTATCGGGGCTACCTCCATGGGCGTTCTTTACCACCACGCGCCGATTGGCGTCACGCGGGATACAGCACTTGAGGTGCAAACACAAAGCTTCTTCCCCCTCGCCTTCCACGACGATGAGGGTGGAATGAACCGCGACTCGTGGACGACGCTTGGGCATCAGAACGCAGGAACACCCCCAAGCTTGCCTGCGTGGTACTTGGCATACAGGTTGTCTTGATTACGAACGCCGGTTTCGTCAGCCCGCCAAATGTCCGAGACACCCTCGTCATCCTTGGCAACCAAAGCCATCTGATACTTCTCTAGCTCACGGATGAGGTAGTCGCTGTGGCAGTTAAAGATGAGCTGCGCATTCTTAGCATTGTGTCGTCCAAGGAAAAGCTCTACCAGCACCGGCAGCATGTGCGAATGAAGGCCGTGCTCAAACTCATCCAGAACTGCTACGCCGCCAGATTCGAGCACCGGCAGGAGATAACGCAGAAGGATAAAAAGGGATTGGGTTCCTAGCGATTCGTTGATAAAAGGGATCGATCGATCGTTACTTCCCGACACGAAATGGATGCCTTCCGGCCAGGGTATTTCCTGTTTCTTATCGTCTTTAAGGACGGCCTGAACTTTGCTGATAACTACACCACCCAAACCAAGATCAAAGTGGCAAAGCCTTTCATTGACCCAATGAAGCTGCTCGGGGTTGTTGTCGAAGAACTCGGCGGCCTCTAAGAGCGGACCGATGCCGGGGTCATGCTGGTGCGTGCGGCCATGATGGTTCACATTGGTTTGAATTCGGCTAAACCACTGGCCGACCGCCTTGGCGGTGTCATCTTCGTCTGCTAAATAAGCCCAGGACAGGATGGATGCGTTCTTTCGATCCGGCTGGTCTTTCCAGTAAGCAGGTGTGCCGGGAGTGAACCGGTAGTTCTCGCCGTTCAACTCACGATCAAAAACCGTACTCCAGCGCGTTTTCTTAAACTTCAGAACCTCACGAACCACAACACTCAGATGAATCTGTAACTCGTAGCGGTAAAGCTTCTTGCCAACAGAGAACTCCATCCCGAGATCAGTTGGCTGGTTTTCGCATTCACTATCAAACAAGAATCCCATCGGCGGGACCTTACTATCTGGCTCAGCCTGAGCTGAATACAACACAAACCACCTCAAGAACGCAATCGCCTTGAGGAACTGCGTCTTGCCAGAGGCGTTGGCTCCGAAGATAGCCATAACCTTATTGACCTGGACAGGGCTGTCTGGACCATCAGCGGGGTCTGAAGCGAAAACGTCACGATCACCTGCTTTGGCGTTGACCGTGAATTCAAAACGCGTCGCATCACGGAAAGAGAAGAAATTTTTGATTTCAATCGCTCGAATCATGTGCCAATGGTCGCATATCGACAAAAATTTGTCAATAAAATAGTTTAATTGTCGATTTTTGGGGTTTCAAGAAACACTTTGCTTGTGCTCCCCAGATTGCGATACGCCGCGACCGCTTCGGTGGTCCGCACCCCACCCGCCGTCCCTGGCGCTTGCTCCTTCATGCCGACATCATACCCGGGGCTTAAAACCGCCGGAACGGGCGTCGTGGGCGGGCCGGGGTGCCGGGCTCCAGAGGCAGTTCGAACCTGGGGTCGGGACGGTCGCCGGGCAGGCGCATGAGTTCGATCTCGGTCAGTCGGCCCCGGCCGGTGCGCAGGTTGATCGTGAACACGCCCTGGGGCACCAGCACCGCGGCGTGCTGGCCTTCCACGACCAGCGAGTTGTCGCGGGGCAACGCATCCAGGTCATCCACGCGCGGCAAACGCGTCTGCCAGACCTGCTGGCCGGTCACCGCATCGAACCCCACGGCCCGGCGCTGCCCGGTCAGCACCACCAGCAAATGCCCGACCTGGGCGGAAGCGGTGACAATCTCCTGGGCGTGGAGCGCATCGACCGGATCCAGGCCGAACCCCTGCGTGCGGGTCGCGCTACCGGCAAACAGGTCGAACGACCAGGCGTCCAAGGTGTGGTGCGGCCGAGTCAGCCGAACGCTGCCGCCGGGCAGAAACTCAGCGCGGTTGTACGCACGCAGCGCGGTCTGCATCGGCGTCGCCCAGCGTGTTTGGGCCGTCTGCGTTTCCCAGCACACGACCGAGCGCGTGTCGTTCCGCCAGAAGACCGCGACGGTTTCATCGGCCCCCAGCAGCGTCCAGTCCTGGATATCAGAGTCCGTCAGCGTGACCCGCGCGACGGAGAGCGGCGCTTGGGCCGCCAGATCGTAGCGGTGCAGGGACAGCAGGCCCGCGGGGTCTTGCGCGAGGTAGACCAGTTGATCGCCTTGAAGGCTGGCCTGGATCAGCGTGCCCCCCGCCAGCGGGCCGACGTGCTGGGCTTGCTCCAGATCGATGAGCTGCGCGGAGGCGGTGACGAGCCAGCGTGTGTTGTGGGCCGCGACGCCGACGAACGTGCCGGGGTTGGGCTCGGGGATCTGTCCCATGGTGTGGCCGGTGAGCAAGTCGACGATCTGCCAGACCTCGGCTTGCGGGTCATCCAGCGCAACCGTCCGCACGAGCGCCCGGTTCTCAGACAGGGGCACCGGGGTCTGGTGCAGGTGCCGACCGGGCAGGGTCCAGCGCTCGCGCCCGGCGTCGGCGTTGACCGCGATCACCTGGCCCGGGCGTTCGCCGGACCCGCCGATGGTCACCACCGCGGTGCCCTGGCGCAGGCTCAGCTGCGGCAAAAACAACCGCTCGGCGACCGGCTGGGCGGCCGAGGCGGTCGCGATCAACAGGCTCATCCAACCCATCAGGAAACGATGCATTGCAGGGTGTCCCAGAGTTTGCGGGTTGCGTCGCCGCGGTGGCTGCGCGCGTTCTTCTCGTCGGGTGAAAGCTCCGCGGAGGTCGTGTCCGTGCCTTGCACGAGAAACAGCGGGTCGTACCCGAAGCCGTTGCTGCCCCGGCCACGCTCGGGGTGCGCCGCGTCGGCGGCCTGGCCAGGCAGGATGATCGAGCCTTCGAACGTGCCCCGGGCGGTGTGCTCCGTCTCGGGATTGTCCGGATCGACGTAGGCCATGACACACACGAACCGCGCGGTGCGCTGATCGGGCGGGGCCTCACCCAGCTCGCTGAGCAGCTTGGCGTTGTTCGCCAGGTCGCGCTCGGCCCGTGTGCCGGTCGCGCCGGCGTACCTTGCCGAGAGCACCCCCGGCGAGCCGTCCAACGCGTCCACCGCCAGCCCGGAGTCGTCGGCCAGGCAGGGAGTGCCCGTCAGTTGCGCGTAATACCGGGCTTTCAGCAACGCGTTGCCTTCAAAAGTCGGTTGATCCTCGACGGGTTCGGGCGCGTCGGCGAGGCCGACATCGCTGAGCGAGAACACACGGACACGGTCCGGAGGCAGGATCGCGCGGACTTCGTCGAGCTTGTGGGGGTTGCCGGTGGCCAGCAGCAGGGTTTGCATCGGGTTATCGTAACGACACGAAGGGACGGGCCGCATGACCACATCCAAACTGCCGGACGGAACGGGGCTGATCCAAGGCGACGCCTACCTCGAGCCTTACCGTCCGATCCTTCAGGCCCGCTACACCCACTTCCAGAATGTCCGGCAGAGCCTGGCCCCCGACGGCGACCTCAAGCGCGACGCCAGCCTGGGGCACACCTACTTCGGCATCAACCCCGGCGAGCACGACGGGCAGCCGGGCCTGTGGTACCGCGAGTGGGCGCCCGGGGCGGAAGCCTTGTTCCTGATCGGTGACTTCAACCACTGGGACCGGCAGGCCACGCCCCTGGCCCGCGATGACTTTGGCGTCTGGTCGGTGTTCCTGCCGGATGTCGACGGCCAACCCGCGATCCCGCACGCCTCAATGCTTAAGGTCCACGTGGTTTCTCGGGACGACGAACAGGACCGCATCCCCGCCTACATCCGCCGGGTCGTGCAGCCCCAAGGCGAGATCAACTACGTCGGCCAGCACTGGGCGCCAGCCGATCCCTACGTCTGGCAGCATGACCACAAGCACCGCCCCGAGGGCGAAGGGCTCCGCATCTACGAGGCCCACGTGGGCATGGCCTCCGAAGAAGGCAAGGTCGCCAGCTTCGACGAGTTCCGTGAAAACGTTCTGCCCCGCATCCACAGCCTCGGCTACAACGCCGTGCAGCTCATGGCGGTGCAGGAGCACCCGTACTACGGCAGCTTTGGGTACCACGTCTCCAACATGTTCGCGGTGTCCTCCCGCTTCGGCACGCCCGAGCAACTCAAGCAGCTGATCGATGAGGCCCACCGCCTGGGGCTGGTCGTGATCATGGACATCGTCCACAGCCACATGGTCAAGAACACCGCCGAGGGGCTGAACGGGTTCGACGGCACCGGGCACCAGTACTTCCACGCCGGCGCCCGGGGCGACCACGACCAGTGGGACAGCAAGTGCTTTGACTACAGCAAGCAGGAGGTGCTCCGCCTGCTGCTCAGCAACGTCCGCTACTGGCAGGAAGAGTTCCGCTTCGACGGGTTCCGGTTCGACGGCGTCACCAGCATGCTCTACCTGGACCACGGCATGGGCGGCAGCTTCTCGCACTACGACCAGTACTTCGGCGGCAACATCGACGGCGACGCGCTGGTCTACCTCCAGCTCGCCAACCAGCTCGCCCACGAGATCGACCCGCACGCCATCACGGTCGCCGAGGACATGAGCGGCATGCCCGGTATGGCCCGGCCCGTCGACGAGGGCGGCCTGGGCTTTGACTACCGACTGGCGATGGGCGTCCCCGACCACTGGATCAAACTGCTCAAAGAAAAGCCCGACGAAGACTGGGACCTCTGGGGCCTGTACCACGTGCTGACCAACCGGCGGTGGAACGAGAACCACATCGGGTACGCCGAGAGCCACGACCAGGCCATGGTCGGCGACAAAACCCTGGCCATGTGGCTCATGGATCAAGATCTCTACGACGGCATGTCCTCGCTGCACCCCGCCAACCCCGTCATCGAACGCGGCATCGCGCTGCACAAGATGATCCGACTCATCACCTTTGCCCTGTCCGGCGAGGGCTACCTCAACTTCATGGGCAACGAGTTCGGCCACCCCGAGTGGATCGACTTCCCGCGCGAAGGCAACAACAACTCCTACCACCACGCCCGCCGGCAGTGGTCCCTGCCGGACACCGAGCACCTGCGCTACAAAGACCTCCAGACCTTTGACGCGGCGATGCAGCAACTCGACCAGCGCTTCCACATCCTGCAAGACCGCTTCGTCGAGCAGCTCGTCGTGCACGACGACACACGCCAACTGGTCTTCCGGCGTGGACCTTTGGTCTTTGCCTTCAACTTCCACGCGACCGAATCGTTCGCGGACCTCAGGATCCCGGTCCCGGACCAGGCCGACTACCAGGTGGTGCTCAGCACCGACGACCAAGCCTTCGGCGGGCAGGGCCGAGTAGACCCCGCCACCCAATACGTCTGGCAGAAGCAGCCGATGTACGGCCGAGACCAGTCGCTGCAAATCTATCTGCCCGCACGCACCGCTTTGGTCTTCGCGCCCAACGCCTGAGCCCTTACGCGATCTTGTGCACCGCCCGCGCCAGCCGCCGGACCCCTTCCCCAATCGCCTCCGCCGACGCCACCCCGAAACTCAAGCGGATCGTGTTCTTAGGCGGCGTCCGCGTCGCGTCACCCGGGTAGCAGTACACCCCGGGCACGTACAGCACCCCTTCCTGAATCGCGGCCTCAAACAAAGGCCCGGCTTTTGACGTATCGACATGACCAGGCAGCGTCAGCCAGACGTAAAGCCCGCCCTGGGGTTTCGTCCAGTGCACATCTGGCATGTCACAAAACACATCGTCTAACGCCTCGAGCATCGCGTGCCGTTTCAACGCATACGCCTCACGCAGCGCCGAGACATGCTGCGCGTAGTCACCCCGCTGGATCGCCTCGGCCAGCAGATGCTGCATCAGGTTCGGCGAGCCGAAGTCCCGCCCCCCTTTGTTCAAAACCGCCGGCTCCACTAGGTCCTGAGGCAACAGCCCGTACCCGGTCTTCAGCCCCGGCGCGAACGGCTTGGAGAACGTCCCCAGGTAGGCCACGTGCTCCATCCCCGGGTCATGCTGCAGCATCGACGGCGCACAGGCCTCGCCTTCCCCCAGCTCGCGGTAGGCCGCATCCTCGATCAGAAGGATGCGCTGCTGCGTCGAATGCTTCTTCACCGCCTCCAGCAGCATGGGCTTGCGCTCATCCGCCAGGCTGATGCCCGTGGGGTTCTGAAAGTAAGGCACGGTGTACACCATCTTCACCCGCGCCAGCTCCCCCGCTTCCACCAACTCTTGAAGCGCCGCGTCCAAAGCCTCCGGCCGCATACCCTGCTCATCGGTGTCAACCGCACGCAGCGTCGCCCCAAACGTTTCCAGCGCCCCGGTAAACACGAAGTAGCTCGGCCAGCCGGTCAGCACGATGTCGCCGGGGTTCAAGAGCAGGTCCGCGAGGATGTGAAGCGACTGCTGGCTGCCGGTGGTCAGCACCACGGACGCCGCCGAACCGGGGAACACGGCGGGCGTCATGCCGTCCAAAGCAGCCAAGTGGTCAAAGATCGCTTCGCGTAGCGTCGGCAGGCCGCGCGTCGTGCCGTACTGCAACGCCTGCTTGGCGCGGGCCGGGTCAGCGAGCACATCGTTGAGGATGCTGCGTGACGCCTCGGCAGGCAGCGTCTCAAAATCCACAAACCCTGCCGCCAACGAGATCAACTCCGGCCGCTCCAGCGCGATCTGCATCAACTCACTGATCGGCTGATCATGCGTGCGTCGGGCGCGGTCGGACAAGGGGAAAAAAGTGGTCATCTTTAAATAGGTGCCATGTTGTTTCGGATGAACTCGGCCGTCTGCGTCTTGTCGAGTTGACCCGACGCGACACCGATCACCGCATCGTAAAGCCGATCGTGGTCTGCGGTACAGCGGAACCCGTTGATCTGGAGGAAGAACAACATGACGCCCAGCGCGACGCGCTTGTTGCCATCAATACACGGATGGTTGCGGGCCAAATGAAACAGATAGGCACCGGCCATCGCCGCAAGGTCTTCATGCGCGTACTGATCCGCAAACTTGGCCATCGGCACCGCCAGGGCGGACTCCAGCAAGCCCTCGTCACGCAGGCCGTCGCGACCACCGAACCGCTCAAGCTGTCGGCGGTGAATCTGCAGCGCCTGCCGCTTGGAAACGAAGCGGATGTCGTCCAACGCCCTACTCCGCCAGCTTCTTGAAGACTTCAGCGTACTCGTCTTCGATGGCGTCCATCGAACGGTTCAACGCCGCGTCCTCGTCTTCCTGAGAACGCGCTGTGATATGGAGCGACCGCCCCTCCGCAACAACCTCCAGCGGGGTGTTCTCGTCGATCCCCAAGCGGGCCATCGTGTCCTCGTCGAGGATCAGCGCAAGGTCTTTTCCGTAGCGGATCAGGTTCTTGACCATGACAGGGCTCCTGCCTGCATCTTACGCGCTTCGGCAGCCCGGCGACCTGCGATCGCCCGCTAAACCGTCCATCTCAGGGGCTCACTCCCAGAACGGGCCGGCTTGCAGCAGCGGGGCGATCACCAGCGAGACGATCGCCATCACGTTGATGAGGATGTTCATCGACGGGCCGGAGGTGTCCTTCAGCGGGTCGCCCACGGTGTCGCCGACGACGGTGGCCTTGTGGTTTTCGCTGCCCTTGCCGCCGAGGTGGCCCTCCTCGATGTACTTCTTGGCGTTGTCCCAAGCCCCGCCGGCGTTGGCCATCATCAACGCCAGCAGCACGCAGCCCAGCAGCGAGCCGATCAGCAGCCCGCCCAAAGCCTCGGCCCCCAGCAGCAGCCCGACCCCTACCGGGATCACGATCGCCAGCACCCCGGGCAGGATCATCCGACGCAACGCCGCCTGTGTAGCGATGTCGACGCAACGCTCCGCATCGGGCTCTGCGGTGCCTTCGAGCAGGCCGTCGATCTCGCGGAACTGCCGACGGATCTCCTCGATCATGTCATACGCCGCCGCCCCGACCGCCCGCATGGTCAGCGCGCCGTTCATGAAAGGCCCGATGCCGCCCAGAAACACCCCCAGCAGCACCATCGGGTTGTTCAGCGACAGGTCCAACTCCGCGCCATCGCCCAGCGAGTTGTTCACGGTCTTGATGAACGCGGTAATCATCGTCAGTGCAGCCAAACCCGCCGCACCGATGGCAAAGCCCTTGCCGATGGCGGCGGTGGTGTTGCCGACCGAGTCCAGCGCGTCGGTGACTTTGCGGACGTCTTCGCCCATGCCGGACATCTCGGCGATGCCGCCTGCGTTGTCCGCGACCGGGCCGTAGGCGTCGATGGCCATCGTGATGCCGACGGTCGCGAGCATGCCGACCGCCGCGACGCCGACGCCGTAGAGCCCGACGAATTCGTTGGCCAGGAGGATGACGCCGGCAATGGTCGCCAGGGGGATCACGACGGACTCCAGCCCGACCGCCAGGCCGGTGATCATGACGGTGGCGACGCCGGTGTCCGAAGACTTGGCGATCTTGCGGACGGGCGGGCCGCCGGTGTAGTACTCGGTAATCGAGCCGATGATCACCCCGCCGACCGCACCGGCCACGATGCAGAGCCAGACTTTCCAGGTCACGCCCAGCATCAATACCGCCGCGAGTGCCACAAGAATGAAGAATACTGTGGCCGACAGTGTGCCCACCCGCAGCGCCGCCGCGGGCTTGAGCTTGGCTGCCGCTTTGACCAATGCGATCCCGGCGATCGAGCAGAACAGGCCCAGCGTGGTCATCAGCAAAGGCAGGAACATCAGCGTGGCGGTCGCGTGCTCGGCATTGCTGGTCATCAAACCGGCGGCAGAGGTCCCCAGTGCCGCGGCGATGGCGATCGTGGCGATCTGCGAGCCGCAGTAGCTTTCAAAGATGTCGCTGCCCATGCCCGCGACGTCGCCGACGTTATCGCCGACGTTGTCCGCGATCACGCCGGGGTTGCGCGGGTCGTCCTCGGGGATGCCCGCTTCGACTTTGCCGACTAGGTCCGCGCCGACATCCGCCGCTTTGGTGAAGATGCCGCCGCCGACGCGATAGAACAGCGCGACCAGTGACGCGCCCATGGCAAAGCCCTCGATCGCGTGCGCGCCCTGCTTGGCATCCTGATCGCCGGCGATGAACAGCAGGAACAGCGTGCCGATGCCCAGCAGCCCCATCGACGCCACGGTCAGGCCCATGACGCCGCCGCCGAAGAATGCGATCGACAAGGCTTTGGGCATCCCGCCGTCGCGGGCCGCGATCGTGGTGCGGACGTTCGCTTTGGTGGCGGTGTACATCCCGATGAAGCCCGCGACCGAAGAGCACGCGGCGCCGGCAAAGAAAGCGATGGCGGTCTGAACCCCGATGAACACGCCGACCAGGCCGCCGAGGATCACGGAGAACGCCGCGAGGATGATGAACTCGGTGCGCATGAAGACCATCGCCGAGCGGTGGATCTGGTCGCCGATGCGCTTGACCGCGCCTTCGCCCTCGGGCTGCTTGCGGATGGTGTTGAGCAGGAAGCCCGCGGCGATCAGGCCCAGCAGGCCGGCCAACGGCGAGGAATAGTGCAGCAGGTCGTGCATGGAAAGGGAAGTCCCTCGAAGGGTAAGAGAAGATGGGCCCAGGCAAGATCGGACAGAGCCCGGGATGGGGCGAAGAGTCTAACGCGGCCCCGCGCGAGGTTCTAGTACTCGGGCACCCGAGCTTGTGGGTACATCGGCCGAATCGTGCCTGGGTATCAAAACCCTACGCCGGGTCTCGGTATACCCTGCGGGCCATGAAGACCCCCCGCGCTATCCTCGTCGACCTGGACGACACGCTGCTGGACAGCACCGCCTCGGCGACGCGCGGCTGGCGCACCACCGCGGAAGCCTTTGCCGGGGAAATCGGACAGAAATCGGACGCCATCGACAAGGCCCTGCTCGACGCGCGGGCTTGGTTCTGGGCCGACCCCGTCCGCCACGCCGAGGGCCGGCTGGACCTGTTCAAAGCCCGGGCCGACATCGTCGACCGCGCGTTTCAGTCGCTGGGCGTCGCCGACTACGAGCTGGCCCGACGGTTCGCCCAGACCTACACCCGCCAGCGCATCAGCTCGATGCGGCTGTTCCCCGGTGCGCTGGACACGCTTGAATACTGGTGCAGCCAAGACATCAAGCTCGCGCTAATCACCAACGGCAAAGCCGAAACCCAACGCGCCAAAGTGCAGCGCTTCGGCCTGGCGCCGTACTTCGAGGGCGTCTTCATCGAGGGGGAGATCGGCTTTGGCAAGCCTGATCTGCGGGTCTACGAGGCTGCACTGAACGCCTGCGGGCTCAGCCTGGCAGACGCGGCGCAGGCCTGGTGCGTCGGGGACCACCTGGAGTGGGAAGTTAAAACGCCACAGACGCTGGGCATGCGTGGCGTGTGGGTCGACTGGGAAGGCATCGGCGTGGAAGCCAAGCTGAAGGCAGAGAAGCACAACGGCACCACGATCCGCCCGGACCGCGTGGTACAGACGATCCGCGAGTTGGCGCAGAGCTAATGCACACAGACCAAAGCGTCGGGCTCACGCACCACGGCGCTGACGGCGGAACAGCCAGCTGGTCATGTCCATGCCGCTGCCGCCGACATAGTGCGCCGGCCGGGTGTGCATCCAGCGCCGGACGGTCGCGTACCGGCGGGGCCGCGGGACATGGGCTGCCCGGCGGTCGTCGGCCAACGCGTGGCCATCGTGATACGCCTGGGCTTTAAGCGATTGCTGCAGGGGCTCGAGATGTGACATGGAAGCCTCCTTGGTAAGAGATGAGACACACGGGAGACACCCTTATTTTACGAGCTTTTGCCGACGGACCAAACGTTTTCTAGATCACGTCCAATCCAGACCCGTTGGCAGATCCCCCACGACCCGGCAGCCGTCGTCCGTCGTCAACACCAAGTCTTCAACCCGCACCCCGCCGTCGCGTGTGCTGTAAAGCCCGGGCTCAATCGTCAACGCTTCGCCGGCAAGCAAAGGAGCCGTTACTCCAGCCGCCAGCAGAATGGGCTCGTGCACCGCGAGCCCGACCCCGTGTCCGGTGCCATGCGGCATGGTGGGTTCCTGCGTCAAGCCTTCGGGCGCTTCGTCCGGTGCCGCAAACCCCGCAGTGCGCAGCGCCATCTGCGTGGCCTGGTGGACTTCGCCACCGGTCGCGCCCGGTCGGCAAACCGATTCGGCGGCGGCCTTCGAAGCCAGCACCGCGTCGTGCATGCGTTGCACCGCTTCGCTAGGTTGGCCGTGCACCACAGTGCGGGTGCAGTCGCCGAACAAGCCGGTGGCGGCGTCACACGGAAACAGGTCCACAATCACCGCTTGCCCGGTCCGCAGCGGGCCCGCGCCCCGGTGGTGGCAGTCCGCGGTGTGCGGGAAACCCGCGACGATCGAGCCTGCCGGTTCGCTGAAGCCCTGGTCCAGGAAGAACACACTCGCCGCGCGCCGGGCGATCTCGCTGGTCAATACTTTCCCCTCATGCATCAGCACGCCGTCGTCGCCGACCTCCGCCCGCGCGATCAGCCGACAGACCAACTCGATCCCCTGCTGCGTCACCGCCTGAGCCTGTTCAAGCCCCTGCTGTTCTTCAGCGGTTTTTACCCGCCGGTCCGCCACGCCCAGCTCCGGGTCGTACACCGGCTCGACGCCCGCCGCCCTGCAGTGGTCGGCATAGATCATCCCGGTGTGCCGATCCAGCCGGACCCGCTTCACGCCCGCCCGCCGCAGACACTCCGCCGCCGCCTGCGCGGTCGCCGTCTCACGATCGCCGGACAGCGATGCCACACCGTCGGGCATGAAATCGTTCGGCCGGGCGACAAGGTCCGCCCGCGCCTGCTTTGCCGCGCGCGGCAACTCAATGTCCCGCACGATGAACGTGCTGCCTTGGGGCGTCTGGATAAACGCCGCCGGGTCGCCGCAGCGAAACCCCACACGGTGGTACAGCGTCAGGTGGCTCGAAGGGGCGCCAGCGATCAGCAGCGCATCGCGGTCGGGAAGGTCTGCTTGCATGGCGACAATGTAGCAACGACCGCCGGTATGCTGATGCGGTATGCCGACACGCCCAACATGCCTGCGCTCTGTGTTGCTGTCGACCAGCTTGATGCTGACAGGTTGCCTGGTGGCCACGCCCGCCGACCCGGGCAACGCGCCGGCGGGCAACGGCCTGGGCGCGATCGGCGCCGCCGCGGCAGCGGGTGCTGAAGGCGCGGGTGAAGCCGGTGTGTCTCAAACCCGCAACCTGTCGGATGAGCTGCTGCAGCAACGCCTGATGGGCTTCGCCAGCAGCTACATGGCCCGCGTCGGCGATGTCACCAACCGGATCAAACAGACCACCGAAGACCCGCACACCCGGCGGGAGCTCGCGGCGTTCCGCTACCACGCCGGGCTCGCCGCGGTCTCGATCGCGACCGACCCCAAGCCCCGCCGAGCGCTCCTGGACATGCTGGTGTACGTCAGCCTGGAACACCAGGTCTGGAATCGGCAGCACGCCCAAGCGGTCTTCGGCGAAGAAGGGCTGATGCTCAACGCCGCGCTGCGCGACGCCAAAGCCGAAATCCTCGGGCTCGCCGACCAGATCGCGGGCAAGCAGGCGCTGGCGGAAGTCACCGCGTTGACGCTGGCCTGGCGGCGGGCGAACCCGGACCTGCAGCTGGTGTCGATGGTGCGTTTTGATGACTTTGATTCCTTGCCGGTGCCCGAGAGCCGCAGGGCGGGCGGGGGCGGGCTGCTGAACCCGTTCGCGCCGCTGCGTGAAACCAACGCGGCGGTCGATGACGCCCGACTGCTGGGCGAGCGCGTGGTGTACCTGTCCAAGCAGATGCCCCTGCTGGTCGGCTGGGAATTGGAACTGCTGCTGCACGATGTCGTCGGCAGCCCGACGGTCAACCAAACGCTCGCCGACGTCCACCGGGTGTCGGACACGGTCGCCGGCCTGCCGGACACGATTGCTGCGGAACGCGAAGCCTGGTGGGCAGCGATCGACGAGCGGTCGGACCGGGCCGACGCGGTCCTGCAGGAGTTAAACCAAGCGCTGCCCGCCGCCGAGTCGTTGAGCGGCTCGGTGCGCGACACGATCGAATCGCTGGGCACGCTGGTGCAACGCACGCAGTCGCTCACCCAGCAACTGCAAGACGCGGAGCTGATCGGCGGGCCCCGCGCCGAGGCCGACCCCGAGGCACCGCCCTTTGATATCAACGAATACCGTGAAGCGGTCGAAGCCCTGGGCACCACCGTCAGCGAGATGAACAACCTGCTGGAAAGCCCCGCGTGGGAAGCCCGCCTGGCGGAGGTCGACGCGGTCGCCGAGCAGCGCGTCGATCAGGTGTTCTGGCAAGGCATCATCTGGATCCTCACCGCCTGCGTCGGCCTGGGCGTCGTGCTCGTGATCGCGAAAAAAGTCGGCAACGGCAACGGGGCGTAAGGCTTAGTGGTTGTGGCCCGCGTGGTCGTCGTGCCCGGGGTGCGTGGGATGATCCAGGTGCATCTCGTGGTCATGCTCTGAATGGTCGTGGCCGGCGTGCTCAAGGACGCCGATGCCCCAGGCCAAAGCCACGCCCAGGACCAATGCGGCGGTCAGGCCCGCGCGGTCGTGTCGGTGGAAGTGCAGCTCGGGCAGCAGGTCCGACAGCGAGATGCAGAGGAACGTGCCCGCAGCGAACGCCAAGGCGAACCCCAGCAGCTGCGGGGACTGCTGCATCAAGGCGTTCAGGCCGACCGCCGCAACCGCGGCCCCCAGGGGGACGTTCAAGCTGAAGGCGACGTTCAACACGTGCCCCGCCTTGTTGCTGAGCCCGGACTTCTTGGCCAGGGTCAAGACGGTGAGCGAGTCCAACGGCTGGTGCAGCACGGTCACCAGGAACACCGCCAGGCCCGCCAGCGCCATCTCGGGTTCGTCGGCCCGTTCGGCCAAGACCGCGGTGGCCAACGCGATGCCGTTGATGAATGCGTGCAGGCTCATGCCGATCGCCACGCCGGTCCAGGTGAGGTCGGGGGGCGCGTGGCCCGCTGCGTCGGTTGACTCGTGGTCAGGCTGCGCGGGCTCGTGGTCATGAAACGCAAAGAACCGCTGGAGCAAAAACATCAGCAGCAGGCCCGCCAGCATCCACACCGCCACCGACTCGGCCGGCGCCGCCGCCACGGCATGAGGCAGCAGGTGCAGCATCGCCACGCCGAGGATAAACCCCCCCACCGCCGAGAGCACCAGCTGCATCGCACGGTGCCCAAGCCGGAGCGAAAGCGAGACCCAGCCCCCGATGAGGGACGCGAGCACAACGATGACGCAATAGGCGGCCAGCAGCAGGGGTGTAGACATCAAAACAAGCTATCAAACCGCCCCCCAATGAAAAAGGCGAGCGTCGTGGCCGAAGCCGTTGCGCTCGCCTTTGCGTTTTGTTGTGTCGGGGATGCGTCCGCTCAGGCGGTGGCCACGTGTTCCACATTGACCGTCCGGCGTGTCTCCACCTCGACGGTGGGCGCGTCGGCCAGGTCTTCGCCCCGGCGGACCAGTCGGGCCGAGTTGAAGATGACACCCATCGAGCTGAAGCCGTGCATGATGGCCGCGAAGATCGGGGTCATGTAGCCCGCCGCGAGCAGGGACAGCATCACGATGATGTAGACCATGACACCAGCGAGGTTCTGGCGGATGACCTTGACGGTCTCGCCCGACAGACGGATCAGGAACGGGATGCGGTCGAGCTGGTTGTTCATCAGCGCGATCGAGGCGGCGTTAATCGCCACGTCACTGCCGGCGGCACCCATCGCGATGGAGACGTGCCCGGCGGCGAGCGCGGGGCCGTCGTTCACGCCGTCACCGATGACCGCGACGGTGTGGCCCGCGTCCTTCAAGGCTTCGACCAGCTCCAGCTTGTCGCCGGGCAGGGCCTCGGCCTGCACGTCGGTCAGGTTGAGTTGCTGCGCGACCCGTCGAGCGGGGCTCCAGCGGTCGCCGGTGATCATGACCCGGGTCTTGACCCCCTTGTCTTCCAGGTCCTGCATGGCCGCGGCCGCCGCCGGACGCAGCGTGTCGGTCAGGCCCAGCCAGCCGATGCACCGGCCGTCCTTGGCGACCATCAACAGGCTCATGCCCTCAGCCTCAGCGGTGTCCACGCCCGCCATGTCGACCTGTTGTTCCTTGAGCCAGCTCTCCCGGCCGACCACGACACGGACGCCTTCCACCAGGCCCGTGACGCCCCGGCCGGCGGTCTCTTGAAACTCACCGACCTCGGCAGGCGACACCTTGGCCTTCTGGGCCACCGCCACCACCGCCCGCGCCACCGGGTGACGCGAGTTGGCTTCCAGCGACACCGCCAGCTTCAGGAGTTCAGCGGGCGAGACGCCTTCAGCGGGCTTCATGCGGGTGACTTCCAGCTTGCCCGTGGTCAGCGTGCCGGTCTTGTCGAAGACGATCGCCGTGACCCGGCGCACGACTTCCATATCCCCGACGGACTTGATCATCACGCCCAACCGGTACGCCGCGCTCAGGCCCGCGACAATCGCGGTCGGCCCGCAGAGCAGGATCGCGCACGGGCAGGCGATCAGCAGCAGCGAGATACTCGCCTCAAGGTCACGGGTGAACAGCCAGAGGATCGCCGAGATCATGATGACCGCCGGCGAATAGAACGAGGCGTACTTCTCCAGCTCGCGGATGGCAGCGGGCTTGGACTGGGCAGCGTCCAGAATCAACGACTGCACCTTACCGAGCGTTGAGTCTTCGCCGGCCCGGCTGATCTCGACCTCCAGTCGGCCGGTCTCGTTGATCGTGCCGGCGAACACTTCGTCGCCGATCTGCTTCTCGACCGGCAGCGACTCGCCGGTGATGTTGGCTTCATCCAGGGCCGAGGCACCGGCCACAATCACGCCGTCACCAGGCACATTGTCGCCGGGCAGCACCAGCACGCGGTCGCCGGGCTTCAGGCCCGCCGCGTCCACCTCGGACTCGCCCTCTTCGTTTATCAGCATGGCGCGGGTCGGCGTCAGGCGGATCAGGCCTTCGATGGCCTTGAGCGCGCCCGCCGCGGTCCGGTGCTCGATCGCCGACGCGATCAGCATGAAAAATGCCACCATGCCGCACTCGATGTAGTCGCCGTTGGCAAACGCCGCCACGATCGCCAGCGCGACGAGTTCTTCCATGTGCGAGCCTTGGCCCAGCACGTCTTCTTCATCATCGTGATGCTTATGCCGACCGCTGATCAGGCTCTGGACCGCGTCGACCACAATCGGCGCCCCCAGCAGCACCGAGGCGAACATCGCCAAGAACTGGCCGTGGGCAGGGGTATCAAACATCCACATCGCCACCATCGCGGCAATCAAGAGCATCCCGCCAAGGACCGTGGCAATGATCGTTGCATCGATCCGTCCTTCGCCTTCAAACATCGAAGGCGCTTGGCTGGGCTCAACAGATGATTCAACGTCGTGCGTTTGCGTCGGGTCAGCGGGCAGCGTGGACATAGAGCAGGCCTGACTCAGAAAGAATGCGGAACCAATGCATAAGGATATCCGCCCGAAAACGGGCAATGCCACATCATACCCCTTGAATCCGCTCCGGGTTCGATCGGCCGCGCCAAACCGCCGCTACGCCTGCTTGGCAATCACCTGGACCATCTCCCGGCAGAACGCCGGCAGGTCGCTCGGCCGCCGACTGGTGACGTGCAGCCCGTCCACGACCACCTCCTGATCCACCCACGTCGCCCCGGCGTTCATCAGGTCGTCCTTGATGCCCGGCGTCGAGGTGTACGTCTTGCCCCGCACGATCCCCGCCGAAATATCGATCCAGGGGCCATGACAGATCGACGCGATGCAGTGCCCCGCGTCATGAACCGCCTTGGTAATCCGTTTCACCGCATCATCGCGCCGCAGCTTATCGGGCATCCAGCCCCCGGGGATCACCAGCCCGTCAAAGTCGCTGGGCTCGATGTTGATCACCTCCACGCCGCACTTCTGCGGGTACCCGTGCTTGCCGGTGTACGTCACCCCTGCTTCCTGCCCCGCCAGCACCACTTCGGCACCGGCCTCGCGCAGCCGGTACTTGGGCACCTGAAGCTCCATGTCCTCGTAATCGTCGCCCACGAAGATCAACACCCGCTTGCCGTCCAACTCCGCCATAACACACCTCCGTCGTGAAGTTGCCCCCAGCTTACCCCGCGGACGCCCTCATGCCGACAGAATCTCCGACACCCGCTCCCGCAGCCGAGGCAGCAGCTCCGCTTCAAACCAGGGATGTTTCTTCAGCCAAATGTTGTTCCGCGGCGAAGGATGAGGCAGCACAATCTTCTCCGGCAGCAAACGCTCAAACGCCCGCACCGCCTCCGTCAAACCGGCGAACCCTTCGTCCAGGTACCGGTCCACCGCGTACCGCCCGGTCAGGATCGTCAGCTCCAACCCACGCATGGCTTTGAAAATCCTGGGGTGCCACGCCGGAGCACACTCCGGCCGAGGCGGCAGATCGCCCGACTTCCCCGTGCCGGGATAGCAAAACCCCATCGGCACCAACGCCACCTGCGCGGGGTCATAGAACACCGCGTCACTGATCCCCAGCCAATCCCGCAACCGGTTCCCGCTCGCGTCGTCCCAAGGCACCCCCGACGCATGCACCCGACGCCCCGGTGCCTGCCCGATCACCACCAGCTTCGACTTCGCCGCCCCCTGCACGATCGGCCGAGGCCCCTCCGGCAAATCCGCCTCGCACAGCCGACACGCCCGCGCCTCGGCCAATACCTTCAACTCATGGACTCGACCCGGACGCGGTGCGGAGCTTGGGGAATCGTTCAATGCAGGAGGTCTCAAAACGAGGCGTACAGCCGGCCCAGCCGTGTCAGGTTGCCGTTCTCGTCAAACAGGGCAGAAGTGCCCAGGGCCCGGCTGTTGGGACTCGCACTGAACCACGAGAACCGCTCGATATATTCCCGCCGCTCTAACTCCGGCAACAGCTCACGCATGAACTGATAGACCCGCTCTGGGCTGTGCCGGTTGTCCTCCACCGTCTCGGCCTGCCAGTCCCCGACCGCAAACTCGGTGATCCAGATCGGACGTCCATACATCTCATGGATCCGGTCCAAGTGGTTCAAAAACCCCTGCACGTTCGGCCCGCCGTACCAGTGCACGCAGATGAAGTCGACCCGTAGCCCGCGCTCCTCCACCCCCGCCATGAACGCTTGCATCCACTCATTGTCCGGGTGAACGGTCGCAGGGCTCCCCAAGCGAAGCCGGGTCCGCTCAAGCTTCGGCCAAAGGTCCAAAGCCTGTTCCACCGTGAGATTGGCCTGATTCGCTCGATCCGGCTCGTTAAACCCCAGCAGCGTGTCGTACCGCCGGGCCCGGCGATTCAAAAACCACTCCTCAATGATCGGCGGGTCCTCGCCCTGCAAGCCCCATCGGCTCCAAGCCATCGGGATAAACTCAACGCCTTCAGGAATCTGCTCAAACTCGACGTTCGGCCGACCGCCCCACGTGTAAAACCACGCCGCGTTCATCCGCTCCAACCGTTGCAAACGTTCTTCCAGGTTCTGGTTCTCGCGCATGGTCATGCACAAGCCCTTCTTCTGGGAATGCTGCCGCTGCGCCTGCCCCACTGCGACCCAAGACAAGGCCAGGACTAGGCCCAACCCAATCGCCAGAACCCGAAAAGCACGCCCGTTACGCAGGATTCGTTTCATCCCCGGATTGTAGAACACCCGCCGCCAAACCCCACGCGAAAATCACTCCTCCTCAGACAGCTGCTCGGCAAACTGATCGATCAGCCGGGCAAACGTCGAGTCTTCCTTGCGGCGGTCTTCCACAACATCGATCGAGTGCATCACCGTCGTGTGGTCCCGGCCGCCGAAGTACCCGCCGATCTCCTCAAGCGAGAACCGAGTCTTCTGCCGCGCCAGCCACATGCAGACCTGACGGGGCTCGGTAATCGATTTGAACCGCCGCCGCGATTGCAGATCCGACAGCTTGACCTGGTAGTACTTCGTGACAACTTCGATGATGTCCTGCAGCGCGACCGAATTGGATCGCGGCGGCGCGGCGGGAGCGCCCAAGGCCTGGTGCGCCAGCGCCAGGTCGATCGTCTCGGTGTTCTTCAACATGGAGTGGGCTTGCAGCGTCGTCACCGCGCCTTCGAGTTCGCGCGCGTTAGAGTCGATCGAGTTCGCCACGAAACCCAACACGTCCTTATCCAGCGTCATGCCCCGAAGCTGGGCCTTGGCCTGGAGAATCGCCACCCGTGTTTCGTAGCTGGGCTTGCTGACATGGGCGACAAGGCCCCACTGGAAACGGGACAGCAGGCGGTCTTCAAGCTTGGGGATCTCGCTGGGGGCCGCGTCCGAGGACAGCACGATCTGCTTGTTGGCCTGGTAAAGCTCGTTGAAGGTGTGGAAGAACTCTTCCTGCGTGCGTTCCTTGTCCGCTAGGAAGTGGATGTCGTCGATCACAAGCATGTCCACGTGGCGATACCGCTTGCGGAACTCGACCATCTGCCCGGCCTGGACGCAGTCGATGAAGTGATTCATGAAGGCATCACAGGAGACGTACAGGATGTGAAAGTCGGGCTTGGCGTGGAGGATTTGCTGACAGATCGCCTGGAGGAGGTGGGTCTTACCCAAGCCGACGCCGCCGTGGATAAACAGCGGGTTGTACGCCGAGCCCGGCTGATCGGCGACGGCTTTGGCGGCCGCTAGGGCCAGGTCGTTGTTCGGCCCAGCAATGAAAGTTTCAAAGCTGTAGTCCGGGCTGAGCACCATCCGGTCGCCCCGGAACTCTTCAAACGCATTCCGCGCCTCACCGGGCATCGCCACCGGCGGCGGGACCTCAGGCAAGGTCACGACCTCAGGCTTGGAACGCCCGGTCTTCACCGACGTCGCCACCGTGGCCACCGTCGGCTTGGGCGACGACGACACCGCTGCAGCCGGCTTCGGCACCGGGACCGAGACCGGCTCGATCGGCAGGCTGGTGAAACGCACCGCGACCAGGGCGCCCGTAACCGCCTGCGCCGCGTCCTGAAACGGGCCCAGACACTTGTTCTGGAGGTAGTTCTCCTGGACGTTGTTACCCGTCCGGATCTTCAGCAGGCCCGATTCGATGCCCGCGGGCTCCAGGTCTTCAAACCACTGCCGGCAGATCGTCGGGTGCTGCTGCCGAAGGTAGCCCATCATGTCACGCCACATGGCGTTCGTGAATTGCGTCATCGTCCTGCCTTGCCTTCGACGGCTCACGCCATCGACCGATACCCACACCGCGCGACGCTTGAGCACCGATCAGCTTGATCGATTGTCCAGTCGCGTGTGCGTTGATTTTTCTTTCATGTGCAGAGCGTCAAGCCTGCCGCGTCCCACCATAGTCAGCGACGAGCCAAACTAAACGTGCTGGGCTTGCCTGTCAATGCACAAAGGACCAACTTTTCACGGGCTTCGCTAAGCCCTTTGCTGCAAGCGAATCATGCGCGAGGCTCGCATGATTCAACCGCGCAATCCACAACGCGCCCAGAATCACGCGGACCACCGCTTTCAACAATCTTCACGTTGACAACCCCAATGCAATCACGGCATAGTGGTCACAATATGTCAAAGAAAACAACAACCGCATTGCTGGAACTGGTCACCGAAGCACGAGAACTCAGTACCTGGTTCGAAAAAAGCCAACGCCTTGCCCGCGCCCAGTCAGGGGATAACGGCTCCGCCAACGGGCTCAGCGGTGCCCAGGGCGACATCCTCGAACGCATCGGCCAGCTCGCGCCGGCAACTGTCCCTGCGGTGGCCCGTTCTTTGGGCGTCAGCCGGCAGCACGTGCAGGTCCAGGTCACCGCGCTGCAGCAGGCCGGGCTGATCCAGGCCTTGGACAACCCCGCGCACAAGCGCTCGCCGCTCTGGCGCGCGACCGAAGCCGGCGTCTGGGCGCTCCGCGACCGCAACGAGCAACACGCCTCCACCTGCCCGGATGACCTGCCCATCAAACGCAAAGCCATCAAGCAGCTCGCCGCCCAGCTCAACGCCCTGAACACCGCCTTGCGCGACGAAAGCCAAACCCAGATCAACGGCGAACTCGTCGAAGAGCTCAAGCCCAAACGCAAGCAAAAGACCAAGCAGGCGTGAACCAGCCGCAGCTGCACGCCGACTTCCCCACCGCTTCGCTGAACACCCAACGCAGCCGGGTGATCGGCCGAACCATCCACCTCGTCGGCCGCGACCAACACTTCCCCGGCCCCAAGTCCCAGTGGTGGAAATGGATTCACTTCCGGCTCTCAAACGCCAAGGGCTTCCAACCGACGTTCGTGCTCAACAACCGCTTTGAGCCCGGCCCCGAAAGGCTCGACCGGCACGCGATGTGGTTCAAACAGGGCAGCGGCGATTGGCAAACGTTCTCGCACAACGACCACGACGCGGACGCCAACACCTTCACGTTCTCGCACCGCTTGCCGTTTGCTGCCAATGACGTCTTCGTTGCCTACGGCCTGCCCTACCCCGCGGCACTGACGGAACAACACACCCAACAAGTCATCGCTAACCCACACGCCCAACCGGCACCTGGCGCCGACACACAAGGGTGGATCGGCCAATCCACCGGCGGCACCGATGAACTTAGGCGATCGTTTCCGCCCCAGCCGCTTTGGGGCTACCGCATCGGCCGGGGACTGCGCCGCGTGGTTCTGCTCAGCGGGGTCCACCCCAACGAAGGCCCGGGCAACTGGGCGCTGCAGGGCCTAGTCGATTGGCTCATCGATGAGCCGCAAGCCGCCGTTCGACAAGCCGCCACCGTCGATGTCTACCCGCTTGTCAATCCCGATGGCCGAGACGCCGGGCTGAATCGGACCCCACTCAACCGCCTGGACCTGGACGCCAACCGACTTTGGCGCAATGATTTATGCACACAGATGCCCGAAGCCCAACAGGTCATGCAAGCGGTCGGCCTCGGCCTGGACGGGCACCCGCCGGACCTGTTCATCGATTTCCACGCGTGGTGCGGCACCCCGAACCCCTTTGGCATTCTCAGCCATGCCGACGGCTTCGACCAGCACCCCTTCTGGCGCGTTTTGAAAGCGCTCGAGCCCGACCTGGGCACCCGGGACTCCGGCTGGGGCAACCCCTCGACCGAAACCTGGGCGTACCAAAACCTGCGGGCGCGTTTTTGCATGACACTCGAGTTGCCGTTTGCCCCCCCTTGGGATGCCGCCCGTCTGATGGAGTTTGGCAAAACCGTCGGCCGGGCGTTGGAGGCGTGGGCCACCGGGGCTAAGTTCTAGAACATGAATCGGTATACGCTGCTCGTGGCCTGCCTCGTCATGCTGAACACCACCGCCCCTGCCCACGCTCAGCTATCGCGTGAGCAGGCCAACGCGGCGGCACAAAACATCGTCGATGAATTTGCCCGCTCAGCGATCGCGGACGCCTGGCGCGAAGAAGTCGCCACACGCACGCTGACGCTCCACGGCGAAACCATGCGGTACACGCTTGAACAGCATGCCGAGCCCGGGCCCAACGGATACGCCCTGTTCATCTCCCTGCACGGCGGCGGACAAACCTCCGAAGCCGTCAACGATCAGCAATGGCGCAACCAGCAGTCCCGCTACCGCGTGCCGGGCCTGTACCTCTGCCCCCGCGCGCCGCGCGACACTTGGGATCACTTCCACAACGAGTACTTCTACGCCTTCATCGATCGCCTGATCGAGCAGATGATCCTGGTCGAGAACGTGGACCCGGACCGGGTTTACCTGATGGGCTATTCCTCGGGCGGCTACGGCACGTTCCAGCTCGGGCCGATCATGGCCGACCGCTTCGCCGCCTACGCCACCGCCGCCGCGGCGACCGAGGGCGCGCGACTGGAGAACACGCGCAACGTTGCCTGGGACTACCAGATCGGCGAGCACGACAGCGCCTACGGCCGGATCGAGCTCGCCCGGCAGTCCATGGCCGAGCACGCTGCGCTGCGTGAGTTCGACCCGGATGGGTATGTCGCTAGGCACCTCATCCACGAGGGCCGAGGGCACAGCATTCAAGACCACGACGCCGTGCCTTGGATGGCCCAGCACACGCGCAACCCCTACCCGCAGCGCGTCGTCTGGTTTCAGAACCACGACGCACGCGAATCTTCCAACCCCGCCCGGCGTCACTTCTACTGGCTCGCACTGGATGACACCTACACCCGCGACGACACCGGGCTGCACTCGGTCATCGGCGTGATCGAGGGCCAGACCGTCCAGGTTCTGGGTTCAGGTTTGTCCCACGTGCGCGTTCGGCTGAACGACACGATGCTCGATCTGGATCAGCCCGTACAGATCGTGGTCAACGGCCAACCTGTTTTTGAAGGCCTGGTCGACCGCCGGGAAGACACGATGCGCCAGACGTTCGACGAGTACCGGGACCCGAGGTACCTCTTTCCCGCGGAGGTCCGCGTGGAGATCCCCGAGGGCCCCCTGTTCGAGTTCAGGCCCGCGGCAGGCTCGGCGCTGGAGCAGACGCTGGAGCGAGCGGGAGAACACGCGGCGAAGCTCGGTGATGCGCTGGCGGGCGTCTCGGCTGAGCGCCGGCCAACCATGGCCTGGCTGATCCAAACGATGCCCGAACGCGACTATGCCACGCTCTCCGCGGCGTACCTGATCGATACGGTCAACCTTGCTCATGATGCGCTGGACGGGTGCCCCTGGCGGGAGCAGATCGACCCGGCGCATTTTCAGCAGTACATCCTGCCTTACGCCGTAGTGAACGAGCGACGAGACGACTGGCGGGCGGATTTTTACAACCGCTTGCGTGAGCAGGCCTGGGAACACGATTTGCCTTTGGATGCGGCAAGGTGGATCAACGACGAGTTTGAGCAGCTCTTTGGGGTCGCTTACCACGCCACCCGCCGCCCCAAGCCCGACCAGTCGCCTTACGAGTCGATTCAGGCGCGTTACGCCTCCTGCACCGGCCTGAGCATCCTGATGATCGATGCCTGCCGGGCCGTCGGCATCCCGGCGCGTTTCGTTGGCGTGGCGCGGTGGACCGACGTGCCGGGCAACCACAACTGGGTCGAGGTCTTCGACGGGCAATGGCACAACATCGGATCGTCCGGCACCGACCCGCGGGATGAAGACTGGGTCGAGGCCCGCGCGCGTGAGCAGACCGACGCGCAAGAACGGATGCACCGTGTTTACGCCGGCGTCTGGCGTCCCACTGAAGATTGGTTTCCACTGGTCTGGGACCTGACGATCGACGATGTCCCCGCGATCGATATCACCCCGATGTACAACGCCCGGCTAACGGTCCCGCTTCACGTGGGTGATGGCGAAGCACTGATCCGGGTGTACTGGCAAGACGAACTCATCATTCGGCAAACGGGCTCGGGGGAAGTCGACCTGCCTTTGTTTACCGGCGGAACGTTCCGCGTCGTGATCGAACGCGCGGATTCGGAACCGCAAGAGCGCGAATTGCGCACGTGAGCGTTGCACAAACGGGGAAACACGCCAATCCGTGAAACCTTTTCGAGTCGGCATCGTCTTTATGACTGAACACGCCTGAAGGAGTTGGCGATGAACACGATGCGAGTCGGCTGGGACGAATGGTGGATGTTTGTGTTGGCGCTGGGCTTTGTACTGGCGTGCGCCGGGATTTTGTTTGCGAGCGAGGCCTCGGCTTCAAACGCTCACGGTGAGCTCGAGCATCGAGTAGTCATCGTGGAAAGTTTCTAGGCGCTGGTAGGCGCGGAGATTATCGAGGATGACATCCAGTCGGCGTGCGTCGGGCAGCGCTTGTGCAGCGAATAGCTCTTGTGACAAGCCGTTTATGCCGAGGATTTTCCGATCTTCATCGAACAACTCGAACGCGCCGTCAGAGAACAGGTACAGCCGATCGCCGGGCTCCAGCGTGACGTGCCGGGTCTCGAACGTGGTTTCGGGGTCTACACCGATCATCAGCGCGGGCTCGCCGAGCTGCGTCGGTGTTTCGCGGTCGGGGTGCAGCTGCGGGTTGTAGACCAGCGCGGGGTGGTGCCCGGCGGTGCTGTACGCGAGCATGCGTGAAGGCAGGTGGAGCACGCCGTACCAGATCGTGAAGAACCGGCCGTTGTTGTCTTCGATCGGGAACGCCAGGTTGAGTGAATCGATGACGTCCGCGGGGTCGAAGAAATTCGTCTCCGGCAAAGTCTGCCGGCGGATGGCGGTGCTGGCCGAGACCGCCAGAAGCGACGACGCCACGCCGTGGCCGGTCGCGTCCAGCAGATAGACCGCCAGGTGTTCCTCGTCGAGGAGGTAGTAGCCGTAGAGATCACCCCCGAGTTGGCTGGACGCGATGAACCGGTGGTCGATCGCCACTTCATCGAACGCGGTGGGCTCGGGGATCGTCGCTTCGACGTAGGCTGCGGCTTCCGCGAGCTCGCGGGACAGGTGTTCTTGTGTCGCCACGAGTTGGTTCTTGGTGTCGATCAGGTCGTACTGCGTAGCCACCAGGTCAAGCAGGTTGAGCTCATACTCCGCCAGCTCGGCGAGTTGTTTCAGCAGCATGGTTTGTGTTTCGCTGAACTCGCGGGGTCGGGTGTCCGCGACGCAGAGCGTGCCGACGTTGTGGCCTTGCGGACCTTTCAGCGGGTGCCCGGCATAGAAGCGGATGCCCGGCTCGCCGGTCACCATCGGGTTGTCCTTGAACCGTTCGTCGCTGCGCGCGTCGGGGACAATCAGCGACTCGTCGTGCAAAATGGTATGGCCACAGAACGAGATGCTGCGATCGGTCTGGGTCATCGGAAGCGGGCAGTACGGCCCCGCCACATCGTTCCGGGCTTTGAACCACTGACGGTCCTGATCCACCAAAGCGATGTAGGCAATCGGCGCATCCAGCACCCGATTCGCGAGCCGAACGATCCGGTCAAAGCGGTCTTCGGGAGGCGTATCGAGCAATTTGAGCGCGCGAAGGTCCGCTAAGCGTTCGGTTTCATCCGTTGGGGTCGGGGCGGGGATCATCGGGGTTAAACCTCATGGCGTGGTGCATGGTGCTTACAAGGTGTAACGAAGGAGCACCGCGGATCATTCCAGCCGTTCCGATTATGACGCCTGGGGGCGACTTAGGGATGATCTTTATACGCACCATGCCATAACAAGCTAGGAGACGTCAGCCGATCCTGACGATACCGGAAGCCAGACAGGCATTATTGGATGGGCTAAATGGACAAGAAGTTGCTGGATGACATCTTGGCGAACCCTCGGCTGCCCAGCCTCCCGTCCGTCGCGATGCAGGTGATCGATCTGTGTCGGCAGCCTACGGTCAGCGTCCGCGAACTCGCGGAAGTCCTGGCGATCGACCCGGCTTTGGCCAGCAAAGTGCTGAAAACCGTCAATTCCAGCTACTACGGGCTGCGGACGAAAGTCACCAGCGTCGAGCGGGCGTCGGTGCTTCTGGGCATGGAAACGATCAAGATGCTCGCGCTGGGCTTCTCGCTTGTCCCCTCCCTCAAAGAAGCCGAGACCGCAGGGTTTGACCCGACCAAGCTCTGGCAACGCCTGATCTTTTCCGCGGTGGCCTCGCAGACCATTGCCCAAGCGACCGAAGTGCCCAACGGCGAAGAAGGCTTCATCGGCGGGCTCCTGCAGGACCTGGGCGTCATCGCCATGGTCACCAAGCTCGGCGAGCGCTACGGCTTCCTCTTGGCCGAAACGCAGACCGATCACAATCAGATCCTCGAAAAAGAAGACCAAGCGTTCTCGCTGAACCACACGCAGGTCGGCCGAGCCCTGGCGGAAAAGTGGAACCTGCCCCGCACGCTGAGCGAGTCGATCCGTTGGCACCACAACCCCAGCAGCGCCCCCGAGGACATCCGCGAGCTAATTAAAGCCGTCCATCTCGGCGGGCTGGCCGCAGACGCCTGCATCTGGAACAAGCAAAAGCCCGCCATGCTGCGCTACCTCATGGCGGCGGAAGACCTCTTCGGGCTGACGCGCACCGAAGCCCGGGAAATCCTCGAACAAGCGTCCGAAGGCAATTCCCACCTCGCTAAGCAGTTCGACATCAGCCCCGCGGGCATCCGCGTCCCGGCGGTCGAAGCCCTGCAAAACGCCAACATCATGCTCTCGGAACTGTCGCTTGAAGCGATGGCCAAGAGCCAGTCCCTGGAGATCGCCAACGCCTCGCTGGCCAAGGAAGCCTCCAGCGACCCGCTCACGGGCTTGGCGAACCGGGGCACCCTGGACCGCGGCATCGAAGAGCACCTGGCCCACTTCCTGACCGAAGGCAGGCCTTTGGGTTTGCTGTTCATGGACCTGGACCACTTCAAACAGGTCAACGACACCCACGGCCACACCGCAGGCGACAAGGTCCTGCAGTCGGTGGCGTTCATGCTCCGTGACGCCTGCTCCGAGCACGCGATCGTCGGTCGCTACGGCGGGGAAGAGTTTGCCATCGTCCTGCCGGGCACCAGTATCAACCAGGCAGCGGAAACGGCGGAACGGCTCCGTGCGATGATCGAGTCGATGCCGGTGCACATCAATGACGAGCTCGCGTTGAACATCACCGCGAGCTTCGGCGTGGCGTGCACTGAAAAAGGCGGGCCGATCCGCAGCGCCAAGCAGTTGCTGAATTCCGCGGACCGTGCGGTCTATGCCGCCAAGTCTGCCGGGCGCAACCGCGTCCGCGTCTTCCGTGCCGGCCCCGCCAAGCCGCAGCCCAAAGTCGCCTGAACTTCTCAAGCGTGCCGACGGGCTTAGAGCGCGTCGATCACCATCTGTCCGATCTCGTCGGTCGCGTAACCCGAACGGTCAAGCCGTTTGCCCGCGAACTTTGGCGTGACCTGCTGCACCGCCGCGGCGATCTGCTCGCCGGCCTGGATGATCGCGGCGTCCTGCTTGACCTTGCCGGTTTCCTTGAGCAGCAACGCCATCGAATCGATCGCCGCCAGGGGGTTGGCCTTGTTCTGTCCCGCGATGTCCGGGCTGCTGCCGTGGACCGGCTCGAACATGCTCGGCGCTTCACCCGCCGGGTTCAGGTTGCCGCTGGCGGCGATGCCCATGCCCCCCGCCACCGCAGCGCCCAGGTCGGTGATGATGTCGCCAAACATGTTCGGCACCACCGCCACGTCGTAAACCTCGGGCTTGGTCGCCAGCACCATGCAGCACGCGTCGACGTGGTGGTACTGACGCTCGACGTCGGGGTACCGCTCACCCATCTCGTTGAACGCACGGTTCCACAGGTCCCCGCCGAAGGTCAGCACGTTGGTCTTATGGATCAGCGTCAGTCGGCCGGGGTAGCCCGCTGCCTTGCGCGCCATCGCGGTTTCAAACGCATACGCAAGCACCCGGTCCACGCCGAAGCGTGTAGTTATCATCTCCTGTGTCGCGATCTCCTGCGGCGTGCCCTTGCGGATCGCCCCGCCGGTCCCGCCGTAGAGCCCCTCGGTGTTCTCGCGAATGACAATCATGTCGATGTCATCGGGCGTCTTGTCCTTCAGCGGCGTCTCGACGCCGGGGTACAGCTTCACCGGCCGCAGGTTCACGTACTGGTCCAGCTCAAAACGGATCTTCAGCAGGATCCCCTTCTCGATCACCCCGCCCGCCAGCCGCGGGTCGTTGGGCTGCCCGCCGACGGCCCCCAGCAGGATCGCATCATGCTGCCTCAGGGCTTGCAGATCGGCGTCCTCCAGCACGTGGCCGGTCTCCAGGTAGTGCTCAGCCCCGAAGGGGTACGTCGTAGTCTGAACATCCAGCCCACCGGTTGAAGCGGCGGCATTCAGCACGGCCACGGCCTGGGCCACGACTTCCGGCCCGGTGCCATCACCGGGGAGCAACGCGAGATTCAAGCTCATCTTCTTTCCTTCTGTTGGCTGGGTTTCCCACACTTGGACGTTCGCGGGGGGGAACATCCTACAGATGACAAAGGCTTTGCGGTACCCTCCCGTTATGCCAAACCACGGGGATGCTGTCATCGAGCTGCGGGGGGTACAAAAAAAGTACCGAAAAGTGCACGCCCTCAAGGGGGTGGACCTCAACGTCCACGCCGGCGAAGTCTTCGGGCTGCTAGGGCCCAACGGCGCAGGCAAGAGCACGCTGGTCAAAATCCTGATGACCGTCGTCCGCCCGACCCGTGTCGAAGGCATGGTGCTGGGGCATCCCGTGGGCCACAAACAAACCCTTCGGCGGGTGGGCTACCTGCCCGAGCACGCGCGGTTCCCCTCCTACCTCACCGGCCGGCAGGTCGTCGAGAACTCCGGCGCCATGGCGGGGCTGACCCGCGCTGAACGCCGGCGCAACGCCTCCGAATGGCTGTCCATCGTCGGGGCTTCGGACTACGCCGACCGCAAGGTCAAGTCCTACTCCAAGGGCATGCAGCAACGCATCGGGATCGCCCAGGCGATGGTGCACGACCCGGACATCGTGCTGCTGGACGAGCCGACCGACGGCGTGGACCCGATGGGCCGCAAGCAGATCCGCGAGACGCTGACCGAGCTGAAGAACCGCGGCAAAACCGTGATGGTCAACAGCCACCTGCTCAGCGAACTGGAAATGATCTGCCAGCGCGTGGCGATCCTCGTGTCGGGGCAGATTGCAAAGCAAGGCCATGTCGATGAACTCACGCTTGATCAGCAACGGTACGAAATCGAGGTCTTAGGAACTGAAACCCAGATACGGCAAGCCCTGGGGCTCTCCGCAGAGCAGACGATCTGGCAAGGCTACACCGCGGAGATCAAAGACAGCGTTTTATCGCTGGAAGTCACCGACCCGCATCAAGCTCAGCCCGCGCTGGACGCCATTCGCGCCGCCGGGCTGGTAGTCATCCGGATGATCTTGAGGCGACCCAGCCTTGAAGACTTGTTCATGCAGGTGACCGAGACAAACAGCCAACGCAGCGGAGGTGCTGCATGAGCATGGCGCTGACACAAACCGCTGCGATCTTCACCGATGCCTACCGGGAATTGAATGCCCGCAAGCTGTTCTGGATCACTCTGGTGATCTCAGCCTTGTTTAGCGTCGCGCTGGCCGCGATCGGCATCGACGAAGACAGCATCAAGTTTCTCTGGTTCAACACACCCTTAGATGGCACCAATGACAAAGAAGACGTCACCCGCTTCTACGGCGACCTTTTCTATTACGTCGGATTCAAGGTCTGGCTGACCTTCGGGGCCACGATTCTTGCGCTGGTCTCCACTGCTGGCGTCTTCCCCGACTTTATCCGCAGCGGCGCGATCGACCTCATGATGTCCAAGCCCATCGGTCGGGTCCGCTTGTTCTTGACCAAATGGCTCACCGGCCTGATGTTCGCGGGGCTTCAGATCACCCTGTTTACGATCGCCTGCTTCCTAGGCATGGGGCTTCGCGGCGGCGTCTGGCTCCCGGAAATCTTCTGGGGCATTCCTCTGACCATCGTGTTCTTCAGCTACCTGTTCGCTTTCTGTGTCCTTTTAGGAGTGCTCCTCCGCTCAACTATCACCGCCTTGCTGTTGACGGGTCTGCTTTGGGCATTCCTCATCCTCTTGAATTTGACCGACCTGAGTGTCATAAAGCCCTGGCGGACCAACGCCCGGTACACGACACGGGTCATTGAAACCTACGGCCCGGATGCGTTCTCGGAGATCCCCCAGATGGATTGGGCGACCGGCCAGCCCGCCGAGGCCGAAGAAGACCCCGAGCCCATGTCCCAAGACGCGGTCAATCGAGCGCTGACCGAAGCACGCCTCAATCAGGACCGCTGGGACATTGCCTACGGCGTGGCCTACGGCCTAAAGACGGTGCTGCCAAAAACCGGCGAAACCACTAGCCTGCTCCGCAAGCTGATGTACCCCGATTTCGTCGAGGCCGACTCGCTGCGTGACATGCAGGTCAACGTCGAGTACATGATGGGCCTGAAATGGGACGAGGACCTCGCACGTGAGCTTCAAAACGAAACAAACCGAGTGCGCGGCCCGATCTGGATCATTGGCACCTCGCTCGTCTTCGAAGGCATCTGCCTCCTGTTTGCCGGCTGGGTCTTCGTCCGGCGGGACTATTGACTTCGCTTCTGCCTAAACTCCCATGCCCGAGAATCCAGGGTTGCAGGGGTTCTCGCCGGAATACCGATGGGCTACTATGAACCGCTGCGGGTGGTGAGCTATCGGACTTTATTTACAGGAGCGTGATATGACTGTTCGAGCGATGTTGGCAAATCTCTGCGCAGCTTTGGCTGTGGTGATGCTGGCGACCGGGCCGGCGCGGGCAGACCTGCCCGCGTTTACCGAGGTGGTGGATGGACTTGAGGCCGTACCGGTCATGGGCGGCGAGCAGGGGCTGATGACCTTGTACATCCCCGACCCCGAGGACCCGACCTCTCGGCCGGACCAGTTGCTCTGCCGTATCCCCGCGGATCTGCTCGAACAGGATTTGCTGTTCGCCACGACGATCACCAGCGGGCCCTACACCGGCTACCAGTGGTCTGACGCGCTGGTCCGCTGGAGCGTGCGCGGCCCCAACGTTGTGCTGGAAGCGCCCAACACGACCGAAGTCGCCCAGTCCACCGACTCGACCGTGCAGGAAGCGGTCGAAGACACCTACCCGCCCTACCTGCTGGCGGCATTGCCGATCGTCGCGATGGACGGGCAAGACCCGGTCGTTGACCTCAGCTCGATGCTGACCAACAACCTCGCCGGCGCCGATGTACCCGGGCGTCCGCGTCCGGACCTCTGCCAGTACACGAGCATCAAGGTGTTCCCGGACAACCTGCTGATCGAAGTCTCCCAGGCGTTTGACCAGGGAGGCACCTTCGCGACCGCCGGCGTGGGCTACGCCCTGCGTCGCCTGCCCGAGCTGGGAAGCTACACCCCCCGCATTGCTGACGAACGGATCGGCTACTTCAACACTGTCCGCCAGGACTGGTCGACCCGCCACACCGAACGCAGCCACGTCGTGCGCTACATCAACCGCTGGAACCTGCAGAAGCAGGACCCGCAGCTGGCCCTGAGCCCGCCGGTCGAGCCGATCGTGTTCATCATCGAAGACACCGTGCCCGTGCAGTGGCGGCGGTGGGTCCGGGCGGGCATCGAGGAGTGGAACCGCGCCTACGAGGCGATCGGCTTCAGCGATGCCGTCGTCGTGTACCAGCAGACCGACAGCAACGAGTTTGCCGACATCGACCCGGCCGACGCCCGGTACAACTTCGTCCGCTGGATCGTCTCCGGCCGGGCGTTTGCGATGGGCCCGTCCCGCGTGGACCCCCGCACCGGGCAGATCCTCGATGCGGACATCATCATCGACGACGCCTTCCTCCGGTCGATGCACAACTCGGTCGACACCTTCGGCCCGCACGCCATGGCGACCGACGCCGGCCCGGCGATGCTCGAGTTCTTCCAAGAGCGCCCCGAGTTCCTGCCCATCGGCATGGAACTGAACGAAGACCAGCACGCGAACGCCGACCATCACGACGCCCACGCCGGCTGCACCAGCTGCGCCGGCTGCGGCCACAGCGACCACGGCGCTGCGACCCACAACCCCCTCGCCGGGCCGGGCACACAGCACACCTTCGCCTGTGAGCGGGCGCTGGGCTTGCAACGCCAGCTGGCGTTTGCCCACGCCTTTGCCATCCGCACCGCCGGCGGATTCGAGATCCCCGAAGAACTCATCGGCGGCATGGTCCGCGAGCTCGTCATGCACGAGGTCGGCCACACGCTCGGCCTCCGCCACAACTTCAAAGGCTCCGCCTGGCTGAGCGTCAACGAGATCATGGACGCCCGCGCCGCCGGCGAACCCACGACCGCGTCGGTCATGGACTACAACGCCACCCTGTTCCTCCCGGGCGACCGGGCCGATCAGCCCTTGGCCTTTGACTCGCCGACCATCGGCATCTACGACCGCTGGGCGATCGAGTACGGCTACCGCGTCGCTGGCCCCAACGACGGCAGCGAAGAAGAAATGCTCGCGGCCATCACCTCACGCTCCGCCGAGCCCGGCCACGCCTACGCCACCGACGAAGACACCAACTGGGCGCTGTCGCCCGATCCGCTGGTCAACCGTTGGGACATGTCCTCGGACCCCGTCGAATGGGCACGCACCCGGATCACCCTGGTCGACGAACTCATGCAGGACCTGCCGAACTGGGCGCTGAGTGAGGACGATTCAAACGACCGCCTCCGCAGTGTCTTCGGCACCCTGACCTGGGAACGCTCACGCTGCATGGCCTTCGTCGCCCGTCAGATCGGCGGCCAATCGTTCAGCCGATCCCGCCCGGGCGACCCCGGTGCCTCGGCCCCGCTGACGCTCGTCGACCCCGACGTCCAACGCGAAGCCCTGGCTTTCCTGGGCGAAACAATCTTTGATGATTCGTTCTTTGACGTCGAAACCCAGCTGCTCAACCAGCTCACGTCGTCGCGCTGGTGGGATGAGAACGCCTACGGCACGCGGATCGACTACCCCGTGCACCAGCGCACCCTCCGCCTGCAGGCGAACACGCTCGTCACGCTCATGGCCCCGGAGACACTGCAGCGCGTCTACGACGCCCAGCTGAAGACCGACCACGAGAACCCTTTCACCGCCGCCGAGCTGCTGACCAGCACCAAGGCGATCATCTGGGACCTGTCGGTCAAAGCGTCGGGCTACACCGACGCCGCTCCGATGCTCTCCTCGACCCGGCGGAACCTGCAGCTGCAGCACCTGCAGTACACACTGAACTACATCGAGCCCAGCCAGAACGGCGACATCTCGCCGGACCTCGTCTCGATGCAGCGTCAGGTCCTGCGCGACCTCAGCGGCGAAATCGAAGCCCTGCTCGAAGCCCACGGGGCTGACCTGGACTTCGCCAGCCGGGCCCACCTCAACGAGGCCAAGGACCGGATCGACCGCGCCCTCAACGGCGTGTTCATCTCCCGCTGAGTTTTTCAGAACCCCTGCCGACCCGCTGGGGTAACATCCAACAGTTGATCGCCCGGCGGCGCCAACGCGCTGCCGGGCTTTTCTTTGCCTGCTTTCGTTCGACCCTGCTTGATCCTGCTCGATCTCAACCTCCGGAGCCCATCCATGCGTTGCCTTGTGTTTGCCCTGCTGTTGACTTTGGCCTCAAGCATGCACACCCGGGCGCAGGCCCCCGCCGCCGTCGAAGGCGATAGCTGGTTCCAGATCGTCCAGCACCTGGCGGGGTACAAGCTCCAGGGCCGAGCCCCCGGCCAGCCCGGCCACGACCGGGCGCGGGACTACCTGATCCAGCAGATGACGACCCACATGGACCTGCAGCCCGCGTTCCTCGTCGGCGGGCTGCCCGCGCACCAGCAGCCCATCGAACTACGCACCGGCATCCAGCCGATCGGCGAAACGCTTGCCCTTGGTGATGCCGTCCTTGGCTTCGGCCCAACGCGCGACGCCACCGTCCTGGGCATGGCCGGCCCCGGCCGCTTTGATGCCCCCGCGGTCCTCGTGGGCTACGGCATCCAGAACGAATCACAGGAATACGACAGCCTCGCGGGCGTCCCCAGCCGAGAGCTTCGCGACAAGGTCTGGGTGGTGTTCCGCTACGAGCCGCTGAACGAACAGGGCCACAGCCGCTGGACCAACGCTGCGCAACGGTTCACGAACTACGCCGCCCTGGCGGTCAAAGCCGCGCAGGCCCAGCAGTCCGGAGCCGCCGCGCTGCTGATCGTCAACCCGCCGGCGTTGAACAACGGGAACAACCTCCGCACGACCTCCGGCACGATCAGCCGAAGCTTCAACGCCACGCTGCCGGTCTTCCACGTGCGGACCGACGCCCTCGCCGCTGCGCTGGGCGAGCAGGGCATGCAGCGGCTCGCCGATTGGCAGGCGCAAGCCGACGCGGGCGAACTGGTGCCCACCGAGTTGCCCTTCACGGTCGCCGGCTCTCTCGCCAGCCTTCAGCCGATCGAAGTCAAAGCCCACAACCTGGGCTTCATCCTCCCCGGCCAAGGCGATTTGGCGGAGGAATACGTGCTGGTCGGCGCCCACTACGACCACATCGGCCTTGGCCGGTTCGGCTCACGTGCCCAGGCGGTCGGGGAGATCCACCCCGGCGCCGATGACAACGCCTCGGGCACTGCCGGTGTCGTGGAGATTTACCGTCGGCTCAGCCAGCGGTTTGCGCAGTCCCCCGATGCGCCCCGCCGATCGATTGTGTTCCTGTTCTTCACCGCAGAAGAGCGTGGCCTGATCGGGTCCCGGTACATGGCTGAGCACCCCGACGAGCTGGCGTTCGACCTCGACCGTGTCGCGGGCATGGTGAACATGGACATGATCGGCAACCTCCGGGACGACGACCTCCAACTGCTGGGCCAAACCCCCCGCTCGCTCCGCCGTGTGCTTGATGCCGCGGCAGAAACCCATGGCCTGAGCTGGCGTCGGCTCCAAGGCATGGACGCCCGGTCGGACCACGCCCCCTTTGCCGAACAAGGCGTCCCGGCGATCACGCTGCACACCGGCATCACCCCCGACTACCACACGCCCCGCGACACGCCGGACACGGTGGACCCGCAGGGCGCCGACCGGGTCTTGAGCTTTGCCACCGATGTGGTGCAGGATCTGGCGACCGATGAGTGACGATCGGGTTTTGCCGGGCTAAAGTGATTGCATGACCGATCAAACCTGTACTCAAGACTTTTCTGCCGACCTGGACCACACCGGGGTGGTCATCGTCGACCACGGCTCTCGGCGGGAAGCCTCCAACCGGATGCTGGAAGACTTTGTCTCGGTTTTTGCCGAGCAAACCGGCTTTGGCATCATCGAACCCGCGCACATGGAGCTGGCCGAGCCTTCGATCGCCACGGCGTTTGACCGCTGCATCCAGCGGGGCGCGACGCGTGTGATGGTCTGTCCGTACTTCCTGCTGCCGGGCAAGCACTGGGACCAGGACATCCCCGAGCTCACCGCAGAAGCCGCCAGCAAGCACCCGAGCGTGCCCTATGTGGTCACCGCGCCGATCGGCCTGCATCCGATGATGCGTGACGTGATCGCCTCGCGGCTGATGGGGTGTGTCGAACAGATGGCAGGGCGGGCCGACGAGTGCGAATCCTGCAAGGGCACCGGCCGGTGCCACATGCGGACGGCTGAGCCCGCCGTGACGGAGGCCTAAACCATGGGGGGGGCTGCGCAAGATGAGCCGCGCCAACGGGTGCTGGTGACCGGTGCTGCGGGCACGGTCGGGCGGCACCTCTCGCCGTTTCTGTCGCCGCACTACGAACTCACGCTGCTGGACCGGGACGCCCAGGCGCTGGAAGCGGTGTCCGATCATGGGCAGACGCTTGCTTTGGACCTGGCGGACGACGCCAGCGAAGCCTCTCTGCACGAGGCCTGCCGAGGTGTCGATGCCATCGTGCACCTAGCGGGCAATCCCTACGGCGACTCGCCTTGGGAAAAGCTGGTCGGCCCGAATATCCATGGGCTGGTCCGGGTCGTTCAGGCCGCCGCGGAGCAACAGGTCCGCACCTTTGTTTTCGCCTCTTCCATCCACACGCTGTTTGGCTACCCCAAAGAAGACTGGCCGCTCCCCGAGTCGACCCGGCCCAAGGTCAAGAACTACTACGGCCTGACCAAGGCCTTCGGCGAACAGCTCGGCCAACTTCACTGCCAGCTCCACCCCGAGGCCGCCTTCTTCGCGATACGCATCGGCGGCTACACGCCCAACCGCCGGCCTAAGCCCTGGCGACAACACCCCACCATGTGGCTCCACGGCGACGACCTCAACCGCCTGATCCAGCACTGCCTGGACTACACCGGCCAGGGCTTCCACATCCTCCACTCGCTCAGCGACCTGGAACACCCCGCGATGGACATGCAGCAAACCAACGCGCTGCTGGCGTATCAGCCACGCGAAAAGCCCAACCTTGAATCCCTGGCCCCCGACGCCTGACCGCCAACGCTGCTACACCGACTTGTCCGGGTCCTCCGGCTCATCCTCACCCTCTTCCCCGCCGTCGGGCCCTTCCATGTCTTCGTCTTCCTCGTACTCGGTCCCGAGCTTCCACTCGTCCCCGACATCGACCTCGGCCTCGTCGTCTTCGTATCCGTCGTCATAAGTGTTGCCGGTATCAAACGCCGGCGGAGCAGGGGCCACCTCCCCGTCGGTCAGCCCGTCCAGTACCGAATCGTCTCCCTGGCGTAGCAACGCCTGAGCCTCGTCTTCCGCAGCCGACTTCCTTGCGCCAAAGCTCCACACATCAATCAACGCCGGCTTGCCCCGCCGCCGGCGACGGCGCGATTCCAGCCAGTCCTCACGCTGGTTGTGTTGACGCCAGGAACCGAACAACGCAAAAACCAACAACATCAACACGAGCCCCAACGCCACCACCAGAAGCAGCAACGCATACGCCCGGAACTCAGGGGTCATCGCTTCAGCAAGCATGCCTTGATTCTATCCGCGAACCCACCACGGACCGAATCCCGTTTGCCGCAAATCCATTTCACTCGCCCCGGTACGCGCACACCGTCTTCCCCGTCTCCCACACGCGGATTTCCTCCAGCCCGACCCCCTCGGCCATCGCCGCCACCGGCTGAGTGAGCATCCCCCAGACAACCTTCACGATGTTCTCCACCGAGGGGTTCAGCGACGCGAACGCCGGGACATCCTTGTTCAGATGCTTGTGATCCAGTTTCTGGATGCAATGCTCATCGACCACCTGGTCCAGCGCCTCCGCCGTCAGCACGCGCCCCTGCGGGTCGATCGGCACGCGCACCGAAACATCCACCCGGTAGTTGTGGCCGTGCCCCGCGGGGTTGTTGCACTTGCCAAAGACCTCACGGTTCTGCGCTTCGCTGTACGCATCGACGTGCAGCCGGTGGGCCGCGGAAAACTCGTAGGACTGGTGCAGCGTGACATGCGACATCGACTCACTCCTGTAGCTCAAACGATAGGTCGGCGTCAGCGACCAGGTCAGGGCCGTCACCGTCCCATCCAACGCCGGCTGCAAAACCTGCAACATGCGCTGCATCACCGACCCCAGCGGCGGGTCCACCGCGTCCTCATCCACCTGCGCCGCCAGCACGGGCACCACGTGGTCCCGTACCGCCTGGTCGATCATTTTGATGTTGATGAAGTAACCCGTCTGCGGGTCGGCTTCCCCCTCGCACGTCACCGCAAGCTCGTAGTACCGCCCCAGCCCGCGCATCGCCGGCCAAGACGCAAACGTGTTATGACGCGCGGTGTCCAGCCCCCGTAACGACGCGGCGTTCACACAAAACTTGACGGTGCGTGAGAGCTCGAGCATGGCTTGCATCCTAGCCAGCCCTTGAGCAAAAAGCGCCGGATCGCGCTTGACCCCAGCGCTTTTAAATCCGTGACTTCATCCGCAGGTGCTCCATGCCCGATCACGCCCGCTACAGCATCGCGATCTACCTCGGCCTGCTCCTGGCCGGGGCGTTTGGTTGGCCCCGCGAAACCCGGGTCGCGCTGGGTTCGCCCCTCGTGCCCCCGCCTCCCTTGATCGATACCTCCATGCTGCCCGAGCCCAAGCTGCGCCCGCTCGAGCCCTTGCTCGCGCCCGAGGCTGGTACGCTGAAGGGGTATGAATACCGCTTCGAACACCAAACGCTGGCTGACCCTGCTGATCGCCCTGAGCCTGGCGGGGATCGCGATCCTCTTGGGCGTCCTGCTGCTCAACCGTAGCCAGACAGACGCCGACCCGACCAACACGCCGATGACGCTCGACCAGGCCGAGGAACGCCTGGCCGAGCTCCGCATCGCGGTCACGCAACTCCAGCAAGGCGACTCCGCCACCGCCCTGCTGGCGGAGATCCAAGCCTTCGCCGACGCCTCGCCCACCCCCGGCCCGGCGTACGAACTGCTGGGCAACACGTACCTCACCGTCGGCAACGCCCCCAAAGCCTACGACGCCTTCGCCACAGCCCTCACCCATGACCCGGACTTGGCGCCCTTGCATCAACTGGCGGGCGTCACCGCCAGCAAAGCCGGCCGGGCCGACGACGCCATCCGTCACCACGGCCGAGCCGTCGAGCTCGACCCCAACCAGATCGGATGGCAGATCTTCCTCGCCAACGCCTACGTGATCCGGGACGCCCCCGCCCAAGGCGATCAGCCCGCCGACCGTGAACGCGCCAAGCTGATCCTGTTGAACGTGCTGCAGACCGACGACACCCGCGACCGCGCGTACTACCAGCTCGCCCGCCTTGCCCTGCTGGACGAACGCCATGAACAAGCCCAGCAGCACATCGATGAAGCCATCACCCGCCTCAACGAGTCGGGCGACCCCACCGAAGAAAGCTACGCCACCAACCTGAGTCAATACATGACGGTGCTCGTCGAGGTGAAGATGGCACAACGGCAATACGAGCAAGCGCTGGGCATCTTGAACAGCTACCACCCTGAGCCGGATGTCGAGCCGTTGCTGGGCTATACCGCACGGTGCTACTTTTCACTGGGTCGCCCCGAACTGGCCGCCGGCGTGTACGAGCTGCGGTTCATCGCACCGGACGTGACCCCCGACGACTACGCCGCCGCCGCCGACTGGCGCCTCAAAGCAGGCCACCGCGAAGAGGCCGCCAGCAACATCCAACGCCTCGCCGCTGCCCGCCCGCATCACCCCGACCTGCCCGACCTCCGCCGTCGGCTGAACAACCTGCCCCAGTAATTCAGTCCTCCGCTTCGCCCTTCACCGAAGCCAGCCACGCTGTGACCTCGGCCTTGCTACGCAACCGAACCACCTCAACCTGCCCGTCTGCAAACAACGCCGAGTACTCACGCCGGTTCTTGCCATGCGTGCGCATCACCCACCACGGGATCCAGTCCGGCGAAAGCACCATCCGCCAATCCTCCCGGCAACCATTGAACAACACCTCCCCGGTCCACGCCCGCCTGAACGTCCGCCTCAGCGACCGCCCGAACACCAACCCGAAAGGCAAGTCCAGCCAAACCACACACGTCGCCCGAGGCATCACCAGATGCCGCACCTTCCCGTAGTTCCCCGCGCAGACCCAATTCGACTGGGCAGTGGCTTCATCCAACCGCTGAGAAAAATCTTCCTTCTCGGTCCAGTTCGGCCCCCAGTGCAGCGCGTCCATCTCAATCAAAGGCACGCCCAACGCCTCCGACAACGCTACCGCCAGCGTGCTCTTGCCCGAGCAACTCGTCCCGACCACCCAAACCCTCGACAGGTCCGCCAGCAAGTTACACCTCGTCGTCCAGCTCGCCGAGCATCATGTCAAAGCGGGTGCCCGAAGACTCGTCCTCCGCCTGCTCGACCTCCACCGGCAACCGCAAGACAAACGTCGTCCCCTGGCCGCGCTCGGTCTTCACCGCGATCTCGCCGCCGTGCTCCTCGACGATCTTCTTCGTCACCACCAGCCCCAGCCCCGTTCCCTGGTACCCCTTGCTCGAGCGGAACGGCTCAAACAAGTGCCGCTGCGTCGTCGGCGACATCCCCTCGCCATCATCCTCCACCTCGATCAACACCACATCCTCCAGCGCGTCGTACCCGGTCCGCACAACCACCCGCCCGGTGTTTTCATCCACCGCGTCCCGCGCGTTGCCCACCAGATTCAACACCGCCTGGTGGATCCCGCTCAACTCCATCGGCACCAGCGGCAGGTCCTCCGCCAACTGCGTCTCCAGCGTCTTGCCCTGGCTCTCAAACTGCTTGGCGGTCAGCTCCACCAGCTCAAGGATCAGCGCGTTCACATCCTCCGGATGCAGGTCCGGCTTCCGCTGCTTGGAGTAACTCAACATGTTCAACACCAGCTCTGCCACACGATCCTGGTTCCGCGCGACAATCTCCCACCCGCCTTTGACGACCTGCAGGTTGTTCTTTTTCATCCCCAACTCGACCACCTCCGAGCCGCCCCGCATGCCCTGCACGATGTTCTTAATCGAGTGTGAGATCGCCGCCACCGTCTGCCCCACCGCCGCCAAGCGTTCCGCCTTGACGCGCTGCTCGACCAGCTCCAGCTTGGACAGCGCAACACCCGTCTGCACGCCCACCGCCGTCAGCAGCGTCAACTGATCCTGAGTAAAGCTGTTCTGCGCGATCTGGCTGTCGATGTGGATCACGCCATAGAGTTTCTGAGGCGTCTTGATCGGCACGCACATCGCCGAGCGGATGCCGATCGCCTGCACCGAATCCCCCGCGGAGAACCGGTGGTCCCGCATCGCGTTGCTCGACAGCACGCCGTGCTGCTTGCCCAGCACATACCGCACGATCGTCTTGCTCACCGTAATCGGCGCGTGCTGGGTTTTCGCGCCCGCCTCCTCGCGCTGCCGCACGACCGCCGGCTGGACGTTCGCGTCTTCGGGGCTCTCAGCCAAAAGCACAAACCCGCGCCCCGCCGGGAAGTGTGCAAACACCACATCCATCACCCGCTCGAGCAGCGACATGCGGTCCGTCGCGGTGCCGATCACCCGGGTCATCTCGACGATCACCGCCAGCTGGTGCCGGGCCGCCTCATCCGGGTCGCGCACCGCGAGGATCAGCGACTGCTCGTTGGCCGCGACCGTGTGCTCCAGCGACACATCGATCTCGCCCTTGCCGCCCAGCCGCACCATGCCCCGGAGCGGGTCGCCGTGGCCGTCGCCGTAGATCATCACGGTATCGCCCGCGCGCACCCGGTCGCCGGGCGTCAAAACCAACTCGTGGTCCAGCCGTTCCTCGTTGACGAACGTGCCGTTGCTCGACTGCAAATCCCGGATGATCCACCGCCCCCCGTCGGGCGTCAGCTCCGCGTGTCGGCGCGAGATCGTCTGATCGCTCAGGTCCAGCGATTCGCTCGACCGCCCGATCTGCTGCGGCTCGTTGTCCGGCAGGGTAAACCGTCGCCCTTTATCCGGGCCCTCTATCACCGTCAATACCAGCATGCATCTTTCCCGTCAGGCGCTTACCCGTCCTTGAGTCGTTCTTTCCACTGCTTCAGCTGCGCTTCAAAACCGCTGACCCCCGCGTTGCCCGCGCTCTGGTAACGCTTCACCACGTTCTCCGGGCCCAGCCAGTCAAACACATCGTCCTCGATCGCGTCGCACTCGGCCTGCATCTCCGCCAGCGTCAGCTTCTTCAGCTCAAACCGCTCCATCTCCGTCGCCTTCCGCACCAACGCGCCCACGACCTGATGGCTGGTCCGGAAAGGCACGCCCTTGGTCACCAGGTACTCCGCCAGGCTCGTCGCGTCCAGGTACCCCCGGCTTAAACCCGCCTTAATCCGGTCCTCGTTGAACGTCGTCGTACTGACGATGCGCGTTGCCATGTCCAAACAGTCACACACCGCGTCGTACGCAGCGAACACGTGCCGCTTGTCTTCCTGCAGGTCGCGGTTGTAACCAATGGTGATGCCCTTGCACATGGTCAGCAACGCCATCAGCGAGCCGTAGACCTGACCGGTCTTGCCGCGGATCAGCTCGAGCATGTCCGGGTTCTGCTTCTGAGGCATCATCGACGACCCGGTCGTGTACAGGTTGTCCAGCGTGATGAAGCCGAACTCGGTCGTCGCATAAATGATCCACTGCTCCGCCCAGCGCGAGAGCCATTGGGAGATCATCGTCAAGGCATAGGTAAAGTCCAACGCCACGTCGCGTGACGCGGTGGCGTACATGCTGTTCGGAGACGGTGCGCTGAACAGGTCTTTGTGCCACACCTGGGCGAGTTGCTCGACCGTGTTCGTTCGATCCAGCGGCAACGCGGAACCGGCAATCGCGCCGGACCCCAAATGGCAAGTCCAATGCCGCCCATCGAACATCCCCAAGCGGTCCGCCGCGAGATCAAACGCATTCAACCAAGCCATCAACTCCGCCCCCGCCACAATCGGCTGCGCCCGTTGGAGGTGCGTGTAGCTGGGCATCACCACATGCCCATACGCCTCCGCTAAATCCACCAAAGACTGGCAGAGCATTCGCAGCTTACCCGTCATTTCCCCCCGCGCTTCTCCGACCCACAACTGCAGGTCCAACGCCACCTGATCGTTCCGGCTCCGCCCGGTGTGCAGCTTCCGCCCGGCGTCGCCGGTCTTCTCGATCAGCGCCGCCTCGACGCACATGTGCACGTCTTCGAGCTCGACCTTCCAGCCGGGCCAGGCGTCGCCCTGCTCGTCGATCTCGGCTTTGATCTCGTTCAGTCCACGCTCGATCTCCGCCAGATCCTCCGCCGTGATCAGGCCGGCCTGCTTCAGCATCCGCGCGTGGGCGGTCGAGCCAGCGATGTCGTGCGTGTACAGCCGACGGTCGTAGTCCAAAGAGGACACGAACCGCGCCGCCAGCGGATCGCCTTCGGACCCCCCAGCCTTGGCGTGCTCCCATGGTTTTTGTGTGTTGGACATCGCCGCAGTTTAGCGGGATCGCCAACCGGGCCCGTCAGCTGGCCTGCTTCACGTCCAACGAATGCCGAAGGGCCGTCATCACCCGCGCGAGCTGGTCCGGCGTCTCCGCAGCGATCGGGTGCTCGTGGTGCTGGAAGTAGTGGATCAGCGTCTCCGCGACGAAGCCGTCTTCGTTCTCGCGGATGTACCCCATCGACCAGTTCTCAAACAGCCGGTCATCAGCCAAAGCGTAGTGAACGATCTGACAGTGATGGTGCATCGGGTTGGCGGCGATCTTCTCGTATAGCCCGTGGATGATCCGGCGTTCGCCCTCGATCACCTGCAGGAAACGCGAGCCGCCGAACCAAAGACAGCCGGTGACTTTCAGGGATTTGTTCTTGGCCACCGCGTTGGCCAGCATCTGCATGATCTGTTCATCGGTGATCCCCTCCGCACGCTGGCTGAGATAGATCAAACGCATCAATGTTTGGGGTTCACTCATCAAACCGACCTCGGCCTCAGAATCCGGATCATCACACTTCGCGGGCTTAGGAAAGTCTAACCCGAGACCGCCTATCAGGACAGGTGCATGCCCGGGTCGACCAAAGGCGGACTCGGCATGGAATCCAACAGGCGGCGGACGGTCTCCGCCAGGTCGGCGGGCAGGCTGTCGATTTCGACGGCGGTGTTCAGCGGGCCGTCGTACACCGTCTGCCCGTCGCGCGTCTCGGCCCGGAGGTACCGGCCGATCGGCGTCTGCTCGATCACCAACTCGTACGCCGAATCCCGGTGGCGGACCCGGCTGTCCACCGACGCCGCCCCGCCTCGGGCGTAAAACGTGAACGGCTGCCAACGCCAACCCAGTTGAGTCTGGTCGATCTGAATCCCGTTGGCCAAAAGATGCTGCGTCAGGGCTGGGTCCATGTCCGCAAAGTCGCCGTTGAACTGGACAATCTCACCATTCTGGATCACGACTTGCTGCCCGTTGACATTGATCCTCTGGAAGACGTTGGCGTGATGCATGTGAACCCCTCCAAGGTCATCTACAAACAACGGTTCCTGATGCACCAAACCTCCCCTGGGGATCACCTGGTCATTAATCAAAAAGGGCTCACCGATGTCGGCGACTTCAATATGCAGACGCGCCCCAGCAGGCAGCGGCTGATTCATGACCTGTAATTCCGCCAACATCGCGTCATGGCGTGCTTGGACTTCCGCCCGCGCCTGCTCCATGCGCTGTTCCATCTCGCGCATGCGCTGCTCCATCGCCGCCCGGCGATCTTGTTCCACCGGCTGAGCGGAGCCCGGCAAGGCGCAGGCCAACACGACACACCACCCCAGGACGGATCCCCCAAACCGATAAACCTGATCGTTTCGCATCACGGGCCTTTCGTCGAACCTACAAGCATGTGGGCACCCACCGCCCAAACACTTCCATACCGACGCAAGTTTACACGCCATTTCCCGTTTTTCACAAACTTCACAGCCAAGTTCAGGCGTTTTCTAGTCCCAATCCCGCAACCGCCGTCGCAACCGCCGCCGCGGTCTGATCCTCATCCTGGCCCTGGCAACCCACCGAAACATGGGCGTACTGTTCATACAAAGGCACGCGCTGGGCATACAGGTCCGCCAGAGACTGGCCGGGCCCAAGCACGACCCCCCTTGCCTCGGGGCAGCCGATCCGGCGTTCGATCTCCGCCAAAGACACCTGCAGATACACCACCGTCGAGATCGCCCGCAGCCGTTGCATCGCCGAATCGCGGTAGATGATGCTTCCGCCGGGCGCAAGCACGGTCTGTGAAAGGTCTTCTGGCAGGTCCAGCACCGCCTGGGCTTCCAGATCGAGAAAGCCTTCGCTGCCGTGCTGGGTCAACAGCACGTTCAGCGCCTGGCCGTGGGCCGATTCGATGGCGTGGTCCATGTCGATATAGCGCATCGACAGGCGGGCCGCTAAAAGCCTACCCAGGGTCGACTTACCACTGGCGGGCATGCCGATGAGCGTGAGATTCGAGGGGCGTGCGGGGTCCGTGCTCATCGCCGCACTGTATCGCGAACGCGGATGCTCAGGCGTCCTGAGATTCCGCGGGCTCGTTCGGCGCTTCTGCCGAGGCAGTTGCACTTTGGGTCATCAACGCGCTGCCAAGGGCAAAGCCAAGCACGCCGCCCATGAAGCCGCCGCCCATCCAAGTGCCGGTGATCGCACAGCTGCCATCGTCACAAAGCACGCCCGACCCGCCGACCACCCCGCCGATCGCAGCACACAAACCCATAATGATTGCCAATTTCATCGTTAACGCTCCTCAAGTCGTGACAGCACCCGCGCGGGATAGACCGACACCATGTTGCCTTAGCCCAACCGTCCCATCAAGCTATTTATTCCGTGTCAATCGACAAATTTACACTGCAGCAGCCGGCCAATTCCGCTACCGTCGGCGGTCTGTCACCCCCAACCCATTTGGACCCCAGGATCCCGCCATGCAGCTTCCCGAAGCCCTTCAGATCGTTCAGAACAAGTTTCAATCCGAGGTCCAAGGCCAAACCGAGGGCGAAGCGGCCGACAAGTACGCTGAGGCTTTCGACCAGTTCCCCGTCGTAATGGAAGTCGCCGCAGCCTTCTTCGCCGACCAGATCATCCAGCAGAACTACGAAGCCCGGAAACAGGCCATGGCCCAGCAAGGCCAAGGCGGCAACGGCGGCACCCCGCCTATCCAGGCCTGATCCGCGTAAGCCAAAACAAATAAAACACTTAACGCCAACATCGAATCTTGATGTTGCGGTTTTTATGCGCGCATGTTCCGTGTTAGGCCGGGGGCGTCTTTAAACCCCATCTACTCAACATGTTGTGGTTTTTTGATGCGATCAGCCCTATTTGGACGATGTTTATCAGACGGGCGACCCGGCCCCAGGCCGAACCGACGCCCGCCCGCCCCGCTTGCACACCAGCCCGCCTGGCCGAGCAAGCCATCGGAAGCCCTCCGCCGTCCGCGGCCATCGGCATCCAAGATCCCAGGAGCCCGCCATGACCGTCGCCCACGACGCCATCCATCGCCTCCAGGCCGACTGCCCCAACGCCCTGACCCTCGCTGCCGATCGGCTGCACCAACAAGTCGCCGCCCAGCCCCCGCGCGTCTCGCGCGCCTACAGCCTCCGCGTGGATCACGCTGAAGAACTCCTGGCCCAAAAGCTGGACCTCGCGTTGGACCGCATGATCCACCGCGCGCTGACTGAGCTCGAAGACGCCCCCACCCATTGACGCCGATGCCCGGGTCAACGTGGACCAGCGCGTTGCCTTAAACTCCCCCCATGGCCGCTTGTTCCCCTCTGAAGGTCATGGTCCTCGCTGGCGGACCCGACCGTGAACGCCCCGTTTCGTTGCAGTCTGGTCAATGCGTGGCCGAGGCGCTCCAACGCGCTGGCCACACCGCTGATCTACACGATCTCACGCCTGAAGCGCTCGGCGCGCTAGACGCATTCAAACAAGCCCAATACGACGTTGTCTTCCCCGCCCTGCATGGCCCGTGGGGCGAAGGCGGGCACGCTCAGCGTCTGCTCGAAGCCCATCAGATCCCCTACGTCGGCTCCCAACCCGATGCTGCGGGGCGGTGTATGGACAAGTTTGAGACCAAACAACACCTGCGTGAGCTTGGCATCCCCACTCCTAGCGCAGAAGTGCTCACGAAGGATCAACCCAACCAACTGCCCTGTCCCGTCGTCGTCAAGCCGGTTGACGAAGGCTCGTCAATGGACCTGCACATCTGCCGATCACCCGAGCAGGTCGCTGCCGCCCGCGCCGAGTCGCATAGCCGACACGACCGATTGCTTATTGAATCATTTGTCCAAGGCAAAGAGATGACCGTCGGCATCCTCGAACGCTCGACCGGTCAGCCGGAGGCTCTGCCCCCGATCCACATTCAGCCGGCCACGGAATACTATGACTACGACGCCAAGTACGAGCGGGAAGACACGCAGTACCACTTCCAGATCGACCTGCCCGATGCGGTGATCGCCCAAATCCAGGCCGACGCCTTGATTGCCCACCGTCGGCTGGGTTGTCGGCATCTGTCTCGGGTCGACTTTCTGGTCGATGAGGAACACCGCCACTGGTGCTTGGAGGTCAATACCCTGCCGGGCTTCACGACCCACAGCCTGCTGCCCATGGCCGCCGCCCACGCGGGAATCCCGTTTCCCGAACTCACCGATCATCTGGTCCGAACCGCGTTGAGCTAAAACGACCCGGGGCCTGCTCGGACTGGCGCATGAAAAAGCCCCGCCGATCGGGTGGAATCGGCAGGGCTTTTCAAGTGACCCCAAGGGGATTCGAACCCCTGTTCTCAGGATGAAAACCTGATGTCCTAGACCTGACTAGACGATGGGGCCAGGCTCACGCCTAAAGCGTGAAGCGGAGTAGTGTAGCCAAAACATTTGGGAGTTCAAGTTGACCCGACCGATCATCGGCCGATCCCGGGACGGGCATAAGGTGGCAAAACAGGGGGACCCTACGGGCTGACAGGCCCGATAAGACGCCGAAACACCCGGATCGGACGAGGTTTGTTGGGATCGACGATTCTTCTGGTAAACTGGAGTGTCCTGAAGGAATATCTTCCAGGTCTAACGGCGCGGTGGGTGCCGGAGGCCTGCAACTGTGATTCTTGCCAAGTGTTTGAGGGACCACCGTTTTGCTCAGCCTGCTGGTGACGAACTCGAAGGCGAAGGGGACCCGCTTCCGCGTCTCCTCCAAGGCCGGCCAAGTCGTGCTCGGCCGACAGGGCAAAGTCGCGGTCAAAGACAGTTCCGTGTCCCGCGAGCACGCAGCGGTGTGGTGCGACCAAGGCACCTGGCTGGTCAAAGACCTGAGCTCCAGCAACGGCACCTTTGTCAACGATGAACGCGTCGAGCGCATGGTCGCCATCGAGAAGGGCGATCGGCTGCGCCTGGGCAAGACCGAGCTGCTCGTGACCCATGCAGGCATCTCGATCGAACACGCCAAGAAGCTACGCGCTCACTACGCTTCGCTGACCACCGCCAGCGAAGAAGGCACCACCGCCCTGCTGGAACAGAGCGGCGCGGGCGCAGCCCTGGACGACTCCGACGATCTGCTGGACGACCTGTTCGAAGAATCGGCAGACGACGTCGCGGATGAGTCTGCGGAATCGTCCGCGATGTCAGGCGCGGGCGTCGCGGCGGCTTTGCAAGCGCTGGAAGCGCTGAGCGAAGACGGCACGGATGCCGACGAAGACGAGCTGGACGACGCGCTGGATGCGGTTGCCGAGTTGGAAGCGCCAGCTGTCGACCTCGCAGAAACAGAGACAGAAGAAGCGGAGACCGAAGCCGAAACTCAGCCCGAGCCAGTGGAAACGCTTGCTGAAGCTGCGATGCCTGAAGCGGTGGTCGAAGAAGACCTTGCGGAAGTTGAAGTCGAGCCCGAAGCGGAGATCGATCTTTCGGCGTCAGAGCAGGTCAGCGAAGCGTCTGCCGACGCTTTGATCGTTGACGAGCCAACCACCGAAGCAGACACGGCGGACGACGATGCGTTTGCCGCGATGATGCTCGAAGAGGCCACTGGGCTGATCGAAGTCGAGCCGGACGAAGCGGAAGCACCAACGGCCGAAGAGACTGACGCTGAACCTGAAATCTTGCTTGACGACGAAGACGCGGTGCAGGCCGAGCAGCCGGTCGCTTCAGAAGTTGAGCCGGAGATTGAGCTGTCGGACGAAGGCGTCATTGAGGCTGCGATCGACAGCGAGGTCGAGTTGGCTGACGACGATGCGTTGGGCGAAGGCCCGAACGACTCGATGTCAGACGTGCGGGGGGTCGATGAAGCGTCACTGACGATGTTCGAGGACACGCTGGTTGAGAAGGAGCCAACGCAGGACGCGGACCTGACGCTCCAGCCCTGGGCTGATGACCCCACCGACCGCAACGAAGACGCCGCCGCTGCGGTCGTGCGCCCCGACGAGCCGGTGAAGCTCGAAGCCGAATTGGAAGAGGATGTCGACGACGAGGCCGCACAGGCTGAGGACACGATGTCCGGCGCCACGCTGGCGGGCGTGCAGTACGAAGATGTGCCTCGGACCGCCACACGTCGTGCGCCCGAGCCCAAGACCGCCCCAGCAAAGGCGCCCAGCCGGAATCGCAAGCCCGTGCTCCTGGCCGCTGCCATGCTCCTGATCGGGGGCGGCGTCGGCGCCGCCCTTGTCGTCACGCAGCCTTGGAAAGCCCTAACCAGCCGTCAGGTCGCCGACGCAAACGCCAGCGATGCCCAACAAGCCGGCGTGGCCAACGACGCGGTGTGGACCCTGCCCAGCACCCCCCTGAACAACGGCGTCCCCGACGAGGCCCGGCCGGCTAATAATTCGATTCAGCTACCCAATGATTTTATGAGCACGGAAGCCGGGACCACCACGCCCGCGCCCAATGACCGGGAAGCCCCAGCTTTACCCGATCCCGCCGAGCCGGAAACCCCCATCGTCAGCGCTATCAACCACTATCAAGGCCACACGCTCTTTGGCCCCGGCCCCAACCTCACCGGCCAGCACACCGCCCACCATGAGGTCAACCGCAACCCGCTGACGCCAGAGACTCACCAAGCCAGCCTGAACGCATCCAACAACCCTCCTAACGTCGGCCAGCCCGATCCCGATCAGACCACGCAAGACGTCACCCAAGCCGATACGCCCGTGACTACTCCCGACCCGGTCGCGGTCGTCCCCGTGCCAGACACGCCTGCGGCGTCTGACCTGCCGGCAACCCAGGTGGCCGAAACCCCGGACGAGCCCCAAGCCCCGATCTTGCCCGGCCGAACGCGCCAGGTCTATCTGGTCGATGCTTCGGGTTCGATGATCGACAGCCAACGCAACGTCTTGAATTGGCTCCGCCGCCACATCGCGGGCCTGCCCGATGGCACGGTCTTCACCATCCTGTTCTTCCGGCAAGGCCAGGTCATCGAAGCCCCGCCCGCGGGCATGAAAACCAGCACGCCCCGCTCGCGCGAGCAGATGTTTGTCTGGCTGGACCCCACCGCCCGGCCGATCAACCCCAGCGGCCGAAGCGACCCCGCCGAAGCGCTGCAGCTGCTGACCCAGTACGAGCCCACCGAGGTCTGGCTCCTTTCGGACAACGCCTTCGGCCGCCTGCCCGGCCGACGCTCCGGCGAAGACCCGCAGACCCTGATGCTGGATGTGGCCGCGGCCTTGGCGCCCTTCGAGGCCCCGCTCCACACCGTCCAGTTCTACTACCAGGACCCCCGCAACCTGCTCCAACGTCTGGCTGACGAGCACAACGGGGACTTCCGTTTCATCGAGCCCACCACGATCGAAGAGTTCGAAGACTTCTCGGTGATCAACCTCGGCAACGATCAGTAAACCCGATCAGTCAGCCCGAGCTCGACACCCACCCGATTCAATCCATTCAAGCTTCCCGCGCGACGTACAACCCGTCGTGCACCGCAATCACATTGCCCGCACACGTCAGCTCCGCCCGGAGCCCGATCCGTGCTTTGCCACGACGCGAAAGCTGCAGCGCGAAGTTGTCCCAACCATCGCTGACCCGCAACCGACACACCGCATCAAACCCCGCGTCCGCCGGCCGCATGAAGCGCGTTTGGCTGTCCTGAATCACCACCTCCACCCGAGGCCGATGCGACATCAGCCGCACGTGCATCAGCGTCCAGCCGGCGGTGATGCCCAGTGTCGACAAGCTCCCGCCGAACGCCGTGGCCTGGTGATTCAGGTTCGGTGCCAACGGCGCGTGGAGCTTGACCGCATCGGGCTCGACATGCGTGACCTGAATCCCCAACGCGGCGGTCGCGGGGATCTGCCGATGCAGATACGCGGTCAGGCTGTTGGGGTTCAAAGACAAGACAGGGATTGTAAAGCTCTCCCGCACCCCGCGCCGAAGACGGCGTCCGATCACGCTCGGCCGGTTGATTATGGGCCCACCCGCATGGGGGGTATTGCCCTGAAACCTAGGGTCTGCCCTAATCCACAAGACCCTGAACTCCGATCTAACACTCTGCCTCACCCTGCTCCGTGAGACTTGATTCGGAGTTCCGCCTGAAACCCCCTTGACCCGGGAGCTGCTATGTCTACCCCCAAACTTGTGCCATTGGTCTGGTCCAGCCTCGATCCCAACGAACCCCTTGCTCAACCCCTGTTGGACGAGCACGGCCGCATCCTCACGCCCGCCGGCCGCGTGCTGACCAACGACGACCGCCAGCGCTTGCGTCGCCGTCCGGTCTACATCGAGCCCACACAGGCCACCCAATCCGCATCCCCCCAAGCCGCAACCTCTGCCGCGGCCCCCGCAGCCGATGAGGTGGTCAAGATCGACCCCGTTGTGCTGAAGAAAACCACTGCGGTGCTCGCCAGCTTCGCGCGGGAACGGATGGGCGACGAGGAGCCGGTCTTCCAGGAACGCCGCGAATTCCTTCGGCACGCGTGGAATGTCCGCTTGATCCTCGAGCTGGACGAGACGACCCAAGGCGACCACCGCGAACGCACCATCCAAGCCACCGCCGAAGACCTTTCCGTCGGCGGGCTCTGCTTCAGCTACCCACAGTTCCTGAACCCCGGCACGCGGATCACCGTGCGTTTCGCCGACCGCGCCAGCGTCCCGCCGATCCACAGCATCGTCCGCACCTGCTACAAGCCCACGGGTGAGCCCCACCGCATCGGCTGCGCCTTCGTGCCCCACGAACCCGCCGCCCAAGCCGCGTAAGCCTGCGCAAGCCAACCAACCCCTCACAACATGGGCGTATCATCCTCGCGTCTGACGACTGACCCGTCTCTCGCTTACTCGGATGCACCATGCCCTACCTGCTTGCCCTGGACCAAGGCACCACCAGCTCCCGCGCGATCGTGTTTGAGGGCACGCGCCCGATCGCAACAGCCCAGAAAGAATTCACGCAGCACTTCCCCCAGGAGGCCTGGGTCGAGCATGATGCGGAAGAGATCTGGGCGACCCAACTCGCGGTCGCCGCCGAAGCCATGCAGCGGGCGCGCATCAAGGCCAAGGACCTGGCAGCGATCGGCGTGACCAATCAGCGGGAGACCGTCGTCGCGTGGGACCGCAGGACCGGGCGTCCCGCCTGCCGGGCGATTGTCTGGCAGGACCGACGCACCGCTGGCGTCTGCGATGCGCTGCGTGAACACCCCATCGCCGCGTCACTGCAGCAAAAAACCGGGCTGCAGATCGATGCGTATTTCTCAGCCACCAAAATGGCCTGGCTGCTCGAACACGTGCCCGCGGTGCGCGAGTTGGCCGACGCGAATCAGCTCTGCCTGGGCACCGTCGATGCCTGGCTGATCTACAACCTCACCGGCGGGCGTGTCTTTGCCACCGACCCCAGCAACGCCTCCCGCACCATGCTGTTCAACCTGCATACGCTCGACTGGGACGACGCGCTGCTCGCCCACTTCGGCATCCCGCGCAGCGCGCTGCCCCGCGTCGTGGACTCGTCCGGCCGACTCGGCGAAACCGATGCGGACCTCCTGGGCGCACCGATCCCCATCGCCGGCGTCGCGGGCGACCAACAAGCGGCGCTCTTCGGGCAAGCGGCGTTTCAGCCCGGCACCGCCAAGTGCACCTATGGCACGGGCAGCTTCCTCCTGGTCAACACCGGCAGCACGCCCGTTGCCTCGCAGCATCGCCTGCTCACCACCGTCGGCTGGCGCATCGCAGGGCAAACCACCTACGCGCTGGAAGGCAGCGTGTTTATCGCCGGTGCGGTCGTGCAATGGCTCCGCGACGGGCTGGGGATCATCCGCAAGTCCGAAGAGGTTGAAACCCTCGCCGCAAGCGTGCCGGACGCGGGGGGCGTGGTGTTTGTCCCGGCGTTTGCCGGGCTGGGCGCGCCGGACTGGGACGCCTACGCGCGGGGCACGGTGCTGGGGCTGACCCGGGGCACGACCGCAGGGCACCTGGCGCGGGCGGCACTGGACGCGATCGGTTTCCAGGTGGCGGACTTATTGGACGCGATGGCCAAGGACGCGCCGACGCCGATCAACGAGTTGCGTGTCGATGGCGGGGCGTGCGTGAATGATGGGCTGATGCAGTGGCAGTCAGACCTGGCGCAGCTGCCGGTCGTCCGCGCGGGCGTGGCGGAGACAACCGCGCTGGGGGCCGCGATGCTGGCGGGGCTGGGCGTGGGCGTGTGGTCGGACACCGACGAGCTGGCAGCGCAATGGCAAGCCGACCGTCGGTTCGAGCCGGGCATGGCCAGCGACGCCGCCGCCGCGAAACGCGCCCGCTGGCGCGACGCGGTCCAGCGGAGCAAGGGATGGGCAACCTAATCCATTGAGTCCCTTGGGTCTTCTACCACCTGATGCTGTGTAGTTGGCTCTTTCGTGATTTCTAGTCTCCATAACAGTGAACTGAATTTAAAACTTTCACTCCCGCCGAGCGCTAGGAAGAGAATTGCCAAAATGAGAATGCAAACGATGCAGGGCTTGTGATTTTTCATGTTTGAGCTCTTCGGAGGTTTTTCTGACCACCACCAAAATGAAATCAACCCCTAATTCGCATACGTACCGAAAACTCCCAAACCCGATTTAGAACCGGCCGGGGCCCTAAAACTGCCGTTTAGACCATAAACAACCGCTAAAATCTCGCCATGCGCCCCTACCTCGACCTCCTGCAGCACGTCCTGGACCACGGCACCGACAAGGCCGACCGCACCGGCACGGGCACCCGCTCGGTGTTCGGGCACCAGATGCGGTTCGATTTGGCGGATTCATTCCCGCTGTTGACGACCAAGAAGCTGCACCTGCGGTCGATCATCCACGAGCTGCTCTGGTTCCTCAAGGGCGACACGAACATCGGCTACCTGAAGGAACACAAGGTCCGCATCTGGGACGAGTGGGCGGACCCCGAGACCGGCGACCTCGGGCCGGTGTACGGCTACCAGTGGCGGAGCTGGCCGGACTACGACGGCGGGCACGTCGACCAGATCCAGAACGTGCTGGACCTGATCCGCACGAACCCCGACTCCCGTCGCATGCTGGTCTGCGCGTGGAACGTCGCGCAGGTGCAGGACATGGCCCTGCCCCCCTGCCACTGCCTGTTCCAGTTTTATGTCGCCGACGGCCGGCTGTCATGCCAGCTGTACCAACGCTCGGCGGACATCTTCCTGGGCGTGCCTTTCAACATCGCCAGCTATGCGCTGCTGACGTTGATGGTGGCGCAGGTCACCGGCCTGAAGCCCGGCGAGTTCATCCACACGCTCGGCGATGCGCACCTGTACAGCAACCACTTCGAGCAGGCCAAGGAACAGCTCCGCCGCGATCCGCGGCCGCGCCCCACGATGCGGCTGAACCCGAGCATCACCGACCTGTTCGGCTTCACGTTTGAAGACTTCACCCTCGAAAACTACGCCCCCCACCCGCACATCAAAGCGGAGGTGGCGGTTTGAGTTTGCCCGGCCCCACCCTTTCGATGATCTACGCCCGGTCCGAAGACCGGTGCATCGGGCGCGACGGCGGGCTGCCTTGGCGGCTGCCCGAGGAGTTCCAGCACTTCAAAAAGACCACGATGGGCTGCCCGATCCTGATGGGCCGGCGGACCTACGAAGACCACGACTCGGCGCTGCCCGGCCGACTGAACATCGTGATCACCCGTCAGCCCGACTACCGGGCGGCGGAAGGCGTTGTCGTCGCTGGCTCGTTGGAAGACGCGATGCGGATCGCCCAAGCCGAACACAATCATGTATTTATCATCGGCGGGGCTGGTATCTTCGCCCGGGGGTATGAGATCGTCGACCGGGTGTACGAAACGGTGGTGCACACCAAAGTGCCCGACGGGGACGCGTACCTGCCCGAGTTTGACTTCTCGGGTTGGACAAAATCTCTGCTTTCTGAGCACCCGATTGACGCGCGACACGCCCACGCGTTCACCATCACTCGTTACGATCGGGCGTAGGTCAATCCACCCCGCTGCCGGGTTCCCGCCCGGCACTCCTCACCACCCCGAATCCGCCATGCACAAGTACATCATCATGGGCCCGCAAGGCTCGGGCAAAGGCACGCAAGCAAAAGTACTCTGCGAGAAGCTCAACCTCGTGCACATCTCCGTCGGCGACATCTTCCGCTGGCACGTGCAGGCGCACACGAAGCTCGCCGCACGCATCAAACGGATCATGGGCGAGGGCAAGCTCGTCCCCGACGACCTGGTCGAACAGATCGTGCGCGACCGCCTGGAAGTCCACGACTGGAACTACGGCTTCATCCTCGACGGCTTCCCACGCAACGCGGAACAGGCCCGCTTCTTTTTGGAGTCCTACGACATTGACGCGGTGATCCAGGTCTACATCCCGCCGGAGATCGCGGTGGAACGTGTCATGGGCCGACGAATCTGCAGCCAGTGCGGCCTGGACTACCACTTGATCTACCACCGACCGGCTGACCCCGACGTCTGCGATGTCTGCGGCGGGGCGCTGGTCCCGCGGGCCGATGACAACGAGGACGCGTTGAAACGCCGGCTGCACGACTACTCGACCCAGACCGAGCCGACGCTCGAACAGTTCCGCCAGAAGGAGCTGGTCGTGGACATCGATGGTACGGCGGACCCGGAAACCGTGACCCGCGAAATCTGGGCGAAGCTCAACCTGCCGCCCGAGCCTTCAGTTATTCAACTGCCAAAAACCCAGGCCCGGGCTTAGCGCTTCGGTGGCCTGTTCGCTCTCCCACTCCTGATACAGCCTCAGCGCCCGCTCGGCGACTTCGGGATGTTCGGCGTAGACGTTTTCGGATTCGCCGACGTCTTGGGACAGGTCAAACAGCATCGGCTCGGTGTACGGCTCGCTTGGGGTCGGGCCGGGCATGATAAGCTTCCAGTCCTGCATCCGTACCGCGTATCGACCGTCATCAAACCACCGCCAAAAAAGCACTTCATGCGGCACGCCCTCTGCTTCGCCGGTCAAAAAAGGTACGAGGTCCACGCCATCTAAAGGCTTTTCGGTCGGCGCATCCAAGTTGGCCTGTGAAACAATCGTTGCGGCAATATCCAGCGAGCTGATCATCGGATCGTACTCGCTGCCCGCCGGGATCACGCCAGGCCAACGCATGGCAAACGGCACACGGATACCGCCTTCAAACGCAGCGCCCTTATGTCCGCGTAGCGGCCAGTTGCGTGCTGCGTTGTTCCAAGCGCCGCCGTTGTCCGAAAGGAAGATCACGATCGTGTCCTCCTCCAGTCCGTTGGCCTCCAGCGCGTCCAGCACGCGCCCGATGCCGTCGTCCATTGCAGAAACCATCGCTGCATAAGTCCGGCGTCGATCATCATCGATATCCGGGAACCGGCCCAAGTATTCCTGGGTGGCCTGCATCGGCGTGTGCGGCGCGTTGTAAGCCAAGTAAAGGAAGAAAGGCTCGTCCTGTTGACGGTTGATGAAATCCACCGCTGCATCGCTGAGCTCGTCAGTAAGGTAGTCGTCGATTTCGACACGCTCCTCGTTACGGAGCAGTTTGGTGAGATACCAACCCCACATTCCGGTGACAGATTCGAGATCGGGAATCGTCAAACGCTCGGGCGTGTAGTCGTGCCCGCCCGAGAGGAACCCGAAGAATTCATCGAAGCCACGCACCATCGGCCGAAGGTCGGGGTGCGATCCTACATGCCATTTGCCAACGACCATGGATGTGTAGCCCGCTGGCTCTAGTAGTTCCGCGATGTTGAGTTCACTGGTCGGCACGCCGTTATTGGGAACACTTGGGTCCACCGTTGGGTTCCGCACTGCGCCGAAACGATCCTGATACCGCCCGGTAATCAAGCCTGCCCGGCTTGGGCCACAGACCGCGCCGGTCACGTAGCCGTTGGTAAACCGCACACCCTCTGCAGCGATCCGGTCCGTATGGGGTGTGGGGATCTGATCGCCCCCGTTAAATCCAACATCCCAGTAGCCCTGGTCATCACTGAGAATGACAACAAGGTTTGGTGGCCGCACCACCTGCTCTTCGTCGATGGATGCGTTTGGATCTGCAACATGCTGAATCTCAGACTGCTGCTCTCCTTGTGGGATCTCACATTGACCGCAGCCAACAAGAGATAACACAACAGCGCTGGTGCCCACTAGAGATTGAATCAAACGAACCATAGACATTCCTCCAATTGAATGCTTGAAGACAATCTAAACAAACGCACCATCATATAAATTGTCACGCAATCTGCCTCGCCGAGAACGTGTCCAACGCATTGCGTTTGGTTTTAAATCAATCGGTTTCTCCATGCGAGTGTTATTCAGCGTCTGACCCACCCTATTGCTCGGCGCCTTGGTGGGCTGTAACAACGAAGCCGACGAACAAACCACAGCCCAGAACGACACTTCCGAACAGAACGATCCAGTTGACAGTGATCAGGACGGCCTCGGCAATGCGGACGAACGCCAACTGGGTACTTCGCCGTTCGAAGCCTCGGGCGACCCCGATGCCCCTGCGATCGATAACACGCTGGCTGAATTCACCCGCAGCATCCTGGGATCACCCTATGAAGCCGACCCGCGTGGCCCAGGCGCGCTGATCACACTCTGGACCGGTGTTCGGATGACGTGGAGAATCTCCCGGACGAGTAGGCGTTGGTTTGACTGTTGGCGCCCCGCCCTTGGTTTGGATTGTTGGAGACCGGCGCCCGCCCTCAACTGGGGGTAGCGAAAATCATGAGCCCTATCGCCAAGCCACAACCGGTATAGTGACGTTTCCCGGGCGTTTAGCTCAGTTGGCTAGAGCATTCGGTTTACACCCGAAAGGTCACTGGTTCGAGCCCAGTAACGCCCATTCCCCTCGCGATTTCGGCTCCCCCAAAGACGCCCAAAAAAATAGCCCGCCGCCGCAGACGAGCCGCGACGACGAGCCGGGATGCTGAACGCATCGGCGCACGTACATCTCTGCGCCAAACAGCACCCGGCAAAAACAGTGCCACCGTCGGTTAGACGCTGTACCGCTTGTTCTGCTGCACTCGCTGCCTAGTCCGTAGGCAAACCGGTCCGCCGACCGCTTACTCTGCGATCCCCAAATCGGTCTTCGTGAAAAGCGAAGCAAACGGAAAGCCCGCCTGTTCGATGTTCTCGCGGGCCCCTTCCTGACGGTCGATCACCACGACGATCTTCGCGACCTCCGCGCCCATCTCGACCAGCGTCTTCGCGGCTTCGATCGACTGCCCGCCGCTGGTGGCGATGTCCTCAACGATCAGCACCCGGTCACCGGCCTCGACCTTGCCTTCGAGCTGTTTCGCGGTGCCGTAGTCCTTCTTCTGGTTGCGGATCAGGATCATCGGCTTGGCGCAGGCCATCGCGGTCGCGGTGACCAGCGGGATGCCGCCCAGCTCCGCCCCCGCCAGGCGGTCGATGCTGCCGTCGACGTGCTGGGCGAACCGCTTGCCGAGCTCCAGCAGGATGTCCGGCTGGGTCTCAAACAGGTACTTGTCGACGTAATACTTGCTCTTGCGGCCGGAGCGAAGCGTGAAGTCGCCGTGCAAGACCGCCGCCTCGCGGATCCGTTGAATCAGTTGTTCATCTGTCATCCGGCGAAGGATAGCAACCCCTCGCTCTTGTGTGCGTAAATCCATTACCATCTCCGGGCTATGAAACGCGACCTGCGCGACAAAGTCATCGTGGTCACCGGCGGGGGCACCGGCATCGGCGCCGCCACCGCCGTCAAGGCCGCCACTCTGGGCATGAACGCCGTCGTCGCCGGCCGACGCGAGACCCAGGTCATCGCCACCGCCGACCGCATCGAGACCTTCGGCCGAAAAGCCCTGCCCGTCGTCTGCGATGTCACCCGGGACGCCGACGTGGAAAACCTCTTCCAGCAGGCCTGGGAGACCTTCGGCCGGGTCGATGTCGTCTTCGCCAATGCCGGCTACGGCATCTTCGGCTCGGTATTGGACACCACCGACCAGCAGGTCCGCGAGATCTTCGAGACCAACTTCCACGGCACGCTCCGCACGATCAAAGCCGGCGTCCCCCGCCTCCGCGACACAGCCGACGGCCTGAAGCAGGTACTGATCTGCTCCTCCTCCGCCAGCGAGGTCGGCATCCCGATGTTCGGGGCCTACTGTGCCACCAAAGCCGCCCAGGACTCCATCGCCGGCGCCCTCCGTGCCGAGCTGCACGACGAAGGCATCGCGGTGACCAGCGTCCACCCCGTCGGCACCAAGACCGAGTTCGCCGCCGCCGCGACCGAGATGAGCCAGTGTGATGTCCACCTGAACACGCCCGGCTGGTTCCAGCACGACACCGAACGCGTCGCCTCCTCGATCATCCGAGGCATCCGCCGACCCCGCCCAGAAGTCTGGCCCAGCTCCAGCTCCCGTTGGCTCCTGGCCCTGGCGACCGCCCTGCCCCGCTTCCCCGCGTCCATCATGCGCCGCAAGATGCGGAAGATGCGCGGGGCAGACGCCTAATCACCCCGGCCAGGTATCCGACCCATTTCTCGCAGCCCTCGTGCGTGCGTACCACCAGCGTTCCCCGTTCCTTCCCCGCTAGGCCGAATCAGCAGCAGGCTGTAGACCGATTCCTGCAAGTACGGCTCGAGCGCCACCTCATAAGGCTCCTCCGCCAGCGAATCGCAAATTACCATCTGGCCCGCTTCGCCCTGGGACATCACGACCCAGTGGTATCCGCTCACCCGCGTCAGCACCAGAGCAAGCTGTTGATCCGCAAGATGCGTTGACAACGCCAGCAGTGAATCCTCATCGTTGGGTTCGACCAGCGTGACCTCAAACCCGTCTTGTTCGAGCACACGCATCATGTCCGGGTGCAGCGTGCCCGTCGTGTCCGGCACAACAGCGAACGCAGGCTTGTCCACCCCCATCCGAAACCGCAGATCAAACGCATCGGGGTCCAACCCGTAAGCGCGATAGATCGAACGAACCGAGTGCAAGCCACACGTGTGCGGCTCCACTTGTTGCTCGGGTTCGGGGCCCGTTGCGACATCGTCGGGAAAAGCGGTTGCCCCTGACGGCGCATACTTGTCCCCGTAGTATCCCGGCCCCCCCTGACAGGTGACCAGCAACACCGTCGCCAGCAATACCACCACGCCAACCCCGCCCCAGCGCATATAACGAGACGACAAGATGGCCTTCGGATGCCGCATCGGCAAAGCTTAGATCACCGAGTCTTCCTTGGATATCCCCAGCGCCGGGCGGACGTCCAGCTGCACCAGCTCGTCGCCCTGCAGCTTCTTGGCTTCATCCGCATCGACGTAGTCGCTGTGGCAGGCGGCTTTGCCCTCCTCGTCGCCGGCCTTGAGCTTGCCCTTGGCCTTCGCCGCGAGCTTGTGGATCTCCTCGGGCGACAGGTGGCCGCGCTGTTCCAAAATCGCGGCCTGCTCGGGGGTCAACGCGTCGGACTTCACCGGCTTGCCCCGGTCAAACCCGTCGGCCTTGCCGCTGGCCCAATCCTGAATCTCCTTGCTGATCCGCACGCTGCACCAGTCGTGGCCACACATCGCGCAGAAGTCGGTGTCGACATCCAGGTCCTCATCGTGGAACGCGCGAGCGGTGTCGGGATCAAAGCTCAGCTCGAAGTGCTTCTCCCAGTTCAACGCCGCCCGGGCTTTGGTCAGCTCGTCGTCGCGGTCGCGCGTGCCGGGGATCCCCAGGGCAACGTCCGCCGCGTGCGCGGCGATCTTGTAGGCGATGCACCCCTGCTTGACGTCGTCTTTCTTGGGCAGCCCCAGGTGCTCCTTGGGGGTGACGTAGCAGAGCATGGACGCGCCGTGGTAGGCGATCGAGGTGGCGCCGATGCAGGAGGTGATGTGGTCGTAGCCGGGGAAGATGTCGGTGACCAACGGGCCGAGCACGTAGAACGGCGCACCGTGGCAGAGCTGGCGTTGGAGCTTGGCGTTGTATTCGATCTGGTCGAACGGCACGTGGCCGGGGCCTTCGATCATGACCTGGATGCCCTTGCGCCAGGCGCGCTCGGTGAGGTTGCCCAGCTCGACCAACTCCGCCAACTGCAGCTCATCGGTGGCGTCGGCGAGCCCGCCCGGCCGGCAGCCGTCGCCGATGGAGAAAGTGACGTCGTAGTCGTGCATGACGTCGCAGATCTTCTCCCATGCGGTGTTCATCGGGTTCTGCTGGTTGTGGGTCAGCATCCACTTGGCCAAGAGCGACCCCCCGCGGGACACCAGGCCGATGAGTCGATTCTTGGCCAGCTTCAGGTGCTCCTGCAGCACGCCGGCATGGATCGTGAAGTAGTCCACGCCCTGCGCTGCCTGGTGTTCGCAGGTCGCCAGAATCATCGCCTCGTCGAGGTCTTCGATCTTCTTGCCGATGATCATCGAGTAGATCGGCACGGTCCCGATGGGCGTCGTGCTGTTCTGGATGATCGCCTCGCGCGTCGCGTCCAGGTCGCCGCCGGTGGACAGGTCCATGACCGTGTCCGCGCCCCAGCGCTCAGCCCACTTGAGCTTCTCGACCTCTTCATCGGTCGAACTGCTCACCGGCGACGCGCCCATGTTGGCGTTCACCTTCGTCTTGCTCGCCCGCCCGATCGCCATCGGATCGAGCTTGTATTTCAGGTGCGTCTTGTTCGCGGGGATCACCATCCGCCCGGCCCCGACTTCATCCCGCACCTGCTCCGCGCTGAGGTGCGGCTCACGCTCAGCGACCCGCTGCATCTCCGGCGTGATCACACCCAGGCGTGCGGACTCCAACTGCGTCACCGCATTGAACCCGCTGGGGTGAACCACCCGGCGGAATGAGCCGTCGGCCTGCTGGAAGACCACCTCGGTCTGCCCGTTGCTGTTGGCTTGGCCATTGTTCGACTCGGGCTCTTCGAGCCATTGGGTAGACCAGCCCTCGGGCAGGAAGTCCCACGCGGTCTTGTCGCTGGGCTGGGGCATGCCCGGCGTGTCGGGGGAGCTGAACGCCCAGGGCAAGCCGACCCGCGGCGGGTTGGCGAAGCTGCCGGGCGTCGTGACGTTGGGGTCGTGGCCGGGGTTTTGGCCAAGCGGGGGAAGCGTGTAGGACATGGGAAAGCTCCTGCGTGCAAGGGGCGCAGGGCCTGACACGTCATACAACAAGTGACGTATCCGCATTCCCTACGCCGGCATGATCCGGATCAGGTGCGACGGGTGCATCTCAGCCCAGCTTGGTTCGATCAAGCATCGGGCGCCCCGTGCGAACGTCAGCAGTGTAGCAAGCGGCCGGGCGTTTCCGAACACCAGGCGGGATCAGGCCGTAGGATCACCTGCGATTCTTCTGTCTCAAGGGGTGTGCGATGCAGTATTTGCCCAAGATGGGGTTGGGGGTATGGATCGGATTGTTTCTCGCGATCGGTGCTGCGCGGGGTGAGGTCCATGTCGCCACTCTCCTGGCCGAAACCGTGCTGGACGGCAACACGATGGGGCTTGAGCCCGGCGACACCGTCATCCTGCCCGAAGGCGACTACCGCCGCCTGACCATCCGCAACGTGCGCGGCAGCGCAGATGCGCCAATCCAATTCATCAACCGTGGACTGGTCACGCTCGACAACCGAGGCCACCGGGGCGGGGCATTGAATATCGTCTCGTGTGTGCATGTCCGTGTTACCGGCAGCGGCGAGCTGTCCGAGCCCCGCGCGTTCGACGTGGAGCCTCCGGATTGGTTGCGGGGCCTGGGCATCCGTGTCGCTGCGGGAGAAGACGGGCCGCACGCGATCAACGTGATTCGCCAGTCCAGCTCGATCGAACTGGACCATATCGAAGTCTTTGCTGCGGGGTTTGCTGGGTTCAACGTCAAGGACGAAGCCAGCACCATCACTCGTGACGACTTCACCATGTTCAACATCAGCCTGCACCACAACTTCGTCCATCACGTCATCGGCGAAGGCTTCTACATCGGCCACACGTTCTACCGAGGCATCGAAGATTCGCAGACCGGCGAAACGCTCTTCCCGCACGTGATCCGTGGCCTCCGTGTCCATAACAACCTCACCTACCTGACCGGTTGCGAAGGGATCCAAATCGGCAGCACCATCGAGGACTGCGAAGTCCGGAACAACACCATCCTGCAAGCCGGCCAACAACCTTTCGCCCGCTGGCAAGACAACGGCATACAGATCGGCGAAGGCACACAGGCCCGTGTGGTGGACAACGTCATCGTCGAATGCCCGGGCAATGCGATGGTTTTGTTCGGCCTAGGCGAAAACATCATTCAGCAGAACCGCTTTATCCGGCCCGGGGGCAGCGGCGTGTACTGCCGGAGCGCACCGCAGAGCCATTACATCTTTCGCCAAAACACCTTTCTGCTCCCCGGGCAGCATGCGATCCACATCGGAAATTTCGTCCAGCCACCACAGCCCGTGGCGTTGCTTCAAAACACCATCGTGATGCCCGATACACCCGACTCACCCCAAGCCATTTACAACCAGAACCGCAACGCCCCGCTCGACGAGCAGGGCAACAGGATCATCTCCGAAGACGAGAGTCCGACGCGCGCCGCCGAGGCAACCTGGCAAGGCCACCCAATCGCAGGCCCGACCTTGGCACCGCCTTCGCCCTGGCAAAACCAAGACCCCAACTGAATTTATTGACTCGGCGGACTCGGTTCGCTTGGGGCAATAACCGCTTCCGCCTCAGCCAATGGCTCCTGCGTTGGCAAGTCGTTTTCGATCGGCCTCTCTATCTCAGAAGGCTCATGCAACTCGATAAGGGGCTCAGGCTCAGATTCCGCCGTCAACGCCACGTCCCACACTTGATAGTGCCCGACCTGGAACCGGAACGTCAGGTCCACCGCATCGCTGGTCCAAGGCCAACCAAACGCCAGCTTGTTGCTGAACGCCATCTGCCCGAGTTGCTGGGAAAAATCCATGATCGGCTGCTTCGCGACCGCTGCCCTTAGGTTCTGCACCGTGTGGATCTCCTCAAACCCCAGGTACACGATCGGCCGACCGTCCGCGACGGCTGCGACCGCTGCCGGATCGCGCAGCAGCCGCTCGCCGTAGTACCGGTTCTCGTACGCCACGAAAGCATCTTCCGCCTCCGGCGTCTTCTCCTGCTCACGCCAGCCGCGGTACACCAGGTAAAACGAGCGTTCGGGATACGCGACCCTGAGGTACTGGTAGTCCGTGTAAAACCAGGGCACGAGCACCACGTACTGGTCTTCGCCCAGCTCGGCGTCCAGCCGATCCAGCGCCCGCTCAAAACCGTCGGCCTGGACTTCGTACAAACTCAAAGGCAGCAACACCACGTTGCCCGCCAGGATGCCCATACCCGCGATCAGGCCCGCGCCCATCGCCAGCCCCGGCCGAGCGGGTCGAGTCTTGCCTTTGTGCTTGCCCCGTTTGAATGTCGACTCCCGGCAAGTCCGCAACAGGCCGTCCACCGTCAGCCCGATCAGCCCGGCCATCGGCACCACGCTGTAGGCCAAGTAACGCCCCTCGATGCTTCGGGTGAAGTACAGGATGTACCCCAGCCCCAAAACCAGCCACAGCCCACAGAACAACGCGTCCCGCCAACGCCGGCTCCAGAACGCCAGCAGCAGGCAAGCGTAGAACGGCCCGTGCATCACCAGGTACTGCAACAGGATCGACGCCAGCGGCTCTTCCTCCGGCCCGCTGCCGTTCTCCTCGACGAGCCCGCTCTTCACCCCGACCATGTACTGCTCCAGCTCAAACCCGCACGCCAGCAGCATCAAGAAGAACACCCCAAACGACAGCACCCCCACCCCCGCCGCCAACAGCAGCAGCTTCCAAGGCGACACCTTGTCCCACTTCAACAGCAGAATCGGCAGCACCGTCAAAGGCAGGAACAGCGTCATGTTGTTCTTCAGCAATGCCGACGTCGCCAACAGCACCGCCGAGGCGATCGCCCACAGCCACCACCACCGCGTACTGCCCACCGCCCGCACCAGTGCCCACGTCGCCAGCACCGCCACCACCAGCCCCGGCGCCTCCGGCAGCGTCTTGAACGCCAGGTACAAAAACACCGGGTTAAAGACGGTTAACCACACGCCCGCCTTCAGCCCCGGCGAGTCACCCAACAAACGCTTCAACAAGTCGTACGTCGGCCAAAGCATCAGCAGCATCAAGGCGGTGTAGACCCCCCCGATGATCCAGATCGCGTGCTGGCCGACGCCGACCCACTGCATCACCGCTTTGCTCAGGTACACGTGCAGGATCCGCGACACATAGAAGTCTTCGTTGTGGTGCCTTTCGCGATCGGTGTCCTGGATCACGTCCATGTCCACATGCGCCGCGGTGTGCAGGTAGAACGCCTCGTCCCAGTGGTGCCGCCCGTCAAACCCCAACCCGACGAACAGCAGCGCGCCCAACAGGCCCAGCACCAGCCATAACCCCTTGCCGCCCCAGCCCACCTTGGGCAACGACGCAGATTCCGCTTGTAGCGCTTCGCTCATCCGACAACCTCCTGCTTGGCTCAGCCCGAGTTTACCGTCTGCCGCATGGATTCAGTCTTGGCGGTATTTCGCTTGCATCGCTTGGGTGTAGGCTTCGGACCCGCCGACGGGGATCGTCAACGCCTCCCACGCTTCGCCGTCGTGAAGCTTGGCGAGCTTGCAGAGGGTCACGATCTGCCCGACGTGGTACGCCGCGTGCGTCGCGGTGCGGTGCAAGGACTCGACCACCGTGTGGGGCTCACCACGCACCGTCACCGTCCGGTGCAGGTCTTCTGCTTGCAACCCATCAATCACACCCAACGCCAAACGCCAGCCCTCTTCCCAACGCGCCAGCATGGCCTCGCGAGAGGGGAAGTCGTCGACAAACTCGTCGTCGCGCCCACGCCAGGGCTTCTCGCCATCGCGGGTCAGGTAGTCGGTGAATCGTGAAATCAGGTTCCCCGCCATGTGCTTCATAATCACACTAGGCGGGTTCTGGCCCGGGTCCGGCGTGTAGCGCAGCTGCGCCAGGCTGCACCGCGCGATCGCGGCGTCGGCCATCGCCTTGTCCTGCCTCAGCCGGGCGGACAGGCTCTGGATCACGTGCAACGCCGCGCGGGTATCTGCGTCCATGCCATACGATAACCCCATGCCCGAAGGCCCGGCCATCACCTCACTCACGCCGACCCAGCGCGACCCCAACCGCGTCAGCGTGAAAGTCGACCGCAAGCACCTGGCGACCCTCAGCGTCCGCAGTGTCGACGAGCTCGGGCTCCGCGTCGGGCTGTCGTGCGGCCCCGCGTTGCGCGAGGCCATCGAACAAGCGGGCCTCGTCGACAAGGCCATGAAGCAGGCGATGAACCGCCTGGACCGCCGGGCGCTGACCCGTTTCGAACTGGACCGCAAGCTGAAGAAGCTCGAGCACGACGATACGACGCGCCGGGCGGTGCTGGATCGGCTGGAGTCGCTGGGGCTGCTGGATGACCGGGCCTACGCCGAGGCCCTGGTGCGTTCGATCACACGGACCCGCCCCGCCGGCCCGAAGCTGCTCAAGCAGAAGCTCTGGCAGAAGGGTGTGCCTCAGAAGATCGCCGAGGCCGTGCTTGCCGAGGCCGGCCCGGACGCCGAGTCCCAGGCCGAGCAGGCGATCGCCTTTGCCCAAAAGAAAGCCGCTTCCATGGAACGGCTCGACGCCGCGACCCGCAAGCGCCGGCTCTACGGCCAACTCGCCCGGCGAGGCTTTGACCGAGATGCCATCGACGCCGCGATGCAGTCAATCGAAACCACTACGGATCAGGATTAATTCACCGGACAGATTCAGCTTGCTTTTCGATCGACCCGATACTATGTTTTACATAGCTTGTGTTGCATAACTAATTGTCCTGCCTGCCGCTTTGCTTGGAGATGACCATGAAAATCGAGCGTGAACTCATGCGCGGGGCTGGGCCCGTCGCGGTGCTAAAGCTGCTGGAGCCCGGCGAACGCTACGGCTACGAACTGGTCGAACTGCTGACCCAGCGCACCGACGGCGTGCTGGGCATGGGCCAGTCCACGCTGTACCCCCTGCTCTACAACCTGCAGGCCAAGAAGCTGATTGCTTCGCGGGTCGACAAGTCCTCCGGCCGCCCCCGGCGGTACTACCGGCTAACCCGCAAGGGCAAAGCCAAGCTCGCCAAGGACACCCAGCAGTGGGAAGCGGTCACCCGCGCGATGCAACAACTGGGCGTCACGTCCGTGGCCACAGGCGGTGCCGCATGAGCGTTGCGATGCCCCCTTCGGACTCCTGGCTGCGGCGGATGCGCTACACACCCCTCAAAGACTGGGTCCGCCTTCGTCTGACCGGGCAACTCGACCCGCGCCGGCTGCTGGCTGAGACCGATCTGCCTGGCCCTGCCAAAACGCAGATTCTTCAGATCCTTAAGAAGACCCGGCTTTGGCGGGGCGAGAAAATCGATGTGGCGGAAGAGCTGATTGCCCACTTCCGGGATGGGCGGGACGCTGGGCGTACCGTCGAACAGATGATCACCGACTTCGGCGACCCCACGGTCGCAGCCCGGCTGATTCGGCGCAGCGTCAAACGCAATCGCCCGATGCCCTGGCATGTCGCGGCATGGACCCTCAAGGGTTTTGGCGTCTTGCTCCTGCTATACGTCGGCATGGCGGTCTACCTCAGCTGGGGCTCGCCGTCGATCAAAACGGATTATCTCACGAGGCTGAACCAAAAAGCTTTGGCTGTCCCGCCGGAGGACGCGGCCTGGCCGATCTACCGCGAGGTCTTGCTGGCGATCTCCGAGACCAATGAATTCGACCAGCGACATTTCACCATTAATACGGAACCAAGACCCGGCGAGGAAGGCTGGGATGAACTACAAGCTTTCCTCGAATCGCATACCCATGAACTGGCGATGATCCGCACCGCAGCCGGCAAACCCGGCAACGGGTATATCGCCGGGTTCACCACACACCCCGCAGACGTCGAGCTGCTCGGCGAGCAGCAGCACATGGCATCTTCCGCTGGCCCACACCCGCCCTTGAATGGCGTGCTGCTTCCGCACCTGGGGTACTTCCGTTCAATGGCCCGTCTGCTCCAGGCGGACATCTACCATGCCCTTGAACAACAAGACGCCGAACGCGTCTTCGCAGACCTGCAAGCGATCCATGGCATCGCAAAGCATGTCGATGAACAAGACATCCTGATCAACGGCCTGGTCCGTTTGGCGATACACGCGCTCGGGCATCAGACGCTTGAACACACGCTGATCCATCACCCTGATCTGTTGTCGGACACTCACCTTCGAGAACTCGCGCACGCGATCGCCAGCCATGAAACAAACTGGCAAGACTGGTTCAACGGCGAGCGGTACTGGGTGTATGACATGCTGCAACGCATCTACACCGACGATGGTCATGGGGGTGGCCGAATCACCGATGAAGGGTTGAGAGAACTCAATGAGATGTCACATTTTATCGGGATACCGGATTCGGACGCAATGACTATCGAAACGGTGACCCTGACGCTAGGCGCAATGAATCAAGTCCGACTTCCTGCCGCGGCATTAGTCATGGCTGACCGGCGCGAGATGCGCGAAGAGTACGACCGGCTGATGGATGCTGAGATGGTCCTGGGCACCACACCGCTCTGGCAGCAGATCCGTCAGCGGAGCGTCGATCCCTCTGAGCCGACATTGGAGGAGTTGATGTCGTCGCCTGGGTATCGAAGGCAGTACTACTTGATCAGCGTGTACATGCCTTCGATGCAGGCTTTTCGATCCACACTCATCTCCCACGAAACCAATAGGCAAGCCGCTCTTCTGACGATCGCGCTGGAGTTGTATCGGCGTCAGCAGGGCGATTGGCCCGAGTCCCTGGCACAACTATCGCCAAGGTGGATCCCCCGCTTGCCATTGGACCCGTTCACCGGCGAACCGCTGAAGTACACCCTGGTCGATGGGCTACCCATGCTCTACAGCGTCGGTGCGGACCTGGATGATGATGGTGGGCGGCTGGCGGCGGCCACCGTCAACGAAACGACCCCGGGACAACGCAACGGATTGGCGTCGCCCCGGAACGCATTTGCCGAAGCGCCTGCCGACGGTGACTGGGTGCTCTGGCCAACGCCCAGCGACGACTGACGCCGGGTCCGGCTTCGGTACAATCCGGGAATGACCCGTGCTCTCCTGTTGTTGGTGTGTGTGTTGGTGCTGGCGCCCGGCTGCGTGCAGCGTCGGATCCACGTGACGAGCGAGCCCAGCGGCGCGCTGGTGCATTTGAATGATGAAGAGGTCGGCCGGACGCCGGTGACCGTGCCGTTCACGCACTACGGGACGTATGACGTGCGCTTGGCGTTGGCGGGGCATGAGCCGTTGTGGACGACCGCGAAAGCGCAGGCGCCGTGGTGGGAGTACCCCGGGCCGGACCTGATTGCCGAGGCAATCCCCAACGGGCGCTCGGACGTGCGTTGGCACTTCACGCTCGAGCCTCATGCGGAAGCCGATGACGCTGAGGTGGATCGGTTGATCCAAACCGCGGAGCTGCTTCGCCGGGACGCCGGCCGCACGCCGGGCAGCGCTGCTGAAAACAGCGCAGAAACAGAGCCCGCCAGAGAGACGCCTTAAAAAGGTTCGCCATGGTTGACCGCCCCGCTGATGGTTCCGATAACGTTCGGCCGCTCCATATCGATTTAGAGAAAACCCGCGCCCTGACGATCCAATGGTCCAATGGTCGGGTGTCGGTCTATCCGATTGCTTATCTGCGTAAGATGTCGCCTTCAGCGGAGATGCGTGAGCTCAGGGAGGAAATGGAGAAAAATCCTTTAACTGTTTTACCTGAAGGCTTTTCCCGTGCCGAAACGCTGTCTGCGACCGGTGCGGAGTTGGTCGGAAATTATGCGCTTCGGGTGCGATTCTCCGATGACCACAGTACCGGCCTGTACACCTGGAGGTACTTGTTAGAGATCGACCCGGGCAACCCCCACGCAGCCCAACCCGATGAACGCATCCGCCCGTGACATGCCACTGTTAACCCAGCGGTAAACCGGCGGATATCGGACGGCAAAATTGCTAACGATCTTCTAACACTCAGTTAACCCTTCAGACATTGTGTAGGTCTAATTTCCTCGCGCCGAGGCGACCGCAGGGTGTCGCCCATCGGTCACCCCTTTTTCTACCTGGGCGCCTGCCCCACGGAGAGACTCTCATGAACCGTTGCCTTTCTTCCACGAAGGCCCTTGCCGGTGCGATCGCCTGTGGCGTTCTCGCACAAGGCGCTGTTGCTCAAACGAGCGATTCCGAAATTCAAGCTGAACTTCAGGCCCTCCGGGCTGAAGTCGCCGAGCTTCGCCAGGAGCAAGGCACCAGCGACAACTGGATGAGCGAGCGCCGCAGCGCTGAAACCCGCGCGATGATCGAGGACGTCCTTGCCGACGCCCAGGCCCGCGCCAGCTTGCTGCAGGACGGCTCGACCGCCGGCCACAGCGGCAAGAAGTTCTTCCTGTCCAGCGCCGAAGGCGACTTCACCCTCAACATCGGTGGCCAGTTCCAGTTCCGCTGGTTGGTTGACCTGCAGTCCGACCGTGCCGACGAAGTCGAATCCGGCTTCCAGGTCCGCCGCATGAAGGTCAAGTTCTCCGGTGTCGTCGGTTACATCGACCGCGGCCCGATCAAGTACGCCGTGACCCTCGCGGGTGACCGTGGCGACGGCGTCGTCGAAGTCGAAGACTACTACGTGACCCTCCCGGTCGCCGACGGCGTCACGATCACCATGGGTAAGTTCAAGATCCCGTTCCTGCGTCAAGAGCTGACTTCCTCGAGCCGTCAGATCGCGGTCGACCGCGGCCTGGCCACCGAGTACTTCACCCTCGACCGCTCGGAACAGATCGTCATCAACTACAAGGGTGACAACTTCGTCTTCAACTTCTCCATCAACGATGGTGCGGACGAAGAATTCTCCAACTTCGGCTCGGACCCGGTCGAGATCGCTTTCGCCGCTCGCGGTGAGTACGTGGTCATGGGCAGCGCCAGCCAGGGCAAGGACACCTTCGCGTGGGACGGTGAAGACCAGTTCCTCGTCATCGGTGGTGCTCTGTTCTACCAGGTCGGCGACGGCATCAACGGCGACAACTCCTCGGAGTCGGACGCTGACTACTTCGCCTGGACCGTTGACGCTCTGTACGAAAACGCCGGCTTCGCCATCATGGCGGCCATCATGGGCGGCCACATCAGCATCGACGGCGACCCCTCGGGTCCCTCGCCGCTGCTGGACCGTGACATGATCGGTGCCTTGGTCGAAGCTTCTTACTTCGTCGTGCCGGACACCCTGGCTCCGTTCGTCCGCTTCGAGTGGATCGACCCGGACATCGCCGGTGCCGACGACGTGCTGGCCTTGACCTTCGGTATCAACTACTTCCTCAAGAAGCACAACGCGAAGTTCACCGCTGACGTCATCTGGGTCTTCGAAGGTGACAACACCTCGAACCCCTTCGGCAACAGCGAATTCTCCTCGGGCCTGGGCTTCTCCAGCTTCAGCTCCGCCGACAGCGACGACCTGATCGCCATCCGCACGCAGTTCCAACTGCTGTGGTAAAGATCAGCCGCGTCTAACGCCTATCTGCGGGGACGCGGCGTGAATAACGCCGCGTCCCTTTTTTGTTTCCGCTTCAATCCCACCCAATCCAGCCCCTGATCCTGATCCTTGCAGGGGCCTTCAGAGACGGACTCAAACGTGACGGCTAACTCTCCCGCCAGCACTGTGCCCGACACCACTCGCGATGAAGCCGCGACCACCATACTCCTCGTCGAGGATGAAAAAGACCTCCACGAACTGCTCCGCTACAACCTCGCGCGCGAAGGCTATCAAGTCCTCTCCGCCGAGACCGGCGAAGCCGCACTGAAGATCATCAAGACACAGACCCCGGACCTGATTCTGCTGGACCTGATGCTCCCGGGCATGGACGGCGTCGAGGTCTGCCGCTCGCTCCGCGAGAAGAGCAACTCCGCCCACATCCCCGTCATCATGCTCACCGCCAAGGGCGAAGAGTCCGACGTCGTCGCGGGCCTGGACGCCGGGGCCGACGACTACGTCACCAAGCCTTTCAGCCCCCGCATCCTGCTGGCCCGCATCCAAGCGGTCCTCCGCCGGGGCGTGGTCACCCAGACCGCCAAGGAAAACCACTCCAGCGTGTTTGAGGTCAAGAACGTCCGCCTGGACCACGACCGCCACGAAGTCACCGTCAACGGCGAACCGATCGACCTGACCGCCACCGAGTTCAAGCTCTTGACACTGATGGTCGGCCAGCCCGGCCGGGTGTTCACCCGCCAAGGCATCATCGAACGCATCCACGAAGGCTACGCCGCCGTCACAGACCGCTCCGTCGATGTGCAGGTCGTTGCCCTCCGCCGTAAGCTGGGCGATGCCGGGCGGCTGATCGAGACCGTCCGTGGCGTGGGCTACCGCTTCCGTGACTAAGCCGCCCGCTGTTCCGCTGACCTCGCAACGACCCCATAGGCCCGAAGCATGACCACGCCGGCCACACTCGCGGCCCTTTCTGCCCCTGTGGCTTTCACCCTCGGCCTGGCGACCGCCGCCATCTTGGCGCTGCTGTTAGCCTGGGCGCTGTTCCGGGCCCTGACCGACCTGCGACAGGCCGCTGAACGCTACGCCCGAGGCGACACCAGCAAACCCATCCGCTTCCGTGGTCCGTTCGTGCTGCAACGCATCGCCCGGGCACTGGACACCCTCGCCCGTCGGCATGACCGACGCATCACCAACATCGAGCAGCAACGCAACGCCCTGCAGGCGGTGCTGGCCTCGATGGTCGAAGGCGTCGTCGCTGCCAACCTCGACGGCCGAATCACTTGGCTGAACCACGCCGCCGCCGAGCTCCTGCAGTTGGACCCCCGCCAATCCATCGGCCGGAGCGTCCAGGAAGTCATCCGCAACGCCTCACTGCAGGCGATGCTCGACTCCACGCTGCACCACCTCCAGCACGCCGAGCGCGAAGTCACCCTCCCCCAGGCCGCCGGCCTGCCTACAGACGACCGCTACTTCCAGGCCCGCTGCGTCGTGCTCCGTGACCCGGACGGCCAGCCCTCGGGGGCGCTGCTGGTGGTCCATGACGTCACACGCCTGCGCCGCCTCGAACGCGTCCGCCGGGACTTCGTCGCTAACGTCTCGCATGAACTGAAGACCCCGATCTCCGCCATCACCGCCGCGGTCGAAACCCTCCTGCACGCCAGCAAAGAAGACCCCGAAGCCTTCGACCACTTCCTGCCGCTGATGCAACGCCAGGCCCTGCGCCTGGACGCGATCGTCGAAGACCTCCTCTCCCTGGCCCGGCTGGAACAGTCCGGCGGGCAGTGGACCGACAAGCTGCAGTCCGGCACACTCCGCCCGGTGCTCCAAGCCGCGCGTGAAACCTGCCTCGCCAACGCACGGGCCAAGCAGATCCGCATCAACATCCACTGCGAGCCCGACCTGCAGGCCCGCATGGACCCTGCCCTGCTCGAGCAGGCGATGGTCAACCTGCTGGACAATGCCATCAAGTACAGCCCGGACGCCACCGACGTCCAGGTCACCGCCCAGACCGAAGGCGAAACCGTCGTCATCCGCGTCATCGACGAAGGCCCGGGCATCGAAGCCAAGCACCTGCCCCGGATCTTTGAACGCTTCTACCGCACCGACAAAGCCCGCTCCCGCGTCCTGGGCGGCACGGGCCTGGGCCTGTCGATCGTCCGACACGTCGCCGAAGCCCTGGGCGGCCACGTCACCGTCGAGTCCACCGTCGGCCAAGGCAGCGAGTTCCTCATCCACCTCCGCAAACCCACCGCGGAGGCGTAACCCCGCTCGACCCATCTAAAGAGCAATCCCATGCTCCTCTACGTCTTCCGACACGGCATCGCCGAGCCCCTGCAACCCGGCCAAACCGACGCCGACCGCAAGCTCACCCCCCAAGGCGTGCAACGCACCCGCAAAGCTGCGCTCGGGCTGGCCCGCCTCGCCGACCGCCCCGACGCCATCCTCACCAGCCCCAAGCTCCGTGCCGCACAGACCGCTGCGATCCTCGGCGAGGTCTTTGAACGCGCCCCCGCCACCGTCCCCTGGCTCGCCGACGAACCCGCCCACGCGGTCGTGCACGAGCTCCGCCAACGCGAAGAAGACACCATCCTGATCGTCGGCCACGAACCCACGCTCTCCCAAACCATCGCCCACCTGCTCACCGGCCGCCCGCAGTCCGCCGACCTGCAACTCAAAAAAGCCGCCTGCGCGGCGCTCGACCGAGCCGACACCCCCAACGCCGCGCAGCTGCTCTTCTTGCTGCCACCCAAAGCACTGCGCGCCTTGGCGTGACTCGCCTGCTGATCAATCCGACAGCAACGCTTGCACCAACCCCGCGATCGTGTCTACCGCCTCGGCGACCGCGACCTCATCGTCCCCTGCCTTCAGCAGCCGTTTGAAAGGCTCGTTGAACTTCTTGCTGTCGCTGGGGCTCAGAGGGTTCAGCGCGCCGGTCTGCGTGTCGTCCACCACCAGCCCGCCCCGCTGGGCGTGCGTCCGCGCTGCGACGACCCGGTGATGCACCACCGCCCGGGCCAACAGCGTGTGCCGAAGGTTCACGTTGACCAAAGGCCCGACCGTGACCCGCTGCACGCCCAGGCTGCGCAGCTTCATGACCTTCGTCCGCGCCACCTTGTCAAACCCCAGCCAGGCCGCTGCACCGCCCGCGAGGCTGCCCGCCGCGGTGAACACGCCAAACGTCAGCCCGTGCAACGCCACATCCACCATGACGCCCAGCCCTGCGCCGCTGACCAGCCCCAGCTGCGCCGCCTGCGTCCGCGTCAGCCCGAACACCCGCTGGCTCGCTTCGCTGAACAGGTCGCTGTTTAAGACATCCAGCTCCGTCTCCTCGCGCCCGACCGACGGGTGGCCGTACGCCTGCTCGACCGCTTCCCGCCCCCGGCGTTCGATCCGGCGCAGCGCCTGCCGGTACTTCTCCTGCAGCTTGCCCTGCGTCGGCCCGGTATCCGCATCAAACCCGACCTGCCCCTGCTCGGTGTGGGTCAACGCTTCAGCCAACATCTCCGCGATCGCCCGGGCCGAGGCTTCACGCTGCCCCGTGCGCCGACGCTCCAGCAACCCCGCCGCCTCGTCCATCGCCTCACGCCAGGGCTCGTGCAACTGCCCAAACGCGCGCAGCAGATCCACCTGCTTATCGAACTCCGCCTTCACCGCATCAAACACCCGCACCACCGAGAAGTACTGCCCCAACGCCGAACGCCAGGCCTCGACATGGTCCGCCTCGCCGATCAGATTGATCAACGCCATCCGAGGCACGCCCGTCCAACGCAACACCTGCATCTCCGCTTCGTACTCCGGCCCATAAGGCACCGAGCCGTCCACCACGTACAAAATGCCCGCCCCACCCGACGCGCCCTCTTCCGCCACGATCGGCCCGAGCAGCTCACACTCATCCCGGAACCCGCCCGCTTCGCCCTGCGTTGCAAACTCTCGCACAAACGCCCGCACCGCCTCCGCCCGACCCTCCGCGCCGACCCCCTGCGCCTCCAGCCAGGCCAACGCCTTCCGCGCCCGCTGGAACCCCGGCGTGTCCACCAGCCGATACACCTCCCGCCCATCCACCTGCATCGGGAACGCCCGGCTGACCCGCGTCGTCCCCGACTCGTCCGCAATCCGCACCGACGCATCCTGCGCCAGCGTCGCCACGATCGAGCTCTTGCCCTTGTTGGGATGCCCGACGACCACAAACCGAGGCGACCCACTCATGCCCAGTCTCCTTCGGCCAACACCAACCACGGGTCGCCCAGCCCCGCCAGGGCCCGCGCCCACGATGGGCTCTCCGCCAAAGCCCCCGCTTCATCCACCGGCCAAACGGTCAGCACCACGCCGTCCCCCGAACGCGCCCGCAACGCCCGCAACACATCCACCGTCTCCGCCATCGGCGGCTCCCAGGCTTTGACCCGAAGCACCACGCCCGACGCCTCGCCCCCAGCGACCGCCGCCGTGGCGTCGGCGACCGCCTGCTCATCGTCCAACACGCTCCGCGCGCCGCCGGCCGCGCCACGCCATGCCACGCCCAAGCCATTCAACACCGCCCCCTCCGGCGTCGGCGGCTCCGCCCAGTCGATCACCGCCTGCCCCGCGCTCGGCAATCCTCGCTCCGGCACCGCCGCCGAACCCAAGACCGACCCGTCGCCCGCATCATCACTGGCTTCCCCCAGACGCACCGCTTCACCATTCAACCGCTCCAGCACGCCGCCCGGCCCGACTACGCCCGGCACATGCACCACCGCCCAGCCCACCGCCTGACGCATCCGCCACACACAAACCCCCCACGTCACCAACCGTGGCAACACGCCGTACACCAGCAACACCGCCATGACGAAAGGCCACCACAAACCCACCGCCTGATCCACCGCCTCGCCCGACCCCTCCCCCGCAAAGCGGCCGCCCTCCAAGCGGGTGTACCGCGTGGCTTGCACCAGCGCCTCACCGGGCACCGCATCCGACCACGCCCAGCCCCACGGGCTCGCCAGCCCCTGCACCAGCGCTGCAAACCCCTCGTCCGACACGTCCAGCGTCGTGCTCCAGCCAAACGCCACATCCTGAAGCGTGACCAGCCCGAAGAACGCGCCCGCCACCCCAAGCTGAAACGACAACGCCGCCGCCTGCGACCACCGCAAGACCTGCCAACGCACCACCCGGCCGTGCAGCTTCCGAAACCGTTCGCCCCGCCCCAACACACGCTGCAACGCCTCCCGCGTCTCGCTCGGCAAGACCCGCGCTGCGATCGGCCAAAGCGCGCCCAGGTTCACCGCCGACACCACACGTACCACCGCGTCCAAAGGCGGCACCGCCCGCGTCACCCGCCGAGGCAACAACGCCAAACCCAGCAAACCCAGCAACACCCCCTGCACCCCGACAAACAACCAAAGCACCCGCGTCACGTTCACCGGGTGCGTCCCGTCGTACGCAAAAACCGCCGAGGCCACGCCCGCCCCCAACACCAACCCCAGCACCACGAGCGCCACCGACACCGTCCACGCCGCCGACGCCACCCGTTCGCCCGCCTGCGCCTCACCCGCCTGCTCAGCCCACCGCCCTAGCTGCCTGGCGGGGCACTTGGCCTCCACGCGCAACGCCTCCCGCAGCGCAGCGTCCCGCGCCGCCACCTCCGCCCGAGGCAACCCCGCGTCCAACTCCACCCGCTCAGCCACATTCACCAGATCAGCTAACACCCGCGCATCATCCCCGCAATCCCCCTGCCCCACAAGCGATGCACCGCTCAGGCGTACCCTTGCAGGTAATCCGCCTCGGCTTCAAACATCTCCTCCGCCATCGCCTTGATCTCCCCGGGCGTCAGCAATGCCGCACAAAGCGGGTCCAGCAGCAGCGCGTGAATCGCAGCGTCCATGCTCTTCTCGATCGCCGCCGTCGCCGCCAGGTCGAACATCCCCATATTCATCGCGCACACGTTGGCCATCTGTGCCGGCAACTTTCCGTACCGCTCGGGCCTCACCCCCTGCGCGTCCGCCACGCACCGCACCTCCACACACCCATCGCTCGGCAGGTTCTCAATCAAACCCCGCGAGTTCATCACGTTCCCGTAAAACGCAAACGGCGCATCCTTCTCGATCGCCTCGATGATCCACGAGCCATACTCCCAGGACCGCTCCAGCTCGATCTGCTCCTCCCCGCTGAGCATCCGCCCACGCTTGGCGTCCGCCGCTTCGCGCCAGCTCGGCCAGTTCGTCGCGTAGAACTTACTCTCGCCGTGGTACCCCTTGCCCAGGTACGCCCGCCCCGCGTCCGACTTGCGGTAGTATGGCAGGTACTCACTCAGGTGCCCGCTGGACTCGGTGATAAACGCCCCAAAGTGCAGGCACATGTCCTTCCGCACCAGGTCCTGCTGGGCTTCCGCCCGGCCGTCCGCCACGATCCCCTCCGCAACCTCGCGCGCGAACTTCTCGTTCAGCACCGACGTGTACAGGTCCCGTCCGTCGTGTTCGAGTTGGGTAAACCACGCCAAGTGATTGATCCCCGCGCACCGCCAATCCATCTCATCACAAGCCACCCCCGCGTAGTCCGCCAGCAACTGGCTCGTGCCCTGCACCGAGTGACACAAGCCCACCGCCGCGACCTCCGGCACCGCCCGGCCCGCCGCGAGCATCATCATGCTCATCGGGTTGGTGTAGTTCAGCATCACCGCCTGCGGACACAGCTCCGCCATATCCCGAAGGATCTCCAGAAACACCGGCACGGTCCGCAGCCCCTTAAACAACCCGCCGGGCCCGATCGTGTCCCCGATGCACTGGTCCACCCCATACTTCAGCGGGATGTCGTTGTCCCACGCCACGCAGTCCAAACCCGACACCTCCACGCAGCACACCGCGTAGTCCGTGCCCGGCAACACCTCGCGCCGATCCGTCGACGACACGACCGTCCAGCCCGCGCTCCGCCCCGCTTGCTCAATCACCCGCTCGATCACCCGGTGCATCATCCCCAGCCGTTCCGCGTCGATGTCCACCAGCCGAAGCTCACCCCGCTCCGCACCTTCAATCATCAACACGTCCCGACACAGCGTCGGACAGAAGCCCGACCCCGCACCGAGAAACGTGACTTGGATCGGCCGGGACACCTCGCCGGGCAAGCCCGAAATCCCCGCCTTCTGTGTGTGGGCTGCGTGCCCCGCATCCTGTGTGCTCTGCGCCTGGTTCATGAGTGAAGTGTAGCCCTTACAGGTCCACCACACGCCGCGTCTGCACCGACGCGCCCACAAAAATCAGCCGCCCCGAAACCGCCTCGTCCGAAAGCCCCAGCCAGGCCGCCACCGCCTTGCGATACGCCGCGAGCTGTGGCCGATACACCCCGATCTTCTCCGCCAACCCCGCGTCATCCGCTACCACATCCGTCTTGAAATCCTCCACCCGCGCCCAGCGCACCCGCCCTGTTTCATCTTTGCCGTACACCACCCGGTCCGCCCGACCGATCACACGCTCCCGCCCCGCCTTAACCATCAACGCCTTCTCCCGCCAGACCCCCGACGCGCCGCCGCGCGACAGCGCCTTCCGAATAGTCGGCTCCTGATACACCGCTTCAAACCGCTCCAAAACAGCCTCGTCTCCGCCCGCCGCCTGAAGTATCGCCGCCCGCTCCGGCAAGCCATCTTCCACAAACCCCAGCTGCTCAAACAACCCGTGCATCGCGGTGCCATACGCCATCCCGCCGCCTCCACCAATACGCAACAACGCCGCCGCCGTCGCCGGCTCCTCGCTGCCCCCCTCCAGTGACGAAGCCGCCACCACCCGAGGCGACCGCCCCCAGCCCTTGCCAAGCGACAACGTCACACTCCCCGCAGCCTCCTGCGCCCCAGCCTGTTCATGCGGACGCCCCAGCGCCTTCATCCACGCCGCATCCCCCTCTTCATAAACCACCCCCACCTCGTCCGCTGCACCCAACGACTCCAAGACCACCTTCCCCAACGACGCCCGCCGACTGCCCGGCTTCCCGCTCTTGGTCACACCCACCCCCGGCAGCCACACATACAACCCGCGCTTCGCCCGGGTCATCGCCACGTACAACCCACACAAATCCTCATACCGCTGCCGCTCGACATGCTCAGCAAACGCCGCCTCCACCTCCGGCGACATCGCACGCACCGCCTTGTTCCCCGCCCGGTACACCGCCCGCACCGGGCCCGTCGGCTCATCCCGAGCCGTGACAAACTCCTGCCGATCCTGAAACGCGCCGTGCAAATCCGCCAACACCACCGCATCAAACTCCAACCCCTTCGCCGCGTGGATCGTCATCACCACCACCCCAGCCGTGCCCTGCCCCGCCTCCTCCACCCGCACCGACTCTGCATAGCGCACAAACCCGCTCGGCCGAAGCCCGCTGACCAGCCCCGACCCCTCTGCCGACTCCACCAAACGCTGAAGCTGCGCCAGCCTCGCAGCGCCCTTGGCATCACACATCGGCCCAAGCGCCGCCGACCAGTCCGCCAACACCGTAGCCAACCCTTCTTCAACCAAACGCCGCCGCACACGCCCTGCGACCCGCTGCGTCTCAGCCCACGCGGTCCCGCGCATCCCAAGCACCTCACCCATCGGCGAGTTCGCCACGTGAAACGCCGCAACCGTGTCCCCGGGATGATCCGCCAGCGTCAACGCCGCAAGCACCGCCAGCACCGCCGGGCTGTCCGTCACATACGCCCCGCCCTCCAATGTCGCCGCCACCCCCTGCGCCCGCAACGCATGCACCAGCTTCCGCCCCGATTCCCGCCGACGGACCAACACCGCCAGCTTCCCCCGCCCCGCCAGTTCTTCGGACATGCCCACCACCCGCTCAGCCACCGCCTCGAAGAACACGTCCTGCCCTTCCTCCGCCTCCTCCGACACCGTCGGCAACACCTCCACCACCGCGTGCCCCGTCATCCCCCGCTTAGCCGACGTGTGATCCTCAAACGCCTGCGCCCACCGCTCAACCGCGCCCGGCTGCTCCTTCAGCACACCGTCCAACCCCACACGCCCCATCACCGCATTCACCAGCCCCAGAACCACCGGCGAAGACCGCCAGCTCTGGTCCAACCGCTCCACCTCCAAACCCCTTGCTTCCAGTTCCTCTTCCACCCGGTCAAACAGCTCCACCCGCCCGCCGCGCCAGCCGTAGATCGACTGCTTGGTATCCCCCACGAAAAACCCCGTCCGCTCGAACGTCCCATGGGCCGTCAACTCCTCGACCATCGGCGACATCACCGCCCACTGCTGAAGCGACGTGTCCTGAAACTCATCCACCAACAAGTGATGCACCCGCCCGTCCAGCCGGTAGTACAACGCCTCCGCCGCGTCCCCCATCGCAGGCAGGCCCCGCGCCAACGCATCCGTCAGATCCGAAAACCGCGCCAGCCGACGCGCCCGAAGCAACGCCGCCAGGTGCCCGTCGTACGCCTGCAACAACACGTGCATCGCCTGTGTCTGCCTCGCCAACAACTGCACCCGCTCCGCGCCCGCGTGCTTGGCAATCGGCTCAATCGCCCGCACAAACTCGCTTGGGATTTCCTTCTTCGAGTAGCTCGCTTCCCCCACCACGATCTTCGCCACCAGCCCGTTGTCCAACACCGCCTCCCAATCGTTGGCGTGCAATGCCGCAACCAGCGAGGCCATGGCCTTCACCCACACCGCCATCGGCTTGCCCGCTTTCGTCACCGGCAACACCGCTTCCAAACCCGCCAACCCCTCTGCCGCCGTCCGCAACCCCGCTTCATCCAACAACCCCTCCACCTTCGGCCCACACCACAACGCCGCGTCCTCCGCCTCCCGGTACACCCCATGCAACTGCTTCACCAGATCATCCAACGCCTGCCCGACCCGCCGGGCCGCCTGGTCATGATGCACCTGCCGAAGCAGCGCACTCACCGCCGCCAACCCGTCCGCCCGGACCGCCTCATCCAGCATCGCCTCGATCGCCTGCCGACGCAGCTCCGCCGCCGCAGCGCTCTCATCATCCAGAACCCGCACCTCACTAGGCAAACCCAGCTCCAGCGCAAACACCCGCACCAGCCGAGCAAAGAACCCGTCGATCGTCATCACACCCACCCGGTGCAACGACTCGGCCAACGCCGCCAACAACCCCTGCGCCTGCGATCGGCTCAGCACACGCGCCTGCCCCCCAATCGGCTCATCGACCAGCGCCTGATTTAGTTCGGCCAGCGCCGCCTCGTCACCCGCTGCGTGCGCCAGCCGAAGCATCACCCGCCCGAACACTTCCCCCGCCGCCTTACGCGTAAACGTCGTCGCCAGCACTGCGCCGGGGTCCGCATCCGCCGCCAGCAACGCCAGGTAACGCGTCGTCAGCCGATACGTCTTGCCCGCGCCCGCCGACGCACGGATCAGCTTGTGCGGCCGATCACTCACCCGCACCCCCCAATCCATCCGCAACTCGCTCGATCAACTCGCCCCGCTCCAACACCCCGTCCGCGCACAGCCCGCTGTACTCATCGCCCCACACCGGCGGCAGCTTCGGCGGCCAAAACACCTGCGCCCGCACCCCCCGCACCACCGCGTCCCGCGCCGAACGCGCCGCCGCCAACTCATCCGCCGACCAATCCGCCATCTGCGCTTTCACCGCGTCCAGCTTCTTCGGCAACACCACATACCCCGCCTCCGCTGCCTCCCCCGCCAAACCCAACTGCTCAGACAACTGAGGCACCAAATCCAGATACAACGGCAGCTGCAAACTCACCCACTTACCACCCACCCGGTGCGCCCGCTTGGGCGGCTCGCCCGCGTCCCCCGTCTTGTAATCCAACACCCGCCAACGCCCATCGGCATGCACATCCACCCGGTCGATCTTCCCCCGCACGCCAAACCCCTGCCCATCAACCGTCAGGTCTCCCCGCAAGGGCACTTCCACCTGCTCGATCCGCCAGCCCTGATCCGCCTGCTCCGCCTGCCAGGACGCAAACGCCTGCAATCGCGCCCGCAACGACTCCAACTGCAGCCGCACCGCCACGCCCGGCTGATCACCCAGTCGGCCTCGCGCCTGATCATCCAACGCCTCACTCAACCAACCCGCAATCACATCCGCTTGCGCCGAATCCTTCAACTCGCTCCGCCCAAAACCCTCCAACACCGCGTGCGCCAGCACCCCAAACCCAAGCGGGTCCAGCTCCCGCGCCTGATCGTCCTGCGCCCGCAAACGCAGCACATGCTTCAAATAAAACCGGTACGGGCACTTGAGGTAATCCCCAAACGCCGTCACCGCCAACGATTCAATCGGCTCCACCGGCAACAGCGGCGCGGGGATCCCAAACCGCGACACCCCGCCCGCCCGCACCAGACTCGGCACAGGCTTCACCGCGCGTTCCTCATCACAAAACCGCTCCACCCGCGCCCGCTGCGCCCCCGCCTCACAACGCAACACCAGCCGCGAAGGCAACAGCGGATCGCCCGCGTCCCCACGCCGCGCCGCCGTCGCCACCAACACCTCGCGCGAATGCACCAGCGTGTTCAAAACATACGCATCCCGCGCCAATCGCCGCCGATCGTCCGCCAGCCCCAACTGCCCCCGCAACCCATCCGGCAAGAACGCGTCCGACACCCGACCGCCGGGCAACGCCCCCTCATTCAACGACGTCAACACCGCCACCGGCGCATCATCCAACGCCAACTCCAGATACCCCATCACCTCCACCGCCGGCTTCACGTCCACCGTCGGCACCGCCTGCTCCGCAAAACGTGCCGCGGTCAACCGCAACGCCTCCCCGAAATCCACCTCCGGCACCCAGTCCGCTTCACCCAAACCCGCCTGCTCGCGCAGCACGCCGCCCAGTCTTGTCAGCGCTTCCGCCATTGCCTGCCCGGGCTCGCGTGACCCAAACACTGTGCTCAATCCACCCGCCACCGCCTCGCTCCACTGGCCCAAGGGCTTTAGCAAACGCCAGTCCTCCGGCAACAGCGACGCCACCTGCTCCGCCATCGCCCGCACCGGCGCCCAGGCCTCGGGGTCACCCAGCCAGTCCGTCGCGCGGTCCGACAGATGCTCCGTCAGATACGCATCCAGCCGATCGATCGGCCCATGCCCCTGCCCCAACCACGCCGCGACCGCCGGGTGCCTCGCCATGTCCCCCAGCGTCCGAAGCCCGCCGTCGGCCACGTGCGCTGCCCACGCCGAAAGCAACACCCCAAGCGACGTCCGCGCGCCCTGAGTCCCCGCCGCGAACCGCCCCGTGCTGCCCGCCATGTCGAGCGCCCGCACGACCGCCCCCGCCATCGCCTCATCCCCAAGCCCCACCGACACCTCGTCCACGCTCCGCCCCGCCGCCCGCTCCGCCAGCGCCTCCACCACCGCCGCCGGCTGGTCCCCCTGCTTGTCCACCACCCGCAGCATCTCGTCTTCCAAATCCACCGCCCGCTCCGCCCAGTACTCCGTCACCAAACCGCCCAACGCATCAAACCCCTCCGCCTCGGACGCCGGCCCAAACACCAGCGACACCACCTCGCCCTGCACCCGCTCCAGCATCCGCGCGACCAACCCCGGCGGGTCTGAAACCCCCACTAACACAATCGGCCCCGGTGCTTGCAACCTGCCTTCCTCCAACGCCGCCAGCCGCGCCCGCTGCGCGTCCACCCACCCACTGTCCGCCAGGCTCGCGTGGTACACCCCCTCGATCGCCGCCAGGCACGCATACCGGTCCCGCTCCTCGCCCGGCACCACCTCAACCACATCCGCCAGCACCCGCCCGCCCGCCGCCAACTGCTCTGTCACCGACCGCATCGCTTTGCCCAACGCCCACCAACCCAGCACATCCCCCTCCCCCGGCGGGTCGGGTAACAACGGCCGCAAACGCTCCGCCCCCACGTCCCGCAACGCCTGCGCCCACGCCAACTCGCTCGTCAAACCATCCGCTACCGCCCTTTGACCCACCATCAACCGCTCGGGCAGTTCCCCCACCGTCAAGACCTCCGGCAAAGCCGCGGCCTCCCGATCGCCCAGCCAAAGCTCCACCAGCCGCCGGCCCGCGCGCCGTGCCGGCACCACCACCAGCACCCCTTCCGCCTCCCCGTACCGCTCACGCAACCAAGCCGCCGCCCCCGGCAGCAACGGCGTCTCCCAACCCATCATCACGCGCTCAGCCATACCCCCGAAGTCTACTCCACCGACTTGCCCGATGAGTCCACCCCCCGGCCAAGCTGCCTACCAATCCGATCACCGAACCGCCGGCTTGCGGAGCCCGCCGACATGAATCTGCAACGCCTGCTGAACCGTCGCCTGCAGCATCGGCTCATCCGAACGCGACGCCAGGCCTACCAGCTGTGCCGGCATGTCGTAAGCAAGCCCGGGCCAAACAAACAAGTCGCCCGTCTCCACCAGGTCCGCCACATCATTCAAATCCGCAATCGACAACGCCAGGCCTTCCGCCACGATCTCTTTCACCGTGCCATACGCCTCCGAATGGATCTTCGGCGAAAGCGAAACCTGGTGATCCGCACAGACCTTCTCCAGCAGCCGACAGTGCGAGCAACCCGTGCTCTGAAACACCCACGGGAACTCACTCAAACGGGGCCAGCCCGCGTGCTCCAAATCCATCTTCCATTGCCGCGGGCCGATCACACCCACACGCGAATACCCCAGACGCCACACCGACAGGCGCTCGTCTTCCCACTCCCCTTCCACGTAGGCCAGGTCCAGCCGCTGATCCAGAACCCGGTGCACGTTCTCCCCTGAGTTGGCCGCCACCAACTCGACCTTCAACTCCGGGTGCTTCTCCGTGACCCCGCCGATCAGGCGCGCCAGCTTCAGGTCATAGCCACAGTCGATGATCCCTAAGCGAAGCGTCCCCATCACCGCGCCCCGCCAGCGTGCCGCCGACCGCTCGACCGCATCGGCTTGATGCACCGCGAGCTTCGCGTCCTTCAGCAACGCCTCACCCGCATCGGTCAACGCCACCCCCCGGGGGGCCCGGCGAAACAACGCAACCCCCAGGTCCAACTCCAAAGACTTGATCTGCGCGCTCACCGCCGGCTGACTCAGGTGCAACAACTCACCCGCCCGCGTCAGGCTGCCCGCCTCCGCCACGACCAAAAACGCTCGCAGGTGCTGTAGGTCCAGCATCAGCCATCCTTCCCGTCGGTTTGCCTAGGGCCACGGTACACCACAACCCGGCCATTGAACACGCTGACCCGGTCCCCCGGCCTAGCGGCCATCGAACCCGGGCCCGTGTACGGCCGAACCTCCGGCAACCAGCGCCAGAAAACAACCAAACCGCCAACCAATCTTCGAATGAAACCAAGGGCATGCTGCATGCCTATAAGCATCAACACAAAGACCCCGCTCGATAGAGCGTCACGCAAATACCGCCATGCGATTTACTGATAACGCCCAGCCGCCTTCAGGCTCCGAGCATGGGCGGATCTGCCCCTAGACCGACACCCCAGCATGCTCGATCAGCGTTGCTGCCGCCCGGATCGCGTGGTCTGCGACCTCGATCCGCCCGGTCACATGCGACAGCGTCAGCGTCCCATCCACCAGCAGGCAGAGCGCTTCCGCCAGGTGTTCGGGGTCGTCCGCACCGCCCGCGTGGGCCTGTTCCAAGAAGAAGGTCATCAGCTCCTGCTTGTGCGTGACCGCCACGACATGGGCCGGGTGCGCCTCGTCGCCGAACTCCGCAACCGCGTGGATGAAGAGGCAGCCACAAAACTCCGGTGCCGCCAGATACTCCGCCAGGATGTCGAAGATCGCGAGCATGCATCCACCGGGCCGATCCCCCGCCTTCTTGGCTTGACCGATAAACCCCTGCTGCCATTGGTCATGCCGACTGGCCAATGCCGCGGCGATCAGCTCGTCCTTGGACTTGAAGTGCTTATACAGCGTCATCTTGGCGACCCCCGCCTCGGCAAGCACGCGGTCGATGCCCACCGCGTGAAACCCATGACGGGCAAATAAACAGGCAGCCGTCTCCACTAGATGATCACGCCGACTCGTCGTTTCAGTAGCCATATCAACAGAATAGACAGATAGGTATGTTTATTCAAGATTATGGATTTAATTCAAAATATTGGACATTTTTTGCCTCTTGTGGAATAGACAGACCTGTCCGTTTATTATCTGGGTGTCGCTCGCCCACGTCGGGCAAGCCAACCCAAAACCATCCTTCTGCAGGAGCAGACCCATGCCTCGCATCGCCCCCCTCACCGTCGAATCCGCCCCCGAAGCCGCCAAGCCGGTGCTCGAAGGCATCCAGAAGGCGCTCGGCCGAGTGCCCAACCTCTATGCCACCCTCGCCCAACAGCCCGGCGTCCTCTCGGGCTTCCTGGGCTTCAAGGACGGCCTGGGCAGCGACGCCAACCTCTCCCCCGCGGTCGCGGAACAGATCGCCCTGGTCGTCGGCAACCTCAACCAGTGCGGCTACTGCGTCTCGGCCCACACCGCCATCGGCAAGATGCAGGGCCTGACCGACGCCCAGACCGTCGACGCCCAGCGCGGCCTGGCGGACGACCCCAAAGCACAGGCGATCCTCACCCTCGCCAAAGCCATCGTCGAACGCGAAGGCTTCGTCACCAACGAACAGGTCCAGGCCTTCCGTGACGCCGGCGGCACCGACGCTGAGATCGTCGAGATCCTCGGCCACGTCGTCGCCAACATCTTCACCAACTACGCCAACCACATCCTCGAAACCGAAGTCGACTTCCCCCAGGCAGCGCTCGTCGAAGCCTGAGCCACACACCACTCCCCTGACGTCTCCCTGGACGGTGGACGCGGCCTTCGGGTCGCGTCCACCGTTTTTCATTGATGTGAATACGACATCAAGAACCTTGAGTGTTCCCCCGTCCGGCCCTACCCTCCGGGCATGGACAAACTCTCCCGACGTCGTGTTGTGCAGCTGCTGGCTGCGACCCCGATTCTGCCCACGCTTTCGGCGCTCGGCCAGGTGGAAACCCAGAACGATGCGCTGGGCTATGTGCTGCCAACACGTCCGCTGGGCAACACCGGCGAACACGTGACGATGCTCGGCGTCGGCGGATCGCATGTCGGCGGGATCAACGAGAACCAGGTCCAGGAGTTCATCGACCTGTCCATCGAGCTGGGCGTCCGCTTCTTTGACACCGCCGAGGCCTACCAGCGCGGCGGCAGCGAGCGGTACTTCGGGCGATTCCTCACGCCCCGCTACCGCGAGCACATCTACCTGATGACCAAATCCGGTGCCCGTGACGCCGCGACCGCCCGTCGGCACCTGGACGAATCCCGCCGACGCATGAACGTCGACGTCATCGACCTCTGGCAGGTCCACACCATCGAAGACAACAACGACGTCAACCGCCGCTTCGACCAGGGCGTCATCGACGTGTTCCTCGAAGCCCGCGAGCAAGGCATCGTTCGGCACATCGGGTTCACCGGCCACAGCCTGACCGACTGCCACCTGCTGTTCCTGGACCGCCTCGAACAAATGGGCGTCGAGTTTGACGCGACGCAGATGCCGATCAACGTGGTGGACACGCAGTACGACAGCTTCATCGATCGGCTGGTGCCCCGCCTGGTCGAGAAGAACTACGGCATCCTGGCGATGAAGACGCTTGCCGCCGGCCGGCTGTTCGGCAACAACGAAGGCTGGGGCAACCGCCCGCAACCGCCGTCGCGCGTGATCCCCGACCGCATGTCGCTCGACGAGGCGTTGGGCTATGTGTGGAGTCAGCCGATCGCGACCCTGATCTCGGGCATGAACAACATGCAACAGCTCCGCGAGAACGCGGGGCTGGCGCGGCGGTATCAGGCTTTGAACGAAGAGCAGGCGCTGGCGATCCACACCCTGGCCGAAGAAGGCGGCGGGCAGGACATGGAGTTCTATAAAGACGGCGGGCCGTAAGGCGGGCTTAATCAGCAACGCCCCCACTTAATGCCGCTTTACCGCCGCAAGCCAAACATTTCTTGCCACACAGCCAACTCGGCGCACAAGACCCAGTTGTGCAGAAAACCAAATGTTCATGCATTCCAGGCCGTGCTAACCTGCGGGATCGTGAATGCATCAGAAGGCAACATGTTTGACCGCTACGCTTTGCTCGCGATCGCGGGGACGCAGCGAGAGTACCCCAATCAGCCGGCGTATCGGCTGGGTGGTGATGCCGACGTGCTGCCGCCGCGGGAGGTTCACCCCGCTTTTTACGGGTGCTACGACTGGCACTCCGCGGTGCATAGCCATTGGTTCTTGATTCGGCTGCTGCGTGAGCGGGTGTTGTCGCCTGGCATTGCCTCGCAGGCCGAGCGCGTACTGCGCGAGCACCTTACGACAGCGAATCTCCAAGCCGAGTCGGCGTACTTTGATCGGCCGGGGCGTGGCGGGTTTGAGTGGCCCTACGGCTGGGCGTGGCTCTTGGCGCTGCACGCTGAGGCTGCGCGGTGGGACTCGGCCGTTGCGGAAGCGCTGCAGCCTCTAGCGAAGAAACTGCACGCGTGGATACCCGCCAGGCTCGAGTCGATGCGGGCGCCCCAGCGCAGTGGGCAGCACACCGACACCGCGTTTGCGTTGCAGTTGATGCTTGAAGCCGGCGTCGATCCAGCGTTGACGCGGGTCATCCACGAAGCAGCAGAGCGCTGGTACCTGCAGGACGTCGCGTATCCCTGGGCATATGACGCGGGGCCATACGACTTCCACTCGCCGGGGTTGACTGAAGCTGGGCTGATGCAGCGCGTGCTGACTGGTGAGCGGTTTGCCGATTGGTTGCAGGCGTTTTGGCCAAGCCTGTTTGCAGACGCGCCGGCACTTGGGGCTTTGGAGAGGCCGACGATCTGCCCAGATGACAGCGATGGCAAGCTCGCGCATCTGCATGGGCTGAACCTGGAAAGGGCCCGCGGGCTCAAGCGTTTGGCCGAGGCCTTGTCCGAGCACCCCAAAGCACAATCGGCCTTGCGCGACGCTTCCGAGACGCACGAACAGGCCGGCCTGCAGGGCGTGCTCACCGGTGAATACGCCGGCGAGCACTGGCTGGCGACGTTCGCGGTGCGGCTATTGCTGGGCGCATGAAAAAGGCGACGAACCCGTGAAAGGTCCGTCGCCCGGAGGGAAAAGAGAGACGTCTGTGGCCGACGCTTACGCGCCGGAATCGTTCAACAGGGCTTTGGCTTCATCGATCGCCTGGGGCAGCGCTTCGATGACTTCCTGGATCTTCTCTTGTGTGAGCTTGACCTCCGCCATCAGGCCGGGGTCGAAGTCTTCGTGTTCGGTGCCCAGATCAAAGCCGAGCCCTTCGCGGGCGGCGATGATGTCCGCAAAGTGGACAAGCGTGGTCAGCGTCCGGGCGTTGCTGGGCACATCCTGCGGGTGGTGGTGGAAGCCGGTGACCTGATAGAAGCTCGCGGGGAACTTCCAGGCTTTACACAAGGCAGCGCCAAACTGTTCGTGGCTGGCGCCGATGGCTTTGATCTCGGCTTCGCGAAGCGACAGGTCTTCGGTCGCGACCAGCTCGAGGGCTTCTAGGAACTGGTTCCGGCGGGACTGGATCTCGACCATGATGCCGATGTTGTGGATCAGGCCCGCGAGGAAGGCTTCGTCGGGCAGGCCCAGGCCGACCTTATCCGCCAGCAGGCGGGTGCCGGTCGCACAGGCGATGGAGTGGTTCCAAAGGTCGCGGGCATCGAAGTCGGGGGAGATCTTGCCGCCACGGAAAAGCTTGGCGAGGCTCGCAGCGATGGCGATGTTTTTCACGGCGTTCAAGCCCAGCAGGACGATCGCGCGGTTGATGCTGCCGATCTGCCCCGGCAGGCCATAGAAGGCAGAGTTCACGACCTTGAGGATGCGGGCCCCCAAAGCCGGGTCCGAGGAGATGACCTTGTTGAGGTCTTGCGCAGAAGAGTCGGGGTCCTCCACGAGCTTGATGATCTTCATCGTCACCTCGGGCAAGGTGGCGATGTGCGAAATATCGCCCAGAGCAGACTGAATGATCTTGTCCAGATCGGCCTGCGGGGTATCGCTCGCGTTGGGGGTCTGGCTGGGGGCCTGAGACATATCGCTCTCCTTGGATCGTTACTGGTTGGATCGGGGCAGAGCGAAGAAGACTTGATATCCGTAACGGCTGGAAAACCAGCAAACCACGCCTCCGCCGGGCAAGACGGCGCAACCGTTACAAACCGCCGCCCCGGTTAACAGAAACCGGGGCGGCGGGCGGGATTGAGGATGCACAATTGGGGGGGCATTAGGGTTATTCGCTAAAGCTCAGGCCTTCGGCAAACGGCAGCATCGGCTCGTCCAAGGGCGTATCCGCGATCGCGTTGGCGTAGTTGCTCATCACCTTGGCTGCGACACAGGCGACGACGTCCAGCGCTTCAGCACGGGAGAAGCCCGCGGCATAGAAAGCTTCAAGCTGCTCATCCGACACGTTGCCTTGCTGCGCGTACACCTGCAGCGTGAAGTCCTGCAGCGCGCTCAGCCGGGGGTCGTTGATCCGCTCACCCGCGCGGGCGGCCTGGAGAATCGCTTCGGGGGTCTGATAGATCATCTGCCCAGCCATGGTGTGGCCGCTGACGCAGTACCGGCACTCGTTCGCGTGCGCAATCGCCAATTGGGCAATGTTGACCTCCATCGGGCCCAGCGCACTTTCCTCCCGCAACCGACGCTGGGTATCCAGATAGGCGTTCAAAAGCGCGGGGGACTCAGCCATGACCCCAGCGAGGTTGGGCACAAAACCGAAGTTATCGACCAGCCATTGCATGTTGGCGTGCGTGGACTCAGGGGCGGTCTCCATCGTGTAGATCGTGAAGCCCGCGGGCGTCTGCGTGGCGGTGGCGGGCGGGTCGGCTTGGGCGAAAGACAGGGTCAATAGCGACAAGCCAGCAAACGCGAAGCCGGCGACGAGGCGTGACCAGCGGGGCGAACGGGACAGAACAGACATACAGCTCTCCTTGAGTGAGGTTCCCGGAGGGAGGGGTTAGGCCGAGGACACACGGCGTGCCGATCGACCTTGACCAAACATGGTCATGTCAAATATTATTCCGTCAACCTAAAGGCGTCTTGAAAAAAATCAAACCTTCGGCGCGGGGTACTCGTCCAACGACACCGTCTCCGACAAGGCCCCCTGGATCTTCGCCATCGCCTTGTCCAGGACCTTCGCCTCCCGGTCGGTCAGGCAGGTCTCGATGACGCTGGCCAGGATGTCCGCGTGAACGCCGATTTTCTTTTCGATCCGCTTGCCCGCCGGGGTCAGCCGGAGCACCGCGCGGGTGCGGTTGTCGTCGTCCACCGCCCGGGTGGCCCAGCCCCGCGACTCCAGGCTGCGGATCAGCCGCGACAGGTTCGACGGGTCGGCAGCCATCTTCTGGGCGATCCGCGAAGGCATCGTTTCGCCCCGGGCCAATAGGTACATCACCATCGCCTCGGCGGGGGTCACCTCAAACGGCGCCAGCAGGCGTGCGGCGGCGGCGGTCACCGCCCGGGACAGGCCATGGATCCGGCAGGTCACCGAAGCGGCGTCGGTCTCAGGATTGGGATTCTGCTGACTGGGCATCGCAGCACGCATCATAGCCCCCTGGCTTAGAATGCCCGCATGTGGCGAATGCTTCTGAATGCCGACCCCCGTGTACAAGCCTGGCAGACCCGGGCCGGCCGATACCCCACGTGGGTCTGGAAAGGCACCGCGATCCTCACCTCCCCGATCTGGGCGCTGGCGTTGATCACGATCGCGCTGACGCTGATTGTGGCGCTGTTCTTCGTCGCGCTAACCTTCGGCATCCTGTCCACCATCGCGCTGGTCCTCGACCCCCTGCCCAAGCCCGGCCGCCACACCGCCGCTTCCGGGAGCGAAGGCCGCGAGAACGTGCGGGTGCTGGATCGGTGAGCTCAACCGAGACACCGGCACCGAATATCCCAAGCGACGACGACTGGCTGCGCGACTACCTCGCGGAGCGGGATGTGCCTTGCCCGGTGTGTTCGTACAACCTGCGGGGGATTAGCCAGCCAAGGTGTCCCGAGTGTGGGCACCGGTTGAAGGTCGGGGTCCATACCGCGGAGCCGATGAGCAAGAGCTGGCTGACGATGGTGTTGCTGCTCTGCCTGGGCGCGGGGCTAGGCGTGTTCGCGTTGCTCGAGTGGGTGCGGATATTGCTGCTGGCGATCATCGAAGGGTACTACGTCATACCGGAGATGATTCAGGATGGAACCGGCACCCTGATCCTGCTCTCGATGGTGATCTACACCGCCTGCATCCCCGCAGCCATCACGGCGATCTTGACCCGGCGGCGCTTCGTCAGGATGACCCGGGACCAACAGTCTGCATACGCGGGGTTCGTGATGCTGATCGTAGGCGGGATCACCGTGGTTGATGTCGTTTGGTTGCTGCTATTGATGCTAGACAGCACATTCTGACTCCAGCAACGGTTCGGGTTACGCTGTCCGTTTCAGCAAGGAGAACCGTTATGTGGCGATGGTTTGTGGTGTTGGCTCTGGCCGTGGGCGCACTGGGTTGGGTGCCGGCTACGGCAGGGCAGGACGCGCTCGAAACACAGGAAGAAACACACTCGGTCGACCGGTCGTCGCCGCGGGCGGTGCTGCGGTCGTTTCTGGATGCGATGCACACCGTGGACGAAGGCAACCCCGCTGGGTGGGCGCAGGCGGTCGCATGCCTGGACTTGTCAGAGATGGCGGTCCAGGCTGAGTCGATCGAGGCGCGGGAGTTGGCGGTGCAGTTGTACGGGGTGATCAACCGGATCGAGTACGTCGACCTGGAGGGCGACACGGTGCCCGGCGGGTTGTACTTCGGCGACGGCTGGATGTTCTACCCACGGGCCGGGGCGGTGTATGACGCCAAGCTGCGTGAGGAGTTGGCGGGCGCGTACCACATCCACCTGGAGCGCGCCGCGGACGGGGGAGGCTGGTGGTTTGACGCAGAGACCGTGGCGGGGGTCGGCGAAGCTTACGAGAAGATCAAGCACCTGCCGAGCGTGTCGGGAGACGTGATCGCCGACGCGGCGTTGCTGGGGCAGGCTGAGGACGTGGGCCAGGCGGAAGGCTTCATCAAACGGCTGATGCCCGAGTCGTGGAAGGGCGCGGAGATCCTGTCGCTGGCGGTCTGGCAGTGGGTGGGGCTTCTGGTGCTGACGCTGTTCGCGGTGACGTTTGACCTGCTGACCCGTTTCGCGATGCGGTTTTTCGCAGCAAGGGTGCTGCGTCGGGTCGATGCGCAGGCGGACCACGAGTCGATCGTCGGCACGATGCGGCCGCTGGGCTTTTTCATGGCGGGGCTGTCGTTCGCGCTGATGCTGCCTTGGCTGGAGCTGCCCGCCCTGCCTCAGATGGTGCTGATGGGGGCGGCCAAAGTCTTCGCGACGATGGCGGGCATGCTCTGCGCCTGGCGGGCGACGGACCTGGTGGCACAAGCCCTGGCCAGCAAAGCGGCGAAGACCACCACGAAGTTTGACGACGTTCTGATCCCCCTGATCCGCAAGACGATCAAGGTCTTTGTCGTGATCTTCGGCCTGATCTACGGGGCCCAGGCGTTGAACATCCCGATCGCGCCGCTGTTGGCCTCGCTGACCGTGGCGGGCGTGGGCTTTTCCTTTGCCGCAAAGGACACCTTCGAAAACCTGTTCGGCTCAGTAACGGTCCTGATCGACCGCCCGTTCGATGTCGGCGACTGGGTCGTCGTCGGCGACACCGAAGGCACCGTCGAGGAAGTCGGGTTCCGCTCGACCCGCATCCGCACCTTCTACAACTCGCAGGTCACCATCCCCAACGGCAACCTCGTCCGCGCGGTCGTCGACAATTACGGTCGACGCAAGTACCGACGCTGGAAAACCAGCATCGGCGTGCAGTACGACACCACCCCCGAGCAGCTCGTGGCCTTTTCCGAAGGCATCCGTGAGATCGTGCGCACCCACCCGTACACCCGCAAGGACTACTTCCAGGTCCGTGTCCACGGCTTCGGCGACAGCGCGATCAACGTGCTCTTGTACATCTTCCACGAGGTCCCGGACTGGTCGACCGAGCTGCGCGAGCGTGAAAGGCTCATGCTGGACATCATGCGGCTGGCGGACGCGCTGGGCGTGCAGTTCGCTTTCCCCACGCAGACGGTGCACCTGTTCAAGGAAGAGGATCGCCCGTACGAGAAGCAGCACGCGGTGCCACAGTCGATGACCGAACGCCGGGCGATGGTTGTGGGGATCCGCCAGGCACAGGAGTTGATGGCCCACCAGACGTGGCAGAAGACCAAACCCGGCCCGGTGACTTACCCCGTCGGGCCGACCGAGTTGAGCGAGGAAGATGCGGAGCTGAGCAAGTACGAGACGACGGAAGACACCGTGCGGGAGCCGGGGACTTAATCAACAATGGACGCCAAAGGGTCAGGGTTGGGGCGGGGTACGCGCCGGCGATGTTGGGGCGTTCTCCGCCTCAAGCAATTGCTCGTTGTCGAGTTCCAAGAGCGTCACCGTCAGCGGGTCGTCGTCTTCTTGCGTGGCATCAAACAGATCGATATCCGTGAGAACAAACGGCACCTCGATTTCATGCACTTCCCGGTAAAACCAAAGCTGCACCGCATCGATGTCGGCATCGCCTTCTTGGATGACATACTCCATCGAGAAGCTGCCCTCGCCGTGGCGGTTGATGGTGTGTGTCCTTACCGTCCGTTCGCCTTGGAAGAAATCGATGCGCTGAAAATGTCCGATTAGGCCCGGCGAGCATTCCAGGCGGTAGCGGTTGGGATGCACGAGCTGAATGCGGAAGCGTTCGCCGGGGAAGTCCGTGATCTGTATCCATTCGCCTTGAGACTGCTGGAACAGATCAAGCTGGGCGGGCAGCGGGTCGCCATGGGTCACTCGAACGCGGAAACGGCCCTCTACCAGCGCTATCCCTTGTGGCAAGGTATCGGACTCCATCAAGAAGTCGTAGTGAAACGGCACGACCACAGCGTTGCCGTCGCGTTGGTTCCGATCCGGATCAAACTGCTGCCAGGCCGATAGATCCGCACGTTGCCGAAGCCGGTCCACCAGGTTGCGGCCGTCTACGGTCAAGACCCGTGTTAGCTGGGCTTGCTGAAACGCTTGAGGCGGGTACATGTCCACGGGCAACTGCGCGCCAAGGCTCAACTGCATACGCGCGTGCTCATGGACCAAAGCGCCGTTCGCATTGAACTGCCGTCTCAGCTCCACATGGATGGACTGCGTGAACAGCGTCACCCGCTCGGCATAGTTCTCCAAAGCCAAGGGCGTATCGGGCTCGGGCTCCTGCAGCTCAACGGAGTCGACCGGCAGTGCGTAGCCAAGCTGGCCGACCATCAACCCCAGCCCCGTCAACAGACCACAGCACAGCGAAGCACGCATGGGATTCTCCGTGAGTTCAGCGGAAAGCAGCCGACTACCGTCGACGCTGCCTCACTCTACTGTGCCTATGGCTGGAGCCCAAGCGTGAGCTTAGTCGTCGTCGAACGTGAATCCTGCTGCGACAAGCTGCTGTTGCACGGTCCGGGTCATCACCGCCTGGAGGTCTTCTTCGCCGGACTCTGCCAGCAGGCGTTCGCGCTCGGCCTGGGCGAACGTCTCACGCTCTGCCAGGAGTTGCGCCAGTTCCTGCTGCAGCGCATCGCGGTCCGCAGAGAGTTCTTGTACGTGTGCCAAGCGCTCCGCTGGGGTCAAGCCCCGCAGGTCCACGGGCATGTCTTCGGCCGCCAAGCCGTCCAGCGTGTTGTTGTTCGCACGGTAGTAATCGACCAGGTCGGCTTCCGGGTCGGCGTAGAGCCCGTCGATTTTCATCTCCGTTCGCTCGGCCATGGCCGCGGGCGCGAGGCCGGCGGCGTTCTCATCCTGCGCCATCTGGTTCGCCGCCCGCATCGGGGCCGCGGTGCCGTAGAACCGGTAGGTCGTGTTCAGTTGGGCGTTCAACTCGGCGATGCGGTCGTCCTGCGGGCAGTGGATATGGCGGAACACGTCCAGGTCCGAGTCGATGTTGAGGTAGTTGCCGCCGCCCAGATGGGCCCCCGCCTGCCAATGGCCTTCGATGCCCGCGTTGTAATCGCCGCAGTGGATGGTGTTGACCACCGCCCCGCGCGCGACGACCGCGCTGACGGCTTCCTGATACGCCATCGCCCCCTGCGTGAAAGGCTCGTTGCCCGCGATGAAAACCGTGCGGTAGGCCCGGGGGTCATCGGACCAAGCCAGAACTTCTGCTGCCTCATGCAGAACCTGCCCGCAGTATTCGCTGCCGCCGTCGGTGTCCAACGAGAACAGCGCTTCGGACACTGCATCGAGGTCATGCGTGAAGCCGACCACCTGCCGGACGTAGCCTTCCGCCGCGGGGAGTTGGTTGTTGCCGTACTCAAACACCGCCACTTCCAGGCGGGGCGCCAGCCCACCGCGCTTGGCCCGGGCCATGTGGTTGACGGTCGACCAGAGCTGCGCCCGGGCCTGATCGATCAGGCCATCCATCGAGTTGGACGTATCCAGCAGGATCGCGAGCTGGATCACCGGCCGCTCGTCGGTCACGACCTCGACGACCCCGGGGGGGTCCGAGGCGGGAGTTGTGCCCGATTGTGCGAAACTCAGCCCCGGTAGCAGGCAGGCCGACAGGGCACAGGCCGCCAAAAGGCGTCCAGTCGCGGGGCGAGAAAAAATGGCGTTCACGTCTAAGTCAAGCCGTGTGATCGACATAGCAGGCATAGCGATATCCTCAAATTGGGGTGATAACTTGGACGCCCCAAGTCCGGCAAAGTTCCCACCGATCTCAGGGGCGGATGGGCTAAAATCGTTGGCCGCAGGGCGGGGGTTCGACCGATACCCACAGGACGATTTGCGTTTAAGCCCATGCCTGTAAAGACCTCCCCCTACCGTTTTGGTTCACTGGAAACCCTCGAGCCGCGGATGCTTTTGAGCATCAACCCCACCGGCGTCGAGCAGCTGACCCTGGAACTCATCAACCGTTTCCGCGAGGACCCGCAAGCGGACCTCTCGCGGATGGTCAGCAGTTTCGCCAGCCCCGCCCGCTCGGACGACCCGGACATTGACCTGGCGCTGCGTTTCTTCCGGGTCAACGGCTTCACCCTGGCCCAGCAGTTCAGCTCGGTCAGCGCAGCCCCGCCCCTGGCGTTCAATGCAGCCCTGAACGACGCGGCCAAAGACCACAGCCGGCTGCTCCGCACCAACGACAGCCAATCGCACCAGGAACCCGGCGAGCCTTCGCTGGGGGCCCGCGTCACCAACGCCGGCTACAACAACTGGACCAACCTCGGCGAGAACGTCTACTCCTTCGCCGACTCCCTCTGGCATGGGCACGCGGGCTTTGTGATCGACTGGGGCAACACCGCCTCGGGCATCCAGGACCCGCCGGGGCACCGCAACACGCTGCTCAACTCCGTCTACAAAGAAGTCGGCATCGGCATCGTCCGCGACACCGACCCCAACACGAGCGTCGGCGAGTACATCATCACCCAGGACTTCGGCAACCGTTCCAGCCTCAACCAGGCCTACCTCCTGGGCGTGGTCTACGACGACACGGACAACGACGAGTTCTACAGCGTCGGCGAAGGCTTCAACAACCTCACCGTCACCGCCCGCGGGCTCGACGGCCAGGGCACCTTCCAAACCCAGACCTTCAGCTCCGGCGGCTACCAGATCAACCTGCCAAACGGCCGATACGAAGTCACCTTCGCCGATGCCCGCCTCAACGAAACCGTGGTCCAGAACGTCACGCTCAACGGCGATAACGTCAAGCTCGACGTCGAGCAGCCCGATGCGGTGCCCGCGCAGGTTCAGGTTCAGATCGGCAACAAAACCGACCCCGCTGCGGTGGGCTTCGGCCTCCGTCATGTCAACGGCCAAACCTTCCGGCGGACCTTCACCCTCACGAACACCGGCGGCGACACCCTGAAGCTCCGCAACTTCCGGACCCAGGGCAGCAACAACAAACAGTTTGACTACATCCTGAATCTCACCGACGCCAACGGCGACCCGACCAGCCTCACCGGCACCAACCTCGAGCCCGGCCAGTCCGCCACCCTCGTCGCCACTTTCGACCCCAGCCGGACCGGCCGACGCGACGCCGATCTAGTCTTCGCCACCAACTCACAAGGCCGATGGAGCCCGACCAAAATCCGCTTCAAGGGTGAAGGCGAGCTCGCAGGCAACACCGTTGCCACCGCATTCAACCTGGGCACCCTCGTCGACAACACCCCCGCCCGCGCGACCGACAGCGTCTCCAACCTAGACCGCTCCGACCTGTACCGCTTCACGCTGGACCAGACCCGCAACGTCAAAGCCGTCCTCAGCCGTTTGGACGGCAACGCCGACCTCCGCGTGTTCGACAGCGGCCTGAACCTGCTCGGCCAGTCCCGCAACATCGGCCTGTTCAACGAACGGGTCGACCTCCTGCTCGGCCCCGGCACGTACTACATCCAGGTCGTCCGCCCCCAGACCACCTTCAACGCCCGGTTCAACCTGCGTGTCGTCGCTTCGCCCTAACCAACCCAACCCAGCCCGGACCGCCAGCCAGCCCGCTCAGTAACGGTTCTGCTTCCGCACCGGCAACTCATCCAGCTTGACCTTGGCCAACAGCTCCGCGACCCGCGGCCCGGTCTTGCCGTTGCCATACGGGTGGTACATCCGTTTGCGGTCTAAAACCTTCGCCTGACGCAGCGCTGCCTTAATCGCGGTCTTCGTCGGCCGTGCATCAATCACGTTCCCCGGCCGCTCACGCCCCGCCTGCCGAGGCCCCACATTCACACAAGGCACCCCCAGCGCCGCCGCCTCAATCAAGCCAGCCGAGCTGTTGCCCACGATCATCTTCGCGCCCTTCAGCAGCGACAAAAACCGTTCGCGCGGCACATGCGACACCGGCTTCAAACCCGCCCCATCAATCGCGTCCAGAATCCCCAGACGACCCGGGTCCAGGTTCGGCGAAAACACCATCGGCTCCATCGGCCCCGCCGCCGCCAAGACCGCCGCCATCATCTTCTGCTCCTCGGCATCCGACGCGCCGATCGGGTGGTGCATCACCAAGCAAGCCGGCCCATCGATCGCCGCCTCCACCTCGCTCAGCCCATCGATCGCCGGCGAACCCACGCGGTGCACCGCCGTCGTCGCCTCACCCATCCGCAGGATCCGCTTCTTGCTCTCGCTCGTTGCCGCCAGGTGCAGGTGCGCCAGCTTGGTGATCGCGTGCCGCATCGACTCGTCCGCCACGCCCTCCGCGCGGTCCCCGCCGTGTAAGTGAGCCACGCGGTACCCCCCGATCGCAGCAGCGCTCGCCGCAGCGAACGCCTCCACCCGATCGCCCAGCACCAGCACGAAGTCCGGCTGCACCTTCTCAAACACCTGCCCGAACCCCGCCATCCCCCGCGCGATCGCCTGAACGTCCCCCGCCCGACCCGACTCGCCGGGCTTCTGCATCCGCACCGTCGCCGCCACCCGCACCCCATCCGCGCGAACATCCTTGTCCGTCCCCGCCACCAGATGCGAACCCGCCACCACCACCCGCCCCCGCAGCTGCGCGTGCGCCTCGACCGCTTCGATCACCGGCCGAAGCAGCCCGTACTCGGCCCGGGACCCCGTCACCGTCAGAATGATTCTCGCGTCGGCCATGTCAATACAAGGAAAAGGGCAAGCAACCGCGCCCGCCGGTGAAACCGCGCACACTGTACCCCCAAACCTGGCCGGTCCCTCTCAACCCTCTCCGAGCACCGCCGCGGCCACCCGCAGGTCCGTTTCACTGTCCACATCCACCACTTCGCCCGGCTGCGTCACCACCGCCCGGCGATCGTCCCCCAAAAACGCATGCGGATGATCATGCGGCTCACGCATCAGGCTCGTACGCGTCACCGCAATCACACCGCCGTCTAAGAGATACACCGGTGGCAGGTCTTGGCGGCGGTCGACCGTGTTCTCGATAAACGCACCAAGCTCACCCTCCGACCCAACGGTCTTCATCCAGTACGGGTGCGCCTTCCCCGGCGAACAAACCGACTGCACCGAATCGGCGCCCGTTTCAAACAGAAGCCCTAGCGCCCGATTCGTGAGATCGCCCGGCCGAACCGGCACGTTGCCATACAGAATCACCGCCGCGTCATACGACTCACCCCAACGCGCCTCCGCCTGGGCCAGCGCATGGCGGGCGGCATCCGCAACCGTCGCGGTGTCATGCGCCAACGCACCCGGCCGATCGATAACCGCAACCCCGCGCTCCGCCGCGATCGCTTTGAGCGCATCGCCGTCCGTGCTGAGCACCACACGGCTCACGCCTTGGCTGTCCAACGCATGGGCCAGCGTCCAGTCCAACATCGGTCGGCCGGCCACCGGCAGCGCATTCTTGCCCGGCAGCCCCTTGGACCCCGCCCGCGCCAAAACGATCGCCAGCACACCCATCACAGCGCCCCCGCACGAACATCCAAACCCTCTCGCACGTGGCCCAGCGCCCGCTCGCCCAGCCAATCGTCCCCGTCCGCCGCGATCGTGCCATCGCTGAGCACCCACAACGCCGCCTCATCCCCAGGCCACTTCACGCCGCCGGGGACCTGCATCGGCACCGGCGATAAGTCCGGCAGGTACGCCCGCCCCGACGCGTCGCGCCCGCAACGCATCGGCTGAATCACCGCGTGCCCCGCCACCAGCTTCCACCGATCAAAAAAGCTCTCCAAGTCCTTCACGTTCTGCGTCGTCTTCACCAGCGTCGGCACAATCCAAGGCACGCGACGCTCACCCCGCAACTCAAACAAACGCTTCAGCCGATCCACCAACGCCTTGAACCCATCATGCCCCATCAGCGTTTCGTACACCGCCTGCGTGTCCGCGTTCATCCGCACCGCGATCACATCCAACGGCGCATCCACCAACTGCTGCAGCGTCTCGTCATCACAGACCAGGTCCGTCTCCACGCCGACGCCCAACACCCCGCGGTCGTGGGCGAGCTGCACGAACGCCCGCCAGTCCGGATGCGAGAGCGCATCCCCCAGGTGCCCGAACATCACCGGCACATCGCCCAACTGTGATAGGTGATCCACCACACGCTCGACGTCCTCGCGCGACATCGGTGCACGTTCCAACGCAACACCATGCTGCGCCGCAATCGGCCCGGCACTGGGCCGCTCAGGTGTCAGCTCCACAAACGCATACCGCGTCTCGGGCATCGGCCCCGCCTGCTGCACGATGGTTTCCGCATCGGCAGCTCCCAACCCATCACCCAGCGCCGCCGCAGCGTGGCGCAGCTGCGCCATCCCTGAAGGCGTGTCATAGACAAACCGCCGATACGCATCCCGCACCGCAGTCGGGCAAGGCACGCACACATCTTTGCCCACCGGGTCTGCCGCCGCGTGCCGTGGGTTATAGCCCAACGCTTCGCTGAACCCCGCATCATGCGCCGCGAAATCTTCGAGCACCTTCAAGCCCGTCGCCACAGCGCCCAGACCCGGTGCCGCCTGAGTAAAAACAATCTTCAGATCATCCGGCGCACTGAGGTGTCGCTCAAGACACTGCGACGCCAAACCCACATCAAAACAAGGCCAATCCCCACGCACCAGCAGCGCCGACGCAGCGCCGTGCGCCCGCATCGCCTCGACCAGAGGCCCCGCCGGCAACAGCTCGTCATAGATCGTGGCGCTGCCCAGGCCACCCCGCCAACCGGTCTGGCACCACTTTCGGCCGGACACGACCCGGGCCCGCGGCAGCACCTCCGCCTCAAACGTTTCGTACGCCCCCTCCAACCAATCCGCCACGGCTTGCTGGCGCGGATGCACAACCACCACTTTCTGCACGCCGTCTACCTGAGCTGCGCGCGCGACCGTGTGCGCCAACACCGACCGCCCCGCCAACGAGTCGCGCAGGCTTCGCGCCGAGCCTAGGAAGCCGTGCTCCACATCCGCCAGGACCAAGGCAATCGCTTTGCTCATCGGCTGGCCACCGCCTCTGGCCGGGGCTTCACGACGACTGCGCCCGCCGCGTCCTGCTGCACAAACTGCTCGGTGCGCTCAACCGCAGTATTAAAAATCTCCAGCGCCTCGTCACACGCCTGCACGATCCACTCCAGGTTTTCCCGGTCGCGCTCGATCTGTCGGCGTTGCTTGGCGTACGCATCGCCTTCATCCAGGCTGATGTGGTGGTCCGCCTTCATTCGGCGATACGCCCCCAGTGTGTTCAGCGATTGCACCGTCGCAAACGCGGTGTTCAGGTCGCTGTCGATCCGGGCTTTGTTCTTCTCCATCTGCGCGAACAGCTTCTCCATCTTGCTGGGGTCCCGCTGGTGCGCCAGCATGTCGCGCAGCACCGCGATCGACCGTTGGGTCAGTTGGCGGAGCTCGGCGATCTCGTCCCGACGCTGTTGAACCCGCTGATAAACCTGCTTCAGCCGAATCCGGTCCAGCCCGCCCTCCGCTTTGGGCAGCTCCGGCACAGGCTGAGTCGCGTGCTGTTCAATCGCCTGGGCCAAGGTCATGCGTTGACAGTGTGCCTTGGCCATGCCGCCTTCGGTGCAGTCGATCACGGTGTAGCCGTCTGCCTCGGCCTGCGCGAAGTCGCGTTCAAACTGCTTCAGGTACGTCACCATCTGCTCGTCGGAAAAGATCGGCCGGCCATGCACATCCTCATGACGGGACAGGTGCCCTTTGTGGCGAACAATGCGTTGCCACTCCATCATCTCGACGGTGTTGAACGGGTTCATTTCCGAAGACCAGACATCGTGCACTGCGGTTCCCGGGCAGTAGTACAAGCCGTCGGAAAACCCAAGGTCTTGCCCCAGCAACAGGATCGTGCGGCAGCCCAGGTACTGGGCCAGATAAAACGAAAGGTGCGCGACCGTTGCGCCGGCGGGGACCGCATCGATCGGCCGGGCGAGGTCGCCCAGGAGCGTGTCGTTGAAGCCGGCTTTGGTCAGGCGGGTCGGGCCGGGATATGAATCCAGCACCACCGGGTGGACCTTGGGCTCGACCACGAGCGTGACGTCCGGCAAAGGCGGCAGCGATTCGTAGAAACGCCGACAGATCTCCGAGTAATCCAGCGCGGTGACGAAGTCCGGCCGAATGCCGCGGTCCAGCAAGGGCTTCAGCGCAGTCTGCACCGCGATCACGACGACCTTGTCACGGACCGCTGCATCGCAGAGCAGGTCGATGTTCTTGACCAACGATGGGCCGGCGGCAACACAGACCGCTGGGCAGCCCTGAGCGGCGTCCTTCAGGTCGTTGATCGTTTGGCCCGCGGCATAGTGCGGCAGGTTGTTGGCGTGGTTGAAACCGGTGCGGGCTGCGTTCACCAGCGTTGTCGCCACGACCGTCCGCAGGAACGCCACGGTGTCCGTGAGGTGCTGCCCGAACTCAGCGATCGCCTCGCCATGAAGCTGACGCGTCGGCGGATGCGCGACCATGTGCAAGCCCTGCGTGATCAGTGCCGCCCGCTTCTCCAGGCGTTGGGACAGCACGCTGCGGTCCGGCCGACCGGTGAAGAACACCACGTGTGTCTTGCTCAGCCATTGGCTGTGGTCCACGTGTTCCAACGCGGCACGGAGCAGCGACTCGTCGGGCTCAAAGAGGATCAGCAGGTTGCTCGGGCTGAGCTTGGCGGCAAGCTGGGCGGCGTGGTGGCCGAGCCCAAAACCCACGACGACGAGCGTCGGGTGTGCCGCGGGATCGGCAGCCGCGATCAGTTTGTCGGCCTCGGCCAGCGGGTCGTAACGCGACGCCAGCGCGACCGGCCGCTTGCCCGGTTGATCCAGGCTGGCGGTCAGCGGGCCGGATTTAGACGGGGCCAAATTGAGCGCCGCAGGCGCGGTGTCGCGCAGACGCTGGGCCAACTCGGGCTCATGCCGGGCCAAGGCCGCGAGGTTTCGGGCCAACGTATCGGTGGTGGGAGAGGACGCAGCCATCGCGCTACCCGTGAGATCGGCGGAGTGGGTTCTCGGACTTTGAAGAAGGCCGGGCAGAACCCCTTCAAGCGCGAAGGCGTACGATGAGCGTATGACTGTGCCGCACACACCGTTCTGGGAGGCCTGGCTTTTTGAATCGCCTTGGGTGCTGGTCGGGCTGATGGCGATTGCCGCGGGCGGGCTTGGGGTCGTGGCGAATCGCAACGCGGACAAGCGGCTATGGGCGGCTGCGGGCGTCGCCGCCCTGTTGGGGCTGGGCGTCTATGCCGTGTCGCATGTCGTTCAAACGCAACGCGAAGCGGTCGCTGACCGGGTCGCTTCGGTCCTGGATTCGACCGCGCCGTTTGATGAGGCCGCGTTTATGTCGCACTTCACCGAGCACGCGGTGCTCACCGGGCCCACGGGCGAAATGTGGGCCAACCGGCTGGCGTTGGAGCTGTTTTTCGTCGGCGAGATTCAGCCGGACACGATCCACACCCAAGAAGTCTCCGAGCTGTTGGTCGGCCAGCAGGCCGGCGTGGCGGATGAAGTGATCGCGGTGTTGACGGTGAAGACCCGACTCAACGTCGGCGGGCTCGACACCGCGGGGCTGCCTCACGAAACCAAGTGGGGCATGGTCTGGCGTCAAAACGCCCAAGGCCAGTGGCAAATCCAGGAGCTGCGCTGGCTGGAGTACGAGGGGGAATCGCCAGGCGGGCTGGGGCGGTGGCGCGGCCTAAGCGGCGGCTTTGAGTTCTAAAAACTCGCCGCCCCGGTGACTCACTCTTCGGAGATGCGCAACGCCTGTTCTTGACGACGCTCTTCGACCGTCTGAACAAAGCGTTGCCCCCCCGCCGAGGCAACGACCTCGATGCGGGTGTGCTGCGTGCCGTGCCGCCCAACGGTTTCTTTCCGGTCCAAATCGAACAGCACCATGCCTTGCGACTCCGCCTCCGTCATGCGGACATCCACCTGCACGCCCGGGGGCACCTCGCTCATGTCCGGCGTGAAATCGATCTCCGCGTCGTAGGTCAGCGTCGCGACCGGCACATTCTCGATGACCGACACTCCGTCCAGGGTGTAGCTGTGGTCGTAGCGGATCTCGCCCAGCTCATGAGGCAGGTCGTAGCCATGGGTCCAGCCCCGGCCGGCGCTCAGCGTCGCGGGCGCTGCAGCCAGCAGCGCCAGCTCCTCCGCGGTGGCGATGAATTCGCGCTCTTCGGGGGCGGATTCGGGGTCGTCGAGTTCCCGTTGGATCGCAGAGATGCCGTCGACCGACCGAACGGTGCCGTCGGGCTGAACGTCCACTGTCAGCGGGCGGCCGGCGATGGCCTGCGTCATGGCATGCACGCCGGGCTCATCCCCCGAGCCGCGGCGGGAGTCGTTCTCCATCACCTCGCCTTCGGGCCCGGTGAGGGTGATCTTGACCCAGTCGTACTCGAGCACGCACTCGGCCGATCCGTTGCTGCGGACCGACTGCACCGACCAGGTGACCTGGCCCTCAAACTCGATCACGGTCGTGAAGCTCTGCTCTTCCTGCCCGTTGGAAATCGTGGCGGTCTGTTCACGCTGAGACCAGAGCTCGTAGGTCGCAGACTGGCCTTGCACAAACACGGGGCGGAGCTGCACCTCCGTTTGCGCCTGCACCTGCCCGATGAGCCCGATCGCACAAATTACCGCCAATAGATGCTTCATCATGCTTGGATGATACCCCGCCCCGCGCCAACGAGGCTCACCAGGGCGTCTTGACCCCGATGGCCCGCAACGCGCACCAGCCCGACCAGCCCTCGTAAACCTGAAACAAGCCCCCCGCCAGGGTGCCCAGCACCGCCCACCAACCCCACTCGGGCAAAACCTCTAAAGCGGTCAGGATGGCGAGCAGCGCGGCGACGGCACAGGTGATCACCCCGCCGATCAATCGAATCGCCTTGCCTTTTGCATCGATGTTGCACGCCATAGCTGTCATCATAGCGCTTCAATCGTGTGAATCACCCTCAATTCCCTGATTTGGCGTTGACGCTGAAGGCACGTCTGGGCATGATGCACCCAGCCTGTCGTTAAGGCTGCACGGGTGCGTGGCTTTGTCCTAGGAGAGGCATCAGGGAGAAGAGGAGAACCGCGTTGGACCACGACGCAAAGACCGTCACCGAACCCAAGACCCAGACTTCCAAGCCCGAGGCGAGCTTGGAGGTGCCATCGGCTTCAGGGACCGCCACCGCTGGTCCAGCCCGTCGGGGGCTGTTTGGCTGGCTCAAGAAGAACAAGCCCGTCGAAGTCGCCGTTCGACCGCCGGAAGAAACCCAGCGCGAAGCCTCGCTGCTTCAGATCAAGCAGGGCTACTCGCAGGTCGTGGACACCATGTCCGCGATGCGCAAACACATGGAAGAGCAGGCCGAACGAGGCGACCGCATGCTCACCATGATGGAGCAGCTGCCCGAAGCCCTGAAGTCGATCCCGGAAACCACCCAGCGGCAAACGCAGGTGCTTCAGGCGATCCACGAGAACATCCTGAACCAGAATGAAACCTCCACCCGCCTGTCGGTGGCGTTGGACAACCTCGCGGGTGCTGCGAATCAGCAGGATGAGACGCTGGGCAAGATGAATACGCAGATCCAGGAAGCCCGCGAACAGCAGGCGGGGATGCTGGATCACCTCAGCGGAACGCTGGGACAGGTCTCAGCCTCCAGCCGTTCGAACGCTGAGGCCGTCGAGGCCATCGCCGAGCAGGCCGAGGCCCATGAACTGCAGACCCGTGAGATGTTCGCCCGTTCGCAACGCCTGGGCATGGCCATGATGGCGGTGAGCCTGATGGTGCTCGTGGTGGCGTTGATCGTCGGCGTGGTGTTGGTCACCCAACTCCGGGAGATGAGCACTGCGGGCGCCGAAACCCCCGCGGCCCCGATCGTTGAAGCCGCCGCTGGCGACACCAACGCCCCCGATTCGGCTTCGGCCTCTCTGGTGCCGACGCTGCCCGATGCCGCGGATCCGGTTCTGAACCCAGCGCCAGAATCCGAGCCTGCCCCCGAGCAGGCACCAACGCAAGCCGAATCCGTGCCGGAGACGCCCCCAGCAGCGAATGACGCTAGCCAAACCCCAGAAGAACTCGCTCTGCCGGAAGATGTTGCAGACTCGAGCGACAAATTTGAACCTTGGAAGCTGCTTCCGTTTATGGGTGCTGACTGAATCCAGGATGGGTCAGTCCGTATTCTTTCGGGTAAGCTCGTATGAACGCTAGGCTTCGGGTCAATTTAGTCGGTATTCGCCCCAGCTATGATCGATGTGGCGGTTCTCATTAACTGAACACTAGGGACAATTCTTTCGCCGGGGAACAAGGCGATGGTGAACCCTGATCCCCATCCTGAGAACACTGAGCTGACAGTCCTGCTGAATCGGTTGGCATCAGGGGATCCAAGCGCAGCTGAGCAACTTTTGGACAAGCTGTACCTGCCAATGCGTCGCACGGCCGAGGCGTTGCTATATCACGAGCACCCGTGGGCTCACAAAATTGAGCCCACGGCATTGGTGCACGAAGCGTTCATGAAGCTGATCGCGCAGGACCGGGTGGACTGGAAAAACCGGAGCCATTTCCTGGCGTTGGGTGCTCAGGCCATGCGTCGAGCGCTGGTGGACTTGGCGCGGAGTGAGAAACGACAGAAGCGCGGCGGAGATTTGGGCCGGGTCACGTTCGATGAACAAATCAAGATCGAGGTCGAGCCGGACACGAACCTGCTGGCGCTTGACGAGGCGCTGCAACAGCTCGCTGAGCTGGACCCGCGCGGCGCCAAGGTGGTCGAGATGCGTTTCTTCGGCGGCCTAACTGTGCCCGAGGTGGCCGAGGCCTTGGGGGTCAGTGCGAGGACGGTCGAGGGGGATTGGGCGACGGCCAGGGCCTGGCTGAAACACAAGCTCAGCGAGGACCTGTAGGCATGCCCGACTCCTCCCGCGAGCGCTTCGAGCAGATCAAAGACCTATTCATCGAAGCCCGTGATCAGCCGGCAAAGGAAGTCGAAGCGTGGTTAACGCAACGCTGCGGCGACGACCAAGAGCTCCAGCAACAGGTCGAGTCGTTGCTGCGGCACGATGTTACGCAAACGATGTTGCCGAACCTGGCATTGCGTTCGCCCACGACGAATAAAACGAACCAACCGCCCCGCTTTGAGCCCGGCAGACAACTCACCGACCGGTACCGGGTGGGGGCCCGGCTGGGTTACGGTGGGATGGGTGAGGTCTACCACGCTGACGATCTGGTGATGAACCAGCCGGTCGCGGTCAAGGTGCTGCACCCCCATTACGCCCAACTGACCGAAGCCGGCCGCCGCCTGATCCGTGAAGCCAAGCTGGCCCGGCGGGTCACCCACCGCAACGTCGTGCGCGTCTTCGACGCCTCGACCTTCGAGGGCGACGAAAACGACGAACTGCTGATCTCGATGGAGCTGCTGCACGGACAAACCCTGCGCGAGGTGTTCAGGCGGGGACAAGTTCAGCGAGAGGAGGCGCTAACGATCGCGCGTCAGCTCTGTGCCGGGCTCACAGCGGCCCACGAGTCGGGGGTGCTTCACCGCGACCTGAAACCGGGCAACATCATGGTGGAAGCCGATGGCCGAGTCGCGCTGACGGACTTCGGGATCGCTGCGGGCCTAGACCCCGAAAAGCGGCTAGAAGCAGCGGGCACGCTGCAGTACCTCGCCCCCGAAGTCGCCCAGGGCGAACCCTCGACCGTGCAGTCGGACTTGTACGGCCTGGGCATGGTCCTGTTTGAACTGATGACCGGCCAGCCCGCGTACGACGGCAAGCCTTGGCGGGAAGACATCCCCCTCAGCTCTGCAGCAAGCCAACTGCGGCGATTCGAGCCTCGGGTCGAAGCGATGGTCCGCGCGTGCATCCATCCTGACCAGAGTGAACGACCGCGTTCTTGCTACGAAGTCTGGTCCGCTTTGGGCGAAGACCCGCTGCTCGAAGCGGTCAAAGAGCAACGCCTGATCGACCCCGGCGTGCTCTCCGCCGCGGGCGAGTCGGCGCGGGTTCGGCGGAAGGAAATCCTCGTCGCCTTTGCGGTGTTTGTCGTAGCGTTGATCGGCGTAATCGGACTGGCGGAGCACACGTTCCTGGTGCCTCGCGCGGGTTTGGAGTCGTCCCCCGAACAGCTCCAGGACCGCGCACTGCATGTGATTCAAACATTGGAGGGTCAGCCAGATGACTGGCTGGACCACTCCAGCAATTATCTGGTGGACCCGCTTTTTATTGATGCGGCGCGGAACAACCCCGAGCTCATCCAAGGCGACGTGTTAGCCCAAACCCACCCTTCTGCTCTGCTCTGGGAACACCGCCAAGGCGAGTCTCGGGTCGTGTCACAAAAGCCATTAACCGACCCCTATGAAATCGTCCGCCCTCCGATCGGCCTGGGCGGCGTGCGGGTTCGGCTGGACATGCGCGGCCACCTGGTGCGCTATTACCACATCCCGCGCCAATGGCCGGGCAACCGCACTATGTTGGATTGGTCCCCAGCATTCGAGCTCGCGGGATTGGATTTTGACAAATTTGTCCCCGCGAACTTCCCCGACACCGTGCCGGTGGTTGCGGAAGATGTTTCGATCTGGAAAGGGCCATCACCAACCCGGCCGGGCGAGGAGTTGCGCGTCGAAGCGGCGCATTCGGGCGGCAAGATTGTGTACTTCAACGTGCACTCCTCCTTGACGCCCGTCACCTACGAGCAACCTTCGGGTTTAAGCGGCTGGCAGTCCGCCGCGCGAGCGCTCATTGTGGGCTTGGCTTTGTTCTCCGGCGGCTTTCTCGCTTGGCAGAATCAGCGTCTTGGATTGACAGACCGACGAGTCGCGGTGCGCCTGTTCATCGTCTGTGTCCTGTTGGGGATCGGGAGCTGGTTTCTGATCACCCGTCATGTCAAAGCGATCGCTGCGGAAATGTCTTCGCTCTACACCGGAGTGTCGATGGCGGTCTTCCAAGCCGTCGCGGTCGCGGTGATCTATCTGGCCTTTGAGCCTTTGGCCCGACGGAACTGGCCCAAGTTCGTGATGGGATGGAAGTGTCTTTGGCACGGGCATGTCCGTTCGCCGCTGGTTGGCCGCGAACTACTGATCGGCCTGAGCATCGGCACCGGCCTGGTGCTTGCCGAGCAGTTCCTGGTCATCCTCGGCTGCTGCCCGACCCTGCTGCCTTCCATGGGGGCCAACCTCGGTCCCGGCGGCGGCCCCAAGTTATTAGCCACCGCAGGCATCACAGCAACCTTCCAAGGCATTTCCCGTGGCATGCTTGCAGCATTCACACTGCTGCTCCTGCACCGCTGGCTCCGCAAGGCTTGGCTTGCCAATGGATTGTTTTTTGGCGCCTCGGTTTTGCTCATCACAGCACTGCTCGAACCGCACCACCCGAGCATCTGGCTCTGGACGGTCATCATCGCCAGCCTGCAAATCATTGCTCTTTTATCTGCCCTGCGATTCGCTGGCCTGCTGGGTGGTGTCATGAGCCTCGGCGTCGCCTACTTGATTTCCGCGGTGCCTATAAACGCTGACATCAGCGTGTGGTATGCCTCGACAACATTTCTCACCGCCGCGATCCTCAGCGGCTTGGCGCTGTATGCGAGCTGGATTGCACTCACCCCAAAGAGCTAAACCACGGTGAATCCTGTTTTTCATTGCGGGTTCTTTACAAAACTCTCGCGTATCTAAATGTCAGCCGATGGTGCCCCCCTACTTCGGCTGGCGGGTGTCCCTGTTGACACCGACGGCCGGGCTCGGCTCCCCCTCCGAGCCCGGCTCTTCAGGCCTCGCCACCGAGCCAAGATGCTCGGCTGGCCAGGCCAAACGCCCTCCCCTAGATGCACCGGCCAAGGTCCGTTTGACTTGGCCGGTGCTTTTTCGTGCGCAAGCTATCCTCCCTGCATGAGCACCCCGCCCGAACCCACCCTCCTTGCCGCCGGCCGATTCCTTCAACTCGTCCGTGAAGGACACTGGGAATACGCCCGCCGCCCCGGCTCGATCGAGTCCGTCGCCGTTATCGCCATCACGGACGACAATCAAATTGTCTTGGTGCAGCAAGACCGCATCCCCGTTCACTGTTTCACCCTCGAGCTCCCCGCCGGCCTGGCCCGGGACGAAGCAGACTTCGCGGAGGAATCGCTCCTCACCGCCGCCCAACGCGAGCTTCTGGAGGAGACCGGCTACACCGCCACCCATTGGCAGCACGCCTTCCATGTCGCCAGCTCCACCGGCCTCACCGATGAAACCGCCCACGTCTTCCTGGCCACCGGCCTGACACGCCAGCATGCCGGGGGCGGGGTCCAGGGCGAAAACATCACCGTCCGCCATTGCCCCTTGGACCAGCCCTTGCCTTGGCTCCAAGAGCAGACCCAGCAAGGCCTGCTCGCTGACGCCCGCGTCTACGCCGCCCTGGGCTTTCTGGCCCATCAATCGGCCCCGCCCACCCCCACCCCTACGCCTTGACATCCCACCCCGGCACGCGATAATGCTCGGCTCGACGGGCCATTGGCGCAGTTGGCTAGCGCGCCTCGTTGACATCGAGGAGGTCACTGGTTCAAGTCCAGTATGGCCCATCTCCCCCCCAAAGCCCCCGCATGAGTTCGCTCTGCGGGGGCTTTTTCTATGCTTATCCCGCGTGTTCGACTCTTGGATGAAAAAGGTTCCCGTGCTTGGCGTCCGTTTCGTGAACCGATTGTTCCGCTTCCCTTCACTTGGCTTGAGATCACGCTCCATGACAATGAACCCCCCCGCCCCGTCGGCTGCTTGTCACCCCGCGATCGACCTTGCCTTGCATCGCTTCGTGAAAACGGGCCAGGTCGCCGGGGTGGTGGCTGGGGTCGCTACGCAAAACCGAGTGCTTCACGCGTCATGCTCCGGCATGGCGGACATCGAACACCAGCGCCCGATGACGATGAACAGCTTGTTCTTCATCGCCTCGATGACCAAGCTGTACACCGCGGTCGCAATTCACCAGCTTGCCGAGCAAGGCCGGCTTCGCATGGACGACCCCGTTGCCGATCACCTGCCTTGTTTTGCCAACCTGCTTCTTGAGTCCGGCCAACCGCCACACCGCCCGATCACGATCCGCGACCTGATCACGCACACCAGCGGCCTCACGCAGATCGATACCCAAGAAGCCCCAAGCCTCGACGACGCCATGCGCCTGCACGCAGCAGCCCCGCTGGCCTTTGAGCCCGGCAGCGCTTGGCTCTACGGCCCAGGCTTCTCCGTCGCTGGCCGGATCGTGGAAGTCCTCGCCGACCAACCTTTGGACGCTTACTTCCAGCAGCACATCTTCGCGCCGCTGGGCATGGACGACACGGCATACCAATTGACACCAACCCAATGCAACCGGGTCGCCAAGATCTATCAACAAGCCGACAACGGCGATGGTTTTGAGTTGGCTCCGATCGAGCAAGCACCTTACTGCCAAATTCATGTCGGCATGTGGCCTTCCGCGGGATTGATGTCCACGCTGCACGACCAGACCCGCTTCGCTCAGATGCTGCTCAACCGGGGTCAACACCACGGCCGCGTCATCCTGCAACCCGAAAGCATTGACCACATCTGCACGCTACAAACCCAAGGCTTGGAAGCGGGCTTTCTGCCAGGCAGCGGCTGGGGGCTGGGCTTCTGTCTGATCTGCGAACCGCAAGGCGTAACCGAAGCGCTATCACCCGGCAGCTTCGGCGGAGGCGGCGCGTTCGGCACCCAGCTCTGGGTCGATCCCACTCTTGGCCTGGCCTACATCCTGCTCGTGCAGGCCAGTGATCTCTTTAACAGCGACGGCTCAGACCTGCGACGCGAGTTCCAGAACGCCGCACGCCAAGCGTTCGGTCACTCGCCCGCCGACGCTTCCGCCTCGTAAGCTTCCAAAGCCTCGCGGAACGCCTGCCCGGAGATCCGATCAACTTCGGAAGATGACAAGCGCACACGGTTGCGGGTCCGGGCGTCGCGGAAGCGGATCGTGCCACTGTCCAGCTTCTTGATCTTCGTGGTGTAGTACACGTTGCCGGAAGTCAGGTCGGTGACCCGAAACTTGCACCCCGCCAAAACCACCAGACTCAAACACAGCAAAGCAATCCCAAGCGTCCGCATCATGTTCTCCAACAGGTCGGTTCCGCAGCCTCACAACGGGTTGGCTGCCGCCTGTTCATATCGGCGAAGCACCTCGTTTAAATCCACCTTCGGCTCGGGGTCCTTGAGCTTCATCTTCTTCAACGTCTCCACCAGCACGTTGGACACCGCCAGGTCGCGGAACCACTTGCGGTTCGCGGGGATCACGTACCACGGCGCCCAGGGCGTGCTGGTCTTCACCAGCGCGTCTTGATACGCCTTCTGATAGTCGTGCCAATGCTCACGCTCGTCGTAGTCGCCCAGGTCCAGCTTCCAGTGCTTGGCCGGCTCATCCAGCCGATCCTTGAACCGCTCCAGTTGTTCCTCCGGGCTGATGTGCAGAAACAACTTCACAATGGTGGTGTCCGCTTCCTCGTGAAGCATCTTTTCAAACTGATTGATCCGCTCGTAACGCTTGGACCACACTTTCCGAGGCACGTAGTTATGAACCCGAACAACCAAGACATCCTCGTAGTGTGAACGGTTGAAGATCCCCACCATGCCTCGCCCGGGCGTTTGGCGGTGGACGCGCCAGAGAAAATCATGAGCCAGCTCTTCTTCGGTCGGCCGCTTGAAGCTGGCGACGCGCGTGCCCTGCGGGTTGAGCCCGCCCATTACTCGCCGGATCGTGCCGTCTTTGCCCGCTGCGTCCAACGCCTGGAGCACAATCAGCAACGAGCGCCGTCCCTCGCCATAGAGACGGCGCTGCAGCTCGCGGAGCTCAACCGAAAGCTCGTCGGACTGTGCACGGGCTTTGGCTTTGTCGTCATGCCCCAGGGTGTCTCCCGGGTCGATCTTCTTCAGGCGAAAGTGGTCGGGGTCTACACGCAAGGCTTTGATGAAGTCCATCGCTGCATGATGCATGCCCGGACACGATCTGTCGAATAAAAAGGCCCGGAGCCTCTCGGCCCCGAGCCTTTTGCAAGGTCAATTTTCCAACCGGCCTTAGGCGGCGCGGCGGCGGCGGACCAGTGCCAGGGCACCGGCGACACCGAACAGGCCCACGGTCGCGGGCTCAGGGATGATCGTCACGGTGGTGGGCAGCAGGCTCTGGCCAACCAGCACGTCGAACTCGAAGTTCGACGCGTCGAACGAACCGCTGGGCACGAACAGGCCCGAACCCAACGAGGTCTGGCCGGCCGGGACCGGGAACGACGAGCTGGTCGACAGTTCGGAGATCAGCGTCGGCGAGAACAGCGGGTCGGTCTGACCCAGGGGGCCGACGAAGAAGGTGCCGAACGGGGTCGGGAACTCGGTCACGAACACCGACTCGGTGAACGTGCCCACGCCGCCGAGGATCTCGATCGAGTACGCATCGATCTGCACTTCCGAAGCGCTCTCGATGATGAACTCGCCCGAAACCGGGTCGATCAGCAGGTCGATCTGAGCCTGGGCGCCGGTGGCGGTCAGACCCAGGGCCAATGCAGTCATGGTCTTAGCAAACATAGTCTTCTCCTTGAATCCAAAAAAGGTAAGTAACAGGGGTGAAAAAAAGCAGGTTTAAGGTTTAAGTGAAGTCACAGGCTTCAGGCTTGACGACGACGACGCATCGCCAGCAGGCCGCCCATGCCCAACAACGCCAGGCTGGCCGGCTCGGGCACGGTCGCCAACGCGAAGGCTTCTTCGGTCGCCAGCGCCGCCAGGGCCGGGCTGCCGCCGGTGCCCAGGAAGCTCGCACGCCAGATGCCGAAGTCGACCAGGTCAACCGCCAGGTCGCCGTTGAAGCTGCCGTCCGCCCAGCCCAGGTCGCCGGAGCCACCCAGGAAGCTCGCACGCCAGACGCCGAAGTCCAAGAGGTCCACGGAGCCGTCCAGGTTCGCGTCGCCGTACTCGGTGCCAAGGATGTCCTCGACCAGCTCGTCAACGTCCGCAGAGTTGATGACCAGGTCGCCGGTCATGTCCGCCGACAGGTCGGAGAACACCGCTTCGTTGAGGTTGGACCATTCCACACCGCCGGTGCTGTCCTGGTCCAAGCCGACGAACTCAGCGAAGACCGCGTCGATGTCCTGCTGGTCGATAACGCTGTCATGACCCTGGAACAGGCCGCCTGCGTTGGCACCGCTGGTGCTGCCAGCGATGTCGCCACGGGAGTCGCCGCTGGCGTAGACAGTGGAGAGCGTGCCACCGAAGGTGGTGCCGAACGTGTTGCCGCCGAACTCGGTGTCGATCGCCATGAAGCCAGCCTTACGGTCAAGCACACGGCCACCGGTGGTGGTCATCGCCAGGCCGTCCGCCCAGTAACGGAGGTCTTCACGGTCGAAGCTGCCGTTGCCGTCGAAGTCGCCGACCACTTCCATGATCAGGTCGCCATCGTTGGCCGCTGCACCCGGAGCCGCAGCCCAGGCCGCACGGTCAGCGAGCGTGCCGGCTTCCACGGCCAGCACTGCGTCGACCATGCGTTCAGCGTCGTCGAGGTTACGAGCGCCATCGCCGTTGAAGTCACCAGCGATTTCGTTGCGGGCCGCGAGGGTGTGGATCTCACCCAGGACGGTGCCGTTGTTGTCCACCCAGTTGGTGCCTGCCGTGCCGCCAGCCGCAGCGACGACCGCATCGTCCGAGTAGGTGCCGCCCGAAGCGCGGTTGCCGGACAAGCCAGCGGAGTTCACCGTGCCGTAGGTGCCGGGGTTCTGGCTGGTGTTCAGCAAGCTGTTGGCCAGGGTGTAGGCCTGCAGCGAAGCGACCGGGGCCTGAGCCACGAACTCTTCGTAGTTGCCGCCGCTGACGTTCGGCAGGGCGTCGATGGCCTGCACGAGCGTGAAGCCTGCCGCAAGCAGTTCACCGGGCGTCCCGAAGTTCGCCGGGTCGGCCGGGGCCGAGACGAAGGCTTCGATCGAGCGGGTGATGTTGTTGACGTAAGCCGCCGCTTCGCTGTTTTCCATCTGCGGGTTGGTGTTGCCTGCTTCGCCGCCGATCTCGCTTTGGCTACGAGGATCGCCAACGGTCGCGAAGGTCTGAGCACCGCCGACCTGGTAGCCGGTGCGAGCGTCGTCGGTGTTCAGCACGGTTGCGGTGCTGGGGCGGACGTACTCGAAGGTGCCATCGTCAACGAAGCCAGAGACGATGTCGTTCTGGATGTTGAGGATCTCGAACTTGCCCGACAGACGGTCCGCCGCTGCGGCCGAGCTGCCCTGCAGGCCGGTGTAGCCAACCGCGAGGCGGTGGGTTTCGACGACGTCAGCCAGACGGCTAGAGCTCTGACGGTTGGTCCATTCGAGGTTGCCCAGATTGTCGTTAGCCGAGCTGCGGCCGCCGTCGTTCTGGTTGTCGCCACGGCCCCAGGAGGGGTCAACACCGATCGAGTTCATCGCAGCGTTACGCGTGCCCGAACCCGAGTCGCGGGTGACAGCGAAGAGGTTTTCGCCGCTGGCGGTCCGGCCGGAGACGAACAGGTGCTGCAGTTCGGACTTCGAAACATCGCCCACGTTGCCGTCACTGTCGCGGTCTTCCCAGCCGACACCACGGTTGGTGATGAAGGCCACCGGGCTCCAGGCGACCTGGGTGTCAAACACGGTGTTGCCGTCGGGCGACGAGGTGTTGAAGTTGACCGCGGCATCGCCGGTCTGGGTGGGGGTGGTGGTGATCAGCTGGTTGGAGAACCCGGTTGCCGAGGTGATCTGGTTCTGGCCGTAGCCGTTGCTGTTGGGGCTGTTGCCCCAGAAGGCGTTGCCTGCCGAGCCGGACTGAACCGCGGCGACGGTGGGCACGTCCAGGGGGGCGATGTCAATGCGCTGGCCGCCGACACCGTTGGAGAGGTAGGGGACGAAGGCTGGGTTCGAAGCCACGCCGGGGCCGACCGGGCCGGGGTTGGTGCCCAGAGCGAACTGGGTACGGTTGACGGTCGCGGGGTCACCGATCGGAGACAGGCCGGTGTCGTCGTAGTCGTTGCCACCGAGGAAAGTGGGTGCCGTGGTGGCGGCAAACGCGGCGCTGCGGTAGTTGATGAGGTCTTGCAGACCGTTGACCGAGCCGACCGCCTTGTACTGCACGCGCCAGTGGGCGTTGCTGCTGGCGTTGCTGCCAACGTTGCCGTCAGCGATGCCGTTCCATGCGTCCGTCAAGAAGTGGGGTTGGCCGAGCTGGTCGACCACGCCGGGGCTGCTGCCGGTCACGCGGCCGTCACCATCGACGTCGAGGAAGTCGTGCGAGCTGGCGTTGTTGGACGTGAAGAAGTTACGGAACAGGGTGGCGCCGCTGATGTTGATGACCGTCGGTTGAGCCGCGGCGAGCGGGGCAACGGTGCTGGCGGTCAAAGCCACCAACAGCTGAGATGTCTTAAAACGAACCTTCATAACGCTTCTGCCTCCAAAAACATGGATGTAGGAACCACGCACCGAGCAGCACACGCTGTCGGCAAACCATGAACTTGTTGCGCCGGCGGGGCCGGCTTTGATTGGAGATTGCCGCGATGCCGAGACCGGCAGGGCCTTCCCCTCGCCTGCAAAAAACACAAGGCGGCCGTTAAGCCGCCCGGTGTGAAGTCTTATTCCGCTGGCACGATCGATTGATCGCCGGTGATGCTGTAGTGGCGGTCGCCCCACTCGCGTTCGTCAAGCGTCTCATGGACCAGCTTTCGTTCAGTGTGGCCATCCGCGTACACGAAGTTGGTGGTGCCGCCCCGGGTGTCATCCCCGCCGGGGTGGTGACGCCCGACCGCGTTGATTTCTGAATTTCCGTCGCTGATCAAGTTGCCGGGGTTATCGACTTCGATCTGGCTGAACGGATACAAGTCCGTGGACCGGGAGTAGATCCATCGTGGACCGCCAGCGGGCTCACTGAAGATGTTGTCGCCGGTGCCGCTGCTCAAGCCCCGCAAAGCATTCACGGGACGGTGAGACTTGCTGATGTTGGCACCGGCAACCGTGTCTGTAATCGCACGCCAGTTGTCGTTGAACTCTGAGGCCATGATGGTGTCGGAGGCACTGCGTACGGTGCCCGCACGGACCAAGATATTGCTTCGGTTGGCACCGACAAATTTATTTCGAGGGATCAGCACCGCATTGGCTGCGAACGCCACAAAACCGACTTGCCGGTCAACAATCCCAGGGTTGGCTGCCTGCTGTCCATCTAGTTCATAGTCCGGATGCGGGTTCGTCGCCGGCACGCCGCCATGCTCAAACTCACCACACCGGAAAGACTCGTTGGACACCGTGTCGATATCAAACAAGAAGAAAGACCAGTGGATGTAGCCATTGGCATCGTTGCCACCTAGTCGCTGGTCGGCTTCATCCCAAGTCTTGCTGTTTGGGCCGTCCGCGTACAGATAAGAAGGCGGGTAGAACCCGTCGTTGGTGGTTTCATAACCGGTCATCGCCTGGGCGACTGAACGCTGGTTGGCAGCACAGCCCACAGCAGTTGATTCTTTACGAGCGGCCCCCAACGCCGGCAACAAAATCCCAATCAGCAACGCGATGATCGAAATCACAACAAGCAACTCGATCAGCGTGAATCCGTTCCGAGCACGTAGAAGCATGCATATCCTCCTGCAAGTGTTGCGAGGAATCATGCCGATGCTGTGTTATTCCAATGTTGCCTGTTCGCGCGGAGACCAATAATTGCAACGCGATTTGTATTGCATTTCTGCGAGGTTCGTTGCGTAGATGCAAAGTGTCATCCACGCAAGCACGAAGCGAGTTCAATGTCAGCAATGCGCGCGCGGCGCTAGTCACTCACCGGTTTGGATGAGCGTCAACACACGCAACACTTCCGCAAGCGACCACGCCTGCGCGACGCAGCCGCGCGGCGCATGCGGCGGCTTCGCCTCGTGGATTTCATGGAGTTGACCCAACCCATCACCCAACGCGCGATCAACCAACGGACAGATAATCCCCCAGGCCTGACCCTTCGCGTCATCACTGAACCAGCCGATCCGCAATACCGCCTCAGCGAAAGGCCCTATTAACCAAGGCCAAACCGTGCCTTGGTGGTACGCCTCGTCTCGGCCGAACTGCGGGCCGGCGTAGTCAGCGTGGTAGTGCGGATCGCTTTCAGGCAGCGTGCGCAAACCCACGGGCGTGGCCAAGTGTTTCGACACCGCACGCACCACCTTGACTCGCTGCGCATCGGACAACGGCGAACGCGCCAACGCAGCGGCGAACGCCTGGTTCGGCCGAACCGAAGCATCCGCCTGCTCGCTGCCGTCCGCGCCGCGATAGACATGGTCGTAACAGCACCCCAGTGCATCGTTCCAGAACACCCGGGCAAAAGACGTCTTCACCCGCTCTGCCAGGTCAGCCCACTTCGAGCCCTGCGCTTGATCTACCTCAGCCATGCCCGCCAAACCGCTGTACCACAGCGCGTTGATCTCGACCGCCTTACCATGCCTCGGGGTAAACACGGTGTACCGCCCACCCTCATCGACCGCCGCGGCATCCATCCAGGTCAACTGCGTCCCCGCATGCCCCGCAGTAATCAAGCCATCGGCATCCATGCGGATGTCGTTGTCGGTGCCCTGCGCATACGCATCAAGAATCGATCGGCAGGCTGCGCCCAGCCAGGCGTCCCAGCTTTCGCGATCGCCGGTATGACGCAGGTACTCCAACGCTGCGTGCACGTACCAAAGCGAACCATCCACCGTGTTGTAGTGGGCAGCCGACTCGTCGTAATCATCAAACCGGTTGGGCACCAGCCCCCGCCGAATCGAGCCCGCAAACGTCTTCAGCACCCCCCGCGCCTCGTCGTATCGGCCGGTGCAAAGCAGCAGACCCGGCAGCGCGATAAACGTGTCCCGGCCCCAGTCGGCAAACCACGGGAACCCCGCGAGAATCGTGCTGAGCTTCTCCCCCTTCAGCGTCCGGTCCACTACAAAGTCATCCGCCGCCAGCGTCAGGCTACGCACCATCCGGTCCGGCACCGTCGGCGGCAGCTCCTCATCCACAAACTCGTCTTCTTCGTCGTTCACACCACCATAGGTCGCTGGCACAATCGCCTGGCCCCGCTGGAACTGCGCCTGAAGCCGATCCAGCATTGGGCGTAGATGCTTCGCCCGCTCATCGGATTGCACCACCGGCTCCACCGGCTCGGTCCCCAACGCCACCGTCAGTGTCACATCGACCTTCGGCGAGGCGGGCAACGCCACCTCGAATCGGCCGGGCACCCAGTGGTCTTCGCGGTCGCCTTGCCCCCGCTGGGCATCCACCGGGTAACGCAGGTTGTACCACCACTGCGGCTCCTTAATAAACTTGGACCCCGGCACACTCAAGGACACATCCACCCAGCCGTTGCTCGCCACCACCGCATCCGAATGTTTTTCGTGCACTCGCGTCCGGATCGGCGGGTCGCCGAACTCCGACCGCGTGAACAGGCCATGAAAATCTCGAAGCGTCATCATCGGCGACAACTTCAAAGTCGCGGAGCTGGAGACCTTATGAAGCCCGGTGATCCGATACCGGATCGTGGCCGCCTGTTGTTTCCAGTGCAACCGCAATTCACGCCGGACACCCAGCCGGCCGTACCCGTAGATCCACTGGACACTAATCCGCCGATCAAACCGCCGGAGCATCGACCAGCCGTGGGGCTCGAGCATCCGCTCGCCGGTCCGCTGGTCGTAGAACAAACACGTCGACAGGTCCAGCGTCTGCACCGGGCCACGGGCCTCAGCGAGCTTGCCATCCCTTTGGATCACCAGTTGTTCCAGCACCTGATTCAGCGCGACCACGCGCCCGACCGGCGGATGGGTCGCCGCGACAAACAGCCCGTGGTATCGGCGGGTGTTGCACGCCGCCGCCGTCCCCATCGCGTACGCGCCGGTGCCGTTGGTGCAAAGCCACTCGCGCTCAAGCAGCGCATCGACATCAAAGTCATCAAGGGGAACAGCGTGTGTGAGCCAATCACTGGCGGGCATAGCCGGGGTCCTGCGAGAAGGCCTTAGTGGCAACCGTCGTCCTAAGTCGACATCCGGGGTCTATGCGAGGAGGGGGGCTCCCTGCGCTGGCGGTCTAGACCATTGGGGGCCGGCGGGCACTACTGCACCGGTGAATACACATCAGTGTAGTTACTCAAGCGACTCGCCGCCCATCTGGATTTCGCCCACTTCAATGTCCAACTCGTGGGCCGACTTGATCTGATCAACCTGCCCGTCCTTGATCCAGAGCACCCGGTCCGAGTTGGCGAGCATTTTGTGGTCGTGGGTGGTCGTAATCACGGTCACCCCCTCGTCCACCGAAAGGTCCTTCAGGATCTTGATGATCTCCGCGCCGGTATTAAGGTCCAGGTTCGCCGTGGGCTCGTCCGCCAAGATGATCGTCGGGTCATTGATCAGCGCTCGCGCGATCGCGACCCGCTGCTGCTGACCGCCGGACAGCTCGTCGGGCCGGTGGTCCAGGCGATGGCCCAGCCCAACCTGCTCCAGACGCTTGATCGCACGGGCGTCGGCTTCCTCAGGGGAAAGCCCCTGGAAGATCCCTGGCAGCGCTACGTTCTTCGTCGCATCCAACGACGGGATCAGGTTGTACGCCTGAAAGACGTACCCGATGTAGTTGCACCGCACATACGCCAACTGACGCGAGGTCAGCTCTGTCAAGTCCAAGGGCCCGATCTTAACCCGCCCACCACTGGGCTTATCCAGCGCGCCGATGATATTGAACAACGTGGACTTGCCCGAGCCCGACGGGCCCATGATCGACAAATACTCCGAACGGAAAATATCGACGCTCACATCACGCAGCGCGTAGACGACTTCTTTGCCCTTGAGCGCGAAGGTCTTGCTGACCTCATCGACCTGGATAACCGTGTCGCCACGCTGGATGGTGTTGGAAGAAGCTGTATCAGTCATGGTGGGTCCGGGTCTTAGTACGGGAGCTTGAACACCGCCTTGGTCAGGAACGTGAAGCCGATACCCAGGGTGCCGATCAGCCCGACACCACAGGAGAAGCCGGCAAACACCACCGGGACATACTGGCGCCACATCAGACCCATGCGTTTCTGGAAGTAGTACCGGCCGATCAGCGCGCCGATGAACTGGGGGATGATCCAGAACGGCAAGGTTTGGTTCAGGCCGCGCACGATGCCGTAGGTCAAGAAGGTCGGCGCCCCCAGCCAGCTCAGCCCGGCAAAACACACCCCACCCAAGACCAGGCCGACGAAGATGTAACCGCCGTTGATCGCCTGTTCGAATTCACTGAACCCGCCCAGCGTCGAACTGAAGACCAGCGACTGCTGAGCTGCGGTGACTTCCCACCACTCCTGTGCGTAGGGGTACTGCGAGCTTGGGATGTCGCCGAGTTGCCAGATGAAGTGGGCGAAGACCAACGAGCCCACCAGCACGATCGGCGTCAGCAACAACTCCGACTTCCAGATCGACCAGAAGCTTGTGCCGGTGAGTTCCGCCTGCCGGTAGAAGACCGTCATCGAGCCGTAGTTATGAAACGGGATCGGCAGGAACCAGATCGCTACGCCCTGATAACCCGACAAAATAAACGTCGCCTCGCGTACGAACGGGATCGCGATCACCTCCCCCGCGATCCCCTCCAATCGTGCGGTGACATACGAAATGATCGGCGTATAGATGAATGCATAGAACAGCATTATCACGATCACGCCCGTCGGGACGTGGCCATCGGTGATGTACAAAAGCCAGCAGGACACCGCGATGTACAGCGCGGTCGAGACGAAGTAGACCGCACCGATCAGCCAGCCCTTGATGTCGCCGCGGCCTTCGGGCACGCCCGTGAACTCGTCCGACACCGACTCCCCCGAGAGCTTGGCCCGCTGCTTGGCTGCGTAGTAGGCCTTGCCGACGGAGATGAAGCCCGCGATCGCGATCGCCAGGCCGACGCCGATCGAGAACGAGAAGTAGAAATCGACGTTGTTCTTGTAAAACGTCTCCTGCATGTTGTCGCCGGACTTCCAGCTGTTCAGGACACCGCCCTCGTAGCCAAGCCCCTGCAGGATGCCGCCGTCGTAGAGGATCGGGTTGACGATCCAAGTCACCAGCAGGCCGACGAACGAGCCGACCATCGCCCAGAAAGGCAGGACCATGCCCGAAAGCAGCAGGCCCGCGTCCAGCGCAATCCCCACCGCCGAGGCCGGGAGGATCTCGCCGGTTTGCTGTGTGTAGTCAATAAACGGGATCGGGATCAGCGTGATCGGGTCGCCCAGCAGCGCGCCGGTAATGATCGGCACGCCCAGGTACACTAGCCCGAACACTAGGCCCATCATCGAGCCGATCGAGAACACGCGCCAACGCCAGCTCTTCGCGCTGGGCTCCCCGGATTCATCGGTCTCCAGCGGCGCATCCAAATCGATCTCGTGCTTGGTTTCTTCTTCCTGTTCTTCAGCCAAAGCCAGGATGCCCTGCGCGCCCACGGGCGCCATCGGGAAGGGCAGCTTCTCGATATCGCTGGTAATCCGGAACAGGCCGTAGCCCAGCACCATGTTGTCCAGCCGGCCCATGATCATCGTGAACACGATCAGGCCGATCACCGGCAACCACTCGACCATGAACAACGAGCGCTTCTCGATCACCGCCGGGTCCGTCGGCGCGACCCAGCTCGGCAAGCGCTCGGCGATCCCCGTCGCGTTCGCCGCATCGGACTGTGCGTAAAACTGCGCCCACAGCGCGCCCATGCCGCCGTGGAAGTTGCCCTGGGCTACCGCTGCGGTACCGATCAGCGCGCCGGAGATGTAAAACAGCGTGAACAGCTCCGCCCGGCCCATCGTCTTGTGCGCCCGGCGGGCCACCTCAATGAACAAGATCACCGTCACCCACTGCGCCGCGGGGCCCACGCCCATCCCCGCCACCAGTGTCATGTAGATCGACCCGGGCACCATCATCAGCGCCACGAACAACGCACCCAGAAACGCCGCCCAGCTGAAGCCGTCGTCAAACGTGCCCGGCGGCTTCATCAGCGAACGGAACTCTTCGAGCTCCTTGTCCATCCTCGGCTTTTTCACGCCCTTGGCCATGTGTGCTTACGCCTCAACCTTCTGGTGTGGGTCCTCGGTCTCGCTCGCCTCCCCCAGCGTGGTCAGCGTCTCATGCCGATACATCTCGATCCGCTCAGCCGACAACGTCCGCCACAGCAAAAACTGTTTCCGCAGGTCCTTCAGGAAGTTTCGGTTCGAACGGATCCAGTCGCCGTTAGCGCCCGACTTCCGCTCCGCCACGACGCCGATCTCCTGCACCCCTTCGATCTCCGAGTCCACCGCCTTCAGCGTCAGCCGCTCGGTCACGCCCAGGTCAAACGGCGCCAACGCCAGGTCCGTCGCGACGTAGAGCTCGCCGTCTTCGGTCCGCCCCATCGCGACATCCGACGCTGCAAACGCGCCGAGCCCAGCATCATCGTGCCGGCGGAAGTGTTCCGCGAGGTAACTCACCATGCCCGTGATGTCGTAGGCCGACACCGTGAACGGGAACGTCAGCCGGAGCTCATCGCCTTCAGCAGGGGGCATCTTCCACGCCCGCGCCAGGCCGGGGTTCGCGCTCTTGCTGGCCTTAACCGCCGGGTACAACGCCGAGACCAACACGGTCGCCATCACGACCGCGATCGCGAACATCGAGTTCGTCGATGAGAAGTTGATCGACGTCGGCGGGATCACCCCCGCCGAAGACAACCAGCCCGCTGCCAGCGCCACAAACTGCCCCAGCAGCTGCCCGCCCACGCCGCCGACGACCGCGTAGACCGCAGACTCCGCCAGGAATAACACCCCCACGTGCACCGGCGAAAGCCCCAGTGCGCTGAACGTGTAAATCTCTTTTTCCCGGTCATTGATCGAGCCCAACAGCGTGCCGAACACGATCAGCCCGCCCAGGAGCAAAGGTACCGCCAACGCCAGCCCGCCGGACACTTCCGTCAACTGCGTCATCACCAGCCGCGAGACCCCCTGCGTGCCCTCCGCCCAGATCGGCATCACCACCAACGCCGCCACACGCCGGCCAACCTCCATCCCATCGACCTCCGCCGACAGGTACAGGTTCATCAGATGCACCGCCCCGCCCCGTTCCTCGACCCCCGCCGCCGACATCACCACGATCTGGTCCGCGCTCAGGTGGACCGTGTCTTTCTGGATATCCGCCACCATGAACGTGTCGTTCGCACTGGCCACGCCGACCCCGCTCTGTTCCTGGGCCAAGAGCGACGCCAGGTCCAGCGCGTCCGCCGGCACGACCGACTGGCCGTCCAAGTTCCGCAGGCGGTTCATCGCCGAACTGTCGATCACCCCGGCAAACGTCGCCAATCGTCCCTGCACCAAGACCGCGTCGCCGACTTCCGCGCCCAACTCCTCCGCCACCAAGGGCGGCAGGAACACGCCGCCTTGTTCCAATGCCGAGACCACCGCCTCCACCTCGCCCTCCCCAAGCGTCGCAGCCAACGCCGGCCAACGCCGCAACTCCTCCGCCTCAAGCCCCATCAACGCCTCAACCCGCCGCTGACGACCGTCGTCCTGCCGGACCACCGTCAGATACACATCCGGGTTCGGCCGCTGCAGCCAAACCTGCTTCGCCAGGTACCCGTCTTCCCCCGCAAAAGTCGCCAGCGTGTCGTAGTTCGCCTCGCTGATCTGCCCAAAGTCCAACTCACGCACCAGCAGCGTCGGCTCGGTCGTCGGCGACGCCGGCCCCAGGTAAACCTCACGCACCCCGATCGTCCTCGAGAAGCTCGCGAAGCACAGGATCGTGAACGTCAGCATCACCACCGTCAGCGCGGTCAGCGTCGTCCGCGTCGGCCGACGACGCATGGTCGACATCCCCATGCCCACCGCAGCGAGCATCGTGCCCGCTCGCGACGCCTCCGCAGCGCCTGCGCTGCTGCCTTGACCCTGCAACGCCCGGAGCTCGACGTTGAACTTTCGGATCACGATGTAGATCACCATCGCCGACAGCAGGATGATCGAGAACGCCAAGAAAATAATGATTGGCGTGGACGCGATCGCAAAGCCCGGGTGCATTGCATACAACAACCCGAACGTGATCATGAAGACCAGCGTAAACCCGCCGATCCGCCCGTAGACCGTCGTCGATCCGATCAGCAAACGCTCTAACGCAAACGCAAACGGGATCGTTAACAACAAGAGCGCGACCACCGCGTACACCAGGTCATCCATCAGCGAACGCACCGACGGCGCAACGCGGTGCGACAAAGCCGCCGACTGCTCCGCCAACGCCCGACGCGACGCCACCGAATCCGCTGCCTCAGACTGCTCCAGCAGCCGCTCCGCCCGGCTATGCATCAACTCCAAGTCCGCCGACGTCACACCCCGCGCCCGCAGCGTGCTCAGGCGCAACTCGTTCAGCCCCCACAAGTCCCTTGCGGTCAACGACGACAACGCCAAAGGCGACGCCAACGTGTCCAGCGCAATGCCCCGGCCTAGCCCCTGCTGGATCCCCTCGCCGAATGCCGCCACGCCCATCGGCTGGTACAGCTTGACCCGGTTGTCCACCGTTTTTACCGAGAGCCAGAAGAACGCAAAGTCCCGCACCTGTCCCGCCAGGTGCAGATTCGGCCGATACCCCGCGTCCGACACCGAACGCAGGATCTTCAGCAGGTCCGCCCCCGTCCGCACCCGCCGAGGCATGACCAGCACATACCCGTTCGCCGGGAACAGCTTCACGCTGTACGTCACCGACCAGCCTGTCGAAACCGATTCCGAACTGCTGATCGCCGTGATCTGCCCGTGCGGATCAAACGTCGCGCCCAATGCCGTCAGATACGCGAACAGGTCTTTGTTCACACCGACCAGCCGCAGGTGCCCGTTCTGTTGCACCGGCTCAAACAGCATCGGCTCGTAGTCGTGCGGCGCCCGGTGCATCCCGATCGCCGAGTTCCAGGTGTTCATCCCCGTCTCGCCGTTCTGGCGAGGCCACATCGTGAACACCGCCCCCGACGCCGGCCTCTGCTCACTCAACAAGCCGCTGATCTGCAGGCCGACCCGGTCGCCGGACGTTCGCCCGGGCTTCCACTGGGGGTAACGAGATTCTGCCACAGGCGAAAAGCTCCGGCCTTGTGAAATCCCCTCCGCGTCCGCCAACGCGTCCACCAGCAACACCGCTTCATTCGCCTGAGCCCGCAGGTTCGCCAGGTTCAGGTTCGCCGGCGTATCCGCGGGGTGCCCGTCCCGTGGCCGGGCGTCGCCGCCGGTCATCAAGCCCATGTGATAAATCCCACGGTCCCCCGCAATCGCGCCGGCCTGCACAAAAAGCCCGGCAGCAAACGTCCGCGCAATCGTGACCTCCGTCAGCGTGGCTTCGTCCAGCCGACCCAGCGTGCCCGTCGCCCCACCCATCTGTTGATACAACTCGCCCACGGTGGCCAGCACGCGGTCATGCAAGCCCGGGCCGTCGCCCTGTGGCGAAAGCTCCGCCCCCCAGACCCCCTCCGCGTACGTCGCGTCCTGCACCACGCCGCCCCACCGGAAGCCCAGGTCCGCCAAATCCATGTCGATGTGTAACGCGATCCAGATCGGCCCGTCTTCGGTCCGCAACGCCGAACGCAACGACGCCCGCTGCTGGTCCATGCCGGTTAACCAAAGCAGCTCGGATTCACGCGCCGTCAAACGCTCAAGCACGTGTGCTTCCAGCGCCGCAAACGTCTGCGCGTAGCCTGCCGCGTCTTCGCCGCCCAAGACCTCCGCTGCATACAGTTCAAACGTGTAGCCCCGCGCGGACCAATCATTAAAGAACAACGCCCGGAGCACGTTGTCCCAACGCAGGTTCTGCGCCTCCAGGCTCTCGATTGTCTCGTCGTAGTCAGCGTAGACGGGGTCTGCCGCCACCGCCTGTTGTCCCCGCTCCAGCTCTGCCTGGTAACGACGCAAACGCAGCCGCGCCTTCAGCTGCTCCAGGTCATCGCTGGCATCGTTCGCCAGCTCCCGCATCAAGTTGAACAGGTCATCGACCACATCCTTGTCGGCACCGTCGGGCCGCTCGGTCATCGCCTGCGCAAACCGCACGCCGCCGCGTTCCCGGAAGTTCGCCAGCATCCCCCGCGTGAGTTCGAGCTCCGCCGCCTGCTGATCACGCAGCCGGGCGTCGGTCTCATCCGTCATGAAAACCGCTTCGTAAAACTCCCGCGCGCCCTGGTGAAACTGCGCCTGGTTGTCCACGAACAACACCACCACATCCCGGCGGGCCGGCTGGGCGACAAAGCCCTCCGCCGCCTGCAGCACCGCCGCGACATTCGCCGCCGACCGTGCGCCGCCACTCAGCCCCGGCACCGTGCCGAAGCTGTCATACCGGGCGCTCAACACCAGCGCCTCCTGCCCGCGCCCTTCATCCCAGGCCGGCCCTTCCCCGCGGATCACGCCGACCACGTTCCGCCCCTGCCGCAGCGTCCAGTTCGCCACGCTCACCACACGCCCCTGCACCGCTTCGCCGTCCGTCACCCCCAGCCGCTGAAGCGCATCGGGGTGCGCCGACGCATCCAGATACAGCCGCACCAGATTCGCCGGCATCGCCACATGCCGCGCCTCGATCGGCGTCTGCTCCGCCGAACCGTCCCCGACCATCACCACCGCCGCCGCCCCCAACGCAAACGCCGTCTCCCAGTTGTCCCCGCAGTCGTAGTCCAGCAACACGATCGCGCCCTGCGCGTCCCGGTCGCCATAGTCCGCCGGCTCGCCCCGCCCCACGTACATCACCGGCCCATCAATCCCCTCCAGCCCCGTCACCGGCAGCGCCAGCTGGTTCGCCCGCATCGGCTCCAGGTCCAACACCAGCTCGCCGACCCGCAGCTCGCACTGCTCCACCGACACCCCCCAGACCGGGAAGTCCTGCACCAGCACCTCGTCCACGCCCATCGAACGCAGCCGGGTCTCCAGATACGCCCCGGCTTCGCGCCCGTACGCGCTCCCCGCTAGGCGGTGCGGATGCTGCGTGAGCGCTGCAAAGTCTGCTTCGTATGCGTCCGCCACCTGGGCCGCGCCGGGCCACGCCAACATCAGACAGGCCAACACACCCGTCAGTACCGCGCTCCAGCACGCCCGCATCCGACCGAGTCCTTTCTTCATCCAACTCATCCCTCACCCCCGATCTTGCCGAGCTTGATCTTCAGGTTGCCCCGCTGCTCGACCCGCTCGACCTTGCCGTCCCGGATCCACATGATCCGGTCACAGATATTCAGCAGCCGGTGGTCGTGCGTCGAGCACACTACCGTCACGCCGCGCTCTTTGTTGATCCGCTCCAGGATGTTCAAGATGTTCTGCCCGGTGTTGAAGTCCAGGTTCGCGGTGGGCTCGTCCGCCAGCAGGATCTTGGGGTTGTTGCTCATCGACCGCGCAATCGCGACACGCTGCTGCTGACCGCCGGACATCTCGATCGGCCGGTGGCTCCACCGCTCCTTGAGCCCGACCAGGTCCAGGATCTCCATCCCCCGCACCCGCGCCTCGTCCGGGTCCACCCCCGCAAACGTCATCGGCACCGTCACGTTCTCCAATGCCGTCATGTACTTGATCAGGTTGTACTGCTGAAAGATGTACCCGATCTTTCGGCAACGCAGAAACGCCAGCTCGTTCGCCGACAGCTGGGCCACGTCAACCTCGTCGATCAGGATCCGGCCCTGCGACGGTGAATCCAACGCCCCGATCATGTTGAAGTACGTGCTCTTGCCCGAGCCCGAAGGCCCCATCACCGCAATCAACTCCCCCCGATAGATCGACGAATCAACCCCGCCCAGCGCCACGGTCGCCGCTTCGCCCTGGCCGTAAACCTTCTCCAGGCCAAGCGTGCGGATGATCACGGGCTTCACGCCGGGCTCAGCGGGCTCGGCTTGCGGATTGTCGTTGGTCATCTCAGTCATAAATCTTCACTGATCCGTATTGCTACGCCGGGCTACTCGACCCGCATCGCCTCCATCGGCGCCAGCCGTGCCGCGACCCACGAGGGCCCGACCGCCGCAAACACCGCCAACAACAAGCCCACCACCAGCGACAACAGGGACGCCATCGTCACCTGCCCCGCCGCCTGCATCATCCACCCCGACAAGGATCCGAACTCCACCCCGACCCGGAGCACCGACAGCACCACGCCCAACACCAGCCCCATCAACCCGCCGACAACGCCCTGGATCGCCGCCTCAAACACGAACATCATCATCACGAACCGGTCCATCGCCCCTAGGCACTTCATCGTGGCGATCTCCGTGAACCGCTCGGTCACCGACATCAGCATCGCGTTGGCGACCCCCACCACACAAACCAGAAACGCCAACGCAATCAGCACGCGCGTCCGGACTGGCAGGCCGAACCAACCCTCCACGACCTCCGGCTGAACCCCGCCGACCGCGCGATCCAGCTTCCCGCCCCGCCTCGCACGCTGCGCCAGATCCCAAAGCACCCCAGCCTCCAACACCCAAACCGAGCCGTCCTCCACCAGCAAGCCGCTGTCGCTCAGAATCGCCGCGACCGCCTCCGCTTCCTTGGCGCTTTTAATCCGCTCCATCAACACCCCGGTCTCGACCTCGCCGACCTCCAGCTTGTACCGCCGGGCAATCGGTTGACGGGCCGACATCGACTGCAGCGCTTCACCGATCCGCGACAGCGTCGTCTGCCGCTGCGCGAAACCCGCCAGCGCCTGCAGGTCTTCCGCCCGCACCGCGTAACCCAATCCCGACAGCGTGTCCGCCACCGCCGCCTCGCCGTCCTGCAAAAACACCTGCATTGGCGCGACGCCCGGGTAAGCCTGCTGCACGCCCGCGATCGCGTCTCGGTGCCCCTGACGGATCGCTTCCTCTGCCTCAACCAGCCCCGGCCGATGCTCCAGCATCACCGCCTTAAACCCCGGGTCCCCAAACTCACCCTCCGGCAGCCGTACCGACACCGCCTCCAGCGACGCCACAAACGCATCAACACTGGCCGAATTCGTCAGCCGGCCGAACACTTCCGTCGGTGTCCGGTCGCCCAGCACCGCCGCCCGCGCGGTCCCCGGCAGGTCTTCCAAAAACGCCTCGTAACCCACCACCCAGCCCGCCGACTCCACCACCGCCGCCATCTCCTGCTCGCTCAAACCCGACCACGCCCGGTACTCCGCCAAACGGTCCGCATCGGCTTCCACCAACGCCGCCTGCACCACCGCCACCGTGTCCGGCGTGCCCAGGCGATTCACCGTCTGCCCCAGCGCCAGGTCCGCCGATAGCTCAGCCCAAGCGTTCTGCCGAATCTGATTGGACATCAGCCCGTACGCCAGCATGTGAACCAAAAACGCCACCGCCAACATCAGGATCGCCACCGTGATCCCCGACCGCACCAGCCGAAAGCTCATCCCCGTCAACGCCAACCGCAGGCAACGCCCCATGCCGAGCTTGACCTGATTCTCCGCGACAATCGGCTTCATCCTTGGGCTTCTTCCTTCCCGGCGTCCGTCGGCGCATCCTTGTCGATCAGCACCACCATCAGCTTCCGCTGCACCAACATCGACATAAACATCAAGACCGACTGCCGCGCTTCGTGGAAGCGTATCCGGTGCTTCTGCCCAAACGCCTCGATCACCTGCTCCACCGTCCGCCTGCCATCACACAAGCCCCAGACCTCCCGCCCCGTGGCGTCCAGGTGAAACCCCTTCTCCTCGCGCATCGGCACGATCCACTTCAAAGGCCGACCGTTCCACCAACGCTTCCGCATCGGCACGTACAACGCCGCGCTCTTGCCCCAGTCCTGCAAGCGCACCGCCTGGTTCTGCACCGGCACGCCGTCCAGCAAGTCCGCGGTGGAAAGCTCGCCCGCCTCCGCGCGACGCAGCGATCGGCCCTTCCGGCCGGCGGTAATCGGTTCCGAAGGCGGATGCAACGCTTTCAGCACGCCACCCCCGCTTCCAGCCGAACCGCGCGGGCGTCAAAATCATCCAGCGTCTCGCACGCGTCCGTGCCCACCATCTTCACCGGCGTCAACAGCGTCAGCTGCATCACCGCGTTCGCGCGGTCGTCGTGCCAAAGCACATCCTCACGCTTCCGCGCCCGGCCGATGAACTTCTTGATCCGCGGGCCCGGCTCGTCCGCCGTCGCGCGCCACACCGGCTTGCTGACCCCCTGGCCCCGCCAATGCCCCGGCCCTTCGTGCTCAAACGTCGTGTCCTGGTTGCGGTCCCAAAGCACCTTGCTCAGCTCGCCGCCGTAGCGCGGCTTCAACCACGCGTCCGCCAGCCCCATCCGCCGAACGATCAGCTCCCGCCGACGATCGCGGTCAGCCGAGTCGTCCCGGTGCACAAACCGCAGCTCCGCCAGCCCCGGCGTCGGCTCCGCCTTGCGAATGACCCAGCCCTCGGGCAGCCCGACCTCGACTTCAAACGCACGCCAATGCCGCGCCGCCTCCGCTTCGCTCTCCACCTCAAACCGATCCAATAAGCCCTGCACCAGCCCCGCGTCCCCCGGCTCATGCTCCTCCCAGGACACCACCACCTCCACCAGCCGCCCCGTCCCCCCGTCGTACCGCACCGCTCGGGTCAACACCGCCCCGTCCGCCTGCGTTCGATGCTGGCCGCGCCAGCCGTCCGCCCAATCAAACCCGCGGAACTTCGTCGTCGGCAACCCCTGCTCCCGCTCACGCTGACGCCGGTCCGCCACGTAATCCGAGAACATCCGCTCGACATCCGGCCAGCCCTCCGACTCGCTCCAGAACACCTGCATCCGCTGTCGGCGACGGTCGACAAACGTCAACCCACCCCGGCTGGGCGTCAAGCCGTATCGCGTCAGCGCCCAATCCCCGGGCACACTTAAACCCAGGCCCATCCATCGCACGTGCTGTGTGTAGTCCTGGCTCAATAAACTCTCGCCTGTCCTGCGACACACAACCCGCGACAGAACGCCTGTCGCAGATCACCCCGTTCACCCCCTGACCGCCACCCTGCATTCAACCCCGCGAACCCGCACACCCACCGCGAGCAGGCCCCAAGAACACCTCCGTGTTCGAGACCCAATTTCTACCAGAAATCAAACCCCGCCGTACCCCGATAACCCGTCTGATCGCCTCAAAAACGCCTTGCGACGGCAGTATCTAAAAACCCAAACCACAGAGAACGCAATCACAAACCCCGCAGCACCACCACATACTCCAGATTCCCACCCTTACTCCCCCGGATCGGGGACTGCACGCTCGCCACCACCGCCACGCCCAACCCCGGCATCGCCTCCAGCACCCCTGCCGTCACCGCTGCCGCCTCCTCATCGGTCAGCCGGGCTTTGGCTTTGCCCTTGCCCCGGACCTGCCCTCCACCCGCGCCGCCCGAAGCTTCATAGTGGGGCTTGACCAGCGACACGATCCACCCGCCGGGCTTCAGCCAACGCAACGCCGTAGGGATCGCCCGGGCCTGCACCGTCCAGCCCAGGTCCATCACCACCGCGTCGCAAGGCTCCGTCGGCTCCAGATGCAACGCATTGCTCCGCTCATGCACCACGACCCGCTCGTCCTGCCGAAGCGTCCAAGCCAACTGCCCATACGCCGTGTCAACCGCATGCACCCGGGCTGCGCCGCGCTGCAACAAGCAATCGGTAAACCCGCCGACCGAACAGCCCAAGTCCGCACAGACGAGCCCCGCCACATCCAACGCCGCCGCATCCAGCCCCGCCGCCAGCTTATGCCCGCCACGGGAAACATACGGGGACGCCTCCTGATTCAACCGCCGTCTCCCGCTGCCTCTGATGCTGCGTCCTGTACGCCTTCTGCATCGCCCTGCGTCTCAGGCGCAAGCAGGTCGATCGTCTGCCCCCCAACCGTCAACTCCAGCCGCGTGAACTGCCAGTTGCCTTGGTTGCCATTGCCTTCTGCGTAAACGATGCCCGCGCCCTTCGGCCCAGTGACGCCGTAGGTCACGTTGGATTCCTCCCACCCATTGACATACTCCACATCAAAGTCGGTAAATATGCCCTGATCGATCGGCGTGCCCAGCAGGTCCTGCGCACGAGGGTCAGACTCAACTATCTGCATGGAATCGGTATACACCTTGCTACCGCTTGCTGAATTGAAGCTATACCACACAAACCCACCGCAACAACTGCAGCACAAGCAGAACGGCAGGCCGAGCACCAGCGCGAGAAACCACCACCAGTTCCGGGCGAACCAACTCTTCTGTTGCCCGCCCGGCCCCATCGGGGGCATCGGTTGCGCAGCCGGTGAAGTCGCCGCAAACGGGTCACGCGGCACCTGCCCAAAGTCGTCAGACATGCAAAGCCTCCCAAGGATTCATCGGCTTCAGTCTAACCGCGCCACGCCAAGCCGCGCTGTGGGCACCTACCAAGGGTCGATTAAACCCATGCCGCCGGCGGGTCTTCCTTGACCCAATTGCTCGACAACGCAGACACCAGCGGCGGGCGGACCGTGAAGCGCTGCGTGGGCGTGTCCTTTGTGCCGCCCTTGCCGTCGTTCACCCGCACGACCCAAGCGTACTCGCCGGGCTTCAGCGATGCGTTCTTGGGCACGCGGAAGTCCTGGCGGTTGCCCATGAAGTACCGCTGGTCAAAACGGGTCGTCGGGTCCACCGCTTCGCCCGGGCTCAGCTTCTGCAGGAACACCACATGCCGAAGCACGTTGCCCTTGTCCCGGTCGCTGGAGTTCCAGCGGAAGACCGGCCGCGGGTTGCGTGTCCGCCCGCCGTCGTTGGGGCCGAGCGCTTCGATCGTCGGCTTCCGGTTCGCCCGCGGGCCCTGCACGTACAGCGCGTACTCGCCGGTATCCCGCCAATCGTCACCGGTGACTAGCACGAAGTACTTCTCGCCACGCTTGACGTTGATCTTCACCTCGTCGTTGGAGTACGCCCACCAGTCATCGTCCTGGGCAATCAGCTTGCCCTTGCTGTTGTAGACCCGCAGGTACGTGTCAAACGCGCCGCGGGGGTCCAGCTTGATCGACGCCCGGCCGTTGCCGCGCGAAGTGAACTCAAACAGGTCCGAGTCATCCGACTGCTCGATGATGCCGTTGGTCCGGCCGTTGCCCGAGCCCGGGCGGATATCGACCACCGAAGCGGTCGGGAAGTTGTTGAAGTCCGGGTGATCATCCGGGCGGTGCGAGAACTCGCCGCGGACCTGGAAGCTGCGGACCACGGAGGTGTCGCTGGCACCCAGGGTGTCCCGGGCCTTGACCGCCCAGTAGTACGTGCCATCACCCAGGCGGTCGCGGTGCTTCAACTCGAGCCCGGAGGAGGTGCCCGTCGAGGTCGCCAGGATCGGTCGGTCGAAGACGAACGGATCGTCATCGAGATAGAAGTCGTAGAACAGCACGTCGCCATCGGGGTCGTACCCGGTCCAGTCGAACTCGGGCGTGCGGTCGCGGACCGTCTCGCCCGGCCAAGGGTCACGCAGCGTGACCTCCGGCCGACGGTTTGGGATCGAGAAGACCGCCGCCTGCACGTCGCCAGCCAAGAGCATCCGGGGCTCCAGGGGTTCGAACGGGCTGGGTTGGGACGCATCATTCCGGGAAGGCTGAGCAGGCATGGCAAGCTCCTTTCACCTTCCCTCAGACGCCGCGCCCCCGCCTCAGTTCCCCCAAAGTTGCCGGTAATGTGCTCAAAACAAGCGTCGCAATTTATTCTTATTATTCACATAGACTTACGACGAATCATCATCGCGCCGAGCCCCGCGCCAAGCAGCAAGACCGTGCCGGGCTCGGGCACCTGGATGCGTCGCAGCTCCGTCAAGCCGTTGGTGTAGTCGATCCAGACCGCGACCTGGTTTCGGTCGTTCAGCCCAGCCTGCCCGAAACGGAAGTCTGAGACGGTTTTGCCTTCAAACACGCTGCCCACCGAAAGGATCTCAAACGGGGACGCCAGCGGGTCCGTGCTGTCGATGGCCATTAACTGCATCGCGCCGCCGTTGAGTTGCCGCCGGTACACGACCAGGCCGGGGTCGTTGATCGCCACGTCGAAGAAGCGGTCTGCCGGGTCGGTGCCGTTGTCCAGCGACTGCAGGGTCGGCTGGGTATCGATCGGCGTCGCGGTCGGCAGGTAGACCCCCGCGTTGATGCCGACGCTGACGTTGCCCGGGAAAAATTCAGAGGCGCCATCGGAGAAGAAGCTCAGCACGGTTCGGCCGTTCTCGCTGGCGTCCACGCGGGGTTGATTGCCCACGGTGAGCTTTTCAACCAGCGACGACAAGCCGGTCAGCGGGATCGTGTCCGAAGGGCCGGTGAACTTCAGCACGCCGCGCTGCAAGCCCTGGTCGGTGTACTCAAACTGGATGTATGCGTTCCCCGCGCCGTCGAGCGCCATGTCGCCGGTGTTGAAGTACGTGCCGTTGCCGCTGCGGAGCTTGGTGTCTGGCCCGCTGGTCTCCGTGCGGAACACGCCGGCATCCGGATACGTGCCTGCGTCGGTGCCGTCGACGATCGTGCTGTAAAGCACCTGCCCGGTTTGGTTCATGTCAAACGCAATCTTGGGCGGGTAGGTCGATGAAACAAATGTTTCCAATTGTTCATAAACCACCGACCGTGTCTGGGCAGCGGTCGCGCCCGCGGACTGCACCTTGTAGATGCCAAACGCACGGGGGAAGTTGATGTCCTGCGTGGCGCGCTCCGCGTGGAACGCGACGGTGTCATCATTCGCCAGGCGGAGGTTCAGGATGTTGTCCAGCTCGCCGGGGAAAGTGTTGGTGATGTAAGGCGTCGCATCCGCCGGGCTGTTCTGGACAAGCTGCACCAGGTCGAGCGTGGTGGACGCAAAGATCAGGTCCGTGCGGAACACCACGTTGCCCGAGTCGTTGATCGCGGGCGCGACGCTGGTGATGACGGTTGTGCCTTGGAGGTTGTCGTACAGCAGGGTCGACGAGAACTGAGCCATCGAAGGCGCAGCCCACATATACAGGACGATTGAGAATAGCTTTTGCATGATGGCCCCTCTTAAGCCGCTGCTGGGGAATCCAAGCAGCTTGCCGAACCGTACCGGAAAACACCCTAGGCGCAAAGAAAAACCGCGAGCTTTCACCCACGGCTTGCGGTTTTCTCATGTTCGCCGGGCTTAGAACAGCGTCTCGACCGTCGGCAGCTCGCCCACGATCGGCAAGGCGTAGGTCTTGAAGCTGTCGTCAATGTTGCAGCCGTCCAGGACGTACTTCGTGTCCAGGTGCTTGGTCTTGGCCGCGACATCGCTGATCTCAATCCGCTGGTACTCGACTTCGTAAGGCGAATCCGACTTGCGGACAATCGCGATCGAGCCCGACGCCTTCTCGCCCGCCAGCGCGTGCTTGGCGGCCTCGACGCCGGCCTGGCGTGCCTCGGCCTGGTCGACTTCGCTGGCGCAACCCACGAACGAACGCTGCAGGTAGCCGAACGTGTCCGCCCGGACCCGAAGCTTCTGGCCCAGGCGAGCGCCGAGCTTGTCCTTGACGAGGTCCGCCAAGATGTCGCCCAGTGCGCCGGTGCCCGAGAGCTGCACGTTGCCGTGGGCGTCCTTCTCGACTTCTTCCTGCAACTTGGTGACGATCGGCTGACCCGAAGCGTCGTGGATGCCTTCGCTGACCGCGATCAGGCAGCGGCCAAGCTTGCTGTAGACCTTCTCGACATCGTCGATGAACTTGTCTTCATCGAACGCCACCTCAGGCACGTAGACCAGGTGCGGCCCATCGTTGGTGCCCTCACGCCGGCCGAGGATCGACGCGGCGGTCAGGAAGCCCGCGTGACGGCCCATGATGATGTTGATCTTGATGCCCGGCAGTGCAGCGTTGTCCAGGTTGTCGCCCATGAACGCCTGAGCGACGAACTTCGCGGCGCTGCCGTAGCCCGGCGTGTGGTCATTGATGACCAGGTCGTTGTCGATGGTCTTGGGCACGTGGTAGGCAACCAGGTCGTAGCCCTGCTCGGCACCCATCTCCGCGATGATCCGGCAGGTGTCCGAGCTGTCGTTGCCCCCGGCGTAGAAGAAGTAACGCACGTCGTTCTTCTTGAAGTGCTCGAAGATGACCTTGCAGTACTCGGCGTCGGGCTTGTCGCGGGAGCTGCCCAGACCGGCCGAGGGGGTGTTGGCCACGGCATCGAGGGTGGCCTGGTCGACGTCGGTGAGGTCGATGAAGGCGTCCTTCTTGATGCCCGAGACGGCGTGGTGGGCCCCGAGGATCTTGCCCTCAAAACCGCCGGCCCGGAGGCCTTCGACGACGCCGACGAGCGACTGGTTGATGACGGCAGTGGGGCCGCCGGACTGACCGATGACCGCGTTACCTGCAAGGGCCATGCTGAGCTCCAGTGAAATAGGGCGGGGAAGAAGGCCCAAACCAGGCGGTTTAGGCTTATTTTTCGGGCTTGAGCGACGTTTTCGCCGCCCGAGCGGGTGAGTCTAGAGGATTTTTGCAGCGGGTGCGGGGCGGTTTTTATGCAGAATTGACCAAAACAAATTTGGCGCAACGCCAAGAACGTGGTCGAATACACGCACGTCGGAGATGTCCCGTGGAACACGCGTTCCACGTCTCCGCAACCCCCGGCCCCGCAATGGGGCAAACGGACACCCTCCCCCGCCCGGCAACACGCCAGCCGACCCCCTCGGCCCCGGCAGCTCGGGACACCTTCAAAGGAGCTCCTTTATGGCTCTGACCTACACCTCATCGTTCACCGAGCGCTCCGCCTACATCGTCGCGCTCTTCACCCTCGCCACTGGCAGCGCCGTGACCGCATGGTCCTTCGTCGCCAACGCGGGCGCCAACCCGGCCCTCCACCTGGTCATCGGCTACAGCCTGGGCACGATCGCCGTGTTCTCCGCCGTCGCCGCGCTGGGCGTCGCCCGCAACGCCTGGTTCGCCCTCGCCCGCCTCCGCTTCCGCAAGCAGCGCGGCCAGGCCGAACTCCGGGCCATCCACGCACGCTACCGCTCGCAGCGCTACGTCCTCCAGTAAAACCCCAGCCACACCGGCCGCCACTCCCGCTTCCACGCGTCCCCCAGGCACCCGCCCGTGCCCGGCGACTATCCTTTGCCCATGCGCCTGACCACCTGGAACGTCAACGGCCTCCGAGCCGCCCTCCGCAAAGGCATCACCGACAAGCTCGCGGAGATCGACCCCGATGTCATGCTGCTCCAGGAAGTCCGCGCGACCCCCGAACAGCTCGGCGACTTCGCCCAGCCCAAGATCAACGGCCAGGCCTGGCACGCCGAATGGCACCCCGCCCAGAAGCTCGGCTACGCCGGCGTCGCAATCCTTTCCAAACACCCGATCACCCGACTGGGCACCGGCTTGTCCAAGACCGACGCCGACCCCGAAGGCCGCGTGCTGTCCGTGGAAATCCAAGGCATAACCCTGCATTCCATCTACCTCCCCTCGGGCTCCTCCGGCGACCACCGGCAACAAGCCAAGGAAGCCTGGATGCGGCGCTTTCGGCCTTGGGCGACCAAACAAAACACCGACCAGCCCACCCTCCTCGCCGGCGACTTCAACATCGCCCTTACCCCCAACGACCTCTACTACGCCAAGTCCAACGAAAAACAGTCCGGCTACCTGCCCCACGAACGCACCTGGATGAAACGCCTCATCGAATCCGGCTGGCATGACACCACCCGCGAGCAGTTCGGCGACACGCCCGGCCCGTACACCTGGTGGTCCAACCGAGGCCAGGCCCGCGCCCTGGACCGCGGCTGGCGCATCGACTACTGGCTCGCCAATCCCGCCGCCCACGCGCGCCTCCAAGACACCCTCGTCCACCGCGAACAGTCGCTGGGCGTCTCCGACCACGCACCGATCTCGATCGATGTGAAGTAAGCCCACACTGCCCCATGCGACTGCCCGCCGACCAGCCCGATGCCGTTGCCCAAGCCGCCCAAGCGATCCGCGCCGGCCGACTCGTCGCGATCCCCACCGAGACCGTTTACGGCCTCGCGGCGGACGCCACCAACCCCGACGCGCTCGCGCGAATCTTTGCCGTCAAAAACCGCCCAACCTTCGACCCACTGATCCTCCACGTCCCCGACGCCACGCAGGCCCAGCAACTCGTCACCGCCTGGCCCGACGCCGCCCAGCAACTCGCAGATGCCTGCTGGCCCGGGCCGTTGACGCTGGTGCTGCCCAAGCAAACGCACGTGCCGGACCTCGCCACCGCCGGGCTCCACACCGTTGCTGTCCGCGTGCCCAACCACCCGGTGACGCGGCAACTGCTGCAAGAACTCCGCGTGCCCCTGGCGGCGCCGTCCGCCAATCGCTTCGGCCAGATCAGCCCCACCGACGCTTCGCACGTGGCCGAAGAACTCGCGCCACACCTTCAACCCGGCGACCTGATCCTCGACGCCGGTCCAACCATCACCGGCGTCGAGTCCACCGTCGTCTCCCTGCTCGACCCCAACCAGCCCACCCTGCTCCGCCCCGGCGGCGTGCCGGTTGAACAACTCGAGCAGGCCCTTGGCCAGCCGCTGGCCTCCCCCGCAACGACCAGCGACACCCAGCCCCAGGCGGCACCGGGCATGCTCACCCGACACTACGCGCCCCGCACGCCGCTGCATCTGGTCGACCAACTGCCGGAGCCTATGCCTACGGGCGCAGCCACACTGGACCTGCCCCTCGACCCCACCCTAGCCGCCGCCGTGCTGTTCGCGCGCATGCGTGAACTCGACGCCGACCCTGCCGTGCAATCCATCTACGCCAAACGTTTCCCACCCGACGGGCTCGGCCGCGCCATCAACGACCGGCTAACACGCGCCTCCAAACGCTAACGATCGAGCGCATCCACCAACTGATCGATCGCGCCGCCACCAATCGGCGTGATCCGCCAACGCGGATGACCCTCTAATTCAAAAGGCTCGATCCAGCCCTGGCGTTCCGCGCGGTCCACCGTGTGCCGTGCCAGCGCCAACGCCCCTTTCCGCACGACCGCCGGCAGATCATCCCAGTCCAACGCCGCCCGGGCCTCCGCCTCTCCCATCCGCCAGCGGCGCAGCGCCACCACCAGCGTCGCCTCCGTGCCCTGCTCTTCCAGCAGATCGATCAGGCCCTGCACGGTCCGCTCCGCGTGCGCCCGCTGTTCGCCCTCCGCCATCACCGACATCACCTGCCGAGGCGTCAAGCACAGCCGCGCCACCTCGTCAGCCGACATCGGCCCGCCGTCGCGCAGCGACCGCAGCAGGTGCAGCATCACCCGCCGGGGGTCCGGCCGCCCCGACCGCCTCGACCCCGGCAACATCGAGCCTTCCCCGCCTTCACTCACTGCGTGTACTCGTCGTCATACTCGTCCGGCACGTCGCCGTCTTCCGCTTCTTCGTACTCGTACTCTTCGTCCTCATCGCTGGCCGCGGCGATCACGCCCGCGTCCTCCATCGCGACCTGCTTCATCGCCTCCCACTCCTCGCGCGAGATCAACACCTCACGCGCCTGAGCGGTCTTGTGCGCCCCCAGCACGCCGCAACGCTCCAGCTCCTCGATGATCCGCGAAGCCCTCGAGTACCCGATCGTCAGCTTCCGCTGCAACAGCGACACGCTGCCCCGCTGCGAGTCCAGCAGGATCTCGACCGCCTGATCAAACAGCTCGTCGCGCTCGCCCATCTCCTCTAGTTCCGCAGCCCCCTTCAACTGCACCAGCGCCGGCTCAAAGCTCGGCCCCGCCACGTTCTTCAGGAACTTCACCGTCCGACGCACTTCCATGTCATCAATAAACGTGCCCTGCGATCGGCTGACCTTGCTCGTCTTGGGGTTTAAGAACAGCATGTCGCCGTGGCCAAGCAGCAGCTCTGCGCCGCCCTGGTCCAGCACGATCCGCGAGTCCAGCTTCGACGCGACACGGAAGCTCACCCGGCAAGGCATGTTGCCCTTGATCAACCCCGTCACCACGTTCGCCTGCGGCCGCTGCGTCGCAAGGATCAAGTGCATCCCCACCGCACGCGCCTTCTGCGCAATCCGCACGATGTGCGCCTCGACCTCCTTGTTGGTCATCATCAGGTCCGCCAGCTCGTCGATGATGAACACCAGGTAAGGCAGCTTCTTGGGCACCTTCGCCCAGTCTTCCTCGGTCTCCGCGCCCATCCGCTCCCGCAGGTCGTCCTCTTCCAGATCGTTGTACGACTGGATGTTCCGCACGCCGGCCTCCGCCAGGAGTTCGTAACGCTCGTCCATCTTGCCGACCGCCCACTCCAGGATCGCCGCGGCCTTGCTCATCTCCGTCACCACCGGACACATCAGGTGCGGGATGTCCTTGTACATCGCCATCTCGACCATCTTCGGGTCGACCAGCACCATCTTCAGCTCGTCCGGCCGCTTGGTGAACAAAAGCGACATGATGATCGCGTTCATGCACACCGACTTACCCGAGCCCGTCGTCCCCGCAATCAACATGTGCGGCATCGTGTTCAAGTCATGCACCAGCGGGTTGCCCGATGCGTCCTTGCCCAGCCACATCGGCAGCATCATCTTCTTGGTCTTCTCCGCCGACACCGCCATCAACTCCCGCAGTGTCACCGTCTCCCGCTCCAGGTTCGGCACCTCCACCCCGACCGTGTCCTTGCCCGCCATGTTCGCCACGATCCGCACGTTGTGCGCCTTCAGCGAACGCGCCAGGTCGCTGGCGATCCGGTTCAGGCTCGCCACCTTCGTGCCCGGCGCCAGCCGCACCTCGTAAAGCGTGATCGTCGGCCCCGAGTCGATCCCGACCACCTCGCCGTCGATGCCGTACTCCGTCATCGCCGACTCGAGCACATACCCCTGCTCCTGCACCAGCTCCAGCCGGGTCTCGCCCGAGCCGGCCCCGGGCTCGTCCAACAAGTCCAGCTTCGGGAACTCATACCCCGACAAATCCACCTCGCGGAACAGCTCGGTCTGCTCGGACAAGTCGGCCTTGGGCGCAAAGTTAATCGGCAGCTGCTTGATCTTCGCCCGCAAGTCATCCTGGCTGAAGCTCTGCTCTTGTTCATCCGCCTCCGCGTCTTCCGCGTAGACCTGCGGCGCGCCGTCTTCGTCCTCGTCCTCGTATTCCTCGTACTCGCCTTCTTCCTCGTAGACCTCGTCGTCGTAGGCGTCCAGCTCCTCGGGATCGATCGGGTTGCCATCCTCGTCGACGTACTCGTAGGCTTCGTCGTCTTCGGTAACGGTGTGCTCTTCGGGGTCGAACGTCTCGGTCCCGCCCAGGCCGCCCGCGTCTTCATCGATCCACTCATCGCCCGCCTGGTTCCAGCGCTTGGCCTTGCTCCGAGGCTTGCGTGTCTTGCGTTGGGGTTTGCTAGGTGTAGCGGTTGCCGAACGCGAAAACGCGCCCGCAAACGAACCGGCAAACGCCAGACTCGGGCGCGGCAGCTTGGTGTCGGTGATCCGCTCGAACACCGCTGCAAAACCCTTCAGCCCACCGAGCACGATGTGGTCCGCCGCCAGCGTCGCACCGACGATCAACACGATGAACAGGATCACGAACGTCCCCAGCCCCGCGAACCGTGCGGAGAGTTGATCGGTGAGAAACAGCGCGATCAGCCCGCCCGGCCCCGCCGGCGAGTCCGAGTGCTCAAGCCCCGTCAAAAGCCCGGGCCACTTCATCGACAACAACGCCGAGATCGACACCGCCATGCAGATCAACCCCACCAGCCGCAACACCGGCTGGTCCGTCTCCTTGCCCATCAGCTTGCCGCCTAGCAACACCGTCAGCCCCGTCACCACGACCCACACCCCCGGCCCAAGCATCAGGTACGCCTCGTGCGCGATCCGCGCCCCGAACGCCCCCACCCAGTTCGCCGGCGGGTCATTGGGCTGACCAAACCCCAACGCCGGCGGGTCGGCCGGGTGGTACGAAATCAACGACGCCAGCAACAACAGCCACACCCCCCCGATCGCCAACAAGCTGATCAAACGGGTCGCCGGCAACGCGTTCTCGGACGTGGCGGCGGGCTTCTTACTGGACTTCTTCGGGCTCGGCATCGATCGTTCACCGTCAAAACAGGGGATTTACTGCGTAAAACCGCTGCGCATCAACCGCGCAGAGGCCCCTTGTCTATCGGCAAAGCTCCATCTTTTTCGACAGGCAAACCCCGCTGGCCTACTCCCCCGTATCCAGCACCGACATGAACGCCTCCTGCGGGATGTCGACCGAGCCGATCCGCTTCATGCGTTCCTTGCCCTTCTTCTGCTTTTCGAGCAGCTTGCGTTTCCGTGACACGTCGCCGCCGTAGCACTTGGCTGTGACGTTCTTCCGCATGCCCTTGATCGTCTCCCGCGCGATGATCTTGCCGCCGATGCAGGCCTGCAGGGGGATCTCGAACATATGCCGATCGATCTCGTCCTTCAGCCGCTTCAGGATCGCCCGGCTGCGCATGTCCGCTTTGCTGCGGTGGACCAGGAAGCTCAGCGCTTCGACCATCTTGCCGTTGACGAGGATGTCGACCTTCGCGAGCTGGTCGGCCCGGAAACCCTTAAGCGTGTAATCCATCGTGCCGTAGCCCTTGGTGATCGACTTCAGCTTGTCGAAGAAGTCATACAGGATCTCCGCCAAAGGCAGCTCGTACTTCAGGATCACCCGGGTCTCGTTGACGAACGTCTGGTTGTGGAACACGCCCCGGCGGTTCTCGCACAACGCCATCAGGTCGCCGATGTACTCGCTGGGCGTAATGATCTCCGCGTCAATGATCGGCTCGCGGATCTCTTTGATCTGCGACGGGTCCGGCAGCTCCGCGGGGTTGTGGATGTACTTCGTCTCGCCGCCACCCATCGCATTCAGCTCGACCTCGTACGTCACCGTCGGCGCGGTCTGAACGATCGCCACGTTGCCCTCGCGCTCCAGCCGCTCCTGGATCACGTCCATGTGCAGCATGCCCAGGAACCCGCAGCGGAAGCCAAACCCCAGCGCATCGCTGGATGTCGGCTCGTAGGTGAAGCTCACATCGTTCACGTGTAGCCGCGTGATAGCGTCGCGCAGCTCGTCGTACTGTGTGTCCCCCGACGGGAAGAAGTCACAAAACACCATCGGCACCGGCTCTTCATAGCCCGGCAACGCCTCTTCCGCGGGGTGGGCATCCAGCGTCACCGTGTCGCCGATGTTGATGTCGCTGAGCGTCTTGATCGCCGCGACAAAGTAGCCCACATCCCCCGCGGTAATCGGCTTCTTCTGTGGCACGGGCTTGGGGCTGAACTTGCCCAGCTCGGTGAGCTGGTACGTTCGGCCGTTGGACATCGTGCGGATCCGGTCGCCGTGCGCCAGCTTGCCGTTGAACACCCGGTAGTACACGATCACCCCGCGGTAGTCGTCGTACACCGCATCAAAGATCAGCGCCTGCGTCTTCTTGTCGCTATCGCCCGTCGGCGAAGGGAACCGCTCGCAGATCGCTTGGAGCAGCGACTCGACGCCCTGGCCGGTCTTCGCCGAGGTGAAGATGCAGTCGTCAGCGGGGATACCCAGCACATCCTCGACCTCCAGCGCGACCTCCTCAGGCCGAGCGCCGGGCAGGTCGATCTTGTTGATCACCGGGATGATTTCCAGGTCGTTCTCAACCGCGAGATACGCATTGGCGACGGTCTGGGCTTCGACGCCCTGCGACGCATCGACGACGAGGATCGCGCCTTCGCAAGCAGTCAGCGCCCGGCTGACCTCGTAGTGGAAGTCGACGTGGCCGGGGGTGTCGATGAAATTCAACTCGTACGCTTCGTCGCCGAGCTTGTGTTTGACGGACACCGCCGAGGCTTTGATCGTGATGCCACGCTCGCGTTCGAGGTCCATCGAGTCCAGCGTCTGGTCGCGCATCTCCCGCTCGGAGATCGCGCCGGTGGTCTGGAGCATCCGGTCGGCCAGGGTGCTCTTGCCGTGGTCGATGTGGGCGATGATGCAGAAGTTACGGATGTGCTGGCGGTCCATACGGGCTCGCGGGTCGGGGCGCGGGATCGGCGTTGATGCGTGAATCCCGGATTTTAGCATCCGGAGCCTGTTCCAGCAGACCCGGGATCAACGGAGGCGGAGTAGCGGCGACATTTTCTGCTTGATTTATTTGACCGATTGGTCAAGTATGCCTACTGTTCGCCCATGCCTCGAACCAAACAGTTCGACCCCAACGTCGCTTTGGACCAAGCTGTTCAAGTGTTCTGGAACCAAGGCTACGAAGCCACGTCCATGACCGACCTGCTGGACGCGATGGGCCTGCACAAAGGCAGCTTCTACGACACCTTCGGCAGCAAGCACAACCTCTACCTCCAGGCGATCCAGCGCTACCTGCAGGTGCGCTTTGACGAGTTCCAGCAGATCGCCCAGGGCAAAGACCCCAAGCAGGCGATCCTCGCGATGTTCCGCGCCGCCCGGCAAGAGTGCCTCAGCGGCGAACGGAACAAGGGCTGCATGGCCTTGAACTGCGCGTTAGAGCGTGCGCCCTCGGACCCCCAGGCCCGCGAAGCGGTGCAGCAGGCGTTCACGTTCCACGAAAAACTCTTTGCCGACCTCATCAAGAAAGGCCAAGCCCAGAACCTGATCCCAAAAGACAAGGACCCCCGAGCCACGAGCAAAGTCCTGCTCGGCCTGACGATGGCAATGCGGACCTACGGCAAGGTCAATGCGCCACGCGCGACCTTCGACGCGCTCTACGCCCAGGCCAAACACGTGCTCGGCGAAACCCACTGATCCACCGTTCAACCTTCAACCTCTTTTTTTCACCCATATTTGACCAATTGGTCAAGAAACCCCGGAGTCTCACCATGACCTACGCTTCCCTAGACAAGAAAGTCGCTCTGATCACCGGCGCAAGCTCGGGCATCGGTGCCGCATCCGCCAAAGCCCTCGCGGGGGCAGGCGCGAAAGTGGTCCTCGCCGCCCGCCGGCAAGCCGAAGGCCAGGCCGTCGCCAACGCGATCAATGCCGACGGCGGGCAGGCCCTGTTTATCCCCACGGACGTCACCGATCAGAGCCAAGTCGATGCTCTGATCCAGAAAACCAAAGAAACCTACGGAAGCCTGCACATCCTCTTCAACAACGCCGGCATCGAAGGCGCGGGGCTCATCCCCCTGGCCGATGAGACCGAGGACAACCTCCGCCGGATCCTCGAGGTCAACGTCATCGGCGCCTGGCGCACCGTGAAGGCGGCGGTCCCGCTCATCGCGGAGTCCGGCGGCGGCTCGATCATCAGCAACACCTCCGTCGCCGGCCGGCGTGGCTTCGGCATGTTCTCTTCCTACGTCGCTTCCAAGTTCGCCCTCGAAGGCCTGACCCGTTCCATCGCGCAGGAACTCGCCCAGAGCAACATCCGCGTCAACGCCGTCGCCCCCGGGCCGATCGAAACCGCCCTGCTGGATCGTGTCGCCGGCGAAAACGCATCCGCCTTCGCCGAGATGACTCAGCTCAACCGCGCCGGCACCGCCGAGGAAATCGCCAACACCGTGCTGTTCCTCGCCTCGGACGAGTCCAGCTACATCACCGGCCAGTCGCTCGCCGTCGACGGCGGGATGCTCGTCTAACCAACGATCAAAACACATCCACTGCTGCACCGTCGGCAGGCCTCCGTGGGCCGCCGGCGGTGCTTTGCGTTCAAGCCGTCACTTGCTGCTGGGGGTGATGAACTGTGTGATCGGCTGCAGCAGACACGGGATCAAGCGCTCGCTCGTCAGCGTGTCCGCCCAGCGGAACAGCTCTTCGTTCACCGGCATCAGGTCATCCAGCTTCAGCATCGGGCCGTACTTCCGCACCGTCAGGTAGATCGACAGCGGGTCGCCCCGATGGGCCTTGCTCGAGCCCCGGCGCGACTTCTCGCGCGTCTTCACTTCAAAGTACGCCTGCAGATCGCCCGACTCGGACAGGTTCATCCCGAAGATCGGCTGGACATCCAACGCCTTGGCGCCCGGCACGTCCAGCAGCCCGCCCATCGGCGTCTCGGTAAACAGCGCTTGGTGCACCACCTCGTCCTGGTCCCCGCCACACTCCAGGTCAAAGCCGAACATCAGCTCCACGTAATCAATGTCCAGCGGGCTGGCGGTCAGGTGATACGGCGCGACCTTCAGCACCAGCTCGTGAAACGACCGCGCATTCCCCAGGCTCTCAGGGTTCACATGACCGGACCGGATCGACGTGCGACGCAGCGCCACCCACTTCTGCTCCGCCTGCTTGTTAGCCGACTCCAGCGCGAACTCGCCGTCGTACCGCCGAAACCGCGCCAGCGACGGGTCCGCCTTGCGGAGTTGATCGAAGAAATGCAGCACCGTCTCCCGCTCGGTGGGCAGGTCCAGCTTCAGCGCGAGCTTCTGGTTGATGAAAAAGTCGGTGCAGAGCGCGCCGTAACTTGTTGCCATTAGGTTACATCCGAAAAGAAGGGGTCTTTGAATGGGCCGTCGGCGAAGCCCGCGTCACGCGCTGCTCCACCAGCAACGGCGTGTGTGCGATCGTTAGTTTAGCACCGTCCCCCCGCACAGTCCCTGGACCCAGGCAAGTCTATCCCCATCGGGCACTTGCCTTTCGCGCCGACCGTGATATTCTTTTCGGTTCGCCCCCGGGACACGCCAAACACCGGGCTGGCCAACATTCTCCCATAGCTCAATTGGTAGAGCGAGCGACTGTTAATCGCTAGGTTACTGGTTCGAGTCCAGTTGGGAGAGCTTCAGCCTGCAAGTCAGTGCGATTGCGTCGCTTGCAGACTTTTTAGTTTGACGACCACCTCGAACGAGTATCAGACACACAACCAACGAGGTGGCCAAGCGTTGTGTTCCGGTGGTGTAAACGGGGCGGCCGACACTTCGATCACTTCTGCCAACCCACGGGGCCACAGAATCCAACCGCCGCGAGCGCGAGTCCTCAGACTCTCACAGCTCTCGGCAGCAGCGCGGTTTAACAGGAGCGTCATATGGCTGACGATAGATTCAGGTTGCCGAAATCTTCATACGAAGAACTTGTCAAGATCATCAAGGGCTATGCCCAGTTCGACGGCCCCGTCGGTTTGGAAGACGTAAGCAAGCAAGTCGGCATGCACACAACTGTAATTAGCCGCAACGCTGGATTCTTCGTCGATGCTGGCATCTTGCAGGGCGGGCGTGACAAACAATGCACACCTAATGGTCGCGATCTGGCCCAGGCCTTAATGCACGAGATGCCGGAAGAGATTCGTAGGCTGTGGCGGACCATCGTGCGCGAGTCGGAGTTTCTCTCGCGAATCCTAGCGGCGGTGAAGATTCGCAATGGCATGGATGAAGCAACCATATCGAGCCACATTGCCTACTCAGCTGGGCAGAAGAAGAACACCGGCGTAATGACGGGATCGCGGAGCGTTGTTGACGTGCTTAAGGCTGCAGAATTGCTTCGGGAAGAGGATGGGAAGCTCACGGCTGTGGATGTTAAGACTGTAGACGCATCTTCGGGCCAGGGCAGTGATACGCCTACTGCCGAGATGAATGTTAGAGCCCAACCTGGTGTGGCCGCACGTCAGCCCACAGTTACAGACACGTATGCAATATCCCCGGCGGTCACCCCGGGCCTCAGCGTTGTCATCAATGTCAATGTGGAATGTACTCCTTCCGACCTCGAAGGCTTGGGTACACGATTGAAACAGGTTATCCAGGACTTGCACGATCATAGCGCTGGTGATGACGACACCGAAGAGGACGATGCTGAAGGCGAATCCTAATGCCCCGACCGTTCTTCCATGTCACGGCTGAGTTGGTGGTCAGCATCGTCGATGCTGTGCATTGCTATGGCCAAACCGATAAAAAGTGCGCAGCGCAGTTCTGCGATTTGTCGGAAAGTAAGGCCGAGCAAGCACTGGGCCTTGCAGTCGATTTGGGCCTTCTCCGTGAGGATGCTGGTATCTATACCGCGGTCCCGCCACTTGCGTCGTTTGCAGGCGCGCCAGGAGACAATGCGCGAGCAGCTATGCTGCGCGTTGCTTTGGAGTCGTATGAGCCATTCATCCGCTTTCGTGATCGATTGCGTGCAACTAACTCAGCCTATAGTGCAGCAAGTCAGACGAAACAGCTTCTGGACCTACAGCTTGATCGGGACGAAATCAAAGACACGTTGATTAGTCTAGGAACCTACACGAGGGCCATTAACTCTGATGGTGGTGGTCAGTACACGATCAATCCCGGAGGCAAGGAGATCGACTTGCTTCCATTGGCCGCGGCGTGTACCGATTCGGCGTCAGCCGAACAGCATGTCCGCGACCTAATAAGTCCACACGGAGACCGCGTTGATCGCGTGACGATACTGCAGCCTCTGGCGCAATCATTTCTGAAAGCCAAAGCGCGAGAGAACCGAGAGACGATCAGCGAAGCAGGGAACGCCGTTGAGTCATTTCTCGCTGAGCTCGCAGGCAGAATGAACGTGGACCTGACGAGAGCCAATGGAATTGGGCAGAAGCTGGACAAGTTCAGGCCAGACAATAAACTCCCCAAGAAGATAGTAGAGGCCGCAAAGTATCTTGGACAAATACGGAACTCTGCGAATCACGGTCAAGACACCGAGATCAATGCCCAATGGGATATCTCAGACCGTACCGCCCTCAACTATCCGAATGTAGCGTGCGCCTTCATTCGTTCAGCGCTGGAATTCGAGCAGAACCAAACTTTCTCTATCTAGCCTCCATTCGCCCCGCCACCCCGCGCTCGCTACTCGTTAACCCCGCAACGCGTGTGAATGTGGCAGTTTGCGTTTGGCCCAAGGCTTGAAACCCGTTCGACTCGGAGCGCTTCAACCGTCATGTGAAAGCGTGGCGGTTTTTTCATGCGCGGACGGCTTCGACCTTGCTGCCCAACATGCTTACGCCTGTCCCACTGCTTGCAGTCCGTCCGAACCAGAAGGCCTGGCCTTGGCGCGTTGCGCCTGGCGTTTCGAGCGGATGTCCAGCGTCATCAAGCCCGTCGTGCACAGCGCCAGGACGAACAGGCCAGCGAAGACGTACAGCGTCTCGGCGTAGTTGCCCGTGGCTTCCTGGACGCGGGTCACGACGGTCGGGCCGACCAAGCCCGCAGCGGCCCACGCGGTGAGGGTGTAGCCGTGGATCGCGCCGAGCTGCTTGGTGCCGAACAGGTCGCCCAGGAACGCGGGGACGGACGAGAAGCCCCCGCCGTAGCAGGTCAGGATCAGGAGCACGAGCGCCTGGAACTGCCAGGGGGAGGGCGAACGGGTGAGCAGGAAGAACGCCACGATCTGGATCGTGAAGAACGACGCGTAGGTCGCCGGCCGACCGATGAAATCCGACAGCGACGCCCAGCCGATCCGGCCGAGCCCGTTGAACAGACCCATGAGCCCGACCATCGCGGCGGCGGCGGCGGCGGACATGCCGGTCATCTCCTGGGCCATAGGCGACGCCACGGCGATCAGCGCGATGCCGCAGGTCACGTTGATGAACAGCATCAGCCACATGAAGTAGAACCGGCGGGTGCGGACGGCCTCGAAGACGGTGAGCTGGGCGAGGTCCTGCTTGGCGGTTTTCCTGGCGGGCTTTTCGGGGCTCTGGGGTTGGCTCAGGTGGTCGGGCTTCCAGTCTTTGGGAGGCGGGGCAATGTAGAGCGCGCTGCAGAGGATGAGCGTGAAGTAGACGCTGCCGAGGATGAAGAAGGTGTTCGCCGGGCCGACGTTCGCGAACAGGCGTTCCATCACCGGGCCGAAGATCATCGCGGCGAAGCCGAAGCCCATGATCGCCATGCCCGTCGCCAGGCCACGCTTATCCGGGAACCACTTAACGAGGGTCGAGACCGGTGTGATGTAGCCCACACCCAGGCCGATGCCGCCGAGCACGCCGTAGGTCGCGATGAACAGCGGCAACGATTCCAGCGACACCGCGAGCCCTGCACCGAGCGTGCCCATCCCGTAGCAAAACGCCGCGAGAATGCCCGAAGCGCGTGGGCCGTGCTTCTCGACGAAATGCCCCAGGAACGCCGCCGAGAGCCCCAGGCAGACGATGGCCACGGAGAACGCCATCGTGATGCTGGACTTCTCCCAGCCCAGCGCCTCTTTGAGCGGCAGCGTCATCACGCTGTAGGCATACACCGAGCCGATGGAGATGTGAATGCCAACGCCCGAGAGCGCGACGAGCCAGCGGTTGCGAGTCATAGCCATGTGCTTCTTTAAATAGGTAGGTAGCGGGAACGGGGGGGACAACGGCCCGGCGTGGAGGGACGATCCTAGATCAGAACCCGCCGGTGCGCATCTGATCGAGCGAACCCGGATACGGATACCGACCAAAGACCGCGGTGGGTGCCACTTCGAACATCGCTGGCGAAGGGTAAACGTCCCCGTCGTAGCCCGCTTCATACATCGTCTGCAGCACAGACTCGAAGCTGGGTTCTTTGCCTGCTGCGTCAACCAGACGGTTCGCGCGTCCCTCTAAGAACGACACGGTTGCCGTCGGCCGCCACTGCGTATGGTGACGCAGCAGTTGGGCGACAATGTCAAAGCCGTGGCTGAGATCGTCCAGCGTCATGACCTCCTGCTGGGCCGGCCGAAGCAGCGCGAGGACCTCGACGAGCCCCATGTCATACTTCAGCACGGTGACTTTGTCCCGCTGCGCGAATTGCCGGGCGTGGGCGGTGACGCTTTCGGGCGTCCATTGGCTGGCGGGCAGCATCGTGGCGAGTTGGCCGATGATGCCCAGTTGGTTGTCCTGGCTGTTGACCGCGCACACCAGCGAGCGGTACCGCCCCGCGAGCAGGTCGTCGAGCAGGTACTGGCCCCACATCAAACGCAGGCGGGGCCTGGGGTCTGCTTCACCGATCGCCTGGCCTTCGGGCGCCAAGACCAGCTTGTCAGCGAGCTTGGATTCCAAAAACAAGGCGTCGCCATCGCCGTCGTACATCCGGAGGGTCGAAGTCTGGAGCGTGTTCATTGTGAGGATCCCAAGAGCGCCTAGGCGTCCGACCGGACCCCTGTGGCCCGGGCCGAATCACCAATTAAGGATAAGTAAGTCCAAATATACTGTTTTGGCGGCACCTGCCAACCCTCTTCGCCCGAAATGCGGCATTTTCCTGTGATGTGCTCACAAATAGCGCTTTGTAGGAGCCGATTCTCCGAAAAATTTATCTCGAATTCATCTGAACACGCTTGGCGAGTCAGGCCGATGATTCTATAGTCTATTAAAAGACCTATTTATCCGGTTATGGGCTGTGGCCCATCCTCAAATCAACCTCTCACTCGCCTTTCAGACGAAGAAACGACCACCATGAGCACCGCGACCCCTTCCCAACCCGACGCCCTCCAGCCCGCCGCGACGAAGCCCATCGATCCGCATCATGGCTTCGTCGGCCAGGCGTGGCGCGAATCGATTGATGTTCGAGACTTCATCCAGGAAAACTACAAGCCCTACCTCGGCAACAGCGAATTCCTCGCCGACGCCACCCAACGCACCACCGACCTCTGGGACAAGCTTTCGGAACTCTTCAAGCTCGAACGCGAGAAGGGCGTCCTCGACGTCAGCCAGATCCCGTCCTCCATCACCGCCCACGAGCCGGGCTACATCGACCGGGACCTGGAAATCATCGTCGGACTGCAGACCGACGCCCCCCTGAAACGGGCCATCTTCCCCAACGGCGGCTGGCGCATGGTCGTCGGCTCGCTCAAGGCCTACGGCTACGAGCCCGACCCCAACGTCGAGCAGGCCTTCACCAAGTACCGCAAAACCCATAACGACGGCGTCTTTGACGTCTACACCCCCGAGATCCGCAAAGCGCGAAGCGCCCACATCGTCACCGGCCTGCCCGATGCCTACGGCCGGGGCCGCATCATCGGCGACTACCGCCGGGTGGCGCTCTACGGCGTGGATCGTTTGATCCAACAGAAGAAGGTCGAAAAGGCCGGGCTCGATGCGTTGCACTCCACGCAGGACGTCATCCGCGACCGCGAAGAACTCTCCGAGCAGGTCAAAGCGCTCAACGAACTCAAGCTCATGGGCCAGGCTTACGGCTTTGACCTCAGCCAGCCCGCAGCCAACGCCCGGGAAGCGGTGCAGTGGACCTACTTCGCCTACCTCGCTGCGGTGAAAGAACAGAACGGTGCGGCGATGTCCCTCGGCCGGACCTCCACCTTCCTGGATATCTTCATCCAGCGCGACCTCGACGCCGGCGTCCTCACTGAGAGCCAGGCCCAGGAGATCATCGACGACTTCGTCATCAAGCTCCGCATCGTGCGTTTCCTGCGGACGCCGGAGTACGACGCCCTGTTCTCCGGCGACCCGACGTGGGTCACCGAAGCCATCGGCGGCGTGGGCGCGGACGGACGGCCCCTGGTCACGAAGAACTCGTTCCGCTTCCTGCAAACGCTCTACAACCTCGGCCCGGCCCCCGAGCCGAACATGACCGTGTTCTGGTCCCCCGAGCTGCCCGAAGGCTTCAAGGAATACTGCGCCAAGGTCAGCATCGACACCTCCAGCGTGCAGTACGAAAACGACGCCATGCTCCGGGAAGTCGGCGGCGACGATAGCGCGATCGCCTGCTGTGTCAGCGGCATGGAAGTCGGCAAGCAGATGCAGTTCTTCGGTGCCCGGGTCAACCTCGCCAAGTGCCTGCTCTACGCGATCAACGGCGGCCGAGACGAGATCACCGGCGACCAGGTCATGCCCGCGTTCGACCCGGTCGAAGGCGACACCCTGGACTACAACGAGGTCATGAAACGCTACGACGTCGCGATGGACTGGCTCGCGGACGTCTACGCCAATGCCATGAACTGTATCCACTACATGCACGACAAGTACGCCTACGAGCGCATCGAGATGGCGCTCCACGACTACTGCCCCAAACGCACGATGGCCTTCGGCATCGCCGGGCTCTCGGTCGTCGCCGACTCGCTGTCGGCCATCAAGAACACCTCGGTTAAGGTCGTCCGAGACGACACCGGCCTGGTCGTCGACTACGTCGTCGAGGGCGAATACCCCGCGTTCGGCAACAACAACGACGCGGTCGACCCCTACGCCAGCTGGCTCTGCGAAACGTTTATCGAGAAGCTCCGCAAGCACCCGACCTACCGGGACGCGACGCACACGATGAGCGTGCTGACCATCACGTCCAACGTGGTCTACGGCAAGTCCACCGGCGCAACGCCCGACGGCCGGAAGCTCGGCGAGCCGTTCGCGCCCGGGGCCAACCCGATGCACGGCCGGGACAAAGAGGGGTACGTCGCCTCGGCCCTCTCGGTCGCCAAGCTGCCCTACGACGCAGCCCAGGACGGCATCAGCCTCACCAACACGGTGCTGCCCAGCGCGTTGGGCTCAACCCGTGAAGACCAGGCCACGAACCTCGCGGCCTGCCTCGACGGCTACTTCGGCAGCTCGGGCTTCCACATGAACGTCAACGTCCTCGACCGCGAGACGCTGATGGACGCAATGGAGCACCCCGAGAAGTACCCCCAGCTCACCGTCCGCGTCAGCGGCTACGCGGTGAACTTCATCAAACTCACCAAGGAACAGCAGCAGGACGTGGTCAACCGGACCTTCCACGCCAAGCTGTAAAACGCCCATGCCATGCTCCGCCGACCCGCACCACGATGAAAACCAAGCCAAACCTCGTGGCGCGGGCGGCGGCCTGCGTTTGCCACAACTCACCCCCGTTGACGAGCCGAGTGCGTCCTCGGCTCGTCGCGGTTGGGTGCATAGCCACGAGAACGCCTCGACCGTTGACGGCCCGGGCTTCCGCTATGTCGTCTGGCTCGCGGGCTGTCATCTCCGCTGTCAGTACTGCCACAACCCCGACACTTGGGCGCTGAACCACGGCAACCGGCAAACCGCTCAAGAAATCATTCAGGACGCCCAGCGCTTTGCGCCCTTCCTGCGAACCACCAAAGGCGGGTTCACCGTCTCCGGCGGCGAGCCTTTGGTCCAGGCGCCGTTCGCGCTTGAACTGATGCGCCAAGCCAAGGCTGAGCTCGGCCTGCACACAGCCCTGGATACCAACGGCTACCTCGGCCATCGGCTAAACAAAAGCGACCTGGACGCGATCGATCTGTTCCTGCTGGACCTCAAAGCCTTTCACCCCGAACAGCACGTCAAGGTCACGGGCTTTGACAATGCGGACATCCTCGCGTTCGCCCGTCGATTGGCTGAACAAGATCGCCCGGCCTGGGTCCGTTATGTCCTGGTGCCCGGGCTTACGGACAGCGAGGCGGAGATCACCGCCTTGGCGGAGTTCATCGCACCGATGCAGAACGTGCAGCGGGTCGAGGTCTTGCCTTTCCATCAGATGGGCCGCCCCAAGTGGCATGAACTGGGCCTGGAGTACCCGCTGGAGGACACCGAGTCGGCGACCGCCGAGCAGGCCGAGGTCGCCCGCGCCCTGTTCCGCCAGGCGGGCTGTCAAGCGTAAGCGGCGGAGACGCATCAAGCTCTGATCCGCATATGCGCGAGACGCATCATTTATGATGAGGTCATGGCCGACCGGATCGCTCGTTACGAACTGTTTGCGGTACCCCCGCGTTGGCTGTTCCTGCGCATCGAGACCGAGGCCGGCGTCGTCGGCTGGGGCGAGCCGGTGGTGGAAGGGTTTCACGACGTCGTCGCCCAGGCGGTGCGGGTGATGATGGACTCGCTCATCGGGGAGGACGCGTCGCAGATCGAGCGTCACTGGCAGCGCCTGGTGAAGGGCAATTTCTACGGCGGGCTCGGGCCGGTGCTGATGTCGGCGGTGGCGGGCATCGACCAGGCGCTCTGGGACATCAAAGGCAAGACGCTTGGCGCGCCCGTCACAACGCTGCTGGGCGGCGCGGTGCGCGACCGCATGCTGGTCTACGGCTGGGCGGGCGGCGACGAGGTCCCGCCGGAAGCCGCAGCGAAAGACGCAAAGGATGCGCTGGCGGTCAACCCGTTCAAGATGATCAAGATGAACGGGTGCCCGCGGATGGGGTACATCGACACCCACGGCGCGGTCGACGAAGCGGTCGCGCGCATGGCGGCGGTGCGCGACGCGGTGGGCCCGGACATCGGGATCGGGCTCGACTTCCACGGCCGATGCAAGATGCCGATGGCGCGGACGCTGATCGAGGCGCTGGCCCCGTTCAACCCGGCGTTCATCGAGGAGCCGGTAACCCCCGAGTACAACGATGCGCTGCCGGACCTGGTGCGATTCAGCGCAGTGCCGATCGCCACGGGCGAGCGGATGTTCCACTACCACGAGTTCTTCCGGCTGCTGAAGGACCGGGGCGCGTCGATCGTGCAGCCGGACCTCAGCCACGCAGGCGGCATCACGCACTGCTTGCAGATCGCACGCCTCGCGGAGCACCGCGATGTCGCGCTCGCGCCCCACTGCCCGCTGGGCCCAATCGCACTGGCGAGCTGCCTGGCGGTCGACTTCGTCTCGATCAATGCGGTGTTTCAGGAGTGCGGCCTGCGGATCCACTACAACCAGGAAGGCGGTGCCGACCTGCTGGACTACCTGCAGAACCCCGAGGTGTTCCAGATCGATGACCAAGGCATGGTCGCGCTGCCGACCGGGCCCGGGCTTGGTATTACGATCGATGAACAAGCTGTCCGAGACCGCTCGGTTCCCGAACACCATTGGCGCGACCGCGTGTGGACCCTGCCCGACGGCGCCCCGACACGCTGGTAAACCCGACTGTCTTTAGAACGACGCCAGCCAATCCAGAAAGGCTTCGGCATCGAACACGCCCGACGCCCGGTCGACGGGGTCTTGGTCCGGGCTGACGATCACGACCGTCGGCACCGCACGCACGTAGAACCGCTCAGCCTGCTCATACGCCGCGTGGTCTTCACGGTCCGTCAGGTCAACCTTCACACAGACAAACCGCCGACGGAGCTCCGCGAGCACCCGGTCGTTTTGCATCACTTGGGTCTTGATCTTCTCGCAGGGCTCAGACCAGTCGGCGGTGAACCAGATCACCGTGTGCCGATGATGCTCCGCAGCGAATTCGATCGCGGCATCGACATCCTGCTGCCAGACGGTTTCGTGAGCCGGTGCGCTAGACTCGGATGAGTCCGTCGAACCTTGCTGCGCAAAGCCCGAAGCGGCGGCGAAAAGCAAACCGATTGTGATGCACCATAGCCGGCTGTTCATAGCAGAACTCCCTGTGAAACGATCTGCTGTTTTATCGGCTGAGATGAATGGCAAAACGCCCGCGCCGCAAGGCAAACGCGCAGGCCCGGCCGTCTGTAACGGTGATGCGGGTTAGACGGTCAACGGCCGGCCAAAGCCCCGGTCGCGCCGGACTGATTCAACCAATCGATGAAGGTGTCCGGGTCCCGGGCACCGCCGTAGCTGGACAGCACATTGCCCTGCTCATCCAGGAGCATCAGGTGCGGGATCCCGCGCACGCCGTAGCGGCCGGCAAGCTGATTCATCTCGGGCTGATCGATGTCGGCATACAAGGGCACGACCCGATCGGACAGTTCCGCGGCAACGGAGGCGTCGTGAAGCACGTCACGCTTCATCACCTGGCAAGGCCCACACCAGTCGGCGGTGAACAGCACCAGGACCGGCTTGCCGGTTTCACCCGAAGACACAAACGCCGCCTGCGAATCCTGTGACCAGAGCTGCTCATCCAGATGCACCGGCTCGCCGGCGGGCCAATACTGCAACAGCAAAGCCCCCAGCAGCACCACCACCAGGACGGTCACGATCACGGGGAAAAAGTCGCGTTTGGGCTTGCCCGTCGCGTCGGGCGAAGGGATCGCGTCTGGGCCGGCTTGAGGGTCGTTTGCGTTCATAACTAATCCTTCGTCTAACCAACACGCCCGGACGGACAATTATTTCATCGCCCAGACCCAAAGCGCGGTAAGCCCTGCCACAAGCGTCACATGCAACAAAACCATCAGCCCGGCCACCAGCCGATACCGGGCTTTCACGGTCTTATGCCGAAACACCCGCCGCCCCAGCAACGCCCCGGGCCAACCCCCGATCAGCTCCAGCGTATGAAGCGTTTTCTCCGCGACACGCCAGCCGCCCCGGGCAGCACGACGCTTGTCCCATCCCATCGCCAAAAACGCCACCACCGACCAAGCAGCCAGCCAGGCCAGATAAACCAGCGCCGCCTCAATCACCGTGCTTCTGCCTCAGTCGGCCCGACAACCGCAGCAGGTGCTGCACGCGCTCAAACTCTTCCAACACCTCGCCCAGCACCGCCCGCACCGGGTCCGTGGGCGGGGTCGCATGCACGTTGCTCTGTGCGCCAAACGCCTTCCGCGCCATCGACCGGTACCGCGACAGCGTCCGGTCGCCGAAGACCGACACGATCTCCATGTCTTCCGCCAGGCACCAGCTCACCGGCACGCGGAACCCGGCGTTGATCGCGCTCTTCACCACCAGCTCCGCGTGGTCCTCGCCCCGCATGACAAACCGCAGGTCGATCAGCCCGCCGCTGGCTTCCGCAACACGCTGCATCGCTGCGCCCTGCAGCGCGCAGTCGCCGCACCACGTGCCCGTGAGACAAAGTACATGCATCTGCCGTTTGAACTTTGAAACCGTCTCTAGTTGAGCTGCATCCAACGCGCACTGCTCATGCCGCTGATGCCAGGCGGCGTCATGCCCATCGGGTTGGCCCAACGCGACAAAATCGGCATAAGGCAAAGCCTGCTCGAACGTCTCGACAACTTGCTTGGGGGTGGCAAACATGCCCGAATCATAGCCGGTCGCTGACCGACGTTACCGACGATTGGGCAATCGCCCCTCTGCTGCGTTCAAGCAACCATCCAGCCAGTGCGAGAAGCTCACCGGGTCCACGCCGGGCGTCTCGGAGACATACGTCCCGTCCGGCCGGTACACCAGCAGCCGCGGTATCGAGTTCACGCCGAACTCCTGCGCCACCGCCATGTTCGGCCCGCCTCGCTCGGTCATGTCCACCTTGACCAACTCAAACTGTTCGAGACGGTCTTCCACGCCCGCATCCGTCAGCACCGCCCCCTTGAACTGTTGGCAAGGCGGGCACCAGTCTGCGGTAAAGAAAATCAGGATCGGCTTGCCGCTGGCTTCGGCGGCATCCAGGCCCTCGTCCACGCTGTGGTACCAGTCGCCCGCGCCATGGGCTGCGGTCAGGCCTCGGCCCTGAACAAAGAACCACACCACCGCGCCCACCATCAGCACCATGCCAAGCTTCACCAGCAGCCCGCTCAGGCCGCCGCCGCTGCGCTCCTGGTCCATATTCATCGCGTCCATGGGATCACCCCTGTCCAATCGGTTATGACTCTTCAGTCATCGACCCGATCGGACCAGGACTTCATCCCACGGGGGCCGCGATCCGCGCTTCGACCGCTTGGGCGGTGCCTTCTCGCGCGATCCGTGTCACCTGGGCTGCGGTCTGAGCGGTGCACAGGTTGCCCGGCTGACCGGTCCGCAACGCCTCCGCGAGCTCGACGTACATCCCATAAAAATTCTTCTCGGTGTGGTACGCTCGGCGTTCGGACTTCTGGCCGTCCCGCAGCTCGAAGAAGCTGTGGTTTCGGTCGTAGCGGATCATCCCGTCCTCGCCGATCAGCTCGTAGACAAACTCCGAGAACTTATGCCGGGTGGTGTGCCCATAGCTGTAGGAAATCTCGACGCACGTGTGCGCCCCGTTGGCGTGGTCCAGGTGCAGCCAGGTGTGGTCAGGCGACGGGTACCGGTCGTCGATCCAGGCCCCGTGTCCCTGGAACTTCGCCACCTGTGAATCCAGCCACCACTGCGACAGGTCGATCTGGTGCGTGCCGCAGTCAAACATCGGCCCGCCCTCTTCCATCCGCCCTTCACGCATCGGGTTCAACATCCACTCGCCGCTGCCGGGGTCCTGCACGTACTTGCCGTGGCAGTCCCAGTTGTAGATCAGCCGCAGCGACTTCACCTTCCCGATCGCCCCGCTGTCGATCAGCTCTTTGATCTCCAACGCCGACGGGCTGAACCGGTAGCAGAACGCACAGTAAAACGGCACGCCCGTCTGCTCCATCGCGTCGATCATCCGCTGCGACTCTTCGTCCGTCATCGCAAGGGGCTTCTCACACAGCACCGGGAGCTTGTGCTTGGCTGCCTCCAGCACGTTCGCCTCGTGGAACGGTGCAGGGCTGGACACCACCACCGCGTCCAGGCCGCTGCCGAAGAAGCTCTTGGTGTCCGTGCAGGCGTGGGCAGCACCAAAGTCGCGCGCAGCGGTGCTGGCCGCGTCTTCGTCGGGGTCAAACACCGCGTGCAGCGTCACCCCCGGCACATCCCGGATCGCCGGCAAATGCCCGAACCCCGCCACCGAACCGCAACCCATCAGACCGATCTTGTGTGCCATCGGAGCAGGATACCCCGGGAATACACTCACGTCCGGGAACCTATATCAGCAGGCCCAACCTTTTTGTAGCATCTGCGTATGGCTTGTCCAACCCGACCTTGTATCAGCCTTGTGTTGTTGACACTCTTGTTCTGGGGGTGCAATTCATCTCGGCAAGCAACCGAAGCACCCCTGCCCGAACCGCACTCAAACGTCTATCCAGAAGAGCTCGGCGGGTTCATGCTCATCCTAAGAACAGAGGAAGATTACGAGCCCACACCTTCAGACATCATCATCGAGCATTATTTCGGACCCATCCTCCCCGACAGCGCGCATGACATCTATGCCTACCGGGCCCGGGGGTTTGAGGGGATGTGGATCCAGTGCCGGTTCGACTTCACCTCTGACGAGACGCTACCCATCGTCGGTTTCCATACCGTCCTCGTTGACCAGCGTGCGTTAGTGCTGGAAGAGCACCGTTTGATTCAACAATTAACAGCAGGCTCTGGCAGCTCGGTCGATTGGTGGGATATACGAGAACACCCCTGGATTGCATTTACCCATTTCTCCGTCCGGTCTACAGGGAACGGTGACGCATACGCCGCATCCGACATCAATTTGTTGGTGGTGCGTATCGACGAAACAACCTTGCGTTGTTACGGGTACAACTTCACACGGCCGATGGATGAAGACGAGCTTGCTCAAGATGCCATGACGTATAGGCAACGCATGCGTCAACGTAAGGCCAAACCCGCACCCACCAAATTCAACTAGCCGGTCACTCGGTCTCCCGATACCCCAGCGCCACCAGCACGCAAGGCCCGTCGTGCAGCACGACCAGCCCCGCGGCCTCGGCCTCAGCCACCGCGACCTCGCTCGCCGCGCCCGGCTGCATCCACAACTTCTTCACCCCCGCTTCAACCGCCTCCCGCACCACCTGCTCCGTCACCTTCGGCGGGGTGATGATCGACACGCCATCTAACTCCGCCACCCCCGGGATCGCCGCCAGGCTCGCGTAGCTCGGCACGCCCTCGATCTGATCCGCCCTCGGGTTCACCGCCACCACCTGCCGCCCCGCCTGCTGGTACGCCCGCAACACCTTGTTGCCATACTTCTCCCGGTTCGTCGACGCCCCGACCACCGCGTACCGCTGCCCCGCGAGGAAATCCTGAATCACGTCCCATTCGCTTGGGTTCGCCGCATGCTTTGACTCATCACTCATCGGGCACATCCTCCTTCACAACGATCGTGCAGGACTCGGTCTCCGGGTCAAACACCAGGACCACCCGTTCTTGTTCCAACTGCCTGCGAACCGTGGCGGATTTCGCTGCCATCTCGGCCGTATCTGTGCCGTCGCGCGTGACAAACTCTTCAATCACGCCCGCCAACGCTTCGGGGCTCAACTGCTGCCAGGGGACAATCATGCCCCATAGCGTAACCGACCGATAACCCATGCATGGCCGTGCTCACCGCCCTCAAAACCGCGTTCCGAGGCTCCAGCGGCCTGTCCCGTGCCGCGCTGAACGTCGGGCCCGCCGACGCCGACACGATCAACCAGCGCAAGCAGACCTGCGCCAACTGCGACCTGGCGACCCGCACCAAAGCCACGCACATCGAATCCCTCCGCGTGCTCAGCCCCACCAGCACCTGCAGCCAGTGCAAGTGCCTCATCTCCGCCAAGACCAAGCTCGCCAAAGAACGCTGCCCGCTCGGGCAGTGGTGAGCCCGCTCAACCTTCCACAAACCCGCGACCGACCCGCCACACATCGCCCGCGCCCATCGTCACCACCAGATCGCCCGGCCCGGCCGACGCCCGCAGCTCGTCCACGATCGCTTCGAACGGCGTGACGTGGGCCGCGTCCACACCCTTGGCGTTCAGCGCATCCACCAGGTGCTGGGCCGTCACCGCCCGGCGGTCCGCCTCGCTGTCCCGCACAAAGTAAATCTCCGGCACGATCACGCGGTCGGCCGCACTGAAACTCGCCGCGAACTGCTGCATCAGAAACCGTGTCCGCGAGTGCTGGTGCGGCTGAAACACACAAAACAACTTCGCCGGTTTGTGGTGCTGCCGAAGCGCCCGCAAGGTCGTATCGATTTCCGTCGGGTGGTGCCCGTAGTCGTCGACCACCGTGACGCCATCGCGTTCGCCCAGTAGTTGCACACGACGATCGAGCCCTTGGAAGCCTTCGATCGCCGGCCCGATGGCATCCCACGCAGCGCCCAGCCGATGGGCAGTGACCGCCGCGACCGCCGCGTTGTACGCCATGTGTTCACCGGGCATCGGCGAAGCCCACTCGCAGACGACCGCCCCACAATGCATCAGCCGAACACGCTTGCCGCCGATTGTCTGCACGACGTAGTCCGCCTGGGGCTCGTACCCGATCGTCTGCACCGCACACGCCAGCCCCGCGGTGAGGTCCATGCGGTGCGGCGAGCCGTGGTGAATCAATAGCGAGCCATGCTTGGGCAGGAGCTGCGCGAACGTGTGGAACGAATCGACGATCTCGTCGATGCCGTCGTAGATGTCCAGGTGGTCGGCTTCGACGTTCAGGATCGTCGCGTGCGTCGGCGCCAGCGCGTGGAAGCTGCGGTCGTACTCGCAGGCTTCCGCTAGGAGCAGGTCCGACTGCCCCAGCCGCCAGCCGCCGCCGATCTGTGGGCAGTGGGCGCCGACAATCACCGACGGGTCCAGCCCGGCCTGTACCAGCGTGTGAGCCAGCAAACTCGTCGTCGTCGACTTGCCGTGCGTCCCCGCAACCGCGACGCCCGTGCAAGGCCGCATCACCCGCCCGAGCATCTGCGCGTACTTCACCACATCGACCCCCCGGCACTCCGCCTCGACGCGCTCGGGGTGGTCAAACTTGATCGCCGCCGACGCGACCACCAGCTCCGCGTCCGCAGGCACCGACTCGGCCGACTGCTGCAACACCACCCGGATCCCCGCGCCCTCAAGCATCCGCGTTGTCGGGGACTCGGCATGATCCGAACCCGTGCACACCGCGCCGCGCGCCTGCGCCAGCCGGGCGAGCCCCGACATACCGCTGCCGCCGATGCCGACAAAGTGGATCTTCATCCCCGGCCGAATCGTCTCGATCACTTCCGTCATGCCCTGAGTTTAGGGGCTCCCCACCGCCAAAGCCCGCCGCTGTCGCAACACCTCAAACGCCACCGCGCTCGCCGCCGCCACCGTGCCCAGCGACGCGTCAAAGTCCCGCCCATAAGGCAGCGCCAGCTTCAGGTCTGCCGCGTCCAGCGCCGCCCGCGACACGCCCCGCTTCTCCCCGCCGATTAGCAAGAACATCGGCCCCGCCAGGCCCGCTGCGTACAGGTCGGTCGCATCATCCGTCTTCGCCGTGACCGCGGTGGTGTACCCCCGGGCTTTGAAGTGCTCCAACGCCGAAAGCGCATCCTCCGCCACCGCGATCGGCAAGCGCTCGCTCGCACCAGCCGACGCCCGGCCGACCGTCGCCGCCGCCGTCGTCCAGTTGCGTGGCCGAACCACCAGCCCGTCCGCCCCCGCCGCGTACAGGCTCCGCAGGGTGTACCCAAAGTTGTACGGGTCCTCGATGCCATCGAGCATCACCACGAACCCGTTCGCTGTTGGCCCCACCTGCTCCAACTCGGCATACCGCCGCGGCCCGACCGCCGCGACGGCCCCGCCGTGGGTCTTGCCCTCCGCCAGTTCGTCCAGCTCCGCGCGGGTATGGCGTTTGACCTTGACCCCCGCCGCCTTGGCATCCCGCTTGAGATGCCGGATCGGCCGAGAGGTGTTATCACCCTCGACGTGCAACACGAACACCTGCCGCGACTCCGCCTCGATCGCCGCGCGGATCGCCATCACCCCCTCCAGATGAAACTTGTTGTTCGGAACTTGCGGTGCCTGCTTGCTTTGCGTCATGTCAGCCTTTCGACGGAATCGAACATCGTCGAGGCTGCGAGCCTATTAGTCAATTCGATGCTCAGGCTTTGGGCCAATGCCCACCGCGGTGCTGGCGCCCCCAACTCAGCGCGTCCCCCTCAGCACCCCCTCGACACCCAGCCGACGCTACATGTAAAGCATCTGAGCCCGGTGGTGCATGCTGTGCGTTGCCTGATGCAGAATCCCTGCCCCAAAACTCTTCCGCCGGGGCGGGCCGTCCGGTCTTAAACTGACCGCCAAAGGCTCTGCCGCAACATATCCACGCCTATCGCTTCATGGAAGACGTGGCGTGGGTGAAATAGATCACCCCTTCGCTGCGCGCGCTGCGCGTCGGCGATCCGCTTCCGTCAGACGACGCTTGCGGATGCGGATCGACTCGGGTGTGACCTCCACCAACTCATCCTCCGCGACGTACTCCAGGCACGCCTCCAGCGACATCTTCCTCGCCGGCTTGATCTGCAAGTTGTCATCCTTGTTCTTCACCCGCACCGCCGAGAGCTGCTTGGACTTCAGCACGTTCACCGGCAGGTCGTTGTCCTTATTGTGTTCGCCGACGACCTGCCCCTCGTACACCTTCTCGCCGGGCGCCACGAAGAACTCGCCGCGGTCGTACAGGCCCGACAGCGCGTAGCCTGTCACCTGCCCGGTCTCGCTGGCGATCATCACGCCCTGCGCCCGCTTGGGCGCATCGCCCCGCACCGGCTCATACCGCAGCAGCGTGTGGTGCATGATCGCGTTGCCCTGCGTCGCAGTCAGCATCCGTGTCCGCAGGCCGATCAACGAACGCGACGGGATCGTGAACACCATATGCACGTACCCCGCTGCGCCGGACTTGGCGTCCATCGACTCGACCACCGCCCGGCGGTCGCCCACCAGCGACATGACCGAGCTCTGGTGTTCGGCCGGCACATCCACCACCAGCTCTTCGATCGGCTCCTGCCACTTGCCGTCGACTTCCTTCAATAGCACCTCGGGCTTGCCGACCGCCAGCTCGTAGCCCTCCCGCCGCATGTTCTCGATCAAGACACCCAAGTGCATCAGCCCCCGCCCGGACACGCGGAACTGCTCGGGGCTGTCGCCTGGCTCAACCCGCAGCGCCACGTTGTGCATCAACTCCTTCTCCAGCCGGGACAGGATCTGTCGGCTGGTCACAAACTCGCCCTCTTGCCCGGCAAAAGGCGAGTTGTTCACCGCGAAGGTCATCGTCAGCGTCGGCTCATCGATCGAGATCGCCGGCAACTTGCCCGGCTCATCGGGGCACGCCACCGTGTCACCGATGCCGATCGGCTTCAGGCCGGTCAACGCACACAGGTCACCCGCGACGATCGCGTCGGATTCACGTTTGCCTAGGCCGTCAAACGCCAACGCCTGAAGCACCTTCTGCTTGCTCTCGTTGCCTTCGCGTGTGATCACGGTCACCGGCTGGCCGGGCTTCACCGTGCCCGCAAACACGCGCCCCACCGCGATCTGCCCGACGTACTCCGAGTAATCCAGCGACGCGACCAGCACCCGCAGCGGCGCCTCGGCATCCGAAAACTCTGCGGCCGGCGGGGGCACCTTCTCAAGAATCGTCTCGAATAAAGGCTTCAAGTCTTCACCCACTGTGCCGTGCTCCAGCGTCGCCCAGCCTTCTTTGGCCGAGGCAAACACCGTGGTGAAGTCCAACGCCTCGTCGTCCGCTTCAAGCTCGACCAGCAGGTCGAAAACTTCATTCACCACGTCGTCCGGCCGGGCGTCGGGGCGGTCGGCCTTGTTCACCACCACGATCGGCTTCAGCCCGTGGTGCAGCGCCTTGCCCAGCACGAACCGGGTCTGTGGCATCGGCCCCTCAAACGCATCCACGACCAGCAGCACGCCGTCCGCCAGCTTCAGCACGCGCTCGACTTCCCCGCCGAAGTCGGCGTGGCCAGGCGTATCGATCAGGTTCAGCTTGTACGTCTGCCCCTCATGCGGGTAGGCCACCGCGCAGTTCTTGGCCAGGATCGTGATGCCCCGCTCGCGCTCCAGCGCATCGGAGTCCATGATCAGGTTGTGCTGCCCCCCAGCCAGCTTGTCCAGCTCCGCATCGCGGAATTGGCCGGACTGGTACAGCAGGCGGTCGGTCAGCGTGGTCTTGCCGTGGTCAACGTGGGCGATGACCGCGACATTGCGGAGCAGGGCAGGGTTCATGAGTCGGCTAACGGGGTAGGGGGTGCAGGAGGCGGGCGGGGCGGAATTGTACCGCCACGGGGGTTTTTTGCCCGTTCCGTGCCCCAACGCCTATTCCGTCCGGATCAGCCGGCCTTGCGCTGCGCCTCCGATTGGAGCCCGGGTTTCGACAGCCAATTCGACCCGTTCTGTCGCGACTCCAGCTCAAACTGGTCCCCGGGCAGCGGCCGGGAGAACAGGTACCCCTGCGCGCAATCGCATTCCAGCGCCTGCAGCTGGGCCAACTGCTCGGTGTTCTCGATCCCCTCAGCGGTCACCTTCATCCCCATGTTCATCGCCAGCGTCACGATGGATTGGATCACCGCAGCGTAGTGAATGTCCTGCTCCAGGTTCATGATGAACGCCCGGTCGATCTTGACCTGGTTAAACGGGAACTGGTGGATACAAGTCAACGACGAGTGCCCGGTGCCAAAGTCATCCATCGACAAGTGGTGGCCCCGCTCGCGGATCGCTTCCAACACCGGCGAAATCTCTTCGGGCTGATCCATCACCATGGACTCGGTGATTTCCAAACACAGGTTGGTCGGCTCCAGGCCGGCGCTGGAAACGATCTCGTCCAGGCGTTGCACAAAGCCCTGCTCAACAATCTGCCGCTTGGACAGGTTCACGTTGATACAAAAATCAACGGGCACCACGCCCTGCTCGACCCAAGACGCCGCGGCCGTCACCGCCTGCTCAAGAATCCACCAGCCGATCGGAACGATCGCCCCGGTCTCTTCCGCGATCGGGATGAACTCGCCAGGCGAGATAAACTCACTGCCCCGGATCCACCGCACCAGCGCCTCGGCCGCAACCGTCCTGGCGGTCTCCAGCCCGACGATCGGTTGAAAGAAGACCTGGAGTTCGTTTCTTTCGACTGCCTTGTGAATGTCCAGCTCAATCTGAAGCCGGCGCATCATCTTGGCTTCCAGCACGGTGTCGAACTCGATCACCGGGGCAAAGTCATTGGCTTTGGCGTGGTACATCGCCATGTCGGCGTGGCGCACGATCGCGTCCGCGTCGTCGGCCGGGTCCACCGAAGGCAGCAAGCCGATGCTGGCGCCCACCACCAATTCTTGCCCTTCGTAAGCGACCGGCTGACGCACCAGATCATTGATCTGCCGGGCCAGCTGCCTGGCCGCAGTTTCATGGGGCAACCCCGCGAAAGCCATGAAGAACTCGTCTCCACCCAGGCGCGCGACCAGAGGCGAGCTCGCCAGGCCGAACTCAGACTCCGCGTTCGCCGCCGCATACATCAACCGCTTGGCGATCTCGATCAGCAGCGCATCGCCCGCCGCGTGGCCCGCCGTGTCGTTCACCAGCTTGAAGCGGTCCAGGTCAATAAACAGTGCGGAAATCAGCTTGCCGTTGGCCGAGTCGCGCTGCTGCTGCAGCCCCTTTTCCAGGCTGGGGCGGTTGATCAATCCGGTCAAGCTGTCATGCGTCGCCGCGTACTCCAGCTCCAGCGTGCGCCGGCTGATCTGCTCTTCCAGCTTGTCCAGCCGTTGAAGTGCTTCGTCCTGCTTGCCCCGGCTCTGGTTTTGGAGCATCAACTCGACAACGACATCCGCCAGCGATTGCAGCATGTAGATTTGTTTGTCGTTCAGCTTCCGCGCGTGGGTGTCTTTGATGCACAACGCACCAAGGTTGTAGCCCGCCGGGTCGGTCAACGGGAAACCCGCGTAGAAGCGGATGCCCTTGTGGACCACCTGCGGGTTCTCCGCGAACCGCGGGTCGGCAGCAGCGTCTTCCACGATCAAAGGCGACTGCTGCATAATCGCGTAGGCACAGAACGCCGTTTGGCGGTCGCCTTCCTTGGCCTGGTCGCCCGTGCAGGCCTTCATCCACTCACGGTTCTCATCCACCAGACTCACCGCCGCGATCGGCACGCCGATTTCCCGCTGCAACAGCTCAACGATCCGGTCATACGCCGGCTCGGGGTCGGTGTCCAATAAAAAGAATGACCGCAGCGCCGCTAAACGCTCTGCTTCATTCGGAGGGACGGGGGCTGATGGCATAGTGACAATCCAAAACGGTGAAAACGGTCGTGGTCTTCACCCTTAATGATCGCACCCTTTGGTTAAATACTTGAACTGATTCCATACGGAATAACCCGATGCGGTGTCACATCCTGTCATCGCAACCGGATGGTAACCAGCGCTATCGCAGCCAACATCACCGTAATCAGCCAGAAACGCACCACCACCTGCTGTTCGGTCCAGCCCTTGAGGTGGAAATGGTGATGGATCGGAGCACACAGGAACACCCGTTTGCCCTTGCTGAGCTTGAAGTAGCCCACTTGCAGGATCACGCTCACCGCTTCCATCACGAACACCCCGCCGATCACCACCAGCAGCAGCTCCTGTCGGATCGCCACCGCCATGTACCCCAGCAGCCCGCCCAAGGGCAGCGACCCCGAATCGCCCATGAACACCTGGGCAGGCGAACAGTTGAACCACAAAAACCCAAGGCAGGCCCCGACCATCGCCCCCGCGACGACCGCCAGCTCCTCGCTGAACGGGATGTAAGGCACCAGCAGTTCCTTGGCGAGCACCGTGTTGCCATCGGTGTACCCCGCGATGATGCAGAGCACCATGAACGCAAAAGCCACGATGACCATCACGCCCGACGCCAGGCCGTCCATGCCGTCCGTCAGGTTCACCGCGTTGCTGAAGCCCGCGATAATCACAATCGCAAACACCACGAACGGGATGATCCCCAGCGTCAACAGATGATCCGCCGGCACCCAGCCGACCCCCGACTCGTACTCCCAGCTCTTTAAGAAAGGCAGGTTCAACGACGTGCTCATCGTCAAGACGTCCGGCAGGTTGACCGTGAACTTCGCCTGCGCGTGGTAGTACGTGAAAATGCCCAGCAGCATCGCGACGCCGACCTGGAACAGCAGCTTCTCGTGCGAGCGCAGGCCGTGCCTGGACCCCGGCGAACGCTGCGCGGTGGTGAGCTTCAGGTAGTCGTCGACCGCCCCGATGATGAACATCCAGAACAGGCACACCAGCGCCATGATCACGTAGAACGACGCCAGGTTGGCCAGCAGCAGGACCGCCCCGCCGATCGACGCGCAGATCAGCATCCCGCCCATGGTCGGGACGTTGGCCTTGGACTTCATCAGCTCGTTCAGGTCCGCGTGGTCGAACTCGGGGTTGTCGCCGATCTTGCGTTTGAGCAGCCAACGGATCGTCGGCTTGCCGCCCAGGATCACCGCGAAGAACGTCGCCACGATCGCCAGCACCGCCCGGAACTCGACAAACGTGAACAGCCGCAGCGGCGTCCGCTCAGGGTGGTCGAGGATCAGGTGGATGAGCCAGTGGATCATGGGTGCGCTTCCGTGCGCCAGAGTGTAAAGGCTATTCGTCCCCCGCCGGGGGACGCCCGCGTTTCAGCCCGTCCGTGGGCCGAATTTCGCCTCGATCGCGGGGATCAACCGTTCCAGACGCATGCCGCGCGAGGCTTTGAGCAGTACGACGTCGCCCGGCTGCAATCGGTTCGCCAGCTGCTCCGGCAATGCGTCGGACCACGCTTCCCCCGCGAACGCCTCGCCAATTCGGATCACCAGGTCCGCCTGGTCCTCAGCGAGTGCCGCGATCTCCCGGTGCGCCGACGCTGCATGATCGCCCAGCTCAAACATGTCACCCAGCACCGCAACCCGTCGGCCCGCTGCCGAGAACGCGCCGAGCGCCGCCAAGGCCGCCCGCATCGACGACGGGTTGGCGTTGTACGCATCATGGATCACCTGCACCTCGCCGAGCCGCAGCAGCTGCATCCGACCGGGCATCGGCTCAACACATGACATTGCCTGACGTGTTCGATCGTCGCCGACCCCCAGCGCCTGCGCCACCGCGCCGGCCAAGGCGGCGGATTCCCTCAGATGCTCACCCAGCAAGGGGAAATCCGTCGGCAACAACGCCAGCGGCAATCCCTCGTGAGGCGGCTCCCAGGCTTTGCCTTTCACATAAGGCAGGATCGCCGCCTCCTCCTTCGCGACGCCTTCCAAGTCACCGAAAAACTCCAGGTGCTCCTCGCCGATCGACGTGATCACCGCCAGGTCCGGCCGAACGATTCTGCTTAACGCATCAATCTCGCCCGGGTGGTTCGTCCCCACCTCACACGCCACGAAATCATCCGTCGGGTCCGCCGCCAGCAGCGTCAAGGGCACGCCCAGGTGATTGTTGAAACTCTTAGGCGACTGCGTGCCCTTCAGCCCCGCGTGGGTCAGCACGTGGTGGATCAGGTGGCGTGTCGTCGTCTTGCCGTTGCTGCCGGAGACGGAGATGACTTTGCATCCCCCCTGTTCGAGTGCATCCCGGTGGGCAAACGCCAACTGCTGCAGTGCTTCGACCGTGTCACGCACGCGGAGCGTGGGGATCTGCGCGTTGGGCACCGGCGACTGCACGATCGCCAGCGAAGCGCCTTTGGCTGCTGCGTCCGCCACAAAGCGGTGGCCGTCGAAGTTCTCGCCCTGGATCGCGACGTACGCCATGCCCGGCAAGAGCGTCCGCGTGTCATGACACAACCCCATCACCTCGTACCCCGGCAAAGGCTCAACGAGCCATCGGCCTTGCGTCACGTCTTCAAACCATCGGGCGGGCCAGGTGGGCATGCTGAAACTCTATCGACTCGGGTAAGACGCCAACGCCTCCGCAGCATGCAGGCGGTCGTCAAAAGGATGCTTGGTCGTGCCGAGGATCTGGTAATCCTCATGACCCTTGCCGGCCAACAACACCGTGTCGCCGGGCTTGGCTGAATGGATCGCATGACGAATCGCTTCGGCCCGATTCACGATCGTTTCCGTCGGGCTGCCAGGCACGACGCCCTGCTGCATGTCCTCGAGGATCTGCTGCGGGTCTTCGGTGCGCGGGTTGTCGTTGGTCAGGACGACACGGCCGGCATACTCGCACGCCGCTTTGGCCATGATCGGCCGCTTGGTCCGGTCCCGGTCGCCGCCACAGCCCACCACCACCACAAGCTCGCCTTGGGTTAAAGGCTTGAGCGTTTGCAGCACGTTGACCAATGCATCGGGCGTGTGGGCGTAGTCCACCAAGACCGCCGGCTGCGTGCCCGGCTGACTCGGCACCGGCTGAAGCCGGCCGGGCACCGGCGGAGCATCCATGACCGCCTGCTCGATTTCGCTTGGGCCCATCTCGCGAACCGTGTGGGCTGCACAAACCGCCTGCAACAGGTTCATCACGTTGTACCGACCCACCATGCCCAGAGAACACACCGCCTCCCCCCAAGGCCCAACCAAATGCGCCTCGGTGCCCGTCGCCGACATCGAATCGATGTACGCGCTGCAGGTCGAATCGGCATCTAAACGGAGTTGAACCGCCTGGGGGGCCACCTCCAACCACGCGGGGTCGTCTGCATTGGCGAATGAGATCGCTGCGTGCTCAAACAGCTTCGCCTTCGCCGCCGCGTAGCGGGTCATGTCGCCGTGGTAGTCCAGGTGGTCCTGGGTCAGGTTCGTGAACACCGCTGCCGCGAAGCTCAGCCCGGCGACGCGCCCCTGGTCCAGCGCGTGGCTGGACACTTCCATTGCGACCGCCTGGCAGCCGTGGTCGCGCATGGCTGCGAAGTGTTGACGCAGTTCGATGGCGCCGGGCGTGGTCAGCTCCGCGGGCTGCGCGCCTTCGGGCCCGCCGTGATCCACCGCCACCGTGCCCAGCAGGCCGCACTTCACGTCAGCGAAATTCAACAGGTACTGCGTGAGCGTCGCGACCGTGGTTTTGCCGTTGGTTCCGGTGATCCCGATGAGATTCAGCGATGCCGCCGGCTCCCCGAAGAACCGGTCCGCCACCCGGCCGGCTAGCGTTTGATCCACAGCCGGGGCATACGCGGCCGCCCCTTGCGCCTTCGGCCCGCCCTCGGCGATCAATACGGCCGCGGGCTGACGCGACAACGCATCCTCGAGGTAGGCCGGGTCACGGCAGATAAACAGATCGCCCGGCCGAACCCGACGCGAGTCGTCGGTGAGCCCGGTAATCCCGGTGGGTTCGGCTTCCACCCGCGCCAGGCCTTTCAGCAACTGATGCAGGTCCTTCGGTGGTGAGTGCGGCGTGGGCATGTCAGTCACAAAAGTTTTATCGGTTGTGCCGTTTGTGGCCCCGCAATTCGGGAAGACCCTTAGGGCAAACGCCTCGACGCCCAAAGAAGGCCCCGAATCAATCCGATAGTTGAATATCCGCCCGGTCTGGCCGGCATTGATTGAAGAAGGGATCCAGCATATGTCACAAGCGGTTGGCGGTCATTCTGAACACACCCCGCTAGAGACGGTGCGCCTGAACAACCAGGACCGCCAGGCGCTGATGGGCAAGCTGAATACTGCCGGCGGCGGCAACGCCAAATGGCAAGCCGAACGCCGGGCCCTCCGCGTCGATTTCGAAGCCACACGCATCCTGTTCATGATGACGCAGAAGACCGGCAACGAGGTCCGGCATGCTGCGGTTCCGCGTAACCTCAGCAAGCGTGGCATCGCCTTCGTGCTCGGCCGGTTCGTGTACCCCGAAAGCGATTGCAAAGTCGCGATCCCCGCGCTCAACGGCGACTGGCTGGCGATCCCCGGCGTCGTCCGCCGCTGCCGTCACGTGACCGGGATCTACCACGAAGTCTCAGTCGTATTCAACGAGCCCATCGACCTGCGCGACTTCATCATGCTGACCCGCGAGCAGGAAGACGTGGTGCGCGACGAGCTCGTCGAAGACTTCGGCGAGCAGATGGCAGAAGAAGACGGCTTCTGTGAACACGTGCTCATCGTCAACGACGACAAAGCCAACCGCAAGCTGCTGAACCACTGGCTGAGCCAGCTCGGCCTCCGGACTCAGGAGGTCGCGACCGCAGCCCAGGCGGTGAAGCAGGTCAAAGACCATTCCATCGATCTGATCATCGTGGACCAAAACCTGACCGACGCCAAAGGCACCGAGCTCATCCAGCAGCTGCGCAGCAACGGTCTGACGGTCCCCCTGGTGCTGAGCTCGATCGAGGACACGCAGGAAACCCGGGACCAAGGCGAAAAGGCTGGCGCCAGCGGGTTTCTCGCGATGCCTTACACGCTGGACCATGTGAAAACACTGGTCCAGGAACAGCTCTTGCGTTCGGTGGATGCCGACGCCGAAGAGCCGCTGTACTCATCGTTCCGCGATGACGACTCGATGCATTCGCTGCTCATGGATTTTGTACGGATGCTGGTCGGCACCACGAACAAGCTCAACAGCGCCAACAACAGCAGTGACTTTGAACAGGTCGAGCGTGTCTGCAATCAACTCAAAGGCGCGGGGGGCAGCTACGGCTTTGAACAGATCAGCGAGATGGCGGACGTCGTGCTGAAGCAACTCGCGGAGGAGAAGCGCGAAGCGGACGCCATCCACGACTGCGTGGCCGACCTGGTCCGAACGCTGCGCCGGGTCAAGGTCTAAACCCACGCACAAGACTAGACCCCGAGGCGAAGCCTCTCACTCTGCGCGATCGCTCGCGGGCTCAGCTTGCTGCAACGAGCCAATAGTGACCTTCGCCAGCCGCTCGCGCAAGTAAAACGCAGCATCGGACGCCACGTTTTCCATGAGCTTGACGGAGTGTTCCAGCGCGCCCTCTTGGCGACTCAGGCCGGTGGTCGCGCTCAAAGCACCATCGATCACCTCGAAGACCTCTAGCAGGGTGACTTGCGAAGCATCACGGTCCAAGACGTACCCACCTGAACGCCCCAGCCGAGACCGGATCAAACCCGCCCGACACAGCGTCTGGAGGATCTTCAACGCGGAGTCCACCGGGATGGACAAATGCTCCGCCACTTCACGGGCGCGGACCGGGCGTGAGCCGGCCTCGTCCGCCAAGTACGACAGCGCGAGTGCTGCCTGCATGCCTGTTTTACTCATTCGAATCATGGGCCCACATCCTGGTGGCTTGAACGTTATGAACGAAATACCAACGAACCATAGCCGCCAAATGGGCAGAAAACACCATCAGCTAAACAATATTTGCGATTTAAAGCATCAACATTACCCCAAATGGCGAGTTAACCCGCCATCTGGAGGCCTTCGGGGAAGGCCATCAATCGGCCTTTGCCCGCGCGCTTGGCTGCGTAAAGCACTTCATCCGCCTGCTTTACGAGAGTTTCTGCGTTGCCCGCGCCGCCTTCCAAGATCGACGTCAAGCCCACGCTCATCGTCAGCGTGCCGTCGTACCCCTCACGAGCGGTTTCATTCTGGGCCATCACCGCGAATTCGTCCAAAACACGCTGAGCCACGCCCACCGCGGTCTGCATATCCGTCCGCGGCAACAGCAGCACAAACTCATCCCCACCCAGCCGGCCGGCCAGGTCAGATTGCCGGCAGTTCGCCAAGAGCACCTTGGCCGACTGCTGGAGGATCCGGTCGCCGAACGGGTGCCCCAGCGTGTCATTCAACTGCTTGAAGCCGTCCAGGTCGATCATCGCGAGCGCCAGGTCTCGGCCGTGGCGGTTGGCATCCGCAAACACCCGCTCCAACTCCAACACAAACGCCCTGCGGTTTGCCAGGCCCGTCAACGCATCGGTCGAGGCGATCTCTTCCAACTGCTTGTTCTTCTCATGCAGCTGGAACTGCAATCGCTTGTTCTCTTCCTGTGTCCGCCAGAGTGCGAGGTTCTTCTCGACCACCAAAGGCAGCGTGAACAGATAGTCCCCCGCTTTGACGACATAGTCGTACGCCCCCATCGAGATCGCCCGCGCTGCGGTGTCCATCACATTTTCAGTGGTCACCATCACAACCGGCAGGTCGGGCCGACACTTCAGCAAGAACTCAAGCAGCTCCAGGCCTTTGCCGTCGGGCAGGTTCATGTCCGACAACACCAGGTCAAACTCAAACGGGTCCATCGAAGCGGCGTCGGCCACGGTGTGCACCAGCGTGAGGCAATCCGGGCCGAAGTGATCCGACATGACTTCGTAGATCAACGCCGAGGTATCCGGGTCGTCTTCGACAATCAACAATCGCGGCGGTTGTGTTTCGGTCATTCGGGTACTTCCTTAGTCCGTAGCATCGGATTGATTCCCAGCCGGATTTAGACAGATTTAAGCCGCCCGTATGCCGATCAGCCCCGTGCCCTTGTGCTGTTCAGGGTCGTTGGGGTCCGGGGCCGAAACCACGCTGACATCCAACGTGAAACGGAAGGTGGTGCCCTGGCCAAGCTCGCTTTCCACTTCGATCACGCCGCCGTAGGACTCAATAATCGTCTTCACCGTCGAGAGCCCCACTCCGCGGCCTACCGCTTCCAACGGGCCGGATTTCGTTGCCCGGCGGAACACCTCGAAGACCTGATCCAGGTCCTGCTCCGCAATCCCCCGGCCGGTGTCTGTCACCGTGAACTCATGCCGAAGCTGACGCATCGCGTAACCCACCACGATCCGCCGATCCGGCGAGTCGCCCATGTACTTCACCGCATTATCAATCAGGTTCTGAAACACCTGACGGATCCGCAGCGGCTCGACGTAGATCTCCGGCAAGCCCTCTGCTACCTCCACACGGATCCGTGCCTCTTGCAGGTCGTAGCTCAGGCTGTCCACGGTCGCCGCGATCAGTTCATTCAAGTCCACCGCCTGCTTATGCCCCGGCCGCGTGCGGATCTTCGATAACTCGAGCAGCTCATCGATCATCGCGCTCTGCTGGTCCGCGTTCGCAATGATCCGCTCCAGCTTGTGGCGCATGTCCTCGCCCAGATGCGCCTCGTGCTTATGCACAATCATCTGAGCCAAGCCCGCGATGTTGCGCAGCGGGGCACCCAGGTCATGCGACACCGCACGCAGGAAAGCATCTTTGTCTTTGATCAGCCGCTCCAGCTGGGTGTTCGCGGACTGCAACTGCTCGGTCCGAAGCGAAACCTTTTCTTCCAAGTGATAGTTCGACTGCTGCAGCTCCCGTTGGACCTTAAGCAGTCGGCTGGTCATCACGTTGAAGGCCTGGGACAACGCCCCCACTTCGTCGTTCGAGCGAACCGTAACCGGCTCGGGCGTCTCACGGTTGGCGAGCTGGAACATCGCCTTCGTGAGCGTGCGCAGCGGGCTGGACCACCGCCGCGCGAGGATCAACACCAAAGGCAACGCGATCAGCCAAACAATGCCCACCGCACACAGTTGAGCAATCATCATCTGACCCAACAGCCGAGGCGACTGCGCGTCTTTCAACCCCAACACCAGATAACCCTGCAATTCGCGCGAACGTGCGCCGGCCGGCTTGAAACCCGAGAACGTCAGCATCGGACGATCCCAGACCGGCGACTCAAACACCTCCAGCCAGTCGGCACCCTGCCCTGAAAGCCCCAACGCATCCACCGGCCGCCACGAACCCTTTCGGCCGGCCTGCGCCACGTATCGGCCGTACGCCTCGGAGTCCGGCGTATGTTGATACATCAACTCGCCCGACGGGTCCCGCACAATCACAAACGCCACATTCGGGTCGCTCGCCAGACGCTGCAAGTCCAGCTCAACCTCTGCAAAAGAGTCTTCCTGCAAACGCCCGGTGAGGTCCTCTGCGGTGCTGTTGCCCAAGACCGCGGTCGCCTGCAGATGTTGTTCGACCAGCAGCTGCCGCGTATGCCAATGCATCATGCCGCCATAAGCGATCGTCGTGGTCACCAACAACGCCAGCGTCCAAACGACGAGGCGCAGCTGAAGGCTCAGACTCCTCCGTCCCTTTGGATGTCCAGTAGCTGTCGGCTTCACACGCATCACGCCTCCTGGCCGCGCAAGGAATGATCAACATCCGGCGCCTCACGCGCAGCCAGTTTGTTTTCGTCCAGCCCCCCTGCCGAGTAAACCCGCTTCTGGCATACACTGTGGGAATGATGCGACGCTTCCCGATCATGCGGATCACGACTTCTGTTTGTGGTGTAGCGCTTCTGCTGGCTGGGCTTACTTTGGTCGGCTGCAAAGCCTCCCCGCCCCACGCCAACACCCAGACCCTGCCCAGTGACCAGTACCGGGCCGTGTTTGATGCCGCCCAGGCCGTGCTGACCGATCAGGGGTTCACCCTCGACCGCACCGACTACCGCTTCGGCATGATCACCACCCAGCCCCAGCAGGCCCCCACCGTGTTTGAGCCCTGGGTCAACACCCACACCACCCGCGAGCTCGGCCAACAAGCCACCACGCTGGACCTCCGCCGAACCGTCCGCGTCGAGTTGGCCCCCGATGACGCCACAGAAGCCACCCACCGGGTCCGGGTCGAGGTCTTCGTCGAACAACGCCAGCACCCCAACCGCCGACTCACCCACACCGCCGGGCGAAACGTCTTCTCCAGCCTCCGCGACACCCCCGCCGAGCTCCAAGCCCGAGGCATCACCGGAAGCTACTGGCAACCCCTCGGCCGAGACCCCCAACTCGAAACCCAATTGCTGCACGCGATCCAGAACCACCCCTGAATCTTAAACCCATTAGATAAAAACACTTATCACTCTGTCGACACCCCCAGCGCTTGGCAGATGCTGTCGAATTGGTCCAGGCTGAAGAAGGAGATCGTCATTTGGCCCGAGCCCTTTTTTCGGCCGGGCTTCAGCGTGACCTTCGTCCCCAGCTGTTCGCCGAGCTGTTTTTCCAGGTCCGCGAGGTATGCTGCCCTGCCATCTGAACGATGTTTATTTTGTTGTGGCTTCACCGCCCCGCCATCATTCAGCTTCCGGGCCGCGTCCTCAACCTGACGCACCGACAGCGCATCCCGCACCGCTCGCTCGGCCAAGTATCGCTGCTGATCCGGCTCATCAATCGCTGCGATCGCGCGGGCCTGACCCATGGAAATCAACCCATCCACCACCATCTGCTGGCAGGGCGGGGTCAGTTTCAATAGCCGAAGCAGGTTGGTCACGCTCGACCGTTTCAAGCCCACCCGCTCCGCGATCGCATCGTGGCTCAGCCCAAACTGGTCGCCCAATGCCTGGAACGCCTGGGCCCGCTCGATCGCGTTGAGGTCCTCCCGCTGAACATTCTCAATCAGCGCGATCTCCGCCGATTGCTGATCGTCCAACTCGCGGACCAGCGCGGGAATCGTTTCCAAGCCTGCCTGCTGGCAAGCCCGCCATCGCCTTTCACCCGCCACCAATTCAAACCGGCCGGGATCGCCAGCAGGGCGGACGACAATCGGCTGAAGCAGGCCATCCGCCCGGATCGAGTCCGCCAGGCTTTGGATCGCTGCCTCATCAAAGTGCTGACGGGGCTGGTGTCGATTGGGAACCACCTGGCTCGGCGACACATAGCGGATCCCCTCCACCGCCGGGGCCGACTGCTCCGCGGGTGCCACAGACGACGTTTCACGTGGAACATCAGCTGCGGGCACCTCATCCGCCTGCGAAGCAGCGGGGGTGGGCGACACCGCCACCGGCTGACTCATCAGGGAGCTTAGGCCCCTGCCTAGCCGAGATGGGCGGGACTTGTTGCTGCCGTTTGTGTTGGGATTTGCGTTGCTGTTGGCCAAAGCGACCTCCTTGTCATGCGTGAAATGGGCATCCTGCCACGAAAGGATATCGGGCGTTCCAGGGGCCAGCAAACAGGTTTGTTATGAGGTTCCACGTGGAACCGACCCTTAGGCTGTGAAACTGGGTAAATAATCGGGGGTGGTGGGTGTGCCGAGCTCTGTGCTGGGCTGAATTGGCTTGTTTTCGCGTGAAACAAGGTTGCTCTGGTCGATGGTTCCCGCAAGGAGCGGATATGGAACCAGCTGAGATACAAGCCCTGCCACGCGACCTCAACGCGATGTTGGATCACATCCAGACCCTTGAGCAGCAAATCGCCTCGATGCGTGCCGAGCTCGATGAACACCACCAGCTCGCGACCGTCGGCAGCCTGGCGGGCATGGTCATGCACGAGATCAATAATCTGCTGGCGCCGGTATCTGGATACGCCCAGTTGGCCCAGCAGCGCGACGATCCCGCGCTAACCGCCAAAGCCTTGGAGCGCGCCCAGTCCGCGTCACAGGACGCCAGCCGAATCGCCACCGCGCTGCTCGACCTGGCCAAAGCCCCCAGCCAAAAGCCCGCCGCCGACCACGTCACAGATGTGCGTTCTGCGATCGATGCCGCCCTCCTGACACTGAGCAGCACGCCTCACAAAGCTGGCCTACAAATCGATGTCGAAGTTGACGACTTGAAAACCCAGATCGACCCGGTCGCACTCCAGCAGGTGATCCTCAACCTCGTCATGAATGCCGCACGGGCGATGTCGGACCCCGCTTCGCCCCCGGGTCGGCTGCGCATCTCCGCACGGCAGCAGGGCGGTCAGGTTTTGATCAATGTTCAAGACAATGGGCCAGGCCTGCCCACATCAATTAAAAACCATATTGGACAAGGATTTATCGCTGACGCAACTGGCTCGGGCATTGGACTTCGGGTCTGTGCGCAGCTACTGGAGCACGCCCAGGGCCAGCTGCTAGTGATAAAAAGCGATGACACGGGTACGACTTTCCGCGTGTGTCTGCCTTCCATCGGGTGACTTTAAGGAAACGGCCCCTCGTACCCATAAACATAGTTGTCCGCCACGCGCCCCGCTTCATCAAACTCGAAAACCAGATACGCGGCTTCACTAAAAAATAAATCCTCATCCGAGCCCAATAGATAAACCATGTCAAAGCGGTCGTCGTATGGGGTCACATCTGGCCGCCCCAGCATGTCTTCTATTTCCTGACGTGTCTTGCCTGCTGACAACTGCCTGGCCAAAAAATCAGACGCCATCTTCAGCCGGGGACCCTCGCGGCCAACCTCTGCTGGGTTAGCCCGCCACTGCTCCTCATCAAACGGGATGATCGTAAAACCCGGAGAATACCGGCTGCCAGACACAACTATCCAAGCCATGGCCAAAACTGTGAGCAGAGCAACGAGGAATAAGACCGTTGCCAAGATGAGAAGCGGGCCGCGTGCTTTGTGTATCACATTCATGGAGTTCACTACGAGCTCCGGGCCAGCCTGTTCACGCCCTAATAGCCCGCCACCAGCCGAACCCGCATCGCGTGCGCCATCCTTATCGCCATGTCAATCAAGTCCTGCCCAATGTCGCTGGTCACCGTATCACGCACCGTCTGTACCCAGAGCGTCAGCCAATGCTCAAAGTGTTCCGTGGTTAACCCGCCCAGCTCGCGGTGCACCACCATCGGGCGGCCGGCGTACCGCCCCGCCTTGTAGACCGCTGAAGCCCAAAAGTCCTGCATCGTCACAAAGTGCTTGTCCCAATCCTGAACATGGGCGTCGAACACTGGCCCGAGCAGTTCGTCCTCACGGGCGCGTTCATAAAAACGCTGAATCACCCGCGCAATCTCCTCTTCACGGACGGGGCCCAAGCCCGCGCGCGGCTGATCATCTGCGTTCTCCGACAAAGGCAAGTGGGTCATCTCGTATCTCAAAGCAGGGGGGAAGACAATAGGCGCTGACGAACCACCGATAAAACCAGCAGCCAGGCGGTCCCCACCGCGATCGGGCACAGCGGGTACAGCCAGCCCAGGCTATGCACCGTCGGCCCGCCCACCACTGCCAGCATCGCGGTCGCGCCCCCAGGCGGATGCCAAGCCCGCGCGAGGCTCATCCACATCACCGCGCCCAACAACGCCGCAAACAGCGCCTGGGCTGGCGCATGCCCCAACAGCGCCCAAGCTGCCGCGCCCACCACGGCTGAACCCACATTCCCCAGCAACGCCGCGTAAGGCTGAGCCGGGGGGGAGCCGGGCATCGCCAAGAAGAGCGTGATCGATGCGCCGAACGAGGCGATCATCCACATCACCGCCAACCGATCTTCCAGCAGGCCGATCAACGCAAACACCCCCAGCAAACCCGACAACGCTAGGCCGGCGAACCCGACATCGACTGCACTGTTTCGAATGCGATCCCGCATCACTGACTCCCAGCGTTATGCCTCCGCCGACGCAGCGGCCTCGATCGCCTCCTTGGGCCCAAAGAACTCGAAGTGCATCTGCGATTCGGGCACACCCCAGGCACGCAACGCCTGCGTCACCGCACGCATGAAAGGCAACGGCCCGCAGTAGAAATACTCCGCGTCCGGCCCATCCAAAAGCGACTGCAGCAATGCCAAGTCCACGAACCCTTCCGAATCAAAGTTCTCCATCACCCGGTCGGCTTCCGTCGGTTCACTGTAGCGATAGTGCACCGTCGTTCGGCCATGCCGCTGGGCTTGTACATGGACTTCGTCCGCAAACGCATGCACCGGCCCGTTGCGGGCGGCGTGCAAGAACACGATGTCTCGGTCCAGCCGATGGTCTGTCGCGGCATGCAGCATCGACAACACCGGCGTGATGCCGACCCCGCCGGACATCAGCACCAAAGGCTTCTCGCTGCTCGCTTGAACATCCAGCACGAACTCGCCGCAGGGCGGGCCGACTTCGACTTCGTCGCCGACCTGGATCTCATCGTGGATCGTGTTGGACGCAAAGCCCTGCGGCAGGTTCGGCGACAGGGCGGATTCACGCTTCACGCTGATCCGCAGCTCTTTGCGGTTGGGGCCCAGAGACACGCTGTAGTTCCGCATCGCGGTGTCCCCGTGCTCCCCGCCGGGGCTGGGCAGGCGCACCGTGATGTACTGGCCAGGCTGGTGTTCGCGCACCTCACCGCCGTCGACCGGCCGGAGGTACAACGACATGATCTCATCGCTCTCGATGCGCTTGCCCACCACACGGAACGGCCGGAACCCCGACCAGCCGTGGTGGTCTTCGTGGAATTGGTACAGCTCTTTCTCCCGGCCGATCAGGATCTCCGCGAGAAACCCATACGCCTCCGCCCAGGCGTTGATGATGTCATCCGTAGCCGCATCACCGAGCAGCTCCTGAATCGCGGCCAGCAGGTTCTCGCCAACAATCGGGTAATGCTCGGGCTGAATCTGCAGCGACGCATGCTTGTGCGCAATCAGCTCCACCGCTTCGCCTAATGCTGAGAGATTATCGATGTGCGTGGCGTAGGCGACGATCGCCCCGGCCAAGGCTTTTTGCTGCCCACCCGACACCTGGTGCGCCGCATTGAAAAACGGCTTGACTTCGGGGTTCTCACGAAACATCCGCTTGTAGAACAACCGGGTCAGTTCCTCCGCGTGCTGGCCGAGGATGGGAGCTGTTTGTTTCACCGTCTGGATCGTTTGGGGGGAAAGCACGTCGGGCCTTTCGTTTTGGTTAAATCGGTATATCAGATACCTTTTAATTGGGTATACTATATACTGATTCAAACCCCGGTCAACCCGGAGCCCGCGTGCAACTGACCGCCCATTCCGATTACGCCCTCCGCGTCCTGCTCTACCTGTACGTCCACGACGAAGAACCCGTCGGCGTCAGCCAGATCGCCCAGGCCTACGACATCTCCGCCAACCACCTGGCCAAGGTCGCGCAGACCCTCAGCCGAGCCGGTTGGCTGAAGTCCCAGCGCGGGCGCGGCGGCGGGCTGATGCTGGATCCCTCGGCCTACGAGATCACCGTCGGCGATGTCATCCGCCTCACCGAGCGCAACCGCAACATCGTTGAATGCTTCAACGAAAACCATACGTGCAAAATCGAACCCGGCTGCGGGCTGAAGTTCGTCCTCCGCGAAGCAGCGGACGCCTTCCTGGCAGTGCTTGACGAGTATCGGCTGGAGCACCTTGTGCGAAACCCCAAGCGGATCCGCACGCTCCTGACCACATCCGCGACCAAGGGCTAGCGCAACCCGTCTGCTTCACGTTACGCAGAGGCCCGCGCCAGTGTTCTTGCTCGGCCTGGCGACACCAGTGCGTCTTGAAGCTGGGGCATCGCATCACCCAACAGGCGCTCCGCACGCAGACGCCGGAACCGAATCGACTGCGCGGGCAGTTGCCAAGCCGCCTCGGGCGTAAGCCCGTCGGCCAAAGGCATCACGGCGTGTTCCAGCGTCAATGCAGTCGGCTGCGGTCTCTCGCCACGCGCGTGCACCGCCAAACGCTGCAGCGTCCGATGCTCCGCGCCCAGCCAAGGCAATCCTGGCTGCGCGAACGCACGGGCATCCAACCGTGTCGGGAACGCCGAGTCACGCGGCAGCGCCGGCCGGGTCAGCCCCAAGCGCAGCGACAGGTCGCCCCGCGCATATGGCGTGTCGCGCACCGAAATATCCCAACCATTGCCCGTCACGTTCACGCGCACGCTGGCCTGCGTGGTGTTGAACGCGTCAAACGGATGGTTGCCATGAGCGCTTAAAGCGTCAAGCAATTCCTCCGTGGCGTACGCCCCCAAGACCGCCCAGCCTTGAGTCACGTCAGCGTTCAGGAGCATCGCCTGGGCTCGGACACGCAGGAGCACGACATGCCCGGGCTCGCCGGACCACGCCGGCACACGCGCTGGCCGAAGCGCCTGCACCTGCAACGCCAACACATCCGCAAACGCGTGCGGGCCACGGGTCACGGGCTCGAGGCCCGGCGTGTGGGACGACAGCAGATCACAGGCCGCATCAGTCGGCAGGTGAAACAGGACTTGCACACCCTGGTGCAAACGGGCTTGGAATACGGCATCGTTCATCGACGGTCTCGGAGAAGGGGGGTCTGGGGCCGATCATCGCGGATCGGTGAAATGCCTTTGTGCTGCAGGTACGCGGGCGAACCGGGCCAAAGCCGGACGCCTGTAGGCAGGGTTAGTCTTGAGCGGTCGGCAATACGGGGCGGGTCTGCTTGAGATGGTTGAGCGTGGCACATTGCGGGGTCTCCGGTTGTTGTTGTAGAAGGCGCTCCACCTGCTCGGGGCTGCCGCCGATGAGTCGCGACAGGAGTTGACGGTTCTGCGCCAGCACACGAAACGAACGCGCAGCCAGGGGCTGCATCGCCGGCGAAGCCAAACGGCTCGCCAGGCTGCGGTACCGCTTGGTCGCCCAGAGCGTCATCAGGTACGCCCGGGTGTCTCGGTACACGCCGCCCCGGTCATCGATCACCACCATCTCCTGCGGCTGGCCCTCAGCATCCTGCTTGAGCTCCAGCGCGGGGAACATCGCCGTGGCCTGGGGCGACCCCTGGGGCACAAACACCAGGGGCACATACTGAGCGCTCTGCTCGAGCCATTGACGCACCCGCAGGCAGAAGCCACAGCCCGCGTCATATAACACGGTGAGTTGGCGGGGGGGTTGGTGGGCTTGGTGGGCTTGGTGGGCTTGATGGGCTTGATGGGCTTGATTCAGCATCATCGATTCCTTTTCCCGGAAGGGCTCGGTGCGTGTTCAATTCAGATAGTTTCCGTAGGCATCACCGGCGGGGGGCTGTCCTGCAGCGTGGCATGACGGCGAAACCGGTTGAACAGGTACAGGTTGAAAAAGTGCATCCCGCCGAGGATCAGCAACACCAGACCGAGCTTGCCCGCCAGGAAGTCCAGCGCCTGCTCGACGGTGCCCGGCTTCACGCCGAAGCGCCAGGCATAGGTCACAAAACCGATGTTGATCAGGTAGAACCCGACGACCAGCAGGTGGTTCACCGAGTCGGCCAGCTCTTGGTTCTGGTGGAACGCATCGACCAGAAAGATTCGGCCGTTCTTGTGCAACGTCCGGGCGACCCAGATCGTTACCGCCAGGCTAATCGGGAGGTAAACGGCGAAGGTGAAGACTACCGCGTTCATCACGGTCTCCTGTAAGGGTGGAAGGGCTATAGGCCTAAAAGCTTGGGGATTTTGCGGCCGGCCTTCACGAACTTCACGCGGGCCGGGCGGGGCAGTTTCTTGATCTGGCTGTACCAGGTGTCCATCGTCTGACAGAAGTCCATCAGCTCGGTGAGCCGGTCGAGCGTGTGCACGGACTCTTCCTTGCTGGCCTGGGCTTCGTCCACGCACGCTTCGAGCATCACAAGGGTCGGGTCGATCTCTCGGCGCTTCCGCTCTTCGAGGATCGTCTCGAACATCTCCCAGACGTCTTTCATGCACTCGAAGTGGTCACGCCGATCGCCCAGCACGTGTGTGACCTTGACGATGCCCCAGGCCTGAAGCTCTTTGAGGCTGGTCGAGACGTTCGACCGGGCGACGCCAAGCGTTTCCATGATCTGCTCGGCATTCAGGGGCTCATCGCTGAGGTAGAGCAGCGCGTGCGTCTGGGCAATGGTGCGGTTGATGCCCCAGCGGGCGCCCATCTCGCCCCAGTGGAGGATGAATTTTTCTTGGACCGGAGAAAGTGACACGGCGGACCCCTTGTTGGTTTCATTAATTTCTGTCTATACAGAAAATATCGTCCTTTCGGTTCCGTGTCAAGCGGCGCGTATGAAAAACCCCGCTTGAAGCGGGGTGGAGGGTTGGGTTTAGGATGGGGTTCTTGACGCTTACTGCTGCATGCGTCGGCGGAAGTCCGCCATCGTAAACTGGATATACACGCCCCGCATGCGCTGGGTGATCCGCTCCGCCAAGTCGTCCGAGGCTGCGATATGGATCATGGAGACGCGGGGGGTTTGCTCGGTGACGTTGGGGTACCGCCGCTCAAGCTGACGCCAGGTGTAGTCCCACTCAAAGTTGTTGCTGCCGCTGCCGGTTCGCCTTGAGGTAATGATCACGATCTGATCGAGCTCGGTGTTCAACGCAGCGAGCAGCGCGCCGCCCATCGCCGTCGGCCGCCCCCGCGCCCCGAAACGGCCTTGCCAGTTCGATATCCGCTGCGACATCGCCGGGCCGGTCTGAGCCGGGGCGCCCGGCAGCGTGTGGTGCTGTTCGTTGTAGATGTAGACAACATCAACGCGGTGATCGCTGGGCTGCGCCATCGCCTCCGCAAAGTGCCGCTGAAACTCGGCGATCCAGCCCGCGGAGATCTCCGAGGCATCAATGAGGAACACCGTGTCGCGGGTAATCGGCAGGCCCAGCACCTGCAAGCTCGTAGGGGCCGGCGTGTTCTGGGGTTGTTCCGGCTGACTCACGGTGCCCAGCATTCGGCCTTGCACCGAGATGTTGTCCACGCGAATTTCGGCCTGCGCGTGCGTGGCGTCGTCGATCCAAGGCAGAATAAACGTGATGGATTCACCCGGCGCCAGCGTAAAGTCATCAACACGAACGTTGCTGCCATGAGAGTCCGACGCATCCGTGAGGTCAACCGAATAACGAATAAACCGGTCATCGGAGCCTGATCTGCGCCGAGCAAAATCCCCGATCGAATCGTTGCGGGCGCTGTCGGCCCCCTGGGCGCTGCTGAACAGTCGGGACATCGAGTAGTACTGCACGTGCATGAACTGGCAATCCAGGTCTACCGACGTCAGTTGCAACGGCCGACGGCTGTTGTTCGTCACCTGAAAGGTCATCGCGAGGTTGTCGCCGACAGCGCTCCCAGTGGTGCCAGGCAGCAAACGGGTCGGCAGCCGCACATACCCGCGGTCGCCAGCGTTGTTATTGAAGATTTCAGCGCCGTAAGCGCTGACATCTACCTGCCCGAAATCGACGCCGTCATCGGGCATCACGTCCGTCGCGTTCAACGATCGGTCGGTGAACTCGTAGGTCGCCAGCACACCGATCGGCGTCGGGCCGACGAACACCGGCTCGGGCTCGACCGGCGCGGTAACTTCCCCGCCGGTGTTCCCCGCCAACGCCTGGGCGCTTTCGGAAGCCTCTGCTTCGCCGACCTGCACAAGTGTGATCGGCACGTCCTGGCGCTCCAGCGTGGCCAGAGTCTGCGACACCGCGTCCCAGTCCTCTCGGCTGGAGACGACCAGCAACTGGGCCGCCCCCAGGTTGCTCGCCGCAAGAATTGCCTGCGTCGCCGAAGCTTCATCGCCCTCGCCTGCGGGCTCAAGCTCCGCTTGCCAGACCCCAAAGCGTTCTGCCATTTCCTCACCCGTTGGCCCCATCCCGCCGGGGAGCATCTTCATCTCGTCTGCATGGATGTAGACCACCCCGATGTTCCGATCGCTGGGCACCGCCAGCGCTTCAGACAGGCTCGTGCGCGCCTCATCAAACCACTCCGCCGAGGCTGCCGACGCATCCATCACCACCACCGTCTGGTCCGCCAACTCGTGGCCCAACAGTGTGGGCACGGCCAAAGCAGGGGGCACAACCTCCACCGGCGAAGACGGATTCGAGACCGCCGAAGCCTGCCCCGAACCGTTCCCTGTCGGGTTCGGAGACGGGGTTTGAATCGACGGCGCAGCGGGCGTTGTCGAGGCCACGGCCGGCGCTGCGTTTTCTTTGCTGAAGACGTAGCCAAACAACCCAAGGACCATCAGGGCCGCCAACGCACCGGTCCCGCCGACCAAGCCCTTGGCTTGGGACGTCCAGTTGTGTTCTTCGTCCAAGCCCCAAGCCCGCCGGGGATTCGGCTCGTTCACTGCCACATCCGTCGTTGCTGCTTCGGTTTGATTCATCATGTCACCCAAAGTCAAAGCCGTCAGACACACCAAGCCCCCCGCGCGAACCACATCGCTCGCCGGGGAGGCTCATTATTCTAAACGTCGGCGGATGACCCGGGGGTCATGATTCTTAAAAGGTCAGAAACACAAATTAAACCGTTTCTGTCGCGGCCCCTGCCTGACGCCGGCTATGACGAATCATCCCCAAACCCAGCATCGCAACCCCCGCAATCGTGACCGGGTTCTCCAAGAACACCGGCCGATCGCCCGCCAGGAGCGCGTACACCAGGCCCGCGGTTACCCCAACCCAGGCCAGAACAAAAAACGGTTTCGCTGCCATGTGTCGTACCCTTGGATCGAAGCGAGGTCACAGCGTGCTTTGACGCCACACCCTTCACATCGCTCAATTCACGACCCATAATTACCGGCTTGTCAGTATTGGCAAAGCAGATCCGAGCCCGCAAACGTCTGTGCCGGTTATCGCGACGGCGACGTCGGCAGGATCAACACCTCATCGGACGGGTGCGCCATTTCAATCCGGTGACGCAGGCTCCGCCACGCCCCCTGACAAGGCTGACTCAGCGATTGATTCCGGTCATACGCATACGACAGGCCCGCCCGCCGAGCCAGGGTCATCGTGACTTCCAGCGTGGTTTCGCCACGGAGCACCTCCAGCGTCACCGCCTGCCCCGCCGGGATCGCCCGCACCGCCTCGGTATAACCTTCTGCGGACTCAATCGCCTCCAGGCTGTCCTGACCGATCGCCAAAACAAAATCCCCCTCGCGAAGCCAGACATGGGCGGGGAAGCCCGGCAGCGTCCGCACCACCTGCACCACCCGCCGGGGCTCGCCGCCTTCTTCCTCCGGCGGAAGCTCCGCGAGAATATGCGACATCCCCATCGCGCCCGGCTCGGGCAGCTCCGGGTCAAACGCCGGCAACCCCAGCGCGACCGCATCGGCGATCGACCACTGCTCCGCCACCCGCAACACGCGGACCTTTGCTTCGGGCGTCGTCGCCTGCCCGTACCACTGCATCAGCATGGCTTCGTCAAGGCCCGCCACACGCATCAACGCAAACGTCGCGTCCTCCCGCACCGCCGGGTCGACATCGTTGAGTTGTGACAACGCCAGCGCGACCGGATCAACCGCGTCCGCTTCTGCCAAAGCGGTTTCTTCTACTGTCCCGGGCTCGGGCTCAACCTCCTGAGCGCCCACCTGTCCCGCGCCGAACACCATGCCCGTCAGCGCCCCTGCCAAAACGATTCGCGTGAAGTTCTGCATGCTGAGTTTGTACCCGCAGAACCCCGCCTTGGCGAAGCCCTGCCGACAAAGTTTCCACGATTGGGAACCCAACCCCCGCTATCCCCCAGCCCCTCAGCCCTCGACCAGCGCGACGAGCTTCTGTTGGTGCTCACGAAGCCACTTGGCTTTCCGCCGAACCATCCGCAGAAAGTCGATGCCCGGGATGTTGCCAAAGACACCCGTCGCAGCGATCGGGATCGCCGCCTCCGCAACGAGCGCTTCGATCATCAGCAAAGGCATGATCTTCAACTCCGCCCGGGTCAGCACCCCGTCGGGCACCTGGTCGTAGCCCCGGACAAACCGCTTGAATCGGCTTTCGTCCACGTAGTCCGGCCAGTGCTCGGGGGCGTCCGAGCCGCCGATGATCGAGAACTGCAAAGCCGCGTTTGCCGCATCGATCGCGCGCTGCTGATACCGGGCTGCGTCGTAGTCAATCACCGCCACGACCCGCGAGCCCTTGAACAGCAGGTTCCCCGGGTGCCAATCCGAATGCACCACCTGCTCGGGCCATTCACTGAGGCCTTCTTCTTCGCAGGCGTTCGCTGCTTTGCGGTACTGCTCCCGCAGCTCCGCGACAAGCGCCTCGGCTGCTTTGAGGTCCAGCTCTGCATCCGTCTTCTCCAAGCGGCGCACCACGACGTCCAGCGACTTCATCACGCTCTTAGAGCGGTGGTACGACCCCTTGGCCGGCTGATACTCGGGGTGGTAATCCAGCAGGATCTTGTGGAACTGTCCGAGCGTATGGCCGGCTTCGGTCGTCGCGTCCAGCGAGCCGTCGTAGGCCTCGCCGTTGATGAACTCAAACAACTCGTAGGTCCCGGACTCCAGGTTCAGGATCGAGTTGTTGCTATCGCGCGTGCCGATCAGGCGGGGCAGCGGGAAGCCCCGCGACGCCAGGTGCAGCTGGATGCCATGACAAAACGCCACGCGGTAGGGGTCGTCCTTGCCCCGGGCCCGGCGTTTGAGCAGGTACGTGCCCCCCTCGGCCTTCAGCACCAGCTTCGGCGCCTTCCGCGAGCCGCGCGGGAAGTGGATAATCGAGCGGATCGCGCCCAGGTCATAGTGAGACAACACCTGCGCGAGCTCGAAGGTTTCAAACAGGTGCCGGCCGGTCTCGTCCATCAACGCCGCCGGAGCCGAGGCGTCCGCCCTCGGCGTCTCCGCGCTGCCCGAAGAACTGCCCTGAGCGCTATCCGAAGGGCTCATCGGGCTTTCGGGCGGAGGCAAAGCCGGCTTGTCTTGGGCGCGTGCAGTCATCACAAGGGCACAGGGGGTTTGGGGTCCCCCGAATTATCGGATATCCAAGCCCTCAAGGGCTAATCCTCAGACGCAACAAAATGCATTGGGGTTCAGGTGATTCCGAAAGTTCGAGCGGATTACTCGACGTTCTGAACCTGCTCTTTGATCCGGTCAATCGAGCTCTTCATCTCGACCGCTGCGCGAGCGATCGACGCATCGTTGCTCTTGCTGGCGATCGTGTTGGCTTCCCGGAGCAGCTCCTGTGCGATGAAGTCCAGCGTTCGGCCGCCGGGCTCGCCGTCGTCCTGCTTGACGACCGCCGCGAACTGATCGAGGTGGGCTTCGGTCCGCGCCAGCTCCTCGGTGATGTCGATCCGGTCCGCGTAGACCGCCACCTCGCGGAGCAGGTCAACCTTGCCGACCTCCAGCTCTGCCTTGTGGAGCATCTCCTGCACGCGGGCCTGCAGGCGTTCGTGGTACTGCTCCGCGACTTTCGGCGCCTGCTCGCGGACGATCGCCGCCTGCGCCCGGATCGCGTCGCAATGCACCGCCAGTTCGCCCGCCAGCGCCTGGCCTTCGATATGCCGCATCTTGTTCAGCTTGCCCGCCGCTTCGTCCAACAGGTCAATCAAGACCGTCTTGGCTTTGGCTTGGCGCTGGGATTCGTCTTCCGCCGGCTGAAGCACACCGGGCAGCTGCAGCAGGTTCGCCAGGTCGACCGTCGTCCCCTCGCCGCCCAACTGCTGCCGGAGCATCTTCAGGTGCGACAGGTACTCCGCCAGCGCCTGGTCGTTGACCTTGTCGACCGCGCCCTCGGCTTCGACCCGGGCTTTGACGGTGATCGTCACCGAGCCCCGGCGGAGATGTTTCTTCATCCGCTGCTCAAGCTCGCCCTCCAGGCCGCTGATCATCTCCGGCAGACGACAACTGACCTTGAGGTAGCGGTTGTTCAGCGACCGAAGCTCCACGGTGTAGTGGACGTGGTCCACCGTTGCGGAGGCTTCGCCAAAGCCGGTCATTGAAAGAATCATTCGGCAGGATTCTCGCCTTGGGCGGGGTCCTGCGTCAATGCTTCAGGGTCCACTTCCGGGTCGTTGGCGTCTGGCTCAACTTCCGGGACTTCCGGGGCGTCGGGCGTCGGCGGCGCGTCTTCCAGCTCGGTCAGGTCGATCACCGGGCCGCTGCCCGCACCTTCGCCCTGTGCTTCGACCTCTTCGGTGTCTTCTTCGGCCGAAGCGCCTTCAACCTCAGCCCGCACCGCGTAGGTCAGGCCGATGCCCAGCCCCAGGAACAGGAGGAAGCAGACGATGGTGATGTAGGTCAGGACGTCCCCGGCCTTGGAGCCGAAGACCGCGCCCTGGTCGCCACCCGCCCCGCCGAACGCGCCGGACAGGCCGCCGCCCTTAGGGCGTTGGATCAGGATGACGAGCATCATGAACAGGCTGAGCGCGACGAACATGAGCATCATCGCCTGCACCGGCCCGAACAGGAAGTAGATCAAGCCGAATACCACGGCGATGACCGCGGTGATGCCAGCAATGGGAGCGATAAAAGTGCGCATAGCGGGTTCCGTGGAGTATCAGGTCAGACGCCGACCGAAGCGTTGGCGGCGTCGAGGATGGCGACGAAGTCCGCGGGCTTGAGCGAAGCCCCGCCGATCAGTCCGCCGTCGATATCGGTTTGGGAAAGAAGCTCGGGCGCGTTGCCGGGCTTCATGCTGCCGCCGTACTGAATCCGCAGGCCGGCGGCGACCTCATCGTTGTACAGGGTGGCGACAAAGGCGCGGATGGCGGCGTGGGCGCTCTGGGCGTCCTCGGGGGTCGCGGTCTTGCCCGTGCCGATCGCCCAGACGGGCTCGTAGGCGATCGTGACCTTGCTCATCTGTTCCGCTGACACGCCCGCCAGCCCGTAGGCGGTCTGGGCGATGTTGATCGCGTCGGTCTGGCCGGCTTCGCGCTGCTCGATCTTTTCGCCGACGCAGAGGATTACTTCCAGCCCGGCTTCCAATGCCGCCAGCGTCTTGTCGTTGACCAGCGTGTCGCTCTCGCCGATGACGTGCCGACGCTCGCTGTGCCCGGTGAGCACGACGCCGACGCCCAGGTCCTTGAGCATGTTCAGCGACACCTCGCCGGTGTACGCACCGTCCGCGAAGTTCGAGACATCCTGGGCCCCGACCTTGATGCCGCTGCCCTTGGCGCTGAAGGTTTCTGCGACATAGCCGAGGTACGGGAAGGGCGGGCAGACGACCACGTCCACCGCGTCCGTCGCCGAGAACGCGTCCGCGACGCCTTCCGCCAAAGCGATCGAGGCAGACTTGTCCAGGTTCATCTTCCAGTTACCGCCAACGAACGGCTTGCGCGAGGCCATGGGAGCTTCCTTACAGGTAGCAGGGGGGTGAATAGGGTTGGATACACACGCCAAAGGCTTTTCAGGGCTTCAGCGGGCCGAGCAGTATAGCGAAAACCACCCCAAACACGCATTCGGGCGGGCTTCAGGCGTTGATTTTCACCCTGGAATGAGTCGCTTTTGGCGTGTCCGCCCCCAGCCGACCCAGAATCATCTCCCGAGCCCCCTGTTGGCGGAGCTCCTCAATCACCCGTTTGACCAGCCGACGCAGCTCCTTGGTCATCACCCGCTCGTCGACATCCAGCCGATGCACGCCATCGGGCGACAGCACCCGGACCCGCAGGCGGAACCAGTGGGCATCAGCGTTCCGTGTCACCGGCCCGGGCGGGTCGCAAGGCACCGCGTAGGCTGCGATCGGGGAGTGACAATCGCCTTCCAGGCCGAAAACCACCTCGCGTTCTGCGTGTACCGCCGTCGCCGTTGCCGCATGGTTCAATGGCAAGCATCTTGTCAACGTCACGTGGTCGTCCGCCCGGCACTGGATCGCCAGCGCCGCCTGGCTCGCCGCCGGGAGCAGCGTGTCGACGTCCAGCCGGTGCGTCAGATGCTCTTTCTTGCCCAGCCGAAGCAGCCCCGCCGCCGCCAAAAGCGTCGCGTCCAGCCCGGCTTCCCCCGACAGCGTCTTCGCCAACCGGGTGTCCACATTGCCCCGTAAGGCGGTGATCCGTAGGTCCGGCCGGACATTCAACAACTGGGCAGCACGACGCGGCGCGCTGGTGCCCACCATCGCGCCCTCCGGCAAGTCCGCCAGCGACGCATACCCCTCGGCCGAGATCAAAACGTCCCGCACATCCACCCGCTTGCCGATCGCCGCCAACTGCAGCCCCGGCGTCGGGTCCACCGGCAAATCCTTCAGGCTGTGCACCGCAAGGTCCGCCTCCCCCTTCAGCAGCGCCCGCTCCACCCGACGCGTGAACAGCCCCTTGCCCCCGCGGTCGGCCAACGACACCTCGGGCATCTGGTCGCCCTCGGAATCCAGCCAGCGGTACTGCACCTCCACGCCCGGATGCAAACGCATCAACGCTTTGCCCACCATCTCGGTCTGCGCCCGCGCCAACAGGCTCCGCCGCGAGGCAATCACAATCGGTTGACGACTTCGGCGCATATCGTGGGGCTTCTCTCGTCCGTGATAAAAAACAACCGCGGGTACTATATCGACTGATTCAAACATTGTGACGTTCAACACTTCCGTTTCACGCGCGAAATGATCAACCCCTATGAGCACACCAACACCTAAGCGTTACACCCCCTGGCACTGGCCTTTGCACTGGCAGATTCTCCTCGGCCTTTCCCTCGGCGCGGTCGTTGGCATCGTCCTGGGGCAATGGGCGATCGACCAGCTCGCGCCCGACATCGCGCCCGAACAGCGCGGCGCCGCCGCCAAAGCCCTCGCGCAGTCCGCCTACGCCTACCTTGCACTGGATCTCGTCGGCGACGTCTTTCTCAACGGCTTGAAGCTCATCATCGTCCCTCTCGTCGTCAGCTCCATCATCCTCGCGGTTGCCAACCTCGGCTCGTCCTCCGCCTTCAGCCGACTCGGCAGCAAAACCCTGCTGTACTACGGCTGCACGTCCCTGTTCGCCATCCTCATCGGCCTGACCCTGATCAACCTCGTCAACCCCGGCACCAACGCCGACGGTACCGGCATCCTCATCGACCAACCGCTGGATGCCTTCGCAGATGCGCAGGCCGAAGTCGATCGACGCGTCGGGGACAAAGAGGCTTCAGACTTTCTTGACGTCTTCAAGAAAATGGTCCCCGACAATGTTTTCGGTGCCGCCGCCGAAGGCCAGCTCCTCGGCCTGATCGTGGTCGCCCTGTTCGTGGGCTACTTCCTCACCCGCCTGACCACCGACAGCAAGCCCGTGCTGATGAGCTTCACGCAGGGCGTCTACGACATCACCCTGAAGATCACCGACGTCGTGCTCAAGCTCGCGCCCATCGGCGTGTTCGGCCTGCTCGGCGCGACCGTCGGCGAGCAGTACGCGGCGCTCCTGCCCGATGGCCGGTTTGATGAGTTCATCACAGGCATCTTCAAGTTTGCGCTCGTCGCCCTCGCGGCCCTGGCGCTGCACTTTGGGCTCGTCATGCCTTTGATCCTCTGCTTCGTCGCCAAGGTCAACCCGCTCAAGCACTACCGGGCCATGGCCCCCGCGCTGATGACCGCGTTCTCCACCGCCAGCTCCTCCGCCACGCTCCCGGTCACCATCGACTGCGTCGAAGAACGGGCGGGCGTCTCCAACAAAACGACCTCCTTCGTCCTGCCCCTGGGTGCAACCGTCAATATGGACGGCACCGCGCTGTACGAGTGTGTCGCTGCGATCTTCATCTGCCAGGCCTTCGGCGTTGACCTGTCCCTCGGCCAGCAGTTTCTGATCGTCGTCACCGCGTTGCTCACCAGCATCGGCGTCGCCGGCGTGCCCTCGGCTTCGCTGGTGGCGATCGTCGTGATCCTCCAAGCGGTACAAAACCAACTACCCGCCGGTTCGCTGCCCGAAGGCGTCACCCTGGCCGCCGGCCTGGGGCTGCTGTTCGTCTTCGACCGCCCCCTGGACATGTGCCGCACCGCGGTGAACATCTTCAGCGACTCCGTCGGTGCCGTCACCATCGCCAAGAGCGAAGGCGAAACCGCAGTGCTGCAGTAGCCCTCGCTGGCGAGCCGGCCTGTGCCAAGACGATCCCCCGATTTACTCAACCTCTACCCGAGCAACCTCATGCCCCGACTCATCCGCCACGACGCCACCGGCCCGATCGAAGTCCCGCCTCAGGAAAAGTCCGTCTGGATCTGCGCCTGTGGCCTGACCCAGAACGCGCCGTTCTGCGACGGCGCCCACAAGCTCTGCCGCAAGCACGAAGAAGACGGCAAGCTGTACACCTACGACAAAGACAAGCAAACCGTCGTCGAAGTCCGCGACGACGAATAGCCTTGCCGCAGTCCGATACGAGACCGGCTCGCCAACCGCGATGAACCCGCTAAACTCTCGGCATGCCCATGATGCCCCCAATCCTCGCCGCCGCCGAAGCCTCGGGCTTCAACGCCTACGCCGCTGTCGGCGTGCTGCTGCTGATGGCAATCGTCTTTGGCGTGGGCAACCTGGTGCTGACCCACATCATCGGGCCCACCCGGCAGGGCGACATCAAGGGCTCCACCTACGAGTCCGGCATGGACCCCGTCGGCAGCGCCCGCCAGCGTTTCAACGTCCGGTTCTATCTCGTGGCGATGACCTTCCTGCTCTTCGATGTCGAGATCGTCTTCCTCTACCCCTGGGCGATCACCTTCCCGAACCTGGGCGGCGCCATCGCCGAGGCAGAAGGCCTGGATTTCCTCTTCCTCGCCCGGATGCTGTTCTTCGTGCTCACCAGCATCATCGCCTTCGTGTACGCCTGGAAAAAAGGCGTATTTCGTTACGATTAATCGCTGGCATTCATCGGCTCCGTCCCTACACTCCGGGCATGTCGATGATCCCTGCTCTACAGTTTTCCGGCCGACGCGCACTGGGCTTGTTTGACCGTTTGGTCGCGGACATCCCCGAAGACCGCTTTACCCGGATGGCCAAGTCCTCAGAAGGCCCGGTCCTGGCCAACCACCCCGCATTTATCGCCGGCCACCTCGCGCTGTACCCCCAGCGCGTGTTCGGCATGCTGAGCCTGGACCCCAGCCCCGCTGCGGTGCCCGAATCCTGGGTCGGCCTGATGGAAAAAGATCAGCCCTGCCAGGACGACCCCCAAGGCACGATCTACCCCAGCCGCGACACACTGATTGACGCCTATCGGCGCACCTATGGCAGCCTGATCGAAGCCCTGGGTTCTGCCGACCCCGCGGTCTTCGACCAGCCCGTCTCCGATGAGAGCTACCGCAAGATGGCAGACACCAACGGCGAGGTAATCTGCTTCATGCTGACCAGCCACAACATGTTTCACCTCGGCCAGCTCAGCACCTGGCGCCGAATCGAAGGCCTGGGCTCAGCGGTGTAAGCCTTGCGAGCTCTGCACTTGCGTTGATTCGCACAGCGAAGCCAGAAAAAACTTACTCAGCAGACTTGAAAACGTTCAAAACGTTCCTATGGATTGAGTGTCGGCATGGTGTCGACCCCGCTGGGAGGCGGGACCCCTCAAACCCGGAGACGATTTGATCATGTTCAAGACCCCCACCTACCTCGCTGGCCTGACCCTCGCTGCCGGCTCGCTTGTTGGCCTCAACACCTACGCCTTTGGCGGTTGTGGCTGCTCCTCCAGTGGCGAAGTGGTCGCCCAGGCCGACCAAAGCCAAGAGGACGCCAACATCCTGCACATCGCTGCCGATGCGGGCACCTTCAACACCCTGATCGCTGCGATCGACGCCGCCGAGCTCACCGAAGCGCTCAACGGCGAGGGCCCGTTCACCGTGCTCGCGCCCAGCGATGAAGCCTTCGCCGCGCTGCCCGAAGGCACCGTCGAGTCGCTGCTGCTGCCCGAGAACCAGGAAACCCTCCAACAGATCCTGCTCTACCACGTGATCGCCGGCGACGTCCGCTCGGACACCGTCGTCACCCTCGACGAAGCCACCACCCTCCAGGGCTCTGCCATCAGCATTGAGGTGCAAGACGGCAACGTCGTCCTCAACGGCAACAGCACCGTCACCGCCGTCGACATCTCCGCCAGCAACGGCGTGATCCATGTCATCGACACCGTCCTGCTGCCCCCGGCCGACGCCACCGCCGCAGCCGAGTAAACCCCGGCATCCAGCGAGGGGAAAATCCCTGCCCCCCCTTGGGCGTCGCTGTGGACCTAGTCCCAGCGGCGCTTTTTTATTGCGCTCAGCAGGTCACCCGATCTACAAACCGTTCCGCTGAGTCAAAGATCCGGCGCTTCCGCTCTGGCTTCATGCGGCTGAGCGTCCCGGTCACCTGCGCCAGACGGGCGTTGCCCTTGAAGTAGTCCAGGTGGCGTTCGATAAACCGCCAGTACAGCCCGTCCATCACGTCCGTCCAGGTCGCGTCCGCCCCGAACAACCCCTCGCCCGCGGGTTTCGGCCGGGCGTAGTCGCTCATCTTCAGAATGTAGTTGCTCCCCGCCAGATAAGGCTTCGTCGCAAACACCCCGCCGTCGCTGAAGATGCCCATCCCGTACACGTTCGGCCCCATCACCCAATCCGACGAGTCCACGAACATCTCCATAAACCACCGATACGCCTCGCTGGGCGCCACCTCGCACGTCAGCATCAGGTTCCCCACCACCATCAGCCGTTCGATGTGGTGCGCCCAGCCGTACCGCTGCGCCTTGCGGATCACGTCGTCCAAAGGCAGCACACCCGTGTCCCCGTCGTACCAATGCCGAGTCAGCCTCCGGCTAGCGCCGAAGAAGTTCGTCGTCTCCTGCTGCTCTGAGAACTGCTGATAAATCCCACGGATAAACTCGCGCCAACCGATGACCTGGCGGATGAAGCCCTCCAACGAATTCAAAGGCACCGGCGAGTCCTCCGCGTACTCGATCGCGCTGTCCACCAGCTCTTGTGGCGTCACCAGCCCCAGATTCAGCACCGGCGTCATCGCCGAATGCCAGAGCACCGGCCCGCGCGTGCTCAGCGCGTCCTCGTAAGGCCCAAACTTTGCAAAACGCTGCTTCAAAAACCCACGCCACCAGGCCAAAGCCTGGGCTCGAGTCGTCGGCAACCACCAGCCGGACACACTCAACGCCCCGGGGTGATCCGCAAAACGTTCATTCACCATCGGCAGCAGATCCCCCACGTGTTCGCTCGGCTTCGCGCCCGCCCACTTCGGGATCGGCTCCGTCTTGGGAATCTTCTTACGGTTCTCCTCGTCGTAGGACCAGCGCCCACCGATCGGCTGACCCGCCTCATCCATCAACACCCCAAGCCGACGCCGTTGCCTTTGATAAAAGTGCGCCATGTGTGGCCGCCCTTTGGCCTCTTCGAGATACGCCGCGAACGTCTCGCGGGGCGTCACAAACATCGGGCTGTTCAGCACCACATGTTTCAGCCCCTTCGCCTGAGCAAACGCCGAGATCCGCCGCTCGAAGAACTTGTCCTCGATCTCCCAGGTCACTAGGTGCGTGTACGCCCCGTCCCGCACATGCCGACCTAGCCGATCTTCGTAGGTGTCGCCGGGCTCACCCAGCGTGTCGTAATGCACGTCGCACCCCTGACGGCGCAGCTCGTCGCGGTACGCCCGCATCGCTGCGAGAAACAGCACGATCTTCTGTTTGTGGTGACGCACGTAAGTGCACAGGCCGACGTCCTCCCCCAGGTAAAACCGTCCCCCCGCCGCACCGACCTGGCGGAGCTCGCGATAGGGGAACAGTTGGTTGCCCAGTACCACAAACAAGCTGGTCTGAATCGGAAACAGATCGCCCATAGATGATTCATAGGCGCGCCGGTATACTCTCTTCCCCTCGCCGGAGTGGCGGAATTGGCAGACGCGTCGGATTCAAAATCCGATTCTGGCAACAGAGTGTGGGTTCGAGTCCCACCTCCGGTACTTTCCTCTCAGCGGAGTAACCCGCAGATTCTTGCAAGTCTCTGCAAGCAGCAGAAGTTACCGAACCTTCATCCTCGCCTGCGGGTTCGTCTTTCGGTTCGTTTCCGGAGCCTTCGTGCAGCTTCTGCGCCGCATTTTGCGCCGCGTTGTTTACCGCACGATCGTAGTGCTCATTGGTTGTCTGGAGGTAGTGCTTGGCAGCAACAAGCTCGCTGTTCCCGATCCAGTTGGTCACGACGTGCAGCGGGTATGTTTCAGCCAGCTCCGTCTCCCGAGTGCTCCGAAGATTCTGGAAGACCTTCTCCCACGGCTCCAGACCGGCCCGCTTGATGATGCGGTGAGCTTGCGTGCGCAGGTTCACGCCTTTGTCGCGGTAACGCGTGATGACGTGTTCTGCTCCGTCCTCCGCAGCCTCGAACGCACCAAGCAACAGATCGCGCAACTCTGGAAACAGCGGGATCAGCCGCGAAGCCTTGCCCTGGCTCTCGGTCTTCGCAGAGACGATGCGAATCTTGTCATCATCCCAGAGGACATCGGACCAAGTCAGCGCCAGCACCTCCGATGGGCAACGCACCCCGCCGTAGCGTGCTAAGGAGAAGATCAATCGCCATTCAAGGTCCGGGCAGGCAGCTAGGACCTTGTCCATCATCGGCCTCGTCACGAAGAAGAATCGGTTATGCACCGGCTTCACTGCGGCGGGCACGACGAGGAATGGGTTACGGGACACCAATTCCCGTTGCTGCGCCGCCTTGAAGAACTGCCTGATCCGCCCGGCGGCCTTCCTGATGGTGTTGTCGGCACGCCCGCTACGGACCATGTGCTGCTTCCAGTCCTCGGCGTCCCCCTCCGTAATGTCTCTCAGCGGCTTGTTCGCGTCGAAGTGCTCCAGGAGGTAGGCGCGGGCGCGATTCATGTTGATGCGCGTGCTGGGCTTGATGTCGGCCCGGCCGTCGATATAAGTACGGGTAAACTCACCAAGGGTGGCCGAACCGCGCTTTGAGACCAAGCCGACCTTGTGCAGCTTCTCGTAGAGTTCATCATCGAGGCCCGTGAGCCACAGCGTGGTTTTCTCGGCGGGTGCGCTTCGCAAGCTCCTGGACGCGATCAAATCCTCCAGATTGTTCGTAAAGTTCTGCGCCAGGCGTTTGGAGATTTTGCCCAGCCGAATCGTCTTGCGGTTGCCCTGGCCGTCGGTGAATTGAACGCGCCGGCGGCCGTTAGGATCATTGCTGATACTCGCCATGCTCTAAACGTCCTTCCGCTTGCTCTGCTTCTTCCTGTTGTCCTTTTGCTTGACCGGCCTCGCCACCACCTCAAGGCCAAGGCACCCGGCGAGTTGCTCAATTGCTTCTACCGACAGGCCTTTCTTGCCTGCCATAAACTGACTGAGGTGGGCCTGCGAGATACCCGTCTGCTTCCAGAGTTGATAACGGCTCAAACCGCTAGCCTCGATCGCCTGTCTCAGATCGTCGTAGACCGCCATGCACCACATCATAACCAATGCTTTCCTAAAAGGAAATCTTATGATTCAAGTTCGCAAAGCGCGACCGCATGCCGCTTCGACCGAAGGCACGGTGGCTACGCACGACAAGCCCCCTGATGCGCTCTCAAAATTCTCAGAATCGCCGTCTTGCGACTCCTTGGGGGAATTGTGGGAATTGCGAGAGCGCTTATTCGGTGCGGTACGCGCCAAAACCGCCGGGTTCACCTCGTAAGTTGGCGAAGGGCGACGGCCGGGCCCGGTGACTTCAACGGGCTTAGGCCGGATATAGGCCCGTCGTTCTAGTTCAGCCAAAGCGGAGTCGATGTCGTCAGCTTTGGGGAACTTTCGCTTGCCGTGTTGCTGCGCGTCTCGTTTGGTGAATTGACGCAGGCCGTGACGTTTAATCCACCGCAACACGTACTGGGCATCGGAATCGGCCGATCCCTCCGTCGCCTCCATCATGTTCAGCATGGCCTCGGCATGGGGGATCAAGTATCTGGCGATCTCGACCGCTGCCGCGATGGTCCGTTCCTCAATGGGCCTGACCAACCCACCTTCGACGCCATGCAGCACGGCCGCCAGCCGCAGCGTCGCCCCCGCCAGCTTCGCACCCCAATCACGGGTCAACTCCATCTGGCCACCATCAGCCAGTAGGTTTTCGATTTCCGCTTCCCATCGCTCGAATGATGCCCGCGCTGCGGGTGTCGGACATAGGACATACTCTTCCTTCACATCCGCCAGTCGGCGAACCAGTTGGCGGTATGAATCCCGAGTAACGTCGGAGACTGGCTCGGGAGCAATCTGTCGCCGGCCAATCCAGCTTCGTGGAGCCGCGTAAAGGAAACGGGCCAGGAGCCCGCGCCCGCGAAAGGCTGGGTTGTCGTCAGCCAGCCCCTTGATGACGGCTGGCTGCATCGCGTAAGCGCAGGTCAACGCCGGCCGTTCCACGCGGACCCCTTCTCGACCCACCCGATCCGTCACCAGATCGTCGCCGGAATGCCCCATCAGGTACACGCCAAACTGTGGAATGCCGCTCTTGGAATACAGCCCGGCCATCAGGTCGAACACACCCCCCTCGGGTGACATGCTGGCAATACGTCCGCCTTGCTCGGCCAACATGATCCCCAGCTTTTCGGCTGTGGCGTCATCAACGATCAACCGAGGCAGGTCAGGCTCGGGTTCCCCAGCAAGTTCTTCGGCCAGGACGAATGCCTCGTCGCGCGCCTCGCTGTCATCCTGCTCGGCCGATCGCTTCTCGCATTTCTTCATGCGCGATTCCTTCTGACGACGCTCTGATTGTGCGCGGGCCTTCGCTGGCCGGACACTCTCAACAAGTTCAGACTCCAGTTCACGCAGAGGCTTGATCGCATCAGCAAACACCGCTGACTTGCGGTTGCCTGGCTCCAGCAGCACGGCTGTAAACACGTTCACCGGCTCCAACCAGCCGGGGCGAGGTTCCACCACGACCCGCCGGGCCAGACATGACGAACATACTGATAGCGCCAGCAGCGCCGCCAGGTCCGCAGGAGTCTGCGTCGCGTGCGATTCGGCTTCTACCCATTGCCGAAGGGGGGCGGGCAGTACATGGGTAGGAAAGTCGGGCAGCTTGAGCACGTCGAAAGAATCGAGGTCTGCCCATGGTTGGGCGTCGGGGGTCCATATAGGCGTGGCCTCGGCTAACCGATCCAGTTCGGCCTTGCTGCCCCCGGCTGCGAGCCAGTCGCTCACGTCTCCCTTAGTCAGCAGGTCAGGCAGTTCGACGATCCGCACTGACTCGGCGATGCCGTGAAGCGATCTCGCCACCTGCTGAGCGTGCTTGCGGCCCGCGTCGTCGTTGTCGGGCAAGACGATGACGTGCCGACCCTTGAGGAAAGCTGCGTGTTCAGCGGTCCACTTCCCCGCCCCGCCGGCGTTGCACGTTGCCAATACGCCGATGTCGTGCAGGTTGTCGCAGTCCTTTTCACCTTCGGGCACGACTACAGGCCGCCCCGGATCAGCCAGCAGCTCCGGCAGGTTGTACGGAATAACCCGCGTTCCCTTGACCTTCCATTCCCATCCCCCGCCGGGTCTGGGGCGACGCTGCCGGAAATCCTTCGGCTCGTAGCGCACCGCCTGAAATACGACGTTCCCCACTTCATCGCGATAGTCATATTGGGCGATGATCCGGGGCTTGGCCTTTTCATAACCGTTAGCGGGCATCAAGTCCGTCAAGTTCAAGCCCACGGCTCTGACGATTGAGTGCGGCGTGCATCCCGCGTGGCACTTCACCAGCGCGCGGCCGTCGTCACCTTCGGCAATCGACAGACTCGGCCGACGGTCATCGTGCGCCGGGCATCGCGCACGCCAGCCTTGCCCGTTACTCTTCGCATCGCTTAGCTTCGACAGCAGCAGTTCGACAGGTGTCATTGACCACCCCCGTCTCGGCGTCCTGCCGTCTTACAACCATCGATATATGCCCGCAGGTCCGCCGGATCGATGCGGACGGATCGCCCGAACCGCACGCTCGGCAACTCGCCGTTAGAAACCAGCTTGAAGACAGTGCGCTCTGTCACGCCTAGCAGCTTCCCCGCTTCGCGGTAGGTCAGCAGACGTTCGACAATCGGGGTGGTGTTTGGGGTGGCGTCAGTCACATTCCACCCCCTTGCCTTGATCGCATCGCCGCGCGTCGATCGCGTTCAGCTCGTGACGGATGATCGCCACGGCATCACGGTCGTACAGCCGCAGCCGACCGGCGAAGGCGGCCGGCTCAATGTCCCGGCTGGCGATGATGTACGTGATGCGGTGAAGGGGAACTCCCAGCTTGCCGGCGATTCGGCCGGTCGTATGCAGCTTGGGGGCGTCTGTGGGAACTGCCATGGTGCGGACTTCCTTTCCGGGCATCGTCGCCCTGTGGAAGTCCGCGAAATGCGGCGTCGCACCGCCGTCGAACCCTTGTTTTGTAGTGTGCACGGTACACCGCAGGTGCGGCGTCGCACGCCACCACAACCCCTATGATCGCCGCTTCTTAGCCGTCTGTGCCTGACGTATTTCTTGCATCATGTCGGATTTCTGTTCGGCGATCAGATCTGCCAGTTCGTCGTGCTGCCTCTGGGATGCTTCCTCAATCGCATTGTCAGATAGCGGCACTGTTCGGCCTGATTGCTTGCTCTGAGCTTCTGCTTTCCTCGCCTTGAGATAGGCGGAGTTTTTGACAGCCTTGTCAATCGTGCGGCGTGAGCATCCGATGATCTTGGCCAGCTGCATCACCCTTGGGAAGGCCCCGTCGTGGTCTTTAACGTGTTTTTCCGCCCGCTTCCTGGCGTCTTGCCAGGTCATACCAGCGTTAATTTTCGCCGATGTAGCGCCTTGCGGCGGTGTCTTCATGGCCTGTTCTCCAGGCCCAGCCGGGTCTTCACTGCCCGTGGCCAAGTCTACCTCCACATCGGCCAAGAACGCTTTCAAGACGGATAGCTTGCCTTCAATAGCTTCTGGCAAGTGGTAGGCGACGGACCAGAACCGGCGTGTACGGTCGTCGTCAAGACTCCACTCCCCTTCACTATCAGCCCATATTCGTGGTAATCCCTCGCAGCACGTATCGTGGACCGATGCGAGTAGAACGTACTGCTCTTCCAGACTCAATGGGCGAGAAAGAGGGAGGATGTCGGGATGGTTTTGCGAGGGATCAGCCTGATCAGCAGCCCAATGGCCTAGGACATCTCTGAACCGCTGCATGTTGGTTGGCTTGGCTACCAGCTCGTGGATGCGCGCCGCGAAGTCCAATAGCAATTGGGGCATAGAGTCCATTATGATGTCTTCCCATAGGTATACCTTGCGAACACCAACACGAAACCTGCGGTTACGCTCAAATTTCAAGCGCTGACCGCATCTAATGGCTTGCTCATCGTATTACCAAACCTACCGTCGGCCAGATGACCGCCGGAGTTCATAGGCCCAATGCCCTGCACAGCCGCTCCAGGGTCTCCATTCTGAATTTGTGGGCGGTGGATGCAATTTCCGGCTCTGGTTGATTAAGCGGCCGGTCTGCCTCGGCCAGGGCGCCGGCAAAGCGGGTCATGGCCTCCCGTGAGGTCACGATCCTCCGGCCGACGCAGGCATACTCCAGATGCACGCCGCGGATGCCCTTACGGCACCAACGCCAGACTGTGGTCGGGCTAACGTGATTCTTCCCCAGCTTGGGTAGCCTACGGGCCGCTTGAGAGAGTGTAAGGACCGTTTCGTCGAGGATTCCGGGCATCGAATGCTCCAGCATGTCGGCACCTCGGCTGGCCGCCGTGCGGACATCCCGCAAGTCGATCACGCCCCGCCATCGGCCGATAGAAACAACATGGTGCCATCCGGCACGATTCAGGAGGCCCCGCCGTGAACATCGCATTCGACATCGACGACACCATCACCCGCCACCCCGCGTTCTTCGCTCTGGTCAGCCAGGCGTTGGTCAAGGCCGGCCACCGGGTGCTCATCATCACCTTCCGCGACGAGCACTCCCGCGACGTGACCGAAGCAGACCTGCGGCAATGGGGCATCGCCTACGAGCAACTGATCTGCTGGTCGATGGAAACCTGCGACCTGGCCGACATCGACTCGTGGAAGGCGACCGTCTGCCGGGACCACGACGTCGATGTGTTCTTCGAGGACGATCCGGATGTGCTCGCCAAGGTGGACCCCGCCACGGTCTGCTTCCAGCCATTTGGGGCAGAGTCGAAGGCCAAGCGCTGGAACCTGCGTGACGCGGGGTGAGTGATGCGGCAAATCTGGAAAAATCCGGGGTTCGACAACCTCGCTGAATACCTACCTGCGGTGTGACGGCCGAGTGACATTTCTTCGTATGTGCCCTGCTTCAAATATGCAAAACAATGCTCTAGTCGCTGAAATCTACCCGGCAACGTGAACATCGAGCACAATGTGATTGATGCGGAGCATCCCGTGCCGGGTGTCGCTACGGCATGGCTGAGAGACGCCTCTAGGCCAGCCAAGAGCGATCCGTTCCCACCCCGCCCCAAGGTTTGACACCAACAGGTAATAACTGTGAAATGACTGACTAGCCTTCTCATGGGGCCGGCCGGGGCGGTCCGCCCACATCCCCATCTTGCAGGCGGAGCCGATCGCATGCCCGAACAGCACGCCGACACCGTGATGACGATCGAAGACCTCGCGGCTTATCTCAAGCTCTCGAAGTCCACGCTCTACATACTCTGCCAGGAAGGCAAGGTGCCCGGCCAGAAGGTCGGGCGACACTGGCGGTTTCATAAGACTGTGATCGACCGTTGGTTGGGCGACGAGAGCCAAAACCACCACGGTATCACCACACCCGCCGAATGAGCTGGAGCATCAATGCTTGGATTGCAGCTACGAGACGAGTTTAAGGGTCGCCGCCTCAAAGGCACCGCGATCGAGTTGACCAACAAGAACAACACCGGCGCGACTCAGGTCGCCGCCGGCGACTTCTTGAAGATCACCTACCCCAGCACCGACGTGCTCAAGATGCTGGAAGCCGCCGGCCCGAACCAAGGGCGGCCGGTCTTGCTCGAAGGGGAACGCGGCCAGGGTAAATCCCACCTCATGGCGGCTCTCTACCACGGCCTGACCGACCAATCCGCTACCCAGCAGTGGCTCAACGAATGGTCGGGCACCCTCAGCAATCTGAAGATCGCCAGCATCCCCCTTCGCTCGGGTATGCACGTCATCAGCGAGAGCCTGCACCGCCAGCATTACAAACACTTGTGGGACTTGTTGTTCGACAATCATCCCCGCGGAGAGTATTGCCGCGGCAAGTGGGAGAGCGCGGGTGACAAAAAGACGGATGTCCCCAGCGACAGCGTTCTGCTGGAGATGTTCGAGCACACCCCGACCGCGCTGATCCTCGACGAGTTCCAGACCTGGTTCGATGGCCTGACCAATTCCAAGCGCACCCCCCACCGAAATTGGGCCTTCAATTTCATCCAGTTGCTCTCGGAGATCGCCAAGGAGCACCCCGAGTTGTTGGTTCTCGTGGTTTCGGTGAGAAACGGCAGCACGGACGCTTTCCAGCAAATCCAGCGTGTCAACCCTGTCATCATCGACTTCAAGGGGCCATCGGCCAAGCACGACCGCTCCCGACTACTGCTCCACCGCTTGTTCAAGAACCGCCTCCAGGTGAGTCGGCAACAAATCGAATCACTTATCAACCCGCACGTCTCCGAGTATTTCCGGCTCAAGGCCACCCCGCCGGCGGAGCAGCAGCGCATCCACAACGAGTACGTCGAAGCATGGCCGTTTGCCACGCACCTGATGCAGCTCTTGGAAGACCAGGTACTCATCGCCACCAGCGCCCAAGGCACGCGCGACCTCATCCGTGTACTGGCCGACCTGTTCAAGCGTCGTGGCGAGAACGCTTCCATCATTACCGCCGCAGACTTCCAGTTGAGCGACGAGGACAGCGGCATTGCGGCTCTGCTCGACTCCGTGGCCAACCAGTCGCACGCCAACTTGCGGGAGAAGGCCCTACGCAACCTAGAAGCGGTGCGTGATGCCGTGCCTGACGCCAAGACGCGACTGCCGCGGCTGGAGGGCGTCATCGGCGCGTTGTGGCTGCGATCCCTCGCCGACATCAATCAGACCGGCGCAGACCAGGCCACGCTGCACGTCGATGTCACCCGAGACAAGCCCGTTGACGACAATGCGTTCCAGGTCGAACTGACCACCATCGTGGAGAACAGCTTCAACATCCACGAAAACGGCAATCGCTACATCTTCCGTGAGGAAGAGAACCCCCAAGCCAAGCTCATCGCCAGCGCCCGCAACGACAAGCTATTCCCCGAAGGCGAAGACACAGATCACCTAGCCCGCGAGGTCCGTTACGTCATCAGCGGGAGCACGGAGCTGTCGGGCCGTTTCCGCGTCATCGTGCTGCCCAAGTCATGGCGGAGCGATCCTTGGGAACCCATCGACGAGAACGACCACCCCGATCATTGGGGAGACGACCGCCTGCCCATCCTGATACTGCCGGAAACCCCGGCGAAGATCGAGCCGCTGCTGGGCAAATGGCTATGCGACCACCTGGCCATCAAGCGCAACACCCCCCGCTTCCTGCTCCCGCGGGACGGCAGCACCAACCTCTACAACGACCACGACCTGCTCGTCCTGGCCCGCTGCGTGTATCTGGCCGAGCGCTGGAAGGGTCAGAACCCCGAGTACGGTCGGCTCCAGCAGAAGTACCAGAAGGAGCTGCGCGAAAACCTCAAGGCGCGATTCGACCGCTTCGCCATCTTGTCCAACTGGAACTTCCAGCAGCCGGAGAACTGCCGGTTCCACATCGAGAGCCACAGGGCCCAGGGCACGAACATCCCCGATGCCATCGAGAAGCACATCGCGGAGAACCTGTTCATCCCCGAGGATTTCCACGACTTCATCCTCTACGCGGCACCGAATAACGAGCCGGTGGGCAAGCTGATCCGGGAACTCAAGGAGCCGCGGCCCGGCGGGAAAGACTGCATCCCCTGGCTAAACGAAACCGAGGTCAAAGAACGCATCATCAAGCTCTGCGCCGACGGCGAGATCGCCATCAACCTCCGCGGCATGGAGTACCTGCAACTCCACGACGGCGAATGCGCCGACGCTGCTTGGCGGCGCATGAAGGGCAAGCTCGGGATCGGCAAGCATCTTGATGAAACCCACGTCCTGCTACCACAAAACGTCCCCGGTGCCGGCGGCGTCACGGGCGGTGGCGGCAGCCAGCCCGTGCTCACCGGCCAGACCGGGCCGCAGCCCGGCGTCACACCACCCGTCAACCCACCCGGTGGCGGTGGCGGCCCGGCCCCTGGCGGCGGGGAGCAACCTTCTGGCGGCGACTCCCCTGGCGGCATCTTCGGCGGAGGCAACCGCGTGAACATCAGCATCCCCGCCACCTCCGCGCTCAACCTGCTGGGCCGAATCGAATCACAGGGCATCACCGCCGGCACACAACTCCACGACCTGAACCTCAAGGTGCCCAAGCTCACCGGCGCTCAGCTCCAGGAACTCATCAAGAAGCTGCCCGACGGCATGACATATGAGCTGGGCCTCGACAAGGAGCAATCACAGCAGGAGCCGGCCCAATGAGTCTGCCCTACGAATTGCTCCAGACCCTCCAGAACGGCAACCCGGCCGACACTTGGGCTAGCGTCTTCAACCATGCGTGGTCCACCTGCCGCGAGACGATCCCCGATGGCAAAGCCGCGTCCGAGGTCACCCGTCGGGACCGCGATCTGGCTGATCTCGACCTCTACCTTGCCACCGCCGGCTGGGACTTGTGGTCCGCCTACGAATCCGTCGTCCCGCAGACAGCCGATACGCTCGCCGATTGGTGGCAGCAGCGATCATCAGGCCGTGCTGTGTTGATCCTCGACGCCCTGTCCCTCCGCGAAGTACCCTGGCTGCTCGCCAGTGCCCAAGCCCGCGGCTACGACATCCACACCGCCAAGCCCACCGGCGCGGAGCTGCCCGCCGACACCACGCCTTTCGCCAAAGCCCTGGGCTTCGGTCAACGCTCATCGCTCTCCGCCGACGGGGCCGGCGGCTCGCACAAGCTGCCCGGCGCGACCACCGAAACCACCAACATGGACTGGCAATCGTGCGCCGACATGATCGGCTCCCAGCCGGATTGGGTTTTTTGGCATGAGTGGCCCGACAAGGATGTCCACGACTATGCCGACGCTGGCGAAGGTCTACGCCCACTAATCGAGAAAGCCACGGACTACCTCGCCGGCGACACCTTCTGGTCATTGGTCGCACGCCTGGCTGAGGGTCGCCGGCTGGTCATCACTTCCGACCACGGCTACGCCGCCAGCGAACTGTTCCCCGACGCCACCAAGGAACAGACCGACCACCTCCGCGGGCGTTTCAAGAGCGGGCGATGCACCAGCGACCAAACCGATCAAGGCTCATGGGTGCCGCCGATCGACCTCAAACTCGACACCCGCCACGGCAACCACCTGTTCGTCAACGGCCGTCGCAAATGGAAGAGCGGCGGCGGTTACCCGACTTTGACCCACGGCGGGCTGAGCGTCCTTGAGGTCGCCGTGCCCTTTATCGAATTGAGCAGGAAGTAAGCCGATGGCGAAAGAGCAACCGTGGAAAGCCGAGGGGCTTAACAAGCCCGAATGGGTCGCGCGCGAGGTCGCCAAGGCTGTCAATGCCGGCAAAGCATGGGATTTGGAGACGGTCGATTTCTCCGACCCGAACCGCCCGCTGACCTGCCTGGAGGTGGACTTCCCAATCATCCCGATCAATCAGATCGCCGCGATCGAGGGCAACGCCGGCAAGCCGATCTACCAGATGTCCAAGTGGTGGGCGCGCCGGCGCTCCAGCGTGTTCCGCGCCATGCTCCTGGCCGCGGCGATGAAGACCCCGGACGATCCGGACGAGGCCGCGAAGCTCGTGTGGGATGTGTACTACGGCAACCACCAGAAGAAGGGCGTCTTCAAGAACCTCAAGGTCGCCGACATCTTCATGGGCGGCGGCACCACCGTCGTCGAGGGCTCACGCCTGGGCATGCAGATGTACGGCAACGACCTTAACCCCGTCGCGTGGTTCGTCGTCAAGAACGAACTGGCGCAAGTGGACAAGGCAGAGGTCCAGGCCCTGCTCGACGAGATCGAAGCCGAGGTCAAGCCGCAGATCATGCCGTTCTACGCCACCGACTGCCCCCGCGGGCACAGGGGCAAGTGGACGCAGGTCTCCACCGGCAAGGTCATGGGTGATGATTTCGATTCGCTCAGCCTGACGCCCGAGCAGCGTAAGGACTACACCTACGAAGGCCCCGAGGTCATCTACACCTTCTGGGCCAAGCATGGTCCGTGCCCGGTCACCGGCTGCGGCCACCGCACACCCATCATGACCAGCCCGGTCATGGCCGTGAAGACCATCTCCATCAAATCCTGGCAACGCACCTGCAAACACTGCGGCGAGAAGTACGACCTCGAAGAACGCGACGCCCGCATGGCCCCCGGCGTCCCGCTCGTCGTTGCAGACACCGAGAAGCCATACGCCACCGCGACGCTCAGCGACATCGGCAAACCTGTCGCCGCCGTGTGCCCGCATTGCCATGAGAAAGAGACCTTCGGCAAGCTGCCCAAGGCCGGCAAGAAGAAGATCGAGCTGTCCCTTCTGGTCCACCCCGACTGGCTCAAGGGCGAGGCGTCGGTCGATCCCGACGGCAAGCCCTACGGCGGCAGCGCCGACGACCCGGTCGAAGCCACCATCCGCTGGAACCGGGCGCGTGCCGCCAAATGCAAGCTGATCGAGGTCCGCGGCAAGCTGCCGGACGAGGTGACGCTCGATGACGGCACGGTGATCAAGACCGGCAAGGAGGGCGGGACGGTGCCGGGCAAGAGCACGTTTGCCTGCGCCGAATGCGGCACCGTCAGCGACATCCGCGAAGCCATCGCCGCCACCGGCAAGAACGGCCCCGTCGCCATGTACGCCATCCAGGGCTTCTCCCCCGGCGGCAAGGACGCCGGCGAGGCGTACAACGGCCGGTTCTTCGCACCGGTGCAGGACACCACGACTTATGACGCCGCGCTCCGCGAATGGCAGGACCGCAAGGACGGCGATCTCAACGGCTACTGGCCCACCAGTGAGGTGCCCTTCGGCTTCATGACCGGCATGGCCAACGGCGACATCCGCAAGGCCCACGGCTTCACGCACTGGTGGAAGATGTTCAACCCGCGGCAATTGATTATTCACGCCGCCTTGCTGAAGGCGATCATCGAAACAAATCGACCTCAAGCGGCTGAATTTGTTTTGGGTGCTTACCAACAGTACCTACGCAATCAAAACCTGTTCTGCATTTGGGATATCAGCCGTGACTGCATGGCCCCACACCTCAGTAATAACAATTATCACCCGAAGTCAACTCCAGTAGAGAACTGCGTTTTCGCAGATCTCGGTCGAGGAAATTGGCAGTCACAGTTCGGCAACATGTTTAGTGCCTTAGATTGGGCTAACGATCCATATGAGTTAGTTCATAACGAGAGTCTCAGGTCGCAGCATCCCCACATCGCGGATGCCGTGTCAGGCACCAGCGAAAAGACGCTCTGCAACGATCCACTCACCTACAACGAGTCACTCGCCTGTCTGTCCTCCTCTGAACAACTAACGTGCGGTACGTCCACCGAGTTGGAGACGATTCCCGACGGCTCTTACGACGCGGTCATCACCGATCCGCCGTTCGGCGGGCTGCTGCACTACTCGGAGCTGGCCGACTTCTTCTACGTCTGGCTCCGGATGGCGCTCAAGGACAAGTATCCAGAGTACTTCGGCCCCGAGTACACGCCCAAGACGATGGAAGCGGTCGCCAACCGGGCACGCAACCCCGGCGCGGATGAAGAGACCGGAAAGAGCAACGCCGACGTCTTCTACCAGCGCCTGCTGACCGAGTGCTGGCGTGAAGCCAAACGCATCCTCAAGCCCGCGGGGGTGCTGGCATTCACGTTCCACCACAAGGAGGACGAGCCTTGGGTCGCGGTGCTGGAATCACTGTTCGACGCCGGCTTCTTCCTGGAGGCGACATACCCCATCCGCGGCGACGAAACCAAGGGCACGGGGCAGTTTGGCTCCAAGGCGATTGAGTACGACATCATCCATGTCTGCCGACAACGGACGGTCGAGCCGACGCCCATCTCGTGGGCCAAACTCCGCCGGCAGGTACTGCGGGATGTGCGCGACCTGCAAGAGCTGCTGGAGCACCACCAGGAAGAGGGCCTGCCCGAGGCCGACCAGCAGGTGATCCGCCGCGGCAAGGCGCTGGAGTATTTCTCCCGCCACTACGGGCAGGTCTACAAGGCCCCCGGCGAGCCGATGTCGGTGCTCGAAGCGTTGCTGGGTATCAACCAGTTGCTGGACGAGGAAGCGGGCGGCGTAAAAGAGGCACCGCCACACGACGCCGAGCCGTTTACACGGATGCTGCTACGGCTGTTTGATGGCAAAGCCGACCTTGCCCGCGATCAGATGCAGAAGTATCTGCGTGGCTCGGGCAGCGCGCCATCGGATTTTGTCAGTCGAGGATGGATTGAGGAGAAGAAAAAGGTGTTCTACCTCATCTCGCCCCCGGAATTGGCCGCGACGTGGTCGGGCAAGCTGCGCAAGACGATGACCAGCGACTACGACCAGGCGATGTTCTTCATCGGGGCTTGCTTCGAGGGCAGCGGGATCAACGCCAGCGAGACACTGAACAACGTCAACTTTCGCCCGCACCCGGCGCTTGGGGCGCTGCTGACGTGGTTCAAGACACACGGGGCGGACTCCGCGACGCGCAACGCGGCGGTGACCGCGTCCAGCCTATACAAGGGTTGGACCGCGAAGAACAAGCCCAAGGAGCGGGAGCTGACGTTATTCGAGCAGCTTGGTGACGATGACGGGGAGACAAACTGATGGTCAAGACACGTTTCAACCGCGGGTGGTCGCGTCGCGGCTTCGGGATGCTCTGGTGCGTCGAGACGCTGGGCAAGATCGGCCAGCCGAGCGAGGTCGCGTCGCTGCGGCTGTTCTTTGCGATGGTGGACAACTGGCCGGACGAGCTACCGTCTGCGAGCGGGGACACGCTGATCGTGTCCGGCGTGGAGGGCTGCCTGGACGTGCTCGACGGCAAGGACGCGGAACGGTGGATCGAGAACGATCTTCGTAAGGCGATCCTGTCGTTCCAGGACGAGTACCAAGGGCAGGCCGGGCTGGTGCTGTGGATGCCCAGCGGTCGCAAGCGGATCAAGATGCGCGGCGCGAGCGAGGAGTACCACTACACCCACCGCAACTCGGGGGAGGCCGGCCTACACATCGGCCGGCTGCTCTGGAGCGGGGCCGAGAGCGAGATCGAGCGGATCATGAACACCGAGGACAAGAACGCCGACTACGACGGCCCCCACTGGGCGGGGCTGCACCACCCGAGGATTAGCTGATGGCGGACGATGCCCTGATCCAGACCGCGCAGCCCGGCCAGCGGGTGACCCACGCCAAGTTCGGCGAGGGGGTGGTCGTCGGCGCGACGGCGGACGGTTACGTCCGGGTGTTCTTCCCCAGCGGGGAACGGCGGGTGCATCCCACGAGCCTTGCGCCGGCCGCAAGCCGGGCGGAGCGCATGCTCGCCGGCGTTGTGGGGGATTCCGGGGGCTCGGAGCGGCTGCGGCGGATATGGCTGCACGTCGAGGCCCACGCCTTACCCCTGATGGAGAACGCCGCGGCACTGACCGCGGCCCAGATCGACCTGCTGCCGCACCAGGTGGTGCTGACCCACCGCATCGCTACGGCATCGCCCCGGCGGTTCCTGATCGCCGACGAGGTGGGCCTAGGCAAGACTATCGAGACGGCGCTGGTGCTGCGCGAGCTGGCCAGCCGAGGCGAGTTGAACCGCGCGCTGATGATTGTCCCCGCGGGGCTGGTGAACAACTGGCACCGCGAGTTGAACGAGGTGTTCAAACTCGACTTCGAGGTGTTTGGCAGCGAGGGGGACGTGACGGACCGTAAGTCCAATGCGTTCGCCAAGCACGACCGACTGATCGCCAGCGTGGATACGCTCAAGCGGCGTGCCCGGATCAATCGCCTGCTCGAAGCGCCGGCATGGGATTTGGTAGTGTTCGACGAGGCGCACCACTTGTCCGCGTACAAGAACGGGAAGAAGGTGCGCAAGACCGAAAACTATAAGCTGGCCGAGGCTATGCGCGATCACGCCCGTGACTTGCTGCTCCTGTCGGCTACGCCGCATCAGGGCGACCACTTCCGCTTCTGGATGTTGATCCACCTGCTAAACACAACGCTGTTCGCTGGGTCAGCAGAGATGGTCGATCAAAGGCACCGGCTCAACGCGGTGGTGTTCCGCCGGACCAAGGCGGACGCCTGCACGCCCGACGGCTCGCCCTTGTTTGCCCGGCGGTGGGTGCATACCGAGTCGTTCACAATGTCGGAGAAGGAGCAGGCGTTCTACACGAAGCTCCGCGAGTACCTGCTGGATGGCTTCGATCTGGCCAAGAAACAAGGCAACAAGGGGCGGGCGCTGGGTTTCGTGATGACGATCTTCCAGAAGATCGCCGCGTCCAGCTTCGCCGCGGTCCGCAGCACGCTCCGCCGGCGGCAGCTCATGCTGACCATCCATGAGGCGATCCTCATGGACCAGGCGATGGACATCGACGCGCACCGCGAACTGGTCGAGGAATCCAAGGCGCTGCTGCACCGTGAGCTGGGCTTGCCCGACGACCCGGCGGGTAGGGGCGAAGTAGAGCGGGTGTTTGCCGACCTGAAACTGCGGCTCATCAAGTCGCTGGATGACGAACAGCTCGCGCTGGCGGCATCATCGGAAAGCACCGAGGCGGTGACCGCTCAGGGCGAAGACTTGGCGGCCGCGAGCGTGGCGATGTCGCTGCCAGAAGAGCGGCTAAGGATCGCGGAGCTGCTGGCGGCGTTCCCTGAGCAGCAGGAGACGAAGGTCAGCAAGCTGCTACGCGGCTTGGGAGCATTGTGGGAACAGAACCCTGAGGAAAAGGTGGTCATCTTTGCCACCTACCTGGCGACGGTGGACCTGCTTTCCAAGGAGATCGAGGCCAACTACCCCGGCCAGGGCGTCGTGGTGCTGCGGGGTGGGGATCACGGGTCTAAAGTTGCCGCGGAGAAGCGTTTTCGCCGGCCCGACGGCCCCAAGGTGCTGGTATGCACAGCGGCCGGGCGTGAGGGCATCAACCTGCAATTCTCGCGGGTGCTGTTCAACTTCGACCTGCCTTGGAACCCGATGGACCTAGAGCAGCGGATCGGCCGGATTCACCGCTACGGGCAGAAAGATACGGCCCAGGTGTACAACCTCGTGCTTTCCGACACGATCGAGGGCAACATCTTCCTGCTGCTGACCGACAAGCTGCTGGAGATCGCCAAGACACTGGGCAAGGTGGACGAGCATGGCAACGTGACCGAAGACCTGCGTGCCCAGGTGCTTGGGCAGCTCTCTGATCGTCTCAGCTACGACCAGCTCTACCGGGATGCTCTGTCCGACCCTGAATTGAAGCGCACGAGAGAGGAACTGGAAGCAGCGATCGCCAACGCAAGCGAGGCGCGCAAGGTGGTGTTCGAGCTGTTCCAAGACCTTGATCGGTTCAGCCTGGACGACTACGCCCCATTCGCCGACATTGACGAGAGCAAGGCCCGCATCCGGACGTTCCTTGAGGCTTCCCAGCGGGCGACGGGCGGAGCACTGGTCCGTGTCGATGATGAGCGATTCAAGCTGCAAGGGGATGGAGAAGGGCAGGATTCACCGCCCTTCACCCTCGACCGCGAGTTGGCTCAGGCCGACGAAACGGTGGAGTTAATGGGGCTAGATCACCCTCTGATGAAGAACCTGATGCGTCAATGGCGCGATCTGCCTGCCGAGGAGTTGGCCACGGCAGTGGCTTGCTCAGCATTCCCCAACGGGGTGACATTGACGCTCTGGCAGGTGCAGGTGTTCGGCCAGGGGTTGGAATCGTCGAAGCACGTCCTGCCCATCGCCATCGACTCCGAAGGACAGCGGGTGCCGGCCGTAGAGAAGCAGTACCACGAGGCGTTCAAGGGGCAGCCCGGCAAGCCGCAGGTCGAGGCTGCATCGCGGGAGAAGGTACTACACGATCACATCGAGCCGGCACTCCAGCGTGAGTTGCGCCACCGTGGCTTGATGAAGTCAGATGGCGGTTACTCATCCGAATTGCTGTGCTGGATCGAATTGCTCTGACGCGGGTACGTGCAGCACCCAGCGCAGGGCCACCGTCGCCTGTCGTCGCTGCGAGATCACCGCGGCAGAGCGTTCACCGTGTTTCAGGGCGTTGCGGCTCGACCGGGCTTTACCCACGGCGGTCTTGGGGCCGGTGGATCGCTGCCACGGCTGGTTCTTCTTCGCTGCCTGCTGTAGTGATCGTCGCCCCGCCGGCGTCAGCCGGTAGCGTCGCTTGGCGGCCTGGAGCGGGTTCTTGGGCGGTTTCATCTGCCAATCCTTGTTCGTTCGTCGATTTTTCTTTCCTGTCAACGTTGTTCTGGATGATCTGCTGGCCGGCGATGTTGGTTTGGTTGAAATGCGGCGTGGCCCTGGGGCGGCGATGCTCGTCCAGCGCGGCCATCTGCCGGCGGTAGGTGTTGCTGGCCCGATCTGCGGCCTCAGATAGCACTTTGATCTGATCGATTCGCGTCTCATCGGCCAACAGGTGGTTGAGCCGGATGATCCGGGCGTGTGTCATCAGGGCTTGCCCAACGAGCATTTCCTCCATCGGGTCGGTTGTGTTGACCCGCTGGAGGGTGTCGCGGGCGTGGAGCACGGTGGTGGAGGTGATTTCTTGGTAAGCCGTACTTTCCTTGCCGAACCGATTATTCATACATGGCCGGATCAACTCGTCATAGATGGTGCCCGTCAGATCGCCGGTGTGACGCTTTGTGCGTTCTGGCTCGGATACCCGCGGATCGTCGTCACTACTCAGAGGCATCCGCATCGCCGCAGGATGCTCACGCTGCTTTTCCCGCTCACTCACCTCCTCGAATTTCGCCCATGCGTCCATGACCTGCTGGCTGTCAGGACCGTGCGCATTCGACATCTCGATCACGCGCAGAAACGCGGGACGTAAACGAGAATTGGCCAATTTCCACTCCGGCAGCTTTTTCGGTTTTGCAGCTTCCGCGGTATCACAGGGCTGCTCTGGCTCATCTATCTGCGTGCTCGCGACGTGAGGTGGCTTCAACTTCTTAGTCATGTGCTACTTCCTTTCTGATACGGCTGCACCATCGCCAAGATGCCATCCTGCAACGTTTTGGGAAGGCTTGGCCAGGCTTCGATTAAATTGATGAGTTCAGGCGGTAACCGGGGTGGCCCGACACGGGGTGCGCCGGATTTTGCGCCGCCTGTTTCGGAAGGTGCTATATTTCCCGGTGTTTTGGTGGGTTGTTCGAGTCCCACCTCCGGCATTCTCCCCCGCAACAGGATCGGATGACCGCTCCCCTCCCCATCCTGTTCACCGCCTTTGAGCCCAGCGGCGACACGCTTGCCTCGACGCTCATCGCCGAGATCAAACAACGGCAGCCCGACCGCCCGATCTACGCGTTCGGCGGGCCCTTGATGCAGGCCGCCGGGGCCGAGCTCCTGGAAACCACCACCGAAAAGGCCGTGATGGGCCTGGACGTCCTGGGCGAGATCAAGACCCACAAAGCCCGCCTGAAGCGTCTGGAAGCCTGGCTGCAGCAGAACCCCATCGCAGCGCACGTCCCCGTCGACAGCCCCGCGGGCAACGGCTCGGTCTGTCAGCTCGTCCGCGACACCATCCTCAGCGCCAAGATCGTCCACCTCGTCGCGCCGCAGTACTGGGCCTGGGCGCCCTGGCGACACAAGAAGCTCAAGCCCCGCACCGACCACATCCTCGCCCTCCTGCCTTTTGAACCCGACTGGTTCAGCGCACGCGGCATCCCCTGCACATTCGTTGGCCACCCGCTGCTGGAAGAACACCCCACGCTCAACCCACAAGGCCTGCCCGAAACCCAGCTTCCCAAGCTGGCCTTGCTGCCCGGATCGCGCCGCCACGAGATCCAGCGCAACGCCAAGGTGTTCACAAAAACCGTCGATCAGCTCCGTGCGTCCATCGGCCAGATCGAGACCGTCGTGGCCTTGCGTGTCGAAGACGACCTCGCGTTCGCCGCGCCCCTGTTCCCCGATGATCAAGCCTACGTCTTCGGCCGAACCGACGACGCGATCCTTTGGGCCGACGCGGTGTTGGCGGTGTCCGGCACCGTCACGCTGCAGGTCGCCGCACGCAACACGCCCTTCGTGCCTGTGTTCCAGGCGACGCGCCGCAAATGGTTCATGCTCCGGATGGTGATCCAAACCCGCACGTTCACGCTGCCCAACCTGATCCACGAACACCTGACCGAAGGCCAGCGCGCGACCCCCGAGTTCGTGCCGCACTTCGGCGACCCCGCGCCCTTGGCTGCAGCGCTCAAGCCGTTGCTCACCCAAGACGCCGCAGGGCAAGCCCAGCGCGCCGCGTTCGAGCGCATCCGCCATGCGTTTGCACAGGTTCAGTTCCGGACCACCGCCACCGAGACCCTGTTGGGTCTGATCGCCTGAAACCCCTTGAAAACCCATATAAAAACCAAGGGCGTCCGGTTAAGGACGCCCTGTGGCTAAGCTCTTTGTGATGAGGTGGGGGGAGTCTCGGGAGGTCCCAGCCCGGTTAAACGTTCGGAGCGTAGGGCCGGTCTCCACGAATGCCCGCGTTCATGACCACGGGCGACCCAGTCAGAGAATCAAGCAATCACTTCTTCTTCTTGGTGGCCTTCCGACGAGCGGCAGGCTTCTTCTTCGCGACCTTCTTACGAGCGGCCGGCTTCTTCTTCGCAACCTTCTTGCGGGTCACCTTCTTCTTGGCAACCTTCTTCTTCGCGACCTTCTTGCGGGTCACCTTCTTCTTGGTGACCTTCTTCTTCGCAACCTTCTTGCGAGCGGCCGGCTTCTTGCGAACGACCTTCTTCTTCGCAACCTTCTTGCGAGCGGTCGGCTTCTTACGGACGACCTTCTTCTTCGTGGCCTTCTTACGAGTGGCCTTCTTCTTTGCCATGGCGTTTCCTTTCAGACACCACGCGGAGCTTGTTTATGACATTAACGTCACCCCTCATCACGGGTCAATAAAAAAACCGCGCCGAGGTGTCGCCCCTATCGGCCAACCACACCCTAAACCTTGAGGCTTCTTCATCAGCATCACACCACAAGATGATGACCCACGCGTTCCATGCGATCATGTCCCCATGTCTATCACCATGCATCAACACCTGGCCACGCTTGACCATCAACACCTTTGGCACCCCTTCACCCCCATGCGCCAATGGCGCGAGCAAGACCCCATCATCATCCAAAGCGCCCAAGGCTTTGAGCTGATCGACACGCAAGACAACCGGTACATCGACGGCGTGTCCTCGCTTTGGTGCAACGTCTTAGGCCATCAGGTCCCTGAAATCGACGACGCCATCCGCCAACAACTCCAACAGGCAGCGCACACCACACTCCTGGGCTTGTCCTCGCCGCCCGCTATTGAATTGGCCAGCAGGCTCGCAGCGCTTACCCAGCAACATCTCGATCCCGAACGCTCACACCCCAAACCGCTCAACAAAGTCTTCTTCTCCGATGCCGGCGCCACCGCAGTGGAAGTCGCATTCAAGATGGCGGTGGGTTTCTGGTTCCACCGTGGATACCCCGATAAAACAAGGTTTATCGGCCTGCAGGGGGCTTACCACGGCGACACCGTCGGCAGCATGTCCGTCGGCTTCAGCGAACTCTTCCACAAGCCGTTCCTCTCCCTGGTCTTCGAGGTCGACACCTTCCCGCCTATCGATCCGCTCCGTCCAAGCCTCGGCAAGCCCAGCCGACTTTCCTCGACCTGGCCCTCCGAAGATGAAGACCGGACCCAAGCGCTGATGCAGCACAGCCTGGCGCTGCTCGAAGACAAGCTTAAGCAGCAAGCCGATCACACCGCAGCGGTGGTGCTTGAACCCGTCATGCAGGGTGCCGCCGGCATGATCGCCCAGCCCCCCGGCTTCGTCGCCGCCGTGCGCGAGCTTTGTAACCAGCACAACGTCCTGCTCATCGCCGATGAAGTCGCCACCGGCTTCGGCCGAACCGCGGAGATGTTCGCCTGCGCCCACGACAACATCACCCCCGACCTCCTCTGTCTCGCCAAAGGCCTCACCGGCGGCTACCTCCCCGTCGCGGCCACGCTCTGCACCGATGAGATCGCGCAAGCCTTTGAAGGCGAGCTCCACGACAAACGCACACTGTTCCATGGCCACACCTATACCGGCAACGCACTCGGCTGCGCCGCCGCCCTCGCGACCCTCGACCTCTTCGAGCAACGCCAGGTCATCCCACACGCCCAGCAAAGCGCGAAGCACTTGGCAGAACGCCTCAACGTGCTCCACGACCACCCGTACATCCTCGACATCCGGCAGCGCGGCCTGATGGTCGGCATCGAACTCGGCCAACGCCAGCCCGACGGCACCGCAGCGCCTTTCGACTTCGCCAAACGCACCGCCTACGCCGTTTGCGCCGCGATGCTCCCCAAAGGCCTCTGGCTCCGCCCGCTCGGCGACGTCCTGGTCCTCATGCCCGCCCCAGCGATGGACCGCGACACCCTCGACCGCATGCTCGACATCCTGCTGGAGACCCTCGCCAGCTTCCCGTTCGAGTAACCCCGTCCCCTGCCCCGCCTGCCATTCCGGCACCAAAACCCACCTCCCAGCGCCTTCAAAGGCAGAATCCCAAGGGGCCAGCCTTCTCTGCCAACGCGCAAACCCCTTCTGTAAAACAATTTCCACATTCTCGCTTCCCGTGCATCTCGGCACGGGCCTTGCGACCCGCCCGGCACGATGACGTCTGCCCGGCCACATCCCGCCCGACTCCGCATCCTGCTCACCCAGGACCGCCGTCGTGAAACCGAGCACTGGACCACCCAGCTGCCTCAGCTGCTCGCCGCCATCGGCATCGAGACCGCCACCGCGACCTCCGGCGAGCAGGCGCTGGACCTCGCCAAGCAGCAGCCCGTCCATGCTGCGTTCGTCGATCTGGGCACCCCCCGCATGCCCGACCAGGCCCCGACGACCGCCGAGGCCGACCAGCCCGGCGGGCTTTGGCTGCTCCGGGTCCTCCGCACTCAGCCCAGCCACCCCGCGGTCATCATCGTCAACGGCCACGCCTACTCACAGAAACGCGCCCAACGCTTCCACAACGAAGCCCTCCGCCTCGGTGCCTTCTCCGTCATCAACCGCCCCATCCAGCTCGAGCAGATGCTCAGCACCGCCAAGCGCGTCATGGACCGCATGCAGCAAGACCCGCCCCGAAACGAACACCTGAACTAACCCCGGCTCTACCCGGAACCTAACCCTTTTCAATCACAACCCTCTTTCATTCTCAGGAGAGAACCCAGATGAAGATCAAACCCCTCGGCGAACGCATCCTCGTGCAACGCCTCGCCGCTGAAGAAAAGACCGCCTCGGGCCTGTACCTGCCCGAGTCCGCCAAGGAGAAGCCCCAGCAGGCCAAGGTCATCGCCACCGGCGACGGCAAGGTCCTGGACTCCGGCGAACGCGCCCCGTTCCAGGTCAAGAAGGGCGACACCGTCCTGCTCTCCAAGTGGGGCGGCACCGAGGTCTCCGTCGACGATCAGGACTACCTCATCGTCACCGAAGACGACGTCCTCGCCGTCGTCGGCTAAACCCATCATTCATTACTGAAAACCAACCACTTTCAAGGAGCAGGCAACATGCCCGCCAAGCAAATCACCTTTGAAAACGACGCCCGCCAGGCCATCCTCAAAGGCGTCAACAAGCTCGCCAAGGCCGTCAAGGCCACCCTCGGCCCGTCCGGCCGGGTCGTCGTCCTCGAGAAATCCTTCGGCAGCCCCACCGTCACCAAGGACGGCGTCTCCGTCGCCAAGGAAATCGAGCTCGAAGACACCCTCGAAAACATCGGCGCGCAACTCGTCAAGGAAGTCTCCTCTAAGACCTCCAAGGACGCCGGCGACGGCACCACCACCGCCACCGTCTACGCCGAGGCCATCTTCGCAGAAGGCCTGAAGAACATCACCGCCGGCGCCAACGCCAACCAGATCAAGCGCGGCATCGACAAGGCCATCAACGCCCTCATCGCCGACCTCGCCAAGGCCTCCAAGAACGTCTCCAGCTCCGAGCAGGTCGCCCAGGTCGGCACCTGCTCCGCCAACCAGGACGCCGAGATCGGCGCCATCATCGCCCAGGCCATGGACAAGGTCGGCAAGGACGGCGTCATCACCGTCGAAGAAGGCAAGGGCCTGGACACCTACGTCGAGCTCGTCGAAGGCATGCAGTTCGACAAGGGCTACCTCTCCCCCCACTTCGTCACCGACACCGCCTCCATGGAAGTCGACCTCGAAGACGCCTACGTCCTCATCCACGAAAAGAAGCTCAGCTCCGCCAAGGACCTGATCCCCGTCCTGGGCAAGGTCGCCGAGTCCGGCAAGCCCCTGCTCATCATCGCTGAGGACATCGACTCCGAAGCCCTGGCGGTGCTCGTGGTCAACAAGCTCCGCGGCATCCTCAAGGTCGCCGCCGTCAAAGCCCCGGGCTTCGGCGATCGCCGCAAGGCCATGCTCGAAGACATCGCCATCCTCACCGGCGGCGAAGCCATCATGGAAGAGCTCGGCATCGACCTCGAAAAAATCGAGCTCTCCCAGCTCGGCCGGGTCAAGAAGGCCGTCCTCGATAAGGACAACACCACCCTCGTCGAAGGCGCCGGCACCACCGCCGCCATCAAGGCCCGCATCGACAACATCAAGCGCCAGATCGAAACCTCCACCAGCGAGTACGACTCCGAGAAGCTCCAGGAGCGCCTCGCCAAGCTCGCCGGCGGCGTCGCCCAGATCAACGTCGGGGCCGCGACCGAAGCCGAGATGAAGGAGAAGAAGGCCCGCGTCGAGGACGCCATGCACGCCTGCCGCGCCGCCGTCGAAGAAGGCATCCTCCCCGGCGGGGGCTCCGCGGTCCTCCGCGCCCGCAAGGCCATCGACAAGCTCGAACTCGAGGGCGACGAAGCCCTGGGCGCGCAGATCGTCTTCCGTGCCGTCGCAGCGCCGATCAAGCAGATCGCCGCCAACTGCGGCCTGGACGGCTCCGTCGTCGCCCAGAAGGTGCAAGAGGGTAAAGGCGCAGCCTTCGGCTACAACGCCCTCACCCACGAGTACGGCGACCTCATCAAGATGGGCGTCATCGTCCCCACCAAGGTCGAACGCATCGCCCTGCAGAACGCCGCCTCGATCTCCGGCCTGCTGCTGACCACCGACGCTGTCATCACCGAGATCAAGGAAGACAAGCCCGCCGGCGCACCGGACATGGACGGCATGGGCTTCTAAGCCATGACAAAACCCGGGCAAACATCTTGAACCCCACGCGGCGCGACAGCGAAAGCTGTCTCGCCGTTTTCATTGGAAATGATGAGCCGCTTAGCCGCCGAAGATGCTCAACCAGCACCACCCAACAAGGCATACGTATGGCGTTTAAGGATTTCTATACAAAGCCCGGTGCAGAAAAGGCCAAGTTCTATCTGTTTGTCTTTTTTATTCTGATGATGGGATGGTCGATCTACTTAAATTCGATGGCCTTGTTTGATGGGTGGGTTCTCGTCTATTTTTTTCTGGCGCTTATCTCTTTCCTCTATCTCTTAAATTCATTGTTCTATAGCTGGGTGTTGAGAAAATACATTGCGTGTGGGGAAAAGAACCGTGCGGCAAGACTATTGCGGAGTAATGCGGTTCGCGATCTGGTCGGCCAGGGCGACAATAAAAATTTGTTACGGTTCTATCCGTGTTCTCTTCCCCGTTGGTTACGCAACATACGGCTATCGTTTTTTCTCTTTGTTGTGGCGTGGATAACTTCCGCAAACATGTATCGACTGTTCTTCTTGTAGCGACCCGCAAAGGGCATAAACACAGAACGCCGGTACAAGCCCGGCGGGAAATTCATTGATTGGAAATACCTATGCACCCCCACCACCGACCCGAGTACAAACGACAAACCCGATGGGCGGCGCTGACGGCGACGGCGGTCGCGGCGGTCGGGCTGCTGGCGCCCTTGGCGGACCCCGATGACTTGATCGCCTACCCCGAGCGGGCGCTGTCGTTTGCCGATACGGAGCGCACCCCCGCGCAGGACGCTGCGAAGGTGCTGCGGGACGCGACGCAGCACCCCGATGCTGCGGCCCTGTTGTTGCCGGCTGACGACGAGGCCCAGCGGGCGGCGGACTGGTGGGCGATGGACGTCCTGCCGAATCTACAAGCCCAAGGCCCGCGCGCGATGCACGCCCAACGGGCCTGGGCGTGCGTGATGACCGACCGCCACGACCCGCTGACCGGGCAGGTCGAGCCCCTGCCGGTGTTCCTGCACAACCCGCTGCATGATGCCCAAGAGGCCGCGGCCGACGCCTGGCAGATTTTGCCCCAGGGCCCGGGCCTGCTCACCGACCGCGCGATCGCGCCGCTGGTGAATGCGGACTACCAGTCGCTGTCGCAATGGGTCGCCAGCGTCTGACGCGATGGCCTTGTGCTTACTTGAACCGGACGATCCTGATCAGCGAAGGCGAGCTGTCCGTCGTGCGGATCGGGCCGGTGGCCAGGTTGCCATCATCCGCCACCGCGTCGACCGGTTCGTGAAAGCGGGTGTCTACATCTGCCGCGGACACGCCGACGAGCACCTCATCGCCGCCGGCGGTGGTCGAACTGCTTGGCCAATATCCGTAGTCCCAGACCCCGCCCAAGGGCGTGCCTTCAAAGCTCTCGTTGACGAGGTACGGGCGCAGCTCCTCGGGCGTCACGCCCTGGCTGGCGTCGGCCGGCCAGGTGTCGGTGTCGTGGTGGTAGACCTCGACCGCGGTGCTCAACTGGTTGAGCGACTGGGCGGTGGCGTTGATGGCGGACTGGTCCTGGGCGTTGCTGATCATGGGGACCGCGATGGCGCCGAGGATGCCGAGGATGGCGATGACAATGGTTAACTCGATGAGCGAGAAGCCCCAAGCACGCGAGAAACACGGTGGATGCATGTAGCCCTCCAGACAGGGGGAATAAGCTTGGGCTCGGGCCTAGGCCAAGCCTCGAGGTGAGGGGGATATCGGCTGCTGAATGGTCCAGCGTGATCCGAAACGTCGTGTAAATCGCAAGGGATAACCCTTGATGCTGGCTAGAGCAAGGGCGATGCGTGAATCCGATCGCGGGCCGCTTTATGAAACGCGCTCACGTTGGGGTGCGAATCAGCCGATCGCTCGTAGGGGGCGTGTGCTGTTTGTGTCGACATGGAGTGTTCTGATGCCCGAGATCCTGATCTGCCATCGTGATGAAGACGTGCGCCAACGGCTTGTGAGCCTTTTGAACAGTGATGCGTCGCCGGAGGGTTGGCGGGCTTCGACGGACGTGTCGGCCCCGGCCTGCGATGTGGTGATCACCGAGCTGAGCGACGAACGCTGGCGGGACTGGCTCGACGGGGAGCACCCCCGGCCGGTGGTGCTGACCGGGTCGACAGGCACCGTGGATCAGGTAGTCAATGCGCTCAGCAACGGCGCTGCAGGGTTCGTGCATGACGACAAGCTGGAAGAGCAGCTGATTGAGCTGGTGCAAGGCATCGTCGACGCCGCGGCACGGAACCGTTGCCACACCCGGCTGCTGGAAAGCATGACGTCGAGCTGCTCGACATTTGAGGTCGAGAACGACCCGGACATGCTGCCGGCATTGCTGGTGCGGTTCCAGGCCAGCGCTGCGATGTTTGGCGTCTGCGATGAGGGCGAACGCGCACGGATCGGCATGGCTTTGGAAGAAGCGCTGACCAACGCGCTGTACCACGGCAACCTGGAGGTCAGCTCGAAGCTTCGCCAGCAGAGCATCAACCACTACTACGCTGTCGCGGGCGAAAGGCGGGCGCAGTCGCCTTACCGTGAACGGCGGATTCATATCACCGAGACGATGACCACGGACACCGCGACGTTCACGATCCGTGACGAAGGCCCGGGGTTTGACGTCAGCAAGCTCGACGAGGAGCCGGACCCGGAAAACCTGATGGCGGTCTCCGGCCGAGGCATCATGCTGATGCAGGCGTTCATGGATGATGTGATCTACAACGATTCGGGCAACGAAGTCACGCTGGTGAAACGCAAGCCCGCCGCGTCGCAAACGCTCGCGCAGGCGGCATAACTCTCGCAGAAATCCTTTAACCTGGCGCCGCGCGGCGCACCTTTACAAACTTCGGCACACCCAGCATCACACGGGTCCGCTCTCCGCAGCTTTGCGTCAGCAGGGTATTGAGGTCGAACGGACAGGCATGAGCGCATAAAAACGCCCCAGCGTTTTGCTGAGGCGTTGGGGATCAAGTGGGGGGCGTCGCGGGTTAGCTGCGTTGGAAGACCCGGCCTTGGTAGGGGTGCAGCGTCACGCTGTGGGTAAGCGTCTCGCTTGTTTCGACATCGGTGAGGGTTTGGTTGATCTCAAACGCCTTCTCTACGCTGGAGTAGTTCAGCACGAAGATGTACTCGTCGCTGCCTTGGCCGCGGGTGGTGGCGGTAACGCCTTCGGGCAGCTCAGCGTCCAGGGCGCGAGCCAGGTCGAGGTCGTTGGCGATGGTCTCATACAGAGCGCGGTAGAACTTCGGGTTGGAGCGGGTTGCGACGTAGTAGGCTTTGCCCTTGCCGAAGGTGTTCATCGTCAGGGCAGGGCGGCCGGCGTAGAAGTCGTCGCCGAAGGTCGCGAGCACCTTTGTGGTGTTGCTTTCCACGTGGACCTGATCGCAGAAGATCTTGGCGGGGTACTCGCCTTCGAGTTTGCCCAAAGCGTGGCTGATCACGACGCGGTTTTCATCGTCTTCGTAGAGCGCATCGATCTCTTCTGCCCAGATGCCGAAGAGTTCCTTGAGCCCGTTGCCCGGCCAGCCGTTGAGGAAGCACAGGTCGATCTCGTTGACGATGCCGGTGAGGTACGTCGCGACGAGCGTGCCGCCTTGCTCGACGAAGCTCTTCAGGGCTTCCGCCACGCCGGGCTTGATCATGTAGAGCATCGGCGCGATGACCAGGTCGTAGTGCGACAGGTCGCAGGTGGACTCGATGACATCGACGTTGATGCCCATCTCCCAGAACGGGCGGTAGTGGTTGACGCACTCGCCGTGGTAGTTGAGGTGGCGGTCGTTGCGGGGGCCCTTGGCGTCGTTGAGCGCCCAACTGTTTTCCCAGTCGTAGATGACCGCGACCTTCGGGTCCGCGAGCTTGCCGCACACCCCGTTGAGCGACTGCAGCGTGTTGCTGAGGTCGGTGATCTCCTGGAAGACGCGGGCGTCCTCCCGGCGGTTGTGGTCGACGACCGCACCGTGGAACTTCTCGAAGCTGCCCTGGCTTTTCCGCCATTGGAAGTACATCACCGCGTCGGCGCCGTGGGCGACACACTGCAGGCCGTTGAGTTTGTTCACGCCCGGCCGCTTGAGCTTGGCGAGCTCCTGCCAGTTCGTGGCGCTGGGGGTGCATTCCATCAGCATCCAAGGGCGGTCCTTCTTGAAGGCCCGGTAGATGTCGTTGGTGAAAGAGATGCCCAACGCGGTCTTCCAGTCGGCAACGCGCTTGCCTTGTTCATCCTTCTGGCTGTGCCACATCGGGTACGCGTCCCAGGAGACGACGTCGATGTACGGCGCCATACGCCAGTAGTCCAGGCCCTGGTACGTGCCCATGAAGTTGGCGGTCGTCGGCTTGTTGGAGTACTCGCGGACGCAGGCGATCTCGTGCTTCATGAAATCGGTGGTCTGGTGCGTGACGAAACGCTTCCACTCGAGGTTGAGCGCATGGACCGTGCGTTCGCCGATGTGCGAGGGCGACTCGATCTGTGACCAGTCCGAGTAGTTGTGGGCCCAGAAGCTGTTCCACCAATCGCGGTTGAGCTGGTCCAGGTCGTTGTTGTATTTGGCTTTGAGCCAATCGCGGAAGGCTTCTTGGCAGAGTTCGCAGTGGCAGTCCCCGCCGTACTCGTTGTTGATGTGCCACATGAACATCGCCGGGTGATCGTCGTAGCGCTCGGCGAGCTTGCGGATCACGATCGCCAGCTTCTCGCGGTAGACCGGGCTGGTGTAGCAGTGGTTGTGTCGAGCGCCGTGGAGGTTCCGGCCACGGTCTTGGCGTACGCGGAGGACCTCGGGATACTTTTGGCTCATCCACGCTGGGCGCGCGGCACTGGGCGTCGCGAGGTTGATGCGGACGCCGACCTTGTGCAGGCGATCGAAGGTTTCATCCATCCACCCAAAGTCAAACTCGCCTTCGGTCGGCTCCAACGCAGCCCAAGCGAAGATGCCCAGGCTGACGATGTTGCAGCCCGAGGACTTCATGTAGCGGGCGTCCTCTTCCAGGATCTCAGGCATGTGCAGCCATTGGTCGGGGTTGTAATCGCCGCCATGGAGCATGACATCAGTGGACCACATACTTATCTCGCTCAGTGAATGGAAAAAAGGGGTAAATCGTCCGTTTCAACGTGGTTTCAAGGCCGAACAAGCTACTGGAGACCACGCGCGGCTGCCAGTGCTCGAGTGACAACAACCCTGTGGAAAAGCCCTGTATAAGCTGGTTCGGAAGCGCAAACGCCGTAACGGTCAAATCGTCTCGTTGTGCCTTGGGTTGGGGTCTAACGCAGTATGTCGGCACCTAAGGAGATGCTTGGCGGCGCGACCAGACGGCGTTACCGACAAGGTGTTCACACGGCCGAAGTGGATGCACAAGTTCTTTTAGTATATGTTTTTATGTGTCTTCGCCTTGGGTTGTGCCCCGTAGCGCCAACGGAATAACTAAGGAGAAGACTATATATCTCTCTTTCCTCTATTCGTTGTTCTCCCAGAGCGGTACGGCTGACAGTGAGCACAGTACACCGTGGTTCTTTGCGCAAGGATGGTTTTGAGAAGCGGGCGTCCACATTGTGGACAAGGTTGACCGGAACGGCCATAGACTTGGTGTGCATTTTGGAATGCCCCTGTGTCGCCGTTGGCGCGTCGGTAGTCCCGAAGCGTTGAACCTCCTGCTTTTATGGCGCTTAGGAGGGTTTTCCGGGTTTGCTGAACAAGGTCTTCGCAGCAGGATTTGGGCAACGCGCAGGCGATCCGCTTGGGGTGCAGGCCACAGCGGAAAAGGATTTCGTCGACATAGATGTTGCCCAGGCCGGCAATCACCGCCTGGTCCAGCAGGGCGGGCTTGAGCGCTCGCCGGGTGCAGCTGAGGTTGGCGTGGAGCTGCTCAGGCGTGATTTCCAAGGCATCCGGGCCCAGCGCCTGCCAGCGTGTCGCCTGTAGCTTTGCCGGGCTTGGGAAAGTCCATAGGCCTCCGAACCGACGCGGGTCGATGAACCCCAGTCGTGGGCCGACCCCAAACCGCCAAACGACGTGCGTGTGGGCCGGCCGAGGCGTGGGCAACGCCTGCAGCCGCCCTGACATGCCCAGGTGCACACAAACACATCGGCCTGAAGCTCCGATCAGGGCAAGTTGCTTGCCGTGGCGCTTGATTTCTTGGAGCACATCGCCTTGCAGCAGCGCAGGCAGCCGTGATGAGCCGGTGATGATGTCCCTGCGGTGGATCTTCACCTGCGTGATCGGCTGTCCCAGCCAAATGGCTCGGAGGTCACTTGCCACAGACTCAACTTCGGGAAGCTCGGGCATGCTGAAATTTTATGAACTTGATTGGAACCGATCCGTATACTCGACGTCTTCATAAGCAGGTGCCTGAAACTATCTCTCTGGAGTGACTATGTCTGAGCCGGTGGAATCGTCCGATCTAAACGGCCTGGTTGAACATGCGCAGGATGCGGCGGCCAAGCTGACCGAGCAGATCGACCGCGCGATCGTCGGGCAGCGCGACGTGGTCGAGCAGGTCTTCCTCTGTCTGTTTGCCCGGGGTCACGGCCTGCTGGTCGGTGTGCCGGGGCTCGCCAAGACGCTGCTGGTGTCCACGATCGCCAAGTCGATGAACCTGGAGTTCAACCGGATCCAGTTCACGCCGGACTTGATGCCTTCGGACATCACCGGCACGGAGGTGATCGAAGAAGACAAGACCACCGGCCGGCGTGAGCTTCGGTTCGTCAAGGGCCCGGTGTTCGCGAACATGCTGCTGGCCGACGAGATCAACCGGACCCCGCCGAAGACCCAGGCGGCACTGCTGGAGGCGATGCAGGAGCACCACGTCACCGCCGGCGGGCATCGGCACGAGTTGCCTTCGCCTTTCTTCGTGCTGGCGACGCAGAACCCCATCGAGCAGGAAGGCACGTACCCGCTGCCCGAAGCCCAGCTCGACCGGTTCATGCTGAATATCAAGGTGGACTACCCGATGGAGTCCGAGGAGCTCGAGATCGTTCGCCGGACGACCGCGGGGGGCTCGCCGACGATCGACCCGGTGTTGACTGCCGAGGAGGTTGGCAAGCTTCAAGAGTGGGTTCGCCAGGTGCCGGTCTCCGACGGGGTGATCCGCTACGCGCTGGGGCTGGTCCGGGGCACGCGTAAGCCCGGCAAGGCGGAAGAGGACGCCCGGCCGGAGCTGCTGCAGCGTTACCTGGCTTGGGGGGCGGGGCCGCGCGCCAGCCAGTACCTGATCCTGGCGGGCAAAGCCCGGGCGCTGTTGAAGGGGCGGCCGACGGTCACGGTCGAGGACATCAACGCGGTGGCTCACCCGGTGCTGCGTCACCGCGTGCTGACCAACTTCGCTGCCGACGCCGACGAGATCACACCCGACGACCTGATCGACGCGCTGATCGAGTCGACGACCGCCAAGTTCCAGAACGACCCCGAGCTCGACGCGGTTCTGCGGTAAGCACGCCGGCTTGCGTGGATCGAAGTTTTAGACAGACGCTGTACGCACGGACGGAAGACGACGCATGGCCGAGGCCCTCGGCACGACGAAGAACTACCTGGACCCGCACACGCTGTCGGCCATCAGCTCCGTGGACCTGCGCGCCCGGCTGATTGTGGACGGGTTGGTGCAGGGGCTGCACCGCTCGCCGATGCAGGGGCGTGTCCGTCGAGTTTGCGGAGCACCGGCCGTACGTGGCTGGCGACGACCTGCGGTTTCTGGACTGGAAGGTCTTCGGCCGGACCGACAAGCTGCACCTCAAGCAGTCCTACCGCGAGACCAACCTGGACCTCTGGGTGCTGGTCGATGCGTCGGGCTCGATGGACTACAAGAGCACCGATGCGCAGACGCCGGCCCCCTGGCGGAAGTTTGATTGTGCCGCGACGATCGCGGCGACGGTGTGCAAGCTTGGGCTGGACCAGCGCGACCGGGCAGCGGTCTGGCTGTTCGACGACGCGATGATTACGCAGTCGAGGCTGAGCAACGCGACGAACCACCTGCACGAGATCGGGCAGGTGCTGACCCACGCCCCGCCGCAGCAGATCGATGTCGTGGATGAGGAGGCGGAGCACCAGCCCGGCCGAACCCGGCTGGCGAAGGTGTTTGAGCAGATCGCGGCGCGTCTGCAACGGCGCTCGATCATCACGCTGATCAGCGACCTGTTCGATGAGCCCGAGGCGATTGAGGACGGCCTGGCCCGGCTGAGCAACCGCGGGCACGACGTGATTCTGCTTCAGGTGATGGACCCGGCGGAGCTGGCGTTCCCCTTCCGCCGGTCGCGCCAGTTCCGGGGGCTCGAGGGCGAGGGCAAGCTGCCTTTGGACCCGATGACGCTACGCCGGGCGTATCTGGATGCGTTGAACGAACACCTGCGCCGGGTTGAAGACGCAGCCCGGAAGTTTGGTTTTGACTATCTGCTGGTGCCGACGGACCAACCCGTGGGCCCGGCGTTGAGTCACTTCATGGCCCGGCGGGCAGCGGCGGTGAGCAAGAACCGATGATGGTCACGATCGCTCAGGTTGGTTCGACGTTCCTGGTGCCCGGGCTGGCGGCTGCGGGGGTCGCAGCGGTCTCGATCCCGATCATCATCCACCTGTGGACGCGCGCTCGACGCAAGCCCGAAGCCTTCGCAGCAATGCGTTTTCTGCTGGCGGCATTCAAACGCAACCAGCGTCGGCTGCAGCTTGAGCAGTGGCTGTTGTTGCTGGTGCGTTGCCTGGTGGTGGCGATCCTGGGCTTGGCACTGGCGGGGCTGATCGGGGCGTCGCTGATTCAGAAGGTGTTCCCGCAGTTGGCCTCGGCCCGGCGGGTCGTGGTGGTGGTGGACAACGGGCTGGTGTCCGGGCTGTACGAGGCAGAAGGCACCACGCTGGCCACGCATCAGGCAGGTGCGATCGAATTGATCGAAGCACTGGGGGAAGGCGATCGGGTGTCCGTCTGGACCACGACGCAACGCGAAGCGCTGGTGTTGGACAGCGAGGACCATGCCGCGGCGATGGACGCGGTGGAAGCGCTGCAGCCGGCGTCTTGGGCGGGGGATGTGCAGGCGACGCTGGCGCGGGTGGGCGAAGCGTCGACCGAGTGGGAAGGGGTGGGGTCGGTCTGGCTGTTCAGCGCGATGCGCCGGGGCACGGACGGGCTGGAGGACGCCGAGGCGGCGCTGGGGCCGGGCATGGCGTTGCGGCTGATGCAGCCGGGGGAGCCGGCGATCAACCGGCAGGTGAGTGCGGTGGAGCTGACGCGGGCGCGGCTGACGCCTCAGGGGCAGACGGCGTCGGCGGAGGCTACGGTTCGGTTGCGTCGGTTTGGGTCGGTGCTTCCCAATGAGACGGTCGGGCTGACGGTGGTGTTGCTGGACCCCGCGACGGACGAGGTCTTGGCTGAAGTGCAGCGTGATGTGGCGTGGGGCTTGAACGAAACGGATAAGGCGTTGCCGATGTCGCTGGTGGTGGACGCGGCGGCGTTGCCGGGGCAGGCGATGTTGGCGCTGCGGGCGACGTTGGCGGGCGATGCTTTGCCGAGTGATGACCAGCGCCAGGCGTTAGTGCGGGCGCAGCGGCAGCTGGCGGTAGGGATTGTGGACCCCGAGGCGCAGGGGCTGTCGGCTGGCGCGTGGGTCCGGCTGGCGTTGGTGCCGGATGAAGAGGAATCGGTGGAAGAGTCTTCGGTGGCGGTGTGGACGCTGGACCCTGGTGCAACCGAAAGCTGGCCTTGGGCGACGCTGGACGCGGTGGTGCTGGCTCGGCCGGACCGCTTATCGGGGGAGACCTGGGGGGCGTTGGGTCGGTTTGTGCAGGAAGGCGGGGTGCTCTGGGTGACGGTGCCTTCGGGCGAAACCCAGCGGCCGTGGAACGAAGCGCTGCGCTCGGCGACGGGGGTGTCCTGGCGGATCGGGTCCGAACGGGTCACGCCCGAGGAAGAGGGCGCGGTCTGGTCGCTAGTCGATGAGCCGGCGCCTTCGGCGTTGGGGCGTTTGCGGGCGGACTGGTCGCGGTTGTTGCAGCCGGTGGGTGTGACACAACGGGTGGACGTGACGGGCGAAGAACCCGGGGACGTGTGGATGCGTGTGGCGGCGGGAACGCCTTGGCTGTTGCACCGAGCGGTGGGTGAGGGGGATGTGCTGCTGCTGGGTTCGGCGTTGGACGTGGCGTGGACGGATTTGCCGACCCGGCCGATGTTCGTGGCGTTGATGCAGGACGCGTTGCGGGCGTTGGGCGGGCCTGCTCCGGGTCAGGTCGCGCTGCGTGGGGGGTTGGCTTGGCCCGACGGGGCGACCGGGGTGGTGCGTGTGGGGGACCCCGAAGCAGCGGTCTTGAGCGAAGTGCCCGGGCCGGGGGTTTGGCGCTGGAACGGCGTGGAACGGAACGCGGTGTTTGTTGCGGGGGTGGATGCGGACGCGGGGGACACGCGCCAGTGGGAAGCCGAGTCGGTGGAGCAGTGGGCGGAACAAGTGGTGGACCGGCAAGCGGGCTGGGCCTGGTTCGATGAGCCCGCGACGGGCTACGCGACGTGGCGTTCTTCGGCACAGGACAACCGGGCGACCTGGACGGTGCCTCTGCTCTGGACGGTGTTGGTGCTGCTGGTTTTGGAGACGGTGCTGGCCCGGCGGTTTAGCCATGCGGTGGACAGCGAGCGCGCGGGGCTGCGGGGGCGGGCGGCGATGGCGTGGCGTCGGCTGCGGGTGTCCGGCGGGAAGGGGGGCGTGGTATGAGCGGGTTGATCGACTGGCTGCTGGGGTTGTCCGGGTTAAGTGTGTCGGACGCGGGGGGGTATCTGACCTGGGACCATGCTTGGCCGGCGTGGGTGTGGGCGGGGGTGCTGCTGTTGTCTTTGGCGGTGGCGGGCTGGAGCTACAGCCGACTGGAGGGGTTGCGGTGGGTGCGGGTCGCGCTGGCGTTGCTGCGGGGCGGCATGCTGCTGTTGATTGTGATGCTGTTGGCGGGGCCTCGGTGGGTCACGCCGGGCGAACGCAGCGAGCCTTACCGGGTGTTGGTGCTGGTGGACCGTTCGGCGTCGCTGACGCACGCGGATGTGCCGGGGCCGGGGGGCGCGATGCAGTCGCGCGAGGCGGCGTTGCGTGAAGCGTTTGCGGCGATGTCGGCGGAGGCGTGGTCGGGAGACGCGGTGGCTGGGCGCGAGGTGGAATGGCTGGGCTTTGGGGAAGGGCTTCGGCCGGCGACTGCTTGGCTGCAGGGGGATGCGGCGGACCAGCCCGATGAATCGGTGACCGCGATGCGGAGCTCGATCGACGCGGCGCTGGCTCAGGCATCCGGCCAGCCGGTGGCGTCGGTGGTGGTCTTCAGTGACGGGCGGACGGCCGAGCCGATGCGCGAGGCATGGATGCAGCAGTTGCGTCAGCAGGGGGTCTCGGTGTTTGTCGTGCCTTTGGGCGCAGCGGAGCCTCAGCCGGACCTGGCGGTGGTCGGCGTTGACGGGCCCACCGCGGCGTTCGTGGGCGACCTGGCGACGGTGGCGGTGACGGTGGATGTGCTGACGCTGCCGGAGGCGATCGACCCGTCGGAGGTGAAAGTTCGTCTAGTGAACGTGAACACGGACGAGGTGGTGGACGAGGTCACGCATGAGGGCACAGCCTGGGGCGATCCGGTGACCTTGCAGGCTGAGTCTGAAGAGGCGGGTTCGGCGGAGCTTCGCGCGGAGGTCGTCTGGGAAGGGCAGACCGAAGCGGGGGTCGGCGAGACGGCGACGGCCAACAACTCGATGCCCTTGTCGATCGCGTGGGACAACGCGGCATTGCGGGTGATCTATCTGGAAGGGATCCCCCGGTGGGAGTACCGGTATCTGGCGAACTTCTTGGTGCGCGAAACGTCTTTGGACGGGAGCGTGCTTCTGGCGGCGAACCCCGAGCCGGGGTTCAGCGCGTTTATTGCGGAAGGGGACACGCTGCTGGAGAACCCGCCGATCGATGCGGAGCAGTGGCGCGAGGTGGACGTGGTGGTGATCGGCGACCTGCACCCGAGCAAGCTGCCCAGCGATTGGCTGGAGGCGTTGAAGCGGCAGGTCGCGGAAGCGGGCGTGGGCCTGGTGTTGCTGGGCGGTGAAGACTCGATGCCGGTGGCGTACGCAGAGACGCCGGCGGCGGCGATGTTGCCGATGTTTCGGCCGGAGGAAGTGACGGCATTGTCTTCGCCCGCTGTGGGTTGGCCGGTGCTCCCGACGGACGCGGCGCGGTCGTTGGCGTTGTTGACGCTGACCGGGCCGGACGTGAAAGAGGACGCCGCGATCGCCGATTGGCCGGACATCTTGAGCCCGCTGTGGTGGGTTCAGGGCCTGGGCCCGCTGAAGCCCGCGGCGACGGTGTTGGCCGAGACGGTGTTGGACACGAGCCAGCGTCCGGGCGCGGAGAGTTCCGCAGCGTACGAGGGCGGGCCGGTGGTTGTAACGATGCCCTACGGCAGGGGGCGTTGTGTGTACGTGGCCAGCGATGAGCTTTGGCGTTGGCGTCAAGGCCGGGGCGAGGTGTACCACGAGAACGTCTGGCTTCAGTTGATCCGTTATGCCGGGGCGCCGCGGGCGCAGCAGTCGGCGTTCCGTCGGGGGCAGCTGAAGATCGAGCCTCGGCGGGCGACGGCGGGCGAGGCGTCGCTGGTGACGCTGGTGTTGCGGGACCCGGCGTTGATCGAATCGGGTTACGCGCAGGTGCGGGTGGAAGTGGTCGATGAGCAGGGCGAGGTGGTGGACACGCTGGAGCTTCGGCGGGTCGGTGGGCCGGGGGACTTATCCGAGGGCGCGTCGGAGGTGGTGTACCGCGGATCGTGGACGCCGATCTCGACGGGCGACTACGCGGTGCGGGTGGCGGAGGATGAAGTTGAGGCGCTGGCTACGTTGGGGGTGGAGCAGGCGGCGTCGGTGGACCCGGCGGGCAACGAGCTCCGGCTGACCGCGGCGGACCATGATGTGTTGCAGACGCTGGCGGACACGACGGGCGGGCGGGTGTTGCCGTTGAACCGTTTGGAGCGGCTGGGCGCTGAACTGGAAGCGGCGGGCGTGCCCCGGGCGGTGGTCACGCCACAGGACGAGAGCGAGTCGCTTCGGCACGCGCCGCTGGCGCTGGTGCTGGGGCTGGTGCTGCTGACACTGGAGTGGGTGGGGCGGAAGGCGATCCGGCTGGTGTAGCCGGGCGCGGGGTTGGACCCTGGGTGATACGGCCTGGCGGGTGCTGGGCCAAAGGAGAGACCGATGCCAGAGACCCAAACGATTGAACAAGCCGTTGGCGCGCTGCGTCGTGTCGGTCGGTCGGGGCGTCGCGTGTTGTTGCTGCACCGTTTGGCGCAGCTGCTGGCGGCGGTGCTGGTGATCGCGGTGACGCTTGGGGTGTTGGACTTTGTGTTGCGGCTGCCCGGGGCGTTGCGGATGGTGATCGGCTTGATGGTTTTGGCGGGGCTTGGGGTCTGGGCGGTGTCGCGGTTTGGCAAGGCCTGGGGGTTTCATCCGGACCTGGACCGCTTGGCGTTGCGGGCCGAGCGGATGCAGCCTCGGCTGGCGGGGCGGTTGTCTCCCGCGGTGGCGTTTGCGATCGAGCCTGAGCGGTACGCGGTCAACGACACCGCCAAGACGCTGATGGACGCGAGCATCGATCGGGCGGAAGAACAGTTGATCGGCGTGGACTTCGGCAGGCTGTTGGACCGCTCGCACCTGATGCGTTCCGCCAGCGTGCTGGGCGTGGCGGTGCTGGTCGTTGGGATGCTGGTGGGCATGGCACCGGGGGCGGCTTCGACGGCGGCAGCGCGTTGGCTGAACCCGTTTGGCAGCGCGGCCTGGCCGGCGCGGGTGGTGCTGGAGCACGCGCCGGTGGGTGAGGCCTGGCCGGCGGATACGCCTTTGCCGATCGATGCGGAGGTGGTCAAGGGCGCCAGCCGAAGCCTGCGGGTGAATCTGGTGTACCGGTGGGAGAATGCGTTTGGGGAGGTCACGCGTTGGCAGCGTCAGCCGTTGGAGCGGGATGATGCGGGGGAAGGGGCCTCGCGGTATCGGCTACGGCTGTCGTCGGGGGTGGATGTGGATGTGCCGGTGGACCCGGGCAAGCCGGAGATGGTGGCGGGGACGATCGAGTATCGGCTGGAGGCGGGCGACGCGCGGACGCCGGTGTACCGGGTGTCGCTGGTGCCGCCGCCGACGGTGGCGTCGATGGGGGTGTACGTGGAGCCGCCGGCGTACGCGGGGACGCTGCTATCGGCGGAGCGGTATGACTTGTTGGACAACACGCTGCCGGTGTCGATCCTGCCGGGGTCGACGGTGCGGCTGTCGCTGGCGTTCAACAAGCCGGTGGCGCAGTCGTCGGTGCAGGCGCAGGTTGGTGGTTTGGGCGAGGTGGTGCTGGAGGCGGACCCGGGTGCATACGCGATGGCGTACCGCGCGGCGTGGGTGCATGGCGAGGCAGTGGTGCTGCAGCCGGGCGCGGTGGATGCGTATGGTCTGAGCGTGCCCCAGCCGAGCGCTGCGACGCTGGGTGTGCTGCCGGACGCCCCGCCGATGGTGGTGCTGCCGCCCTTGGCGCATCCGCGGGTGCTGCCGGGCGCGTTGGTCGAGTTATCGACGGAGGCCGAGGACGATGTCGGGCTGGAGTGGCTTCGGCTGGAGGGGTTTGTGAGGCAGGCGGAATCGGAGGACGCGGCGGGGGTGCCTGATGCCGCTGAGGACGCGCTGCTGACCCCGGTGGAGGAGCGGCGGGCGCGGCGTTTGGAGGCGTCTGCATCGGTGGACCTACGCGATTGGGCGGTTGAGCCGGGCGACCGGGTGCTGATTGTCGCGCGGGCGCAGGATGTCTACTTGTTGGATGGGCTGCAGCATCCGCTGGCGGTGGCGACGCGCGAGCTCTGGATCATCGACGAGGCGGCGTTCATGCAGGATGTGCAGCGGGAGTTCGCGCAGCTGCGCTCGCGGATCGTGCCGGTGCGTTCGCTGCAAGAACAGGCGCGGTCGGCGGAGGCCGATCGGGCGCAGTCGCTGCAGCAGCGCGTGGTGGAGCGCCTGAACGAGCGCGGGGAGCAGCTTCAGCAGATCGTGTCCCGGGTGGAGCAGAACCGGCTGGAGAACCCGGGCCTGGACGCACAGCTGGACGCTGCGTCTTCGCTGATGCAGCAGGCTCAGGAAGCGGCACAGGAGGCGTCGGAGAATCTGCAGTCTCCCGAAGAGCAGGCTCAGCAGATCGCCCGTGAAGCGCAGGCGCAGGCGGAGCGGCGGTTGGAGGAGTTGCTGCAGGTGCTGGATGCCGGGCGGGCGGCGCTGGCGCTGGCGGCGGAGATCCGGCAGATCCAGGCGCTGCAGGAGGACCTGTTGAATGAAACGCAGGCGCTGCAGCAGCGCACCGCGGGCGTGCCTCGAGACCAACTGTCCGAAGAGGACCGCACCGCGCTGGATGACCTGTCGCAGCGTCAGCAGGAGCTGCGCGAGCGTGCGTCGGATGCGGTGCAGCAGATGCAGGACGTGGCCCGCGCGATGCAGGCCCAGTCGCCTCAGAGCCCCAGCGATCAGGCGGCGGCGGAGTCGCTGGCGGAGGCGGCCAACATCGCCCAGGAGCAGCAGCTCGACGAGAGCATGGAGGATGCGACCGAGCAGCTCGACGAGAACCAGCTAACGCCCGCACGCGGCAGCCAGACCGACGCGCTGAACACGCTGGAGCAGATGTCGCGCGAGCTGGGGCGGCAGGCGCAACGGCAGCAGGAGATCCTGCGGCAACGCCTGGCAGACTTGGCGGAGACGCTGGAGCGGTTGATCGCCCGGCAGCGCGAGGCGTTGCAGACCACGCGCGCCGCAGAGCCCAACGCGCAGCTTGGCGGGTTCGTGCCCAACCAGACGCGCATCCGTGAGCAGGCGATGGTGGCGGTGCGTGACGCGGAGGCCCAGGAGCAGACCCGCGCAGCAGCGGGCTTGATCCAGGCGTCAGTGGACGCGATGGCCGACGCGGTGCGTTCGATGCAGCGTCAGCAGCGGCCGTTTACAGAGGAGGCACAGATGACCGCACTGACGCGGCTGCAGGAAGCGCTGGATTTGATCCGCCAGGCGCAGGAGCAGCTCGAGCAGGAGCAGGCGGATGCGAACCGTGAAAAGCTCCGGCAGGCGTACCTAGAACTGGCGGAGCGTCAGGAGGCGATGATCGCAACAGTGCACGAGATCGTGCCCAACGGCGTGGTGACGCGGCGTGAGCGGCCTCAGCTGGCGGCGGTCGGCAACGAGGAAGAAGCGCTGGCGGATGAGGCCAGGGCGCTGGGGGATCAGGTGGCGGACACGGTGGTGTTCAGCGCAATGCACGCGCGGATCGAGGCGGATGCGGTGGCGGCCACCGGGGGGCTGCGGCGTGGCGAGTCCGTGCCGGTGACGACGCACCGGATGCAGCGCGTGGCGGACCGCCTGCGGCGGATGGCGGCAGCGCTGGAAGACCCCGAGGACCAGGAGCCGTTCGATCGGCCGCAGCAGAGTGGCGGCGGCGGGGGTGGCGGCGGCGAGCCCGAGCTCGTGCCGCCGTTGGCCGAGCTCCGGCTGCTGCGTGGCTGGCAAGAGGATGTGCTGGCGGAGACCCGGTTTGTGGATCAGCAGGCCCGGGACTGGACCCCGGGGGAGCGCGGCGGTCGGCTGCAGGAGCTGTCGACGCAGCAGACCGACCTGCGTGACCTGGCGCAAGCGATGATTGAGGCACTCAGTCAATAATCAACCGATAGGACCTAGTGATGCGGATAAACACACTTGCCAAGATTGGAACGGCCTGCCTGGTTTTGGGGTTTGCTGGGGTGCCGGCCTGGGCGCAGGACGCGGGGCCGAGCCTGGATGATTTGTTGAACCTGCCGGGGACGGGCGAGCGTGAGGATGCGGGGGAACCCGCGGGCCCGCCGGAGGCGCCTGCGATGAACCTGGGGGATGTGTTCAGCCAGGCGGTGTCTCAGATGGGTGAGGCGGCGGAGCGGGTGGAGTCGGACCCGGGGCTGGGCACGCAGCGGGTGCAGGAAGAGGTGCTGGTGAAGCTGGACCAGATCATCGCGGAGGTGCAGCGTCGGCAGCAGCAGGGGCAAGGCCAGGGCCAGGGGCAGGCCCAGGGCCAACAGCGCAGCAGCCAGCCGGGCACGGGCGCGACCGGGCAGCAGCCGGGGCAACAGCCGGGGCCGGGCCAGCCTAATGCGGGTCGGGGTGATGGCAACGCGACCCCCGGCCACGCGACGGCGATTGAGCCGGGCTCGACGGCGGAGCTCGCTGAGGCGATTCGTCAGGGCTGGGGCAGTCTGCCGCCGCGGGCGCGGGACCAGATCAGTCAGGGGCTGACGCAGCATGTGTCGCCGGTGTATCGGGACGCGACCGAAGCGTATTTCCGCCGACTGGCGGAGCTGGGAGAATCGCAATGATGAAGCGTGGCTGGGCATGTGTGTGGGCCGTGTGTGCGTTGGCGTGCGGCTTGTCGCCTTGGGCGCAGGCCGATGGCGTGCGCGGCGCGGAGGCGGTGGACTTTGTGGAGATCACGCCGGAGACCGCGCGGGCGATCGAGCAGGGACTGCGCTACCTGGCGTCCAGTCAGCAGGACGACGGGTCTTGGGGTTCGTCGGGCTACGGCCGGCACGCGGGGATCACGGCGTTGTGCTGCATGGCGTTTATGGCGGAGGGCCATCTGCCGGGGCGCGGGCCTTATGGGGATGTGGTGTCGCGCGGCTTGGATTTCGTGCTGGATCACAGCAGCGCGTCGGGGCTGATCGCGGCGGACACGTCACACGGGCCGATGTACGGCCACGGGTTTGCGACGCTGTTTCTGGGCGAGGTGTACGGGATGACCGGCGATGAGCGCTGCCGGGAGGCGCTGCTGAAGGCGGTGCGGTTGATCGTTGATGCGCAGAACGATGAAGGCGGCTGGCGGTACCAGCCCACGAGTCTGGATGCGGACATCTCGGTGACGATCTGCCAGATCATGGCGTTGCGTTCAGCGCGGAACGCGGGCGTGATTGTTCCCACGGACACCATGGACCGCGCGATCGAGTACGTGCGCGGCTGCCAGAACGCAGGCGATGGCGGGTTCAGCTACATGCTCGGGGGCGGGGGCAGCGCGTTTCCGCGTTCGGCGGCGGGCGTGGCGGCGCTGTATTACGCCGGGGTCTATGAAGGCGAGAACATCGAGCGCGGCCTGGGGTACCTGACTCGGTTTGCCAACAACATGGGCAACGCCGGCGGGCATTTTCACTACGGCCACTACTATGCGGTGCAGGCGATGTACCAGGCCGGCGGAGAGTCCTGGGCCACCTGGTACCCGGCGATCCGCGACTACCTGCTGAACGACCAGAACAGCAACGGCGGCTGGGGCTCGCCCGCAGCGGGAGACGCCTACGGCACGGCGATGTCGCTGCTGATCCTGGAGATGCCCAACCGCTTGCTTCCGATTTACCAACGCTGAGCCCGCCAGGAGGAGTGACGTGATGCTGAGGTTTGCTTTTGGGGCACGTGCGGGGAAATACCTCACGCTGGCGCTGGTGTGCGGTGGCGTGCTGCCCGCACAGGCGGAGACCCAGGTCACGCTGACGACGCCGACGCTGGAACGCCAGTCGGTGGAGCTGGTCTCGTTGATCGATGGGACGCTGTCGTTTTACAACGATCAAGGCCTGCTGCAGCAGCACGGCGAGAGCGGGTTTGTTCGGCTGGAGCTGGGGCAGGCGGAGCCCGAGGGTGGGTACCTCGAGCTGGTGGATGGGCAGCGCTTGGCTGGGGAGATGATCGGGGGTACGCCGGACGGTCAGGCGGTCAGTTGGTTGCACCCTTTGGCGGGCGATGTTGAGCTGCCCTTGGAGCGCTTGCGGGTGATGGTGCTGAATCCGGAGCTGGACCCGGCGACGCTGGGGTCGATGGACGAGGTGTTTGAGGATCGGCTGGTCCTGGGCAACGGGGACGTGCTGACGGGGTATCTGGAGGCGGTGGATCAGGCGGTGCTTCGGTTTGTGCCGACCGGCGAGGACTCGGCCTGGGAGATGCCGGTGGAGCGGGTCGCAGCGGTGATGCTCGCCAACCCGTTGCCTGAACCCAACACGCTGGATGACGCAGCGCCCTACCGGGTGACGTTGGTGGATGGCACCCAGATGCTGGCGGGGCGGGTGACGCTGCGCGAGAACGGCGCCTGGCTGGAGAGCTGGCTGATGCGGGCGGACGCGACGAGCGATGCGCGGACGACCGGTTGGCCTTTGGAGTTGCCGCTGGGGGCGTTGGCGTCAGTGGAGCTTCGCGTGTCGGGGTATCGGCTGATGCCGGTGTCGGCGTTTGCGTGGGACGTAGTCAGCGGCGGGGAGGCGTTTGGCTTGCCGTATCCGCCGGCGGTCGATGGGCCGGGCTTGACGATGCACGCACCGGTTTCGCTGGTGATCGACTTGCCCGAAGACGCCGAGCGTTGGCAGATCACTGCAGCGCTGGATAGCCGGGGGGTTTCACCGGAGGCGATGGCTAAGTGGGCCAATGTGGTGTTGCGTGTCCAGGGGCCGGACCCCGGCGTTTACACGCTCGACCAGGACACCCCGCGTGTCACGCATCAGTCTGTGGCAGAGGGGGCGGACCTGATGCTGAGCCTGGAGCCGGGCGTCAATGGGCCGGTGCTGGACCGGGTCCGTTTGATTGGTGAGGTGCTTCTGCCCAACGCACAGGCGGTTTCGCCCAGCGCGATGCCTTGAGCAGATGGGCTGAAGCCACCGCCATTTGGTTAGAAATTCAACGCGCGACTCGACCCGCCATGCGGTGTTGTTAGGCTTGTGAGCATGCCTGAATCCGCCACCGATTCGAACGTCACCCCGCCCGCCGCCGACGCCACGGCGACCCACGAGGGCCCGGTGTTTCTTAACCGCGAACTCACTTGGCTGGAGTTCAACCGCCGCGTCCTGGCGGAAGCGCTGGACGAGCGGACGCCGCTGCTAGAGCGCCTGGCGTTTCTGGCGATCTTCAACTCCAACCTGGATGAGTACTACCAGAAGCGGGTCGGCGGGCTGAAGCAGCAGCTCTCCGCCGGCGTGCAGACCCGAACGATCGATGGCATGACCGCTGCGGATCAGATCACCGCGATCCGGGACCTGGTCCTGCCGATGCTCGCTGAGCAGCACCGCTGCTTCGCGGCGCTGCAGCCCAAGCTGCGCGAGCATGGCGTGTGCCTGCTCAACTGGGATGAGCTGACCACTGTGGAGCGCGACTGGTGCAAGGACTATTACCGGCAGAACCTGTTCCCGGTGCTCACGCCTTTGGCGGTCGACCCGGGGCACCCGTTCCCGTTCTTGTCCAACCTTTCGATGTCATTGGGCGTCATCCTCAAGTCCGGCATCAGCGACGGCCTGACCACCACGGCGATCAGCGCGGACACCCGCGAGCTGCAGTTTGCCCGCGTCAAGGTGCCGGACGTGTTCCCGGACTGGATCCGGATCGAACCGACCTCCGACGGGCAGACGCACCGGTTCGTGTCGCTGATCGAGATCATCCGCCATCACCTGGGCGACCTGTTCGAGGGCATGGAGCTGGAAGCGGTCGAGCCTTTCCGGGTCACGCGGAACGCGAACGTCACCTCGGACGATGAGGATGCGGAAGATTTGTTGGAGATGATCAGTCAGCAGCTGCGCGATCGTCGGTTCGCGCGGGCGGTGCGGCTGGAAACGGACGACGCGCCGAGCAAGCCGATGAACCAGTTCCTGATCGGTGAGCTGGGGCTCGAGGCCGAGGATGTGTACCACATGCCCGGGCTGCTGGACTACACGGGGCTTTGGGCGGTGCAGTCGCTGGACATCCCCGAGCTGCGGTATCGGCCTTGGAAGCCCGTCTGCCCGCCGCGTCTGGCGGACGACGAAGCCTCGATCTTCTCGATCATCCGGGCGGGTGACGTGATGGTGCACCACCCGTTTGAAGCCTTCCGCGAGTCGGTCGAACGCTTCATCACCGAGGCCGCGGCCGACCCGGACGTCGTGGCGATCAAGATGACGCTGTACCGCACCAGCAGCGACTCGCCGTTCATCCCGATGCTGATAAAAGCCGCGGAGGCCGGCAAGCAGGTCGTCGTGCTCGTTGAGCTCAAAGCACGCTTCGACGAAGCCCGCAACGTTCAGGTCGCCCGCAAACTCGAGCAGGCCGGCGTGCACGTGGTCTACGGCGTGGTCGGCCTGAAGACCCACACCAAGACCGCGGTGGTGGTCCGCCGTGAGCCCGAAGGCATGCGGGTCTACGCCCACATCGGCACCGGCAACTACAACTCCAAGACCGCCAACCTGTACACCGACCTGGGCCTGCTGACCTGCGACCCTCGCCTGACGCTCGACCTCGTTCAGCTGTTCCACTTCCTCACCGGCCGCAGCGAGAAGCGCGACTTCGACCACCTGCTCATCGCGCCCATCAACATGCGCCGCCGATTCAACGAGATGATCGACCGCGAGATCGGCCACGCCAAAGCCTGGCGCGAGCAGGGCGCCAACCCGGACGACCCCAACCGCCCGTCGATCACCGCGAAGATGAACTCGCTGGAAGACAAGAAGCTCATCCGCAAGCTCTACGAAGCCTCCCAGGCCGGCGTCAAGATCGACCTGATCGTCCGCGGCTTCTGCTGCCTCCGCCCCGGCGTCCCGGGCCTGAGTGAGAACATCCGTGTCGTCTCCTTGATCGGCCGGTTCCTCGAACACTCGCGCATCTTCGTCTTCCATAACGCCGGCCAACGTGAGTACTACATCGGCTCGGCCGACTGGATGTACCGCAACCTCAACTCACGCGTCGAGTGCATCACCCCCGTCTTCTCGCTGAACCACCAGACCCGACTGCAGCAGATCCTCGACATGATGCTCGCCGACCAGCGCCAGGCCTGGGACATGCACCCCGACGGCACGTACACGCAACGCAAACCCCCCGCCGGCGACAACGACGCGGCCCTCGCCAGCCAAGACCGCCTAATGAACCTCGCCCTCCGCGAAGCCAACTCGGCGGGCATCGTCGAATAAAAACGCGCTTGGGCGAGCCGGGCCGTGTCGGCCCGGTGCGGTGCCCATCACACCACCCACCCGATCACCCACAGCAACACCAGCACAAGCATCACGCCGATCGCCAGGTTGCGCCAGCCGTGGGACCGCATCGGCTCGCTGGTTGGTGCCTGGCCCCAGCCCTGGTCGGGCAGGTCCAGCCCGTCGTACGCAGCGTCTTCGCTCCAGCCGGTCTCTTCATCCGCGCCACACTCGGGGCACGCCAACGCTTTGGCGGGCACATCCGCCCCACAGTTCGGGCACGAGAAATCGTTGGCCGTGGCTGCCATGCTGCAGTTGTAACACACCCGCGCCCCGGCTCGCCCAAGCTCGCTACGGCGCGGGCGTGTTCACACCACGCCGGCGGTGCCGGTGAGGATGGGTTCGGAGACGAACTCGCGGGGGTCGGTGATCTTGCCGGTGAGGGCACTGGCGGCGGCGGTGAGGGGGCTTGCCAGGTAGACGCCGGCTTCCTTGTGGCCCATCCGGCCGGGGAAGTTCCGGTTGGTGGTGCTGATGCAGGTCAAGGGCTCGTTGAGCCGGCCGAAGGTGTCCTGCGGGCCGCCGAGGCAGGCCGAGCAGCCCGACGGGCCGACGTTGCAGCCGGCGTCGGTGAGTGTTTCGTAGACGGACTTCTCGCCGTCGCGGACGGGCTCGCCGTTGAGGCCGAGGGTCAGCATGTCCTGGTGGACTTCGGTGGAGCCGGGGACGACGAAGGTCGGGACCTTGACCTGCTCACCCTTGAGGATGTTGGCGGCGAAGATCATGTCGGTGATCTTCCCGCCGGTGCAGGAGCCGATGTAGGCGCGGTCGATCTTGACGTCGCTGCAGTTGCGGGCGGTGTCTTTGTTGTCGGGGCTGTGGGGCTTGGCGACCATGGGCTCCATGGTGCCTAGGTCCCAGTGGTGCTCGAAGCAGTACTCGGCACCGGCGTCCTCGGTCACGACGTCCCAGTCGGGGCGGTTGGAGCGGGCCTTGACGTAGTCGAGGGTCTTCTGATCGACATCGCAGATGCCGTTCTTGCCGCCGGCCTCGATGGCCATGTTGGTCAGGGTCATGCGGTCTTCGAGGGTGAGGCTGGTGATGCCTTCGCCGGTGAAGTACATGGTTTTGTAGGTCGCGCCGGCGACGCCGATCTCGCCGATGACCGCGAGGATCAGGTCCTTAGCGGTGAGGTAGGGCGGGATCTCGCCGTGGAAGGCGAACTTCATCGTCGGCGGGGTCTTCAGCCAGGTTTTGCCGGTGCCCAGGACGAAGGCGGCATCGGTGTTGCCCACGCCGGTGGCGAACTGCCCGAAGGCGCCGGCGGTGCAGGTGTGGCTGTCGGTGCCCAGCAGGATCTCACCCGGCCGGCAGTGGCCCTCTTCGGGCAGCGCTTTGTGGCAGACGCCCTTGTAGGAGGTCTGTGTCGGGTCGCGGTAGGGGCTGGGCATGCCCGAGGCTTCGTCGGTGTCGAGGAAGTCGGGGTCGTAGTAGTACTTCAGGCCGTGCTTGGAGACGAAGTCACGGAGGATCTGGATGTTGCGGTGGCACTTGCCGTCGGCGGTGAAGATGTAATGGTCGGGGATGATGACGACGCGGTCCTTGTCCCAGGGTTCCGCGTCTAGGCCGAACTCGTCTTCGAAGATGCCGATCGTGCCGGGGCCGCAGACGTCGTGGGTCATGAGGACATCGACATCGACCCAGACGTTGTCGCCGGGAGCCACTTCGGTGCGGCCGGCGTGGCGGGCGAAGATCTTTTCGGTCATGGTCATCGGGCGGGGCATGGCAAAGCTCGCAGAGTCTTCATGTGGGGGGATCGGGCTGAGGTGCCGAGCCGGGTAGTATAGCCCACGAGGCGGCATTGACCCAGCACTGGCGCGGGTTTATGGTGCACGCCCCCTAGGAGCGTACAGTGTACGGCATGCAAAAAACCTCTTCTCATCGGGCCTGGACCGGGTTTGTGCTTTCAACCGGCGTCGCGCTGCTGGTCGCGCCGGGGTGCAAGTCACCCTTTGTCGATGCGGACACCCAGGCGTTCCAAGCGGCGCTGGCCGAGTCCTACCGTATGAACCTGGAGGCCAGCGGGGCCGGCGAGCTGATCGAGGTCACCCGATCGCCCAGTGAGGTCGATGAGCAGCTCACCGCTGAGCGCATCGACGAGCTCGAAGCCATCTCCGGCCCGGATGCCTACGAAGACGTCGAGATCGACCCCGGCCAAAACCTCACGGGCACGCAGACGCAAATCGTTCGGCTGTCGCTGGAAGACGCGGTCCGCTTGACCGTGGAAAACAGCCTGGACCTGGCGATCGCTCGGCTGATCCCGGCGGTCAGCGCCACGCAAGTCACCCGGGCGGAAGCGGCGTTTGACGCGGTCTTCTTTGCCAGCGCGGATTATCAAAATATTGATACACCTGTGCCCGGCACGGCATTTTTCTCCGGGCAATCCGAATCCCTCACGCTTCGCACCGGCGTTCGTCAGCCGTTGACCTCGGGCGGGACCTTCGCGGTTGAGACCGGGCTGTCCAATCAGCGCAACCCGTCGCAGTTCGGGACGCCTTCGTTCTACACCTCCGACCTGACGTTCTCGCTGAACCAGCCTTTGCTGCGTGGCTTTGGTGAGGAAGTCAACACCGCCAACATCGCCCTGGCGCGCAACGCCCGCCGGGCGGACATTCAGCAGCTCCGGCAAACGCTGTTGCAGCTCTCGGCGGATGTCGAGTCGGCGTACTGGAACCTCCGCTTGGCGCACCAGTCCATGCGGATCCAGGCTCGGCTGCTGGAGCGGACGATCGAGCAGCGGGACAAGCTTGAGCCGCGGCTGGACTTTGACGTGACGCCTTCGACGTTGGCGGAAGTCAACGCCCGGATCGGGCAACGCCGGGCCGACCTGATCCGCGCCCGCGCTGATGTTCGCGCTGCGTCGGATGCCTTGAAGCGGCTGCTGAACTCGCCGGACCTGCCCTTGGCGGACGAGCGGGTGATCCTGCCGGCCGAGCTGCCGATCATGGACCCGATCCAGTTCAGCCTGCTGGATGCTGTGACGACCGCGCTGCGTGAGCGTCCGGAGATTCAGACCGCGTTGCTGGACATCCAGGACGGCGCGATCCGGCAGCGGGTGGCGGACAACAACCTTTTGCCGACGCTCGACCTGCAGGCTGCGCTGCGTCTGCAGGGGCTGAGCCTGTCCGACGGCGGCGACTCGTACAGCGAGCTGACCGAAGGCGACTTCATCGACTACATCCTGCAGGTCAACTTCGAACAGCCCATCGGCAACCGCGACGCCCGGGCGCTGGTCGAGCAGCGTCGTCTGGAGAGCCAGGCCCAGGTCATCGCGTACCAGCGGACTGCTCAGGACGTGGTGCTGGAGGTCAAGAACGCGCTGCGGGCGGTGCTGACCAGCTACGAGCTGATCGGCGCGACGCGGGACGCGCGGATATCCGCAGCAGAGTCTTTGCGAGCGATCAACGTGCAGGAAGAAGAAGGCGTGCCGCTGACGCCGGAGTTCATCAACCTGCAACTAAACCGGCAGGAGCAGTTGGCGTCGACCGAGCTGGCGGAGTCGCAGGCCCAGATCGACTACAACAACGCCTTGGCCGAGCTGTACCGGGTGATGGGCACGCTGCTGGAACGCAACCACATCGGTTTTGAAGACCCGCAGGCGGAGTAGCCTCGGGCCATCCGCCGGGAATCTGAAAGGGGGCGTGCCTTGGCGCGTTTCAAGTTTGCTTTAATCGCTATCGGCGGGGTCTTGGCTTTCCTCGGCTACAAGGAGATGTCCCTTTCGAGTCAAGCCAAGCCAGAAGCTCAGACCCTGAGTGTCGATGAGCTGGCGGCTTCGGGCTACGGCGAGAACGCCCACGTTGAGCTGAAGGATTTCATCCTCTGCGGCTGGTCGTTTGTGTACCGCGAGGGCAGCGGCGGCGAGGCGTACAACACGGTGTGGATCCCGATCGTTTCGATGAACGACCCTGAAGTTGTCGAGGTGGCGATGCAGATGGAGAACGATTCTTCCATCGAGACGCCGGCGATCAACTCCGCTCCGGTCATCTTCAAGTCCAGCCATATCCCCGATGACGACGCGATGATGCGTGTCGCGGATCAGCAAACCGTTCAGGGGCTGATCGTGAACGAGATTGCTTCGATCAGCGGCGAGGAACGCAAGCTCTTGAAAGAGGCGTACCCGAATCTGGACATCGACTCGGCCTACATTCTGGAGCACAACCGCAAGCCCAAAGGCGCAGGCGGGACCTTCGGCATGATGGCGGGCGGGGGCGTCTTGATTCTGCTGGGCATCGGGCTGTTTGTCCTGCCCGCGGTGCGGAACAAGAGCTAAGCCTTCCGCAGCCCGGGGAGCCCGCTACACTCCCCGGTCCTATGCCCGACTTTGATACCACCGGCTTTGGCTACTCACAGGATGATTTCCCCGGCCTGGACCACGGTCCGCTGGACCTGGTTTCGTGGTTTCATCAGAGCCCGCCCGAGCCCGCGCGCCCGATGGAGCTGGAGATCGGCTCGGGCAAGGGGACGTTCCTCGTCCAGCACGCGCCGCTGCACCCGGAGACGGACTTTCTGGGGGTGGAGTACGCCAAGGCCTACTGGCGTCACGCGGCCGACCGCGCGCGTCGGCACGCGTTGCCGAACGTTCGGCTGCTGCATAGTGAAGCGGGGCTGTTCCTGCGGAACTACGTGGCGGACAGCACGTTCACGCAGGTGCATATCTACTTCCCCGACCCTTGGCCGAAAGCCCGTCATAACAAGCGCCGGCTGGTGCAGGCGCCGTTTCTGGAGCTGGTGCATCAGAAGCTCGTGGCGCACGGCCGCGTTCGTTTGGCGACGGACCACGAGGACTACTTCACTTGGATGGAGGAGCACGCAGCGAAGGTGGCGCACTTGTTTGAGCGTTTGCCGTTTGAGTCGGCGGAGTCCGCGGGGGAAGGCGAACTGGTGGGCACGAACTTTGAGCGGAAGTACCGGGAAGAAGGCCGACGGTTTCAGGGGATGATTCTGGTCCGCCGGGACTGATGCGTGTCATGCCTCATGCGGTGCGGGGGATTCTTGCACACGGGTTTGATGGCGGGACATGTTGTATTGCATCACGAAGAAGGTGAAGCTGGCGGACCAGGTGATGAGGACCAGGCCGGCGAGGGCTTCGATGGCGACAAACAGCCGGACCGGGCCGACGGGCACGATGTCGCCGAAGCCCACGGTGGTGTAGACCGCTGCGGAGAAGTAGAAGCGGTCGGCGAGGCTGCCGTCGTAGCTGCCGACGAGCTGACCGAGGTGGCCGGGCAAGATGGCCCCCAGCACGTTCAGGCCCAGCGCAAAGAGCATGATCTCCAGCATGTGAATGATGAGGAACGTCGCGATCGAGCCGAGCAGGGCGGTGCGCAGGCCGGGGTTGTACTTGCTGAGGATGTAGATCAGCAGGCGGATGGACTCGTAGTGCAGCAGGACGCAGAGGCTGACGGTGAGCAGCGAGCCCAGCAGGATGAAGAACAGGCTGACGGGCTCTTCTTCAAGCGCGGGTGCGGTTTGAGCCAGGAGGGCTGAGAGGGTGTGCATGCGGGCATGGTAAGGCGGAGCGGTTCGGGGGCGCATAAAAAAACCCCGGCACAGGGCCGGGGCTAGAAGGAGATTGTCGTTGGGGTGGCTTAGGCCGCGTTGCGGCGGCGACGGGCGGCGATGCCCGCGAGCAGGAGCAGACCCGGGCCGATGGCGGCGGGGGTCGGGATGACGGGGGTGTGGGCCCCGATCTTGCAGTACTCGTAGTGGTAGCAGCCCTTCTGGCCGTAGCGTTGCTTGCCGAGGATGGTCAGGGCGATCCGGCTGCCCTTATGGCCCAACGCCTGGACGATGTCGGCGGTGGTGGTGCTGCTGTCGTTGAGCTTGAAGTAGAGCGTCAGCGAGTCGTTGTTGTAGCCGTTGATACCGTTGTGGTACATCGAGCTGGCCGACCAACCCTCAGCACCGGCCGAGACGTGGTTGCCGTGCCAGTGGATTTCCTGGCTCCAGACGGGGTTCTTCGGGTGGGCATCCCACCAGCTGAAGTCCACATCGCCGTGGCCGTAGCCGCCCTTGTGCGAGTTGGAGAACAGATGGGACAGGCCCTTTTCGAAGTAGATGCTGGTGACCGAGGTGTAGCTCGTGTCGTTGTCGAAGGTGAACTTCGCGTAGCCGTGACGGACGGTCACGTCGACGGAGACATCCAGATCGAAGTCCTTGTGGCAGGTGTTGACATACTCTTCAAAGTAGATGCGTTCAGCCTGAGCGGACGAGACGAACAGCGTCAACGCCACGAGCAGGCCCGCGAAAGCGCGGTAATTCTTCATGATTCAATCTCCCTGTATTTCCGGCGTTGTCGCGTCGGCCCTGGTCGCGGCAACAATTGGGTCTTCCTCCGTCGCCGGGCCTTTCCCTGCGACTGATGTTCACAAGGTATCACAAGGCGAGGGTGAAACTACAGAGGTAAACCCGGAGATTGTCTGTATTCGCCTTAAATGAATGAACTTATAACCGACTGCCCGTTAAATTAGACAAAGAGGGCTGATTGGGTAGACGGTTAAGCGTAGGCGGCTTCGAGCGGCGACTCGGCGGGCGGGTTGGTGTCGCGCTGCTCGCGCTTCTTGGCGCGGGCTTCCCGGCGTTGCTGGCGAGCGAGGTCCAGTGCCTCCAGAAGCGCCAGGCCGTCCACTATCTCCAGGCGACCGTCGTGGTGCTCGACCAGCATTGTGCCGCCTTCGACCCAGTCGCCGCAGTTGTAGTACTCGATGCCTTGGATCTCGGTCGCCTCAGCCTTGTGGATGTGGCCGCAGACCACGCCGTCCAGATTCCGGCGTTTGGCTTCGGTAACGAGCGTCTCTTCGTACTTGCTGATAAACGTGCAGGCCTGCTTGACCTTCTGCTTGGCGAAGCTCGAGAGCGACCAGTACTTCATGCCCAGCAGCGATCGGCCGCGGTTGTACCAGGAGTTCAGCCAGACCAGCCATTCGTAGGCGATCGCCCCGAAGACCGACAGCAGACGGGAGTGCTTGACCACCAGGTCGAACACGTCGCCGTGGGTGACCAGCAGCTCTTTGCCGTCGGCGGTGGTGTGGACATCCAGGTCTTTGAGCTCGACGCCCCCCAGCGACAGGCCGTCGGACAGGAACTGGCGGAGGCCCTCGTCGTGGTTGCCCGGCAGGTAGATGACCTGGGTGCCCTTCTTGGCCATCTTCAGGATGCGGCGGACCACATCGTTGTGGCTCGCCGGCCAGTACCAGCGCGACTTCAGTCGCCACATGTCGATGATGTCACCTACGAGGTAGAGCTTCTCGCAGCGGATACGCTTGAGCAGACGCGAGAGCTCCTTGGCCCGGGCGCCGTGGAAGCCCAGGTGGATGTCGCTGAGGAACAGCGTCCGGCATTCAATGCGCTTGGGCAGGTGCGTCAGGTCTTCGGCCCGGTCGCGCTCGGCATCTACATTGGCCCAGGTCACCATGTCATGCTCCTTGTCGTGCGGGACGGGATGGCAGCAGCGGAGGTGGGGGAACTTCGGGGTTCGGTACGGGGTGGTCGCGACGCGGTGCCGCGGAGGGAAAACGTCTTTCGCCGGGTCGGGAGGTCCGGACCCGGTCGGGTTTGCTGCGGATTGGTAAGCCGTGTCAAAGCCACAGTTACCGGTCCCATCGGACGAAGACTACCTCATCGCTTGAGGACCGCTAGGTCTGTTTGCACAGTTTTAACGGCTTTATGGTTTGACAACAATATGGACGGTTTTCCCATGAAAAAACCCCGCTAGACGCGGGGTGAGGGGTTCAGGGTTAAAACCGACGATCAGTCAGCCAGCGGTTCCAGCTCAGTCTGAGCCGGCGGCGCTTCTTCAGCTTCTTCGGTTTCGGCGGGCATGACGTCCAGAAGCTGCACGTTGAAGACCAGAGCCGAGTTGGGGGGCAGGCGGCTGGGGTCGGCGCCATAGCCCAGGTCCGGGTGGATGTAGAACTCATACTCCGCGCCGGGGGTCATCAGCTGCATGCCTTCGAGCCAGCCTTCGATGAAGCCCGGGACCATCGGGAACTCCTGGGGCTCGCCCCGCTCGACGGAGCTGTCAAACACCTCGCCGTCGATGAACGTGCCGGTGTAGTGGACCAGGACGTTGTCGCCCATCGCCGGCGAAGCGCCTTCGCCGCCGGCGGTGATGACCTTGTACAGCAGGCCGGACTCGGTTTCGATGACGCCTTCTTCCGCCCGCTTGGCCTCGAGAAACGCCTCGGCCTCGGCCAGATTCTCCGCAGCGAGCTCCTGCATCCGCTGGATCGCCAGCTCTTGCTGCTGCATCTGGAACATCATCATCGCCTGCTGACGCGCTTCGTCGGACAGCGCGGGCTCGGCTTCGGCCAGCGCCGCTTCCAGGCCGGCCATGAAGCGTTCCCGGTTCAGGTCGACTTCGTTGGCCAGCATGTAGACCCCGATGTCGTAGCCAAATGAGTAGCTGACCTGTTCTTCCAGGGGCCACGCAGGGGCTTCGGCTTCGGTGGTTGCTTCGGCCGTGGAATCAGCGGCGGCGTCCTGCGCCAGCGCGGGCATGGTGGCCAAGCCCAGCGCCAGGCCGGCGGTCGTCCAGTGTTTCCAGTTCATACCAATCACTCCATTTCGTTTGAGCGTAAGTGCATTGCCTCGTCCAAGTGACGAACCACCCCACACCAAGACGCCTATCCTACGTCATCCGACCCGGGCCTGTTCGCGCCTCCCGAAAGACCTCGATGCACGCTTATTTCGCCTACGGCTGCAACACCGACCCCAAACACATGGCCACGCTCTGCCCGGGCGCGACCCCACGGGGGGCGGCGGTGCTGGCGGATCACCATCTGGCGTTCCCGCTGAACTGTGAGACCTGGCTCGGCGGGGTGGGCGGGTTGGAGCCGACGCCCGGCGAAGCGGTGCATGGCGTGCTCTGGACGATCGACTCGACCCACCTGGTGACGCTTGACGAGTACGAAGCGGTCGACGAGGGGGACTACACCCGGCAGCTCGTCAGCGTTCAGCACGCCGGCGAGCCGGTGCAGGCCTGGACGTACTTCGCGGTGCCAGACCCCGCGGGGCCTTATGCGCCCTCTCGGCGGTACATGCAGGCCCTGATCGATGGCGCGTTGGCCGCCGGTTTGCCCGGGTCCTGGGTGCAACACTTACGCAGCGTCCCGACGAACGGGCGCATATGATTCGGGGCGAAAGGAACGATTGATGATCTTTATCACGTTGACGTATGCCGTTGTGATGACGCTTTTTGGAATCGCTTTGTATGGCATCAGTGAATCAAAATCATGGACGGCGCTATTCCCACTGGTGTTCAGCATTCCCACGTTCATCCTGTTGGGAATCGCGATCGTCAAGCCCCGGCTGAAGATGCACATGATGCACGTCATCGTGCTGATCGCGCTAATTGGGGTCCTAGGCGGGTTTGGGAGGGGGGTCACGATGATCGGTGAGAAAGACGCCTTTTTGCAAACCCTCGGGACGTTAGGCATTGGCCTTTTCAGCGCGGTCTTCATGTTCTTTGCGGTCCGCTCGTTCATCGAAGCCCGGCGGAAGCCGAAGGTCGAAGCCGCGACCCCGGCAGAGGAGCCCAGCGATGCCTGATGGTGTTCCCCGAGTATTGCTGGTGGGGCACTGTGGCTTTGACAGCGGGGGCCTGTCCCGCGCGATGAAACGGGTTGCTAAGGATGCGGACGTATCCCGGGTCAACAGCGACGCCGACCTGGACCAAGCGTTGGCGTCGGGCGACGCGGTGCTTCTGGTCAACCGGGCGTTGGACGGCCGGTTCGACGCACGGACGGGCGTGGAGTTGATCGCCGAGTTAGCGGGTCGGGCGCCCAGGCCTCGGATGATGCTGATCTCCAACTACCCCGACGCCCAAGCCGCCGCCGAGCAGGCCGGTGCCCTGCCGGGCGTGGGCAAGAGCGACCTGAAGTCTGAACAGGCCCAGGCCCGCCTGCGCGTGCTGCTGGGTGCTGAGTGAGCGTATCGGCAGGGGGGCTTACGCACGCAGTCGTTAAACTAACCGCGTGCCCCGGCGTGTGAACCTCCATCGACTGACGGATGATGAACTGCTGGACCTTCGCCTGAAGGACCTGCCGGTGGCGATCCAAGACACCTGGCTGGAAGACTGCATCGATCAACTGCACGAGGAGTTGGCAGCCAAAGGTTTGGCGCGGTTTCAGCCGCACGTCTGGCTGAGCAGCGAGTGGTTTTCGCCCGACGATGTGCCGGGGATCGCGGTGCCGTTTTATCTCGCGGACCCGCGCCTGATCGAGCTCGAGAAGAAGCAGATGCTCAAGGTCGAAGGCGGCACGCTGAACGAGTGCATGCGCCTGCTTCGGCACGAGGCGGGGCACGCGATCGACACCGCCTACGGGCTTCGGCGACGCAAAGCCTTCCGTACGTCCTTCGGCTCGTTTGCTGAGCCTTACCCGGACACCTACCAGCCCAAGCCCGACAGCCGGGACTACGTGCTGCACCTGGCGTGGTGGTACGCCCAGGCGCACCCTGCCGAAGACTTCGCGGAGACGTTCGCGGTCTGGCTCACGCCGCGTCACAACTGGCGTGAGCAGTACGCGGGTTGGCCGGCGTTGGACAAGCTGGAGGCGATGGACGCGATGATGTCCTCGGTGGCCGACGCGCCGCCCAAGAACAAAGCCCGCCGGAAGGTCGAGCCGTTGTCCACGCTGAGCATCACACTTCGTGAGCACTATCGGCAGAAGCGGATGCGGTACCTGGATGACTGGCCGGACTTCATCGACCGGGACCTGCGCCGGCTGTTTACGGACGACCCCAAGGACAAGCACCGGCAGGCGGCGGCGCCGTTTCTGCGGCGGATCCGCGTGGAGGTCCGGGACCACGTCGCCCGCTGGACCGGCACGCACCCGTACACGATCGACCAGGTCTTGACGGACATGATCGACCGCTGCCGCGAGCTGAAGCTAAGGCTCAGGCAGCCGGAGATGCACGCCCGGACGGATGTGATGGTGTACGTCGCGGTACAGACGATGAACTACCTCCACCGCGGCACCCAGCCGGTAGCGGTTTGACGAGCCCAACCATGCCCAAACGCACACGCAAACGCATCCTGGTGCTTGTTCATGAATCGCTGGTTCCGCCGGACTCGATCGAGGGGAAGTCTGAGGCAGAGACCAATCCGTACAAGACTGAGTTTGATGTGGTGGCCACGCTGAAGGAGATGGGGCACGAGGTGTTTCCGCTGGGCGTGGGCTCGGACCTTTCGGTGATGCGTGAAGCGGTGGAATCTTTTTCGCCGCACATCGCGTTCAATCTGTTGGAAGAGTTCGATGGCGTGGGCGTGTTCGACGCGCACGTGGTGTCGTTGCTGGAGATGCTCCGCCTGCCTTACACCGGCTGCAACCCGCGCGGGCTGATGCTGGCGCACAACAAGGCGATCTCCAAGATGATCTGTCGGCATCACCGGCTGCGGGTGCCGCGGTTCCAGGTGTTTGCGATCGGGCAGCGCGTGCGGAAGCACAAGCCGTTGGCTTACCCGCTGATCGTGAAGTCGCTGACGGAAGAAGGGTCGATCGGCATCAGCCAGGCGTCGGTGGTGCACGACGATGCCGCTTTGGCCGAGCGTGTGGAGTTCATCCACCGCAACGTCCGGACGGACGCGATCGCTGAGCAGTACATCCCCGGCCGCGAGCTGTACGTGCCGGTGATGGGCAACCAGCGCCTGCAGACGTTTCCGGTCTGGGAGATGACGATCCAGAACCTGCCCGAGGGGGCGCCGATGATCGCCTCAGCCAAGGGCAAGTGGGACATGCGTTACCGCAAGCAGGCGGGGATCGACACGCACCGGGCGCGCGACCTGTCGCCGGAGCTTGAGCAGCAGATCGCGCGGTACTGCAAGCGGGTGTACAAGGTCTTGCAGTTGTCCGGCTACGCGCGGATGGACCTGCGGCTGACCGAGGACGGGCAGGTGTATCTGCTGGAAGCCAACCCGAACCCCGAGATCGGCTACGGCGAGGACTTTGCGGAGTCCGCGGAAACAGCAGGGATCGACTACGACGACTTGCTGATGAAGATCATCAACCTGGGCATGCGGTACCGTTTGATCGGGCAGGCTTAGTCTTCGCTTGGCGCCTCTGGCCACTGCACATCGACGCGGTACAGCGATCGGCCGGCGGTGACGTAGAGGGTAGATTCGTCGGCGTTCATCGTGACGTTGGTGGGGTTTTCGGGCAGGTGGACGCGGCCGATTGGTTGGCCTTGGTCATCGACGATGACGAGGCGCTGTTGGCTGGGCACGGTGATGTAGACCCGGCCGAGGGTGTCGACCCAGATCCCATCCGGGCCGTTCTGCCTTCCGGGCAGCGCGTAGAACACCGGCTGGGGTTCGAGCACACCCGGCGCGGTGATGGCGTAGGCGAGTATCTGGCCGGCGCCGTGGTCGGCGACGTAGAGCGTCGTGCCGTCGGGCGACAGACCGATGCCGTTGGGCCGGGCCAGGTTGTCCAGGACGCGCATCAAATCGCCCTCGGCCGGCTGGTAGTACACGCCTTCGACGGGCTGCTCGAGGTTGTTGCGGTTGCCGTAGCGCGGGTCGGTGAAGTAGACGCCCGAGTCGGGGTCGACCGCGAGGTCATTGGGGCTGTTCAGTCGTCCGCCGTTGAAGCGGTCGGCGTGGACGTGATACACCGGCTCGCCGCCATCGTGGTCGAGCTCGTAGCTGACCAAGCGTCGGCGGATGCGGTCTTCACAGGCCCATAGCCGATTGCCTTGGAACCAAAGCCCGTTGGTGCCGCCGGAGTTCTCTGTGAAGATCGAGGTTTCGCCTGTGCCCGGGTCATAGATGTGGATGGTCCGGTCGGGGATGTCGGTGAAGTACACCCGGCCGTCGGGCGCCACGGCAGGGCCTTCGGTGAAACGATGGCCTTGGGACACCTGGGAGACCGGCCAATCCAATCGCTGCGCACTGGCGGGCGAGAGCCAGGAGCTGGCTATAAGCAGAACGCAAAGGGTCAGGGTGTTTCGCATATCTGCACGTTAGCGAGGCGGTACAGCCCGTAAACTGCAGGCATGTTGAATTTCGGCATTCTTGCAACAGGCAACATCGCCCGGCAGTTCGCGCAGGGGATTCGGGGCGCGAAGCAGTCCCGGGCGGTCGCGGTCGCTTCGCGCTCTGCGGACAAGGCGGAGGCGTTTGCGTTGGAACACGACATCCCGGCATCTCATGGCAGCTATGCGTCGTTGCTCGCCGACGAGGCAGTTCAAGCTGTTTACCTGGCGACGCCGAACCACAGCCATCACGAGTGGGCGATCCGGGCGTTGAACGCGGGCAAGCATGTGCTCTGCGAGAAGCCCTTGGCGATGACCCGTGCTGAGGCGCGGGAGATGTTTGCTGCAGCGGAGGCCAACGGGCGGGTGCTGATGGAAGCGTTCATGTACCGCTGCCACCCGCTGACGCACGCCTGGTTGAAGGCGGTGCGCGAGGGACAGATCGGCAAGCTGAAACTGATCCGCGCGAGTTTTTGTTACGCGACGCAGAAGACTGCTGCGGAGACCAACATCCGCTTTGATCTCAGCAAGGCAGGCGGCGCGCTGGCGGATATCGGGTGCTACTGTCTGGATGCGGCGTGCCTGATTGCCGACAGCCTGCCGGTGGATGTGCACGCCGAGGCGCATGTGCATGAGACGGGGGTCGATGATCTGGCGGGCGGGTACATCCAGTTTGAGAACGGCGTGCTGGCGACGTTCCAGTGCGCGATGACCGCCCAGGCGGACAACACGCTGATGATCATGGGCGACCGGGGCTATATCGAGGTGCCGATCCCTTGGAAGCCGCCGGCGGAGCAGGCGGTTTATCGGCTGCGAGGGCAGACGCCGCCGAAGCAGGATGGCGGGGGCAGCGCGCCGGTGGATCAGACGTTCAAGGTGGACGCGCCCAGCCCGCTGTATGGGTTGGAGGCGGATGCGTTTGCGGACACGGTGCTGCATGGTCGGCCGGCGTTCAAGTCGCCCGATGAGACGCTGCGAACGACGGGTCTGCTGGAAGACCTATTGGAATCGGTCCACGGATGAGCTCGTGGGCGGTCCAACCGGTCGACGTGTCACGGATCATGCCTTTGCGTGAAGCGGTGCTGAGCACGCCCGATCGGCGGGACCTGGCTTTCCCCGGCGATGCGGCGTCGGCGACGGTTCATCTCGCGGCGGTGACGGCCGGGGGCGAGGCAGTGGGCTGTGTGACGCTGATGCGGGCGCCCTTGGAAAACAAGGACGCTACGCAGCTTCGGGGCATGGCGGTGGACCCGGCGTACCAGAGCCAGGGCGTCGGCGGCGCGTTGCTGCGGGCGTGTCACGAGCGGGTCGGGGCGCAACGGCTGTGGTGCAACGCGCGGGTGGCGGCGATCGGTTTCTACGAGAAGCACGGGTGGGCCTGCGTGTCGCCGATCTTCGAGGTCCCGGGGGTCGGTCCCCACCGGGTGATGCGGCGTCTGGTTGACGGGGGCGCGGGGTAGTAAACTACCGCCATGAAAATCGCTGTCGCCTGTGACCATGGCGGGTTCCCGCTGAAGCAAGAAGTGATTCAGACCCTTGAGGCCGACGGGCATGAGGTGCTGGACCTGGGTGCGTACGAGATGGACCCGGCGGATGACTACCCCGACTTTGCGCGCTACGCAGGGCAAGCGATCCAGCACGGGCAGGCGGAGAAGGCGATTGTGCTCTGTGGTTCGGGGGTCGGGGCGTGCATCGCGGCGAACAAGCTGACGGGCGTCCGCGCGTCGGTCTGCCATGATGTCTACTCGGCCCGGCAGGGCGTGGAGCATGATGCGATGAACGTGCTCTGCCTGGGCTCGCGGATCATCGGCCCACAACTGGCGTATGACCTGGTTCGCGCGTTTGCTGCGGCTGCGTTCGCGCCCGAGGAGCGGTTCGAGCGTCGGCTGGAGAAGGTCAAAGCGCTGGAATCGCACGGCTGACCTTTTCCGTGGCAGAGGGGTAAACTCATAGCATGCTCTATGCCTTGATCGCGTTGGCGGTGTTGTCGCTTGTTTTGGTGGGGCTGTCGGTCTACCTCTTCACGTCCCGGCAGGCGTTGGCGGGCGATCGGGATCGGGTGTCGCAGGACCTGGCGGATCGTGAGCGAGGCGATCGAGGGGTACGTCGATCAGATCGAGGCCCACACACGCGCCCTCGCGGAGAAGGACGGGGAGCTGGTCCGGCTACGCACGCAGGCGGAGGGGATGGACGACAAGTTCAAATCGCTGGCGCAGGATGTGCTGAAGCAGGCCAACGATCAGTTCCTGCAGTTGGCGACGCAGAAACTCGAAGGCGAGCAGAAGGACGCGGCTGCCCAGCTGGAGCAACGCAAAGCGGCGATCGAGCAATTGTTGAAGCCGGTGCGGGAGAGCCTGGACAAGCACGCGTCGGCGGTCAGCGAGATCGAGAAAGACCGCAAGGGGGCTTACGGGGAGCTGCGGCAACAGTTGACGACGATGCTGGTGGACCAGAAGGCGCTGCGGGGGGAGACGGCGAGCCTCGTGAACACGCTGAAGAACAACGCGGGGGCGCGCGGCCGATGGGGCGAAATGCAGCTGAAGCGTGTCGCGGAACTGGCTGGGATGATCGAGCACTGCGACTTCACTGAGCAGGTCACCGTGAGCGACGGCAACCGTCCGGACATGGTCGTGAAGCTCCCGGCGGGGCGCGAGGTTGTGGTCGACTCGAAGACGCCGTTGGACGCATACATCTCGGCGGTGCAGGCCACCGAAGACCACGAGCGCGACACCAAGCTCGGGCAGCACGCCCAGCATGTCCGTGATCGGGTCAAGGAGCTGTCCAGCAAGTCCTATCAAGGCGAGCTCAGCCGGTCGGTGGACTTCGTCGTGATGTTCATCCCCGGGGAAGCGTTTTTGCAGGCGGCGCTGCAGCGCGATCCCGAGTTGTTGGAGTGGTCGTTTAATCGCAACGTGGTGATCTCCACGCCGTCGACCCTGATCGCGCTGCTGAAGGCGGTGGAGATTGGTTGGCGCGAAGAGCGGGTGGCGGAGAACGCCCGGCATATCGCGGACCTGGGGCAGGAACTGCACAAGCGCGTCGCTACCGCGATCGGGCATGTGGGCAGCTTGGGCAAATCGATCGAGTCGGCGGTGGCGCACTACAACAAGCTGGTGGGCTCGATGGAGACCAGCGTGCTGCCTCAGACGCGCCGGTTTGAAGAACTCGGCGCGAAGTCTCAGAAGGAGCTTCCCGCGGAGATCAAGGTGGTCGAGACGCAGCCTCGGGCGTTGAAAAGCGAGAGCTAGTCCCGGGGCAGCCCCTCGTCGTAAAGGAACTCCGGCGGGTAGGCGGCGGGGAGCGGCTCGCGGAAGGGTGGGGGGGCGACGATGAGCACCGTAGGCTCGTTTTCGAAACGCTGGCGGATGCGCCGATCGACGAAGCCTTCCAGGGCTTGGAGCGGATGCCAGACCGCTCGGCCGGAGACGTCCAGGTAGAAGGTTTGTCCGGGGAGTTCGCGGAGGCTGCCCCGGGCGTAGTCCCGGAACACGGGCTCGGCTTCATCGAAGACGAAGTCGATGAGGACGCGTCCGGTCTGGTCGATGTAGCCCCACTTGTCCTCGTGCTGGACCATCGCCAAGATGCTGTCGAAGTCGTCTGCTGATTGGAAGACGGGGGCGATCTGGAAGCGGTTGCTGACATCGATATAGCCCCAGCCCTCGTCTTCGACGAGCACCGCGGCGTAGCCGTTGGTGAAGTCGCGGGCGCCGGCGTACTGGGGTTCAATGTGCCAATCGAAGTTGGTGTCCAGGTAGCCCCATTGATCGCCGACCCGGGCGCGGGCGTAGTTTTCGTTGAAGTCGCCGAGCTCGTCGATCGTGCCCGGCGGGGCTTCGAACTGGACCCGGCCGATGATGTCGATGTAGCCGACGCTGCCGGGCGTGCCGTCCTGGGTGTCCGGGCGTTTGAAGGCGGCATACCCGTTGTGGAAAGAACGCAGGGACGCGAAGACGGGGGGCACGATCATTTCGCCGCGGACATCGATGATGCCGCACATGCCTTCGAGCATGACCACGGCGTAGCCTTGCTTAAAACGCAGGCCGTCTTCAAACACGATCGGGGTGATGAAGTCGCCGTCGAGCCCGATGTAGCCGAAGCGTTCGCCGTCCCCGACGAGGGCGTAGTCTTCGCTGAAGCGGTCGGCGTAGGGGTACGGGCGGGCGACGGGCGTGCCGCCGAACGGGCGGCGGTCGATGTCGGTGAAGGCGTAGAACGTGAAGCCGTCGCGGACGACACGGACCATGCCTTGGACGCTGTCGTCGGCCCAGTCGAATTCGGGGTAGTTCACCAATTCGCCTTGGTCGTTGGTATGGCCCCAGTGGCCGTTGACCTGGACGGGGAAGAGCTCGCCTTGGCTGGGCGCCTCGACCCATTCGATCCGCCGGTCGGCGGTGAAGCCGCCCAGCCGGGGGACTTGGGCAAAGTTATCGCCGAGCTCTTGGGCTGCTGCGGTGGGGATCCAACATACTGTGAAGCAAGCGCACCAAGCGGTCCGCATCGGGCACCTCCTGAGTCGCTTGATTTTAGACCCCGCCGGACGGATACGATGCGCTAGCCGGGATTTTCGCCCAGGGTTGGGTCATCGTTCAGCGGGTCGCCGCAGCGGTAGCAGTACTTGGCGCCCAGGCGGTGGCCTTCGGCGTTGCAGCTGGGGCAGCTTTCGGTGGACTGCTTGCGGTCGGCGCGGATGATCTCCGCGGTGAAGATGCCCACGGGCACGATGATCAGGCTGTAGCCCAGCACCATCATCACCGCGGCGATGACCTTGCCCCAGAACGTGTGCGGCACGAAGTCGCCGTAGCCCACCGTGGTGATCGTGACGATCGACCAGTAGACGCCTTCGGGGATCGAGTGGATGTCCGGGTGGTCGCCGGACTGCTCGACGAGGTACATCAGTGTGCCCATGAGGACGACGACGATGAACATGGCCGAGAGGAAGACGATCAGCTTCTCGCGGCTCTGCCAGATGACGCGCTTCAGCAGGTTGGCCTCGGCGACGAAGCGGGCGAGCTTGAGCACCCGGAAGATCCGCAGCAGCCGGAGCGCGCGGACCACCGCGATCGACTGGCTGCCGGGCAGCAGCAGTGAGATGTAAAGGGGCAGGATCGCCAGCAGATCGACGATGCCATAGAAGCTCAGCGCGTAGCGCCAGGGCTTGCGGACGCAGATCAGCCGGAGCGCGTATTCGATCGTGAACAGGACCGTGAAGACCCACTCGGCAATGTAGAGCTGGGTGTGGTACTTCGTGTCGATCGACTCGACGGTCTCGAGCATGACCGCGATGACCGAAAGGATAATCAGGACAAACAACGCCAGGTCAAAAAGCTTGCCCGTGGGCGTCTCGGCCTCGAAGATGACATCGTGGAGCTGCTTCTGCCAAGGGCTGAGCTTGCGTGAGCCGTTGCTGTTGGCCTGGGGGGGAGAAGAGGTCGATGTGTTCGTCGTCTGATTCACGATAATGAACCTAACGGCCATGAAGCGAGGTTGCCTTGAACGTGCCTGACGATAACCCGAAACCGGACCCGCAAACGGGAGACGAGACGAAGCCGGTCTCGTTCTCGGGGGCGTTGGTGGAGGTCGCGCCCGGGCTGTCGCTGCCCGAGGGGGGGCTGGTGTGGCGGTACGATCGGTCCGGCGGGCCGGGCGGGCAGAACGTCAACAAGGTGAACTCGCGCGCGACGCTGACGGTGTCCGGGGCAGCGCTTGAGCAGGCGCTGCCCGGCTGGGCGTACCGGCGGCTGGCGGAGGTGGGCTCGCGGTACTGGGCGGCGGACCCGGACCGGCTGGTGATCACGTCCGACGAGCACCGCAGCCAGTCGCGGAACCGGGGCGAGTGTTTAGACCGCTTGCGCGAGGTGCTGGTGCAGGCTCAGCATCGACCCAAGCCTCGGAAGAAGACCAAGCCTTCGAAGCGGGCGAACCAGCGTCGGCTTGACGAGAAGAAGCAGCGCGGGCAGATCAAGGCCCGGCGCGCGGGGAAGCGTCGGCCGGAGTGATCGGGCTCACGCATACGTTTGGATCAGTGGCGCGCTGGCGAATTGGCCGCCGAGGATGGGCGCGGCGTCGAGCTGGAGCCAGTCGCCCAGGAGCGAGGCGTAGACGGAGCGGAAGTCGGTGTGGTGAATGAGGTCGCCCTGGTCGAGGTTGGTCAGGGACGGGTGTTCGCCGATCAGGCCTGGGGTGATGGACGGGCCGAGGACGAAGACCGGGCCGGCGGCACCGTGGTCGGTGCCTTGAGAAGCGTTTTGGGAGACGCGGCGGCCGAACTCGCTGAACGCCAGAGTGGTGACGCGTTGGTCGTGGCCGGAGTCGGCGAGCTCGCGCTGGAAGGCAGAGACCGCTTGGGAGAAGTTCGACAGCAGGCGGTTGTGCGTGCCGAGCTGGCCGGAGTGTGTGTCGAAGCCGCCGAGCGCTGCGTAGTAGACGGTCGTGGGCAGATCGGCTTTGATCATCTGGGCGATCAGCTTGAGCTGCTGGGCCAGGCGGTTGCCACGGGGGAACTCGTTGTCGGTGTCGATGCGGACCGCATCGCGGAGCTGGTCGGAGGCGAGCTGGGCGTCCAAGGCGGTGCGGTGGACGAAGGCGGCGGCGTCGGTGCTGGGGGTCTCCCCCTCGTGGAGCCCGGCGTAGGCTTCGGCCAAGGCGGGGTGGATGTTGTTGCCCATCCAGCGGAACAGGTTGGGGTCTTGGAAGGCGACGGGGTTCACGTTTTGGCCACGGGTCGCCAGGGGGGCTTCGCTGCCGATGCTGACGACGGCGAGGTTGGGGTCCTGGCCGTGGTGGGCGCAGGCGTGGTCCATGGCCCGGCCGATCCAGCCGGTGGTCTCCCGTCCGCCGCGGTTGCCGGCGAGGGTGTCGCCGGTGTGCCAGACGTCCATGGAGGCGAAGTGCGAACGGTTGGGGTTGGGGTAGCCGACGCCCTGGACGATGGAGGCTTGGCCTTCGAAGAGCAGGTCGGCGAAGCCGCGCATGGACGGGTGCAGCGCGATGCCGGTGTCTGTGTCGAGGGTGATGAGGTTGTCTTCGGGCAGCGCGAGTCCGCGGCGTGCGTTGTGGTACGCCGGGTCGCCGATGGGCACGACGGTGTTGAGCCCGTCGTTGCCGCCGGAGAGCTGGATGACAACGAGGATGCGGTGCTGGTCGGGGTCGCTGGGGTTGGCGACGGCGGTGGAGGCGTGCGCGAGGAAGCGCGGCACGGTGCCACAGGTCGAGACCAGTGCGAGGCTCGTATTCAGGAATTGCCGGCGGGTGAAGGGGGTGTCGTACATTGGGTTTATGGGGTTGGGATTTGGGGATTGGGCTTAATAGAGTTGGAATTCTGGGAGGGCGGTGATCAGGACCATCGTGGCGGCCAGTTGGGGCGTTTCTGTGGGGTTGTCCTGCCGGGCGATGAACTGGGTGATCGGCTCGCGGCGGGGGGCAGGCAGGTGTTCGCCGACCATCACATCGCAGAGGCGGTTGGCGATGGCTTGAGGGGTGTGTTCTTCCAAGTCGGCCAGGATGGGTGAGGGGTCAAAGTCGATCTGGCTATCACGGAACCGGCGGTTGGGCTCCATCCCGGTGAGCAGGTACAGCGCGAGGTTTTGACGCAGGTACAGCGAGGACGTGGAGATCCAATCCTGGCCACGGTCCCAGCCGGCGACGGTGGGGGGATTAAACAGGTCTTGCCCCGCAGCGCGGAGCGCGTCCTGGACCCGGCCGCGGTTGCGTGCGGGGCAGCCAGTGGTGCGGCGGAGGCAGGTGGCGAGGTAGACGGGGGATTTGACCTTGTTGCCGACGTTTTCGGGGTTGTAGAACGCTTGGCTGAGGAGCAGCGTGTGGAGGGTCTCGCGGAGGTCGTACTGGTTCTGCCAAAGCAGTCCTGCGAGATCGAGGATGGCGCGTTGATGTTCACGGGGCACGCCGCTGGGCCAGGCGGCGGAGGTATCGCCCAGGTCGGCGACGTAGTGCTGGTAAAGCTTGAGGGCGATGTAGCGCGCGGTCTCACGGCGTTGGAGGAGGATGTGGACGAAGTCGTCGCCGTTGTGGTTGCCCGAGACGCCGAGGATGACTTTGTCTTCATCGTCGTGTGCTCCTTCGCGGAAGACGAAGTGGTGGTCGTCGACGAAGTAGCCGGTGAGGGCGCGGGCGCCTTGCTTGATGTCGTCTTCGGTGTACTGGCCTTCGCCTAGGGTGAAGAGTTCCATCAACTCACGCGCGAGGTTCTCGTTGGGCCGACGCTTGTGGTTGTTGTCGTTGTTGAGGAACGTCAGCATGGCGGGGTCGTGGACGACGCCCAGCGCGAGATCGCTGAAGGAGCCCGCGGCGTTGTGGCGGAACATCTGGTTCTGCTGGTAGAGCTTGTAGGTGTCGCCGACGCTGCGGTGCGTGGACGCGAAGTGGTCATGCCAGAGCAGGGTCATCTGCTCCTGAAGCGGCGCGGGGGTATCGACCAGTCGGTCCAGCCACCACTCGCGCAGGTCGATCAGCATCCGACGATCGAGCCGGCGTCGACGGCCCCGTTCTCGGTTGTGCTCGGCCAGGAAGGCTTCGTCCCTTTCCCGACGGGCCCGGTTGTATGCCGACCGCTCTTCGTCGGTCATGGGGCGTTTGACATCCGGGTCCAGGTCCGGCTCGGGCATCCGAATGGCGGGCGCGAAATCCAGCAGGTGCTCCACCGCGCCGCGCGGGCCCATGTGGGCGAGTGCCTGAACCTGCTGCTCAGACCCCCCAAAACCGGCACGGCGAAGCAGGTGGCGGGCCTGAGGCACGCCGAATCGGCTAGACGACAACGGACGCATCGAGTTGGGCATGGCAACGCTCTCGATCAGGATGTCACAACACAGTCAAGCTCAAACAGGTCAACGCATCAATCGGCAGCTTATTTCGTTCAGATCGGCCATGTCCAGTGTTTTTCGGGAACCTGAAGGGAATTGGGGTGTCAAAACGGGGGAACAATTGGGAATCCAAGGCGTCTGCTTGTCGCGGACGGGAAAGCCCGCGGGAAATCCGTTGCTCATTGCGAGAACGGGCGTTAGCTTGAAGAGGTGAGGTTGGTTCGGGGGACGTTTGACTAGGGAGTTCCGGCTTATGGCTGCGGTGCGTCGACAACAACATTTAGCAACCCCCACGCCCGGCTGGGGTGTGTTGCTGTGCTGCCTGGGGGTCGGCCTGCTGGTCTGGCTGGGTTGGCGGGTCAGCCCGGCGTTCAGCCCGGCCGACGCAGAGGCGGTTGCGGAGCTGCCGGAGGTAGAGCATTACGAAGCCCTGTCGGGGGATGTGGTCTTGGTCCGGGGCAAGGGGTGGCGGAGCAAGGCGGTGCTGATCGGTTCGCGGGGCGGGTTGTGGTCGCACGCGGGGATCGTGTTTGTCGATGAAGCGGGCGCGCCCTGGGTGATCCACGCGGTGCCGGCCCACGGCGAGTCGCCGGGGTGGATCCTGCGGCAGAGCTTTGAACAGTTCTTTGAAGACCCGAACATCGAGATGGTCGGGGTGTACCGCGTGCCCGAGGCGCAGCGCGAGCTGGCGTCGGCGGCGGGGGCCCAGGCGCAGTGGTACTTTGATGAAGGGGTGGGGTTCGATGATGCGTTTGACGCCAGTGATCCGTCCTCGCTGTATTGCACGGAGTTGATCTCGGCATCGTACGCCGAAGCAGGGGTGGACCTGATCGAAGGGCAAGCGTTGCCCTCGACGTGGCCGGTGTTTGACTACCCGGTGCAGTTTCCGCAGGCCTTGAGCCAAAGCCCTCACCTGGTGGCGGTCGGTCGGTTGCCGATGCCCGACACCGATGATGAGGAGGCGGTTCAGGGGCTTGAAGAAGCGTTGCTGGACGTTGATGCATCGGGTACGCTCGAAATGGTTCCTGTGACAGAACACACAACCCTATTGGGAGGCTCGGTGCAATGAAGATTCGGATGATGGCGATGGCGGTATTGATGGCGGGCTCGCTGATGTTGGTGGGCTGCGGTTCGGGCGGCAGCCCGGAGTCGGCGGTGAAGGGCTTTATGAAGGCTTTGGAAAAGGGCGATGCTGGCGCGCTGACGCAACTGGCTCCGCCCGAGGACCTCTTGGCGACAGAGTTCCCTGAAGCGGCTCTCTATCGGCAGGCGTTTGGCTGGATTGGCGAAGTCCAGCGCATGGAAGGCATCAAAGAATGGGAAGTCGATTTTGAAATCGCTGAGGAAGATCGCTTTGGCGATATGGCTGAGGTGACCATCGAAGTGACCTACAACAAAGAAGAAAAATACCGGGACGATGAAGGCGAAGAGAAGGAGCGCGAGATCGAGCGCCACTTCAAGTTCGAGCTGATCCGTTACCGCGGCTCTTGGTATGTCATGGATGTGAACATGAACGCGCCGGAAGATTGATTCGGTCGAGTTAACTATCAATCCACGCCGGCGACGGGGAAGCCCGTCGCCGGTTGTTTTTTAGACACCGGCGGGGGTCTCGGCGATAATCAGGATGGTGCCCATAGCGGGCGGATTCACGATCAGGAGTTCACGGATGACACGACGGTTGGTCACGGCTTGGGTCATAGTCTGCGCAGCGGCGACGTCTGCCTTTGGCAATGTCGAGACACGCATCGAGCAGATGTTTATTGCCTCGGACCTGGGCAACGCGGTGGCGGGGGTCTGCGTTGTCGATCTGCAGACCGGCCAAACGCTGGCGGAGATCGACGCCGACGAGCCCATGATCCCCGCGAGCAACATGAAGCTTTTGACCACCGCGGCGGCGTTGCAGTTGCTTGGGCCGGACTTCGTGTTCAAGACGGACCTGGTGCTGATCGAGCCCGACCAGCCGGGCATGGGCGGCGAGCTGCCGGAGCTGGTGATTGTGGGCGACGGCGACCCGGCGTTTGGGGACCCGGTGCTCCTGGAAGCCCATGGCCTGGACTTTGAAGCCCTGATTACTCACTGGGTTGACGCCATCGAAGCCACCGGCCACACGCGGTTTGCTCGGCTGGTGGTGGACGACCGTGTCTTTGACCGTCAGATGATCCATGAAGAATGGCCCGCCGATCAGTTGCGGAACCACTACTGCGCCCAGGTGGCGGGGATCAATTTCTGTCGCAACACACTGGATGTGCAGCTGATCCCTGCGTCCGTGCCGGGTCAGACGGGCGTGGTGCAGCTGTACCCGTCGATGCCCTTTTTGGAGATCGAGAACCAGCTCGTGACCGACGCGACCCACTCGCCCCGGCTGGATCGGATTCTGGGCACCAACCGTTTGCGTGCGTATGGCCGAGTCGCGTACCGGGCGACGTCGCCCTACCGCATCACGTTCCACGACCCGCCGATGCTGCTAGGGGAGTTGTTGACGTCGCGCCTGCTGCAGCGGGGGATTTCGGTGGATGAAGTCGTTCGGCCGAACGCCGAGGACGCGTTGCCCGAGGGCGTGGTGCTGCACCGGGTGCAGACGGCGTTGCCTTTGGTGCTGCAGCGTGTGAACCGCAACTCTCAGAATATGTTTGCGGAAGCGCTGATGAAGCGGATGGGCCGGGCGGTTACGGGCTCGCCGGGCAGTTGGGGCAACGGGGCAGCGGCGATGCGGCGGTTTCTGACGCAGACGCTGGGCGCGCGGGCGGCGGTCGTCGAGATCGCGGACGGCTCGGGCTTGTCACGGGGCAACCGGGTGACCGCTCGGCTGCTGAACGAGCTGCTTGGCGTGATGTACCGGGACGAAGACGCCTGGCCGGTGTACCTGTCCTCGCTGGCGTTTGCCGGCGAAGACGCCGCCGGCCAACGGATCGGGGCCGGCACGCTCGACGGGCGGTTCCGGGGCCTGCCCGGGGGCGCGTTTGTCTACGGCAAGTCGGGGTACATCAACTCCGTCTCGACCTTGTCGGGCTACCTCGTGCTGCCTGCCGAAACCCCCGGCGGGGACCTGCGGGTCTTCACGTTCTCGATCCTCGTCAACGGCTTCGGCGGCGTCGCGTCCAACGCCGAGGTCAAGGGCCTGCAAGACCGCATTGTGCAGACCATCGCCGAGTCGATCCTCGACCCCGAGTCGGTCGGGCGGTGAGGGTGGGGGCGTTACTCGCCGATTAACTGATACCCGTTTTGTTGTAAGTAGAAATTCGCTTTGTTCCATCTTCTTGGACGGAGCTCGCTGTAATCATTGCGCCAGTCGCGGGGCGTCTCGAAGTTGTTTTGATTTGCCAGACAAAGATGTTCATTGATCGCTGCGGGATTTACTTCGACGCCTTGCGTAGCAAGGTGATTCTCATATTCCTCCAACAGCGAAAGGGATGGTATATCGTCGATCTTGTCTAGCCAGTGCTTCATTTCGTCGTACCAGGCGAAGTGGTGTTCGTGGGTGAAAAAGTGATCCCACCCTTCCATGTCCGCAATCAGATCAAAGTTGTAGAGGGTGAATACCAATTTTTCATAGGGCTTGAGCGATTGGGGGTCGGTGTCGGCGCGGCCCAGCACTTCCAGCGGATTGATCGGTATCGGGGTGGGTTGACTTTGCATGGTCAGAGCCGGGCTTGGACTGTGGACCTGGGTTGAAGCAGTCGGCCGATCAGCGCCCGAGCAGTGAATGCAGAAAGCGTAGCTTCCTGTATCGTCGGGCCTGCTTGTCGTTGCCCCAGCCGGTAATTGAGAGTGCGAGCTTTCCGAGCACACCGAAGATTGCGGCGGTGAAGGCGTAACCCGCTCGATGAGTTTCCTCGAGCGTTTGCTCGTAGGTTGCGATGGCTTCCCCGTTCACGGTGAGCGCATATACCTCGAATGATCTGGGGTGTGGCAGCGGCCAATCGTCTGACCAGACCTCGATCACATCGCCTCGGCGTAGTGAGTCTAAGGCCGAAAAGCCGGGTTGGTCGTCGTGGAAAGTGAACGTGCCGGCGTCCTGAAGCACGATGTCAGCCTGTTCGCCGACGGAACGGTCGTAACTGTCTAGCTCGGCCTCAAGATTCACCGACAAAAGCGTGTCCTTGGTGTAGGACAAGTGGTCTTGAGAGGGAGGCAGCCGGAAATATTCGACCAACAACCAGGCTGCGATCGCGAACAGGATGAAGGCTAGGCTGTATTTGGTGACAATCAACATCGTTGTAGCTCGATCACAGTATCCAGTTCAGCACCAGCGACAGCAGCCACATCACCAGCCATAAGATCATTGCCCCAAGGATCAGCAGCAAACGGGTGAGGTCCCACAACACGGTGCGGAGGTAGTCGATGACCATCTGGTCGGCCCGCTCGCCGACGTGGGTGGCGAACTGTTGCACGTTGACCCGGCCGTTCTCAACGCAGCCCTTGGCGATGCGGTTGAGCACGAAGCCGACGACGAACAGCAACGTTCCGTCGATCCGGCGTTCGAGCCAGCCGCGGAAGCCCTTGCCGTGGTCGCCCATTTCCTGGTTGTAGGTTTTGAGCAGCTTGCGGAGCTCACGGGTGAACTCCGGGAGCGTGACCGAATCCAGCCCCTGTTTTTGGAGTTGCTCTGCAACCGCGTCGCCCACGGCTTTGCCGACGCCGGCGAGCTGAACGATGTCGCGCAGCCCGCCGTAGACGGTGTAGTTAAAGGCGACCAGCGCACAGATCGGGATCAGCAGCAGTCCGCCGAGCACCAGCAGCACCGTCATAGCGCCCTGGTGGGCCGCAGCAAGCATGAACCAGACGATGACGGTGGTCGGGAAGAACGTAACGACGAAGACGCAGGCGAATGTGACAATCAGCCGTTTGACGGATCGGCCGGCGAGCAACCAGATCGCCTGGCCGAGGGCCTTGGCGGATTCGATGAAGGCCGTGGTGTCGGGGGCGGTGGTCAGCAGGGGGTTCCCGGAAGCATTGGAGAGACGAAAGCTCGATTATGCAGCAGAGCTTTGCGCCGTCAAACGCGAGCCGGCCATTTAAGCATTGGCCGTTTACCGCAGCGGCCGTTCGGTGTAGTTCTCGACCTCACCGTCTGAAAGCAAGAGGTCGTTGTTGCGGTCGGCGTAGATCACCTGTCGATTGAAGAAGGCATTGGGCGAGAGTCGGTCTTCGTGGTGGGTGTTATGGATTATGGGTAGGCCGGAGGTTGAGATTTATCGGAATCGGTGGTGTGATTGGTACACCGTTCGACGCCGCGGGTACAGGCGATCGACTTCTTTGTTAAACGCGTCTCGGCCGGGCTCGGATTCAAAATCGACCACGACACGCTCGGCGTCGGGTTCGAGAACAGTCTGGGTCGGGACACGTTGATGCATCCTGTCAGTGTGAACAGGATCGTCAAAGCCAATAGCAGAGAGAGGCGACGCATGGCGCTCCTTGGTCGAGGCGTTGAAAATAGACGCGTTTCCGGCGCGGATACTTCGGGGGCTTCCCGGAGATGGGATTAGATAACTCGCTGTGTCTGGCCGGGTGGCAAACCTAGCGAGTAAGAATGAATTGAAGCTGGTTTCTCGTGGTCAGTTCAGCGGGGTGCAGAACCAGCCGGACTCGGTCTGGAGGGTGACGGGCTTGAGGAGGTGGAGCTTGAGGGCGGCCCCTAGGCGTTGGGCCAGGCCGGTGGCCCAGTCGGCGCGGTCGGTGAACAGGTGGAGCGTCGGCTGGGCGTTGTCGTGGAAGACGCACTGGCGTTGGGTCAGGCGGAGCAGGTCCAGGTGCTCAGTGACCCAGCGTCGGGCTTCGAGGAGGTCCAGGACCGCGGCCTGCAGGCCGTCGATGTTCGGGCGCTTGGGGTCGTGCCGACGGGTGAGGTGGAGCTGACCCTGCTCATCGAGCACGAGCTGGACGAGGGGCTGCTGCGGGCACACGGCTTCCAGGGGCACGCCGGCGGGGATCGGGCCCTCGGCTGCGGTTAGCAAGGCCGGGAGGTCGGGCTCTGCGGCTGGGGCCACGGGCGGGGCCGCCGGGGCTGTCGGCGTGGGTTGCGCGGTGGGTTGCGGCGCGGCGATCGGCTGGGGTTGGACGGTGGGTGAGGCGGCGGGCTCGGGGTCGGAGGCGGCGACCGCTTCGGGGATAGGCATCGTGGCCCAGGCGGGGGCGGGTTCAGGTGCCGGCGGCGAGACGGGGGGCGCGGGCTCGATCCGCGCGGCGGGGGCTTCGTCTTGCTCGGGGTTGGGCAGCTGCGTGAGCCAATCGAGGGTCTGTGGCCAGGGCGTGTGTTCGGTGGGGAACTCGCAGATCGGCCGGGCGTTGGCGGGCGACATCCGCTGGAGGAAGCCCAGGAGTTGGATCGGCGTCCGCAGGAAGCTTTCCGCGGTCTGGTTGAGCTTGTGGGACGCGGCGAGTGCGGCGGGCTCGTCGGACCCCAGCACCATCAGGCCGACACGTTTGGCGGCGGCGGCGGGGTTGGCGTCGTGGAGGTTCTTCAGGGCCTGGTAGGTGGACAGCACCGCGGCATCATCGCTGCCGGCGAGGAAGGTCCAGTCGTCCAGCCGCATCAACCAGTCGAGCGTCGGCGTGTGGGTCGAGGCCTCGAGGTGGACCAGCACCGTGCGCACGGGGGTGTGGGCGTGCTGGGTGAGTTGATCCAAGAGGTCTTGAAGCTCGTCGGCGTGCTCGGGCAGCGCGGTGTCGGTGAGCAGGTCCGAGGCCTGTTTCATCGGCTGAACGAGGTCGACACGGAGCTGTTCGTCGGTGACGTGGAGGATCGCGACCGGGCCGTCTTGCTCCGCCAGGAGCTGGGCGTACTGGGTCAACCACGGGCCGGCGAGGCCCGGGAGGTTGCCGAGCATCACGGCTTCGACGTACGCGGCGGGCGTGTTATCGGGTGCAGCGGGCGCGGGTGGCTGCGCTTGTGGGGCTTGCGCTTCGGCAGGCGCTTGGGGCGTGGCCTGTGGCGCGGGCTCGTCTTGGGCTGCGGGGTGCAGCTTTAGGGCGGGGCCGGGCTCGTGCGCGGGGCGCTGGTTGGCGCGGGCCTGTAGCTTGGGGGCCAGCCGCACCGGCGGGGGGGTGCGGACTGGCTTGGGGTTGGGTTCAGGGCGCGACGCGGCGGGGCGGGTTCCGGTGAGGAACAGGTCCGCAAGCGTGTCGAGCGTTTCCTGGGTGCGGTCGTCGTCCATGACGGGTCCGGGTAAGGGAATCAGGCCACTTCGATGACGTTGTTGAGTTCGCCGAAGGGATTGGTTTCAACGGTCTGGTTGTAGGGGTCTTTGACCCACTGGCCATCGACCACGAGGCGGTACCGGTACCGGCCGGGCGGCACGGTGACGAGGGTTTGCCAGACTTTGAGGTTGTCATCGGCGGCGAGCTTGGTCTGCTCGGGGTTCCAGCCGTTGAAGTCGCCGGCAATCGCGACGGAGCGGGCCCCGTTGAGCGGCTGGACGAACAGCAAGCCCCGGGCGGTCTTGCGGACGCCGTAGAGCTCCGCGATGCGCTGGGAGAGTTCGCTTTCCGGGCCGGGTGGGGTGCTGGCGGCGGCGACGGTGACGGTCGGCGCGGGCTCGGCGGGTTCCGCAGGCGTGGTGGGCGGCGCGGGTATGGCCGACGAAGCGGGGGTCGCTGGGGCGGGCGCCAGGTGATCGATCGGTGAGGCGATCGGGGCCGGCGTCTCGGTGGTCTGAGGCGTGGGCGTGGGTGCTGGCGCGAAGTCTTCGGCGGTGACATCGGCATCGTTGGCGAGCTTGGCCGACAGCTGTGCGGACTTGGCGCTGAGCATGCGGGCCCGTTCGACGAGCTCTGCGGCGCGGGACATCGCGGGGTTCTGGCCCGCGGCGGCGGCGGTGGTCTCGTCGGCGGTGGCCGGCGGGTTGGCCAGCAGCCAGGCCACCAGGTCTTCGAAGTCTTTCATGCCCCGGCTGGTGGCGTCGTACTCGGTGATCGGCTGCCCGAAGCTCGCCGCCTCTTTGAGCTTGGCGTTGAAGTTGATGACGACCGGCAGGATCTGCTCGGCAAAGTGCCGCTTGATCTCCGCGAGGATCTCCCGGGCAAGCTTGGTGCGCACGTCGTACATCGTCGCCAGGACGTTGAACCGGACATCGTGGCCGGCCCGGCGGGCGAGCATCTCGATGGTGCGGTGCTGTTTCATGGCCCCCTTCATCGAGAAGTACCCGGTCTCGACGGGGACGATGACCTCGGCGGCGGCCCGGAGGGCGTTAAACGTCAGCAGGCCGATGGAAGGCGGGCAGTCGATGACACAGAAGTCGTACTGCTCGTCGACGGTGGACAGCAGCTGCGCCAGTCGGCGGTCTTTGTCCGGGGCGTGCTGGAGCTGGGCTTCGATGGCGGCCAAGGCCATGGAAGAGGGGATCAGGTCGAAGTTGCGGGCGATCTGCCAGACGGCATCGGGCACCGCGACCGACCCGTCGAGCCCGGCGCGGAGCAGCTCCGCGGTGGACAGGCGGATCTGGGCTTCGGGGACAGCCAGGCCCAGCGCACAGTGGCTCTGGGGGTCCATATCCACCAGAAGCGTGCGTTTCCCCTTGTCAGCCAGTGCCGCGGCGAGGTTGATCGAGCAGGTGGTCTTGCCGCACCCGCCCTTCTGGTTGATGATCGCGATGGTCCTCACCGAACTGCCCTTTCGTCCATGACGGGTCTTCGCGGCGGCGTTCACGCGGAACGGCCTTGCACGCAACGACCCAGCGACCCGACTGTACCGACGGCTCGCCATCAGGTGTATCGGGGGGGATAATCTCGGACCTTGAATAAGTTGCGATTTCGGGACCACCTACGGGGCATCCCGCGCCGGACACAGCCTGCAGCGCTTGGGCTACACTGGTCCGATGAGTATTTCGCAAGGCAAGTTGTTGTTGCTGGCTAGTCGTTCTCCCCGACGGGCACAGATGCTGACGGAAGCGGGGTACGTATTCGAGGCTGCGAACCCGCCTTTTGAAGACCCGGATCAGCCCGAACAACCCAAAGATGTGCTGGCGCTGGTCGAACGGCTGGCCTGCCGAAAGGCCACCAGCCTGCGTGGCACGCTGCCCGAGGACGCTTCGGGGCAGCTGATCCTCGCGGCGGACACGCTCTGTGTGGAGTCCGGGGGCAAGGTCGTGGGCAAGCCGGCGGACCAGCGCGACGCCTTGGCGATGCTGAAACGCCTCAGCGAGTCCTGGCAGCATGTCATCACCGGCGTCTGCCTGCTGGACGTGGAGACGGGTCGGCAGCAGAGCTTCACCGACACCGCGACCGTGCGCTGCGGCCGAGTGAACGAAGAAGCGCTTGAGCGTTATGCCGAGTCGGACCAGTGGCAAGGCAAAGCGGGGGGGTACAACCTGACGGATCGGCAGGCGGACGGGTGGCCGATGCAGGTGGAAGGCGACGCGACGACGGTGGTCGGGCTTCCGATGCGTCGGTTGGGGCAGGCGTTGGAAACCTGGGGCGTGCTGCCGGGGACGCAGGTCGCGGCGCGGTAAGCTCCGGCAGTGGATGAAAAGGGTTACATCCAGGTGGTCTCCGGCCGGGCGCGGGGTGTGGGGCCCTGGCTGATGCGGCTGGGCTTAGCTGCCTTGGAGCCAGCGTACCGGGTGGGCGTGGGCTGGCGGAACCGGAAGTTTGATGCGGGGCAGGGCGTCGTCACCTTGGACCGCCCGGTGATTAGCCTCGGCAACCTGACGACCGGCGGCACGGGCAAGACGCCTTTGGTGATGTGGGTCTGCCGTTGGCTGGCGCAGCAGGGGGTGCGGCCGGGCGTGTTGATGCGGGGGTATCGAAAAGACGCGGCGGGGATCAGCGACGAAGCAGCGGAGTACGCCGAGCGCGGGCTAGAGGTGGAAGCGGATGCGGACCGGGTCGCGGGGGCAGCGAGTTTGTTGGCGCGGCAGCCGGGGGTTGGGGTATTTGTGCTGGACGACGGGTTTCAGCATCGGCGGGTCAAGCGGGACTTGGATGTGGTGCTGGTGGACGCGACGCAGCCTTTTGGTTTTGGGCGCGTGCTGCCGAGGGGGCTGTTGCGTGAGCCGATGAAGGGGTTGGCGCGGGCGGATGCGGTGGTGGTCACGCGAGCGGACCGGGTGAGCGATGAGCAGTTGGCGGAACTGGAACGTGAGGTCGAGCGCTGGCACGGTCGCCCGCCGATCGCAATGTGTCGCCACGCGTGGGAAGACGTGGCGTTTGCGGGCCAACGCGTGCTCGTGGCCTGTGGCATCGGCAACCCCGGCGCGTTTGTGGCGCAGGTCAAGCAGCATGCAGAGGTCGTGCATGAAGCGGTCCAAGGCGATCACCACCCTTGGTCAACGCAAGAGCTTGATGCGCTGGTCGCGCAAGCCCAGCAGCACGACGCGGCGATCGTCACCACGATGAAAGACCACACCAAGTGGCAACACCTGCGCAAGGATTGGCCGGTGCCGATTCATGTGCCACAGGTCGCGATCGAGTTTCTGCAAGGCGAACAAGCGTTCGCCGGGTTGCTTCAGCCGTTTGTCTCCAACACAAATTCCTAAACCCCAACCCCCAACCCGAGGCCCTTCATGCCCGTTCACCACATGGTCTGGATCAAGTTCAACCCAAGCACCCCCCCCGAGCGTCAGCAGCACCACCTCGACGGCCTGCGTTCGCTGGCGGGCAAAGTCCCCGGCATCTTGGCGCTCCACGTGGGCGAGAACTTCACCGACCGCGCCAATGGTTTTACCCACGGCCTGTACGTCCTGCTCGAGTCGCGCGAGGCGCTGCAGACGTATGCGGTACACGACGAGCACGTCGCGGTCGCGGCACCTTTGAAAGAAGATGCGGAACTGATGGCAATGGACTTTGAGGGGTGAATGAAAAAAGCCCACGCCGTGGTGGCGTGGGCTTCGGGGATGAGTGATGTTGTGGTCTGGCTTAGGCTTCGGCGGCCATTTTCTCGGCCTTGGCGCGGGCGTCGTCGAGCGTGCCGACGTACATGAACGCGGACTCGGGCAGGTCGTCGCCTTCGCCGTTGCACAGGCGTTCGAAGCTGTCGATCGTGTCTTCCAGCGGGGTGTAGATGCCCGGGAAGCCGGTGAAGACCTCGGCGACAAAGAACGGCTGGGAGAGGAAGCGTTCGATCTTCCGGGCCCGGCCGACGATGAGCTTGTCTTCTTCGGACAGCTCGTCGACGCCGAGGATGGCGATGATGTCCTGCAGCGACTTGTAGCGCTGAAGGATCGTCTGCACCTGGCGCGAGACCGAGTAGTGGTGCTCGCCCAGCACGCCCGGGTCGAGGATACGGGAGGTGGACTGCAGCGGGTCGACCGCGGGGAAGATGCCCTTCTCAGCGATCGAGCGTTGCAGCATGACGAACGCGTCCAAGTGGGCGAACGTCGTGGCGGGCGCGGGGTCGGTGTAGTCGTCCGCGGGGACGTACACAGCCTGCATCGAGGTGATGGCGCCCTTCTCGGTCGAGGTGATGCGTTCCTGCAATTCACCCATCTCGGTGCCCAGCGTCGGCTGGTAGCCCACGGCGGAGGGCATACGGCCCAGGAGCGCGGACACTTCCGAGCCGGCCTGGGTGAAGCGGAAGATGTTGTCGACGAACAGCAGCGTTTCCTTACCCGAGGCGTCGCGGAACTCTTCACACATGGTCAGGCCCGACAGGGCAACGCGGAGACGGGCACCCGGGGGCTCGTTCATCTGGCCGAAGACCATGGCAACCTTGTCCAGGACGTGTGCGGTGTTGCCCTCGGCGTCGGTGTACTCGGCCTCGGCCATTTCGCGCCAGAGGTCGTTGCCTTCGCGGGTGCGTTCGCCGACGCCACAGAACACGGAGTAGCCGCCGAACTCACGGGCGACACGGGCGATCATCTCCTGGATGATGACGGTCTTGCCGACGCCGGCCCCGCCGAACAGGCCGATCTTGCCGCCGCGGACGAACGGGCAGAGCAGGTCGATGACCTTGATGCCGGTCTGCAGGACTTCGGTCTTGGGGGACAGGTCGGTGAAGGGCGGGGGGTTGCGGTGGATCGGGCGGCGCGGGGCGTCGGCGACTTCGGGCTTGCGGTCGATGGGGTCGCCCAGGAGGTTGAAGACCCGGCCGAGCACGGATTCACCCACGGGCACGGAGACGGGGGCCCCGGTGTCGACGCAGGACTGGCCACGTTGCAGGCCGTCGGTGGAGCCCAGCGCGACGCAGCGGATTTCGCCGCCGCCCAAGTGCTTCTGGACTTCGCCGGTGAGCTTGACGGTGTTGCCTTCGACGGTGAATTCCATCGACACGGCGTTATAGATTTCGGGCATGTCGTCTTCGGGGAACTTCGCATCGAAGGTCGAGCCGATGACCTGGCTGATGACACCTTGGCTGGGCATGTGCTTCTCTTGAAAGGGGTTAAAAGGTTTTCTCTCCCGGAATCCCGGTCGGGTTCGAGCCGGGCGGGGCAGGGAAAAGCCCCAAATCGGGGCCGGAAGCATAGTGGAAGGGGGTTTTTATGCCAAATCTCAATATTTCATTTGGCGATATATCGAAACTCGATATATTGGCGGCATGCCCACATCGCTGGACGACAAAGCCCGACGTGACCTGCTGCATGGCAGCCTGGATGTGCTGGTGCTCAGCGTCCTCGCAGACGGCCCGCAGTACGGCTACGCGATCCAGCGCGAGCTCAAGCTCGCTTCGGGCCAGTCCATTAAAGCCGGCTCGCTGTACCCGCTGCTGCACCGCCTGGAGTCCGAAGGCCTGGTCAAGCCCACATGGGAGAAGACCACCGGCCGAGAGCGGAAGTGGTACGCGCTGACCCCCGCGGGGCAGAAGCGGTTGCAAACCCAGGCCGCCGCCTGGCAGGCGTACCTCGCCCGGCTGCAGTCGCTGGTGTTGCCCGCGCTACGCCAGGTCTCGAACCACCCGGCGACAAACACCTGAACCATGCCTAGGGGGACCCCATGTCCGAGCAAGAATTCGAAGCGTATCTCGACCTGTTGGCGCGGATGCTGAAGCTGACGCCGACTCAGCGCGACGCGATCGCGCACGAGCTGCGGGACCACATGGAAGATCGGCTGGAGGAATTGCAGGCCCGGGGTGTGCCGCGGGACGAAGCGGTTCGACTGGCTTTGGATGAGTTTGGGGATGCCAACGTGTTGGCGAGTGAGTTCACGAGTATTGCAAAACAACGTAACCGGAGACGCATGATGCAGACGACTTTTGGAACCTTGGCGGCGTGCGCGGCGATCGCGCTTTCGATCAGCTTCTTATTGCCCAACAACCAGCAAGGCTCGCCGTTGCAGCCCGTGGCCGACGCGCAGGCAGGCGGTCGAGAGGGCAGTGGCGGTGGCGGAGGCAGCTTTGAGCGGCCGGGCATATTGGATGAAGGCTTTGGGGGTGGGGGTGCTGCTCTGTTCGCTGAGGCGATACCGGTGTACGACATCCATGTGGTGGATTGCACCGATTTGCTGCCTCCGCGTAATGAGGACGGCATGGACCTCCTTCGCCGCACCGCGGCTTTGGCGCGGGCGGTCGAACAGACGGTGGGCTCCGCGCTGCCGGCGGGGAGCGGGTTTATCAAGGTTGAAGCCTTTGAGGAGTTCTTAATCATTACCGCCAATGCAGAGGCGTATGACCGGGCCCAGAATCTGCTTAACCAGATCGAAGAACATGTCACCGAACGGGAGAATCTGCGGAGAGCACAGAGGGAAGCCCAGGCGGAACGAGATGCGTTTCGTGTACGCGAACAGCAAGCTCAGGCAGAGCGGCAACTGCGGAATGCCCAGGCACAGGCATTGCAAGACGAGATCGACATGCTGACCCGCCAGTTGCAATTGATGTTTGAGCGGTATTCGCCGAGCCACCAAGACGTTGTCGAGATGGAAACCCGTTTGGAACTGCTGCATGAGGAACTAAATCGCCTGCTTGTCCCGGGGGATGCGGGGGCCGAGCGGTTTGAGCGGGGAGGCTGACGCCACGGACCCGGCGTTCTGGGGCTGCTGAAAGGCCGACCGAGTGACTCCGCAAGCATGCGGCGACCGAAGGGACAAATACCCAACCCTTGGCGCATGTGCTGACTGTTTCGATCCCGACTGGAGCCCGTGCTAGTCGGCGTAAGACGGTGAGTCGTGAACGTTTTTAAGGCATACCTGCCTATATCCGTAACGATCAACGGATGGAGGCTTGTGATGCGGAAAAACTTTGGGAAACGCGTGTTGGTGTTGGGTTTGGCGTTTGGCTTCATGCTGCCTCTGGGCGGGTGTGACCCCGCATCCGAGGGGCAGCAGGAGGGCCAAGCCCGCTCGGCGGATCTTGTGGCGTTTGAACAGGTCGCGGAGTCGGCCCATACGCCGGGAGAGTGGTTGGCTGGGCAGGACATGGAGCCCACCAGGCGGATCATCCGCAACGCTGAGGTGTTCCTGGTGGTGGATTCGTTCAGCGGGACCTCGTCCCGGGTGCGCGAGCTGGCCAATGCGATGGACGGTTACGTCGCGTCGGGGCAGCAGCAGGGGGCAGCGGGCGAGCCGCGGTCGGGGTATTGGGTGCTGCGGGTACCAGCGGGACGCCTGGACGACGCACTGGCGCAGGCGGAGCAGATCGGGCAAGTGACCCAGCGGACGACCGACAGCGCTGACGTGACAGAGGCGTACGTCGATCTGGACTCCAGGTTACGGAGCACCGAGGCGCAGGAGGCTCGGCTGCTTCGTCACCTGGACGAATCGACCGGGGATTTGGAGGACATTCTGGCGGTCGAACGCGAGTTGGCGCGGGTGCGTAGCGAGGCAGAGAGGATGCGGGGTCGGCTGAACGTGCTAGATGAGTTGACGCAGATGGCGTCGCTGACGGTGCACGTGGAGGAGATCCAGGAATACATGCCTGCAGCCACGGAGACGCCGGGGTTGTGGGACCGCGCGAGCAGGGCATGGTCGGGGTCTTGGGGAGCGATGGGGTGGGTGTCTGGGTATTTACTCGTCGGCACGGTGTCGGCGGGGCCTTGGGCGGTGATCGTCGGGCCGGTGTTGCTGGGGGGCTGGTTGATCTGGCGTCGGGTTCGGCCCCAGCCCGCGGGCTAACGGTTGCTCTACAATCCCGGCATGTCCCAAGGCGGTCCGATCGATATCTACCTGTGTGCCGGCCAATCCAATATGCGGGGGTACGGCGACCGCGACACCTTGCCCGGCGTGCTGAACGCGCCGCATGACAAGGCGTTGATCTTCCACGAGGCCACCGGCGCGTGGGAGCCGTTGCAGCCGGGCTTGCCCGGCGGGGACATCGAAGACGAAGACCGCTTCGGCCCGGAGTTGAGCTTCGGCCACACGCTCGCCGCCGGGGCGGACCATCCGGTCGGCCTGGTCAAAGTCGCCGTCGGCGGGACCGACACGGTCCACGATTGGAACCCCGATGCGGTCAACGGGCAGCAGCTGTTCAGCCGGGCGGTCCAGACCACACAGGCCGCGATGCAGGCGATGCGCGAGCAGGGGTTGGAGCCGACGCTCAAGGGCTTGTTCTGGTACCAAGGCGAGTCGGACGCGTCGCCGGAGACTGCAGCACACATCGAGCAGTACCCCCAGCGCTTGGCGGGGCTGATGCAGCGTTTCCGCGAGGCGTTGGGCTTTTTGCCGGTGGTGCTGGTGCGGGTGAAGTCGCAGCCGGAGCTGGCGCCGAACATCGATGCGGTGCGGGATGCTCAGGTCGCCTGGGCGGAGAGCGACGCCTGTGCTGCGTGGGTGACGGTGGATGATGCGTCGGACTGGGTCGACGAATGGCACATCGGCAATCAGGGCCTGATGACCTGCGGCGACCGCGCAGCCGAAGCGATTGTGCAGCTGCCGGAGCAGGCGGGGCGTGCTGAGATTGCCGAGCCGGTCGATGACGTCGAGGAAGTCGATGAGCTGGGCGAAGCTGTGCCCGCGCCCGCGCCCGGGCCTGCGCCCGAGCCGGAGCCGACTCCTGAAACCCAGCCCGCCGCCCCCGGCCAGCGCCGACTGATTGCGCTGATCAATCAGAAGGGCGGCGTCGGCAAGACCACCACGACCACCAACCTCGGTGCGGCGCTCGCGGCGGCGGGGTTGAAAGTCCTGCTCATCGACCTGGACCCGCAGGCTCACCTGACGCTGTCGGTTGGTGTGAACCCCGATGAACTCGAGCATTCGATGTACGACCTGTTGGCTGACGACGCAGTCGGCGCGATGCAGGTCGTGCAAAGGCTCAACGACAACTTAGCGATCCTGCCCGCGGAGGTCTCGCTGGCGGGCGTCGAGGCTGAGCTGGCGGACCGCGTGATCACCGGCACCGCCCAGACGGTGCTGCGGAGCAAGTGTGCCGCATTGGTCGAGCAGTTTGATTACGTGCTCTTGGACTGCCCGCCTAGCCTGGGGCTGCTGACGATCAATGCGCTGTCGATGGCCGAGGAAGTCATCGTGCCGATGCAGGCCCACTTCCTCGCGCTGCAGGGGCTGGGCAAGCTGTTGGAGACGGTGGGCATGCTCCGGCAGGGGATCAACCCCAGCCTTACGGTGGCCGGGGTCGTCTTGTGCATGCACGAGGGCAACACGTTGTTGGCCGGGGAAGTCGTCAACGAGGTGCGCGGTTTCCTCGAAGAGGCCCGTGGCACGGACCTGCCTTGGGCTGGGGCCCAGGTCTACGACCCGCCGGTGCGTCGCAACATCAAGCTGGCGGAGGCCCCGAGCTTCGGGCAGACGATCTTCGAGTACGCCCCGGACAGCCACGGCGCGAAGGACTACGCAGCACTCGCAAAAGGCGTGGCGGGGTTGAGTTGATCGGCTCGACCCGATCCGGTGATCCGGTCAACAGGCCGGTCAACAGGATTACTCGGCCGGTTGAGAATCGTCGTCTTCGGCCTCGGGCTCAAGCGCGAAACCGGCTTCCAGCCAGGCGGCGGTGTCGTCCAGACTCAGGCTGACGTTGACCGCCAAGAGCTCGACCACCCGCGTCTCTCGCACCGCCCGAACCATCACGACACTCGCCGGCGCGGAGCCCGGCACAAGCATCGTCACCCGCACACGCGCCGCGGCATCGGCGGGCACCGTGTCGTCGCCGACGGCGATCAGCCCCTCAAACTTCGGGCCTTCTTCTTCCGACGCGTTGGCTTCATCCACCATCGCTTGCGTCATGGTCTGGGCCAGCCCGACCCAGCCCTCGGCCAGCTCCGCGTTGTCCAGGTCTAACACCGTCAGCGAGAACAGCCGTTCTTCGACCGGCCGCATCGCCAGCAACACCGCTGCGTCGTCCACCGCGCCGATCGTGTCGGTCTTCATCGGCTCGGTCATCAGCCGCCAAGCCACCGCTAGGTCCGGCTGCGTCACCTCGACCACCTCAACCTGCCAGAGCGCTTCGGGGAACGCTTCAGCGGTATCGACAGTCCGCAACGCCTCGGCCAGTGGCTGGGCGTGAATGGGCAGCGCGAACATGCCACACAACAACAGGCAACGCAGAATCAACATGGTTTCAGTTTAGCGGGCGATCGCAGATCGCCGTGGATTCATTGTCAGGGCCGGGTCGACTTCAACCACTTCGCCAGCTGGGTCTTGGTCATCGCGTTGACGATGTCGGCCTTGGTCGCGCCGGCGCGGCGGGCGGTGAGGACGCCGAAGCGGAGCTGGTCCAGGTCGGCCGGGCCGTGGGCGTCGGTGTTGATGGCGAGCTTGACGCCGTGGTCCAACGCCAGCCGGGCGTGGGTGTCTCGGAGGTCCAGCCGGTAGTGGTTGGCGTTGATCTCCAGCGCGATGCCGCGGTCTTTGGCGGCCAGGACCAGGGCTTTGATGTCCGGGCTCAGGCCTTCCCTGCGGAGCACCAGCCGGCCTGTGGGGTGGCCGAGGATGGTGATGTACGGGTTCTCGATGGCTTTGAGCAGCCGGGCGGTGGCCTTCTTGGGCTCCTGCGCCAGCGAGGCGTGGGGCGAGGCGACGACGATGTCCAGCTCGGCGAGCAGCTCGTCGGCGTAGTCCAGCCGGCCGTCGGTCAGGATGTCGACTTCGCTCCCTGCCAGCAAAACAAGTTGATCCTTGACTTCCGCGGCGACTTCGCGGATCGCCTCGATGTGTTTCACCAGGCGGTCTTCGTTCAGCCCGTTGGCCTGGACCTGCCCCTTGCTGTGGTCGGTGATCGCCAGCGTGTGGTAGCCGCGCTCGATCGCGGCCTGGGCGATTTCGTGGATCGTCCACACGCCGTCGGACGCGGTGGTGTGCGTGTGCAGCTCGGACTGGATGCACTTGATCGTCAGCAGCTCCGGCAGCTTGTTCTGCTCGGCCAGCTTCAACTCGCCCCGGTCTTCGCGCAGCTCCGGCGGGACGTAGGCCAGCCCCAGCGCCGCAAAGATGTCTTCTTCTTCAGCCGAGGCGACGGTCGTGTCGTCGTCGAGTTTTTTCAGGCCGTACTCGTTCAGCGTCATGCCCATCGACTGGGCGCGTTCGCGCATCGCGACGTTGTGTTCTTTGCTGCCGGTGAAGTACATGAGCGCCGCCCCGAACGACTCGGGCGCGACGACACGGAGGTCGGCCTGGATGCCCGGGCTGGTGCGGACGCTGGTCTTGGTTTGGCCGTCGGCGATGATCTCGGTGACAAAGCTCAGGGTCTTGAACCGCTCGGCGATCGCGCTGCGGTCGTCTTCCGCCGCGGCGACGAGGATGTCGACGTCGCCGATGGTCTCTTTGCCCCGGCGGAGCGAGCCGGCGTAGGTGCACCGCTGGACGCTGGCCAGCCCCGACAGGTCGGCGACAATTGCCTCGGCGAGCTGCATGGCACTGCCCAGGCGGTAGCGTTCGCTGGCGGTGGCGGCAAAGGCGATGGACTTCAAGACCTGTTCGGCTTTCTTCTTGCCGAAGCCTTTCAGGTCGGTGAGCTCGCCGGCTTCGAGTTTCTGCTTGAGTTCGTCCAGCGTCTGGACCCCGCCTTGCTGCCAGAGCAGGGCCACGGTCTTGGGCCCCAGGCCGGAGATGCCGAGCATGTCCAGCACGCCCGCGGGGACGGCCTCGAGCATCGCGAGGTGGTCGGCGATCTGGCCGGTCTCCAGGTATTCGCCGATGCGTTCGGCTACGCCCTTGCCGATGCCGTCGATCTGGGTCCACTGCTCCGGCGGCAGGTCGGCGATGTCCTCGGGCAACTCACCCAGCACACGGGCGGCTTTCTGGAAAGCGATGACCTTGAATCGGTTGGCGCCCTGGACCTCCATCAGTTGGCCCATCTGTTCGAAGATTCCCGCCAGTGTTTGGTTGGTTGTCGGCATGCCCGGAGTTTAGCCCGGCTACACTGGCTGGATGACCACGAGACCGACGACCTTGCCCGGCTTTTTGAGTTCGCTGGCCCCCGACGACACATTCGCGTCACGCCACCACGGCCAGTCTCAAGCAGACCTCCGCGCGATGTTGGACGCGGTGGACGCGGAGACGCTGGACCAGTTGATCGACCAGACGATCCCGGCAGCGATCCGATTGGCGGAGCCGATGACGCTGGCGGGTGCGTCGCAAGGGTGTTCCGAAGCCCAGGCGCTGGCGGAGTTGTCGGAGCTGGCGGCGATGAACCGGCCGATGAAGAGCCTGCTGGGGCTGGGGTATCACGGCACGATTACGCCCCCGACGATCCAGCGGAACGTGCTGGAGAACCCGCTTTGGTACACGCCTTACACGCCTTACCAGGCGGAGATCGCGCAGGGGCGGCTGGAGGCGCTGCTGAACTTCCAGACGATGGTCAGCGACCTGACGGGGCTTCCCTTGTCCAATGCCTCGTTGCTGGACGAGGCGACGGCAGCGGCGGAGGCGATGGCGATGTGCTTCGCGATCGGCCGGCAGAAGCGGCAGACGTTTTTCGCCAGCGTCGATTGTCACCCGCAGACGCTGGCGGTGGTCCGGACCCGGGCGCGGACGATCGGGCTGAAGCTGGTGATCGGCAAGCTGAACGAGATCCCGTTCGGGGACGACCTCTGCGGGGTCTTGTTGCAGTACCCCGCCAGCGACGGGTGCGTGCTGGATTACTCGGCGGTCTGCGCCAAGGCCCATGAGCACGGGGCGCAGGCGGTGGTGGCGTGCGATCTGTTGGCGTTGTGTTTGCTGCGGCCGCCGGGCGAGTTCGGGGCGGACATCGCGGTGGGCAGCACGCAGCGGTTCGGCATGCCGATGGGCTACGGCGGTCCGCACGCAGCCTTCCTGGCGACCCACGAGAAGCACGCCCGCAAGGTTCCGGGGCGTCTCGTCGGCGTGACGCGGGATGCGCATGGCCAGCCGGCGTTACGGTTGGCGATCCAGACCCGCGAACAGCACATCAAGCGGGAACGCGCGACCAGTAACATCTGCACCGCGCAGGTCTTGCCCGCGGTCGTCTCGTCGATGTTTGCGGTCTGGCATGGGCCGGCGGGCTTGAAGCGGATCGCGGAGCGTGTGCACGGGCTAGCGCTTTCGTTCGCGGGCCAGTTGGCAGCGGCGGGCTTGCAGGTGGACGACCATGCGTTCTTCGACACGGTCAGCGTGTGTGTCGGTGAAGACCTGGCCCAGGCCATCGTGGCGCGGGCGCAGGCAGCAGGGTTCAACCTGCGGGTGGTCTATGGCGACATCGTCCTTGTTTGTTTCGATGAGACGTCGACTGTTGCCGACCTTGAATCGCTTGTTGAAGTCTTCGTGCCCGAAGAGGCCGACGCCGCTGAAGAAGCAGCACCGGCGGACGACACGCTGGCGTCGTTTTACCGGGCGTCGGCGTACCTGCAGCAGCCGGTCTTCAACACGTACCACACCGAGCACGAGTTCCTGCGGTACGTGACCCGGCTGCAGTCCCGGGACATCTCGCTGGCGCACAGCATGATCCCGCTGGGGTCTTGCACGATGAAGCTGAACGCTGCAGCGGAGATGATGCCCGTGACCTGGCCGGGCTTCGCGCAGCTGCACCCTTACGCGCCGGTGGATCAGGCGTTGGGCTACCGCAAGCTGTTTGAGGACCTGGCAAGCTGGCTGGGCACGATCACGGGTCTGCCCGGCGTGTCGCTTCAGCCCAATGCCGGGTCGCAGGGCGAGTACGCCGGGCTCCTGGCGATCAAGCGGCTGCACGAAGCGGCGGGCGGGGGGCGGGACATCTGCCTGATCCCCACCAGCGCGCACGGCACGAACCCCGCGTCGGCGGTGATCTGTGGCATGAAGGTCGTGCCGATCGCCTGCCGGGACAACGGCGACATCGACCTCGACGACCTGCGAGCCAAAGCCACCCAGCATGCCGACCGTCTGGCGGCGCTGATGATCACGTACCCGTCGACCCACGGCGTGTTCGAGCAGACGATCCGAGAAGCCTGTGCGATCGTGCACGAGCATGGCGGCAGGGTGTACATGGACGGCGCGAACATGAACGCTCAGGTTGGGCTGACGTCGCCGGGCGTCTGCGGCGCGGACGTGTGCCACCTGAACCTGCATAAAACGTTCTGCATTCCCCACGGCGGGGGCGGCCCGGGCATGGGCCCGATCTGTTGCACAGAGGAGCTTACGCCCTACCTGCCCGGCGGCGTAGAGGACGAAGGGATGGTCTCGGCGGCGCCGTTTGGGAGCCCGATGATCCTGCCGATCTCTTGGATGTACATCCGCATGATGGGCGGCGACGGTTTAACCGAAGCGACCAAGCGTGCGATCCTGAACGCCAACTACCTCGCGGCCCGGCTGCGCGGGGCGTATGACGTGTTGTATACCGGGGAGAACGGACGGAGCGCGCACGAGTTCATCCTCGACGGTCGGCCGTTTGCGAAGCAGGCGCACGTCAGCGTCGAAGACATCGCCAAGCGGCTGATCGATTTTGGGTACCACGCCCCGACGATGAGCTGGCCGGTGTCTGGCACGCTGATGATCGAGCCGACGGAGAGCGAATCCAAAGCAGAGCTGGACCGGTTTGCGGACGCGATGCTGGCGATCCGCGCGGAGATCCGCGCGATCGAGGACGGCGAGTTGGACCAGGAAGACAACCCGCTGAAGCACGCGCCGCACACCGCGGCGCATGTATGCGGGGATAGTTGGCCGCATACCTACCCGCGCGAACAAGCGGCGTACCCGGTGTCATCGCTGCGCGAGCACAAGGTCTGGCCCGCGGTCGGCCGAGTGGACAATGCCTACGGGGATAAGAACCTGGTGTGCACGTGCGACAGCGTCGAGGCTTACGCGTAACCCGCGCGTTTCGATCGTCGGCTAAACGGGTTACTTCACGATGCGGTCGAGCGCGAGCTCGTGGGCCTCGTGGTACCGGCGGGCGAGGTTGTGCCAGTCAAAGTGCTCGGCAAAGCCCGCGACGGTGTTGCGGAGGATCACACGCTCCCGGCGGGTGAACTGGCAGAAGCGGAACATCTGCTCGGCCAGCTCGTCGGCGGCGCTGTGGAAATCCTTGCCCCGGCGGTGGTTCACGTACATGCCCTTCTCGGTGTGGTCCGGGAGCAGGGCTTTGAGATACGAGCCGAAGCCCGACAGGTCGCTGGTGATGGCGGGGACGCCCAGCGCGATGGCTTCCAACGGCGTGTAGCCCCAGGGCTCGTAGTAGCTGGGGAACACGCCCAGGTGGCAGGCGCGGACGAGCTCGTCATAGTCCATGGCGAACAGCGGGGAGGTGCTGTTCACGAAGTCGGGGTGGAACACGACCTTGACCGGGTCGTCGGGCTTGTTGACCAGGTCGCAGGAACGGAGCTGTTGCAGCACGTCGTCGCCGGCGTCGTCGTAGAGGTCATGGGTGATGATCGGGGGCAGCGCGGGGCGCTTCCAGGCGTGCATCGTCCGACGCAGACGCAGACGCCAGTACTCGTCGACCAGGTTGTTCAGGTCGGGGAACTTGCCTGCGGTTGTGGCTTCAAACACGCCCTCGCGGATCTGCTCCTTGATCGCGTCGGCGGCCTCGTGGAACTCGCGGAGCATCGCGCGGTGCTGGAGCGTATGCACGTTGATCGACTTGTTCGGGGCTTTGGTGATCAGGAAGAAGACGATCGTGACCGGTGTGCCTGCGGTCTTCAGGCGGTGGTTCAGCCGGGCCAGGGACTCGATGGTGAGGTCCATGCCCTTGTTGCGGTACTCGTATCGGCCGGAGGTGAAGAAGTAGAGCGTGCGGTCCAGGTCGAAGGAGTAGCTGGGGAAGAAGTGGCCGATCGTGAACTGGTGGAGCTTGTCTTTGGCGATCCGGTGCTGGTTCTGGACCTCGTGCTGGGCGTCAAAACGCTGAATGTTCAGGCCGTTGGGCAGCAGGACGTCGGGCGCCCGGCCGATCAGGGACCGGCACTCGTCGCCGGTGACGTCTGAGACGGTGGTGAAGACCTGCGAGCCGTGGGCCGCGGCACACTCGAGCTTGTGCTGGGCTTCGATGTTGAAGTTCTTGGCTTCCTCGTGGCCGTTGAAGAACGAGAGGTGGTCGTAGAAGACCGGGTTGTTCATCGCCAGGTATCGGCCGAGCAGGGTCGCGTGGGTCGTGAAGACGCAAGCGCCCGGCCAGCTGTCCCGGCGGAGCAGGGGCACGGCGACGCCGGCCATCCACTCGTGGAAGTGCGCGACGAGGTCGCGGCGGGGGGCTTCCTTCTCGGCGAGCTTGCTGAACAGCAGGCGGACCACCTCGCCGAACGCGATGCAGTCGTCCAGCAGCGGGTCGTGGTCGGGGGTGGGGATGTTGTGGTCGGAATAGAGGAAGTACTTGACGTCGCCCAAGCGCTGGTGGGCCCATTGGGTTTCTAGCAGCACGACCTGCGGCCGACCGGTGACGAGCCAGCGGCCGAAGTGTGCGCCGACACCCATCTCCTGCAGTTGTTTGACCGCGGCACCGACGGGGCCGGTGGGCGGGGTTTCCTCGAACTCGACCTGGGCTTTGGTGTGGTTGTACGGGCCGACGAGGAAGTAGCGGTTGCCCCAGCGGGAGACCATGCTGGGCACCTTGCTGCGGAGCACGGTGTAGATCCCGCCCAACTGGTTGCAGACTTCCCAGGACACTTCGCCGAGCAAAGGCTCCGCCCGCCTGGTGCGTCGGGTGACCTTGCCGGCACTCGCGCCGGTTTTGGCGCCGGCCTTGCTGCTGGATGAAGCGTTTGACGTCGACCGCTTCCGGCGTGACACCTTGCCGGCGGGGTTCTCACTGTCCTGTGTTGTCTCGGGCATCCGTCCTCCGGCCCTTGCCATCGGCGTTTCGGCTTCCAGTTCTACACACATCAATCCATTCGGCCGTCGCGTTGCGCCGCACCACCTTAAAACCCAGCGCTCTCCTGTGTGATTGTAAAACCTGTGCCGCAAAGGGCCAGTCGGTTTGGCGGGTTTCTCTGTGGTTTCTCTGTGGTTTCTCGGGGCTTTCTGGGTTACGCCGAGAAGTATGCCGGGGCCTGGCCGGGCTTCCATTTGATGTTGCAGCCCATCGAGGGCAGCTGCGGCTCGGGCACGGGTTGCCCGGCGAGCACCGCCTCCAGCGCCCGGCGGAGGTCTTGGCCGTTGGCCGCCCCGTTGCGGTCGTCGTATTGGCCCGAGGCGATGCGGTGCGGGCGGGTGCCGTCGAGTTGTCCGCGGTAGGCGAGTTGGTGTGCTGCATCAAACAAGAAAAAGTCCGGGGTGCACGCGGCGGTATAGGCCTTCGCCACCGATTGGTCGGCGTCGTACAGGTAGGGGAACGTGTAACCCTGATCGGCGGCTTCTTGTTTCATCCGGTCCGGCGCGTCGGCGGGGTAGTGCTCGACATCGTTGCTGCTGATGCCCAGGACGCCGACGCGGTCGCTGTAGTCCCGGCCCAGCCGAGCCAACTCGGGGGCGACGTGCTTGACGAACGGGCAATGGTTGCAGAGGAACATTACCAGCAGCGGTCGGTCGGCGAACTCGGCGAGGCTGACCATGCGGTCGGTGGTGGTGTCGGTGAGGGAGAAATCGGGGGCCGGGGTGCCCAGCGCGAGCATCGTGGATTCGGTGGCGACCATGGCGGACTCCGGTGGTGGTGAATTCGTGGGGGCCAGAGGCTTGAAGCGATTCAGCGCGGGATACCGGCATGGTACAGTCGCAGCATGCCCACCATTTGGACAGCGCTGGCTGAGATTGTTGTTGTGCTTGCTGCCGCGATGGTGTTGGGGTCGATCGCCGAGCGGCTGAAGCAGTCGGCGATGGTCGGTTTTATGCTGGCGGGGCTGTTGCTCGGGCCGAACGTGCTGGGCGTTGTCCAGAAGGAGATGATCACCGCGATCGCCGACTTGGGCGTGACGCTGCTGATGTTCACCATCGGCCTGGAGTTCAGTTGGTCGCGTCTCCGCCGGCTGGGTAGAACGGCAGTCGTGTCGGGCACGGGGCAGATCGTCGGGACGATCGCCGGGGTCACGGCGGTGTGCATGTTGCTGGAGTTGGACCTGAAGCCGGCGTTGGCGGTCGGGGCGGTGGTGGCGTTGTCGTCGACCGGTGTGGTGATGCCCGCGCTGGCTCGGCGGTCGGAGGTCGACTCGGTGCACGGCCGATTCGCGCTGGGGATTTTGCTGATGCAGGACGCGGCGGTGATCCCGCTGGTCCTGATCGTCGCGGCGTTGGGCGGGGAGGGGGCCCCGTCAGAGGTGGCGTTAAGCACGCTGCTGAGCTTTGGCATCGTGCTGGGGCTGGTGGTGGGGTTTGCGTTGTTTAACCACTTTTTCGTGCCCCGGCTGGTGGCGTTTAACGCGCCGACGGGCAACCGTGATGTGACGGTGTTGTTCGCGATTGTGGTGGCGATGGGCGCTGCGTGGGTCGCTTGGCGACTGGGTTTGTCGCCGGCGTTGGGCGCGTTTATCGCGGCGATCTTCCTGGGTGAGTCGGTGGTCGCGCCGCGGCTGCGGGGGGATGTTGCGCCGTTGAAGACGGTCTTTGTGACGCTGTTCTTCTCGTCGATCGGGATGCTGGCGGACCCGCAGTGGATCGCCCAGAACGCCGTGATGGTGCTGGGCGGGACGCTGATGGTGATCCTCGGCAAGCCGATTGTGGTTTACGTGGTGGGCTGGCTGATGGGGTTGAGCGTGCGTCACGCGGTTGCGGCGGGCGTCTGCATGGGGCAGGTGGGCGTGTTCAGCTTTGTGCTGGCGCGTGTGGCGCAGGACAACGGCGTGATCGATGGCGATCTGTTTTCGTTGCTGGTCAGCATCACGATTCTGACGCTGTTTGCGACGCCTTATCTGGTTGGGCTTGGGCCTTGGGCGGGCATGCGGACGGAAGGCTGGCTGCGGAAGAAGGGCTGGCTGAAACGCCGTGATGCGGATGCGCAGGTGGGCGCGAAAGTGCTGAGCGGGCATGTGATTGTGGTGGGTTTTGGTCCCGCAGGCCGGGCGGTGGCGGACCGGGTGTACAAGGCCGGCACGCCGGTGGCGGTGATTGACCTGAACCCGCGTTCGGTGATCGCAGCCCGGGCGATGGGCCTGCGGGCGTGGGTGGGTGATGCGTCTTCGCCGGAGGTGCTCAAGACGGTGCAGGTGGATAAGGCCGAGGCGTTGGTGTTGACCCTGCCGGACCATCGGCTGTCGATCGCGGTGATCGTCGAGGCCAAGGAGCTGGCACCGAAGCTACGGATCGTGGTGCGTTCGCGGTACCACCGGTACTTGAATTTGTTGGAAGCAGCCGGCGCAACGGTCGTGGTGGACGAAGAAGCCAGCGTCGGCGATCGGCTGGGCGACATCGTTCGGCTGGAGGGGCGGACGGACCCAGATGCGCCGATGGACGTGATGAAGGAAGAGCCGGTGAAGCCGGCGGCGAAGCATTGAGGCGGGGTTTGGTTTGATCCTTGTTTTCAGCGTTGATTGAACATCAAATCAATCATTATTCGCAACAAAAAACAGCGTTCTTCCCTAGACGTGTCTCCATGGTTGGCTAAGGTGATTCTGCGGGGCGCACTCCGTGAAAGGTTTCGGGACACCTATTCGAGAAGGGAAGAAAAGATGAATTTATCGACAATGGTCGTTGCTCTGTTGGCCTTGGGTTTCGGGGTGCCGAGTATGGCGGCGAAGGTGCTTGATTATGATGAGCGAAGTGCGCCGGATTTATCTGGCAACATTTTGCTTCCCACGCACTTTACAGTGGATCAGGTCGGTCAATACGTCGTGTATGGTGGCGTAGAGAACTCGGCTGAGGATGACACGTTTGAACCGGGTGGACCATCAGGCGATTACGATGTTTTCCGGTTCAATATCCAAGACGGTTTCAAGATTGACTCGATTGAGTTCACACATATCAGAAGTGGAACAGAAGAGATTCATTTCGTTTATGAGCTGGGCCCATCTCTGTCCGTCAATACAGCCAAGGACTTGGATGGTTTTCAGCCTTTTGCTTCAGGCTTAGCTCATTTGTTCCGCAGCAACCTTAAAGATGAATTGCTGCCGAGTTTCTTTGACGGATCATTTTACCCCAACGGCAGCCCAGGGGTTTCGGTCAGTGAGATTCGCTCAGGCAATCACACTTTTGCGGTCCAGACTGCTTCTGTCGCAAGGGTTGAGTACGGCTTCACGTTCAACGTGGTCGTTCCCGAGCCCTCGTCCGGAGCGTTGCTGGCGCTCTTGAGCAGCATGTTTTTGGGGTGGCGGCGACGTCCGTGTTGACTCGCGCTGACAACCTTGACGCCATGTTAAGGTGAGAAAGCTGTTTGGATATGCGGTTGCAGGCTTGCTCGGTCCGCAGCCTGCTCGACGCGCTCGCGTAGCCCGCGCTCGTGTTGGAACATGCCCAGCGCGCGGATCGCCTCGGCGGCTTCGGGCTCGGGGGCGTCGGTGATGCGTTGAAGCAGGAACGCCCGCGCTGCGTCGTTGCGGATCATCGAGATCGCCAGCACCGCGGTCAGCCGGGCATCCAGGTCCAGCGTGGCTTCGTGCCAACGCTGGAGTGTCGGCAAAGCGTCGTCATGGTGCGACTGTCCGATCGCCACGGCAGCGGCGGAGCTTGCGTCGGCATGGTCGAGATGGCCCGCGACAAACGCCAGCCCGTGTTCGGGATCCAGTGTCAGCAGCGCGAGGAACAGGTCCACCAGCACGTCGTGATGGGCTTCACCACGACGGATCGCCAGTCGGAGCAGCGGCACGGCTTCGGGGCCGGCACACTCGCCCAGCCCCCGCGCAGCACCGCTTCGTGCTGCGGGCTCAGGGTCGGCGAGCCGATCACCCGCAGTGATGAGTGCTCGTGGATACCCGCTGCGTAGCAGGCCGATGGCGCAGAGCCCGCGCAGTTCGCCGGCGGTGTCCACCGACTTGCCCCAGACCGGTTCCATTTGAACGTGTTTGCTGCCGGGTTGAAACACACGCTCGACGACCTCGCCCGGCCCCGGGGCCAATTCGATCAGGGCCAGCACACAGGACACCTTTGCGGCGCAGCCCTTGTCCTTGGCTGCGGGCAGATGCAAGAAGCGATCAAACGCTTGGATGAGCGATTCACTGAGACTGTCCAGTCGATGCTCAAGCACCGCACTGGCGGCTTTGGCGACCAGAACGTTTGTGCTGCTGGCCAAGGCCCGGGACAGGCTGGCGCGAAGGTCGGCGGCATCGGCGGTGTCACACAGGTCGCGGAGCTCTGCGAGTTGGGCCTCCAGCGTCCTGCGGGGCACGGCTACTCCTCCCCGCGCGCCTGACGTGCTTGGCGCACCTGCGGGCGGACACGGTTGGGCGTGATCGTGTTCATCTGCTCGGGGATGACAATGTTCGCGTCGGTCTCAGCGACCCAGGATTCCAGCAGCGCCCGCAGCCGGGCGATGTCCTGGGTGTAGGCCGGGTCATCGATGAGGTTGTTCAGTTCGAGCGGGTCTGCCTGGGTGTCGAAGAACTCCCACTCGGGCTTGGTGTCGCGGAGCATCAGGGCCTGGGTCGGGGTGGCCCTGCCGGACTCACCCAGGTTCAACAGCTGCTGCTCCTCGAGGAAGGCGCGGAGGGTGTAGGCGTTGCGGCTGAGGTAGGAAAGCTCGGGGCGGAGGTTCCAGATCAGCTTGAAGCGCTCGTCGCGGATTGCGCGGATGCGGTCTTCGGTTTCATCGCAGCGGTCGCGGGTCGCGAAGATGTGAGTTCGTGGTTCGTAGTCCGGGCCGAGGAAGGTTTGGCCCTGCATCCACTGGGGCTGCTCGACGCCCGCGAGGTGGAGGGTGGTCGGTGCGAGGTCGATGGAGGAGACCAGCTCGTTGCGCTGGCCGGGCTCGATGCCGGGGCCGGCGACGAACAGGGGGGTCCGCAGGCCGGTGTCGTAGCACCACTGTTTGTGGCGGATGAACGCCATGCCGTGGTCGCCCCAGATGAAGATGACGGTGTTGTCACTCAGGCCGGACTGTTCGACCCAGTCCAGCACACGGCCGATTTCCGCGTCCAGCAGGCTGACCGCTTCGTGGTACAAGGCCAAGCGGTTGCGGAACTCGGGGGTGTCGGGCCAGTACGGCCGGAGCTCCAGGTCCGACGGGTTCACCCGGCAGCCGGTGCGGTTGGCGTACTCACGGGCGATCGGCTGGGGGCGCTTCTGAACACTGAAGTCCAGGAACGAGAAGAACGGGCCCTCTGCGTTGGCGTCCCAGCCTTCAAAGTTCTGGAGGACGTTGTAGTTTCGGCTGAAGTTGTAGTCGGTTTTCATCCCCGCGTGCATCAGCACGAAGCGGCCGGGCGCAGGGTCGTTGCGGAGGAATTGCTGGAGGTTGACGCGGTCCCAGGGCAGGCGGGTCAGGCGATAGCCCTGGTCCCGAAGAATCTCAAACACCGGGCGGAAGGGCGCGCCTTGTGGGAACGGGTTGTTGGACCGGTGCTGATGGGAGCCAATGGTGTTGGCGTAGCAGCCGGTGATCAGGGCCGAGCGAACGGGCGAACAGACCGGGGTGCTGACGTACTGGTGGTTGAACTGTTGGCCACGCCGGGCAAAGGCGTCGACGTTGGGCGTGTGGCTGTAGGGGTTGCCGTTGGTGGCAAAGCTGGGGTCGATATCGTCGATCGTGATCCAGATGATGTTCGGGCGCTCGGGGGTTTGGGCGCAGGCCACGGTCGAAAACATCAGCAGGCAGAGGGTCAGCAGCAGTCGCATAGGTCGATCCTTGATTCGGTCCAGTCCAGAACAGTCTCGCCCCGCTTCAGTCGTTCGTTTGGAGTCAAAGCGAGTCAATGCGGAGGTCTAACCACTGTACCTCTTGCGGGCTCAAATCCACGCCGAGGCCGGGCAAGCTGGTTCGCAATTCGCGCAAAGTCCGGGGCCCAATTAGCGCAAACGCCGGGAACGCTTGTTTTAGTACGTACGCCAGGGCGATGTTGATCGGCGTGACGCCATATTGCTCGGCCAGCTGGATCGCCCGTTCGCGACGCTTGAAGTTGTCCGGGCTGTACCAGGACTTCACCAGGCTGGGGTCCTCGAGCTTGTCCGGCCCGGCCCGGTCGGTGAAGAAGCCGCGCGCTTGGCTGGACCAGGGGAACAGCGGGGTCTGCGTTTGCTCATGCCATTGCCGGAAACCGTCTTCGCTACTGGCGACGCAGCCGCCCCAGACAGGTTCGACCATGCGGGCCAGGGAGAAATTGTTGCTGACAAGCGTGAAGCCCTGCTTCCCGTTGGCCTTGGCGTAGGCGTTGGCTTCGTCGATGCGCTGGCTGGACCAGTTGGACCCGCCGAAGCGTTCGATCTTGCCTTGGTCATAAAACTCGTTGAGCACGTCCACAAACTCGCCCACCGGCACGTCCGGGTTGTCGCGGTGCATGAAGTGCAGCTCGGCCTTGTCGGTCTGTAGGCGTTCCAAACAAATCGGGATCTGCTTGCGGATGCTCTCGGGGTTGTTGTTTGGGGTGTGGGCGGTCTTGATGATCAGCGAGACTTCGTCACGCACGCCGCGTGCCTGAATCCACTGGCCCAACAACTTCTCCATTATGCCTCGGCCGTAGATAAACGCGGTGTCGAAGGTGTTGCCCCCAGCCTCGAAGAACGCATCGAAGACCATCGCGGAATGACGCAGCGTGGTCTGGTTGTCACAACCCATGATCAGTCGGGAGATCGGCTTGCTGACGCCTTCGAGTTTTTCGCTTGGGATTGTGGGCTCTGCCGGGCGACGCAGGCTTCCGCCATGCACGGGCGGCGCGAGGTGTGCCTGGGTTTCCGCGGGGAAGACCAGCCCGATCTGATCACGCCAAGCATCCAGCAACCGAAGGTTGGACAGCGAGTCTTCGCGGGTCATGTTCGGCGGGTCCAGCTCGGTTTTGCCGTCCAGCACCGCTTGGCCGAAGACGTCGGCCTCCAACGCGAAACTGGTCTGCCCGACTTCGATGACGTGTTCTTTGGTTTTGCTTTTGTTTTTCTGGACTATCGTGAACGTGCCGCCATCGGTTCGGCTGTTGGCCCAGGGGTCTTTCAGGTGCAACGAGCCTTCGGTGCCGAAGATGTTCAGATCGTTGCGGTGGTTCATCTGAATGCCGGTGACGAGCTGCGCCTGGATGCCCCGTTCAAACAGGACCGAAGCACAGGTCCACGCGTCGACACCCGTCTCGCTGAGTTGGCCGACGGCTTTGACGGTCTTGGGGTGGGCGTAGGGCTGGCCGAGCGCTGCACCCGCAACGAGGCGGGCGATGTTGGCGGGATAGCAGCCAACGTCCATGATCCCGCCGCCTGCGAGGTGGGGGTTGAAGTGCCGGCCTTCGGGGTTCACCTTGCCCATGCGGTAGGCGAACGCCGCCTCGATCAGTTGCACGTCACCGATCGCGCCTTTTTTGATCAGTTCCAACAGCTTGTGCGTCTGCGGGTGGGCCCGTTCCTTGAAGGCCTCCGCGATCAGGACGCCACGGGTTTCGGCGAGCTCGAATACTGCTTCGGCTTGGGCTGCGTTAAGCGCGACGGGCTTCTCGCAGAACACCGGGATGCCGGCTTCGATGCAGGCGGTGGCTGCCTCGGCGTGGTTTGTGTGCGGCGTGGCGATGTACAGCGCCTGGATGCCGGACTGGAGCATCGCCTGCAGTGAGCCGTAGCCTTGTTCTGCCCCGTGGTCTTTGGCGAACTTCTCCGCGCGCTTGGCGTCACGCGACGCGATGGCCGCGAGGCGGCCGGTCTGGGAATCGGCGATCGCGGTGGCAAACGCATGCGCGATCGCGCCAGTGCCGACAATGCCCCAGGCCACGGTGTTGGATCCAGTCATCTTTCACTCCTGTAAAATGAAGGGGACATCCTAGTGGGTGAGGCTTTGTCTGCGGGACTGGATTTGATTTATCTCGACGGCCCAATCGGGTAATCACGGAAGCATGAAATGATCGCGATAAGCCCAGTCCAACTGGCCGGGCAGTTCTGCGTCGGTGACTTCCAGGTGGATCACACGCCGGCGGACGCTGGGCTGGGCTTTACTGGAGGTGTGCAACAGCAGGGGGCGCATGAGCAGAACATCGCCCGTATCACAGGTACAGGTGAACTGGCCTTGGGCAGCCCGCTTTTCTTTGGCTTGGTCGGGGGTCAGCCGACCGAAATTGTGTGTGCCGGGTGAGACGACCAAAGGCCCCGCGTCTTGGCCACAGGGGTCGATGTGGATGCGGACCGCCAGCATGCGTTCAAGCACGTGGGCAGGCGGCTCGACGTGGGGGATGCCGGCCTTCTCCGACCAAGGCCCAAAGCCCGGTGAATCGTGCCGCTGACGCACCGCAATGGTTTGATCCTGATGCCAACGCACCGACCAATTCGCGCCCGGCCGCTTGTCGAAGAGCGTGGCCTTGACGACGAAAGGTTCATTCTCGAAACAACCACGGACAAGCGCAGAGAGCGCGGGGTCTTGCAACAAGCCTCGGCAGAGCGGCTGGGCATCGAACAAGTTTCGGATGCCGCCCGCCTGGATGTTGGGGGTGTCCAGTGCATCAGCAAGCTGTGTCATGATCCAATCCGACGCTGCATTGGGGGCGATCGCGTACCCGCTGTTGAACAGAACTGTTAGGTCCATAGGTACTTGATACAGAAAAAGCCCCGCAGGCGTGAAACCTGCGGGGCTTATTGATGCGCGGAATTCTGGGTGGCTCAGAAGTTGATCATCCGGCCTTCTGTGCCCAGGGTCGCTTCGTGCGACGCTTCTGCGAGGGTCGGGTGGGCGTGGACGGTGGCGATGATTTCCTCGGCGGTGGCTTCGAGGCGCTTGGCCAGGCCGAACTCGGCGATGAGCTCGGTGACGTTTTCGCCGATCATGTGGGCGCCGAGGACTTCGCCGTGCTCTTTGCCGGTGATAACCTTGACGAAGCCCTGGGTCTCGCCCAGTGCTTGGGCCTTGCCGGAGGCCTGGAAGGGGAACACGCCGACGTTGACGTCCAGGCCGTGCTCCTTGCAGGCGCGTTCGGTCAGGCCGACCGAGGCGACCTGCGGGTGGCAGTAGGTGCAGCCGGGGATCGAGAGGTAGTCGATGGGCGTGGGATGGTGGCCAGCGATCTTCTCGACGCAGATGACCGCTTCTTCGGACGCGACGTGGGCCAGCCAGGGCGGGCCGATGACGTCGCCGACGGCGTAGATGCCCGGGACGTTGGTCTGGTAGGTCGGGTCCTGGTCTAGGGTGCCCGGGACGTAGTCGGTCTGGATATGGCCCTTGACGATTTGAACGCCGAGGGACTCGTCGAACAGGCCGTCGAACTTGCCGCCGACGCCGATGGCGACGAGGACTTTGTCGGCCTCGATGGTTTCGGTCTGGTCGGGCTTATCGACGGGGGCGATGGTGGCCTTGATGCCCGAGTCGGTGTGCTCGATGGACTTGGTGAGGTGGCTGGTCTTGAAGGCGACGCCGAGCTTGCGGTAGGCCTTGGCGATGGCTTTGGAGACTTCGTCGTCTTCGATCGGGAGCAGGCGGTCCTGCATCTCGATGATCGTGACTTCGGTGCCGAAGGCGTTGTAGAAGTAGGCGAACTCCATGCCGATGGCCCCGGCCCCGACGACGAGGAGCTTCTTGGGCTGCTCGGGCAGGGTCATCGCATCGCGGGCGGCGATCACGCGGTCGCCGTCAAACTCGACGCCCGGGAGCGGGCGCGGCCCGGCACCGGTGGCGATGACGATGTGCTTGCAGGTGATCGTTTCCTGGACGCCCTTTTGGCGCTGGGGGTCGTCTTCGGCGTAGACCTCGACTTTGCCCTGGGCGGGGATGTACCCGTGGCCCTGGAAGTGGGTGACCTTGTTCTTCTTAAAGAGGAAGCCGACGCCCTGGTTGAGGTTGCCGGCGACCTTGCGGGACCGGCCGATGATCTTGGACCAGTCGTAGGCGACGTTGTCGGCGGTGATGCCCCAGTCTTCGGCCTGGTGGGTGAGCTGGTGGTAGAACTCGGCGTTGGCGAGGAGGGCTTTGGTGGGGATGCAGCCCCAGTTGAGGCAGACGCCGCCGAGCTTTTCGCGTTCGACACAGGCGACGGACATGCCCATCTGTGCGGCGCGGATGGCGGCGACGTAGCCGCCGGGGCCGCCGCCGATGACAACGAGGTCGAAGGAGTGGTCTGCCATGGTGCTCCTGCTGGTCTTGGGTGGGAATTGGGCTCGGCAGGGGGTGCCGAGCCGGGAATTGTAGCCGATCGCCGGGGGGTTGCGGATCGGCTAGGGTATCGGGGTCCAACCACGGGAGGCTCACGATGCGGAACGCGAAACATCATCAACATGGGGGTTGGCTGCTTGGCTGCGGGATCGCGCTGGCGGTCTTTGTGGTCCTGGTGTGTGCCGGCTGCCTGGCGGTAGGCCTGACGTGGAAGCGCTGGGCCAGCGCGGGGGTCGTCGCCGTCATGAAACAGGCGGTGGACGAGGCCGACATCCCCTCGGACCAGAAGACGCAGATCAAGAACCGAGTCGATCAGCTCCGCGAGGACTTCGTCGAGGGCAACCTTGAGCTGGAAGACTTCGCCCGGATCGGCGAGAAGTTGGAGTCGAGCCCGCTGATGTATGCCGGGGGCGCGCTGGTGGTGAATCAGGGGTATCTGCAGCCTTCGGGGCTGACCGCTGAGGAAAAACAGTCGGGCGAGCGTGCCCTGCAGCGTTTGGCACGGGGGATGTTTGAAGGCACGGTGACGCAGTCCGAGCTCCAGGAGGCGCTGGACCCGATGGCCCAGACCAACGCCCAGGGGGAATGGGAGCTGCGCGAGCCGGAACAGGTGACCGACGACCAGCTGCGCCAGGTCATCACGCTGGCGCAGGAACGGGCGGACGAAGCGGGTGTGGTGGACGAAGCCTGGACGATTAACTTCGCCGACGAGTTTGATCGGCTGGTCAACGAAGCGCTGGGGCTAAGCCCGTAGTGTTCGTGGCATGGCCTGCGGGCGATCCGTGATTGCCCGTTAAACAAGACCGATTCTTACCCCCTGATTCACTATGCCCGCCATTAAAGCTGTTGTTACCGTCATCGGGAAAGACCAGAAGGGCGTTGTCGCGCGCTTCGCGACCCACGTCGCCGAGCGGGGCGTCAACATCCTCGACCTCGAGCAGCAGGTCGTCCACGCCCGGTTCATCATGGACATGCTCGTTGATCTGAACGACCTGTCGGACCCGCTGGATGAGTTCATCCTCGGGCTCAAGTCGCTGGGCGAGACGATCGAGATGGACGTCCGGGTCACGCTGCACGGCACGGGTAAACCCAAACGTGTCGCGGTGCTGGTGACCAAGGAGCGCCACTGCCTGGACCAGCTGATCGAGGACGCGGAGCACGGCAAGCTGCGCGGCGAGCTGGTCTGCGTGCTGTCGAACCACGAGACGCTGCGGCCGGTCGCCGAGGCGGCGGGCCTGCCTTTTGAGTGCATGCCGATCCCGACGAAGGACGACAAGCCGGCGCACTTCGCCTGGCTGATGGATCGCTTGTCTCACTATCAGGCGGACCTGGCGGTGCTGGCCCGGTACATGCAGGTCGTGCCCAGTGAGATGGTGAAGCAGTACCCCAGCCGAATCATCAACATCCACCCGTCGCTGCTGCCGCACTTCCCCGGCGCCAAGCCTTATCACAAGGCTTGGGAGGCCGGCGTCCGCGTCGCGGGCTGCACCGCGCACTACGTGACGGACGACCTGGACGAGGGGCCGATCATCCTGCAGGACGTCTTCCACATTGATGTGGGCAAGGACTCCGCGGAGGATGTGCGGGACAACGGCCAGCAGCTGGAAGGCAAGATCCTTGCCGATGCGGTGGCGATGCACCTGGACGAGAAGCTGGTGGTGGTAGACGACAAGGTCGTGTTCCGCCCGGGTCTGTCGAGCTTCTTGGACCACAAGGCCTAAACAGACTCACGCCGCTTGGTTTTGGGGGGGCTTGCCTGCCCGCTTGTGTTGGTACATCGCCTGATCGGCGTGGTGCAGCAGCGTGGGCACGTCGGACTTGCCGTCATCCCAGACCACGCCGATGGACAGGCCGGTACGCGGCTCGATGGCGTAGCGGATCGAGGCCTGGTGCTCGAAGCGCTGCGTGAGGTTCTGGGTGTACTGCTGGACCCGCGCCTCGGTGGGGCCGGGCATTACGACCAGGAACTCGTCGCCGCCCAGGCGGATGGTCAGGTCGGACTGGCGGATGCCGTGGCGGAGCAGGTCGGCCAGGAGGGTCAGCACCTGATCGCCCGCGGCGTGGCCGAGCTGATCGTTGATCTCTTTGAAGTGGTTCACATCGACCACGATGAACGCGACGGGCTCGCCGCTGGCCCGGGCGGCAACGAGCAACTCGGGGACCGCCTGTTGGAGGAAGCGGCGGTTGCCCAGGTTTGTCATCGGGTCGCGGTACACCAGCTTCTCGAGCTTATGGGTGGCGATCTGCATCGCCCGTTTGAGTTGATCGTCCTGCACGCGGCGGACGACCTGAGCGTGGCGCTCCTGCCGATCGCTGCGGAGCGCCAGGTCGGCGACGGAACGAGCGATCAGGCCCATTGCGTCTTGGCGTTCGGTGGGCAGCCGACGGGCCTGATGGGGTGATCGGCCACGGGCGACGACCGCACACTGGCTGGCCAAAGCATCCAAAGGCCCCAGCAGCGCTGCCCGGCCCAGCAGGCAGGCGAAGCTTGCCAATGTCAGCACCGCGACTCCGATCAACCAGAACGGCCGACCCGAAGCAAAGACCCAGGCGGTCAGCCCGCTGGAACCCGCAGCAACGCTGAACACCAGCAACGCGAGATGGCGATCCATCGTGCGGTCTTTGGCGGGCTCGGTGGGTTTGGCCGAAGGGGGCATATCCACTACATCGTCCAGCCTGGCGTGGGCGTTGCCGAGTCTGTGGGGTTCTGCTCCGATAAAAATGGTCGCGGCGGTTGTGTGTGCCGTGGGACAACTGGCGAGTGCCGCGGGTTTATATCGGTTGTGCGGATGCTGCGGCTAGCGCGACAGGCGGGGCAGGGCGTCGAGCAGGCCGCGGAGGGTGCGGGCGCTGTCGCGCATGTGCTGAATGAGGTAGGTGAGCACGGTGTCGCGGGTGGTGATGTCGCCTCGCTGGCAGGCGTCGAAGTACCGGCCTTCGACCCCGCGCCAGCTCTGCCAGAGCTTGTGCAACAGCTCGGCGGATTCTTGGCCGGTCAGGCTGGGGGACAGGCGGGGGGCAGACCGGGTCAGGTCGTGCAGGCGGGGCTCGAGTGCCGCGAGGTGTTGGGTGTAGGCCTTGCGCCAGGCGAAGGCCGGGTCGGTGCAGGCGCGGTGGTAGACGTGGAGCGGGTTTCGGCCGGCCTGCATGGCGAGGAAGCGTTGATAGGCGTCGCGCCCGAGCCGGCGCTTGACCGCAGCCGAGGCGGCGATCAGCGTCGCGCCCTGCAGCTCTTTGACACCCGCGAGCAGCCAGGTGAGGTCTTTGATGAGTTGGTCCAACGCAGCCAGCACATCCTCGGGGCAACGCGACAGGGGCGCGGGGTCTTGAGCCAGCGGGCTGGGCAGCGCGTCCAGCCGATGGATGTCGATCACGCTGGCGGTGATGTTGTCCGGGCCCCCGGCGGCGTTGGCGGCATCAATCAGCTGTTGGCAGGCGTGTTCAGGCTGCTCCGCGTGCAGCAAGATCTGTCCGATCTGCGGCTCCGTGAGCGGGTCGGTGACGCCATCGGTGCAGAGCAGCAGCCGGTCGCCGGGCTCCAGGGCCACGGAGCGCGTAGCGGGCGCGGGCGTTTGCGCGGTGCCCAGGACGTCGGCAAGCAGCCGGCGGTCGGGGGCGTCCGTGGGTTTGTCCAGGGCGCGGAAGGCTTTGGATTGGTCCTGCGTCAATGGGATCAGCTGCGTGCTTCGGCGGAGGTACGCGCGGGAGTCGCCGACCCAGACGAGGTGGAGCTGGTGCTGATGGATGTGCGCGGCGACGAGTGTGCAGGCCATGCCTTTCAGGCCCGGGATGGACTGGCCGAGCGCGTGGAGTTGATCGGAGAGTTGTGCAGCGGCAGCGGCGAGCGTTTGGCTGGTGATCGTGTGGGGCAGGCGTCTTGGCAGGGCGTGCGCCACGAGGTTGGACGCCGCTTCCCCGGCCGGCCGGCCGCCGACGCCGTCGCAGACGAGGAAGAGTTGCTGCGCGGGGTGGGCGGCGCAGGCGTCTTCGTTGGCCAGGCGTTTTCGCCCGGGGTCGGTGCGTTGGGCGTAGGTGATGGGCGCGGCCACGGGAGGAGCGTACCGCGCCACGGCGGGTCAGCGGCGTCGGGCGTGGGCGTCGCGCAGTTGGTGGTACAGGTCCATCGGGACGTCCTGGCTGCCCAGCGCGATGGGCTTGCGTCGGCCGTGGTAATCGCTGCCGCCGGTGCAGGTCAGCTGGTATTGCTGGGCGTAGGCTTGAGCGCGTTGGCGGTCGGCGGGGGTGTGGTCGGCGTGGTGGGTCTCGATGCCGTCGAGCCCGAGGTCGGCCAGGCGGTGGATCGCGTGATCCAGCGTGTCGTCCGGCAGGCGGAGTTGGACGAAGTGGGCCAGCACGGCGAGCCCGCCTGCGTCGTGGATCGCGGCGATCGCGTCGGCTGCGGTCAGCCGGTCTTTGCGGACGTGGGCCAGCCCGGTCGCAGAGAGGTAGCGGGTGAAGGCTTCGGCAATGGTGCTGACCTCGCCACGGTTGAGCAAAGCCTGGGCAATGTGCGGCCGGCCGACCACGGCAGCGCCTTCTTCCGCAGCGAGTGCTTGGACTTCGGCATAGCTCAGATCAATCCCCAACTCGTTGAGCTTCTGGACCATCGCGGGGTTCCGCTGGGCCCGGGCGTCCTGGAGTTTGCTCAGGGTCTGGGTGAGGCCCGGTGCTTGATTGTCGATGAAATAACCCAGGATGTGGAGGGTGGATCGAACGGGCGGGGCGGCCTCCGCATCCGAGTTGGGCAGGATCGAGGCGGGGTCTGCGGAGAGCTCGATGCCCGGGACGAAGGCCAAGCCCAGGGCGTGGGCTTGGGTTTGGGCCTCGGCGAGGCCGGCGGTGGTGTCGTGGTCGGTGAGGGCGAACGCAGACAGGCCGGCGTCTTGGGCCAATCGGGCCAGGGTGCGGGGCGGGTCCGTGCCGTCGGAGGCGGTGGAGTGCAGGTGGAGGTCGCAGGTGGGGCGTTGGGTCATCGACACGGGGAGAATGATAGAAAGAGGGCTAGGACACCGGCTAACGAGTTGGTAGACTCTCTTGATTGCTAATGAGAACTCATTATCATGCAACGCACAACCAAACAACGCCAAGCGATCCAAACGGCTCTTGATGAAGCCCGTCGGCCGCTTTCGCCGGAAGAAGTTCTGAGGCTTGCAGAGCCCCACTGCCCCGGCCTCGGCCAAGCCACGGTCTACCGAAACCTGAACAAGGGGGTGGAGGACGGCTGGCTGGTCCGTGTCGAGATGCCCGGCCGAACGATGGTGCTCTATGAGCTCGCAAATCTTGGACACCACCACCACTTTGAGTGCATGGCGTGTCACAAGGTCTTCGATGTGCCGGGATGTCCGGGCGGCATCTCGGAACTTACCCCGCCGGGCTTCCGGCTCGACCGACACGAGATATCGCTCTACGGCCTATGTGATGAGTGCAACACCCTGCCTTCCCAATGAACGGGTCGGCCACACCGCTATGCCCCCCAACGCCCTGCCCAATACGTCTCGTGCTTTCACGCTGATCGAGCTGCTCGTGGTGATCTCGATCATCGCGCTATTGATTGGCTTGTTGCTGCCTTCTCTGGGTTCTGCTCGCCACCAGGCGCGTGCGATGAATTGTTTATCCAATATCCGTCAGCTTGAAGTGGCTCACCAAAGCTACATCGTGGACCACGATGGCCACCTGATTCTTGCCAACCTGGGCCATAGCGGAACGACCCATGGTCCGCATGATCCTTGGTTTGTCACGTTGGCGGAAGAGTATGGCGCTGATGTGACCGCGCGTTCCCCCGTGGATGACAGCCCGCACTGGGGCCCCGCCCCGGCTGGGGAGCCGATTCCAAGTGCGCCCGCGGACCAGCGTCGGGTGACCAGCTACGGGATCAATGACTATCTCGATGAGATATTGACTCCAGCACCCAGGCCCTACGTGGCTTCGACGATCCCACGTCCTTCGGCGACCGTGCACTTCCTGTTTATGGCTGAGCGAAGTGACTTTGCTGGTGCCGACCACATCCACTCGAACAATTGGCATGTCGCAGTGGCTCCGGAACTGACACCGATCAAAGCGACTCGGCACGTGGAAACCAACGCCCACTTCGGCGAGCCGCGCACCTGGGACGCAAAGGCGCCTTGGTCGTTTATGGACGGCCACGCCGCGACGTTGCCTTTGTCCGACGTTTACACCGACCCTGAGAACAACCTGCTCGACCCGTCGGTCGCGCGCTGATTTTGATTTTTCTTTTACACGTTTCCCAATGGAGAGATAAGCATGCGTACCCCTTTGATTCTTGCTCTGACCGCTCTGGCGGCCCCCTCGGTACTGGCACAGCACGTCCACGAAGGTGATGCTGAGTTGGTGATCGAAGATGGCCAAATTGTGATTGAAAACGGCCCGGTCTTCGGCGCGGAGCTCGGCGAAGACACGACCTTCGATGGCGAAATCGACCTCTGGACCGGCAGCATCGATGAGCCGGGCTTCGACAACCTGCCCGGCACGTTCCCGGTGCCCAGCGGCGTCGGCCTGAACATCGCTGGGCCTTTGCAGGCCTGGAACGGCTCGGGCTTCTCCGCGACCTCGCTGGTCATGAACCTCGAACTCGGCAGCAACTCCGTCGAAAGCGGCGCGGGCTTCGTCGCCGGCCCGGCGCTGGCCGTCGCCGCCAACGGCCAGTGGCACGAGCACGCCGACTTCACGCTGATCGACCCCAACACCGCCTCGGTGCCCACCCTGCCTGGCAACGAAGGCATCTACGCGCTGGAGCTGCAGGTTTACAGCAGCGACCCGAGCATCGCTGACTCGGACTCGATCTTTGTCGTCTTCAACTACGGCGAGGACGACGAGATCCACGACGCGGCGATCGAGTTCCTCGAAGCGGCGCTGATCCCCGAGCCGACCTCGCTGGCGCTGTTCGGTGCTGCAGGCGTGTTCGCCATGCGTCGCCGCCGGGCCTAAGCCTCGTCTTAGCCTCAACACGGTTTCCAGGGCCGCCTTCGGTTGTTCACAACCGAGGGCGGTTTTTTTATGGCGTCATCTCAAACCGGTGCAGGGCCGAGGCCTTGGTCTCATCGTTCCAGTACCAGCCGACGCTGTACTGGCCGTAGCCGTGACGCTGGACCATGCCTTTCCAGTCGACGTCGTCGATCCAGAAGCAGACCATCTGCATGTTCAGGTGGTCGGTTCGGCCGGTGTTCGAGTAGGTGCTGCTGAAGTCGTAGTAAGCGGCTTCATCGGCGACACCCCGGGCGAGGATCCGTGGCTCCGAGTCGTCCGGCGGGAAGACCGCCGCTTTGACGCGGGTGCCGGCGGGGATGCCCAGGCTCCGATAGAACAGCCCGGGGTTGTCCCGCAGGCTGTACGTGCGTTGCCCGGCCCCGATGAAGTCGCTGGCGTCAAAGCGTTCGGGGTCCTCGCCGCGGCTGGCGTCGTAGCCGGTGTAGCAGAAGCTGTACTCCCGCTTGCTGCCCCAGTTCCAATAATGGCTGTCCGACGCGTTGCACCCGATGCTCATTAGGCCGAGCAGGATGAGGATGGCCAGGTGTTTCATGAAGCCTCCTAGATTCACATTCTGACTATCGGCCAAACGGGTTATTGGCTTCGGTTCGCCCTCGCCGGTAGCATGTCACCGCTGCTTGCGGCGGTAGCTCAATTGGTAGAGCGTCAGGTTTCCATCCTGAATGTTGAGAGTTCGAGTCTCTTCCGCCGCTTTCCTGCTCCCCTCGGCTTGGCCTATGATGGCCCTGTCGGGGTGTATGGCTTGATGTAGTACCGGAGCCCCCGTTCATGCAGATGTCACAAACCGTCGAGTACGCCCTGCGCGCCGTAGTCTGGCTGGCTGAAAACGCCGGCAAACCCCAGACCACCCAACAGATCGCAGACGGAACTCGGATGCCTTCCAGTTACCTGTCCAAAGTCTTGCAAGGCCTGGCGAAATCCAACATCGTCACGGGCCAACGCGGGCTCCACGGCGGCTTCACGCTCGCCCGGGAGGCGGACAGCCTCACCCTGCTGGATGTCGTCAATGCGGTCGAGCCGGTGCAGCGCATCGAGGTTTGCCCGTTAGGGATTGAATGCCACGGCAAAAACCTGTGTGCGCTGCATCGCGCGCTCGATGAGACGATGGCGGTCGTCGAGCAGAACTTCGCATCGCAAACCATCGGCGGGCTGTTGGCTCAACCCAATAAGTCCCGCCCGCTCTGCGAAGTGGGCAACGGAGCGATGCAGTTGACGATGAGCAAAACAACCAAGAAGAAAACGACCCGCAAAAAGTCGGGGAAGTAAAGAACCAGCCCCGTCAAGCAGTCGTCTGGGGGGAATCGTCAGGACTGGCCGTAGAGGTACTGTTCCAAGGCTTCGATCTGGCTTTTTTGGCCAGCCAGGTCCCAGGCGTTGAAGTCGCCGATGGAGACCATGCCCGCCAGCCGGCCGTTGTCATCGATCACCGGCAGGTGTCGCACACGCTTCTCCTTGATCAGCATCCGCGCATCCGCGATCGGCGTATCCGGGGAACACGTCAACATTTTCTGGGTCATCACCTCCCGGACCGCGGTGCTCGCCGGGTCCTTCTGGGCGGCGACGACACGGCTGAGCACATCGCGCTCGGTGATGATGCCGACCGGCAGGCCCTCGCCGTCCTGCACCATCAACGCGCCGATGCGGTGCTCGTTCATGATCACCGCGGCGTCGTAGACCGTCGCTTCGGGCCCGACCAGACGGACCGATGTCCCCTTCTCCTGAAGAATCCGTTGCACCGTCGGCATGACGATTCCTTTCGGTAAAACCAAGCGATATCAGACTGCACTGTTCAAACTGAAATCAAGACCAAACACACGCAAAGACATCCCACCCACTTCCTATTGTGCAACACCGTTGGGCGGGTGCCAAGCAAAAATCGTGTGGTCGAAGGCTAAACAGACAACCCGCGCGGTTTATTCGGACGAAACCTCGCGGATCAAATTTGTCTGCACCCGCACCACGCAAGGCCGACCCAGCACGCGCTCGGCGGTGTTGGCCAGGCGCTGCACCACCGCTTCGGATACGCCGGCCTCTGCCTGGACCGTCAGCTCCAGCGTCACGCCCTCGTCGGCTTCACGCAGCCGCCCGTCGATCCACGCCGCGTCGGACTCATCCAGGATACGCTCGATCGCCGCCCGCGCTTCCTCCGGCAGGGGCTTGGGCACAGCTCCGCGGTGCGTGCCGACCCAGAGCAGGCACGCCAGGACCAGCCCCGCCAAACCCAGGCCGCCCAGCGTGGGCTTCACCCAACGCCCCAGCCCGCCGTGGGAATGGTCCGGACGAACGCCCAACGCCCAGAGGCTGATCGCAGCCCCGAGGATGATCGCGACGATGTTGGTCGCAAACAGCAGCCCCGACCCCAGTGCGAGTTGATCTTCAGCGATCGCCAACGCCAGCCCGCAGGTTGCGATCGGCGGCACCAACGCCGCAGCAATCGCCACGCCGGGCAGCGCGCCGGAAAGATTCGGCCGGGCCGTCGCATACGCCGCCGCCATCCCGCTGAAGAACGCCACCCCCAGGTCCAAAAGCCCCGGCGAGCCGCGCGCCAACATCTCCTCGGTGGCCGTGTCCACACCCGTCAGCCGCAGGCCCAGGCCTAGCACCCACCCGATCGCCACCGCCAAGATAAAGCCCATCGCCACGGCTTTGATCGCGTGCCGAATCAACACCGCGTTCCCCTGCGCCAACGCCAGGCCGCACCCCACCAAGGGTGTCATCAACGGCGCCACCAGCATCGCCCCGATCACCACCGCCGCGGAGTTCAGCCGAAGCCCCATCGCCGCGATCAGCGTCGACAGGCAGATCAGCATCAGAAAATCAAAGTCAAACCGCGAGGACCCCTGCACCCGGCTGACCAGCGTGACCCGGTCTTCACGCGACATCTGCGGCGCAACCCGCGACACCCACCCCGCCAGCCAATCTCCGGCGCGTTTCGTCATCGAGGCGCCTTGGTGCATGACCGCCACAGCGGGGCCGTCCGGCTCGTTCACCAGCTTGTCCGGCACGGCACTGAACAACAGCTTCCGCATCGACCACTTGTCCGACGCCCCGACGAGCACGAGGTCGTACCCGCGGTCTTCGCCGGCGTTAGATTCGGTTTCGACCGCCTCGGCCACTGCCTTCCGGAAATCGCCGCCGACCATGCAAACCGGCCGCGTGCCGTGGACATCCTTGCCCAGGGCTTTGCTCAGGATGCTCTCGGCCATCGCCTGGCCGACGGCGTTCGACGCGTCACCGACGTCGGGCTGCACGTACAGCGCATCCATTGATCCGCCGGACTGCCGGGTCAGCGCGACCGCCCAGCGCAAGGCTTCCGCAGAGTGTGGCCCACCCGAGGCCGGCACCAGCACCCGCTGGCAATCATGCCCGCGCTGCACCTTGCCCTCGCGCGGCAGGCGGATCAGCATTGTGTCGCACGACGCCTCTAGGAACAGCCGGCGCAGCCGCTCGTCGTCGGGCGTGGTCGCCCGGGTCTTGCGCTGTTTGCAAAGCAGCAGAAGCTCCACGGACGCATTGCGTAGCTTCTCGAAGATCGCATCGGCGTCGGCTTTGCTGGACAGGCTGGTCGACTCGACCGTTGGCAGCTCGGGCTTGCGGTCGTCTTCGACGCCTTCGCCCGCTTCATGCCGGGACTGCGCCAAGACCGCCGCCGCATCGACCTTGCCCGCTAGTTCGCCGGTCTCATCCAACGCCAGGACCAGCACGTCCTGCTGCCGCGCCCAGGCAAACTGCCAGGCCCAAAGCGTCAGCCCATACGCTTCGGTTTCGTTGGTGACCACTGCGGCGACCGTCATGCACGCACCTTAACCCATCCGCGCTTGAGGAATAGAAAACGCCGGCCCCCCGGAATGGCCCCGGAGTCGCCGGCGTGAACAGATCCAACAGTCTTTGCTTACTCGGCAGGTTCGATCGGTTCGACCGGCTTGGGTTTCACCGTCCCAAGCACCTCCGGCAGGTCGATGCCCGCCTGCTCCGCCAGCTCGTGCATCGGGGGCAGCGAACCGATCAGCCCCTTGAGAAACCCGGCGGTCGAGCCGTCGGCCCCGGCCCCGTTGCCCGAGTCCCACACCGTGATCTTGTCGATCTGCAGGTTGCTGATCGCCTTGACCTGCTCGGCCACCAGCTCCGGCAGCTTCTCGATGATCAACAGGCTCGGCGCCAGCTCCGGCTTGGCCGCACAGGCGCTCATCAACGCCTCGTAGCCCGACGCCTTGGCAGCAAGCACCTTCTCGATACCCTCGGCTTCCGCCAGGTACTTCGCCAGGATCGCGTCCGCTTCACCCTTGGCGATCCGGCGCTTCCGCTCGGCCTCGGCCTCGGCGTTGATCTCGACCTGCTTCCGCTCGATCATCTCACGAGCGATGACCTCCTTCTCCATTCGCGCGAGCTCTTCGTCCTTCTCCGCCGCGAGAATGTCCGTCGACGCCTTGGCCAGCGCCACGTCACCCCGGCGACGGGCCTCAGCCTTCGCCTCGGCCAGGGTCGCCTCGTAGTCCACGATCTGGGCTTTGGACTGGTTCTCGCCCTCGACCGCTTCGGCTTCCAGGCTGGCCACGCGGATACGCTTCTCCGCCTCGGCCTGCTTGGAGCCCTGCTCGGTCTTGGCCTGCTGCTCAGCGATCGCAACTTCACGCGCCCGCTGGGCCTCGGCTTCACCGGTCACGCCCTGGGCTTCCAACGCCGCGACCTGAATCCGCTGCTCGCGCTCCGCCTGCTTCTGACCGATCTGCGACTGGGCGTTCTGTTCCGCGACACGCACCTGCATGTCCTTCGCCGCCGTCGCTTCACCGATCGAACCTTCGCGTTCGGCCTGGGCGACCTCGACCTTGGCGGTGTTGATCGCCTCTGCTGCGGCCTTCCGGCCCAACGCCTCGATATAGCCGGACTCGTCCAGGATGTCGCGGACGTTCACGTTGATCACGTCCAGGCCGATCTTGTTCAGTTCGGTGCCAACGTTCTTGTTGACCAGGTCCAGGAACCGCTCGCGGTCGGTGTTGATCTCTTCGATCGACAGCGTCGCGATCACCAGACGCATTTGGCCGAGGATGATGTCCCGCGCCTGCGAGGCGACTTCGTTTTCGCGGAGCCCCAGCAGACGCTCGACGGCGTTCTGCATGATGGTCGGCTCGGTCGAGATACCGATCGTGAACGTCGAAGGCACATTGACGCGGATGTTCTTCTTGGACAGCGCCGACTGGAGATCGATGTCGATCGTCATCGGTTCCAGGGAAAGGTAAGCAAAGTCTTGCACGACCGGCCAGACGATCGCGGCCCCGCCGTGGTAACACCTGGCGTTGCTCTTGCCGCCGCTCTTACCGTAGATCACAAGGATGCGGTTGGGGGGACAGCGCCGGTAGCGCGACACAGCCCACGCCAGGCCGCCAAGCACTACCGCCAGATCGCCGCGATAAAACCAGCAGCAGTAACGATAAGCCAGCCGAGGCCAAATCCCGAACTATCGGATTGGGCTAGAGTGCAATGCTGTTGAGTAAGACATTCATAGTTTGTTGGCACTCCTTGCTGGGATTCGTCCGGAATCCTCCGTACTGTGTTTGGTTACCGGTTCGCGTGGCTCGACAACGACGGATCCGTCTTGAATCGACTTCAATCGACTTTGACTGAGGTAAACGCTTCGATTTCTGGGCCGGTGCTGCGTGCCTCGACAATTTTCTTTCTTCCCCGAGATCACTACCAATTCGACTTGGCCGGAACCTTCGCCTTTGGTTGGGATGGGCATGTAGACCTTGCCGAGGGTATTCAGTGCGGTATTGGGGTCGGCTTTGGGGTCGTGCACCATCTTTCGGATTAGCAGCATGGTGCCCGCTGCGAGCGACATAAAGACCGTACCGATGACAATTGCCATCAGTGTGGATGCGGCCGAGCCGAACCCAAGCTCAAGTTTTGCAACAAGTCCGCCCCACCCAGCGCCCATCAGGAACGCGCTGATCGAGTGCAGCGACAGGATGCCGAAGCCATCAGAGTCGGCGTCGAGGTCGACGTCGAAGTCCATGTCGATGCCGACGAGGAACGCCAGGCCCATGCGGATGAGGAAGATGGTCGTGCCGATCAGCGCCAACACGGTGAACGTGAAGACGTCGATGCCCTGAGCCAGCAAGGCCGCGGGGTCCAGCAAATTGGAAAGTGCGTCAAGCATCCCTAGCCCTTTCGTGCACACGGAAGATAACCGCTTGGAGTGTCGCACAAACGCGAAAACCATGTCAACGCGGTGCGACGTTGGCAACCCAGGCGTTTAGAACAGCGTGTCCTGCGGGCCGCCCCGGCGTTCACGGAAGTCGTGCAGCTCTTCGACCACCTCGCGCAGGTCGTCGATGTCGCGGAAGTCCCGGTAAACGCTGGCGAAACGCACGTACGACACCGAGTCGATCTGCTTCAGCCGGTCGGCGACAAAGTTGCCGATCAGCTCGGTGGTGACTTCCTCCCGGCCGGACAGGAACAACTGTTCTTCGACTTCATCCACTAATGCGTGCATCACCCGCACCGACACCGGCCGCTTGAAACAGCTCTTCTCGACCCCGGCGAGGATCTTGTCCTTGTCAAAAGGCACGCGCGATCCGTCCTTCTTGATGACGATCAGCTTGGTGACCTGCTCGACCCGCTCGTAGGTGGTGAAGCGTTTGCCGCAGTTGGCGCACTCGCGTCGGCGGCGGGTTTCCGGGCCGGACTCACGCGAGTCGATGACCTTGGTCTTCGTGTGCTGGCAGAACGGGCAACGCATGGGGAGATTGTACGGGCAAGCGTTTGGGATCGGCGTATCCGTTACAGTCTTGGCGTGTCTGACCCGCTGCGCATCCTTTATCTCGGCGACATCGTCGGCAACCCCGGCCGGCTTGCGGTGCAGCAGCTGCTGCCGACCTTGCGGCAGAAGCACCGGGCGGACCTGGTGATTGTGAATGCGGAGAACGCGGCCAACGGCTCGGGCCTGACGCCGGAGCTTTACCGCAAGCTCAAGGCGGCGGGCGTGGACGCGATGACGCTGGGCGACCACGTGTTTAAGAAGAAGCAGATCGCCGCGACGCTGGACACCGAGGCCGATGTGATCCGCCCGGCCAACCTGCCCGACGGCGCGGCGGGGAAGGGCTGGATGCGGCTGACGGTGCCCGATCGGCCGGACTGCCCGCCGGTGTACGTGACGCTGGTGCTGGGGCGGATCTTCATGGGCCTGCCGAGCAACGACCCGTTCGCGAGCGTGCAGGGGCTGCTGCGGTCGATCCCCGAGGACAAGGCGATCGTGCTGGTCGAGACGCATGCCGAGGCGACGAGCGAGAAGGTCGCGATGGGCTGGTACTTAAACGGCAAGGCGGCAGCGGTGGTAGGGTCGCACACGCATGTGCCCACCGCCGATGCACGCGTGTTGCCGATGGACCCCGAGGGCGAGCCTTTCGTACCGCCCCGAGGCACGGCGTATGTCAGCGACCTTGGGATGTGTGGGCCACGGTCGGGGGTCCTTGGCCGAAAGGTGCCAGCGGTGTTGAAGCAGATGACCACGGCGATGCACGCGCCGTTTGATGTCGCGGACCGCGACGCGTGGGTGCAGGGCGTGCTGCTGACGATCGACCCGGAGAAGGTGTTGGCGACCGCGATCGAGCGGATCGACTGCCCGGCGGACATGCGGCAGCCGCCGTTTGTCGCGGGGTGATGCGGTGCGCGAAGAGCGGCGATCTGCGATCGCCCGCTAAACGGGGGGCATGGCGATTTCGGTTTCGAAGATGGTGACTCCGTAGCCGGCGACGTGGACACGGTCGTCGTCGAGAGACACCCAGATGTCGCCGCCTCGGGGTGAGAGCTGGCGGGCGTAGAAGTGGTTTTGCTGCAGCTTCGTTTGCCAGTAAGCCGCGAGGGTGCGGTGGGCGCTGCCGGTGACGGGGTCCTCGGGGATGCCCGCTGCGGGGGCGAAGAAGCGGGACACGAAGTCGGCGGCTTGGCCTTGGGCGGTGACGATCACGCCGCGCGGCAGTTGGTTCAATGCGTTCAGATCGGGGGCGAGTTGTTGCACCGTGGCTTCGTCGGCGACCTCGAGCAGCCAATCATCTTCGCCTTTCGCGGCACCGACGACGGGGGCGCCGATTGCATCGACCAGCCAGGCGGGCGGCTCGGCGGGGGTGATCGGGTCCGGCGGGAACGCCATCGCGATCCGCCCATCGTCGTCGGTCGTGCAGCGTAGCTCTGCCCCGGCGTGGGTGGTGAAGTGGATCGGGGCGGTCGCTCGGCCGGTGCTGAGCAGGATATGGGCAGCAGCGAGCGTGGCGTGGCCACACAGAGCGACCTCGATCGTGGGCGTGAAGTACCGGATCGCGAAGCCGGCGTCGATCGGATGCACGAACGCGGTCTCGGACAGGTTCATCTCGTTGGCGACCTGCTGCATCCACGGGGCATCGGCGGGGCCTGTCAGGATGACGACAGCCGCGGGGTTCCCGGCGAAGGGGGCTTGGGTGAACGAGTCGACCTGGTAGAGCGGGGTATTCATGGGATGGGATTATTGGCGGAATCCCAAGCGTTTGTCGATAGTTTAGTATTGACGTACGTATTTTGTTCGGTATTTTATTGGTAGGTGTCGCGCCATGGCTCAATCCTCATCCATCGAGTGGACCGACAGCACTTGGAACCCGGTGGTTGGGTGCACCAAGGTCAGCCCGGGCTGCGCGAACTGCTATGCCGAGCGCATGGCCAAACGTTTGGCGGCGATCGCCAAGAGTACACGCGACAAAGGTGGCAACCCGGGGCGTGGCGCGAACTACGAGCAGGTGGTGAATCAGCGCGGCCGGTGGAATGGCAAGGTGTTTCTGGATCATGATGCGGTTGAAGACCCGTTGAGTTGGCGGCTGCCACGGACGGTGTTTGTGAACTCGATGAGTGACCTGTTCCATGAAGACGTGCCCTTGGATTTCATCAAGCGCGTTTTTGAGGTGATGAACGCTTGCCCGCAGCACGTGTTTCAGGTGTTGACCAAGCGGCCAGAGATCACCGCCGAGTATGCGGCTTGTCTGGAGTGGTCGGACAACATCTGGATGGGGGCGAGCGTGGAAGACTCGAAGGTAACTTGGCGTGTGCATGAGCTGCGCAAGGTGCCGGCCGCAGTACGGTTCCTGTCGGTCGAGCCGCTGCTCGGTCCGATCCCGCAGCTGCCGGTAAAGGATATCCAGTGGGTGATCGTCGGCGGCGAGTCCGGGCCGGGTGCCCGCCCGATGCAGGGGTCATGGGTTCGACAGATTCGCGATCGGTGTGAGCGCTACGACGTGCCGTTCTTCTTTAAGCAGTGGGGCGGGGTGAACAAAAAGACGGCGGGGCGAGAGCTGGACGGCAGAACGTGGGACGATATTCCTGCTATTCAAGGAGCGGTTTAGGTTGAATGATGAGACGTTTTTCCGGCGGAAGCGGTCTTGGTCAAAGTACAAGGACTTGATCCTTGATTACTACCTAAAGCCGTATCTTTCTAAAGTTGCACATCTTGGAAAACCCATTGCGGTAATAGATTGTTTTGCTGGGCCGGGGATTTTTGATGATGGGGAGCTGGGTAGCCCTTTGATCATTAGCCGTCGGGTTGCGGAGTTGCAAGGGCGAGGATATGACGCACGAGGCATATTCATTGAAAAGAATCAGGTGCTGTTTGGTCGGCTTCAAGGCAACACGTCAAGCCATCTCTGTGAAACTCTACAGGGAGATTTTCACAGCCATTTAGATCGTCTTGCGGCTATTGCGAAAACGCATACCTGTTTCTTGTATGTAGACCCTATCCGGCCGGGCGACCTGCTTTTTGATGATTTGGAGAGTGCTTATGAGTTGATTAAGTCGAATCAGAGTGTTGAAGTTTTGATCAATTTTCTAAGCAGAGGCTTTGTCCGTAGGGCCAAAGGTTTTCGCCTCCGTGCTTCCGAAGGTTCTGTTTTGTCTGAAGGGCTTGGGCGGGATGTTGATGAATATTTGTTGGGTGATTTTGATACTCAACACCCTGAGGTAATAGCGTGCAATCGAATAGCTGGTGGGGCGTATTGGCAGTCGCTGTTGTTACAGCGGAGTGTTAGTAATCCAGAAATAGTTGATGCTGTTGCAAAAGGCTATGCAGATCAGTTGTCGCGCTGGTTTCGTTGGAGATTGTGTTATCCGATTCGTGAAAAGTATGAGCACAAGGGCGCAAAGTACCACTTGGTTTTTGGTTCGCGTCACATGGATGCACTCGAGCTGATGAACCGCGCAATGGTGAAGGCTAGGCGAGAATTTGTTGGAGCACAATTTGTCGAGAATCTTTTATTTCCGAATGAGCCTGAAAAAGAGGTGGTGGTCGAGCGAGATATAGAACGTGAGGTGCTTGAGGTTGCCTGTGGTCTAGGGAAGGTTGAGTGGAAAATGCTGCGGGTACTTGCGACAGCATCAAAGCCCTGTATGTATACGGATTCGGAATGGAATGCTGCAATTAAGCGCTTGATTGTAAGTAGGCGTTTGGGCTCGACTTCAGACGGAAAGAAAATTTCAGATCAGGCGATGGTGTGGCGTCTGGACGGGGTCGCGTAGCGTAATGCTTATGCCCATTCTGCGGTGCTGTTACCGATGCCGCAGGCGAGGAAGCCGCCGTCGACGGGGAGGGTGGCGCCGTTGATGAAGCTGGCGGCGGGTGAGGCGAGGAAGACGGCGGCGGCGGCGACTTCCTCGGGTTGGCCGTAGCGTGCCATGGGGGTGCGTTCGAGGATGCGTCGGCCGCGGTCGGTGCCCTGGACGAACTTCTGGTTGAGTTCGGTGAGGATGACGCCTGGGGCGATGGCGTTGGTGCGGATGCCGTAGCGGGCCCAGTCGTTGGCGAGGGACTGGGTGAGGCCGACGACGGCGTGCTTGGCGGCGGTGTAGGCGGTGACGTCGGCGAAGGCGGCGTAGGAGGTGAGCGAGGCGAGGTTGATGATGCAGCCTTGGTGCTGTTCGCGGAACACGTGGCCGGCGGCCTGGGCGGTGCGGTGGCTGCCGGTGACGTGGACGTTGAACATGTGTTGGAGGTCGTCGGGGGCGAGGTCGAAGGAGGGCGTCTTCAGGCCGTGGCCGGCGGAGTTGACGAGGATGTGTAGCCCGCCGAAGAGGTCGAGGGTTTTGCGGACGGCGTGCTCGACAGATTCGTCGGCGGTGACATCCAGGACGACCGGGGCGCAGACCGGGTCGTCGCCGGAGGTGTTGCCGATGGCGTCGAGCTCGGCGGCGGCGGCTTCGAGCTTGTCGAGGGTTCGGCCGGCGATTACGACGTTGGCGCCGTGCTGGATGAAGGCGGCGGCGATGGCTTTGCCCAGGCCCGAGCCCCCGCCGGTGATGAGGGCGGTTTGGCCAGCAAGGCTGAAGCGTTCGTGGGCGGCGTTGGGCATGGCAGGCTCCGGAACAGGGGGGTTGTTGTTATCGTAAGCCCTCGAAAGGGGACACGGTATGGATTCTTGGTTCTGGGTCGTGCTGTTGGTCTTGGGCGGGTTGGTGATGTTGTTCTATCTGGGGCTTCCGATTCTGATCCTGGGTCAGATGCGGATGGACCTTGGGGTGATCCGCGGGCCGATCGAGGTGGAGGAAGTCGGCGAGGGCAAGGCGTATCTGACGAAAGCTCGGGAAGCATTGCTGACGCGTGGATATCTCGAGGTGGGGTGTTTCGAGATCACGGGCATGGTGCCTGGGGTGGATTCGTTCTGCATGTTGCTGGTCCGCTCGGAGACCGGGACGGGCGCGATGGCGACGGTGATGCGTCCGCCGGACCTGCCGGCGAATTGCTACACCGAGTTTTCGGGTGACCTGGAAGACGGGACCAATGTGAATGTGCTGGATAGCAAGAGCTTGCCCTCAGCAGACGCGAACCCCGAGAAAGTCTCTGTGCAGGTTCAGCCGGGGACGCCGGTGGATTGGATGGACGAGGCCCATGGCCGACTGATGGACGGGTTGGCGCGGGGGCGGGGGTCATCCCGCAAGCCGTTCCCGACGGAGATGTCGCCGCTGGCGTTCTTGCGATGGGAGCTCGGGAAGGAGATGACCCGGAAGGTGGAGCGGGGGTACTGGCGTACGGTTGATCCGGAGCGTGGGGTGTATCGGGTGACGCTGAAGGGGGCGTACGTGATGACTTGGGGGGAGCTTTGGCCGATGAAGTCGGTGCGTAGCCGAGGGATACGGCGGAAGGGTCTGCGTCTTCTTCAGGATTCGGGTGTCGAGGGCGCGGAGCCGCTGATCGGGCCTTGAGGTCTTGGCTGATTGGCGAAAGCACAGCGTTGACCGGCAAACTCCGGCGATCTCGAACCTCGCAGTGATCGTCAGTTGCTTTCGCGCTTGCTCGTGGCGTAGTCGAAATCGGTTGGCCGGCGGAAGTGCGTCAGGTCCAGCGACTTGAAGTACTCGATGGTCTTGGTGAGCCCTTGTTCGAGTTGCACGTTGGGCTCCCACCCGAGTTTTTCTTTGGCCAGCGTGATGTCGGGCTGGCGCTGGGTCGGGTCATCGGTGGGCAGCGGCCGATAGACGAGCTGACTCTTGGAGCCGGTGATCTCGATGATCTTCTCGGCGAGCTGTTTGATGGTGAACTCGCCGGGGTTGCCTAGGTTCAGCGGGCCGATGACGTCGTCCTGATTCATCATGGCGATGAAGCCGTTGATGAGGTCGTCGACGTAGCAGAAGCTTCGGGTCTGGCTGCCGTCGCCGTAGAGGGTGATGTCCTGGCCCTGGATGGCCTGGAGGATGAAGTTGGAGACGACCCGGCCGTCGAACGGGTGCATGCGCGGGCCGTAGGTGTTGAAGATGCGGACGACGCGGATGTCGACGCCGTTGGAGCGGTGATAGTCGAAGAAGAGGGTCTCAGCGACGCGCTTGCCTTCGTCGTAGCAGGCGCGGGGGCCAATGGGGTTGACGTTGCCGCGGTAGGACTCGGGCTGGGGGTGGACGGTCGGGTCGCCGTAGACTTCGCTGGTGGAGGCCTGGAAGATGCGGGCGCCGCAGCGTTTGGCCATGCCGCACATGTTGATGGCGCCCATGACGGAGACCTTGGTGGTCTTGATGGGGTTGTGCTGGTAGTGGATCGGGCTTGCGGGGCAGGCGAGGTTGTAGATGTGGTCGACCTCGAGCCAGATCGGGTGGGTCACGTCGTGGCGGATCAGCTCGAAGTTGGGGAGGTCCAGCAGGTGTTTGACGTTGGTTTTCTGGCTGGTGAAGAAGTTGTCCAGGCAGATCACGTCGTGGCCTTCGGAGACGAAGCGTTCACAGAGGTGGCTGCCGAGGAAGCCGGCCCCGCCGGTGACCAGGATGCGCTTGAGTTCGGGCATGGATCAGTCTTGTTTCGCGTGGTTCAAGTGGAACGGAACGGGGGGACGGTGGATTGCTCGGCAATAATGTTTGGGCATATGACTTAGTCGGCCGGCTCGAAGCTCGCCCCGGGCTCGATGTCGAAGCACACCATCTGCCCACCCATGAAGTCGGCTGTCCGCTGGGGGGACATAAGCGTGCAGTGCACCGCCAGGCCGCAATCGACCACGATCGTGTTCGCGGCAGGGTCGCCGGCGAGGATCCGGCCTTGCAGGCGGCGTGGCCTGCCGTAGACCGGCTCGACGTACTTGCCCCCGCCGGTGATCACGTCCGCCCGCTGGGCCTGGGCACGCACCACCCCGGTCGCGATCGCCCCGGCCTGCAGCCCATTGCCCGCGCCATCGGCAAGCTCAAAGTCGATCTCCCACTCGGTCCCCGGCACCGCGAGCGTCACCACGCCTTCAGCCAGACGCACGATCTTCGCTCGTACCTTGCCGTCTTTGTTCGTCCCGCTGCTTGCCGCCATCACTGCTCCTTGTGGATCACCCTGTCATTTCCGGGCTCTGGCCGATACGATACCGGCTCCACCCCCGGCCGGCACCCGCTCCACGAGAGCCCGGCACCGATCCGGCCCCTGCCCCACACCCCGCCAGCACCGTGTCCACCGATAAAGCGATCAACAAGCGCTACTCCACCAACCGGCTGCGCGCCGACTACGCGCACGTCGGCCTGATGGACGTCGTCGACCGCAGCATGTGGATCGCACGCAAACGCTTCGGCACCGCCCCCGTCCGCGTCTCCCACGCCCGCCTGCTCGTCGGCGGCACCAACGACACCTCCACCGCCGACAAAGACCGCTTCCTCTGCTACTGGTACCACACCCCAGGCACCGGCTCGGGCTATGTCCACGGCTACCCCATCGAGTGGGAAGAGGGCCACCTCCTCATCCGCCTGGACCCCAACTGGGACTACCAGAACAAAGCCTTCATCCCCAACACCGAATCCCGCAAGGTCGAGCACAACATCGAGAAGCAGTACGAATGGGGCCGACAGATTTTCGAGGCCTACGCCAGCAAAGCCCCGGGCTTCCCGCTGAGTTGGCACATGGTCGGCCCCCGCGCCGCCGACAGCATGTTCTACATCCAGCGTGTGGAATCCTGATGCCCGCGGTTGCCCCCGACGACCTTGACTTCATCACCCAAGCCCTGGGCCAAGCCCCCGTCGGCCTGCTCGGCGTCGCGGCGCGTCGGCCCGATGGGCAGCCGGCGGTCATCACCACCTACCCCCTCCGCGAACACGCCGGCCGCATGGTCCCGTTCCCCACCTTCTACTGGCTGGTCTGCCCCGACCTGCAGCACACCCTCAGCGACCTCGAACGCCAGGGCACCATCAAAGCCATCGAAGCCCGCCTGCAGGAAGACGCCGACCTGCTCGCGGCCTACCACAACGACCACCGCCGCTACATCGCCCAACGCCTCGAAGCCCTTCCGCCGATCGACCGCATCCGCGCCCACGAGCTCAAGACCCTCGGCATCGCGGGCATCGCCGACTGGTCCCGTGTGAAATGCCTGCACGCTCACACCGCCCACCACCTCGCGGATCCCGATGGCAACACCGTCGCCAAGCTGCTGATCGCCGAGCACAGCCTAACGCTCTAGCACAAACCCCATCGTCGGCAACGCCTTGTCCAACAGCGAACGCACGTAGCTGCACAACAGCTTGTTCGCCCGCACCACGCCCTCGCCCGGCTCCACCGCTTCCCCTGCCGCCAACTGTCGCAGCAGCTCCACCGTCTCCCGCCGCACGCGCCAGTCCGCCAGCCCCTCGCGCGTCGTCAGCCCGCCCGCCGTCGGGTCGAACGTGTACGCCCGCGCCTCAGGCAGCACCTCGCCGGTGTGCACGTCCGCTTCAAGCTCCGGCCGATACCCCACGTCCACCAGCAACGCCCACTGAAACCGCAGCAGCTCGACTTGTGCATCGCCCTCGTGCAGCCCTCTGAGCAGCGCCGCCAGCGCGTCGTACACCCCCGGGTGCGGGTCCAGGTCCGCCAGCAGCGCGTGCGTCACGTCCGCCGCGTACATCGCCGTGCGCCAGGCCGGCAGGCTTCGGCGGAGGTGGTGGTGGTCCTCCTGCAGGTCCCACTCGGTGATCGTCGCCAGCGAGCCGTCCTTCTTGGTCACGCCACAGACCTGCCCTCGGGTCAACAGCTCGACCCCGCCGGAAAACTTCGCCAGGCTCGACGGGCTCATCCGTTTGCTCCCCTTGGCCAGCCCGCGGAGCTTGCCCAACTCGCGCGTGAGCATCACCACCACCTGGCTGGTCTCCGACCAATCCAGATGCCGAATGCAGATCGCGGGTTCCTTGAACCGGGGCATCGCAGCAGCTTACCCCGCCCAAGGCCCGCCGGGCCATGACCGGGCGTCGTCGCACCCCCAACGCCCCGTCATCCGACCTAGCTTGGCAGGCGGGGATCACTCGCATCCGGCTTGTTGAAGCAATTCGCGGGTTTGCTCCGCTTGTGGCCGCATCCCGACCTGGGTGAACAACGCCAGCGCCTCCCGCCAAAGCTGGCACGCTTGCTCCTGATCACCGCGGGCTCGGGCGATGGCTCCGAGGTTGCCGAGTTGGTTGGCCTGCCCCTCGAGGTTGCCAAGTTGGCGGAAAATGTCCAAGGCCTCGGTGAGCCGTCGTTGTGCCTCGTCGAGGTCGCCGCGGGCTCGGGCGATGAGTCCGAGGTTGCCGAGTTGGTTGGCCTGCCCCTCGAGTAGCCCGATCTGGCGGAAGATTTCCAGGGATTCGGTGAGCAGCCGATGTGCCTCGTCGAGGTTGCCGCGGGTTAAGGCGATGGCTCCGAGGTTGCCGAGACTGATGGCGAGCGATTCAGGGTCGTCCGGGCGGAGTTCAGTGAGTTTTTCGCAGCAGGCGGTGGCTTCGTCGAGTTGGCCTTGGGTTATTAGTAGATGGCCCAGCTTGTTCCAAGCGTTGACATCCTTCGGGTGGGTTTGCAGTACGGCACGCCAGGCGTCGGTGGCCAACACGAGGTCGCCTGCGAGCGCCGCGATTCTTGCGGCGTCTTGCTTGAGTGTGACCGATTCCTCTTCCAGCTTGGCCGTTTGGTCATCCAGTGCTTGTCCTTGGCGCAGCAGTTCTTTTGCCGCGGCCAGAGGGTTGTCGCCCTCTTTCTCGGCAGCTTCAGCAACACCAGGCCGCTTAATCGCCTGGATCAATGCTTCTGCGATCTGCTCAGGAGACTCGGCATCAATCTGAGGATTCTGTATCAGTTTGTTGCGAATAGAAGCTTCAAGTTGGGGACGTAGCTCCGCTTCAAGCTCAGCGCGGCGGTCTTTGTCTGTGATATTTTGAAGCCGAATGAGTTCTTGCAAGAGGGCGATTTGCTGATTGTTCTGACCGATCACATGTTTGACGTCGTCTTGGATGTTCTCAAGCTTGCTTAAAACCTGGTCTACATCTGCACGTAGTGCTTCAACACTGTCGCCCAATGCCGTCAGGTGTTCGCGGAGCTCGTCGAAGTTCGCTTCTAAAAACTTCGCCAGCGAAACAAACAAATCCTTCCGGCTGCCCTCGGCCTGCTGGAAGAAGGTCCGCAGGTCCTCGGCTGGGCGGTCGGGCTCAGCGAGTAACGCTTCGAGGCTGGCGATGCGCTGCTTGAGCTGCTCATGCGAAAGTCGGAGGTCGTACCCGAGGTTGCCGAGCTGGGCGGTGAGCTTGGCGTGGTCGTCTTCGCCGGATTCGGCATGGCCGCGGACCGCGTCGATCGCTTGCTGGAGCTGCTCGGCCTGGGCGTCGTCGTCGAGCTGTTCCTTGCGTTTCAGGGCCAGGTAGCCAGCCGTGGCGGCGACGCCGAGCGCCGCGACGGACGCGACAGGCAACGTGATCCCCATTGCGGTGAGCCCCGCAGCGGCGGCGGGGCCACCCCAACCCAGCGCCAGGCTGGGCAGGAAGTCGCGGATGGATTGGATGGACTTGTTCATGCCGAGCCTCCGGAACCCCGCATAACCTACCCCGCCGGGTTCAGCAGGTGAAGGCTCCGCCGAAAACAAACCCGGTTTTTACAGCCCCGCCAACTGCGCCTCGACGCGCTCCAACTCAGCCGCGGCCTCGGCCCGCTGGTCGCGGGTCTGCTGCACGAGGTGGGCCGGGGCTTTGCTCGTGTACTTCTCGTTGCTCAGCCGGCCGTCCAGCGTCTTGATCGACTTCTCGAGCTCTTCCTTGCGCTTGGTCAGGCGCTCGGTTTCCTCGGCGGTGTCAATCTCCACGTGCAGATACCCCTCGCCCATCGGTCCGGTCACCGCCGCGGCCCCGTCGGGCTTGACCACGCCCGGCCCGGCCTCGACGACCTTCACGTTCGTCAGCGACTCGATCAGCCCGAAGTGCTGCTTCACCATCGCCGCCCGGTCCTCGTCCATCTTCAGCGAGAAGTCGACCGTCTCCTTGGGCGAAATCTTCGCGCTGGCCCGGACCTCACGGATCATGCCGACCACATGCTGCAGCCGCTCGAACCGCTGCTCCGCGTCCAGGTCGACAATCGCCCGGTCCGCGACCGGCCAGTCCGCCAGGCAGAGTACGTCCGTCTCGTTGGGGTCCAGCCCCGCCACGCCCCGCTTGGGCGCGACATCGTTCAGGGCCATCCACAGCCGCTCGGTGACAAACGGCATGACCGGGTGCAGCAGACGCAGCGACACATCCAGCACCGTCGCCAACACCTGCCGACTCTTGGCGCCCCGGGGCTGGGTGATGACGGGCTTGACCGCTTCGATGTACCAGTCGCAGACCTCGTTCCACACAAAGTCCCGCAGGCCGTTGGCGTAGTTGTGGAAGTCGTACGACGCCAGCGCGTGGTCCGCCGCCTCGATCGCTTGGGCGGTGCGCGACAGCATCCACCGGTCGGCAACGGACAGCGACGTGCCCACCGCGTCGGGCTCAGCCTGGGCCAGGTTGTCCAGCGCGAAGCGGGTGGCGTTCCACAGCTTGGTCGCGAAGTTTCGGCCGACGTCGAACTTCGGGCTGGAGTTGCGCGCTAAGGGCGCGTCCTCGCTGGGTGTGACTTCGCCGGTCGCGACGCCGTAGGACGAGACCATTTGGCTGCCCTTGTAGGACTGTGTGGGTGCGGCGACCTTGAACCCGGCCTTGTTGGTGATGGTCTTGGGTTCAAACGCGTCGCCGGTGGCGGGGTCGACCATGTCGACGGGCATGCGGACGTCCTGGGTCTGGGTGGTCATCTGGCAGAGCGTGAAGCGCATCGCGTCGCTGCCGTGGCTGTGGATGATGTCCAAGGGGTCCACGCCGTTGCCCAGGGATTTGGACATCTTTTGGCCGTGGCCGTCCTGGATCATCGCGTGGATGAAGACGTCCTTGAAGGGGATCTGGCCCATGAAGTAGACGTTGAACATGACCATGCGCGAGACCCAGAGGGTGATGATCTCGCGTGCGGTGCAGAGGACGCTGGTGGGGTTGAAGGTGTCCAGCAGGCCGTCCATGCCGGCGAGCGGGTTGGGCCAACCCATCGTGGACATCGGCCAAAGGGCGCTGGAGAACCAGGTGTCCAGGACGTCGGGGTCTTGTTCGACAGCATTGTCGTGGTATGACAGAACAGATTTGCTTAGCTCCCTTGCTTGCTTGCCTGTTTGCTCAAACCCATCGGGGTAAAGTTTTGCAAAAGTAGGTTTCGAGCCGGGTTCGATCTTTTTTAATTCGATGCTTCTGTGAAATTCAAAGAAAGCATTGATAGCAGCATCGGCTGATGCGGAACGTGTACATACACGGATCGCGTAGTCGCCTTTGCTGATTGGGTAGAAGGCGTAGTTTCCTGCTTCCCCGGCGGCGTTCAAATAATCAGTTATGCGGTTCTGTAGTCGATTGAGTGATTCAGTGATTTTGTCACGGATTGGATCGCCAGCTTTGTGAGTATGTCCATCGCCGCAGGCGAAACGCCAAACCGGGATGCGGTGCCCCCACCAGAGCTGGCGGCTGATGCACCAGTCGCGGATGTTTTCGTGCCAGGTCTGGAACGTCTTGGCGTAGCGCTCGGGGGTGAACGTCAGCCCGGTGGCGCGTGATTCGTCAGGCTCGCCGTCGAACGGGTGTGCGTCCGTCCATGTGCATTCGTTGCCGGCTTCGCGCTGTGAGGCGTCCATCGCCCGCAGCGCTGCCCCGGCCAGGCGATCGTCCGTCACCTTCACGTACCACTGGTCGGTGTAGTAAGGCTCAACCGGCACGTGGCTGCGGTAGCTGTGCCCGACCGCGTGGCGGTAGGCGCGGACCTCTTCCATCAGCCCCTGTTCCTTGAACCAGACGACGATCGCCTTGCGGGCGTCTTCGCGCGACAGGCCGAGGAAAGGTTCACACTCAGGCGACGCGTCTTCCCAGCCGTGGTCTTTGGAGATCGACGCGTCGGGGGCCATGACGTTGATCACCGGCAGGTTGTGGCGCTGGCCGATCTCGTAGTCGTTCGTGTCGTGGGCGGGCGTGACCTTCAGGAAGCCGCTGGCCATGCGGGCCTTGCTGTCTTCGCTGTCGGGGTCGGGGATGACAACGTAGTCGTCGCCGACGATCGGGATCACCCGGCCGACGAGGGGGAGCTTGACGAACTGCCCGATGAGCCTGGCGCGGGGCGCATCCTCGGGGTTCACCGCGACGGCCGTGTCGCCGAGCATCGTCTCGGGGCGGGTCGTGGCGACGGTCGCGAATTCGCCGGTCTCGTTGCCTTGTGCATCACAGACGGGATACTTCATGTAATAGAAGTTGCCGTCGATGTCCTGCATCTCGACTTCGTCGTCAGCCAGTGCGGTCTGGGTGACCGGGTCCCAGTTCACGAGGCGTTTGCCGCGGTAGATCAGGCCGTCTTTGAAGAGCTGGAAGAAGGCTTCGCGCACAGCCTGGGCGCAGACATCATCCATCGTGAAGCGCTGGCGTTCCCAGTCGCAGGAGCAGCCCATCGACTTGAGCTGATTGGTGATGACCTGTTCGTATTCGTCTTTCCAGGCCTGGATCTTCTCGACGAAGGCGTCGCGCTCGAAGTCGGTGCGCTTCTTGCCTTCTTCTTGAAGCACCCGCTTCTCGACGACGGTTTGCGTGGCGATGCCCGCGTGGTCGGTGCCGGGCATCCAGAGGGTGTTGTGGCCACGCATGCGGTGGGCGCGGGCCAGGATGTCCTGCAGGGTGTTGTTCAGGGCATGGCCCATGTGCAGCGCGGCGGTCACGTTGGGCGGGGGGATGACGATCGAGTAAGGCGGCTTCTCGCTGCGCGGGGCGCCGGCAAAGGCGTCGGCATCGAGCCAGCGCTGCTGCATGGCGGGCTCGGTCGAAGCAGGGTCGTAGGACTTGTCCAGAGAAGCAGGGGTGGATGCGGGGTTCATGACAACAGCCTCGCGGGTGCGGGGGATGGCGGGGGGAGAGGACGGGCGTGGAATGTGAGAGGGATCCCTGCCAAGGCTTGTGGAGCCATGGCGGGGCGTGGTGGCGGGTGGGGGTCGTCCCCTCAGATAACAGCGACGCCGTGATGCATGGTGCGGGGAGTATAGCCGGTCATGCGCCGGCTCCCGGCTCCAGCCCCAGCAGGGGCAACGCCCGCATCAGATCGGGCTCGGCGATCGCGGCGTCGGCCTGCTCCTGCACGATCGGCTTGGCGCAGAAGGCGATACCCAGGCCCGCAGCCTGCATGACCTTCAGGTCGTTGGCGCCGTCGCCGATCGCTGCGGTCTGGTCCATGGGCACCCCCAGATGCTGGGCGCGGGCTTGAAGGTGCGTGGCTTTGGCCTGGGCGTCCACGATGTCGCCGACGACTCGGCCGGTGAGCTTGCCTTCGACGATCTCCAGCTCGTTCGCCGCCAGGTGGTCGATGCCCAGCCGCTCGGCAAAACGCTCCGCAAAGAACGTGAACCCGCCGGAGAGGATCGCCATGTGGATGCCTTGCTCCCGGAGTGCGGCGCACAACGCCTCGGCCCCGGGCATCAGCTCGATGCGGCGGTACACCTGCTCCAGCACGGATTCGTCCAAGCCAGCCAACTGGGCGACGCGCTCTCGCAGGGACTGAGTGAAGTCCAGCTCCCCCCGCATCGCCCGCTCGGTCACCGCGGCGACTTGCTCGCCGACGCCGGCCTCCTTGGCGATCTCATCGATGCACTCGGCCTGGATCAGGGTCGAGTCCATGTCGAAACTCACGAGCTTGTACTTGGGTTGGTTCATCGACGACGCTTCTTCCGGCTCTTGAAGTTGCTGGACTTGCGGGCGGTCGGCTTCTTGCCCATGCCCGGCATGCCGCCCATCCCGGGCATGCCTCGGCCCATCCGGCCGGCGGCCCCGGCCATCTGCGAGGCGGCTTTCATCTGCCCGAGCTTGCCCGCCCCCATCATCTGCTGCGACATCGCGCTCACCGCGTCAAAGCCTTTGACCAGTTGCGAGACTTCCTTCTGCCCGGTGCCCGAGCCCTTGGCGACCCGCCGCCGCCGAGAGTTGTCCAGCAGCTTGGGCTTCTTGCGTTCGTCCTGCGTCATCGACTGGATGATCGCTTCGGTCTGGTTCAACTGGCCATCATCCAGGTCCAGGTCCTTGAGCTGGTTGCCCACGCCCGGGAGCATGCCCAGGAGCGACTTCATCGACCCCATCTTGCGGATCTTGCGGAGCTGCTGGAGGAAGTCTTCCATGGTCATCTCGCCCTTGGCCATCTTCTCTTGTAGAGCCAAGGCTTCTTCTTCGGAGACTTGTTCCTGGGCTTTTTCGACCAGCGAGACGACATCGCCCATGCCGAGGATGCGGCCGGCGATACGTCGGGCGTGGAACTCTTCCAGCGCGTCGAGCTTCTCGCCGACACCCATGAACTTGATCGGCTTGCCCGTGATCTGGCGGACGGACAGCGCGGCCCCGCCCCGGGTGTCCGAGTCGAACTTGGTGAGGACGACGCCATCGAGCTCCAGGCGATCGTTGAAGGCCTTGGCGGAGTTGACCGCGTCTTGGCCCGTCATCGCGTCGATGACGAGGTAGATCTGGTGCGGGCTGGTAGCCAGCGCAACCTTTCGGACCTCGGACATCAATTCGTCGTTGACGTGCAGTCGGCCGGCGGTGTCGAGGATGACGACGTCGTAGCCTTGGGCCTTGCCGTGCTTCACCGCGTTGCGGGCCACATCCACCGCGACGCCGACCGCTTTGCCGTACTCCGCACACTTGTCCGGCTCGCCATAGAACCCGACTTCGCCCGGGCCTTCGATCTCTTCGTTGACTTGCTCGGACAGCACGCGCAGCTGCGTCACCGCCGCGGGGCGTTGCAGGTCGACCGCGCCGAGCAGCACGCGCTTGCCCTGTTTCTTCAATCGCGCGGCGAGCTTGCCGCAGGTCGTGGTCTTGCCGCTGCCCTGGAGCCCGGACATCATCAGAATGGTCGGCCCCGGCTCAACAAACATGATCGGCGGCTGGGCCTTGGGCAGCCCGTCCTCGTCCAGCTCGACCGCCTCGGCGTCCTCGGTCTCGGGGAACGGCCCAGCCATGGTGCGGACGAGCTCATCATGCACCGTCTTGATCATCTGCTGCCCGGGCTCAACCGCTTTGAGCACCGCATCGCCCAGCGCGTCGACCAGCACCCGCTCGCAGAAGGACTCGACGACCTCGTAGTGGACGTCGGCTTCCAACAACGCGGTGCGGACCTCATCCATCGACTCGCGGACGTTGGCTTCGCTGATTTCACTCTTGCCCGACAGCTTGCGCAGCGCGGACTCGAAGGTGTCGGATAGGTGGCCGAACATGCGGCACTCCCTCTGCGTGGGCACGCAACAGGGGAAAGGCTCTGACCGGAGCGGGGCGGATTATAGCTGTCTGTAAGCGTTCTTTCCGAACTCGATAGCATGCTGGGGCGTAAGCCGTGTGAACCTATTTCTACTCATCCAAGGGGCATGTATGAAAGCCTGGAGAATTCTGGACGAGCTGCTGCGCGGCGAAACCACCCACCCGGACCGTTTGGTCGACGGCCAGCTCCGCCTGCCGATTGGCCCGCTGCTCTTGGTTTTGATTGTGATGGGAGCCGTGAACGGAATCTGCATAGGCAGTTACGCGTTCATCCGCTCGTTTGCGGGCGACGAAGCGTACAGCGGCGTGGGGGTCAACTGGCTGCAGCCGATCGCCAGCGGGATCAAGATCCCGGCGATGTTCCTGTTGACGTTGCTGGTGACTTTGCCGTCGCTTTATGTGTTCAACGCATTGGTCGGATCGCGGCTGACGCTGGAGTCCGTGGTGCGGCTGTTGCTGGCGACAACGACGGTGATCCTTGCGGTCGCCGCGTCGCTGGGCGCGATCGTGGTGTTCTTCGCGATCAGCACGGACAGCTACTCGTTCATGCAGTTGTTGATTGTCCTTGCCAACGCGGTCGGTGGGTTTCTGGGGCTGATGTTCTTGCTGCGGACGATGGACCGCATGGTGGGGGTCCATCGTTTGGAACGGGCCAAGGAGATCGATGCGGAGGAGGCGGCCCGGCGACAGGCCGAGGCCCAAGCAGCGCCGGACACGACGCCCGAAGATGAAGCGTTGGAAGAGATGGTCGCGATCGAGCCCCTGGAGCCGAGCGATGCGCCATCGCTGAGTGCGTTGAACCGGGCACGTCAGGAGACGGACCAGCGGGCCAAGGCGGTGTTTCGGATATGGGTGGTGATCTTTGCGGGTGTCGGGGCGCAGATGAGCTGGGTGCTCCGTCCGTTCATCGGGCACCCGGATCTTCCGTTTGCATGGTTTCGGCCTCGCGGAGGCAACTTCTTCGAGGCGGTCTGGGGCGCGCTGATGAAGCTGCTGGGGGCCTGAGATGCCAACGCTTACGTTGCTGATCGAAGCCGACGGACTGCTGCGTGGCAGGGCCCGCGCCAAGCCCCGTCCGACCACACTGCTGATCGGGCTGTTGGTGGCTTTCGGTTTCACTTATGGCGTTGTCATGGGGGCGTTCGCGCTCAACCCGGTGCAGATGTTGTACTCCGCTGCGAAGGCGCCGCTGCTCCTGTTGGCGACGTTCACGATCAGCCTGCCGAGCTTCTTTGTACTCAATACGCTGATCGGTCTGCGGGCGGACTTTGCCGAGGCGGTTCGGGCGCTGGTGTCGGCGCAGGCGGGGCTGACGGTGATCCTCGCGGCTCTCGCGCCGATCACCGGCTTCTGCTACGTCTCGGGGGTCGGCTACGAGACCGCGATCGCGATCAACGGCCTGATGTTCCTCGTCGCCAGCATCTCCGCCCAAGCACTGCTCCGCCGGAGCTACGCCCCGCTGATCCGGCGTGACGGTCGGCACCGGGTGATGCTGTACGCCTGGCTTGCGGTCTACGGCTTCGTGGGCGTTCAGATGGGCTGGATGCTCCGCCCGTTCATCGGCAAGCCCGAGCTCCCCCCGGTCTTCTTCCGAGGCACAGAGCTGGGCAACGCGTACGTCAGGCTGTTTGAGGTGATCGCCAAGACTTTGGGGTTTTAGTCGATCGCCCGGCCACACTCGGGGCAGTGGTCGGCACCGTCGGCGCGGCTGGCGCGGATGTCGTAGCCGCATTCGCAGTAGTCCCGGATCTGGATTGGTTTGAACGAACGGCATCGGAGCACGGCGTTTATCCAGATCGTCAAGGGCCCAAGCACCAAGAGGATCAAGGACAACCACCCAAGCCGACCAACGATCGCTTTGGGGATATGGGCTGAAGGGACCAGAACCAGAAGCAAGACGAAAACGGGGAACAGCAAGAAGCCAGCGGATGCCCAAGGCAGCAAATGCCAGGCTTTCAGGGTGGTCTTTTTTAGAAGCGATTCAGCGATCGAACTGCAGGCCCCCCAGGCGAGGGCGGTGCTGATCGCTGAGGCGGCAAAGCTTGAGAGACCAAATACCAGCGCAACCGTAGCAAAATCCTTCATGCCATTTGCGGGAGAGAGTGTTTTCCAGATCAGCAGTATCAGGGTTTCGATCGCCAGCGTGCACCATCCGAGCAGCCAGACCCAGCCGACCGTGGTCGCTTGCCGGTAGGTGGTTCGAACGCCAAGATCGGCCAGTCGTTGCGGCTTCAAAGGCAGCATCCACAGCGGCGTGTCGCGGTCGGGCTCGAGTTCGAAGCGAGGGCGGTTGGGCATGGCGGTCCGCAATACCCGCGGTACGCCAATCGGTCGTCATGTGTTCGCTTCGTCCGCCGCCACGTCCGGGGCGTAGTAGGCCATCTTCATCGAGCCGTGGCGGTCGATGCGTGGGCCGCGCCAGTAGGGGACGGGCAGGGGGTCGACGTCCAGCGGCAGGCGGAGCGCAGCGATGCCGGTGGGGTTCATGCAGGGCAGCAGGTGCTCGAAGATCGGGGCCAGCAGGGCGTCGGGGTCTTCCTGCCGCATCAGGGCGTAGGGCGGGTCGAGGAAAGCGACCTCGATCGGGCCATGGGTCTTGAGGCTATGCGTCCAGAGCAAAGCGTTGGCGGGGGAGCGGACGACCTGGGCATATTCGTTGAGCTCGAGCGCATCCAGGTTCTGCTGCAGGCGGGCGATCGCATCGGGGTCCTGGTCGACGAAGGTGCAGAAGTCGCTGCCCCGGGACAGGGCTTCGAGCCCCAGGCTGCCCGTGCCGGAGAAGATGTCCACGACATGGCCCTCGTCCAGCAGGGCGTGGGATTCGAGCTTGTCGAACACGGCCTGCTTGACGCGGTCGGTGATCGGCCGAGTGGTCTTCGCGTCGGCGGGGGGGAGGATCTTTCGGCCACGGAACTCGCCAGCAATGATGCGCATCGCGTCAGCATAAACCGGGCTCGACCCTTGGGCCAGTTCCGGGATATCCTCCGGGCATGGCCAAAACCAAAAAGAAGTCCAAGACACAAAACAAGACGCAAAAGAAGACGCAGAGCAAGTCCCAGGGCAAGTCCCAGATCAGAGCGACGATCGCGTCGACGGCGGACAAGTACGCCCTGTACCAAGCGTCGGTGCAGGAGCCCGAGCACGAGATCGAGTTCTTCGACAAGGCGTTCAAGCAGTTCTTCAAGCGCAAGCCCAAGGTGCTCCGCGAGGACTTCTGTGGCACGCACGCGGTCTGCTGCGAGTGGGTGAAGAAGCGGGGGCGCACCGCGGTGGGCGTCGACCTGGACCCCGAGCCTTTGGCCTGGGGGCAGGAGCACAACCAGGGCAAGCTCAAGCCCAAGCAGCGCGAGGCGATCACGCTGCTGGAGGACGACGTGCGGAGTGAGTACGAGGTCAAAGCCGATGTGCTCGCGGCCCAGAACTTCTCGTTTTGGTACTTCAAGACCCGCGACGCGGTGCGGGAGTACTTCGAGTATGCGCTGTCGAACATCGGCGACGAGGGGCTGCTGGTCATGGACATGATGGGCGGGCCCGAGTGCATCGAGGAGGACCACGAGGACGAGCGGAAGTACAAGGGCGTCGTCAAGGGCGGCTTCAAGTACATCTGGGAGCAGGCCCGGTTCGACCCGATCACGCACGACAGCGACTTCTACATCTCCTTCCGGTTTAAAGACGGCAGCGCGCTGGAGCGGGCATTCCATTACCACTGGCGCTTCTGGACGATCCCTGAGGTGCGGGAGCTGCTGGAGGAGGCGGGGTTCTCGGAAACCCACGTCTACTGGGAGCAGGAAGACGAGGACGGCGACGGCAACGACGACTACCAGATCCAGAAGAGCGCGGCGAGCGATCCGTCGTGGATCGCGTATCTGGTGGGTGTCAAAAAACCAAGGTGATTCGGGTGTTCCGCGGGCGGGGTGATCGGGTATCGTGTTCCGTCCTATGAAGCTGCAAGCACCCCGAGGTATGCGTGATTTTTACCCGGCCGAGATGGCCTGGCACCTCCACCTGATGGACGCCTGGCGTCGGGTGTCGGAGCGGCATGGTTTCGAGCAGGTTGACGGGCCGATTTTCGAGACGCTGGACCTGTACAAGGTGAAGTCCGGCGAGGGGATCGTGTCGGAGCTGTTCCACTTCTCGGATCGCGGCGAGCGCGAGTTTGCGATCCGGCCGGAGTTCACGCCGACGCTCGCGCGGATGGTGGCTGCTCGGGCGAACGCGCTGCCCAAGCCGATCAAGTGGTTCTGTACCCCGAACTTCTGCCGGGCCGAGCGCCCGCAGCGGGGCCGGCTGCGGGAGTTTTGGCAGTGGAACGTGGACATGCTCGGGCTGGACACGCCCGCGGCGGATGCCGAGGTAATCCTGGTCGCGGTCGACCTGCTGCGCGAGCTGGGGCTGACGCCCGAGCAGGTGCGGGTGCGGGTGTCGCATCGGGACACGGCCAAGCACGTGCTGCGGAAGCTGGGGGTGACCGATGAGCACATGCTGGAGGCGTTTGACCTGCTGGACCGCCGGGCAAAGATCACCGAAGACGAGTTTGCGGAAGCGGCGAAGAAGCTGGGGCTGACGGACGCGACGATCCAGCGGCTGGACGAGGTCTGCCGGATGCGGGTGGGCGCGGGCAAGGGACTCAGCGCATTGAACGGCGCGTTGGGCGGCGACGCGGACGTGTCGGACCTGCAGGCGCTGGACGAGGCGTTGCAGGCGTTTGGGATCGCGGACTGGTGCGAGTATGACCTGGGGATCGTGCGCGGCCTGGCGTACTACACAGGCACGGTGTTTGAGGTGCACGAGATCACCGGCTCGGAGCGGGCGTTGGCCGGCGGCGGGCGGTACGACCAGCTAATCGAGTTGTTCGGCGGGCCCAAGACGCCGGCGGTCGGCTTTGGCATGGGCGATGTGGTGTTGACGAACGTGCTGGCGAATCAGGGGCTTGTGCCGGAGACGGTCGCGCCTCGGCCGGACGCCTTTGTGTTTGCCACCAGCGACGCCGCGGCGGAGCGCGTGCCGGCGTTGGTCGCGGAGATGCGGCGCGCGGGGCTGCACACCCGGTTTAGCTACAAGTCGACGCGCAACTTTGGCAAGCTGATCAAGGACGCCAACACCGCCCGGGCCCGTTATGCCGTGATCGTCGAGGACGACGGCATCCAGGCCAAGAACCTGGACACCGGTGAGCAGGAAGCGGTCTCTGTGGACGCGCTCACCGCATTGGGCGGTGCCGAGTAGGTTGGTGGGGGCAGCGGTGGGGCTGGTATGCTTGGGGCGTGGCGAACCGCAGGTTCCACTACGACCGGGCGTTTGAACATTACCTCCGGGCCAACGGCGTGGCGTATGTCGCGGTGGACGAGGCGAAGCGGGCGTTGCACGCGCAGACGGGGCAGCCGGCGGAGGCGACGCTGAAGCTGAAGAGCTTTGACTTTGTGGTGTATTCGCAGGCCGGGGCGAATCTGTTGGTGGATGTGAAGGGCAGGAAGCACGCGGGGACGACGGGCAAGCAGCTTCAGAACTGGGTAACGCGGGACGATGTGAAGTCGTTGCAACGGTGGGCGGAGTTGTTTGGGGCGGGGTTTGAGCCGGCGTTCTGTTTTTTATTTTGGTGTGATACCCAGCCGCCGGACGCGTTGTTTCTGGAGACGTTCGAGTACGACGGGCGGTGGTACGCTCAGTTGGCGATCAAGCTGGGCGATTACGTTGAGCACCAGCGGGACCGCAGCGCGAAGTGGGACACGGTGAGCATCCCTGCCGAGGCGTTCCACAGGTTCTCCGTGCCGATCGGGGAGATGCTGTAGAGCTGATTACATTAAACGGCACGTCTTCTGCGACAGATTGCCTTTAATGCTGGTCCTTATTCATGGGAGTTGCTGGCAATCTGTCCGGCTTCAAACCAAGCTACTGTTTGTTTCAGTCCTTGTTCAAGCTCTACGCGGGGTTGCCAATCGAGAAGCCATTCGGCTTGGGACGCATCCACGGATCTTCGGTGTTGACCGTCTGGCTGAGAAGGGTTCCATCGAATCTCACCCGAATACTGGCATAAAGAAGCAATCCGTTCAGTGAGTGCGCGGATCGTGATTTCTTTGCCTGTTCCCAAGTTGATCGGGGAAGGGTCTTGAATGCGTTCGGCTGCAGCGACGAGGCCAACCGCTGCGTCTTTGGCATAAAGGAATTCTCTGGAGGCTTGGCCGGTGCCCCAGCATTCGATGTGATCAGCTCCGCTACGACGTGCTTCGATGCACTTGCGGATTAGCGCGGGGATGACATGGCTGGTTTGCAGATCAAAGTTATCGCCTGGTCCATAGAGATTCACGGGGACGACCACGGATGAGTTCAGGCCGTACTCGCGCTTGTAGCTGTCGAGCATGACGAACAGGGATTTTTTGGCGACGCCGTAGGGTGCGTTGGTTTCTTCTGGATAGCCGTCCCAGAGGGCTTCTTCTTTGAATGGGACCGGGGTGTGCTTTGGGTAGGCGCAGACAGTACCGGTTTGGACAAACTTCTTGATGCCCTGGATCCGGCCTTGTTCGATGAGGTGCATGCCCATAGCCATATTCGCAAAGCAGAACCGACCGGGGTGTTCACGGTTGGCCCCGATCCCGCCGACTTCGGCGGCCAAGTGAATCACAAAGTCCGGCCTGGCGTCTTCATACATCTTCACCACGTTGGCTTCGCGGGTCAGGTCGTACTGCCTGCTGCGTGGGACAAAGAGGCGGTCGTCGGTGACTCCGCGCCGACGAAGCTCTCGGCAAACGTATTGGCCGAGGAACCCGGCCCCGCCGGTGACGCACACCCGGTCTTGGTTCCAGTCGACATTCATCACCGCACCCCTAGGCAGAGGCTTATGTCGTGGCCGGCCTCGACGAGTGTTTTCTCACGGGCGGCCAGCTCGAGGTCGTTTTCTACCATCATGCTGGCGAGCTCCCCGACCGAAACGGTCGGCTGCCAGTTGAGTTTGTTCATGGCCTTGGTTGGGTCTCCGAGCAACTGATCAACTTCGGCGGGGCGGTAGTAGCGCGGGTCGATCTCGACGTAATCTCGGTAGTTCAGATCGACGGCTCCGAAGGCCAATTCACAGAACGCGGACCGAAATCATCTCACCCGTCGCTACGACATAGTCGTCGGGCTGGTCTTGCTGCAGCATGCGCCACATGGCGTCGACATAGTCGCCGGCAAAACCCCAGTCACGGCGGGCGTCGAGGTTGCCTAGATAGAGTTTGTCTTGCAGGCCGAGTGCGATCCGACCCGCCGCGCGCGTGATCTTCCGAGTGACAAATGTCTCGCCACGGCGGGGGGATTCGTGGTTGAAGAGGATTCCACAACTGGCGTGCAGGTCATACGACTCGCGATAGTTCACGGTGATCCAATGCCCATAGGCCTTCGCGACGCCGTAGGGTGATCTGGGGTGGAACGGGGTCGTCTCTCTTTGGGGGACTTCAGCGACCTTGCCGAACATTTCCGATGAGGAAGCCTGGTAATAGCGGATTTGCTGTCCAGTGTTTTGTTGTTCATCCCGTATCGCTTCAAGCAGCTTGAGTGTGCCGACGCCTGTTGTGTCGGCCGTATACACCGGCTGGTCAAAACTGACACGCACATGCGACTGAGCGCCGAGGTTATAGACTTCGGTTGGTTTGATCTTCTGAACCAATCGGCTTAAGCAGTTGCCGTCGGTCAAGTCGCCGTAGTGCAGATGGATTTGTTTCTCGCTCTTTTGTGGATCGGTATACAGGTGATCAATCCGCTCGGTACCAAATGTCGAAGAGCGCCGAACCACGCCGTGGACTTCATAGCCTTTGGTGACAGGTAATTCTGCGAGGTACGATCCGTCCTGGCCGGTGATTCCTGTGATGAGAGCCCGTTTCTCGATCTGTGACATGATGTTTCTCCATATGCGACGTTGTGCGCTTAGGCCGCCGATGTAAGGGCAGCAGGACTGCTGTCAGGCAGGTATGGAGATAAAGAACAACCCGTGTGCCAAAGGCGCGGATCGAGGTGGTTGGTGATATGAAAGTCCCCGGATATTGCAGCGTAAGAGTACAGACCGGACAAGCGGTAGGTTTGTCCCTGTTTACCTAGATAATGCTGATGCCCTCGACTTGGGCGATCAAGGCCAGCAATGTCTTGGTCGCGGTAGTTTTCCGCTCCAAGTCGGCGCCTTCGAGGATCAGTGATTCGCAGTCTTTCGCAGCTTCAGACAATCGTTCAAAACCATAGTTCGCACCGGTGCCACGCAGTTTGTGGGCGGTCAGGCCGATCTGTTTCCAGTCTTCAGTGTCCAGCGCGAGGCTGATTTTCTTGTGCGTATCTGAAAGAGATTGGATGTAGGTGTTGAGAAGGGATTGAAACCGTTCATCATCGGCTTTGGTGCTTCGGATTGCTTGGGGCACGGGTTGAGCGGGTTGCCGATCTTCGTTCTGCCGCCCCATCAGGATTACCCGCCGGATACTGGCGGTCAGCAAGTCCAGGTTGATCGGTTTGGTGACGTAATCGTCAAAACCCGCCTGCAAGCACTTCTGTCGGTCGTCCGCCATCGCCTGTGCCGTCAACGCGATAATCGGCAACCCGATTCCCTCCCGGCGCATCGCTCTCGCAACGGTATAGCCATCCATCACAGGCATCTGGATATCGAGTAAAACCACATCGAACGTGTGACCTGTGGCTGCGGAGGTGGCCAGCTCAAGCCCTTCTCTGCCCGAGCTCGCAACGGTGACCTGGGCTCCTTCATTATTCAGCAGGTACTGGATAATCCGCTGATTATCCGGGTTGTCGTCGATGGCCAGGCAACGAACGCCGGCTAGGCTGAATGCTTGGGATTGTGGGTCATCGGTCTGGGCCACGGTTTGATCCGCCGAAGGGCTCCCGACGGGAAGCCGCAAACTCATGACTGATCCGTAATTCGGCTTAGAGCGTCCACGGATATCGCCGTGCATCAGGTTTGCTAAATGTCTACTTAGGGTTAGGCCGAGTCCTGCCCCGCCGCGCTCGCCAGCAATGGAATAGTAAGAAGCGTTCAGTGGGCGGAAGACCTGTTCTAGTCGTTCCCGGCTCATACCGATGCCCGTGTCGGCCACCTCGATCTCATACCCGGCTTGGTCTGCGAGATCCAACTCGATCGGCCGAACAATCACCTTGACGCCGCCACGGTCCGTAAACTTCACTGCATTCTGGATTAGGTTGATTGTGATTTGTTTGAGCCGGGTGCAGTCCGTTTCGACATGCTCGGGCGTGCCAGGAGCAAATTCAAGGTCCAGGCTCACATCTTTACTCGAGGCGAGTGGGGCGACCAGATCAACCGCATTCTTGACCAAGGACTTGAGGTCAGCGGTTTGCATCGAGATCGGAAGTTCACCGCCCTCGATCTTGGAAAGGTCCAGGACATCGTTGATCAAAACGGATAGATGACTCACGCTCGACTGGATTTGTTGCACCCAACCGGTTTGTTCGGTGTCGAGGCCCTGGCTTTCCTGGAGCATCTGCGAGTAGCCGGAGATTGCCGTTAAAGGCGTTCGGATCTCGTGGCTCATGTTTGCAAGAAAGATAGTCTTGGCTTGGTTGGCGAGGGTGGCGGACTTCAGAGCGGTGGCAAGTTCTCGCCGGTGCTGATCACGCTCGCGTTCAGCGATGCGGCGTTCGATTGATCGGCCGAGGACTTCTGCCACGGAATGCAGCAACGGCAAGGATTGCTCGTCAATGCCAAGCAACTCCTTGGTCGATTCGATGCCGATGATGCCGGTCAATTTGGTGTCTACAAATACGGGCAGGAAAAACAGGAAGCGGGTGTCGACCGCACGGAGTGACCTGCCAAAGCGTTCGGGGACTTGCGGTTGTTCAATATGGTCGGCCAGGATGGCTTGCCCCACAGCCAACCGCTCGACCCACCAGCCAAACTCGCTGAGTGGGATGTTTTGGATTTGCGCGGCGTGCGGCTTCGCGCCTGGCCGGAGCCATTCGTGGGTGCCGAAGGCCATCTGTTCATGGTCACGCAGTCGAATGAGGTAGGCGCGATCGGCTCCGAGGTGTTGGCCCAAGTCTGACAGAGAGGAAGAGATCGATCGACTCATGTCGTGCTCTTCCAGGAACCTTTGCGTGATTTCTTGGACGATGTTCTGCAGGGCAGTAAATCGCTCGCTTGCTTGTAGCCGTTCTCTCCGTTCGGAAATATTGCGCACATACGCGCAGTTGTACTCAACGCCACCGGTTTCAATGTGATTGACCAGAACCTCGACGGGGAAGAGTTTGCCTTGTTTGGTGCGGTGTGTTGATTCCAGCGAAAAAGAACCTCTTCGCCGCAACTCCTCCCAGTGTTCCGGCCAAGACTTCTCGTCGATGATCTGATCGATCCCAAAGACATACTTGTTTTGCAGTTCGTCCCGGGTATAGCCCAGGGCGACGGAAGCAGCCTGGTTGGCGTAGACGATTCGGCCTTGTTGGTCTAACCAATAAACCGGCTCGGACGCGCGATCGACAGAAAACTGTGTCACCAAGAGTCGTTGTTCGACTGCTTGGCGCTCCGTGATCTCCTGTTGGAGGTCGATATTGATTTTCGCCAGTTCTTCTGTGCGATTTTGTACACGCTGCTCGAGATGAATATTTAGGTCTTTCAATGCCTGGTTGGCGCGGTAAAGCTCAAGGCTCTTCTCTTCGAGCAGGGCCTCGGCTTCTTGGCGTGCGCGGCGTTCACGCTCGCATCGCTTCTGGAGAGCATCCTTGTCCATCATTGTTTCGTGATATGGAACTTGACCGAAGTCCCTGGCGCGCCAGAAAGGTCTTCGCGTTCAATGGTGGCGTCTTCGCCGAAGTGGCTCAAGCAGCCTTTGATCAGGCCTTCGGCTACATCGGCCAGACCGCGTTCGGAGCGGTAATGGAGAATCATCTCATTGGGAGAGGGCTCTTCGACGCCGAAGGTTGGTAGTTCGGCATCCGGGTAAAGCTTGCGAACCTCGACGTGGATGACGTCCTCGATTTGCCTGAACAAGTCAAAGCTGGATTCGATGCCATGGACCATCACGTGGTACTTGCTTGCAAGGACGCCGAACAGGTGGAAGCCGTACGCTTTGACCAGCGTGTCCGTGGGTGTTTGGGTCAGCTCACTGAGGCGGATCACCATCTTGACCAGCTCTTTGTGGTCGTAGGTGCCGACTGCGGTGTAAGCTCCTTCGTTGGGCAAACGGCTGCCGCTGATCATGGTTTCGCATACATCATCTCCGAAGCTTGTCGCGACAAAGTCGATGTACTCAGTGAAAATCATGCCCTTCATGGAACGGACTCCTTGTTTGCGGTGGCGTTATCGCTGCTGATTAATCGCTGTAATAGCCTGGCCAGTCCTGTTCGCGGCTGGTGCTGTAGTTGAAGTCTCCGATGGGTTCGCCGATCTGGGTCCCGATTAATCCCAGTTCCGCAGCGTGGCGAAGGACGGTCAAGGTATCGACTACCCGGGCACCGAGTGTGCGTTCGGGGGCTGCCTGAGGCACCAGGACAACGTCGCCGGGCAGCAGCTGCGCGGATAGCGATAGCCGATGGTCTCCGTCTTGGAGCAGGCTTTGCACGTTGCCGTCGGCTCGGATCACATACACCCTTTCGTCATCGGCCAATTCCGTGGTCCCGCCCACACGGTCCAGCGCCTGGCTGACCGTAAGCCCCTCGGCGGCGACAAAGCTGTTGGGGGTGAAGACGCAGCCAATCACGGCGATCGTTTCTTGCCTACGGGGGATATGCAGGCGATCGCCGCTTTCGAGTGAGAGATTGTAGTCGCTGTGAGGGAAATCCTCGCGGGTGAACGGAATGACAATACGGCCGGTGGTATCACTGTGTTGCATCCGTTGCACCAAACCGCCTGCGTGGTCTAACGCCAGCTCACCCGCCGCGCCTTCACGGGCGTGCCCGGTCTGCACCAGCACCCTGAAAGCCTCTTCAAAGTCCCGGCGGGTTTGTTCGCTGAGGTGTGAGAAGCGTTGGGCCTGGAGCTGCCGCACGCTTTCTCGAGTGAATCGTGTTGCGCGAAGGTCCGCGTTATCAACCAGCCCGCCTGCCGCGGCGATGAGGTCCGTGATCTTGGCGCCCTCTGGGAACACATACTCACCCGGAAAGCGGACCATGCCGGAAATCTGTGCAGTGACCTCGGCGTTCCGCATGCGGCGGATCACCAGCCGGTCGCTGGTTTGCAGTATTGGGTCGTGTCGGCCGCCTTCGGCCATTGCCCGACCGAGATCAAAACGGTATCGCCTGACATCCAGCAAGCCGGTCTGTTCGTTGTGGATCTGACGGATGATCTCCGCCTCGTCGTAGTGGACCTCAGGCAGAAGATTCCCCGCCAGAGCGATGAGCTCTGAAACCCGCAGCCCGGCGGTCAGCTCGTATCGCCCTGGTGTCTGCACAGCACCGATGACTTCGACGACCGGCTGCGTCTGCGACGCCGCACGCGATCGAACGGTCACATGGTCCAATGGAAACAGTTCGATGTCATGCGCCGGATCGCCTTGGGCGGCTCGATTCAGATCGATGACCAGGACGCGCCGCATACTGTTTTCGTGAACGCGATCGGTGACTAGGACGACCTGTCCCGTTGTGCCGACTTGGCGTGAGACGAATGCTTGTCGAGTAAATGCATCGATCGTTAGCCCGTCAGCGAGTTCGATCAGGTCGCTGATTCGCATCCCCGACCGGTGTTGGAAGCTGCCCGGACGTACGACCTCGCCCTCGATCCGGACGATCGGCTGGAGTCGGTCATCCACTGCTCCAATGAGCAGCATTTCTCCGTCCTGCAGGGCACGGCTAAGGTCCTCTTGGGTTAACTGGATGTCGAGGGTTTCACGGCCGCGTCCATCGGTGGTGCGCTCGATTTGGATCCTCGGCGTAAAGGTGAAAGGTGTGAATCCGCCAGCGGCGTCGATCGCCTGTTCAAGCGTCAGGCCGTTCCCCAGTTCATAGATCCCCGGCCGCTGAACAAATCCAGCGATCGCAACGGTTGGCCCAATCGGTGGAACGTGAATCACATCACCCTGTCGGAGCACTTCTGTCGGCGGCGTTTCGCCACCCAGGAAAAAGTCGTACAGGTCGTAACGCAGGGCTTCTGCGCCCGTCCGCCTGAGATAGACTCCACGCAGCGTCCCGGATTTCCGGGGTCCGCTGGCAGCGCTGAGCGCATCCAGCAACGTGGAACCCGCGTGCAACTCGATCAAGCCCGGACGATTCACTTCACCCACCACGTGGACCTGAATCGTTCGTACCCGACCCAAGCCGACAACCAACTCGTACCCTCTGCGGCGTTCGGCGTAGGCCGAGTCGATTAGGCGCTGGAGTTGGTCAAAGCGGACCCCGGAGACGGCGACGGTGCCGATCTCGGGGATTGCAATCCGCCCATCGCGTTCGACGTCCAGTCGGTGGTACGCCTCTATCGTTCCGGTGACAGAGATCGTGACTTCGTCTCCGGGGCCAAGAACGTATCCATCTGGGACTGGGCCGGATGTTGATGGCTGATCGGAGCGGTCAAAGTAGTCATAGCCGAACTGCGTTAGATTGCGGTTTACCGAGTACGTATGGTTGCCGCTATACATCTGTTCAAGCGGGCCCATCGGCGTTTCACGAACGAGCGACGCCCGCGTTTCATCCGGCTGAGTCGTGTCCTGATGGTTGATGTTGACCACGATCGATGAATGCCCGCCGGTACCCGTGTGCCCGTGCGTCGGGACATGATCTGTTTCCATTCCCGGTGCGGCAGACCCGGGGCCGATCGGTGTGGTCAGGTCGGCGGGACGGCCGCGAGCAGCCCATGTTTCACTGATGACATGGCGATCGTTCGTCCCATGCAGCTGCTCAGGCTCCGGCGCGATCAGCTCGATCGGCTCATTCATCGCCGAGGCCCAGGCTGGCGTGGTGTTGAGTTCGTTGTACGAGGTGGTGGCGGCCCGTGGTGTCCCCGAGCAACCGAGGAAAAGTCCGCATGTAACGGTTGCAAGCATTATTCGTGTGATAGGGGCGGTAGCGTTTTTCATCATCGGTAGTTCCTTGCCTCGTTGGGTGCTAGGCAACCGGCGTGCCAGAACGGAACAGGGCTTACCAGCTTGGCTGTGCCTAGCGATTTGAATGCGACGGTCTCAAATTGCGTTGGGGAGTTGAATCAAACTGATGAAATCGTGCCGCGGTTGCGATTGACGGCATTGGCACGGGGGTTGCCTTATCCAAGCGAATGCAAGCAACTTTTAGGAGAACTGCTATGCCCCGTATCTATTCAGCGTTGATATTGGATGACGACCCCAACTCAATCATGTTTATGAAGTGGTTTATCGATGAGCACTTCCCATGGGTCCGTGTCGCGGCCGGCACAGAAGCGATGCCGGCCAAAGGGTTTGACATCTACTTCATCGACAACAATTTCAATGGTAAAGCCAAAGCGGTGGACATTGTGAGCGATATCCGCCGCACGGATAGCCGGGCTCTCATCATTGCTTACTCGGCGACATTGAGCCGCGACACCTACAAGTCTCTGATGAATGCCGGCTGCAACGGTGCGGTGGAGAAGGGCAATCTGAAAGACGTCAGAGCGCTGAGGCGGATGACAAAGGATTACATCGGCCTGCGCGACTTGGACCACAGCCGCGAGAGAAAACATGGGTTGGGATTCGTGGTGCAGTCAATGGCAGACTTGATTAAGCAGTGGAATCAGTCTGTCAACGGCAAAGAAAAAAAGGAGGTTCGCCGTGCAGCACGTGTATGAAAATAATCTGTGGCTTGGAGTACAAAGGGCTGTCGCGTTTACTTTGATGTTGACGCTTGCTCCGTTATTCGCTGTGCTTTTTATTCTGACAAAAATCTCTTCGCCTGGCCCGTTCTTGTTTAGTCAAGAGCGCGTCGGGTATGGAGGGAAGCCGTTCAGAATTTTCAAGGTTCGGACGATGGTGGTCAACGCTGAGGCCGAGACGCGCCTGGGTACAACAGTTAGTGGCAACTACGTCACGAAGATTGGCTCGGTGTTTCGTGCGTTGAAGCTGGATGAACTGCCGCAGCTGTGGAATGTGGTTAAGGGAGATATGGAGCTGGTCGGGCCGCGGCCGATTCCATTCGCGTTGGACGAACATCTTCGCCAGTCCATTCCTGGTTTTGAGTTGCGGTACGCGGTTCGGCCGGGTTTGACGAATCTTGGCCAGGTTTGCGTTATCGACAATGAGGTGGGTGAGCATTTGCTTGATGACTGGCGAATGCGGTTTGAATCGGACATGCACCATCTATCGCGTAAGTGCTTGGCGTATGACTTGGTCATGCTCGGGCTGACGCTTTTCTATCTCGGAAGCAGGCTGGCGTTGTTGTCGGTCGGCAAGAAGGCAAAGCGGGGAGACTTGGCTCGCAAGCATTACATTGCAACCAAGATCATCGATGCGCCGATCTGCAACCTCGATTACTCCGGTGTCGTCGATCAGATTGCTACCTGGGTCGATAAGAAGAGGCGGGACTATGTCTGTATTGTTCCTGTTCATAGCCTGATTGTGGGTTTCTGGGATCGCGCTCATCGTGCGGCATTGCAAGGGGCGGGTTTGTGTACCGCAGATGGCGTGCCTGTCGTCTGGGCTCAACGCTTGCTTGGGCACCGTGGGGCCAGCCGCGTGTATGGCCCTACGCTGATGCTTAAAGCGCTTGATCGCGCGCAGCAGGAGCAGTGGCGGGTTGCGCTCTATGGCGGTAGTCCGGAGGGGTTGGACTCGTTGGTGGGTCGTCTGAATGAGCTTTATCCTCGACTGAATCTTGTGGAAGCGATCAGCCCGCCGTATCGAGAGCTGACGCAGGACGAAGATGATTTGATGGTGGATCGTTTGCGGTCGGCACGCCCGGACCTGGTGTTTGTGGGGCTGGGATGTCCGAAGCAGGAGCGTTGGATGTCCGAGCATCGCAGCCGTATCCCGGGCGTGATGCTTGGCGTCGGTGCGGCGTTTGATTTCCACGCCGGAGCCGTTGCTCAAGCCCCTTCAATGCTCCAGCGAGTAGGCATGGAATGGGCGTTCCGCCTCGCGATGGAGCCGCGCCGCCTTTGGAAGCGGTATCTGACAACGAACCCAGTCTATGTTGCTTTGGCCACTTGGCAAATCTTCTGTCATGTGTTGGTGCGTCGTAATTACCAGTTAACGAAATCTCAGGTCAACGCGATCGGAGGTCTTTCGTGAAGCCGTTAATCGCCATTTGCATTGCGACCTATCACCGCCCTCGCCTGCTCCAGCAGACGCTGATGAGCCTTCCCCAACACGTGCCTGAACCGTACCGCGCGGAGATCCGTGTTGTGGATAATGACGGCGCCCGTTCGGCGGAGCCGGTGGTCAAAACCTTTGCTGCTCAGAGCCGAATCCCAACGCGTTACTTGGTCGAACCCAAGCAGAACATTGCACTGGCGCGCAACTGCGCCATCAATGCGGGCCCGGCGAATTACCTGTTGTTTATCGATGATGACGAGGTCGCCAGCCCAAGCTGGTTGTTGCATCTGATCCAAGCGATGCGTCAGACCCGCGCGGATGTGGTGATCGGCCCCGTGGTGGGGCTTCTTCCGTCTCGGTCGCCGGCCTGGTGTAAGCAAGGCGGTTGGTTCGATAAGCCGGTCCCCGGCGAAAATGGCCGTATGCACTGGACGGGGACACGCACAAGCAACACCCTGGTTCGCGGCCAATGGTTTTTTGAACAAGGCCTTCGGTTTAACGAGTCGTATGGCTGCTCGGGCGGCAGTGATGTTGCTTTGTTTAAGGTCATTGCGGGCCGCGGTGGTATTTTTCATGCTGCGAGCCAAGCGGTTGTCTACGAAGCGATTCCTGCTGAGCGGGCAACACTCCGATGGCTGATGAAACGTCATTATCGCGGAGGCTTGATCTACCAGCGTGTCTCGGGTGGATTGTTTAGAAAGCCCCTCGTGGATGCGTTTCGGCGTATGGTGAAGATGGTCGCCTATGGTGTGCTGGGTTTGTTTTCGGTCTGTATGGGTCGGCGCGGTGGTTTGGTGCGCGCGATGACACAATCTGCGTTGTTTGCGGGGGGGTTGGCGGCCTTTCTGAGGCCATGCCACGGCGCTGCATATGTTGAGTACAAGTCGCGTGTGCAGGAGTTCACAGCATGAGGGTTGCTTTTCTCACCAACATTGTCAGCCCATACCGCCTGCCCGTCTTCAAGTGCCTGGCCGACACGCCGGGCTGGCAATTCCGGGTTTTTGTCAACGCGGACAGCGAGTTTGATCGCAGTTGGGAAGTGGACACCGGAGCGTTGGACGTGTGCCGCACCAAGACATGGTCGGTCAGGCGCACCGTCCACAGCAGCGAGCCAATTGCTTTTAAGCAACAGATCACCTTGCATCTCCCGCGCTCGCTTTGGTTTGACTTGAGGAAGATGAAGCCCGACGTGGTGATCAGCCATGAACTTGGGCCGCGCACCATGTTGGCGGCGGCGTACTGTAAGGCCCACAATATCCCTTTGGTGATTTGGGCCTATCAGTCCCGCATCAGTGGTTCACAGACCAACAAGTTCAAAGACTTTGTACGCCGCAGTCTTCTTTCATCTGCCGCGATGGTCGTTGGCATGGGGACGCAGGCGCGTGAAGTTCTCTCTGGTCTAGGGGTCGAGCAAGATCGCATTCTCGATGCTCCAAATGCTTCGGATCGTGATACTTTCACGCAACGTTTGATGGAACCGGATACGGACAATCAGGTACAACGTCTTCGTGACCAGATCGGCAAAGGACGGCGCCTGGCCTGCGTGTACGGGCGGCTTGTGCCCCTGAAGGGGATCGCAGAACTGTTGGCTCATTGGCGATCCTTGCCAGCGTCGGTCAAGGACCAATGGCGTCTGGTGTTTGTGGGCGAGGGGCCGTTGGCTGAGCTGATCCGCCAAGAGCGTGACCCCAGCCTGCATTACGCCGGCGGGGTGCCCGCAGAGCAAATGGCGGCCTGGTACCGCGCCGCTGACCTTCATGTTTTTCCGAGCTTGGGCGATGTATGGGGGCTGGTGGTCAACGAAGCGATGCAGTGTGGGGTCCCGACTCTTTGCTCGTTGCATGCGGGCTGCTGTGAAGACCTGATCCGAGACGGGGTGGACGGTTTCGTCTACGACCCAACGTCCAGTGACGCGGTGTCCAAGCTGGAGCGGGCACTGACCCACCGCGATCTTCACAGCATGGGCCAAAAGGCGAATCGTGTTGCGGAGTCCTTTACGGCCAGCCGCATGGCGGAGGCGTTCCGCTTGGCCGTGTCGCGGTCGCTTGATCAAGCTGCGTTCGGCGTCGTTGCTTCCTGAGCGTCGATGGCCCACCAGTGCCGAGTCGCCAGGATGAGATAGACGGTTTCCGTAAAACACAACGCCAGCAGCGTTCCCATCGCGCCCATCATTGTGGCGCCGGCTGCCCCCATCAGCAGCATGACCGCTGATGCGATGATTCTGAGCCGAGCGGTGTACGCTGGCCCGTCGTCGGACTGTGTCTGAATCGCGGTCACGACGAATGAAGCGACGCACGCCACCGTCCCATAGGCCAAACCGACCAGAAGCAATGGGCGGGCGGTGGTCAACCAATCTCCAAACAGCAGGTTTGCCAGCCAGTCACCGGCCCATACGACTCCGGTGGCCATCGTGGCGGCGGTCATGAGTACGAGCAGGCACGCTTTGGTCATTAGTTGCCGTGCCATCGCGATATCGGATCGGTTGTAGGCGAGGGCCAGGCGGGGGCGGACCACGCCGGACATCGCCATGCCAAGCATACGCAGCGGCCCGACCAGAGTCAGCACCGCCCCGAACCGCGCGACCTCGATCGAGGCGGCGAGTGCCGCCAGGAGCATGGGGTGCGCACGAGCACCGAGTGTGTTCGCGAGCGACCCGGCGACCAGTGGGACAGATTGCCTGGACAAGCGTTTTGCGCATGTTGTTTTCAAAGGTGGTGCGGTCAGGATGTCGCGGCGACCGCTGCCCAACATCATCCATGCGGATACACACGCCGCCAGGCTCGAGCCCCAGGCCCAAACGACAAGCAAACGATCTGGGCCATCCAGCCAATAGGTCGCTCCCATGAGCAAGAGGGGCAAGCCTAGTGCGATCAGGTCCGCCCAGAAGACATGCCAAGACTCGAAGTTGATTGATCGCCATGCCCGGATGGCCTGCAACAGGCACGCGGTCCATACCATCACGATCAAGCCCGAGGCCAATGCGGCACCGGCTCCGGCGAAGCCCGTCAACCCCCAGGCGATCGCGGCGACGCCAGCCAGGAGCGATGCCCAGCGAGCTGATCCAACCAGAATGTGCCGGCCGAGGCTGTTGCGTTCATCCCGAGTGGTTCCCGAGCCGGTGTTCAGCGCTGGCATGACATGCCAAGCTGAGAGCAGAGTCGTGACAATCACCTCGGCAGTCAGCAGCAGCACTAGCAGGCTGAAGGCATCGGCTCCCGCGAGCTTGGCAATCAGGATGTTGATGCCAAAACGTGATAGCGAGCGCCAAGCGGTATCCGCCAGCAGGAAGTACTTGTCGTTTTTGCCTTGGTGTAGCCGTTTAAAAAACATGAATGCAGCCCTTGTCTTCAATCGGCTCGATGTTGCTCTCAACCCATCAGATGTGTTGCAATAACTTCCGCGTTGCGCTGCCACGAGAACCGGCCAGCGATGAAACGGGTCGCTTCTACGCCCAAGCGGCGGAGCCGGATGCGGTCACAGGTGGCGTCATGGATCGCGACCGACAGGGCATGGGGGTCTCTAGGCGGCACAACCCACGCCGGGCCGCGACGCATCCCGGAGCTTTGGGGTAGCTCTTCACTCATCCCCGCATCACTGCTCATCAGTACCGGGGTGCCACAGTGCATCGCCTCGGCATACACCAGTCCAAACGATTCACTCCAAGACGGCAAAGCAAACAAATCCGCCCACGACATCCACTGCATCAACTCTGCACGGCTGCACAACGGCAAAAGCTCCAGGCGATCGATGACCCCGAGTCTTAAGGCCTGCTGGCGGATGAGGTCCAAGCGGTCGGTGATCACGGCGAGCGCGAGGTCTTCTCGCGATCGGAGCTGGGGTGCCAGGGCGGTCAGGAGCTCCTCGAATCCCTTGCGGCGGTAGTAATGAGCAGCGGACAGAACGAGCGTTTTGCCTTCGAATCGTTTCGGCCGGGCGGGTTTCTCCTGCTCGACTGTAGGGCATTCCACGCCATTGATCGCAAGAGCGACATGCATGAGTGATAACTCTTGTTCGAGATGGGCCTTCATGGTTCGGTTGACGACGAAGATGCGTTTTACATGCTGAGCCATCCGGGCGTAATGCCGGCCGAGGGTGTTGTTTCGGCGAAGCCGCATGACATCACCAGCAGAATGCTCGATCACACCGATATCGACGTTGTGCCGATGGGCGATATGTTTCGCGGCGGCTCCCCACGGCAGCATCCCATGCAGCAAGATGGCTGATGCCTGGGTTTGCTCGATGGTTGTAGACAGCGAGTCGGTTAACATTCGGCCGCAATACCATTCGATCAGCTTGGGAACGGCCGGTGCTATGCGTTGTCTCACTGTGTTTGGATAGACAAAGGGTATGCGAGGGGAATGGATTTCAATGCCGCGCATCCGGTACGACACCGGCCGGTTTGCGTGCCGTTTGGCCCAAGCGGAGTACCGCTCCATGGCCCGCGGAATCCAGGGCGCGGGGCTGAGGACCGAGGTGGGGTGACCGGCGTCGGTTAACGCAGCCGCCTGGTCCAGGTGATACTGCCCCTGTGTAGGGCGATCCGGCCAGGGCACCGTCATCGAGCACAACAGCACACGAGGCATTACGCACACCGGCCTATCTCGCTCTTGGTCAGTGAAGTAAAGACCTGCATCAACTCACGCAGATGCGCCTTGGGACTGAAGCGTTGGAGGTAGCGGGCACGGGCTTGATCTCCCATCCAAACCACACGAGACGGGACGGCCAACAGGTCTAAAACGGCTTGCGCCAGGCCCAGGGGATCGGCTTGCGGCAGGTGCAAGCCGGATACGCCGGGCTCGATGAGCGTGCCGGGCGCGCCGGGGCCGACCGTGATCACAGGACGGCCGCATGCCATGGCTTCGATGACACCCAACCCAAAGGGCTCATGCCAGAGGCTTGGAAACACAGCGACACAGCTGCGTTCGATCAAGCCAAGCACCTCTTCGCGGGGCAGCTGCCCGTGGAAGCGAATCCGAGGGTTGAAGCCATAGGTGCGTATCAATGACGGCCCCAGGGAACCCTGGCCCACAACATGCAGCGTCCACGGAAGGCTCTGCCAGGCTTCCAGCAGCAGGCGGATTCCTTTCTCTTCTTCGAGCCTTCCAATGAAGATCGCCTCCATGGGTCCTGTGCGGAATGGCTTGAATGAAGGGTCTTCGCAGGCATTGCTGACCACATGGATTTTTTCCGCGGGTAGGCCGGCGCGGGCGTGCATGTCGCGGACCACCTCGGACGGGGCGAGGTAGGCATCGACCAAGTCTTCGAAGACGCCCGATGACCACCCCTTGTTCATCACGTGCCACCAGGCTGCGGACTGCAGGCGAGAGCCTCGGTAGCAGCCACGTTTGATGGCACGGGCACGTTTGCCGTCGAGGCATGCGGTACAAACATCTTGGCCGTCCCAACAAGTCCCCGAGGCACAGAAGAGCCTGTAGTTGTGCAGCGTCTGAACGACCGGCACACCTGCGCGTCGGTGGGCTTCGTAGACCGATGGGCTGAGCATCGGGAACCAGTTGTGCACATGGCCAATGTCGGGACGAAACGATTCGAGTTCACGGCTTACCGCCCGCATGGCCGTTTGATTCCAGCCGACCCGTGCAGCAGTCAGGGCCGCACCTTTCAGTTGCGCCGGTTGGCGGGGCCCGAAAGCGTCGTTGTTACTCACGGTGATGCAGTGGACTTCGTGGCCGGCCTGCTCCAGCAAACGGGCCTCAAACTCCACCATGGCGTCTTCGCCTCCGGGCCGTTTGTAGCGATTGTGAAAGATAGCGATGCGCATGATTGTCTCCGTCGATCTGCTGCATCTCCCCAAGCAGATCGCATGCCAGACCGAAAGGGCGCGCCTGGACGCATTAGCACGTTCAAATCGGGTGTGGCGATATCAATTTGAGACATCCCGGAAGCAGCGCGAGACACACAGATCGCAAGAACACGCTACGTGAACCGTGGGCGAGTCTGAGGCTATTTGGCACAGGCTTTGTTTCTCTGTGAGCCATGATTAAACCCAACGGTCAATCTGGCGAACCTGTGGCAAGCGCAGGCTGGCAGGCTCCGTTCGCAGACATCGTGTACTCGGTGCTTCGGCATCGGTGGATGCTCTTGCTCATCATGGTGCTTTCGATCAGCGCGGGGGCATTGCAGTTCGTGCGGACGCCGACAACGTATCGCTCGTCCTCGGTCGTGCTGTTGATGTCTCGCGAGAAACCGGTGTTCGATGTCTCGGTTGACACCGGCTCGTTAGAAACGACGGAAGATGCCGCGAAACGCGAGGCCACGGGCTCGCTCATGCTCCCGGCCAATCCCGACCTGTATATCACGCTCCTCAATTCCCGGTCGGTCCTGCAGGGCATTACCGATCGTTTTGGAGATCGTCTGAGCGCATCTCTTTCGGGTCATATACGCAGCGAAGAACTGATCGGTCGCTTGCGGTCGATGGTTGATATCGAGTCTTCGGAAGAGGGGATCATGACGGTCACGGTCACTTCGACGGACCCGCAACTCAGCGCCGACCTAGCCAACGAATTGGTCGATGCGGTGGAACAGGCGAGCAAGGACATCGAAGCGCAGCTTCTCAAGCAGCAGGTGGTCTATATCGAACAGGCTCTGAGTCAAGCCAACACAACGCTTCAGATTGACCTGCAGCGATTAAAAGACTTTGCGGAAACGCACCGTGTCGTTGATCCCGGTGCTCAAGCCAGTGATCGGCTTCGGCAGATTCGCGAGACTTCGTTGCGCCGGGATGAACTGCTTTTGCAACTTGAGGCTAGGCGTGTCTCGTGGACGGATTTGGACCCGGTCATTCAGGAGTACCAGCGGTCGATTGCATTATGTGATCAACGGATTGCGGAGCTCGAAGAGTCGATTGTTGGTGAATCCGGGATCGACGAGTTTGGGTCGCTGGTGGTCGATCACCAAGCTTTGATCGATCAGGTCCAGCAGCAACAAGACCTGGTTGTTTCCTTGTCGGCGCAAGCGGATGTGCTTCGGATCCGTGCCGAGCAGCCTGCGGGCAGCATTGCGGTGATTCGGCCCGCGGACCCTAGCCTGCGCCCTGCCGGACCCAGCCGAAAGCGGTTTCTGGGCTTGAGCCTGGGCGTGGGCTTGTTCATCGGGTTCGGGCTGATCCTGGTTTTGGAGCAGTGGCGGCAGGCGGCCAAAGACCCTTATGTCGCAAGCCGCAACCGGGAAATCAGGGACATGCTCCCGCAGTTTGTGCTGCCGGGTTCCGGCCCTGTGGCCAAGAAAAGGTTTCGCCTAGTGCCTTGGGCACGCCCCAGAGGAAGCAAGTTCAAGGCCGAGACAGACTTCACCCGGGAGGAGCGTTAAGCAGGTGATCGATGCGGCCGCACCATATGCTGATCGGCTTCGCCCCAGCCTTGGGTCCGCGCTGCCCGCTCAAACCGGAGGGGCGGTTCAAGCGCTGTTGGTGTTAGCGACTATCGCCTGGCTGAACTACACCATCCACGGATATCGCCTTCCGTGGCAGCCGATCGTGGTCAGCGACCAGAACAGCGGGGCCGCGCTACGGCAGGTGCTTTTTGCTGGCGCAGGGATGCTGGCGCTGTTTCGGCTGGTGACCACACGGACACTGGGCCTCGTCCTGGCCCACCATCTGCCGTGGGCGTTCTTGGCGCTTGCACTGCTGGTGTCGGTGCTGTGGTCTGAGATGCCTGGCACCTCGGCCAAGCGTGCTTTGATCTTCGGCTTTGGACTCACGGTGCTCGCGTCGATGACTCACTCCACCCGACAACCGGCGCAGCTTATGTTCCGGGTGGTGGTCTACAGTGCAGGATTCAGCGCGATCGTGTCCATTTGCGCGATGGTCGCTTTGCCCGCTGGTTGTAGTAGCATCGAGTCACGCCCGGGCCTGGCGGGCATCAGCAACCACCCCAACTCGCTGAGTGCTGTGATGTTTACCGGGTGGATCCTCGCGCTGGCTTTCCAGCCTTGCAGTGCTCTGGAGTGTTGGTGGTTGAGGCTCAACCGGCTGGCGATCGCGATCGCGCTGATTCTGACGGTATCGGTCACGGGCATCCTCGTCGCGGCTGTGGGAACGGTCATTTATTATGTGCTAATGACGTCTAGTTACCGGCGGGGTGTGGCATTGATTGCTTGGGCGGTAGCGATCAGCGTGGTCGTTTTCATCGGGGCCGCGCAGGTCAAGTCGATGGCCTTTCACGCGGTCGATCGGGACGAGTCGCTCTCCGGCCGGGACACGCTATGGGAAGATGTCTACCGGGAAGCGTCCGAACGCCCGCTCTTTGGCAGTGGATTCGGGGGGTTCTGGTACGAGGGTCGGGGCCGGGAAATCACCGGCACGTGGAACCCCCGACAGAGCCATTTGGCCTACCTGGATGTGTTTGTCGATCTGGGGGCCTTGGGTCTGATCGCGGTGCTCGGGCTGACGGTGTGGCCGTTGGTGCTGATGCTTTGGTCGATCGGCTTCACCGCCAACCGTCGCGGTCGGGCGGCGGTTGCCGGCATGTTGGCTTTGGGTTTCTCCATGCTGGCGCTGTATGCGATGAGCCAGAGCTTTCTGCTTAAGCTCGATCAGTTTGCCATGCTGACGCTATTGTGGTGTTTGCTGCTTCTGGGGAACCGGGACCGGAACAGTATCGGGTGCGAGTTCGGCGACGCCCCCCAATAAAGGGCCTCGGCGGGATTCGATCCCGATTCGGGACTCGTTTATGATGCGGCGGTGCCCGACGATCAGACGCATCAAGTTCTCATCATCGATGACGACCCGGATTTCCTGCGCTTGGCGCAGTGGATGCTTGAAGATTCGGGTTATGCCGTGGCAACCGCGAAGGATTACGACCAGGCGATTGGGCGGATCCGAGAGAGAGAGCCCGATGCGGTGCTGCTGGACCGCCAGCTTGAAGAGGAAGACGGGCTTGACCTGATCGCGCCGATCCAGGGTTTGCTGCCTTCGGTGCCGATTATTCTGATGACCGCCAACAGCTCCTACGACCTCGCGGTTCGTGCTGTGAAGGTCGGGGCATATGACTTTCTGACCAAGCCTTTAGACGAGGCGCGGCTCTTCAGCATCTTGAACAACGCGATCGAACGCAGCCGGCTGCTTAAACAGGTGGGGCCTGATCCCGACGACGAGCAGGGCTTTGAGGGCATCATCGGTCAGTCGTCTTCCATGCGTGCGGTGTTCGGGATGATCTCAAACGTGGCGCCCACGGAGTCGAGTGTTCTGATCCGTGGCGAGTCGGGCACGGGCAAGGAACTCGTCGCGGCGGCGGTCCATAGCCGATCCAAGAAAAGCGAGGGCCCGTTCGTGCCCATCAATATGGCGACCCTGCCGGCAGAGCTGGTCGAGTCGACATTGTTTGGCCATGAAAAGGGGGCGTTTACCGGCGCGGACCATCAGCGTGTCGGGGCTTGTGAAGAGGCGCAGGGCGGCACATTGTTTTTGGACGAGATCACCGAGATGCCGATCGACCTGCAACCCAAGCTGTTGCGGTTCCTACAAGAAAAGACCTTTCGGCGTGTCGGCGGGACAAAGGACATCACTTCCGATGCCCGGATCGTCAGTGCAACCAACCGCGATCCGCTGCAGGCGATCGAAGAGAACCGCTTACGCGAAGACCTTTACTACCGGCTCAACGTCATCCCCATCGACCTTCCGCCGCTACGCGAACGTACGGGGGATATCTCTTTGCTCGCTTCGTTCGCGATGCACCGTGTGGCCGCGACGAATGGGAAAGCCTTCTCGAAATTATCAGCCTCCTGTATCGAGAAGTTGTCGAGCTATGACTGGCCAGGGAATGTCAGACAGCTTCTGCACACCATCGAGCGTGCCGTGGTCTTGCACGATGGCCATGCGTTGGACGCTGACATGGTCGTCGTAGATGACGCCAGGCAACTCCCTGTCGAACCCAGTGTTGAGCCCGATCCTCGCGACGATTTGCCGCAGGACAGTCCGCCGCCGTTTTCTGGGGACATGATCTATCCGCTCAGTGAGCTGGAGCGGAAGGCGATTCTCCATGCGTTGGAGGTCTGTAGCGGCTCTCCCGGGTTGGCGGCAAAAAAGCTCGGTATCTCCGCGGCCACGATCTATCGCAAGATTAAGTCATACGAGATTCCTTCGGCTCCCTAGGCTTTGTCTGGCCGGCTTCGCAGTATGGGTTAATCAGGCCGGCGTCTTCGGCCCGCGAGGAGGCACGAGGCCACGCCGATCAAAGCGGCGGTGGAAGGCTCGGGGATGGTGAACTCAATCCACGGGGCACACGAAGACAGGGAGACGACGCCCACCATATCGGTATAGCTTGAGTTGTTGCTGCCATCCCAGGACAGGGTCATGCTGGTGGTTCCGATCAAGACAGGTTTCCCATCGATCTCCACAAAAACCCCGCCGCCGCTGTCGCCGATGCCGGGCAACGCTTCGAGCGGCAAAGGTGTCTTGTCCCCCATCCGATTGATATGTCTGTTTCCGCTCAATGCGATGGGGATATTTGTTTGATCAAACACATTGGAGCCGAAAGTTTGATGGTCCAATGGAAAGACGTAGTCGAAATCGGCGAGCAGAAGACTCTCATCTAACAGCATCCAAAAATCAGCGCCGGTGGAATCGAGCATGTTCTGGCCCGCGCTGATCGTCCGCATGCCGCCCGAGCGACCGGTCAAGCCGTTGCCCCCCTGGCCGTACCCGACGAATGTCGCCACCTCACCGATGGCATCGTGATGTGTGGTGTAAGACGCCGGTTCAACACCACGCACCGGTCGGTCCAGACGAAGCAGGGCGAGATCGTATCCATTGAACAAACGCCCATCCCACCTGGGGTGGATGAAGACTTCGCTTGCGGCATAGGCTTGGTCTCCAAGCATGAAACGGCTTGTTTCGCCTTCGATGATATGGGCTGCGGTGATGACCCAGTGGGGTGCGATCAATGTCCCGGAGCCGGTTTCACCCAAGCCGGTGGCGGTATTCCCAGACCAGACGGTTCCAACCTGGTGGTACGGATCGGCGAGCTGTGAATAGGCCTGGGGAGAAACATCGTGACGGATCACGGCGGCTCCTGCGTGGCCGACCATCATGGCTGCGCTTAATGCGGATACGTGCGTTGTATATTTCATCGCTCGATCCTCCTCAGCGGTGTGTCTTGTGGCGGCGACGAGTCAGCAGCAGAGTGCTACCCAGAGCGAAGACGATGACGCTCCCGGGCTCGGGGATGGTGGTTGGGGCGAATAGATTGCTTTGTGACAAGGCTTGGGATTGGATCGCCCAGACGCAGAAGATCTGGTCGTTGAAGTCTTCGTCATTCCCGTAGCCCAAGGCATTCTGCGTGGGGTCAAGGCGGTGGAGGTCCTCGATACCCATGACGATGCTTTCGCGGCTTTCGTTTGCGAAGAGCATCGCTACGTGCCTGGAGTGTTGCTCCAGACTGTCCGTGAGTAGATTGCTGTCCGCGTCGTTTTCCGGGTTCAGCATGTCGACGGTATAGAAGACAAGTGGGTCTGCGGTGTCCGCGCCGTAGCCTTTGACATGGTCTGTATCCCAGCCGTCTTGAATCAGGAAGAAGCCGACGCGTGTGCCTGCGGGAAACTCGATACCGTCTCCGAGCAATGCGGTTTCACCGTGCTCAAGCGGGCCGCCCTGATTGATCGCAGCGGCTTTCGGGAAAACAAGCCCGGTCTCAACGCCATCGATTGCATTGAGTTCACGCAGGGATACACCGTTGAGACCGTCTTGGTTGATCGAGCCGTGGGTGAGGCCTGTAAACGTGTCCTCTTGGTAGGTGAAGTAGCCAAGGCTATTCTGGTAGCTCGCGCCTTCATCGTTGAAGGTGACGGCGATCTGGGTCGCTTCGCTGATCACCAGGTTTGGATCGTATTGCGTGTCCAGATACTCGGCATTCACATTGATGCGCTCAGGCAGATAGTCTCGGATCGCGTGCCTTGAGGATTCACAGACTTCGACATTAAAGGTGTTGCTGGGCTTTTCGGGCACCACAGCCACGGCGGTGGGGATGTTGGTCCCGCTGATCGCCACGACGGGGTTAGAAGTGACACGGAAGACCGCATCGTTGAAGTCATTGTCGCCCCAAGGCCGGTAGAGGTCTTCGAAGCCCATCAAGATGTCTTCTTGTTTCGAGCCGTTGAACAGCATCGCGACGTGCCGTGTATTGGCTTCAAGACTTGAGGTGGACTGGTTGTAGCTGGGTTGGTTTTCCGGGTTCAGCATGTCGACGGTGTAGAACGTCAAAGGCTCGCTGTTATCCGAATAGCCTTTGACCGTGCCGTTTTGCCAGGCGTTCTGGATCAGGAAAAAGCCGATGTGGGTGCCTGCGGAGTACACTTCCCCGCCTCCGAGCGTGACGCTATCCCCGGGCTCCAGCTGGCCTCCGGCATTCAAGCGTGATGTATTGGGGAGTAGTAAGTCGCCTTGGATTCCGGTCCCTGGCTGTATGAGTTCGCTGAACGAGACACCTTGTCGGCCGTTTGTGTTGAAGTCCGAATGATTCTTCCCCGTAAAAGTGTCTGCCTGGTAAGTGAAGAAGCCCAGACTGTTTCGGAAGCCGGCACCTTCGTCTAAGAAGGTCAGTGTGACCTGTGCGTCTTCGGTCAGGTACAGGTTTGGGTCGTAGATTGGGTTCAGATAATCAGGGTTGGCTGAGGCACCCTCGGGCAGCTCGCGTCGGATGAACTGTCCGATTTCAGACTCCACTGCGATCTGATGCAATCCCTCGGGTATCTCATTCACTGCTTGTCCAAGCGTATTTGGACTAAAGGCGGTTAAGGCCAAAGCTGCAGTGCTTGCAGTCAGGTAGGGTGAGCTTGCTTTCATCTTTCCTCCCAATTGTGTTCGTGGATGGCGATTGCCATTGGCGTAAGACATCTCACGCAAGGCGAAACGGCTTCGCTTTACGCGGTCACCTGCCCGATCTACAGGGCGATTGTTCTAATGGCTTCAAGGCAATCTGCATGCCATGCCACAGATGGCTACGAACTGACGCAAAGCGTTCTATGGCTTCTTAAAATGAGATGATGCTTTCGCAGATTGAGAATGTTTGTCCATTCGGCTTGCGTTATTTTGAAATTGCCCTGCTGCTTTAGGTGGGAATCACGCCAACGGCGTGCCGTATGACGCGGTGGACGAGGCGTTCCACAGGTTCTCCGTGCCGATCGGGGAATTGCTTTAGGGCCCGCCGACCCGGTTCGCCGTTGGGTGGGCCCGGGGGGTATACTCCAGTGATGCAGCAGGCCCCTTTGATTATTGCGATCATCATTGGCTCCCCCGACCTCCGGTAGGGCTGCGGATCATTTGTGACCCCCGCGACCCTGCCCCGGCAGGGTTTTTTTGTCCCCGTACTCCTTGCAATTGCCGCTATGAACCAGCCCACGTCCAAGCCCAAGAAAAAGAAGTTCCCCATCAACCGCCCGCAGACCGGGTTCTCGATGAAGGCCAACCTCGTCCAGAACGAGCCAGCGTCGGTCAAGCGGTGGGACCAGATCGGGCTGTACCAGCAGCTGCGCGATCGGGAGAGCCCGCTGGGGCCCTACTGGTTCCACGACGGCCCGCCTTACGCCAACGGTTCGATCCACTTGGGCCATTTGCTGAACAAGGTGCTCAAGGACTTCGTCGTCCGCAGCAAGACGATGCAGGGGTATGACGTGCCTTACGTGCCCGGCTGGGACTGCCACGGCCTGCCGATCGAGCACAAGGTCATGGGCGAGCTGGGGGACGCGGCCCGGGACATGGAGGCGATCCAGGTCCGGCGGAAGTGCAAGAGCTACGCGGAGAAACACGTCAAGCACCAGAGCAAGCAGATGCAACGGCTGCTGACGGTGGCCGACTACGCGGACCCGTACCTGACAATGCTCCCGGCGTTTGAGGGCGCGACGCTGGAGGTGTTTGCGGAGTTGGTCGAGCGCGGGTTGGTGTACCGGGGGCTGAAGCCGGTGCACTGGTCGATCGACAATCAGACGGCGTTGGCGGATGCGGAGCTGGAGTACTACGACCGGACGGACACGAGCGTGTACGTCGAGTTTGAGATGGACCCCAAGCATCGCGACGGGCTGATGGATGAGTTTGTGGATGATGATTCGCCGCTGCGGGATGAGCCGGTGTATCTGATGATCTGGACGACGACGCCCTGGACGTTGCCGGCGAACGTGGCGGTGGCGGTGCACCCGTCGTCGCGGTATGCGCTGACGCGGATGAACGGTCGACTGGTGATCGTGGCGGAGGAGCTGGCGGGCAGGGTTGCGGGATTGATCGGGGACGAGCCGGAGATCCTGCATGTGACGGAGGGGTTCAATCTGGTCGGCTTCCGGTACTACCACCCGTTCCTGGACCGCTGCCCAGCAGACCCGGAGAAGTCGGCGTTTGATGCGGAGGCGGTCTGGACCGTGGTGCCCGCGGAGTACGTGACGCTGGAGGATGGCACGGGGCTGGTGCATACCGCGCCGGGGCACGGTGTCGAGGACTACCAGACGGGTTTGGCGCAGAAGCTGCCGGTGTACTGCCCGGTGCAGGGCGATGGCACGTTTGATGCCAGCGCGCCGGATTGGCTGCAGGGCGTGTCGGTCTGGGAGGGCAATAAGCGGGTGCTGGAGAAGCTTCGGGACGCGCGTCGGCTGTTCTTTGAGGCGGAGTTTGAACACAGCTACCCGCACGACTGGCGGGGCAAGACGCCGGTGATCTTCCGCGCGACCGAGCAGTGGTTTGTCGAGGTCGACAAGCCCTTTGCGGTGGACAGCGAGGCGGAGAAGGCCGAGTCGTTGCGGGACCGGGCGCTGGACGTGACGGAAGCGAAGGTGGATTTCATCCCGGCGTGGGGGCGTAACCGGATGCGGGGGATGCTGGACAGTCGGCCGGACTGGTGCCTGTCCCGGCAGCGGGCGTGGGGCTTGCCGATCCCGGCGTTTTACGCGGTGGGTGAGGACGAGCCCTTGCTGACCGCGGCGAGCGTGCGGGCGGTGGCGACGCTGTTCCGCGAGAAGGGCAGTGATGTGTGGTTCCTGGCGGAGCCCGGCGAGCTGCTGAAGCACTACGACCCGGCCAGCGATCCCGATGCGCCGGCGTGGGCGAAGTCGCTGGGCGTGGGCTCGACGATTGAACTGCGAACCTCGACGGACATCTTCGATGTGTGGTGGGAGTCGGGCTCGTCGTGGAACGCGGTGATGCGGGAGCGGTTCGGGGCGGATTGCCATCCGACGGACCTGTACCTGGAAGGCTCCGACCAGCACCGCGGCTGGTTCCAGTTGTCGTTGTTGCCTTCGCTGGGCGCGACCGGTCGGCCGCCATTTAAGACGGTGCTGACGCACGGGTTCATGGTCGACAAGGATGGCAAGAAGATGTCCAAGAGCCTGGGCAACACCGTCGAGGTCGAAGACCTGATGAAGGAGTTGGGCGCGGATGTTTGCCGGTGGTGGGTGTCCGGGTTGAACACGGACAACGACATCAAGGTCGACTGGGACTTCTTCAAGCTGGCGGGCGAGTCGTACCGGAAGGTGCGGAACACGATCCGTTTCCTGCTGGGGAACCTGGGTGACTTTGATGTAGCGAAGGATGCGCATGCGTGGACCGAAGCGGACGCAACGAGCGTCGACGCCTGGGCGATGGGTGAGTTGAAGACGCTGGTCGAGGCGGTGCGGGAGGCCTACGACGGGCTGCGGTTCCGGGTGGCCAGTGAGCGGCTGTACGAGTTCTGCAACGACACGCTCTCGGCGGTGTATCTCACGGCCACGAAAGACCGGTTGTACTGCGATGCGGTGGGCTCGCCCCGGCGTCGGCGGACGCAGACAGCCATGCACGCGATCGCGGAGGCGCTGGTGAAGCTGGTGGCGCCCTTGCTGCCACACACGGCGGACGAAGCCTGGCGCGCGATGCACGGCGAGGACGCCTGTGTGCATACGGAGTGGTTCCCCGAGGCGGCGTCCCCCGTGGACAGCAGCGCGTGGGCGGCAGCGATGGCGCAGCGCGAAGGCTGGCTGAAGGCGATGGAAGACGCGCGGCAGTCGCAGGGGATCGAGAACCCCTTGGACCTGGCGTTGACCGTGCCGGCGTTTGAAGGCAGCGATCGGCTGGACACGCAGGACCTGGCGGACCTGTGCGGTATCAGCCGATTCGCGGTGGGCGAGGCGCTGGCGGTCACGGACCTGCGTGAGGAGCCCCGTTGCGAGCGGTCCTGGAAGCGTGACGGCACGGTCCAGACGTACACCGACGGCGAAGGCGACGAGGTGCTGCTGTCGTTGCGTGATGCCCAGGCGCTGGGCTTGGGCTAGGACTTGGCGTAGGGCCTGTAACGGTTACGCCGATGGTGCGTGGTGAGGCGTCGGGTAAACGAGGCTAGGCGCGGTCGGTCTTCGATCGGCTGGCGGAATGGTCCGATAGCGCTTGCGAGGTGCTCTATGGCTGACCCAGCGCAATCGGAACAGGAACAGGCTGTCGTCACGTTGGCGGAGGTGCGTTTGCATGAGATGCAGGAGGCCCTCGAGGTTGCGGCGGCGGGAGGTGTGATGGCGTCGCCGGACGGGGTGGATCACACGGGCAGCCTGATTGTGCGTGAAGGGGATGAGATATTGGCGGTGGCGGTGTCGGTGAAGGGCGAGCACGGGGAGCGAGAGTTCGCGTTGGCGGTCATGCCGGGCACGGAGTTGTCTGGGGATGTGAAGCGGCAGATGGTGGGGAAGGGGATGATGAAGGTGCGTTCGGCAGGCGGGAGCTGTTGCCGGGTGAAGCCCGGCGATGACGGGGAAGACGGCTTCTGGTCGGCGGTGCGTTGGATGGACCCGCCGGCCGCTTGGCCGGAGCAAACGGTTCCGGTGGTTGAGCCGATTGCGGAGCCTTTGGCTGAAGGCGAGACGACGGACACGCAAGCAAAGGCGGCCTGAGTGGACAGCCCACGTGGAACCAGGGTGTTGATCGTGGACGCGGACCCGATCGTGGCGCGGGCGTTGTCGGCGTTGCTTACGGGGCTGGGGTATGCGGTGGATTCGGCGTACTCCGCGGAGGCGGGTCTGACGAAGCTGGGCGAGCGGAAGCACGGGACGTTTGCGGTGGTGCTGGTGGACGCGGAGCTGCCGGGGCTGGGTGGGGTCGGGCTGTTGAAAAGGATCGGGCACGGCGTGGGTGGCGGCTGCGTGCCGGTGGTGCTGTCGGCGTTTGGCAAGCTGCAGTCGGCGGTGGAAGCGGTGCGGCTGGGCGCAGCGGACTACCTGACCAAGCCGATCGTGGAGACGGAGCTGGTTGCGGCGGTGGAGCGGGCTGCGGGGCGGTACGTGTTGATGGGCAGTGCGAAGATCGACGAAGCGATCGATCAGCAGGACCGGGGCGACTTGCTGAGCGAGCCGGTGGTCACACAGCTGGGGGCGTTGGGCGCGGGGGTTCGGAGCCTGTGGTTGATGGGGGAAGCGGGCACGGGCAAGCGTGAGGCGGCCCGGTTGTGGCATGAGTCGGGCCCGGGCGCGCGGGGTGAATGTGTCGAGGTGGATGCGCGGGGTATGGATGAAGCGGGGCTGGACGAGGCGTTGAAGCGGGCGCGGGGCGGAACGCTGGTGCTGCTGGAGGCGGAGGCGTTGGCGTGGTCTTTGCAGATGGATCTGTGGGGGTTGTTGCAGGACAGTGAGACGGTGCGGGTGGCGTGGGTGACGGAGGGTGAGCTTTGGCCGGCGGTGGCGTCGGGGGGTTGGGTGAAAGAGTTGTATTACGCGCTGGAACCGGTGCGGGTGGTGCTGCCTGCGTTGCGGTCGCGACGCGGGGAGTTGATGGGGCTGGCGGAAGCGGTGTTGTTCGAGCGGGCGGAATCGATGGGCAAGGTCAAGCGTTGGGGGGCGGATGCGTTGGCGGCAGTGGTGGCATACGACTGGCCGGGGAACCTGGCGGAGTTGCGTTCGGCGGTGGGGTACGCGGCGAGCGTGTCGGTTGGGCCGACGGTCGGGCCGGGGGATTTGCCCGAGGCGGTGACCGGCGAGCGGAAGCCCGAGGCGATGCCGCTCGATCCGGAGGGGGCGTCGATGGCGTACGACCATGGCCTGACGCTGGCTCAGGCGATGGAAGGCCCTGAACGCGCGATCCTGAGGTCGGCGTTGGAAGCCCACCGCTGGAACCGCCAGGCGACGGCCCGGGCGTTGTCGATCGACCGGACGACGCTGTACAAGAAAATCAAGCGTTACGGGCTGGATCGCCCTGCGTAAGGCTTGGGGCAGGCGTGATTAAGGCGTGTTTAAGGGGGGCACGCACCCAAAGCTGGATATGATCTATCTAGATGGGTGTGTTGGACCTTATCTAGCCGATCTGACTACACTATGGCCCACCCTCATCCTGCGCGCCTGACCGCCGGGCCGACTGGCCTGTTTGTGACCCACGGTGAACGTCAGGCCGCTCCCCCGGCCCCAAGGCCAGCCCCCCGCCCGCAGGCCACCCTTTAGAAAGTCCAACATATGACGCAGGTTTCACAGCCCACGCCCATCGTTAGCCAGCCCGTCGTGGACATCGAGCTGCCCGAACACGAAGAAGGCAAAGTCACCCCCACCTGGCGCACCGGCGGCCTGGACTGGACCGTGATCACCGGCATCAGCGCGTTGCACATCTTCGCGCTGGCTGCCCCGTTCACCTTCACCTGGTCGGGCTTTGGCTTGTTCCTCTTGGGCTGGTACATCACCGGCGGGCTGGGCATCGTGCTCTGCTACCACCGTCTGCTGACCCACCGTTCCTTCAAGTGCCCCAAGTGGTTTGAGTATTTCCTGACCGCATCAGCCTGCGCCGCCTGGCAAGGCCGGCCGACGCAGTGGGTCGGCACGCACCGCATCCACCACAAGCACTCGGACACCGAGCACGACCCCCACTCGCCCGAGCACGGCTTCACCTGGAGCCACATCTTCTGGACCCTCTTCAAGTCCCCCGAAGGCGTCAAGGCTGATGACGCCGCGAAAGACCTGCTCCGCGACAAGGGGTTGGCCTTCCTCAACAAATGGTTCGTGCTGCCTCAGCTGGTTGTCTCGGCGGTGCTCGTCGGCGCGGGCTACGCGATCGGCGGCTGGGAGCTGGCGGCAAGCTGGTTCGTCTGGGGCGTGGCGGTCCGCACCGTCTTCGTCTGGCACGTGACCTGGTTCGTCAACTCCGCCAGCCACACCTGGGGATACCGCAACTTCGAAACCAAGGAGCACTCGACCAACCTCTGGTGGGTGGCCCTCTTGAGCTTCGGCGAAGGCTGGCACAACAACCACCACGCGCAGCAGCGTTCCGCTGCCCACGGCATGCGGTGGTTCGAGTTCGATCCGACCTACTACACCATCAAGCTTATGGAGAAGGTCGGCCTGGCGTGGGACGTCGTCGAGCCGAAGGTCGAGTTGATGGACGCCAACAAAGCCAAAGCGGAAGCCGAGGCGGGCGACGATGACGACACCGAGCCTCAGCGCAAGGCCGCTTGAATCCACCTACAAACAGATCTTTGCCGGCGCCTCGCCCGTCCGTTCAGCGGATCGGCGAGGCGTCGGTCGTTTCGGACTGCACCGCATGGGCTGCCCGGTGCAACAGGCTGTGACGCCGGGCCAGGCGGGCGAGGTCTTTATCGTACCCGCCGCCGATGACGCAGGCGGTCGGGTGTCCGCGTTCCCGGCATTGCTGGATCACATACCGGTCGCGCGCCATTACCCCCGCGTCCGTCAGACACAGATGCCCGAGCACATCGTCCTGATGCACATCCGCACCCGCGTCGTACAGCACCAGGTCCGGCTGGACGCGGTCCAGCAGCATCGGCAGGTGGTCCTCCAGCGCGGCGATGTAGTCCGCATCCCCCATGCCCGGCGGGAGCGCGACGTCGTAGTCCGAGGGCGGCTTGCGGAGCGGGAAGTTCTTTGCGCAGTGGAAAGAAGCGGTGAAGACGGTCGGGTCGTTCTGGAAGATCACCGCGCTGCCGTCGCCCTGATGGACATCCAGGTCGAGGATGAGGACGGTGTCCAGGTGGTGGCGCTGTTGGGTCACACGCGCGGCGACGGCCAGGTCGTTGAGCAGGCAGAAGCCCGAGGCATGGCCGGGGTGGGCGTGGTGCGTCCCGCCGGCGGCGTGGCACGACAGGCCGTGCCGCAGCGCGAGCTCGGCGGTCAGGACCGTGCCGGCGACCGCCAGCAGCGAGCGTTGCACCAGGGCCGGGGACCAGGGCAGCCCAGCTTTCTTGATTTCACGCTCAGACAGCCGGCCTTGGGTGAAGGCCTCGATGTACTCGGGCGTGTGGCAGGTGAGTAGGTCGTTCCGGCTGACGGGCCCGGTGGGGGCGTGGCGGTTGTGTTCGGTGAGCAGGCCGAGTTGCTGCAGGTGCTCGGCCAACCGCTTGAACTTAGGCATCGGGAACCGGTGCCCGCGTGGCAGGGAGATTGAGTAGCCGGGGTGGGTAACGATGGGCAGCACGGGTAAAGGGTAGGCGCTGCAAGTTGGACGGTGTCCGGGGAGCCGTATGCAAGCGATGCGTTGCGGCGGCGTTGGGCGGGTGTGCGTGTGCACATTGATTCAAACCAAGGAGCAAAATATGAAACGGTTGATCGGCGGACTGGGCGTTGGATTGCTGGCGATGGGCATCGGCGTTGGCGTTGGGGCATGGGCGGACGGGCCGGGGCATGGCCCGGGGGGTGGTGCCGGGGGTGGGGGATGCGGCGGGTGCGAGCAGGCCGGCTGCGGGGGCGGTGGGCAAGGCGGCTGCGACGAAGATGCGGGTTGTGGCGGGGCGGAAGCGATCCCCGAGGCGGTGCCCGGCGAGCTGACCGACGCCGAGCGGGCGGACCTGCTGCGGATGTGGGACGAGGAGAAACTGGCCCACGATGTGTATGTCGCGCTGGGCGAGGTGTACCCGATGCGGGTGTTCGAGAACATCCCCCGGGCGGAGGTACGCCACCGGGCGCTGGCGGGGGTGCTGGTGCAGCGCTATGGCGTGGCCGAGACCCAAGGGGAAGCGGCGGAGGTGTTTGTCACCGAGGCGATGGCCGGTTCTTACGAGCAACTGGTCGAGCAGGGCCGACCGTCGGCGACGGAGGCGCTGCGGGTTGGGGCGTTGATTGAGGAGATGGACATCGCCGACTTGCGCACTGCCGCGGCCCGGACCGAGCGGGCGGACCTGCTGGCGGTGTACGCCCAGCTGGAGCGGGGCTCGCAGAACCACCTGCGGGCGTTCGTGCGGAACCTCGGCCGCCGGGGCGAGACGTATGTGCCGGTGCACCTGTCGCAGGCAGATTTCGATGCGATTGTGCAAGCGGATTGACGGAGGCGAGGTCTGCGGACGGTCACGGTGTCGTGTGTGGGTTTAATCCACAACGACATTCGTGATCGTGGCGTTGAGGTTTGCACCGGAGACGCCGATCCAGACCTCACCGGTGTAGCCGGGGACCTGGTAGCCGACCATGCCATGCTCGTCGGCCTGCTCGACGACGTACAGGCCTTCGCCCCACAGGCACACGGTCGCGCCGGGTTGGCCGGTGCCGATGCGGATGACGTCGCCGTCGATCTGGGCGGTCACATTCGGCGTGATCGGGTTGTCGCTGCGGATCGGCAGGCTGGGGTCGCCCAACAGGTTGAGTTCACACTGCACCCAGTGGTAGCCGGGGTGCTCGTGGGCGCGCTCGTTGAAGGTGGCTTTGGCTGCGGCGAAGGCTTCGCCGAGGGTCAGTTGGTTCTCCAGCCCGAGCCGCCAGAAGCTGGTGAGCGTTTCGGTGGTGCCGTCCATCTTGCCTTGAGTCATCATCAACTGGTAGTCGCTGCGGTCGGCGAAGACCGGCACGCCTTCGCGCGAGGGGGCGATGATGGCGATCGCGCCGCCTTGCGGGTGTCGGAGCATGGACTCGGTGATCGAGGGGTCGCGTGCCGCATCGAACTGGCCGGTGAAGCAGGAGACGGTGGTGATCACCGGGTACGCATCGGGGTGGCTCAGGGTGTTGACCGTGTTGGCATCGACGGTCTGATGGTTTTCGAGGACCCAGACGGGCAGGTGGCCGTGGCCGTGGATGTGCATCTTGCCGACGGCTCCGGCGTTCAGCATGGCGGCCCAGTGGCTGGGGGTCAGGTCGTAGTCGCCCGGGGTATCTTGGTCCCAAGGGGTTTGGTTGGCGAAGAACGGCGCGAATTCGCCTTGCGACCATGCCTCGGCGAGCGTGTTCAGGCTGGTCTGCAGCTTGGGGTAGGCGTGTGGCTCGGGGCAGGTGTAGACCATGCGGGTCGCAAAGTCTGCGGTGGGGTAGCGCGACTCGTAGGCGATGACTTTCTCGGTGTAAGCAGCGACATCTTCAGCGGTCCGCACCGGGACGCGGCCGATCGTGGCTTGCGGGTGGGTGTAGTCGATCGCGTCGCGGTCTTCGGGCCATTCGCCGTAGACGCCGTTGCCGTTGGCGTCCCAGTCGCGTGGGCTGAGGTAGTACAAGTCGGTGGGGATGTCCTGGTAGCCGAACATCGGGTGAGGCGTGTCACGGTCGGGGACGTGGCCGGCGTCCTGGCTGCTGTCGCCGCCGAGCACGATGAATCGCGTGCCGTGCTGGTCGATGTGCTCAAGGACCGCCGCGCGGATACGGGCCTGGGTGTCCTGGCCGTCGTAGGTGTCTTCGATGGATTGGACGGTGAGGATCTGGGTGGAGAGCCCAAGCCTGGTCTTCCACTGGGCGAAGGGTTGCCAGGCCTCGGCCAGCGCCTCAGAGGTGATGAGCAATAAGGTCGCGGGGCGCTCGGCGGCCGGCTGCGCGCTGGCCAACGGGCTCGGCAGCGACAGGATCAAACAGAGGGTCAGGCCAAGCAACAAGCGAACGGGGAGTGCGAGGTGATTCATAGGGGTTCGATCATATCGGTGGGGCGTCGAATCAAGAAGCCTCATCCGTGGGACTCGGCCTTCCGCCAGCTCCCGGGTGAAACGCCCAAGACACGTTTAAACGCTCGGCTGAAAGCCGCTTCACTGGTGTAGTCGAGCTTGCTCGCGCACTCGGCGAGGCCGATGTCGCTGGACCGCAACCAGTCGCCCGCGACATGCATGCGCCAGCGGGTCAGGTAATGCATCGGGGTCTCCCCGACGATCTCGGTGAAGCGGGCAGAAAAGGCTGAACGCGACATGAAGACCGCTTCGCCCAGTGAGGCTACGGTCCAGGGCTTCGTGGGCTCGCGGTGCATGAGCATCAGTGCCGGGCCGATGCGTTCGTCATGGAGCGCGCCGAGCCAGCCGTTCTGTGCGTCGGGGCTTTCTTCCAACCAAGAGCGGATCGCCTGGATCACGAGGATGTCAGCCAGGCGTGTCACGATGGTCTCCCCGCCGGGCTTCTGCCCGCCGACTTCTGCAGCCATCAGACGGAGCGTGCTGTGCATCCATTCACCATGGGCCGAGCCCCACGTGTTCACGTGAATCATCGGCGGCAGCAAGCGGATCAGGTCGCGCGCCGCGGGGTGCTTGAAGCAGACGGCCCCGCAGATCAGCGTGGTGGGTTCGCCCCCGCCGCCGTAGTGCAGGCGTTCGTAGCGCGGCGTGATCCGCTCCACGGGGAGGTCGAAGAAGTCCACCGTCTCCGCATCGGGGTTGCTGAGCAGGTCGTGTCCCTGGCCGTGGGGCACCAGCGAGAACTCGCCCGGCGCGAGGGTGTGGGTTTCACCGTCGACGCGGGCGATGCAGGTGCCTGCGGTGACCACGTGGAACATCACGCACTCGGGCATCGCCGGCAATGCCACGCCCCAGGGCGCGGTGAGGTGCGAACAGGCGTAGACCACCCCATCCATGCGCAGGGTGTGCAGCGTCTCGCCCAGCGGGTCGCGTGAGACCCAGGTGTCTTCCGGCGGGCCTCCCGGAGCCGTTTCGGCTGAAGGTTGGATAAGTTCAGGCATGCCAGCATGATAGAAGCGAAAGGCAATGAATCCAATGCAAAAGACGAATTATCAAATATAGCGGACTTTATGGAATTGTTCGTCTGAAAAAATGGCCGATACTGCACGGGTCGCCTGAGGGCCGCGTGGCCCGGCGAGCTTGGACCGCACCGGGCCCCTGAGGCCCTTCTCAAGGAGCAATCTCATGACCCCCGACTCTTCCAGCATCGATCGCAAGCCCATCCTCGTGCTCACCGCCAACGGCAAAACCGGCAAGCGTGTCGCGGACCGCCTCGAGGCCCGCGGCTACCCGGTGCGTCGTGCCTCTCGCCGGGGCGAGACCCGGTTTGACTGGAACGATGCCTCGACCTGGGCCGACGCCCTCCGTGGTGTGCAGGCTGCCTACGTGGTGTACACCCCCGACCTGGCGGTCCCCGAAGCGCCGCCCGCGATCAAGCAGTTCACGCAGTTGGCGGTTGAGCTGGGCGTTCGCCGTCTGGTCGTCTTGTCCGGCCGAGGCGAAGTGGAAGCCGAGCGTTGCGAACAGATCGTGATGGACAGCGGCGCTGAGTGGACCATCGTCCGGGCCAGCTGGTTCAACCAGAACTTCAGCGAAGGCGCGTTCACCGACATGGTCCGGGCGGGCGTGGTGGCTTTGCCGGCCCGTGATGTGCCCGAGCCGTTTGTGGATGTGGACGATATCGCCGACGTCGCTGTCGCCTCGCTCACCGAGCCGGGGCACGCGGGTGAACTGTATGAAGTTACCGGCCCGCGTCTGCTGACGCTCAGCCAGGCGGTGGAGGCGGTTGCGCAAGCGGCCGGCCGGGAGGTCGTGTTCCAGCGGATCACGACCGAACAGTTCACCGATGCGCTGACTCAAGAAGGGCTGCCGACAAGCTACATCGAGCTGCTCAACTATCTGATGACCGAGGTCCTCGACGGCCGCAACGCCAACCTGACCGACGGCGTCCAGCGTGCTTTGGGGCGTGCCCCCCGCGACTTCAAGGACTACGCCTCCCAGGTTGCAGCCACCGGCGTGTGGGGCGAGGCGGTGCACGCATGAGCACGCTCATCCCCTACCTGACCCTGGCGTGCCTGCTGGGCGCGGGCCTCATGGCGGGCTTGTTCTTCACCTTCTCGACCTTTGTGATGCAAGCCCTGGCGCGTTTGACCCCAGCGGAAGGCATCCGTGCGATGCAGCAGATCAACCTCACCGTGATGAATCCCCTCACCATGGGCGCGTTCTTTGCCACCGCACTGCTCGGGCTCGTGCTGCTGGGCTACGGGGTCTGGCGGTGGTCGTTGCCGGGCAGTTGGATGCTCGCGGTGGGCGGCCTGTTCTACGTGTTCGGCGCATTTGGCGTCACCGCCGCCGGCAACGTGCCGCTCAATGATCGCTTGGCCGAGGTTGAAGCTGAGACCGAAGCGGGCGAGCAGCTCTGGGCGCACTATCTGAAGCGGTGGATGTTCTGGAACCATGTCCGCACGTTCAATGCGTGTGTGGCCATTGTGCTGATGGGCCTCTATCTCTGGCAGACAGCGGGTTAACCGCTTCGCCCGCACGCGAGAAAAGCAAAAAGCACCCATGCGTGAGCGTGGGTGCTTTTATGCGTTGAAGCGGAGAGGGGGGGATTCGAACCCCCGATACGGACAAGCCGTATACGGCATTTCCAATGCCGCTCCTTCAGCCGCTCGGACACCTCTCCGTGAGCGGGACGGGATATCGTACCGCCCCGGTGCGGGAGGGCAACCGGTGTGGATCACGCTGCGATTCGGCGGCGGCGGAGTGTGAGCAGGCCGGCGGCGGCGAGGAGGGTGGCGGTGGTGGGTTCGGGGATGCGGATGAGGTCGAAGCTGCCGCTGGCGTTGGTGGCGTCGCTCCACTGGGCGGCTTCGAACAGCGCGGCGAGCTGGGCGTCGTCCAGGCCGGTGGGCAGGATCAGGCCGAGGCTGAAGGTGTCGTTGCCGCCGTTGGTGATCGCCAGGAAGGCGCCGGTGGGGTTGGACTCGAAGATCTCGTTTTCGACCAGGTCGGTCGTGCCGCCGGCGAAGAAGCTCTGGAAGGCGAACTGGGCGGCGGCGTCATCGAAGTCGCCGCCGTTGGCGAACAGGAGCTGGTAGGTGTCGAAGAAGACGCCGTCGGTGTGGAGGGTGACCTCGCCGGTGTCGGGGTTGTAGATCAGGTCGGGGTTGTTGGGGTCGGCGGCCTGTGCGAGGAAGGCGGCGGCGGCGGGGGAGACGCCCGAGCCGGAGAAGTTGTTGACGACGGTGAAGAAGTCGGTGCCGTCGGCGTCGCCGTCGCCGTCGAAGTCGCCGGCGGCCCACTGGCTGCCGGTCTGGCCCGAGCCGGTGAAGTTGTTGACGACGGCGAAGAAGTCGGTGCCATCGATGTCGTTGTCCAGGTCGGCGTCGCCGCGGTAGGCGGCGGTGGCGTGCACAGCGTCGGCGGAGTAGGTGACGGCCAAGCCGGTGGTGTCGGAGAGGACGACGCCCTGGAGCTCGTCGAACGTGCCGGTACGCGACGCGGCGGTGAGGATGTCCAGCGTCTGGTACATGGCGGGCGTGAAGCCGGCGTCCTGCGCGAGGTTAAGCGTCCCGGCGAGGGACGCGTCGCCGACGATGGCGAGGCGGTCGTAGGCGCTGCCGAACCCGATCTCGAGCGTCGCGCCGTCACGTTGGGTGTAGTTGCCGTTGACGGTGAACTGGTTCAGTGCGAGGGCGGTGTAGTTGATGATGAGCTGGGCGGGGGCGGTGCCACGGTTGTTGGAGTCGATCCACATCGCGTTGACCAGGCCGGAGTTTTCGCTGGCGTCGTCGTACTTCAGGAAGAGCTGGTAGGCGCCGTTATTGAGGTTGGCAATGACGTCGGAGGTCAGGCCGACACCCGAAAGCGATAACTCGGTGCCCGAGCCGACGGTGTCGGGGTTGAAGCCGTCGCCGGTTGCGAGGACTGCAGCATCGAAGTCGCCGCCGGGCGTGCTCCAAGCGTTGCCGGTGGAAGCGTTGTTCCAATCGGCCTGGGCTTCGTTGAAGTCAGACAGCAGGCGGTGGACTTCGATGGTGGGGTCATCGGACTGCGCAGAGCCCCAAGCGAAGCCGACGGTGAGTTTGATCTCTGCGCTTTCGATGACCGCGCCGCTGGGCAAGGCCCCGGCAATGTCGTACTCCAAAGCGGTTCGCTGGAGCTGCCCTTCACTGTCGCGGCCGACGGAAATGCGGCCGGTGTTGTGGTTGGTGTCCGGGGTAATGTCTTCGATGCGGATGTCTTGAGTCGGCGAAAGGGAAACAGACGCTGTCGCAGCGGAGGCGTCGGCGATGCGGATGGTCGCGCCGACGTTGGCGTCGAGGTCGCCGTTGAGAGTCTGGTTGCCGGTGAAGGTGCCCTCGACTTCGACATCGCCCCAGCCGGCGACATCGGAGGCGGTCGCGGCGGAGTTGCGGCCGATGAAGACCGGCGCGGTGCGGTTGGCGTTGCGTTCGGTCAGGTAGGCGTTGTACATGGCAGAGAGCCGGGCCTGGACCTGCGGGTTACTGCTGTTTTCGAGGTTGGACGTTTCGGCTGGGTCGGTGTTGAGATCGAAGAATCCCAAGACGTTTGGGTCGGTGGTGTTGGAGCGATTGACCAGCAGCTTCCAGCCGTCCTGGATAAACACGTTGCCCCGGAGGTTGCCTTGTCCGCTGATGTGTTCGGCGATGAGGCTGTCACGGATCGGGTCCGAATCGTCGCGTTGGCCGAGGAGGACGGGGGTGAGGTTGTAGCTGCCTTCACCTTGGTCGATTAGAGATTGACCGGTGATGCCGGCAAGGGTGCCCATAAGGTCGATATTGGAGACTTGCTGATCTCGCACAGCCCCGGCTTCGACTTCATCGCCCCACCGCACGATGAAAGGTACGCGGTGGCCGCCCTCGTAGATGGACCCCTTGTTATTACGCAGGCCGGCGGTGGACTGGTGGCCGTAGACATCGAGCTCTTGATCGTCCGGGTCGCCGTGACGGGGGTCGTAGCCTTCGCCGATGCCGCCGTTGTCTGAGGTGAAGATAATGACGGTGTTATCGATGAGCATGTGCCCGGGGTTGCGTGGGTCGGGCGTGTTCTCGAGGAAGGCGGTGAGGGCACCGACTTCGGCGTCAGCGACGTTGACCATCTGCATGGTTTCGAAGCCCAGGCCGTCGGGCGCGGGGCCGGTGCCGTCGTAGCCGTCGATGGTGTAGGACTCGCCGGGGTCGTTGCGGTCGCCGTCGCCGTTGACGTCGACGCGGAATTCGGTCATTGGCGTGTAGGGCCAGTGGCCGGCGACGGACATGTAGTGGAGGTAGAAGGGTTCGTTGGCGTTGTTGACCGAATCACGCATGAAGTCGATCGAGCGTTGGGTCATGGCCTCGGGGACATCACGGGTGCGCCAGTTGGTGGAGCCTAGGCCGCCGGCGTCGATCTCGGTGATGCCGTCGTCGTAGCCGTTGGACCAATTGCGCATGCGGGCGTTCTTGTTGGCGTTGGTGATCCGGGAGGTGTTGCCATCGCGGTCGACGTCGGTGGCCAGGCCGTCCTCGAAGAAGACGTACGGGCGAGCTTGGATGCCGGCAACGGTGTATAGGCTGTAGTCAAAGCCGAAGTTGTTGATGTTGCTTTGAATCGGGCGGTCGAAGTCGAGGTTGTTGATGTTGTTGTAGGTGGTGTTGCCGCCGCCGACGGTGTTGTTGGAGCCGACTTGGTAGAAGCGCCCGCCGAGGTGGCCCTTGCCGACGAAGCCGGTGTTGTAGCCGGCGTTCTGCATGAGCTGGCCGACGGTCTGCTGCCCGTTCTGGAAGGGGTCAGCGCCGATGCCCCAGCGTGTGCCGGTCTGCCATTGGGGGGCGCCGGTCATGACCGAGGCGCGGGTGGGGGCACAGAGCGAGGTGGGCGAGTGGGCATTGGTGAACGTCATGCCGTTGGCGGCCATGGCGTCGATGTTGGGCGTGGGGATCCGTGAGGTGTTGCCCATGCCTTGGAGGTTGTTGTAGACGCTGAAGTCACCCGGGCCCAGGTCGTCGGTCATGATGTAGATGACGTTCGGCGCCGGCTGAGCCTCCGCTTCGTGCGGGGTGGCGATCGGGCACATGGCCGCGACCAGGCAGGCAGCGGGGAACAGGCGGGAAGCAGCTGGTGACATATGGCTTTCTCTTTTGAAACGGATCACACCATGTAAAGATTCACAGATCGCTTCGGTCTGGCGGCGAGACGCTAAAAGGAAGCGACAGCATGGCTCAAGACAGAAACTTCCGGGCGCTGGCAGACACGCCGGGCGTTCAAGACTAGCCCACGGAAGGCGAAGTCCGAAATAAATTGCGTCCCGTTTCTTTCTGATATGCGCTTTTTAGTTGCGGTTTGAATTTGGCCAAGGCCCTCAGGGCGTGAAATGGGGGTAACGCCTTCGCGGGGCTCGGGTTGGGTGGGAAACTGGTACACTCCCGGGCCGAACGAAGCTGATCGATTTTTTCCCGTTTTGAAGCAGGTCATGCAGCACGAAAACCCCGCCCAGATGCTCTCTGACATGGAGGCGCGGATCATTAACATCCGCGACTCTCTTTAACTACGACGATAAGGCCGCCCGGCTCGGCGAACTCGAAGGCCGGATGAATGCCCCTGATTTCTGGGATGACCCATCCGCGGCTCAGACCGTGGTCGACGAGCTGAAGTCGGTCAAAGCCCAGATCAGCCCGGTCGCGACCACGCAGGAGGCGATCGAAGAAGCGCAGTTGTTGTGGGAGATGGCCGAGGAGGCCGACGACCAGGACACGCGCGAAGAAGTCGATGGCCAGATCAATGGCATCTTGGCGATGCTTGAGAAGCTCGATATCGCCACGCTGTTCAGCGGCAAGTACGACGACCGGAACTGTTACCTGACGATCCAGTCCGGGGCTGGGGGCACCGAGGCGGACGACTGGGCAGAGATGCTGTTCCGGATGTACCTGTACTACTGCGAGAAGCAGGGCTGGGACGTCAGCGAGGTCGAGAAGACGCACGGCACGGAAGCGGGCATCAAGTCCGCGACGCTGTATGTCAAAGGCGGATTCGCCAACGGGTACATGAGCTGCGAGCGGGGGACGCACCGCCTGGCGAGGGTTTCGCCGTTCAATGCGGAAGGCAAGCGGCAGACGAGCTTTGCGACTGTGGATGTTGTTCCCGAGTTCCCGGACACGGGCGGGGCGGAAGTCGACGAGAGCTTCCTGGAAGTGGACCGCTTCGCGCGGAGCTCGGGCCCGGGCGGCCAGAATGTGAACAAGGTCGCGACCGCGGTGCGTTTGGTGTACCGCGGCCCGGAGGTGCCCGCGGACCAGTCGCCGATCATGATCGTGGTCTCGGTCGAGCGGAAGCTGGAACAGAACATGAAGCGTGCGATGAGCATGCTCAAGGGCAAGCTCGAGCTGATTGCTGAGGAGCAGCGGCAGGCGGAGATGGACCAGGCGACCGGCGGCAAGGTCGACCGGGGCTGGGGCACGCAGATCCGCAGCTACGTGTTCTACGACAACCGGGTCAAAGACCACCGGACGAACCACGAGCAGCCCAACCCGCAGAACGTGATGGACGGGGACGTGGGCGGGTTCATCGAGGCCGAGTTGAAGCGCCGCGCCAAGCGGGGCTGAATACCGGTTTTCCTGGCGAGAAGGCGGTTTCAAGCGTCACCCGGGGGTGTGCCGATAACGCTGGATACGGCGCGGTTTATGCGCATGGACGGTCCGCATCAGCGTAGAAGGCAGCCATGGACGACGAGACCCAGTTGGACGGCGTCGCCGACAGCGGCGAGCAGGAGATGATCGGCTTCGGCACCGGCGGGGCGGGCCCCCGCGCTGCGGTGCCGGGCTGGAGTCAGGTGTGGCACCTGCCGGTGCTCGTGCTGGGGCTGGGGCTGTTCGTCGCGGGGCTGGTCATGGTGGCGCCTGAGCGCGAAGCGCCCAAGTGGAAAGAAGCGCTGCAGCAGGCGAAGGTCCTGATGGACGCTGGGAAGCTGGACGAAGCCCGTGACCAACTGGATGTGGTCGCCGATCATTTATTGGAAGCCGACAAGCCCACGCAGGGGCGGTACTACCAGTACGAGGCGGACCTGAACTATCTCAAGGTGCGTCGGCAGTCGCGCAGCACGGAAGTCACCACCGAGGTTGGCCGGGCCAACCGTGAGTTGATCCTCGAGGGGTATCAGAAGGCAGAGGAACAGGGCTGGTCGCTAGAGGACGCCTCCTTGTACCGCGTGGCGGAAACGCTGGCGGCGTTGGACCGGGGTGAAGAAGCCTTGGCGGTGATGGAACAGTTTGAGGGCGACGCTCGTCGTCGTCATCGGTTGGTGCGCCGTCTGATCGAACGTGAACTGGAACAGCCCGATGAGGCGGACATGCCACGGGTGGCGGAGCTGATGGAGCGGTTTCGGCAGGAGGTCGCCAAGGACGATGACCGCCAGCGCCGGGGCGAAGAGCTGACCTGGATGCACAAGACCCAGGCCCAGATCCGCCTAGATGCTCATGACACCGACGGGGCGATCCTCTACCTGAACGAAGCCATCTTGCGGCTGCGTTCGAGTGGGCATGAGGATGTGTCGGAGATGTACGTGATGTTGGGGCAGGCGTATTTGGATGAGGGGGACTTTGCTGAGGCCGAGCGCCGCTTTGTGTATGCGCGGGATCGGTTGCCTTCGAGTCACCCCGGGCAGGCGCGGGTGCTGATGGGCTTGGCGGATATCGAACTGGTGACGCCCGAGGGGTCGCTGGATGAAGCCAAGCGGTTGTACGAAACCGCCGAACGGGACTTCCGGGGCTCCGATGCACATATTGATGCGTTGATCGGGCTGGCGGATGTGGAAGCGAGAGCTCAGAACGCAGAAGCTTGGGCGCGGTCGCTGGAGTTCTTTCGGCAGGCCATCCGCAAGCTGAACGAGCAGACCCCGATCTGGGACCGCCGCCGCGAGTTCACTTCGACGTTGATCCAGACGCATGTCGAGCATCTGCTGCACATGGAGGATTACCGCCGGGCGTTGGACTTCCTGGACCTGATCCCGATCCTGCACGAAGAAAACGTACCGGACGAACTGCACCGGACCATCGCGCTGGCGCACCAGCGTTTGGCGGAGGAGCGTGCGTCGGCAGCGGACGGCGTTGACCCGCGTTTCCCCGGGCCGAGCGAGACCGCCCGCGAGTTGATAGAGCGCCGCGGCCAGATGCGGATTGAAGCGGCGAACCATTTCCAAAACGCGGCGGACCATTACCTGGTGTTCGCCCGTTCGCAGTCGCAAACCAACGATGAAGCCCACGGCGAATCGCTTTGGCAGGCGGCGATCTGCTACGACAATGCCCAGTTGCCCCGTGACTCGATCGCTGCGTACGACGAGTTTGTGCGGACCCGGCAATCCGACACACGGGTGGCGGAGGCGATCAACAAGCTTGGCCGGGCCTACATGGCCGACGGGCAGTACGAAGCTGCGATCGAGCAGTTTGAGCGGGTAGATCGGCGGTACCCGCAGAGTGCGTGGGCGGCTGACGCGCTTGTGCCCAAAGCGCAGTGCATGATCCGATTGGAGCAGTACGACGCAGCGGGGCGTGTGCTGACCCATGTGCTGGAAGACCACGAAGCGATCCGCCCGGAGTCCGACCAGTACCGTGAAGCGTTGATCACGCAGGGGATGCTGCACTACCGGCTTGGGCCGGAGCAGCCGGGTAAGTTTGAGGAAGCATTCCGAGTGCTGCAGATGGCGGTCGATCGCTACGGCGATTCGGACGACGGGCCTCGGCTGCACTACTTGCTTGCTGATGCGTATCGGCAGTCGGTCCGCCTGCTGGATGAGCGGATCTTGACGCTGCAGTCGCAGTCCGAACGCTTGGCGTTCCAAGCCGAAAGGCTTCACCGCTTGGAAAGCGCGCAGTCGGGGTACCGCGAGGTTCGGCAACGGCTGGACGCGGTGGCGGCGTCGGCGATGGACGCCCGGGAGCAGGTGTACCACCGCAATGCGTACTTCTATGAAGCCGACTGTGCGTATCAGCGCGATCACTACGAAGAGGCGGTGGTGCTCTACGCCAGCGCCGCCAGCGAATGGCAGGATCACCCCGCCGCGTTGGTGGCACAGGTGCAGATCGTCAATGCGTATGCGGAGTTGGGGCAGTTCGACCGGGCGCGGGTGGCGAACCGGCACGCGTTGGACCTGCTGGAGCGTCTGGATGATTCGGTCTTTGACGACCCGACCGTGCCGATGTCCCGCCGACACTGGGAAGACTGGTTGCGCTGGACCAGTGAGTTGGAACTGCTCACGAATGCGGAGTGAGCGCGGTGCGTCGGCTCAGCCCATCGGCATGACGCGCTTCAGGCGGTGGATCACCGCAGGCAAGATTTCCAGAGCCTGATCGACTTCGGCCTGGGTGGTGTCACGCGACAATGAAAAGCGAACCGAGCCATGCGCAATCGGCTCCGGCACGCCCATGGCGAGAAGGACCGGCGAAGGCTCCAGCGAGCCCGACGAGCACGCGGCACCCGCGGAGGCGTAAAGGCCCTTCTCGCTGAGCCCCAACAGGATCGCTTCGGCCTGCAGGCCGGGAAACCCGAGGTTGCTGGTGTTCCACAACCGGTGGGCTTGCCCGGAATTGACGACGGCATCGGGGATATGCTGCAGCACCGCTTGCTCGAACCGGTCACGCAGGCCGCGCTGCCGTTCGACCAGGGTTGGGTCGGCGAGGAAGGTTTGGGCTTGCGCCGCGGCAACCCCCATCCCGATGATGCCCGGCACGTTCTCCGTGCCGCCGCGGCGTTGCGTTTCTTGTGGCCCGCCGACGGTCTGGGGCATCAGCCGAACGCCCGGTCGAATCACCAGGGTGCCGACACCCTTGGGCCCGTGAAACTTGTGGCCGGCAAAGGTCATCAGGTCCAGCCTCGTGGCGGCGAAGTCCACGGGCAGTTTGCCGACGGCCTGGGTGGCGTCGCAATGGGTCAGCAGTTTCGCGGCGTGCTGCTTGACGGTGTCCGCCAGCGCAGCGATCGGCTGGACCACGCCGGTTTCGTTGTTGGCCCACTGAAAGCTGGCCAGCCCCCGCGCCGATGCGGGGAGTTCGTCCAGTGTTGCTTGAAGCGCTTCGGGGGTCACTACGCCTTGCGGGTCGGTAGGCACATAGTGCACGTGGATGCCTCGTTTTTGCCAGGCCTCCGCGGGCTCGCGAACCGCTGCGTGTTCCACCCGGCTGGTGACGAGGACCGGGGTGTGATCCGCGTGGTGGATCGGCTGGAGCACACCCGCCAACGCGAGGTTGTTGGACTCGGTGCCGCCGGAGGTGAAGACCAAAGCCTTGGGGTTGGTGCCGACCAGTTGGGCCAGGCTTTGCCGGGCGAGTTCAAGCTGTTGCCGAACCGACTGCCCGGCACGGTGGACCGAGGACGGGTTGGCCCATTGGCTTCGTAAGGCTTCAGCAACCGCGTCGACGACCGCTTGCGTCGGCGGTGTGGTGGCGTTGTGGTCCAGGTAGATCACGAGCCCTCCGTGTGGGGCGCGTCTTCGAACACGTCGGCGGGTAAGGGCAGCGCGATATGGACCCTGAGCCCTTCGGGCTGGTAGTCGAATTCACATTGCCCGCCCAGCTCGTACCGAAGAAAGCCTTCGACGAGTTCGGTGCCCAGGGAGACCTTGGCGGGTGGGTGGACGACTGGGCCGCCCGACTCGATCCAGTTCAGTTCGAAGCTGTGGCTGGACCGCATCTGGTGGCGTTGCCAGTTGATATCGAGTCGGCCTTGTGGCGTCGACATTGAGCCGTACTTGATCGAGTTATTCAGGAGCTCGATCATCGACATGGCAAAGGGGGTGGCGATCCGTGGGGTCAGCAGAACGCTTGGGCCTTGGAGGGTGACGCGCCCCGGGAACTGGTGGTCGATGCCTGCCGCCACGAGCGAGTTCAGCATGGATTCCAAGGGGATATCACGCCAGCCGCATTCGGAGAGCAGGCTATGGATCCGCGACATACCGCGGACGCGCTGAGACAGCCGGTCGGCAAAGGAGCTGTCTTTGTGGTCTCGGTGGGTCATGCGGATCATGCTCAGCAGGCTGCTGAGGTTGTTACGGACCCGGTGGTTGACTTCGGTGAGCAGGCGTTGGTGGTGCTTGGCAAGCTGCCGGTAGTGTTCGCGCGATACACGCAGGGCTTCCTGGCTGATCTCCTGGTCGTGCACATCGAACAAGGAGCCCGCCATACGCACCGGCTCGCCGTCTTCCCACTGGGCCTGCCCAGTCGCGCGGAACCATTTGTATTCGCCGTTTCGGGTTCGGTAGCGCATGACCAAATCAAAAGGGACTTGTTTTTCAAGGTGATTGGTGCGTGCCAGATTGACGCGATCCACATCGGCGGGGTGGATCATGCCGAGGACGGCCTCGTGTGTCGATGTAAACCCTTCATGTGGATATCCCAGCAGGCTGTAAAACTGCGGGGAGAGGTACATCGATCCCGTCTTCAGGTCGTAGTCCCAAACCCCGCCGGAGGAGCCGGAGACCGCCAGGTCGAAACGCTCCTGACTGGCGCGCAGAGCTTCTTGAGCTTCGCGCTGCTCGGTGATGTCACGGCCAACGGCTTGGAACTCTTCGATGTCGCCGTGTTCATTGACGATCGGTCGGCACACCCAGTGAAACCAACTGGTCGTGCCGTCGTCTAATGACTCCTTGGATTCCCAGGTCGTGTCGGCCGGATGCTTCTGCATCTGGAGGATCCGTTGGAACAACTCCTGCCGACGGTGGCGGGGGACCAGGTCGAGCCACCGCCGGCCAACGATCTGTCCTGAGCTGGATTGAAACGCGGCGCTGAATGGATCGTTGGCGAATGTGAATGTGGTATCAGACGTGAATCGGCAAACCCAGTCCGTTTGGGACTGCACGATGGCGCGGTAGCGTGCACGGCTTCGGCGGACCGCTTCTTGCGCCAGCTTGTGGTCGGTCAGGTCTTCGAGGCCGATGACGACTTGCTCGACTTCCCCGGCGCTATTGAAGACAGGCTCGGCATTCAGAGAGACCGTTCGCCTTTGGCCGTGGCCGAAGTCGAGCACCCGCTGTTCGTTTTGGAGGGCAACCCGCATTTTAATCGTGGTGGTCATCGCGCGTTTCTCGGGCGGAATCGCGTTGCCTTCCCAGTCGTATACCTTTGGCTCGACGATGTAGCGGTAAACACCGTCCGCATCACGAGCCAGCCCGGCGAGTTCGATCGCGCGTTGGTTGGCGAAAATGATCCGTTGATTTCGGTCGCTGATCAGGACCGCGGCGACCGAACTGCGGACCACCGTCTGGACAAGCTGGTGCTCACGCTGGAGGGCGAGCTCGCCTTCATGCTGGTCGGTGATGTCTTCGACCATGAAGACCACGCGCGTCACTTCGCCGGCGTTATCCAGAAGCGGTTCGCCATTGATCCGGAGGATTTTTTTCTTTCCGTTGGGCAGTCGAATCGCGTGCCGAAAATCATGCACCGGTTTGCGGGACGCCAAGACCTTGGCGAAGGGCAGTTGGTCGTCGGGGATCGGTTGGCCTTGGAGGTTCGAGATCTGCCAAGATGGGGCGTTGTAGCTTCGGCCATGGATGTCGTCCAATCGCAAACCCAAGACCGCCTCGGCGCGCTCGTTGGCCAGGATGATGCTGCCTTCGGGGTTCAAGACCACCACCGCGGCCAACGTGCTGCGGAAAACGCTGTCCAGCAGGTCGCGCTCGTTCTGCAACGCCTGGTCCGAAGTCTTCTGGTCGGTGATATCGGTTTCAAAGCCGATGATGTCGATGAGGTTGCCCGCCTCGTCATAGGCCGGCTGCACACGGTCGCGGAACCAACGAACACTGCCGTCGGGAAGCAGGAAGCGGTAGGTATATTGCCCGCCGCCTATGCGTACTAGTTTGCGGAACTCGTGACGGACCATTTTCCGGTCATCAGGATGGACTCGACTCATCCAGAAGCTGGGGTCCTCCAGAAAGCGTTCGAGCGGGAACCCGAGCAAATCAGCCGCCCGTTGATTGATATAGGTCAGCTCGTACGGCAGTACGGGCTTGCACCGGTAGATGATGGCCGGGCAAACATCCAGCGCCTGCAGCATCCACGCGTATCCGCGAGCATCCGGCCAATTCGGGGCCTCTGTAGGCAGCGTGCGGGGATCGGAAGGCGGTCTATTCACGCCGGTATTCTACCCGGCACACAGGATCGGCTACGATGCCGCGTTCGCAAGAAAGCACCTTCCTATCGAGCTTCCCCATGGATACGTTCAATTATCAAGACGGCCGACTGTTCTGCGAAGGCGTCGCGCTCGACGACCTGGCTCAGGCGGTCGGCACGCCGACCTACGTCTACTCTCGTGCCGTTTTTGAACGCCACTACGACGCGATCGCTTCGGCGTTTGCGGAAATGAATCCGATTATTTGTTACTCGATTAAGTCCTGTGGCAACATCCATCTCTGCCAGCTCTTGGCCGAGCGTGGTGCGGGGATGGACGCTGTCTCGGGCGGCGAGATTCACCGCGCCCGATTGGCGAGGGCGGACATGTCCAAGGTGGTTTACGCCGGTGTGGGGAAGACCGATGCCGAGATCATGTTGGGCTTGAACGCGGAGATCGGCTGGTTCAACATCGAGTCCGAAGCCGAGTTTGAGAACATCGCACGCATTGCCGAGCGGATCGGCAAGACCGCGCATGGCGCTTTGCGTGTGAACCCGGATGTGGCAGACCCCCGGACACACGCCAAGACCACAACGGGGAGCAAGGAGACCAAGTTCGGCGTCGATATTGCCCGGGCTCGCCGATTCTTCGAGCGCTACGGCAAGAACGAGCACTGCAAGCTCGATGCGATCCACCTGCATATCGGCAGCCCGATCTACTCGCCCGAGCCTTATGTCCAGGCGATCCAGAAGGCGTTAGCGCTGATCGACGAGCTGCGGGCTGATGGGTACACGATCAAGACACTAGACATCGGCGGCGGCTTTGCGGCGGATTACGAGACCGGGCGGTCCCCGAAATACCAGGAGTACGCCGATGCGATTATCCCCTTGCTCCGGGGCAAGGACTTGCAGCTCATTCTTGAGCCCGGCCGAACGATCGCGGGCAACGCCGGCGTGTTGCTGTCGCGCGTGCAGTACCTCAAGACCAACGCCGGGGGCAGCAAGAACTTTGTGATCGTCGATACCGGGATGCATCACTTGATCCGCCCGTCGATGTACGACGCGTTCCACTTTATGTGGCCGACCACCGTGGCCCCCGAGCACGTCCCGCCTCAGCGATCGGTGTCGTTGGACCTGCCCGGCCTGAGTTCGGTCGATATCGTTGGCCCGATCTGCGAGACGGGTGATACGCTGGCCAAGGGCCGGGACTTCCCGCCAGTGCAGCGCGGCGACGTGATCGCCGTTTTCACCGCCGGCGCCTACGGCATGGTGATGGCCAGCAACTACAACGCCATGCCCCGTCCGGCCGAGGTGCTGGTCGACGGCGATACCGCGACGGTGATCCGCCGACGGGAAACCTATGACGATCTGACGTCCCCCGAAGGCGAGACCAAGCCGGTGGATTTGTAGGCAAAACCGTGAACACGCCTAACCGGCTCTCAGCAATGGGGTCGCTTTCCGGCGTATAATTCGGTCTTTCTCCAGGGAGACTGCTCTCGTATGCCGGAATTACAGTGCATTATTGTGGAGGACGAGGTTTTTGCGGTCGACCTCAGCCAGGGGCCGGTGACCGTGGGGCGCGGGGAGCAGGCCACGATCCGGATTCAGGGCGACACGAACATCAGTCGGGTGCATTGTCGGATCGAGCCTTCGGACCTGGGGCCGGTGTTGCATGACTTGGGCTCGCGCAACGGCACCTGGGTCGGGGGCGAGAAGATTGACTGGGTGCTGTTGAACGAAACCACCGACGCCCGTGTCGGAGCCAAGACCGTGCAGTTTGTGCTCGAAGGCGGTGCTGGCGGAGAGTTGGATGAGATGTTGGTGGCTGAGGAAGAAAAGCCGGCCCCCAAAGCCTCGCATGTGCCGGAGTGGAACCCCGTGGGGGAGGAAGGCACCGGGCTGATCAGCGCGGGGGACCTGTACGGCGATGACGAGGACGCGGACCGCGGCCCGGTGTTTCGGCAGGGCACGTACAGCTTCGAGGACATCCTGAAGTTCGGCGAGGCGGCGGTCGGTGGGGGCGCGGAAGGTGACACGCCCGTCCGGGTCGATGACATCGCGCTGCACAACACCCGGGGCCAGGTGGTCCACGCAGCAGAAAACAAGTCCAACTCCGAGACCGCCAAAGCGATCCGGATGCTGCGTCAGCTGCTCCTGGTCTGCCTGAAGACCGGCGCGTCGGACGTCCACCTTGAACCCCACCGCGACCACGGTCAGATCCGCGTGCGGATCGACGGAGCGATGGTGCCCGTCGGGCGGATCCCCGATGAAGACCGCAACCGGCTGTCGGGGGTGGTGAAGATTCTCTGCGAGATCGACATCTCCCGGAAAGCGGTGATTCAGGAGGGCCACTTTTCCGCGGAAGCGCCGGGTCGCCGGATCGACTACCGCGCTTCGTTTACCCCAGCGACACGGGGGCAGAAGCTGGTGCTGCGTGTGCTGGACCCGCTGAACGCGCCGCAGAAGCTGCGCGACCTGGGCTTGTCCGACTGGATGTACCGCGAGGTGCGCAATGTCCTGAAGCAGGACACCGGGATGATCCTCGTCTGCGGGCCCACCGGCAGCGGCAAGACGACCACGCTCTACGCGGCGTTGCGTCAGATCGATAGCTACACCCGCAACATCATCACCATCGAAGACCCGGTCGAGTACGAAGTGCCGGGCGTGACGCAGATGCCGGTGGACGTGGATCAGGGCGCGACCTTCTTGTCGCTGCTGCGGTCTTGCCTGCGGCAGGACCCGGACGTGGTGGTGCTCGGCGAGATCCGTGACTCAGACACCGCGATCACCGCCATGCAGGCTGCCTCGACCGGCCACCTCGTGCTCTCGACGGTGCACGCCAAGGACACCGTCGGCATCATCTTCCGCCTGATGGACCTGGGTGCCGAGCCTTACCTGATCGCTTCGACGCTGAACCTGCTGATCGCCCAGCGGCTGGTCCGGGTGCTTTGCGACGAGTGCAAAGCGCCGCGCACCGCCAAGCCTCAGGAAGCCCGCCGGCTGACGAAAAGCGGCGAAGGGGTGGGTCAGATCTACGGCCCGGCCGGGTGCAACGCCTGCTACCAGACCGGCTACCGCGGGCGACGGGCGCTGTATGAAATGTTGATCGCCAATGACGCCCTGCGCGAGGCGCTGGTCAGCGAGCCGACCGTCACCTCGATCCGCAAGTCCGTCGAGATGGGCAGCTTCGTCACGCTGGCGGACGCGGGCAGCCGGCTTGTGCTGGATGGCGTGACCTCGCTGGACGAGATGGACCGCACCGTCGGCTGGCAGTAAGCCCCGGCGGGCTCAGGGTACGATCTGCTTATGGCCCGTGAACGCATCGTCTCAGCTCAGCCCGAATCGTCGACCGAAGAACGCCTCAATGTGGCGCTGCGTCCGCAGCGGCTCGAAGAGTATGTCGGCCAGCCCCGCCTGGTCGAGAAGCTCGCGATCGCGCTGCAGGCCGCTAAGCACCGCACCGAACCGATGGAGCATGTTCTGCTGCATGGCCCGCCGGGCCTGGGCAAGACGACGCTCGCCCACATCATTGCCGGCGAGATGGGCACGCATTGCATCACGACCTCCGGCCCGGCCTTGACCAAGGGCAGCGACCTCTACTCGTCGCTCACGCAGCTGCAGGCCGGCGATGTGCTGTTCATCGATGAGATCCACCGCTTGTCGCCAGCGGTGGAAGAGTTCATCTACCCCGCGATGGAAGACTTCAAGATCGACGTTACGATCGATCAGGGCCTGCACGCCAAGACCGTGACGCTGCCCTTGAAGCCGTTTACGTTGATCGGTGCGACGACCCGGGCGGGCCTGCTGTCCGGGCCGATGCGTTCGCGGTTTGGGATCACGCACAACCTGGAGTTCTACAGCCGGGACGATCTGCTGCGCATCCTGCAGCGCAGCGCGGGGCTGCTGGAATTGGAAACCCAGGACGAGGACGCGCTGGCCGAGTTGGCCCGACGGGCGCGGGGCACGCCACGGATTGCCAACCGCCTGCTGCGTCGCGCGCGGGACTACGCCCAGGTCAAAAGCAATGGCCAACTCTCGCCGAGCCTGGTGCAGGATGCGTTACGGTTGGAGGGCATTGATGCGCTGGGGCTCGACGAGTTGGACCGCAAGTACCTCAAGGTCATCGGCACGGTGTATAAGGGCGGGCCGGTCGGCCTGGAAGCGGTTGCGGCGACGCTGGGCGAAGACTCGGGCACGCTCGAGGAGATGGTCGAGCCGTTTCTACTGCAGTTGGGCTTCCTGGCGCGGACCCGCAAGGGCAGGCAGCTGACAGCCCAGGCGGCAGAGCATGTGGGTCTAGCGTTGCCGGAAGATGCAGGGGATGATTTACTGCTTTGAACGGATTGTGGTGGACCTATGATGAAGGTGAAAGGGGGTTGCCATGCTGGCCTACCTCTCGCCGAATCAGTTGTCGGTCCTCTTGGCGGTGTTGCTGGTGGTTGTGGTAGTGGTGCTGACCACGATGGGTGTGCGGTCCAACCGGCGGATCAAGGGGTTGCTGGGGACGATGCTTGAGCCGTTGGGGTATCGGCCGTTGCCTGAAGCTGAGGCGTCGGTGTTGCGGGACACGCTCGACGGCGTGTTCGGTGAAGGGGTCAAGCTGCTGGAGGCGATGCGGCACCGGGATGATGCGCGGATCGTTGTGCGGTACCTGCTGCCGGCGTACCGCGTGGACGAGGGCCGGTGGGACCCCAAGATGCAGGAGCATGTCGAACAGGTCGCGGTCGTTGTGCTGGAGGAAGCGGGTCGACTGCCGACGTTCCGGCTGATGCCCAACAGCTGGGCGATGGAAGCGGTCCGGGGCAGGGAGAGCAACGTGTTCCACGACCTGATCCCGTTTGGTCAGGCGAACTACGTGCTGGGCAGTGATCGCCAATGGGTTCGGCAGGTCTTGGCGGGTGTAGCGCAGAGGTTGTTGCGTGAGAACCCCGACCTGACGATCGACAGCCGGCCTGGCGTGCTGGCGTTTTACAGGCACGGGCAGACGCTGCGGCCTAATGACTGGGAACCTTTTTTGGATCAGGCGTTGCATGTCGCTCAAGCGATCACGCAGCGTGCGGAGCGTGTTACCGCTTGAACTGCAAGATTAACGGTCCAGCACCGCGTCCCACTGCTTGAGGGTGGCGACGTCGTTGTAGGACTGGTCGAACGCTTCGCGGGCTTTGGTGCGGAGCGCTTCGTGGTGGTCGGGTTGGCTCATGCACTGGCGGACGAAGGCGACGATCGCGTCGGATTGGCCGTGACGCAGGCTGACGCCGCAGTCGTGGTTTTGCACGGCCTCGTCGACGTTGCTGCCTTGGGGCCCGACGTAGATCACCGGCAACGCGCGGGCGAGGTTGGCGTGGACCTTGCTCGGGCTCATGACGCCCAGCGCGATGTCGTTCAGCGTGATCAGGCTGCAGCTGGCGGAGGCCATGACGTTGATGGTTTCGGATTTCTCTTTGACGTAGGGGTGCATCACAACGTTGGACAGGCCACGGGCTTTGGCTTGCTCCGCGATCTCGTCATAACGCTTGCCGCCGCCGACGAACAGGAAGACGACGGGCTCTTGCTGGAGGGCTTCGGCGGCATCCAGCACAGTATCGAAGCGGTGCCCAACGCCCATGTTGCCCGAGTAGAGCACGACGAACTTGTCTTTGAGGCCAAGCTCCTCGGCCTTCTGCCAGGGCTCGGGGTTGGCGTCGGCAGGGAAGAACGTCAGAGGCTCCCAGTTGGGGATCACCGTGGCCTGGGGCGGGCGCTTGGCGGGGGCGTAGGCGGACATCAGCAGGTTCTGCATCGCGTGGTCCAGGCTGACGACATCCGACAGGCGTTTGAACAGTCTGCGGTTCATCCACCGGAGACCTCGGCTGGCCAGGCCGCCTTCGCGGATCACGTCGTAGCGCTCCGCGGCTTCGGGGTAGCAGTCCATGTTCCAGAGGACGACGCGGGCTTTGCGGCGGAACAGGCGGTGGAGCACGCCGGTCCAGGCGATCATCGGCGGGGTGGTGAGGCAGACGATCACGTCCTGCCGACGCATCGTGAGCATCCGCCAGGCGGTGCCCAGGTAGAAGCAGCCGTAGTCGGTCAGGCGCTTGAGGTGGCTTGCTTTGCCCAACTGCGGCGTCCAGATTCGGCGGACGCGCAGGTTCTGGTCCTGGCTGGAGCCGGCGTCTTGCGACTCCTTGACGTAGCCGCCCCGGGATGCGATGACGGTGACTTGATCGCCCTTTGCGGCGCGGTGCTCGGCCAGGGAGGCGGCGAGGTTCGCGGTCGGGCTGAGGTCGGGCTTGTAGAACTGATTGATGACGGTCAGACGCATGCCCAGGGTTATCCGTAAACGACTTCGCGGATGTTGGATCGGTTGGCCTCAAACCATTCAATGGTTCGGCGGAGGCCTTCTTCGAAGCCGACCTGAGCGCGCCAGCCCATGAGTTCGTCTGCCTTGTCGGTATCTAGGCAGCGTCGGGGTTGGCCGTCGGGCTTGGTGCTGTCCCAGCGGATCTCGCCTTGGAATTGGCAGAGGCGCGCGATCAGCTCGACGAGGTCTTTGATCTTGATCTCGCTGCCGGTGCCCAGGTTGATGGGGGTCGGCTCGTCCATTTTCTCCGCGGCGGTGACGATGCCTTCGGCGGCGTCTTCGACGTAGAGGAATTCACGCGACGCCGAGCCGGTGCCCCAGCAGACGATGTGGTCGCTGTTGCTGTCGCGGGCTTCGATGCACTTGCGGATGAGCGCGGGGATGACATGGCTGGAGTGCAGGTCGAAGTTGTCGTGCGGGCCGTAGAGGTTGACGGGGACGACGACGGAGCTGTTCAGGCCGTATTCACGCTTGTAGCCGTCGAGCATGACGAACAAGGCCTTCTTGGCGACGCCGTAGGGCGCGTTGGTCTCTTCGGGGTAGCCGTTCCAGAGCTCGTCTTCTTTGAAGGGGACGGGCGTGAACTTGGGGTAGGCACAGACGGTGCCGGTCTGGACGAACTTCTTGATGCCGCGTTGTCGGCCGTGCTCGATCAGGTGCATGCCCATCGCGGCGTTGGCGAAGAAGAACCGCCCGGGGTGTTCACGGTTGGCGCCGATGCCGCCGACTTCTGCCGCCAGGTGGATCACCACGTCGGCGGGGAAGTCGTCGTACAGGCGTTGCACCGCGGCTTCCTGGGTGAGGTCGTAGTCCTTGCGGCGGGGGATGAACAGGCGGTCGTCCGCGACGCCGCGCTGCTTCAGCGCGTCACAGACGAATCGGCCGAGGAAGCCCGCCCCGCCGGTGACGATGACACGTTGTTGGGTCCAGTCGAGCATGCAGGCCTCCGTTGGTATTCGCTTGCCGGTGTGGCGGGTTTAGTGCCGAACCCCTTCGACACCCGCCACGTCGTGGCCGGCTTCGATCAGGGTCTTCTCGCGGGCGGCGAGGTCCAGGTCGGCGTCAACCATCATGTCGACGAGGCCCTCGAAGCTGACCTTGGGCACCCAGCCGAGCTTCTCCTTGGCCTTGGTCGGGTCGCCCCAGAGCAGGTCGACTTCCGCCGGGCGGTAGTACCGCGGGTCGATCTCGACGAAGTCGTTGTAGTCCAGGCCCACCCGGCCGAACGCCCGCTCGCAGAACTGGCGGACCGTGTGTGTTTCGCCGGTCGCGACGACGTAATCGTCCGGCGTTTCCTGTTGCAGCATCAGCCACATCTGCTCGACGTAGTCGCCGGCAAAACCCCAGTCGCGTTTGGCGTCGAGGTTGCCCATGTAGAGCTTGTCTTGCAGGCCGTGCTTGATCCGGCCGACGGCGCGGGTGATCTTGCGGGTGACGAAGGTTTCACCCCGCCGGGGCGATTCGTGGTTGAACAGGATGCCGCAGGACGCGTGCATGTCGTAGGACTCGCGGTAGTTGACCGTGATCCAGTGGCTATACAGCTTGGCGGCCCCGTAAGGCGAGCGCGGGTGGAAAGGGGTGGCTTCGGACTGCGGCGCAGACTCGGGCATGCCGCCGAACATCTCGCTGGTGGAAGCCTGGTAGTAGCGGATGTGCTGGCCCTGGGTGTCCTGGAACTCGCGGATGGCTTCGAGCAGGTTGATCGTGCCGACGCCGGTGGCTTCTGCGGTGTAGACCGGCTGGTCGAAGCTGACGCGGACGTGGGACTGGGCGCCCAGGTTGTAGACCTCGGTGGGCTTGACCTCCCGGATGATGCGGCCCAGGCCGCTGCCGTCGGTCAGGTCGCCGTAGTGCAGGAACAGGCGTTTGCCCGAGGCCTGGGGGTCCTGGTAGAGGTGGTCGATGCGGTCGGTGTTGAAGTTCGAGGCCCGGCGGATGATGCCGTGGACGTCGTAGCCCTTCTCCAGGAGGTTTTCCGCGAGGTAGGAGCCGTCTTGACCGGTGATCCCGGTGATCAGGGCACGTTTGGGGTTGGGTGTCATAGCAGTCTCCGGGGTCATGGCTGGGCTCATCGCGAACGCAGCCCGGAAGGGCGGGGCAGGATTATAGGGCGGATCAAAGAGTTCACAGCCAAGCTAGTTTGCCTTACTGAACCGCATTGTCTAGCAGGTTTTGTGAGCGGGCAGGCTTTGGCGCGGATTCCTCGGCGGCTGCACGTTTGGTGCAGGTTATGGGGTCTGGCGCGTTGGTGTGTGCTGCTGAAACCGGCGAAGCGGGGCAGTTGGGGTAAACGGTTTGAGTTTCACAGCATAAGGCCCGATAACCCTTGTGATCCATGGCAGCCGTTGGTCTGAAGAGTTGTTTCGCTGGACGGCAAGGTTTTGGAGTCTGCCATGCTCAATCCGATCAAGCCGATTCTCATGACCCTGGGCGTTGCCGGCGCGGCGGTCGCCTGTGGCATGGGTGTCGCGGAAGCTCACAAGCGGTGGATGGATCAGTCGCTGGGGCCGATCGACACCCGGTATGAACTGGACGTTACGCGCAGTGAACCCGTCGCGGAACCGGCGATCGAAACGCAAACCAACACCGAAGCATCCCCGCTGGAGAACCCGTTCCGCATGGAACGGCTGGAACTGCCCCCGGAAGCAAAACCTGATGAGCCCCGTCAATGGCAACCTCGCGAGCCGTCTATTGAGCAGCCCGCACCGGTGGAGTCGCAGCGGGATACGCACAAGCCGATCAGCCAGCCGACCCTCACCAGCACCCGGGCGGGGGGCAGCAGCAGCATGGGACGCAGCGTCGGTGGCGGAGGCGGCAGCGCGGGGGCACCGGCAATGGGCGGCAGTGGCGGCGGGGGAGGGGGCGGCGGTGGTGGTGGTGGTTCTAGTGCTGCGGCAACCCCGTCAAACCATCACCACGGCACGTCGGGCGAATCGCTGAACTCGGAATCGGACGTCGCGCCTGATGCTGATCCTGAGCCCGGCCAGTATGAGGCCACCGCCAACGAGCCGCCAAACCAAACCGAAGCGACCGAAACCCTAACCGAAGAACCGTTGAGCCCGGTGGTGCAGGCCCCGCCGGTGTCATCCCCGGACCTCTCACCATTGCTGCCACCAGCCTCCCCCAGCGTCTCGCGGGTGGACCGTTTTGTGACGATGTTCACGATCGGCTGGTCGACGGAAGACGCAGCGACCCGCAACGTCAGCCCCCGTTTACTCAGCGACGGCTGGCAAAGCTTCATCGACACGCACGTGCAGCACCTGTTCGACGGCGGCGTCCGCCGTGTGTTGCTGCACAACCCCTTTGGCACGATCGCGGGCGAGAAGATGCAGCTCGACCAGTATCTCGATGCGTTGGAAGATGGCCCGGCCTGGCTGACCGACGACTTCGTCGAGGCCTGGCGCCCGATCACCGACCAAGGCATCGAGGTCATCGGCTACATCGGCTCGCCCCGGCTGGACCCCGAGTCGCTCGCACTGTGGGAGGCAGGCGAGATCGGGGCCTTCGAGCAACGCGCCCTGGCTTGCCTCCGCCCATTAATCGATGCGGGCATGTCGATTGGGTATGACGCTTCGGGGGTCGCGCCTGCCGACGGCCCGACCTACCACCTGGCTCTGATCATGCGCGAGATGGGCTTGCGGGTATACATCGAGCCCCGGCCGAACGACACCACGCCGCATTGGTATGACTACGACATCATCTCCGACGAGTCCTTCTGGCAGGAGTCCGTGCCCGGCGGCGGTGGCTGGCGCAGCGGCTGGGCGGCACCGGCGGAACGTCTCACCGGCGAGGTCATCCGCCTCATGGCCGGGCCCCCCGCTGAGCAGTGGTGGTCCAACTTCGCGCAGTGGGGCCCGCCTTGGGTCCGCCGGGTGTTCGAGGAAGGGCACACGCCCTGTACCCGCGTCCAGTACTGGCTCGATGCCGGCCGCGACCTGTCGAGCCTGGTCTACGACGATGCCGCAGCGGCCTACGACTGAGGCGGCGGGCTTCAGAAGCTCAGCACAAAGTTTGTGACCGTATACGCCACGTAACCCAGGACCATCGGCACGCCCATCCACCGCGAGAACGAGCCGGTCTTCGCCGCCTTGAAGATGTAGGCGCGCATCAACAAGAGCAGCACCAGCATCGTGGGCAGGTGCAGCATCAAAAACATCGGCGGGCCTTCGGGCTCCACGATCGTCAGCGGGGCCGCGACGGCTGCGGCACCGATCACGAACAGCACGTTCAGGATGTCCGCGCCGATCACGTTGCCAACCAACAGCTCCGCGTGACCCTTGCGGATCGCGGTCACGCCGACCACCAGCTCGGGCAGGCTGGTGCCCAAAGCCACGACCGTCGCTGCGATCACCGACTGCGGGATGCTGAATTGCACCGCCACTTCGGAGACCGACTGCACCAGCGCGTCGCCAGCGAAAATCACCATCAGCAAGCCCACAAGCCCAAGCCCCAGCAGGGCGGGCATCGAACGGTCGCTGTCGCCGTGCTCATGGTCGTGCTCGGCCTGGCCCGGTTGCTCGTTGGTTTCTGCGACGAGGTGAGGCTCGCCGTGCGGATGGGCCCGCGACCACCGCACCGACTGCACCATGTACACCACCAACAACAGCAGGAACACCACCCCCGCAAGGCGCGGCACCGCGGCGTCTTCGCCCTGCAAGGCATACAACACATAACACAGACCCGCGAGCATCACGGCACTGCCCAGCTGCACCCAGCCCTGCCGGTTCAAAACGAACTTGTCCGCGGGCAGCCGGGTCAGCAGCAGGCCCACGCCGAAGATCAAGCCGGTGTCCGCGATGATCGAGCCCACCCCGTTGCCCAGCGCGAGCCCGGGTTTGCCGCCCCAGGCGGCGAGCACCGAGACCGCGGTTTCCGGTGCGGTGGTCCCCAGCGAAACGATGGTGGCGCCGATGATCACCGCGGGCATCCCCAGCCGGGCTGCGACCGTGGCTGCGGACTCGACGAGGAAATCGGCGCCCTTGATGACGATCGCCATGCACACCACTGAGATGACACCCAGCATCAGCACGTGCCCGCCGACAAACCATTCACCGGGTAAAAGTGTTGCGATCATGGCCGGATCATAGCGACACGGTTAAACCGGAAATGAAAAACCGAGCAAGCGCGGTGGCACACTTGCTCGGCTTCGTTGTTTTCGTGAGTCGGGTCGTTGGGCTGCGGGTTACTCGACGACCTCGTAAGCAAAGTCGTTGAAGATCAGCACGCCGCCGCCGACCGCCGCCACCCCGCAGGCGCCGGTCATCATGCCGTCGGACCCCATGCCGCCGAGGTTCTGCCCGTTCACCGAAATCTCCAACACGCCGTCGACTTCGGCCGCTTCCAGCCTGACCGGCCAATCAAACTGCTCCGGGCCGGCGACGCTCATGCGTTCGGCGATCCCCTCGTCGGTCCGCTCCAGCAGGCGGACCGTGCCCTGCCCGTCGATCGTGACGAGGAAGTAATGCAGCGGTTCGCTCGTGTGGGCGTAGATCAGCCCCGCCATCGTCTGCTCATTGCCCGGCATGACAGTGACGTCCACACCAAACCGACGCCGCCCCGCATCGCCCTCAGCGGGCTGGACGTAGAAGAACTTGATCGCGTAGGGGTCCGACTCGTTCATCATCAGGTAGCCCCGGCCCTCGCCGTCGTACCCGCACATCCACGGGCCGTCCTGTCCGAACGTGAGGATGTCGGTCAAGACCCCCATCGATTCGTTGACCGGCTGGGTCTGTTCCTGGGCCTCCTGGGCCGAGTCGGTTGCCTGTGCGTGTGCCGCCGGCGTGTGGCTGAAGCCGGTGATCCCCGCCAAGCCCATCGCCATCCCGCAGATCCATTGGTTCATCTTGTTCATCGTGGTGCCTCCCAAGCAGTGTGTGTGTGTCGTGTTTCGTATTGCTGAGCGAGTGTTTCAACACCCGCCTGCCATGCCGCCGTGTCCTCCGGCGACGCCATTACCGCTACCCGACGCCAGAGCCAGCCCGCCAGTTCCCGCTGCTGCGAAATTTCTGCCGCCTGCGCCAGCAGCCCGTGCATCATCACGCACGCGCCCACCGGCATCAGCTCCGTGAGTTCCAGCTTCGCCCGCACGTTCTGCAACGCGGCATCGGTGTACCCCAGGCCAACCTCGTAACGTGTTTGCAGAAGCAGCCTTTGCATAGCGGGCGAGGCCCCCAGCGCCCCGCGGTGCAGCCCCATCAGGTGCGGCCAGGCGCCTGCAAAATCACCCAGGTCCAATCGGGCTTCAGCGGCGATCAAACGCAGTCCCACTTCCGAGACCCGCGGCGACCCCTGCGCCTCCAACAGCACCGCCTCGGCCAAGGCCGCCGCCTCCGCCGACCGGCCCTGCACGCCGCGCAGCGACGCCAGCCGGTGCGCCAGATTCAAACGCATCCACGACACCAACGGCCAACGCGACATCGCTGCGGCCAACATCCCCTCGGCTTGTTGCCGCGGCACATCCCCCGCCTGGCCTTGGATCGAAGCGGCATCCATCGCAGCGTGCACGCTCGGCAGCTCGCGTAGCGTCCGCCCCGATGGCGCGTTCAACGCATACCACCCCACCAGCGCGCCGATCAATCCCAAAGCTCCCAGCATCGAGCCTTCCGTGCTCAGCGCGACGCATGCGATGAGCATCACCAGCAGCGCGACCGAAGCCGACACCCGGAACCACCGGTCACGCTGCAGCGCCCAACGCAGGCCACGCACCGACGCAGCGACTTCAGCTTGTTGCGGATCAGCTTCCATCGTCCACCCCCTTGGCCAGCGCTGCGGTTCGCGGGAACGCATGCACGATCGCCGACTCGGGCATCAACAGCGTCGCCCGCTCCCACCACGTTTCGCGTTCCTGCTTCAGCACCAAACGCTTCGACGGCTCGTCGATGTGCTTTGCCGCTTCATCCAGACACCAGGCCACCAGCCCATAGACATACCCGGCTTCGATGCCCAGCCCGCGGTACCGCTGCGTGTACCCGTCGCCTTCCCGGATGACATCCTCCGCAACATCGATGACCTGATGCATCAACGCCTGCTGCACCAGCTCCGCTTGCGCCCGCAGTGCTTTGAGTGAGTCCGGCATGGCGGCTTGTTCGGGCACGCTGCGCAGCCACTCGTTGGCTTCCGTCAGCCGATCGGTCCGTAGGCAGGCCAGCGCCAGGCTGATCCGCAGGTGCATGCCGATCGGCGAGTTGGCTTCCACCGCGGGCACCAGACGACGCAACCCCTCCCATGCAGCTTCGTGCTCGCCGACGTCAGACAGCAGGTGGCTCATCACCGCCACCGTCCGCCCCCAAAGAACCGGCCGATGCGTCAGGCCCGGCAGCACCTTCCACCCCTCCCGCAACGCATCCGCCCGCCAACGCAGGCCCGCCAGCTCGTGCACCCGCTCCACCGCGAACTGCAGCATCCGGTTCCGTGACGTTTGCCGCTGCAACCAAAACAGCACCCCGCCCAGGCCCAGCCAGGGCAGCGCCAAGCCAATCGGGCCGGTCAACTGCATCGACAAGACCCACAGCAGCAGCACCCCGCCGCCGGCGATCACCGGGACAAACCGCAGCCAGGCCGGGGGCGGCGTGAGCGTGTTCTCATCGAGCCAATCGGCAAACTGCGCTGCACTGGGCGGCTGAAACGGGTCCATGTGATGCATGATAAACCACCCCGGCCAGCGGTCCCGCTGGCGAGCCCCGCTTAGCTGGGGAACCAGACGTACAGCACGAAGTAGATCAGCACGCCCGTCACGCCGGTGTACAGCCAGATCGGCATCGTGATCCGCCCGACGATCCGGTGGGCGTTGAACTTCCCCTTCGCCGCCAACACGAACTGCGTCACCGCGAGCACCGGCACGCAGGTGGCGAACAGGATGTGCACGATCAAGAACAGGTAGTACACGTTCAGCCAAAGCCCCTGCAGGCTCGGCCGGGTGTGCGTCCCGCCCTTCACCTCCGCCCGCCAGGCGTAGTGCGTCAGGTAGCACGCCAGGAACAGGCTCGACACCAGGAACGCCGCGAGCATCATGTTGCGGTGCAGCTTGCGGTGGCCCTTGCGGATCAACACCCAGCCGACCGCCAGCAACACCGTCGCCAGCCCGTTCAGCCCCGCGTTCACCGCTGGCAGAAACGACAGGTCCAGATCGGCCATCACTGACGCGCCTCCAGGATCAACTGCTCCGCGTCCGCCAGCAGCATCGGCATGAACTTCGGCTCGGTCGCCGGGTACATGCCCCGGACGCGCCCCTGCCCATCAATTAGCACGAACTGGTCCGCGTGCACGATCGGGCTCAACGCCACGACCTCCGGGTCCTCTGCGGTGTTCAGCATCACCTTCAGCGCAAACCCATCCTCGGAGATCGGCCAGACCTCGTCCTCGGGCCCGGTCAGAAACGTCACCACCTCATCGCTGAGCTCCATCCGCTCCATGTACGCCGTGCAGTTCTCCGGCGTGTCGTTGGTGCCGTCGATGCTCATCGGCAGCAGGCGCAGCTCACCCACGTACGGGCTCGCCGCGATCTCGTCGTGCAGCTGCTTCAGGCTGCCCAGCATCTGCGGGCAGATCCCCCGGCACTCCAGAAACACAAAGGCCACCACGTACACCTGCCCCGAAAGGTCGTCGCTTGTGACCGGCTCGCCGCGTTGATTCGTCAACGCCCAGCTCGGCGCTTCCATCAGCTCGGGCAGCGCGGGTTCGTGCTTGAGCTGCCACCACAAGACCCCGCCGACCAGCAGTGCCGCGACCGCCGCAGCAGCGAGGATGGACAACCCGATGCCTTGCCCGGGTGACAGTGAAAACTTCTTCTTAGCGGGAGACATTCAAGTTCCATCCTTCCGGGGTTGGCTGACCCGCCGGGTCGCCCACACCATGACCAGCACCACCCATGCCGCCATGCCGCCCCACGCCACCGCGCTGGGCAGCAGGGTCGCGGAGCCCAGTGATTCAGCCAGCGCCGCCTGCCCGTAGGTCAGCGGGTTGGCGTACATGATCACCTTCATCCACACCGGGGCAGTATCAATCGGAAACACCGCGCCGGACAGGAACCACGCGGGCATGAGCACCAGGTTCATGATCGCGTGGTACGCCGCGGTCGATTCCATCGGCCAAGCCAGGCAGAACCCCACCCCGGTCAACATCAGGCCCATCCCCAGGACCGCTAGAAAAGCCAGCCCGATCTCCGTCAGCCCCAGCGAACCGCCGACGACCGGCCAAAGCAGCACGAACACCATCCCCTGCACCACCGACAGCGTCGCGCCACCGAGCACCAACCCCAGCACCAGCGCCCAGCGCGGCGCGGGCGACGCCAGCACGCCTTGCAGAAAGCCTTCTTTGCGGTCTTCGATGACGCGGATCGTGGCAAAGATCGCGGTGAACAGCACGATCATCGTCACCGTGCCGGGGAAGAAGTAGGTCAGGTACCCGACCTCGCCCTCGCCGGTGGGGATCGCGACCGCCCGGTCCAGCCCGAACCCCAGCAACAGCCAGAACACCACCGGCGTGCCCAAGGCCCCGATGACGCGGTTCCGCTGTCTCAGGAACCGCACCACTTCCCGGCGCCAAAGCGCCCCCGCGGCTGAGCCGCCGTTCCGTATCTGTTGCACCGCACTGGCCATAGCCCCGCATCATAGACAAGCCGTCGGCATCCTTCCGCCGGGCCCCGGGGCTTTCGCCTTCTCCGGACCCTTGCCCTACAATCCCACTCAACCACGGAAGGAACCGGAACCCGATTATGTCCAACCTTGTCCCCATCGTCATCGAGAAGACCGGCCGCGGCGAACGCGCTTACGACATCTTCTCCCGACTCCTCAACGACCGCATCATCTTCATCAACGGCCCGGTCAGCGATGAGATGACCTCCCTCGTTACCGCTCAACTGCTGTTCCTCTCCAACGAGGACCCCGACAGCGATATCCACATCTACGTCAACTCGCCCGGCGGGTCGGTGACCGCCGGCTTGGGGATCTACGACACCATGCAGTTTGTCCGCCCCAAGGTCGCGACCTACTGCATCGGGCTCGCGGCGTCGATGGGCTCGGTGTTGCTGATGGGCGGCGAACCGGGCAAGCGGTACCTGCTGCCCAACGCCCGGGTGCTGCTGCACCAGCCCCTGATGGGCGGCGTGATGCAGGGCCAGGCCACCGACCTGTCGATCCAGGCCAAGGAAATGCTCCGCACCCGTGAGCGGCTGTACACCATCATGGCCGACCGCACCGGCAAGCCTTACGACACGATCGCCAAGGACTGTGAACGCGACCTCTGGCTCTCGGCTGAAGAGGCGGTGGAGTACGGCTGTGCCGATGCGATCCTCAAGCAGATCCCCGAGTCCGCCCCCAAGCCCGAAGATGAAAGCTAAGCCTTCAAACGCCTGCCGAATCTTGTCTGCTGCGTGCCTCAGCGCCGCACTGCTGTGTCTCCCGGCATGCCAAAGAGACTTCTCGACCCCCGACGACCTGCTGCGTCGTGACAAGATCGAATTGCAGAACGCACTCGAAGACGCAGAAGAACGCATCGAGACGCTGACGGCAGAGCTTGCGGAGGCCCGCGCGGCGGCGGTCCCGCCGGCGGTCGAGGGTGCGAATCCGCCCGCCCTGTCACGCATCGCCTTTGACAGCTACTCGGCGGCGATCGATGAGGATGCCGATGGCACGGACGACGCGGTCCGCGTGTACGTCCGCACCTACGACCAGCTTGATCGCTTCCTGCCCGTGTCCGCGGAGGCGACGCTGCAGGTGGTCGTGATCCGGCCGGGGCAAGAGCCCGTCACGTTGGCTGAGGTGGACTACGACCCCGAGGCGTTTGACGCGGCGTACCGCTCGGGGATCACCGGGACGCACTACACCCTCGAAGCGGAACTCACCGCATTCACTGCAGACGATGCGGAAGCCATTATGCAGGTAACGGTCACGGACGCGGTGACCGGCCTCGTGCACACCGCACAGATGCCGACTTCGTTGCGAATCTCGCCCTGATCGCGGGGTTCACCTCAAACCGTTTTAGACGAAGTATCAGGTTCAGGGGCTTGGCTATTGGTTTACCCCATAAGGATTGAGCCTTCCGCTGCGGCTTGTGCGGGCTGGTTTTCCTGTGTCACGACAGGGGCTAAGGGTTAACAGAGAAACGGTCAACACACGCTTTTTAGGCCAGATAAACCAGGCGATATGACGTGTGTAAGCCACTCATTCGGGTGCAAAACATTCTCGGAGTTCTTTTCGGGAGGCATCAATGGGTTCACGAAATCTGGAAAAAAAACTAATTCGTGACTCGACCCAGTTCCTGGCGAAGAACTCGAGTGAAGACGAGAATCTGGAAGGGATTCTCGATGAGTTAGAGGATGAAGATCTTCAGCAGTTCGAAGAAGAGTTGTTGGAAATCAGCCGGTTATCTGCGAAGGCCGGGGCCCAGCAGAAGGTGCCCATCAACCGGGATGGCGAGTACGAACTCAAGCTCTCCGATGACGGGATGACCATGATGCTGACGATTCACCCGGCTTTGGGCTATGGCATCATGGTGTCCGAAGCGGTGGTGCTTGCTGACCTGACCTCAAGGCATGTGTTGGGTCTGGTGGACCGCGAGATGTTGAGCGAAGCCATTCGGCGACAGATGAATGGCCAACCCAGCGAGAGCCTGCCGATTGTCCAGGGGTATATGCCCACCCCGCCGTCTCCGACCACCGCGAGGCTCAGCTATCGGTTGCTTGGGGCGGAGTGCATCACCACCGTGGCGTGGGACCCTTCGCAGGCCTACGAGGAGGTGATGCTCTGCGAGAAGGGCGATGTGGTGTTCCGCGTCAGTGTCGGAGAGCGTGGCAAGCCCGGGCTGACCGCCGACGGCCAGGTGATCGAGCCGCCGCCTCCGACCTTGATACACATGGACGCGGGCGCGTTTGTTAAGCAGAAGGGCAAAGTGCTTGTCGCGGAACGCCAAGGCTTGATCGTGGTCAAAGACAACGAGATCAGCATCCGCCCGACCCTGATCGTCCCTGGCGATGTCGAGCCCGGCGAGCGGCCCGTCGAGTTTGATGGCGATGTGATTGTCAAAGGGTCGGTCCGCTGTGACGCCTCGCTGACCGCGACGGGCAATATCACGATTCATGGCCTGGTCGAGGCGGCGAACGTGGTGTCCACCCAAGGGCATCTTCACCTGCATGCCGGCGTCGCGGGACGCGATCGTGCGGAGCTCCAGGCTCAGACCGGCGTGGATGCACGGTTTATCGAGCGGGCCATCGTCAAAACCCCCGGCAGGATCGAGCTCGTCAACGGCGCGCTGCACAGCACGCTCGTCGCTGGCGACAGCATCCACGTCACCAGCGTGGGGAGCGGCCGATTGGCGGGCGGGTGCTACGCCGCGAAGAATGAAATCAACTGTGCGACCCTGGGCACCGATGCCGGCGTGCCCACGCGGGTCACGGTCGGCGTGGAGATGGCGGACCTCTCGAAGCTCTTGGAGATCGATCGCTCCATCATGCAGGCGGATCAAACCCTCGACGAGGCCGGCGAACTCCTGGACCGGCTTCAGCGCGCGACCGGCGACCCGGAAAAACTCCCGCCACAACTGCTCAACGAGTTTCTCCGGATGCGAAAGGTGCAGGTGGGCTGGCGTGTGAAACGCCACAAGCTGGTCACGTTGCGCGAAAAAGTGCTCGAAGCGTTGAGAATTGTCCCCGCTGCCAAGCTCGTCGTCATCCGTCGCATTGCTGACGGCGTGACGGTACAACTGGGCCTGCAGACTTACCAAGACACCGCGCGAGATCGTGGCGTGGTGATGACCGTGCAGCAAGATCAAGTGGCCGAGAGCGCCGCGTAAGCCGGATCGATTTAAACAGGTGTAACCCCGAGGCGCGGCCAACCCATGGATGCGGGTTGGCCGTGTTTTTTATTGAAAACCCAGCTCCCCCCGGAAGAGAAGCCGGATTATTGGAGGTGCATTTTTATAGCAAGCCCGGCGATGCTGCGACTACGCCATTTGGCGTAACGGCAGCCTTGAAAAAGCTTCTATAGTCTAGAAATAGCAGTGTTTATCGACGATGCTGAATTGGGGATTTCGTGATGGATGATTCCGGGAAGATTCGGCAAGAGCAACTGCAGACCCTGTTGCGCTGCATGGGCGATCTGAATCAGTTGATGCAGGTGGACGACTTCCATCAGCACGCCGCCAAGTCGCTGCGCCCGTTGCTCGGCGGGGATTGGATCGCTTCGGAAACATACCTGCGTTGGCCTTTAGTCCGGGAAAAGGGGTACATCGATCAGATCCCCCAAGGCCTGCTGGAGGTTTTTGTCGAGCGCGCGGCAGAGCACCCGTTCCTGGATGACATGGACCGGTTCTGGGTGCAGAGCAAGGTCCACGTGCTGCATCACCAGCCAGGCGATGTCCAGCGGTTCATGAAGATGCCGCTGTACAACGAGTTCTACCGCAAGCTGGAGATTATCGACCAGGCCTGCCTGCCTTGTGTGGGCGAGGAGGGCGAGTTGTCTGTGTTGACCTATTCACGGGACACGCCCTACCGCGAAGATGAGGTTGCGCTGTTGAAGCTGCTCCGCCCGCACTACGCCCAGGCGTACCGCAACTGGAGCGCGTTGCAGAAAGCGGGGATCGATCAGGCCTGGGTTGAGGACGGGCTGGAGGCGCTGGGGTCTGCGGTGGTCCTGCTGAATCGCCGTGGGCAGCCTGTGAGACACACTGCTTCGGCGCTGCAGCTGATCGAGACCTACTTTGATTTCAAGCGCGACGATGTGGGGTTGCTTCCCAAGGCGGTTCAGGAATGGGTTCGCCTGCATATTTCGCTGGACCCGTCGGGTTTTACCGCGCCGCCGCCTTGGGTCGTGAAGAAGGCCGAAGGCGAAGGGGCCTCGCGTGTCACGCTCCGATTGCTGCCTGCGCCCGAGCAACAGGGGTATTTGTTGCTGCTGGAGAAACATACCGCGGTGCCCAGCGCCCAGATGCTTGAGCACCGGTTCGGCTTGTCGCCGCAGCGGTCGCGGGTGTTGAGCCTGCTGGCGAACGGTCAGACCACGACGCAGATCGCCGACGCGTTGGGGCTCAAGCCGGGCACTGTGCGCAAGCACCTGGAGCACGCCTACCGAACGCTCGGCGTGCATAGCCGGGCCAAGGCGATCAGCAAGGTGCTTGCAGAGTGAAAGCCTTGCTTACAGGCGCGTCAATAAGCTGTCGCGATGCTCTTCGGAGACCGGGTAGAACCCTTGTTCCCATTCTTTGAGCTTGTGTTCCAGATAGATCGACTTGTACGAGCCGAACGCCCGGTCGGTCAGCGGGTCGGCTTCGAATGCTTCCAACGCATGCAGCAGGGTGGCGGCAGCGAGTCCACGCCTTGGGCCTGCAGCTCGCGGCGGGTGAACTTGTATAGGTCGTTGTTGAACGGCTCGCCGGGGTCGAGTTGTTGCTCGATGCCGTCGAGCCCGGCGTGCAGCATCAAAGCCGCGGCCAGGTAAGGGTTCACTGCCATGTCCACCGCGCGGTTCTCGATGCAGGGGCGGTTGATCGGCATCCGCAGCATGCTGGAGCGGTTGTTGTGGCCGTACGTCACCAGCACCGGCGCCCACGAGAAGTCGCCCAGCGCGCCCTGGGCGATTAGGCCCTGGTAGGAGTTGTAGGTCGAGCAGGCGACGGCGGTGATGGCCTTGGCGTGCTTGAGCATACCCGCCGCAAAGTGGTAGGCCGCGTTGCTGATCGGTAGCCCGTAGCGATCGGCGAGGCTGTGGTCGTCCTCGGGTTTCAGCATGAAGATGTTCTGGCCGGTGTCGCTGTGTTCCAGCGACATGTTGAAATGCGCACCGGATCGGAAGTCGTCGGCGAACGGCTTGGGCAGGAACGTCGCTACCGCGCCGATCGAACGCGCGACTTCTTTCGCCAGCGTCCGGAAGAAAATCAACCGGTCCGCCATTGTCAGGGCGTCGGCATACCCAAAGTCAAACTCGTGCTGCCCCTGGCCGCATTCCTGGTCGAATGAGTACAGGCCCCAGCCGAGCTTCTCCAGCGCTTCGGTCATCGGTTCCAGGAATTCCAGCGACTCACTGGTGAGCGCCAGGTCATAGCAGGCGTTGGGGCCGTGGTACTGCGTGGTGGTGATCGGCTTGAGCTGGCCGGTCTCCGGGTCCCGCTTGTACAGGTAGAACTCGGGCTCGATCCCCAGGTTGAAGGTCAGGCCCATGGACGAGGCCCGGTCCAGCGCCTTGCGGAGCAGGCCGCGGGGGTCGCCTGCGTAGGGTTGGCCGTGGTGGTACAGGTCCGAGTGGAACCAGGCTTTGGTCCGGTCCCAAGGCAGGAGGGTCATCGTGTCCAGGTCCGGGACCGCGGCGCATTCGTCCTCATGCGGACCGACCAGGCCCAGGCCTTCGACCGCACCGACGGTGTAGAGCTCAGCCCCCTTGCACATCTTTTCGAACGCGCTCAGCGGTGTGGCTTTGGCTTTGGGCGAGCCATAAACATCGACGTAAACGCCAAAGCAGTGCTTCACGCCGGCGTCCAGGAGCTCATGCTTGAGGTCCGAGACACGCTTGGGGTCGGGTTCAAAGCCTTCGGGCACGGTGAGTCGGGCGTTGGGGGTTTGGGCGGGGGTAGAGGTAATCATTCCGTTTTGGCGTCCGTGTTATGCGAAAGGGGAAACTGGTAGCGGGTCGGTCGGGGGTAAGGGCGGCTGCTCGGTTTTGGCTTGCTCGATTTTTTGGGCCAAGGCATCGCCCATGAGGTGGAACAGTTCTTCGCCGCGTTGGGCGGATGTGCCCAGGGGCTGGCCGGTGACGCCGTTGGTGCTGGTTTGCGCGACGGGGTAGCTGAAGACCACGCCCTCGGTGCGGTCGGGGTCGCCGGCCTCGGGTAACGCATCAAGGTCCACCTGCTCGGGCGCGAGGTACAGCAGCAGGTCGGTCTCTGCCCGGTTGGCGTGCAGGTCGTCGGCGTCTTCGACGAACCAGTCCCAGATGCCAGGGCTGAGGTTGAAGGTATGCAGGCAACCGATCTGGAGTTGGCCGAGGTAGTCCGTGCGGAGTTGATCGACGGTGACACGGAGCGAGGCATCGTTGCCGAAGTGGCTGTTGACCAGCAGCACGCGCGTCCAGCCGGTCGCGACGAGCCACTGCACGGTTTCGTAGACCGCATGGATAAAGGTGTTGTGCTTGAACGAGACGGTGCCCGTCCAGCGAGGGGTGTGGCCGACGGAGACGCTGATCGGCAGGGTGGGGAGGATGGGGGTCTGGGTGATTGCCGAGGCGTAGGCGCAGACCGCAGAGGCGATCAGCGTGTCGGTGCCGGTGGGCAGGTGCGGGCCGTGTTGTTCGGTTGCACCGATCGGCAGCAGGACCAGGCCGGGGCCTTGATCACGGAGACGTTGGAGCTGCGGCCAGGTCAACTGGTCCCAGTGAAGTGGTGATTTGCCAACAGCTTGAGTCACTCTTTCTCGCCAGTGTTGGTTTGCGTAAGTCGCAGCCATGGATGACAGATCGCAAAAGCAATGCCACCTGTGGGGGGAGGCGGGGAAGTGAGTTGGGCTGCGTTATACATGCGCGCGTGTATGAATAATGCTGGTCGGTTGCCTAGGAAGCGCGCAGGGGTGCGGCGTGTGGGTCTTGGAACGGGGTCAATCACGGGCTGGCACAGGCTTTGCAAGTGACCGGGGCCGCCCGGGCCTGGGGCGGCGCCGGGATGCCCGGCGAGAGAAACCGCCCAAACACACTCGAAGGAGGCGTTATGCGTGTACTGAATAAGATCTGGAAATCGGCTTTGGCGGGGACATTGGCGGCCGGGGCCATGGCTCCGTCGGTTTTGGCGGACCCCTTAAAGATCGCCTACTCGGACTGGCCGGGTTGGGTGGCGTGGGAAATCGGCATCCAGAAGGGCTGGTTTGAAGAAGCTGGCGTCGAGGTCGAATTCAGCTGGTACGACTACGTCCCCTCGATGGACGCCTACGTGGCGGGTGAAGTCGACGCGGTCTGCATGACCAACGGCGACGCGCTGGTCACCGGCGGCACGGGCAAGCCTTCCGTGGCGATCATCATCAACGACTTCTCCAACGGCAACGACATGCTGGTCGCCGGCCCGGGCATCGAAACCGTCGCAGACCTCGAAGGCCAGGCCATCGGCGCGGAACTCGGTTTCGTCGGCCACCTGCTAGCGATCACCGCGCTGCAGTCTGTCGGCTTGTCTGCGGATGATGTGACCTGGGTGAACGTCCCCACGGACGAAACGCCGCAGGTTCTGGCGTCGGGCGATGTCGCCGCGGTCGCCGCTTGGCAGCCCAACTCCGGCCAGGCGCTGAAGACCGTTTCGGGTTCGTCGGCGGTGTTCACGAGCGCCAACGCGCCGGGCATCATCTACGACGTCTTGGCGGTCTCGCCTGAAAGTCTCGAAGAAGACCGTGAAGAGTGGGCCAAGGTCGTGGCGGTCTGGTACCGCATCGTTGAGTTCCTGCAAGACGAAACCAACCGCGACGAAGCGCTGGCGATCCTCTCCTCCCGCGTGGGCATCACCCCCGAAGAGTACGAGCCCTTCTTCGGCGGCACGTACATCCTTTCGCTGGAAGAGGCGCTGATGATCTGGGAAGAAGGCGACGGCCTGGACTCGGTCTATGGCTCGACGACCTACAGCGACGAGTTCAACGTCGCCCAAGAGGTCTACGAAGAATCGCTGGACGTGGCGTCTTACCTCGATCCGAGCCTGACGCTCGAGTTCGCTGAAAGCGCCGCCATGATGCCGTGAGTTTGAATCAAACTGCATGATGCCTCCTCCCGCGTGGCGCGAAAGCGTCACGCGGGGTTTCCACAGAAGTTCGCCCTGGAAGCTGTATGAACCAGAACGCTCCGACTCAGCCTGACGACGCGTCCAAGCCCGAGCCCGCCAAGCCTCGCCGATCGTGGTTTGCGATCCGCAAGGAGTTGTCGCCCGGCCAGCGTCGGCTGTTGGTGGCGTGCTCGTTTCTTGTGCCGATCGGTTTGTGGTGTCTGGTCAGCTACGTGCCTTGGATCTGGCACCCGGACATGGAGCTGCAGACCGGGGTGAAAATCGAAACCGGCGAGGCGGTGACGGTCTTCCAGGCCGGGGACAAAGTTTCGTTGGACTACTACGGCCGAATCCGTGGTCTGCTGCAAGAGAAGAACGATGACGCCCGGACTCAGTGGGCGGCGGCGGAGGACGATCGGGACGAGGGGCCTTTGGGCCACGGGGCGGGGGCGAGGATTAACCCGGCGCTGCAGTCCGGGGCGTTGGCGAACATGCGTGAAGCCCGGGCGCGTCGGGAGCGGGAGACCGCCCAACGCCGGGAGAACCGGATGGTGCTCCGGCAGATGTCCGCGATTGCCGAGGCCAACGGCTGGGTGGAGCCCTTGCCACAGGACCCGACCCAGGCCGAGTTCGATGCGTATGACGCGGCGATCTATGAGGTCTGGAAAGAGTTGGCGACCGGCGAGGCGGAGTCCGAAGCGATCGTCCTGGGTGAAGACAATCTCGACATCATCCGCGCCAACTGGGGGCAGTTGGCGCGGATGAGCGAGACCTTCAATGCGCGGGAGTTACCGACGCAGCCTTTGCTGCGCTTGCTGCCCGAAGGCCGGCGGGTGAACCCGGAGTACGTGCCGACCCCGGGCGAAGTGTTGACGACGGGCTTCAGCATGTTTGTCAGTGACCCCGGCAGCGGCAAGCCTTGGATGCACGAACGCATGATCGCGTCGATCAAGATCGTGTTCCTGGGGTTTTTCTACGCGGCGTTGATCGGCGTGCCCTTGGGCGTGTTGGCGGGGACGTACGACTTCTTCTCCAAGCTGTTTGAGCCTTTTGTCGACTTCTTCCGGTACATGCCCGCGCCGGTGTTTGCGACGCTGCTGGTGGTGATCTTTGGGGCGCAGAACGCGCCGAAGATCGCGCTGGTGTTCCTGGGAACGTTCTTCCAACTCGTGCTGGTCGTGGCCAACACGACTCGGCTGCTGGACCAATCACTGATCGAAGCCGCCCGGACGCTGGGCGCTAAAGGCAAGGGCCTTTTGGTTCATGTGATCCTGCCGGGCATCCTGCCCAAGCTTTACGGCGACCTGCGGATCCTCTTGGGCTGGGCCTGGACCTGGCTGGTGATCGCGGAACTGATTGGCGTCAAGAGCGGGCTGACCGAGGTCATCGACACCCAAGGCACCTACCGAAACTTCGACCGTGTGTATCCGGTGATCATCCTGATCGGCCTGGTGGGCTTCTTTACGGACCAGACGCTGCAGGCGTTGGCTCGCCGGCTGTTCCCGTATGAGTTTGATCGGCGACCCGGCTGGTGGACGAAGCTCAAAGAAATGCTGGCGTCTGCCCGCTTGAAGCCCGCTCCGGTTGCGGCGCCATCCGTAGCGATCTCAGAACCGAAGGGAGTGGTCGATGTCCGCTCAGCTTGAGTTGCCGGATTACAAAGAGCAGTCGCCCGAGGTCCGTGATCGGTTCGATCGCCTGTATCAGCGCCCGGTAGTGCTGGAGATCGATCGGTTGCACAAGGACTTCGTCAGCCCGCAGGGCGAGACGATCGCGGCGTTGCGGGACATCAACTTTCAGATTCACCGCCGCGAGTTTGTCTGCATCATCGGCCCGTCGGGCTGTGGCAAAAGCACGCTGAACCGCATCGTGGCCGGCTTGGAAGAGCCCAGTGCCGGGCAAGTGTTGGTCGATGGCAAGCCGGTGGTCGGGCCCGGCCCGGACCGGGGGATGGTGTTTCAGAGCTACACGTTGTTCCCCTGGTTGACGGTCAAGAAGAACGTGATGTTCGGCCCCAAGATGGGAGGGGCCGGGCCGCGTCGGGCTGAGTGTGACGCGATGCAGTGGATCGAGATGGTGGGGCTGAAGGATTTTGCCAATCACTACCCCAAACAGTTGTCCGGGGGGATGAAGCAGCGTGTCGCGATTGCGCGGGCCTTGGCCAACCGCCCCCGGATGCTGCTGATGGATGAGCCGTTTGGTGCGTTGGACGCGCAGACACGGTGCCAGATGCAGAGCTACCTGCTGCAGATATGGCGGAATGTGGAATTGACGGTCTTGTTTGTGACGCACGACCTGGACGAAGCGGTGTATCTAGCGGACCGGATCGTGGTGCTGGGGCGGAACCCTGGGCATGTGAAGGAGATCATCGAGGTGCCGGTGTCTCGGCCACGGGACGCGTCGCAGTTCTTGTCGCCGGAGTTTTTGGCGGTGAAACAGCGACTAGAAGAGCTGATCCACCCGCCCGAGGAACAGCAGGCGGAGGACACGGCCTTGCCGGTGCACCGGATGACCGTGGTCGGCGACGAGGTTTGGTAAGCGGATCGTCTGGCCTGCTAAGCTGACCCGGGGTGGTGTGCCGTTGGCCGACTCATTTCATAGCGAGCATTTCAAGGAGGAACGGGCATGGCCCGACGAAGCAAAGCCGAAGCAGAACAAACCCGACTGACGATCATCGACACCGCGATGACGCTGTTCGGCCGAAAGGGCTTTGCGAGCACGTCCCTGGAAGAAATCGCTCAGGATATGGGCGTGACGCGCGGCGCCATCTATGGCCATTTCAAGAGCAAGATTGATTTGTACGAACAGCTGATGAGCTTTTCGCAGAAGCCGCTGTATGACTTGGCCGAGCGCGCTGCGGAGCACCGCGAAGGGGATCAGCTCGAAGTACTGCGGGAGTACATGATCGAATGGCTGCTGCTGCTTGAGAACAACCCGCGCCACCGCGACTCGTTTGAGATCTTGCTGAACAAGACGGAGTACACGCCGGAGCTGAATGAATACCTGGCGACGGAGTATCAGCTGACGCGCGACATGATCGACAGCCTGGCGAAGGTCGTCCGCCGGGCGGTCCGCCGCGGCGAACTGGCCAAGGGCACCGACGCCAAGCTGGTGGGGCTGAGCGTGTACGCCCACCTGATGGGGATCACGCAGACCTGGCTGTTTAACCCGGGCTTGTTCTCGCTGCGGGAAACCGCGGGGGCATTGGTCGACCATTATCTGATCACGTTGAAGAAAGCGCCCGCTGGGACGCGCCGCTGAGGCCGGCCGATCGAGCAGGCATACGACACTAAGGAGATGCACCGCATGAGCGAACCGCTCAAGGAACCGTTGACGCCCGAACAGATGAAGGGTTACTTGGCTGCACTGAAAGAGGAAACACTCAGCGAGGCAGCGATCGCGGAAGAGTTGAAGTCGCAGCAGGAGCTCGGGCTTCCCGCGGCGGACTCGATCGGCGACCGCTCGATCACGACGTTCTCGCGGGGCGAGCTGCCGCATTATGCGGGGATCAACACCCTGCTGAAGCAGCCTTACCTGGAAGATGCCCGCCGGGTCGGGGAGTATGACGTGGCGTTCATGGGCATCCCCTTTGATATCGGGACGACCTACCGCTCGGGCACGCGTTTCGGGCCGCAAGGCATGCGTCGCATCTCGGCGTTGTACACGACGTACTTCTACGAGCTGGGCGTCGACCTGATGGAGTCGATCAAGATGTGCGACCTCGGCGACGTCTTTACGATCGGCAACATCGAGAAGAGCTTTGACCAGGTTAGCCGGGCGGTGTCGCACGTCTACGCGTCCGGCTGCTTCCCGTTCCTGATGGGCGGCGACCACTCGCTGGGCTACCCCAACGTCCGGGGCATCGCGCCGCACGTGGACGGGGACATCGGCATCATCCACATCGACCGCCACATCGACACGCAAGAGAAAGACATGGACGAGCGGATGCACACGTGCCCGTGGTTCCACGCGACCAACATCCCCAACGCGCCAGCCAAGAACCTGGTGCAGGTCGGCATCGGGGGATGGCAGGTGCCGCGGGCGGGGGTGAAGGTGGCCCGGGAACGCGGCAGCAACATCTTCACGATGGATGATGTCGATGATCACGGCATCGAGAAGATCGCCGAGATGGCGCTCGAGGCTGCGTGGAAGGGCAATGTTAAGCAGGTTTATCTCAGCTTTGACATCGACAGCGTCGACTGCGGCTTCGTGCCGGGCACGGGCTGGCCGGAGCCCGGCGGGTTCCTGCCCCGTGAGGTGCTGAAGCTGCTGAAGCTGGTCGCCAAGGAAGGGATCTGCGCGATGGAAGTGGTGGAAGTCGCGCCGGCTTACGACACCAGTGATATCACCGCGCTGCTGGCGGTGCGGGCGATGCTGGATGTGCTGGCAACACTGGTCGACGAAGGACATCTGCCCCGGCAGAAGCGGCACGTTAGTGACAAAGGGATTGATGCCTGGAAAGGCACTTGAGCATGAGCGACGAAAGCGCATTCCGACCACCCTCACAAGGGTTGGACGCGGTTGCCAAGGAGGCGCAGCTGCCCACGGCCCGTGCCGACGAGGCGGCGGCGCGGGCGCTGGAGATGGGCCTGCCCGGTGCCGATTCGATCGGCGATCGGAGCATCGGTACGTTCAGCCGGGAGGCGCGACCGCTATATGCGGGCATCAACACGATGCTGAAGCTGCCTTACCTCGAGGACGTGCGACAAGTCAGCGACTACGACGTGGCGTTCATGGGCGTGCCGTTCGACGTGGCGACCACCTTCAAGCCCGGCACACGGTTCGGCCCGCAAGGCATGCGCCGCGCGTCGGTGATGTACACCAGCTTCTACAGCTTCGAGATGGGCGTGGACCTGTTCGAGACGCTGAAGATGTGTGATCTGGGCGATGTGTTCACGATCGGCAACATCGAGAAGAGCTTCGATCAGATCAGCCGGGCGGTCGCGCAGGCGTACACGCAGGGGGCGTTCCCGATGATCATGGGCGGCGATCACGCGATCGGTTACCCGTGTGTGCGGGGCATCGCGCCGTATGTCCCGGACAAGCACGGCGAGCCGGGCAAAGGCAAGCTGGGCATCATCCATATCGACCGGCACATCGACACGCTGGAGAAGGATATGGACGAGCGGATGCACACGTGCCCGTGGTTCCATGCGACCAACATCCCCAACGCGCCGCCGACAAATCTGGTGCAAGTAGGCATCGGCGGGTGGCAGGTCTCGCGGGACTGGGTGAAGGGGGCCCGAGAGAAGGGCACCTACGTGCTCACGATGGATGATGTGGAAAGCATGGGGATCGAGAAGACCGCCGAGCGGGCGTTGGAGATTGCCTGGAAGGATGCGGACGCGGTGTACCTGTCGTTCGATATTGATTCGATCGAAGGGGGCCACGTGCCGGGAACGGGCTGGGCGCAGCCGGGCGGTTTCCAGCCGCGCGAAGCCTTGAAGCTGTTGAATCTGGTGGCGCGGGAGGGGCTGGCGGCGATGGAGTGCGTCGAGGTTGCGCCCTGCTACGACGTGGGCGATGTGACGTCGGTGATGGCGGTGCATGCTTGCATGGAAGTGCTGGGCGCGATGGTGGACGCGGGCAAGATGCCCGCCAAGCGTGAGCCGATGGCCGATGTGGACTTGAACGCCTGGGTGGGGACGTAAGGTGCACGAGCTGTCGATTGCCACGCAGATTGTGGAGACGGCCGCAGGCGCGGTGGCGGACGAGCCGGGCCTGGTGGTACAGGCGGTGGTGGTGCGGATCGGGTCGATGTCGAACGTGGTGCCCGAGGCGTTGCGGTACGCGTGGAACGCCGCCACGCAGGGGACGCGGCTGGACGGGGCGCGTCTGGAGATCGAGTGGGTGCAGGCGGCGGTGTGGTGCGAAGCCTGTCAGAAGGAAGTGGAATTACCTGGTTTTAAGATGGTCTGCCCGGAGTGTGGCCGACCGACGCCGACGCTCGTACGCGGGCGGGAGCTGGATATTCTCTCGTTGGAGGTAGACGATGAAGCCACGGATGCTGGAAGTCCGGACCAAGATCCTCAAGCAGAACGACGAGCAGGCGAGGGCGCTGCGTGACCGCTTTGCACAAGCGGGTTGCCTGGTGGTCAGCCTGGTCTCGAGCCCGGGGACGGGCAAGACGGAGTTTCTGAAGCAGACGCTGATGAAGTTGCAGGGCAAGCTGCGCGTCGCGACGCTCGTTGGCGATCTGCGGACGGACAACGACGCGGCTCGTTTGGGTGAAGCGGGCTTCCCGGTGCGCCAGATCGAGACCGGGACGATGTGTCATCTTGAAGCCGACATGGTCGAACGCCACCTGGAGGGCTGGGACCCCGAAGCGCTCGACCTGCTGTTTGTCGAGAATGTTGGCAACCTGGTGTGCCCGTCGACGTTTGACCTGGGCGAGGATGTTCGGCTGGTCCTGGTCTCGACGACCGAGGGCGAGGACAAGCCCTTGAAGTATCCGACGATCTTCAACACCGGGGACGTCGCGGTGGTTACGAAGATGGACCTGGCGGAGGTGCTTGAGTTTGACGAAGCGCAGATGCTGGAGAGCATCCAGGCGGTTCGGCCGGGCATGGAGACGCTGACGGTGTCGGCGAAGACCGGGATCGGCATGGATGCCTGGGTTGATCGTTTGGTCGAGTTGGTCGAAGCGAAGCGGATGGCAGCGGCGGTCTAGGCGGCTTAGGCGGAAGCCGCGGCAGCACGGACGTCCGCGTCCAGGTCGCCCGCCAGTGTGCGCCGGAGGTCATCGGGCGTGCTGGGGTGTGCTGCGACCGCAGCGCGGATCGCGGGGAATTCGTCGCTGGCCAATCGGTACAAGGCTTTGCCAGGCAGGTCTTCGCGCTGGACGAGAGACCAGCGGACATCTGCGGAGTCGTCCTCGCACAAGGCCACCAGAGTGTCGGCGGGGGTGTTGGGGTGTCGAGCGACGGCCCGGCGGGTTTGCCAGTAGGTGTCTCGGCTGAGCTGGGTGAGCAGATCGGTGTTGGCGTTGGGGTGACGCGCGGCCAACTGGCGTGCCCACGGGCCCCAGTCGGTCAGTTCGGCGAGGCGGCCGGGGCTCAGGGTCGGGTCTGGGGTGGTGTGGCCTTGCAGGTCGTCGGCGCTGCCGAGCTGGAGCAGCGGTTGGATCGGCGCGTTGGGCCGACGCACGACACACTCGCGGATGATCGGGTCGGCGTCGGCGGCGAGGTGCTGCAGCGCCGGGGTCGGCGTGGCGGGGTGCATCGCGGCCAGGCGTCGCGCCCAGGGCCCGCCCTGGGATAGTGTGCTCAGCGTTTCCGGAGGCAGGGTCGGGTCGGGCTCGGCGAAAGTGGATAGCTGGGGGTCGCTGCCAGCCCGGACGAGCGTGTTGAGGTTGTCGGCGGGGGTGTTGGCGTGGTGCGCAGCGGCGGTGCGGACGGGCTCGATGCCGTCTTCCAGGAGCAGCGCAAGCCCGTCCGATGGTGTGTTCGCGTGCTGGGCAACGGCGAAACGTACCGCAGAATCGGCGTGGTGAACCAGTTGGGTCAGGACGCTGGCGGGCGTGTGGGGGTGGTCGGCCAGCTGCTGCGGGAGATGGGGTGCATCCAGTTGGATCAGCGGCGCGAGCATCGCGCTGGTCGCGCGGGGTTGTGCAGCCAGCGCAGCCCGCACTTGCCAACTCGGGTCTTTGGCCAACTGTTGCAGTACGTCATCGGGCGTGTCGGGGTGAACCGCGACGAGTCGGCGGGTGGCATCGTTCTGTTGGGCGAGTTCACGCAGCAGGTCCGTGGCCAGGCTTTTGCCTTGGGTCAATTGATTCAGTTGAGCGACACGCTCAGCGGGGGCGTTGGGGTGTTCGCGTGCAAGCTGACAGACCGTGGGGTTGCGATCGGTGAGCAGCAGCAGGAGCGTGTGGCGGTCGGCGTCTTGCCTTTGGGCCACCGCGCGGCGCACGCTGGCTTCGGTGGCCTGGGCGAGGTGCTTCAGCGTGGCGGGGGACGTGTTGGGGTGATGCGCGACCCGATCTCGCGCCCACGGCCCGAGCTGCAGGAGTGCGGCTAACTCGTCATCGCTCATTGTGCCATCGGGCTTGGCGGCCCGGCTGAGGTCGCGCGAACTGCCGGCGCGTTGCAGCAGCTCGAGTATGTCTTGAGGCAGGCTTGGGTTTTGTGCTGCGGCACGACGGATGCCCATACGGGCGTCGGCGGCAAGCCGGGCGAGCTCGTCGGGCGGGGTCTTGGGGTTCTCGGCGTCGGCGCGGTCGTCGGTGGGCGGCGTGGGGGCGGGCACAGCGATTAGTGGGTGTGCTCGATTTGGTTGGCGTGCTGCCAAGCGTGGAGGATGTGGTCGATGATGGTCTGCAGCCCGTCGGTGTGTTTGATGCTCGCCAGGATGAACGGGCCTTCGCCTCGCATCTTCTTGGCGTCGCGATCCATGACACTGAGGTCGGCGCCGACGGCTTCGGCGAGGTCCGTCTTGTTGATGACTAACAGGTCGGATTGGGTGATGCCCGGCCCGCCTTTGCGTGGGACTTTGTCGCCGCCGGCGACGTCGATGACGTAGATGGTGAAGTCGGCGAGCTCGCGGGAGAAGTGGGCGGCAAGGTTGTCCCCGCCGGACTCGCAGAGCAGGATCTGCGGGTTGAACTGCGCGTGGAGGTCTTCCAGCGCGACGAGGTTGGGGGTGACGTCTTCACGGATCGCGGCGTGCGGGCACCCGCCGGTCTCTACCGCGCGGATGCGCTCGGCGGGCAACGCTTTGTTGCGGACGAGGAACTCGGTGTCTTCCCGTGTGAAGATGTCGTTGGTGACCACGGCGATGTTGTAGTCATCCCGCAGGGCTCGGCAGAGCGCCAGAAGCAGCGCGGTTTTGCCTGAACCCACGGGCCCGCCGATGCCGACGGTGAAGGCACGCTCCGTGAAGTCGCGGTTGGCCAAGGGCGGTTGGCGTTCGTTGAAGTGGCCCGGGTGGTCGGCGTGGTCGTGGCTGAGGTGCATAAGGCGGCTTGGGTTAGGGTTCGAGGTTGGAGGAATAGGGACGAGTTTATTGGGATTAACTCTGGAAGAGACGGGAGTACAGCCGGTCTTGGTTCATCTGCGCCAATTCGAGCATCGGGTTGCACGCGGCGGCCTGTTGCCAGGGTGTGTGCAGATGCTTTTGGGCAGCTTGTTCGATGGCGGGTCGCAGTCGGTGCTGAAGCGTTTGGGCTTCAAGCGGGCCGATGAGCCCCAAGCGGACCGCAGCGGAGACCTGTGCGCGGAGGTCCATGAACAGCAGCATCTGGGCGGAGGTCGCGCGGCCGATTTGCAGGTGATGAGCAACCACGCCGAAGGCCGGGGCGAGGTGGGTGGGCAGGTGCTTTGCTCGGGCCTGCTTGGGCAGGCTTTGCAGGTCGGGTTCGGGGAAGATGCGGGCGCAGGCGGTCAACAGAGCGGTGCCCAGTTGTCGCGAGGCGCGGCGGGCGACGTGGTTGCTGAGCAAGGCATCCATGTGGCGGTCCAGCGTCGGCCAGTCTTCGGGCTGGTCGAAGGCTGCGAGTCCGATAGGGAGGCTCAGCCTGGCGTTCTGGGTGAGGTTGGCTTGCAGGAAATCGTGGAGGGCCTGCGTGTTGGGGACCAGGCCTTGCTTCCAAGCGGCTTCCAGGCCCGCGGCATGGGAGAACCCGCCCGCAGGGAACGCGGAGTCCACAAGCTGCCAAGCCAGGAGCGGACTGCAATCAAACTGGCTCATGACACGAGTTTAGCGACCCCAAAGCGGGTTTGTGCCGATAAGCAGCGCGCGCGCACTAAGTGTGCATCGGGGTCCCCATCGCGCGATCTTGGGTCAGCGCAATTGCCTTTTCGATGGATTGAAGTCTTGGCACGGTCTTTGCCTAGGTGATCTTGCCTTGGGGCATGGACCCGGTACAGACGCAAGTCTGTTTCCTTCTGCGGAAGGCCGGTGGACTGAACAGCAGGGAAGTCCCCCCAAGCAAAACGACCTACCGGGCGCTCGCTTCAAGTGTTTGAAGCGTCAGCGCTGTTTCTACGCGGGCCCGTCGTGGGCTCAAACCCTCCCTTTTAGGAGCAGATCTGGATGCAACGTCAACGCAAGTTTCAGTGGATGAACGCGGCTCTCGCCGCAGGGGCCCTGGCGACCCCGATGCTCGCCGCGCCTAAGGCTGAGGCTCAGGTCTCGGGTGTCGCGGGTGCTGACTTTTACACGCACTTCGTGTCCTACGGCTTTGACGTCTGGGGCGCAGGCACCGACTTCGGCGACAACGCCACCTTCAACCCCTACGCTGAAATCGCCTTCGAAATCGAAGACTTCTCGATCGTGATCGGGACGTGGTGGGACGTGAACGATAACGCTCCGTCCTCGATCGGCGGCCACCTGCAGGAAGTCGATGTCTACTTCGGCGTGGGCTACACCTACGAGCGCTTCAGCTTCGGCATCACCTACCAGGACTGGGTCTACGGTGGCGGCACCGAGAAGATCCTCGACCTGTCCGTCGGCTTTGACGACTCGGGCCTCTACGGCGATTCGGAAATCGCCCTGAACCCCAGCTTCGTCGCTCACAAGCGCGTCGGCTCGACCAACATCACCGGTGACACCAACGGCTGGGCGTTTGTCTTCGGCATCGAGCCGGGCTTCACCCTCGTCGAAAGCGAAGACTTCACCGTCGACGCGTCGATCCCCGTCTCGCTGGCCTTCGGCACCGACGACTTCTACGCCGAGAGCGGCTTCGGCTTCTTCTCGGTCGGCCTGGCCGTCAGCGCTCCGTTGGTCTTCATCCCCGAAGAGTACGGCGAGTGGTCGGTCGGCGCGGGCCTGACCCTGTACGTCACCGACGAAGACGCCATCGGCAACCCCGATGACACCTTCCTGGTCGGCAACGTCGGCTTCTCCGTCGCGTTCTGATTCCCCAAGCCAACGGCCTATCGGCGGGCGGGCATGTCCCGCCCGCCGTGGCCTGGCTTGTGTTTGTGAATGTCTTTTTAAACCTTACGAGAGAGAGAAGAGGTAACGGATGATCCGTTCACTGAAGAAACTGGGAGCCTTGGCGCTGATGGGCGCTGTGTCGCTCACCTCGGCCGCGCAGGCGCAGGAGCAGCCCACGGTCAAAGTCGGCGTGTTGCACTCGTTGTCGGGGACCATGGCGATCTCCGAAACGTCGCTGCGTGACGTCGTGCTGATGGCGGTGGAAGAAATCAACGAAGCCGGCGGCGTGACGATCGACGGCACGTCGTACATGATCGATCCGGTCGTGGTCGACCCGGCCTCGGACTGGCCGCTGTTCGCCGAGAAGGCGCGCGAGCTGCTGGTTGATGAAGAATGCTCGGTCGTGTTCGGCTGCTGGACCTCCGTGAGCCGGAAGTCCTGCCTGCCCGTTTTCGAAGAGCTCAACGGCCTGCTGTTCTACCCCGTGCAGTACGAGGGTGAAGAGCAGTCGCTGAACGTCTTCTACACCGGTGCTTCTCCGAACCAGCAGTTGGTTCCCGCTGCCGAGTACATGCTCGACGAGATCGGTGCTGAGAAGTTCTACCTGCTGGGCACGGACTACGTGTTCCCGCGTACGGCCAACCGCGTGCTGAAGGCTTACCTGATTTCCCGTGGTGTGCCCGAATCGAACATCTACGAGGAATACACGCCTTTCGGCCATACGGACTACCAGACGATCGTGGCTCGGATCGCGGACTTTGCTGCGGAAGGCAACGCCTGCGTGCTGTCGACGATCAACGGCGACTCGAACGTGCCGTTCTACCGTGAATTTGCAAACCAGGGCCTGACGGCTGACGACTGCCCGATCATCGCGTTCTCCGTCGCCGAAGACGAGCTGCGTGCGATGGACGTGCCTCCGCTGGTCGGCCACTTGGCTGCTTGGAATTACTTCCAGTCGATCGACACGCCTGAGAACAACGCGTTCGTCGAAGCGTTCCAGACCTACTGTGAAGAGAACGGCTTGCCCGGTGGGGCCAGCCGTGTGACCGGCGACCCGATCGAAGCGGCGTACTTCGGCGTGTACGTGTGGAAGGCGGCCGCCGAAGCCGCCGGTTCGTTTGAGGTCGACGCGGTGCGTGAAGCGGTCTACGGCTTGGAGTTTGATTCTCCGGGCGGCCCCAAGATGATGCACCCCACCAACCAGCACACCTACAAGCCGGTCTACATCGGTGAGATCCTGGAAGATGGTCAGTTCGAGATCATCTGGGAATCCGACGGCCTGGTTGAGCCGGATAGCTACAGCTCCTACCTCTGGGCCGGCCGCGAGGACGAGATCCCCGCGCCGACCGGTGGTCCCTGAGTCTGACCCTTGCCTGTCCGTGCCGGACTTGCTCAGTCTCGACTTCTATCTGCGGTCGAACCCTTGAGATAGCCCTTGCCCGACGCGACAGAACCGGCCGACCCGCGCGAAACCGCGGGTCGGCCTTTTCGGTCAAAGATGGCCGAGACACGCTGTGTCCAAACAACCTCACCAACCCGCAGGGATGCAACCAGATGCGAGTTGAGCTTTACCCTTCTGCGCCAGACCTCCGCCCTAGATGGCGCTGCGCCATCAGGACGCTGATGGTGTTGCTTTGCGTGGGCCTTGGCCCGCTGGGGCTGACGCACGCACAAGCGCCAGACGAGGAAGCGGAACCGACGCCAGCGGGCGAAACCACCACGGCGCAAATTTTTGAGTTGGCCCTGCTGCTGGAAGATCGGCAGACCTATGAACAGGGCATCGAACAACTGATGGCCCTGCGGGACACCCGCGTCAAGGTGCTGTTTGAACGCATGATGGACCGCTCGCTGTACGAGTACGAAGACAGCGAGTTGGGTTACATCTTCGTGCCCAACCCCGAGGAGGGCCAGGACCGCCCGGATGTCGTGCGGGCGTTTGAACCCCTGGGTGACGAGCCGATTTTGGCGAATGGCCAGCCCTTGGAGATTGCTTACCGGGAGATCCGCCGGGACCAGTTCACCGGCCATCGCCGGGCCAGGCGGGACATCCTCAGTGCGTTGGCGTTGGTCGATCTGGTCGTTGACGATGTTGAGGTCCGTTTGGAAGCCGCTGAGCGCGTGGGCGACCGCCGGGAAGCCGAGGCGTTGCCGACGCTTTTGGAGATGGCTGAGTCCGATCCTGACGCGGAGGTGCGCTGGGTTGCGAGGGAGAGCGCACTGCTGATTCAGCTCAACGGGTCTGCGGAAGAGACGACCGAAGCGGAGCAGATTGCCGCTGCGGAAGAGCTGGGTGAACTCAAAAGCCTGCGGGCCTACATCCTGCTGGAGAAGCTGCTGGAGGAGGCGACGTTCGAAGGCGCCGAGCCCTTGTCCGACGAGGCCGAGGCCGCGTACACCCAGGCGTTGAGCAAGATCGAAGGCTACCGCACCCGCTTGGAGTGGACGCAGCATATTTTCCGTGGCTTATCGTTGGGGTCGATTCTGGTGCTGATCGCGCTGGGCCTGGCGATCACGTTCGGGCTGATGGGTGTGATCAACATGGCCCACGGCGAGATGCTGATGATCGGCGCGGTCTCAACCTGGGCGGCGTATGAGTTCATCGGCACCGAGTTGCCCGCTGCGTGGTTTAACTGGTACTACGTCGCGGCGTTGCCGATGGCGTTTCTGATCTCGGCGGGCGTGGGCTTGGCGGTCGAATGGCTGGTGGTGCGGCATCTGTACAAGCGGCCTTTGGATTCGCTGTTGGCGACGATCGGCGTCAGCCTGATCCTGATCCAGGCGGTGCGGATGTGGAAGGGCGACAACCTGGGCATGAGCGCTCCGACCTGGTTGCAGGGCAGCGTGGCGATCACGCGTGACCTGGAGCTGCCGAAGAACCGGGTGTTCGTGATGATCGTGTCGCTGGTCTGCGTGATGTTGTTCGGCGGGCTTTTGCGGTTCACGCGGTACGGGCTGTTGGTCCGGGCGACGGTGCAGAACCGGGAGATGGCGCAGAGCCTGGGCGTGAACACGCGGAAGATCGACGCGATGACGTTCGCGTTGGGCGCGGGCCTGGCGGGCGTCGCCGGCTGGGCGTACACGGTGATCAGCAACGTCACGCCGGACATGGGCCAGAAGGTGATTGTGGACTCGTTCTTGGTCGTCGTGGCGGGGGGCGTGGGCAAGCTGATCGGCGTGGTGGTATCGGGGCTGAGTGTGGGGCTGCTGCAGAAGCTGACCGAGCCGGTCCAGTTGGACTTCATGCCTTTCCATTTCTTCGACGCGACGTGGTCGAAGGTCTTTGCGTTGATCGTGGTGATTGTGTTTATGCAGTTCCGCCCGGCGGGGCTGTTCCCGGACAAGGGGAGGCTCGCCGATGCCTGAGGCCGCTTCGCTCGCACTGCTGAAGAAGCAGCGGACGTTCCCGATGAAGGACGCCATCGGGTTTGTGTTGCTCGCCGTTGGGGCGCTGGTGATCGTGCCGGCGTTGTACGGCGGGGGGATGATGTCCGCGGGCTCGGTGACGAAGCTGGGCCAGTGGATGGCTTTTGCGATCGTCGCGATTGGGCTGGACTTGGTCTGGGGCTACATGGGCGCGTTGAGCTTGTGCCAGTTCTTGTTCTTTACGCTCGGCGCGTATGGCATGGGGTTGTACCTGGCCAACAGCGGGCCGTTGGATGAGCTGGGGATCCCGACGTGCTTGTCTTATGTGATGTCGGACGTGGAAGACAAAAAGCCGCCTTTCTTTTTGGCGTGGTTCAAGCCGTTCCCGGTGGCGGTGTTGCTGGGGATGCTGATCCCGGGGTTGATCGCGTTGGGGATAGGGGTGACGACGTTCCGCAGCCGGGTCAAGGGGGTGTACTTCTCGATCCTGACGCAGGCGATCGTGGTGGCGTTCTGGCTGGTGCTGCAGAAGAACGATTTGAAGCTGGGGGGCACGAACGGGCTGACGAACTTCCCGGAGATTCTGGGGTTTAAGATCGCAGCAAATCCCGAGGCGGGGCCGTTTATGCAAACGCGGTTCTGGTTGTACGTCGCGTCGGTGCTGGTGCTGATGGGGGTGTTGGGGCTGGCGATCTGGCTGGTGCGGAGCCCGCTGGGGCGGGTGCTGGTGGCGATCCGAGATGATGAAACACGTTTGCGGTTCAGCGGCTACCAGGCGTGGACGTACAAGGCGTTTGCGTTCGCGGTGGCAGGCGTGTTCGCGGCGATCGGCGGGATGCTCTACGCCCCGCAGAAAGGCATCATCACGCCCAGCGACACGGATGCGTTCGCGTCGATCCTCGTGGTGGCCTGGGTCGCGCTGGGCGGGCGGGGCACGCTTTGGGGCGCGGTGATCGGGACGCTGTTGGTGAACCTGATGTACGACCGGATGACGAGCTACGCGCCGGAGTACTGGATGTTTGTGCTGGGCGGGTTGTTCATCGGGGTGGTGCTGTTCTTGCCGGGCGGGCTGATGAGCCTGCCGACGGAAATCCGTGGGTGGGTCGCACGGCTTGCGCCCGCGTCGCGGTCGGTTTCGGGCCAATCCGGGGTGAAGGAGTTGGCCGAGGTATGAACGCGCCCATCGAACACCAGTACGAGTACACCACCGAAGGCCCCCGCGCCAGTCAGCTCTGGAGCGAGCGGTACCTGTTGTTCCTGCAGGACATCACCGCGGTCTTTGATGGGTTCACCGCACTGGACATCAATGACCTGGGCATCGGCCACAACGAGCTGCGTGTGGTCGTCGGCCCCAATGGTGCGGGGAAGACGACGATGTGTGATGTGATCTCCGGCAAGACGCGGCCGGCGACCGGCAAGGTCTACTTCGATGGCGAAGAGATCACGCAGGACTCCGAGACGATGATCGCCCAGGCGGGCGTCGGGCGGAAGTTTCAGATCCCCAACGTCTTCGACAGCCTGACCGTGTACGAGAACATGCTCATGGCGTTGCCGGGTCGGCATGGCCTGTGGGGCAACGTGTTCGGCCGACGCGAACGGGCGGAGGAACGCGACCAGATCCTGTCGATCCTCGAGCGGGTTCGGCTGATCGATGACCTGGGCACCAAGGCGGTGAACCTCAGCCACGGGCAACGGCAGTGGCTGGCGATCAGCTCCTTGATCGTCGCGTCGCCGAAGCTGCTGCTGGTGGATGAGCCGGCTGCGGGGCTGACGGATGCGGAGACCGCGCTGACCGCGGAGCTGTTGCTGGAGCTCAAAGACGAGCACACGATCATCGTGATCGAGCACGACATGGACTTTGTCCGGCAGTTGGGCTCGCGGGTCACGGTGCTGAATGAGGGGCAGGTGCTGTCCGAGGGCACGCTGGACGAGGTGTCCAGCGATGAGGCGGTGATTGAAGCGTACCTGGGGCGGTAACGGAGGCGACGATGCTTGAGGTCCAACAACTCAACTTTGCCTATGGCGGGGTGCAGGCGCTGACGGATGTGAGCATGCGTTTTCAGCCAGCGCGGATGACGTGTGTCATGGGCCGCAACGGCGTGGGCAAGACGACGCTGATGCGGAACCTGATCGGCTTGCTCAAGGCCGAGTCGGGCGCGGTTACGATGGACGGGAAGAACCTGTCGAAGTTCTCGGCGAACAAGCGCGCCAAGGCCGGGATCGGCTACGTGCCACAGGGCCGGATGATCTTTCCGAAGCTGTCGGTGGAAGAGAACCTGAAGGTCGGCCAGCAGGCCGGGGCGACGCGGAAGAAGTCGGCGTTCGATGAGGTCTATGAGACGTTCCCGATCTTGAAAGAGTTCCGCAAGCGCCGCGGCGGTGACTTGTCCGGCGGGCAGCAGCAGCAGCTGGCGATCGGCCGGGCAATGATCAGTCAGCCGAAGGTCATGATCCTGGATGAGCCGACGGAGGGGATTCAGCCGAACATCATCCAGCAAATCGGGCACGTGCTGCACCGGCTGATCGACGAGAAGAAAATGACCATCGTGCTGGTCGAGCAGTACCTGGACTTCGTGAAGGAGTTCGGGCACGATTTTTACATCATGAACCGTGGCCGGGTGGTCGCGGAAGGGGAGACGGCGGGTCTGACGCCGGAGCTGATCCGGGAGCACCTGAGCGTGTAGGCTTTGCATGTTGACCGCGACCCCGCCGAGTGTGAATGCAAGCCCCGCGCCGATGCGTGATGCCCAGCACGCGTCCGGGCGTGCGGTGGTTGAGCATGTCGCGGGCAAGAGCCTGGTGACGCGCGACTATGCGGAATCGCCTTTGAAGTTGATCTGCCCGGATCGCCGGGACGGAGTGGCTGGGTCTACACGTCGAGCTTTGGGGGCGGGCTGGTCGCGGGGGACCGGATCACGCTGGACGTTCGAGTGGGCAGGGGGGCGGTGGGGGTGCTGACCACGCAGGCGGCGACCAAGGTGTACCACGCCCGTGCGGGCCGCCCCGCGGAACAGGCGGTGCAGGCGGAGGTGGAAGGGGACGGCGTGCTGTTGGCCTGGCCGGACCCGGTGGCGTGTTTTGCCGACGCGGACTATCGGCAGCGGCAGGTGTTCGCGTTGAGCGGGGATGCATCGCTGGCGTGGATGGAGTGTGTGACCTGCGGCCGACTGGCGTTCGGCGAGCGGTGGGAGTTTGCCCGGTACGACTCACGCACGGAGGTCGTGGTGGACGGGCGAACGGTCGTGATCGACGCGCTTTGCCTGGATCGCGAAGAAGCTGCGATCGATTCTTCGATGCGGACCGGCGAGTTCAATGCTTATGCCACGGTCGGGCTGGTCGGGTCGAAGCTGCGTGAGGCGGGCGAGGCGATTGCTCAGGCGGTTGAACAGGAGTCGCTGCCCCGGGCGGACGACGATGTGGTGTCCGCGGTCAGCCGACTGGAGGGCGGGGTCATGGTATTAAGGGCGGCTGGGCGTACGACGCAGGGGGTCTTGGGGTATGTTCAGCATGTGGTCCGGCCGATGGTTGAGGGGCTGGGCGTGTGCCCCTGGGACCGGAAGTGGTAGGTAAGCCGCAACGCAATGGGAGCTGGCGATGCAACTGACGCCGCGTGAGATCGACAAGTTGATGCTGCACAACGCGGGGTTCCTCGCGCAGAAGCGTTTGGCGCGGGGGGTTCGGCTGAATGTGCCCGAGTCGATTGCGTTGATCACGACGCAGGTCCTGGAGATGATCCGCGACGGCAAGCGCGTGGCGGAGCTGATGGACTTGGGTCGGCAGATGCTGGGGCGTCGGCAGGTGATGCCGGGGGTCGCCGAGGGGCTGCACGAGGTGCAGGTCGAGGGCACGTTCCCCGATGGCACGAAGCTTGTGACGATCCACCACCCGATCGCGTCGGTCGACGGCAACCTTGAGCTGGCGCTGTATGGCAGCTTCTTGCCGATTCCGGATCTGTCGGTGTTCGGCGAGGACGCGGGCGTCGTGGTGCCCGGGGAACTGATGCCCGAATCCGGCACGATCGAACTCAACCCCGGGCGGGCGGCGACGCCTTTGGACGTCACCAACACCGGCGATCGCCCGGTGCAGGTCGGCAGCCATTACCACTTCATCGAAACCAACGCGGCGTTGAAATTCGACCGCCAGGCGGCCTATGGTCAGCGTCTGGACATCCCCGCGGGCACCGCGGTTCGTTTTGAGCCGGGCGAAACCAAGACGGTGAGCCTGGTCCCGATCGCGGGTGACCAGATCATCCGGGGCGGCAACAACCTTGCCGACGGCCCGGTGTCGGACCCGAATCGTGACGCGGCGGTTCAACGGGCGGTGGACCAGAACTTTCAAACCCAATGATTCCAATTCCCTATTTCAAAAGGATCAACATGAAAAGCACCTTCACCACCCTCGCGGCACTGACCGTTTCTGCACAAGCCTTGGCTCACCCCGGCCACGATCACACCGCGGCCCCCGGCGGCGAGATGCACCACATCCTGCTGCTGATTGGCGCCGGCGTGGCGTTGGGCCTGGGCGTGATGTTTGCCGCCAAGCGGATCGCTGAGAAACGCCGCAACAAGTAAATCGCCACCGCCACCGCTTCCGTACGGAGCCCGTTATGCCCTACAACATGCCTCGTGATGCGTATGCCCAGATGTTCGGGCCGACGACCGGCGACCGGGTCCGCCTGGGCGACACGTCGCTGATCCTGGAGGTCGAAAAAGACCTCACGCACTACGGCGACGAGTGCAAGTTCGGCGGGGGCAAAGTGCTCCGCGAAGGCATGGGCCAGCGGGCCGGGGGCGACCCGGACGAAGCGCTGGACTATGTGATCACCAATGCTTTGATCATCGACTACACCGGCATCTACAAAGCCGACGTTGGGATCAAGGCCGGGTTCATCACGGGCATCGGCAAAGCGGGCAACCCGGATGTGATGGCCGACGTCACGCCGGGGATGGTCGTGGGCGTGACTACCGAGGCGATCGCCAGCGAGGGGATGATCCTCACCGCCGGGGGCCTGGACACGCACGTGCACTACATCTGTCCGCAGCTGTACGAAGAGGCGATCGCCTCGGGCCTCACCACGCTGGTTGGCGGGGGCACGGGCCCGGCGACGGGCACCTGCGCGACGACCTGCACGCCCGGTGCCAGCAACATCGAGATGATGCTCCAGGCCACCGACGGGCTGGCGATGAACTTCGGCTTCCTGGCCAAGGGCAACAGCGCGCTGCCCCAGGGCCTGCCTGAGCAGATCGGGGCTGGGGCGATCGGGATGAAGCTGCACGAGGACTGGGGCACGACCCCCGCCGCGATCGATTGCTGCTTGAGTGTTGCCGATGACCTGGATGTGCAGGTGTGCATCCACACGGATACGCTCAACGAGTCGGGCTTTGTCGAAGCGTCGATCCAGGCGTTTAAGGGCCGGACGATCCACACGTATCACACCGAAGGCGCTGGCGGGGGCCACGCGCCGGACATCATCAAGGTGTGCGGCGAAGCGAACGTGCTGCCGAGCTCGACCAACCCGACCCGGCCGTACACGGTGAACACAATCGATGAGCACCTGGACATGCTCATGGTGTGCCACCACCTGGACAAGAACCTGCCCGAGGACGTGGCGTTTGCGGAGAGCAGGATCCGGGGTGAGACGATCATGGCCGAGGACATCCTGCACGACCTGGGCGCGTTCAGCGTGATGGGCAGCGACAGTCAGGCGATGGGCCGGGTCGGCGAAGTCATCACCCGCACCTGGCAGACCGCCAGCAAGATGAAGGATCAGCGCGGCGCGCTCGGCGGCGACACCCGGGCGGACAACGAACGCATCAAACGTTATGTCGCCAAGTACACGATCAACCCCGCGATCGCGCACGGCATGTCCCACCTGATCGGCAGCATCGAGCCCGGCAAGCTGGCGGACCTGGTGCTTTGGCGGCCCGCAAACTTCGGGGCCAAGCCCGAGATCGTGATGAAGGGCGGGCACATCGCCTGGGCGCAGATGGGCGACCCCAACGCATCGATCCCCACGCCTCAGCCGGTTTACATGCGGCCGATGTACGCCGCGAAAGGCAAGGCGGTCGGCCCGAGTTCGGTGGCGTTTGTCAGCCAATCTTCGATGGAGACGGTCATGCAGTACGGCCTGGACAAACGGGTCGAAGCGGTGAAAAACTGCCGGGGCATCGGCAAGGCCGACATGAAGCTGAATGATGCCACGCCGGTGGTAGAGGTCGATCCCGAGACGTACCGCGTGACGGCAGACGGCGAGCCCTTGGTGTGTGAGCCGGCGGCGGAGCTGCCGTTGGCGCAGCGGTACTTCCTGTTTTAATCGAAGAATCGGTGTATGAAAAAGCCCACGTTCTGTGAACGTGGGCTTGGTCGATTGCGTTGGGGGGCGTCGTATTAGAAGTAGATCTGGATACTGCCGGAGAGGTAGATCCGTTGTCTTTCGGTCGGAGCGTCATCAGACTGCTGGCCCATGTCGGCGCGCTGGCGCCACTCAGAGTGGCCGTCGATGAAGGCCACGTTTGCGCCGCCTTCGCCGTCGTCCATCACGTCGCCGGCCAGTTCGCCGCTGATATGGTTGGAGAATTGCACCACATCTCCGCTGACGGTTCGGTCAAAGCTTCCGCTAAAAACACGGGTGACGTCGGCGATGATTTCGTCGTAGAAGGCGACGTCTTCTGTGGTTTCGTGAAAAATACGCTCTGCGCCTGCTGCATTTGCTTCTTCGAAACCGGTGAAGCTGCCTAGGTTGCGACCTTCTACGCCGTCCGGGTAGGTGATAGGTTCGCCTTCGCCACGATAGACGGCATTGATATCCACTCGTCCACCAAAGGACATGTACCCTGAAAGAATATTTGTTGTCGCAGTGCCAAAGTTTGCGTCGGTGTTGGTTTCCTGGTTGGCCGGGCAGTAATAATAGTCGCGTGTCATGCCGTAGTAATTGACGAGATCGTCCCGGTAAGTTCTATGGAACTGATAGGGAGCTTGGACCGAATTGCCATATGTGGAACTGGTCGGATCGTTGTTGCGTCCAAGGTTGACCAGATTGTTGCGGTTGTCGATCGCTTGGGTGTAGACCGATTGCGAGAAGCCCCGCGTTTGCGTTGCACAAGTCATTCGGCGGGCTGCTTCGCGGGCGGCGCCCAGCGCGGGCAAGAGGATGGCGATCAGCAAGGCGATGATCGAGATGACGACCAGCAATTCGATGAGGGTGAATGCGCCGCGGCGGGGGAGATGCTTTGTTGTTTTCATGGGACCAACAATCTTGTGAGGACGAGCACCAGCAACGGGGATGGTTGCTCAAATACAAAAACGTTGCTTCGAGAAAGAAGCGGACACGGTTTATGTATTTTCGTGTTGGAACCGGGATGGGGCTGCGCCGTTTTAAGTCGGCTATCTAGATTATTACGACAAAAAGGAAGCCCACGTTCGTAAACGTGGGCTTCCCGAGGAGGCGTTGATTGTGTAGGTGTCGGTTTAGTTGCGGCGGCCGCGTTGGATGACGCGGAAGGAAGCTTCGGTTACGTCGGCCCGGGGGCGGTCGACGTTGGTGTCGCCGGTGAGAGCGTAGGGCTGGGTCACGACCTGGCGCTGGTTCTTCAGCACGCTCTTGGCGTTGCGGTCGGCGTGGCCGGCGGAGGCGGTGCCTGCGATCATCAGGCCGGCGACCAGGGCGGTGCTCATCACGGTCAGTTGGGAGAAGTTCTTCATGGCTCATTCCTTTCGGGGGTGCTTGTTGAAGCGGTGTCTCTGGAGATTGGCGGTTGACCTTCAACCGTCCGGGTTCAGAGAGGACTGGCCAGACCTCTGCGACGCGTTGTTGTTGGCGTCGAGAAGTAAACCCGCCGCCCGCCGGGGTTATTTCCTTTTCCGCCATTTTTCTGTGATGCCACGCCTTTGTGCAGTCGGCTGGCCGATCCGCAAGCGGTATGACTTTTGCAGTTTCAGGGCATGCAAACCGCTGCTTACTTCTTGATAGGGCTTGGGATGGCGTGGCTGGCGGGTTGCGCTGGCCCTTCCGCTGCCCGGGAGGCGGATCGGTGGATCGCTCAGCAGGGCGGGCTCTGCGAAAAACTTCAGCAGGATGCCCAAACGCAGCGCATTGTCTACGCACTGGCGGATGATGCTGGCCTGGGCCGTCCTCGGGTGCGGGTGATGGACGAGGATCGGCTGCGGGCGTACTGCTTCCCCCCGGACGTGGTCGTGGTCAGCCGGGGGTTGGCGCAGGCGGATGAATCCATCCTGGCGGCGGCGGTCGCCCATGAACTCGGCCACCTGATTCACGACGGCTACAGCCGGGACCAGACGCATCGGCTGACCGGCCGCCTGTCCCAACTGGAGCTCGAAGCCTATTGCGACGATCAGGCGGTCTTGTTGCTGGATCGCGCGGGCTACGATCCGTCAGCGATGCAGGCTTTGCTCGAGCGGCTGCTGGCCGACCCGACGCTCACGGGGCAGGCCCGGATTGACTGCCAAGCCCGGTTGGCGCTGTTGGCCTCGGGGGACTAACCCATTCCAAGTTGAAGACTTCTGTGCCTCGCCCCGGGCGGGGTAATACGGCTATGCTTATGGCCTAGCCTACTCATGCCCGAAATGGATTTCCCCATGACTACCCCCAGCCACCCGCTCGAACACATGATGAACCTCCACACCCAGGCTGCTGCCCCCCAGGCCGGCCCGGTCGTCTACCCCAACCCGCAGCTCGCCCCGCCGATCGGCCGGTACCGCGAGATGACGATCGACGAGATGCTGCTGGAGAACCGGGTCATCTTCCTCATCGGCGAGATCAACACCGGCTCGGCGATGGGCGTGGTCATGCGCCTGCTGCACCTGGCGAACCAGAAGAAAGACCAGGACATCAACCTTTACATCAACTCCCCCGGCGGGAGCGTCGACGACACGTTGGCCATCATCGACACCATCAACTTCCTCGGCTGCGACGTCGCGACCTACTGCATCGGCAAAGCAATGTCCGGCGGGGCCCTGACCCTCGCGGCGGGCACCAAGGGCAAGCGCTACTGCTTGCCCCACGCCAAGGTCATGATCCACCAGCCCTACGGCGGGATCTACGGCCAGACCACCGATGTCCAAATCCAGGCCGAGGAAATCATCAAGACCAAAGACCAGCTCAACGGCATGCTGGCGGAGTACACCGGCCAGACCGTCGAGCAGATCACCGAGGACTCCGAACGCGACAAGTTCTTCGCCGCCGAGGAAGCCAAGGCCTATGGCCTGGTCGACGAGGTCATCACTCAGCCGGCGGAGTAAGCCCCGCTTCATCCTTGGGCGCACGCTCGGGCCACTGCACTAAAGCCACCATTGCCAAGACCAGGACCAGCGCCGCGATCTGCGTCCCGTCGATCGGTTCGCCGTCCAGCGCGCCGAACGCCAACGCGCCGCAGGGCACGATGTACGTGGTCATGCCCGCAAACAATGGGCCTTCGGCCATGACCAGCTTCATGAACCACGCCATCGTTAAGCCCGTGCCGACGACCCCCAGCACGAGCAGGCTGCCGGCGGCAAGCTGTGTGGTTTGGGCTTCAGTGGGCTGAATCGATTCACTGGCCAGCGCGATCGGCAGCAGGCCGAGTGTGGCCATCATCAGGATCAGCCCGGTCATATGCACCGGCGGAACGTGCGACAGGTGACGCTTCACCCAGTTGTTGCTGATCGCGTAAGACAGAGGCACGGTCACCGCCAGCGCGACGCCCACCGGGCCGATCCCCCGCGCGTCGCCGGCTTTGAACAGCAACGCCATCCCGATCAGTCCGCCCAGCACACCGGCGATCTGCCGCGGCTTGGGGTACACCCCCAGCATGGGCACCGAGACAAACATCGTCAGCAGCGGCACGAGGCAGACCATCATCCCGAAGAACGCGCTGTTGCCGTAGTGCCCGATCAGCGCCGGCTGCAGCACCCACGGGTACGCGATGCCGATGCTGGCCGGCAGCAACAGGTAGCGCATCTCTTTGGCGCCGAACGCGCCCTTCGCCTGGAACGATCGGCGTATCGCTAGGACCAGCGCGATGGCTGCGGCACCACCCAAGCAGCGCCCGACGCCGACCGAGACCGGGCCGAAGACAAGCAGCGACTTCTTCATCAGCAAGAAGTTCGCGCCCCAGATCAGACTGACCACCAGAAACAGCACATAGGACATCGCTGTTTCCTTCAGGGGCTGACTTAACGGTCGCCCAGTTGCACGATGAACACGGAGGTATCGCCGATGCGGTCGCGTGCCTGCTGGGCGGAACGGTAGCTGTGGAACTGGCCGGCCTGGACCAGCGTGACCGAACGCCCTTGTGCATCCCGCGCGGAGACCAGGCGGGGCGCGCCGATGCGGGCGTCGATGACACGTGGGGCCAAGGCTTCGGCCCGCTCTTGGGCGTTGGTGCTTTCAAGGTATGCGCCGAATTGCAGCGTGTAGCCGGTCACCGCGATCTGGTTGTCAACCTGTTGACGGAAGGCAGGGTCGGGGCTGGCGGCGCGGGCCAGCAGCAGTGTGGTGCGGGCTTCGGGGCGGCGGTCGAGTTTCTGCAGCGCGACCCCGGCATAGAAGTACGCCTGGGCTTGTTCCTGTCCTTCGTAGTACGGCGCTGCGGCACGCAGGCGGTCGGCGGCAAGGGCGTACTGCTCCAGCTCGGAGTAGATCAGTCCCAGCGAGGCGTTGGCGTCCGCGCGGAGCCCCTGGTCGCTCGTGCGGGTGGCTTTCTCCAGCCAGCGTGCCGCGTCTTCGGGCTGGCCCAGACGCCACTGCGACATGCCCGCGAGGTAGGCGGCCTGGTGTTGAGCGGGGGGCTGCGCGCCGCGTTCGATGAGCCGGGCATCGCTGAACGCGCCGCTGTAGTCGCCGGAGGCAAAGCGGGCGTTGGCTTGATCCAGCGAGGGCAGCTCGGTTTGAGTGGTTTCGCAGCCAACCTGTGTCAGGCCGACCAGGCCGATCAACGCGGCAAGCAGACAGGGAAACAGACGGGGGGTGATCATCGATCGCTTCCAAAGGGATGGGACCGGTATAGTTTACGGGGTCTGTTTGACCTCGGCAGAGGAACCCCATCGCCCGGAGCCCCGCATGAGCCTGACCCGGCCCATCCTGAAGCACGCTTTATTGCACCCCAAACGGGTGGCGATCGTCGACGATCAGCGGACCATGACCTATGGACAGCTGGCGGCGGCGGCGTTCAACTTCGCCCAGACGATCCAGCGCACGACCGACAAGCCGCATGTCGCCTTGATGCTGCCGACTAGCAGCGCGTTTCCGGTGGCGGTGCTGGGGTGTTGGTTGGCCAAGAAGGTGCCGGTGCCGATCAACTACCTGCTGGGCCCTGAGCCTTTGAAGCATGTGCTATTGGATTGCGAAGCCGACACGGTGGTGAGTGTGGGCAAGATGCTGGAGGTTCTGGGTGGGCCGGAGATCATTCCTGCCCCGTTGAGCACCGCGCTGATGGAGGAGATGAACCTGAAGCGGTTCCCCGCGCTGCGCTGGCCGCCGGGCTGCCCCGGGGATGGGCTGGGGGCGCTCCTGTACACCTCCGGCACCAGCGGCCTGCCCAAAGGAGTCATGCTCTCGCACAAGAACCTGATCGCCGACGTCCAGCACACGATCACCTACGCCGAGATCGACCACACCCGGACGTTCATCGGCGTGCTGCCTCAGTTCCACGCGTTTGGGTTGACCGCCCTGACGCTGATGCCGCTGATCGCCGGGGCGAAGATCGTCTACACCGCCCGGTTTGTGCCTCGCCGGTTGATCCAGCTCATCAAAGAGCATCAGGTGGATGTGATGATGGCGGTGCCTTCGATGTACCACGCGCTGCTCAACGTCAAGAAGGCCGAGCCGGAAGACATGGCCTCGATGCAGATCGCGGTCTCCGGGGCCGAGCCGCTGCCCGCGCGGGTGCGTGAACAGTTCAAGGACCGGTTCAACATCTCGATCCTGGAAGGCTATGGCCTGACCGAGACGTCGCCGATTACACACTGGTCGACACCCGGCGCTTCGCGCGTGCAGTCCGTGGGCCGATCGATCCCTTGTGTGACGACGCTGATTGTGGACGAGAACAACAACGTCCTAGGGCCGGACGAGGAAGGCGAAATACTTCTGGCGGGGGACAACATCATGCGGGGCTACTTCAAGCTGCCGGAGAAGACCGACGCTGCGTTTGTCGAGCTTGAACACGACGGGCAGACGCTCCGCTGCTTCCGCACGGGGGACATCGGCAAGCAGGACGCGGACGGGTTTTTGTATATCACCGGCCGATTGAAAGAGATGCTGATTGTCTCGGGAGAGAACGTGTTCCCCCGGGAGATCGAGGAGGCGTTGAATGCGCACCCGGCGGTCAGTGCCTCGGCTGTGATCGGCGCGCCCGATGACGCGCGGGGCGAGGTGCCGATCGCGTTTGTGGAGCTCGTTGAGGAGGTGGACGAGGCCGAGTTTGATGAGGGTGCGGTCCGGGCGTTTGTGCGTGAGCGGATCGCCCCGTTCAAGACGCCTCGGGAGGTGCGGGTGCTGAAGGAGTTGCCGCGCAACCCGACGGGCAAGATTCTCAGGCGGGAGCTGACGGTTTGAGTTTTTGGGTTCAGCCCTGTTTCACGGTAATGCCGTAGGCCGTGGAGATGGCCAGGAAGAACCAAAGGATGTCGAAGAAGCTCAGGGTCGATTTAAAAATGCCCACGAAGCTTCGATCATCGCCCAACTCTTCGTTGAATGTGTCGTCGAGCTCTTGCAGTTCTTCATCCAGTTCGACTTCGAACTCGAACATGCCTTGGGCATCGGGGTATGCCTGGAACAAAGACTGCGTGGCGGCTTGCACTTCAGGTTCGGTCATGCCGCGCCAGGTGTCGTTGGCCAGTGTGATGACTTGATCCCATTCCGCGGTGTCGTTCGAGTGATCGTAATAGAACTTGTCCGTCGGCTGTTCGTCGAACGATAGGTGCATATTTAGCTCGGCTTGTGCGTAGAGCTTGATGGGTTCGGGGTAGGCGTCATCCTGCACCATCTGGTGCATGGCAGCGAACTCTTCCAAAGCGAATCCCACATCGTCGTAGCTTTCACGCAAGCTAAGGGTGGCTTGGGCCAACTCGGCGTTGCTCATGCTGGCGGCCTTGGCCGCTACCGCTTCGTTGAGTTGGGCCCACTGCACCCCATCGTCGAAGTGATCGTTGTAGAAGTCGTCGGTCCGAACGTACTCAAACATCAAGTCCATCCCCAGTTGGGATTCGGCATAGGGCTTGAGCTCGGGGTCGATCGAGCCGTCTTGGATCATGGCGTGCATCGCGGCGTACTGGGTGGTCGAAAGGCTCTGCGGGCCGCCGGTTAATAATTCCAAGCCGACCACGCCCAGCAAGATGATCAATGTGATCAGGAGCTTGCCGAAGAGGATGCCTCCCGCGGCGATCGTGGACGAGACCCCGCCCATGATCGGGGATTCGGTTCGTGCGATCGCACCGACCGCAAAGCCGACCGCGATCCCGATGCCCCAGGCCAGGATGCCGATCTCCACGCCGAAGAGCATGATGATGGCCCACAGCCCGCCCCCGACGAGGGCGACGATCAAGCCAACGAATGCGGCGAGGATGCCTCGGCCGCCGATGGCCGCGGCTTCGCGGCGGTCCTGGGCGCGTGCGGATTGCGTCTTGGTTTTCTGTTTTTTCCCGCCGGTGAACGAGTAGCCGCAGGTCACGCAGAGCGCGGCCTTGGCGGCACACAAGGCGCCGCAGTTGGGGCAGGCCTTACTTTTTGGGCTCGCCGCTGCGGAGGGTTCGCTGAGGTTGGCGGAAGGGGCTGGACTGTCCAGGTGTGACAGCGCGTCGAAGTCGGGCTCTTGGGTGGGCGGTGCTTCGGTTTGGGTGGGTTCCTCAAACATCGACAGGTCGACGCTGTAAGGATCGTCTTCCACCGCGACCGGTTCGGGCACCGGCACGGCAGTGGGCTGCTTGCACCCAGGGCAGCGGACTCGCTTGCCCGCGTACTCTTCTGGCACGCCGATCTTCTTGCCGCACGAACTACAGTTGAACTTGATCACGTTTCGACTCCCGGTAAGCCCTTGGAAACAAGCCAGCGGCCTTTTTAGCGGAATAGTGCGATTGCTTGCAAGCAGTTTGTGAAATACTGATGCAAAAGACACGTAGTGATTGATGCTTGAAAGCCGGATTCGATGCTGGACGAAGTACAAAGCTGGGACGTCTTGCCAAAAGGGCCGACCTGGTGCTCCCCGGTGGTGGAAGGGCATGCTGGGCAGGCGCTGGTCTGGTGGCACGCCAGGGGGCCGATGTCGTGCGCGGTGCGTGTGCGGGCCAAAGGCCACTGGTCGAATTGGTTGTCGATGGGGCAATGGGGTTCGGTGAAGCTGACGCCCGGCTTGGCATCCTGCGGCGCGGCGGCGGTGGACGTAGACATGTTGAGCATGTTGTCGCCGATTGAAGCGATGCAATGGCGGGTGACGCTTGAAGAAGGCGGCGCGGTGGATCGGCTGGGGGTGGTGATCAGTCGGCCCGGCGTGTCCTCAGAGCAGGCATTCAGTTGGCAGGGCGTACACGAGGTGCCCGTGCTCACGCAGACGGGCCTGCCCGGTGATCTGGCGACACGGGCGTGTTCGCCGACGTGCTTGGCGATGTTGCTGGCCAGCCGGGGGATCCGTGTGCCGGTCGAAGACGTCGCGGCGGTGGCGTACGACGCCCAGCATGAGATCTACGGCAACTGGACCCGCGCGGTCGCGACGCTGTATCACTTCGGCCTGCCTGCGCAGCTAGCGCGGTTTCGGCAGTGGTCTTCGGTGGCTCGGCATCTCGCGCAGCACGGCCCGCTCGCGGCGTCGATCGCGTTTGAGCAGGGCGGCCTGCCCGGTGCTCCGCTGCCCCGCACGCCCGGCCACCTCGTCGTGGTGCGCGGCTTGGACCCAAACGGCAATCCGATCGTCAACGACCCCGCGTCCCCTGGGAACCAGCCTCTCACGTACCCGGCGGAGGCGTTCGGCAGGGCCTGGTTCGGCCACGGCGGGGTGGCGTACATCCTGCACTAAACTGCTGCGGTGACCGAATCCACAGACCCACCAAAGAAAGCCTGTTGCACGCCCAGCGCCGCAGCCATCCAAGCCGCAGGATCGACCGCTTCGCGCGCTGCCGGGCCGCGTGTGCCGACGCAAGTGACGGAAGTCCCACTGGCGGAGCCGATCTTTTTTGCGGACACGGGCGATGCGTCGGGCATGGTGAAACTCGACGGCGGCGTTTTCCAGATGGGCAGCGAAGACCCCGAGCATGTGTTGTATGACGACGGCGAGTCGCCGGTGCGTGGGGTGACGGTTCGGCCGTTCTATATCGACCCGCATGCGGTCACGAACGAGCGGTTCGCAGCGTTTGTGGCGGCGACGGGGTACGTGACGGACGCTGAGCGTTTTGGGTGGTCATTCGTGTTTCACTTGCTGCTACCCAAGAAGTACGCCCAGACGCTGCGGCGGACCAACGCGCTGCCGGGGCTGGGCTGGTGGATCGCGGTGCCCGGCGCGTATTGGCGTCGGCCGGAGGGGCAGCAGAGCTCAATCAACAAGCGGATGGATCACCCGGTGGTGCAGGTGTCGTGGAACGATGCGGTGGCTTACTGCCGTTGGGCGGGGCTTCGTCTGCCCAGCGAGGCCGAGTGGGAGTACGCCAGCCGGGGCGGCCGATCGCAGCAGACGTTCCCTTGGGGCGGCCAACTGACACCGCGGGGTCAGCACCGCTGCAACGTCTGGCAGGGGAAGTTCCCCGAGGCCAACACGCAGGATGACGGCTACCTGGGCACCTGCCCGGTGGATGCGTTTTCGCCCAACGATTTCGGCTTGTACAACACCGTGGGCAACGTCTGGGAATGGTGCCTGGACTGGTTCAGCGCCCAGCACGGTGAATGCCTGGACAACCCTGTCGGCCCGGATTCCGGCACTCACAAAGCCCAGCGGGGCGGGTCGTTTCTGTGTCACCGTTCGTACTGCAACCGTTACCGCAACTCCGCCCGCACGGGCAACACGCCGGACTCCGCCACGAGCAACAACGGCTTCCGGTGCGTGCGAGACATCTGAGACCTGCCTTCCCTACCATGTGGGTATGACCACGACGACTTCCCAGACGATGTTGCGGATCGGACACTCCCCGGACCCGGATGACGCTTTCATGTGGTGGCCCCTGGCGGACTTCCCCGACGGCTCGGGGCCCGGCGGCAAGACCTACACCCCGAAGATCGACACCGGCGGCTACCGCTTTGTCCACGTCCTGGAGGACATCCAGTCGCTCAACGATCGGTGCGAACAGGCGGAGCTGGAGATCACCGCGTTGTCGATCCACCAGTACCCGTTCGTGGCCGACCGCTATGCGTTGACCAGCTGCGGCAGCTCGATGGGCGACGGCTACGGCCCGATGATCGTCACGGGCGAGGCGTTTGAGCTCAAAGACCTGCCGGGCAAGAAGCTCGCCATCCCCGGGCTGCGGACGACCGCCTGGCTTTCGACGCAGTTGATGCTGGCGGAGATCGGCCTCAAGGCAGAGGACCTTGACTACGAAGTCGTCATGTTCGATGAGATCATCCCCAAGGTAAAGGCCGGCGAGTACGACGCGGGGCTGATTATCCACGAGGGGCAGATCACGTACGAGCGGGACGGGCTGGTCTGTGTCGCGGACAACGGCAAGTGGTGGAAGCAGACGCGTGGCCTGCCTTTGCCTTTGGGGGGCAACGCGATTCGGCGGGACCTGGCGGAGCAGATGCCCGCGATCTGCCGCGTGCTGCTGAGCTCGATCGAATACGCGTTGTCGAATCGGGCCGAGGCGGTGGAGTATGCGTTGAACTACGCCCGGGACATGGGCGCGGACCTCGCGGACGAGTTTGTCGGGATGTACGTGAATGAATGGACGCTGGACTACGGCGACGAGGGGCGCAAGGCGGTGCGGCAACTGCTCCGCGAGTCGGCGGCGGCGGGCCTGATCCCTGACCCCGGGGAGATTGATTTCATCGACCCGGCCTGAGCCATGGCCGATCCCGGCGCATGGGTTAAACTGTGGCATGGACTTTGGTGCATTGGATGCGGGCATCCGTCGCGTCGCCGATCAACAGATCGAGCGGGCGATACAGGAAGGCGGCTTCGAGGGGCTGCCGGGCGCTGGCCAGCCGATCCGTGATTTGGCCGAGGGGTGCGACGAAAACTGGTGGGCCCGGAAGTGGCTGAAGCGTCAGCGGATGAAGTTGAGCCCGCCGACGCAGCCGTAGTTTTTATGTGTTTCGTGTTGCTTGTGACGTGAGGTTGGTCGATAAGCGTTTGGGAGGTCCGGCATGGCCAGTGTCGTCGTACTCAATGGGCGCAACAAAGGGGAGTGGTATTCGATCGGGCGGAACCGACCGCTGGTGGTCGGGCGCAGCGAAGAGCTGTTGGCGGAGGTGCTGGACCGGTGGATGTCACATCAGCATTTTCAGATCGGCTACGACGAGGATCGCGATGTGTACTGGCTGGAAGACCTGGGCAGCCGCAACGGCACGAAGGTCAACGGCGAGCGTGTTCGCCCGCGGGGCGATCTTTCCGAAGAGGATGTGATCCGGGCGGGGCACACGGTGATGGTGTTCACGCGCGTGACTTTCGAGTCGCCCGAAGACGGCCAGGTGTTTTTTGATTCGCACCGGGAGCGTCAAGCCAAAACGATCGCCCGGCTGGACGAATCCACCGAGAATCTGGGGATGAAGCCTGCCGGGCGAACGAAGCAGAATCTGTTTAAGCGTTTCGTGCAGAAGCGCCGGGGTTGAAAAGTTCAAGCCAGGTCGAACGCCAGGATTTGTCCTTCGCCGGTGACGGCAAGGCGGTCGCTGTGTTCGATGGATCGGCCATCGCCTCCGTGGAGGGGTTGGCCGTTAGCTTGCAGGGTGCCGGTGACGGCCTGGAGCCAGAGGCCTCGGCCGGGCGTCAGGGTAAGCTCGGCTTGCTGGCCTGCGCTGAGGTTGGCGACGTAGACCCGCGCGTCCTGGTGGATCGGCAGGCTGTCGGCTTCGCCGGTGGGTGAGGCCAGCAGTTGGAATTGCCCGTCCCGGCCTGCGGCATCGAAGAGACGGTCTTCGTACCGGGGGGCGTGCCCGGCTTGGTCGGGCTCGATCCATATCTGCAGGAAGCGGACCGGCGCTTCGTTGGAGCCGTTGAACTCGCTGTGCCGAATCCCGGTCCCCGCGGACATGGCTTGGAGCATGCCGGGCGTCAGGCTGGCTTGGTGGCCAAGCGAATCGCGGTGGGTGAGCGCGCCGTCGACGACCCAGGACAGGATTTCCATGTTGTCGTGGCCGTGCTCGCCGAAGCCGGCACCGGGGGCCACGCGGTCATCGTTAATGACACGCAGGCTGCGGTAGCCCATCCATTGCGGGTCGTGGAACCGGCCGAAGCTGAAGGTGTGTTGAGAGTCCAGCCAGCCGAGGTCGGTGCGTCCTCGCTCGGCGGCTGGGCGGTTGAAGATGGTGGGGTGTGTGGCGGTCATGGTTTTACCGTTGCAGGTTCAGGTTCAAGCGGATGATGACTTCATCCCGGATCGCCGCGTCGGCCAGGCCGTAGTCCATCCCGAACTGGCTGCGGTTGATGTCAAACGTGGTGTCCAGGGTGACCGCGGCGTCGCTGATTTCGACCACCGCGGGGAAGGTGATCGAGCGGGTCTCGCCGGTGAGCGTGAAGTTGCCGGTGATCATGTGGGTGGCGCCTTGGACTTCACCGGTGGCGTCGCTGGCGGTTGCGGCGCGGATGTCGGTGGCGACGAAGCTGGACTCGGGGTGGGTTTCAGCGTCGAAGAAGTCGGGGTTAAGCAGGTGGCTGGTCAGCCCGTCGTTGTCCGAGTGCATGGAGTCGATATCGATCGTGGCTTGCAGGGCCGCGATGGTGTCGCCGGCGGGGTTGAGTGTGAGCTCGCCGGTGAGCGTGTTGAAGCCGCCGTCGTGCGAGCCGCCGGGCTTGCTGCCGGTCCAGCCGACGGTCGTGTTATCGCCGGTGAGCGCCAGGGTTTGCCCGATCTGTTCTTCGGTGAGCTCGGGCTCGGGCTGGGCTTGGGTGGCGGTGGTGGTGTACGTCGAGTCCGCGGGGTTGTCGCAGGCGGTCAGCGCGAGGGTGACAGGCAGGGCGAGCAGTAGGGGGGTGATGCGTTGCATAAGGGTTTCCTGGGTTGGGGTGGGGTAGAGGGGGCGGTTAGCTGGTGGCGTAGTAAAAACGTTCGTGGGTGATCTTGCCGTTTTGCCAGGTCTGGACCGCGACTTGTTCGACGTGGATGTCTTGGCCGTCGGTGGTGGTCCATTCCATGACGTTTTCATACATCGAGACACCCTCGCCGACTGCCGGGCGGGCTTCGAACTTCTTGAAGGCCGCGACGGAGTCGACAAACTGCTGTTCACGTTCGAGGTTGGCCTTCAGGCCGACGGTCTGACCATAGGCGGGTTCTTCCATGATGACCTGTTCGTCATAGAAAGCTTGCATCGCGTCCATGATGCGGCCTTCTTGGATGTACTGGAGGAGTTCGTAGAGGCGGACATTGGTGTCTGACATTTTTATTCCTTTGAAGGAGTAATGGGGTCTAGGTAAAAAGAACGACGGGGTTCAACACGGGTTAAGCCGCTTGGCGGGCGGACTCCAGCAGGCGATTCAGTTGCTTGAGCTGCTGGGGCGAGAGGTGGCCGAGTTGCTGTTTATGCAGGGCCAGGACTTTGGGGTTGAGTTTCTTCAGGATCGATCGGCCGGCGGCGGTGATGCGGACGATGATGCGTCGGCGGTCTTCGTCGCAGCGGTGGCGTGAGACCAGGTCGGCTTTCTGCAGCCGATCGATGAGCTGGGTCATGTCGGGGTCGCGGACGACCATGAACTCGCCGATGCGTTGGCTGGGCAGGCCCTTGGGGCTGTGGCCGTGGAGGATGCGGAGGACGTTGTATTGCGATTGGCTGAGTTGGTGGTCGCGGAACAGCAGACGGAGCGCGTCGCTGAGGACCTGGTGGGTGCGGACGAGGTTGAGGTAGACCTCGACTTCCGGGTCCTCGAAGGGCTGCTTCTTGCCGATTTCGTGTTGGAGGCTAGGGGTGGGCATGGCGGTATTCTATATTGCAGGAATGTCCTGTCAAGGACTAATTTGAGTGAACCAAAACCAGGTGGCTTATCTGGCTTCTCGCACGGGGGTTGTGATCAGCCTTCCGGGCCCAGCGTGACGTCCCGGAGCAGCGATGAGGCGGCATCGAAGAGGTCTTGCGCCGCCTGGGTCCGCGCTTGGGCGTCAAAACTGTCGTTGAAGGTCAGTTGAACCGCAGCGGCCCCGGCGGTGCGGTCGATGGGGTTCCCCGCAGCGTCACGCAGGGCAGCGAACGAGCCCGAGAGCTCGGTCGTGCCGGGCAAGGCGTACAGGCTGACGACCGCGAGGCGCTGCTCATCGTTGTCGCGGCGGGCGAACTCGTAGACCATCGCCTGGAGCTGAATCTCCTGGTCGGTCTCCAGATCGAGCTTCATCAGTTCGGGGAACTGCCGGACCAGCCGATACCCGCGCTGGGCGTAGGCGTGGGGCGGGTGGCGTTGGATCAGGTCGCGGGCGTCGCCGGTGTGGATGAGTTCCAGCAGGACGGTTTCATGGGACACGTCATGCCGGTACAAACGCTGGAACTCGACGTTCGGGCGAAGCATCGCCAGCTCCGGCGAATGTGTGGCCGGCTGATGGGGTTCCTCTTCGGACCAAAGACCGATGCGGTGGGGCAGCCGGTCTGCCTGCTGGCGGATATCGCTGAAGTGCTGGCGTTGCTGGGGCTGAGAAGAGGCGAGGTTCGGCGTCAGCAGCACGCTGATCAGCAGCACCAGGGCAGCGGCAGCGGGGCTCCAGCGGTCGATCCATGTGATGTCCACCGAGCACTGACGCCACAGGCGAAAGTCCGAGCCGGTGGGTGTGCTGGGCTCCATGCGACGCAGCACCACACGCAGCCCCGCAAAGACCGCCAGCAGCATCAGCCAGCCCGCGACCATCGAGACGCCTTGGTAGGCGCCGCTGTGCATCGCGGTGGCGGCGACGATCTCGCCGAGGATACGCAGGGTGTTAAACAGCACGATCCACATCGGCGTCAGCAGGGCAGTCAGCCAGCGCACCCGGCGTTTGGTCCGGGCGCCAAAAGCCACCGCCCAGATAATCGTGGCGGTCGCCAGTGCCATCATCTGACCTCGGATCAGCAGGGTTTCGTCGACCGCGTCGACCGCGACCGACAGGCCGAGCCAACTCGCGTCCAGTCCGATCACTGAAGCCAAAGCCGCGGCGGTCCAGGACGCAGCTTCGCTGAGCACGCCCAGGATCAGCCAGGTCCAGGGCTCAGGCAAAGGCACCATGAAGAACAAGACCAGCCAGGCGGAGGCGAATCGACGGAGCGCTTCGTAGCCGAACAACGTCAGGCCGCAGCCGATGATCATCAGGGGCGCAGACAAGTGCCAGAACAGGTCCATGCCCAAGCGAGCGCCGATCACGCAGGAAGCGGCAGCAAGCACCAGCACCGCGGGGCCGATCCAGTGCCGTCGCATGGACCAGGCCTGGAAACGGTCGCGCCGACGCGCGAAGATGTACCCGCAGGCCAAGGGGGCCAGCCAGATGTGGGCGCGGTCGGCATTGGTGAGCGAAGCGTGGATCAGGTCGGACCAAACAGACCACTGAGCGGCAACGCCCATCGCGAGCATCACCGGCAAGAGTGCCCACCGCCAAGCCCATTTCTTGGCAGCCTGACGGCGTCGCCGCTGCATCGCGGCTTGTCTGCGGTTTTCGTTGCCTCCCATGGCCTTGGCCTTCCTCTTCCCATTCACCATGTTAACGATGTTCGCATTGCTTCCGCCAGAACTTTTGGCGGTGTCTCAGGTCAGGAATCAACGAGTTACCCAGCTTGACATGCCGGGTATCTGCGGTGGCCTGGCGCGTTGATATCGGCGTTATCTGCGGTTAAACGTGAGCTACGCCGACTGTGCCCATCCCCCGCGGTCAGCGTTGAAGCTTTCGTTGAGCAGGCGTTGGGTGATCGTTTGGGCGGGCATCGGCTTGCCGAACAGGTAGCCCTGCACGTAATCACATTCCATCGCTTGGAGTTGCGCGACTTGGCCTTGCTCCTCCACGCCCTCGGCGATCACGCTCATGTTCAGGTTGTGAGCGAGGGTCACGATCGCATTCACGATGGCGGAGTAGCCCCGGTTTTCCGCCAACGTCCGGATAAAGGCTTTGTCGATCTTCAGCACATCCACGGGGAAGCAGTGCAGCGTCGCCAGCGAGCTGTGCCCGGTCCCAAAATCGTCCATCGCCAGCTTGACCCCCAGTGCCCGCAGCTGCTCCAGCACCGGCACGACGCGCGACTCGTCGTGCATGATCGTGCTCTCGGTGACTTCCAGTTTCACCGCACGCGGCTCCACACCCGTTCGGTCCAACGCCTGTTGCACCGTCTGAGTCAGCCCCGGATGGGCGATCTGTCGCTTGGACAGGTTCACCCCCATGAACAGGTCGCGATCCGGGAACTGGGTGCGCCAGGATTGGAGCTGCGTGAACGCTTCGATGAGCATCCATTGGCCGAGCTCCAGGATCAAAGGCGAGTACTCCGCCACCGTAATGAAGTCTTCAGGTGACACTGGCCCGAGCTCATCGTGGTTCCAGCGCATCAGGGCTTCGAAACCCAGCAGGCGACCGTCCTCTAGGCCGCAGATCGGCTGGTAATAAGCGGTGATTTGATTGTCCGCGATCGCTGCGCGCAGGCCATGCTCGATCTGGATCTGGGTCTTGGCGGATTGCCGCATGACTTCGGAGAAGCACACGGGCTGCTGCCCGCCGACTTCCCGGGCGTGGTGCAAGGCGGTGTCCGCATCCGCGAGAATCTGGTCCGCGCAGGGTTCCAAACGGTCGCTGGAAACCGGTTCCTGATTGGGTGAGATGGCCCGGACGCCTATCGTGCAGGCCGGGTTGAAGCTCAGGCCCCGCAGCACAATGGGCTCGCTCAGGCAATCTATGAGCCTTTCGGCAACCTGCTCCGCGGCTTGCTCGGTTTGGATTTGATTCAGCAGGACCATGAATCGGCCGCTGCCGATGCGGGCCAGGATGTCAACCGGACGCGAACTGTCGGATTGAGTCCGCAGGGAACGGCGTAAACGGTTCGCCACCGCTATGAGCAGCGCGTCGCCGACGTCGTGGCCGCAGCCTTGGTTCACCCGGTGGAAGCGGTTCAGGATCAGTGCCAGCACCGCACAACGATGCCCCTGTGTCAGCGCATCCTTGATCTCTCGGCGGAAGCCCACCAGGTCCGCCAAACCCGTGAGCGGGTCCAGCCCAACCAACTGGCTTGCCGACAGGTCATCCGGGCAGCCCGGGCGGCCGAATTGACCCGCATGGTGTAATGCGTCTGGATCCATATGCCCCGCATCTGTGTTGAGAAGGTGATCGGTGGTAACGCTTCCATCGACCGCATCTGTGAGGAACTTCCCGCTCAACGCAGGGTCGGCGCAGCACAACGCCCCTTTTCTCGCCCACGACCGGCATAATCCGACGCTTCATCGCTGCCAAACCGGCAGCCGATTCGACGAGAATCGTGGTTTTAACGGTCCAGGCGAGGTTCTTCAGGGTTTTTTTCCGGCGCGCGGTTTGCCGAAACGATGTGGAGACACCTTTATGTCCATTCAATTCGAGGACTACTACCAGACCCTTGGCTTGTCGCGCGACGCCACCGCCGACGACATCAAGCGCGCCTACCGAAAGCTGGCCCGGCAGTACCACCCGGACACCAACAGCTCCCCGGATGCCGAGGCCAAATTCAAGCAGGTCACCGAAGCGTATGAAGTCCTCAAGGACCCCGAACGACGCCAGCGTTACGACCAGTTCGGCGCGGATTACAAAGCCGGGCAGGAGTTTCGGCCGCCGCCGGGCTTCGAGCAGTTTTTCCAGGGCGGCATGAACAACGGCCAAGCCGGCTTCAGCGACTTCTTCAATGCGATGTTCGGCGGCATGGGCGGCCCGCAAACCGGCCAACCGTTTGGGCAATCGCGCCAAGCACACGCCCCGCCGCAAACCCTGCAAGAGCACGAACTCCGCATCAGCCTGCACGAAGCGTTCCATGGCACGACCCGTTCGCTCAGCCTGTCGATGCCCACCGGCAACAAGACACTGGATGTCAAGATCCCCGCCGGGTCCAGCGACGGCAGCAAGATTCGGCTGGCGCGCGAAGGCTTCATGCTCATCATCCGCCTGGCACCGGACCCACGCTTCGAAGTGCAGGGCCGAAACCTTCTGGCCACCGCCCGGCTGACCCCTGCGCAGGCGGCGCTGGGCGACAAGATCGAGGTCGAAACCTTCAAGGGTGAGGTCAAGCTCACCGTGCCCCCCGGCACCGCGTCCGGGGGCAGGCTTCGACTCACCGGATTCGGGCTCCCCGGGCGCAAGCCCAGCGAAGAGCCCGGCGATCTGTTCGTGCGCGTCATGGTCGACGTGCCCAAGTCTCTCACGGACGAGCAACGCGCTCTGTATGAGCAACTGCGTGATTTACAGGTTTAGCGGGCGGGCCGTCGGGCCGCGCGTGACGTGGCGATCTGCGATCGCTCGCTAGACAGAAAGGGGTACCCATGGATTTCAACCGTTTCACCGAGAAAACCCAGCAGGCGGTCCAGTCCGCCCAGAACGAAGCCGTTCGCCGACAGCATCAGGCGATCGATGTCGAACACCTGCTCTATGCGCTGACGACGCAAGCCGATGGCCTGGTGCCGCGTCTGCTGCGACGCATGAATGTACAAGCCGACAAGCTGCGCGATGACCTGGACGCCCGGCTGAAGCAGCAGCCTTCGGTCTCCGGTCCCGGCGTGAAGCCCGGCCAGGCGGTCGTTACGCCCCGGCTGCAGCAGGTGTTTGTCGCAGCGGAAGATGAAGCAAAGCGCCTCAAAGATGAGTACCTGTCCGTCGAGCACGTGATCCTCGCGGTGCTTCAAGACGCGCAGGATGCGGCGTCCAAGCTGCTCGAGCAGCACAACGTGAACTACGACGTGTTCCTGGCCCACCTGATGAAGGTGCGCGGCAACCAGCGGGTGACGTCGAGCAATCCTGAAGCCACGTATGAAGCCTTGGGGAAGTACGGCCAAGACCTGGTCGAGCTCGCCAAGTCGGGCAAGCTCGATCCGATCATCGGACGGGATGAAGAGATCCGCCGGGTGGTCCGAATCTTGTCCCGGAAAACCAAGAACAACCCGGTACTCATCGGTGAGCCGGGCGTCGGCAAGACCGCGATCGCCGAGGGCCTGGCCCAGCGGATCGTGCGCGGCGATGTGCCCGAGGGACTGAAAGACAAGACGGTGTTCTCGTTGGACCTGGGTGCCTTGATCGCCGGCGCGAAGTTCCGGGGCGAGTTTGAGGAACGCCTGAAAGCGGTGTTGAACGAAGTTAAAGCGGCAGCGGGCCGGGTGATCCTGTTCATCGACGAGCTGCACACGATTGTCGGTGCGGGCAAAGCCGAGGGGGCTATGGATGCGGGCAACCTGCTGAAGCCGATGCTCGCGCGGGGCGAGCTGCGATGCATCGGAGCGACGACGCTGGACGAGTACCGCCAACACATCGAGAAGGACGCGGCGTTGGAGCGGCGCTTCCAGCCGGTGGTGGTCGAACAGCCGAGCGTCGAGGACACGGTCTCGATTCTGCGTGGGATCAAGGAGCGTTTCGAGTTGCATCATGGGGTGCGTATCGCGGACAACGCGCTGGTCGCTGCGGCTGAGCTTTCGCACCGGTACATCACCGAGCGGTTCCTGCCGGACAAGGCAATCGACTTGGTGGACGAGGCGTGTGCGTTGATCCGCACGGAGATCGACTCGATGCCGGCGGAGCTGGATCAACTGACCCGTCGCGCCCAGCAATTGGAGATCGAGGAGAAGGCGTTGGAGAAGGAAGACGACTCAGCCAGCCAAGCGAGGCTGGTCGAGCTGCGCAAGACGCTTCAGGACCTCAAGGCGGAGCGGGATGCGATGCTCGCGCAGTGGGAATCCGAGAAGGCCAGCGTGGGCGCAGCCCAGTCCGTGCGGGAGCAACTCGACAACGCCAAGCTTGAGCTGGAGCAGGCCACGCGCGACGCAGCGCTGGAGCGTGCGGCGGAGCTGAAGTACGGCATCATCCCGGGCCTGGAAGCTCAACTGGATGCCGAGCCCGAAGCGGCGGGGGACACGCCCGAGCCTCAACTGCTGCGTGAAGAGGTGTCGGCCGAAGAGATCGCAGAGATCGTCGCCCGGTGGACAGGCATCCCGGTGACGCGCCTGGTCGAGACCGAGCGTGAGAAGCTGCTGGGCTTAGCGGAGGTGCTGCACGAGCGGGTGATCGGTCAGGATGAAGCGGTGAAGCTGGTCAGCGATGCGGTGATCCGCGCCCGGGCGGGCATTAAGGACCCGCGTCGGCCGATCGGCAGCTTCATCTTCCTCGGGCCGACGGGCGTGGGGAAGACCGAGTTGGCCAAGACGCTGGCGGAGTCGTTGTTCGACAGCGAGGACAACCTCGTGCGGATCGACATGAGCGAGTACATGGAGAAGCACGCGGTCAGCCGGCTGATCGGGGCGCCCCCCGGGTACGTCGGGTACGACGAGGGCGGGCAGTTGACCGAGACGGTTCGTCGTCGGCCGTACTGTGTGATTTTGTTTGATGAGGTCGAAAAAGCGCACCCGGACGTGTTCAACGTGCTGTTGCAGTTGTTGGATGACGGCCGACTGACGGACGCGCAGGGGCGCACGGTGGACTTCAAGAACACCGTGGTCATCATGACCAGCAACCTGGGCAGCCGTCACCTGCAGGAGTTGGCGGTTACGGGGGCCGGTGAGGTTTCCGAGCCGGTGCGGAACAGCGTGATGGCGGACTTGCGGGCGCACTTTCGGCCGGAGTTTTTGAACCGGGTCGATGATGTGGTCCTGTTCAGCCCGCTGAGCCTGAGCGAGATCGAGCAGATCGTGGATCTGCTGGTCGCGGAATTGGCGGATCGCCTGGCAGACCAGCGGATCGGGCTGGAGCTGACGCCGGCCGCCCGCCGGATGGTCGCCGAGGCGGGGTACGACCCGGTGTACGGGGCCCGTCCGCTGAAGCGGTATCTGCAACATGAGGTCGAAACACGAGTTGGGCGTGCATTGATTGCCGGCGAAGTGGCCGAGGGCGGCACCGTGGTGATCGATGTTGAGCCCGAGGCAGAAAAACTTTCGATCCGGGTGAACCCGGCGGAGAACGCCGGCGTATAGAAGGGTGGAACTGCTCCTCCTCCTGCCCGAGCACGCCGGGAGCGCTGGCTGGTTTTTTTAGGCCGCCCCCGGCAGTTGCTCAGGGAGCTAAGAAAGGTTCCACCAAAAACTTGCCCCCTCCCTGCCCGGAGCCCGACCGAATCCTCTCGGCGGGCTCCAGTTTTTGGTGCGCGTTGGTTTTGTGCGGAAACCGTTAGAAGCGCAACGATTCGGTGTTTTCACCGTATTGGGGCTGGACAGGATGAATGACCGGGGTATTTTGTGATCAGCCGTCGCCCTGCTTTCGATGGCTAGGCAGAAGAGAGAAAACAGGGACTTCGCACTCGGGTAAATCACCGACAAACCCACGCGAAATCCTAAACAACAGCTCAATAAATCCTCATATCAGCGGACTATTTTCCGCTGCGTAAGCAAGTTTTGAGTCTGCACCAGGGACGTTATCTGGCGCAGGAGAGTGAGATAGACCCTTAGTTCCCTTTGTTAATTCACACCTTTGGAGGTTTTCGAGATGAGCATGACCAAGACCCTTTCCCTGGCCGCAGTTTCGCTGCTGGCCGTCCCGGCTTCGGCCAACCAAATCAACGAGTTCGAACCCAACCCGGCCGGCGGCGACCCGTCGACCCAGTCGGTTGAACTCATCGGTACCCCCGGCGCTTCCTTCGACCTGTACATCCTGTCGATCGAAAACGACGGCTTCAACGGCACCGTTGACCGCGCTACCAACGTGACCGGCACCTACGGCGCCAACGGCCTGGCCACCGTCAGCATCGGTGACCTCGAGAACCCCTCGAACACCCTGATCCTGACCGACAGCTTCTCCGGCTCGACCGGCAGCACCGACATCGACCCGGCCAACAACGGCGTGCTCGACCTGTCGACCATCGGCACTGTCTTCGACGCCATCGGCGTTTCGGACTCTAACGGCGACGATGCTTCGCTCTACGGTGCGATCCTCGGCGGCACCGACATCCTGTACAACGGCCAATTCGAGCCCCTCACGGTCTTCCGTGACAGCGTCACTGGCGTTCTGTACAACACCGTCACGGTTGACTTTGGTTCGCCCGAAGAGCGTTTGGGTGTCTTCGACACCGCTGGCAACGAAGTCGACGCTTCGCTGTTCAACGTCAGCCCCTTCGGCACCAGCTTCGGCGCGATCAACGCCACCATCATCCCCGAGCCCGGCAGCATGGCTCTGATGGGTCTGGGCGCTCTGGCGATCTTCCGTCGCCGCCGCTCGGCCTAAGTCTTTCTAAGACTTAAGCCCATCTCAAAATCTGAAGTTTCTGGCGGGCGAGGTTCATCCTCGCCCGCCTTTTTTTGCGCGCTGAGACACTGACGCGCCAGGCGCCAAACAAAGTGGTTTGCACTGTGGGGACGACAACCCAAACCCATCAGGCAGCCGGTCGAATCGGTTTAGAGGAACTGCCAATCCCCGCTGGCCCAGGCGTGCGCCCAGAGCAGGGCATTGACCAGGCCATGGGACCAGATGACCGGCCCCAACCCCAGCCGGCGGGCTTCGGGGCGGCTGGGCTTGTTCGTCAGCCAGACCATGCAGCACCACACCAGGCCGCAGGCGACGCAGCCTGGCCAATCACGCGGCAGGTGGCTGGCGGTGAAAATGATCGTGGACATGATCGTGCCAAACAGCGTGACGTTAGCCAGCGTGTTCTGTTCGAACTGCTCCCGGAACTGAGGCGGCTTGCCCGCAGCGGGCTTGGTCAAGGGCGAGTCCGCCAGCCAGTCGCCGATGACCGGCAGGTCTTCCAGGATCTGTAGCAGCCCAAGCCCGGTCTGTTTCACGCGGGCACACGCCCGCAGGCAGAGGCTGCGGACAAACAGCTCTTCGAAGAAAGGCACGACCGCGGCCATGCCGATCAGGCGCAGCGCCATGGCTGAGAAGAACAGGGCAGGGTCCTCGGCCTGCATCTGCTCGAAGTCGCCGGGCTCGGTGGTGCTGAACCGGTTGGGCTCCAGGCTGTGCGACGCGAACGCAGCCTCGTCGAATCGGGGGAGGAATTGGCCCTGCATCAGTGCGTCCCAGCGTGGGCCGAGCTCGCCGGCCATCCACCAGCCCATGAGCATCCACGCGGCGGTGAGGAACAGCGCGGAGGGGACCACCGTCCAGTGGAACCGCAGGTTCAGCTCGGGGGTGAGCTTTCGGTATCGCCAAAGCAGCGCGACGACCACGATGACCTGCAGCGTGTAGACCGGCGGCAGGGCCCAGGGGTGGATGTGGTCGGCGGCGAGCCCCGTCAGCAGCATGCCGATCAGCCAGGCGAAAAACGGCAGGAAGCGCGGCGGGAACGGGTCCTGCTGCATCCACGAGTCGAGTTTTTCCAAGCGGCTGGGGTCGGGCATGTCGGTCCTGCGCGTGCGGGGGCCCATACCATATCGGGCATCATGCATCCTGCTTGTTTGCCGATTGAGGAACTGTTGAAAGCCTGTCAGGTCGAGCGGCTGCGCGCCAAGGGCAGCGGGGCCGGGGGCCAGCGGAAGAACAAAGTCGCCACCGCGGTCCGGATCACGCATACGCCCACGGGGTGTGTCGGGCAGGCGGCCGAGCGCCGGGACCAGGAAGTGAACCGCAAGCACGCGGTGTTTCGGCTGCGGGTCGCGCTGGCGCTGCAGGAGCGGGGCTGGTTTGAGCTGACGAAAGTCCCCAGCGTGCTGCTGCAGTCACGGATCAAGGACGGGGCGCTGCTGATCAACGAGAAGCACGCCGACTTCCCGGCGGTGTTGGCGGAGGTGCTGGACGCGATGCAGTTGAAGGACTGGGACGCGGCGCGGGTCGGCACGCTGCTGGGCGTGCGGACGTCGCAGGTGGTGAAGTTGCTGAAGAAGGAGCCCAAAGCCCTCGTGCAGGTGAATCAGCAGCGGCAGGCGACGGGCAAGCCGGCGCTGCGCTAAGTGCAGCGAACAGGGAACGGTCGCAGGTCGCCTGCTCGGTGTGTTTGGGGTTGAGGCTGGGATCAGCCTTTGGGGCGGTAGAAGTTTTCCGTCTGGTTGTTCGGCAGCTCGGAGAATTGGGAATGCTGCCAAACGGCACCGGACTCGCCGTCCAAGACGTACGCGTCTTCGCCGTTGAAATACATTTGGAACCGCGGGCCGATGTCGTTGTTGACGGTCGGGCCGACGGCCTGCTTGGCGGCGGCGACGGCGAGGGTCGACGCGACGCCCAGGGCAATACCCAGGGCCAGGGATTGGGGGCTGAGGTTCTGCATGTGATCTCCGGAGGTGAAAAGGCAAGATGCAGCCTTCGCGCGACGACCGCGCAGGCATCACCGAATCAGACGAAGTGAGGCCAACAAAGTTCGACGCGATCCGGAGAGACCGGCTGGCCTCAGGCCAACGCGCCCATCGGGTCCCACGCGGGCAGGACGATCGGCTCGGTATCCAACGCCTGCAGCAGCTCGTCGGGCAGGTACTTCTTATGGCAGGCGATCTCGAAGACGTACTCGTCGAACCATGAATCGTTCATGGTGTAAAAGCCCTGGACGCCGCCTTCGGGGCCCCAGGAGTTTTCAACGCGCCACCGGCGTGTGCTCGGCGCGTCCTCAGGGCCTGTGACATCCACGCCGGTGAACAGCATGGCGTGGGTCATCAGCGTTTGATGGAACAGCAGACGCTGGGCTTTGTCATGGGAGAAGCCTTCGCCGTAGACGCCCTGGTAGTCGTAGAGATCGGTGTCCCAGACGCCGCGGCTGCGGTGGAACTGCTGGCCGACATCGCAGCCGAACCAGACGGGCTGCCCGTCTTCCAGGGTTTGGCGGGTCAGTTGCTTCATCTGCGCGATGTCGACGTTGAGGTAGACGACCGGGTCGCCGTCGACGACGTTGCCCAGGCGGTCGACGGTGAAGGTCTGGTTCATCGGCGAAGACGGGCGGGGGTCGTGCACGAGGCAGATGAAGTCGTCCAGATCGGCGGGCAGGTACTTAGCGCCGAACTGCTGGGGCGTCATTTCGCCGTCGCGGTGGAAGTTGTTGTCCTTGTCGGTCCACTGCCAATCGAAAGCGGTGGGCGGGGTGCCCAGGTGGATGCACAGCAGGCGGTGGACCTGCTGCAGGTGTTCCTGCTTGATGGCCTGGCGTTGCTCTGCTGGGGCTTGCCGGAGCGCGCGTGCGGCTTCGCGGAGGCGCGACTTGAGCAGGTTGTTCATCGGCCGGGAGTTCGAGGAGCTTTGCGTCTCGGGCATCGCGGCCTTGGGGACGGCGCCGTGCTTCTTGAGGATGCTGACGAACATGTTCCATTGCCCGCCGTCGCCGATCGGGTCTTTGAGCATGTGCGCGACGGTGCGGTCGTCCAGGTCGCGGTCGGCGGTGTCGATGATCTGTTCCAGGAAGTAGTTGGCCCGCTCGAGCTTGTCCCAGAAGAAGGTGTAGTTCTGGCTGTACTCGAAGTTCTTCAGCCCCATCTGCTGCATCGCCGCGGGGCGGAACTGGTTGAGCCCGGCGAACATCCAGCAGCGGCCCGAGGCGTTCTGGGCGGTGACCGACCAGTCGTCGAGCTTGGTCGAGAAGCTGTGGTCGGTCGTGGTGATGACCTGCCGATTCAGCGCGACCTCGGCGATCGTCGTGTTGCACACCGCGTTCTGCATCGCGCGGGCGTGCGGGTCGGCATCAAAGGCCGATTGCATCGAGGTGATCAGGTCCGGGGTCAGGGCAGTGGGCTGCGTGGTGGATTGAAGCATGGGTGTCCATGAAAAAAGCCCGAGCTGAAAGCAGCCCGGGCTTGGTTGGGTTGCTGGGGGAAAGGATTACGCGGTGAAGCTGCTGCCGCAGCCGCAGGTGCTGGTGGCGTTGGGGTTGTTGAAGACAAAGCCCCGGCCCATGACTTCGTCTTTGAAGTCGATGGAGGCGCCGTTGAGGTAGAGGTAGCTTTTGGGGTCGCAGACGACCTGGATGCCGTGCTCTTCGAAGACCTCGTCGTTGTCCTGCTGGGACTCGGTGAGGTCGAGGATGTAGGAGAAGCCCGAGCAGCCGCCGCCCTTGACGCCGACGCGGAGGCGTACGGCGTTGCGGTCGAGCTCCTGCTGCTCGATGATCTGTTCGATTTCCTTCGCGGCGGTTTGGGAGAGGCTGATGGGCATAGGAAAAGCTGCGGTGGGGGTTTCGGGGTCAGGGCGGGATCGCCGGGGAGAGATTGTAGCCTCCGTGGGGCGGGGGGTCGAGAATCTGTTGGAAGCGGGTGTGTGAAGCTGGAAGGCAGTATGCTTTTTGGCCGATGGGGGGTTAGAGCCCGTTCTGGGCCAAGGAGCCAAACGCATGTCCGCAGAAACGCACGCGCTGTACCGGACGATTTTGTTGATGGGAGCACCCGGCGCGGGGAAGGGGACGCAGGGGGCTGCGTTGGGGCAGATTCCGGGTTTCTATCACTGTTCCTGCGGGGACGTGTTCCGCTCGATCGATATCAGCTCGGAATTGGGGAAGGTGTTCTACGAGTATTCGTCGCGTGGCGAGCTGGTGCCGGATGAAGTGACGGTCAAGATGTGGGCCGAGACCCTGCACGCGCATACGGTGCTGAGCCATTACAAACCCAAAGCCGACCTGTTGATCCTAGACGGCCTGCCGCGGACCCTGCACCAGGCGGAGCTGCTGGAGAAGCACTGCAAGGTGCTGGCGGTGGTCCACCTGTACTGCGATGACGAGCAGGCGATGATCACGCGGCTGCGTCGTCGGGCGCTCAAGGAAAACCGCTTTGACGATGCGGACGAGAAGGTGATCCGCCGGCGTTGGCAGGTGTACAAGAGCGAGACGTCCCCGATCCTGGACTACTACCCCAATGACCTGATCCGCCCGGTGAACTCGATCGGTTCGCCAGCCCAGGTGCTGCATGACGTTTTGGATATGTTGATCCCGATCCAAGACAGTCACTTCAAAACCTTCGAGGGGTAACCCGCGCGGCTCATCCTTTATGGGTCACGATTTCGGGTTGGTCGGTGCCAACAGTATGGCGTCGGTCGGGGCGATACTTATGGATTCTTCACATCGCATGTTGCATGTTGTAGGCAGAACAGCAAGCGAGGTGAGTCGATGTATTGGAGTCAAACAAAAGGACTGGAAGCGCGTGCCTGGGTGGAGTCCGAAGCCAAGGGCCGGCTGGAGATACGGGTGTGGGTGGAATCGCCCGGGCGGGTGGATTGGCTGGAACGGATCCACCGGGGTGAGCCCTTGGCGTTGCGCGAGCTCGGGCTGGCGGCTGAGAGCCGGCTGATCCGTCTGACACTGGCCGAAGCCGAAGGCGAGGACGCGATGCGGCTAACCGAGACAGCTAGCCGGTTGGGAGTGGCATCACAGACCCTGCAACAGAGGATGCAGGCGCTGGGGCTGACGTGAGTTTGCCGGAAGCCCATTTCAGGCTTGATCGAGGAGGGCTTGGCGAATCGCCTTGAGCAAATCGTCGGGTTCGAAGGGCTTGAGGAGGATTTGCTGGATCGGCTTCTGGCGATGGTGGAAGTGGTGCGCGGGCGGGCCGTGGCCGGTGATGACAATGGCTGGAGGCTCGTGGCCTTGCTGGGCGAGCTCGTCCAACAGGGCAAACCCGGTCATGTCCGGCAGGCGGACGTCCGTGACAATGCATAGGCGGGGTGAAGGCTTGAATGCCTCCAAGCACTGTGTGGCTGAGCTCGTGACCTGGACGTCGAGGTTGCGGTGAGACAGGTACAGGGAGAGTGCTCGACCGATCCCTGCGTCGTCATCGACGAGCAGCACATGACCTAGAAGAGCGTTGGTCGTAGGACTTGAGGCTTTGGCGGATTGGCTATCGGCCACGAACATATCTGAAGGCTAAGATTTCTACGCGTCTAAGAGAATGGGGATATATCTGTATTCAAGGAATTTTATGGATCGCTAGCGCACAAGGGCAGCTCGATATGGAAACAGGTGCCTTGGGGTGGATGGGGCTTGGCGTAGATTCGGCCGCCGTGGTTTTCAACGATGTTGTAGGAGATCGACAGGCCGAGACCCAATCCGTTTTCCTTGGTGGTGAAGAACGGGTTGAACACTTCATTGATCATGTCTTCTGCGATCCCATGGCCTTCGTCGCGCACCTGTATGTCGACGTTGGACCCCAGGGCGGCGGCATGAAGGTGGATCTTGCGTTGCCCTGAGGGGAGGTCCTGCACGGCATCGACCGCATTGACCAAGAGGTTGAGCAGGACCTGCTGGATTTCAACCGGATCGACACGGACGAAGAAGTCTTCGGCTGGCGGGGTCAATTCGAGCGCGCAGCCGTGGTGCTTGGCGGTCGGCTCAGCGGTGGCGATCGCGGACGCCAGAAGCTGCTGGACCGAGTGTTTCTCGGGGCGGTGCGTGCGCTTGCGGGCCATGTCCTTGACCCGGTGAACGATCTCGCCGGCCCGGAGCGTCTCTTCCCGGATCTGCTGCAGCAGGCTCAGGATGGTTTCGCCGTCGACGGTGCCCGCTTGGAGCATGGGCTCGTAGGCCTTGGTGAGCATCGCGATCGCGGCGAGGGGTTGGTTCACCTCGTGGGCGATGGACGTGGACATCTCGCCGATCGTGGCCAAGCGGGCGAGGTGGGCGAGTTCGTGGACCCGGGCTTCGGACTGCAGACGGATGCGTTCGGTGATGTCGCGGGCGCAGGCGACAACATGAGAAACTTTGCCGTCGGAACCTTTGATCGAGTTGCAGTTGACCTCCAGCCAGACTTGGTGGCCGTCTTTGTGGTTCGCGTGGTAGGTCACGGGGGGGACCGGCTCACCCGCGAACAGCTTCGCCATGCGAGGCTTCGTCAGGTTGAGATAGGTATCCGGTGGCAAGACGCCTTCGGCGGTATGCCCGATCACTTCTTCGGGTTCGTAGCCCAGGATGGCTTTGATGGAAGGCGTGACAAACAAGAAGCGGCTGTCGCTGTCGTAGAGCGCGATCATGTCGCGGGTGTTGTCCGCTAGCAAGCGCAGCCGAGACTCGGACTCGGCCAGTTCCGCTTCGATTCGGCGCAGGTCGGTGACGTCTTGGGTCGCACCGCGCATGCCCGACACCTCGCCTTGGGCATTGAAGATCGGCAGGATGTGCGTGTGGTAGTGCGCGACCTGACCGCTGGGCCAAATCAGTGTGGTGTCCAGTTCACAAGCTTCGCCGGTTTCGAGGACCCGCTGGTATTGGGTGTCGATCAAACGGCGGCTCTCGGCCGTCGCGTGGGCCAGCAGGTCTTCGACTTTGGGCGCGGGCTCGTTGGGCTGGAGGTGGAACAGTTCATACACCTGATCCGACCAGTGGATTTCCGGGTGGTCCAGGCTGAAGGACCAGGACACCAGCTTGGCCAAGCGTTGAGACTCTCGGAGCTCGGCTTGTTGAACCCGGAGCTGGTGCGCCCGTGTTTCGCGGTCCGTCACATCGTTGACCAGCGAGAACGAGCCGGTAAATCGGCCTTGCTCATCATGCCTCGCGGAGTTGTACCATTCGCAATGCACGACGCGCCCGTCTTTGGTGTAGCTCCGGTTTTGGCAGAGGTTGTGCTTCTCCAATCCCTTGGCCAGATTGTCACAGATCTGAGTGACACGCTCGACATCTTCATCGTGGACGAAGCGCCATTCATCCCACGCCATGTTCTGGATGTCCTCGGCTGTGTAGCCGAAAATGTGCTCAGATTGACCCGCCCAACGGATGATTCGCCACTGAGCGTCCCACTCTATTACCCCAAGGGGTGAGTGTTGGACGTCATAATTCAACTGTTGAAGCACTTCGGCGGGTACAGCGGGGGGGGGAGCGTGGGTTGTGGTGTTATCTTTGGGCATCCGTGGTACATGATATCGGTGAAACCTTCGGCGCTAAGGGCCTTCTAGCCGAGCTAGGATTTGCCGATAGGAGCGTGCATGTCTTTCTCGCCTGAACAATCAGGTTCAGATGCAGCAGATTCGGGCCGGGGTCGGGACGAAACCTGGCACCGGTGGTTTCTTGAAGTGAGCCTTTCGGGGGTGTTTGAGAAGGATGCCGCGGGGCGTGTGATTGAGGCCAACGAGGTGTTTCTGAGCATGTTGGGTTACGCACGCGGTGACCTGCCTTTGATGTGGACGTCGTTGCTGCCTGATGAGTTGGCTGACGTGCTTCAGGCGTCGGAATCATCCGCGTCACCCGACGGTGAACCCAGCGTGCTGGCGACCGCGTTGCTGCATCGAAACGGCAGGCGCGTTCCGGTGCTCGCGCGGGTGGCGAAAGACCCCCAGCGGGGCACCACCCTGGGTTTCGTGATTGACCAGACCGAGCAGCACGCAGCGATCCGCCGGCTGGAGCAGGAACGCCAAGAGTTTGAAACCATTTTTGACCATGTGCCGGCCTACGTGATTTATAAAGACACGAGGAACCGCATGCTTCGTGTCAACCAGCGAGTAGCCGACGACCTGGGCACGACCAAAGAAGCGGTCCGTGGTCAGCACGCGCGAACGTACTACCCCGATCACGCGGATGACTATTACCAAGACGACCTGGAGGTGATCCACTCGGGGAAACCCAAGCTGGGCATCATCGAGCCGGTTGACAAACAAGGCGGCAAGGGTTGGATCAATACGGACAAGATCCCGGTCAGGAACGACGCGGGAGACGTCGAGCGGATTTTGCTGGTCTGCACGGATATCAGTGATCTGAAAGAAGCCACAGAAACCGCTGAAGCCCGGAACCGGGAACTGCAGACCCTGGTGCATGTGATGTCGCATGACCTGCGCGAGCAGGTTCGCGCGATGCGGATGTTCGCGGGCATGATCCAGGAGTCGCACGCGGCTCAGCTTGACGACACAGGCCAGGATTATCTCCGTCGTGTTTTGCGTGGCGGGGATCGGCTCAATCAACTCCTGGACGACATCTTGTCGCTCTCGCGGGTGCAGCGAGGCGAGAACCAGAATGTCACCGTTGATTTGAATGCGGTGGTCGAGGCGGTGTGTCACGATCTTCGGCAACGGATCGAAGAGACAAAGGCCGTAGTTGACATTGGCAATGACCTGCCGAGCGTGTGGGCGACGCCGCGCTGGGTGCATCAGGCGGTCCTGAACCTGATCAGTAATGCGTTGAAGTTCACGCGGGGCGATGAGCCGCCGCGGGTCAGCGTGTGTCGTTACACCCCGATGGCGGACGAGCCTGATTTGCCGGGGCTGGTGGTGACGGATCAAGGCCCGGGCGTGCAGGCCGATCAGGTGGACAAGCTGTTTGATTTGTTTGTTCGGGCGGTGAGCCGCGACGTGCCGGGCACCGGCGCTGGCTTGGCGATTGTGCGTCAGGTCGCTGAGCGGCATGGTGGCCGCGTCTGGGTTCGCTCGTCGGACCCCAATCACCCCGGGGCCTCTTTTGTATTGACGTTTGGTCGAGCCGTTCAACCGGGGCAGACCACTTCCAACGGCCATCTCAGAAAGACCAAGGCGTAATGCATACCAATCGCGGCGTACTCCGGATCATGTTGGTGGATGACAACGACGACGACCTCTTCGTGGCGCGTCTGGCCGCCGAACGCCAGGGCGCATGCGAGATTATCGCGGAGGCCCATGACGGCGAAGAGGGGTTGGCGCTGCTTCGCCGTGATGACTTTACGATGCCGGACTTGATACTTCTAGATATCAATATGCCGAAGCTGGATGGTTTTGGGTTTCTCCGAGCCAAAAAGCAGGATAAAGCGATTCCCAGTGTGCCGGTGGTGATGCTGACCGGCAGCGGCTCGCCCGAAGATATTCGGCAGGCCTATGATCTGGGTGCTTGCAGCTATGTGGTGAAACCGGTTGATGTTGATCGACTCAATCAACTGTTTCAGCAACTCGCGGCGTACTGGGGTACGTTATCTCGGCTGCCTGAGTGGTAATGCAGCTAGCCGAGACATATAATATTCGTGAGGTTGTCTTGATGTCTGATTCCGGCCCGCTGAAAATCAGAGTTTTGGTCATTGAGGACAATCCCGACGATGTCGTGCTTTTGAACGTACGGCTGGGTCGGGTGCAGGACTTGTCCTACACCATCGATCATGTGACCACGGTGGCTGAGGCCATCGAGAAGGCTCAGGCCGTGAGCTATGACTTGGTGTTTGTGGACTACAAACTCGGCCCGGTGGAGAGTGACGCCAAAGTGCCCGACCTGCGGGACGCGGGTTTGAGCTGCCCGATGATCGCGTTGACCGGCCAAGGCGACGAGTATGTCGCGGCGAGCATGATCAAGTCCGGCGCCGACGACTACCTGGTCAAGGCAGACCTGCCCGGGGCACACTTTGACGAGGTGCTTCGCCGGGCGTTGTCCAAGAGCCAGGATGAGCAGGCGCTTCGGCAGCAGGCGGTGGAAGTCCGCCGTCGCTTGGCGACGTTGTCGCCCCGCGAACGGGAGGTCTTGGATGAGATACTGGCTGGCCTGACCAGCAAAGAGATCGCCGCCAAGCTCCACCGAAGCACCGAAACCATCAAGGCCCACCGCGCCCACATCCTGAGCAAGATGCAAGCAGGCTCCACCCCCGAGCTGGTCCGGATGGTGACGGTCACCGGCGCTGCGTAAGCCTGCATCTGAACACGCTACGCTGACGCCATGCGCGTGGGCATCCTTAGCCGAGAACTCCGTCGACGCCCCACCGGGGTAGGTTGGCATCTCGCGCGGCTGCTGGATCAGCTTGCCCGCATCGACACGACCAACGAGTACATCCTGATCCACTGGTCGCCTCGGCCGGAGGGTGAGACCCCCGATGCCGCTCACCCGCTGCGCGCTTTTGTGCCTGATGCCCCGAATTTTCAGTCGGTCATTGTGCATGGCACGCCGGTGATCCACACCCATTTCCGTGACGCGTACCTCAAGCACATCCTGCCCCGCAAACTCAAAACGTTAGGCCTGGACTTGGTCCATGGCCCGGCGCAGCGATTGCCCGCGTCCCATGGCCCGCCCCAGCTCGTCACGGTCCACGACCTGGCGAATGCCCGCATGCCTTATCAGGATCGATCCACGCAGGCCCAAAACCTACGCAGCATGCGCTTGGCGCTGCAGCACGCGGACCGGGTGATCGCCCTGTCCCGGTTTACGCAGGATGAGTTGGTGAGGGGTTTTGGCGTCGCCAAAGACAAAGTACGTGTGATTTACGAGGGTGGGCCGGATGACCCGTTTCGGAATGAGGTGCTGGAACGGGCCTCGCAGACCTCGGATGGGGAAACGGTGCCGGTCGAGTTGGAGAAGCCTTATGTGCTGTACGTCGGGGCGATCGAGCCTCGGCGGAACCTGCGTTTGCTGATCGAAGCGTTCGCCAAGATGAAGCAGCGTGTCGGGGCGGACTATGAGTTGGTGCTGGTCGGCCGGGCGGAACCCTCTGAGCGTCAGCGGCTGATGGAGCACGCCACGCGGCTGGGGACCAATGAGCAGGTGGTGTTCACGGGGTATCAGCCGCCTCGGGCGGTGGGTCGGTTGTATGCGGGGGCGTCGGCGTTCGTGTTGCCGGCGTTGCATGAGGGGTTTGGGTTGATGGTCCTGGAGGCGATGCACTACGGCGTTCCGGTGGTCGCGGCTGAGGCGGGGGCGCTGCCAGAGGTGGTGGGGGATGCGGGGTTGCTGGTGGACCCGGCCGACCCGAGCGGGCTGGCGGAAGTGATGCACCGGGTGGTGACCGACGGGCCTTTGGCGTTGGAGCTGGTTCAGCGCGGCGAGGCGCGGGTCCGGCGGTTCAGTTGGCGACGCATGGCTGAGCAGACGCTCGAGTTGTATGAGCAGGTGGCACAGCAAACGCCCAAGCATTAGTTTTTCTGATACTGGGTTTCAATTGACATTAACAGTGCTAATGCTAAGGTGGAGGGCTATGCAATCCCTGCGGCTATTCCGAGATGTGGCTCGGCATCGGAGTCTCTCCGAGGCGGCAACGCTGCATGGGATCACGCAGTCGGCGGCCAGCCAACGCATCCACGCGCTGGAGAAACGCCTGGGGGTGACGCTCTTGGACCGCTCGGTTCGCCCGATGTCTCTGACGGAGCCCGGCCGGGTGTTTCTGGAAGGCTGCGAAGACCTTCTTGACCGGACGGACCGCTTGGAATCGCGCGTGCGGGCGCTGGCCGAAGCGCCGGCGGGGCAGGTGCAGGTTCACGCGATCTATTCCTCTGGTATTGGTTGGCTTAAAGACATTCAGGCGGCCTTTGCTGAAGTCTGCCCCCGGGTTGAGATCCATGTCCATTACGACCGCCCGGACGTGATCCATCAGAACGTACTGGATGGGCGATGCGACCTGGGGCTGATCTCCTTTGCCGAAGACTGGGCCAAGGTGGATGCCTTGCCGGTGCGGGATGAGCCGATGGTGGTCGCGTGTCGGCCGGGTCATCCGCTGGTCGCGGAGCTGACCGAGGCGGGTCGTGAGGGGCTGGACCTGTCTGATTTGAACGGCCGGGCGATGTACGGCATCACCCGCGAGCTGCCTTTGGGCCGAAACACGATGCGTCTGCTGCGCGACCGTGGTGCTGAGCCCCGTGTGATCGAGATGTTTGACAACATCGACACGATTAAAGCGGCGTTGGTTGAGGCCGGCTGCTTTGCCATCCTCCCGATGCGTACCATTCAAAGGGAAGTCGCGGCCGGGGCACTGGTCGCGCTGAAAACCAACCCGACGTTGGCCCGGCCTGTCGGGCTGATCCACCGCAAACGCCGGAGCGTCCCGGGGCTCACCGGCCCGGCCAAACGCTTCGCGGACTTCCTCGTCGAGCACGCCAAGGCGACGCCCGACACGCATGTTCCTGATTTGACCCGCCCACAACTCGTCGCGACCGATTCGTAACCCCGCAACCCTCGCGACGAACAGAACGATGACCCCTGCTTAGGACCCGGTCCCATGACGGCCTCCGGCTACAAAACCCTCTCGACCTCGACCCCGCCCCGTGTTGACCAGCGCGCGAGCCGCCAAACCGCGCCCGCCTCAACCGGGTTGTACGACCCCGCGAACGAGCGTGACAACTGCGGCGTGGGCTTTATCGCTCACATCAAGGGCCGCCCGTCGCACGACATGGTGGCCGACGCGCTGCACATGCTCCACCGCATGGACCACCGGGGCGGCTGCGGCTGCGAAGCCAACACCGGCGACGGCGCGGGGATTCTCACCGCGCTGCCCGACGCGCTGTTCCGGGCGGTCATGCGTGACGAGATGGGCATCGAACTGCCTGCTGCGGGCCGCTATGCCGCGGGGAACATCTTCCTGCCGGTGGATGAGGATGCACGCGAGTTCTGTGTCAGGACCTACGAGGCAGAGCTGGAGAAGGCCGGCTTGACCTGCCTGGCCTGGCGTGAGCTGCCGACCGATGCGGAAGGCGCGGATGTGGGCCAGATCGCCCGTTCGACCATGCCGGTGATCCGTCAACTGTTTGTCGGTGCGCCGGACCACCTGGACACTGATGCGTTCGAGCGCGAGCTTTATCTGGTCCGCAACCGGGTGATCAACACGATGCTTGCCGACCCCGAGCGGGTGGTGCCCGGGTCGTTTTACATCTGCTCGCTGTCGCCTCGCTTGATCGTTTACAAGGGCCAACTCACCAGCGAGCAGGTGCCGCTGTTTTATCCCGATCTGCGGGATCAGCGCTACGCTTCGCATCTGGCGATGGTCCACTCGCGCTTCTCGACCAACACATTCCCGAGCTGGGACCGTGCCCAGCCCTGCCGAATGATGTCGCACAACGGCGAGATCAACACCGTCAAGGGCAACAAGAACTGGGTCGCCGCCCGCGAGGGCTTGATGCAGTCGGACGTCTGGGGCGGCGAGATCGATGCGCTGTACCCGATCGTCAACCCCGAAGCGTCGGACTCGGGCTCGTTCGACAACGTGCTTGAGATGCTGGTGTTCTCCGGCCGGTCGCTGCCCGAAGCGATCATGATGATGATCCCAGAAGCCTGGGAGAACCATGAATCGATGCCGCCGCGGAAGCGAGCGTTCTACGAGTACATGGCGAACAAGATGGAGCCTTGGGACGGCCCGGCCAGCGTTTCGTTTACCGACGGTAAGGTCATCGGCGCCTGCCTGGACCGCAACGGGCTTCGGCCATCGCGTTACGTCGTGACCAAGGACGATCGGGTCATCATGGCCAGCGAGGTCGGCGTGGTGCATGTCGAACCCGAGAACGTGCGGGCCAAGGGCCGGCTGATGCCCGGGCGCATGTTCCTGGTCGACTTCGAACGCGGCGAGATCGTGCCCGACCACGAGATCAAGGAATCGGTCTACAACCAGGCGGCGTTCGGGGATTGGCTGCGTGAGAATCGCTTGGAGATGCACGAGCTGCCGCGGGTGCCCGAGAGCGAGCGCCCGAAGATCGACCGGGATGAGTTGACGCCGATGCTCCAGGCCTTTGGCTACACCACTGAGCACCTGCACACACTGATGGTGCCCATGGCCGCCGGCGGCAAAGAGGCCACCGGCTCGATGGGCAACGACCAGGCGCTGGCGGTGCTGTCGGACAAGCCCCGGCTGATCTATGACTACTTCAAGCAGCTTTTCGCGCAGGTCACCAACCCGCCGATCGACCCGCTGCGTGAAGAAATCATCATGTCGCTGGAGACGTACCTGGGCCCCGAGGGCAACCTGCTGGGCAACGCGCCGGGCGATTGCCGGCGGATCCACCTGCCCCAGCCGGTGCTGACCGACGGGCAGCTGGCGACGCTGAAAGCACTGGACGCGGACCGGGCCGGCCGGCACTGGCGGAGCGCGGTGATCGACGTCACCTACGACCGCAGCGATGACGATGCGGAGAACGCGCAGCGCTTCCGTGCGGCGATCCAGCGGGTCTGCCGTGAGGCCAGCGAAGCGGTGGCGCAAGGCGTCCCGATCCTGATCCTGTCGGACCGCAACGCCTCCGCCAAGCGGGTGCCTCTGCCGACGCTCATTGCTGGGGGCGCGGTGCACCAGCACCTCGTGCGGGAAGCCAGCCGGACGCGTGTGGGGCTGGTTGTGGAGACCGGCGAAGCGCGTGAAGTGCACCACTTCTGTTTGCTGGCGGGCTTCGGGGTCGACGCGGTGAACCCGTACCTGGCGTTTGAGTCGCTGCGTTGGTGCCTGGACGAAGGCGTGATCAGCGGCTTGGTGACGCCGCGTGACGCGGTGCAGAACTACATCAAAGCTGTGGGCAAGGGCATCCTCAAGGTCATGTCCAAGATGGGCATCTCGACGCTGGCGTCCTACAAGGGCGCGCAGATCTTCGAGTGTCTGGGGCTGGCGTCCGACGTGATCGAGGTGTGCTTCACCGGCACGCCTTCGCGTCTGCAGGGCGCGGGCTTTGAAGCCTTGGCCAAAGAAACGTTGCGTCGGCACACGCTGGGCTTCCCGCAGCGGCCGGAGCTGCGTCTGCCCCAGCTGCCCAACCCCGGCGAGTACCACTGGCGGCCGGACGGCGACAAGCACTCGTACAACCCCGCAGCAATCGCGTCGCTTCAGCAGGCGGCCCGGAGCAACTCGCGCGGCGCGTATGAGCAGTATGCGGAGCTCTGCAACAACGAAGCCCGCGGCCGGGCCACGCTGCGCGGGCTGCTGGACTTTGTCGAGGGCCCCGGGATCGAGCTGGATGAGGTCGAGCCCGCCGCCGAGATCGTGAAGCGGTTCCGTACCGGCGCGATGTCGCTGGGCGCGTTGTCCCCCGAAGCGCATGAAACGCTGGCGCTGGCGATGAACCAGATCGGCGGCCGGAGCAACTCGGGCGAAGGCGGCGAGGACGCGGAGCGGTTCAAGGTTGAGCATCATGCCGACGGCAGCGTGAACTCCAAGCGCTCGGCGATCAAGCAGATCGCCTCCGGCCGATTCGGCGTGACGAGCCATTACCTGGCGAACGCGGACGTGCTGCAGATCAAGATCGCTCAGGGCGCGAAGCCCGGCGAGGGCGGCCAACTGCCGGGGTTCAAGGTCAACGAACTGATCGCGCGGATCCGCCACTCGACGCCGGGTGTGACGCTGATCTCGCCGCCGCCGCACCACGATATCTATTCGATCGAAGACCTCGCGCAGCTGATCTACGACCTGAAGAACAGCAACCCCGACGCCGACGTGTCGGTCAAGCTGGTCAGCGAAGTCGGCGTGGGCACGGTCGCGGCCGGTGTCGCCAAGGCCAAGGCCGACCACATTCTCGTGTCGGGTTACGACGGCGGGACCGGCGCTTCACCGTTGACCAGCATCAAGCACGCTGGCCTTCCCTGGGAACTGGGCGTGGCTGAGACGCACCAGACTCTGGTGATGAACGACCTGCGTTCGCGTGTCCGTTTGGAAACCGATGGCGGGATGAAGACCGGGCGTGACGTTGTGATCGCTGCTTGTCTGGGCGCGGAAGAGTTCGGATTCTCGACCGCACCGATGATCACGATCGGGTGCATCATGATGCGAAAGTGCCATCTGAACACCTGCCCGGTCGGCGTCTGCACGCAAGACCCGGTGCTACGTAAGAAGTTCCACGGCGCGCCCGAACACGTCATCAACTTCCTGTTCCTCGTGGCGGAGGAAGCCCGGCAGATCATGGCCAAGCTGGGCGTGCGGACGATCGATGAACTGATCGGCCGGGTGGAACTGCTGAAGACGCAGGACGCGATCGACCACTGGAAGGCCGACGGCCTGGACCTGACGCCGCTGCTGACGCCGGCCGCCAAGCCGCATGCGGAAGCGGGCGTGAGCAAGCTGTTCGCGCAGGATCACGAGCTGGAAGAAGTGCTGGACCGCACGCTGATCAAGCACGCCGCCCCGGCTTTGGAGCGGCGCGAGAAGGTCCGCATCGAGTTGCCGGTGGAGAACATCAACCGCTCGGTGGGCACGATGCTGTCCAACGCGGTGTCCAGCACCTTCGGCGGCGAGGGCCTGCCCGACGACACGATCCACGTGAAGCTCAACGGCTCGGCGGGGCAGTCGATCGGGGCGTTCCTCGCGCAGGGCATCACGATCGAGGTCGAGGGCGACGCCAACGATTACGTCGGCAAGGGGCTGTCCGGCGGGCGTGTGGTGCTGTACCCGCCTCGGGTGTCCAGCTTTACCGCCGAGGACAACGTGCTGTTGGGGAACGTGGCGCTGTACGGCGCGACCGGCGGCAAGGCGTTTTTCCGCGGCGTGGCGGCAGAGCGTTTCGCGGTGCGGAACTCGGGCGCCCACGCGGTGGTCGAAGGCGTCGGCGATCACGGCTGCGAATACATGACCGGCGGGCGCATCGTGATCCTCGGGCCGACCGGCCGCAACTTCGCGGCGGGGATGTCCGGCGGCATCGCCTACGTCTGGGATAAAGACGGCGACTTCATGTCCCACTGCAACCTGGGCATGGTGGACCTGGAGAAGATCAACCCGCGCGAAGACCACGAAGACATTGAACTGGTTCGTGGCCTGATCAAGGAACATCTGAAGACCACGGGCAGCACGGTCGCCGACCGCGTGCTCAGCGACTGGGACCGGCTGGTGCACCAGTTCGTGAAGGTCATGCCGATCGACTACCGCCGGGTGCTCGAAGCGAACAAAGCCAAGCGGGCTGGCGAAACCCAGATGGGCTAAGCCCGGGCCCGACAACGACACCGAGATACCCCAAACCAAGACCATCCACCGCGAGCGTTCGTGCTCAACGGTGACATCAACGGAGAGCCCGACATGGGTAAGCCAACCGGATTCATGGAATACGAGCGTCAGCCGATGCCTTCGCGCGATGCGGCGGTGAGGCTGAGCGACTGGTACGAGATCTACACGCAGGCCGACGAGCACGTGCTCAAGGAACAGGGCGCACGCTGCATGGACTGCGGCGTGGCGTTCTGCCAGTCCGACTCGGGCTGCCCGATCGACAACCTGATCCCCGAGTGGAACGATCTGGTGTACCACGGCCGTTGGCATGATGCGTACGATCGGCTGAGCAAGACCAACAACTTCCCGGAGTTCACCGGCCGAATCTGCCCTGCGCCCTGCGAGAGCGCGTGCGTGCTGGGCATCACCGACCCGGCGGTCACGATCAAGTCGATCGAGTGTGCCATCATCGACCGCGCCTTCGAGGAGGGCTGGGTCAAGCCCCGCCTGCCCGAAGCACGCACCGGCAAGACCGTCGCGATCGTGGGCTCGGGGCCCGCGGGACTGGCGGCGGCGGACCAGCTCAATCAGGCGGGGCACACCGTCACCGTATTCGAACGCGACGACCGGATCGGCGGGCTCTTGATGTACGGCGTGCCCAACATGAAGCTCGACAAGGCCATCGTCCAACGCCGTGTCGATGTGCTGGCCGAGGGTGGCATTACCTTCAAGACCGGCGTCAACGTCGGTGTCGACATCACCGCGGAGCAACTCGAGCGCGAGTTCGATGCGGTGATCCTGGCCTGCGGTGCGTTGAAGGCCCGTGACCTGTCCCGCCTGCCCGGCCGCGAGCTTCAGGGCGTGTACCTGGCGATGGACTACCTGACTTCGGCGACAAAGTCGCTGTTGGACAGCAACTTTGAAGACGGCCAGTTCATGGACACCAAGGACAAGCACGTTATCGTCATCGGCGGCGGCGACACCGGCGCGGACTGCATCGGCACCGCGCTGCGTATGGGCTGCAAGAGTGTGATGAACATCACCCGCCGGGCCCAGCCGCCAACCGAACGTGACGAGCAGCACCCCTGGCCGGGCGATCCGGGGACCTACTACCTGGACTACTCTCACGCGGAAGGTGCTGCACGCGACGGGCGCGACCCGCGAGAGTACGGCATCCTGCCGGTCGAGTTTGTGGATGACGGCAACGGCCGGGTGAAAGCCATGCGGATCGAACGTTTGGAATGGGAGAAAGTCGACGGCAAGTGGGTCTCCACGCCCACCGGACAGGTCGAGGACTTCCCCGCGGACTTCGTGTTCTTGTCGATCGGATTCACCGGCCACGACACGCCCGAGCTGGTCGGGTCGCTGGGCATCGAGACCGACGAGTGGGGCGAGGTCCAGGCGGCCTACGGCAACTACCAGACGAGCAAGCCCAACGTGTTCGCAGCCGGCGACATGCGTCGGGGCGCATCGTTGATCGTCTGGGCGATCGCCGAGGGCCGGGGCGCCGCCCGCGCAGTGGACCTGTACTTGATGGGCCACAGCGACCTGCCCGCGCCAGACATGGCGGGGTTCGTCCCGAGCGTGGTGTGAGCTGAACTTGTATCGGTCGTATCACGTCCGACACGTCTTGCGAGGTGTACGATGGATTACCGATCGTTGTTTGAAAAAGGCCTAGTACGCGCCCGTGCGCTGGGTGCGGAGGGGCACATCAAACCGGGCCGCAAGGTGTCCAGGAAGCTGATTGCCGAGGCGCGCGAGAGGATGCCCGAGTCCCTCGTGGACTTGTATGCGTCCCTGGGCGATGAGTTTCGGATGGGCTGGTCTTTGGGTGACGCGCACGGGGGGTTTGAGTTGTATCCGCCGTTGGCTTCGTATCCGCGCTGGTTAGATCAGACGGCGATTTTGTATAGCAGTGTCTACGACGGGTACGGCGATCCTTGTGGGGAATCCCCTACGGAGCAAGAGGTGACGCTTTCGCGGATGCCGTATTGGTTTCCGTTCTTCGAGGACGGCGACGGATCGCGGTGGGTTGTGGATACCAACGAGCCGAGTATGCCGGTGCTTTTTTGTGGGGTGGCCTGGTTCGACGCGGACGATGGGACGCAGAAGAACGGGTTGTATATGGCTGAGGACCTGCCGAGTTTTTTTCGACAGTGGTCGGAAGTCGGATTCCGGTGGTTGAGTTACTGGCCGAGCGTCATCGACGAGGACGGTGTCGACTGGACGGCGGATGCGTTTATGCGGCTGGTTTAACCCGAGCCTTTGAGGGTGTTGGTTTTACTCCCGCGCGTGTTCGGGGTCCGGCGGCAGGCGGGTGGCGGCGGTGACGACGAGGCCGCCGTCATCGTTGAGGCCGAGCGTGCCGCGGACTTGGCCTGCGGAGGGGCAGCAGTTGCCGTCACCGTCCTGCCAGATGTGGAAGTGGAACGTGGGCGGGCTGACAGTGAAGTCGAACTGCACGCCCTTCCATACCGATTCATTGACGTCATGGTTGAAGGCCTGGTCTTCAAAGAGCCGGGCGTAGCCTTCGATCGGGTTCTCGATCTGTACACGGTCCATCCGGCCTTCTGATTGCAGGTGAAACACGAGGTCGTCCCGGAAGGCGCCGGTGCCGGGGTGGCGGTTGCTCAGGTGGAGCAGATGGAATGTGTCGCCACCTGGGGTAGTGAGAGTGAGCAAAGAAGGGGTCAGCAGTGTTGACTGTCGGTGATACCGCCCGTCGTCATCGAAGAAGCCTGCGGATGTCCATTGCAGGCGGAGTCGCCAGCCAGCGTCGACTCGTTGGTAGACGTCGATGATGTCATATTCGCCTCGGTGGGTGATAGCGAGCCATTGGCCCGGTGTGTCATCGGGGCCGGGGTGCAGGCGATGGATTGAGATGAAATCGAGGTCGTGCTCTGAATGGAAAATCTGTTCGTATGAGATGATCGGGGCATCATCCACCAAGAGAGAGGTGAACTCGCCGCATGCAATCTGCGGGTAGATGTCGGGTAAGTTTGAACCGGTCGGCTCATTGGCGATGACGGGTGTATGCGTCATGGCCAAAGCAATCAGGGTGGCAACACAAAGAGGGCGCGTCCATGCCATGAGATCGTCCTTGATCGGGTGCGGATTTCTATTCGGTACGCGGCGTGGGGGACGCCGGTTCGTCGGCGCATGAAAAAGCCCAGCGGCTGGCTGGGCTGAACCGAGTTGAGGTGCAGCGAGTGTTACTCGCCTCGGACGCGGACCCATTGGCGGGTGGTGGTGCCACCCCGATTGGTTTCGGTGTAGCGCTGCGTGAGCCCTGATTCGGTGTTGATCCGGAAGACGGCGGCTTCATCCCGGCGGTTGTTGGCGGTGGTGACGACGGTGACGGTGCCGACTACCAGGGCCCACTCACCTTCATCGAGTTGTTTGGTCGCGGGGTCGGTTTGCGCGTCATCGGCAAAGGCTTGCGGCAGGTGCAGGCCGACGGCACCGAGGGCCAGGCCGAGCAGAAAGACGCAGGTCAACGGCATCGCAGAAGTGAGCTTGGGTGATGGCATAGTGTTTCCTTTCAAGAGGGGGGAGTCCAAGCAGCGTGTCAGGTGGAGCAGACGCTTCCATCATAAAAACGGCCGGCCGCAGCGAAGCGGCCGGCCGATGATTTTTCGCATCGCTATGAATGGATAGTCTTAGCTGCTGTACTCGGCGACGGCCTGGGCCAGGGGTTCATCCATGTTGTTGGGGTGCCCCTTCCAGAGGACTTCACCCGTGGGAGAGAGGATGATGATGTTCGGTATGCCGCGGACCATGAACAGGCTGCTGAGGGCAGTGTTTTGTTCGCGTGAGCCGTGTGCCACTGCCCAGGGGGCGTCGTTGTTAGCGAGCCAGTTCTCCAGCGCATCGCGGTTCTGGTCGAGGCTGACGCCGTACATCGCGATGTCGGGGTACTGCTCGGCGACGTCATGCATGTGCGGCATGGCTCTGATGCAGGGGCCGCACCAGGTGGCCCAGAAATCCAGCACGACAATGTTGCCCTGGAGTTGAGTGGAGGTCACGGTGCTGCCGTCCATCAGCGTCAGGCTGTATTCGGGCGTCGTGCCGATGAGCACGGGCGCGGGCTCTTCTGAAGCACGAACGAGTTGCTGAAGCTGTTGGGCTTTGGTGGCATCATTTTGCATCACGTCTTGCAGGGTTTGCAGGATGTCGGGGTCGGTGCCCGGCGTGTTGCCGTCGCCGATCGCAGCGCCCAGCAACTCGAAGAGGTCACGCATGCCTTGGCGGTCGGAGGTGTTCTGAATGACGTCGACTGAAACCGACACGATGGCGTCAATAGCAGCGGGGTAATCATCGCTTTCCAGTGCGGCGGTAAAGCCATCGATCGCCTGGGCGATCACCGGGTTCATGGTGTCGGCATCTTGAGCGGAAACAACCGTCGCGCTCAAAGTGACGGAAAATACGGCGAGTAACGAGAAGAAACGGTGCATGGTGGATTCCAATCTGTTGGATAAGGGTTAGCTGCTGTACTCGGCGACGGCTTGGGCAAGCGGCTCATCGACGTCCACTGGATGCCCGGTCCACAGAATCTCGCCGTTGGGCGCGATGATGATGATGTGTGGGATGCCGTAGGCCTGGAATTGCCGAGCTAGGTCGGTGGTGGCGTGCGAGTGGATCCGGCCGGTGGAATGTGCGACCGGCCAAGGGGTCTCGTTGCTGGCGACCCAGTCTTCCAGCAGCTGGCGGTCTTCGTCGATGCTGATGCCGATCATTTGGATGTGTGGGTACTGCTCGGCCAGCTCAAACATGTGGGGCATCGAAGCGATGCAGGGAGTGCACCATGTGGACCAGAAGTCCAGCAGTACGAGCTCGCCGCGGAAGCTTTGTTCGGTGACCGTGCTGCCGTCGAGCATGTGGAGTTCGTACTCGGGCGTGGTACCGACCAGGGAAGGCAGCTCGCCGAGCCTGGCCATGAGGAGGGCGCTGAACTGATCGAAGGAGGCCGGGTCGGCATTGACGCGGGCTGTGAAAAGCTGGCTGAACTCGGGATGTTGCTCTAACCCGGCCCATATGGCGTCAAATAACTCAACCAAGGCTAGGCGGTCGGCGGGGGTTTGTACCGCGTCGGGGGGGATCGCCATCAGGGCATCGATCGCTGCTTCATGGTCTTGTGTTTCGGCTGCGCTGTAGAACGCCGTACAGGCTCGGGAAACGACCGGTGTAATGTCGTCTTCGTGATGAGCGAAGGCCGTAAAACAGAACGAGTAAGCAACGGCGGTCGCTAGCCATCGAGTGGTTTGGGGCATAGGTCAACCTCAGTAGTGCGAAAGGTGGGTGGACATAACAAAACCAGACCGATCGTACGCGACGACCGGTCTGGCGGGTTCTTCAGATTTGCGGCGTTCTTCTTGGCGGCCGTTATAGCTGGCGCCTTAGCTGCCGTGTTCGGCCATGATGTCGGCCAGAGGCTGATCCATCTCCATGGGGTGCCCTTTCCAGAGGACTTCCCCGGTGGGCGAGAGGATGAAGACGCTGGGGATGCCGCGGATCTGGAAGGTCTGGACCATCGGGTCTTGGTACCCGCTGCCGTTGTGGGCGACCGGCCAGGGGGTGCTGTTGCCGGACATCCAGGCGTCCAGCATTTCGCGGGTGTCATCGAGGCTGACGCCGACCATGGTGACATTGGGGTACTGCTCCGCGAGTTCGGCCATGTGAGGCATCGAAGCGATGCACGGGCCGCACCAGGTGGCCCAGAAGTCGAGCACGACGACTCCGCCGCGAAGGTCGTCTTGGTTGTAGGTCGTGCCGTCGAGCAGGGTGTAGGAGAACTCGGGAAAGGTGCCGAGCAAGGGGTCTTGCGGTACGAGGGCATCCTGCAGCGCCTGCATTTGTTGTTGAGCGTCTTCGTTTTCTTCGAAGATTGCAGCCTGGGCTTCGAGGAGGCCGTTTAAGGCTTCTGGTTCAAGCGTGCGGAAGCTGCGGGCCACCGACATGATGGCATCGCGGTCAATGTCGGTTTGGATCTGATCAAGCGGGATCGACAGGAACGTATTGAATACGCCGCGGTAGTCACCGGCTTCCAACGCGGCCTCGATCGTTTCGATGGCTTCAGCGATGGCCGGGGTGACGGTATCGGTGGCTTCGACGGTGTCCTGGGTATCGGCAGCGTCTTGGGCGACGGCGAAGGTCGGCACGGCCGAAAGGGTGAGCAACAACGATGCGGTGGTCAAGGTACGGGAGATTGTGTTCATGGTGCCTTTCTTGTGTGATGCTGTGCATATAAAGCAAGACCGATCGTACGCGACGACCGGTCTAGCGGGTTCTTCGGATTTGCGGCGTTCTTCTTGGCGGCCGATATAGCTGGCGCCTTAGCTGCCGTATTCAGCCATGATGTCGGCCAGGGGCTGATCCATCTGCATGGGGTGGCCGGCCCAGAGGACTTCGCCGTCGGGCGAGAGGATGAAGACGCTGGGGATGCCACGGATTTGGAAGGTCTGGGCCATGGGGTCGCCGAACCCGCCGCCGTTGTGGGCGACCGGCCAGGGGGCGCTGTTGCCGGACAGCCAGGTGTCCAGCGCTTCGCGGCTGTCATCGAGGCTGACGCCGACCATGCGGAGGCCGGGGTACTGGGCTGCGAGCGTTTCTATATGGGGCATCGAGGCGATGCACGGGCCGCACCAGGTGGCCCAGAAGTCGAGCACGACGACTTCGCCGCGGAGGTCGTTTTGGTTGTAGGTCGTGCCATCGAGCAGGGTGTAGGTGAACTCGGGGCTGGTACCCAGCAGGGGGTTGGGTGGCTGGAGGGCTTGCATGAGGGCCATCATCTGCTGCTGAGCTGCTTCGTCGTTGTTCATGCGGGCGTCGGCGGCTTCGCTGAGGGCCATGCCGGCTTCAGGGTCGAGGGTGTTGAAGCTGGTGAGCATGGCGGTGAGGGCTTCACGGTCGGCGTCCGATTCGATCAGGTCGGTGGGGATCGCCAGCAGCGCGTCGATGGTGCCGGGGTAGTCGCCCGCCGCCAGCGTCGCCTGAACGGCATCAATCGCCGCGGCGATCTGGGGGTTCACCGCGGAGGCTGCTTCTGCGGTGTCTTGCGCGACCGCTTCGTCGTCTTGCGCGAAGGTCATCGTGGGCATCGCCGATGCAGCGAGCAGCAGGGAGGCGGTGGTCAGGGTGCGGGTGAGCTTGTTCATAGGGGCTTTCGGTAAGGGGTCACAGAGCGCGACGGGGCAGGCAGGCAGGCGCGGGGTTAATCATCGGCGGGGCGTTGGATGGCCTCGATGCGGAAGCGGCCGATCTGGTCCTCGTTGTAGGTCGTCGCATAAACAGTGTAGGCTCCGGATCGCGGCGCGGTGAAGCTGATCCGGGAGTTGGTGCCGCCGCCGCCGTCGTCATCTTCCTGGGTCATCCCGTCGGGATGCTCGAGAATCAGATAGGTATCCAGCTCGTTGCTGGACAGGTTTATTTCCACACGGTCGCCCTCGTTGAGGCGGAGGGTATAGGCGTTGCGGTACTTGCCGTTTTCGTAGAAGGAGTTGCTGCCCCCGAAATCGCCCTGCTCTGAGATCAGGGAACGGTCCTCGCGGATCGGCACGTCTTCCGGCGGGGTGACCGCTTCGTAGATTTGGTCCATCAACTCATTGGTGATCTGAACCGGGTGCCCGGACCAGAGCAGCTGCCCGCGCGGCGAGAGGATGTAGGCCTGCGGGATGCCTTCGACTCGGAACTGAATCGACATGGGGTCGTCCCAGCCGAGCCCCGAGTACCCGACGGTCCAGGGCACGTTGTGCTGCTGGACGAATTGGCGGAGCGTGTTGTCTTGGCCTTCGGGGTCCAGCGCGATGCCCAGGACCTGCAGGTTCTGAGACTGGTATGCCTCGTGGATCGCGGTGAGATGGGGCAGGTTGTTCGTGCTTAGCTCGGACCAGCTGGCCCAGAAATACAGCAGCAGCACGCTGTCTTTGAACTCGTTCTGGGTAAGTGCATTGCCCTGGAGATCGGTGAAGCTGTATGCAGGTGTATCGCCTAGTCCGATCCCGGCCTGAGCCCGGGCGGCGGAAAAAGTCGAGGTCAGCAGGAGCACGGCACAGACGACGGGAGCAAGCGGCGGGCGGACGGGCAAAGCAGAGCCTCCGGAGATCAGGAAAGCCGCCCGGCCGCGGTTAGGCAGCCGGGCGGGAGAGGGTTGAGTGGTTTACTCGGCCGACTCGGCGATGCGCTGTTCGATCGCGATGTCGAACGCGCCTTCGCTGCCTGGGTTGTAGGTCGTGGCGTAGATGGTGTAGGTGCCAGCCTGGGCGTTGCGGACGACCAGGCGGGAGTTCGTGCCGTCGCCGCCGTCGTCGTCGGTCAGGACGCTGTTGTCCGGCGTGTGGACCGCGAGGAAGGTGTCTGCCGCGTCGCTGTTGAGGGCGATTTCAACCCGGTCGCCTTCCTGCAGCTCCACTTCGAACTGCTGGATGTACTTGCCGTCGTACGACATCATGGAGCCTTCGCCGCCGAATTCGCCGGACGCATCCAGGAGAGTTTCGTAGGTGTAGCTTGGGGCTTCGCCGCCCTCGCCGCCGAACTGCTCCATGATGTCCTCCAGGGCGTCGTCCATCTGCATGGGGTGGCCGGTCCAGAGGACTTCGCCGGTGGGCGAGAAGATGTAGATCGCGGGGATGCCGTTGACACCGAACTGCTGGCCCATCGGGTCCTGCCAGCCGGCCCCGGAGAAGCCGTTGGTCCACGGGATGCCGCGGTCGGCGACGAACTGCTCGACGGTGTTCCGCGAGTTGCCGTCGTCCATCGAGATGCCGACGATCTGCAGGCCCTGCGGGCTGTATTCTTCGTAGGTGTCCAGCATGTGGGGCATGGCGGCGACACACGGGCCGCACCAGGTAGCCCAGAAGTCCATCACCAGCACGTTGCCGTGGAAGGACTCGTTGGTGAAGGTGTTGCCTTCCAGGTCGGTGAAGCTGTACTCAGGGGTATCGCCGACTTGGACATCGGCCATCGCCGGGGCCACCAGGGCGGCGGAGAGGGTCAGAGCGGTAAGAGATTGACGCAGCATGGTGCTTTCCTTTCGAGGTTGACATGCCATTGAAAACAGGGGTTGAGTTAAAGCAACGGTACGCCCATAGCGACCGCGCAGATCGATTCATTCAGCAAAACCACCTTCAGCGAACCATTGTTCCCACTCGTCCAGAGAACGATCGGTTTGCTCGCGGACGAGGTTGTCGGCTTCCCAGAAGGGCATCGCTTCGACATGGCCGTCATTGAAGACCACAGGGATCACATCCCAGTGGAAGTGGGAGGCCCGGCCGACGACAGCGACTTTTTCCCAATCCAGGTCTTCTTCCAAGCCGGGGATGATGATGTAGCTGCAGTTCTCTGCCACCCAGTCGGTCTGTTCTGCCTCGGTCATCTGTTCGACGCCGGTGGTGTCCGCCCAGTCGTACATTGGGCTGATGAGATAGTCAGGCGTTACAAACTCGTTCTGAAGCAACACCACAGGGTTGCAGGGCAACTCGCCAGGTTCGGATTGGACATACACGATCAGGGATTGGTGAATCCCGCGGCCTTGGGTGTTCGCCTGCATCTGCCGGGCGGTCCGGCGTGCGGCTCCCAGCGCCGGGAGCACCGTGCCGAGGGCCATCGGTACGCTCATCTCCATCGGGTCCGCACCGAGCAGGCTTGCTGCGATGAACGGCTCGAACGCTTGTGAGCGGAAGCCCTCATCGGTCGACCAGCTGCCCGCCACCATCGGCTGAAGGTATGGCTGGATCGCCGCGACCGGAGGCAGCATCGTTTCCATCGGGGCGCTGGTGTCATGCCCGAGCGTCACCGCAGCGGACTGCAGCAGGTTCGACCAGAGCACGTAGCCCTTGGGTGCCAACTCCGGCAGGTCCATGTACTGCAGGGCAGACAGGGTGGTCGGCAGCTGGTCGCGTGCCGCGAGGTAGCTGGCGTCGTCCAGGATCGAGCTTTCGGTGCGGGCGTGGATCACTGCGCCGGCGACGGCCTGCGCGGTCAGGCCGACGAACAGCTTGCCGTCTTCCAACGCCCAAGCCGGGTTGAGCACGGGCGTGGTCAGGGTGTTGACGTTGATGTCGTTGTACTTCACGACCGCAAAGGCGATGTCGATCGGCAGGTCCGGCGGCAGGGCGTTCTGCATGTAGGCGGCGAGGTTGTGCAGCGTGCTGGCGAGGGTCGCTGCGTCGTCCGGCTCGTTGACCAGCACCAGCCCCGGGCCGATGCCCAGCGACGCCAGCGGATCACGGTAGATCAGCCACTGGTCGCCCATGGGCTCCAGCAGCTCGGTCTGCAGATCGACCTGGGTTTCGACCGCGAAACCATCCAGTAGGTCGTCTAGCTGCATCCCCATGTTTTCGTCAAACTCATACACGCCTTCGCGGATCAGTTCGAGCGCCGCATCGGGGTCAAACCGGGTCAGCATGAAGCCGGTCGTGTGCGCGGGGACTATGCGGAGGATCGACTCGTCGACGGGGTCGACATCGCCCAGCGCCAGCAGGCCGGTGCGTTCGCCTTCGGTGCGGACGAAGGTCGAGGTAGCCCACATCTGGTTTTCAAAGTGGTTGACGGCGGCGACGCTCACCACGCCATCCAGGCCGGTGATGTCCAGCAATTGCTCAAGCTGTTCGATGTCCTGGCCTTCGCCGGCGTCTTCCATGAGGTCGGTGAAGGTTTCGATCATGCCTTGGGCGTTGAGGTAGATCATGCCCGCAGCGTCGGCGACGGGCAGTGTGCCGGCGGCGTCGGCCAGGTGCTGGGCGTTCGCGAGCGAGTCGTTGGGGGTCAGGTCGGTATCGTCCGCGTCTTCGCCGAACACGATGGCGAGGATCGGCCCGTCTTCTACCAGCGCGACCGGGTGCTCACGGCTGATCTCGTCGATGATCGGCTCGACCAGGTCGATGATCGCGTCCTTCTGGTCGCCGGCATTAATGATCAGGCCTGCCGAGACGATGGGCTGGTGAAGGTTTTCGTCGAACTCTAGATCGCTGACGTAGAAAGACCAGGGCCGGTTGATCACGGCGGGCAGCACCGTCTCGATCATGCCGAGGATGATTGTTTCGCTTTCTTCGCCACCGTGCGGCTGCAAGGCGACGATATCCTCGAGCGGGACGGCCTCCATGGGCATCTCTTCCATGTGCCATTCTTCGTAGTCGTCGTAGCCCTGCTGCATCTCGTTGAAGCGTTCGAACCCGCCTTGGGTGATCGAGTGCAGGGCGTTGCGGATCGCGGGGCCGAGCCCGGCGTCTTCGAGCAAGCCTTGCATCAGCGAGCCGTCATAACCGGCGGGCATCTGCTCGGCACCGGCCCAGCCGATGTAAAGCAGCGCGTCCTCCGGCGTGCGGTCGGCCAGGGGCTGCGCGGTCACTGAAGCGCTAAGCAGCGCTGCGGTCGAAAAGGAAAGGGCAGTCAGGGTGCGTCGCATAGGAGTCTCCCGGGGAGTGGTTGAGTTTGAGGATGCAAGCATGATGCAGCTTCTTATTCCGATTGGCTGCGTTGAATCTGAATGGAATAGTTGCCTTGTTGCCAAGCGCTCAAGGACGTTGCAAAGACGTAGTACGTGCCGTCGGTGGTGGCGTTGAACTGGAGCATCGAGTTCACGCCGTCGCCGCCGTCGTCATCGGTTTGGCGGAGGTTGTCGGGCCCGACCACAACGAGGTAGGCGTCAAAGTCGTCGCTCTGAAGGCCGACACGGACACGGTCGCCGCGTTCCAGCACGAGCGCATACCGGTCGTAGTACTTGCCCTCCATGCCGATCTCGTCGTCTTCGTTGAGCACTTCTTCTAGGTCGAAGACCAACTCCATCTCACGGGCCTCGACGGTACGCACCGCGAGGTTGTAGGCCCCGGTGGCGTCGCTGCCGTAAGACGTGACCTGGATCGTCCACTCGCCGGGGGTCGTATCGAAGAACTCCAGATACGACCGCCGGGTCGATCCGAAGTCGTCGTTGACGTGCTGTTCCCCGGTGGGGGAGACGGCGATGAGGTAGCAGTCGAACTCCTCGGTGTTCAGGTCGAGCTCGAGCATTCGGCCGGGCTCGACCTCGATGGTGTAGGTATCGACGTATTTGTTCTGTTCGTTGTACGGGTCGGTGTTGGTCAGCTCGCCTTCGTAGATCGTTTCGTCGGCCAGCGCATGGGGCTGTCCGGTGATCGCCGTCGTGAGGGCGAGAGCCAGCAATGGCAGTTTTTTGTTCATCAGAAACATCCTGCAAAGAGTCGGTTCAGTTGCCCCCGCGTTGCGCGATCAATCGATACCCGCCGGACTCGCTTCGGTTCACACTGGTGGCGAACACCTGGTAGGTCCCGGTGGCGTTGGCGGTGAAGTTGATGAAAGCGCTGGCGGTCTGGCCGTTGCCGTGGTTATGGTGCGCGTGGTCCTGGTCTTGGTTCACGTAGCGGCCGGGCCCCGCGACGCTGAGGAAGGTGCTGAAGTCTTCACTTTCCATCGAGATCCAGACCTGTTCGCCCTGTTCGAGCTCGATCTCGTAGGTATCCAGGAACTTGCCGTCGTAGGTGACGGTATCTCCAGAGGCCAGATCACCGTCGGCCCGCAACAGGCTGTCCATGTACGGTTGCTCGGTGGTCCGCACCGTCAGGGTGTACGCGCCAAGCGTGTCCGGGGTGAATGATGTGACGTAGATGGTCCACTGCCCCGCTCGGGCGTCGAACGCCTCCAGGAAAGAGTGGTCCGGGCGATCAAAGTCGTCATTGAAGAACTGTTCACCGATCGGGGAAACCGCGATCAGAAAGCAGTCCCAGTCCTCGGCTTGCAGATCCAGCAGAAGCGCCTGCCCAGCCGCGATGTCTAGGGTGTACGTGTCGACGTACTTCTGATTGTCGTTGTACTCATCGGAATCCTCCAGCACGCCTTGGTAGACCGTCGGCGCTTCGTCGGCGTTTGCCGAGAACACGGCCAGGCCGGCCAAGAGCGTGCTGAGGAGGATCCGTGACATGGAGGGCTCGGTGGGTGTCAAGACGTTCAGGGGCGCAGCCCAGGCTTAGGTTTACTCGGCTTGCTCAACGATGAGTTGGTACGCGCCGGTGGTGTGGTTGCCGTAGCTGGTGGCGTAGACGGTGTAGACGCCGGCGTCGAGGGTGCGGAACTCCAGGTACGAATCGGTCGAGCCGCCGTGATCGTCGTTGCTGCCGATGAAGCCATCGGGGCCGACGACCGAGACGAAGGTGTCGAGGTTGTTGCCGTGGAGGTTGACGAAGATCCGGGTGTTCGCCGGCAGGTTGAGTTCGTAGGGGTCGACGTACTTGCCGTTATAGGAAAGGCGGTCGGTTTCGGTCAGCTCGCCTCGCTCGGACAGGATTTCGACCAGGTTCGGTGCTTCTTCGGTGACAATGGTCAGGGTGTAGTCGCCCTGCGCTTCGGAGCCAAAGTGCGATGCCTGGATGGTCCACTCGCCGGCTGTGGCGCGTTGGACTTCGACACGCGAGTTGGTGCCTTCGTGGTCGTCGTTGCTGAGCGATTCGCCGTTGGGGCCGTTGACATAGAGGTAGGTGTCGAACACGTTCGACTGCAGGTCCACGACCAGCGATTCGCCCTCGGCGACCGTGACGGTGTAGGTGTCGGCGATCTTGGATTCGCCAAACTCTTCTATGCGGCCGTCCGTGTCGGTCAGGCTGCCCTCGTGGATGGTTTCGTCGGCCAGGCCGGCGGGCGACAGGCAGACGGCGGCGGTGAGAGCGGCGGCGAGCAATGGCTTCATTTATCTAGTCCCTAAGCAAGATGATGGTCGAAAGATCAAATCCGTCCAGCGGCGTACGCGCACCAGACAACCCAATCCTACTAACTGACGCCGAGCGCAACAGTGGGTTTCACACGATTGGCAAAAAGCTCAAAAAAACCTCATGAGCGAGGCCCCGGAGCAGGTTTCAAGGCTGGAAGTTGGGGTTGGGCTGCATCATCTGTGCCCCGACGCGATCGCGCCAAGCTTGGAGTTGTTCGAGCATGGCCTGGGCCTGTTCGGGCTGGCTCTGGGCAAGGTTGCGCTGCTCGCCGGGGTCGTTGGCGAGGTTATACAGCTCGACTTGGCCGGTCTCAAAGAACTCGATCAGTTTGAAATCGCCGACGCGGATGCTGCTGCTGGGCATCCCACGGTGGTAGTGGGGGTAGTGCCAATACAGCGCCCGCTCAGCCAGGGGATCGCCTTGGAGCCAAAGCCCGCGCAGGTCTACTCCCTCCAGGTTGTCCGGCAACGAGTCCACCCCCGCAAGCCCGGCGAAGGTCGGCAGGAAGTCCACCGTCGTGACCAGCACGTCCTGCACCGCCCCGGCTTCGACGTGGCCGGGCCAGCGCACGATCAAGGGCACCCGGGTGCCGCCTTCGTAGAGATGGCCTTTGCCTTCGCGTAGCGGGTCGTTGTTGGTTGGACGGGGGTCCAGCCCACCGTTGTCGCTGGTGAATATCACGATCGTGTTTTCGGTTAGCCCGGCATCGTCCAGGTAATCAAGCAACTGGCCGACGGAATCGTCCAGTGCTTCGACCATCGCGGCGTACCCGGGGTGGGTGTGCAGGCCGTTGCGCCGGACAAGTGCGCGGTAGCGGTCACGGACTTCCGGGTTGAATCGCACTGGGGTGTGCACGGAAAAGTGTGACAGGCCGAGGAAAAAAGGCCCGTCGCGGTTGGCCTCGATGAAATCGATGGCCTGCCGGGTCAGCGAGAAGACGCCCTTGGGGTCTTCGCGGTCCTGGTTCGTGTTCCGGTTCCAAGCCGGATCGACCACGTCGAAGTAGTCGCCGGGTTCTTCCGAGAGGTGCCACTTGCCCAGCCAGGCGGTGGTGTAGCCGGCGTCGCCGAGGATTTCGCCGAGCGTTGGCTGACCCTGGGGCATGTGGTGGCTCCAGTCGGGCATGCTCAGGCGTTCGTTGTGTCGCGGGTGGCCGGGGATCCAATCGGTGAGGTTCATCGTCGCCGGGGATAGGCCGGTCATCAGTGCCGCTCGGGTCGGCGAGCAGATGTGGGCCGCGGCATACGCGTTGGTGAACCGCATGCCCTCGGCGGCGAGGCGGTCGGTGTGCGGCGTGCGGTGCAGGTCGCTGCCGTAGCAGCTGAGGTCAGTCCAGCCCATGTCGTCGATGAAGATCAAGACGATATTGGGTGCCGGCGTGTCGTTGGCCGATTGGCTTTCCGAAGCCCAAGTGAGACCGAGGGAAACCAGCAAGATCAAAGTGCGCAGCATCAGCAGACTCCAAGCGTGAAAACACTTGGAATCGTACCGACTTGCAGCGGATGACGGTTGTGGATTCGGATCGGCTTATTGTGCCTGGAGGCTTTGGAACGCCTGGGCGATGCCTTGGGGGTCGAGCCCCTGGACGCCCATCTGCTGCCAGAGCCCGCCGGGGCCTTCGACGTGGGTACCGATGTGGTTGAACTTACCGGTGAAGCCGCGTTGCAACAGGGCAGCGGCGAAGCGCGTCCCCAGGCCGGTTTTCACGTTCAGCTCCTCAGCCACCAGCACGCAAGGCGACGCGGCGAGCTTGGTCATCGCGTCTTCGTCGAAAGTGTTCAGCGTGGCTTTGTTCACTAGGCCGACGCTAAGGCCTTGTTCTTTGAGGGCTTCGATCGCGGCGACTGCACGGTGGGTCGTTGAGCCGTAGCTGACGATGTAACCGTCGGTGCCAGTGCGGATGAAGTCGTCCTGGCCGGGGGTGAAGGTGTAGTCGTCGCCGTAGAACCGGGTGCCGTCTTCCTTGAGCAGGTAGGGGATCTTGGACCGGTTGGAGAACACGAAGCGGAGGCCCTTTTCGTTGAAGACGCGCTTGACGCAGGCGACGAACTGAGCGGGGTCGCCCGGGAAGTACAGGCGGGTGTTGTCCGGGCCGTGGGGCGTGTCCAGCCCGCCGTCGGCGAACAGGTTGTTGACGCCGAAGTGGCAGGTGTTGTCGGCCATGTCGTCGACTCCGGCGTGGCTGAAGTGGGCCAGCACGTTGCACTGGTTCAGCCGGGCCATGGTGATCTCGCTGATGCACATCTCCAAGAAGGCGGAGAAGGTGGCGAACACACCCTGCTTGTCTGCGTCGTAGCCAAAGCCCGCTGCGGCGGAGTAGTTGCCGCGCTCCATGATGCCGGCCTTGACGTAGATCTCGGGGTACGCCTTGCCGATCGCCGCGATGCCGGTGGAGCCTTCCAGGTCACAGTCAAACACGCGGACGGTCCGCTGACGCTCGGCGGGGTCCAGCTCCGCCAGGGCCTCGACCATCGCGCTGCCGAACAGGGCGCGGTTGGCACCGACTTCTTCGGACGAGCCGGGGTACTTTGGCTTGCCTTCCACCTTCGGGGCGTTCTGGAGGAGTTCCACGCAATCGGTCAGGCCGCGGGCTTCGAGGTAGGCGATGGCGTGATCGACCTTGAACACGTCGTGGCCGTGGGGCGAGCCTTCAACGCCGGGCACGCCGGGCGCCATCTTGCGCTGGTTGATCAGGGCGATCGGGCCGGGGGTCGTGATGGCCTTGGCCATGCGGCTGAACAGGGAATCGAGGTCTTCGCCGTCGCCGGTGTTCACGTCCAGGCCGTGGCCGGCGAGGGTCTTCTCGACGCTGTAGCCCGGCAGGTACTCGGTCGGGTGGCCGGCGATCGTGACGTCGTTGTCGTCGATCAGCAGCTTGATGTTCAGTTGGTGGGCCACCGCCAGTCGCGCGGCCTCGGCGTCGTTGCCTTCCTGCTGCGAGCCGTCGGACCCCAGCATCAGTACGATCTCGTCGGGGTGCGCCATCGCCACGCCGTTGACGAAAGGCCACATGTGGCCCAGCCGACCGGAAGAGAACTTCACGCCCGGCGTCAGCCCCCGCTCGGGGTGCCCCGGCAGCTGCTGGTCAAACTCGCGGTAGTGCAGCAGCTTCTCCGCCGGCATCGCGCCTTCCAGCACGCTCAGCAGGTACTGCGTTGCCACGCGGTGGCCGGCTTCATCCCAGAACACCGGCATGATCTTCGGCCCGCCGTTCTGCTTGGCGTGCTCGATGAATCCCAACGCCAGCACGACCTCGGGCACGGTGTCATAAGGCCCGCCCGAGTGCCCGCTCAAACCCCGGGCCCCTGCGTAGGCGGTGAACACCACGATCGCGTCGCGGCAGAGCTGGATGTTGGCTTGCAACGCCGCTCGCTGGTCGTCCGTCAACGCCGCGGCGCTGGGGTCCAAAGCGACAGATTGGTAAGCAGACAGATCGATCGGGAACGCGTTTGTCGCGGTCGTCACGGTGAGCTCCATTGCGTACGTGGTGTTGGATTCGGTACAGGCAACGCCCTGCGGGGACAGTGTACCGGCTGAATCGAAACAGATCAGTCGGCGATCGCAACCGGTTTGGGCCCCTGCCGAAGCTGACGCCAGTGCTTGATCAAGCCCATCGGCCCGGTCGGCGCGACGCCTTGGGCGGACAGGGCCGAGCCGATCTGGTACGCGTGGACCCACTGCCCGATCAGGACGCGGTACGTCCGCCAGATCGGCCAAGTCGGATCGTAGATATTGGTGGATTCGCTGGTCACGCCATTGAGTTCAATGATCTTGAGGTCTTCGCCCCGCTTGAACGCTTGAGGATCGGCATACCGGACATCAAACCGGCCGAAGTAGAAGCCCTCAAAGCCTTTGGCGATCTCGTCGATCCGCTTGGTCAACTCGGGGGTGTTCAGGTGTGACCCATCCTGGAACAGCGTCCCCTGGCAATGGTTGCCCGCGGTGGCGAGCGTCAGCGTCTCGCCTTGGCCCAGCACGCGCTGGCGGTCCTGGTGGTGGCGGTGCAGGAACACGTTGGCCTGCATGCGGAATCGCTTGTGGTCCCAGATCAGGTCCTCGAGCGTGCGCTGCCCGTCGCCGGTAATGACCGGGAAGACCTTGTCGGTGATCGAGTAGATAAACCCGTCGGCCTGCTCGGGGTGCCGAATGTAGAAGACGCCCGCCTCGTAGGGGCCGGGGTCGAACGTCTGGGCAATCACCCGGCCGGACGCCTCGGCGAGATAGCCCCGGGCATCCTCGATCGAGTTGGCTTTCTTCAGCCCGAACCCGCGCTCGCCGACGTCCGGCTTGAGGATCACCGGGAACGACCAGCCCCGGTCCTGCATGACTTGTCCGAGGTGCTCGGCAGGTTCAGGCGCGTCCAGCAGCACCCAAGGCAAGACCGCATCACTGGGCAGGTGATCGAGGATCTGGGCTTTGGATTCGCCGACAAATCCGCCGTCGGGGATCGCGGGGTTCACCGAGGTAAAAACCGTCGGGTGCCGATACTTGATCGTCAGCCAAAGCCAGACCGGCAGCATCGGCAGATAGAACAGCTTGGGCGGCCAAAACTCCTGCGCCCCGAACTTGTGCAGTTTCACAAGCAGCATCTGTCGGCCGCGACGGGTCAGCGTGCTGACCACGATCCGCATGACAAAGAAGATGATCAGCGCCGCCACCAGCACCGCGATCCACCCCTTGCCAAAGAACCCGACCAGCGGGCCCGCCAGGCGGTCGCCGAAGCTCGCGACAAGGATCACGATCAAAGGCGTGTACAGGATGTCGCTGATCAGCGCCCAGACGACGAACTTTCGCGAGTGCCCGCCGACGACCCCCGCGGTGATGTACAGCGGCGTGCGGGTGCCGGGCATGAAGCGTGAAGCGAACACCGCCACGAACCCGTACTTCTCGTACCAGTTGCCCAGCTCGTCGAGCGTTTCCGTCGGCGCCCATTTGCGGATCGGCCCCCACTTCATCACCCGTGTGCCCGCCAGGCGGCCGGTCAGGAACAGCGCGATATCGCCCAGAAAAATCCCCAGGAAACACGCGATCACGCCCAGGAACAGATCGGTGTGCTGATGGTTGATCAACAGGCCGACGGAGATGCAGGTGTAGTCCTCGCTGATGAACGTCGCCAGCGCGATGATCGCCATCTTCAGCCAGGGGTTCATCTGCTCTTTGAGCTTCAGGGACGTCGCCAGCTGCGCCGTCTCGGCGTTTTCATCGGCGGTCGGGGTGAACGGGTCCACGGTCCGTCGGGTTGGCGTGTACCCTGAGGCTTGCGTGCGGGCCAGGAAGTCGGCGACTTCTTCGACGATGGGCTCGACGCCCGCCTCAAAAAAGATGTCGCCGTGCCCGCCGTCCAGGACCACCAACTCGGACTGCTCGATCAGTTCATGGTGGTAGCGGCCGGCCTCGGGCAGGACGAGCGGGTCGTCGTTGCCTTGCAGTAGCAGGACCGGCAGCTTGGGGTCGGTGTTGCTGACGCGGGCCAGCATCGCGCCGTAGGGCCGCTGGTCGGTGTCCCAGAAGTTCCGGACAAAGGCGTGCCGAACCGCACGGTCTCCCAGGAGCCCAAAGTGCGGGGCCAGCTCCGGGCCTATGACGAATGCCGCGTAGGCGATGCCGTACTTGAAGTGCTCGAAGCCGTGGTTGCCGGTGCCTTCGACTTCCTGCGCGCCGAGCCCGCCGAAGAAGATCATCGACTGCATGCGATGGGGCGCGAGGTCGGTCATGCAGGTCGCCACGCCGCCGCCCAGCGAGTAGCCCAGGACATGGGCCCGCTCGATGCTGAGCTCGTCCATCAGCGCCAGCGTGTAGTGGGCGTACGCATTGCAGCTGTAGTCCGGCACCCATTCGTCGGACTCGCCGTAGCCCGGCAGGTCGGGGCTGATCACCCGGATCGACAGGCCCTGCTCCGCCATCGCGTCGATCAGGCGGGGCGCGAAGACGGTGAAGTTCGGGCCGAAGCTGGGCGAGCCGTGCAGCGCGATCAGGGTGAGGTCGGCCTCAGCCGGGCCGGCGATCTGATACCCCAGCGTCACTGGGTCGCCCGGCAGTTCGCCCTCATCATCGAACACCGGGGTCTGCACCGTGCCCACGTCTAGGTCGGCGGTGGACTGCGTCGGCCAAACGGGCCAAATCGTGACGACGCCTTGGAAAGCCGCCGACAGCAGAAGCAGCACGAGATAGGCCGGCCACCACCGTTGGGGCGGCAGCCATCGACGCCAAGCGCGGGTGGCCGGCGTCGTCAAAGCACCACCTCCACATCCGCCGCCGGGTCCGTCGGGCCCGCGGGGTGGTAGGTCAGTGAAACCGTGTCGCCGACGACGACCGTGGTCAGGCTCACGGTCCGCGCGTCCGCCCGATGCATGTTGACCGACAGCTCGGGCTGGTGGTCCCAACGGTGCTCATGGAACGCGGCCTGCGCGTGGTACGCCGCCTCGTCGCTAAGCCCCGCCAGCATCTGGTCGTACAACGCTGCACGGGGCGGCTGCACGCGGTGGTCGCCGAGCCCCGAGGAGGTGAACCAGGGCCGAGCGCCGGGCCCGCCCAGATGCTCGACCGTGTAGGCCTGCATGTCGCAACGCATCACGCACACCGCCTCCCGATCTGCTAGCACCAAGCGGAAAGGCAACTGCTGGCCGGGCGTGACCTGGGACTCAAGGCATTGCATCGCCTCGGTCGCGTTGTCCAGGTGAAGCACCGCGGGGATCAGTTGGCCGCGCGAACGCAGGCCAGGGGACTTGGCCGGCGGCTCGGGCAGGTTGTAGTTCAAAAGCGTCGCGGTCAGACCGGCATCATTCACCGCCACCCAAGTCCCGCCGCCGGACGGGTCTAAGGGGTACGCGGCGCGTCTTGGGCCGTGTGTCTGTATCTCGGGCGGCAGCGCAGCGGGGCGTTGGTGCAGCTCGTCCCGGCTGGCGAGCATGCGAAACCCTTGCCGGGCCGTGTCCGGCGACTCGGCTTGGCCGGGGGTTGGGAAAAACGTCACGGTGCACATAGGTTCAGCCGAGTGGGTCAGTCGGACAACACGGCTGAATCTTAGTTCGTGCGGTTTAAGAATGCCTGCGTCGATGGGGCGTAGCCAAAGCGTTCGGGCACGGGCAGCCCGAGGGTTTTGACCATCGCGCCGATGATGGCGTTGTGGTGGATCGTGTGCGAGAGCACAAACGCAAGCTCCCGGCCGAGGGAAGACTCGACCTCGATCGGCGCGCCGTCGGCGGTCAGCATCACACGCAGACCAATGCTGGCCTGCATGAACTCGGGGGGCAGCGCAGCCAAGGCGTCGGCTTGTTCCCGGATCACCGACAAGGCGGAGGCGCGGTTGGTTTCAACATCGGTGCCCCGCTTGCGGTCGTCGTAGTTGATCAAGCCGGTGCCGACAGATTGAAGCAGCGTCTGCACGTGGTCCAGGCAGTGGCGGACATGCCCGCCGATGGTGCCGGGCATCACGCCGACGGGCTTCTGAACGTATTGCTCATCGCTGACCACACTCAGGACCTCGACCAGCTCTTCGAGCAGGTAGATCACGGGCGTGGCAGGATGGAGGGTATTCGGGGCTTCGCCAGAGTGAGAAGACATAGTCGGCCTCATCAAGGGAATCAATCAGCTAGCGAGTTTAGCATCCTCGCTGGCCTTAAACATCGGCAGTTCCCGGCGATGCAAAACACCGACGCCCGCGCTGGCCAGCAACAGCACGAAGGCCATCGGCAGCATGCTGTCGTCGCTCAAGACCGCCACGTGGCTGACGATGGCGCCGAGCATCAACGCCGCCGCCAGCGCCGCCCCGTAGATCACGGTTTTGGGGACCACAACAACCACCGCGGCCACGACTTCCAGCACGCCCGTGAACAACATCCCCGGCGTGCCCACGCCCAGCTCATCAAACATCGCTTGTGCGTCGGCGTTCATGATGAGTTTGTTAATCCCTGCCATCAGGAACATCGCCGCGATCAGCACGCGCAAAACCCAACTCGCAATCGTCAATGGTTTGGACATGTTTACCCTCTTGTTAAGGCTGCCTGCCCGGCAGCGCGGTGAATCCGGAAGCGGATCAGATCATGGTCACGTTGATTCAGCCGGTGGTTTTATTCAGCCCGCAGGGTTTCCATCGTCGCCAGGTAGCGGTCAAAGCCGTAGCGGTCTTGCGTCCGGTTGCCGACGTAGCGGAAGACTTCCTGACGCTCGGGGCCGAGGATGATCAGCGCGGGGTAGTGGACGCTCTCGCCGTGGAATTGGTACCCGTCGGGGATAGCAAAGTGCTCCGCCAGGCCGGCGTCGGCATCCTGATAAATCTTGGGCGGGTTCTCGCGGGACACGCCCAGCCAAGCCTGGATTTCTTCCACGGAGTCGGGCTTGATAAAGACCTGCGTGACGTCCGGCGTTTCACCTTGGCGGTTGTGGTAATCCCAGGTGTGCCGCAGGCAGAGCGGGCACTCGGTCTTCAACAAGAAGTGCAGCGCGATGTACTGGCCTTCCAGGTCGCTCAGCGCGACGGATTCGCCGGTCGTTACGTCCACCAGACTCGGCGCTGCGTCGAGGCGGGCGTCCACCGGCTCAGCGGGCGTCGTGGTCTGGGTGTGGGAGTAACCGGCGCACCCTGCAAAAAACACTGCGGAAGACGCCAGGACGGTTGCGAGGAAGGGGGTGTTCATGCCCGACCAACCAGCGGGCACCCTGTTTTATTCCGAAGCCTGGCTCGGAATCGGCTCGGCTTCACAGTTGGCGGATCTCGCCCACCCGGAGCACCCGAAGATTGCCCCACGGGTGCGTGTCGCCTTGGATTTCGACCTGTAGCCCCACGTAAGGCAGCAAGGGTTCCAGGATCGCTTCGCCCTGGGGCCCGGTGATCAAGTAGTACGTCGCCGAGCCGTCGGCATGGCGGGTGACGAACATCGGCGGGATGCCGCCCCGCAAACACAGGATCGCGCAGGCCCGGTGGGTGATCCCCTCGCCGGGCTTCATTGCGCCGGCGTAGCACTTGGGGTCAATGATCTCGCCCCGAAGCGTCACCGGCTGGCCGGCGCTGGGCAAGGGCAGTGAGACCGTCTCGGCCTGCACCGTTCGGATCGCCTGTTCATCCTGCAGTTCCAGCAGCGTCAGGCTGTCCCGCTTCAGCGTGAACGCGGTCAGCTCGACCGCCTCGCCATGCTCGACGCCCTGTGCCGAGGCCCAAGCGGCTGCGTTTTGTTTGCCCTGCGCGACGATGGCGAAGACCGCGACACCGCGGTCTTGGCCGACCGCCAGCATGGGGTAAGGCTCCGCCAGGTACGTGCCTTGCATCGTGACGGTGGCGCCATCGGTGAGCTGGGTCCAGATGCCGTCGCCGGGGTCTTTCTGCTGCTGAGCGATGACCACCGCCGACACGACGCCCGCCAGCACAAGCATCGGCAGGAGCATCATCAAGAATCGTTTGAGCCCGCCGGGCAGCGGCAGGTATCCGACGTAGAAATCGTTTCGGCTCATGGGTTTTCCTCCACTGGCGCGGGCTCAACGGCGGTGCCTTCCGGCAGGGCTTGGGGGTGCACCAGCACTCGGCCGGACTGCACTTTGATGCGGTACGTCGGGATCGTCTCGGTAAACGGCGGCGGGCTTTGGCCCTCGGCGGGCAGGTACTGGTACCCATGCCAAGGGCACGTCAGGCAGCCATCAACGACTCGCCCTTCGCCCAACGGCCCGCCCTGGTGCTTGCAGACGTTGGACACGCAGGACAAGAGTTCACCCCGCTCGCCGTGCCGAACGACCGCCACGCGATGGGTCTGGCTCAGTCGAACGACTTTGGCGGCATCGGGTTCAAACGTCTCCACCGCACCGGCGTCGACCCAGCCTTCGTTCGCCGGGGCGGCGCGCTCGCGATCGGCGCGGTGTTCTTTCGCGCCCGCCAGGATGTGAAGCCCTGTGACCAGCCCAAGTGATGCCGCCGTCAGGATCACGTACACGGGCGAGCGTTCGCTCTGCAACGCGCCGAGCGCGACGTGCAGGATCACCAGGCCGTAGGCGACATACACCAGCATGTGCAGCGTCTTCCACCACCGGGCGCTGAGGTTCTTCAGCCAGAAGTCGTGGCTTGTTGCCGCCATGAGAAAGAATATGGCCAATGCAAGCACGCCTAGCGTTTCAAACGGGAAGCCCACCAGCGAGGTGTAGTTCGTGTTGCTGGTGAACAGCGAGCGGATGGGGTTGGTCACACCGAAGCCGTGGTAGAAACCCACCGCGGCCAGCCCGTGCAGCAGCGCCAGGCAGAACAGCGAGACGCCCAGGTGGCGGCGGTTGTAGAGCAGGGGGGCGAAGCGCGGCGACAGCCTGACCAGCGGCCCGATGCTGAGCGTCACGGTTAACAGCAACAGGCTCAGCGTGCCCAACGCCCGGAGCAGCAGCACAGGTGGGTGGATCGCGTGGTCGCCGGGATGCGTCACCAGGCTGACGCCGATGAACCCTGTCAGGTAAAGCAGGATCAGCGCCCACAGCACCAGGTCGTAGACCTTCTTGTGCTTGTTCCACTGCACAGCGGTATACGCATGACTCATGGCTTCACCGCCTCAGCCGCGGCGTCGGTCGGTGCCGGCTCCACCGCGATCGGCTGCCGGGCCAGCACCGCCAGGGCTAGCCCCAGCGCCAGCAGCGGGCCGAGGACCAGCCAGAGCACGCCATGGGTTCGTTGCTGTTTCGGTGTCATGCGCCCACCTGCCTCGCCCGCAGCCATTGGCGGAGCATCACCGGCCAAAGCGTAGCGACCCCCGGCAGGATCAGCAGCCGAAACCGCCAGGGCGAACCCTCGGCGGCCGGGTCCACCACCTGCACCCCGCGGGCCACAAACAGCAGCCCAAACACAAGCCCCAGCGCGGCATAGCTGCCCGCGAACACGATGCCCCAATCCACCAAGTCCATGCCCAATCTCCTTCTGTGAAGCGGTTGTCGTGTACTTCACCCCGGAGCGGGCGGAATTATTCCTTTTGCGCGATCTGCACCACGCCTAAGCCAATCGCCGATATCTTTGGACATCGTCTGGAATCTCCAGACGTGTCACGCCCGCCACCCCCGCCCGCAGGAGCGGCATGCCCAACTCTAACTTATTGACCAAAATCCTTGCCACGCTCGGCCCGGCATCCGAGTCGGTCGACCACCTCGTTCGGCTGATCGAAGAGGGTGCCCGGGTGTTCCGCGTCAATTTCTCCCACGGCACGTTTGACGATTTCGCTCAGCGCATCGCCAACGTCCGCGAGGCGGCTAAGCAAACCGGCGTCCCGATCGGCGTGCTGGGCGACCTGTCCGGGCCCAAGATCCGGGTCGAACGCGTGCCCGAGCCTTTCGACCTCACGCCCGGCGACTGGGTCGAGTTCACCACACTCGAAATGGAAACCCGAAAGTACGAGGACACCGGGGTTTCCGTGCTTTCCACGACTTACCCGGCGATCGTCCACGATGTCCAGCCGGGCGACCGTGTGTTCATCAACGACGGCGCGGTCCGCCTGCTTTGCATCGACAACCCGTACACCGAGTTCGACCAGGAGAAGCGCCTGCACTGCCGGGTGACCGCCGGCGGCACGGTGTCCAACAAGAAGGGGATCAACCTGCCGGACTCCGCGGTGTCGGCGCCGTCGCTGACGGATTGGGACCGGCAGTGCGTCTCGTTCGCCGTTGAACACGAAGTCGACTTCCTCGCGCTCAGCTTCGTGCGTAAAGCACAGGACCTCGTCGAGCTGAAGCAGCTGCTCGCCGAGCTCGGGCACGACAGCCAGACCGGCTCGCCCTTGCCCGTGATTGCGAAGGTGGAGAAGCCCGAGGCGATTGAGGACATCGAAGCGATCTGCGATGAGGCCGACGGCATCATGGTCGCCCGGGGCGACCTGGGCGTGGAGATGGAGCCCTCGGAGGTTCCGGTTCTGCAGAAGAAGATCATTTCCACCGCGCATGCCTACGGCAAGCCGGTGATCGTCGCGACGCAGATGCTCGAGTCGATGATCAGCAACAGCCACCCGACCCGCGCGGAGGTCTCGGACGTCGCCAACGCGATCCACGAGGGGGCCGACGCGGTGATGCTGTCCGGCGAGACGGCGGTGGGCAAGTTCCCCAAGCAGGCGGTGGCGGTCATGGCTATGGCCGCCCGCAACATGGAAGCCTTCAACAATAGCCACGGTAGCGCGACGCGGCGTCCGCCGTCCAAAACCCGGGACAGCAAGTACCGCACCGCAGCACTGGCCCACGCGGTCTCCGTCATCGTGGAAGACCTCGAGCCCAAGTACGTCGTCAACTGGTCCGAGCTCGGCGGGGGCGCACGCTACCTGTCGCAGAACCGTTTGCCCGTGCCGATCATCGCGGTCAGTTCCAACCGCCGAGCGCTGCGTCAGATGTCGCTGATGTTCGGCGTGACCGCGGTCCGCATGGAACGCCCGGACGATGCGGTTGAGTTTCTGACGAACCTCGATGCGCTGATGCTCGAACGGGGCTGGGCGGAGCCCGGCGACCCGCTGGTCATCGTCAAGGGCGAGCCCCTGGGGATCCCCGGCGTGACCAATCAGATCCGCATCCACTACATCGGTGATGTCTGCCGGGTTACGTGGCGCGCCAAGAACTAGCGGGCGGCGCATTTAGCCGATCGGCTGGGGCTGATTAGACACCTTCGAAAACAAGACCTTGCGCGGAACGCATTTCACAATGACGGCTTCGAACCCGTCAAGGAAACCGCATGCGCACGCTACTGGTCTACCCCGCGTTCCCCGATACGTTCTGGAGCTTCCGCCATGCCCTGCGTTTTGTTCGCAAGCGGGCCGCGATCCCGCCGTTGGGCTTGATCACCGTGGCGGGGCTGCTGCCCAGTGATTGGGAGACCCGGCTGGTGGATGTCAACGTGCGTCGGCTGACCGAAGCGGACCTGCGCTGGGCGGACCTGGTGATGATCGGCGGGATGACCATCCAGCAGGACTCGGCCAAGTCGATCATCCAGCGGGCCAAAGCGATGGGCAAACGTGTGGTGGCCGGTGGCCCGTTGTTTACCTGCGAACCCGAGAAGTTCGCGGAGGTGGATCACCTGGTTTTGGATGAAGCCGAGCAGACCCTGCCGCAGTTTTTGGCCGACCTCCAGGCCGGCTGCGCGGAGCGGGTGTACACCAGCGAGACCAAGCCAGACATGACGCAGACGCCGACCCCGCGATGGGAGCTGTTGGACATCAAGCGGTACGGGCAGATGGCGGTACAGTTCAGCCGGGGCTGCCCGTTTGACTGTGATTTCTGCAATGTGACGGCGTTGTTCGGGCGGAAGCCCCGGACCAAGAACGTGCCTCAGATGGTGGCCGAGCTGGATGCGCTGTACGCCACGGGGTACCGGGGCTCGATCTTTTTCGTGGACGACAACCTGATCGGCAACAAGAAGGCGGCGAACGAGTTGTTGCCGGCATTGACGCGTTGGCGGAAGGGCAAGCCGCACATGCCCCTGAGCACCGAAGCGTCGATCAACCTGGCCGATGACGTGAAGCTGACCAAGCGGATGGTGGAAGCGGGGTTTGACCGGGTGTTTGTCGGGATCGAGACGCCGGACACCGACGCGCTGACCGAGTGCAGCAAGAAGCAAAACCTCAAGCGCGATCTGGTGGCGGACGTGCGCAAGCTGCACCAGGCGGGCATCCAGGTGCAGGCCGGGTTCATCCTTGGCTTTGACTCGGACACGCCCAGCATCTTCCAACGCCAGATCGACTTCATCCAGCAAAGCGGCATCTGCACCGCGATGGTCGGCATCCTGCAGGCGCCCGTCGGCACGCGTTTGTATCAGCGTCTGTCCGTCGAAGGGCGGCTGGTGGGCGAGTCCTCGGGAGACAATGTGGACGGCTCGACCAATGTTGTCACCCGCATGCCTCTGGATACGTTGCAGGCTGGGTATCGGCGGGTCATGCGGTACATCTATGCCCCTGAGCCTTACTACCAACGGGTCAAGACGTTCCTGAAGGACTACACGCCGCCGCGGATCGACGCGCCGGGCAAGCTGAAGCAGACGCTCCGGGTGATGCCGGCGTTCGCGCGGTCGATCGTTCAGTTGGGCGTGCTGCACCCCGGGCGTTGGCAGTACTGGAAGCTGCTGGGCTGGACCGCGCTGTGGCGTCGGCAACACCTGCCCCTGGCGGTGACGCTCTGGGTCTATGGGCACCACTTCCGCGAGGTCGGTCGGCAACGCCTGGCGGTATGAAGCTGCGTCGGCTCGGGGCGGCCGGCAATCAGATTTCCAAGGGGGATTCGAGTCGGCTGTCCAGTTGCCGGACCTCGGCGATGTGATTCTGCTCGTCGGCGATCACGACCTGTGGCCTGGTGTGACGTCGGCTTCCTCGGGTGACATCTGGGCAAACGTCAGCACGATCACCCGGTTGCCGACAGCCGACAGGCTGGAGCACGGCCCGTTGAGCCCGATGATGCCGGTGCCGGGCTCGCCTCGGATGATATAAGTCTCAAAACGAGCGCCGTTTTCGACATCCAGCACCATAACGGCTTCGTTGGGGCGCATCCCCGCCGCGGCGAGCAACTCGGCATCGATCGTGATCGAGCCGACGTACTCGGGGTCGCATTGCGTGACCCGGGCGTGATGGATCTTGCTGTTGAGGAAATTGAGCTGCATAGGCGGGGCCCTGAGGGACTCCATATTGTCCGCCTCACCGGCGGGAAGTCAACCACGGCGTCTTGGACTCGGTTTTGAATACGCCTGAGGCATTTCGGGATTTTGTGGCCGACACTCGCCGGTAGGCTGTTTTTCTGCACGCGCTTGATGAACGGAGCTGTCGATGAAACGCTTATGGGTCCTGCTGGCTATTTGCTTAGGGGCGGGCACGGTGGCCTGTGCTCAATCAATCACTCGGCCGAGCGTTTTATTCGTCAACATCGATGACTTGAACGACTGGAATGAAGTCCTGGAGGGCCACCCCCAGGCGATCACGCCGAACCTCCGCCGGCTCGCGGACCGGGGGATGACCTTCACGCGCACGATCTGCCCCAGCCCGGTGTGCTTCCCGTCGCGCACCGCGGTGATGACCGGTATCCATCCGGTGAACTCCGGCGCGATCTCCAACTTCAACTGGGGCCGACCCTGGCGGTACTACGCGGGGGACGCGGTCACGCTGCCGATGCATCTGCAGCAGCAGGGCTGGGCGACGATCGGCGCGGGCAAGAATTTCCATGGCGACAATGCTTCACAGTTCCAGCAGTACTTCGGCCGACCCCGCGAGCCCCGCACGGTCCAAGGCACCGGCCACCGCGCCGGCCCGCTGGGCTGGGCGGTGACGGACATCGACGTCTTGGAGATGCCCGATGCGCAGGTCGTCACCTGGGGCATCGACCGCCTCGCGGAAGCCAGCGGCCCGGTGTTTATGTCGCTGGGGATCTATCGGCCGCACGTGCCTTGGATCCTGCCGCAGGCGTGCTTTGACCGCTACCCGCTGGACGCGTTCGAGCTGCCCGCGATGGTCGAGCATGATTTGACGGACCTGCCCGAACGCCTGCAACTGCTGGCGCATAACGAAGCCAAGTTCGGCACCACGTTCCATCAGGACTTGGTGGACGGCGGCCACGTCGCGGGCTGGGCCCGGGCGTACCTGGCTTCGGTGACCTTTGCCGACGATCAACTCGGTCGGCTGCTGGATGCGTGGGACCAGAGCCCGCACGCGGAGCAGGGCTACATCGTGCTGTGGTCGGACCACGGCTTCATGCTCGGCGAGAAGGAAGGCTGGGGGAAGTTCAAGCCTTGGTTTGATGCCTGCCATTCCAACCTGATCGTCGTCGGCCCGGGCATCGAGGCAGGCGCGGTGTGTGACTCGGCGGTGTCGCTGCTGGACCTGTACCCGACACTGGTGGAACTGCTGGGGCTTCCCGCGCCGCAGCCGCAAACACTGGATGGCCAAAGCTTGGTGCCCCTCTTGGAAGATGCGGACGCAGACTGGGACCACCCCGTTGTGATGTCCCACGAAGAGGACGGCATCCGCTACGACGTCGTGCTGGACAACCGGTATCGGCTGACGCAGACGATCACGGGCGAGACCGAGCTCTACGACCATGACGCCGACCCGCACGAGTGGGACAACCTGGCTCATGAGCCCGGAGAAGCGCACGCCGCGGTGATCGCCCGGCTGAGCGAGCATTTGACGTTCAGCTACCCCGAGATCCCTGCCGACGGCTGGCTGGAAGCCGAGGCGTTGCCGACGCAGACCTCGGCCGACTACGACCGCCGGGGCAACTTCCACTTCCCCGTTGAGATTGAAGGCGCTTCAGGCGGGCGCATGGTCCACGCCCAGCTCCGACGCGGACCGGGCAGCTACCTGGACTTTGTGGTCAACATCACCGAACCCGGGCGCTACCGTATTGAGGCCACGGTGCAGCACATCCGGGCGCCGCTCAGCGTGGCTGTGTACATGGACGAGGTGAAGCCTCTCGCAGCCCAGGCCCACTCGGAGTTCCCGATGCATCGCCTGCCCAATACGATCATCACGCCCGAGGGCGACGGCCGACCGATCGAGACGATCACCCTCGGCGAGGTGGTGATCCCCGTAGAAGACCTTGGTCTGCACCTGTTGCGTTTCATGGTTGAAAATGAAAATGCGGCCGAACACCTGCGTGTTGACCGCATTCGTCTGCTTCGGTTGGATGATTGACGCTTAGGTGTAGACGAGCTGAGCGGTTGCGGTGCAGTCCGTGTCACTGACCAGCCGGACCCAGTGGGCGCTGAAGCCCGTGGGGAAGGTGTGCTGCGTGTAGCCGTTGTCTGCGACGTCCAGCGTCATGTAACGGTGGAACTCGCCACAGCCCTTGAAGTCCACTTCGATGTGCACGCGGGCCGCGGCGTCGGCGTTCAGGTGCAGGCACTTGTGCTCAAAGCCCGTCATTAGGTACGGGTCGCTGGGCTCGCCGGCTTTCACCTGGGTGTCCCACCAGGGCCCGCCCCAGCCCGAGGGCTTGCCGAATTGCCAGAGGTCGTCGGTCTTGCCGAACCACAAGCCCGACTGCGGCTCGGCGGTGGTCGGCGAATCACCCATCGAAGGCGACGCGTTGTCCGCGCCCAAGACCAGCATCCCCTGCCAGGAGCAGAAGTCGCCGTGGACCCACAGGTGTTGGCTGATCGGCTTGACGCCCCAGACGCGGTTGCCGTAGGCCCAGGGCGACAGCTCGTAGAACATGCCGTGGTGGTCCATCAGGAAGCGCTCGTGCTCGACCTCACGGATGCGGGGCCACTCGGTCTGCCACTTGTGGTCAAAGCAGTGCGAGGCTTTGGGCAGGCGGTAGGTCGTCCAGTTCTGGTCGGCGTCGGTGTAGACCTTCATGATCGCGCTGGCGCGGTCCCAGCCGGTGGCGAACATGGTGCCGCCGAAGGTCTTTCGGCCGCTGATGCAGGTGAAGGGCTTGCGTTCGAGGATGGTCCATTGCTTGCCGTCGAACTCCGCCAGTCGCCCGCGGGCCTGCTCGCCCTTCCAGTCCTTTTCGTAGTACTCGTTGCTGCAGATCACCAGCCGGCCGAAGCAGCAGTAGCAGTCTTTGAAGTGCACGTGCATCTCGCCGACGGTGTCCATCACCTGCTGCAGGTCGAAGACCTGCTTGCACTCGAGCGTGTTGACGTTCAGCTCAAAGAGCTCGCCTTCCATGCACAGGACGTAGACGAGGTTCTCGGGGTCCGTGAGGTGCCAGGTCGTGCCGCAGACGCGGAGCGGCTCGAGCTCGGGGACGGTGCGGATGTTGTGCTGGGCATCGATGACGTGCGGGCCGATGACGAGTTGGTTGGATTCAAAGTGGACGAAGCGGTTGGTGTACGTGCCGTCGATGCCGAGCGTCTCGGGCACGACTTCCATCGACATGTCCGGCTCGATCCGGCGGAGGCTGACGCCGTACCCCGAGTCACGTTTGTGGGAGTTGTAGTTCAGGACGTACAGCTTGCCAGCCCAGGGCATCAGGCAGCCGACGCCGATCTCGGTGCGGGGGGGGCCGAGTTCGCCGACCTGGGCCAAGGAGGGCACGACGCCTGAGAAGCTAAGGGGGGTCTGCATCAAAAGGTCCTGAAAAAACAGAGGGGTTGAGGCTGGTACACTGCGAGGCCGTTCCTGGAAGGTTTATGTCTAAACCCAGCTCGTCTCAAGCCGCCGAAGCCTCGCCGTTTAAGCCGCAGATCAAAGGCTACCGGTCCAAGCACCGCCAGCAAGAACACGAGGACGCCCACGCTCACGCGAAGGACGCGCCGCCTCTGCCGGCGATCGACCACCCGTTGGTCACGAACGACGTGGCCCAGTGGGTGGACGAGCAGGCGATTCTAGATGACCTGGTTGAGATCTTGCGACAATCCGGCCTGTTTGCTTACGACACCGAGTTCATCGGCGAGGCGACGTTTTACTCCAAGCTGTGCTTGGTGCAGGTCGCGACCAACGGGGACATCTGGCTGATCGATCCCATGGCGGGGCTGGACCTGACAGGCTTCTGGCAGCTCGTGGCCGACCCGGCGATCGAGAAGGTGCTTCACGCCGCGGTGCAGGACCTCGAGCCGGTGTATCGGCATCTGGGGGAGCTGCCTCGGAATGTGTTTGACACCCAGATCGCAGCGGGGATGGTCGGGCTGGACTACCCCATCTCGTTGACTCGTCTGGCGGAAGAGCTGCTGGGGGCGAGCCTGAACGCGGGGGCAAAGTTCAGCCAGTGGGACCGCCGACCACTGACAAAGATGCAGCGGCGCTATGCCGCCGACGATGTGCGTTACCTGTTGGCGATGCGCGAAGCGTTGCATGAACGCCTGGACAGCTGCCCCGGCGGGTCGCGCGGGCCCTGGTGTGCTGCGGAGTGCGAAAAGTTTGAAGAGGCTTCGCTGTACGTGTTTGAGCCCTTGACCCAAAGGCTCAAGGGGGTTCGGAAGAACCGGATGAGTAAGCCCCAGCGGGCGGTGCTGGATAAGTTGATGCTCTGGCGCGCGGAGGTGGCGGAGGCCCATGATGTGCCGACCCGGACGGTGCTGAAAGACGATCTGTTGGCGGAGCTGGCGACCAAGCCTGTCAAGAGCGTGCAGGAGTTGCGGCAGCGGAAGCACATCCCCAAGGCGGTGAAGGACGGCTACGGGCAGACGATTGTGGACCTGACGGCCGAGGCTTTGGCTGGGCCGATGCCCAAGATGCTCCGGGGGCGTAAGCCCAGCGAGGAGGAGCAGGCCCGGATCGATGCGTATTGGCCGCGGGTGCTGGAGCACTGCGAAGCGGCAGGGGTATCGCCGGGTTTGGCGTTGAATAAGAACGAGCTGGTGCAGTGGGTGATGGACCCGGCCAAGCCCAGCCGGCTGACCTCGGGGTGGCGTGAGGTTTTTTTGGGGTCAGTGCTATAACGGTGGCACTGTTGTGTGAATCAGGCTCGGTAGTATTTTCGGGTCGTGTAAGGCATGACACCGAGCCTTTCCAGGGGGAAGGGGCTTGCGTGGCGCATGGCTCGCCCCATGCGCCACGCATTTAGTCCAATCAGCGTTATGCTGCGGCGTCCATGGTTGCCCAGCTCACTCCGCAAGACTGGAAGTTCCGGCCGCGCAAGGCCTTTCAACGCCTCGCCGCTCACGCGTTTCTCCAGGGTCGGCCGCTGACCACCGGCGCACGCTGGCTGAATCCACTGCTGTTCGCCCAATTCAGGCTGGCCAAGCGCCTGCCGATGCCTCGTCGGGTCGACCGTCCGGTGTTCATCCTCGGCACCGGACGCAGCGGCACCACCATCCTGGGCAAGCTCCTGGGGCTGCACCGGGACCTGGTCTTCCTCAACGAGCCCAAAGCCCTTTGGCAGGCTGCGTTGCCCATCGATGATGTGATCGGCAGCTATACCGACAGCGACGCGAAGTACGCCATGTCAGCCGATGACATCACGCCTCGCCAGGCCCGATCGCTGCGTCGCCTGCACGCGTATGCCCTGCTGATCAGCGCTGGTCGGCGGGTCTGTGACAAGTACCCCGAGCTCGTGTTCCGCCACGATCTGGTGGAGCACGTTTACCCGGATGCGAAGTGTTTGTTCTTGATCCGCAACGGGTTGGACACGCTGACCTCGATCACCAAGTGGTCTCAGCAGAGCGGCGTGGAGGTGGACGGCGCGCGGGACGACTGGTGGGGCCGAGACGACCGCAAGTGGAAGCTGCTGGTGAGGGATGTGGTTGCTTTCGACGATGCGTTGGGCCCGCAGGCCGAAGCGATCGAGCAGATCGAGCGTCACGAAGACCGGGCTGCGGTCGAGTGGATCGTCACGATGCGGCGGGGGCTGGCGTTGGCCGAAGCGGGGAAGGTCCACACGGTGCGGTATGAATCGCTGTGCGACGCCTCTGCCGAGGCGCTAAGCGCGATCGCTGACTACTGCGGTCTGCGGGAGGACCCGAGTTGGTTGGCCTACGTTTCGGGGGTGCTCAAGCCGGTGCCCCCCCGCGAAGAAATCGGGTTAAGTAATCTTGTATCTGAGTCATTTCATGAGATGATGCATCGGCTGGGGTACGGTTGAACTATTGGTTTACAAAGCCATTTCGGGAAAGGGCATCATGATGAGGTCAGTTATCTGGCATGGGCTATGTGTTTTGTGTGTGTGGGTTTTCGCGTTCTCGGCTGCGGCGGGTGAGGTTTCGCTGGATGAATCCCGGGTGATAGAAGAGTTTGAGTTTCAACGAGCAGAGGTCTGGTGTTGGGCCGCATGCATTGAGTTGTGTTTGCGGTACAGCGGCGTCGAGATCAGTCAAGCTGAGATCGTTCAACGCACATTCGGACAAACTGGGAATTTCCCAGCGGGCTGGGTGGAGATGACCCGAAACTTGAATGGGATCATGCGCGACGCAGACGGCCGGCGTGTCATGATTTCGGGCAACGTGTTCCAAGGAGCGCCAACTCCCGAAGCGATCATCAACCACCTCAGATCTGATCAGCCCATTATCCTTGCGTTTCGGATTCCTTCGTCAGGTATCGGCCACGCCGTCTTGGTCACAGGAGTCGAGTATGAAATCATTAATGACCGGGCTTGGATCACCCAAGTCGTAATCCGTGATCCATTCCCCTACGACCAGATGCATGTCGAGAATGGTGGGCGGGTTGTAGTAAGCAGCGAGCACCCGGTTTTTCAGTTCATTACGAATATTTGGCTGGTCCGTGCGAGCATCGAAGATGAATAAGTTTTTGGCCTGTCAGGGGTGTTTTTTCAAAACCACCAGCGTCAGGTCGTCTGTCGCGCGACGCAGCCCGGTGAAGCGCCGCTTTTCCCAGAGGATGTGGTTGAGCACATCCTGAGCGCTGGCGTCGGGGTTCTGTGTGACCGCCAACAGGGCTTGCTCGATCCGCGTCTTGCCAAATTGCTGGTTGTCGAAGTTCAGGGCTTCGGACAGGCCATCGGTGTAGAACAGGACGGTGTCGCCGGGCTCCAGGCCCAGGACCGCACGTTCGTAAGGCGTGTCTTTTTCGATGCCCACGATCAGCCCGCCGGTGGTTAGCGGGATGATCTCGCCGCGTCGGGCGACCAACGGGGGCTCGTGCCCCGCGTTGCAGTAGGTGAACCGGTGCGCGTTGGGGTCCAGCACGCCATAGAACATCGTCACGAACTCGTTGTCCAGCGTATCGCGGCAGAGGGCTTTGTTGACCTTGCTCAGGATCTCGTCCAGGTTGTACGTCTCGTGCGCGTAGGCCCGCAACGACGCACGCACCGAGGCCATCATCAGCGACGCGGGCACGCCCTTGCCGACGACGTCCGCCACCGCGAGGCCCCAGTTGCCGTCGAGCTTGATGAAGTCGTACAGGTCGCCCGCCAGGTCCAGGCTGGGCACGTAGCGCGCGGCGGTGTCGTAGCCGGGGATCGCCGGCGGCTCGGGCAGCATCCGTTGCTGCACGTCCGACGCCAGCTGCAGCTGCCGGTTCAGCGCCTGGTTTTCCTGGCGCGCGGTTTCGAGCCTGGTGTTCTCGATCGCGCTGCCCAGGACCTGCCCCATCGCTTGGAGCAGACGGATCTCGAAGTTTGAGAATCGGCGGGGGGTTTCGGTGAAGATCTGGATCGTGCCCAGCGGTTCGCCGTGGAAGATCACGCCGACCGCGAGCATGGACACGAGCCCCAAGGCTTTGGCCTCGGCCCGGAGCTGGACCCGCTCGTCGTGGTTGAGGTCATAGACATAGACGCTTTGACCTTTCAGGGCGGGCTCGAACAGGTCTTCGGTGTCCAGGCTGAGCACGCCGCGGGTCAGGTAGGCATGGGGCAGGTTGTAGATCGCTTTGGGGATCAGGCTCGGCCGGTCGTTGTCGGGGTCGTTCTCCAGCAAGCGTAGCGACGCCGCCCGGCCGTTCATGGCGTGCGTGATCGCGTGGGCGGCGGTGTCTAGGACATGCATGAGATCGCCGGCCCCGGCCAAGGCGGCGGCAACACGGAACAGCGCGTTGACCTCATCCAGTTGCTGGGCCAAAGCGGCGGCGTTCTCGCCGGTTGAAAGATCGGTCTCAGGGGTCACAGGCAGGCGTGGGGGTTCGGTTCAACGTTCGTCAAGCCAGATGCGTCGGAGCAACGGGATCAGGGAGTCGCGCGGGGACTTGGCTTCCGCGCGGTCCAGACCATAACGGATCAACGGCGTCGAGCGAAGCTGATAACCCAGGTACGCCAGCATGATGCCAGCCTCGTCGCCGGTGTTGGGCTGATCGATCATGCGGTTGAGGTCGTCGTCGATCCGGTCCAGGCGTTCGGCACTGGGCAGCAGCACGTCGCCGTAGCGCGCGGCGATCAGTTCGGGGTGATCCTCAAACAACTGACGGAGCTGCACCGCAGCGGACCGCACCATCCCCGCACCCATTAGGGCGTGCACCCGGCCGGCGCGGGCCAAAGGCTCATCGGGCGAGAGCGCCAGCACACGCTGGTAGGTGTTGTCTGCCGTGAAGTACTGCCCTTCGCCCATCTCTTGCTCGGCCTGGGCCATGAGCTCAGCGACACGCGACTCACGCTCGCCCACGAGCGTCCGGAGTTCGGGCAGCTCGTAGTCGAGTTCCTCGATCAGTTCACCCAAAGCGCCTTGTTCCGAGAGGTTGTCTTCGGTGACGGTCACGCCTTCGGGCGCGTTTTCCTGCAGGAATTCCAGCAGACGCTGGCGTGTGGCTTCACGCTCTTCTGCAGCGGCGTCGAGCTCTTCTTGCGATGGGACATCCACCGGGAGGTCGCCGGCTTCGCCGAGGTCCGTGTCTTCGCGGTTCTCGTCGGTGATGTCACGCAGCAGGCTGTCAAAGGCGGTGTCCGCGCCTTCGCCTTCTTCGGATTCGCTTTCTTCGAGGATCAGGTCACGCAGGCGTTGCACCTGGTCCTCGTTGGGCTCGGCGTAGGTGCCGTCGGGCTGCAGCCGGCCGGGCTGGAGCTGCTGGCCGATGAACGCGCCTAGGCCGTTGGGGCGTTCGGCCAGCGGCACGGAGTCGACGCCAGTGGTCGCCAGGCCGTCGATCGGGTCGGCTTCGACGCGGGCTTCGGGGTTCACTGGTGCATCGGTTTCCGGCAGCAGCGCTGCGTTGATGTCCCGCCCGAACTGGGCTGCGGTCGTCGCGCCTGGGCGTGGCTGAACCTGGGTGATGATTCCTAGCGAGGGGTCGGCTTGGATTTCCAGCAGGTTGTTCGCGTCCACGCCGACCAGGCCGATGGTCTGGCGGAGGTTGGCGTTGGGTTGGCCGACGACGCCCAGGGAAGAACGCAGGCCGGGGTTGGTCCGGCTGGCGAGGTTGCTGAGGCGGTTGCCCCCGATCACGACGGGTTCAAAGTCATACGGGTTGGACGGCAGGCTGCCCGAGCCCGGGGTGCTGAAGGTTTCAAAGGCGGAGAACTCCGGCGAGCCGGGCGTGCGAGGCACGGACTGGAACCGGAAACGGGACAGGTCGTCGGACCCCAGCGCATCGCGGAAGTCCGCCGCCGAGCCGTAGCCCACTTCGTCGCGGAAGGCGCCGAAGCTGGTGGTGTTGCCGGTGATCAGGTCGTTGCGTCGGCGGAAGTCGGCGGGGGTGGGGCCGACCTGCCCGTTGATCGCGCCGCTGCCGACGCCGGGGTTGGCGTCCAACGCCCGGCCGGACTGGTTGTTGTAGATCTGCCCCGTGGACATCCCCGCCAGCGCCAGGCTCATCGTGCCGGACGCCAAAGCCGCGAGCAGGGTGTGGGTCGTGAACGGACGCTTTGAGGATACGGTCGGCATGGGATAACTCCTTGGCCCTGCATTGTATCGCCGAGCCCGATGAACTAAACCTTCCGTTTCAACGCCCGTCCAGGGTGGTCTGTTCCGCAAAAACGCAGAAAACCCGGTTCTGGCAGGTTTTTAGTCCACGATTTCGAGGATTTCGTACCGCCGACTGCCCCGGGGCAGGTCTGCTTTGATCGTTTCGCCGATCCGGGCTTTCATCAGGGCTTCGCCCAGCGGGCTGGAGGCGGTGACTTCAATCGCGTCGCCATCAAAGTTGCCCGATGCTTCGCCCACGAGCTTGTACAGGTCCACATCGTCGTCCGCGAGATCGCGCAGCTTCACCGTCGCGCCCAGGAACACCATGTCCTCGGGGATCTCGATGTCGTCGGCCACGGTCGCGCTGGCCAAACGTTCTTCGAGCCGCTTGATCTCAGCCTCTTCCATGCCCTGGTCTTCACGGGCGGCGTGGTAGTCGGCATTCTCTTTCAGGTCCCCCTGCGCCCGGGCTTCATTGATCCGCTTGGAGAGCACCACGCGGTTGGCTTTCAGGGCCTCCAGGCGTTCTTCGATCTTGGCTTTTTCGTCAGCGGTAATAAATTCCACGTCGCACCTCCGAAGGGGTGTAGGGGGTTGCAAAAATGTTTGGCGAGTGTGAATCGCGAAGGGAGATCGTAGCACGCCCGGCGTGCGACGAAAAGCCGTTTGGACCATCCCGGGGTTATGGGCTGTTTCGTCGTTGCGACCACCACGCCACCGCGACCCACGCCACCCCCGCCGCCAGCAGCGTGCCCAGCGCCCGGGCCGCCCAGATCGACAACTCGGGCTCTTCGTTTCCGCTTAACGCCGAGACACCCGGCAACGGGCTGAGGTTCCACGTCGGCCAACCCGCTTGCAAGAGCTGCTCGCCGGGGACCAGGATCATCGCCAGCAAGGGTTCGCCGAGTATCAATACCACCATCAGCGCTGCGGTGAGCGTCCGCGGCAGCCCGCGCGTCGCGTGGCAACCCATCGCGGTCAGGGCCCCGGCCAGCATGCCCCAGGCACAGACCGTCAGGTTCAGCCAAAGCGTCTGTGCCACCGACCACCTCGCAGCCAGCATCAAAGGCCAAACCACCGCCTGCCAGACGATCAGCATCGACACCACATCCAAAAGCACCAGCCAGACCAGCCAGGGATGCCGTGCGGGCACATCCGGGTCTTGATCTGCGCCCCGTTTGATCCACATCCCCGGCGCACGCTGGCTCAGCCGATACACCGGGTACACCAGCATCAGCCCCGCCAGCGACGCGAAGACCATCCACCGCGCTGCTTTGCTCGGCGGGCCCAAAGGCAGCGTCGCCAACCAGGACCCCATCAGCCACGCCGACCACCCGATCAGCACCAGCTTCGGCCCCAGCGCATGCCCCCAGCGTGCCGGCGGCTCGGGCTCGGGGGCCTGAGCTTCATCCTTCGGCGGCAGGACCTGGCCGAGCAAGACCGGCTCTACGTTCTCCGGCTCAGGCTGCGCTTCGTGCTCGATCATGTTTGAGGTCTATCGCCAATCCGTCACAAGGATCACAGCGGCGAGTTCTGATGAGTCAGATATATATCGTTGATGAACACATGGGCCCCGGGCTCGCAAAGTTGGCTGCGGTTGTAGCGCTCGAATTGCGAGTGCAAGTGCTGCATCTTGCCTGCTGCGGAAATCGCTTCGATCGGCAGGCCTTGTTCGGGTGGCAGGCCCCAGGTTATCGAGGCGTTGTTCACCAAGCTGAGCACAAGGTCGTGCTGGTCGCCGTCGATCCCACGTGGGTAAACGTGATACCCCAGAATCTGGTCCGCATAGGGCTCTGCTGCGAGCAGTGCGGCGAGGTCGATCCCCGCTTGCACATCTTCGCCCGGCCAGACTTCCCCCGCAGCCGGCGGACGTGACGCGACGCCGGCGATGTACTGAAACCGCTGCCCGGCGACCGTCGAACGCCGCCAGGGCCCGGCCAGCACCACGCCCTCGATGTCCACCAAGTAGTACGCATCATCCTGAGCCATATCCCGCACCGCGACGACCGGGGTCCGGTAATCCGCGGTGACCTGCACCGTGCCGTCGCCGACGCGCTGCACCTGATGCACCTGCTTGATCCAAGGGGACGCCAGCAACGCCGCGCGGGCGTCGGCCAAAGCCTGCTGATCAAACCGGTCGTTCGTCAGTTCTTCTGCCGCCAAACTCGCGATCGGGTCTGCGAGCTCAGCCGTCATCCACGCCGGTTGGTCTACCAGCACGATCTGCCGCCCCTGGACCGGGTGGGCCCGGCTGGCGTAGTCCATCAGTGCGTCCCGGCTGATGACCCAGGCGATCGTGAAGCCGACCACCGCCACGAACCCGCCGCCCCAGTGCATCGCGCGACGCAGGCTCTCGGGGTCAAAAGGCTCCGGCGAAGCCCCCTTGCGGGTGGATCGCTTGGCCGAAGTCTTCTTTTTGCCCTTTTTCTTGGGGCTGCTGGACAAAAACCATCCCATGCGTGCCGATCTCCGTGTTCACGTATCCCGCCGGGCCGGCCACCTGCGGAGGCAGCGACACCCGGCTCCCAGACTATCGGCAAGGCCCGGCAAGCGACGCCAACGCTTGCCTTGAGCACGATCTAGGTCCGCCCGGGGTTACATCGTGGTTTGCCCCATGCAAGACCCGGTGAACGAATGCCAAACCAACGCCGACCACTTGGGCATCGATGGATCTGTCCACAGTTGACGTGCGATTACCCTGCGATGCGTCCGACGACCGCATTGGAATCCGTGACTGGGAGCGGTTGTTCGCGTGTCTTGGGGGTAGGCGACTGGGCGGCCTGGCTCCGCTCTTGTTCCTCGAGTCTTGGCAGGTCTTCGCCTTGGCGGATGAGTCGTGCGGAGTTGGCGACCACGATGACCGAGCTGACGCCGTGGGCAAGCGCCGCGATGATCGGGGTCACGAGGCCGATGGTCAGCAGGACGATCATCGTCAAGATGTAGACCAAGACGAAGGTGATGTTCTGCCGGATCACGCGCTTGGTGGCGTGCGAGAGCCGGATGAGAAAAGGCAGCCGATTGAGCTGGCTGTTCATCAGGGCGATGGACGCGGCATTGATCGCAACGTCGGACCCGGCGGCCCCCATGGCGATGGACAGGTCGGCGGCGGCGAGTGCCGGGCCGTCGTTCACGCCATCGCCGATCACCGCGACGGTGTGGCCACGCTCTTTCAGTTCTTGGACGATTGCCAGCTTCTCGCCGGGCAGAGCCTCCGCAACGATCCCGGTCAGGGCCAGGCGGTGGGCGACTTGCCGGGCCGGGCCGTGGCGGTCGCCGGTGACCATCATGCGCTGCTGGAGCCCCAGGTCTCTGAGGTCGTCCAGGATCGGCTTGGCGCCGTCACGCAACTGGTCGGAGAGGCCGAGCCAGCCGATGCACTGGCCGTCCACTGCCAGCAGCATCACACTCAAACTCCCCGCTTCTTCAAGCAGGTTGTCCGGGAGGTAGACCTCGCATTGTCTCATCCATGATTCGCGGCCTGCCATGACCTCGCGGCCCGACAAGGTGCCGCGCACGCCGCGCCCGATCAGTTCCTCGAAGCCGTCGACCTCGGATCGTGTGACCCGGGCTTTGTCCGCAACGGCAACGACCGCGCGGGCGATGGGGTGCTGAGAATTCTGCTGAAGTGAAGCGGCGATCTGCAAGAGCTCAGCGGGGTTGGTGCCCGGCAGGGGGTGCAGCTTGGTGACCGCGAGGTTGCCGGTCGTCAGGGTGCCTGTTTTGTCAAAGACGATTGCGGTGAGCTTGTGCGCGACTTCAATATCGGTGACGTTTTTGATCATCACGCCGAGCCGTGCCGCAGCGCTCAGCGAAGCGACGATCGCCAGTGGCCCCGAGATGATGATTTCCATGGGGCAGGCGATCAGCAGCAGGCTGATCACCAGGGTGACATCCTGCGTGGCAAAAAACACGATCCCCGCGATGTAGAGCACCAGCGGGGTGTAGTAGTGGGTGAACTGATCGAGCAGCTTGGTGACCGGGGTCTTGTAGTTGGCCGCATCGAGGATCAGCTCCTGCACCTTGCCCAGTGTGCTCTCGGACAAGGGTTTGTCGACTTCGATCGTGAGCATGCCCGTGAGGTTGAAGCTGCCGGCAAAGACAGTGTCGTCGGTGCTTTTGTCGACGGGGTGGGACTCCCCGGTGATGTATTTTTCATCCAGCGAGCTCAAGCCAGACAAGACGCGGCCATCGCAGGGCACCTGATCGCCCGGCCGGACGACGACGAGATCGCCCGGCTGGAGGCTGGCGGCTTCAACTTGCTCTTCGCTGCCGTTGGCTCGACGGGTGGCGAGCTTGGGCGACACGTTGATCAGGGACTCGATCGTGCTCCGAGCGCCGGCAGCGGTCCGGTTCACGATGAGCGAAGCCAAGAGCATAAACAACGCGATCGATGCGGCTTCGACGTAACGCGAAGCCGCGAACGAAGCGAGGAAGGCCAGCATCACCAACTCTTCGGTGTGCCGTTGCTGGGAGTCGCGACCGAAGATGCTGCGCGCGGTGTCGATCGTGACCGGGGCACCCAGAAGAATCGCCGACAGCATCGCCAAGATCGCGGGTTGCTCGGAGGTGTCGAACAACAGATATGAGATCAGTGACGCCACCAGCAGCAGCGCGCCCAGCAAGACCACCACGAGCTGACGGTCGAGCCGGGTGTTTTCACCACGTCCGGCATCCGTTGGCGGAGTGGATGGCGTGTCTGCTGTTGTAATTGGTTGTTCACTCGACATATCGGGGGATCAGTCAGTAGTGCAGCCGAGGAAAGCGGGCTGCCGCTTCAAGCGTGATTGACAGCTTGGGGCAGCCTTGCTGCGACTTGCTCTCAATATAGTAGGTGATTTGCTTCTGGTTGACGCCAGCCCGTGCTTGCTTTGGATCCGGGTCATCAATCCCACAGACGTGGATTGGAATTGACTAGCGACGCCGGGTTAGCCACGTCAGTTCGTCGCGTTTCAGGACCCACGCGCTGCCGAGGACGATGAGGGCACCCAAGGCGGTGAGGCCGAGGGTGACGACGGCGTTGCCCATGGCGCTGGTGTTCGCGAGGTCGAGGGTGAAGACCAGCAGGCCGATGACGCCGGCCATCGCGGCGGTGGCGAGAGCGGTGTGCAGCCAGCTGCGTTTGACCGCCGCATCGACCAACCCCTGCCCGGCATGTCGACGGAGCTTGCGCAGCAGGATCAGCGAGCCCAGCGATGCGCTGCAGGCGGTCGACCAGGCCAACCCCGCAGCACCCAGCGGCCAGATCAGGATCAGGTTCAGCGTCAGGTTGACCGCGACCATCATCAGGCTGACCCGCAGCGGCGTCCTGGGGTCGTCCTTGGCGTAGAACGCGCGGGTCAGGACGTGCGTGAGCGAATAAGCCCAGATCGAGGCGCTGTAGCCGGTGAGGATCACGGCGACACGTTGGGCGTCCGCGAGGTCGAACGCGCCGCGCTGGTAGATCATCCGGGCGGCTGGCAGGGCGATCAGCATCAGGCCAGCGGTCGCGGGCAGGGCGATGAAAACCGTCAGGCGGAGCCCCTGGCGGAGGGTCGCGAGGTAGCTGGCGTTGTCGTCGTTGCGCTGGGAAGCCGCAGCGAGGGCGGGGAAGATCGCGGTGGCGATGGCGACGCCGAAGACCCCCAAGGGGAACTGGTACAGGCGTTGGGCCCATTGCAACGCCGCGACGTCGCCGGTCTGCATCGGGTTTTGCTCGCCCAGCCCGATCAGGTCGGTTTGGGGCGACAGGCCCCAGGCGATCAGAGCGTCCAGCAGCGCGTTGACTTGGAAGACGCCCAGGCCGATGAGCATCGGGACGAAGGTGACGAGCATCGTGCGCATCGCAGGGCGGACGCCTGAGAATGTACGGGTCAGCTTTGTGCAACGCAGGAGCACGATCGACATCCAGGCCAGTTGCAGCATGCCGGCAACGACGACGGACCAGGCGATCGCGTGCGCGGCATAACGGGTCACGCTGGGGTTGGCGTGCGGCTGATGGTTGCCAAAGCCCACGAGCCAGGCCACGCCGATCATCACGAGGTTGAGCAGGATCGGAGCCGCGGCGGGCGGGCCGAAGCGTCGGTGAACCTGCAGCACCGCGCCAATGAACGCCACGCCGCAGACCAGTGGCATGTAGGGCAGCATGATGCGGGCGAACTGCAGCGTCAGCGCGGTGGAGTCGTTGAGTGAGGCAGAGTTGGCGATCAAGGCGAGCAGGGCTTCGCCCAGGAGCACGATCGCGGCGAGGACCACCGCCAGCAGAACCAGGCAGGCGGAGACGAACCGCTTGGCCAGGTCGGGGTCTTCTGCGCGGAGTTGGGTGTACCGGGGGATGAACGCCGCGGTGATGGCGCCTTCGCCGAAGAGCCTGCGGAAGAGGTTGGGGATGAGGAAGCCGACGAAGAAGGCGTCGGCGATCCACGACAGGCCGAGCACCGCCGCGAGCACCGCGTCGCGGATCAGGCCGGTGAATCGGGAGACGAGCGTCAAGCCCGAGACGAGCGCGGCATCGGTGACGAAAGACTCGGGCGGCGGCGGGGTGTCGCCTTGGCTGGTGGGCGGGGCGTTCAGGCCGAGCACGACACGGGCGGCGTGGCGGAGTTGTTGGGCGAAGTGCCGGAGGAAGACGAAGTTGGTGAGAATGAGCAGGGCTGCGATGAAGCCCCGATGGTGGTGCCAGATGTCAGTGAGGTCCGGCTGGGAGATGCGGCCGGCGTAGACCTGAACGATTTCAAGCAGTGAAGCGCTGAGCGCCAGTACCAGGCCCATCAAGGCTGCGGACGCCCGGGGTCGGTGGATGCCCAGGGGTTTGGCGAGGTACAGGGTGAGGGTGAGGATGAAAGCGGTGTAGAAGTGGACGGCTTTATCGGTGCCGAAGAGCGGTTGGTTGAAGTCGGCGTAGAGCTTGAGCAGGCGTCGGCTGCCCTCGGCGGTGAAGGCCAGGGGAATGGTCTGGGGGATGGCGAGGATGAGGGTGAGCCGCGCGAGCCAGGCGATGATGCGGGTGGCTTGGCTGGGGTCGGGCCGGGGCAGCAGCGCCAGGCAGACGCAGAGGCTTGCAGCCAGGTTCGCGGCGGCGTCGGCTAGGTCGTAGGTGCGCCCGGGGACCAGGGTCTGAGTCAGCTCGTTCAGCGGCGCGTACACGAGGCTGAGCGCGGCGGCGGCCCAGATGCCTCCGAGTCGACGGGGCCAGGCCCGCAGCATGAGGTATGTCCAGACGGTGAACAGCCCCGCGTGGGCGAGCTTGTCCAGCGGAAACACCTGCGCCCAGATCCCTTGAGGCAGCACCGAAGGCACCGACAGACGGGGCCAGTGTGTCGCGATCAGCAAGGCCAGCGTGTAGCCTGCGGCGAGCCCGCCCCAGAGTCGAGAGGGGCGTTTTTCGGTGCGGGTGTCGGCCGGGGCGGAATCCCGGGGCGGCACGGTCAGGCTCGGGGGGGTATGTGTGGACAGGGAAGACAGTCTTAATAGGCAATCAAGGGCGATTCTGAGAGCGTTAGGGCTTGGCTTCTGTGGTCATGTGGGTTATGTTTGAGTAACGGTTAGGCGTTCACGCGCAACTTGCCACGCTTTTCAGGCATTCGTGGTGCCCCGTATACGTTGTCTTGCATCTGCATGTTTTACTGGATTCAATCTGAACAGGCGGTCTTCGCTGGGGCGATCCCAGCTTCCTCATTCATGCATTCATTGCCCGCTTGTTCCTAACCGACCCGGAAGGGTCAAGGAGATGTTGGCTTATGTTTAAGTTTTCTTCGGAACGATCGGCCCGTGCGCCGCACGGTTTCACGCTGATTGAACTGCTCGTGGTCATCTCGATCATCGCGCTGCTCATCGGCATCCTGCTGCCTGCCTTGGGCGCTGCCCGCCGGACCGCACGCCAGATGCAGTCCAACACGCAAGGCCGGGGCATCCACCAGGCGATGGTGGTCTTCGCTCAGTCCAACCGGAGCTGGTTCCCGGGTATCACCGCTCAGGGCGACGCGCCTTTGGCGAACAACTCGTGGGCAGGCTCAACCAATCAAACCAACAACGGCATGGACCCCGCGACGCGCTACCGGGCCATGCTTGAAGCCGACAGCTTCACCGGCGATTACGCGATTTCCCCGGTCGAAGGCGACGCGACGGAATGGACTCAGAATGCGGTCACGGAAAACAACTTCTCCTTTGCCATGCTTAAGATCGGCACCGCAGCCTTCGCCTTGGAACCGACGACCAGCAACCGCCGCAAGGAGTGGAGCGAGACGCTGAATACCTCGGCGATCATCATGAGTGACCGGAACACCGGTGCGGACGCTACGGGGCAAGTCAGCAGCATCCACGGCCGGATCAACGACGGCGATTGGCGCGGGACGACGGTGTTTAATGATGGCCACGTCGAATTTGAGAATGACAACGAATTCGATTCCACCCAGTACGGCAACGGCGAAACCGCCGATGACACGAACCAGGACAACATTTTCGTGCTCAACGACGCGAACACGAACAGCAACCAGGCCGATGCCGCGATGGTCTTCCAGAACGCTCACGAGCTGATCAACCAGGACTAAAAAACCCGTCACCGTTTGATGTAGCATTTGATGATGGCAGCAGGTTGACGCCTGCTGCCATTTTTTACAGGCGGCCGTTGCCGTCGCACAGGAGGCAGAGCGTTGCTGGGTTCATTCAAAAACGCGTGGCATCATGCCGGGTGCTGGCTGGACAGCGGCGCGTGGGCGCTGCGCAAGCGATCGGACCTCCAAAACGTCGAGCGGGTCTGCCTGTTCATCGGCTACGAGCGCAGCGGGCACAGCCTGGTCGGGTCGCTGCTCTCGGCCCACCCGGAGATGGTGATCTCCCACGAGCTGGACCTGTTCCGCTATCTCGATAAGCCTTACACGCAGGGCCAGCTGTTCGGGCTGATCCTGTCCCGGGACCACTGGTTCTCGAGTCGGGACCGCAACTGGACGGGCTACAACTACGCCGTCGAGGGTCAGCACCAGGGCAAGTACACGACGCTGCGGGTGATCGGGGACAAGAAGGGGATGTACACCGCGTTGCGGGTGCGGAGCAACCCGGCGTTGCTGGACATCGCGCACCAGAAGCTCGCCAAGCCGTTGTTTTTTGTGCATCACGTGCGGTACCCGCTGGACAACATCGCGACGATGTGGCGGAAGCGGGGCGAGCCGGCGTTGGCGGAGGTGATCGAGAGCTACTTCCAGATGGCGGAGGGGGTGCAGCTGGTGATGGATCGTGAGCCGGCGGAGCGCGTGACGACGCAGCACCACGAAGACTTGATTGCATCGCCGGTCGAAGCCCTGCGGGGGTTGTGTGAGTTTTTGCAGGTTGAGCCCGAGCCGGGGTATATCCAGGCGTGTGCGGACAAGTTGTTTGCCAAGCCCCGGAAGACGGCGGCGGGCGTGCCTTGGACAGACGAGGCGATTCAGCGGATCAATGAGCGGGCGGCGGCGTTCCCCTGGTTGGAGCGGTACCTGCCGATCACGATGCCCGAGCCTGAGCCCCAGGCCGAGTGACGGGGATGAGGCGACTGCTTGTCAGCTGATGGCCCACCGAGCATGAAGAAGCAGGCTGCCTGGGCGGCGGTCTGGGCGATGATCGCGCGGGGGGCGAATCAGGTCACGGGCTTGGTCGTGTTTGTGCTGTTGGCCCGGCTGCTGGAGCCCGAGGCATTTGGTTTGATCGCGCTGGCGGCTTTGACGGTGGCGTTTTTGAACGTGTTTGTTGAGGCGGGGCTCGGCCCGGCTTTGGTGCAGAAAAAAGAACTCACGCGTTCGTTCGTGTCCACCGCGTGGTGGATGAGCGTTGGGCTGGGGCTGGGGTTGATGGTCCTGATGCTGGTGGCGGCCCCTTGGGTTTCCGCGTTCTTCGAGGAGCCCCGGCTGACGCCGATTCTCCGGGTGTGCGCGTTGTCCCTGGTGCTGTCTTCGCTGGTCGCGCAGCAGCGGTCGCTGTTGATGCGCGAGCTGATGCACAAACGGCTGGGCTTCATCGAGACCAGCACGGCGCTGGTCAGCGGCACGGTGGCGGTGATCGCTGCGTTGGCCGGCGCGGGGGTCTGGGCGTTGGTCACGCGTTTCGTGTTGCAGCAAGCGTTGTCGCTGACGTTGTTGTTGTGGTTCACGCCGCATCGGCCGAGCCTGTTGTTCTCGAAGGAGGCGGTGGGGCAGTTGGTGCGGTTTTCTTCGGGTGTGATGGGTTCGCAGCTGATGTTCTTTGTGACGCAGAAGGCGGACGACCTGATCATCGGCCGCTTCTTCACCGCGGGGGACCTGGGGTTTTATGGCGTGGCGCGGCGGATGCTGGTGATCGTGCGGACGCTGCTGATCGTGCCGGTGCGGAGTGTGGGGTTGCCGGTCTTGTCGAAGATGCAGGATCAGACCCAGCGGCTGCAGCAGGCGGTGCTTCAGATTTCTGATTTGCTGTTGTTGATTGGTTCGGGGGCGTTCCTGCTGCTGTCGGCGGTGTCCTGGGACTTGGTGCCGGTGGTGTTCGGGGAAAAGTGGCTGGCGTCGGCGCCGCTGATGGCGGTGCTGTCGCTGCGGGGCATGAACGCGAGCTGGGCGTCGATGCGTGGGCCGGTGCTCACGGCGGTGGGGCGGACGGGCGTGCAGTTCCGGGTGGCGATGATCAACGGCCTGGTGAATCTGGGCGTGCTGCTGACGGTGGCGTGGATGGGCGGCGAGCTGATCCACCTGGCGTGGGCGGTGGTCCTGACCGGGTGGGTGTTGATTCCTTACGGGGCGTGGGAGATGACCCGGCATATCGACATGAAGCTGCGGACGTTCGCTTGGCCGGCGTTTTTCCCGCTGTTGGCGGGGGGCGGGATGTACGCGGCGGTGTGGGGGATGCGGGAGTTGATGGTGGACCTGCCGGCCTGGTCGCGGCTGATTGTGTGCATCCCGTTGGGGCTGGCGGTGTACCTGGGCTTGCTCCGGGTGTTGGCGCCCAAGCAGTTGCTCGGCGTGCTGGATGCGGCAAAGGCTTTGCGTCGCGGACGGGGGGTGGGCGGTGCAGCGAGCGAGCAGGGCGAGGTGAACGTGGCGGGCGAGTCGAAGGACGGGGCTTGATAGGATGCGGCTCTTGAACGCAGACCTCCCCGAGCCGCCGTTTTTTCTAGTGGGCTGCCCGCGATCGGGCACGACGCTGTTGCAGCGCCTGTTGGATGCGCACGGGTCGGTGGCGGTCGCGCCGGAGACGTTTTTTTATCGCCGGTTTGTGGAGCAGGCCGAGCGGTATCTGCCCTTATCTGATGATGAAGCTTTTGGACGGCTGCTGGCGGATGTGATCGCCACGCCGGAGTTTGCGGACATGGCGTTGGAGGCCGAGGCGTTCCGGGAAGGGGCGTTGGCGCGGTGGTCCCCCGCCGAGCGGACTTTCGCGGGGGTGTTTGGGTATTGGCTTGGGGTGTTTGCGAAAGCGCGTGGGGTGAGCCGGGTGGGCGAGAAGACGCCGGACCACTTGATGGCGGTGCCCTGGCTGGTTGAGGCGTTCCCGGGTTGCCGGATTGTGCATCTGGTGCGGGACCCGCGGGCGGTGGTGAATTCCTGGCGGGGCTTGCCTTGGTCAATGGGCTCGGTGCAGCAGGACGCGGGGGCCTGGCGGCACAGCGAGTTTAAGTACCAAAGGCTCAGCCGGCGGTTTTCGGAGCAGATGATCAGCCTGCGTTTTGAAGACCTGTTGAATCATCCCGCGGAAGAGTTGGCGCGTGTGTGCGGGTTCCTCGGCCTGACTTTTGATGAGCAGATGCTTGGGTTTGAACGGACGGACGCGAAGGCATCGGGGGTCAACGTCGAGCGTGAGCCCTGGAAGCAGAACGTGTCCGGGCCTTTGGACCCGTCGATCGCGGAGAAGTGGCGGGCGAAGGTGACGCCGGCGGAGATGGCGGACATCGAAGCGGTGACGTGGGGGTTGATGCAGGCCCGGGGGTATCAGCCGGAGTCCGGCGCGTTGCGTCTGGCGTGGCCCTGGGCCCGGGAACGGGTGCGCGGGGTTTGCCGGAGCCTGGGGGCGTATGTGCGTCATAAGCGAGCGGGAGCGAAAGGCAGGGTGTCGTGATGCGGGTTGGGTTTTTGCAGGTTGGCCCGTCGGGGCACGGGCTTTTGCGGTACGGGCAGGTGCTGGCGGGCGGGGCCCGGGCGCTGGAAGGCGTTGAGGTCCTCGAGCACACGATGGAGCTGACCGAAGACCCCGCGGCCAACGGCGCGCAGGTCGACCTGGCACGCGAGGCGTTGAAGGACGCGGACGTCTGGCATCTGCAGTTCAACCACGACGTCTGGGGCGGCAAGGCGGAACAGGCGGCGGTGATGGATCGGTTGTTAAGCGGCTCGCCGGCGACGGTGGCGACCTGGCATGATGTGTTTCCGGTGTACGGCACGGCGGGGCTTCGGCGGGTGGCGCGGGCGGTGCGGGCGGGGCATCAGGCCCAGCTGTATCGCCCCGACTGGATCAAGGATGCGCTGCCCCCGCCCCCGATGCAGAAGCAACAAGGGCAAGGCAAGCTATCGCGTGTAAAGCTGGTCAAGCAGCGCTACTTCGGCGACGCATACCACTCGCTCAAAGCGTTGACGAAGCACGCCTCGGCGTTGGTCGTGCACTCGGGACACGAGCTGGGCGATATGCCCGGCTGCGTGCGAAAGCTCAAGCCCGTGGTCATCCCGCACTACGTCGAAGCCCGGCAAGGCCTGGTCGAACGCGAGCAGGCGAAGCAGGCACTGGGGGTCTCCGGCCGACGGGTCGTCGTCTTGCAGGGGTTTATCTCCGAACGCAAGGGAAGCCCGATGGCGCTGGATGCGCTGCAGGGGATGCCCGAAGACGTCGTGCTGGTCTTGGCGGGGGGGACCGGCGCGGACCCGTCGGTGCAGGACCTGTTGAAAGCGTTGCATGAACGTGCGGCGGCGTTGGGCTTGGCGGATCGTTTCCGCATCACGGGGTATCTGGATGACCCGACGATGGACCTCTGGCTTTCGGCGGCGGACCTGGGGTTGTTGCCTTTCCTGCGGGTGTCGGCGTCGGGTTCGTTGGCGACCTGGATCGCGGCGGCGCGGCCGGTGCTGGCGCACGATCTGCCGGCGTTCCGCGAGCTGGATGAGCTGTCGCCGGGCGCGATGGGGTTCTTCTCGCCTTACACGCCCGATGCGGTGGCGGAAGGCGTCACCCGGTGTTTGGCGGACCCGCCCGGGGAAGACGCGGTGCGCTCGTTGGGGGCGCAGTTGAGCTTGGCGAACGTGATGCAGCGCTACCACGAGGTGTACCGGGCAGCGGTCGAAGGGAGACGGTGAGATGCCAAAGGTTTTGATCGCAGCCAAGGACATGATCAACGCGGCCTACGCCAGCGGTTACGCAGCGTGTGGCTGGGAGGTCGCGACCAGCCACGACCGGTTGTTCACGGACAACCCGAAGGACTATGACCTGGTCCACGTGCTTTGGCCCGAGGCGTTGAGCTACTGGCGTCGGCCGGGGGCCAAGGAGTTGGCGGAGATCGAGGCGTTGTTGAAGCGGTGGACGTCGGTAACGCCGATGGTCTCGACGGTGAATAATTTCTATCCGCACCGCCAGCAGGGGGACGCGCAGTTCAAAGCGTTGTATGGCATGGTCTACGGCTCGTGCGTGGGGCTGCATCACTACTCCGAAGCATCGCGCCGGCTGATCGAAGCCGAGTGGCCTGCGACGAAGGACCTGCCGGGACGGGTGACGACGGGGTTCAGCTACCCCTGGCTGCGTCAGCCGGAGGTGGACCGCGCGGCGGTCCGGGCGGATGTGGGGTTGGCGGAGGACGACTTTGCGGTGATGGTGCTGGGGGCGCTACGTGACCGCGCGGAGCTGGAGCTGTTGATCCGGGGGTTCCGGGCGAGCCGTTCGCCGAACAAGCGGTTTTTCTGTGTGGCGCGGTACAAGCGCAGCCGGCGTGAAGCGGTCCGTCGTTGGCTGGACGTGAAGCGTTGGCGCGGGTTTTTGGAGAAGGAAGGCGCGGTGGTGATCGATACCTACGTGCCGGACGAGCAGGTGCACGGGCTGGTCGCTGCGGGGGATGTGATGGTCGTGCCCCGGGTGGACAGCTTGAACTCGGGGACCCCCGGGCTGGCGATGACGTTCGGGAAGATGTACTTGGCGCCGGACCTGCCCTCGTACCGGGACTGGGCCCAGGGCACCGGCAACCTGTTGTTTGACCCCAATGACCCGGCGTCGTTGGGCGCGGCGATCGATCAGGCGGCCCAGACCGACCGGCAGGCGGTGGGCGACGCGAACGCTGCGCAGGCGGCGACGTGGACGTGGGAGCGTGTGGCGCGGGCGTGCCTGGAGATGGCGGGCAAGGCTTAGTCGGCGGCGTCGGGGGGCGGCGTGTTTCGCCGATCGCGCCAGTTGCCGAACAGTCGGGCCAGGGGCGTGTAGTCGTAGTCCTGAACGGTTTGGAACCAGGTGGCGTTGGCTCGGCCGTGGCGTGCGAGGAGGATGACCTCGGTGCCCAGCTCGGCCAACTGTTCACGCGTGGCGAACTTCTCTGGCTGACTCATGATCTGGCGGTGTTGATCTTCGGTGACGATGACGGGCAGGTCCCACCAGTGCGGTTGCTGGCTGAGGTGCATGCCTTCGACGTAGAGGGTTCGGCCGTCGGCTTGCATGCGCTCGGCCAGCTCCCGCGCGTACCGGTAGACGATGTGCTGCTCGCCGGTGCCCGTCACTTTGTCCATCGCGATGCTGGCGCCCTCAACGGCCAGGAACGGGGCCAAGGCTTCGTCGGCCCGTTGTCGCCAAGCGTCTTCGTCGTTCTGGAGCGCGACGAAGTCGGGGTCATACGCAAATGTGCCGGTGTAGAAAATGACTTCGACCTCGGGGTAGCGCTGGTGGAAGTCGTTCCAGGCGTCGACGAAGGTGTCGGTGACGTTGATCAGGCCGGCGTCTCGCATTTCCAGGTAGCCGTCGGCATCCATGGGCTCGTCGGCGTTTTTGCCAAAGGGCAGGTGGATGAGCAGGCGCGTGGCGTCGGAGTCCGCGGCGGGGGCGGCGTAGCGGTTGATCCAGGGCCACCAGCCGTCGAGGATCAGGCGGGGCTGGCACCAGCGGAGGCGGTCGCCGGAGCGGGCGAAGGTCGGCAGGTAGGCGATCGGCTCGTCCGCTTGGGCGGGGACCATAAGAGACAGCGCGCCGGTCAACGCGAGGCCCCATAAGGATCTGCGGGCTGCGGTCAGGCGTCTTGGGCGGGGTTTGGGGTTAAGCCGGTCATGGCGCGGTTCGATACACTGGGGGGCTTGATCCAGGCCCCCGGCGTCGGGTTGACGCGTGAGGTGAACAGGCCGAGGTTTTCGCCGTAGCGCCGGGCTGGCGCTCAGTTTCTCGAGGCGGTCCATCGTGGAAAAGCTCATTGCGATCTACCTTTGGACGCTTAGCCTGTTCATTCTGGGTCGGCTGATCTACGACTACACCAAAAAACGTCGGGACCTGCTGACGATACGCAATATCTTCCTGACGGGTTTTGTGATCTTCCAGCCCAGCAGTGGGGCGTTTTCACTCTGGACCGGCGACTGGGGCCAGTACCCGGTGATGGAACGCGGGATGTCGGGGCTGTTGTTCGCGGTGTTCTGCACCGGGTTTTACATGGTTTTCGAGGCGATCTACCGCCACCTGCCGGGCCCGCCGACGCTGTCCCGGGTGTTTGCTGCGCCGCGGGCCCAGTTCAAGGACCAGGGGTTATTGGCCCTGGCGATCGCACTGGGGATCATCGGCACGCTGGGGTTGATCTTCTTCCGCAAGGGGGCGATCGCGATCATCGGCAGCTACACCGCCATGGGCTTTAAGACCGCAGCGGCGGTGCTGGCGGGCTGGGTCATGATCAAGCGGATCAAGAACCCGGTGTTCGTGGCGATCTGCATTGGCTTGCTGCTCATGTTGATCGTGCCCCACCTTCGGCAGTTCAGCCGACGCCCGATCCTGTCGCTGGGGGCCGCGGTGGTTTGGGGCATGTACTATGCCCAGTTCCGTTACCTCCCGCCGAAGCAGGCGATGAAGCGACTGACGATTGTGTGTGTGATCCCGGTGCTTCTGGTGCTGTTTGTGACCGGCCTGCGGACCTCCAGCCAGCGCAATACCTCTCTGAGCAAGCGGATGGAGTCCCTGGTCTCGTTGTCGTGGGTTGCGCCGGGGGTGTCCAAAATTCTGGATGGTCAGCACACGGCAGCGGGTTCGATGTGGGCGATGGAGGTCTTCCCGGAAGAGCACGAACAGCGACATCTGTTTCAGGTGAAGTACTTCCTGGTGTACGCGGTGCCTCGAAACCTTTGGCCCAACAAGCCCTCTGCGTTGTCTCAAGACGTGCCGGACATGCTGCGGGTCCGCGCGCCGGACAACTACACCCTGCCCCCGGGCGTGATTGGCTACGGCGCAGCGGAAGGCGGCATCTACGCGATGTTCGTGTACGCCATGCTGTTGGGGATGTACTGCCGATTATTTGATGAGTACCTGACCACGCATGGCAATCTCCCGCTGGTGATTGCGCCGTTGGGCGCGGGGCTGGGGCACATCATGGGGATCGCGCGCGGCGAACCTTCGCAGTTTGCTTTCTTGTACCTGTTGACGATTGCGGGGGTCTGGCTGTCGTTGACGATCGTGGGGTCGATGCTGTCCCGCGCCAACGAACAGGTGTTTGTCATGGTGCCGATGGACGCGTCGACGTCATACGCTGAAGACGTTTAGGCGATCAGGCGGTCACGAAGTCGTGGCGGTCGACCCAGTTTTTATCCGACTCGTAGCCCAGCTCGACGAGCGCGTTGCCGCAGTGTTGATTGAAGACTTCGCCTGCTTCTTTGGTGAAGTGGTTGACCCAGTCGCCGGCGACGCCCTTGCGGAGGAATGAGCCCGCGTCTTCCTGCCCGCGTTTGCGGCCGGTGACGCGCTCGAACGAGTAGCGGTCGATCGATTCGTGGAGCCTTTGGGTGTCGACGTTGACGCCGTGCTGATTCAGGCAGCGTGTCAGCGTGCCCGCCGCGTCCTCGAGCAACTGCTCATAGCTGAGGTAGGCCACGTGCTCGCGTTCGGGCTGCCGCCATTGGCGGATGTGGTCGGGCCAATTGATCCGGCAGTCGCGGGGGCTGTGGATCTCGTGCTCGATGAACTTGGGCAGGTTGGCGCGGATGTTGTCGGGGTCGAACCCTTTGCCGAACAGGTCTTCGTAGGCCTTGCGGTGGATGTTGCCCCGGGGGTTGTTGGGGTCGGCGACGCGACGCATCCGCATGAAGTAGAACGAGACCATGACGTCCCGGCCGTCGCGGTACAGGTAGAACACCCGGCGGAGACGCTTGTCGTAGCCCCAGTGGTTGTGCATCATCGCTTCACAGCCGATTGGGAAGACGGTGTGCTGGGGGAAGGGGATGCCCATGTAGTCCGCAAGCATGCGCCCGAGCCAGGTTCCCCCGGCCTTGGGGTACTCGCAGATGTACCAGAACGGGAACGTTTCGCCGTAGCGCACCGCGACGGTGTGGTTCAAACGGTTGGCGACCCTTTCGAGGTTCACACGCATCCGGCTCTGGCTCATCCCTGCTGACTCCGTGGGTTTAACTGGCCCTTCCGCACCGCATCGTAGTGGCTGACCCAGCGTTCGCCGATCGCCGGCCAGGCGAACCGCGCAAACGCCTCGGCCCGCGCTTTTTCGCCCACGGCTTCGCGTTGGGCGTCGTCCTGCATCCAGCGCGTGATCGCGTCGGCGACCTGATCGGTCTGGGTCTGGATCACCTCGCCGGCCCCGGCTTCGGTCACCATCGGGTGCAGGTTGACCTGATCGCTGATGACCACGGGCAGCCCCGCAGCCATGGCTTCGATCACCACCAGCCCGAAGTTTTCTTGATAGCTGGGCAGCACGAACAAGTCCGCCGCCGCCAAGGCTGCGTGCTTATCCCGGTCAAAGAGCATGCCCGTGAAGATCACCTGCTCGTCCAGGCCGAGTTCCTGCACCATCGCCTGGACATCAGCTTGGTACCCGTCGTCATCCGGCCCGGCCAGAACCAAGACCGTGTCCGCGAGCTTTGCCTGGGCAAACGCTGGGAGCAGCAGATCGAGCCCTTTTTTCAGGTGCAGCCGGGACAAAAACAGCACGATTCGGCGGTCGCCCACCTCCGGGAACTTCTCGTGGAACGCGCGGGCGGGCGGAAGCGTTTCGTATTCATTCAGGTCCAGCCCGAGGACTTCAATGACCCCGGGCGGGCGAAGGCCCAGCTGGCGGACAAGCTGCTGCTCGATCGGCGTGGTGAAGCTCAGCGCGGTGGCGTCGTTCAGGTTCTTGCGGAGTCGCCAGGCCAGGTAGAGTTTTTTCTTCCACTTGCTCTGCGACAGGCTCCAGGGGTCCAGCATGCCGTGTGGCGAGATGAGGTAGGGCACGTTCTGCTTTTTGGCCGACCGTGCTGCGAGGTGCTGCGGTTCTTCCCAGACCGTATGGATATGCACGACGTCGGTATCGGCCACAGCCTGGTCGATCGCCGACGAGAGCTGGGGATGTCGTTGCAGCGGACCCGTCGCGGGGCCGATGAGGCTGACGCTCACGCCTTTCTCACGCAGGGCCTCGGCGATGCGCGCATCAAAGTCGGCAGGGTGAGTGGCCAACAGATGAACATCCAACCCGGCTTCGGCCTGTGCCTGGGTCAGGCCCGCGATGGCGGTCGTGGTGCCCCCCGAGCGCGGGTCGATGGAATGGGCGACGTGCAGGACGCGGATGCCTAAACCCCTTTCAAACGCAGGACGTTGCGGGGCGGCTACTATACCGGCTGCGCCATGATCCGCCTTGAAACGACCAACCTGCAGGGCATCACACCCGACCAGCTCCCGCCGACGAAGAGGCAGGGGCCGGCGCGCGTGTTGTTTCTGTCCACCGCCTATCTGGGCTTTGGGAATTACCACAACTCGATGCGTCAGTTCGCCGAGGGACGCGAAGACCTGGACGCGGTTTTCGTGCGGCTGGAACGCCCGAAGTGGATGGCGCTGGTGGGCAAAGGCATGCCCCAGTTGAACGGCTGGGATCAGCACGCCTGGCGGTACTACAAGATGTGGCGGTGGGTGATCCGCAAGTGGCTGAAGACCGCGTTGCCTTTGGAGCGGTTTGATGCGGTGCATATCGTGACGGAGAACAATGCGGGCGCGTTGCTGGATTACACCAGCGCTGCGACGAAGTTCGCGGTCAACATCGACGCGACCGCGGCGCAGGCGGTCAGCGAGTTCGGCAAGTCGCGGCTGGGCACCTTGCCGTTGCACCGGGCGGAGACCAAGCTGTACGCCCACGCGGACCTGGTGGTGTGCCGCAACGCGTGGTGCTCGGGCTCGCTGCGTGAAGACTTTGGCGTGCCGGAGCAGCGGGTGCATATTTGCCGAAACTCGCTGGTCCCGCCGGAGACGCACCGCGGGCAGCACCCGGCACGGGCGGCGGGCGAGTTGGTGCGGCTGGCGTTCGTGGGCAACGACTTTGTCCGCAAGTGTGGGCCGGAGCTGTTGAAGCTGCACCAAGAGAAGCTCGCGGACCGGGTGGAGCTGCACGTGTGTTCACGCTTGGCGGTGCCGGACCATGCGGCGAAAAACGTGATTTGGCATGGGGCGGTGGACCGGGAAAAGCTGCTGGGCGAGGTGCTGCCTTCGATGGATATGTTCACGCTGCCCACGCGGCATGACATGCACCCTGGGCGATTCTGGAAGCGGCGGCCTGCGGCTTGCCGGTGGTCACTACCCGCCTAGCGGGGATCCCCGAGATGATTCGGCATGAGCAGACCGGCCTGCTGTGTGACGTCGACGACTGGTCGGCGATCGGCGAGGCGTTGACCCGCTTGGCGGATGATGCGGAGCTGCGGGCGAAGATGGGTCCCGCGGCAAGGGAGCACGTGCGCACGCAGTACGACCCGGAGCAGAACTTTGGCGGGTTGATGACCCGGCTGGTCAATCTGGCGGATCAGCCCAAGCGATCTTGATGGGATCAGTTGGGTTAGATGGACTCACTGGCAAGGTTCATGTAATCACGCGGTCTTTAAGCACCTTGGCGGGGTTGCCGACGCAGACTTTGCCTGCCGGGATATCGCGATAGGCGCAGGACCGGGCGCCCAGCACCGCACGGTCGCCTACGGTCACCCCGGGGCCGACGAAAGCATCGGCAGCGATCCAGGCGTCATCGCCCAGTGTGATCGGCTCACGAACAAGCGGGAATGCTGCGTCGGTGAAGTCGTGGGTGCCGGCACACAGGTGGGCGTACTGGGAAACGATCGTGCGTTCGCCGACGGTGATGACGCCGAGGCTGTAGAGGATCGCGTGGTCGCCGATGACGCAGTCCCGGCCGAGCTTCAGGTGCCAGGGGATCTCGATGTGCGCGGTCGGCCGAACGCGGGCGCCGGGCGCGATGTCCGCACCGAACAGCCGGAGCACCAGTCGACGGTAGGCGTACATGTTGTGGAAGCTGGCGCGGAACAGGGTCTTGCCCAAGTACATCCAGAGGACGCGCTTGATCTTGTCGGCGGTCGACCAAGGGCTGGATTCAGGCTGCGTCGCGGGCGCGTCGGGTGGGGCCGATTCATTCATGGATTCATGGTACCCCGCTGCGCCCGGCTATACTCCGCCCATGTTTATTGTGACCGGCGCCAACGGATTCATCGGAGCCAACCTCGTGCAGGCCCTGCGCGAGCGGGGGGAGACCCCCATTCTGGCGGTCGACCATTACCCTTCCATCGCGGGGGAGGCTAACCCTGTCGCCGACGCCCCGGCGGAAGTGAACTACCCCGACGAGGCCCCGGCGGAGCTTTACCTAGACAAGTCCAAGTTCCTGGCCTGGCTGGACCACGGCCCGTCGGGCATCAAGCAGGTCTACCACCTGGGCGCCAACAGCTCGACGACCGCGGAGAACCGCGCGGAGGTCATGGCTAACAACACCGAGTACACCCGCCACATCTGGCACTGGTGCGCGTCTTGCGATGTGCCTTTCGTGTACGCGTCTTCCGCCTCGACCTACGGCGACGGCAACAAGGGGTTTGACGACGAGGTGGACCCCAATATCTACCAGCCGATGCACCTGTACGGCGAGTCCAAGCACCTCTTCGACCTGTTTGCGATCCAAGAGCGCGAGGCCGGCAAGCCCCAGCCGCCGCGCTGGGCGGGGATCAAGTACTTCAACGTCTACGGGCCGATGGAGACGCACAAAGGCCGCATGGCGTCGATGGCGTACCACTGGTTCCACCAGATCGGCGAGACGCGCGAAGCCCGCCTGTTCGAGTCGTACCGCCCGGGCGTGGCCCACGGCGACCAGGAGCGCGACTTCATCTACGTCAAGGACGCGGTTGAGGCGACGGTCTTCCTGATGAACGCGCCGGTCACCGACGAGGCCCCCAACGACGTTTACAACGTCGGCACCGGCGAAGCGCGGACGTTCGCGGACCTGTCACGCGCGGTCTTCGCGGCGTTGGATATCAAGCCGACGCTGAAGTTCATCCCGATGCCCGATGACCTGCGGAACCAGTACCAGTACTACACCCAGGCGACGGTCAGCAAGCTGCGTCGCGCGGGCTTTGCCCAGCCGTTCCATTCGGTGGAAGACGGCGTCGCGGCTTATGTGGCGTACCTGAAGTCGCGGTAAATTTTCTTGGCTTGATGCATGCAAGACCTTTCGCCCAGTCAGACCGCCGACCTGTTGCAAGCGATGCTGAACCACAAAGTTGTGGTGGTCGGCGACGTGATGCTCGATGCCTATATCCAGGGCGATCTGCAAAGGATCAGCCCCGAGGCGCCGGTGCCGGTGCTGGATGTGCAGCGGGAGCAGAACAAGCTTGGGGGTGCCGCGAACGCCGCGAAGTGCCTGGTTGCGCTGGGCGCGCAGGCCAGCGTTGTGGCATCGTGGGTGACGATGATGATGCGACGCTGTTTCGGCGGCAGGCGGAGAGCTTGGGCGTGTCCTGTGATGGGTTGGTCGTGGATACGGATCGGCCGACGACGCGCAAAACGCGGATCGTGGCGCGGAAGCAGCAGGTCATCCGGGTGGACAAAGAGCAGTCCGGCCCGCCGACGGCCGAGGTCGAAGCGCAACTGGTGGCCTCCGTCCGGGCGCAGGTGGCCCAGGCCGACGCGGTTTTGATTTCGGACTACGGCAAGGGGGTGGTGACTGAAGCGGTCGCCCGGGCCGCGATCGAGGCTGCGGGAGACAAGCCGGTTTTGGTGGACCCCAAGGCGGTGCCTTGGACGCATTTTTCTGGTGCGACGGTGATGAAGCCCAACCGTTTGGAGACGTCGTTGTACTTCGGCAACGCGATCACCGAAGAGGCGGACGCGGTTGCCGCGGGGCGAAAGATGATCGACGAGCTGGGCGTGACCTATGCGTTGGTCACGCGGGGTTCGCACGGCATGACGAGCGTCTCGGCGGACGGGCACGACAGCGTGCCGGTGCGGCTGCCCAGCGAGTTGGCGGATGTCACGGGATGCGGGGATGTGGTCGCGGCGACGGCGTTGCTGGCGTTGACCGCTGGGGCGACGATCGCGCAGGCGATGTTCTTGGCCAACGCGGCGGCGGGGGTGAAGGCGACGAAGTTCGGGGCCGCAGCGGTGACCGGGCCGGAGATCATGGAATCGCTGGGCTCGACCGCCCGGCAGAACGACCGCAAGGTGATGACGCGCGACGAGGCGGCGGAGTTCGCTGCCCAACAACGTGCGGCAGGCCGCAAGGTGGTCTTCACCAACGGCTGCTTCGACCTCTTGCACCGCGGGCACGTGGACTACCTGGAGAAGTCGGCGCACCTGGGGCAGTGCATGATCGTTGGGCTGAACACCGACGTCTCGGTGCAGCGGCTCAAGGGCCCGACCCGGCCGGTGCAACAGGAGCAGGACCGGGCGCACATCTTGGCGTCGCTGGCGCACGTGGACGCGGTGGTGCTGTTTGATGAGGACACGCCTTTGGAGTTGATCCGCGCGGTGCAGCCGGACGTGTTGACGAAGGGCGCGGACTACCAGCGGAAGGAAGACGTGGTGGGCTGGGACTTGGTGGAGTCCTGGGGCGGCCGTGTGGAGCGGATCGAGCTGATGGCGGGGCGGAGCACGACGGGGATCATCGGGAAGATGAACGATCAATAAAAGAAGCCCACGGCGTGAACCGTGGGCTTCCGAATGACTGAGTTGTATTTTCGTCTTACAGCGCGTCGTTGTCGGTTTCACCGGTGCGGACGCGGACGACCTTGTCCAGGCCGTAGACGAAGAGCTTGCCGTCGCCGACCTGCCCGGTGCGGGCGGCGGAGGTGACGGCTTCGAGGGCCTTGTCGAGGTCTTCGCTCTTGACGGCGATCTTGAGGAGGACCTTGGGGACGAAGCCCACATCCATCCGGCCGCCGCGGTAGCGTTCGGTGTGGCCCTTTTGCTTGCCGAAGCCCTTGACTTCGATGGCGGTGACGCCGAGGACGCCGAGTTCGGTCAGCTTGGCTTTGACGGCGTCGATCGCCGAGGGTTTCACGACTGCTTCGATCATGTGCATGTCTTGTATCTCCGGTAGGGGCTTGGCCCATTGCGTTGGGCTGCTGGGCCCCATAGAAGTTTAAGTGAATTAGTAGGAAACGGGTCTTAGGTGGAAAGCCCGCCGGCGGTGAGGCCGGCGGGCCCGTGGTTCCGGTTTAGATCTCGCGGGCGTGGTACGACTTGATGTACACGCGCTGGAAGTCCGGGTAGGCGGACATGTCGTGTTCGCCGAGGTCCAGACCTTCGAGTTCTTCCTCTTCGCTGACGCGGATGCCGATGGTGGCCTTCAGCACGAAGAACAGGGCGAAGGCAACGACGAAGGCGTAGGCCACGCCAGCGATGGCACCGATGGCCTGCGTGACGAAGTCGCCGAAGTTGCCTTCGAAGGCACCCGAGAAAGCGACCGCGAGGGTGCCGTAGATACCGCACACGCCGTGCACGGAGATGGCGCCGACCGGGTCGTCGATCTTGAGCTTGTCGAAGAACACGACGGAGAAGTAGACCAGGACACCGGGCACCATGCCGCAGATGACCAGGGCACCGATCCAGGACGGCACGTCGGGACCGGCGGTAACGCCGACCAGGCCGGCGAGGATGCCGTTGAGGGTCATGGAAAGGTCCGGCTTGCCGCCGACGATCCAGGTGGTGATGGCCGCCGCGATCCCGCCGCCGCAGGCAGCGAAGGTGGTGGTGACCAGGACGTAGGAGACGCCCTGCGGGTCGGCGGTCAGTTCTGAGCCGCCGTTGAAGCCGAACCAGCCGAACCACAGCAAGAAGACGCCGATGGCGGCCAGGGGCATGGAGTGGCCGGGGATGGGCTGGACAGTGCCGTCCGAGGCGTACTTGCCCAGACGAGGCCCAAGCAGGATCGCACCGGCGAGAGCACCCGCACCGCCCACGGCGTGGACGAGGGTCGAACCGGCGAAGTCCGCGAAGCCCATGCCCTCAAGCCAGCCGCCGCCCCACTTCCAGGAACCGACGACGCAGTAGCCCAAGCCGACGAAGGGAATGCAGAAAAGCAGGAAAGGGAGGACTTTCACACGGCCAGCAACCGCACCGGACACAATGGTGCAGCAGGTGGCGGCGAACATGGCCTGGAAGAAGAAGTCGGTCCAGACGGTGTAGCCGTCGTTGTAGGTCGGAGTCACCGAGCCAACGACGCCTTCGCCGTAGCCTGGGCCGCCCTGGATACCAAAGCCGAAGGCGAACACGCCGTCAACGATCCAGTCGGCGGGGTACATGACGATCCAGCCGAACGCGCCGTAAACGACGATGCCGATCATCACGATCATGACATTCTTGAAGAGGATGTTGACCGTGTTCTTGGCCCGGGTGAGGCCGGTTTCAACACAGGCAAAACCCAAGTGCATGATGAACACCAGACAGCCGGCGATCATGATCCAGAGGTTGTTGGACTTGAAGTCGTTGAGGTTTTTGAGCACCACGGCAGGTTCGCCGTCGTCATCTTCACCGACTTCGTAGTAGAAGGTCCCGCCAAGATAATCGGGGATGTCTGCGTTTAAGGCGGCGGCTTCTGCTTCCAAGGCCGCGACGGCTGCGTCGACTTCCTCAGCAAAAGCAGGCCCCGTTACGCTCATCAGCGTAAACGCGGCGAGTAGGCCCAAGAGGGCTAGTTTCCAAGATTTGACCATCGTGCGTCTCCGATAAAGGTCTTGATGCATCCCGAGCCTTGCCACAGACCAAACGACGACCCGTCCCACGGCGGGCATCCCTCTGCCCGCATCCGCGGCAACCGCTGAAACGTCTGCACGCTTCAACGGTTGATGTTGGGTACCGAGCGACCTCCTTGCCCTCGGCCGGCGTGGGTCACGCCGTCGTTCAGCTGCGCCGCGGCTTTACACGGTGCCCTGGGTGGGGGTTGGAGGAGCAGGGCGACCCAGGCACGTCCTGTCCTCTTCCGATTGTGTTGCCGGGGCATCACGGCCGATCCGCTCCGGCACCTGCCCCACAAGGGGCGGGTGAAAAAAGCGGGCATCCGCCAGAATGCCCGCTTCTAACCCTCGAGAACGCCTCGAGGGTGGCCTGCTTCGGTGGTAGGTCCGGTCGGGTCATCCCTGCTCCGTCCGGGGCCAGTTGGCTTTCGCCGCGTGGCTCGCTGGTGTTATGGCAAGGTTGGTGCCAAACCCGGGAACCGACTTGAGAAAATCTGCAGCGATGACGCCCAACCCTTTCTGGTGGGCTGAAAATGCGGATTCTCGGCCAAAGCAAAACGACCTATCGGACTTTGGGTGTTCGACTTTCAGGCAGAGGTCGAATCGGCGTGCCTATATCGTGCGCGCAAGGCAGGCATACGCTGCGAAGTTATGCGTTGCACATGAACGAGCCACGCGTTTTGCCCTGCATATGGGTTTGTTGGATCGATTGACGTTGTTGGCAGGGGGCGTGGCGTTGTTAAACTGGCTTTTCTGCTGGCGGAGACGTAGCCGAGAGGCATCTGACCGGCGATGAGCTTGTGGGGTTTGGGTCTTGCCCGCTGGGTCAGGAGTTTTTATGCAGTGGCTGCGTCGTGCATCGTGGGGGATTCGGGGTTCATTTCAGCCTGCGGTGGCTGCCGCTTCGTTGCTTGCTTGCGGGCTGTCGGCAGCCGGCTTAGCACAGGACGATGCCGAACCGATTGAACTGGCCTTAGACGTCACGGGCATGGTGTCGGAGCAGGCGGTCTTGGCGGACACCGCCGAGGGTGTGCTTTGGACGGTTGAGCCCAACCTTGGGCGGGTGCTGGTCCAGGTGCCGATGACTTTGTCGGTCACCGGCGAGCTGGCGGAAGACATCACCCTCAGCGAGCCGACGATCACGCTGGCCGGCGGGCGGTTTGTGTGCTGGCGGCTGGAGGTCGAAGGACACGCCGGGGGCCAACAAAGCGGGTTCGACGGCTTCGAAGGCGGCGAGTTTGACGGCTTTGAACAAGACGGCGGCGGCTTCAACTTGAATGACGAACTTGGCGCGGGCACCACCCAGACCGCGGCGTTGCCCGAGGGGGCCCCGCTGATGACACGTCGGCTGATTGTCACCCCCGACGGCAAGGTCACATGGAGCCTGGACCGTTCGATCTCTGGCGGGAGCCTGCCGGACGTTCGCGGCCAGCTCCGTGGGGGCGCCTTCTCCCCGGGCGATTTCTATGTGCTGCGGATGAGCCCGGAGCGATTGGCGGCGTTGGAACCGGAGCGGCCGAGTGCGAACACGACTGCGCGGGACACGCGCCCGACGCCGGAGCAGGCGCAGCGGCAACGCGAACAAGAAGCCGAGTACCGCCGGGCGTTGCGTGATTACCAGTCGCTGCGTGGCCGGGTGCGCGACCTGCCCGACACGTTTGAGGTCATGGCACCGGTCCGTGTCTGGGCGGTGTATGAGGTGCCCGAGACGATGGAGACGCTGGTGGTGCAGGGCTCCGAGCCGCTGCCCTGGGAGCTGCCTTTGTTCGGCTGGCTTACGCTCCGGGAGCAGATGGAGCGCGGCGCATCGCAGCCGCCCCAGCCGGGTGCGGACCTTCGGCAGGAGCAGATTGACCTGCTGCGTGAGGTCGTCTTTATGGGCACGAACGACCACCCGTACACGCACCGCATTCTGGCGGAGGTGTTGAGCCACACGGGCTTGGCGGGGGTGGCCATGCCGGGCGATCAGTTGTATGACGTGATCTCGGACCTGGTGAACTCCACGGACACGCGGGCCCAGGAAACGATCATTGTGGCGCTGGCCAACGCCCCGGCGACGCCGGGCAGCGCAAGGCTGCTGTCCCAAGCGCTCCCACACATGAGCGCGGATTCGCAGGTCGAAGCGTTGCGTGGGCTGTTGTCGCCCCGGTCCGGGCAGGCGTCGTCTGGGCTCGATCGTTGGCGTCAGGTGGCGACCACCGCAGCACCTTTCTTGGAAAACGACAGCGGGCCCGATGCGGGACGCGTGATCGAAGAAGTGGTCGCGGCGGTGTCCGGCCCGAGGCAGCGGCTGGACGATGAAGGCTTGGCCTACATGGTCTCGGCGTTTGATTTCGAGCGGATGCCCGAAGCCCGCCGAGCGCAGGCGATCGCGTACATCGTGGCCCACGGGGACGATCCTTTGTGTGCCGCTTGGCTGGATCAGAGCCTGCTGAACGCGCGGGACGAAGCGTTGGTGGAAGACACGTTGACCGCGATGGCGGAGGCGGCGGGGATTGACCTGTCGCTTCGCCCGACGGTCTGGTTGCCCTCCCTGGATCACGGCTGGTTCGCACTGCTCAACGCCAGCGAGGCCGAGACGGCGGCGCTGGCGTGGCAGTCGGTCGGATTGCTGGCGGTGGGGACGCTGGACACGAACCGGTCGCAAGCGGCGGCGGGCGAATCGCCGGCGGACATGATCAAGGCGGTGTTGGACCTTGGCTTGTCGGCCGACGAGCACCCCGCGGGTTTGGCGGCGTTCGTGGTGCGCAGCCATGATGCCGAGGCCGCGGCGCTAGGGCTGGTGCGTCTGGTGATGGACGGCGATGAGACGGTGGTCGCTGAGGCGGCCGAAGCATTGGTCGGCAGCGAGCTGCCGGTGGACCGTGTGCTGGCGACGCTTCGGGATGAAGACCGGGCACGGTTTGTCGCTCGGGTGTACCGCGGCATCAAGGGCGAAGTGCCTTTGGTCGTGGGTGTGTTGGTGTCCGACCAGAGCGAACAAGCGGGGGGCTGGTTTGCCCGTCACCTGACAACGATCGGGCTGCCTCGGCGTGCGGATTGGGTGGCCTCGTTGCGTGATGAGGCAGCGCTATTGGCGCTGGTGAACGGCCCCTCGGCGATGGGATCGCTGGGCGCTGCCGACGCGCTGGTGGCCTCGGCTGGGGGGACCGAAGCGGTTTCCGAAGAAGTGCGGACCCGTCTGCGTGCAGCGGGCGAGAGTGAACTGGCCGAGGCGTGGCGGAACGAGAAACGCCGGATATTCGGCCAGCGCCTGGAAGACGCCGCGGGTACCTACAAGCTGGTGCTGACGGTGTACAACCCTGATGCGTCGTCGTCGGACCAAGACACGTCCGCTCGCATTGAGGAGTTCGGCGAGTTTGAAGAAGGCGAGTTCGCGGAGGGCGGGTTTGAACAGACCCCAGCGGCTCCTGCAGCGCCAGCCCCGGTAGAGATGCAACGGATCGAGATCGCACTGGTCGAGTTGCTGGTCGAAGACGGCGAGGTCAGTCTCGCGGACCAGGCGTTGTCCATCCGGGTCAGCGAAGACGCTCCGGTGATCGAGGTGCCGGCGGTGCGTGAACTGTGGAATTACGGCTTGGCAGACCTTGATGGTTTGCCGCTGCGGAACGTGCGTGAAACCGTGGCGCTTTCGCCGACGGACGACGGCGGCTGGGCGGGGCAGTTCCCGTTGATCGGCAACGACTACGCGGTGCTGGCGCTGGAGCCCTTGCCGGGTGAAGGCGATGCGGATCAGGCTGAGCCAAGCTCAGATGTTGCCGAGGATGACGAAGACCCAGTACCCGGCGCCGAGGAGGAAGCCGATCCCGCCGGTGACGAGCCCGGCGATGGCGAGGCCGCGTGACTGCTGGCTGACGTCGCCGTTTTTGATTTGAGCGAACGCGCCTAACCCAAAGCCGAAGGCCATGAAGCCAAGGATGATCGAGGGGATGCCGATGCAGCAGCAGCTGGGGATCGACAGGATGCCCAGGGTTAGCGACGTGATCGCCATGCCGGAGGTTGGCGGCGCTGGGCGGTACAGCGAGACTTCGATGGGCGTGCCGCACTCGGGGCAGTTGCCGCCGATGGTGAGGCCGGTGAGGTTGTAGCCGCACTGCACACAGCGGAGCTGGCTCTGTCGGTGCATCGCATCGGGATCGCGAGGCGGCTGGTAGTCGGTGCTGAACGGGTCGTGAGACACGGGCGCATTGTAAAACCCTCCGCGATGGGTGGAGGGTTTGGTGTATCGACTGAAAGGGGCTTAGGCCAGGGCCGGGGCTGAGCGTTGGCCGGACTGCAGCTCGACGAGCTCGTTCTCGCGGTCGAGGAACTTGTACTCGAGGCTGACGGGCTGGTAGACGTCAAAGTGCTTGAGCACCATGTCGACGTCCAGGCAGCTGCAGGTGTAGACGTCGAGTTGGGCCAGGCCGATCTCGTCCTCGTCCCAGACGTGGAGCGCCAGGTGGGAGGTCTCGATAATGCCCACGGCGGTGAGGCCGCGGTTGCCGATCATGTCGCAGTAGTACGCCTGGGGGTTGTTGGGCAGGGGGGCGAGTTTCATGCCGAGCTTGTCGACAAGCTCACCCATCCACTGCTTGACCCGGGACGGGTCCGAAGGGGGGGCGGCGATGCGGGCACGAACGATCAGGTGTTGGTGTAGCAGTGACAACGCATAAAGCTCCTGGGGTTGAAGGGCAGATGCCCGGGGGCTTGGGGCGGTGGCCTTGCGCCGGTAAGAGGTTCACAAGCGTCCCGAAAAAGGGAACGCGGCATGATATCGGCTTCCGGACGAAAGCCAAGTAAAAAAGCGCACTTACCCCAAAGACGCGATCAGCAGCAGCCCCGCGGTCATTGCTGCAGCGACCCAGGCGTGGGGGTCTTTCAGGGCGTCGATCACCGGGTCTTCGGTGACTTCCTGACGGGCGGCGACCAGCCAGGTCCGGCTGACCCAGTAAAGCAGGATGATCGCGATCAGCCAGAGCGCCTCGGGGTGCCCGTTGAACCCGTGTTGCCCGGCATCACTGATCGTGAACAGGCAGAGGATGACCACGGCGCCGTAGCCCGACAGCGGGCCGAGCACCCGGATCATGTCTAAATCCTGCACGCGGTAGCCCCGGCCGCGCGCGTCGGCATTGGGGTCTTCACGCTGACGCAGCGCGTCGAGCTCGGCGTACCGCTTCAAGAACGCCAGCGACACGAATAGGAACAGGCAGAACGCCTGCGTCCAGCCGCTGGGCACGATCGATAACGCCACGCCCCCGGCGATCACCCGCAGCACGTACAAGCCCGCCAGGCAGATCACGTCCAGAATCGGCTTGCGCTTCAGCAGCACCGAGTACGCGGTGGTGACCAGCACGTAAAGAAACAGAGGCCCCAGGAAGGCAAACGGCAAGGTGATCGCAGCAAACACAAACGCAAACGGCAGCAGCGTCAACCCCAGGATCAGCCCCGTCCTAAGGGGCAGCTCGCCGCTGGCCATCGGACGCGACCGCTTGATCCGGTGGTGGCGGTCCGAGTCCAGGTCCATCAGGTCGTTGAGCAGGTAAACACCGCTGGCGGTCATCGACAACGTGATGAAGGCGTACAACGTTGACAGCAGGTTCTCGGCCGACACCGCGTGGGCCAGGAGCATCGGCACAGCGACCAGCAGGTTCTTGACCCAATGCTGCGGGCGCAGGGCACGGATCAAAGCCTTCCACTCGTCGGTGGGGTGTTCAAACTGGCGCAACACCGGCACGTGCGAGCGGACGCGCGTCTGCGTCCATCGGCTGGGGTCGACCATCATCGCTCGGCCGGCGGCAGACCAGACAGGCAGGTCTTCCTCCGCGTCCCCGATGTAGTCAAAGTGGTCCTGGCCCGTGTGCGTTTGCACCCAGTCGACCACCGCGTCGCGCTTGGCGTTGCCCGTGAGGTTGTGCGATTCACTGGACGCCAGCACCGCGTCGAACAACCCGGCCACCGGCTCGGCGTCGGCGACCTGCTGGGCGTGGTTCTGCGTCGCGGCGGTCGCCAGCACGACCGGGTCGCCCGCGGCTTTGCGCTGCTTGGCGTAGGCCAGCACATCCTGGTTGTAAGGCAGCACCGAGGCGTCGAGCTTCACGCGCTGGCCGAGTTCGTACTTGACCTTGGCCCGGCCGCCACGAAGCCAGGCGGGCAGCTTCAACGAAGACCACGCCCGGTGCTTGAGCAACAACGCCACCGCTTCGTACGTCGTATCGGTGTGGATCAGCGAGCCGTCCAGGTCCACCACCAGCGGCCGACCGGTCTCCTGGTCGGAAAGCTCCGGCGGGGCGGGGGTCTGAGGCTGGGTTGGCGTTTTCGCTTCGGCGATCATCGGGGGCCACCGGGAATAGAAGGTTCAGCTTGTTTGTTTTACGACACATCGGCCCATCGAGCGAACATTTTGTGGATAAACTTCGTGATATGCAGATGATGCGAGCAATTTTTCGGCCCGTGATCCTGCTGATGGGGCTGGTGGGCGCATGGATGATCATGGGCAGCCCTGCGATTGCCCAGCCGGGCCCCACCGCCCGGGAGATGCGCTGGGAGCTAGGGATTCCCTACGTCCAGGATCGGATGGGGGAAGCCACCCCCACCGGGGCCGGCGTAATAGTCGGGCAGGCTGAGGGCGGGCCCGGCCAGTACACGCCCAACCGCAATCACAACATGTTCGCCCCGGTGGATTTCACCCTGGCCTCCGGCCCATCCGCCACGTTCGGGCATGCCCAGCAGGTCGCGCGGATTTTCTACGGCAGGCAGGGCATCGCCACCGGCGTCACCGAGGTCCACAGCTACACAACCCAAGGCTGGCTCCAGAACTACCTGCGCATCGGTAGCGACCAGCCCCCGGTTGAAGATGCGGTGCGTGTGTTCAATCACTCATGGATCAGCCGGGATGCACGCGGGGTCGAGCAGGTGCTGTACCGCGTGGACTACCAGTCGGACGTGCGCGACGTGCTGATTGTCTGTGGCGTGGACAACGGCCGACACCGCACGATCCCGCCGATGTTATCCAGCGCGTACAACGTCCTGGCGGTCGGCACCGCCCAGGGCAACGGCGCTTCAGCGGGCGGGTACACCACCGTGGATACCGTCGGGCGATGCAAGCCGGACCTCGTTGGGCCACGCGGCCTAACCAGCTTTGCGACCCCTTCCGTCGCGGGGGTCGCAGCGTGTTTGATCGAGTTTGCGGACCGCTTCCCGGAAGCCGAACTGGTCCCAGCGACCCGCACCGAAACGCTCCGCGCGGTGCTTATGGCAGGGGCGCGGAAGCCCGAGCATTGGACCACCGACCCAGGCCGGCCCCTAAGCGAACACCTCGGAGCGGGCGTGGTCAACCTCAACCGGGCGTTGCGCATCATGGAGGGCGGCCCGTTGGTGCCCAGCCAGCCCATGCCTTTGGCCGGTTGGGACCATCGCGCGTTCCCGACGGGCGCGACAGGCAGCTACCGATTCACCCTGGCAGAGGACGCTGAGCAGGTCGCTTTCAGCTTGAACTGGAACCGGCGCATTCACCCGGTGCTGGTCGAGCACCCCAACGTGGCGGGCAGGCGGATCTGGGCGGGCGTGCCCTACCTGGCGGACTTCAATCTCCGGCTATTCCGGATGCCCGACGGCAACACGACGGGCGAGCAACTCATCGCGGAATCCGTCAGCGAGATCGACAACGTCGAGCACCTGTATCTGCCGGAGCTTGAAGCCGGCGCGTACCGCGTCGAGGTCACGCGGATCGACCACGGCCTGCCGCCCCAGCCTTGGGACTACACCCTCGCGTGGTTTGCCAAGGTTGAGCCCTAGTCCAACGGGTCAGTTGTAGTAGACGTAGACGATCAAGATCACCACCAGCAGCATCAAGATCGGGACCGCGGCCACCACCATCACCAGCGCGGTGATCGAGGGGTTCTCAAACCGTCCGGGTTTCCGGTGTGCGGGCGGTGGGCTGGGGTCTTCGGCCATGGGACCATTTTAACTACTGCTTCACGTCTCAACTCGCCCACGGATCGGCCCGATACTCGGGGTGTCCGATTTCGGAGTGTGGCGCGATGGTTGATGAGAGACATCCAGGCACGACACGATCTCGCCTGAACGGGCGGACAGGGTTGATTATCGACCCTCGGCCACAGGTGCGCTTCCAGATCGGTGCGGCTTTGCAGCGTGCGGGCGCCACCGCGGGGTTTGCTTGTGATGCGCTGGAAGCCATGGACTTTTTACAGGACGGCCTGGCGCATAATCGGCCGCACGATTTCGTGCTGGTCCGCGTTGCGCCGGACGACCCGAATGCGTTTGATGGGCTGTCGGTGACTCGTGCGTTACGCGACGGCGGGCACCTGGGGGCTCTGGTCGCGATGATCGAGAACTGCACCGAGCCCATGCTGCTGCAGGCCTGCCTGGAGGCGGGGTGCGACGCAGCGATCGGCGTGCCTTTTGAAGAGACCGAATGCCTGGCGACGCTGTCGGACCACCTGCCCTCGATGCCGGTAGGCGAAACGCTGCTGAATGACCTGCAGGGCGTCTCCCCGAACGGGATGCTGATGCAGCGGTTTATGGAGCATGTGCCCCACCGGGTTGAAGCACTGCAGGAAGCGATCCGCGATTGCGACGCCCGCCGATTGGAGCTGACGCTGAAGCAGTTCAAGGAGGCGGCCAACGCCCACCAGTTGCCGGAGATCGCGCAGGAGATCCACCGGCTGGAGCATCAGGCGGCGGCCCATGAAGCGGAACTGTCGCAGTTGATTGATGCGGTGGACCACCTGCGTTCCGCCTGCCATAAGGCGGCGTTTCACCCGGATCACGCGCCCCAGGACCCGCCGCCGCGCCCCGTGGCGTGAACCCGGGTCGATCCCATTGTTGCCAATCGCCTGCTGTGGCTTGACGCTCGGCCCGGCGGGTCTACACTCGACGCTACGCCTCTGAGTGGCGCGATCGAGCCGAGCCAACACCGCTGGCCGTGTCGCCCATGTCCCACCTCCTGAAAGGAATCAGGCGATGCCGCGTCTCTCCCTCCCCCTGTTTTTGTTCATCCTCTTGGCCGGGCTGCCCAGATACTCCGCTCTAGCGCAGCAGCCGGCTACGCCTTATCTGGCGGTCGTCACGCAAGACGACGCGGCGCTCCGCGGGGCCGCCGGCCCACGCTACTACGTCGTGGGGCGCCTGCAGGCGGGCACCCGGGTCGTCGTCGAAGAAACCATCTTCGGCTGGGCGCAGATCGACGCGCCGCAGGGCACCCTGTCCTACATCCACAAGCGCGATGTCGACCGCCGAGGCGACGGCAGCACCGGCGTGGTCAACGACAACGAACGCTCCGTCAACGCCGCCGCTGCGGAAAGCGAAGACGCGGACCCCGGCGACTCGTACATCGAGCACGCCCGGCTGAACCGGGGCGATGCGGTGACCATCCTCGAAGAACGCGGCGACTTCTACCTGATCGCCTCACCTCAGGACGCTTACGTGTTCATCTCCTTGCAGGACCTCCGCCCCGCGACGCCTCAGGAGCAGGCCGAGTTCAACGGCGAGGGTGACACCCCCGATCCCGAGGTTCCGGAGACCCCCGAGCAGCCTGAACCGGTCGAACCCGAACAGCCGGTCGAGGTCGAGACGCCCGATCGGCAAGAACCCGAGATCGACACGCCTGTGGAGCCGGATGTTGAGACCCCGGCCGTAATCGAAACGAACCAGCAGCCGGAGATCGTTGAGCCCGAACCGGTGGACCCGAACCCCGGCCTGTTCGAGCCCGGCGGCGACTCGGAAGTCTTGCAGGTTGTCGAAGCGGAAATGGCGCCGCTGTTTCTGCTCCCGGTGGTGGACCAGCCTTTGGGGCAGATGCGGCAAGCCTACGATTCGGTCGCCAACGACCCCAGCCTGACCGAGGCGGACCGCGAACTCGTGGCGGCCCGCATGACGGTAATCGAGCGCAACACCGACCTGGTTCAAACATTGACGGCATTGGACCCGGTTGAGCCGGTGCAACCCGATGCGGTGACGACCGAGCCGGAGCAGCCGGTGGACGTGCAGCCCCTGGTGCCCATCACCCCCGCCGAGGTGGTCATCATCGAGCCCGGCGAGCTGCCCGGTTCTTACGACGCGGTCGGCCGGCTCTTGGCGTCGTCGCTTTACAACGGTCAGACGCTGCCCCGCCTGTTCCGTCTGGTGGACCCGGGCACGCTGCGGACCCTGGCGTATGTCGACCCCTCAGCGGTGCCCAACGCGGCGGACCTGCTGGGCGAAGTCGTTGGCTTAACCGGCGAGCAGGAGTACGACGCGTCGCTGCGTCGGCGTGTGTTCCTGGCAGAGCGCATCGTCGTGCTTCGCGAGCGGGGCGATGTCGACGGCGACCCGACCTCGAGCAACACCTCCGAATAAGGGTTCGAACCATCCGATCCACCCCAGCCGCGGCAACACCTGCCGCGGTTTTTATTTGCCCTCTGCTGCGTCTTTGATCCGCAGCAACTGCCCCGACCAGTGGCTCTCAAACGGCTGGACCCAGCGCTCATACACCCGGCGCAGCGGCACCGCGTTCAGCGAGTGGAACCGTTGACGCCCCGACGCCCGGGTCAGCACCAGCTCGCAGTCCTTCAGCACGCTCAGGTGCTTCATCACCGCAAAACGGGACAGCTCGGGGAACGCGTCCGCGAGCTGTCCCGTCGTTTGAGGGCCGTCGCGCAGCTTGTCCAGCACCGCCCGTCGGGTCGGGTCGGCTAAGGCTTTAAACAACGGGTCTAGGTCATCGGTCACAACGAACTCGCTTACGCAGACTCGGCGTTTTGCTTCGTGGCGTCCAGCCACTGTTGCCAGCCCTGCTTGATGTCGGCGGTGTGGTCTTCGGGGATCAAGCCGATCGCCGTGTGCTTCAGCGTCAGCGTACACCCGCCGTTGGCTTTGTTCTCCGACACGCGGAACTGCATGTGGTTGATCGCCGGGAAAGACATGAACAGGGGCCCGGCCAATTCCAGCAGCCCGGGCTTGATGACCTGCACGTGGGCCCAAAGGTGGCCGGCCTCATCGCCCAGGTCGCGGAACCACCGGCCCCCGGGGCGGGCCTCCAGCGTCATCGGCATCTGTTGGTGCCCCGGGCCCAGCTGGTGCAGCAGGGCAGCAAACGCCCGGTCGGGGGTGGTGTCGATCTGGGTTTGTAGTTCCAGGTCCAGCGCGGCTTCGGTGGCAACTTGAGTCATGGCATGCTCCTGAGGAAAAGGGTTAAATATGTGACTTAAAGGTAACATTTAATGGGGCCGAGTCAACCCCCGGATGAAAAAGCTGCCACGGGGTCCGTAAACCCTTGACAACGCTCAACGCTCTAATGCCTTCCTCTCATCCCGCCGATGCCTTGGGTAAGGCCAAGACCGGCCCGCAGGAGCATCGCGACGTGGACCAAGCCGATAACCAACCGATCAAGCTGGGCGAGATCCTCGTCGAACAGGGTGTCCTCTCCGAGCAGCAGGTCTTTGAGATCCTGCAGGCCCAGAAGGACCTAAAGCTGCCCTTTGGCGTGCTCGCGGAGCGGATGTTCGACGTCACGATCGACTCGATCGAGCAGGCCTGGATCGAGCAGTACCACCGGTACACCGGGACGCTGAACCTCGACGAGGTGGCGGTCGATGACGAAGCCTTGCGCGTCATCAACCGTCGGCAGGCGCACCAGTTTGAAATCTTGCCCATCGGCTTCGAGCCCGGCGGCGAACTGCTCATGGCCGCGACCCGGACCCGCCTGGCCCGCGCGGTGACCTTTGCCGCCAGCCAGATCGACCGCGTGACCTACTTCCGCGTCGCCGAGCGCCCGCAGCTGATGGCCTTCCTGCAGGAGCACTACCCCATGCCGGAAGTCACCGACTCACTGCTCGACCGCGCCCGCCGCCTGGCTGGGTGAGCCGAGTCGCTCAGTCCAATCGACGCACCCGCACGTTGTCCAGCACGATCCGCTGCCCCCAGCAGGTGGTGACCCGGCTGTCGTCGTAAAGCAGCGTGGGGTCGGGGTCGAGGATTAGCCGCCCGGCTTGCGCCGACGGGTCCAGCGGGCCCCGCAGTTCCAGCTGGTGTTCCATGCCCCGGTAGCGTTGGCTGCGTTGATCGCGCACCATCGTCATCGCACCCAGGTCGTATGTTTCGCCGCCCAGCTCCAGCGTCATCCGGAACGCGATGGGCGTCGTGACTGTGTCCGCGACTTCGAGCGTCAGGTAGGCCATGGCGCTCGCTTGGCCGTTCCGCACGACGCATTCGGAGACCCGGATTCCGCCTTGTCGCATCGGGTCCGCTGCCGCGTCGGTGATCGGCTGGACCGGCTGGTCGTTGGGCCCGAGCACTTCGAGTTTGCCGGTCATCGTGACCGACCAAGCGTGGATTGGCGTCGGCCAAAGGTCGATCGGCACCGTGTTGTGGGTGTTCAAGCCGACCAGGTCGTGCTTGCGAACAGCCCGGCCTGTAGATCGACTTCGATCGCATGCTCCCCCGGCGGCAACCCGCGGACATCTACCCCCGCCCGCACTTCATCCGGGTGCACGCCGATCGGCCGCAGCGTCACGGGCTGCCCGTTGACCCGCGTTTCGGTGATCGCTCGCAGCACGTCGTACTCCAGCCCTAGGTCGTCCAGCCCCCAGTACGTGCCGTACCGCACCTCGATGATGGCTTCGTGTTCATGGCTACGGACGCGGTCGACCGGGGTGAACGAGCCCGACGGGCCGTACAGGGCCTCGGCCATCTCGATGAGGAACGGGTCGGTGACCGCGCCGAGCTTGCTGGGCTTGCTGAACAAAACCATTGACCCAAGGGATGTGTGTGTCTTGCCCCGCTTGCCGTTGGTTCTCGATGTGCTGGATCAGCTCGCGCAGCGCCTGCTCGGCCTCGGCTTGGTTCAGGCGTCCCTGCTTCATCCGGTCTTCCAGTTCGTTCCAGCCCCAGGGCTCGTCGGCGTGCTGGCCGGCGTGCTGGATGACCTGCGCGTTGCTCATGCCTTGGAGCTGGTTCGGCCCGATGTAGCTGGTACGGAACACGAAGGCGAACACGCCGATGCCCAGAAACAGCACGACCGGCAGCAGCATCAGCGCGACGCCCAGTGCGATCAGCTTGGGTTGTTTGCCGTGGCGGACGAAGCCGACCGCCTTCTTGCCCGTCAGGTCCGCGCCGCATTCAGGGCAGGTGGTCAGCGCGTCGGGGTTGAGTCCGCGCAGGTCGTATTCGCAGGCCGTGCAGTACGGGCTGGACCACCGGGCCTTACCACGTAACCCGTGGACGAGGAGCACGACGCCCCCTGCGACAAGGGTGAACAGCAGGAGGAGGATCAGGAGGCCAGGGATCGCCATCGCCATGCATGCCCTTTCAAGACAACAGGTATATGACGCTGAGGGTGCACTGGTTTTTTAACAACTTACACCTTTACCGCATGGTGCCGTCCCGTGCAGACGATCAACAACCCCGTTGCGGCGAGTGTGACGGCGGTGGAGACACCGAAGACGGTCGGGAGGTTGGTGTGCTCGGCGATTAGGCCGCCGCCGACGAGGCCGCCGACCCGGCTGGTGCCCAGGATGGCGGTGACGTAGACGCCCTGCACGGAGGCACGGGTGTGGGCGGCGGCACCGTGGTTGAGGAAGACCGGCGGGAGGACGTGCATCGCCAGGACCATGGGGCCGTGGAGGAGTTGCGTGCCGATGGCGATCCACGGGTTGGGGAACAGGGCCATGAGCGCCATACGGAGCACGACCGATGCGGCACAGATCGCGACGACCCGAGGGAAGCCGAGCTTTCGGGTGAGCCAGCCGAGCCCGAGCATCCACGCGACTTCCAGGCTGACGCCCAGCGCGATGATGATGCCGAGCCATTTCGTGTCCAGGCCGATGGTGTCGGTCAGGTACAGCGGGTAGAAGGTGTAGTAGCCGAATACCGCCAAGCCCATCAGCCACATCGCGAGCACGAAGCCTGCGGTGCGAGGCTTGAGCAGCAGGCGTACCGCGGCCATCGTCGGCACGCGTCCCTCGGCCCTGCGGGCGTGTGGGTCGCTTGGGTCGTCGTGGGTCGGCAAAGTCGGGGTGTTGATTGCGCCCAGCAGCGCGACGCCGGCAGCGATCAGCAGCGCGATCTGCGTGCCTTGGCCAAGGTCGAACATCAACGGCGTAAGGACCGCGGGGATGATGAAGCCGAAGGTGCCCCAGACGCGGACCGCGTGGTAGCTCAACGCATCGCCCTGGCCGGCCCGTTGCCGGGCTTGCACCGCAAAGGTCAGGCCGTCTTGCAACGGCATCAGGGACGCAAAACACAACGCCATCGCGCCGTAGGCCAATACGTGGGGCCAGAACCCTTGGACGCCAAACATCACGACCAGGCCCAGCGCGGAGCCGAAGAAGCACGCGCCCAGCAGGGCCCGGTACGGCACCCGCAGGTCGGCCAGAAGGGTGAGCAAAGCCGGGCTGATGAGGACCGCCACGCCCCACATCGCGGTGACATAGCCGATCTGCGCGTCGCTCAGGCCGCGCTCGTCCAGGACGGCGGGCAGGAAGGGGAGGAGGGTGCCCGTCACGGCGAAGGTAAACAGGTACTGCCGTTTCAGGGCCCACATGCCCGGGAGTGTAGCGGCTACCAATCGGCTTGAAGCCGGAACCCGGCGACGAAGACCGCGTCTTCTGTCGGATTACCCGCCGGGTCCCAGACAACCTGCACCAACGGCGTCACCGCAAGCCAGGGGGTGGCTTGATGGCGGTAGAACACCTCGGCAAACGTTTCTTCCCTTGAGCCGTCGGCGGGTTTGGCGGTCGCTACCCCGAACGCGAACAGATCGTCTTCTCGTCCAAAGGGCTGCTCGATCCCCAGGCCCGCGGAAAAGAAGCGTTCAAAGTCCACGACGTCATCTTCTGCGATCCCTGCCCGGAAGAACGCGATCAGGTGATCGGTGAGTCGTTGATCGGCGCTGATTGCGATGCCATTGCCTTGGGCGTCGCCGGTGTCGGTGGCCCAGATCAAGAGTCGAGCCTGGCCTTCGCCGAGTTGGGGCAAGGTGTAGGCGACCCCGATTTCGGCGGCCCAGAAGAGCTCGCTGGCGTCGAACGTATTGAAGCCGGTTTCCCGGGCGTCGGCATTGGCGTCGCCGAAGCCCGCGGTGAGGTAGAGCTGGTCGTTGAATTGGACCCGAGTGTTGAACCCCAGCCCGTTGTCGGGGAACGCGACCGCTGAATTGTTGACCAGGGGGGTGGCCAGGAACTGGGTCGCCGGGTCGTTGGCGACACGGTTCTGGTCGAAGAAGGCGGTCTGGTCGAGCTTGCCCACGGAGAAGGTGAAGCGGTGCACGTCTTGTTCCGGGTCTTGGATGATGATTGGGCCGAGTTGGTGTTGCCACCAAAGCTCGGACAAGGCGATGTCCTGTTCGTCGAAGTCGTCGTTGAGGCCGAGCGTGACGCCTAGGTTGCTGCCCAGATCGTCGTCGTGGTTGGCGGTCCAGTGCTGCCCGCCTTCGAGCAGCCAGCCGATGGATGCGGTGCCGAAGCCGGCGTCTTGGGGGATGATGTGCCATTGCCCGGAGAGGTCGAAGCTGCCGGTGAGGATGCTGTTCTGGGGCGTGAGGGTTTGTGCGCCGTCGCTGACCTGCCAGATGGCGGTGTACCCCAGCTGGAAGGTGACCGCTGACTGGTCTGGGGTTTCAGGCTGGGGGGGCTCTGGAGTCGGCGATTGAGCCCAGGCGTGGGTCGTGGACAGCCAAGCAAACGAGAATGCTAGTGGGGTCAGGTAGTGCATGGTTCAAGCTTTGTGTTTTGGATAGTCAAAGTATATATTTTTATAATACAAGATATGGTGCGGGCGTCAAATCCGGCTGGGTGAGGATGGGGTAAGCGGCTCAGACAGAGCGGGTTGGGGTTGCTACCCTGCCGGTCTATGCGATACGCGATGATCATGGCCGGCGGCTCGGGCACACGCCTGTGGCCGATGTCAACCAAGGAGCAGCCCAAGCAGCTCATCCCCTTTATCGATGGGCGCAGCCTGCTGCAGGTGGCGCTGGAGCGTCTGGAGGGGCTGGTGCCTGCGGAACGCAGCGTCGTCTGTGCGGGCAACACGCACCGTGAGCCGATCTGTGGCGGGCTCGGGCTGGAGGCGTCGCGGTTCTTCGGCGAGCCCACCGGGCGCGACACCCTCAACGCAGTCGGCCTGGTCGCCTACGTGCTGCACCGACAGGACCCCGATGCGGTGATCTCGGTGTTCACCGCCGACCACCTGATTACACCCGAGGACGAGTTCCGGGCGATCGTGGCCAAGGGGTTTGAGGTTGCCGAGTCGACCGACCACGCGCTGGTGACGTTCGGCATCGCGCCGACCTACGCGGCGACCGGGTTTGGGTACCTGCAACTGGGTGCTTCTTTGAACGGCAACGCGAAGGTTGTGGACGTGTTCAAGGAGAAGCCGGACCTGGCGACTGCCGAGCAGTACCACGCAGCGGGCGCGGAGAAGTACTTGTGGAACTCGGGCATGTTCGTGTGGAAGGCCGCGACGCTGGTCAAGGCGATTGAGCAGTTCAACCCCGAGAACCATGCCGGACTGACGAAGGTGGCCGAGGCCTGGGGCACGCCCGAGCAGGAAGCGGTGTTGGCAGAGGTTTACCCGACGCTGCCGAAGATTTCGGTGGACTTTGCGGTGATGGAGCCTTGCTCGACCGACGAGGCGTTCACGGTCGCCGCGGTGCCGATGCCCTTGAGCTGGCTGGACGTGGGGAGCTGGCCGAGCTTCGGTGAGACGCGCGAGGCGGATGCGCAAGGCAATGTGGCGGCGGAGTGCAAGAGCGTGAGATGCACGCCGACAAGGCCACCCTTCGAGCTACGATGCGTATCTCTAAGGCTTAGTCGTTGGGCGGGACTGCAGGCAGCAGTGAGATCCGGTGGATCGGAGTGTTGTTGTGGCCGTGGGTCATGCGGTCTTCATGGGTGTGACCTCGACCGACGGCTGTCTTCGATGATGACGCCGACGAAGCGGTCGCCCAGCGGCGACAAGGGTGAGAGGTGCTGGGGCGATGTTCGCGGTGGGGCTGAGTATTTTGGTCATCGACCAGGAGGGGTTGGAAAGCTTCTTGGGAGACGCGGAACCAGAGCAGGTTATGGAAAGTGCCTGAGCCACCTGGATGCGGTTTGAAGGACGATGGTGCCGTCGGGCAATTCACCGACGTAGCGATAGCCGAAGAAGCCGCGTTCTTCGGAGGCAGGGTCCTTGTGAAGGTTCAACCAGTTTTGGTACTGCGAGAGCAAGTCGGGATTGACGTAGAACTGGTTGCTGTCTTGTGCATTGGAAAGGTTGATGCTGCGGATGGTGATCCCGATATCCAGGGCAGGAAGGCTTCAATGACGGGTGGTGGAACGGGTTCGTCGTCGATGAACCACCCGGCGGTCATTGGGGCGGATGGGGCGTCGGGTGAAACCGGTGTGTTTTGCTGGGCGTGGACAGGCAACCCGCAGGTGAGAATGAACGAAGCGAGCCAGTACAGGTTGAACGTGGCGTTTGGCAAATCGACCTCCTTGTCGTTGGCGTTGTTACGTGTCGGGGGAAACCGGGTTCGCGGATCAGGCGTGGTGCTGCCTGTGGAGTCGCTAGGATTTGTGAGATGATCTACCTGGCGATTGACTTGGGCGATGTGCGGACCGGGCTGGCGGTTGGCGATGATGAGCTGAAGATCGCTTCGCCGGTGGGCACGGTGACGACCAAAAGCCCGCAGGAGCGGATGCGGCAGGTGGCCCAGGCGGTGCGTGAGCATGAGCCGAATGAGCTGGTGATCGGGCTGCCTTTGAACATGGACGGCAGCGAAGGCCCGGCGGCGAAGAAGGTCCGGGCGTTCGGCGAGGAACTGGCGCGTGCGACCGGCTTGTCTGTCCGGTACACCGATGAACGGCTGACTTCGGCGGCGGCGGATGATCGCATGGCTCAGACGGGTTTGACCCACAAGCAGAAGAAAAACCGGCGCGATGCGCTGGCGGCGTGCGCGATCCTGCAGGACTTTTTCCAGCAGATCAAGGGTTCGGGCTGAATCCTTGGGTTGCGAATATTCGGTGACTCAGGCCAGCTTTTGGGCCGAATTCGGTGCCAGAATGCCGCATAGGCTGCATCAGACAGCCTTGGGAAAGCATCTTGCGGTGCGATGCGGTTTTATGCTTTCACGCAATCGGCTTGTCGATTATGATAAATTAGTCTTTGTGCTGTGTTTTGTGTGACGTCTCTCCGAGTGTTTTTGAGGATTAAATCATGTTCCGCTTCTGCCCAATTCCGGGCCCATCGAAGTGCCGCGCGTTTACCCTGATCGAGCTATTGGTGGTCATTTCAATCATTGCGTTGCTGATCGCGATTTTGCTTCCTGCTCTTCAGGTGGCTCGCAAGCAGGCCCGCATCACGCAATGCGGCACGCAGGTCAGTGGACAGGCCAAAGCGTTGTTCACGATCGCCATCGACAACGACGGTCGGTACGTCGACCTCAGCAACCGCAACAACAAGCTCGCGGAGTTCCTCGGCGGAACGCTCGGCGGTCTGGTCAGTGACGAACCCAACAAGATGCACCTAGCGGCACGCGATGCGCTGGTGGAGGACTACGGCCTGCCCCGTGAGTACTTCTACTGCCCGTCGAATCCCGACACCAATCGCGATGACTTCTGGGACGGCTCGTTCGACGGCAGCGGCAAGATCATCATCGGCTACTCGATGTACGCCGGCCGGGAGATGTTGTCCGTGACCAAGACCAGCGCCACCGGTAGCGGGTTTAGTCCGATGGGGCTCGGCGGCGGCTGGGAAGAGGTCGAGCAGGGCAGCCGGCTGATGCCCGGGTCGATTGAAGATGTCAACACCTTCTACGACGTGGTCGCCAGCGACACGACCCGACAGCTGGGCAACAACGCGTTCAGCACGTTGTCCAACCACATCGCCGACAGCTCGAACAACACCGCAGCGTTCATGCACAGCGGCGGGGGCGGCTCGAACGTCGGCTATACCGACGGCCACGTCGAGTGGCGGCAGCAGGACGATCTCGGCCAGGAGTTGACCGAGCACCGACGGAACTACTGGTACGGCACGGCCCGGTACTGGTTCTAAGCAACTATCTCAGCCGAGTTTAGTCGCCGTAGCCTTGGGGCATCTTTTGGAACCATGCCCAGGCGTCGGCGACCATACGCTCGACGTCTTTGATGCTTGCTTCCCAGCCAAGCTCGGCTTTGATCTTGGACGGGTCGGCGTACAGCGAAGGCGGGTCGCCCGGCCGGCGGTCGCCGATCTCGACCGTGAAGTCGATGCCGGTAACTTTCTTGACCGCATCGACGATTTCCTTGACCGACATGCCGTTGCCGATGCCCAGGTTGTAGAACCGCTTATCGCCGGGCTCCAGCGCGTTCATCACGGTGACGTGGGCATCGACGAGGTCTTCGACGTGGACGTAGTCGCGGATGCAGGTGCCGTCGGGCGTGGGGTAGTCGTCGCCAAAGATGAAAGCCTTCTCACGCTTGCCCAGCGCGACTTGCAGCAGTACGGGGATCAAGTGGGTCTCGGGGTCATGGTCTTCGCCGATAGACACGTCGGCGGCGCTGCCGGCAACGTTGAAGTAACGCAGGGCGGCGAACGCAAAGCTCGGGTCGGCGTTCACGTGGTCCGAGACGATCTGCTCGACCATCAGCTTGGATGCGCCGTACGGGTTGATCGGCTGCTGGGGCGTGTCCTCGGTGATCGGCATCTTCTCCGGCTCGCCGTAGGTCGCGGCGGTCGAGGAATGCACCAGCTTCTTGACGCTGGCCCCGACCATCGCCTGGACCAGCGACAGCACGCCGGCGGTGTTGTTGTGGTAGTAGCTCAAGGGCTCGCTGACGGACTCGCCGACGTAGGTCAACGCAGCGAAGTTCATCACGCACTCGATCTGATGCTCGGTGAGCGTCTTCTGGATCGTGTCGGTGTCCAGCAGATCGCAGACGACCAGCGGGACGTCGGCGGGCACCGCGGCGCGGTGGCCCCGGTACAGGTTGTCCAGGACGACGACGTCGTGGCCGTCTTCGCGCAGGCGTTTGACGGCATGGGATCCGATGTAGCCGGCACCGCCGGTGACGAGAACTTTCACGGTTTGCTCCCTTGGCTTTGGGTGAAGTCGAGCGCGAAGGGGCAATGTAGCAGGTCAGGCCTTGGGTTTGTCGCGGCCGAGCCGGTCAACCGCGAGCGTGATCCCAAACCCCAGCACAATCAGGCCCAAGGCGCCGCCAACCTGGGGCGCCGACGGGCTGAACCAGGCGGTGGGCAGGTCCTCCATGTCGACCGTTTCGCCAGACTCGGTGAAGATCAGTTGGCCGCCCTCGGCCTGGGACACCGCCTGGCCTTTCAGGGTGGTGACGTCCTGCGTCGTGGCTTGCTGGAACGGCCAAAGCCCGACGACCGCGCCCAGCAGCAGGCCCAGCAGCACGCCGAGCGTTGGCGTTTCGTGGCGATTCAACAGCCAACGCAGCAGGTTGCTGACCGCGACGACCCCGAGGACGACGCCGACGCCGACCGGCAGCACGACGGTCAGCCCGACGTCGATAAGGGCCTGGGTGTCGCCGGCCTTGAGGGCTTCTTTGAACGCATCGACACCCGCGAGGATCGGGACGTAGACACCCAGCACCAGCAGCAGGTAGCCGCCGCTGACGCCCGGGAGGATCATGGCGGAGGCCCCCGCGATGCCTGCGAGGAACATGAAGGCGATGTGGTCGCGTTGCACGTCGCCGGTGCTGCCGAGGGTTTGCATGACAGCGAGCCCGGCCATGCCCAGGAAGCCGACGGCCGCACCGATCCAGACGCTGGGGTCGGGCTTGCGGCCTCGGTCGGTGATCAGCCGCCAGACGACGGGCACGCCGCCGAGCGTCAGGCCGATGAACAGGCTGTACATGATCCAACGGTGATGGACGACGAGGTCTTTGACCGGCCCGGCGAGCAGGATGATCGACGCCAAGGCGGCGGCGACGACGACGCCCAAGAGCAGCACCGACGCCCGGCGGAAGGTCAGGGTGGTGACTTCACCGATCGCCGCGATGAACTGGGGGTAGACGCCCGCCGCCAGCAGCATCGTGCCGCCGGAGATGCCGGGGACGAGGTTGGCCAGTCCCATGAGGACTCCGCCGACGGCACCCCGCAGCGCGAGCAGGGCGAGGTTGGTGGGCGCCGGATCGGTTGGGGAGGGAGTGTTCACGCGGAGATCATCGGCCGGATCGGACTGAGGGCTAAATCTCTGCGGCCGGGTCCGATTCGTGTGGTCCGGGTTTCATTTCGCCGGACTTCAGTCGGCGGATGTAGTCCTTAGACATGCGAGCAATCTTGGGGGAGAGGATGACCAGGCCGAGGATATTGGGGTAAGCCATGGACAGGATGAGGAGGTCGGTGAAGTCGAGCACGTTGCCGATGGATAGCAGTGGGCCGATGAAGACGAAGAGGAGGAACACGATGCGGAACGGCCAGATGCCGGGCTTGCCGACGAGGTATTCGACGGCCCGCTCGCCGTAGTACTCCCAAGAAATCATGGTGGAGTAAGCGAAGGTGAAGACTGCGACCGCCAAGAGGAAAGGCAGGAAGCCGTGGAGCGTGCCGAAGGCCTCGGCGGTCATTGCAGCGCCGCGGAGTGTTCCGGCGGTGCCTTCGAGGGATTCTTCGGTGATGGCGTCCTGGGTGATGAGGATGACCAGAGCGGTCATGGTGCAGACGACGATGGTGTCGATGAACGGGCCGATCATGGCGACGACACCTTCACGGACCGGCTCGTTGGTTTTGGCGGCCGAGTGGGCGATGGCGGCCGAGCCCAGCCGGCCTCGTTGGAGAACGCGCCGCGTTTGACGCCGATGACTAGGATGCCCGCCAAACCGCCCCAGCCCGCGGCACCGGGACTCAGTGCGGCTTTGAAAATAGAAGCGAAGAGTTCGGGGATCGCGGCGGCGTTGGCAAGCAGGATCAAGACACAGATCGTGCAGTACAGCAGGCACATGCCCGGGACGAGTCGGCAGGTGACTTCACCGATCCGGCGGATGCCTCCGACGATCACGAGCGCGACCAGGCCGGTCATCACCAGGCCGAAGAGCCAGGCGTAGCTGGTGTCGCCGTCTAACACGACGTGGGAGAAGATCGCGGCGGTCTGGTTGGACTGGAACATGTTGCCGCCGCCCAGCGCGCCGCCGATGGCGAAGATGGCAAAGCTGATGGCCAGGACTTTGCCAAAGACGGTGCCGAAGCCGTTGCCAAAGGTCTCTTTCATGCCTTCGGAGAGGTAGAGCATGGGCCCGCCCAGGACGTGCTCGCGGGAGTTTTGGCCGTCTTCAGGGGTGATCTTGCGGTAGGCCTGTGCGAGGGTGCAGGAGCAGAACTTGCTGGACATGCCGAAGAAGGCGACGAACCACATCCAGAAGACGGCGCCGGGTCCGCCGCCGGTGATGGCCAGAGCGACGCCGGCGATGTTGCCCAGGCCGACGGTCGCGGAGAGGGCGGAGGTGAGGGCTTTGAAGTGGGAGACTTCGCCGTGGTCGTTGGGGTCGTCGTATTTGCCTCGGATCACGGCGATGCTGTGGCCGAACAGGCGGAGGTTGACGAATCCCATGCGGAACGTGAAGAACACGCCGCCGAGCAGTAGGAACAGCACGATCAGAGGCAAGCCGCCTTCGATGCCGCCGAAGCTGACATCGAAGAACAGGACCTCGGCCATGTAGCCCACGAGCGTACCGAAGAAGTCATTCAGGCCGTTCTGCAAGGGGTCGATGAAGCCGGGCTGGGTATTGGCGGCATCGTCTTGTGCGTGTGCACGGGCAGAGCTGAGTAGGAGCAACGCAAACAGCGGGGCGAAGCGGGTGAGGGACAACGCGCGGCATCTTGCGGTCATAGGGATTCTCAGCGGGGATCGGGGCCAGCAGGTGGACTGAAGTTACCGGATCAAACGATCCGAAGCGACCCCCGGCAGATGAATTCAGCGGACGCTCTGCCTACTCAGGGGCATCGGGTATCTGGGCCAACAGTGTCTCGGCGTGCTGCTGGGCCACTGCGTCGTCACGCTCGGCGACTACGCGGCCGGCGAGGCGGAAGGGCGTCGCCTGCTCATCGGCCCCCGGGGGGAGCAGGTCGATTTCCCAGAGGTCCATCGCGAAGCGGTCTTTGCCCGGCTCGCCCGAGGGGAATGCAAAGCCCGCCCCGGCGAAGGTGGCGGGGGGCTCGGCGGTGTAATCAATCAAAGCGATGCTGCAGTTGGTCGCCTGGTCGGAGATCGGCGTGATGCCGCCCAAGGGACGCCAGAGCAGCCGAACAACCGCGGCGTGGGTCGGCGACTCGATTGGGCCGGCGAACATCACGAACACTGCGGAGGACTCGTCGGTCGCCTGGTAGAAGCCCGTATCGAAACGCACGGTCTGGGCGTCCACGGGTTCGTTGCTGTGGGGGTAGGTGATCAGCAGCGTGTTGTCCGGCGCGGTCAAGCCCGACGCCTGCCGACAGGCGGGAATGCAGACGAGGCTCAGCAGCAGGGCGACAACAGCGAGGCGTGGGAATCGTTGGGGCATGGCAGCGGCTTAGGACGCGTCGCGAATGATCGTGATAGGAGGGTCGGCCGGCGGCTCGGTGGGCGTGACGGCTTTTTCTTCGCTGTGTTCCGCGGCTTCGACACCCACGGGCAAACCCAGGCGGGTGATCGCATCACGCTCGATGATCGAACGCAGCGTTTCACGCGGGATCGAAGGCAGGTTGGTGCCATGCGTCAGCGTGTTGACGTTGTAGATCGTGACGATGGCTTTTTCCGGCGAGCAGAAGGGGAAGTTGGACCCGAACAGGAGCTGGTCCGCGACGCCGTGCTGATGGCAGAGGACCAGCGCGTTGTAGAGCTGCCAGGGCTGCTGGACCAACTCGGCGAGGTCGGCGTAGACCTGCGGGTGTTTGGTGATCAGCGCCAGGCCCTGCTCGATGAATGGGAATCCGATCGAGGAGAGGACGAGCTTGAGGTCCGGGTAGGTCCGCGCGACCTCGTCGAGCAGGAACGGCTGGGCGAACTCCATCTTGGCCGAGCGCGCCATCGCGGCGCCGGTTTCCAGCACGACGGGCATGCCGAGGGATTCGCAGGCTTCGTAGACCGCCATCGCGCGGGTGTCGGCGGGGTGGAAGCCCTGGGCGGCGGGCGACATCGTCACGCCCACGAGCCCGAGCTTGCGGGCCTCTTCGATGGCGGTCTCGGGGTGGTCTTCGGTGGGGTCGATGCCAGCAAAGCCCAGGTACTTGTCCGGGTCGCGTTGCACGTACCGGGCGACGTCCTCAGGGGAGATGTCGGCTTCGAGGAACTTGCTGCGCAGGCCGAGGATCACCGCCCGATCGACCGGGGCCATCGCTTCGTCGTGTAGCGAGGGCGAGGCGTCGGGGCGGTCCCAGGGCATGCGCTTGGACCGGCGCAGCTGTTCGGCAATGGCTTGGCCGAGCTGTTGGCTGGAGTCCCAGACGCGGGTGTGGAAGTCGATGATCATGAGCGGTCGGCGCGGCGTAGGCGGGCCACAGTTCTGCGGTCATTGTAAAGGCGGGGCGGAATTGCTGCCACACGGCAAGGGCTATCGGTCTGCGCCTTGGGTTTGCACCGGCGCGAGGCCTTCCAACCACTGCATCGTGGGCTCGATCCACTGCTGGACTTCTGTCCGGATGTCCTGCGGCATCTCGCGGTGGCGTTTGCCGGTGCGTTGGGGGTCAAACCAGTTCTGGATGTAGTCGTCGACGTCGTCGTCCTGGGGCAGGGCGCAGAAATCCAGCACCTTCTGCGCCAAGATCGGGCTCATATCTTCCAGGCGGATTTGCAGGAACTGCGCTTCGGGCATCGATTGCCCGAACACACAGGAGGCTTCCACACAGGCCCGCCATTGCAGGCAGGCGATCTGGCGGGGTGTCAGGTCTTGGCCCATCTGCATGATCCCCGGCAGGCGCGGGCCCCAGGGCGCCCGGGATAGCCGTTGCCGAATGGGTTTGGGCGCGAATCGGCGGAGGATTTCCTGCCAGTAGGCAGGCATGCGGTACCACTCCAGCTCGCGGGCGCGTTGCGAGACCCGGCCGGCGACGACCTGCTGGGTGCCGTCGGTTTTGTTCTGCCAGTGACTCTCGATCGAGAGCACCGAGTCGTACCCGCTGCGGATGATGTGGATGAACTTGGCTTCGGGGTAGACCACGTGGCAAAACCCCGGGCGGAGCGCGTTGGAAGGCGTCTTCTCGACCATCACCGGCTTGCCCGAGGCCTCTAGGCGTTCGGCGAACTTCTGGCGGATGTACTGGCGGACCTTCGGCGTGGCGTGCGGCGGCTGCAGGATGTCGCTCCGCTTGTCGTTGCCGTAGCGCCAGACGAAGCGGGGCTCGTTCATGTACTGCACCATCCGGTGCCGGGCCAGAAGTTTGCCGAGGAACGACGTGCCCGAGCGGGGCGCGCCGAGGATGATGATCGGGCTGTGCGGGGCGTCACTCATCGGCGGGCATCAGCCATCGGCGTGCAAGGCGTCGTACGCGGCGGCGTCCAGCAGCGCGTCGAGCTGAGTCGGGTCGCTGGGCTTCACCCGGATCATCCAGCCTTCGCCGTAACAGTCGCGGTTGATCACGTCCGGCTCGTCCAGCGCGGCCTGGTTAACCTCAACGATCTCTCCATCGATCCCCGCGTAGAGCTCGCTGGTGGCCTTGACGGACTCGATCTCACCAAAGGTTTCGCCTTTGCTGAGGCTGCCCGAGTCCTTGAGGAACTCCAGATAGGTCACGTCGTTGAGTTCGTTGACCGCGAACTGACTGATGCCGAGGGTGACGGTGCCGTCGTCCTCCGGGCGGTGCCATTCGTGGGAATCCAGGTAGCGTCGGTCGGTGGGCGTGGACATGCGGTGAGCGTAGCCGAAGCGTGGGGGAGCTGCCAATGCTCGTATTCGGTCAGGCCGTTAGGCTTTACGCATGGTGATTCAATGGTTCCCCGGCCACATGAACCAGACCCGGCAGAAGCTGCCCGGGCTGATGCAGCAGTGCGATGTTGTGATCGAGCTGCTGGACGCCCGCCTGCCGCATGCTTCGAGCAACCCGCTGCTGGACGAGGCCCGTCGCGGCGTCGTCGGCAAGGGGCCCCAAGGCAGCCCGGGCGACGTGCCCTGCATCACGCTGCTGACCAAAGATGACTTGGCGGACCCGGCGGTGACCGCGCGTTGGCGGGACCACTTCCACAACCGCCGGGGCGTCAAGACGCTGGCGGTCAACCTCACCGACCGCAAGTCGATCAAGAACCTGCCCAAGATTATCCGACGCCTGGCGCCGCCCAAGCGGGCCGAGAAGAACCAGCCCGTGCAGGTCGCGATCGTCGGCATCCCCAACGTCGGCAAGTCGACGCTCGTCAATGCCATGCGCGGCAAGAGCGTCGCCCGTACCGGCGACGAGCCCGCTGTGACCAAGGGCCACCAGGCGGTCAAGCTCGACACCACCGGCAGCGGCATCGTGTTGATCGACACGCCCGGCATCCTTTGGCCGAAGTTCGAAGACCCCGACGTCGGCATGGCCCTGGCGCTCAGCGGCGCGATCAAGGACACCGCCACCGATGACGACATCCTCGGCCCAGCGGCGGCGGCGTTCCTGCTGCGGCGCTACCCCGATGCACTCAAGGAACGCTACAAGCTCAAGGAACTGCCGGACGTTGAGGATGCGAACGCTTCGATTCAACTGCTGGACACGATCGGCCGGAAGCGTGGCTGCCTGGTTGCTGGCGGGGAAGTCGACCTGTCCCGCGCAGGGCAACTCCTGCTCCGCGAGATGCGGGGCGGCAAGCTCGGGCGGGTGAGTTTGGAAACGCCCTGATGCTTTGGGGCAAGTACGTTACGCCAGCAGGCGTTCGAGGTCTTCGCGGGTGAGGTCGCGCAGCGGGGTGCCCTCGCCGCCGACGATCGCGTCGGCCAGCTCGCGCTTGCGGTCCTGGAGCTCGAGGATGTGCTGCTCGACGGTGTCTTGGCAGACCATCCGGTAGGCAAACACCGGGCGCGTTTGGCCGATCCGGTGAGCCCGGTCGATGGCCTGGGCTTCGACCGCCGGGTTCCACCACGGGTCCAGAATGAACACGTACTCGGCGGCGGTCAGGTTCAGACCAAAGCCGCCGGCCTTCAGCGAGATCAGGAAGACCTGGCATGCTTCGTCTTCCTGGAACTCTTTCACCACCGCCCGGCGGTCGCGCGTCTGGCCGTCGAGGTAAGCGTACTTGATGCCGCGCTGTTCCAGCCCCTCGCGGACGATGGCGAGCATCGAGGTGAACTGGCTGAAGACCAACGCCTTGCCGCCTTCCTCGATGACGTCGCCGAGCATCTCGTATAGGGCATCGCACTTGGCGCTGGGCTCGTGCCGGCGGGCGGGATCGACCAGCCCCGGGTGGCACGCCGCCTGCCGCAGGCGGAGCAGGGCTTCGAGCACCATGAACGTGGACTGGCCCAAGCCGCGGGGCGCGGGCGTGCCGGGCTCGGTGGTCTGGTTGGCCTGGGTGGTGTCCAGGGTGTTCAGCAGGTTGCCGCGGTAGTAGGCCTTGAGCTCGTCGTATGCGGCGCGCTGCGCCGGCTCCATCTCGCAGACGATGGTTTGCTCGGTCTTCTCCGGCAGGTCTTTCAAGACCTGGGCCTTGGTCCGCCGGAGGATGAACGGCCGAAGCGCCGCGGAGATCTGCTTGAGCATCGCCGGGTCCGCCTGACGCCCGGAGCGGACGAGGTCGGCGAACTTCAGGTGGCTGCCCAGCATGCCGGGGTTCAGGAACTCGAAGATCGACCAGAGGTCGCCCAAGTGGTTTTCGATCGGCGTGCCGGTCAACGCCAGGCGGTGGTTCGCGTCCAGCACGCGGGCGGACTTGGCAGCCTGCGCGCCGGGGTTTTTAATCGCTTGGGCTTCATCGAGCACAACAAAGTCAAACGGCTGCTGTTTGAGGATTTCGATGTCGCGGCGGACCAGGCCGTAGGTCGTCACGACGACGTCCAGGTCGTCCATCTTCTGGCGGATCTCATCCCGCTCGACCCCCACGTAGGCACCGACGCGCAGTTCGGGTGTGAACCGCTGGGCTTCATCCAGCCAGTTGTAGACCACCGAGCGCGGCGCGACGATCAGCGAGGGGAGCTTCTTGGGGCTGCCGTTGGTCACGGCGTGGTCGCGGAAGCGTTCGTCGCCGGTGGCGCGGGCGTGCAGGAGCGTGAGCACCTGAACGGTTTTGCCCAGGCCCATGTCGTCTGCCAGGACGCCGCCCATGCCGAACCAACGCAGGAAGTTCAGCCAGCCGACACCCGCCGCCTGGTAAGGCCGAAGCTCGCCTTGGAAGCCCTCGGCCGGGTCGATCGGATCGACGCCCTCAAAGCCCTTCAGGCGTTCGCGCATCTGCGTGTAGGCCTCGTCGAACTGAATCTCGGCATTGGCTTCGGTCAGCAGGCCGTCCAGCACCGCCGCCTGATGCGTCGAGAAACGGAACGCGTCGCCCGAGGGCTTACCCAGCGACGTCAGCAGCTTGTGCTCTTCGAGCCATTGCTCAGGCAGCAGTCCCTGCGAGCCGTCGTCCAGCGTGATCATGGATTGGCCCGCCCGCAGGGCGCCCAGCAGCTCGGGCAGCGGCACGATCTGTTCGACGCCGTTCTCCTGCGTGAAGCGGACATTGCCCCTGAGCTCGAACCAGTCGATGTTGCTGGTGATCGACAGGCTGGGGGTGCCCGCGGTGCGGAGTGCGCGTTGGTCCGCGGTGACGTTCCAGCCGTCTTCTGAAAGCTGATTCACGACCGTGGCAACCAGCGGGTTGGCCAAGGCGAACGTGTCGGCGGGTGCGGTGGCGACCGAGCGGAAGCCCAGGCCCAGGAGTTTTTCGGTCGCGGCGCGTTCCCGTGCGTGCAGCCGAGGCACCAACCGGCGAGCGCCCGGGTCGTCTTCGGCTTGGGCGTGGCCGTTGGACTCGGCGGGCGAATCCGTCGGCGGGGTTTCCGTAGACGCTTCCGGAGTCGGGGTGTCCGTCGGCAGGATCGGGACGTACCGTCCGGGCTGCGCCGGGCTGACCCGCTGCGTGCCGTAGGCCAGCCAGACGCGGGCCATCACGTTGTTCTTGCCCGATGCGCCCAGGGTTTCGTTGGCCTGGGACGAACCGGCGCTGAACAGCTCCAGGTGCGGCACGGGTTCGATCTGGTGTTCCATCGGCCCAAGGTGGTCGGGCAGGTCGATCCGAGGCAGCTGAGGCAGCAGGTACAAGCGGTCGAAGAACCGGTCGTAGTCTTCGGATTCCACGTGGATCGGTTCGATCTGCCCATTCAGCAACGCTGGATCACGGAACTGCGACACCCAGCGGAACGCATCGTGGTCGTCCAGCGGGCAGGCCTGGTGCTTGGCAATGATCAGGCCGTCGGGCCCGCCGAGGATCACGTCCGGCTCGTCGACGCGCAGACGCTCCTCGCCCCGGCGAAGCTCAGGGGCCAAGAAAAGCGACTCTTCGCTGGGCAGGCCTTTAAGCCAGAGATTCCAAGACGTGGCATCCAGGTAGGTCAGCGGTCGGTTGAGGTCCTGGCCGCGATCCAGTTCATTCTCGACGAAGCATCGGCCGGTGTCCGCCAGGCGTTTGAGCAGCTCGCGCTGAGCGCCGGGGGGCAAGCGGTGCAGCGAGTGGGCGCGTTCGGTGCGGGCGGTTTCAAACGCATCGGGGTCGTTCAGGCCGGTGGACCCCATCAACAGCGCACACAGCGAGCGGTCGTTTGAATCGGGTAGTGCCGCGATCGTGGACGCGTTCAGGCGGAGCGGCTTTGGGCGGGACCAGCCGTTGGCGGTGGGGGTGGACTGGCGGGTTTCGATGAACAGGCCGTGGTGCCGATCGGAGAACTCCGCCATGACGACGTAAGTCACCCGGCGGGGCCCGTTGGCGACGCGCGTGGCGTCTAGGTCAACGCCCGGGGCCCGCATCAGCGACAGTTTGCCCATCCAGGCGGGGTCTTTGCTCGCGCTAGATCGGCCGTTGGTCTCCCGGCGCTTGGCCCGGGGCGGCCGAACACGCAGCGAGCGCAGCTGCTTACGCGGCCCGGCGTGGTCTTCGGAGTCATCCAACGCCAGCAGCGTCGCCCACAGGTGCTTGCAGATGCCCTGCTCTTGAAACTCTTCGCAATCGCAATCGACCGCGACGTGTCGATCGTCTTTGGCGAGGATGACGGTATGCGGCCCGGTGTCCGGGTCGGCGACCTCGGCGCGGACGATCTCGTCGTCGCGCGGCTCCAGAAGCGTGACCGAGGATTCACGTTGCAGCGACCTGCCCTTCATGCGGGCTTCGCTGGAAAAAAAGGCCGACCAAGCAGTCACCAAGCTCACGTAGTGCTCCCGTCACGGATGCGACGGCTTCCCTGCGTCGCGAATCACTAAGCTTAGAGAACCCAAGCCTTCGGGGCAATCGGGCTTCCAAGGCTTTCAGGCAGGATTCTTGTGGACGAAACGATTTTTAATCCGCTGAACTACTTTTTGGTCGGCCTCAGTGCCGTCTTGCTCGCCGGGGCGCTGGCCTTGGGCGCTGGCCGAGCCGACGCTTTTGAGGGTTCGCCGAAGCGGCGGGTCGGGCTGGCGTGGTGGGATGTGCTGGTCGCGGCGTTCCTCTGGGTCTTTGGCGGCGTGGTGGTGGGTTCGCTGGTGCTGGTCGTCGCGCCCAGCGGCCGCCGAGGTGAGGCGTTTGTGGCGTCGGGTTTGGTGATGCTGGTCTTGTACCTGGCTTCGTATGGCCCGCCTTGCATCTACTGGGTCGTCCGCTGCGCGATGGCCAAGCGGGGGTTGGCGCGGGTCGGGTTGACGCTGCGTCGGCCGGTCCGCGTGCTGATGTGGTCGGTGGGCGGCACAGCGTTTGGGTTTTTCACGATGCTGGGTCTGATGAGCGGGCTGGTGATGTTGTTCCACCTGCTCGGGGCCCCGCCGGACCCGCTTGCGCACGAGACGCTGCAGCAACTGGCCGAGGGGCATATGCCTGTGTTGGATGTGGCGTTCCTGGTGGTTGTGACCTGCGTGGCGGCGCCGGTGCTGGAGGAGTTTTTGTTTCGTGGGCTGCTGCAGACCGCGTTGTTGAACACGTTTGGTATCGCGCACCGCCGGGCGGTGATCGTGTGCGCCGGGGTGCTGTTCGGGTTGATTCACGCGGGGGTCGCGAACCTGCAGGTGTTGCCCGCGCTGATGATGTTCGGCGTGATCCTGGGCTGGCTGTACGAGAAGACCGGAAGCCTTTGGCCGGGCATCGCAGCACACGCGTTTTTCAACGCTGTGAACATCCTCGTCGTGCTGTGGGGCTGGGTTGGCAGCTAAGCCTGCAAGAAACGCTTCCATTCGTCGGACTCAGCGACCTGCTTCAGCGTCGCGTTCCGTGTTTTCAGAAAGCGTTTCATGTGCCCACCCAGCACCAGCCGCTCTGCCAGCCAGCCCAAAGGCCCCAGCGGCGCGGCGAAGGTCAGCGTGTCGATCATCGTGGTTTGATTTGGCGACGCTTCGACGAAGTGATGGTCATGGATTAAAGCTTGGAACGCGCCTTGGCCGGGCACCATTTCGTCACGGAAGTGCTCGGGCGGGGCGAACGCGGTGATTCGGCTGGTCAGGCGTTGCCGAACGCCAAGGTGCCGAGCTTCGAAGGTCACGGTTTGGTTGAGCCCGATTAACCCGGCGGTCACCCCCGCGACGGCCCGCTCGCTGGTCTGCGCGGTGCTATGGATGTGCAGGTCGATGCTGCGGGCGAGGTCGAAGCAGCGTTGTCGCGGCGCGTCGATCTGCGTGGTGACGGTGAGAGTGAGCATGCGGCGTTACGACACCGCGGGGTCGAAGCTGGTGACCGGGCCGGACTTGTGGTCCAGGCGGCGGTCAATGGAGAAGACCAGGTCGGTCAGGCGTTGGCAGAGGCGGTCGCCTTGGTGGCGGTAGCGGCGGTAGTGGGGCTCGACGTCGGCCTGAAGGGCAGCCGGGTCCAGGCCATGCTTGCTCAGCCAGTCGGCTTCGGCGCTCAGCCAGGTTTGGATCTGGTCCCTGGTCCACTCGAAGTGGTACTGGAACGCATAGGTGGTGCGGTTGATGACGAAGGCCTGGGTCCGGCAGAGCTTGCTGCCAGCCAAAGGGACCGCGCCGGGGGGGAGTTCGGTGATGTGCTGGCCGTGGGCGTGGAACTGCATGGAATCCCAGGGCTGGCCGGCGAGGACGGGGTCGACCGTGCCGGGGAACGCGAGCTTGACGTTGGCGAAGCCGGCCTCGGGGGCGTCCATGGCTTCGACCTTGCCGCCCAGGGCCGCGGCGATGAGCTGGGCCCCCAGGCATACGCCGACCACCGGGAGGCCGGCGTCGTGGGCTTGCTTGATGAGGGTGATCTCGTCGTTGAGCCAGGGCAGGCTGTCGGCGTCATCGACGTTCATCGGGCCGCCCATAATGACCAGGCCGTCGACATCATCGAGGTCCGGCAGGGTGTCGCCCTGATCGCTGCGGAGGATGCGGCAGCGGTGGCCGTGGTCGCGGAGGGTGTCGCCCAGGCGGGCGGGCGGGTCGAGCTCGTGATGCTGGAGGATGATGATGGACATGGGTGGTGGGGATTGGGGTTTAGGGGTTGGGGATTGGAAGCGGGTTTGGGGGCGTCTTTGTTGGGGAGTTTAGTTTCTGTGGGTCGATGAGGGGGTTATGGCACAAGAAACGATCCTGGTGTTGAACAGCGGCGGGCTGCGGAGCGCGGTGGCGGGGGCGTGGGTCAAGTCGGCGATGCCCGCAGCGATGCGGGTGTTTCTGTACGTCGAGGACGGTCGGCATAACAGCGCAACACGGGCCAAGCGGGCCCAGGAGCAGGCGGAGGCGTTGGGCGGGCGGTTGATCGCGGCTTCGCTGCGGGACCTGTACGGGCAGGACAAAGCCAAGGACCTGGAAGGGATGCCGGTGGCACGGGTGACGGTGCCTCGCTTGCTGTTGACCGCGGGGGCCTACGCCCGGGCACACAAGATCGGGCGGGTGATCTGGGGCGGCAGCTACGACGCGAACATGGATGCGGCTGCGCGGGCGGCGGAGCAGCTGGAACTGGTGGACCAGTTGATGGCGTTGGAAGATGGGCCGAGCGTGGTGTTTGAAGCGCCGCTGCTGGAGAAGACGGACGCGGAGCTCGTCACGATGGGCCGGGCGATGGACGCACCGCTGGAGCGGAGCGTGTCGTGCATCAAGAACAAAGAGGGTGCATGCGGGGTGTGCGCCGGGTGCATTCGGCGGAGCAACGCGTTCACCGCAGCGAGGGAGCCTGCGGGGGTTTAGGGGCTGTTGGCATCGTCATGCGGCCGACGACGCGGGCCTTCGCCTTCCCGGTTCCCGCCGGGGCCTTGACCGCCACGACCCTCCCGGCCTTCACGGCGCTCATGCCGACGCGGGCCTTGATCCAGGTCGAGTTCGAGCCGGTGCTGGAACTGTTCGCGGAATCGTTCTGCGTTCTCGGGGTTGGTGAACTGGGCGAGGCGTTCTTGCAGCACCTCCGGCAGGCGCGCCTGCTCCTGGTTGTATTGCTCGCGCAGCCTTTCGAGGCGGGCTTCCAAAGCGTGAAGCTCCCGCTCACGCAGGGCAAGGCGGTTCTGCAACTGTTCGTCGAGGGTGGTTTGGAGCTCTTCGTGAAGCTGCTCGGCGCCCTGGGTGTTGTCTTCTTGCAGGGCCTGGTGGTAGGCCAGCGTCAGCCGCATGGACCGGAAGCTGAGCTGAATATCCTGCACGCGGAGTTGGTAGTGCTCGGGGTCGTTTGCTTTGAGGTAGATGAGTTCGCGGACACGGTTGTGCTGCCGGCGGATCATCGCGCGGGCGATTTCGGAGCGTTCGCCTTCGAGCGCGTCTTCTAAGCGCTGGGCCCATTCGGGTCGGACATCACGGAGCACGTCCAAAACCGCTTGGATGTCTTCTTCGGACATCTCGCGGGGGCCGCCTTGGTTGGGGCCTTGCCTCTGGTTTTGCCCATCGCGCTGGCGGGGGCGTTCGCGCTCGCCGGGCCCGGGCTGCGCCGTAACGGGCAGGGTGAGAGCCAGGGCCAGCAAAGCGGCCGATACCGTCAGCGGGATGCGTCGGATGCAGGTCATCGTCAGAAGACTTCCCAATTCTCGTCGGTGGTGGGGTAGGCCTCGGTGGCGTCATCGAAGAACGGGTCGTTCATGGCCCAGAACTCGTCCTCTTGGAAGGCCAGCTCGGTTTCGTCAAACAGCTCGTCTTGGCTGGTGACACTGACAAACGTGTCCAGGTCGTCGATGACGGCGATCTGCGTTTCGAGAGTTTCCAGGGCTGGCGTGTCGTCGGCGAGCGGCGCGTCGGGTTGATTGGGCGCCGGGGTGTCGGTGTGGTTCGTCGTGATCGTGGTGCGCGTGTCGTCGGCAGGGTTGAGGAGGACGAACAGGCCGAACGCCAGCGCGATCGCCGCGGCCAGGCCGGCGGCGGAAGCGGCCCGGGCGGGCGTGAACCCGATGCGGGCCAGGACGGGCTGCGGCGCGTGCAGGGGGGTGCTGGCGAGGATGCGTTCGGCCAGGTCGGCCTGGGCATTCGGACGCAGGGCTTCGTCGAGCAGGGCTTCGATCCGCGGGTCGGTGGGGATGCCTTGGGGCGCGGTCTGCGCGAGGATGCGCTGGCTGAGGTCGTCCATCTGTGACGCGGGCGTCTCGGGCGCGAGCGCTGCGTCGAGCAGGGCGTCCAGCTGCGGGTCGGGTTTGGGGTTGGGCGTTTGCATGGCAGTGGGTTTCAGGCGGTGGCGGCGATGGGGTTGTCCAGTTCGTCCTCCAGCAGCTTGCGGAGCTTCTTGACCGCACGGTGGCCGCGGGCCAGCACGGTGCCTAGGGGTTGTTCGAGGCTCTCGGCGATCTGGGCGAACGAGAGGCCGGCGGTGTGACGGAGGTAGAGCAGTTCCTGGTCTTGTTCGGGCAGTTGCTTCACGGCTTGTTTCATCCGGGCGACCTGATCGGCGTGGTCGAGTTGGTCCAGGGGGTCGGCCGAGGCGCTGGGGCCGCCCATGACGACTTGTTGTTCGGCGGCGGCCCAGCCTTGGGCCTGCTCGGTGTTCGCGTTGGCAGCGGGGCTCATGTCCATGGTCTTGGCCTGCCGGGCCTGCCGGCGTTTCTCGTCCCGGAGCTTGTTCATGGCGACCTTGAAGAGCCAGGGCTCGAATCGGCCGCGTTCCTCGTAGCCGGCGAACCGGTCGAGCTTCTGGACAAGGGTGACGAAGGTGGCCTGGGTCATTTCCTCAGCGAGCTCGGGGTCGCCGGTGTTCTTGAGCACGAGCCCGTAGACCCGGGGGGTGTAGGCCCGGACGAGCTCAGCCCATGCTTGCGCGTCGCCCCGGGCGGCCCGTTGCAGGGTGTCGCCGGTCTCGCCGGTGGGGTCCGGTGCGGGGGCCAGGGTGGGGGTTCGGCTCATGGGTTTGAGGTTGAACGCGGGACAGGCTGCATTATTGCATCGGCACGAAGAACCCCCAAATGCAAATCCAACAAGGGTTTTGGGCTGATTTGGGGCGTTTTTCGCCTCGGGATGCCGTTATACTCGCCGGCCATGTCGTCGGCCCCGATGTCTCCGCCCGGCGCTGGCATGGACCTGCAGGACGCGGGAGTCGTCTGCGACCTGCTGCACCGTGCCGCCCGCGCCAACCGTGAACACCCGCTGCTGAGCGGGTCGACGATCCATTTGCCTCGTTTTGATTCACCCGGGCAGGGCCGACTCACGCTGACGGGCGACCTGCACGACAACGCGGGCAACCTGCTCCGCATCCTGAAGCTGTCCAAGCTCGATGACTCGCCGGACCATCATGTGGTCTTGCATGAGCTCGTCCATGGCCCGGGCTTGGTCAACGGCGTGGACATGTCCGTGGTGCTGGTGATCCGCGTGGCGGCGCTGAAGCTGCAGTACCCCGAGCAGGTTCACTTGATCCACTCCAACCATGACTTGGCCCAGTACCGGGGCGAAGGCATCCTGAAGCATGGCGTGTCCGTCGTTGATGCGTTCGATAAAGGCATCGACTTTATCTACGGCGAGCAAGCGGAGCAGGTCCGTGAAGCGATGCAGGGGTTCTTCCGCTCCTACGCGCTGGCGTTGCGTTGTGGCAACGGCGTGCTGTGTGCGCATTCGCTGCCTTCGCCGAAGCAGTTGGAAGGTTTTGATGAGACGGTGCTGGACCGGGAGTTGACGGACGAAGACTTGTCGCCGCCTTCGGGGTCGGCGTATCAGATGGTCTGGGGTCGCTACCACACGCAGAAGGCGGTCGATGAATTGCGCGAGCGGATGAACGTGAAGCAGTTCGTGCTGGGGCACCAGCCGGCGGAGATGGGTTACCGAGCCGAGGGGGATCACGTGCTGATCCTTAACTCGGACCACGACCACGGCGTGGGCCTGCCCATTGACCTTGCTCGGGAATACGACCAAGACGATTTGGTCGATGCGATTGTGCCTTTGAATGCGGTGCGTTTGTAACGCGGTTTTGATGCGTGCTTTTGTGGGCTGGGGTTTAAAATAGAGGCATCTATTGCGAAAGGAGCAACCGATGCGCGTGCGATGGGGTTTAGCAATTTTGATGGTCGTGATGGTCGGGGCGACGGCTGGGGTGCTCAGGGCACAGGACGGGCACTCTCACGCGGATGAGCATCACGCGGATGAACACCATGCCTATGAGCATTCGACGCATGGTGAAGGAACACCCCTGCCTGAGCTGGGGGCGCATGGCGACTTGCTGGGGGTGGGGGTGCTGGTGCCGACGGAGGGGAATGTCACGCGAGGTGTGGTGCAGTTCATCCAGACGCATGAAGGTTTGCGGGTGGTGGCGCATGTCGAAGGGCTGACGCCTAACCAATTGCACGGGTTTCACATCCACGAGTTCGGGGATATGCGTTCGGCCGACGGTTCGGCGCAGGGCGGGCACTACAACCCCGGCGGGCATGATCACGGGTTGCCGGATGACGGGCCGCACCGCCACGCGGGAGACCTGGGGAATCTGCAGGCGAATGAGCTGGGGATCGCGACGTACGACGAGACGTTCGAGGGAGTGACGCTGGTGGGTGGGCCGATGCCGGTGGTCGGGCGGGGGCTGATCGTGCACCGCGATCCGGACGACGGCAGCCAGCCGACGGGCAATGCTGGGCCCCGGATCGCGCAGGGCGTGATCGGGATCGCCAACCCTGAGCCTTGAAGCTCGAACGTCTTTAAGCGGAACGTGGTCTAATGCGGGCATGGCTGAACAGAAACCGCTGGGATTGATTGCCGGCTCGGGCGGGTTGCCCGAGTTGGTGGCGCGGGGGGCGAAGGCGGCCGGTCGTGAAGTTGTTTGTGTGGGGCTGAAGGGGTCTTACGAGGACAGCCTGCCGGGGCTCTGTGACCGGTTTGCGCCGGCGGGGATGATTCGGCTGGGCCAGTGGATTCGGCTGATGAATCGCTGGGGGGCGGGTGAAGCGATCATGGTCGGCGGGGTGAAGAAGACCACGATGTACAAAAACCCGCTGGCGGTGTTCAGCCAAGCGCCCGACTGGCGGGCGATGCATCTTTGGTTTCGTAAACTCAGGCATGACCGCCGGGACCAGATGGTGCTGGCGGCGGTGGCCGATGAACTGCAACGCAACGGAGTCACGCTCATCGATTCGACGACCTTTATCCCGGACCACCTGGCGACCGCCGGCCCGATGACCCAGCGGGAGCCCACCGCGCGGGAGTGGGCGGACATCCGCTTTGGCTGGCCGATGCTCATGTCGCTGGCGTCGCAGGACATCGGCCAGGCGCTGGCGGTGAAGGACCGTGACGTGATCGCGGTCGAGGCGATGGAGGGGACCGCCCGGATGATCGAGCGGGCTGGCGAACTCTGCCGACGGGGCGGCTGGGTGCTGTTGAAGGGTGCCGATGACGCCAAGGACCGCCGGTTTGACGTGCCCACGGTTGGTATTCAGACGATCGAGGCGCTCTCTCGGCTGAAGGCTTCCTGCCTGGCGCTGCGCCCCGGGGCGGTGATTATGGTGGATAAACCGAAGGTGCTGGAAGCGGCGGATGCCGCGGGGATTGCGGTTATCGGCGTGGAGCCGGCCGTGCTGGGCGAGGCTTGAGTGTGCTGGGGGTGGCTGTGCCCTAAACCTTTACAGGCACTGCTCCGTCACGGGTTGTGCTGGACTGATACGTTCACCGAGGGGCCAGCCTGGCGCGGAATGGCGGAGCTGATCCGCGCAGGTCTGCGTCTGGGATATCCCTACTAGTTAAAGAGGCCCATTTTTCTGCCGATAGTGACTGCGAGCAGAAGCTGTCGGTTGTGGGGGAGCAGCTTTTCGAAGACGTGATTTGCCCACGGCTGGCATGTCTAATTCATTGGCTATTCGCAGAGATCCACACCATGTTGAACTTCACCTTCGCACGCAAGCTGACTTTGGGTTTTGGTATCCAGATATTCTTGATCCTGGCATTGAGTTGTGTGGCTTACGTGTTGATCGATAAGCAGCAGAACCAGACCGATGAAGTTCTGGATTACAACATGCCTTCGGTCAAGCACGCGATCTCCGCTCAGGGCGAGATTCACCACGCTTTGTCGATGCACCGGGGTTACATGATCCTCGGGCTGCAGGCGCTAGCAGACGAACGGGTTCACACCTGGGACAAGATCAATGAGCACATGGCGGCTTTGGAGACGCTGTCGGTCGGCTGGGAAGATGAGCAAGCGATTGCAAACTTTGCTGAATTGAAAGAAGTGTTGACTCAGTTCCGCGCGGCACAGGACCAGATCGCGGAGGTCGCCCACACGGATAACAACATTCCCGCACAGACGGTTTTCCTCGAAGATGCCATGCCGCATGGCCACGCGATGGTCTCGGCCTTGGAGCACGTACTCGTGCTGGAGCGCGACCAAGAAGCGACCGCAGAACGCAAGCTGCTGGTCGAGTACATCTCGGCGGCGAAAGTCCACCTGCTTCGCGCAGCCCAGGCCATCACGACCTACCTGATCGAAGGGGATGACGAGGCCTACGCGGCGGTTATGCAAGAGGTGAACTCCTGCCAGGCTTCGGTTGACCGTCTGAAGACAATGACCCACTTGTTCACCACGGAACAGGATGCGGATTTTGCCCGTTACATCGACGAGCGCACGCAGTTCCTGGCGATCGCACAGCAGTCCTTGGACTTGCGTTCGGCCCCGGATTGGTGCCGCTCGGAAGACATCTGTTTGAACCAGGTGACCCCCTTGGCGACCAAGGCCGACGAGCTGCTCGGCGCGATCATCGAATCCGAAACCCAGTCCAAGGACGCGGGTGTCGCAGCGTTGAAGACGTCGGCGGCGCAGTTGAGTTGGGCGATCATGATCACGGCAGGGATCGCGACGCTGATCGGTGTGGTCATCGCGTTCTATCTCCGCCAGCAGATCACGAAGGCTTTCCGCAACTTGATTGAACGGATCCGTGACATTGCGGAGGGTGAAGGCGACTTGACCCAGCGGATCGAAGAGAACAACCATGACGAGATCGGCGAGTTGAGTGCTTGGTTCAACACGTTTGTGACCAAGCTGCATGACGTGATTGTTCAGGTGAAGACGGTGTCGTCGGAAGTCGCGTCGGCCTCGAACGAGATCGCTGCCAGTGCCGATGAAATCGCCGCCGGGGCGGGCGAGCAGTCGCAGCAGATCACCGCGGTGTCGGCGGCGGTTGAAGAGATGTCAGCCTCCGTCATCGAAGTCGCCCGCAACAGCGCGGACGCCGCCAACTCCGCCAACGAGTCCGGCCGGATTGCTGCCGACGGCGGCGCGGTCGTGACCGACACGATCCACGGCATGGAGTCGATCAACGACGCCGTAACCTCCTCCGCCGAATCGGTTCAAGAACTCGGCAAGCGGGGCGAGCAGATCGGCGAAGTCATCAACGTCATTAACGACATCGCCGATCAGACGAACCTGCTGGCCTTGAACGCCGCGATCGAAGCCGCCCGCGCGGGCGAGCACGGCCGGGGCTTCGCGGTCGTCGCCGACGAGGTCCGCAAGCTGGCCGACCGCACGACCAAGGCCACCGAAGAGATCGCCGGTTCGATTCAGGCGATCCAGGACGAAACCACGCTGGCGGTGCAGAAGATGAACGCGGGCACCGAAGAGGTGACCAACGGCGTCGAGAAGGCCGAGCGCGCAGGCGACGCGCTGAACCAGATCGTGGCTTCGGCTCAGGACGTGTCCTCGATGGTCCAGTCCATCGCCGCCGCTGCGGAAGAACAGTCTGTCGCCAGTGAAGACGTGTCACGCAACATCGAACAGATCTCGATGGTGACCAGCCAGACCTCCGAAGGCATCCGCGAAGCCGCCCACAGCGCGACGCTGCTGAGCGAACGGGCCACGACCTTGCAGCAACTGGTGAGCCAGTTCAAGACCAAGGGCTAATTGCTACGCATAGAATAACCCAGGCAGGCTCGCTGTTGGATGCAACAGCGGGCCTTTTTCGTAGCCTGTTCCGTGGCTTAACCCTGCTTCTTGCCCCGTTCCCTCACGCCGGCGACGAACAGCTTGTACGCCCGGGCGATCCCCGCCGGTTCCCCCAGCAGCGTTAGTCGGTCGCCCAGCTCCAGCACGGTGCTGCCCCGCGGCACGAAGACGTGATCTTCTCGGCGGACCATGGCTACCAGCACGCCCTCGGGGAAGGTCGCCTGTGACAACGGCTTGCCGATCAACTCGCTGGCGGGGCCTTCGCCTCGGAGCGTGACCGCGACGTAACGCTCATCGCGCATCAGGATTTCCTTCAGCGATAGCTCGTCCGGCGCGGTGGTCCAGGCATCCAGGAAGTGTTCGTGTTCCAGGTGGGCGGCGATCTGGGCCAGGATCCGCAGGTGCATCCCCGGATCGCTCTCCGGGCTGACGAGGAAGAACACCGCGTACGTGTCGGCCAGCTTGGGTTCGCCCTCCTCGGTCCGCGCGCCGGGGATTTCAACCGGGAAGCCGTCGACCGCTCGGACGATCAACATCATGCCGCGGTCGATGCCATCCACACGGAAGTGAGGCAGGACCGCACCGTGCGAGACCGGGGCACCGCCGTAGCGGCCCGAGTCCACAAACTTCTGTTCGATCTCCTCTGCGGTGACATTAAGCTCCGGCGCGAGCCGCTCGCTTGCGCGGCGGATGACGACCTCAAACGTCGTCGGCCCCTGGATATCAATCACCGGTGCCCGGGCGACGATGTCGTCAAAGGGGTCCTGGTCGCGTGCGCCCTTCTCCATCAGGATTTCACGGAACTCGTATTCGAGCTTGTCGAAGCGGTGTCGGCCGAGGCGTTCGAACAGGTGGAAGATCGCGCCGTGACGCTGCACGCGCTCTCTGGCCCATTTGAAGTACCAGATCGCGCCGACCACGACGATGCCCGCGCTGAACAGGTCGGCGACCCAACCCATCTCGATGATGAGCCAGAAGCTCAGCAGGCCGCCGACGATCTGCGTCCAGGGGTACCAGGGCGACTTGAATCCCGGGTCGTAGCTTTCGATGCGCGACTCACGGAGCACGATCACCGCGACATGCAGCATCGCGAAGACCAGCAGGTTGAAGCTGGACGCGAGCTTGGCGACGACGTCTGCATTGAAGGCGACGATGAAAGCGATCATCGTGCCGGAGGTAATCAGCGTGGCGTTGACGGGCGTATGGGATTGGCGGGTGACGACGGCAAAGCGTGTCGGCAGCAGGCGGTCGCGGGCCATGGCCAGGGGGTAGCGGCTGCCGCCGAGGATCCCGGCGTTGCCGCTGGCGGCAAAGGCGGCGATTGCGGCGACCGCGACGAGCACCACGCCGGACGATCCGGGCAACCAATCAAAGAACGCGCGGGCCGCGTCGGCCGCCGGGGTGAGCGTGCCGTCCAGCGCATCGGGCTCGAGCACCGCGACCATGATGGCTGCACCAAGCATGTTCACGACCGTCGCGGTGCCGACAACCAGGAACAGGCACAACGGCAGGTTGCGCTCGGGTTTCTTCACTTCTTCGCTGACGCTGGCGAGCTTGATCAAGCCCGCCGAGGTCAGGAAGACCAGCGCGACCGCTGAGATGAAGCCGCGCGGGCCGAACTCGTCGCTGAGCATCGGCTGGAACTGGTCGGTGAGTTCCCCGCGGTTGGCGACCCCCGCCATGTGGGCACCGCCCTGGACGAGGTAGTACGCCAGGACCGCGGCAAGCCCCGCCATCAGCAGGTTCTGCAGCCGCTTGGTTTCTTTGGCGCCCAGGAGGTTCAGCACCGTGAACGCGACCGTCATGGCCACGGCCAACCCCTTGACCATCCAGACGGTGTACTGGCTGGGCGCATCGATGAACAGCGAGACGTACGCGCCCATGCCGATGAAGGCGAAGCCGGACTTCAGGACGAGCGCCAGCCAGGTACCAAAGCCCGCGACCGTGCCGAACAACGGGCCCAGCGCGCGGTCCAAGAAGTAATACGGCCCGCCGGCTCGGGGCAACGCGGTCGACAACTCGGCGATCGACAACACCGCCGGCAGCATCAGCAGCGCCGCGACCGGGTAAGCGAACACCGCCGAGGGCCCGGCATAGTGAAACGTCAAAGCGGGCAACAGGAAAAAGCCTGCGGAAAACAGGCCGGCGGCGGAGATCGAGTAGAGGTCAAACAGCCCAAGCGCTTTGTCGAGCCGGCGCGTCGGCTTGGAGGCGGCAGCAGGAGCAGCGGAGGAGTCAGTCATATCGGTCGGGCAGGATGATACCCGGGATGCGCCGAAGGTCGAATCGCCGGGGTGAGGATTAGGTCTGTTTCTCAAGCACCGCCGCGGTGAATTGCTGGCCGGTTGTGTCTCGTTCCCAGGTCCACGCATCGCCCTCTCGCTGTTCATAGTCGCGCCAAAGCTCAAACCAGTACGCGAGGAAACGGTACGGTCGATAGGGCTCGTAGTACGCCTCGATGCGGGCGTCCAGTGCCTTGAGGTTGTCCTGCCGGGTGGCGCCGTGGAACTTGCGGAAGTGGCGGTAGGTTTCGGTGTCGATCGGCAGGTGGTCATATCGGCCGAGTAGTTGCATCATGTTGCTCGCGGCGTACGGGCCAAAGCCCTCGAGCGCGAGCAGGTTCTGGTACACCGTTTCGTCCGTCAGGCGGGCGTCTTCGAAGGCGCTGGGGTCCAGGTCGCCCGCCAGGAACCGCTGGGCCAAGCGGATGATGCGCTGGGCGCGGTAGCCGACCCGGCAGGTCTGCTTCAGGTCGGCCTCGGACCACTTGCTCAGTTGGCGGGGTGTGGGGAACGCGCCCCGGCCGACGTGCTGGGTCAGCAGGCGGTTCATGGTGATGGTGTTCCGCCAGGTGACGTTGCAGCCGGTGATGGTTTTGACCATGTCCTCGAACAGGCTGGGCGAGCGGAAGATGCGGCCGAAGCCACGCCGCTTGGCGTCGGGGTACGCCCGATGCCAGCGGGTGAAGTCTTCATCCAGCCGGAGCATGCGCGTCAGCTGCTGTTTGAGCTGGGCTTGATGCGGGCGCTGCAGTTTCGTGGAGCAGCGGATGCGCAACGGGTTGCCCGGCCCCGCGGGCTGGGTCGTCGCGGTGCGGACCACGCGCCCCGCCAGGCGGAACGAGCGTTCCAAGGTTTGGGTCTGCGGAACCCAGCGATTCGGTGCGAGCAGGAAGTAGCCGTAGGAACACACGACGCGCGGCAGGTCAACGTCTTGCGCAACGGGCAGGCTGAGGGTAGAGCCGGGAGGCATGGGGCAGTCTAGGCTAGGCCTGCCGTCAGTACGTTCGCACGACGCCGATGACGTGGCCCTGGACCTGGAGCTTGTCCTCGTCGATCCACATGGGTTCGAAGGCTTCGTTGGCGGGCTGGAGGCGGACCCGGCCGTCCTTCTCGCGGTAGTACTTCTTAAGGGTGGCTTCGCCGGTGTCCAGGAGAGCGACGACGGTTTGGCCGTTGTAGGCCCGGTCGGTCTTCATGCAGATGACGTAGTCGCCGTCACGGATCTGTTCGTCGATCATGGACTCGCCGCGGACGCGGAGGACGAAGACTTTGTCCGAGACGCCGCCCTTGCGTGGGGCGAAGAGGTCTTCGAGGTCCAGGTGCTCGCGGTCCTCGACAGCGTCGATGGGGAAGCCCGCGGCGATGGATCCGACCAGGGGGAGTCGTGTGGCGCGGGATTCATCCGGCAGCTGCAAGCCGGGGGCGACCTCCAAAGAGCGAGCCTTGTTCTTGTCGCGGATCAGGCAGCCCTTTTTGATCAGGGCTTCGACGTGCTCGAAGACGGTGACTTTGGAGACGCCGAGTTCGTCCGCCATCTCCTGCATGGTCGGCGAATAGCCTCGAGTCAGGCGCGACTGCCGGACCATCTCCAGGATTTTCATTTGCTTGGGCGTGAGGTTGGGGCTGGTCATGTTGGGTGGCTCTTTGAGCGAGGGTGGTTTGTGCGGTAGCCGTGGCGGTCTGTGGGGTGGAAGAAGCGGGGGTCAATTCGTTCGCCAGGGCGTCACGGAGGTCCGTGATGGATTGGCCTTGCTCGTCGAGCCATTGTTGCAGGGCGTCGAGCATCGCGGGGCGTTGGCCGGGCTGTGGCTTGGGGATCTTGTAGCCCGAAGGCTTGGCCGGGGCGACGTGTTCGAAGGCGTCGGCTTCGCGTGTCGGGGCGGGGGTGGGGGCGAGCTTCTTGGCGGTGCGTTTGAAAGGGCGTGCCCAACTGGCGAAGGAGCCGGCGGTTTCGGTGTCTTGCTGCTGGCTGAGGGTTTCGCCAACGCGCTTGGAGAGGGAACGGCCGCGGACCATGTATTGCTGCGTGTAATCGCCGCCGGGGCCGAGTTGGAGGAGTGGGTTGGACATTGTGCTGCCTTTCGAAACTTGGCTCGGGTTTGAATCGAGCGCTGCGCCAGGCGACGCCCGACAATGGGCGGCCGCGACGGCTGGCAGTGTTGGTTTCGGAAGGGTGGGTCATACGGCTAGACAGAAACATCGGAAATTTGTTCGGCAAACGTTCACCAAAAAAGTACCAAACTCACTTAGGGTTTGTCAAGACCAAGGTTTAAGGCAATTTTTGACCCGCCGAGGGTTTTGTTAGGGTGAACGTGTCCACCGGTTATCGGGATGCCGACCCCATATGTTGGTCCCGAGGGTCCCAATATGTGGGGGTCAGACCTCCGAGGCACCAGAAGATGCAGCCCATTGGGGTTTGAAAGGCTTCAGACGGGGTTGAAATGCGATGTTAGGGTCGCTGGCGGGCCCAGCGGAGTTGGGTGGTGCCGACCCAGTAGCGTTCGCCGGTCTCCGGGCGTTCGTGGAGGGTGACATCGGTGTCGTTGGCGTTGTAAGGCTCAAAGGCTCGGCCTTCCTCTTCCGCCAAGCGTTGGGCGAGCCTTCGGGTGGCCTGATCGATCTGAGCGATGCTGCCGCGGTTGGTGGGGCCTTGGGGGTTGCGGACGTACACGATCAGTTCGATGCCCTTGCGGGTCTGGACGACGTGGTAGCGGGTCGTGGCGTCGAACACACGGGCGTTGTCGATAGCTGGGCCCGGGTCGGCCTTGCACGCCGGCAGGAGCAGGAAGCAGAGGATCAGGAGCAGTCGGCGGGGCATCGCGGGTCAGCCTAGCGGGGTTTACCGGCGTGTGGCGCGTTGTTGGGCGGTGTAATCGCCGGTGGGTCTTTCGTCGTCTTCAAACTCGTAGGCGGTGTTGAAATCCGACCAAAGGTCATCCTGGTGGTTGTACAGGTAGGTCGGGTCGACCAGGAGCTCGCGTGGCCGATTCGCAAAGGCGATCGACAGCGCGATCCTGCAGCGATTCAGTGACGGGCGGGGCTTGGGCAGGCCCAGCGCCAGGCCGTCTTTGGAGTAGCGCGTGCCGTCCCGGGGATCGACAAACTGCAGGAGCGTTTCGTCGTAGCGGACGGTGGCGTTGGAGTTGGGGCTGACCGCGGAGAGGGCGACGACCATGCCGTGGTCGGAGATGATGAACACGCCGTGAGACTCGAGGAAGTCGTCGTAGACGCCCGGGAGCTTGAATCGGCTGGGCGGGCCGATGTAGAACGCTTCGTCGGCGAGGCGGACGCGGTCGTTGGCGCTGGCGGGGGCCTGCTGAGGTTTGTCGCAGGCGGGCAGGGTCAGCAGCGTCAGGCTGAGCAGGATGGGCAGGGCAAAGCGCATGGGAACGTTATCGGTCGAGCGGGCGGCGAGACTTGTTGTTTGGACACAGCCCGAGTGCGTTTGTGGTCAAATAACCGGACAGGAGTTTGAATAGATGGCAGAGACAGCAGAGCGTTCGACCGCGGGGGCGGGGATCCGCGTGTCGGTGTGCATCCTGGCGAAGAACGAGGCAGGCAAGCTCGAACACGCGCTGGCGTCGGTCGCGGAACGGCCCTGGTGCGACGAGATCGTGGTGTTTGACTCGGGGTCGACCGATGACACGGTCCAGATCGCTCAGCGATTCACCGAGCGGGTGGAGCGCCGCGAGTGGGTGAACTTCTCGGAGAACCGCCAGCAGATTGTCCAGGCAGCGAAGAACGACTGGGTGTTCATTCTCGATGCGGATGAGGCGGTTTCGGACACGCTGGCGGAGGAGATCGGGCGGCTGGACTCGGCGGCGCTTGCAGACACCGCGATCTTCACGATGCCCCGCAAGAACTTCATGTTCGGTCGGCATGTCAGGGCGTGGGACCCCGACCGGATCGATCGGCTGTTCAACCGCACCCGTGTGCGTTGGCTGGATCGGCTGGTGCATGACACGCGCCGGCCGACGCAGGGCGGGGTGCGGAAGCTCAGCGGGCCGATCCTACACCGACAACGGTTGGATGACTGGGCGGACTTCTTCGATGGCACACGAGACGAGAAGCGGGCCGATGCGTTGGCGCGGGAAGCGTTGACGCAGGGCAAACGCGCTCGGCGGATCGATATGTGGTTTCGGCCGGGCTTGACGTACTTGAAGTTTTATGTGGTGAAGAAGAGCTTTTTGCAGGGGACGTTTGGGATGTTGATCGCGCGGAAGGCGGCGGTCGCGGTCCACCTGAAGTACTCACGGATGTGGTACCTGCAGGGGTCGATGGGGGTAGGTCAGGCGGAAATGAAAGCCGAAGTCCACTCGCGGGACGCTGCTTAGGCGGAGGGCAGCGGTGTGGGTTGAACGAGTTGCTGGTAGACGGCTTCGCATCGAGCGGCGGCGGTCTCCCAGGTGAGCTGGCCCATCTCGGTGTGGGCGCGCTGTTTGAGGGCGTTGGCCAACGCGGGGCGGGTGAGGACCGCGATGATTTTCTCGGCCATGGCGTCGACGTTCCAGAAGTCGGCTTTGAGAGTGCCATGGACGACTTCTCCGACGCCGGCCTGCTTGGAGAGGATCACCGGGACGTCGTTGCGCGCCGCTTCGAGCGCCGCCAGGCCGAAGGGCTCGGAGACGGAAGGCATGACGTAGACATCGGCGAGCTGGAAGGCGTGGTCGACGTCGCGGCCTTGCAGGAAGCCTGCGAAGAAGACGTTTCGGCCCAGGTCCAGGCGCGCGACCTGCTGGACGAGGTCGGCGGCGAGCTCGCCGGTGCCGGCCATGATGAAGCGGGTGCGGGGGAGTTTGTCCAGCACACGCCGGGCCGCGGCAAGGAAGTAGGACGGGCCTTTCTGCGGGGTGAGTCGGCCCAGGAACAGGACGGTTGGGCGCTCCCGATCGGTGGGGAGTTTGGGTGCTTCTTCGTCGTGCTCGGGGGGCGTGCCGTTGTAGACGACGGTGATGCGTTCGGCGGGGACGTGGTGGCGCTGCACGAGGACGGTGCGGGTGAAACGCGAGACCGCGATGACGTGGTCGGCTTGCTGTACGCCTTGTTGTTCGAGGGTGGTGATCGTGGGGTCGGGCTGCCCGCCGGCCCGGTCAAACTCGGTGGCGTGGATGTGGGCGACCCAGGGCTTGCCGGTGCGTTGGGCGACGGCCTGCGCGGCGGGGAAGGTCATCCAGTCGTGTGCGTGGATGAGGTCAAACGCGCCGCCGCCTTGGTTTTCGATCAGTTGCTCCGCGAGCTCGATGGCGTGCTCGGCGTAGCGGTGGGCTTCGACGCTGGGGTCGGCCTGGTAGCTGGGCACGTGGGTCAGCGCGGGCGCAGTGGGGTCCTGCCCGGGGGCGCTGAAGGGCGTGGTTGCTGGGGGTTGGAAGACCCAGGGGTCGGGCGGGGCTTGGGTGTAGGGCGACCAGATGCGGGACGGCGCTGCGTAGAAGGTGGTCTGCGGCCAATCGACCGGCGCGGTGGGCTGGGGGTTTGGGTTCGGCTGCCAGGGGGAGACGGTGGTCTTGCGCGGCGCAGGCGGCGCGAGGATCTGGACGTGTTCTTCGTCGTCCAACTGTTCGACGGGGCGGGGCAGCAGGAAGGTGATGTGATGCTTGCGTTGGTCCAGCGCGCGGGTGAGCCCGTAGCACGCGGTGCCCAGACCACCGGTGAGGTAGGGGGGGAATTCCCAGCCGAGCATCAGCACACGCATGAAGGGGTCTCAGTCGTGGAAGGGGAAACAACTGCACACAAGGTGTCACACGGCAGAGCAGGATAGCGTGTGGGTTTGTGCGTCGGGTTAGTTAGTTGGTTTAAGTCTCTGTCTCCGGGCTTCGAAGAGGAGGACGGCGGCGGCGTTGGACGCGTTGAGGGAGTCGGCGACACGGCCGGCGGGGTCGGCCATGGGGATCGTGACGCGGTGCTGGGCGGCGTTGAGCCAGTCTTCTGAGAGCCCCGTGTCCTCGGGGCCGATGACGATGGCGGTCGGGCCGGTAAGCGGGGTTTCAAAATGTGCTTGTGTTGCGTCGGGCGATGTGGCGACGATCTGAACCCCGCGGGCCTGGAGCGTGTGCAGCACGGCCGGCTCGTCGTCGGCGATCAGCGGCAGGCGATAGACCGCGCAGGTCGAGGCGCGGATCGCGTTGGGGTTGAACGGGTCGACCGGCGCGCCCGCTGCGATCAGCGCGGAGCAGCCCGCTGCGTCGGCGGTGCGGGCCATCGCCCCGAGGTTGCCGGGCTTTTCGGTGCCCACCGCCACCAGCAACAGCGTTCGTTCGTCGATCGCTGGGAGCACGGGCCAGCCGGTGGGCGGTTGATGCACGACCGCGAGCACGCCCTCGGGTTCCCGGTGGTAGGCCATCTTCTCCAGAACCTTGTCCGTGACCGGCGTTGTGGGTACGGGGGATTCAAACGGCAGGCGGGGCAGCAGGCTGTCGCAGTGGTAGACCGCGTCGAAAGCGAGGTTGAACGCGGCGGCCCGGCCGACCTCCCGGACGCCTTCGGCGATGAACAGGCCGGTCTTTCGTCGTTCCCGTTGTTGGCGGAGCTTGACCACGTGTTTGACGCGCGGGTTCTGCAAGCTGGAGATCGGCTCGGGGCGCGTCATGCGGGCAGTGTAAACCGGTCGCTCGCCGGGCGGGTGGGTTAGGATGCGGCGATGACAGACGTGCTGAAACAAAGGCTGGAGAAAGAGCGTCAGGTGCTGTTGGACCTCACGGCCCGCAACCGCCTGATCCACACCCCGTTGGACCGCAGCCGGGTGAGTCACCTGCGGATTGTGGATGAACTTTCGGACGAGTTGTATCGCATGCTGGTGTTGTCGGGGAAGCGGATGAGCTTCCTGGCGGGGGCGGAGCAGGAGCCGGTGGAGGCTGCGGCGGAGGAAGCGGAAGCGGACGACGAAACCGATCATCCCGAGGCGGGCGAAGCACTCGCGCAGCCGGAAGATGAAAGCGTGGAGGAGGCGGAACAAGCGGACGACCCCGCGGAGGGCGCGGTCGCGGCTCGGCACGTGGATACGCGGCTGCAGACGAACCTGCTGGACGCCAAGCTGCAGAAGAAGCTGCTCCGTCTGTTCTATGACGCCCGGACGATCGAAGAGGAACAAGGCGTCAACGTGTTGTTTTTGGCGTTGGGTTTTCTGCAGTGGCAGGACACCGCAGCGGGGCGGCCGCGTTGGGCGCCGCTGCTCCTGGTGCCGGTGACGCTGGACCGGACCAGCGCGCGAAGCAAGTTTCGGTTGAGTTACAACGGCGAAGATGTGACGACCAACCTGTCGCTGAAGCACAAGCTGTTGGCGGACTTTGGGGTGGCTTTGCCGGAGGTCGGCGAGGAGGAGTCCGAGGCGGATGAAGATGGGTTTAAGCCCTCGGCGTACTTTGCGAAGGTGCGTGAGGTGGTGGACTCGATGGACGGCTGGGAGGTGCGGGACGACGAGGCGGTGCTAGGTTTTTTCTCGTTCGCGAAGCTGTTGATGTACCGGGACCTGGACCCGGCGTTGTGGCCGAAGGGCGCGCAGCCGGATGCGCACCCGCTGGTGCGGGGGTTGCTGCAGGACGGGTTCGAGGCCGAGTCGGACTTGCTAGCGAACGGCACGACGGTGGACGACCTGATCGACCCGGCGGAGCAGACGCACGTGGTGCAGGCGGACAGCTCGCAGGCGCTGGTGGTGGAGGAGGTCCGGCGGGGGCGGAACCTGGTCGTGCAGGGGCCTCCGGGGACGGGCAAGTCGCAGACGATCTGCAACCTGATTGCCGCGGCGGTGCGGGAAGGCAAGACGGTGTTGTTTGTCGCGGAGAAGATGGCGGCGTTGGAAGTGGTGAAGCGCCGGCTGGAAGGCGTGGGGTTGGGTGCTGCGTGTCTGGAGTTGCACTCGAACAAGGCGCGGAAGCGGCGGGTGCTGGACGATTTGGATGAGACGATGAAGCTGGGCGCGCCGCTGGAGCCGGACATTGAGTCGATGAGCGGGCCTTTGCGGGAGGCGCGGGATCGGCTGAATGGATTTGTGGGCGCACTGCACGCGGAGATCGGCCAGAGCGGACGGTCGGCGTATCAGGTGATGGGGCGGTGGGTGCAACTGCAGGCTCAGGGGTGGGAGAAGCTGGTGGTGACGCTGCCGGGTGCGGGGGATTGGCCGGCCGAGGCGCGGGACGCGAAACGGGCGGCGTTGTCCGAATGGGTGGCGGAGCAGGCGCAGCTTCGGGCGCTGCCGGGGGCGCACGCCTGGCGCGGGGTGGGCTTGGCGACGGTGCTGCCGACGGACCGGGCGGCGTTGCTTGATTTGTTGCCGGGCGTGCGGGAAGTGCTGGATGCGATGGCGCAGGCTGCGGACAAGCTGGCGACGCTGGTCGGGCGGGACGCGGCGGACACGCTGCTGTATGCCGAAGAAATGGAGCGGTACAGCGCGTGGTGGCTGGACGCTCCGCCGATGGATGCTGAGGCGCTGGGCGCGGGGGTCTGGCGGGAGCAGGCGCAGGCGGTGCGGGAGCTGGTCGCGGCGGGGGTGGCGTTGACCGCGGCGCGGGGGCAGCTGCAGGCTTGGTTGATTGATGCGGCCTGGACGACGGAGGTTGAGCAGGCGCGGGTGGCGCTGGCGTCGCATGGCGGGTCGTTCTTCTCGTTTTTGAACGGCGGGTACCGGCGGGCGAACGCGTTGCTAAAAGGCTTGTGTACGCGCAAGCCGCCGAAGGAGCTGGGCGAGAAGCTGAAGCTGTTGGACACGCTGATTGCTGGGCAGAAGGCGATGAAGACCGTGGGGATCGATACGGCGATCGGTGCGGCGGCGTTTGGGTCGCACTGGCGTCAGGACCGCTCGGACTTCGCGGCGTTGTCGGCGATCGAGCAGTGGCGGGCGCGGTCGGCGGAGCTGAACGCGCCGGCAGATTTCGCGGCCCACTTCGCGGCGTTGCCGAGCAAGGAAGCGCTGCGGGAATCATTGAATCAAGCCCGGGCTTCGCGTACTGCTGCTGAGACGAAGTTCGGTGAGGTGGTGGATGTGTTTCAGTTGGACCTGCCGCAGGCGTTTGGGGTGCAGCGCGCCGAGCGGGTGGATTTGTCGGCGTTGCGTGAGCGGGTGCAGGCCTGGCAGGCGGACCCCGAAGGGTTAAGCCGGTGGGTGGCGTACCGTCGAGCGGAAGGGGCGGCGGTGGGTGCGGGGCTGGACGGGTTTGTTTCCGCGTTGAACCAGGGGGAGCTGGAAGCGGCGCAGGTGCTGGATGCGTTTGATCTGGCGTGCTGTCACGGGCTGATGATGGAGGCGCACCGGAGCACGCCGGCGTTGGGCGCGTTTGACGGGCCGACGCATGACCGGCTCCGGCGTCGGTTTGCGAAGATGGACCGCGAGTTGATCGAGTTGTCGAGGCAGGCGGCGATGGTGGAGCACCACGAACACATGCCCCGGGGCGGCGCGGGGGTGGGCGAGATGGGCTTGCTTCGTCGGGAGATCGCCAAGAAGCGGCGACACCTGCCGATCCGTCGGTTGTTGAGCGAAGCGGGGCGCGCGGTGCAGCAGATCAAGCCGGTGTTCATGATGAGCCCGATGTCGGTGGCCCAGTTTCTGGAGCCCGGCGGGTTGTCGTTTGATTTGCTGTTGATCGACGAGGCGAGTCAGATGCAGCCGATTGATGCGTTGGGTGCGACGCAGCGGGTGAAGCAGATGGTGGTGGTGGGCGACGACAAGCAGCTGCCGCCGACGCGGTTCTTCGACAAGCTTGGCGGGGACGATGAAGAGGATGGGCTTGAGTTCCAGACGTCGGACCTGGAATCGATTTTGGGTTTGTGTGCCGCCCAAGGCGTGACCAGCCGGATGCTGCGTTGGCATTACCGCTCGAAGCATGATTCGCTGATCCGCGTATCGAACCAGGCGTTCTACGGCAACGATCTGTATGTGATCCCCAGCCCCGTGCCACGCAGCGACGAGTTGGGCTTGCGATGGCACAAGATTGAGGGGGTGTTCGATCGGGGCGGGGCTGCGAACAACCGGATCGAAGCCAAAGCGGTTGCGGAAGCGGTAATGGCGCACTTCCGGGATCGGCCGGAGGAATCACTGGGGGTGGCGGCGTTCAGCGTGCAGCAGCGTGACGCGATTCTGGATGAGCTCGAAGCGTTGCGGCGTGCGGACCCGTCGTTGGAAGAACACTTTTTGCCCGGTCAGCCGGACGCGTTTTTCGTGAAGAACCTGGAGAACGTGCAGGGGGATGAGCGGGACGTCATCTTCATCTCGGTGGGGTACGGCCCTGGGCCGGACGGCAAGATGACGATGAACTTCGGCCCGTTGAGCAACACAGGCGGCGAGCGTCGGCTGAACGTGTTGATCACCCGGGCGAAGCGGCGTTGTGAGGTGTTCAGCTCGATCACCGCGGACGATATCGATCTGGAGCGGGTCAGCCGGGAAGGCCCGAAGGTCTTGAAGCGGTACCTGAGTTTTGCGGCCGGCGGGCCTTTGGATGTGGCGGAATCCAGCGGAAGGGGGCTGGATTCGGTGTTTGAAGCGCAGGTGGCTGAGGCGTTACAGGGGCGGGGGTACGAGGTCGTGCCTCAGGTGGGTGATGCGGGTTTTTACATCGACCTGGCGGTGAAGGACCCGGACCAGCCCGGTCAGTTTTTGCTGGGCGTGGAGTGCGATGGGGCGTCTTATCACAGTTCACGTTCGGCCCGGGACCGGGATGCGTCGCGCGAGGCGGTGTTGCGGTCGAGGGGTTGGCGGATCCACCGGGTGTGGAGCACGGACTGGTTCAATCGGCCGGGCGAGGAGTTGGACCGGCTGATCGAGGCGATCGAGTTGACCCGGAACGGCGAAGCAGAGGCCTCGGCTAAGCCCCGGGCGGCTTCGTCGGATGAGCCGGTGTTGCATCGGCGTGAGGTGGAGGCGGATGAGGTGGATGTGGTCTCGGCCCCGCCTTACGAGCAGGCGGAGCTGAAGCGTTTGGACAAGCGTGCGGCCCACGATCTGAGCCCAGCCGAGATGGCGCAGTTGGTCCTGCCTGCGATTCAGGTCGAGCAGCCGGTGCACGCGGATGAAGTGGTGCAGCGTGTGAAGCAGGCCTACGGGCTGAAGCAAGCGGGCTCACGGCTGACGCAGGCGGTGGAGCTGGGCCTGGCGTTTGGGGTGCAGCGTGCGGCGTTTGTCGTGCGGGATGGGTTTTACCGTTTGCCCGGCGGCGAGGTGGTGCTGCGGGACCGCTCGGAGGTGGCGTCCAAGGACTTGCGGTCTGCGGCGATGCTCCCGCCGATGGAACTCGCGGCGGGCCTGGAAGCGGTGGTCAAGGATCACCTGGGCGTGTCGCGTGAAGATGCGGTGCGTGCGGTGTCCAAGCAGTTGGGGTTCAAGCGGACGGGGGAAGGCGTGGCGGACGCGCTGGGCGATGCGTTGGAGTTGATGCTCGCGGACGGTCGGCTTCGGGAAGAGGGGGATCGGCTGTACGTGGCCGAGGCGGGTTAGCAGATGCCTTTGAGCGGGTGCTGGGTTTCGATGGCTTGACGGCAGGCGGCGGCGTCGCGTTCGTCGCAGAGCTGTTCGTCAAGGGTGGCGCGTATGAGCGAACGCATCATCCGGCGGGCCTGGAGTTTCAAGACGTAGGGGCGGACGCCCAAAGGGTCGATGATGACGGGTTCGCCGCCATCGGTTTCGATGAGGTTGCTAAGTTTGTGGTCGCGGTTGACCAGGCCGGCGTTGAGCATTCGACCGATCTGCGTGCCGATGCGTTGGGCCAGGTCCGAGCGGGCATCGGGTTCGAGTTGGTCGCGTTCTTCGGCGATGGCGTGGCACGATCGGCCGGGGATGTAGCGGAACACGAGGGTTTGTGTCGCGCCGTCATGCAGGAGCGCGACGGGCGGGTTGCAGCGGATGCCGGCCTGGGCCAGGCGGTTGGCGTTGCGCCATTCGCGCCAGCCGGGCGTTGCGCGGAGGCGGTGGTTGACCGCTGCTTTGAGTGGCTTCATGTAGTAGACCTTGACGGTCCAGTCCGCGTCGGCGTAAGGCACCCGGGTGACGCGCGATCGGCGGGGCTCATCCTTGAAGACTTCCGCGGGCTCGGTGGCCAGCAGGCCGCGCACCGCCGACTCGGACAGCGGGCAGTCCGGGCTCCGCCAGAGTTTGCCAGACGGGACGCTCACTCGGCGACCTCCTTCAGCAACGCTTCGAGCTGCTCGACATGACGGGACATGCACAGGTGCTCAGCGAGGCCTTGGGTCGCGTCGGCGCAGGCAAGGCGGGTGGGTTCGTCAGCGAGCTGGAGCATGGCGTCCGCCAGCGCTGGGACGTTGCCGGGGTCGTCGATCACGCGGCCACAGGTTCGGCCGTCGTCCCGCCGGATGAAGTCGGCGGCACCGTTGAAGCGGGTGGTGATCGCCGGCCGCCCCGCGATCAGGGACTCGATGACCACGCGGCTGGACGGGTCGTAGTAGGTCGGGTGAACGGTGACGTCCGCTGCGGCATACATCCGGGCCATGCTCTGCGTTGGGCCGAGGCAGAGCACTTGATTCTGCAGGCCGAGCTTGGTGATTAGGTTGCGTTCGACGGTCTTTTGTTTGCCGGTCATCCAGAGCTGCGCGGGGATGCCTTGGTCGACGATTTGCCGCATCGCGCGGAGCAGGGGTCTGCTGCCTTTGAGCTTGGGATTGAAAGCCGAGAACAGGTAGACGATCTGGTCTTCACCGGTCTGTTGGGCGGCGCGGGTTTCCGAACGCCATTGAGCCCACTCGTCGGCAGAAGGCAGGGGCAAGTCGACGGCGTTGGGGATGATGCGGATATGGGCCGGGTCCAAGCCGTAGCCCTGCGTGAACATGTCGACGACGTATTGGCTGAGCGCAGCGATGGCTTTCACACGCGGGCTGTTGATGCAGCGTTGTTCGAGTGTCAGCAGGTTGATGTGCTTGGGGTCGACGCGATAAGCGAGGCGCTTCACGGCGCGGGTCAACGGGTGCGTGCGGATGGCGATGTTGCGGGCGTGGTTTTCACGGATCGTGCCGCCCAGGGGTTGGAGCACCGCTGCGGGCACGGACATCGTGACGGACAGGCTGGTGTCGAAATCGTCGAGTTGGGCCTCGGCCCATTGGGCGTAAGCGCGGAGCTTGCCCGCGCCTTTGGTGGAGCCTTGCGGCGAGCTGCGGACCTCGACGTCAGCGAGCTTGGGGTCGGTCTGTGTTTGCGGGTTTGCACAGAGGATGGTGACGTCGTGGCCACGGCGGGTCAGGCCGTGGGCAACCTCGACCAGGTTGCGCTCGGCGCCGCCGCCCCGGGGGTCAAAGTTCTCGATGACCAGAGCCATGCGCATGATCAGAGGGACTCCAGCACGCGGGTCAAAGCATTGAGGCGATCTTCGATGGGCCAACCGGTCGGCGTTTTGGGGGTCACGGTTGTGAGCCGGCGGGCGTGTTCAGCGATCGCCTGGGCATCGGTGGGGTCTTGGACGATGGCGACGGCGGGGTCATCGGTGTCGAGCCATTCGGACACGCCGTCTTGGCCGCTGACGACGATGGGCTTGTTGAGGATGCGGGCTTCCAGCGCGCCTTCGCTGAGCGCGGATTCGATCGCCGGCAGCAGCACGACATCGCTGGCGTGCAGAACCTGGGGGAGGCGCTGCGTCAGCCCCATCCATCGTACCCGGTCGCGGAGGCCAAGCGAGGCCAGGTGAGCCCACTGCGGATAGGTCGCCCCGCCGACCAGCACCAGCACCGCACGTTCTGCCAGCGCGTCGCCGGCGTCCAGCAGGCTGCGGAAGGCTTGCAGCGTCGGCGCGATCCCCTTGAGCACCGGGCGCATCGCGGGGAAGGTGAAGACCACCGCATCCTCGGGGATATCAAATGCCTGCCGGAGTGCGGCACGGGCTTGAGGCTTGTCGGGGGTTGGCGGCGCGACGGCGGGCGGCAGCAACTCCGTGCGGTCCGACAGCTTGGGGAAGCGTTCGACCAGCTGATTAACGGTGCGTTGGCTGGGCAGCAAGACCTTGCGGATCGATTCGCTGTGCAATGCCCTAGCTTCCAGGCGGGCGCGGAGGCGGAGCTTTAGCCGAGGGCGGGGCGGCATCAAGGGCAGGATGCAGGCGGTCAGCGGGTCGTGAGGGGCCAGCAGGTCGCCGGGCGCGATGCAGGTGGCGCTGATGGTGGCGTCGTATCGGCCGGCGTGGCGGTGGGTGTTGAACCAACGCGCCAGGCGGATGAGTTGCAAGGCGGTGTTTTTGCGTGGGTCGACGAACGAGGGCGTGCGGATGTTCAGGCGTTCGTGCTCGGGCACGCCGACGGCTCGGCCGGCGCAAAGAGTGATGTGGTGTCCTTCGTCGGCCAGGCGACGGAGCGTATGCGTCCAGACGCCCGAGGCGCCGCCCCAGCCCGGCAGACAGGTTTCCATGAAGACCGCCAGCTTCATGCGTCGGCCTCCAGAAGCTCGGTGCAGGCGGCTTTGACGTCATCGACCGGGATGAGGTCCATGGTCCGACCCTGCACGGCTTGCTTGGCGCTGGCGCGGGGCTCGTCGGGGGTCGTGTCGCCGCCGGCCACGAGTTGGCGTTCCAAGGCGTAGTCGATCACGGTCCATTCCGGGGGCGTCGGGCCGAACAGCGTGACGACCGGGGTTTGCACTCCCGCAGCGACGTGGCGCGGGCCGGTGTCGTTGGTGATCAGGAGCGCTGCACGCGAGACCACGGCGGGCAGGTCGGCAAGCTGGAGCCCCGCAGCGCTGAGGTCGGCGATGGGGGTTTGCGCTTGGGCGATCACTGCGTCGAGCACCGCACGCTCGCTGGGCGAGCCGGTGACAGCGACCTGCAGGCGATGCGATTGGTGGAGTTGATCCGCCAGCGCGGCGAAGCGTTCGGCCGGCCAGCGCTTGCTTTCCCTGACCGCGCCGGGGTTCAGCAGCACGAACCGCTCGGTGAGGCCGACCTTCTGGAGCAGCGCGTCGGCTTGTTCGGCGGCCGGTTCGGGGATGTTGAGCTGAAGCGTGGCGTCTTGGATGTCCGCGCCGAGGTAGTCGGCCAGGGCCAGGTAGTAGTCGACGGTCGGGATCGGGAGGAAGACGTTGCGTTGGCGGGGCGGCAGCAGGCGGTCGGTGAGGAGCGGGCCTCGGCCGTCGCGCGCGTAGCCGACCCGGCGGCGGCTGCCGGTGCGCCAGGTGGCCCAGGCGGTGCGGAAGCTGTTGGGCAGGAGCACCGCGAGATCGGCGCGGAGGGTGGACAACTTCACTTGATCCCAGCGGGCGGTGGTGGCGTTGACCGGCAGGCAGGGGCTCAGCGCGCTCATCGGGTTTTTGAAGGCCAGGGTGATCTGGGCGTGGGGGTAGTGTGCTTGGAGCGCGCGGAGGGTGGGCGTGGCCATGACGACATCGCCGAGCCAGGTGGGCATGATGATGAGGATGGAGTTCGGCGCGTCGGGCATGGTGGGGGGCGTGGATTATTTGCGGCCGAAGAGGAGGACGGCGACGGTGGCGATCTGGATCATCAGGCCGGCGAACAGCCAGCGCCAGAACACGCCGGTGCCGCCGGTGCCCATGGTGAGCCCGCCCAGGAGGCAGATGGCGGCGATGGCTTGCAGGCCGATCGCGGTGATTTGGAGCGGGCCGACATCGGTGATGCCGGTGCGTTGCTGGCGAAGCTCTTGTACGAGCTGGCGGAGCAGGCGATCGGTGTCGGAAGGCGCGGGCGTTGGCGAGGCTGGGGGGGTGTTCTGGGGTGCCGGGGGTGGGGCAGCGCTCGGCGGGGTTGGCGATTCTTCTTCGGTGGTGTTGCCGGGCTCGGGGGTGTCGTTGGCCGGTGCAGCGGGCGGGGCGTCGTGATCGCTGGGAGCGCTGGGGCGCTTGCCTTGCTGACGCTTGCGACGCAGGCGCTCGGCGATGGGCTCTTCGACGGGTTCGTCGGTCGGCGCGCCCCACGGCCGAAACGGCTTGGTGGGTTCCCGGGGCGCGTCTTCTTCTTCAGCGGGTGCATTGTCTTCCGGCGGGCGTTGCGCATCGGCGACGCGGGCGGGGTCCCACATGCGGCCACGATCTTTGCCGGGCTTCACGGACGGGCCGGTTTCGCCGGTGGGCTCGGGCTTGCGGTGCTGGGCGATGACGCGGACGGCTTCAATGAGTGTCCGGACGATCACCTCCGGCAGAGCGTCCTCGGGCACATTGAGCTCGTCGGCGAGTTCGGCGGGGTCCAGGTGGGAAAGCCGGGTCGCGTCGTCGTGGAGCAGGATTGTCCGCGTGCCCGCTGCAGCGCCGGCCTGTGTGTCACGGGGCTGGTCGCCGATCATCCAGCTCTCAGCCAGGTCCAGGTCCAGGTCCTCCGCGGCCCGCAGCAGCATCCCCGGCTGGGGCTTGCGGTCGGGGTGCTCGCGGGTGTACTCGGGCACGGTCCCCTTGGGGTGGAACGGGCAGTGGTAGTACGCGTCGATCTTCGCGCCGCTGGTCTTGGCTTTGGCCAGCTCGCTGATGCGCTGGTGGACCTTGTCGACGTCTTCTTCGGTGTAGTTGCCCCGGGCGACGCCGCCCTGGTTGGTGACAACGACGATGCGGTAGCCCAGCCCGCGGAGCGACGCGATCGCCGAGGGCGCGCCCTGGATCAGGACGACCTCGCGGGGGTCCCCCAGGTCGCCGTCGTTATGCATGATCGTGTTGTCTCGGTCTAGGAAGACCGCGGGCCTGAGCATGGGGATAGGTTAACCCCTGCAAGCGATTTAAGCCTCAAAAAGCGTCGGCCCGTCGTCGGCCTGCTGGCGTTCTCGGACCACGGCCACGGCGTCCTCGATCGCGGTGGCCAGGTCGTCGTTGACGATGAATTGATCGTAAATCCCAGACTCCCGGGCCAGGTTGATCTCCTTGCGGGCCTTGGCGAAACGCACTTGGATGTCGGCCTCGGGCTCCCGGCCGCGGTCGCGCAGCCGCTGCAGCAGCACCGCTTCACTCGGCGGCAGGATGAACATCGCCAGCGCGTCGGGCATCTTGGCTTTGACCTGGATCGCGCCCTGCACGTCGATCTCGACGATGACGACCTTGCCCCGGCTCAGGTGCTCTTCGACGAACCATCGCGGCGTGCCGTAGCACTTGCCGGGGTAGACCTCGGCGTGCTCGAGCAGCTCGTCCTGGGCAACCGCTTCCTGGAATCGGTCGTAGTCGACGAAGAAGTAGTCCCGGCCTTCGACGTCTTTGTGGGTCTTGGCGCGGGTGGTCATCGAGACGCTGAACAGGCCCTCGACGCGGCGCTCGACTTCGCGGGTGATGGTGGTCTTACCGACCCCCGCCGGGCCGGAGATGATCAGGAGCAGGCCGCGTGTGGGGGTCATTGAGGCATGGTAGCGGGTGGGCGTGGCAGCGTTTGCTAGTGCAGCATGATGTCGACCGCGTCGAGGACCGCTTGCTCTTGGTCGGTTTCGGTGCCGAATCGCATGGCTTGGACAAAATCGGCGATTTGATCATCGCTGGCGTGGTCGATGAACCGTTGGAGTTGGTCGGGCGTCAGGCTGTAGATCGGCGGGGCTCCGCCGTTACTCCGTTTTCCGGTCATACCCCAGATGTTGAAGCCTGTGCCGTGGGTGAAGTCCCATTGAGGTTGGTGGGGGATGCTATTGATTTGCATCCAACTTTCCAGCGGCGAAGCTTCGATCACAGGGGTGCTGTTAAAAACGAAGAACCATTGTGTTTGATGAATCCGTGCGCCGGTTACCGGGTCGACACCATGTCGAGTGGTCCGAACATCTATCAAGAGTGACAGCAGCAAGAGGCCAATGGCAGCGATGAAAATCAAAGCCCGACGCATGAAACCATTATGTCTGCTGATAGACAGCGAAGAAACCCATCACGCCCCCGCGACGCGGGGCATCGGCGCGGGCTCCCGCTCCAGGTCAGACAGCACGAACTGCTCGAGCATCTGGGCTTTCAACTCGGCGTGGGCGGGGTCGTTGTACAGGTTCTTCAGCTCGCTGGGGTCGTCTTGCAGGTCGAACAGCTCGCCCCAGCCGCGGCCGCGCCAGAGCGTGAGCTTGTATCGGCCGGTGATCAGGGTGCGCTGGTGAACAGCTTCGTTGTACGAGTGGTGGTTCTCCACGAACACGTGATCCCGGGCGGAGTCTTGCTGGCCGGTCCAGACCGGGAGCTGGTTGACCCCCTGGACCCACAACGGCTGTTCCAAGCCCGCTGCTTGCAGGAACGTTGGGGCCAGGTCCACCAGCGACTGCAACGCGTCGGTGACTTGGTCCGCGGGGATGTGCTTGGGCCAGCTGGCGAGGAAGGGGACGCGGACGACGTCCTCGTAGGGGAACGGGCCCTTGGCGAGCAGGCCGTGCTGGTTGAGGAAGTGGCCGTGGTCCGTAGAGAAGACGACGAGGGTGTCGTCGAGCAGGCCAAGGCGTTCGAGGGTGTCCAGGGTTTGGCCGATCCAGTGGTCCATGAACGAGATCATGCCGTAGTAGATCGCCATGGCCTCTTTGAGGTGCTGCTCGTCGATGCCGGTGTGCGGGTGGCAGCCGTGGGCCGCGCCGCCGGTCTGGAACTCGGCAAAGCTCGCGTCGGGGTCACGGGTCATGGCGTAGATCGGCGGCATGTCGTCGAACTCGCCGTCCACAAACCGCCCGGGCTCCATGTCTTGGGGGTCGTACATGCTGGCCCAGGGCTCGGGCACGCAGTAGGGCGGGTGCGGGTCGTGGTAGCTGGCCCAGCAGAAGAACGGCTGACCCGCAGCATGAGCCTGCTCGATCATCGCGATCGTGCGTTGGCCGGTCCAGGCGGTGTAGTGGAACTCTTCGGGGAGCTTCCAGGTCATGTCGCTGCGCCAGCCGTAGCCCGGGCCGGGGCGTTCGGGCGGCGCCTGGCTGCCGTCGGTGGGGGTGTCCTTGACGCCGTCTTGCCGGGGGAAGAAGTAGTCGCGCCAGTTGTCCAAGCCGTGCTGCTCCATCCACAGGGCGTAGTGCTGGCCGACGTGGCCCTCATCGGCGTGGTTGCGGGCGAGCTCGACGTGGTCGAAGCCGTACCAGGGCGTGTGTGTGTCGTTGAAGGTTCGCCAGAAGTCCAGGTCCCGGAGCAGCGGGTAGGACTCGACCGACTCGCATTTCTCGTTGGAGGTCAGCGGCTGAAAGTGGGCTTTGCCGATCAGCGAGGTGTGGTAGCCGGCTTCGCGCAGCACGCCGGGGAAGGTCGGCGCGTCGTCGGGCAGCTTGGTGCCCAGGGTGTAAGCGCCGTGGGTCGAGGGGTACTGGCCGGTGAGGATCGACGCGCGGGTGGGCGTGCAGGTCGGGTTGGGGCAGTAGGCCCGGTCGCAGCGCAGGCCGAGCTTGGCCAGGCGGTCGAGGTTGGGCGTCTTGATCTTGGGGTTCTGGACGCCGAGGGTGAACCAGTGTTGTTGGTCGGAAGTGATCAGCAGGAGGTTGGGGCGTTGCATCGCGAAATCCATGTGGGGGGGATTTCGATTCTAGTGGCTCTGTTCGAAATGAGGGGCGCAAAGAAAAAGCCGCCAAGATTGACGGCGGGCATACAAATCGGGGTGACAGGATTTGAACCTGCTGCCTCTACGTCCCGAACGTAGGGGAAAAGTTCAGGCAAGTGGCGGCACGCGCTATGCTTGCTGCTGCGGTGTTCGTTCCAGGCACCACATAGGCACCAAAACGCGCCTTCTGCGCTTGAAAAAGGCCCCGATCAGCCGAGGCTGAATCGGAGCCCTTCCGGGGGCTAGGTGTGCTACACCGTCTTCGGCGGAACGAGCTTCTCCGCTTCAGTTTTGGGCTCATCGCCCTCGCTTTGGTCAAGATGCGGCACCTTGCTCTTGCGTGAGGCCGTCATCGGTCGCATTCTGCGTCGTGACCACCGTTGAGCCGTCGTCGGCGAAGGTCTGGATGGTCTGAGTCGAGCGATCCCGGACGGTCTTTCCGAAGAAGCGGCGCCAGAGCTGCACGGTCATCTCGGGGAAGTCGCCGGCCGGGCCTGATGGGGATGTGATGGGGATGTGATGGGAATGGCGTCTAGACCTGTTGCTGCCAGCACCACCTCTGCTCGTCCTTCGGCAGACACAGCGCTATTCCCATTGATCTGGGTGACATTCACCCCAATGACCACCCTGGGATCACTTCCCGCCATAGTGGGCAGCAGCGCCGCGGGGCCTGGGCTCTGGCAGACGACCCGCCCCGAGTTGATGCGAGCCCGGACGACCATCGAACGCCTGGCCATTCCGGCCAAACTCGCCGTTGATCGGAACGCCCGTGATTGCGTAGCCCAGGGCCGAAACGTCACCGAGAACACCATTTCCGACGTGGCGGCGCAAGCCCAGCCCCGGCGTGTGACGGATGACGGGATCGACGCCAAAGCCATTGTTGGGGAAAGCTGCGGACGCTTCGGCCTGCGTGTTCAAGCTCCCCGAGGTTCCGAAGTAGCCATTGTTGTCGATCTTGTGGAGGAGGTTCCCCTTCCAGTCGTCGATCTGCGAGGACTGCATCGAGCCGGCGTCGATCAACTCAGTGTTGTCGGTGTTGAACCCCGTAAACACACAGAACGCGGCGCCGATCGACCCGTTGCCCGGGCTGCCCGTGGTTTCGATGAGCTGCACGTTGAAGTTACCCGACGTCCCGACGTTGATGATGTCTGAGTTAAGTAGGCGCAGGCGGGCGGTCGGATTGTTGTCGAAGTACAGCCCCGCATCCATCACGTTGTCTACAAGGTCCATGACGACCTCGCAGTTGGCGATCAGCATCGTGCCATTCTCACACCGCATGATGCGGCCGTTGCTGACCGCCGATATCAACACACCGGCGGGCGTGAGATCGAGCAGACAGCGGTTGAAGCTGATGTTGGCAATGTCGCCAGAATCTACGCCACACGCGATTGAGCGGGCCTCGATATCGCAGTCTTCGAAGCGAAGCGGGAACTGGCCCGGCACGTACTCGCGGCCCGTGTCGAGGGTTGCGTAGCCGCCCGCGCCTTGGATCATGTTGGAGCTCGTGACAGAATCGAGCTGGCGAAAACGGCAGAGACGGACTGCGATGTCTACGATCAAACCCGGGTTTGCGTGTGCAATGAATCCACCAACCGTCCGCGTCTCGATCGGCGTTCCGTCAGGGGCCAAAAGCTGCGACACGTCGATCGAGCAGTCTTCCATTCGGCAGTGAGCCATAGGGTTCGTGTTGCTGTTGAAAACGGCGTGAAGCGTTGAAGCCCCGAACATCCGGCATCGAACGATATGGTTCCGTGGGCCCCCCACCCCCACATGGCCGATCGAGTGGTATCCGCAGTCGCCAGCGACGCAGTCACGACCGAATTGTCTGAGCCTTCGAGGCGGATGCCATAGCCCAAGTTCGGCGTGAAGTCGGGGTTTCCGGACGCCTCGATGCCCTGAACCAGAATGCGATCGCCTGCAAAGTTGATCAGGTTGGTTCCGCCGTTTGCCCACTGATATGCGTTGCTTGCCGTAGGGCTCAGCCCACCCACATAGGGCTGGACCGTCAGCTCGCGCGTTCCAGCGTTCAAAAACTACGACCCTGCATTCGCCAAGACATCCGCGACCGATGCCCGAGGCACAAGCCACGCAGGCCACAAACCATTCTGGTCGTGTGCATTGAAGTAATCGAAAGCAATGCCCGTCACCCCACCAAATGCGACGCCGCGATCGTTAGTCGTCGCCAACTTAGTCGTGTATGTGCCGTCACTGTTGTCTGTCCAGTCCCCCGACGCGACCGAGCTAAGCGCAGTCAGGATCGGCCGTTTTCGCCCTGGCCATGCGACGATGCGACACCCATCCATTCCCGAGCGATCGCCGGTCGTGTCGCCCCAGGCTGTCCCTGCCAAGACGTAGGTCGTGCCCGCCGTGAAAGCCGCGTCAGACCAACGGCGGAGCGGATCACCAGGTGTGCCGGATGCTCCATTCGTGCCGTTGTCGAGATCGATGAACACCTCAGCCATCAGTGACCGCCTTCGTCGAACGCGCGGTTGCTGCGGCGGTTGTTCACGGCCGCGTCGGCCGGCCGGATCATGTGCAGGTCGGTGCCCGCACCAGGCCGGGTGCCGAAGTCGCCGCGCGACTTGGCCCAAACGTATTCGCGGTTTCACATGTCACGTTCGTTGCCGTGGTGGTCGGCGTCCAAGCTGCGGCGGGTATAGAGAAGTACGACGTGGCCTGGTTGGTTGGGGTCCTCGTCCGTGAACGCCAGGGCGTCCCAGAGCTGGCGGTAGTTCAGCTCTGCGTGGTCGTCGATCAGGTCGTGCAGGGCGGCTCGTAGTTTGTCGGGCGCAAAATCCGGGTCGATCGAAGCGTAGTAGTTGGTGTGCGGGTGCGGGTCCGGAGACGAAGTAGCCCCCTCCGACTCTTGGGACTCGACTAGAACACCCGTAGCCGGCCCGGGGGGCGGGGCACCTTGACGGGACTGCTCCGCCCCTTTTGGGCTGCCTATGTGGAGCGCCACGGCGATGGCCACGATGCCGAGAAGGCCCATTGCGATGGCTGCGGCGATGACGGGGAATCGGTTCATGGTGTAAAAATGTTTGAAGTTGTGCGCAAAAACCGTTTCACCTAGATCGTATAGCTCAATGGCGGAGTGTGTGTGGCCCATGCTTTACTCCGGTAGCTACCACACAACCAGAACACTCTTGCCGGCCCGGGGGAGATACCGCGGCGAACCGGCTAGGTCGTCTCTTCCGGGTTTTCATGATCAAGCACCATGGTCATTCTCTGTCAACAATTCGTATCTTTGCGATCTGGTCATTCTTGTGAAGATTGGGCATTCGCGCGTATCCTGAACACCATGGCAAATGAAGTGGATCCGCCGAATCCAAGTATCGGGTTCCCGACTACCCGGTGGACTGATCTGCGCAATGCCACTCTTGAAGATGACGAGGTCGCCCGCAAGGCCTTGGAATCATTTTTCAGGAAGTATTGGGCGCCAATGGTCGGATTTGCCACCGTTCTGTTTGTGGGACAGGATCAGGAGTGGCTTGAAGAGAAGGTTCAAGAGTTCATTGCGGACAAGGTTGTCGAGGGTAATTTTCTAGCTAACGCCGACCCCACTCGGGGCAGTTTTCGCAATCTGCTGCGAACTTCTCTCCGGAACTACGTCATAAGCGCTATCCGGAAGACCAATGCGCACCGAACCACAGAGCTTCTTGAATCCGAAGGTGCTGGGCAGAAGGCTCGAGATGTATTTGATCTTTCGTGGGCCGCTGCGGTGATCAAGAATGCTGTCGATGCTATGGAGCATCATTACACCCATCTTGGGCGACGCGATATTTTTCGGGCGTTTGAAGCCCGTGTCCTGCAGCCTCTGGCGCACTCGATTGACAAGACGCCATACGACAAGCTCGCGACGGAACTCAAAATCACTCCGCAAGAAGCTCGCCAGCTGCTTACCACGGCAAAACGGAAGTTCCACCTCGAGTTCAACAAAGCCATCTGGGAATACTTGCCCAGCCATGACGAGGCCAATGTCGAAGCTGATGAAATCCTTCGGATTATTCTCGATTCGCCCGAGGACTGCTTTCGAATTGCGTTAGGTGTGAACCATGAGTTCTTTGTCTGATCCCAGCACGATCGTGGGCCTTGCTTCGCTGTTGCGTGAAAGCCGGCAATTTGATCATCCGGCGGCTGACGTGCTGGCTGATCTTGGGTACATGCCCATCGAGCGCATCAAATCCGGTGCTACGGCTGAAGTCTGGCTTGCTGTCGAAGACGCAACCGCCTTGCAGGTAGCGGTCAAGCTTTGGAACTCGGAGTCGCAAAAAGTAGCGAAGCATTTTGAGAAGATGCTTCGCCGGGAAGCCCGCTACTTGGGGGCGTTCCAGTCCAAGCACGTTCCTCGCATCATTAAGTTCGTTCCGGCTGGCCGGGCAAGCGTGCTGATTGAGGAGTTTGTTGAAGGCCAGACTCCGGTGGTACTCCTCGATCGCGATGGCAAGCCGGCAATCGCAAACATGTTCTGTTCCATTCTGGATGCGGTTGCGGAGCTGCACGGCGAAGGTGTGATTCACCGTGACATCAAACCGGAGCACATCATCTTTCAGCCCGATGGCACGCCCGTCATTGTTGATTTTGGCATGGCTTGCGATGTGAACGGCGAATCGGATTTCCTGAACGGGTCACTCTTCGCCGGAGGCACGCGGTCTTACATGGCGCCGGAGTGTTTGCCCGAGAAGCTGCCGCAGCTCATACCCGCGATTGACGTTTACGCCCTGGGTGTCATGCTTCGTGAACTGCTGCCGTACAACCAAGACGAACGCCGGATCCTCAAGCCGATCGCCGATCGAGCATGCAGGGTTGATCCGCAGCATCGATTCGCTGACGCAAGAGAGATGCGAGAACACCTGTCGCTCGCAATACGTTCCCAGACCAAATGGAAGAAAGTGCGGCGCCGGGCCGTCCAAGGCACGCTCTCGCTCGCCGTTGTTACGGGGATTGCTATCGGTTCTGCGATCTGGTCAGCAGCGGGACAAAGTTCTGGCAACACCGTGCCGGCCAGCAAGCCAAACTACCAAGATGTCATAGAGGCTTTGTACGAGGGCAGGCGGTCTGCTTCGCTTGCTGACTTGAAGAGGATTGAGGGCTCCACACGAGACTGGCTTGGTCGCCATTTGCGGCTTCGTCTGACAGCGGGCCAGGAGGCTGCCGTCGAAACCACCCCTTACCCCAACCAGCTGCTGCCTGCGTTCGCGGAATTCAGCGATGATCGCTACAGCGTTGTTGGTGTCGATACCGAGAGGTGGATGCTGTTATCTGGCAAGGGCTACACCGAGCATGGTATGCAGCATTGGCCTCCAACTGGCTTTGCCTATGACCCGGGCACCAGGCGCTATGTCGTTTGCACAAGAGATGGCCACATCATGATCTGGAGTGGCGAAGCAGGAGAGGGGGCGGTTGTCTGCAGGTCGGGGCTGTCCGGCCTTTCGGCGTGCTTCTGGGCGGGGGAAATGATTTGCCTTCAGGGTGGCCCAAACAACGAGGTGTATCACTGGGATCCGGCTTCGCAAGAGATCACGATGCGGTTTGAGCTTGGCGGTTCATTGCGTCCAATCCGTGGCATTCAGCACCACGCCATGCTCAGCATTCGTGTCGAGGGCGGGCACCAGGTCAGTCTGGTCGATTTGCGGACTATGCAGGCGGTGCAGGCGTGGGACCTGCCGGGCTATGTGATTTCTGCGGCATCTCATGGCTCGCGGGTCGCCATGACCACCGCCGGGGGGAACTTGGTTGTTGTGGATTTAGATCAACCGGATGATGAACCGATTCTAATCAGCTTTCGCGAGTTGTATCACGGTGTCACATGGTTGAGTGAAGACCAGCTGGCGTTATGCAACCAGAACGTCATCTTCGCCCGCATTGAAGGGGATGAATCGTTGACCACGATCGAAGCCGCTGAATCAGTTCATCTTCGGTTTGTTCGAGACCTGTATTATGATCCTGAGGACGATGTTCTTTGGCTCATCACTGCAGAAGGTTTTCAGGAATGGCACGCCCTGGCGGATTCACCTTAATTGAGTTGCTCGTCGTTGTAGCGGTGGTGGCGTTGCTTCTGGGTTTGCTTGTGCCCGTGCTTGGGGCGGCCCGCAGAGCCTCATATGTTGCTGGCTGTAACTCGAGTTTGTGGCAGATGAGTCAAGCGTGGCAAACGCTGATGATTGAAACAGATGGCGTTGTGCCGCCGCAGTACAACCCCGGTCCGGGTGACTTGTCAGCAGAGCAGCTTCTGAACCACATCATGTATCCGGAGGACAGCCGGTTTTTCAGGTCGCCCAACAGGGGCCTGAAACTGACATGCCCCCAGCTCGATCGTGACTACGACGATCTTACTTACGGGCTGTACTACTTCGGTTACGCCATGAATCCATGCTGGGGGGCGAGCGACCCGATCGGCTCGAGCGATTACGCCAAATGGGATAGCCTCAAGAGCCCCAGCAATTACATGCTGTTCGCGGATGCCGAAGTGTGGAAGCATCCGACCGCTTCGCCCACGGCCACCAGCTATCTGGGCATTGGGTTTGATCGCCCTCACTGGGAAACGTCAGGATTTGGGTTTCACCACCCAGGGGATAGGGCCAATGTTGCTTTTGGCGACGGCCATGTTGGACAGGTTTCTCAGGATGTCCTTTCACCCAAAGACGCAATTGGTCTGCCCGTGGCGCTCTACGACCATTGACGACGGCGCGTTTGGGCAATGCAGCCGGCCGCAGCGATTAACAGTAGCCCAGTTGATGGTTCCGGGACGGGTGCCGGTGAAACGCGCAGCGTCGCACTCGTTTCGCCGGTGAGATCAGGGACGTCGATCACCGCTAGCACATTCAGCGTGCTTCGGGACAAGGGAGGGGCCGGTACATGCAGGTCGAACTGATTTGATCTGACCGACGCGGGATCAACAGATCCGGCGCCACCGGGAACGTTTGGCAGAGTGGGGTTGAGGTCAAAGAGCAGATCGGTGTTTGGCGTAAAGCCTGCCCCCACACCGGTTCCTAAAGTGAACCTGACCGTCGACCAATCTTCCGGAGTGCTATTGATCAGAATGAGGCTGCCGTTGTATTCGGTGATGCCGTCGGTGGCACCCACATTCAAGACGATATCCAACGGGGTGGTCCGGAACCATGTTGCAGCTCCGAACACAAGCAACGCCCGTTGGCCTTCGTCGTTGTTCTGGCCCGGCCCAATGAAGCTACCGCCGAGCAGCACATCCGTCGATCCACCAAGAACTGCGGTGACTTGTCCCGCGTGTGCTGTGAGCGGGGACGCAAGAATGAACAGGGCCGTGGCCCACACCTTTGCCATGAAAATCTCTCTTTCTCCGCAGCCGCGCGCAAAATCCGATCCGCTGCGTGCGTAAGGATAGCGTATAGGGCTTTCCCTAGGCAATCCCCACTCGCGAGTTGTTTCCGGGGCAACTCTTGGGTGGGGATCGCTGCGAAGAGCCCAGTTGTTTGCGGGCTATGGGCTGGCGAGCCTCGTGCCTGCCGAGAGCAGTTTCCGGGGAATGTTTTCTGTTGATGCAGTCTGGTGCATCAGGTCTATCCCCTCTTACCGGAGAACTGATTATGGCAAGTCAATACGAGATAATTGTTGCGAACCCTTGCGGGGGAAAAGTAACCGTTCATCAGAACAGCTCCAATCCGAATATTTACACCGGATCATCTGCGGACTATGAGTATGCGGTCCTGATCAAGGGCAGTGCTGAATGGTCGGTCACGATCTATGCCTTCACGAATCCTTGCTCGCAGTCGATCATGCAATTCCTTCAGGATCCGAGCAATCTGTCTGACCCTACCGGGGACTATTCGTGGAACGATGGTGGGGTTCCTGACCTAGGCCTGGGGGCGGCAACAGTGGTATGAGCTGGGTTGCACACGTGTTGTGTGAATAAAGCGGAGGCGATCCATGGACCATGATGTCCTCCGGATCGCCTCCTGCTACAGGTTGATGTGATGCAGACGGGCCTCTAAATGGCTTGTGCATTGCGCTAGTGTGATGTGTGCAAGGTGTTGAACGCGATGCTGATCGTGGCATACATCGTGCGTCAGATTCCGGTATCGACTAGCCGGCTCGCACGATTTTCTAGAGGTTAGCGCAAAAAGTGGCAGTGGCGATGCGTATTCCTTGTGGAGCTTCACGCAGAACATTTTGATTCGTCCATCTTGCCTGTGCTCTAGGTCAACGCCCTGGTAAGGCCAAAACCGGAAAACGGAGTCTCACGTGTCATTATCCCCGGATGAGCTTGCATATATCTCCGGAATGAAGGCGGTGGTTTGGGGAGAGATATCTGTACATATGAGACGCTATGCGATCCATTCTGCGGGTTCGATGAATTGGTGTCTTCGGGAAGCAGATTGTTGCTTAGGCTGTTGCACGGTGTGCTGTGATACGCAGCTTGTCGACACGCCGTTGGTTGTTGTGAAGTGTAAAGAATCAGATCGCATCGCCGTTGCGACCAACCTGACAACATGTAGTTTTGATTTTCACATTTACGATGTGGCATCTCATGCTCGGGTGAGTGCGGGGCTTAGTTTTGTTGTTTTGGCAGACCCGCCAACGAAACGGGGAGCAAGGGTAAGAAATGGATGCCGGTTTGCTTCTTATCCTCGTGTCGAAAGACCATCCAGATATCCGGGTTACTACTCTCCATGAAAGCAGCGATTCTGATCAGTGCGTTTCCGGGCAAGGAGCAAGCCGCAAGAAAATGTGTGGTGCAACTCCTGGAAGATCCCCGGGTGAGTTGCGCTACGCAGTACGTCGGGATATACGACGCGATCCTCCATTGTGAATGTTCTGATGACAGCGGCATCAATGACATCAATGTGAAGCTACGAGACAGTCAGGCGATGCACACGGTGATGATGATCGAAGTGGATCATACAGCGGGCGCTGCACATCGGACGGAGGTCGGGGCCTAGTAGTTTTCCCGCGTCCCATCTCCGTAGATGACGGAGTCGGCCTCGACGGTGAAGGTGTAGGTGCTGAAGCTATTCATCAGTGATTCGCCCAAGCCAGGGCTACTCCAGAAGCTGTAGTTGCCGTCCCCGGCGCGGTCGGTGTCTGCTGCCAGCGGATCGTCGAAGTCCAGGGTCAGGCGGGCCTGGTTTTCGCCGAACTGGTCGGTGATGACGATGGCACCTCGGAAGCCGTTGATGTCGCGTCCGCTCTCGTTGGTGATGGTGTAGATAATCCGTGCGTCAGAGAACTCGGCCGGCGACACGCTGTTGATCGTGACGCCCAGGACTTCGCGGCTGGCGGCCTTGGCATCCTGGCGCGCTTGTTCCGCCGCCTGCCTCTCGGCCTCCAGCTCCTGCCCGATTTCTTCCAGAGCCGTCGATGCGCTCTGGGCGGCACCGCCGACCGCGGCGGCGAAGAGGATGTTGACGATCACAAAGCCGCTGATGGCCACGATGCACGTGACCGCCCCAGCGATGGGCATGCCGATGCCGCGGAACTTCGTGGTCAGTGCGAAGAAGCCGCCGATCAGCGCGAGGAGCAGGCCAAGGCCGGCGATGGGCACGCTGATGATGTTGACCAGCGGGATCCAGCAGACCAGTAGCGCGATGACACCTAGGATGATGGCTGCGATGCCCAGACCGAAGGCGGCACCGTTTCGGCGGTTGGGCGTGTGGATGTGGATGGGGTCGTGGGCGTGGCCGGTCGGCTGTACTGGCTGCACGGCGACCTGAACGGGCTGTGGCTGTGCCGGCGGCTGCGGTTTGACAGGTGGAGTCGGCGACACGGAAGGCTGCGGCGTGGCCGGCACGGCGACGGGTTCGACCGATGTGACGGTCATGCCCTTGCGCTCCGCGCGTTCGCGTGCGTGCGTTTCGGATTCACCCTCGACCTTGGCCTTCATGGCCTGGCCGTTGAGTTCTCCCCGGACGATGTACTGTGGCATGGGTTCCCCTTTGGAATCAGTCGGTTTGGTCGATGCGATACCCGATCAGGTCGATTTCTATTACACACCTGACTGTGGTGGGATTAGCCACGATGGCCTGTGCTGCAGCAGGGTCGGTGCTGGCGTACTCCGTGCCACCACGAGACCTGCCGGGCTGCAGATCACTTTCAAAAACAATGCGATGCCGCATTAGCTCTGTGCCAGTCGCGTCAAGGCCGATCAACGTGCCTCGAAACTTCGCTATCGGCCGGTCGGATTCGTTCCAGATGCGGTAGTGGAACCGTATCGACCCAGCCTCACCATCTCGAAAACCTGCGCTGCTGAGGCTTGCGCGCACGGGTGATGTATCGCTCCGCCCTGCATTGAGATGGGTTTCGATCCCTGCCGCAGCATCGGCCTGGATATCTGTATCCCCGCCGCGGTCGAGTTCTTCGATTCTTGGAAGGTTGACGATGAGTTCATATTCATCGGGCAAACTGCGCAGCCATTGTTGGATTTCACGGAGCAATGGATAGTCGGGGTTGTCGTCCATGGCGATTAGAACGCCGAGGTCGCTGATGCCTCGCGCTGCCCAATACTCAGCGCCTCCTTCCAGTGTGTCCTCATACAGGGACCGATAGCGGTCAAACTCTGCTGCATCGCCAGTGCGCCAGCTATGGGTTGTCAGCATGACTATGTGGCGCACTTCTGCGCTGGGATCATCCAAGAGCTCGTCCAGTCGCTCGCGGCACGCATCGCTGTCCCATTTAAGTTCACTAAGCGCATCGACCGTTGCAGCTCGTGTGCCATCGTGTCTGTCGTGGCTAATCGCAATCCACTCACTTGCCGTCTTCCCTTGGTAGGTCGGCTCGGGCGCTTCGGCTTCCTGCTCACCACCACAGCCCACGGCGAACACCACAAGCAGCGCCGCGAATGCCTGGAAGAGTGGCTTGCTCACCCGGATCCCCTTTCGGAATCGTTACCCCATCTGCCCTCCGCGCCACACGACGCGGGCCAGCCTGGTGATGTCATTTCGATGCACGCGGCGCGTGCGGTGGCGCGGGTTGCGCGGCACCAGCACGATGTCATCGCCGTCTGACTCAATGATCTTCACTCCGCAGTCCCCGTCCACCAGACGGTAGACGGCCACCATGCCCTGCTCGTGCTCGGCACGGGGGAAGCAGAACACCAGGTCACCCTCGCGCAGGTCGGGTTCCATGCTGTCGCCTTTGACGACCTCGCCGAACGCCGTGGGATCACCGGAGGGATCGACCGTAACGGTCGCGGTAAGACGGAATAAGACTCTTTGCAACAAATCGGGGTGACAGGATTTGAACCTGCGGCCTCTACGTCCCGAACGTAGCGCTCTACCAAGCTGAGCTACACCCCGTGGCGGGCCGCACAGGATACGCGATTGGGCGTGGCAGGCAAAGTCGGTCTTTGGCTGGGGGCGTGGGGCATCGGGCAGGGGTTTGGGCGCATGGCTTGGGCGCATGACAAACGCCCACCCGTGGCGCGGTGTGGGCGTTTGGGGCGGCCCTTGCGGGCCTGTGCGGTTGATCGGCCTGGAGTGACCCGTTGGGGACTAGCCCAGTTGCGGGTCGCGGCCGGTGAGTTGACGGAAAGCTTGCACGTATTTCGCCAGCGTGTTTTCAACGACGTCATCGGGCAGGGCGGGGCCGGGGGGTTGCTTGCTCCACTGGCCTTGGGCGACCAAGCCTTCAAGGAAGTTTCGCACATACTGCTTGTCGAAGCTGTCCTGGTCCCTGCCCGGCTCGTACACATCAGCCGGCCAGAAGCGTGAACTGTCTGGGGTCAACGCTTCGTCTATTAAGATAGGCGAAGTTTCATCTCGATCAAGAGGAAACCCAAACTCAAACTTCGTGTCCGCCAGAATCACGCCGCGCTCCAGCGCCGCGGCGTGTCCTATGTCATAGATCTTCATCGACATGTCACGCAGAGGCTGCATGACGTCTTCGCCGACGATCGCGCAGGCTTGTTCATAGGAGATGTTCTCGTCGTGCCCTTCTTCGGCTTTGGTTGCCGGGGTGAAGATGGGCTCGGGCAGGCGTTCGCATTGCTTTAAGCCGGCGGGCAGCTTCACGCCACAGACGCTTTGGGTTTGCTGGTACTCCTTCCAGCCCGATCCGGCGAGGTAGCCGCGGACGACGCATTCGATCGGCACGACTCGGCAACGCTCGCCGACCATCACTCTGCCGGTTAACGCAGCGCGCTGTTCCGCGCTGAGGCCGGCGATGTCGTTGGGGTCCGTGGAGATCAAGTGGTGCTTCACCGCATCGCCGAGCTGGTTCTGGATCTCTTGGAACCAGAACGCCGCGATCTGCGTGAGCACCTGCCCCTTGCCGGGGATGCCATTGGGCATGACGACGTCGTAGGCGGAGATGCGATCGGACGCGACGATGACCATCGCGGGTTGACCGGCGGTGGTCGATCCCTCATATACGTCGCGGACTTTCCCTTCTCGGCGGTTCGCAAGCGGCAGGTCGGTCGACATCAACGGGCTGACGTGTGGCATTTACGTATTCAAGCAAAAACAAAGGGCTCTCGCACGTTTTGCGTTGCGGGGGCAGCGGAAAGCGGGATAATGAATGGGCTTGATTGACTTGAATTCCCGAATGGAGATCGTTGATGAGATCGTTGCTGTTTGCCTGCGTGATGTTGTTTTCATTGGGGGCTTGCCAGAACGTGTCGGCGCAGAGTCGGCCGAACATTGTGTTGATCTTCATCGACGACATGGGCTGGACGGACGCCGGCTTCATGGGTTCGGACCTGTATCAGACGCCGCGTCTGGATGCGTTGGCGTCCCAGGGCATGGTCTTCAGCAGCGCGTACGCCGCGGCAGCGAACTGTGCGCCAAGCCGGGCGTGCTTGTTGTCCGGGCAGTACACGCCGCGCCATGGCGTGTTCGCGGTCTGGAGCACCAACCGCGGGCCGGAGAACCAGATGCGTTTGCGTCCGTTCCCCAACACCGAGCACCTCGCGCCGGGTGTGGTGACGCTGGGCGAAGTGATGCGTGACGCCGGTTACGTGACGGGGATGTTCGGCAAGTGGCACCTGGGCAATGAGGCAGGCCTGCGGGCGGAGGACCAGGGCTTCATGGTGGCCGATCAGATGGACCCGCCGCGCGGCCGGGTGTTCCGTGAGTCGGGCGACCCCAAGTGGATGGACCGCATCACCACCGGCGCGTGCGAGTTCATGGAAGCTAATCGGGATCAGCCGTTCTTTGCGTACATCTCGCACCACGCGACGCATAACCCGGTGCAGGCCTACCCCGAGACGATGCAACGTTTGCGTGAAACGCCGCAAGGCCGGCAGCACCGCAACCGCGAGTTCGCAGCGATGAACGCGGACATGGACACGATGGTCGGGCGGGTGCTGGACAAGCTGGATGAGCTGGGGATCGCGGACAACACGCTGGTGGTGTTCACCTCGGACAACGGCGGCCTGCCGATCTCGTCGCAGGCGCCGCTGCGTGGGTTCAAGGGGATGTACTACGAGGGGGGCGTTCGGGTGCCGATGATCGCGCGCTGGCCGGGGGTGATCGAGCCCGGAAGCCGATGTGAGGTGCCGGTGATCAACGTGGACTTCTTGCCGACGTTCCTGGCCGCCGCCGGGGCCGACGTGCCGGAAGACAAGGTTGCCGATGGGGTGGACCTGATGCCGCTGTTCGCGGGTGATGAGGCCTACGCCGAGCGTCCGATCTTCTGGCACTTCCCGGGCTATCTGAACCGGGCCGATCCGGGGGCTCATGACAACCGTTTCCGCTCCCCGCCGGTGACGGTCATCCGCCGGGGCGATTGGAAGCTGCACCTGTTCCACGAGGAATACCTCTTGGACGGCGGGGTCGACGCGATCCTGACCAACGGCATGGTCGAGCTGTACAACCTCGCCCAGGACGTCAGCGAGCAGAACAACGTCGCGAACCAGTTCCCGGAAATCCGGGATGAACTGCTGGCAGAAGTGCTGACCTGGATTCAAGCGACCCCGGCCCCGCTGCCGACGCGGCGTCGGTGATCAGAGGCTTAGCGCGCTTCAGTGTCGTCCGCTTCAGGGTCTTGCCACTGCAGCTTGAGTGCTTCGACCTCTTGCTTGCGGCCGAGTGTTTCGTAGCAGTGGATCAATGCGGCCGCCGCTGGTTGATAGTTGCCGCAGTCTTCCAGCGCGAGCGTCAGCCGGGCGATGGCTTCTTCGTATTGCTTGGCTTGGATCGCGGCTAACCCCTGGTTGAACCAGATGCCCGCCGCGTTTGGCCGTTGCTGCAGGATCGCTTCGTAGGCGGCCATCGCTTGTTCGTATCGGCCTTGCTGGGCGAGCTTGTTGGCGTGGTCGATGTTGGGGTAGACAGTATTCGCGCGGTTGCCGCCGAAGTACGCCCGCAGCAACTGGGTGACGGCGGTGGGCACACCGAGGATGAAGATCAGATTGCCCCAGAGCATCTTCCAGGCGCTGCGTTTCATGCAGGTGGTGCAGCGGTATACGCGCTGATATCGGTAGCCAGCGAGGAACAGCAGGAAGTAAAAGTAGAAGATCGTGAACTCGCGCGGTGCCGAGAAGTAGTTGCACTCGTCGCACAGGCCGTGACCAAGCTCGTCGGGGTCGGCGTCCTGGCGCAGAGTAGAGATCACATCGCAATAGGGGCAGTGGGACTGGGGTGTTTCGGGGAAGCCCGAGAGGTCGATGGTAGAGTTGCACTGTGGGCAGAGTGCTTGTCGGAAGAGGTGGGCTTTGCCGAGTTCGACGAGCCGTTGCTGGCGGGATTTGATTTGTCGGGCTGACGCGGTTTGGTTGATGGATGAGTGCAGCTTGCGGACCGATCCACTCGATATCTGGATGGCGATCACAGCCGGTTCAAGCTGATCGGTTGAGGCTTCGACAAGCAGGTTATTGAATCGCCTGGTGGCTCGGATGATCGCGTCGAGAGGGATCGGAGTCTTGTCGAGTGTCAGGTGCTCGCCGTCGAGCAGACCCTTCTTGCTCAAGAACCCGGTGGGCGAGCCGTTGGCGTCCAGGTACTGGAACTTGAATTTGAGCGTGGTGCTCATATGGCCCCCAAGAGAAAGAAGGCGTCAGAACCGCCGCAGGAAGCGGACGTCGTTTTCAAACAGCCAGCGGATGTCGGGGATCTGGTACTTGCGCATCGCCAGGCGTTCGATGCCTAGGCCGAAGGCGAAGCCGGTCCATTCTTCGGGGTCGTAGCCGACGTGCCCGAAGACCGCCGGGTCGACCATGCCGCAGCCGCCGATCTCCATCCACTCGGGGCCCTTGCCCAAGTCCATCTTGACGTAGAGCTCCGCGCTGGGCTCGGTGAAGGGGAAGTAGCTGGGGACGAGGTTGATCTCCGCGTCCTCGCCGAACATCGCGTGGGCGAACTGGACGAGGGTGGTCTTGAGGTCGACCATCGAGACGTTGCGGTCGACGTAGAGGCCCTCGACCTGGTGGAACATCGAGTAGTGCGTCGCGTCGTGTTCGTCGGGGCGGTAGACCCGGCCGGTGGAGACGATGCGGACGGGCGGCTTGGCCTGCTCCATGATGCGGATCTGCACCGTGGAAGTCTGCGAGCGCATCATCGCGGGGGACGTCGCGTGTTCGGCGTAGGGGTCGTCGAGGTAGAAGTTGTCCAGCGGGTCGCGGGCGGGGTGTTCTTCGGGGATGTTGAGGGCGACGAAGTTGTGGTACTCGTCCTCGACTTCCGGGCCGGTGGCGACGTCAAAGCCCATGCGGGCGAATACGGCGAGTAGCTCGTCGATGGTCTGGGTGATGATGTGCTTCCGGCCGAGGCGCGGGGGCAGGCCGGGCTCGGTCAGGTCCAGCAGCGGGCCGGCCGCCTTGGGGCTCGCGCTGCTGCCGAGGCTTGCCTTCTTGGTGTCGAAGGCTTCTTGGAGCTGGTTCTTGAGTTGATTGGCGCCTTGGCCGAAGTCGCGCTTCTGCTCTTTGGGCACATCCTTCATCAGGCCCATCAAGCCCTTGAGGGCGCCCTTGCTGCCCAGGTATTGGATGCGAAACGCTTCCAGCGCGTCGGGGGAATCGACGGCGGCGAGGTCGGCCTGGGCCTGGTTCTGTAGCTCGGTGATTTTCTCCAGCATGGGCCGGAGAGGATAGCCTATTTAGCCCTCGGCGAGTCGCGGGGGGGGAAGCCCGCCGGGGCATTGACCGGGGCAAAAACATTCAGAGCCGGGTGGGCAGGACCTTGTCGATGTCCTGAAACTGTCGGCGGACGATCGAGCAATCAAACCGCGCGGGGATGTCGCTGGCGGGCTCATGCTCGAGCAAAAACTCAAAGACACGGGTCACCACCCGAGACGGGGGCGTTCGGCCACGGGACCAGAGGTCGTAATCCGCAAAGCCGAGGGTCACCGCGTGTTGCGTGACCTTGCCCTGAGCGAACACGGTGACGTCATACGACCAGCCGGCGTCGCCTTCGTGTTCGGGCCCGATTTCGATCTCGGCCATGGTCATAGCTTAGCTATCGGTTGATTCCAGGGTGCGGGATGAGGTCGGGCTCGAGAAGCAGTCATTGTTAAACTCACGAGGCTCTTGTTCTGGAGGATTGTCAGATGATGAAATTGGTTTGTTTGTTGTCCGTGGTTGTATTAATGCTTGGCTTGGTGGGGTGCTCGGATCAGGCGCAGAGCGGCCAAGTTCCTTATTCAAGAATGGTCCCGCCGGCGGCAGCGATTGGAGAGGATTGTGAGATCCGGGAAGACCTGTCCGATCGTCGTGCGATCGAGATCGCCAATGGGACCTACACGGAGCCGAGTGATTCGGGGGACCTGGTGGGGATCATCTCGGTGGCTTATCGCAACCCGAGTTGCATGGTGCAGGTGGAGCGGTTCGTGGACGCGGAAGCGGCCCAAGCGAAATACGACCGAACGCTATCTGACTGGGAAGGCACCGATGGTTTGGATGTTGAGTCGTTCAACGGGATCGGCGCGGCTGGGTTTTGCCGAGAGGGCGTCACCGGGTTTCATGGTGAATTCCGCTACGGCAACATCATGGTGGGCATTGTCATGCAGTCGGGCGGCAAAGATGACCTGTTAGATGTCGCCCGCGGATTCGATCAGCATTACGACTCGGTTGCCGAGTAGTGGCGATCGAGTGAGTCGATTGCTTTAGCCGTACTTGGCTTTGAGGGATTTGCCCTGCTGAGCCGAGCGACCTGCGAGGTCAAGGATGTGGATCGGTCGGCGGGCCCACTGTGGGGTGATGATCAGGTCGTCCTTGCCTGTGAGGTGGTCGGCGACGTTCTTGTAGTACAGGCCGCCGGCGTCGGACTTGGGGTGCGGGCCGGTCTTTTCGACCAGCTCGTGCTTGCGGTTGGCGCGGCGGGTGGTCCACTGATTCCAGTCAATGCTGTAGCTGCCTTTGGTGCCGACGATCTTGAGGAAATCCTTGGGCGGGTTGGGGTCGGACCGCAGCGAGGAGATCGACAGGTGCAGCATCTGCCCGCCGGCGAAGCGGACGATCGCGTGCGCCTCGTCCTCGTTCATGTCGTTCTTCCAGGGGAAGCTCTTGGGGAGGACCGAATCCCAGTAGCCGTTCTGCGCGTAGCCGGAAACTTCGACGATCTCGTCGGGGATGATCTGTAGGGCGTACTCGATGAGGTGGACGCCCCAGTCGTAGAGCACCCCGCCGGAGACGGACTTGCTGGTGCGCCACCAGTGCCCGGGCTTGTCGTAGCCGCCCATGTGAGCCTCGACACGGAAGACGTCGCCGAGGGTCTGCTTCTGCACGACTTCTTTCACCGCCCGGACGATCCAGCCGTCCCAGTGGCGGTTGTGGTACGTGCTGACGGTGACGTCGTGTTTCTCAGCCATTGCGATCAGGCGGTCGGCCTGGGCGGTGGTCAGTACGAATGGCTTCTCGGTGATCACGTGCTTGCCGGCCTTGATGCACTTGGCCGCCAGCGGGTAGTGCAGGTCGTGCGGGGTGATGTGGACGAGGAGATTGACCTCGGACTTCTTGAGCATGGCTTCGAGCGAGTTATACGTCTCGATGCCGGGGAAGTCTTGCTCGGCGACCGCCAAACGATCGAGGTCGACCTCGCAGACGGCAAAAGGGGTCATGCCCGCTCTGCTCATTTCGCGCAGGTGTTGTCGGCCCATGTTGAAAGCGCCGCCATAGCCAACGACGCCGACGCGGATGTCTTCAGGAACCGAGAAGTAAGGCATAAAATCAGTTCTCGATACGAAGAGAACGGGCGATCGCGTGGAATGTGTTTTCGTAGTCGTCGTGCGAGGCCTCGGTGGCGGTGCACGTGATGATAAAAACCAAGCCGTTGGTGACGGCCACGATGTTGGTGTTCTGGACTTCCAGGCCGTCGATCGTGGCGGTGTAGACGATGCGTTCCGCTGAACCGACGGGGATCTCCATCGCGGCGCGTTCGATCTGTTGGAAGGAGGAGGCGTGCTGTTCGACGCCCCGCATGACTTCATCGGTGATCGCGTTGACGTCCGGCCGGCCTTGGACGGGCAGGGCGATCACGTTAACGTTTTCGCGGAAGTTCGGGGTCGCGTCCTGCAACGGGGAGAGGACCTGCATATCAACCATCTCGTTGGGCGCAGGGGTCTGTTCCCAGCCATTGGGCAGCTCAATCGAGAAGGGCTCGTTCTGGCCTTGTACGCGCTCGGCATGTGAGGGCAGAGCGGCGAGGAAGAACGTGAACAGTATGGTCAGGGTCGTAGCCAAGCGGGTCATCGGTTGTACTCCGGTAGTAGGGCGTCTGGCTGATTTTTTGTTGTAGCAGAATCGGTACGGTCTCGCAGGTTTTAGACGCATTGGCTTCAAAGGAGTTCCCAGCTGGATCGGATCAATGCCCCTGGCACATCCCGCCGCAGCACCCGCCGGACGGTGGGGTTTCGCCGTTGCTGCGTGGTTTGGGTTTCGCGGCCATCATGCCAATGCCCATCAGCTTCTCGACCGGCGTATCCACGGGGGTGTCGCCGGCCTCGACGCCGGCCTTCTCGCAGACCTCGCCCCAGGTCTGAAGCTCGGTGGTCATCCCGTGCAAGACTTCAACGGTGCGGCTGTTCTCGGGGCAGTAGTACTCGAAGGTTGGCATGATTAAAACCGTAAAAAAGGGTGCGAGAAACCGTGGGGCAGGCTTCGGCTTACAGGTAGCCTGTAGTCGTGGGCCTGGTTGTCCTGGAGGTTGGATTGTATAGCCATCACGAAGCGTCGATCCAGCGGGTGGTCGCCCATTTTGAACGGGACGATGAGGCTGTCGGCCTGCTGCTGGGTGGGTCATTGGCCCACGGGTACGCGACGCCGGCGTCGGATGTGGACGTGATGATCGTCGTGCCGGATGAGGTGTACGAGCGTCGGCAGGCTGAGGGGCGGATCCACTTTTGGAACCAGGCGTTGACGACCTACGAAGGCGGGTACGTCGACGGCAAGTACACCAGCGCGGCTTACATCCGCCAAGTGGCGGAACGGGGCAGCGAGCCGGCGCGGTATGCGTTTCAGGATGCTCGCGTCCTGCTGGATCGGCAAGGCGGGTTGACGGATTGGGTGGTGCAGGCTTCAGGGTATCCTGAGGCGGGCGTCGAAGACCGAATCGCGTCGTTCACGGCGCAGGTGGAGGGTTGGCGTTGGTATGCGGGGGAAGCGTTTCGGCACGAGAACCCGCACCTCATCGGCTGGTCGGTCCACCGCTTGGTGCTTTTCGGCGGGCGGCTGATCTTGGCGCACAACCGTTTGTTGTTCCCGTTTCATAAGTGGTTTCTGCGGGTGCTGGCGGCGGCGCCGGATCGGCCCGAGGATTTGATGGAGCGGATCGACGCGCTGCACCGCGAGCCCTGCGCCCAGACGGTTGAAGCGTTCTACGAGACGGTGGTCGGCTTTCGCGAGTGGGCGGTCTTTGAGCATGGGTGGGGGCCACGGTTTATGGCGGACAGCGAATTGAATTGGCAGCACGGGCCGGTGGCGATGGATGACTGGTGAGTCCGGCGGGATCAACGGGGGTATCTTGCGGGCATGAAGGCGAGGCAACTGGAAAAGCTCGGGATCCCGCACACGCTGACGAAGCCGGCGAAGTGGGCCGCCCAGCAGGCACGCGAGGCGGGGCGGTCGCTGGATGAGATCCGCCAGACGCTCAAGGCGCTGGCGGCTTCGCCAGATGAGCACGTGGACGACCCGATCTTCGGCAAGCTGGCCCAGCAGGTGTCGCTGGCGCAGCGTCATGCGCAGGCGTCGTCGACGGCCTGGCGGGAGCGGGATGCGCCGGCCCCGTTTCAAGAGTGGGGTCAGGACCTAGAGCCCGAGTCGGTAAAGCAGATCGTGGGCGCGTGCCGCCTGCCGATCGCGACACGCGCGGCGTTGATGCCCGATGCGCACCTAGGCTACGGCCTGCCGATCGGCGGGGTGCTGGCGTGCGAAGATGCAGTGATCCCGTATGCGGTGGGGGTGGACATCGCCTGCCGGTTGAAGCTGTCGGTGCTGGATTTGCCCACGAAGACACTGGCGTCGCAACGCGAGCGGCTGAAGAACGCGCTGGAGCAGGAGACGCGGTTTGGGATGGGCGCTCAGTTCGGTCGGCCGGGCGAGAAGCGGGACCGCGACAAGCTCCGGCAACACGCGGTCATGGACGCGGACTGGTCGGTCTCGCACGTCACCGAACGCTGCAAGGACAAAGCCTGGTCGCAGCTGGGCACGTCCGGCTCGGGGAACCACTTCGTCGAGTTCGGGACGTTGACGCTGACCGAAGCCCGGCCGGAGCTGGGGCTTGAAGCGGGCGAGTACCTGGCGTTGCTGTCCCACTCGGGCAGCCGGGGCACCGGGGCGCAGGTCTGCGAGCACTACTCGCGGATCGCCCAGCAGCTGCACCCGAACCTGCCACGCGAGCTGCGGCACCTGGCTTGGCTGCCGATGGATTCGACCGAAGGGCAGGCGTACTGGGCGGCGATGCAGCTGATGGGTGAGTACGCCTCGGCGAACCACGCGTGCATCCACGACGCGATCGCTCGGCACCTGGACACGGACGTGATCGCCGGCGTCGAGAACCACCACAACTTCGCGTGGCGTGAAGCGCACGACGGTCGCGAGGTGATTGTGCACCGCAAGGGCGCGACGCCAGCAGACGCGGGCGTGCTGGGCATCATCCCCGGCTCGATGGCGAGCCCGGGCTACGTCGTGCGGGGGCTGGGCTCGGAAGCCTCGCTGCGCTCCGCGTCACACGGCGCGGGGCGGGTGATGTCCCGACGGAAGGCGCGGGAGACCTTCCGCTGGGCGCATATCCGCCCGAAGCTCGAAGCCGCGGGCGTAGAAGTGCTCTCGGCCGGGCTGGACGAGAACCCGGGGGTGTACAAGGACATCGACGTGGTGATGGCTGAGCAGCGCGACCTCGTCGAAGCGATCGCGCGGTTCGATCCCAAGCTCGTCAAGATGGCACCCGATGGCGAGAAGGCGGAGGACTAGTCCGCGGCCGTCACCGGGGTGAACTCGAACGCCTGGTTGGCGGTGGTGCTGTGCTGACTGCGTTGGTCGCCGTAGCGAACGGTGACTTCGCCGCCGAGCGTGGAGCGGACGGTGGCCTGCGTGAGTTGGCCGTCGGCCCAGGCAAGGTCGACCTCAAAGCCGCCTCGGGCGCGGAGGCCGGTGACGCGGCCGTTGCCCCAGGCGTCGGGCAGCGCGGGCAGCAGGTGCAGCTCGCCGGCGTGGCTTTGTAACAGCATCTCGGTCATGCTGGCGGTCGCGCCGAAGTTGCCGTCGATCTGGAAGGGCGGGTGTGAGACAAGCAGGCTGGGGTACACGCCGCCGTCGCCGCTCCAGGCCACCGCATCGGGATCGACCAGGTTGATCATGTGTTCGAAGATCGACAGCGCGCGGTTGCCGTCGTGCAGGCGGGCCCAGCAGCCGGCTTTCCAAGGCATGGCCCAGCCGGTGCTGGGATCGCCACGCACGTCTAGCGACCGGGCTGCGGCCTCAGCCAGCTCGGGCGTGCCGTCGGGCGTGATCTGATCGCCGGGGTACAAGCCGATGAGGTGGGAGATGTGGCGGTGGCGCGGGTCGGTTTCACCCCACGCGCTGGCGTACTCCATCAGCCGGCCGTCCTTGCCCACGGGGTATTCGGGCAGTCGGCTAAGGGCATCGGCGACGCTTTGGGTAAAGGCGTCTTCGATCCCGAGCGTCTCCGCCGCCTCCAGGCATCGGCTGAAGATTTCACGGATCAGCGCGATGTCCTGCGTGGACATGACATCGACCGCCGCCTGATCGCCGTTGGGCAGGATGAAGATGTTTTCCGCTGATGTCGATGGTGCGGTGACCAGCGTGCCGGGCGGGTACGGGCTGTTTTCTCGCGGGTCCTCGACGAGGAAGTCGAGCATGAACGCCGCTGCACCCTGCATCAACGGGTACGCCCGTTCACGCAGGTAGGCCTCGTCGCCGCTGAAGGCGTAGTGCTCCCAGACGGGCTCGCACATCCAGACCGCCCCCATGGGCCACATCGCCCAGCAGGGGTGCCCCCGGCCGAAGTCGCCGACGGGGTTGCTGCTGCGCCAGATGTCCGAGTTGTGGTGCGCGACCCAGCCGTCGGCCCCGTAGTTGATCCGTGCGGTGTCTTCGCCGCGCACCGCGAGACCTTCGACGAAGGAGATAAACGGCAGGGTGCATTCGCTGAGGTTCGTGGTTTCGGCCAGCCAGTAGTTCATCTCTGCGTTGATGTTGATCGTGTAGTTGCAGGACCAGGCCGGCCGGAGGTCTTTGTTCCAGATGCCCTGCAGGTTGGCGGGCTGGGAGCCCGGACGGGACGACGCGATCAAGAGGTAGCGGCCGAACTGGTACACGAGGCCGAGCAGCCCGGGGTCGGATTCGGGGGTGTAGGTGTTGATGCGGTCTTCGGTGGGTGTTTCGTCCCGGCTGGGGGACAGCGTCAGCGACACCCGGCCGAACAGGGCGCTGTGGTCGGCGGCGTGGGTCTGGAGCAAATCCTCGGTGGATTGGCTGATCGCCTGCTCGAGCTGGGTTTGGCTAAGGGCAGCGTGGTCTCGGCCATCGAGCCCGGGGGAGCGGTCAAAGCCGTTGAAGCTCGTGGCGGTGGTCAGCAGCAGCGTGACCGAATCGTCGGCCTGGGCGGTGAGTTGGCCGTTGGTCTGTTCGACAGTGAAGCCTTCGCCGCCGCGCGCGTGCAGGCGGGTGGTAAACCGTGTGCCTTCGCCTTCGGGCTGGTTGTAGACGACCGCGTTTTCGATGTCGCCGCGGTAGTCCGGCTCGACGTGGGAGGGTGCGGTGCCCTGGATCACGATCGTGTCCGGGCTGCCGGGCTGCGCGGTGTGCTGCAGTTGGCTGTTCAGGCCCGCCGAAACGCGGATTGGGTCCGGCCCTTCCGCGGTGAGGCGTACCACCAGCACCTGATCCGGGAAGCTGGCGAAGACCTCGCGGGTGTAGACGGTCTCGCCAACGCGGTAGCGGGTGGTGACGATGCCCCGGTCCATGTCCAGCGATCGGCGGTACTCGGTGGCTTCGCCGTCGTGGGCAAAGGTCAGGTTCAGATCGCCCAGCGGCATGTAGCTCTGCGTGAACGCGCCCTGCATTCGCATCGTCGCGAGTTGGGCTGCGACGAGATCGCCTTCAAACAACAGCCGACGCACTTCGGGCAGCGCCGCCAGCGAGTCGGGGTTGTTGTTGTCCTTGGGGTAGCCCGACCAGAGCGTGTCGTCGTTGAGCGTGAAGCGTTCCTCGGCGACGCCGCCGAAGACCATCGCCCCGAGTCGGCCGTTGCCGACGGGGTAGGCCTCGACCCAGTGCTCAGCGGGGGACGTGGCGAAGATTTCATTGACGGGTTGAGCGTGGCTGGTCATGGCAAGGCAAATCAACAGCGGGGTGATGAGGAAGGGTTTGATCATGCCCACAAAATAAACAAGCCTCCGGGCACGCCGAAGGCTTGTTGCGGAGTTTTTTCTTTTTATTTTCAGGCGTCGAGTTGCGGGCGATCCGGTTCGGGCCAGTCGACGTGGAACTTTTGGCCGCGGGGCTGGTCGGTGCGTTCGTAGGTGTGGGCGCCGAAGTAGTCGCGCTGGGCCTGGAGCAGGTTGGCGGGGACGACGGCGGAGCGGTAGCCGTCGAAGTAGGCCAGGGCGCTGCTGAAGGCGGGTGTGGGCACGCCGTTGAGTACGGCGAGGCTGACGACCTTGCGCCAGTTCTCCTGGCATCGGTGCAGTTCTTTCTTGAAGAACGGGTCGAGCATGAGGTTCTGTAGGCTCGGGTCCTTGGCGTAGGCCTGGGTGATCTTCTGGAGGAAGCGGGCGCGGATGATGCATCCGCCGCGGAATATCTTGGCGATCTCGCCGAAGTTCAGCTTCCAGCCGTACTCGTTTGCGGCCTCGGCCATGAGCTGGAAGCCCTGGGCGTACGCACAGATCTTCGAGCTGTAGAGGGCGTCGTGGATCGCTTCGATCAGGGCCTTCTTGCCCCGCACGGGCTTGACGTTCTTGGGGCCCTTGAGTTTTTTGGACGCGGCGACGCGCTCTTCCTTGATCGCACTCAGGCAGCGTGCGAACACGGCCTCGGCGATCGCGTTGGCAGGGATGCCTAGGTCCAGGGCGCTGGTCGAGGTCCACTTGCCGGTGCCCTTCTGGCCAGCGGCATCGAGGACTTTATCGACGAGGAACGCCCGCTTGTTGGTCGGGTCTTTCTGCTGCAGAATGTCGGCGGTGATCTCGATCAGGAAGCTGTCGAGCACGCCTTCGTTCCAGTTTTCAAAGACCTTGGACATCTCGTCGGGCTTCATGCCCAGGAGGTCTTTCATGAGCTGATAGGCCTCGCAGATCAGCTGCATGTCGATGTACTCGATGCCGTTGTGCACCATCTTGACGTAGTGCCCGGCACCGTCGGCGCCGATGTGGGTGGTGCAGGACTCGCCCTTGGTGATGGGCACGCCCTTTTCGTAGTCTTCGATGGCCTTGCCGGTCTTGGGGTCGACCTTGGCGGCGATGGCGGTCCAGATCGGCTTGAGGGACTTCCAGGCCTTCTTGCTGCCGCCGGGCATCAGGGACGGGCCGAAGCGCGCGCCCAGCTCGCCGCCAGAGACGCCCGAGCCGATGAACTCGTAGCCGGCTTCGGTGAGTTCCTTCTCGCGGCGGATGGTGGCGTTCCAGTTGCTGTTGCCGCCGTCGATGATGATGTCGCCCTTATTCAGCAGAGGCAGCAGGCCCTGGATCGTCCAGTCGACCGCGTCACGGTCGTCCGGGAGGACGGCGGTGGACTTGACCAGCAGCACGATCTTCCGGGGCCGCTTGATCGACTTCACAAAGTCCTTGAGTTCCGCATGCCCGATCACGCGTTCGGCCGAGGGCTCGTTGGCTTGGCAGTCCTCGATGAAGGCTTCCATCTTGGACGTGGTGCGGTTGTAGACGCTGACCTTGTAGCCGTGGTCGGCCATGTTGAGGACGAGGTTTTGACCCATGACGGCCAGGCCGATGAGACCGATATCAGATTGAGCAGCGGGCATGACGCTCCTTCGCGTGCAGGTTAGATGAACGAATGACCCCGACGGGCAAAGCCTACCGAAAAACCGCCATGCGCGGGGATTCGACGGGGTGTGGCTTAGCTGGAGGTGTCCAGTCGGCCTCGGGTCAGGCGGAGCACGCGATCGGCGCGGTCCGCGATGTTCTCATCATGCGTCACCATGACAATGGTTTGCCCTTCGTCATGCAGCGCCTGGAACAGATCGAGGATCGACCGCCCGGTGTCGGCATCGAGGTTGCCCGTGGGTTCGTCAGCCAAGAGGAGTTCGGGTTGATTCACCAGCGCCCGCGCGATCGCGACGCGCTGCCGCTCCCCGCCGGAGAGCTTGTTGGGGCGGTGCTTGAGGCGTTCGCCTAGGCCGACACGGCTCAGCAGTTGCTCGGCGTGTGCCTTGGCGGGGTGCTTGGCGACGAGCGACGCGATCGTGACGTTTTCAAGGGCGGTGAGTTCGGGCATCAGGTGGTAGGCCTGGAACACAAACCCCGCGTGCCGGGCGCGGTAGAGGTCGAGCTTGCGGGGGCTCAGGCTGAAGACTTCCTGGTCGCCGAAGCGGACGCTGCCCCGGTCGGGGCGGTCGAGCCCGCCGAGCAGGTGCAGCAGGGTGCTCTTGCCCGAGCCGGACCGCCCGAGGATCGCGACCCATTCGCCGGGTCGGACGGTGGTGTCTACCCCCTGCAGCACCTTGAGGTCCTGCCCGCCGACGCGGTAGGCCTTGTGCAGTCCGCTGGCCTGGAGGATCGGGCTGTTTTGGGATTCAGTCATCGCTTGGGTCTACTCGTAACGCAGCGCGTCGATCGGGTTCAGTCTTGCGGCCAGCAGCGCGGGGATCAGCGCGCCGACCACCGACGACAGCACCGCGCCGATCGCGATCGGCACGACTTCGCCGGGGTCCAGCCGGGACGGGATCGTCTCGAAGAAGTAAAGCTGCGGGTCCCACATCCGCCAGCCGTAGCGCTCGTCAAAGGCGTTGAAGCCTTCAAGGTTCAATAGCTCAAACGCGAAGACGCCCAGCACCGCGAACACCAACGCGCTGAGCAGGAACCCCAACGCCCCGCCGGCAAACCCTTCTTCCTTGCGTCGGCCCAGCAGGTACCCAACGACCGCCGCGCCGATCGAGGCGGTCAGCCCCAGCCCCGACCAGAGGAGCACGGCACCGAGGTCTTCCGCCAGGCGTTCCTGCAGATCATTGAGGTGGACCACGAAGACCGACGCCAGCGCGACGCCGACGACCGCGCCCAGGAGCCCGATCCCTAAGCCGTAGCCCAGGAAGATGCCCATGATGCCGCTGCGCGACGCGCCGATCGCGCGGAGCGTGCCGATGTCGCGGGTCTTCTCCAGGACGATCATGTAGAACGTCGTCGCCACCATGACGACCGCAACGATGCTGATGATCACAAACAGCACGGTGACGAGCCCTTTCTCGTTCTGCACGGCTTTGAGCAGCTGGCCGTGCTGTTCGATCCAGGTGATCGCGACCGGCGGGTAGGGGCTATCGAAGTTTTCGCGTTCCCAAAGCTGGGCGATCCGTTCGTTCACCAAGTCCTGCGTGGCTTCAAGGTCTTGCCCCGGCGTGATCTTGCAGACGATCTCGGTGACCCGGCCGGACAACTCGACCGACTGCCCGTTGGGCTCGCCGGTCTCGGGGTCAAAGCCTGCGATCGTGGTCGGCGCCATCGCCAAAGCGTTTTGGAGCCAGTCGAAATCCACGAAGACCGTCTGCTGGTCGACCTCGTACAGCCCAGACTTGAACTCGTTGACCACCGCAAAGTCCCGGCGGATCGGCTGCACATCCAGCCCGCCGTCGGGCGACATCGGGACGACGGTCAAACGGATCACACGCTCGACGGTCGAGTTGCTGAAGCGGTACTGCCCCTGTTCGTCCCGGAAGCTGCGGGGGTTGACCTCGATCCCCAAGACCGCTGCGGGCATCGCAGCGAACGCATCGGTCCAAGGCGGCGTGGACATCGACATCGCCGCCGACTCGATGTCGATCCGCTCAGCCCATCGCGTGGCCTGGTCTTCGTTGAGGTGCTCGCCGAGGTAAGCCTTGTAGTCGTCGTTGGACCAGTACAGCGTGTCGCGGTAGTCGACGATCTGGTCGAAGGCTTCGGGCTCGATGCCGACGATGCGGACCGCCTGCGCGTCGTCGCCGTAGACGCTGATCAGCCCGAACGTGTGGATCATCGGGGTCGCGGCCTCGATCTCGGGCATCGCCTCCAACTCGGCCAGCAGATCGTCGTAGTGCTCGAAGCCGTGCAGCGAGAAGTTCGTCACGATCAGGTCGCCGGTCAGGCGCTGTGCCGACTCGGCCAGCAGATCGAAGAACCCGCCCATGACCGAGATGACGATGATGACCATCGCTGTGCACAGCGTTACCGCCGAGGCCGCGAACAGCGGCGCGAGCTTTCGGCGGAGGTACTTGCTGACGAGGAGGAGTTGGTACATGGTCAGGTTCTAGCCACGAGCAGTTGCCAGGGACCGTACGTCCGTCGGCGGCAAAGAGTTTATCCGTGGCTAGCTCTGGGGTCGCATCAGCGGGAACAGGATCACGTCGCGGATCGACTCGGCCCCGGTCAGCATCATGACCAGACGGTCGATGCCCAGCCCCATCCCGCCCGCCGGGGGCATGCCGACGCGCAGGGCTTCGAGGAAGTCCTCGTCTATCTGCTGCTTCTCTTCTTCGTCACCCACCTGATGCCGGAAGTTCTCTTCCTGCACCGCGGGGTCGTTCAGCTCGGTGTACCCCGGGCTGATCTCCACGCCGTTGATCGCCAGCTCGTAGACGTCCGCAAAGAAGTCGTCGTCCTGGCACTTCTTGGCCAGCGGGATGATCACGCTGGGCACGCGGGTGACAAAGCAAGGGTCGATGAGCGTAGGCTCGATGAGCTTTTCGTAGACCTCGGTGAGTTGCTCGGCAGGGGAAACATCTTCGATAGTTTCTTTTTGGATCTCACGCCATTTCGCAGCAGATTGGTACGGCCTTCCTGAAGCTTCACCTGCAGCGAACCTTCTTTCGTCTAGCTCTTGACTGAATTCTTCTTCACGTTCATTAAGATATTTTTCTAAAGCGTCAGGAGAGTGCTGAATCGGTTGTTTATTGAACTTCCAGCCGGTGCGTTCTTCGACCAGCTCCGCCATAGACGCGCGGCGCCAGGGCCGCGTGAGGTCGACGGTGCGGGTGACTTCGCCTTCGTCGTTCTTGTGTTCGATCTTCAGCGTGCCGAAGACGTTCATGGCCACGGTGCAGACCATGTCCTCGACGAGCTCGGCCATGGTTTCCCAGTTGCCGTAGGCCTCGTAGGCCTCGAGCATGGTGAACTCGGGGTTGTGGCGGGGGCTGATGCCCTCGTTGCGGAAGTTGCGGTTGATCTCAAAGACCTTGGGCATGCCGCCGACGAGCAGGCGCTTGAGGTAGAGCTCGGGCGCGATGCGGAGGGTCAGCGGCAGGTCCAGCGCGTTGTGGTGGGTGTGGAACGGGCGTGCCGCAGCCCCGCCGTGGATCGCCTGGAGCATCGGGGTCTCGACCTCGAGGAAGCCGCGGTCGCTGAGGTATCGGCGGATCTCGTCGATGATGCGGATGCGTTGCTGCATGGTCTGCATCACGCCGGGGTTGGCGTAGAGGTCGACGTAGCGCTTGCGGTAGCGGGTTTCGGGGTCAGTCAGGCCGTGGTGCTTGCCGGGGGGCAGGGCCAGGGACTTGGTGAGGATGGTGTAGGGGCCGGTGTCGTCGTGGTTGGGCGCAGCCCAGACGGTGATCTCGCCGGTCTTGGTCTTGGCTAGGGCGCCGGTCGCGCAGACCAGGTCGCCGTAGTCGGTCATCTTCGCCAAGCCGAAGTAGGGCTGGCCGACCGCCTTCTTGGACACGGCCACCTGTAGGTCGCCGGTATGGTCGCGGAGGGACATGAAGATCAGGTTGCCCATCACACGGTGCTGCATGACGCGCCCGGCGATCTGAACGACCGGGCGTTCATCGACCTCGGGGTTGTCCTTGTTGGCGTCGTCGGCTTGTTGGTCGTACCGGGCGCGGGCGTCGGCGATGGGGGTGATGCCGTCGGTGCGCTGGCCGTAGGGGTCGAGCTCAAACTCCTTGCGGAGGCGGTCGAGCTTGCGCTGGCGGTCACCCAGCAGCTGGGCGGTGGACTTCGTGGAGGCGTCGGGGGTTGAGTCTTGACTCATGGCTGAAGCATCGTAACGGCGATCTGGGATCGCCCGCTAAACGCGGAGGATAGGAATGACAAGACCCCGCCGGGGTGGCCGACGGGGTCTTGGGGAAGCTGTGGGATAGGCGTCGGCTCAGCCCTGGTCGGCGGCGAGCTTGGCTTTCTGGGCCTTGGTGGTGACGGTCGCGTGCTTCAGGCCGCGACGCTTGTCCGGGAGGCGACGCTTCTTACCGACGCGTTCGCGGAGGAAGTACAGCTTGCTCCGGCGGGCGTGGGCGTGGCGTTCGATCTCGACCTTGGCGACCTTGGGCGAGTGCAGGGGGAAGACACGCTCGACGCCTTCGTTGGCGACGATGCGGCGGACCGTGAAGGTCTGCTCCAAGCCCGAGCCGTTGATAGCGATGATGACGCCGTGGAACACCTGGATGCGTTCCTTGGAGCCTTCGATAATGCGGTAGTGGACCCCGACGGAGTCGCCGACGTTGATCGGCGGCATGTCGGTCTTCAACTGTTCTTGCTGGACGGCGGCGAGGATGGCGTCGCTCATGGCGGCCTCGAGGTCTGGGGTGGATTGGGCGGGGAAAGCTGGTACAGCCGGTTCAACCCCGCCGGGCTGGCGAAGTCGAGCCGGGTAATGTAGCGATTTGGGGCGTGGGGTTCAAGCCGAATCCGTCGGCAGGTCCAGGAAAGGGGCCGGGTAGACCAGCGGGCCGGCGTCGGGGGTGCGTTGGTTCTGGTCCAGTTCGACGACAGCGAACGCGGGCTCGGCTACGTCCCAAGGGTTGCTCCAGCCGAAATCGGCCGCGGGCTTGAAGCCGAATCGGGCGTAGTACCCGGGGTCGCCGAGGACGAAGACGCGCGAAACCCGGGCTTTGCGGGCTTGTTTGAGGGCATCTTCGACCAGCGCCCCGCCGATGCCACGGTGCTGATGCTCCGGGTGCACAGCTAGCGGCGCCAAGGCCAGCAAGCCCGGGGCGTAGGGGTTGTCTTGGGTGGTGAGCTCGCTGAGGAGGATGTGGCCGACAATTTTATTGTCAATGGTGGCAACGGTTTCGATCACGTCAAGATGGTTGTCGCGGAGGTCGCGCACGAGCCTGGCTTCGGCATCGGTGGGGAAGCTGGCCCGTAGCAGGGCGTCGATCGCTGGGGCGTCCTCGCGCTCGAAGGGGCGCAGGTTAGGTTTTGCTGGCGGCTTGGGCGCGGGGTCGCGCTGGGCGGTGCGTTGCTGGGATTGTTCCAGCCGCCAGGCCTCGATTTTGGCGTGGTCGCCTGACCGCAGCACGTCCGGCACGGAACGCCCAGCCCATTGAGGGGGGCGGGTGTAGTGGGGGTAGTCCAGCCCGCGGTCGAGTGCGGGGCTGAAGGACTCGTGCTCGACGGACGCGGCATCGCCGAGCACGCCCGGCTGAAGGCGGACAACCGCATCGGCGAGCACCATGCTCGCCAGCTCGCCGCCCGAGAGCACGTAGTCGCCGATGGAAACTTCCATCAGCCCGCCCTCGTCGTGCAGGCGGTCGATAACACGTTGGTCATAACCCTCGTAATGGCCGGAGATAAGGATCAGGCGGGGCTGGCGGGCTAGGTGTTCGACCAGGGGTTGGTCCAGACGGCGGCCGGTCGGTGTCAGCAGGATCCGGGTCGCGGGCAGTTCGGGCTGTTGGGCTTGCACCGCCTGGAGGCAGTCCCAGAGGGGTTGGCACTGGATGACCATGCCCGGTCCCCCGCCGTAGGGCGGTTTGTCGACCTTATCGTGCTTGTTGGCGGTGTGCAGGCGGATGTCGTGGCAGTGGTAACTGACCACGGGCGGGCGGATTTGAGAGGGGTCGGCTTGGCTGGGGACGGGCGTGGCGGCCCGCTTGAGGATGCTGGTGCCCAGGACGGACTCGAACATCTCGGGGAAGAGCGTGACGAAGTCGATGCGTTTAAGGCCGATGTCCACGGGTGACTAGCTTCCCGCAAAAAAACAAGGGCGGCAAGAAGCCGCCCTTGAGAAGTTCAATTCAGTCCGCGGGTTCAGCTGACGGCTTTGCCCGGGGTGGGGTCGACGCCGTTGCGGCGGAAGATGCCCGCGACGGTGTCCGAAGGCTGAGCGCCCACGGAGAGCCAGTACTTGGCCCGCTCGGTGTCGAGCTTGACCTGCTTGGCTTCGTCCTTTTCGATCGGGTCGTAGAAGCCCAGCTGTTCGATGACCTTGCCATCGCGCTTCTTGCGGATGTCCACGGCGTTGATGCGGTAGAAGGGGCGGTGACGCCGGCCAAATCGCTTGAGTCGAATACGGACCACAGGTGGCTCCGGGAGCGGTGTAAAATCGGTCTTGATCTTCTGGTGAATAACAACCGCCCGGCCTCGGCCGAGCGAGCCGGGCACTATACAATCATCGCGTGTGGTTTACAAGCCGTTATTTTCACGGTTCGGCAGGAATCGGTGATTCAGAGCGACAAGGAGGTCGACGGTGTGCAAGTGCTTGATAGCTTGGGTTTTGGGGCTTTGCTGGCTGGCGGGGGGGGCGATGGCCCAGGAAGACGAGCCCGACGCGCTCCAGCCGCGGTTTGCCGAGGCCACGCCGATGGTGGTGGTGTTGCGGGCGGTGCGGGACCAGTCGGTGGAGACGTTCCGGTCGGCGTTTTCCGATGCGGTGCGGGCGCGGGTGACCGAGCCGACGGAGTGGCAAGAGGGGCTGACGTTTTACACCCGGCGATTGGCGGCGTTCTGCGAGCACCCGGATGACTTTGAGGACATCACGTTCGTCTACGAAGGCGATGGCGAGCAGGGGGTGCTGACGGTGGTGTACCACGGCCGGGTGCGGTTTGATGTCGCGGTGGCGCGGGACGGGTTTGATTGGTTGATCGCCGAGCAGTGATGGCGTGGTGAAGCAGCTCCTTAATCGAAGAATGCTTCGCGTGCCGGGCCGAGCTGCTCGGGGTAATCGTCGGGGAAGCCCCAGATGACATCGTTGAGCAGCGGGACCAGGCCCCGCTGTTGGGGCGGCATGCCGGTGGTCCAGAACGCGAGCAGGTCGCCTGAGACCCAGGGATTCTCCCAGAAGTAGCTGTGGCCGAGGAACGTGCGGTGGTGCTGCTGGGCGTTGGAGACGTCGACGGCGTACATGCGGTCCTGTTGCAGGTGCTCGACCTCTGCGAGGTTGTCCATGTGCAAGAGGCCGAGGCGTTCGTTGCCGAAGATCCAGGAGGAAAGCCCCAGCGCTCGGTCGCGGCTGGAGGCGTAGATCAGTGTCTGCTGCGGGACGTCCTGGAAGCGGTCCAGGCCGGCGTTGTAAAACTCCCAGAGGTCCATATCCGGCGCGGCCAACACGACCCGGCCGATCCGGTAGCGGGTCTGCAGTTCGTCGGGCGAGTTTATCGCGTGCATCATGCGCAGATCGCGGAGCGCGTGGACGACGACGGGGTTGCCCGCGGAGTGGGCGAGGATGTGGATGTTCCGGGCGTCGGTCGATTCGGCAAGCCAGACCAACAGTTGCCTGAAGTGACGGGTGGAGTAGGCGGCATTGGCTTTGTCGGCGGTGTAGCCCAACAGGTTGGCTTGGCTGGGCCAGTCAAACAGAAGCAGCGCGCCGCGGCGAGCGAGGTAGTGAGTCATGCCCGCGGACAGGGCCAGGTTGTTCGGCAGGCGGGTGTTGTAGCCGTGGACATAGATGAACAGGTCGTGGCCGTCGCTGGCGGCGATCTGATGGTTGAGTTGCTTGGCGAAGGCTTCGGCGGGGGCGGGGTCCGTGACGTCGATGTCCTGCAGCGACCGGTCCAGCAGATAGTTGCGGAGCGGGGCGGTGGTGTAGAGCGGGCCGAAGGGCTTGACGCGGGTGAAGTCGATCTTCAGGCGGGTCTGGGCTTTGGGGTTGTCGTCCAGGGAGCGTTCGGTCAGCTGTGTCCAGGTCATGTCGCTGGGGCCGATGCGGAGCGTGGCGACCGCGAGGTGGACGATCTGGGAGCGTTCGTTGGTGAAGTAGTGGCCGGGCTCGGGATCGTCATGGACCAAGCGGTTGCTGGCGATGAAGACCGGGTAGGCGTTGTCGCGTGTTTGACTGATGGCCGGGGTGAAGACCGCCTCATCGACGCCCTCGAAGAGCGTGGGCATGGGCATGAAGTGCGGCGGCGCGTGGCAGGCGGGCGCCAATAGGCCGAACAGGACGAGCAGTAACAGCTTCTGAGGTAGGCGGGGGGTCACTTGCCGATGTCCTCGTTCCAAAGGTCAGGCTGCTCGGTGATGAAGGTCTTCATCAGCGCGATGCAGCGTGGGTCTTGCAGGCGGACCAGCGTCACGCCTTTTTGCTCGAACAAGTCTTCGGCGCCCAGGAAGGTTTGGTTTTCGCCGATGACGACGCGGCGGATGCCAAATAGCAGGCTGGTGCCGGTGCACATGATGCAGGGCGACAGGGTGGACGCGAGCGTGAGTTCGGGCCAGTCGCGGCGGCGGCCGGCGTTGCGGATGCAGTCGACCTCGGCGTGGGCGGTGGGGTCGCCCTGCTGCACTCTCTGGTTGTGGCCGGCGGCGACGATCTGGCCCTGCGGGTTGATCAGAGCGGAGCCGATCGGGATGCCGCCTTCGTCGCGCCCTTTGCAAGCTTGTTCGTAGGCAGCATCCAGCGCGAGGCGGTCGAGTTCATCCTGTGGCAATGGGTTCGGGCTGGACATGGGTGTATCTTACGCATCAACAATGGGACTTTTGATGCTGTTTCTGTTAGCGGGGGTATTGGTCGTGCTGGGCACGGCCTTTGGTGCGGTGCATGGCGTGCAGACGCCGAGCCGGAAGACCTATGCCGTGGCCCTCGCGCGGGGCGAAGCGACCGAGCCCAGCGGCTGGGGGTTGGCTGGGGAGGCGGTGAGCTTCGCGCTGAGCGACGGGGCGGCATCGACCGGTTGGGTGCTGGACGGGCAGCAGCCGGACGGCCCGGGTGTGGTGATCCTGCACGGCTTCAGCGATTCGCGGTTTGGGTCGCTGGGATGGGCGGCCCGGGTCGCGGCGCATGCGTCGGTCGTGGTGGTGTTTGATCAGCGGGCTCATGGCGACGCGGAGGGCAAAGCCTTCCGGGCGGGGGCGATCGAGGCGGCGGACGTGCTGGCGGTGCTGGACCAGGCCGAGGCGGTGAAAGACCCGCCGGCGGGCTGGGTGCTGTTTGGGCTTTCGGCGGGCGGGGGCATGGCGCTGCGCACCGCTGGCGCGTACCCGGAAGAAACACGGTTGCGCGGCGTGATCGCCGAGGGGATTTACCGGTATTCCGAAGTGCCTCTGCGGAACGTGCTGGCGTACCGCAAGTACCCGACCTGGCCAACGGTCGCGCTGGCGTCGGCGTGGGCCTCGGTGCGTGGGCAGGGGCGGCGCACGTTTGACCGTGCGGCATGGGCCGGCCGGGTGAAGGTGCCGGTACTGATGCTGCATGGGCAGGCGGACCCCATTTGCCCGCACGCGGATGCGGAGCAGGTCGCGGCGTTGGCCGAAGCGGCGGGCGTGGACGTGACGTTCGTCAGCGTGCCCGGTGGGGGGCACCTGGACCTGCACCAGATCGACGCGGACATCTATAAGCAGGCTTTGACTGATTTTTTTGAAAAGCTCAAGCCGGGTGAGCCCCACCCGCATCAGGATGAGGAGTTGCAGCATGTCGGCGAATGAACTGGCGGCAAAGATTGACCACACGATCCTTAAGGCTGAGGCCACAATGGCGGATGTCGACCGCATCGTGGATGAGGCGTTGGCGCATGGGTTTGCTTCGGTCTGCGTGAATGGCGTCTTTGTGAAGCATGTCGCGGACCGCTTGGCGGGCAGCGGCGTGAAGGCGTGCGCGGTGGCGGGGTTCCCGCTGGGCGCGATGAAGCCGATGACCAAGGCGATCGAGGCGACCGGGCTGGTGAAGGACGGCGCGGGCGAGGTCGACTTTGTGGCGCACCTGCCTTACCTGCTGGCAGAGGACGAGTCGGCGGCAACTGCGGAGTACGCGGAGCTGGTCTCGGCGGCGCGGGCGGTTCGGCCGGAGGTGGTCGTGAAGGTGATTATCGAGTCTGCTGCGTTGATGCAGGGGGTGGACGAGGCGACGGGCGAAGCGCGGGTGGCGTGTGCCTGCCGGGCGGCGCGGGCAGCGGGGTGCGACTTTGTGAAGACCAGCACGGGGTTTCACCCGGCCGGGGGCGCGAGCGAGCAGGCGGTGGCGTGGATGAAGCAGTACGCGGGGCCGATGTCGGTCAAGGCGTCGGGCGGGATCCGCACGACTGAGGACGCCCAGCGGATGATCGCTGCGGGCGCGGACCGCCTGGGATGCTCGGCATCGGTGGCGATCGTGTCCGGCGGCGCGGGCGGTGAGGGGTATTGATTTTAAACATATGTTTCCGGGAGGCAGTGGCATGAAGCATGCAGAGCGTCAAAACGTATGGTCGAAGGATGCGGACCGTCTTCGGTGGGTGAGTTCGATGTGGCTATGGGTCTTTATAGTCCTGGCAGCGATCCAAACGCTGTTGGCTTTATTTCTTGCTTTTGATTCAAACGGAGACGGCTTTTGGGCGTTTCTATTTGGCGTGTCTATTTCAGCGGTCTTGGTTGTGATTGGTTTTGCTGGGTGGGCGGTGTTTCAAGGTTTTGGCGCGATCGTCGAACTGCGTTACTTCCAGGTTTTTGGCGATCAGCACATCGAGCCTTCGGTTGAGGAATAGGCGGTGGCGCGGTGAAGCCATCGGCCCGGCACGGGCTGGCTCTCCGGGGCGGCTATATGCTGTGGGGATGACGATGCAGATCAAGGATTACAACGTGGGTCCGGGTGAGCCTTTGTTGGTGATTGCTGGGCCCTGCGCGGCGGAGTCCGAGGCGCTCTGCCTGGAGATCGGCGAGCGGGTGCGGGACAAGTGTGCGGCGCTTGGGTTGCCCTACGTGTTCAAGGCCAGCTTTGATAAGGCCAACCGGAGTTCGAGCCGGTCGCGGCGGGGGCCGGGGCTTGAGGCGGGGGTAGCGCTGATTGCGGGGGTGGGCGAGAAGCTGGGTGTGCCGGTGACGACGGACGTGCATGAGCCCGGGCAGTGTGAGGCGGTGGCGGAGCGGATCGACATCCTGCAGGTGCCGGCGTTTTTGTGCCGGCAGACGGACTTGCTGGTCGCGGCGGGTGAGGCGGCGGTGAAGCATGGCCGGGCGGTGAACGTGAAGAAGGGGCAGTTTCTTTCGCCGCGCGAGATGCAGAACGTGATCGCGAAGCTGGCGGAGGCGGGGTGTGAAAATGTGATGCTGACCGAGCGGGGGACGTTCTTTGGGTACCACCGCTTGGTGAATGACTTCGCGGGGCTGGGCGACATGATGGAGCTGGGTCAGCCGGTGTGTTTTGATGTGACCCACTCGACGCAGCTGCCCGGCGGGGAGGGGACGAGCTCGGGTGGTCGGCCGGAGCGTGCGCCGCTGCTGGCCAGGGCGGCGGTGGCGGCGGGGGTGGACGCGGTGTTCATCGAGACGCACCCGGACCCGCCGAGCGCGTTGTCTGATGGCGCGACGATGTTGACGGTCGAGACGACGCTTGAATTGTTGGACGATTTGGTCCGGCTGCGCGGAGCGTTACGGTAAGGCGAGGCGATGGGGAACCGGTTCTGGGGGATTTCGAGGGGTTGAATCTTGAAATTGACTGAACCCAGGCGTCGGCTGCACAGTCTTAACCGTTGAAATCGGGGTTCGATCCGGGACTCTGCGGTTTGGGCCGATATGATTGGGGGTCGGGGCCCCGGCCTGCGTGGTGTGTTTCGACGACCGATCCAACTCGATGATGAAGCTCGACGAAGGAGCGAATGATGCAGCCGATTGAACTTGCGATTGCCCGGGCGAAGCGGCGGCTGCTGATGCAGTCGGGTTTGGCGTCTTTGGGGTGGGCGGTGTTGGTGGGGGTCGCGGTGTCGGCGGGGTGGTTGGTGGGGTCTCGGCTGATGGGCTGGGGCTCGCCGATTTGGGCGTACGCGTTGCCGGTGGGCGTGGCGGCGGTGGTGGGTTTGGGTTGGGCTTGGCACCGTCGGCCGGGACGCGAAGCGGTGGCGACGATGGTGGACGATCGTTGTGGGCTGAAGGACAAGCTGGGGACGGCGCTGTACGTCGGGGAGGCGCAGGAGGCGCATCCGTTTGCGGGCGTGATCGCCAGGGATGCGGAGGCCGCGGCGACCGCGGCGATGGGGCCGAGGTTGAAGGAGGCGTTTGCGGTGCGGCCGACGGGCGTTTGGGGGTACGCGGCGGCGGCGGCGATGGTGTGGATGCTGTTGCTGTTCCTGGTGCCCGAGGATGCGTTGGGGCTTCAAGCCAAGCGCGAGGCGTTGGCTGAGGCGGAAGAACAGGCGGCATTGGCCGAAGAAGAGGTCGCGCAGGTGCGCGCGATCACGCCGGAGCCTGAAGCGCGTGAACAGGTGCAGCTGCCCGCGACGGAAGAAGAGCTGCAACAGCGCTTAGATGAGCTGGCGACTTTGATGCGTCAGGAGGTTTCGACGCCTCAGGCGCAGGCGGAACGCGACGAGGCGATCGAGCGGACCCGGGACGAGCTGGAGCAGTTGGCGGAGCAGCGTCAGGCGGCGCAGGACGCGATGGACAGCGCGCTGAGTCAATTGGATTCGGAGAACCCCGACAGCCCGGGGCGCGAGTTTGAGGAAGCGATGCGTCGGGGGGATTTTGATGCGGCGGCGGACGCGCTGGAGGCGCTGGGCGAGCAGGCGCAGCAGGGCGAGATGACCGAGGAAGAGCGCCAGGCGTTGGAACAGCAGATGGGTGAGCTGGCGGATCAGCTTGGACGCCTGGCAGAGCAGATGGAGCAGCAGGCGCAGGCGTTGGATCAGCAGATGCAGGACTTTCTGCAGAATGCGGGGCTGGACGAGCAGACGACGCAGCAGTTGTCTGACGGCGGCTTTGATTCTGAGGCGGTCGAGCAGGCATTGCAGGATCAGCTTGAGTCGCAGGGGATGAGCGAGCAGGAAGCCCAGCAATTGGCGGAGGAATTGAATCAGCAGCTTCAGAACATGAAGCCTCAGCAGTGCCAGACTTGCGAGAACGGGCAGCAGATGCAGCAGTTCTCCGGGGAGATGGAGCAGATGCAGATGATGCTGCAGGAGATGGGCAAACCGCAGGAAGGCGAGCAGGGCGAAGGTGGTGAGCAGATGCTGGTCTTGACCGAGGCCCAGAAGGACCAACTCGGCCAGCAGATGATGATGATGCAGGAGTCGCTGAACCAGATGGGGCAGAACGGCCAAAAGCTTCAGCAGATGCAGATGATGTTGAACAGCAACGTGCCGAGCCAGCAGCCGACGGATGAGTTTGGCCGGGGTCGCGGTGGGCCGATCCAGGGTGAAGAGAACGTGATGGAAGGGCATCAGACGCACAGCGTTTCGGATGCGCAGAACCGGGCGGGTCGGGTGCTAGCGAGCTGGCAGACCGATGGGCCGATGACGGCGGGCGAGTCCAACGCGCGGTTCCGGGAGACGGTGCAGAGCGGTGCGGAGCAGGCGGAACGCGCGGTGACGGAAGACCGCGTGCCGGCCCGTTATCACCAGACGCTGGAACGTTATTTTGATCAGGCGGGTTCTTCGCAGAGCGGTGAGTAATCGATGCGGGAGCATGACGCGGTGAGACGGAAACAAGACGCGATCCGGGCGGGAGGGACGTCGGCGGTTTGAGCCTGGCGTTGGACCATCCCGAGCGTTTGTGGCTGCTGCTGTTGCTGTTGCCGGTTTTATGGTTGGGCTGGCGGGGGATGACCGCGGTGGAGCCCGGCCGACGGTATCTGGCGTTGGCGTTGCGGGCGGTGGTGCTGGTGGTCTTGGTGTTGATGCTGTGCGGGGTGCAGGGGGTGCGGACGCATGAGGATTTGTCGGTGGTGGCGGTGCTGGACCGCTCGGAGTCGGCGGCGCGTTTCGCCGAGCCGCCCGCCGGCTGGGAGGGGGCGCCGGAGCTGGAAGCGTGGGTCGGGGATTACCTGAGCGATGCGGCGGGGGATATGCGGCCGGACGACCGGTGGGGGTTGGTTGCGTTTGATGGTCGGCCTTGGATCCGGACCCGGGGGGACCGGGAAGTGGGCCTGCCGGAGAACGTGTTGTCTCGGCCGGTCGAAGGCACGGACGCGGCGGCGGCGATCCGTCAGGCGCTGGCGTCGAACCCGGACGCGAACACGGCGTTGCGTCTGGTGTTGTTCTGGGACGGCAACGAGACCAACGGCGACGCGCTGGCGGCGGCGTACGAAGCGGCGGCGGCGGGGGTGTTGATCGATGTCGTGCCCTTGAGCTACGAGGTCCGGGATGAGGTGATGGTCGAGCGGATGCAGGTCCGCACGGAGGCCAACGAGGGGCAGACGGTGCGGGTGACGACGGTGCTGCGGGCGACGCGTCCGATGGACGGCAGCGTGCAGGTCACCCATGACGGGCGTGTGCTGAACTTCGGCGGCGAGACCGGTGGCGTGCCGGTGTCCAGGGCAGACTGGACGATCGAAGAGGCGGCGGACTTGTCGACGCGCGAAGCGGGGCGGTACGTCGCGCAGGTGCGGGTGGACGTGCCGATGACGGGGTCGGGTTTGCACACGTTTGATGCCCAGTTTGTGCCCGGGGAGGGTGCGGACACAATCGCCAGCAACAACCGGGCGGAGGGGTTTACGCTCGTGCGCGGGCAGGGGCGTGTGCTGTTTGTGGACGGGCTGGGCGGCGACGCGGGGCGGGTGCTTTCGCAACGGTTGGCGGCGCATGACCTGTCGATCGATGTGGTGGGGGTCGAATCGCTGGGGGCGTCGCTGACGGCTTTGCAGCGTTATGACGCGGTCATCCTGCAGGATGTTTCGGCGGACTTGGTGCCGGGCAGTCGGCAGCGGGCGTTGGCGGCGTATGTGCAGGACCTGGGTGGCGGGCTGTTGATGCTGGGCGGGCCCAAGAGTTTCGGGGCCGGTGGATGGACGAACTCTCCGGTGGACGAGATTTTGCCAGTGATGTGCCAGATCCCGTCGCAGACGATCCTGCCCTCGGGGGCGTTGGTGCTGGTGATCGACCGGTCGGGCTCGATGGGCGCGCCGGTGGGGGGCACGAACCGGACGCAGCAGGACGTGGCCAACGAGGCAGCAGTGCAGGCGTTGAACACGCTGTACCCGGATGACATCATCAGCGTGGTCGCGTTTGACGGCGCGCCTTCGGTTGTGGTCGAGCCGCAGTTGAATGACAACACGACCCGCACCGCGATGGAGATCCGACAGGTGCAGCCCGGCGGGGGCACCAGCATCTACCCCGCGCTGGATAAGGCGGTCAGTTTGTTGGCGCCGATGACGACCGACGACGCGGCGATCCGGCACATCATCCTGCTGACCGATGGGCAAGACGGCACGACGATCCAGCAGTACCAGAGCCTGCTGGATCGCATGGCGGCGAACGGGATCACCATGTCCACGATCGGCGTGGGAGATATGCACTACGGCGGGCTGCTGTTTGATCTGGCGACCCGCGCTGGGGGTGAGTATCACCCGGTGCAGGACCCCAACAACCTGCCGCAGGTTTTTATCAAAGAAGCGCAGACGCTTCGGCGGAACCTGATCAAGGAAGAGGCGTTTGTGCCTTTGCTGACCGGGGACTTTTCGCCGGTGACCGCGGGGCTATCGTCCTTGCCGGGGCTGGACGGGTTGGTGTTGACCGGGCCTCGGCATGACCCGCGTGTGCGGATGCCTTTGGTGGGGGCAGAGGGCGAGCCTCTGTTCGCGCACTGGCAGGTTGGCACGGGGCGTTCGGCGGCGTTTACCAGCGACGCGACGACGCGGTGGGCGGCGTCCTGGGTGCAGTGGCCGGGCTTCACGGATTTCTGGACCCGCACGCTGCGCTTGATCGCAAGGCCGAGCGCCAGCCGAAGCGTGGAGCTTCGCAATCGGTTTGAAGGCAACGACCTAGTCGTGGAGCTGGACGCAGCAGGGCTGTCGGCGGATGACGCGGCGCTGTCGGGCTTGCTGACGGTGCGTGGCGCGGTGGTGGGGCCGGACGGTGAAGCGTTGCCGGTGGAGTTGGAGCAGACCTCGCCGGGGATTTATTCGACACGTCTGTCGGCGAGTGATACGGGCAACTACCTCGTGTACCTGGATATGGCGGGGTCCGGCGGGGAACGCCGCAGTGTCTTTGGCGGCGCGACCCGGGCGTTGGGCGAAGAGTTGCGTGACCTGAAGTCCAACGACGCGTTGGTGCGGCAGATCGCGGAGATCACCGGCGGGCGGGTGTTGAGCTTGAACGACCCCCAGGCGGCGGGCTTGTTCGAGCGGACCCAGCCTTTTGTGTCGCGTTCGATGCGCCCGATTTGGCGCGAGCTGTTGGCGTTGGTGATCGTGCTGTTCCTGCTGGATGTCGCGAACCGGCGGATCGCCTGGGACGCCCGAGCGATCGCCGGCTGGGCCAAGCAGAAGTTCACGGGGCTCTCGGCCAAGGCGCCCTCCACGGAGCAGACCCAGAGCACGATGAGCGCTTTGAAAGGCGCGCGCCAGACCGCGGCCACCAAGATTCAAAATGCTGCGGAGGGTCAACGGCCCACCCCCACGCCGCCGACGCCCAGCAAGAAGCGTAAGTTCGAAGCGTCCCCCGCCTTTGAGGCCAGTGATGACGTGGCGGGGTCGGTCGGCGGGGCGTCTACGCAGACGATCACGAAGTCGACACGCCGCGAAGAGACCTCGGCGGAAGCTGGCGAGGGTGCGCCTTCGACTAACCGATTGCTCGCCGCCAAGCGACGCGCTCAGGAACGTATGAGCCAAGACGAAGACTGATTCAATTTTCCTCCAGACCGGAGTTTTCAGATGTCCGAGACCGATCCCAATGCCATTCTTCAACAGGCCGAAGCCTTCCGGCAGGATTACGCCCGGGTCCGCGCTGAGGTTGCCAAGATGATCGTCGGGCACGACGAGATCGTGGACGGCGTGCTCACCTGTCTGTTCGTCGGCGGGCACGCGCTGCTGGAGGGTGTGCCGGGCCTGGGCAAGACGCTTTTGATTCGCTCGTTGTCCGAAGCCTTATCGCTGAACTTTTCGCGTATCCAGTTCACGCCCGACCTGATGCCCGCGGATATCACCGGGACGACGATCGTGGTCGAGACCCAGCGTGATGATGGGACCACCGCCCGCGACTTCCAGTTCCGCAAGGGCCCGGTGTTTGCCCAGATTGTGCTGGCAGACGAGATCAACCGCGCTACGCCCAAGACGCAGTCGTCGATGCTCGAAGCGATGCAAGAAAAGTCGGTGACCGTTGGCGGCACGACCTACGCGATGGACAAGCCGTTCTTCGTGATGGCTACGCAGAACCCGATCGAGCAGGAGGGCACCTACCCGCTGCCCGAGGCTCAGCTCGACCGCTTTTTCTACAAGCTTGAGGTTGGCTATTCGACACGTGAACAGCTCAACGAGATTTTGAACCGGACGACCCGGGCCGAGTCGCCTCAGATCAGTCCGGTCTTGGATGCGGTCAAGATTCTTCAGTACCAGCAGCTTGTCCGTCAGGTCGTGATCGCGCCGCACGTGCAGGACTACGCGGTGCGTTGCGTGTTGGCGACGCACCCCGAGGGCGAGTATGTGACTAGCCTGCCGCGGCAGTTCCTGCGGGTCGGTGCGTCGCCTCGTGCGGCCCAGTCGCTGGTGCTGGGCGCCAAGTGCCGGGCGCTGTTGCAGGGCCGGGGCCACGCGGCGGTCGAGGATGTGCGGGCGGTTCTGCTGCCTGCGATGCGTCACCGCATTCTGCTGAACTTTGAGGGTACGGCTGAGGGCGTGACGCCTGACATGATCCTGAATGACGTGATGGACAACCTCCCGGTTGAAGCGTCGGTTTGATCGACGAGTAACACATGCCTACCGCAACTAGCGACAATTTGCTTTCCCCCGGCTTCATCGCCAAGCTTGATCGGCTCGACATCCTGTCGCGCAAGGTGCTGCGCGGGAAGATGCAGGGCGAGCGTCGGAGCAAGAAGCGAGGGCAGTCCGTCGAGTTTGCGGACTACCGCAACTACGTCGTCGGCGACGACCTTCGGCGGATCGACTGGAACCTGTACGCCCGGCTGGACAAGCTGTTCCTCCGGCTGTTCATGGAAGAGGAAGACCTCACCGTCACGATCGCGGTCGATACCACCGCGTCGATGGACTACGGCGAACCGAACAAGCTGCTTTACGCCAAGCAGCTCGCGGCGGCGTTGGGTTATCTGGGGCTGGTGCACCACAACCGGGTGAGTGTGTTCGGGTTCTCCGACACGCTGAACGAGCAGTTGATGAACTTGAGGGGGCGTCAGCCGGTGCCCCGGATGATGGGCTTTTTGGAAGGCCTGCCGAGTAAGGGGGAGACGCCGGGGAACCTGGAGGCGTCGTGCAAGCGATTGGCGTTGCTGCAGCGGACGCCGGGCGTGGTGATTTTGATCAGCGACTTTTTCGACAAAGGGGATTTGGCTGGGGCGCTGCGGTATCTCGCGGCGGACCGCTTTGATGCGTATGCGATCCAGTTGTTGTCGCCGCAGGAAGCTGAGCCGGCCAAGGCGGGGCTGGCGGGCGACCTGTCGCTGGTGGACCTTGAAGACGGTGACATGGCTGAGGTCTCGCTGACGTCGCAGTTGGTCAAGCGGTACCAAGCGAATCTGCAGGCGTACCTGCAGCACGTGAAGGACACGTGCGTGCGTCGGGGGATGATGCACCTGTTGGCGCAGACGGACGTGCCGGTGGAAGACATGGTGATGAAGTACCTGCGGCAGAGGGGGCTGGTCGGATGAGTTTCCTTAGCCCCTTGGCGGCGTTGTTGGCGGCGGCGGTGGCGATCCCGGCGCTGGTGATCTTGTATTACCTGAAGCTGCGTCGGCGTCGGGCGACGGTGCCTTCGACGCTGTTGTGGAAGCGTGCGGTGCAGGACCTGCAGGTCAACTCGCCGTTCCAGAAGATCAAGAACAACCTGCTGCTCTGGTTGCAGCTGTTGCTGTTGCTGGCGTTGTTGGTGGCGCTGGCCCGGCCGGTGACGCGGGACACCGCGGTGGCGGGGCAGAAGGTGGTCATCGTGATTGACCACTCGGCGTCGATGGGCGCGACGCTGGGCGATGGCACCCGGCTTGAAGATGCGCAGCGGCGGGCGCTGGCGATCCTGGAGTCACTCGAAGGTTCGCCGACGATGGTGGTGACGTTTGCGGAGCGGGCGCAGGTGCTCACGGATTTCACCGCTGACCGCACACGCTTGCGCACGGCGATCAATCGGATTCAGGCGACGGACCAGCGGAGCCGATTGGCAGAGGCGTTGGCGTTGATTGAGCCCGAAGCGCAGCAGGCGCAGGCAGCTGGCGGGGAGCCTTTGCGGGTGTACGTCTTGACGGACGGGCGGATCCACGCTGACGGCGAGGATCCGCTGGCGTTGCCCGGCGCGGACATTGTGTACGAACCGACACTGGATGAGACGCAGGCCACAAACGCCGCGGTGACGGCGTTCGCCGCCCGGCGGGATTACCAGCAGCCCCAGCGGGTGCGGGTGTACGCGCGGGTGTCGCACTTCGGGCCCGAGCCCTTGGAGACGACCGCCACGCTGCACTTGGATGGGCGTGTGCTTCGGTCTCAGCCGATCAAGCTGCGTGCGGCGGACCCGGCGGCGTTGGATGATCAGGGGCTCCCGGCGTACCCCGATGCGCCGGAGCAGGAGATGCAGTTTGAGTTCGATCACGTCGGCTCGGGGGTGCTTCGGCTGAGCCTGAACACGGACGACATCGAGGACGCGTTGCCCAGTGATAACCACGCCAGATTGATCCTCGCGCCCGCCACGCCGGTGCGGGCGTTGCTGGTGAGTGAAGGCAACCAGGACCTGGTGAACACGCTGGACGCGATGCCGATTGATGAGTTCGATGTGGTCACGCCCGATGCGTACGAAGCGATGTCGTCGGAAGACCTGCGTCGGCCGGGGTGGGAGGCGAGCGACGGCGAAGCCACGCCGGGGTACGACCTGATCGTGTTTGATCGGTACGCGCCGACGACGGTGCCGGTGGTAGACGCGGTGTACTTCGGGAGCGTGCCACCGATCGAAGGGCTTCGCCGGGTGCCGACGGAAGACGATGACGAGCGGGTGTACTCGGTAATCCGTCAGCAGCCGGGGCACGCGTTGCTCCGGAACGTGGTGCTGGATGATGTGCGCCTGCGTCAGCCCGGGCGTCTGGTTTTGCCTTCCGGCACGACCATCCTGGCGACCAGCGAGCCCGGGCCGATCATCGCTGAGCTGACCCAGCAGAGCGTTCGGCACGTGGTGGTGAGCATGCCGATTCTTGGTTTGACTCATGGCGACTTCCCGTACACGGTGCCTTACCTTGCGTTTTTCCAGAACACGGTTGAGACGTTGGGGCTCGGCCAGCTGGCCGAGGGCGCTGGGTTGAGCTACCGCACGGGGGAGTCGGCGGTGCTGCCTTTGGACCTGGATGAGGTCTTGACGTATGAGAGCGCCGACGCAGAGTTGGAAGCCCGGCCGGCGCAGGGGCGTGCGGCTTTGCCGGCGTGGAGTCGGGTTGGTTTGTACACCGCCGAGCGTCGGATCCCCGCGCCGTACGATCGGCTGGCGGTGAACTTGCTGGACGAGACGGAGTCGGACCTGCGGGGCGTGAACGTGCTGCCGGTGGGTGTGGCGCCGGTGGCCGCGTCGAACGCAGGGGCGACATGGGTGACGCGGGAGCTTTGGCCCTGGTTGGTGGCCGCGGCGTTGGCGTTTCTGCTGATCGAATGGTGGGTCTACACCCGCCGAATGCGTCTATAAACCTGCGATTTGGCCTACTGTTAGCTTTTGGTTGCAGGGAAACCGGCGCGACCTGATCCCAGCGGATCGGCGTAGAATGGGGTATGGCCGAACGCAAAAATATCTTATTTCTCTGCACCGGTAACAGCTGTCGAAGCCAGATGGCTGAAGGCTTTGCCCGGGCGATCCATGGCGAGCGCATCAACAGCCTGTCGGCGGGTGTCAACCCGCACGGGCTCAACCCGATGGCGGTCAAGGCGATGGCGGAGTCCGGCATCGACATCAGCGTGCACACGTCAGACCACATCGACCAGTATCTCGACTCGGGGCTGGACCTAGTGATCACCGTCTGTGGCCACGCCAATGAAACCTGCCCGGTGTTCCCCGGCACGACGCGCGTCGAGCACGTGGGCTTTGACGACCCGCCCAAGCTCGCCGAAGGGGCCGCCAGCGAAGAAGAGGCGATGGCCCATTACCGCCGGGTGCGGGATGAGATCAAAGCCTGGGTGCACACCGGTCTGCCGCGGCTGCTGGACGAGTTGGCCCCCGCCGGGGCGTAAGGGCTTCGTCGTTGGGCGATTGGGGTGCTGCCCGGTTTGGCGTCCGGAGCGTGGTGCGTTAGACTTCCTGACCCTCAGGAGAGGTGGCCGAGTGGCTGAAGGCACCGGTTTGCTAAACCGGCGTAGGGGTATTACTCCTACCGCGGGTTCGAATCCCGCCCTCTCCGTTTTCCGAAAAAGACACAGCGTTCCACATGTATAGTGATTTGAGGCGCTGGGTTCGGGCAGCTTGGGGCAAAGATTATCTGAAGCCGGCTGCTACCATGCGTCGTACGTGCCGTCGTAACGCTGGGTGGGATCGCCCGCGTTGCCGACGCCTTCGCCGGCGATCTGTGGCATCAACGTGGTGTTGCCCGCGGCGTCGTAGCCCGGCGCCTGCCAGCCCCCGGTCGGGCCAGCGGTTTGGCTGATGCCGGTGATCTCGTTGGCCTTGTTATGCGTGCGGGTCTGAGCCAGGTCGTCGGTGCCGTTGCCGTCGCTATCGACATCGAAGCTGTCCCAGTTGCCGACGGGGTCCAAGCCCCAGTCCTGCTGGAAATCCAGGGTGCCGGCCTGGATCGCGTCCTTGGCGGTGTTCAGCTGGCCCCGCTGCATGTCGACCAGGCGGTTCAGCCCGTCGATGGTGTACAGCTCATCGAAGTCGTTGCTGCCGGCGGCGACATCCTCGCGCCACAGGCGGTTGCTGTTGCGGTCGTAGCCGTAGTTGAACTCCGCCATGGTGCTGGTGTCGGTGGCCCAGGGGAAGCTTAATTGTCGGATATTATTTCCATGGGGTTGCTAAAAATAATGCTATCGTATTCTGATACGCCAGTATCGGAGTAGAGAAAAGACTGGTGCATGGATTTAGTTATGTGTTTACTATTTTCGATTTCCTCAACATGATAGTGGGTCGCGAACCATATTCGAGCCGATTCGGGTGTCTCGCTGATAGTGTTCGTGTGGAACAATACGGTTTGCATGTCGCTGTGCCCGTAATGTTCAATTACGGATCTGACTACTAATCGCAGTTCGTCGTCCTCGGGAATTGCAGAGAATTCCAGCAAGTTTTTTTAATTATTCTGAGGTGGCATGTCCAGTTGGAGGCTGTTTGGTTTCGGTGTCGACTTGGCTTGATGGCATGTTTCTCGGGGGCGCTTGGTGCCTTGTCGCCGCAGGCGACTAACAACAATGGCAGCAACGGGGCGGGGATGCAATGCGTGGTTGTGATTTTCTTGTTGTTTCTGATTTGATTTAATTTCCAATCAGTCTATTGGCTAAGTATTCATCGCATGGGCAATCGGCTATTTTATTCAGGGCTGTTGCTTGTAGCCCCTTGTCTTCTCCTGTTACCGGGTCGATAATGGTTACGGCCTGCCGTTCCACAAGAGATACTTGACGGATAAAAGTGGATCGCCTTTGCGTGTCACGCGCGCCTGGCATTGCGCTGGTTGCCCCGGCCCAAATAAGGCTTGCTATGCCAACAAATACGCTCACCCCGCCCGAAACTGCAATCGCAGTTGGTGTAAACGACACTATAGACAAGGCTATGCCGCCCTGGGCGAGTGCGGGATTATCTAGTTTATACGTAAAATCTATCATATGCTCGTCGTAGGTCACTCTGCTTTCCAGATACAGTCTTTCGTATGCCATTTCGAAGCAGAGGCCGTCAATGGTCTCTATGCCAGATCCTTCTGGCATATACTCATGATCTATCTCTTGGCTGAGATTCGAGTGCTGTATGCCGGCGGTTTGCCAAGGCGCCCATTGCCGTCTGCACATGCCCCATGTTCTTCCGCAGTTTGCCTCGCATCGAGTTCGGCTATTCCCTCTGCGTCGAGAGCAATCAGAGTTGCATCGCCGGGCAGCGTTATCGCAGTACGGATTAGGTTCTAGTGAAGTGGTTCCTCCGCTACGAGGACCGGGTCCCCGGCCACGCCTGTTCGTTCCGTCTGCGGTGGTTAAACCCAATGGGTCTATTGTGCTTGATATCGACATGTATGATGCGTATAGACTCATTCCGTCTATGTATTGCAGTAGGTCGCGTTGCATGAATCGGCCGATCCCCGGGTGGTTGATGCGGTAGCGCTGGTAGATCAGGCCGGATTCGAGGTCGGTGGACAGGCCCTGGAAGCGTGTGCCCCAGTCGTAGTCGCTGGTGCTGCGTGCTGTCCAGTTGGGCTCGAGGACTGAGGCGATGCCATAGGGTTCGTAGGCGTAGCGTTCTTCGACGATGTAGCTCACGCCGTCGACGAGCGCGACGACGTTGAACATCGCGTCCGTGCAGGCGTACAGCGTCTCGTCCAGCGTGCCGTTGCCGGTGGTGTCGCGTTCGCGGGAACACAACGCATCCACGTACGCATCCGCGCTGGCGTGCCAGACCCATTGGGCCAGCACGTCCGTCGCCACCGCGTTGGGGTCGGTGGTGCTCCGCGTCTCGATCCGTTGCCAGCGGGAGGTGTAGTAGTCGTCGTAGGCGCTGACGAACTTGCCGGCGGCGCTGTACTCCCGCCGTCGGACGCGGTAGTGCCGGGCGTCGTACTCGTATTCGCCGACCCGGCCATCGTACGTCGACATCGGCTCGGTCAGCTTCACCAGCCGGTTCCACGCGTCGTACGTCCCGTCGTAACGGTCAGCGGGCGACCCACCCCCGGAACCCCCGGAGCCCGCGACCTGCGGCATCAGCGTCGTGTTCCCCGCCGCGTCGTAGCCCGGGTCCACCCAGGTCGGCCCAGCGGTCTCCGCGATCCCCGTGATCTCGTTAGCCTTGTTGTGCGTCCGCGTCTGCGCCAGGTCGTCCGTGCCGTTGCCGTCGCTGTCCACATCGAAGCTGTCCCAGTTGCCCACCGGGTCCAGCCCCCAGTCCTGCGCAAACCCCAGCGTCCCGGCCTGGATCGCGTCCTTGTTCGTGTTCAGCCGGCCGCGCTGCAGGTCCACCAGGCGGTTCAGCCCGTCGATCGTGTACAGCTCATCGAAGTCGTTGCTGCCGGCGGCGACATCCTCGCGCCAGAGGCGGTTGCTGTTCCGGTCGTAGCCGTAGTTCAACTCCGCCATGGTGGTGGTATCGGTGGCCCAGGGGTGGTTCACGATCCGGTTGAAACAGCCTAGACATGGCACGTGTTATGCTGGATGGTAAATACACTCAAAAGACTGGGCGATGATGTCGTCGTTAAAGCATCCATTTTTTCTAAGGCCTGATGAAACGGATATGATTTTGCTGAACATGTCTTCCCATTCATAATGGGAGGCATGGCATGCTTGTCTAGCTAATGTTGAATAGGCAACGAAAGACAAGAAATCTAGTCGTTTAATGTTGGGGATATCTGCTTTGTAGCATGCCAAGGCCTCCTCGCAGAGAAATGCGATTTTGTCCGGTTCGAATTTTGAGCCTTCCGCGAATAGGTCGCAGATTTGCGCGTGGGTGATTCCCGTCGTGGCGAAATCATGGCCGCCGTCAAGGGCTATTTGAGTGGCCAAGTCGGTTGGATTCATTTCCGATTCAAAAAGCAACTTCCAAAGGCGGCTGAAAATTGGTCGATCGATTTTAAATATCATCTTAATCCTTATTCTGCGGCGGCCAGTGCGGTGCGTCGGGCAATGCATCTTGTTAGGGCATTCGTCTTCGATGCGAGTTGTTCTCGATGCCCTCGCTCTGCTCTGGCGCTCCCGCGTGCTATGCTGCCGGGCAATATATCATCGCATTTTTTGGCCAAATAGGCCCCTCGCCCAGCTATTTCTGCTTGCAAGCAGGCAATATTTCGATCGCACTGTTCTACTGTAACGCTGCGTCTGCAGCCAGTGCAGCCTAGGGCTTTATAGGCTTGGTGAATACCTTCGCATTCGGCGATATCTTCTGCCCTTTCGCGAGCCCATTTTTCGCCCATTTCTTTTGCAAACTTTTTGACTGCACCAGAGAGGCCACCTCCACAGCAAATGCATGCGGCATTAATAACAACTAGGCTATACCAGTCAAGCATTTCTTCCATTTCGCCCATCCGGAGTAGTAGGCACGTGGAGTAGCTGCCGGCGTCTGGGGAGTCCTTGCATGCTTCGTGTGCTGCTTCAAGAAAAACACGAGTGGCATCAAAACAGGCGAGGCATGTTGCGCCAACGACTATTTGAGGAATGACTTCTCCTGAAGGGTCAACGTGTTTAGTAGGGTCGCTGGCCACCAGTTGATATAAATTTTGCCCGTCCATATATCCCAGTGGGTCGCGTTGCATGAACCTTCCCAGGCCTGGGTGGTTTATGCGCTTCCGTTGGTAGATCAGGCCGGATTCGAGGTCGGTGGACAGGCCCTGGAAGCGTGTGCCCCAGTCGTAGTCGCTGGTGCTGCGTGCTGTCCAGTTGGGCTCGAGGACTGAGGCGATGCCATAGGGTTCATAGGCGTAGCGTTCTTCGACGATGTAGCTCACGCCGTCGACGAGCGCGACGACGTTGAACATCGCGTCGGTGCAGGCGTAGAAGGTTTCATTGAGCGTGCCGTTGCCGGTGGTGTCGCGTTCGCGGAGGCAGAGGGCGTCGACGTAGGCGTCGGCGCTGCCGTGCCAGACCCACTGGGCCAGGACGTCGGTGGCGATGGCGTTGGTGTCGGTGGTGCTGCGTGTCTCGATGCGTTGCCAACGGGAGGTGTAGTAATCGTCGTAGGCGCTGACGAACTTGCCGGCGGCGCTGTACTCCCGCCGACGGATGCGGAAGTGACGGGCGTCGTACTCGTACTCGCCGACCCGGCCGTCGTAGGTCAGGATCGGCGCGGTCAGCTTCACGAGGCGGTTCCATGCGTCGTACGTGCCGTCGTAACGCTGGGTGGGATCGCCCGCGTTGCCGACGCCTTCGCCGGCGATCTGTGGCATCAACGTGGTGTTGCCCGCGGCGTCGTAGCCCGGCGCCTGCCAGCCCCCGGTCGGGCCAGCGGTTTGGCTGATGCCGGTGATCTCGTTGGCCTTGTTATGCGTGCGGGTCTGAGCCAGGTCGTCGGTGCCGTTGCCGTCGCTATCGACATCGAAGCTGTCCCAGTTGCCGACGGGGTCCAAGCCCCAGTCCTGCTGGAAATCCAGGGTGCCGGCCTGGATCGCGTCCTTGGCGGTGTTCAGCTGGCCCCGCTGCATGTCGACCAGGCGGTTCAGCCCGTCGATGGTGTACAGCTCATCGAAGTCGTTGCTGCCGGCGGCGACATCCTCGCGCCACAGGCGGTTGCTGTTGCGGTCGTAGCCGTAGTTGAACTCCGCCATGGTGCTGGTGTCAGTGGCCCAGGGGTGGTTCGAGATCCGGTTGAATCGGTCCAGCCCAGTATACGTCCCGACGGTGCCGCCCCAATGGTCCAGGGTGAGGTTGTCCCCGTTCGGGAGGATCGTTTTCACGGTGGTCGACAGGCCGAGGTAGGTGTATTCCGCCAGCGTGCCGGTGGTTTCGATGTCGGCCACGCGGTTGAGCTGATCGTTGATCCCACCGATGGAACTGTACTGCGAAGACAGGGTTTTGCCGTTGGGGTAGGTCACCGAAGTCGGCCGGATCTGATTGCTGTCCCCGGAACCATCAGCGTAGGCGTACTCGACCGCTGCGTCGGCGGAGCCGCCGGAAGTGACCGCGACCCCGGCGTGGCATTGGGTGTCTTTGATCAGCTGGCCAAACGCGTTGTACTGAAGGGCTACCTGGTTGATGACCCCGCCGCCGGACGCGGTTTGGTTGGGCAGGGCGGTCATGCAGGTGGACAGCACGCTGGGCATGCCGCGGACTTCGTACTGGGTGGTCAGCCGCTTGACCCGCTCGTCGATGTTCGTGCCGAACGCGGTGACATAGTCGTGGCGGAGCCGACCGAGCCCGTCGTAGGCGTAGACGTGGGTGGTCCCTGCCTGATCAACTCGTTGAGCCACTTGGCCCTGCCGGTTGTATGTCATACGGACCGAGTCGGTGCCTTGCGTCCCGTCGGGGTACACGGTTTCGACCAGCAGGCCATTGGACGCCAGGGCCGAGTCGGACAGGGTCGTGCCATAGGTGTAGGTCGTGACCTGGTTGTCCGCCGAGTTGGCCATGACGGCGGTGAGCGTCGTGACTTGGCCGTCGGGTGCGTAGGCGGTTTGGGTGGTCCGGTTGTCATCGGCGTTGGGCGATGAAGGCGTGCCAGAGCCGGTGTAGTTCTCGATCGTTTGGGTCTGCCGGCCGAGGTCGTCGAACGTCATCCGTGTCTCCCGGCCCATCGGGTCGGTGAGGACGTCTGCTTCGCCGCGGTCGTTGTAGGCGGTGAGGTTCACCAGCACGGTGTCGGAAGCTGCAGGAGTCGTGTTGGAGCGGGTCGGGGCTGTGCCGAGCGCTCCGTAGTTCGCGCCGCCGACGGTTCGGCCGATCCCGTCGAACCAGGTGTACTGGTAGCTCGTCCTGTAGGTCTGGCTCGTGATTGTCGCCCCGGCATCCAGTTGATTCATGACCGACTCGGTCGCGTTGTTCGCCGCGTCATAGGTCGTTTCGCTGGACTCAACCACCACTCGGCCGTTGGTTGCCCCGGCATCGTCGTAGCCGGTTTCGGTCAGCGAGACCCGGCCGACGTTGTCGTAGGTGGTGTAGGTCGTGACGACCCCTTGGCCCGGCGCGGTCGCTTCGATGAGGTTGCCCGCTTCGTCGTAGGTGTTGTTGCCGGTCAGGGCATTGCCCACCGAGCCGTCGGATGGGTCCACCGCGTAACGCTTGGTCTGGTAGACCCTGTTGCGGTCGTCGTAGAACTGCTCGGACCGCGCAATCAGGTTGCCCGAGGCGGTCGTGTCGTACTGGTCGATCTGCGTCTGCCGATCCAGGTTGTCGTAGGTGAGAATGCGATAATTCGTTTCTTCGCCGTCCACAATAATCTGTCGCTGACGAAAGTCATAGGCGTAGTCGGTCTCCCGGCAGGTCGAGGCGTCCACGAACTGCGTGGACTTGGTCACATTGGACATGCCGCCCGCTAGGCCGTTGTCGTACTCCGCCGCCGAGACTTGGACCAGGTCGGTGCCGTCGGCTTCAGGGGTCCAGCTCTCCCAAGAGCTGTCTTCGGTGCGGTCCTGATGGATCTGGCTGATCTCATTGGCCGACAGGGCGCGGTTATAGACCCGGGCGTCAGAGATGTCGCCTTCGAAGAACGCGGACTGAGCGCGGTTGCTGCCCAAGCAGTACTTGCGGAAGTAGGTGCCTGCGTTGGCGGGCGTCAGGGCAAGTGAATTCGCCAAGCTGCCGTTGAAATATGTCCTTACGGTCGCCCCGTCGTAGGTGACGACCAGGTGCTGCCACTCGGTTTCCACGGTGCCAATGTTGACGGCATTCGACGAAAAAAGAACCTGGTACTTCGGGCTGGCATCTCCAGTGAACGAAATCTGTAGTGAATCGTTTGAGCCGCCATCATCCTTGTTCGAGAATAAGCCCGTGTACTGGACCTGGCTATTCGTCGCTGCTTTTGCCCACAGGCTCACCGTATAAGCGTTCATCGTCGTGTTGATCGTGCCGGAGGTGGCCTGGTCGTCCGTGCCGTTGAATCGCGCCGCGCCGTCAATGTCACCGGATGGGCCCATCGCCAGGGTCGGGTCCGCATTGAATGTGATGTTGTCGTCGAAGCCCGACACATCGTCGCCGGTCGTGCCATCGATCGTTTCCTCGGTTAGCGGCCAGCGCGCCACCGACCCCGACAACTCCGACGGCGTATCGTCGGTGCCCACGTAGGTCGCGATCGGCCGCTCGATGTTGTCGTAGACCGTCCGGGTGATCGTGCCGTTGGGCGACTTCATCCGGACCCGGCGGTTGGTGTCCGCGTCATAGCCGTAGAAGCTTTCGTAGTAGTTGGTGTCGGATACGCCCGGATCATCATTCACGCCCTCCAAGCCCTGGTCCGGCGATTGTGCGGGGATGTTGTGGTAGTCCCGCTGGTATTCCTGCTGCCCCTTGGCCGTGTATCGCATGACCGACCAGCTCGACCAATCGGCGCGCAGGAAGGTGTCGGATTCGGCCAGAAGCCCCGAGCCCGTTGAGCGTGCGGATACGATCCGGTCCAGCGTCCGTCCCCGCTTGTCGTTCAGCGTGATGGAGATCGGGTCCACCAAGGTATACGTTGACGCTGATTCGCTGTAGTACCCACTGGCCGTCCGAATTTCGTCGCTGACTTGAGGATCGCCCACCGCCTGATCCGATACGGCCGATTCGACGTAGAGCGTGTTGGTGATGGCGCGGATCGTGTCCGACGTGCCCGTGCTGACCTCGGCCACATGCTCAGGCCTTTGGACCAGCGTCTGGCGACCGAGATCGTCGTAGCTGTAGTTGGTGACGTACACAAAGTGGCTGCCGGGGTTCACCGTCCAGCCCGGCGGATTGGGGACCGTGTCAACGTCATCGGTGGTTTGGGTGAGTTGATTCCTGAGGTCGTCGTACTCCATCTTGGTGATGATCCCGCGCTCGTCCTGCCGCCAGGTCAGGTTGCCGATGTCATCGAAGTACTCGCGTCGCACCGCGGACACGCCGTCGCCGTTCTGGCTGACCGGGATCGACGGGAGCGTGGTTACCCGCTCTTTCATTCGCACCCCCTGGCTGCCCGACGGCGCGTACCACTGGTAGCTGTAGGTCGTGGTGATCTTGGTCGCATCCTGGTTCGTCGTATCCGGGTAGCTCTCGGACTCGCCGACCACGTAGGTCTTCTCGCCACTGGAGTTATCCGAGGCCAGATACTTGGTCAGCCCGGTCTTGATCGCGGTGCCCTGCGAGCCTTCCTGGATGCTTGTGGACGCCATGTATCCGTCCACACCGCCCGCGGTCGTGTCGGTCGCGGTCGTCGAACTGTAGTAGGACTTCAGACGGATCAACCCGTCATTGTTCCGCAGGTACGTGTACGTGCCGCCGGATTGTTGACCGACCAAGTCGTCCAGTGACTCGTCATAACCGGTGACCGCCGAGGGCATCGCCCGCAGGATTTCGTTACCATCATCGTCGTACTCGAAGTACGTGCACCATTCGCGAATCGGCCCCCCGGTGTTCAGCTCCCGCTTAACCTTCAGCATCACCCGGTTGACGCGGTTGGTGTAGACGATGGTCTCGTACCCCGCGTTCACCTGCGAGGTCGTCTTGGTCATCCAGGTGTTGTATAGGTAGTCCGTGCTCGGGCTTGCTGCGCTGGGGTAGTTGGGGTTCTTGGTGCGTTGGAACGTCTCGCCGCTGTTGCTGGTGCCGCCGGATGAACCGCAGCTCGCGCAGCCGCGTGCGATTTCCTTGGTCACGCGGTGAGACCGGTCGTATTCGAAGAAGTGGTCCGCGTAGTCCGGCACGAGGTCGTCCCCGCTGGGCTCGCCCGCCAGCGCATCCTGTCCCGCCGCACGGACCTCAGCGTACGACGCCGGGTTCAGCACATAGCGCAGCCCGTGCTCGACCCCGCCTGTGCCTTTATTGATCGTTGTCTTGTAGTACCGGTAGTAGCTGACCCGGATGTCTTCCCAGTCGTTCGGCGACGGGTTGCCGGTCGGCTTCTGGACGATCGCCGCCTCCAGGTCGTTCGCCAGGCCGTAGCTGTTCGTGCCGTCGTAGTACGTGTAGCGCACCCGGCGGATCGGGGTGGTCGTCGTCGGGCTGGGGTACTGGTCCAGTTTGTTCAGTGTGACGTGCTCGATCCGGTTGGCGTGCGTCCCGCTGGAGATATAGCTGTAGGCCAGTTCGAAGACCTCGCTGCCCCGTTCGGTGTACAGGCCGTTGATGTTGCCGCCGCTGGTGTAGGACGTGACCTGCGTCACATGGCCGCTGGGGTCGGTCCGCTGTTTCATCAGGCCGACCGGGTTCGTGGTTTGAATAAAGTCGTGGAACTCGATGATCTCCACGCCCCCAGCCGTCTTCCGGGTCAGCGTGAACAGGTTTGTGCCCGAGTCGTGGGTCAGCGTGTAGCGGTACTTCTTGGTGTGCCGGGCCGTGTAAGCCCCGCCGGACTCGTCGAACCGGATCTGCAAACGCCCGATCCGGACATTGATCGTGGTCTTGCCGCCGTAGGTCCGCTGGACCAGGTAGGGCCACTCGGCGACATCCCAGTTAAAGCCATTGGGTCCGTCGTAGTTGCCTTTGCCGGTCACCGCATTCCGCCAGATCCGGGCATGACTAAATCCAGGGATATTCGCCGACAGGTCCGTCTCGGTCATAGAAATCGTGCCAGTCGAATACTGCACTGGAGCGAGGCTATACCCAGGATCGGTCACTGCATCTGCAGCACCACCACTCAGATCATCCGATCCTGACTGGTTTTCATCTTCGCACCCACACTCCTCTTCGCAGGGCGGGTCCTGCTCGTTGGGGTCACAAACACGGTTCCCGGACGACTCGTTCAACGGCAATGTCATAGATCATTCCCCAGGCAAAAGATCAAAAACTCAAGAACCCTGGCTTCCAACTCCGGAAACCCCAGTCAAAGCATCTGCCCTCGGCCACTTCCGCAGCCGACAGGCCCCATTCACCAACGAAAGCCCCGCGCAGCCGCACGATCGGCAACGCACCGTCAGCACCGACACTCCCTTGCTCTGCTCGCAGGCTTCGCAGATGTCCCGGCGTTGCTGGATCACGTTGATTTGCTCCTGATCGAAAAGCATTTCTAAACGCGGCATAAAACCCTCGGCAAGTAACCGACACACGAATAGCCCACGCCGAAGATGGCTTGGCCGATGAAGTCAGTTGTCTTTTGCCCGGCTCAGTCAATTCCCCCGGGCATGAATTAAAGAATGCGAACTCCATTCAAGGCTGTCAAGGGTTAACCCAATGCTAATCCTTGTGGCGGCCCACCACGAAGAGATACGTCATTGCATCTGCTAAAGGTTCGAGATTCGAGAACAAAAAAAACAAACACCACAAAATGTCCTTGACGCGCGGGCTGGCAAAGTTAATCTGTATCTGCCGAACAATGTCGCTTAGAGCGTGGTCGCAAAATTTTTTAAACCGCTGGCTTGCCCAGCGGTTTTTTATTTGGCCTAGCTATTTCACTGCATCAACTTTAGGTGCTTGTTCTAAGCTGCGTGAAATCACCAAGGTCAAAGCCAAGTGCCTCAGCAAAAAGTTCGAACCGTGTCTTGAGCTCTCCGCCATCAATCACTGCAGCCCCTTTTGCCAAGTGCAAGAGGGGCTGTTTCATTTCAAAACAAAGACTTACGCCATCGAAGAGGTAGTTCGAACAGACGAACTCCAAGATTTCAGGATTCTAACTCCTAGTAAAATACAGCTTGCATCAATTTCGCTCGAGCCTCGGGAGTGGCTGGCAGGTGACCGCTTTTTTATTTGCGCTAATCCTTTGGGCTGACCGCCTTGATTTCGTAAACCCTCCATCGGCAACGCAAGGCGCCGCAATATGATCACCAGCGAACGCAAATCCAAAGTCGGCCGCATCTGGGGCACCATGTGGCCCGGCAGCGTCTCCAACCCGCTCTCTGTCACTGGCTAGTGCGAACCGATTCGCCGGATATCCTTAACCCCTGCATTCGCCAGACGCACGCATCAATAACCGGGAACCCTAACAATCCCATGAACCAGTCTAACCTCTCCTCCTTCATCTGGTCCGTCGCCGACCTGCTCCGGGGCGACTACAAGCAGTCCGAGTACGGCCGAGTCATCCTCCCGCTGACCGTCTTACGCCGTCTTGACTGCGTCCTTGAGCCGACCAAGCCCGCAGTGCTGATGGAGAAAAAAGCCCGTGAAGAAGCGGGCCTCAACCCTGAGCCCTTCCTCCTCAAAGCCGCAGGCCAGCTCTTCTACAACACCTCGCCGCTCGACCTGCCCAAGCTCATGGGCGATCAAGACCACATCCGAGAGAACCTGTTCGCCTACATCGAGGGTTTCTCCCCCGAAGTCCGGGACATCTTCGAGTGCTTCGATTTCTACAACCAGGTCGATCGACTCGCCAAGGCCGACCTTCTCTACCTCGTCACCGAGAAGTTCACACAGATCGACCTGCACCCCGACAAAGTCAACAACACGCAGATGGGGCTGGTCTTCGAGGAGCTGATCCGCAAGTTTGCTGAGCTGTCTAACGAGACCGCCGGGGAACACTTCACCCCCCGTGAAGTCATCAAGCTCATGGTCAATCTCCTCTTCATCGAGGACGACGATGCCCTAACCAATCCCGGCATCGTCCGCTCGCTCTACGACCCCACCGCAGGCACCGGCGGGATGCTCTCGGTCGCCGACGAGCACCTCGGCTCGATGAACACCGACGCCCGCCTCGTCATGTTCGGCCAGGAGCTCAACGCCGAGTCCTACGCCATCTGCAAAGCAGACATGCTCATCAAGGGACAGGACATCTCCAACATCATCCACGGCAACACCCTCTCCGACGACGGCCTGCCCCACAAACAGTTCGACTACATGCTCTCCAATCCGCCCTTCGGCGTGGAATGGAAGAAGATCGCCACCCAAGTCAAAACCGAGCACAAGAAGGACGGCTTCAACGGCCGGTTCGGGCCCGGCCTGCCCCGGGTCTCCGACGGCTCGCTCCTCTTCCTCATGCACCTCATCTCCAAGATGCGTCCGACCAAGGACGGCGGCTCCCGCTTCGCCATCGTCCTCAACGGCTCGCCCCTCTTCACCGGCAACGCGGGCTCCGGCGAATCCGAGATCCGGCGTTACGTCCTTGAGAACGACTACGTCGAAGCCATCATCGGCCTGCCCACCGACATGTTTTATAACACCGGCATCTCCACCTACGTCTGGGTGCTCACCAACCGCAAGCCCAAACACCGCAAGGGCAAGGTCCAGCTCATCGACGCCAGCGGCATGTGGGAGAAGATGCGAAAGTCCCTCGGCAGCAAACGCAAGCAGCTCGCCGACAGCCACATCGAACAGATCACCAAGCTCTTTGGCAACTTCGAAGAAGCCAAGGAACCCTTCCAAGACGAGCACGGCCGGACCTTCGAGAAGCCCATCAGCCGCATCTTCAAGAACGAAGACTTCGGCTACCAGACCATCACCGTCGAACGCCCCGAGACAGACACCAACGGCAACATCGTCAAGCTCACCAAGGGCAAGCAGAAGGGCAAGCCCAAGCCCGACACCTCGCTGCGTGATACTGAGAACGTCCCGCTGAATGAGGACATCCACGACTACTTCAAGCGGGAAGTCCTGCCGCATGTCCACGACGCATGGATTGACGAGGACAAGACCAAAATCGGCTACGAGATTCCGTTCACTCGTAATTTCTATGTCTTTACTCCGCCACGAGACTTGGATGACATAGATAAGGAGCTCGATAGCGTCACTGGTCGAATCGTTGAGATGATCGGGGAGCTTTCGTAATGGGGTTTCTTAGGTATCCCGAATACAAAGACAGTGGAATGCTGTGGATGGGAGAAGTGCCTTCGCATTGGAAGCCACTGCCGGTGCGCGCATGCTACGAGACTGGGAAGACCCCCAATACTGGACTTCAAGAAACCACCGTTTTGTCTTTGAGCTATGGCAGCATCATCGTCAAGCCGGGCGATATTAATCATGGACTTGTGCCAGCTTCTTTTGAAACGTATCAGATCATTGAGCCTGACGACATTGTGATCCGACCTACGGATTTACAGAACGATTGGCGTAGCAAGCGAGTGGGCATAGCCCGCCAGCGAGGAGTCATTACTTCTGCATACATGAGACTCAGAACAACTGAGAAGTTGACATCTGATTATGGGTATGCATATCTCAACAACTGTGATCTACGCAAAGTCTTTTATGGTCTGGGATCTGGGGTCCGCCAAAACCTTTCGTGGGATGATCTGAAGTATTTACCTGTTTTTGTTCCTCCTATGGAAGAACAAGAAGCAATCATGCACTTCCTCGACCAAGAGACCTCCAAGATCGACGCCTTGGTCGCCGAGCAGCAACGGCTGATCGAGCTGCTCAAGGAGAAGCGGCAGGCGGTCATCAGCCACGCCGTCACCAAGGGCCTGAACCCCAACGCCCCCATGAAACCCTCCGGCATCCCCTGGCTCGGCGATGTGCCGGAGCATTGGCAAGTCACGACGATCAAGCATCTCTGCAAAGAAATTACTGACGGTGCGCACATTTCCCCGGAAACTGATGGGGGTGTATACGACTTCGTCTCAACCAAGGACATTGATGGCGAAACAATTGACTTTGAGAATTGCTTGAAGACTTCTCCATCAAACTATGAGTACCTGCTAAAGACAGGCTGCAAGCCATTCGCAGGTGATGTATTGTTCAGTAAAGACGGAACGATTGGCAGGACAATAGTTGTTTCGGAAGAACGTGATTTTGTCGTGGCATCTTCTCTAATAATCTTGCGTCTAGATGGAGATGCTATCGATTCGAATTTCACTCACTTCTTATGTCAGTCGCATGTAATTCAATCTCAAGTCGATAGATATGTGCGAGGAGCTGGGCTGCCCAGACTTTCAATTACAAACCTTAAAAAAGTTGTAGGATGCTTCCCTCCAGTAAGTGAGCAAATAGAGATTGCAATCCACCTTTCTGACGCATGCAATCGATATGAGTCCCTAATCGCTGAAGCTCATACAGCCATTGCCTGTCTTCAAGAGCGGCGCACCGCCCTCATCTCCGCCGCCGTCACTGGTAAGATCGATGTCCGCAACGCCGTTCCGGAGGCAGCCTCGGCATGACACCTACGCCCAAGACCATCCAGATCTTCCTGCCCGGCGGCGATCCCCGTGGCATCCGAGTCGCCGAGATCACGACCCGCATCGTTCAAGTCATCGAGGTGCCGAGGAAGCTGCTGTCCTTGTTTTTGAAGATGCCTGAGAGCAAGCAGGTCGCCCTGTATTTCCTCGTCGGCGAAACCGAAGATGAACAGCAGGACAAGGTCTACATCGGCCAGACCGGCGACCTCAAGGCCAGGCTCTACGACCACAACAAGAGCAAGGACTTCTGGCAGCGGGCATTGGTGCTTATCTCCAGGACCAATACCCTGACCCAGACCCATGCCCTGTCCTTGGAATGGCAGAGCATTCAGGCTGCGAAAGAAGCTGGACGTTATCTGGTCGAGAACGGCAACGCCGGGACCAAGCCGCATACCCCCGCACCGATGGAAGCGGAATGCACGGAGATCTTTGAGACCGGCCAGACGCTGCTCTCGACGTTGGGTTATCCCGTGTTTGACAGCCTGACAGCCAACAAGCCTAAAAAGGAGGACTTGTTCTACTGCAAGGGCAAGAATTCGGACGCCACGATGCAATACACGGAGGAAGGGTTTGTTGTCTTGAAAGGGTCGGTTGGCAGGCGTGAGCATGTCAAATCGTTGGAGGGCACATTAGCCGTGCGACTTCGCAAGAAGCTACTTGCATCGGGTGTCATCGTCGCAGATGGCGACCAAGTGATTTACCAGAAAGACCATCTTTTTGGCTCGGCCAGCACGGCGGCGGCAGCGGTCACCGGCCGACCCGAGAACGGCTGGACATCTTGGAAAGATTCGCAAGGGAGGACCTTAGATGAGGTCAAGCGGCAATCCGGCGGGAGTAGCAAGTGAGCATCCATAAGGAAATCAGCTTCGAGGATGAGATCTGCGACCACCTTGCCGGGCAGGGCTGGTTGTATGCCGACAAGGATGCGGCGAACTACAGCCGGGAACAGGCTCTATATCCCGAGGATGTCGTGGCGTGGGTGAAGCAGACCCAGCCCGAGGCGTGGGAGTCTTTGGTTAATAACCACGGCGAGAACGCCGGGCAGCAACTGACCCAGCGGCTGCGGGATGCGATCAACAAGCAAGGGACACTGGCGGTCTTGCGGCAGGGCTTCGATGTGCTTGGCCTGCGTAAATCGGTTCAGGTCGCTCAGTTCAAGCCCGCCCTTGGGCTGAACCCCGAGATCGTGGCGAAGTATGAGGCGAACCGGCTGCGGGTCGTTCGACAGGTCAAGTATTCGCTGCACTGCGAGAACAGCATCGATATCGTGCTGTTCCTTAATGGCATCCCCGTGGCGACGATTGAACTGAAGACCGACTTCACCCAGAGCGTCGAGGATGCGGTCGACCAGTATCGCTATGACCGACTGCCCCAGATGAAGGGCAAGCCGCCCGAGCCGCTGCTGAGTTTCCCCGGCGGCGCGCTGGTCCACTTTGCGGTCAGCAACAAGAGCGTCAAGATGGCGACGAAGCTGGCGGGCCCGGCGACCTTCTTCCTGCCCTTCGACCAAGGCGATGATGGCGGCTCGGGCAACCCCGTTGACGGCAAGGGGCACCCGACACGGTATCTGTGGGAAGAAGTCTGGGAGCGGGAGGGCTGGCTGGATATCCTCGGCCGGTATCTCGTCGCCGAGAAGGACAAAAAGAAGAACCTCAAGACGATCATCTTCCCCCGCTATCACCAGCTCGACGCGACGCGGGCGCTGCAGCAGGCGATCCTTGAGGAGGGGCCGGGCAAGAAGTACCTGATTCAGCACTCGGCCGGATCGGGCAAGACCAAGTCCATCGCCTGGACGGCTCACTTCCTGGCAGACCTGCATAAGACGGCCAGCGACGGCGACAGCGTCAAGGTGTTTGACAGCGTGCTGGTGGTTTCCGACCGCAACGTCATCGACGGGCAGCTCCAAGACGAGATCGAAGCCTTCCAGCGGACGGCGGGTGTCGTAGCAACGATCAAGAGCAAGGAAGGCAGCAAGAGCGCCGCCCTGGCGGAGGCGTTGTCGGGGACGAAGAAGGTCGTCGTCTGCACGATTCAGACCTTCCCCTTTGCGCTGGAAGCCGTCCAGGAGATGGCGGCGACGCAAGGCAAAAAGTTCTGCGTCATCGCTGACGAAGCCCACAGCAGCCAAACCGGCGAAGCAGCGAGCAAGCTCAAGCAGGTCTTGGCGGCACAAGGCGAGGCAGCAAAACCCGGCGAGGACGGCGTCGTTGTAATCGACAGCGAAGAGATGCTCGCTGCATTCATGGCAGCAAGAGCGGCCAGCGAGGGGATCACCTACATCGCCTTCACCGCAACCCCCAAGGCGAAGACCCTGGAGCTATTCGGTCGCCGACCCAACCCCGACGCCCCATCGGGGGAAGGGAACCTGCCGACAGCGTTTCATGTCTACTCGATGAGGCAGGCAATAGAAGAGGGCTTCATCCTCGATGTGCTCCAGAACTACACGACCTACTCACTGGCATTCAAGCTCGCCCAACAAGGAGAGAACGGCGAGCAGAAGGAGGTCGAGCGATCAGAAGCGATGAAGGGGCTAATGGGCTGGGTCCGCCTGCACCCCTATAACATCTCACAGAAGGTCGAGATCATCGTCGAACACTACCGTGAGCTGGTCTCGCCACTATTGGACGGCAAGGCAAAGGCGATGGTGGTCGTGGGCAGCCGGTTGGAGGCGGTGCGCTGGCAACTTGCGATGGACAAATACATCAAGAGCCGTGGCTACGGGATGAAGACACTCGTCGCCTTCTCCGGCGAGGTCAACGACAGCGAGTCAGGCCCAGAGCCTTTTAGGGAGACGAGCAAATCTCTGAACCCAAACTTGGATGGTTCGGATATCGCCGAGGCGTTCAAGGACGAGACCTATCAAATCTTGATTGTGGCGAACAAGTTCCAGACCGGCTTCGACCAGCCGCTGCTCTGCTCGATGTATGTGGACAAGAAGTTGGCGGGGATACAGGCAGTGCAGACTCTCTCTAGGCTCAATCGCTGTCATCCCGGCAAAGACACAACCTATGTGCTGGACTTCGTGAACGAGTCAAAGGATGTTCTCGAAGCCTTCAAGACCTACTACACGACCGCTCAACTTGCTGACGAAACCGACCCACAACTGGTTCTTGACCTCAAGGTCAAACTCGATGCGACGGGCTACTACGACGAGCCAGAAGTTGAGCGAGTCGTCAAGGTCGTGATAGACCCCAACAGCAAGCAGAGTCAGCTCGAAGTAGCCATCGGTCCCGTTGCTGATCGTCTACTTAAACAATTTATCGCCGCAAAGGAAAAACTCAAAGCGGCGAATGAAGCTAATGACGACAAGGCAGCCCAGGACGCTAAAGACACGATGGATGCCCTCTGGCTTTTCCGCAGTGACTTGATGACCTATCTGAAGGCATACACCTTCTTGTCACAGATTTTTGACTACGGCAATACGGCATTCGAGAAGCGGGCCATCTTCTACAAGTATCTACTACGCCTCCTCAAGTTCGGCAGGGAACGGGAGGGAGTAGACCTATCGCAGCTCATTCTGACGCACCACAACCTCAAGGGCTGTGGCAAGCAGAAGATGAGCCTGTCTGGCGAAGATATCCCTGCTCTACAACCCTTGGCCGAGGCAGGTAGCGGCAAGGTCAATGACAAAGAAAAGGCATACCTTTCAGAGATCATCGAGAAGGTCAACGACCTATTCACCGGCGAACTTAGCGAGAATGACAAGCTCGTCTACGTCAACGATGTGCTAAAGGGCAAGCTGATGGAGTCCAAAACCCTTCAGAAGCAAGCTGCGAGCAATAGCAAAGAACAGTTCGTCAACTCGCCAGACCTGAAAAAAGAGCTGGTCAATGCCATCATCGATGCGCTTGGCGCTCATTCAACCATGAGTTCACAAGCTCTCAATTCAGAGCAAGTGCAAGATGGCTTAAAAGAGATTCTAATCGGACCGTCGAAATTGTATGAAAGCCTGCGAGAAGTGTCCGCCGGTTCCGCATAGTTCTAGGTGCGTCTACAAAACGTACTATTTCAGCTATTTCAGCGGTGTACGATGCGATTGTTGTTTGAGGCAATACCCTGGCTTCTTAGTGCCAGCCCCGAAGATCAAAAGTGCCCCTTATTTTGCCACTTAAAGATTGGCGAAGATGATCGATACGGGCAACATGGGCACCATCTGATAGACGTGTAAATCCTGCCGAACACCATATTTTCAGAATCTAGGCTGATTTTCGAAAAACCCTCCGGAGCCGCTCATAACCCGAAACTCATCGATTCTCAACGACGACAGTGGATCTACTTACTGGCACCTCTGCCGTCCACATGGATTGCATGCATACACAAAGCCTATCCGTATTTAGGCCAAAATATACAAGTTCGAATTCTCAAGCTTGCAAATCCGCGAAGCTGCCAGGGCAAGGCGAAAATCGTCTGCCAACTCTGTTTCATCGACATAACCGAACACTCTGGCGTCAACTGATGACAAATACTGCTTCAGTCGCCATAGGTCAAAACAATCACTACGATTATTTGGCCCAAAATCAAAATCAACTCGACAATCCTCGAAATCGACAGCGCAACAAATGCCGTGGAATTCGCACTTAAACCTTCCTTCTAAAACACCTGATTTTGCAAGGCATCCTGATCGCCAAGCCTCAAGAAGTGTCTTTGTGTTTTCTTCCTTGCGTAACAGTTTTACTGCACGTTCAACTTGCGCCAAGTAACTTGTGACCAAGTAGTCAAATCTTGGATTCATCACCTTCTCCGACGAGGCCGAACTCTATTCATCCCCGCCGAAGCCGCCGACTCTAGCCCGTCTTCTATTCCTGGTTATTTGCCGGAGCTGCCTGCTAAATTGCCGTAAAATACTGCCCACGCAGATAATATATCAAAACGCGATGTTTACTGTTACGCAAACATGATCAAGATCATTTGGACAGTAAATGCCAGGATGACACCCATGGCGCCGTACACTTTCTTCAGATAGGACTAATAGCAATGGGCTGCGGCATATCGGGCATAGTAAATCACAACTCGGATCTTTTTCAATTTTAAATGCCAAATCTAGCATCGCTTCAGGTGCACTTATATCGTATTCAATTGATTTCATGTTATCACTCAAATGGATTGCGCATACCTTCACGCAACTCAGGACAAAACCGATCCATTTCTTCCATCATACGCTGAGATTCTTGGACTGTTGGCCTGCGGCCATGCTCGGCCAAGAATTGGCGCCGCCTGGCCAAAAATTCCTCTTGTCTAGTAGGAATACGAATACCATTTCTGTGCAGCCGGTCAACATGTATGGATTCATGTGCCAAAATTTGTACAATGCCGTCTGCGTTTCTTGCGTAAATCACAATGCGACCTTCGCCTTGCAAGAATTGGCCGTTAATTTTGTCGCCCTCGCGCGTCACGGGCGCGTCTGTGAAATTGATCTCCACATCAACGCCATGCCTTTGCACATGTTCGTACGAGCGCAAGGCCGCGTCATTAGACATCAAGCTTTCTACAATTTCTTCTCTCGCACCAGAGTAGGCGGGGCTTCGATCCACGCCCGAAAAACTAAAGATTGGATAACATGGTCGATATGGTTAACTTGGAATTCAGTTGGAAGACACGTAAATCCCGCTGACCACAGCATTTTGCCCGGGTTACGATAAGCCCTCAAGAACCGCTACTCTTCAGCAACAACAATTTTCGCGAGAAACTCGCTAAACGAGTTTCCAACCCTAGTGGTCTTGATTTCACCACTATAGTAGTTAATGTAATGGACTGCGTTGTCATTTCCCAGCACGTAAAGGTTACCTAATTCGCAATCAGCGATGGGCAGGACTCCGTCATTCTTTAGGTCGATGTGTGTGCTCAATTTGGCGATAATACCCGCATCGCCGTTTGCCGAAAAAAAAGTCAATATGGACAACTCGCCAGACCCATCGACCAAACCGCCGACGAAAGCACCGCCATACTCCATTACAAAGTCTAGATAGTCACTTGGCAAACTTCTTCCAATCGCTTTTTCAATCTCCGCAACTTCAGCATCAGTAAACGGTGTCTCTGCTTCAAATCTTGGATCTGACATTAACTTCCTCCTCCACGTAGTTGTTGGGCAGCGCCAGAGTGGTGAAGACTATGCACATTCGCCGGAATAATCTGGACCGCTTCGCCTCCTGAATGGTGAAGACGAACATTGTTGGTGGAAAGCCAACGCTGAACAGCACGTTGGGGCATGCCAGACTCTGCCGCAATGTGTTGGATCATCAAGGTTCTGTCTGCCGCGTGAGCTCCCGTAAAGCCAGGAACATTGAACGTGCTTGGAACACCTCGGCGTACTCATCGCGGCTAACGGCGGCAAAGCCGCCTCGTAAACAACACCAATCAACCAACACGGCAGCAGCCCGGCCATCTGGCCGGGCTGCTTTATTTCGCCATCAATGGATCAAAGAGCTTTACAAGGTGCGAAGCATCTGATCATGTAAACCATCAAAAAGGCCCACAAATTCATCGCCTTCACTCACATCGCAATCCGCCATCTCAATCACGCTTGGAGCGGACACACAAAAAAAGTCCGTCACTTCATCGGCGACTAAACCCAAGCGGTAACTCTGATCCAAATACGCCTGAACAACACGTTTCGTCTCGCCAGACTGACCGCGAGCTGCCTTTAAAAGCGCAGCAAACTTTTCTTGAAAACGCAAAATTTCTTCGTCATTCATTTGATCACCAAACACAAAGCCTAAGCGACTACTTTCAAACCATCGAAGATCTAACAACATCCAAGCAATTGAACTGATTCCGCTCAAACGCTTCCTCAAGCGCATCTAAACCAGAAGCCTGCTTAAAAGCTCGCTCTTCCGGAGTGATCGGGACCAGCCAAAGAACTCGTGATGCCATTTCACCCACAGAAGCATTTTCAAGCTCAGGGCCAAACGGGTAAGGCAGCGAGATCAAACCAAAATCACATTTCGAACCTTCAGCCCAAGGCCTACCAAAATTAACCGTGTGACCAAGGCCGAGACTCTCGCATGTTTGGTGGTAATGCGCTATCGCAGTCAACAGCTCCAAATGATCGTCCGACTGAACCGGAGAAAGCAGAAACAGCTCCAGCAAAGCAGGCTTGGCAAAAGATGTCATGCCGCAAGTCGCATAAATCCAATAAGGCCTTCTGTGCACTGGTGAAAATTCCAACACATCGCATCTCTGAGGCAAAGGATTGGCTTGATCCCACGAGCGAACAGAACCTTCAGCTCCCCAAGCAGAGGAGTAATGTTTCCGCAAATCATCTTGATACGAATCGCTAATACCCAAAGTAGAACCGCCTCGTGCGCAACGAATACTGTCTTAAAACACCACCTTGTGAATGATAATCTTCCACAGGGGCAACCAGTCGTGATTGATCTGCTGCACTAGCTCTGCGTTGTGCATCAGTCTGTAAAAACCCTGGAACCTCTCCGGTTTGAGGGGCACCCTCATAATAACGTTGAACAAGTGGCGGCTGGTGATCCGTTGTGCCCGCAGCACGATCAGCAGCCGTTGGCGTATTGCCATACGCAGCTCGGCGGTTGTACGGAACAGTTGGGCCATACCCCTGCACACGCTGACCATTAACAGTCTCATCTGCATACGGCGAAATATTGATAGTGGTATTTGAATCCAGAATATCAAGCGATACATCGCCTGTTCTCTTTGGGGCCTCGACACACTCGTCGAGATGCCTCGCTCGTGAAGCCGCCCAGGCCCGCTCGATCTTCCGGTATCACCTACTGAGTTTGTCTCGAATCATGACGAGCCAAGCGTAGCATTCTTCTTCATTATGAAAGTAACGATTTGCTTCCTTTGCAATATCCTGCCAAGGCAGTGTTTCATCGCTGGAAATCAATGCGTTAATTTCACATCGCACCATGACGTGCTCTTGGTCATTCGGTGTATCCAAGAAAGCCTCTGCGACCTGAGAATCTGAAAGCCCCTCAAAATCAGAATCCGGAAACCATGACCCTAAAAATTGAAAGAGTGCGGGATATGTCTTTGAATAACTCATCAATTACTCCGGATTAGCGGTCAAGATGTGATATCGACCAATTTCGCGCATCTGCAAAATGACTCTTGCATTAACGCGGCCCCCAACAACACCTCCTCGCTGCACGCCACGTCCAACAACTTGGGTACCACTGTAATCAAGGCGCAGTCTTGACCCAGGACCTGCAGCACGGGTTCATGCAGCGATCTCTGTTCTGTTTGCGGCGATTGTTGATCCTATGACCTCTTCCGCGACAGTTTGGTCAGTAAACGTACTAGCAGCGTTAATTTTCGGATTCAATAACAAACGGTCAAGTAATTCCTGGTCAGTGCGGCCCACATGGCGTCCAATAGTATGCCCAAGACTCGGATAGCCGGCTCGATTGACTCTTCCTAATCCTTCCCAATACTGCAACCAAGGCTGTCGTTGACTTGATGCGGCCTGAACACACTCATCAACCTGTCGCCCCCTTGACGCCGCCCAAGCGCGTTCTATCCTGCGAGCTGTTTTCGGTCCGACCCACCCCGGAACCGCAATCGTCGCGACTTCCGCCGTACCACGAATCGTCCCATACCCACCGCCTTGATAACGATCCGAGTCCGTTAGGCCAAGCGCATCAGAACCACCTATTGTGACCGTGCTCGTCGTGATCGAAAGCGTCCCACGCAACACACCAACACCCGAGTACATCCCACGCAACTCTTCCGAGTACGCCAGATTCCGCTGGACGCGATCAACTTCCAACGAGATCAGATACCCGTAGTGCCTTCGGAGTGTGCCCATATCCGCGGCATCAACTACGCCGTCTCGCGACACGACATCAATTAAAGTTTCCATCTGCGAACGTGCTACACGCTGATCCGTCTCGTGTTCGAACGCGCGATCAAACCGCATCGTCAGGGTGTCATCCAACCCAGTCGGGTCCACGCTCCCACGCATGACGTGGTACGCCGCGTACCGCGAGTAACCGTCCGGGTAGCCCGCTGGGTCGGCCTGGATAAATCGGCCGAAACGCACGTGGTACGACCGAGCCCGGTTGTGCACCAACCCTGTTGCATCTTCATGCAGCAGACCCTGGAAGCCGAACGGGTTCAGACCCCAAGGCTGCTCGATGCTGCCATCCGTCACGACCCGTCGACTCAGCATCCGCGGCGTCTGCGCCAGCGCGTCGTTGCTCCCTGCAGACACATAAACCTGACGCTCACCGTACGGCGTGTACTCGTAACGCTCCACCAGGTCCCCCGAGGCATCGACTAGGCCGATGATGCAGTACGACGCATCGCTCAACGCCCAGTGCTTGGTCTCGCAGACCTGCTCCCCACCATCCAGAAGATCGTCGTTGCTGGCGATCTGGATCAACTCATCCACGTAGCCGCCCAACAGACCGCGCCAGACGTACTGCTGAACGACCAAGTCCGAGCCGTTGCGTGTTTCGATTAATGACGGGCCAGCGTAGTAGTCGTGGTACACACTCGTCAGGCCAGCGGCGTCCACCGAACGCTCGATCTAATAATCCGAACAAGCATCCGGCCAAGCTGCATGCCCACCGGGTGGTTCGGCTTGTCGAAGTCGTTGCTGCCCGTCTCGGCATCCTCACGCCACCGTCTTGGTAGGCGTAGTGGATGCGTCCGATGCAGTGGATATGTTAGCTTCGGCTGGCGTCTTCCAGTTGGGTGGCGGGCAGCAGATTCGGGACCTCGGCGGTCAGGCGTCGCCCGTTGTCATCAAAACGCTGAACGTGCTTGATGAGCTGCTTCAAGTCGCACTCGGCCACGCCAAGGCGCTCGTCGCCCGCCCCGTAGTAAATTTGGCAAGGGGACTGGCCTTGCGGCAGGATGGCGGTCACAAACAGGCAAGGCGTCGTGAACTTGCCGGGTTGTTCCCAGGGCTCCTGAGGAATCAGTAGTCGATCGGAACACCGGTGCCGGACACGCATCACGGTGTCGGGGTGTTCTTCGAGGATCATCATCGACTGCGTGTAGCCGACGGTCGTGTCTTGCTTGCCGTGGTAACTGATCAGCCATCTGCCGGGCTCGATCTCGATAGGTGGGGCGCTGGCACCGATCCGGTTGTTTTCCCATTCGAACCGGGGTTCAGCGATAAGGTGCTGCTCGGCCTGGGGGGTTGCGAGTTGTTCGATTGAGTCTGCGAGGCTGAGCCAGATCGAGGGTTTCATCTGGCGGGTACCCCCGGGGTAGTGATGCGGTTCCCACGGCCGATGCAGGCAGGCAACTTTGGACTGGCCTTGGATTCGGAGTCGACGAGGGAACAGCAGGACATCGCGGTTCTCGCCGAACTCCGGGTCAGTGAGGTGGGTGATGTACTGAAAGGCTTGTGTGTACTGCCGCTGGCTGAGGGCGTCGAGGTCGACACGGTAGAGGAGGTTGACGGTGACGTTGTCGGATGCGCCGCGCCCGAGTTGATGGCCGGGTTGCTTGGCCCAGCCCGGGGCGAGCTGCATCGGGTCGTCTATCCGCCAGTAGGCGCCGGGGGGGAATACCCGGCAAGCGACGATGAGGTGGCACTGGCCTTCGAACCAGAACAGGCGCGGGTCTTCGATGCAGCCGTTGGCGAAGTTGGGTGTTTGTCGGCCGAAGGCGTCTTCCATCACAAGCGCATCTGGCGTGGTGGCCAAGGTTGGTGCGAGCGCGGGCTGCTCGGTGTCGAAAGTCCAGCTCTGGCCCGCGTCGTCGCTGCAGGCGTAGCCCAGGTAGATCGGGTAAGGCCAACTCGGGTCGGCGGGCTGTCCCTGCGCTTGCCCGTCGCCGGTGGCGCGGAACAGCATGTGGATGCGTTGGGTATGCGGGTCCTGGATCACACCGGGGTTCAAGACCATTTCATTGGCCCAGGGGCAGTCTGTGATCGGCCCCATGATGAGTCGGCGAGGTTCGAAGATCGGGCGGCTGGCGTTCATCGGCGGTTCCAATGGTGTTGAGCCATGTTGAGGTATTGGCGGGTCAAGTGGAGGGCCTGGTTGCCGTGGTCGGCAGAGGGCTCGATCTGGGTGGTCTCTGCCCAATCGTTCCATGTCACGATCTGCACGATGGGCAAGGGCAGAACGTCTTGGTCCGCCAGCGCGTCGAGATAGGTTTCCCACAGCTGGCGGTAGCAGCTGCCTTCGGTGTTGTGCCTTGAGATCACGCGGGGCCGAACGCGGTCGTGCTGGGCTTGGGGCTTCCATGCCCAGGCGACCAGCGTGTCATCAAAACCCGGCCACACACCGGCAACGCCATAGGCATGCTTTGGCGATGCTTGAGACCAGAGGCGGTAACGGCTGCGTGCGAGGTTCTTGCCGCAGTTGTCGGGGTCGCGCCAGGGTGTGGGGCTCTGGTAGTCGATCGTGTGTTCATCCGGCTCGACCCAAAGAAAGCAGCCGGTTTCGCCTTGGCCTTGAGGTTGATTCATCCAGTGGAAGTCGTATTGGCCTTTGCCGAAGACCTGATCCAATGCGTTGATCCAGACAGGGAGGTTGTCTTCATAGGGGAAGCTTAGGAACACGGGGTTATCGTCGCGGCAGAGGTAGCCGGGTTGGAGCAGGTATTGTTGGATGTAAGCCAGATCCTCCTCGAGGGAGGCCGGCGTCTTGCCTTCGGTGGCGCGTTGTGCCTGGGAGTCGATCGAGAAGCAGTAGCAGAGGGCGCGGTCGGGTTGCTGCTGGTTCCAGTCTTGTAAAGCTCGGAGCACCGCGAGTGTGATGATGTTCTCGGCGGAGTTTTGGCCGTACCAGTTGATAATCATGCCTGCGAGGCCAGCTTCGCACATGCACGCGAACTGCCAGTGCAGCGTGCCGGGGTCGCGTGAGTCATAGATGCCGATCTCGGGCATGTGGCGGTGGGTGCGTTGGTAGTCGGATCGCGCATCCTTCCAATGCCGGAAGTCTTCGAGTTGGGGCGGGTGTGGGATGGTCTGAGCCTGGGCTTGCTCCAGCGGGAAGGCGTTGGCCTTCAGGGTGAACCAAGGCAGGAAATGACCCAGGCCGATCGGCAGCGCAAGCGGGGTGAGTCTGCCTAGGGGCTTGAACGCGTTGTTAAGGTCTGAATCAAGCAAACCAAGTCTCCATCGCCACGGTTTGATGGGCTACAGCGATAGCTAAGCCCATGAAGGGCAAGGTGTAAATAAAATACTGTGAAATATTTCATTTGTCAATTGATTATTTCACCGGGCAATGTATGATGTGGTTCGTTGGGCAGTCAAGTGTGTGTCGGCTGCCGGGTTTGCCCGTTTCTGGAACGCTTGGGATTGCTCTGACATGGCCCGCTCGAATCCATCGGTCTCGATCCTGGAAGTCGCCCGGCACGCGGATGTCTCGGCGGGCACGGTTTCGCGGGTCTTCAATCGTCACCCGTCCGTTGCGTCGGACCTGCGTCGCCGGGTTTTGGAGAGTAGCCGTCAACTGGGGTTCTCCCCGAAGATCGCTCACCGCTGCGTGGGGGTGGTCACGGGTCGGCACAGCCCGTCTTTCCCGATGGGGTATGTCGGGATCATGACTTCGCTGGTCTCGCGGATGCTTAGCGATAAGCGTCACCTGGTTGAGTTGATCGACATCGAGAGCCTGGATCTGGTGCATGAGACGCACTTGGATGGTGTGATCGGCATCGTGTTTGACGAGCGGCTGGCTGAGCTGACGTCGGTGCCTTCCTTGCCGATCGTCAGCATCAACCACCCGATGAGCGACCAGGGGGTTTCCAGTGTCTATGCGGACCACTATCAGCAGGGCGTACTGGCGACCCGTCACCTGATTGAACGCGGGCACCGCGACATTGGTTTCCTCGCGATCCAATCCGACGAGTGGGGCAGTGATCAGCGGCTGCGGGGCTACAAGGATACGCTGGCGGAATACGGCATTGTGCCCGAGCCCAGCCGAATCCAGTACACGGCGATGCACCCGGCGTATGACATCCTGTCGCGCTGGAAGCAGCGGGGTGTGACCGCCATCTTGAACTTCAGCGAGGACGCATGCATGGAAGTGCTGCATATCCTCAGTAACGTGCTGGGCATGGTCATCGGCAAGGATATCTCCACGATCACGCTGGAAGACCTGCCGATCGGCCAATATCTGAGTCCGCCGCAGACCGTGATCCACCAGCCTTTGGAGCAGTTGGCACGCATGGCGGTGGATCACATGATCCAGGCGTGCGATTCGCCGAAGCCTTTTGCGCCTTTGGATTGTTGCTTGTCTACGGAACTGATCTCCCGTGATTCGGTAGCCCGTTTGTCGGGCATGGATTGACGCTTGTTTTTGCCTTGTGTTTGAACGGATGGAACTGCATGCGATTGCGACTTCTTCACACCGCTTGTGCGGGTTTGGTTTTAGGACTGGCGGGGCTGGCGCAAGCCCAGTGCTTGGACGAGTTGACCAGCACCAGCAATTTCGCTGAGCCCTTCGGCTCGATGGAGCTGGAGGTCTCCGAAGAAGAAGGCGGCTACGTGACGCTGATGCGTACCGCGGGGTCAGGGGATGCCGGGGTGGACTGGATGGCCGACGGCGAGTTTGACCTAGGCCTGACCGATGAAACGGACTATCTCGAGATCGTGCCCAAGGCCTCGGTAGGTGAAGGGTACTACGTCGCGTCACTGCTTTACTTCGATGCACAGGGCAGTTATCTGGCGGAAACCGTTTGGGTGCAGGACACCAATGCCTTGGACACGCAGGTAATCGACAGTGTCACAGCGTTTGCCGAACAGAATGGCGTCATGGGCGCAGCCCGTTATCGCTTGCGTCTGCGCGTGCACCCAGTCGATCGGGCGGGGGCGGGGTTCGCGTTTGATCGGATCTACGCGGGGCCGGGGCCCGTGGATGGAGCGGATGGACAGAACTAATCGTGGGGGCGTTTCCCCCGGTGTTTTATGGACGCGCATTCAGCGCTTATTAATGACGGAGGAATTAGCATGCGTTTAGGCAAGATGATCTCGGGAGCCTTGGTGCTCGTATTGGTCCCTGCGGTGGCTTCTGAAGCCGCGGTCCTGGACAACATGGACGACACGTCGCATTTCAGCGCCGCTTTCGGTGCCGCGTCGGTGGTCGATAACAGCAACGGAATGGTCACGCTAACCAAGTCGGCCGGGGCTAACGTGGACTCGGGCGTGATCTGGAGCGCCCCGGGCGAAGTCAAGGTCGATCTGGTGGATAGCGAAGTCGAGATCATTCCGGCGGTGCTGGGTGAAGACTTCATCAACATCAACGCGATCTTCTTTGATGCCGGCGACAACTTCGTGAACCAGGCGTTGGTGTTGAGCGACACCAACCTCGAGACGCCGATCAACTTTGACGTGGCTCCGTCGGCGGGTTCCGGAGCCGCCAGCTACGTGCTGCAGATCCGCATTCTGCCTTTTGGTGCGGAGAACGCGTCCTATACGTTCGACTCGATCTCGGCCGGTTCTGAAGTGATTCCTGAGCCCGCTTCGTTGGCGCTGTTGGCAGCAGGCGGCTTGTGCTGCTTCCGTCGTCGTCGTTCGGCTTGATCTGTACTCCGCCCGGTGACGCGAAAGCGCTGCCGGGTCTTTCACCGTTCCGAGGCTTGCCCATGTTGTCTAACAAGAGTGTCCGAGCGTTTACGTTAATCGAGTTGCTGGTCGTGATCTCGATCATCGCGCTGCTCATCGCGATCCTGCTGCCCGCGTTGGGGGCCGCCCGGGGGGCCGCCCGCCAGATGGCTTGTGCTTCTAACGTGAAGCAGATCATCCTGGCGCAGACCGCCTACACGATTGACAACGATGGTTTCCTCGTGCCGATGGTCACGGCTCCGCCTTCGCAGTTCGGCTTCAACGACTGGTCCGGCATCCTGGTGGTCGAGCGCTATATCGACTCGGCAGAGGTCTACGCCTGCCCGGAAGACGACATTGAACGTTCGACGGCAGGGCTTCCGCTGGCGTCGGATCAGTACGACATACGCAGCTATGGCGTCAACGACATGCGGTTCAACCAGACTGCGCTGCGGGCTGCGGGGATACGTTTCCCTTGGCCGGAGTATGTTTCTGGCGAGCCGCATCCCAACGCGGTGGTCGAGAAGATCGAGAGCATGCCTTCGTCGATTTACCTGGTGGGCGAGAACTACCGGTTTGTCGAGAAGAACATTGGACCGACGAACCGCGGTTTTGTCACGGTGCCGGAAGTGGAGTCGATGTTCTTTTTCGCGGCGGATCAGCACCGGGCGGGAGGCGGCAACTACGGGTACACCGATGGGCACGCAGAGTTCATGGTGTTTGAAGAAGTAGATCAATTTGACCCGGCGGACCCAACCGAGCTGTTGGCCGGTGATCCTTGGAGATGGCAATGAGTTCTCGGTTTGTGATCGGCCCGTTATTGATAACGCTTGTAGTGGGTTTGGCATTGGCTCAGGTTGGCACCGCCAAGGGGCAGGGCGGACAGTGGAACTTGCCCGGCGAGCCGCCTTACCTAGTGGCGCACTATCTGCCTTGGTTTGAGGTGGCGCCCGCTGACGCGCCTGAGCAGATGACCTGGCGTCATTGGCGTTGGGATGGCCCGGGCGCGACGCATGACCCGAATACCTTGTTGGCGGACGGTCGACATGATCTGGCGACAGCGTACTACCCGTTGATTGGGCCTTACAGCAGCCATGACCGTGGGGTATTTCGCTACCAACTAGAGACTGCCAAGGCGGTTGGTGTCAGCGTGTTTCTGGTGCTTTGGTACGGCCCGGGGTCTGCGGATTCGGACGTGCACTTGACGATGATGCTTGAAGAAGCCGAGGCGGCCGATGTGCGAATCGCGCTGTGCTACGAGGAGAAACTGAATTGGCCGCCTTACCGTCAACCCGCTTCTCGTGAGGACATCCTGGCGGGTTTTGTCGGCGACATGCAGTACATTATTGATCGGTACGGCGATCACCCAGCGTATCTTCAGCGAGAGGGCCGGCCGTTCATCGCGCAGTTCAACTACTGGGGTGAGGATGAGCTCGGGCCGAGGTTCTTGACGCCCGAGGAGTTTGCCTCAGCGTTCGAGCTGCTATCCGAGCCGGTGTATTACTGCCGTCAGAATCTGGATCGGCCGGAGATGCACCCGACGGTTGAGTCGGCGTACATGTGGGTCAAGCCGGACCCTGTCTGGGTGCAGGACTATGCGGTGTTTGCGGGCCGGGCGGAGGCCTTGTACGAAGCGGAGCGACTGGACTTTATTATGGGTTTCATCTGCCCGGGTTTTGATGACAGCGGCGTCTCGGGGTGGGGCGGGTCTCCGCGTGTGTTGCCCCGGCAAGGCCTGGATGTGTTGCAGCAGACCATGGCGTTGTCCTCGATCGGGCAACCGGAGTTGATTCAGATTGTGACGTGGAACGATTGGCAGGAGGGGACCGCAGTCGAACCAAGCCGGGAGTATGGTTTCACGTATCTGGATGCGATCGAGCAGTGGTGGGGCCGGCTCACGGGCCGGCCGGTCGACCTGGAGGACAATCGCCGAGCGTATGAGGCTTATCGTGGCTTTCCTCATGCGAGGGAATGAACACATGGTTTCGTTTATGCTGCGCTCTGCGGTGTTTGTTCGATAGTTTTTTGAAGGGCCGGCAGGGCAATGAAGCACGTGTTCTTGGCTGCGTTTGCGTTGCTGTTTTTGATGGGTGTGGTGACGGTGATCACCGAGCCGAATCAGAGCAGCGATGTGCCGGTGTTGTACTGGGTGACCGATGCAAACCCGGCCCGGTATGAGCAGATCGATCTGTTTCATCAGTGGCTGATCGACAATGGTTATGTGACGGATGACGGTCGGCCGATCATGGAGCTCCGGCTGGACACCGCCAGCGCGGACAATACGAAGAAGATCGTGCAGAGCATCGCGGGGGTCGCTGGGGACATCATGGACTGCGATCTGGCGTTGATGCACGACCTGGGGGTGTTGGAGGATGTGACCGACGCCGCGCTGGAGCTCGGGTTCGACCCTTCGCAGACCTACGAGGCGATCGCGCCGAACCTGGTGTTTGAAGGGCGGCAGTACGGGTTTCCCTGCAACGTCGCGACGATGGTGATGTGGGGCAACGCGGAGACGTTTGCGGCTTATGGCATGGACCTGCCGCCACAGGTCTGGGACATCGATGCGTTTGAAGCGTACGGGCGGGAGTTTGTGGCCAAGGCGAATGCGGATAACCCGCCACAGCGGATTTTCTTCTGCGAGAGCCTGGCGGGTTGGCAGAGCAACAGCTTCCTGCAAACGATGCTGCGGAGTGATGGGCTTTCGTTCTTGAATGAGACGATGACGCAGAGTCGGCTGGATGACCCGCGTTTCCAGGAGGTGCTCGAGCGATTTTACCGTTGGACGTATGAAGACAACCTCGCGCCGACTGCGGCGCAGGAATCGTCTTTCTCCTCGGAGTCTGGGTATGGCGGGGGCGCGTTGTCGCTGTTTCAGAGCGGGCGGTACGGCATGATCTTTCGGGGGCGTTGGGGGTTGATCCGGGTGCGTGAGTTTGCGGACCCGCCTCAGGTGAGTGTCAGCATGTTCCCGCATTCGCCGGGTGGGTTTCGGAATCTGTCTGCGGGGGCGAGGATGGCGGGGGTCTATGCCGGTGGCGAGCATAAAGAGCTGGCGGTGCTGTTTCTGGCGTTCCTGGCCAGCGAGTCGTACAGCCAGCAGATCGTGGACAGCGCGGACGCGCTGCCGCCGATGCGTGAGCTGACGCAGAGCGAGGAGTTTCGTCAGCCGGCGGATTTCCCGAACGAGTGGGGGACGCACGAGCCGATCGCCGAGGCGTTTGATGAGCTTGCGATAGCAGGGCCGATCAGTCCGTTTGTGCCGCCGTCGTATGTGTGGCGCGAAGTGACAATCGCGCGGGACCACGTCATGACGAACAATCGGGTGAAGACGCCCGAGGAGGCGGTGGCGGATTGTGCCCGGGCGATCAATGAAGAGATCGCACGCGGGATTGCGGAGGACAATCGTCTGCGACAACTGTATGAAGAATTGACGGCGACTCAGGCGCGGATCGATGCGTACCGGGCGGAGGGGCGGAAGGTGCCTTTGGAGTGGATCACGAACCCGTTCTACCGGGTGTACTACGTGGAGATGGGCTGGTCGGACCCGCCGGTGGAGCAGCGGGAAGGGGGCTCCTCTTGAAACGGTCTGCTTCATCTAGGCGTCGGGCGCGGCGAGAGGTCGCGGTGGGGCTGGCATTTCTTGCGCCGAATCTCCTAGGTTTTCTTGGGTTCACGCTGATCCCGTTGGTGTTCGCGTTGATGCTGGCGTTTACGAATTGGGACCTGACGCTGCACAACATGTTCAAGCGTGAGCCGTTGGACTTTGTGGGGCTGGACAACTTCCGACGGGCGTTTGGCGAGGAGCGGTTCTGGAAGTCGTTGGGCAATACGCTGTTTTTCATGATGGGGATCCCGTTTGGGATTGCCGGCTCACTGCTCGCGGCGATCCTGTTGTCGCAGGATTTGCGGGGCGGTAGCCGACGGAACACCGCATTTATCATCACGGGCGCGGTGCTGGTCGCCGGGACGGTGTTGCTGACGCTTTCGGGGCTGGGCGGGACCGCGATGACGCTTCTGGTCGTCGGGGTGGCGGGCGTGGTGTTGGTGAGCGGTTCGGTGGGCGGCTCGACGGTGTACCGGACGCTGTTTTATATGCCTCACTTCACGGCTGGCGTGGCGACGTTCATCCTTTGGAAGAAGCTGTTTGCGGTCGAGTCTGGGCCGATCAATATTGCTTTGCGTGGGCCGATTGAAGGGGTGACGACGCTGGTGCGCGCGTTGCCTGCGGGGCTGGTGCAGTCGTTGGCCTGGGTGTGTGCGGGGGCGATGGTCGCGCTGTTGTGGTTCGCGGTGTCCAGGCTCCGGCGATGGTGGCAGGAAGAGGAGCTTGGGCGTTGGGGTCTGGGGCTGGGCCTGGTGATGTTGGTGCTGCCTTTGCTGTCGGTGGCGCGGTGGAACGTCACGGACCCGACCGGTGAGGCGCACACGCAGTTGGTGTGGGCGGGGTATCTGGTGATTGCCGCGGCGCTCGGTATGGGGGTCTGGCTGGTGACGGGGTTGTCTGTGCCTGACCGCAAGCGGGCGATCATTTCGGACGAAGGGCTGGGGTCGGCGGTGATTGTGTGTGCGTTGGTGATGGTGGGTTTGTTCGCGTTGCTGGGGTTGAGCCGCGTCTTCGTGGCGTTGCCGGGGATGGCTGCGACAGATGGTGGGCTGCAGCCGCCGGAGTGGATCAGTGATGCGGACTGGGCGAAGCCTTCGTTGATCATGATGGGGCTGTGGGCGGCGATCGGCTCGAACAACATGCTGCTGTACCTGGCGGGGCTGAGCAACGTGCCCGGCGAGTTGTATGAAGCCGCGGAGATCGACGGGGCGGGGCGGTTCGGGAAGTTCTGGAACATCACTTGGCCGCAGCTTGCGCCGGTGACGTTCTTCATTGTGGTGATGAGTGTGATCGGCGGCCTGCAGGGCGGGTTCGAGATGGTCAAGACCATGACCAACGGCGGGCCACGCGAGTCGACGACGGTGCTGTCGTTCTACATCTATCAGGAGGCGTTTGAGCTGGGGCGTCTTGGGTATGCCTCGGCGGTGACGTGGACGCTGTTTGCGTTGGTGCTGACGGTGACGCTGTTCAACTGGAAGTTCGGGAACCGCTATGTCAACGACTAAGCCCACTGATGCCGCTTCGCCTTCGTCTGGACAGAAGGCGCAGTACACGCCGTCGGCCTACTGGGGCAAGCTGTTCGGCTCGACCACGATGCATGTCGTACTGACGCTGATGGCGTTGACGCTGGTGCTGCCTTTTGTGTGGATGCTGTTGACCAGCCTGAAGCCGCTGGAGGAAGTCGAAGCCGAGTCGTGGATCCCTAGCGTGTTTCTCTGGGAGAACTACAGCGTTCTATTTGGGGTGGGCGTCGATGACGACATCCAGTACCGCGGACTGACATATGGCCGGTGGTACTGGAATAGCTTGTTTGTGGCTGGGTCGGTGACTTTTTTGCAGGTGCTGACCAGCTCACTCGCGGCGTTCAGCTTTGCTCGGCTGAAGTGGCCGGGGCGCGACAAGGTCTTCCTCATGTACCTCAGCACAATGATGCTGCCTGGGTTGGTGATGATGATCCCTAACTACCAGATCATGATCACACTCGGCTTGGTCGACACCTACTGGGGCCTGATCATCCCCGCAGCGTTCAGCGCGTTCGGCACGTTTCTGCTCCGGCAGTTCATGTTGACGATTCCGTCTTCGCTGGATGAGGCGGCGGAGATCGACGGGGCCAGCAAGTGGCGATTGTTCTGGGATGTGATCCTGCCGTTGTCTCGGCCGGGACTGATCACGCTGACGATTTTCACGTTCATCGGCAACTATCAGAGCTTCTTCTGGCCTCTGGTGATGCTCAAGAGCACGCACCGCTACACCCTGCCGATCGGCCTGCTGTTTTTTGACTCGTCGCAGGGGCAGCAGACCAACGTGCTCATGGCGGCGATCACGCTGTCGGTACTGCCGATGATCGTGCTGTTTGTGGTGCTGCAGAAGTACTTGGTGAAGGGCATCCAGTTGGGTGCAGTGAAGGGTTAGTTGAGCGTTCAGCCTTTCACAGCCCCGGCGGTGAGGCCGGCGATGAAGTCGCGTTGGAGCATGAGGAACAGCGCCAGGACCGGGGCGACGGCGACGAGGGTGCCGGCCATGATCAGGCCGTATTCGGTGCCGTAGGGGCCGCGGAGCTGAGCGACGAAGACGGAGAGCGGGAGCTTCTCGGGGGACTGGATGATGATCTGTGGGCCGATGAAGTTGTTCCACGTGCCGAGGTAGGTGATCAGGAGGAAGGCACCGATCATTGGGCGGACTGTGGGCAGGGCGATGGTGAAGAACAGGCGGAGGTCGTTGCAGCCGTCGACGCGGGCGGCTTCGATGAGCTCGTTGGGCATGCTGGAGATGAAGGCCTGCCGGAAGAGGTACACGCCAAACGCCGGCGCGATCGCGGGGAGGATCAGGCCCGAGTAGGTGTCCAGCAGCCCGAGCCAGTAGATGACCTGGTAGCCCGGCGCGAGCAGGAGCGCGCCGGGAACGACGAGCGAGCCCATGACCAGCCAGACGACCGCCGCCCGGCCGCGGAAGCGGTACTTGGCCAGCGCGAAGCCGCCCATGGCAGAGCAAAGTGTGGCGAGGACCGCGGTGACGGAGGCGAGGAAAAAGGAGTTCACCGTGGCGCGCGTGACGCCGGCGTCAAAGAACAGGGTCTGGAAGTGTGCCAGCGTGAAGCCCGACCAGTCGACCTGCCACCATTCATCATGGGCGGGCCAGAAGACAAAGCTGAAGAAGGTTTCCTGAGACTTCACAGCGGAGAACAAGAGGTAAGCGAAAGGCACCAGCGTGACGAACGCGAACAAGGCAAGGGCGGTGTAGATCACCGCCATGGTGAGTCGTTGTTTGTTTTTCATGCGTCGGCTCCGGTCAGTCGGCCGTAGATCTGCTGGGCGATGGCAAAGGCGAACAGCACCAGTGCGAGGACCCACCCGACGGCGCTGGCGTAGCCCAAGTCGCCGCGGTCAAAGCCTTGTTGGTAGAGGTACATGACGAGGGTCAGGCCCTGGTTGTTGGGGCCGGCGCTCTCGTTGAGCAGCAGGTAGGGCAGCTCGAAGAGCTGGAAGCTGCCGATGAGCGATAGCAGGACCACGAAGGAGGCGATCGGACGGATGGCGGGGAGCTTGATGTGCAGGAAACGGTGCCAGCTGTTGGCGCCGTCGACTTCCGCGGCTTCGAGCAGTGACTTGTCGACGTTCTGCAATGCCGCGAGGAAGTAGACCATGTTGAAGCCGACGTAGAGCCAGAACGAGGTGAGGATCAGCGTCGGCATCACAAACTCCTGGAGCCATGGGAACTCCAGGTCAAAGCCGATGGCGTGATGGAGGCTGAGGTTGAGGATGCCGGTGTTCTTTTCGAAGACCAGGCCCGCCAGCACCGCGACGAAGGGCAGGCCGACGAGCACCGGCGCGAAGAAGATCATCCGCCAGAAGCCGCGGGCTTTAAGCTTCTCGTTGTTTAGAAGCAGCGCTAAACCCAAAGCGGCGGGGAGCTGAATGAACACGCTGGCCGCAGCGAAGATCAGGGTGTTGACCACGGCTTTCCAGAACAGCGGGTCGCCCATCATCCATTGGAAGTTCTGCGTGCCTACGTATTCTGCTACGCGCGGGCCAGCGTTCTGGTGGAAGGCCATCTGGATCGAAAGGATCATCGGATAGGCGATGAAGACGCCGAAGACCAGGAGGAACGGCGCGACCCAGAAGTAGGGCACCCAGAGCGGGTGCTGGCGGAAGGGTTTACTCATCGGTGGCCCCCTCGTTGAGGAAGACGTTGCGTTGCATCTCGCGCAGCACGCGTTGCTCGGTTTCCGCCAGGAGGCCCATGGCTTCGGGCATCAGGTCATCGGGGGTGTAAATGTCGTTGCTTTGGGCGTAATCCTTCAGGGCGATGATGGTGTCCATGATCCGGGCCATCGCGGCCTGGTGGTACGGCGAAGAAGTGCGGTGGGGTACGTGAGGCGCTTGTTGGGTGTAAAGCAGGCCGGACTGCTGGCCGGAGAAGAACGGTTGGGGCTCTGCGTAGAACGGCTCGTCCCAGAGGTCCACGACGGGTGAAATGATGTGGTTGGACTCAAAGAGTTGTCGGGCCAGTTGAGGCGATAGATATAGCTCCTTGGCGAAATCCCACGCGGCGTCGAAGTTCTGCGTGGTGCGCGGGATCGCGAGCATCGTGCCTCCCATGACACTGGTGCGACGCCCGCCGGGCTCCCAAGCGGGGATCGGCATGAGCTTGAGCTTGCCGCTGAGGTCTTGGAGGTCGTTCATCCAGACGCCGGCGAGCCAGTCGGGCATCAGCGCGGCAACCACGCGGCCTTCGAGTTTGAGCTGGTTGCCGGACGGGCTGAACTCCGGCGCGTCGATGGCGATACGGTTGGGCCCGAAACACCAGCTGATGATCCGGGTGATGACACGTGCGTTGGCTTGGCTGTGGATGATGGATCGGCCATGTTCATCGAACGTGCCGCCGCCGGCTTGGAGCAGCAGTGTTTCGATGTCCATCGCGCCGGTGTACCACAGGCCCAGGAGGTAGCGGTCGTTCGTGCCGTCGCCATCGAGGTCGCCGATCAGCGGGCTCATGATGCGCTCGAAGTCGTCCCACGTTTCGATCTCGGTGACGTCGATGCCCGCGGCTTCGACGAGGTCGGCGCGGTAGCAGAGGAGGACCGGGTGGACATCGTGAGGCAAGCCGAAGACGCGGCCGCGTGATGTCCAGGGGCTGAAGGATGGTGGGTTGAGTCGTTGGTCGATGCCGTCGGCTGCGAGGATGTCGGTGAGGTCATGGAAGCCGATCTCTTCGACCGGGCCGGCGAAGAATTGGCCGGTCATGCTTCGTTCGACTTCGATGAGGTCGGCAGTGGGCGTTTGTGCCCAGAAGCCAGCTTGGGTTCGGCGGATCAGTGCGCCGGTGGAGATGGTGAACAGTTGGATGGGCTCGTTAGCGATGGCGTCTTGCGTGGCATCGGGTTGACGTTTGTTTCGCGCGTCGATGACGGGTTCGTACATCAGCGCGTGGTGCCGGGTGAAGGTCCAGAAAACGAGGCCTTCGCGCTGGGGTTTGGGCCAAGCCAAGATCGCCAGGCTGGATGTCACAGCGAGTAACAAAACGATCATCGGCCCGACGGGCGGGGCGTATCCGGCGGCTTTTCTGCGCCGAACGTGTTGGCCGTTGTAACAATTTGTTACATTCAAGGGGTGTGTTTTCGCCATGCCCCATTATGTGCGATTGAATGCCTCAAACAAGCCCTAAGGGCATTTTTTTAGAAAGGGGGTTGACGCGTGGTCGGGCGCGGGTATGATTAGGTTGAATCGAATGTAATGTAACAGTTACATTCTTGTCTCAGGTTTGTGTGACGTTTGCTCTAGGATTGACCCATGGCCAGTGTTCGACAGATCGCTAAGCAAGCTGGAGTCTCCACCGCGACGGTGTCGCGTGTGATGAACAACAGCCCGCTGGTCAGCGAGACCGCTCGGCAGAAGGTCATGCGGGCGATCGACGACTCGCGCTATACGCCGGTCGTCGGCAAAAAGTCATCGAGCAATATTGCTTACCTGTTTACCGACTCGGTGACGCTTGCTTCGCCTTACGACGCGGGTGTCCTGGGCGGGTTGAGTGCGGGCATGGAGCAGCAGCAGTTGGACTTGCTGATCCTGAGTGCTCGGACCTGCTGTGAGCCCGGCGAGAGTTTCGGGCAGATGTTCCGCCGCAAGGGCGTTCGCGGGGCGATTGTCCGGACGACGGCATCGACCCGTGAAGTCTGCCAGGCGATTCTGGAGAGCGGGATCCCGGTGGTGGTGCTGGGCGATCAGATTGAAGGATACGAGTCTGTCTGTGTTGACGTGAACTCGCGTGAAGCCAGTCACGAAGCGGTTGAGCATCTGATCGGCCTGGGCCATGAGCGGATCGCGTTTTGCACGAACGTGATCGATGACAAGGATCACCAGGACCGTTTGGAAGGCTACCGCAGGGCGTTGACGGAGGGGGGCATCGCCTGTGACCGCAAGCTGATGTTCCGTGTGCCCGCCAGTCGGCAGGGCGGCGAGCAGCTGGCGCGTCGGCTGGCGACGATGGTCGAGCGGCCGACGGCTTTGTACGTGGCGGACCCGTCGACGTGTGTCGGCCTGATGTCCGAAGCACGCCGTTTGAAGATCAGTGTGCCCGGCGACCTGTCGGTGGTCGGTTTTGACGACTCGGAGATTCGATACACCACGGCTCCGGAGCTGACGTCTGTTTGTCAGAACACGGAGTTGCTGGGGCGTAATGCGTTGACTTGTTTAGCTGGGCGGATGAGCCCGGAACAGGAGGGGATTGAAGCCCCTCAGAAACTTTTGGCTTGGTTTGAAGTGAATGGAACGACGGGTCCCGCTCGTGTGGCTCCGTCTGCGTGAAATCCATTTCGTTTGACGGCTTGTGTGTTTCGCCGTTTGTTTCCCTCGACCTTCCTTGATGGAGGAGATGATGATGTCGGTACGTTCATATCTTATTGGTTTGCGTGGTAGTTTCTTTATGGGTGCGTTGACGGCCTGTGGCCTAGTGGGCACCGCTTCGGCCAACGTCCTGGCCAACCCGGGCTTCGAAGACCCGGTCATTTTGCCTGGGGCGGAAGTTCCCGGCGCGGCGGATTGGTCTTCGTTCAACGGTGCATTCACAATCTCAAGCATCGTGGATACCCCCAACAGCGGCGACAACTCGCTCAAGGTGTTTGGGGTTGCCGGTGTATTCCAGGATTTCGCGGCTTCGGAAGGCCAAACCTGGAACGGTGGTGCGTGGGTCCGCAACCCCAGCAACGACCTAATGGGTGATGGTCAGGTTGCGGCAGTCAATATCGAATGGCTTGACGGAGGCCTGAACCAGATCGATTTCATCAGCAATGGTGACTTCGTGGGTGCAACGGCTCCGGTGGATGAATGGACTTTGGTCACCGTGACGGGCGAAGCCCCGGCAGGCACTGCGTTTGCTCGCTTGACGCTGATCACCGGCGACTTCCGCCCGGATCTGGGCGCGGGTGGCGGCGCCCCTCGCTACGACGACGCGTTCTTCGAACAGCTCGTGATCCCCGAGCCCGGGTCGATGGCGCTGCTGGGCCTGGGCGGCTTGGCGCTTTTCGCCCGTCGGCGTCGCGCTTGAGTCTTGAGTTAGTCCTCCTGGTCCGTCCCGTGGCCTGACCGCCACGGGACGGCTTCTGGTTATTGCGAACTGCTGTTGCCTTGAGAAAGGGATATGAAATGAATCGTTCTTTAAAAGCATTTACGTTGATTGAGTTGTTGGTGGTGATCTCAATCATCGCGTTGTTGATTGCCATCTTGTTACCCGCGTTGGGTGCGGCCCGGAAGACGGCCCGTTCCATGCAGTGCCTGTCCAACGAGCGCGGCTTTGGGATCGGTTTTGTCGGCTTCTCGCTGGACAACGACGACCTGCTGCCTTACGGCTTCTACTCGATCAATGACGGAACGCCGCCGGCGGGTTTCCGTCAGTCCGACTGGATGGTGACCATCACCGGTTACATGACGAGTCAGGAAGGTACTTACCAATCCGACACCGAGCCGGTTGAAACCTTTGTGTGCCCGAGCAACGGACTGGGCACCGGTGAGAAGCATTACACGGCACACCCGATCGCAATTCCCACCCTCGGGTTCGGGGCGCCGGACGATCGGATTAAGCTTTCGAATCAACGCCGAACCACCGAGATCGCTTTGGTCTTCGATGGTGCACAGTCTCAAGCCAACGGCGATACTGAAGCCAACGCTCGGAACCTCTTCGACGGCGACAACCTCTCCGACCAGAGCAAGTGGTACTTCAACTCCTCGGATACCGACAACGACGACCCCATCGCGGAAGGCCCGAACGTTGACGATGCGAGCGGCGCGGGGCACATCCGTTGGCGCCATGGCAGCGGCAACGACACGATTAACGTCCTGTTCCTAGATGGCCACGCCAGCTCTTTGAAGCAGGGGTCCCTGTTGAACCGCAACATCCGTCTGGACCCCTGAGTCTTGTGGCCTGTCCCTTCTGTACTGCTTTAAGTCTCGGAGTTGATGATGTTCCAGCGTGTTCCCGCCTTGAGTGTGTTCTTTGGCTTGCTGTTCTCGGCCTGTGCGACAGCAGACCCGATCCGGGTAGAGCTCCGCGCGTCCGACGGGCGATGGCAGCTGACCCGAGCCGGCGTCCCGTACCGGATTAAGGGGGCCGGCGGGCATCAGTACCTTGATGTACTCGCGGCCCACGGCGGCAACTCGATCCGGACCTGGGGCGTCGATGAGAGGACGCAGGCCCTGCTTGACGAGGCACACTCGCACGGGATCAGTGTGACCGTCGGCATCTGGCTCGGGCATGAGCGTCACGGCTTTGACTACAGCGACTCCCAGCAGTTGGCGGACCAGCTCGAGCATGTGCGCGAAGCGGTGCTGGCCTACCGGGATCACCCCGCGGTGCTGATGTGGGGCGTGGGCAACGAGATGGAGGGCTACCAAACAGGCGACGACCCGCGGATATGGAACCACGTGGAAGCATGTGCGGCGTTAATCCAATCGCTGGACCCCAACCACCCGACGATGACCGTGATCGCGGAAATCGGCGGGGGGCGGATTCAGGCGATCAATGAGTATTGCCCGTCGATCGACATCATCGGCGTCAACAGCTACGGGGGGGCATCGACTTTGCCTGAGCGATACCAGGCCAGTGGATCGGCGAAGCCTTACATCGTGACCGAGTTCGGCCCGCTGGGGCCCTGGGAGTTGCCGTCTACTGACTTTGGTGCCGCCCCCGAGCCGACGAGCACGCAGAAGGCCGAGACCTACCGGGCGAGCTACGAAGCGATGATGGCCGACCGTGGCCGGTGCTTGGGCTCGTATGCGTTTCTATGGGGCGAGAAGGTTGAAGCTACGCCCACCTGGTTTGGGATGTTCCTGACGGACGGCAGCAAAGTGAACGCGGTGGATGTGATGGCTGAGCTTTGGTCCGGTCAGGCGCCCGACGATCTCTGCCCGGCGATCGAGCCTTTGGTGCTTGAAGGGGCAGCGCGGGTGACAGCGGGGGCGACGGTTCGGGTTTCTTTGTCGGCAGTGGACCCTGAGGGGGGCACACTGTCGGCGGAGTGGTTGTTGATGGGTGATGCCATGAACTACCTGACCGGTGGGGATGTGATCGAGACCCCGCCGTCCTACCCGGACCACATCGAATCGTCGGACTTGTCTGGCTGTGAGTTTGTGGTTCCGGATGAGCCGGGCGTGTATCGGCTGTATGTCGTGGTCCGCGATGCGGCGGGCAACGCGGCGACGGCCAACACAGCGGTCTACGTGATGGCGAATGAGCCGGTGGTTGAAGAAGGAAACGGCGTGCTGCCCGGCGTGGTGTACGCGGAGGCGACCGATGCTTTGCTTTGGCACCCTTCGGGTTACATGGGCAGCCACGGCGCGATTCAGATGCAGCCGGATCACCGGGATCAGCCGCGTTCGGGCGAGACCTGCATGCGTGTGTCGTACTCGATCGCCGGTGAGTGGGGCGGCGTGGCCTGGCAGAGCCCGGCGAACGACTGGGGCGATTTGGACGGCGGATTCAACCTGACGGGCGCAACGGTGCTGGAATTCTGGGCTCGTGGTCAGCGCGGCGGGGAGGTGGTGAATTTCGGCTTCGGGCTGCTCGGGGCGGACAAGGCCTACCCGGACACGACGCGCGGTGAATTGACGAATCTCCAGCTGACAGACCAATGGCAGCGCTACGAGATCGTCATCCCCCAGGGCGCGGACCTGCGGCGGATCAAGACCGGTTTCTACTGGACGCTCGCCGGCCAGGGTCAGCCCGTGACGTTTTACCTGGACGACATTGCGTTCCGTGCTCAATCCTCTGGCGAGTGATGGAAGCACCACGCTGATTTGATAGATGGTTTGTATAGGGAGAATTTGATGGCATTTCCGAGTCGTTTTATCTGGGGTGCTGCGGCGGCTTCATTTCAGATCGAAGGCACATCCAAGGCCTGCCCACGCGGCGAATCGATCTGGGACGCGTTCTGCGAGACCCAAGGCAAGGTGTATCAAGGGCATGACGGACGGCGGGCCTGCATGCACGTCGAACGCTGGCGAGAAGATGTTCAGCTGATGAAAGAGCTGGGGCTCGATGCGTATCGGCTTTCGATTTCCTGGCCGCGCGTCATGCCCGAAGGCGAGGGCGACGTCAATGAACTGGGGCTGGGCTTCTACGACGGCCTGGTGACCGAGTTGTGCAACGCGGGGATCACGCCCTACATCACGCTGTATCACTGGGACCTGCCGCTGGCGCTGCAACGCCGTGGTGGCTGGTTGAACCCGCAGATCGTGCAGTGGTTTGAAGCCTACACGCGGGTCGTGGTCGATCGTTTGTCCGATCGTGTTGAGCATTGGATCACGCTGAACGAGCCGCAGTGCTTTGTGGTGCTTGGCCACGAGAACGGCCATCACGCGCCCGGGCTGGTGTTGCCCGAGCAGGATGTGCTGCGGATTTCGCATCACGCGTTGTTGGCGCATGGGCGTGCGGTGCAGGCGATTCGTGAGACGGCGAAACTGAAGCCGCGGATCGGGATTGCGCCCGTGGGCGTGGTCTCGACCCCCGCCAGCGAGCGCGATGAAGACTTGGACGCCGCTAGGAAGTCGACATTTGAAAACGCCAGCGAGTCGTTGTTTAGCACGGCCTGGTGGTTGGACCCGGTGTTCTACGGGCGGTATCCGACGAAGGCGTATGAGTCGCGGCGTTCGAAGATGCCGGAGATCAAGCCGGGCGAGATGGAGCTGATCAACAGTCCGGTGGATTTCTGTGCGTTCAATCTGTACGAATCGGGCGTGGTCCGCGCGGGAGCGAGCGGCGAGGTCGAGTCGGTGCCGTTTAACCCCGGGTACCCGATGACCGCGATGGGTTGGCCGGTGACGCCGCAAGGCTTGTACTGGGCCTGCCGATTCTTGTACGAGCGATACCAGACGCCCTTGCTGATCACCGAAAACGGTTTGAGTTGCCGGGACTGGGTAAGTCTGGACGGCCGGGTGCACGACCCGAACCGGATTGATTTCTTGACGCGCTACCTGGCTTATGTCGGCCGGGCGTGCGGCGAAGGCATCCCGGTGGAAGGCTTCTTCCAGTGGTCCATCTTGGACAACTTCGAATGGGCGGAAGGCTACAAAGACCGGTTCGGCATGATCTATGTGGACTTCCAGACGGGTGAGCGGATTCCCAAGGATTCCTACCACTGGTATCAGGACGTGGTGGCGTCACGAGGCGAGAAGATTCCTGCCTGGCAGCAGTGTGGGTTTGGCAGTCGCCCGGGCCAGCTTTGGCCAAACAAGCCGGAGATACAGGTGGCCAAGCTCGACGAAGCGCTGTCGCATTCGCAAGCCGATTCGCTTTCCTGATAGATGAAAGGCGCGATGGTATGCACCGGAATTCCCACGCATTTACGTTGATCGAGTTGCTGGTGGTGATCTCGATCATTGCCTTGTTGATCGGCATCTTGCTGCCCGCTTTGGGCGCAGCGCGGAAGACCGCAAGAGACATGCAGTGCCTATCGAATCTGAGGCAGATCGGTGTCGGGGTCTATGGCTACAGCATGGACTTCGACAATGTCCTGCCGGACAGCTACTACGACGGCGACACGAATTCGGACCGACAAACCGACTGGGCGGTCCTGATCGCGTCCTACATGGCCAACGACTCGACCCGAGACTACGGCACTGGCGGACAGGACCTGGCGAGCCCCGGGATTCAGTGCCCCTCCGCGCTGATCGAAGGCGGGCGGCTTCACTACAGCAGCAACATGCTTCTGATGCCGGTGCGGATCTTCGGCGTGTACCCCGGTGGGCTGAAGCCATACAACATGGATCGGATGCGTCGGCCCTCGGAACTGTTGATGATCGGCGACGGCGAGCAGGTCGATACCACCGCCTACGGCCAGTATGTCGGCGATGCGTACGCGGCGTTCGATCGCTTGGATAACTTTGGCGCCAACGATACCGGGGACTTTTTTGATTCTTCCGATACGGATAACGATCAACCGATCGACCCCGGCGAAAACCGAGATGGCAACATCACCCCGGGGAACGGCGACATCCGTTGGCGTCATGGCTCGGATGGTCAGAAAGAAGGCGAGAGCGGGGGATCGGTGAACATCCTCTTCGGCGATGGCCACGTCAGCGGCCAAGCCCGCGGGTCGGTGCTTAAACGAAATGTCCGAGTGGACGGGCCTTGAGCCAGTCTTGGTACCCCTAGAGTCTGGGGTTCACCGGATCGCTCTCCAGCACCAGCAAGCCGAAGACACACTCGTGCACGTGGCGCAGGGGGCTGAGCTAGGCAATCTATTTCGTTATAAACGGCCACAAAAAAAGGACTCACGGTTGGCCGTAAGTCCTTTTCTTGCTTGAAGTAGTGTGATCCAAACCGTGTTCGAAACGCTGACAAGCAGGGATTTGACACTCGCCGAATCAGCCGGGACTTAAAATGTGTAGGAGACCACTCGAGCTACCCCTGACGATCGAGGCGGGCGGGTTGCTTACTCGTTGGGTAGGGACCGCTGTTATCTGGCGGCGACGCGGACGCGAGTCTGGTCCATAATGGGCCATGTTCAACAAATTGACCGACTCCTGCCGAGGGTCCCATTCCTACTCGCCCGTATGTGGACCACTTCAAGCTCGCCCGAATTCCAGTAAATTCCCCGTCGGGTCGTACACAAAAATTGAGCCAATGCCGAACTGTAAATCAACATCGGAGGACTCCACATCTCGCCGATTCCCGTCGTCATCCATCTGAAAAGGCTTTAGGCCAGCGTGAAGCAATGTAGTGACGACATCCTTCACGTCCTCGACTTCAAATGAGACATGCCCGAGCTGCTGAGCGACGGAGGGCATGATGGTCGGCAGCAAGAAAGTTTCAGATGGCCAGCCGCTCGGCAATGATGCCATCGGCACTGGGTCCACCGCGCAAGCATGAACTTCGAATGAGTCGGTAGCATGAAAGATGTGTCGGTGCTGAGAGTCCTGATCAAAACCAAGCACATCGCGATAAAATCGCTCGGCAGCAGCAAAGTCATGAACTACGATGCAAGCGTGTTGGGCTCGACGTACGATGAAGGCCATTCCGGTTCCTTTCATATACAGGTGTCTGTTCAGATAGATGTTACCAACTGATGCTTGGCCACCTAGGATAGTGATTTCAGAGCGCGTGCAAACGCGGGGCACCTCCACTTATTCTGCGCAGTCTGGGCAACGCGACCAACGTCGCGACCAAGGCGCTTCGCCTGACGTCTTACCGCCGTCTCTGCCGCTCGCCGAACTACATTTGATTCATCCTCAATGAGAGGCTCCAGAATCTCCGCGGCGAGATCAAGATGTCGAGCAGCCTCGGCTGTGGACTGTGACATTGCCACGTTCCATCGCACATACTCGTTTGGTTCGCGCGACCATTGGCGTAGCGCATTGTAAGTAGCATCGGGATAGTACCTTAGTAGGCCATCGCCAATAGCAAATGGTCCTAGGTTCTTCCGAAGGTAGTCGTCGGGGTCCGCTAGTAGATGGCCAGTCAACTCGATTAGCGAATCCATCCAGCCAGGATCGCGCGACTTCGCTGCATACTTAGCACCGACAGCTAACGCGCGCTTGACACGCGGGCTAGAAGTCTGTGCCAAGTCCAAGCACATGCCCATCGCCGTGTCGAACGACTGGCATATGATGTCACCAACCGCACTCGCGGCATATTCCCGCACTTCCCAGTTGTCATCCTCTGCGAGTCGCACGATCCGATCTCGGACCCATTTGGGAGACAGCGGAAAGCACATGGGCACGAGATTGGCAGCAAGCTCGAGCGCGCCGGGATGTTTGGACCTGAAAAACGCGTCCACTGCACACTTCACAGACCGCTTAGGGATCAGTTGCTCTGCGACCTCAGTCGCCTCGGACAATACTGCAGCGGACGGCGCATCGCCATGCGGGGAGGCCTCCGCCTGCAATCTCGATGCGGCTCTTCCGAATGCCTCCGCTTTGAGATCGCGCCGAAATTCATCAAGCCAAGTCGTCATAAATGCACCAGCCTCTATACGTTTGATCTGCGCGAGATCACCCGAATTTGCCTTTCTTCAGGATGCTCCGCAGCACGCTCCTCGCTGCTGAAGAAGGCGGCGCAGCACATGTCCACAAATAGGCGACCTAGCGGCGTTAGTGTAAGACATTTATCGTGCAACTCTGCAAACCGGTTATCGATAAGCCATTTGAACTCCGCTGCAAAGTCGTCCGCTGCATCTCGCTGAAAGAGGCGACTATACTCACGTAGATCGACTGAAAGCGCCTTCAAGCCAATCACAAAGAATCGTCGTCTGCTCTCCACGTTCGACATCGGCCGGTAGGAGGCAAGCGGTAGCCGTTCGGATTCTAGGAGCGAATCACAATACTCCCGTACGTCGAGACGATTCACAGTCGCGGCACTGCCCGTGTACCCGAATGCGCCCGGCCCAAGACCAACAAACCGTGTCTGGGGTGCTTGCCAATGCAGAAGCTCGTACCTGCACTCATGGCCTGGCATACAAACATCGAACCCGCCACTTGCACACGATGCGTAGTGCCGCATACCACGGGCGTGGGACATCGCGAACGCCTCAGTTGCCAACTCGATCTCGAGGCCCGTGCTGGCTCGCAATTGACCGCCGGGCGGGACAAGTGGATAACAACTCAGGTGGGGGACAGAATGCTCAATCAAGGCGCGTGAAAGCTCGCTCCGCCACATCTCTAATGTCTGACCTTCATATGCATAGAGTAGGTCGATGGCGACATGCCTAAACTCGCTGAGAGCCGCATCCAACGCCGCCTCGCCTTCACGAACTGTGTGGGTGGCTCCTAGCCGCTTCAAGGAATCGGCGAAGAAGCTCTGAATGCCGATGCTCACTCTCGTGACGCCACACTGGCGAACGGACGACAGGAACGCCGCATTCGCGTGTGTGGGATGGGTCTCCATCGTGATCTCTGTGTCCCGACATAGTCCCCAGTGTCGATCAAGAGTTGCAAGCAACGTCTCAATATGATGCAGCGGCAAGGCAGATGGCGTTCCACCGCCCAGATACACAAATGCTAGCGGACCACCACTCACGCTCTCTGCTATCATTGAGCACTCTCGCTCGAGCGCCTTGATGTACATGTCCATTTGAGCAGAGTTTGACTGCACCTTGTTGAACGGACAGAATCGACACAGACGATCGCAGAATGGCACATGCACGTATGCGCCTTCGATGTGTCCATCGATAGCTTGCCTTTCCGTTGGTGCCTGAAGCGCCTTGGGGTACCATCGAATATATTCGTTGTACCGGCTGGGAAAGAGCGGATGATTTGTCACCTCAGAGGCCAGCGTCATGTGGAAAGCTCCCTGTCGTCAACTTCGTCCTCAACAAACAACCGGAGCTTGCCACGAAGCGTGCTTTCGAACCCCGGAGACTGTGACACCACTACATTCAAGGCTACCGACCCGTGGCGGATTGAATCCGCCAGTTCAAGGCATTCTGCAAGAAGGCTTTTCTTGATGGCAGCAGTCAATCCCGGGATATAAGCTCCAACAAGCTCACATCGCAGCTCGAGCAGCTCGGGGGCTCCTGATAGCCTTCGGCGTCGAATCTGCCACTGGCCAATGTTGCTAAACCGTTCAATGGCCGAGCGTACCTGCTCCGCACCAAGACCCGCGCCATCAGGTAGCAGCAGTACATCGTCAACGCGTCCCAGATGCTTGATCATCCAATTGCCTGGCCACAGGGGCTCGCCCGACGGTGACTGGCCAACGACCCGAACCCTGTCACCTGTTCCAATCCACTCTGCCCGCCCTTGCTCCCGGATGTGAAGCTCCCCCTCAAGCTTCGACTCCAGCGCAAAAAACTTTCCCCCCTCGTCAGCGACGCGAAAGTCAAGTTGCGGTGCCAGAATGAGGTCAGCTACTGTTGTGCCTTGGACAGCGACAGTATCAAACTCTGCCATACCATAGACATTGACCATCCGTGACATGCCGATGTCGCGTATGCCGTGTTGGACATTGGAACTAAGAGGACTGCCGGCATGCACGTAGAGCGGTTGTGCCTCAAACAGAGACGCGAGTCCATGTTCTGCATGCCACTGCAACACTATGTTGGCACTACCGCAAATCGTGTTCGGACGAAAATCCTCAATAATCGAACGCAATGATGCCTCTGCGGCGAGGAGACCGAGCGGCAGGACCTTTGCCCCACACGCAAGGGCTGCATCCCGAAAAACCGAACCAATGGCCCAAGGATCGAATGGGTGGCAAACAAGAACACGTGAGTCAACACACACACCATGTGCGCAGAGCGCGTCCCTAGTCGTCGCCACAGATCGTCTCCAGCGATCCTTGGAGTAGATAACTGGACGAGGACGCTTGCCCGTGCCGCCCGTCACGTAGATCAATCGACTTGTCTGTTCCCATTCCAATGAGGAAACTCCAATGCCAACTCAACGGAAATGCTGCCTATAATGCAATCCCCGATTTCGCCGTAATATTCAGGAAGGCGAGTATCACGCAAGAACACGTCTGTGCGAACCCCATACTCCTGAAGTGATGGGTACCGATAGATGTCCAAGAAGCGTAGGTAGCGACCCACCTCAGTGAGAAGGAGAACTACCGGTTCAATCCCTGCATCAACGATCATCGGCATCAAACGATCTCGATGAAGCGCCACAAAGTCGTTACGCCGATTGAGGCGAATCTGCCCCGACACAATCTCGTAGATCGGCTTTGTAGAACCAATCATTGCAGCTCACCTTCGTTGGACTGGTACGGTCTCCCAAGTGTTGATAGTTCAGAAATCGCGTCGTTGCGGGCACACCGTAGCGGAACAAGCTTTAGGTAGTCTACCACTGTGTCCGGATAGACATCGCACCGTGACACATGCTCCCGAATGGCATTGAGCGTTCCTTCAGCAATAAGGATGCCGACCGCCATCCCCACAGGATTATCATCAGCAAGTTCGATGGGTGAGTGATGCGCCCTTTGCGACACTAGGGTGCGTCGATGAATGTCGTCTTGGACCTCGTCGGCGAGAAGAGGACTAAAGGGTGCCAGATGCTTCCATGCGAGCCAATACTCCGCGTTATCACTGATTGGCTTGGGAGGGAACTTCAGATCATCGAGCTCGGCGTCCGATAGAACCCGCTCGTCCAAGTGATCCATTAGTTCATCCGCCATGTCAACCGTCGAGATGACTGGCACCACATCGCACAGGCTGTAGGGAAATAGCGGGTCACGCTTAATGGATCGATCAACGTCGGTCAGGGACGACGCCTCGTACATGAGAATGGCTTCGTCTCCGGAGCCGCTGCGAAATGCATATACGAGGCTCTCACTTGCCAAGAGCGATAGCTGATAGTCGATTGAAGCGAGACGATGCCGAAGCATTGCCACGCGCTCCTGAGGGTCACGAGTTGTTCGTTCTGTCATCCTCACAAACAGTCGCATGGTGAATCCCCAAGGTTGTGACGCCGATTACTTGAACAGCACAGATGCGCTGTGCCCACGCTGCAAGAATTCCCAAAGATTGCCGTCATAATCTCGTACGAACAACGTGCGAAGGCCATGGCTCAGGGAGTCAGAAGGCGATTCTACAATGTGCTCGTTGCCCTCCATGTCCATTTGAAATGGCGCAAGATTCAATTTCAAAGAGTCACTGAGGGCAGTCCTGATGTCTTCTACCTCGACTGCAATGTGACGATAGTAGTGGTGCATGTCGTGATTGGATGGGCGAACGGCATCCTCGATCTCAATGATGTGAATGACGACATCAGAGTTGGGCAATATGAACCAATCCTCTTGCGCATGGGGCGAAGCCCGTAATAAATGCTCCAAGAACCGGCGCAACATCTGTAGATCAGCAGTTACTAGCCCGATGTGGTTGATCGCCATTGGTGTCTCCAGTTCGTACATTGAGTTGTATCGCACAGCCTATGCCCGCGCGTTGCCTGCAACTTACGGGCTTGCCGCGCAGGACCTGGTCAAGCGCTTCGGCTAGGAAGTGCTGCGTCGGATTCGCGAGATGGTGTTCATCCCACGGCCAAGGCCCGGATTTCCCCTCCTGCCAATCTTCAGGTGGCAGAAAGCGATTGTCGATTGGGCCACTGTACTCGACGCCGCCGTCCGTGTTCAGAATGAATGCGTGTGGTGTGTGTGTCGGTCTGAAGGCACTTGCAAGTGACCCATCCGCGTCTCTCAGGAATGGCAGGGAAGTCGATGTGCCTCGCATCACATCCAATTCTTCGGGATCATCTGCTGAGCCAACATTGGAGTTGATCAATATGAATTGCACGGTAGAAAGCTCTGGTCTAGCCGCAAGTTCATCTAGGACAGGGAAGTATGCGATCGCATATGGGCATTGCACGCTCGTGAAAACAATGACTATCGCTGGCGAACTGCCAGCGAGCGACGCGATCGATTGATGCGTGCCGCAGACAGTTGGCAGTTCTGTGTGCAAGGGATTTGAGATGGCTAACCCCGGTTGGGCGTTTTGGGACAATGCCTTTAGTGGTCATTATCCACAGTCGCCACGCCCATGCAACTCGTCCTCGTATTCATTTGTAACGGCCGATCTGTCAACATCTTGGCTTACATAAGCCCCCGTATCGGACGTCTGGGTCAGTAAAACGCCCGGCTGGCCGTGAGGCCGAGCCGAGCGCTTCCGGGGGCGGGGTTGTGTGAGTATTCTACACGGTGGAGTCGGCGTCGGGAACCGTTGCCTTGGGCCACCAGCCGAACGGGCAGGCTTCGGCGAGATCGCGGGCTTTCTTCCGCAGGATACATCCACAGGTGAGCTTCATCGCCTCGTCCAGTTCCCGGTAGACCAGCAGCCGGGAGTCCGAGCTGATCTTCTCGCCCCTGGAACGCCGGCCAAAGCCGGGGCTGAAAACCGACACGCGGCACGCCGTTTTGCCCGTCACCTATCAGGTGTGCCCCTTGTTCGAGAGCGGAATGGATGAATCCGCTTCAATAGACGGGGAAAACACGCCAGCCGTTCCATGGATTCGTGGGGTCATATGGGCAATGTGGCCTTAGATGTTGAGTTGGCTGACGCGTTCACGTTGGGGTCTCCGTTTCTTGGGGGTTTGTTTCGTGCGTTGCTTCTGGTCGAGGGTGGCGACGCCCACCGTCGATGCGGCGACGGCGCAGCCGACCAGGCAATCCAGCCAGTGGTTGTCGGGCTTGCTCGGGCGGATCGACCACTCCTGCACGACCCGACCGTGCCCCTGTGTGCGGGTCCAGGACTCCGCACCGGCGATGTGGTCGGCAAACAGCCGGTGCCCCCGGGAAGCACCCCGCCCTCCAGTTCCGGGGACACCAAAGAGTGTCAGGGCACCCCGGTCGCCCGGGGCGATCGCCAGGCGTGCGTGCACAAAACTCTTCCAATAGTTGGTGTCGATCTGCACGTGCCGGAACTCGCTGGTCTTCGAGACGTTGGGCACATACCAATGATGCCCGTGCCGCTCGCCCGGCCTGCGCCGGTAGGTCGCCATCGGTTTGTTGCCCGCTTTGATGCCCACACCCTTGGAAGGCATCGCCCCCCCGGAACCGCCCCCCGGAAGCTTGTGACAGACATTGGCCACGACCCCCGGAAGGTAGCCCGAGTCGATGAGTAGGCGTTCGATCCGGATCGCACCCTCGCCTTGTTTGTAGTCCGTCGTCAGCAGCGTCGTGGCCAGCGCCTCGAGCCCCGCCTGCACCGCGCCCTCCACCCCCGACCCCGGAAGTAAGTCGGCCATTGTTCTCTTGGCGTCGCGCAGCGAGAACAGCGCCCGCTTCTGGTCTGGGTAGGTGCCGTAGTCGATGACGAATCCCGTGAAGTCCTCCGCCCAGGCACACACGGCATAATACAGCAGCTTGTCATGCACATCGATGAACGCTGTCAGCCGCGTGCATTCGACGGGCACTTGTTTCCGAGGCCGACCGTTCACACGGGTGGCGACCTGGTCCGGGGTCAGTACGTCCTCGTCGGTCTGCTCGGCGACGGGCTCGTTTTGGTACTCGGCGAAAAACGCCGGCTCGTCCCGCAGCTTGAGGTTCATCGCGTGCTGCAGTGCGCTGACCTCGTCGTGGTTGAACCGCTGCGGCCAGGCGACCGCCGACCCCGCGTCCATTGCCTTGCGGTGCTGCTCGTAATACTCGGTCGCTTCTGACCCATCCCGCCCCTCGCGGAGCGACTCGGCCCGGAGCTGTGCGTATTTGTCCCAATGCTTCTCGGCCTCGGGCGACTCGGGGAACTGGTAGACGAGCTTCGTGCATTCGCCCTGCCACTCGGGGTTACGCGAACGATCGAGGATCTGGTCCGCCAGGTCGTCGTGGTAAATCTTCGTGCAGGTCATGAACCCGGCCATCTTCACACCCGGCCCGCCCAGCCCCAGCACGTCGCCATTGAGGATCGAGAGGCGGTGCCGGGTTTGCGCAGGCGAGTTGGCCGACTGACGCGTCTGCGGGTCGTCCAGGATCACCAATGACGGGCGAACGATGGTGCCATCCATCCGCGTGTGCTGCTGACCCCGGATGTTCGAGTCGAGTCCGGCGACGGTGATAATCCCGCCGGAGGATGACGAGCCATCGATCGTCGGCATCACGAGTCGATCCGCCGACCAAGTGATGTACGTCGGCTTGCCTTGACAGAGCTGGCCGATCTGACGTCGGGCGTTGTTCTCCAATTTTCGGATCGGATAGATCGCCTCGGGGAAGTCGGCCAGCAGCAGGTCGTTGGCCAGCATCTCGCGCTTGATCGCGTCGAGCATGCTCTTGGCCTGGTCCTCGGCGCTGCCGATCAGGCAGACGTAGGGTCGGTAGCCATAGAGGATCGCCCACAGCCCTGCGATGCGGGCGAGGGTCGTCTTCCCGCTGCCGCGCGGCATGGCGAATGCGAACAACCCGCCGTCGATCACCGCTCGTTCGATCTTGGCGATGACCCGCAGGTGGTCGTCGCTCCAGGCGAGATGGAACGCCCCCGGGAAATACGTCTCGCAGAAGCTCCGGAAGTTCTCACTGCAACGGCCCCGACGCTCCGGGTCTTCAATGGCCGGCGGTTCACCGATGTCGCGGCCAGCGCGGGACAGCGCGCGGTTGCGTTCGGCTTCACGAGCCTTTCGTTCTTCGTAGGAGATCGCGGCGGGTGCGGGCTTGTCACGTTCCCGGGCCAGCCACGCCACATACTTGGCCAGGTTCACCTTCCGCGGGTCGCCGGCAGCGGTGATGCGCAGGCCCGCCTCGTTCATCTGGCGGTGGACCTTCGCGGCGCTCACGACCGTCCCGGCCGGCGTGCTGTTGAGCAGCCGGACCAGTTCGGTCGGGGACAGGGCGCGTAGGTCCATCGCCATTACCCACCCCCGGAACTGGCCACAGGTTGGCCCGTGTCGCTATGTCCGGAGGCGTTGAGCCACGCGGCGTAGTGGACCAGGTTGATCGATCCGTTCGCGTTAGTGGGCGCACCCTCCGCAACGTGGCGGCATAGGTGATCCATAGGGAGACCCAGCATCCGGGCCAGCTGTTCCAGCGGCACGGTGGCGGGGTTGAGCGGGGCTTCCGGGGTTTCGTCGGAGGGTGGTTCTAAGGACATTCTTCACTTCCATAAATAACTGCGAATGCTGGCATTAACGCCTTAATGTTCTCGCCGAGCTGAGGCTCAATGTGGTTGTTCCGACAGCGAAAACATCCCACGGAGAACCGCGATGACCACGATCAAAACCAACAAGCACGCCCTCGAAACCGCCCAGCGGATCGCCCGCGAACAGCTCGGCCTCGAAACCCTCGAAACCCGCAAGATGGACAGCCTCGACTTCAAAGAGCAGGCGGTCTGGAGCATCAGGCAGGCGCTGCTCGACGCCTACGCCGCCGGTTTCGAAGCGGGCCAGAAGAGCCGCCTCCAGAAGTAGACGACCCCCCACAACCACCCCTGTTCCGGGGGCGGGGGAAGGAGATGCACCATGCGCACCACCCGAATCGATCTGCAAGGCGACGCCCGTGACGGACGCTACGCCACCATCACGCGACCTGCGGGAAGCGACCACATCGTCGTGACCATCCTCACACCAGACGAACCCGACGGACGGGTTCACCACGTCTTGGCCGACTGCGAAGACGACCTGAGGTCGATGGCGCGGTGTCTTCAGGAACGCCTCGATGGATTCCAAGGCACCAACAGCATGGCATACGAGTACCTCTGCGAGCTTCAACGGTTCGCGGACTAAGCCTTCAGGCCCGGCCGCGTTGGTCGGGCCTTTTTCTTGAACCCTCCAACCAGGAGACGCATCGTGAAGAAGCAGCAAGTACAGGTCGGACAGCTCTACGCGGCCAAGATCACGGACAAGGTCGTTCCCGTCCGAATCGAAGCCGAGCACGAGGACGGCGGCTGGGTCGGCACCAATACCCAGACCAACCGCAAGGTACGGATCAAGACCGCACAGAAACTCCGCAACAAGATCACCGTGCCGAAGGATGACGAGAAGCCCGCGGCAGCTTCCGGGGGCACTTCCGGGGGGGCCGTCAAGAAGAAGCTCACCGCCGCCGAGCGTCGGGCACGGGTCAACCAGCAAGCGAAGGTGGACAAGGCCGCATCGAAGAAGAAGGCCGATACCCCGAAGGAGAAGAAGCTGAGCCTGATCGACGCCGCCGTCCAGGTGCTCGGCGACGCCAAAGAACCCATGAACACCAAGCAGATGGTCGAGCAGATCACCGAGCGCGGCCTCTGGTCGCCCGGCTCGGGCAAAACACCACACGCCACGCTCTACAGCGCCATCCTCCGCGAGTTGCAGAAGAAGGGCACGGATGCCCGCTTCACCAAGGTCGAACGCGGCCAGTTCACGCTGGCCCCCGCCCCCGGAATCAAGAAGGGAGCGTGATCCATGCCATCTCGCCACCGCAACCGTGTGGTCACCTTCGACGTGGTCGATGACCATCTTGAAATGAAAGTTGGCTTCCCCGATGCCCCGGACCGCAACTACGTCCACCGCTGCACGCGCGACACCTTCCGCGAGGTCGCGTTCACGATCGAGGAACACGCGGCGGGAGGCATGACGCTCGAAGACCTGGTCGCCGCGATGGATGCCCCGTACACGCAGGTCAACGTCGCCTTGGCCTTCATGAAAGAGCGCGGCTGCGTCGAGGTCCGACGCCGGCGTTCCTACCCCGCCTCGGGGCAGCTCTACGAGGACGCGATGACCGAATTCATGTTCTTGGCGGAACTGCCGTACTGATCGCATCAGGCTTTCACCCTCTCCACCTCGGCCCCCGGAAGTTCGGCCGAGGTTTTCTCAGTCTGATCAGTCGCCCCCGGAATCCGCTCAGCCTTCTTCCCGGTGAACTGCTCCCACCGCTGCACAATCACATCGCAGTACGCCTGATCGAGTTCCATCAGGAAGGCGCGACGCCCGGTCTGCTCGCAGCCCATCAATGTCGAGCCCGACCCGCCGAACAGGTCGAGGACGTTCTGCCCCGGTAGCGACGAGTACTCGATCGCGCGCTTGGCCAGCTCGACGGGCTTCTCGGTGAGGTGGACCATCGACTGCGGGTTGACCTTCTTCACACGCCACAAATCGGTCGCGTTGTTGGGGCCGTGGAAGTGGTGTCCCGCGCCTTCCTTCCAGCCGTAGAAGGCGATCTCGAACGCGCCCATGAAATCTTTCCGCGTCAGCACCGGGTGCTGCTTGTCCCACACGATCCCCTGCGAGAAGTACAGCCCGGCCCGCTTAAGCGGCGCGGGGTAGTTGCCGAGGTTCGCATAGCCGCCCCAGATGTAGAACGACCCGCCGGGCACCAGCACGCGAGATGCGTTGCCGAACCAGGCATCGAGCAACTCGTCGAACGCCTCGTCGGTCACGAAATCGTTGGCCAGCGGCCGGTCCTTCGCTCGCATCTGCTTGCCCCCGGAACGCTTGGCCTTCTCCGGATGACGCGCGAGATCGAGCTTCTGGTGATGCCCGCCGGAACTCTTGCCGTTGGCCTTGGCGAACGACGAATTGCCCGCGGCGATGGCGTTGTTGCTTCGGGGCTCGACCTTCACGTTGTAGGGCGGATCGGTATTGACCAGATGGATCATCTGGCCGTCCAGCAACCGATCCAGGTCCGCCGGCTTCGACGAGTCGCCGCACAGCAGCCGATGCTTGCCGAGCACCCACACGTCGCCGGGCTGACTGATCGGGTCGTCGGGCGGCTCGGGGACGTCATCCTCGTCCGTCAGCCCTTCGCCAGTCGCGTCGCCGCTGGCGAGCAGTCGGTTGAGTTCGTCCTCGGCGAAGCCGAGCAGACCGAGTTCGTAGTTCATGCCCTGCAAGTCGGCAAGCTCCAGCGGCAGCAGATCGTAGTCCCACTCGGCCAGCGTCGCGGTCTGGTTGTCCGCGATCCGGTACGCCTTGATCTGCTCGGCAGTCAGGTCCGTCGCCACGTGGACGGGCACCTTGCCCAGCCCCATCTGCTTCGCCGCCTTCCACCGCGTGTGCCCGACGACGATCACGTGCTCGGTATCCACGACGATCGGCTGGCGGAAGCCGAACTCCTTCAGGGAACGGGCAACCGCCTCCACGGCGGGGTCGTTCAGGCGGGGGTTACGTTCGTAGGGTTTGACGTTGTCGATCGGGGTCAGGGTGATCTTCATGGTTCGATTTCCATTGGGGGTTTGTTTTTCGTCCGCAACCAACTCAAACAATCAACGCGGCTGTTCCCGCTGCCATAGGCGTGTTTTCTTGGCCCGGGAAGTACCTAATCCGGTCTGAGGCTCTGCCACTTCGGCACCCCCAGCCCCTCCTCGATAGGTGGCGGACGTTGGGCCGTGTGGCGTCCTGTGGCCGAGGCGTAGCGACCTCGCCACGGTTCGCCGCTCGCGAACGTGGGCCAACCTGTGGCGTCGTGTACGTCGAGTCCCCGGTAGTCCCTAGTGATCCCTAGGGACTTCGCATTGTGCGCTCGTACATGTCGCGTACGCGCCTGCGCGTGTGCGCGCGCGTCCGTACACGTGTGCAATGACAAGTCCCTGGGGACTGCTAGGGACCGCCAAGGACCGAGTGCGCGCCCCAAGCAGCGTGTGATCAACCGTTCCATGCTTCCCCCTTGAGAGAAATTCCCTCGTAGAAGTAGCCCACGGCCTTATTCCGGCGGCGATGCAGGCCCGGCACGGCGGCGATCAGGTCGCGGCCGAACACGGGCTTGGTGGACGGCGTGTGCCAGCCCTCGCCTTCGATGTACGCCTTGTACGCCGAGTACATCTCGTCCACGTAGGTGCGCGCCCCCGGTGCCAAGTCGCAGCGATCGCGGACGAATGCGCCCACAGGGGAGGACAGGTCTTCGAGTTCGCGGATCGCGTCCTCGGCGGCGGGCGGTTGGACGAAGTGGCCCCGCTCACGCAGCCGCTTCCACCCCTCGATCGCCCAGTTGAGGATGCCCGGCAGGTCGGCGAGCAGCTTGTCCGTCAGGCCCTTGTCCTCCTGCCCGTAGAACGACTTGGTCATCTGCAGGATCAGGAAGCGGCCGGTCAGTGCGTTGCTCGCGTCCCCGAAGCGTGGCAGCTCATTGGTCATGAACATGAACCGCGTCGGCAGCTTCATCGTCACCGGCGATTTGTGTTTGCGGTCGATCGTCAGGGCGTCCTCGCCCGAGATGCACAGCAGCCGCTCAACCACGGTCTGGATGTTGTCGCCGGAGAAGCGGGCGTCGGACACCACGGCTAGCGACTTACCGATCAGGGGCTGGAGCCCGAAGTTGGTCGCCAGGCCGCTCGTCGTCGGGCCGCAAACATTTCCTTCGCCGATCAGTTTGGCGATCACCCGGCCAATCGTGCCTTTGCCCGATCGGCGAGGCCCGACCATCAAGAGCATCTTCTGTTGACTCGTGTCGCTCACCAGGCAGTAGCCCATCCACTCCTGCAGGAGATGGATGCTGTCCTCGTCATTCCCGAATACTTGGTCGAGGAACTGGAACCAGGCTTCGGGCATGGTCTCATCCGGGTCGGGGTCGTAATCCAGCGCGTTGATGCTGAAGAAGCGCGGCGTTGCTGGATACTCTCGACCCGTAGGCAGATGCAGCAGCTTGGACCTGCAGGGCAACACTTCGTCGGGTGGCGCAAGCGTCGCACCCGAGAGCCAGGACGGGGTGGGTGTCGTCGCGTCGAGGTAGGTGTGGTTGCAGATCGTCTCCAGTGCCTGCTTGACCGTGCCCGGGTTGGCGTCGAAGTCGGTCAGGATCATCTCGCCGGTCTTGCGATCGACCACGTACTTGAGTGCATCGTGCAGCCAGGGCTGGAGCTGATTGCGCACGGCGGCGTCCTCGATTTCCACGAAGCGCCCGTCCCGCCACGCCATCAGCATTCCGGCGAAGTGGTGCAGCATACGACCGTCGGGATGGGTGTAGAACTCGCGGACATATGCCTCGGCGGTCGGCCGGGTCCGCTTGGAGGACAGCACGAGCCGGCCCGTCTCGGGTTCACGCTCACCCAGCGGAACGATGCCGTCCTCGGTGCCATCCGAATCTGCCGCGCCATCACCTGCCACCGATGTAGGAGTGTTCCGGGGGTGGGGCCGGGGGCGGGGTCGTTTGGGAACGTACTGCTTCGTGACCTTGGCTAGGGCCTTATCGATGGTCATCTGGCCGTAGGTCTGCTCGCCGTGCTGCTGGTCCCATTTGGGCCGGTACAGTTTGCTGGCGCGGAACAGGCGGTCGAGCTGGGCGGCATCCTTGGTGTAGAACGCGAGAGTGAAGACGACGGACGAATCACCCTCGCTCTGCGAGTTGAAATGGGGCTGCCAGTTGCCGGCGTCGTAGAGCGCCGAGAACTTCGCCCCGGTGCGGCGCTGCCCTCGAGCCAGGTCGAGGATGTCGTCATCCGCCAGATGCGGCGGTGGCGGTTCCGTTGGCGGGGTGGGTGCTGGTCCGGGGGGCGGCTCGAACAATTCAGCGTAGAGGGCGTCGAGTTGAGATTGACTGTCCTCAACGTCCGGGGGCGTGCCGGGCCAGCGTTGGCCGGTGGTGGTGAAGTAGCGGCCTTGGTCATAGATTTCGATCTCGCCGTCCTCGATAGAGGTGCGGCACCGCTTGCCGGGCTTGGTGGCGCGGAGGAAGATCTTCACGCCGGTGCCCGACGGGCTGATTTCGGTGTAGCTGTTAAGCGATCGGACGATCCGCCCGGCCCACGGCTTGAGTACCCCGGTAACAGAATCGATCGCACGGTCGAGATCAACTCCACAGAACCCATCGTCCGGGGCGAACACAAAACCCGGCCCCGAGAACGTGGTGCCCCCGCCGAGGGCATGGACTACCTCGGCAAGGGACGACCACGTTTGGGGATCGGTGCTGCTGGCCTCACGGCCAGACTTGGCGTCGAAGGGTACCTTGGTCGGTTTGCCGTTGCGGGTCAGGTAGCGCCAGCAGACCCAGCGGTCCAGGCGACGCAGCCGCGCCGGCAACTGACCAAGGTTGTGCGTAATCACGGGCTGCACGCCGGCAGCGTCGGCAGGATGTCCATGCGTTGAGCCGTTGTCCATGCACGGCGTACTCCGTTAGGTAGCGATCGCGAGCGGTTCGGCGGGCTGGCCGGTCGGCGTCGCCGAGACGGTGAAGGCCGTCGATCCGAACTCCTTGATCGCAAATGAGGTGAAGATGCGGACGACCGTCTCGCTGATCTCGTCGCCACCGTTGATGTGCAGGCAGTGCCCTTCGTCATCGCGGTGGTACGAGAAGTTGACGCGGAGCAGCGCCTCGCTGAAGAGGCCCTCCGCCGCGAGGATCGCCAGGTGCAGCGTCGATTCCGCTTCATCCAGTTCGGTGGCGTCGCTGAAACGGAATCGGTAAGTGGTCGGGGTCATGGTGGTTGCTCCTCGGCGCTGCCCCCGCCCTCATGCAGCATGTCGCTGCTTGGAGGGCGAGGACGGGGGCGGGCCTACGGGTTACCTATGCCGTCCGTGGGCAAGCTCACCGGGCGTCGGGGCCAAGCCCGGCCTGAGAGAACACCTGGCGCATCTGGTTGAGCCGCCGGCGGACGGTGGAGGGGGATACGCCGTGCCGGTCTGCAGCAGTTGAGACGTCCGAATCCATCACGTCCGACAGCAACGCCTGTTGATCCGGCGTCAGCTTCTGGATGGCGTGGGCGATCGCCTCGCGTAACTCGACGCGGTCCGTCTCCGATTCCGGGGTCCGGCCCAAACGACGCAGTAGGTCGACCTCGCTGATCGCCGCCCCCAGCGGAACCTGGTCACCTTCGTGCTCGATCATGGTGGTGTCGAGAGAGACGTTGCGATGCGCGAGACGCCGCTTCTCGCGACCTCTTCGGCGAAGCTCCATGCCGACCCAGGTGTTGACGAGGTTCGTGATGAACGCCTCCAAGTTGCCACGGGCGGGGTCGTAGAGCGGGGCTTTTTCGACGAGGTAAGCCCACATGGACTGCTGCAGGTCATCGACCTCGCACCGCGTGAAGTCGGTGCGCCGGCAGAGCTGCTTGGCCTTGATGCGGATAAGGGTTGCGGCGAACGGGTGAGAAACGACGGGGTGGCTCTCGGCCATCGGATTGCTCCGAGGCCGGCGGTTAGGCAACCGCGCCAATCACGTTCCACACGTCCAATACGCTGTGCCGCGACGACATGCCGCGAGGGATCACAGGTGCGGTCGTGACTGGCCGGTTATGTGCCGGGCCGGCCTCGACCGAGGCCCGCGGTGTCGCGAATAGCGCAAGAAAAAACGGGCGACGAGCCCGTTCACGCATCCCCTAAGCTGCTTAATTCAAGCGGCTAACGACGTTCTTGGAATTTCTTTCCTCTGTCGCGGGGTTGCGACGCGACAACCCGGGCGACAGATGCCGAGTCATCCGTTTCACGAACGGCACTAGCACCACCCGCTCGTTTGAGTGCGTTCTGAACTTTGTCTTTCGTGACAGTTCGACCCAACTGCTGGGTCAACGCTGATGCAGCCTTGCGAACCGAACCGTGCATCTTCCACGCAGCAATCAGTACGTCGTCTTCCAGATGCCCCTTGATCTCCGCTTTGGCTTGCTGTCGCACGACCTGCTTCTTGACTTCGGGATCGACCGGCAACATGGACTGCTTCTCGGCCATCGTGTCGGCATCCGTGACCAGCTCGCTCATCGCCGCGACGTCAAGCTCGATCCCCTCCGGACCGAGTGTCGCAACCCGCGACAGTGCGACAACCGCCGGCACGTGGCCGGGCCAGACGCGTTCGTCAGGCTTATGGTGCGGGACGAACACGATGGACCGCCCGCCGGGGCCAATATGAGCAGTGACGGATGATGCGTCCGCGTCACACAGCCGGATCGCCAGCACGACCTCACGGGTTGTCGCTTTCCACGGGGTACGTCCAAGCCGCCACAGGCGACCCGGCACCAGTGCCTTCGGCTCTTGCTTCATACCCATTGCGACAGCCAGCATCCTGGCGAGTCCGTCAAGATCGACGGACCAGCCGATGCACATCTCCGCTGTGACTTCGACGCGCATCGATGCGGGGCAGTGGATGAAATAGCGAGGTGCGCCTCGCTCGGGCTCGTGAATCGAAACCCTCTCGATATGCCCCTCGTCACAGTTGGGGCAGGGCGCGTGAAGCCCCGACGTTGCCTGACGGATCAAACCGGCCCGGCATAATGCCTCCAACTCGCCGCTGGGCCAGCAGGAAGTCTCGGCGAAATCAAAGACACGATCCACATCCTCGATCGTGTCAAGAAGGCGTTCGAACAGATCACTCCTCGTCATCTTCGACCACCTTCCACCGCTTCAGGCAGCGTTCACCCACGAACCGCTGCTCTTCGGGCTTGCTCTTGAGGTTGCTCGAGTGCGGGGCCGAGACGTCGAAGGTCAGAACGGGCTGCCGCCCAGCTCCCTCGTGGTGGAAGGCGAGCCGGAAGGTTGCCTGCTTGACCTGCGTCGTCCCAGCAGGGATGTGCTCCGCTTTCAGCCACCGCTCGATCTTGCGGTAGATATCGTTGCGATGCGCCTTAGGATCAGCTTTGATCTCGATGTAGCCGCCACTGCCGCGGGGCACCAATCGCAGCCGCGTGATCCGGGCGTCCTCGACGCCATCCTGGGGATCGGTGCTCAGCGGGTGGTCGGGCGTCAACAGATGATCGAGCTTGAACGACGGTCGCAACGGATCGACGGGATCGACATCGACCCCGATCACCGCGTCGCAGAAAGCCGTTTGGAGCGGCTCCCACACCTTCTTGCCGCCCTGAGCGAACAGTTCCATCGAGCCATCGTCGCCGTTGTAAACGAACATGTTCTCGAAGGCGTAGCGATCGGAACGCACCTCGGGTTGATCGCTTTCGCCCTCGAAGACGAAGTGCTTGTCCGGGTAGTCATCGAGGTACGCGAAGAAATAGTTGCCGCCTCCGGACCGCTCGTAGTGATCCACATGGCAGTGGCGTCCTCGCATCTGGGTCGGTCCGTAGAACGCGGTCAGCGCTTCGGCGAGCTTGCCGCAGACCCCCTCGTCCACCGTCAGCTTCATCTTGGGGAGACCGTTGCGTCGGTTCCAGTATCGGCCGGCCGCCAGAGCGTCGGCCCGGGCGAACAGCGCCGCCTCCGCGAAGGCCTCGGGCACATGCAGGTACACCCACATCGCTTTGTCCGCCTTGCTGACCTGCTGCTTGAAGTCGTCCGCCCGCTCGGGGCACCGGCACAGGATTTCCTCGGTGAGGACCGCCAACCCACGGTGGTCGGCCAGTTCATTGACGTCTCGGAGGATCACTTGAACCTGCAGTTGCGACGCCTCGGGCAGCGCCTGCCACGCCTCGAAGACGGCCTCAATCTTGTGCTCGGTCAGATCATCCCAAGGCACGTCTTTAAGCTCTCCACGCCGCGCGAAGAACTCACGGAGCAAAGGGTTGGCGATGTGCTTGAGAACTTTCCGGGGATCAAACGGTTTGGCCATGACGGCCGCTCCTTCCTATCGTTCAGTGAACGGTAAACATTGGAAAGAAAAAAGGGGACGCGCTGCCCCTCAGAACAGTCGGGCCTGGTCGCCTTTCACGACGAGCTGGAGTTGTTGGAGTCGGTATCGCATGGCCTGGGACGACACCTCGAACTGGTCGGCCAGCGGTTTGCAGAACTGATCGATAGCCATCTCCTCGTTGGCCTTCTGGCTCTCGTGATAGCTGCCGACTGCCAAGTCGGTGATGGCGACCGGATCATCCGAACCGCGCCACTGCGACCATGCGTCGAGAACCAGTTGCAGGGGCATCAGCACCAGGGCGGCGAAAGCGTTCGCCTGAACCTCTTCCGAAGGGTTCTGGCTCGATCGCTGCACGAACGCGGGTTCGCAGTCGGCTTCGAACAGAGACGCCGCCGATGGGTCATTCATCAGGTGCTGTCGATGGAGCCGCCAATGCCCAACCTCGTGTGCGATGGTGAATCGATAGCGACCCAACATTCTCCTATGAGTGGTCGGGTCAAGCGACTGGTCGATCTTGATCTCGCGCTTACCGAACCAGATTCCGCCCAGCACGTCCGGCGAGCCAAGCTCTGATTGCAGGTCGCAGATACTGCACATCAAACGAAGGTGGCCTTCGAGAATCTCTTCGATCGGCACGGGGGGCTCGATCACGGCGGGGTGGCGTTCGGCCCATTCGTCCAGCAGAAGCTGGGCCTCGGCCTCGATCCACTCGGGGCGCAGAAACGGCACTTTGTGCGACTGAGCGGCAACACGCCTCATCACGACGCGCCTCCTTCCTGCTCCCTGCGCAGTTTCTCCGTGAGCTTTCGCAGCTCCTCGGCCGTCATTCCTTTCGCCGCCCGAAGCAGCGCCGGCATCTCCACCGGCTCTTTCTTGATGATGTCCGTGAGGTCGTCCGGCATCCTGCCGGCCAGCGCGATCCACTGGTCGGGATTCTGTTTCAGCTTCTCAGCCATCACTCGGACGCGCTCTGCCGTCGGCGGCCGCTGGACCTTGCCCTGCTCGATCTGAGATAGGTAGGTGGGGCTGACGTCAATCATTTCTGCAAACTTCCGGAGGCTGTACCCTTGGGCGACGCGTGTCGCCCGCAGGAGGTCGCCGAAAGTTTGCCGTGGGTCGCTCATGTGGGGTGCTCGTGGTTTGACAGACGACTGTTCACTTTTTAGCTTACATGGACATAACCGGCGGGTCAAATAGTATCCAGTGGCTCGCAGAGGCGTCCGCCGTTGAGCTTCGGAGCGTCGAGCCAAAATGGAAAGAACAACCATGAGGTCCATTCGAGCCGCTCCAAGTGCATCCATCCTGATCGAGAGCATGCGGGATATCGGCTACTCGCTTGAGACGGCACTCGCGGATGTGATCGATAATTCAATTACTGCGGGGGCATCGAAGATCGAGATCCGTGCAGACTCCGGAGAAGATCCCTGCATAGCGGTGATTGACGATGGTTGTGGCATGAGCTGGGATGAGCTTATGGCGGCAATGCGACCAGGCAGTCGAAATCCGCTTGAGGAACGAACAGCCGCTGATTTAGGCCGATTTGGATTGGGATTGAAGACTGCTTCGTTCTCTCAATGCCGGCGACTCACAGTTGTCACCAGAAGTGGAGGGGAGACTCACGCGGCCATTTGGGATCTGCAGCATGTGGCTAATGAAGATGACTGGCTCGTGCAGATACCGGACGATCTGATGGCGATACCTTGGGTTGACGCTCTAGGCGAGTCCGGAACACTCGTCATATGGGAGGATTTGGATCGCCTTGTTGAGGAGCATGACGGCAAGCCATCTTTGGAGCACTTTGTAGGTCGAATCGATGACGCGCGAAGCCACCTCGAGCTCGTATTTCACAGATATCTGTCAGGTGAGGCGGCCCTTCGGAAGGTTGAAATCCGCCTTAACAAACGGCCGCTTGAAGCCCGGGATCCGTTTCATTCCCGTCATCCGGCAACGATCATCGGTCCGCTTGAAACCATCAAGGTCGGCGACCAAGCTGTTCAGATTCAGAGCTTCACTTTGCCGCATCACAGAAAGGTATCGCCAGAGGATTGGGAACGTCTCGCTGGTCGCGAGGGCTATCTGAAGAACCAAGGGTTCTACGTCTACCGCGAACGGCGTCTGATCATCTATGGAACGTGGTTCGGGCTGGCCCGCCAGGCTGAACTGACCAAGCTCGCTCGCGTCCGCATCGATATGCCCAATGGGCTGGATTCGGAATGGAAGATCGACGTCAAGAAGGCCTCGGCGCAGCCCCCGTTTCTGGTCCGAGAGCGCCTGCGACGAATCATCGAGACAATCGGAGCGACTTCCAAGCGCGTGTACACCGCGCGAGGTCGTCGGAGAGCAGCGGACAATCGATTGCCTGTGTGGACCAAGGTCCAGGACAAGAACCAGATCAGCTATCAGATCAATCGGGATCACCCGGTGATTGCCGCCCATCTCTCCAGATTGGAAAACGGCTCGCTTTCCGAGTTCATGAGGGTCCTAGAACTAACGGAGTCGACATTGCCGATGGACATGTTCTTTGCCGACATGGGTAGCACACCTGATCTCATCGCGGAGAACACCACGCCCGAAGAGACTTTACGCCATGCTGTGTACACCACCGCAGCGAAGCTGCGCGAGAGTGGCGTCACGGACAAGGAACTGGTCGAGATGATGCGGTGTGCGGAGCCGTTCAAGTCAAACTGGGAACGAACTAGAGAAATGCTAAAGGATATGGAAGAGGGAGAGAGATCTCATGACGAATAATCTGGAGAATCTTGAAACCGCGATCGAGGGGTTTCTTGCGAAAGAGATCAATCCAACTCCTGCAAGCATCCGTGAGCTGATTAATAAGTTCAGAGTGATTGACTCTTGCAACGTCGATGATTCTGAAGCCGAACTGTTGGCGCGTGAGTTTGAGATGCGCCACGGAGTGACAATGGCGATCGGCTCAGTACTGACCGAGCGTGACTACGAGCCGTGGCTCGACGCGGCGCAAGCTGGTATTGAACCGTACTATTGGGGCCGATACAAGAATCTGCTGCGCGACAAGCGCTTCTCCGGCCGAGTGATCGCCACCCTTGATGATGTAACCGATCGCATACTCGGTCTGCTCGAGAATCCAGAGAAAGACGGGCCGTGGGATCGACGCGGAATGGTCGTCGGTCACGTACAGTCGGGGAAGACCGCCAACTACACGGGCCTCATCTGTAAGGCCGCAGACGCGGGATACAAGCTGATCGTCGTGATCGCAGGTATCCACAACAACCTCCGGAACCAGACACAGCTTCGCATCGATGAGGGGTTCGTCGGGCGGGACAGTGCCCGACTCCTGTCTCAGAAGGACGAGCGATTCGTTGGCGTTGGTCGCTATGACCAGACGCGGCGACCCGTAACCTTCACAAACTCCGTTCGCGACTTCAACAAACAGATGGCTACCAGCGTAGGGATCCCACTTCAGAACCTGAAGGAGCCTGCGGTGTTCGTCATAAAGAAGAACCCGACGACGCTCAAGAACCTAATTGACTGGCTACGAGAACACAGCGCTGGGCGTGGTGGAGCAAAAGTTGACATCCCGATGCTGCTTATTGACGACGAAGCGGATAACGCCTCGATCAACATCAAGTACAGCAAAGACGAAGTGTCTCGCATCAACGGCCAGATTCGGGAGTTGCTGACGCTATTCGAGCGCAGTTGCTATGTCGGCTACACAGCAACTCCCTTCGCCAACATCTTTATAGATCCACGCTCTGATGATGAGATGCTGGGCCATGATCTGTTTCCACGTCATTTCATCGCCAGCTTGGATCCACCGTCAAACTACTTCGGCCCGGATCGTGTGTTCATCGATGCGAAGCCCTCCGTAGTCAGGCACATCGACGACAATGAGGACCACCTACCACTACGGCACAGGATAGAACACATTGTTGCTTCTCTGCCACCGAGTCTCATGAGCGCGGTACGTGCTTTCGTCCTTGCCCGTGCCATACGACTGACTCGGGGGCACGTCGACGAGCATTGCTCAATGCTCGTGAACGCGTCTCGATTCACGAATGTGCAGCGGCAGCTTCGAAGCGAGATCCACACACGCTTGGAACGAATACAGGCAAGCGTACGAGTAAACGGCGCACTGCCCCCCGACGAGGCACTCCGCGACACAGAGATCTCGGCATTGCGAGATGTCTGGATCGATGAGTACTCCGACACGGGTGTGCCGTGGGACTCAGTGCTCGCGAATCTGCATGAAGCTGCTGCATCTGTTAAAGTCGTTGAGGTCAACAGTCGATCCTCCGGGACTCTCAATTATGCAGATCACTCCAAGACCGGGCTGAGCGTCATCGCGGTCGGAGGCTTTTCACTGTCTCGTGGCCTTACGCTTGAAGGTCTTATGACGAGCTACTTCTTGCGCAATTCGATGATGTATGACACGCTCATGCAGATGGGGCGGTGGTTTGGTTACCGCCCGGACTACGATGATTTGTGCCGCGTGTGGATGCCGGAAGAAGCAGAGGGGTGGTACGCGCACATTGCCGAGTCTATTGAGATGCTGCGGGATGAACTTCGGCGGATGGAGGCGGCTGGGGCAACCCCCGAGGAATTCGGGCTGAAAGTTCGTAGCCATCCAGACACACTGATTGTCACCGCACGCAATAAAATTGGTTCCGGCGAAAGCGTTGTCGTGAGCATAGGCCTTGCGAATCAGTTCATCGAGACACACACGCTCAAACGCGCCGGCGCGGTCCTGAAGAAGAATCTTGAGGCAGCATCGCGACTCATTGCGAACCTTGAGGACGTGGGAATCTCCATGGACGCCCGTGAGAATGTTGCGAGTGGTTGGCTTCTTCGCGGTGTGCCAGTAAAAATCGTGAAGCAGTTCCTGTCCGAGTTTGACAATCATCCGGGTTCGATGCTTACCGACCCGGAACCGATCAGGCGGTACATCGAGGCCAGGGAGGCAGATGAACTGCCCGACTGGGATGTTCTCTTCGCCAGCCTACAGGGCGAGACGAAGAACACGACCACCGACAGGACTCTCGGTATTCCGATTGTGTGCCAGCGGCGTACCGCAGGTAGCCGGAGCAATAGTGGCACCCTGCGCATCACAAACAAGCAGAGAGTGTCTTCCAGAGGCGTGGAGAGGACGGGCCTCACGCCGGAGGAGATTGCGGTGGCGGAAGAGCAGTTTCGTGAGCAAAGCGGCAGGACTGAGGCGGATGGATTTAACTACCCGGACAGGATCTACCGCGCGGTGAGGCGGCGGCCGCTACTGATCGTACATCTGCTGGATGTCGATCCCGAGTCAGGCGGCGAGGATCTTCCCTGTCCCATTGTTGCGTGGAGCATCAGCTTTCCGCCAACCGGAAAGGAGGAGAGCCGCGTCGAGTTCGTTGTTAACACGACATGGCTTCAGGAGAACTACCGCGCCGACGTCGAGGATGATGAGATGGAGGGTGACGATGAGTGACCCATGGGAAGATTTGAAGCCGCCTAGTGCGGCCAACGCCATCAACGCAAAGCGAGTCGACGCAGAGTGTCCCTGGGGATTCTTCTGGGCAAGATCGATAGACGACCGGTGCTTGTTTGTCATCCAGCACGACCGGGAGTCGGCGACGACAAGCAGGCTGCCTCGCCTGCAGGGCGTGGAGGTAACAGAATCGGAGGGGCCGGACGGGATCAGCAGAGTGCTTGTATTCAAGCTGCACGAGTCTGTTCACCGCGATCTATTTCACAGGCTCTGCTTGGACATTCTGTCTTCCGCTTCCGGAGCCGAGAACGAAAAGGAGATGGTTCACATTGCGCTCGCTCGCACTTGGCGATGGCACCACCTGCTTCGGGGCGGTGGCGACCATCGTCTCTCACCTGAGGAGCAGAAGGGCCTGATCGGTGAGCTCATTATGATTGAACGTCATCTTCTACGCGTTCTGTCGGCGGGAGATGCGGTTGCAGCTTGGAGCGGACCACTCGGCGCTCCGAAGGACTTCGAGATCGGACAGATCTGTATCGAGGTCAAGGCGCGCCGTGGTGGAGCGGCACCATTCGTGAAGATCAGCTCGGAGAGCCAACTGGATGAAGCGGGCCTGGCTGCTCTGTTTCTATTCGTGACTGACTTGGATCGAGCGCCCGTGGACTCAGGGGATGGTCTGGCTATCACTGAGATAGCCCTCCGCGTCCGTCAGGCGATAGAGCAGTTGGATATCGGGGCTGTAGAGACGTTTGAGAACCTGCTGGGTGCGGCCGGATTCCGCTGGACAGATGACTACTCAGACGTGAAATGGCTGGAAGGCTCAGTACGCACATACCGGGTCGGACCGGAGTTCCCCCGACTGGCCGCATCACAGATGCCGACTGGTGTCTCTGCGGTCAAGTACGCGATATCGCTGGTCGAGTGCGATTCATTTTCCGTGGATGTTTCAGAGATGGAGTTGAGCATCACTGGAGGTGCTGGGGATGTCGATTGATTTGCAGGAATTCAATCAGGAGTTCTTCCAGGACGTATACGGATCGGCCGATGCCGAAGGCAAGTACGTTGAGGACGCATTCTTCGAGACGTTCTGCGCACACCTGGTGGAGGCTGGCGAACTGGAGACTGCCGATCGCGCGCATTATGTGTCACCAAGGGGAATCCGAGTAGACGGATACGGTGGCGACCCTGCAGCCTCCGGCGGAGTGCTGAGTCTGGTTGTCGTCGATCTGAATTCATCGCAGGAGATCAAGACACTGACGGCCACTGAGATGAATGCCATCTTTAAGCGTGGCATCAACTTCGTGTCCAAGGCTCTCGATGAGAGCTTCAGGAACCAGCTCGAAGAGAGCGCAGCAGCATTTGGTCTAGCGGACCTGATTGCCGCGCGATGGCCGCAAACGATCAAAGTGCGGCTGTTGCTGATGACGAATCGTGTGCTCAGTGCGAGGGTCGACGGAAGAAAGGCCGAGGATGTTGACGGAGTACCCGTCACGTTCGGTGTCTGGGACCTGGCGCGACTTCACCGATTCGTCGTTGCGGGTCGTGGCCGAGAGGACATCGAGGTGGATCTAGTGTCCGATTTCGGCGGTAGTGTGCCGGCGCTAAGTGCGCATTTGACAGATGCAGGCTATGAGGCGTACCTGCTCGTACTTCGAGGCGAACAGTTGGCAGCGATCTATGATCGCTGGGGCGCGCGCCTGCTCGAACAAAATGTACGCGTGTTTCTGCAAGCGCGAGGCAAAGTCAACAAAGGCATTCGCATCACGCTTGAGAATGATCCGGAGATGTTCTTTGCATACAACAATGGGATTACCGCTACCGCCGAGCAGGTGACAACACAGAATACGCGAGATGGCCTTGCCGTGACGCACCTGAAGAACCTCCAGATCGTGAATGGAGGCCAGACAACAGCATCGATTCACGCAGCGAGCAGGAAGAAGAACATCGATCTGTCGCGTGTATTCGTCCAGATGAAGCTGTCGATCGTGGACCCGGAGCAGGCGCTCGAGGTCGTGCCGCGGATTTCCGAGTATGCGAACAGTCAGAATCGTGTCAACGCTGCGGACTTCTTCGCAAACCATCCATTCCATGTGAGAATGGAGGGGTTCTCACGGCGCATGTACGCTCCCTCCCCTGACGGGTCGTTTCGAGAGTCAAAGTGGTTCTATGAGCGAGCTCGCGGGCAGTATCAGGACGCACGAGCCCACTTGACGACTGCACAACGACGCAAGTTCGATCTTGAGTATCCAAGACGTCAGATGTTCAGCAAGACGGACTTGGCGAAGTTCCTGATGCTCTGGCGAGGCCAGCCCGACATGGTCAGCAAGGGTGCCCAGAAGAACTTCGCAGAGTTTGCCAAGATCGTTGGCGATGAGTGGGCAAAGCACTCTGATGCTTTCAACGAGCTGTTCTACAGACACTCGATTGCGAAGGCAATTGTCTTCCGGGTGGTCGAGAAGCTGGTCACGGATCAGCCGTGGTATGAGGGTGGCTACAGGGCCAACATTGTGGCGTACTCGATTGCGAAAATGGCTCATGATGCGGGCGAGCACAGGATGGCAGTGGACTTTGACAGGATCTGGCAGCAGCAGACGATCTCTGAAGCCATGCAGGCGGCGCTTGTCATGGTGGCCGAGAGAGCCAATGAGGTGCTCGTGAACGCTCCGGCAGGAGTTCGCAATGTCACGGAATGGGCGAAGCAGAAGGCGTGTTGGAAGCGAATGCAGGAGTTGGACGTTGAGTGGCCGGCGCTATGGCTGGCCGAGCTCGTGCCGGCCGGCGAACAGCGTGAGGCGAAGCGGGCAGCGGTCAAAGAGCAGAAGATGCTGAATGGGATTGAGGCACAGGCCGCAGTGTTGAATGCTGGAGCTGGCCTGTGGCGAGATGCAAGGGAGTGGGGTGCCGCTCGCAAGTTGCTGACACCGACAGAACTCGGAGTGCTCGACGTTGCAGCTGCAGTCCCGAGCAAGATTCCGAGCGAGAAGCAGAGCCTCGTGGCGGTCCAAGCCCTGAAGAAGATGCAATCTGAGGGATGTCCGCTCACGCTCGAGCCAGCGTAGCTCGCGTCAGTGCGGCTCCCAAGCCGATAGCGCGCGATGAAGTCTTGTTGCAAGGCGGTCGGGAGCCGAGATCTCGCATTCCCAGACCGTCAGGACATGCCATCCTGCCTTACGGAGGTCTCGTGCGACTCTCTGATCACGAGCGACATTGTCGCTGAATTTCTTCTCCCAGAAGGCGGTGCGAGTCTTCGGTGTATAGGCGAAACGGCAACCCTTGTGCCTGTGCCAGAAACAACCATGAACGAAGATGACAGTCTGATACTTCGGCAGGACCAGGTCGGGCGAGCCCGGAAGATCTCGCCGGTGGAGTCGGAACCTGTAGCCCATACAGTGGAGAATTGACCGTACCGCACGCTCGGGCTTTGTGTCACGACCTCGGATTCGTGACATGTTCCAGCTGCGCCGATCTGTAGACAGACGATCAACCACAAATGGCCCCTGACTCTACGAGAAACGAATGCACAATATCGGCGATACTCCTCGCGAGCAGCGGCGGAACCGCGTTGCCCACCTGCGTGTATTGAGCAGTGCGAGGTCCGCAGAAGAAGTAGTTGTCAGGGAACGTCTGGAGCCGCGCCGCCTCACGAACAGTGAGACTCCGGCACTGAGTCGGGTCGAAATGAATGTAGTAGTGGCCGTCCTTCGAGATGTGGGAAGTGATCGTCGTTGACGGCCGGTTGGCGAGCTGGACGCGAAATCGATCAGCGAACAGGCTGCCATTGAGCGCGTTTTTCACGTTCTTATGAGCCGGCAGGAGGTCGGCGGGGAACTCGGCCAGAACCGGTGAGCGCCCGTGGATCTTCCCGTAGCACGAGCAAAAGAGATATCGGTGCAGGTCCTTCGTGATATGACCGCGGGTTGAGTGATTCAGGACGCCGCCAAGCTGCTCGTCGAGAAACCACGATGGCTCGTAGCCAACGCTCACGTCACACGCGATGAATTCTCCGCCGCGGACCTTTCGAGGGACCGAAAGTGCGTCGATGGCGCGTCGGATTTCCTCATGTGTCGCCTGACCGGCAGATCGCTCTGCGGATCTGAGCCACCGGCGGTCGAGTGCGTCCCGGATGGATTCCAACCAGGCGTCATTCGAGTCCGGTTCCTTCGAGAGCCCAGATCGCAATCTCGGCAAACCGGACAGAACAGACTTGGCTGGGATCGTCGGACATATCGGGAGTGTTCCGGGTCGGGTGTCACCAAGGAGATCCTTCCGAATCCCAAGGAGGACGAGTCGATGGCGAGCCTGAGGTACTCCGTGCTTCTCCATCGGTACCACGAAGTCATTGATCGCACCACCTCCCGCGATTACAGGCTGAACCAGCGAGTAGACTTCATACAGCGCATCGGGAGCACTTACGGACAGGTTGGTGATCCTCCGATTCTCCCGCTTCATTGCCCCGACGGGATTGACTAGGTCCTCGAGGATCCGTGAGAACATCTGCTTATTCTTGATTGTGGCAGAAAGGAGCCCCTTGACGTTCTCCATGACGAACACTGCAGGCCGATGCTCAGCAAGTACTTGGAGATATTCGACATACAGAAACTGGCGCTCGTCTTGGTGCGCCACATAATCAGTCTTACCCTTGTTCCGTGATCGGCCGGCCAATGAGTAGGCTTGGCAGGGTGGGCCTCCAAGCAGCACCCACAGGTCTGAGTCGCCAATAGCATGGCTTATCCGTGTGGAAACCTCTTTGTGGTCGATTTTCCCAAGCTCAGCCTGCCAAGCCTCTTTCTGAGCGAGTGATGCTTCCTCTGGATATGCGTCAAACAGCTCTCGAACGCGAACATGCCACGGGCGATCGGAGTTCCGCACGCAGGCATAATACCCAGCGGGAATATTCTTCCCGAAGAGCCGAACGAAGCTCCGGAGAAGGAGCGTTGAATGCGCTCGATCATCCTTCTCGATTGACAGCACGACGCGAAACCGCTGATCACCTCCGGGACTCGATCGGGAGTTGAAGCCTTCGCCAAGGCCACCAGGGCCAGCGAACAGATCAATTACTGGGATGGGGCTAGGTGATCTCAACCAAATGAACCTTTCTCAAAGGGAGTAGTTTACGGCGGATCCTCAAAACACACACTTCGCCACCCGGATCCAATGTTGCCGCTGGCACGCCCAGTTGGCGTCCAAAACAACAGCCCGAAGATCTCTCTCAGCCACCGGATCACGCCCCTGCGCTACCAAGGGCAAGAACAGGATCTCTTCTTGGATATCTGGCGCAAGGTGCAGCAGGTTCATGATCTGTGTCATGCGGGGCTGAGTGACGTGGGCGAGGCGGGCGAGTTCGGACATGTCGCGGACCTTGCCGGTGCGGAGCAGGTCGTCGAAGCGGATCGCCAGGGCCATGAGTTTGGCGACGCGAGGGATGCGGCCGACTGGTTCGGTGCCTTCCGGGGCTGGGCCGTCGAGAGCGCGTTTGCGGTTGCCTTTGATGGCGAAGTGGATCTGCTTGGTAACGGTGGTCATGCGGCTTCCTCAAGGCGGCGGTTGATCAGGGTGCGGATGCTGGTCGGGCGGAACGTGACCGCGACGGTGCCAGCGTCGCCGTCGTACTCCACCGATGTCAACAGCAGCTTGAGCAGGCGAGCCTGCTCGCGGGGGATCAGGCTCTCCCACAGCCCGTCGAAGTCAGCGAACGCAGTTTGGGCTTCGGCCGGGCTGACGGTCTCCGCTTCGAGGTCGCGGATCGCGTGCTTCAGCTCAGCCATTCGACGGTCGCCATCGCTGATCCGTTGGTTGAGGTCGGCGATACGGCCGGTCACGTCGGATGAGGTCTGGACATTGGCGACCAGTTGCCGTAGCTCGGTGTGGTGCCGCTTCGTCTCCCGCACCAGGTCGTCGTGCTCGCGGCGCAGCCCCGCCAGTTCCGCGTCCACGGCCACGTGCGCGTCCTTGAGCACCTGGGCTAGCAGGGCCTTGTCTGTGCCCAGGCGGCGTACCTCGTCCACCACGACGCGCTCGATCTCACCGGCGGGGAGGGTGCCAACCGAGCAGACGCGCCGGCCGTTCTTGATCGCCCGCGTGCAGCGGTAGTAGCGGTAGAAGTTCTTGCGGCTCTTACCGCTGAAGGTGTGCGTCATCGACGCTCCGCATCCCTTGCATCGCAGCAGCCCGCGGAGGATCGCGCCGTACTTGTTTCGGACTTCGGCCCCGCCCGTGCGACCGTTCAGCTTGAGCTGACGTTGGACCTCGTCGAAGAGTTCCTGGTCGATGATCGCATCGTGCTCGCCCTCGTAGAGTTCGCCCTTGTGCTTGGTCTTGCCGGTCAGGATCGGGTTGGTCAGCAGCATGTAAAGCGTGGCCTTGTCGAACGGGCGACCGCCGAGCTTCTTTCCCTTCTTAGTCACACGGCGCTTGTTGACCCACGTCTTCTGGGCGAGTTCGGTGACAACCGGCAGCAGCGATCCCTTGTTGAGGTACATCCGGAAGATCTCGCGGACCCGTGCCGCCTCCTTGGCGTTCACCACCAGCTTTGGGCTGCCGCCGGAGCGATCGACCTCATAGCCGAGGATGGGGATGCCGCCGGTCCATTTGCCTCGGCGGGCCTGGGCACCCAGCTTGTCACGGATACGTTCGCCGATGATCTCCCGCTCGAACTGGGCGAACGACAGCAGGATGTTCAGCGTGAGGCGACCCATCGAGTGGGTCGTGTTGAACTGCTGGGTGACCGAGACGAAGGAGACGCCGTGGTTCTCGAATGTCTCCATGATCCGGGAGAAATCCATCAGCGACCGGCTGAGGCGGTCTACCTTGTAGACCACCACGCAGTCCACCTTGCCCGCGGCGATGTCGCGGAGAAGGCGGTCGAGCGCAGGGCGTTCCATGCTGCCGCCGGAGAAGCCGCCGTCGTTGTACTGCTCGGGCAACGCCACCCACCCCTCGGCCTTCTGGCTGGCGATGAACGCCTCGGCGCTCTCCCGCTGGGCGTCGAGCGAGTTGAACTCCTGGTCGAGGCCTTCCTCGCTGGACTTGCGGGTGTAGATCGCACAGCGGATCGTGGCCGGGTCGGGCTTGGCGTTTGACTTGGTGCGTCGGCTCATCGGCCACCGCCGTTCTGGAGGCGGAAGAAGCGGAAGCCGTTGAGGTGGCTACCCGTGACCTGCTTAGCCACCGCCGACAGCGTGCGGTAGCGCTCGCCGTCGTACTCAAACCCCTTGCCCGGCTCGAGCACGATGACCCGGATGGTCTTGCCCTTGTATTGCCGGACGATCGCGGACCCGGGGGCGGGCAGGCGTGGGTCGGACGGGTGGGCTGCGGACACCTTGCGGGAGACAGTTGGGGCGTCGGGCGGCTGTGGCGGGCAGACCAAGGTGCGTGGGGCCATGACCCGGACCTCCGCGTCGTTGGCCAACTCGCGGGCCCGCTTTCTCGCCCGCTCGGAGAGGTCGCCCTCGGCGTTCGCCTGGATGCGCCAGGCGATCTTGCGGATGAGGTAGGCCCGGTGTCGGGTGCGGCAGGGCTGGCCGTGCAGGTCTTCGTACCGCTCGGCGAGTTCGCCGGTGGTGAGGTTCTGCAGTTCGTCGATCTCGGTGGCGATATCGGGTGGCATGATGCTCCTTGTTGAGGAAGGCGTCGAGAGACGCGGCCGTTAACCAGCGGGCCGTTCTGCCACACTGAGCCTCGATTCGGAGGAAAGATCAAGGGCTTCTTTTGAGGTCGATGACTCGGCCCGGACTTGGCGGACACGGCGCACCAACGCCCGCGCCAGCAGCGATGCGATCTCGCTGCGGCGCTCGGGTTCAATCATCGTGTCGGGGTTGCGGGTCGAGACCATCGGCATGCTCCTGACGGGTCGCGGCATGCGATCGTCCGTCAGGGGTTACCTATGCCGTGGGGCGTGGTCATCACCGCTGGAAATGGTTTGGTCGATGGTCGCAGTCGTAACGGTCCTGGTTTGGACCGCTATGCAGAGACAACCCCCTCATAACCCCGGCCGGGGTTGGCGAGAGACCACGAGAGACTTTGGGGCAAAACGGGTCGGATCGGGGCGATCGTCGGCGGTATGGGTTATGTGCTTGGACCCATCGGAGACACCCGCCCGGATTGGCGGATTCCACAACACCCTGCGGACAAAGCGAAAACGCCGCCGAGGGGTCTCGACGGCGTTTTGCGTTAACTGGTGGGCCGGCTTCGTTGGAAACCGACCTGATAGCGGGGACTGGATTCGAACCAGTGACCTCCGGGTTATGAGCCCGACGAGCTACCAGGCTGCTCTACCCCGCAATTGAGTAGGAGGAAAAGATTAGCGTCCTGTTTGTGTGCGGTCAAGCGGACGTGTCTTGTTGGCTTTGGCCAAGTACTCGACAGGGGCTGTCAGGGGGGCACGACAAATCGGGGCGGGCTGTCAGGTCGGCAGGCAAGGGGGCGGCGGTGTGTGGTGAGGCGACAATCGCATGGGCTGCAAGATGCTTTTTGGAATGGGTTTGCGTCAAATTTCCCTGGGGCTTGGCGTTGGCACCGGTGTTGAAGCAGGTCGGGCTCGCGTGGCGGGATCGCTACGCGGTAAACCGAAGAGATCTAATCGGCCGCGTGAAGCGGCGAGCACCTTTAGCACAACAGGGAGACCTCCCCGATGGCAGTGAAGCAACTGGCTTTTGAAACCGACGCCCGCACCAAGCTTTTGGCGGGTGTGGAGAAACTCGCCGCAGCGGTGAAGAGCACGCTGGGCCCGCGTGGGCGCAACGCGGTGATTGATAAGTCCTGGGGTGGGCCGAACGTCACCAAGGACGGCGTGACGGTGGCGGAGGAAATCGAACTCCGCGACAAGGACGAGAACCTGGGCGCGCAGCTGGTCAAGGAAGCGGCGAGCAAGACCAGCGACAAGGCGGGCGATGGCACGACGACGTCGACCGTGCTGGCGGAAGCTTTGGTGAAAGAAGGCATGCGTCAGATCGCGGCGGGTGTCGATGCAAACGCGCTGGTACGGGGCATGCGGCAGGCTGCGGCGACGGCCAGCCAGAAGATCAACAAGCTCGCCAAGCCGATCGATGGCAAGGCAGACATCGCGAACGTCGCGGCGATCAGCGCCAACAACGATCAGACGATCGGCAAGATCATGGCGGATGCGTTTGAGAAGGTCGGCAAGGACGGCGTCATCACGGTCGAAGAAGGCAAGGGCCTGGAGACCTATGTCGATGTCGTGGAAGGCATGCAGTTTGATCGCGGCTACCTGTCGCCGAACTTCGTGACCGATGCGGACTCGATGAAGGTCGAGCTGGAGAAGGCGCTGGTCCTGATCTACGAAGACAAGATCAGCACGGTGAAGTCGCTGGTGCCGATCCTCGAGAAGGTGCAGGAAGCCAAGAAGCCTTTGCTGATCATTGCTGAGGACATCGAAGGCGAAGCCCTGGCGACGCTGGTGGTGAACAAGCTGCGTGGTGTTCTGAATGTGTGTGCGGTGAAGGCGCCGGGCTACGGCGATCGCCGCAAGGCCATGCTCGAGGACATTGCGGTGCTGACCGGCGGCGAAGCGGTGATGAAGGACCTGGGCGTGGAGCTTGAGAAGGTCGAGCTTTCGCAGTTGGGTCTGGCCAAGAAGGTTTCGATCACCAGCGACACGACGGTGATCGTCGAGGGCGCGGGTTCGAGCGGGGATATCCAAGGCCGGATCGAGCAGATCCGCCGGGAGATCGAAACGACCAGCAGTGACTATGACCGTGAGAAGCTTCAGGAGCGTTTGGCGAAGCTGGCCGGCGGCGTGGCGCAGGTCAACGTCGGCGCGGCTTCGGAAGCCGAGCTGAAAGAGAAGAAGGCTCGGGTTGAAGACGCGTTGCATGCGACCCGCGCAGCGTTGGAAGACGGCATTGTGCCCGGCGGGGGCTTGAGCTTCCTGCGGGCGTTGCCTGCGTTGGCCAAGCTGGACGCGGGTACTGCGGACGAGCAGGCGGGCGTGTCGGTCGTGATCGAATCGCTGAAGAAGCCTTTGTTCACGATTGCTGAGAACGCGGGCGAGCGCGGCAGCGTGGTAGTCACCAAGGTGCTGGCTGCGAAGGGCAGCAACGGGTTTGACGCGCTGAAGCTCGAGTACGCCGACCTGCTGGAGCGTGGCATCATCACGCCGGCGAAGGTGGACACGACAGCGTTGGAGAACGCGGTGTCGGTCGCGTCGCTGATCCTGACTTGTGACTGTGTCGTGACGGAAGTGCCTGCGGATGAAGATGAGCACGGTGCCCCGGGCATGGATGGCATGGGCGGGATGGGTGGTATGGGCGGCATGGGTGGGATGCCCGGCATGGGCGGCATGCCCGGCATGATGTAAGCACCACCCGCTTCCCCCTTGTATTAACGAACGCTTTAAACGAACCAATAAACGGAGACGAATCCGATGGCCAACGCCACCAAGAGCAAGAAGAAGACCCAGATCAAGCCCCTGGACGACCGGGTGCTCGTGCAGCAGGACACCCTCGAAGAAAAGACCGCCAGCGGCATCTACCTGCCCGAGTCGGCGAAGGAGAAGCCGATGACCGGCACCGTCGTCGCGACGGGCCCGGGCAAGCTGACCGACGAGGGGCAGCGTGCCGAGCTGGGCGTGAAGAAGGGCGACACCGTGCTGTTCGGCAAGTATGCCGGGACGGAAGTGGATGTCGACGGGCAGACGCTGATGATCCTCCGCGAGTCGGAGTTGCTGGGCGTCATCGAGAAGTAAGCCGCGAGCTGCACTGAACTACTAACCGCAAACGCGAAACGAGCAAAACGATATGTCTACGAAGCAGATGATTTTTGGTGCCGAAGCGGCGCAGGAATTGAAGCGTGGCCTGACGCAGTTGGCCGACGCTGTGAAGGTGACCATGGGCCCGACCGGCCGAAACGTGGTGCTGCAGAAGTCTTTCGGCGGCCCGAGCGTGACCAAGGACGGCGTCACGGTCGCTAAGGAAGTCGAGCTGAATGAGCCTTTCCAGAACATGGGCGCGAAGATGGTTGTGGAGGTCGCCAAGAAGACCAACGACAAGGCAGGCGACGGCACGACGACCAGTGTTGTGCTGGCTGAAGCGATATACAACGAAGGCCTGAAGCACGTGACCGCCGGTGCGAACGCGGTGGCGGTGCAGCGCGGGATCACGAACGCCGCCGAGGTGGCGGGCGAAGCGATCCAGGCGTTGGCGACCAAGTGCAAGGGCAAGGATGACCTGCAGAAGGTTGCGACCGTGTCAGCCAACCACGATGCGGAGATCGGCGCGTTGATCGCTGAGGCGATCGATAAGGTTGGCAAGGATGGCGTGGTTGAAGTCGAAGAAGGCAAGAGCGCGGAGACCCGCCTGGACTACGTCGAGGGCATGCAGTTTGATAAGGGTTATCTGTCGCCTTACTTCATGACCGATCCGGGCACGCAGGAGTGTGTGCTGGAGGACGCGTTGGTCCTGATCCATGAGAAGAAGATCAGCAACCTGCCGGACCTGTTGCCGTTGTTGAATAAGGTCGCGATGGCGCAGAAGCAGCTTTTGATCATCGCGGAAGACGTCGAGAGCGAAGCGCTGGCGGCTTTGGTCGTGAACCGTCTGCGGGGCGTGCTGAAGGTCTGTGCGGTGAAGGCGCCGGGCTTCGGCGATCGCCGTAAGGCCATGCTGCAGGACATCGCCATTCTGACCGGCGGCGAGTTCATCTCCGAAGACCTGGGCGTCAGCCTGGAGTCGCTGGAGCTGAACCAGCTGGGCACGGCGAAGAAGTTGGTGGTCGACAAGGACAACACCACCGTCATCGAAGGTGCTGGTAAGAAGAAGGACATCAAGGCCCGCTGCGAGCAGATCCGCAATCAGATCGAAACGACGACCAGCAGCTACGACAAGGAGAAGCTGCAGGAGCGTCTGGCGAAGCTGACCGGCGGCGTGGCGATCATCAACGTCGGCGGCGCGACCGAGATTGCGATGAAGGAAGCCAAGGACCGTGTCGACGACGCGCTGCACGCGACCAAGGCCGCGGCTGCGGAAGGCTACGTGCCCGGCGGCGGCGTGGCGTTGATCCGTGCGATCGCGGCGGTGGAAGCCGGCCGGAGCAAAGCCAAGGGCGACGAGAAGGTCGGCTTTGACATCATCGCCTCGGCGTTGGAAGTCCCGCTGCGTCAGATCGTTCAGAACGCCGGCCAGGACGGCTACGTCGTGGCTGAGGAAGTCAAAGCCAAGGCCAAGAACCAGGGCTACAACGCGGCGACCGGCGAGTACGTGGACCTGGTCAAGGCTGGGATCATCGACCCGGCGCTGGTCGCACGCACCGCGCTGCAGAACGCCGCTTCGGTGGCGGGCCTGATGCTGACGACCAATGTCCTGGTGTCGGAGCTGAAGGACGACGACGAGCCCGTTCAGGGTGCTGTGGCCTAATCGCCGCGGCGCCAATCAAGCCCCAACCTTCAAAGCCCAGGGGCCAACGTCTCTGGGCTTTTTTCCAACCGAACTGGCGAACCCATGCCTACCCAGCTTGATTACTACGAGGTCCTGAACGTCGCGCGTGATGCGGATGCGGACACGATCAAACGGTCGTACCGCAAGCTCGCGATGAAGTACCACCCGGACCGCAACCCCGATGACGCCGAGGCTGAAGCACAGTTCAAGGCGTGCGCGGAAGCGTATGAGGTGTTGTCGGACCCGGACAAGCGGGCGCGGTACGACAAGTACGGGCACGCGGGGCTTCGGGGCGCGGCGGGTCATGACTTTGGGTCGATGGATGCCACGGATATCTTCTCGATGTTCGAGGACATCTTCGGCGGCGTGTTCGGCGGGGCGGGCGGGGGCCGCGGGCGGTCTCGCCATGCACCACGGCGGGGCTACTCGCTGGAGACGGAAGTTGAGATCACGCTGGAAGAAGTGCTCCAAGGCGTTGATAAGGACGTGGAGTTCACGCGGCAGGACATCTGCGAGGTGTGCAACGGCACCGGCGCGGAGCCCGGCCATGAGCCGGTGACTTGTCCGACGTGTGGCGGGCAGGGCAAAGTCCAGCAGGGAGGCGGCTTCTTCCGCATGGTCACGGACTGCCCACAGTGTGGCGGCAGCGGCAAGATCATTGAGCACCCCTGCAAAGCATGCAAAGGCACGGGGCGGCAGCCTAAGAAACGCAAGATTCAGGTCACGGTGCCCCCGGGCGTGCCCGACGGCGCGACGCTTCGGGTCGGCGGTGAGGGTGAGCCGGGCATCAACGGCGGGCCGCACGGCGACCTGCATGTGGTGCTTCGTGTGGCCGAGCACGACCTGTTCGTCCGCGACGGCGATCAACTGCTGCTGAAGATGCCGATCGGGTTCAGCCAGGCGGCGCTGGGCGCCGAGGTGGAGGTGCCCACGCTCGACGGCACGCACCGCATCACCATCAAGCCCGGCTCGCAGCACGGCGACACCGTCCGCATCCCCGGCCAGGGCCTGCCGAATCTCCGCAACCCCAAACGCCGGGGTGATCTGATTGTGGTCATCACGATCGAAGTCCCCCGCAAGTTGTCCAAGAAGCAGGAGCAACTGCTCCGCGAGTTTGCGGAGACCGAAGACGCGAGCGTGCTGCCCGAGTCGCACTCGTTCCTGGACCGCATTAAGTCGTATCTCGGTTCCGCCACCCTTTGGTAATTCTTATGGCTGAAGAGCACAACCCAACCAACCCGCTGCCCGAAGACGCTGAGCAGGAAGACGTGGTGTACGACATCACCGACGACCTGCCTGAAGACGAAGAGCAGGCCAAGGCTCAGTTCGAAGATGACATCGCTTCGCTGCAGGAACAGCTGCTTCGCGCGAAAGCCGACTACGCCAACTACACGCGCGTGGCGGAGCGGAACGTCGCCAACACCCGCGAGCAGACGACGATGGGCCTGGCCCGGGCCTTGGTGCCTGTGCTGGATACGTTCGACCTGACGATGCAGCAGGATGCCGAGGGCATTGATCCGGTCGAGCTGTTGAAGGGGGTCGGCTTGGTGCGGGACCAACTGGTTGCTGCGTTGTCGGGGTTTGGGCTTCAGCCGGTGCACGCCGAGCCGGGTGATGCGTTGGACCCGAACCTGCACACCGCGCTGATGCGTCAGCCGCATGACGACATCGAGTCCGGCCACATCGTCCAGCAGCTGCAGCCGGGCTACACCGTCAACGGCAAGCCCGTTCGGCCGGCGCAGGTGATCGTGGCGGAGTAAGACCGACAGACGAGAGACCGCCGATGCCGACCTACGACTACCAGTGCGATGCCTGTGGCCACACGATGGAGCTGTTCCAGTCGATGTCGGCCAGCCCCAAGCGGAAATGCCCGGCCTGCGGCAAGCTCAAGCTACGCCGCCTCATCGGGACCGGCGCGGGCATCATCTTTAAGGGCGGCGGCTTCTACGAGACCGACTACCGCTCGGACAGCTACAACAAAGCAGCCAAGGCCGACGCCGACGCGGCCAAGCCCAAGTCTGATAGCAAAACCGAGTCGAAAGACAGCAAGAAATCAGACACCAAATCCGCGGCGAAGTCTCCAAAGAAGACCAGCAAGAAGGCCGGCGGCAAGTCGGAATGACCTGCCGCGGGGCCTGTTCAAGGTGCCCCGGGCTTCCGATTATCCGGCCCGTACCGGCTGGAAAGGGCTTTTAACCTCAAGATCACACGGTTTTTCCGGTTCTGGTCGCCCTTGGGCGTCCGGCCGCTATACTTGCGGCCCCACCTTCCTGGGGCCCGGGGCAAGCCCGGATTCCGTACCCCACCTGAACAACCTGTCGGACCGGCTCGGCCAAAGCCACCCGGTCACTCTTCACCCCCTTTTTCCAGGAACTCCTCATCATGGCCCTTATCCAGCCCCACGGCGGCGTGCTCGTTAACCGCACCACCACCGACCCCGAAGGTCTCAAGGCTCAGGCTGCCGACCTCGTCAAGGTCCCCGTCTCCGCTGCGGACCTTTCCACCGTCTACCGCATCGCCGACGGCACGCTCAGCCCGCTGACCGGCCCGATGAACGAAGACGTCTACAACCAGGTGCTGGACACCCAGACCATCAACGCCAACGGCAAGACTCTGGCCTGGACCATCCCGCTGGCGTTCCCCGTCACCGCGGAACTCGCCGGCCAGCTCTCCGCCGGCCAAACCGTCGCTCTGACCGGCCCCGAAGGCGATGTCGTCGCGACCCTGGAAATCGGCAGCGTGTTCGCCTGGGACAAGCCCAAGTACATCAAGAGCGTCTACCTGACCGAACGCACCGACCACGCTGGCGCCAACATGGTCCTCGTCAACGATGCCGACAAGGACTTCCTGATCGGCGGCGAGCTCACCGCGCTGCCCCAGCCCAAGAACCCCAACTTCGGCAAGTACGTGCTGTCCCCCGCGGAGACCCGTGCACTGGTCGAAGAAAAGGGCTGGGACGCCGCCGTCGCCTTCCAGACGCGGAACCCCCTGCACCGGGCCCACGAGTACGCGTTGCTCTACGGCCTGGAAGTCCTGCTGGGCGAAGGCAAGAACGCTGGCGCCATCCTCAACCCGCTCGTGGGTGAGACCAAGGGCGACGACGTCTCGGCGGAGATCCGCATGCAGACCTACGAGAAGCTCATCGAGTCCGGCGAGTTCGGCGAAGGCGACAAGAACGCAGAGCTCTGGGACAAGGTCGGCGGCAGCGTCACCGAACGCGTCGAGCTCTTGGGCCTGGACCTCAAGATGTTCTACGGCGGCCCGAGCGAAGCCGTGATGCACGCCATCTACCGCCAGAACTTCGGCTACACCAACATCATCATCGGCCGTAAGCACGCCGACGTCCCCTACGCTGACGGCACCGCGATCTGGGGCGACTTCGACGCCCACGCCATCTTCGACAACCTCAACGGCGAGCTGGACATCAAGCCCGTGAAGGTCGGCTTCGCTGCCTTCTACGAGTCGCTCGGCCGCGTCGACCTGATGGAGAACCATGACGAAGAGAAGCCCGTCTTCATCTCCGGCAAGCAGGTTCGCGCTACCCTCCAGCAGGGTGAACAGGTCGACCCCCGCATCATGCGGCCCTCGACCAGCGCCATCCTCGCCGAGGCCATGAAGCAGTAAGCCTCACGCGACAACAAAACCCAACACAAGGCCCGGAAGCACACGCTTCCGGGCCTTGTTGTTTGACGTATTTCTCGCACAGATAAATGCTTGCCTAGTCTCGCCCGCTGCCGTTAATCTATTCATGCCTCATTACTCCCCCCGCCAGCGCAGGGTCCTCCGCGCATGCCCGACTTTAATCCCACTGCTGCCGACGCCCGGACGTCATCGATGCGTCCGCTCAAGAGCCTGATCATCATCGTCCGCGCCGACCCGATCGTGTGCGGCCACTCGACCGAAGCCCGCAACCTCGCTGAGGCGGCGATCGCCTCGGGCGTTGAGCATGTCCACATCGTCACCTGGCCGATGCAGACCCTCGAGAACTCGGGCCTGCCCTTGAAGCCTCCGGCGTCCGTGCTGCCTTACTCCGACGGCATCGTCGTCGAACGCCCCAAGCCCGTCGGCGACTACAAAGTCCTCGACGGCCGGCTGCTCCACGGCATGGCTGGGCGCGTCTGCGACCTGCTCCATCAGTACGCCCGCCCCGACCGTGGCGGCGGACGCACCGCGATTATGGACCTGTACCTCGTGCCCCACGGCGAGGTCACGATCCGTGCTGCGGAGTCCTTCAGGGTCGCCCATGTCGAGGCGGACCTGACCACGATCGCCGAGGCGGTGGGCTCGGACATCACCAACGTCGTCAACAACGCGGTCGAGCAGGGGCGCTTCGGGGCTGCGCAGTTGGTGCTGACCAACTTCCTCCAGCACGACCTGCCCGTGGCGGTCAGCGACTACACCCGTCGGCTGATTGTTGAAGCCGGGCGTCAGGTCGATTCACAGCTGGGCACGAACTTCGGCGAGCGCCTGGATGAACGCACGGGTGTGTCCTACCCCGCGATCGACACGCAGGCGTACACCAAGCTCGCGGAGCACCCCGACCTCGTGCGGGACGTGCTCCAGCGTCGCGGGCTCGACCACGGCGGGTATCTGCTGTTCCTGTCGCGCGTGGTCCCGGCCAAGGGCGTGGACGACCTGATCGACGCCTACCGCGCATCGGACATCTACCACAAGAAAACGCTGGTGATTGCTGGCACCGGCCCGGCGCAGCAGGCGATGGTCGACAAGGCGGGCGGCGACCCGCGGATCCGCTTCTTCACCGATGTCAGCGATGCCGAGAAGGGCAGCCTGATGCACGCCTGTGGCGGGTACGTGTTCCCCAGCAAGCCTCGGCCGGAGTTCACCGAGACCTTCGGCATCGCTGTCGCCGAGAAGATGCTCGCCGGCGGGCCCGGCCCGGTGATCACGACGCGCACCGGCGGCATCCCCGAAGCCACCGGCGGGTTCTGCCTTGAGCACGAGGCCGGCAACGTGCAGCACCTCACCGCGCAGCTCGACCGCTTGGCGGAGATGTCCGATGCCGAGATGCAGCAACTGAACCAGGCAGCACAGGACTACGCGCTGCGGTTCGATGGCAAGGTCATCCTGCGGACCCTGACCGAGAAGCTCGCCGCGGTTACCGGTTGACGGAATAGGCGGCCGGTCGAGCTCGATCATCGCAAGGATGGAGGCGGGCTCGCATTTTCGCCCCACTACGGAACGGAGCTGTTCGAACACGGCGTTCGTATGCCAGGACGATTCCGTTTTGAATCGATGAACGGGCAGCTCGAATAGTTTCAGCATCTGGAGATATAGGCTATGGATTTGAAGCCAGAAGAAGTGCGGTCGACCCATAAAGTGGGGCCAATCCGGGCGTACACCATACCGGTCACGATTGTGGCCTGTGTAGTCGCTTATTTTTCTTTTGGGCCGATCGGCCCCGTGGTCACATTCATCGCCCTGCAATTCGTTTGGATGATTTATGCGACGGTTGCGCCCAATTACCTTTTCAAAAAGATGGACGGCAGCATGATCCTGGTGAAAAAATCGGACGATCGCTATGCAGCGGCAAAGAAAATCTATGCCGCGGTTAAGAAGTGAATCCGCAATCGACTATCTTTGGCTGTTTCGGACCCAGAGGCGCAGTAGGTGCGCCAAGTGAGTTAGAGGTTTTAGGTATGCAGGAAGACCAGCCGGAAAAGACTGAAAGATCCGATGCAAAAAAGCCTCTTCCAAGGTGGCCAGCAATCCCACTGGCCGCTGTCGCGGCAGCCCTTGTTTATGACAAAATGACCGGCGGAAATGCAAACGTACTTATTGCCGGGCTTGCGTTGTTGGCGGCGTTCAACATTTGGACCAACCTGGGCAAGCGTCCATTCTTTTCTTTCAAGCGTTAGCCCACTCGGCCTTGACGCCGGTCTTGTTCTTGTGGGTCTTGTGCTTGTTGGGGCGAGACTGGCTGGGTTTGACCTTGCCTTTGTTCTTGCCTTGATCCTGCTTGCGTCTGGGGTCATCGACGATCACCAGCTCGAGCTGCTGGCGGGTGCGGTCGACCTTGGCGGAAGCTGGCCGAGAAGCTCGCTGCGGTCAACGATTAACGGAACGAGCGGCCGTTTTGTTGATCGATTAGCTAGTTGGGACGTTCGGACGACAATCAAATCAGCGCGACTTCCTTCTGGGTTGATACAGAATCTGAAGACGCTGATTCTGAATAATCTGTTCTATTGGGTATTCGAAGCTTGATTTGGCGTGGAGGCGTTGATATATTTGCTTAGGCGAATATGAAGACCGTAACTCAAATCGACCAAGTTGACCTCGTGTTTCGGGCGTTCTCCGACCGGACCCGGCTGCGGATCATGAATCTGCTCCGGGGTAACGGCGAGATCTGCGTCTGTGACCTGATGCGGGTGCTCGACCTGCCTCAAGCCAAGGTATCCCGGCATCTCGCCTACCTGCGCAGGGCAGGGTTGGTGCACACGCGTCGGGAAGGGCAGTGGATTCACTATCGATTGAGCAAGGCGGACGGGTCGTTTCACGCCAAGATGCTCGAATGCCTCCGCTGTTGCCTGGCCGAGGTGCCGGAACTGCAAGCTGATCGGGAACGTCTCGAACACGCGGGGTGCTGTTGATTTTTTTTTGACTTAAAATATTCGCCTAGGCGAATACAAATGAAAGGAAACCGATGGCTTTGAATGACAGTGTGCTCTTCGTGTGCACTCACAACTCGGCCCGAAGTCAGATGGCTGAGGGCTGGCTGCGTCATCTGGCGGGGGATCGTTTCACCGCCCATAGCGCGGGCGTCGAACCGGGGGCCCTTAATCCGCTCTCGGTGAAAGCGATGGCCGAGGTCGGGATCGACATCTCCGGCCAAGTCGCGGAGGGCATCGATCGCTACCTCGGCAGGGTGCCGATCTATTACCTCATCACTGTCTGCGACAAGGCTGCGCAGACCTGCCCCCGTATCTGGCCCGGTGCCCACGAGCGGCACGAATGGCTGTTCGACGACCCCTCTGCCGCGACGGGCTCCGACGAAGATAAGATCGAAGTCTTCCGCCGGGTCCGCGACGAGATCAAGGCGAAAATTGAAGCGTGGCTCCAAAGCCTCGACACGCCCGCCGCCGCCACCACCGCTTGAAAGGATGACCCTGATGAACTCTGAACCCTGCTGCACCCCCGGCAGTGACTGCTGTGTCCCCTCTGGCACAGCCAACCCACTGACTGAGGCGATCCGTGAAGGCTACGGGCAGACCGCCCGCAGCGGACTATCGAGTCACGACGGCAACGTCCACGCCGTGGCCGAAGCGTTCGGCTATTCCGCCGAGGAACTCGCTGCCATCCCCGCCGAGGCCAACATGGGCTTGTCCTGCGGCAACCCCATCGCCCTGGCCAACCTCAACCCCGGCGAGGTCGTCGTTGATCTAGGCAGCGGCGGCGGCTTGGATGTGTTTCTCGCCGCCCAGAAAGTCGGTCCCACCGGGAGAGCCATCGGCATCGACATGACGCCGGACATGATTGCCCTGGCCCAACGCAACGCCCAACGCGGGCCGGACGGCAAGCCCTATACGAACGTCGATTTCAAGCTCGGCACCATCGATCAGCTACCGCTCCCGGATGCGTCGGTCGACGTGATCATTTCCAACTGCGTTATCAATCTCGCCCCCGACAAGTCGGCTGTGTTCGCCGAGATGTTTCGCGTCCTCAGGCCCGGCGGCCGGGTGGCCGTCTCCGACATCGCGCTCAAGGCCGAGCTTCCCCGCGAACTGGCGGAGAACGTCGCGGCCCTGGTTGGCTGCATTGCCGGGGCGATTCCGATCGATGAATTCAATGCAGGGCTGCAAAACGCCGGGTTCCGTGACGTCGCCATCATCGACGCCGGGGCGGATCTCACGGCTTACGCCCAGGTCGACGGTCAAGCGGCCTGTTGTGCCCCACCCGCCGAGGGCGAGGCCGCCTGCTGTTCACCGACCAAGCCGATGCACCGTGACCTCGGCGAACTGTTCGAGCGGTACGACGTGAACAAGTACGCCGCTTCGGTCAAAGTCTTCGCGTTGAAGTAAAAAGATTTAGCCCACCTCGCCGCCCTCTTTGGGCGGCTTTTTTTTGCCTAGCTTGCTCTTGATAAAACAGATGTAATTAGTAATTGAGAGCGACCAAGGATTCGTGCAGCGGCTAGTGCAAAACAAATCGGGGATATGTGACCGCCCGCAAACGTGAAAGCTCAGCGCTTCTTGCGATGGTCTTTCTTGTGGCGTTTGCGGTCGGGGCGGGGCTTTTTCTTGGTGGTTTTCTTCGAGTTGTTCTGGTCGCCGGTTTTGTAGCTGGGCTTGCCCTTGTGGGTCTTGTGCTTGTTGGGGCGAGACTGGCTGGGCTTGACTTTGCCGCTGCCTTGGCCGGGCTTTTGGTTGAGGCCGTCGACGATGACGAGGTCGAGTTGTCGGCGGGCGAGGTCGACCTTGGCGACGCGGACGGTGAAGCGTTGGCCGATGGACAGGCTCCTGCCGGAGCCCTGGGCGACGAGGGCGCCGGTGCGGTCGTTGAGTTTCCAGCGGTCGCTGGGGCCGCCGGGTAGGTCGCGGATGCCGATGAAGCCGTCGACGAGGTACTTGTCGATCTGTACGAAGATGCCCCGGCCCATGACGCCGGTGCAGGTGCCGGGGAAGTCGTCGCCGACGTGTTGCTCGAGGAGCTCAAGGATCAGGTATTGGCGGAGTTCTTTTTCGGCTTCGGCGCTGTTGCGTTCGGTTTGGGAGCAGTGCAAACCCAGGTCGCGTTGGGCTTGTTCATCGAAGAAGCCCGGGGCTTTCTCGATCTTGCCGGCGAGCTTCTTGATGGGTTGTTTGACCCGCACGCCGTTGTCGGTGAGGCCGAGGTAGGTGTCCAGGCCGCGGTGGACGACGAGGTCGGGGTAGCGTCGGATCGGGCTGGTGAAGTGGGTGTAGTGTTCGCTGGCGAGCGCGAAGTGGCCTATCAAGGCGGGGGAGTACTCGGCCCGGGTCAGGGTTTTGAGTACCGCCAAGTGGACGGCATGCTCGGCGGGCTTGCCGCGGGTGTGTTCGAGGAGTTGTTGCAGCTCGAGGCGCGTGGGGTTCTTGGGGATGTTGAACCCGGCGACGCGGGCGAAGCCGCGCAGCTCATCGGTGTCGGACGTCTCGGGGTCGGCATGGACCCGTCGGATCATCGGCAGGCGCAGGTGATTGAACAGCCGGGCGGCGGCCTCGTTGGCTTCGACCATGAACATTTCGATGATCGTGTGCGTGAACGCGTTGTCCTCGGGCTCAGCATCGACCACGCGGCCGGCGTCATCGAAGACCAGCTCGACTTCGGGCAGCCCGAGCACGATCATGCCGGCGTTCATCCGGCGCTGGCGGATCGTCTTGGCGAGATCATCCATATGCTTGAGGGTCTGGATGAGCTGGCGGGGGTACTTGGTTTCCCCGCCGGAGTCCTGGCGGCAGTGCTTGGCGGCTTCACGGATGTCGCCGTCGATCAGGGCCTGGGCTTCGAGGTACGTTAGCCGGTGGGCGGACTTGATCGCCGCCCGGGCGAAACGGGCACCGACCACTTTGCCCTTGGCGGAGTAGCGGATGAAGCAGCTCTTGGCGAAGCGGACGACATTAGGCTGCAGCGAGCAGACGCCGTTGGACAGCAGCTCGGGGAGCATCGGCAGGACGCGGCGGGGCAGGTAGGTCGAGTTGCCGCGGCGTTTGGCGGTGGTGTCCAGCGCGGAGTCGGGCTTGACGAAGTGGGCGACGTCGGCGATGTGGACGCCCAGCTCCCAGACCGCGCCCTCTTCGTCGGGCTGGTCGAACTTGGTGATCGAGATCGCATCGTCGAAGTCCTTGGCGTCCGGCGGGTCGATCGTGCAGATGAAGGTTTCGGTCAGGTCCAGTCGATCCTCGGGGATCGTGGTGTCGCTGAGCGTGGCGGCGGCGGCGCGGGCCTCGGCGTTGGTGGCTTCGTCGAAGCCTTCTTCCAGGCCGAAGGCATGGATCACTGCCTGGGTTTCCACATCGGGTTGGCCGGCCTCGCCGAGGACTTCCACGATGACGCCTTCAGCGAGCGTGTCGCGTTCGGGGTAGCTGATGAGTTCAAGCACGACCTTGTCGCCGGGGCGTGCGTTCTTGGTGCTGGGGTCGCGGACGACGACGGGGTCGCTGAACGATCGGCCGTCGGCTTCGACGATGTAGGTCTTGCCGCGCTGCACGAGGGTGCCGGTGTACCGGCGGTCGGCGCGCTGGAGGATCTCGATGATCTGGCCGGTGTAGGGGCTTTTGCCGGAGCTGCGGGCTCGGCCGGGCTCGTGGCGGACGCGGGCGACAACACGGTCGCCGGTCATAGCGCCCATGGTGCTGTGGGGCGGGATGAACAGGTCGCCGTGCTGGACAAGCTGGTCGGGCAGGAGGAAGCCGAAGCCGCGCTCGTTGGCGCGGAACACGCCGGTGAGCGTGCGGCCGGGCGGGGGCAGGGCAATGGCATCATCGGCGGAGAGGACGACGTGCCCGTCGGAAACGAGCTGATCGACCGCCGTTTGCAGCGCTTTGCGGTCGGTGGGGGTTAGCTCCAGTTCGTTGGCTAAGGCCTCGGCGGAGACGGGGGTATAGCGCGGCCGGGTGACGTGGGTCAGGATGCGTTGGGCTAGGCGTTCGGGCACGGAGGGTTCTCTGTGGGAAGCGGTCGGCGTCGCTATGCTGGACGTTTTAAGAGACGAACCCGCCCAGCATAACGGAGAGCATCAAGATGGCGACGACGCAGGAGATTTTGGACCAGGCCAAGGCGCTGGGCGAGTTGATCGCAGAGCATGACGCGACGAAGAAGCTGCAGGCGGCGACGAAGAAACTCGAGGGGGATAAGGACGCACAAGAGTCTTTGGTGTCGTATCAGCGGCTCGCGACGCAGCTTCAGCAGAAGTCGATGCAGGGCCTGCCGATCGAGGTCAGTGAGAAGCGGGAGCTGGAAGCGATTCAGCAAGCGGTGGTTCATAACCTGACCTTGCAAGAATTCCAGATCGCACAGATGGATCACTCGGACTTGGTCCGGCAGATCGACTCGGCGTTGTTCGGGGACGAAAGCGATCAGGGTGGCGATGCTCCGGCACCGGGCGGGCCGGCGGGTGGTGGTTCGCCGATCGTGATGGGCTGAGTCGTTGCCTTGAGCGGATGCTCAGGGGGCAAGCAGTTCGCCTGCGGGGATGTTGAACGGCGGGGCGGCGAGGAGCTGACGCCAGGCTTGGATCTGTTCGTCAATGAAATCCCAGTCCCGGCGGTTGACGGCATTGTTGACCAAGGGGGGCAGCTGATCCAGGCGGTTGAACACCCGGGCGGCACCGTCTTGGAGCACGAAGCGGTCGACGTAGATGATCAACTGAGCGCGGCTGGGCTCGGGGTCGGCGTCCTGGCCCGCGCCGGCGTCCCGTAGCTGAGCGTTGGCGACGTGCAGGTAACGCAGGCCCAGCGCCATCAGGCTGCGGTAGGCCTCGGCGTCGGTGTCGTTGGCGGTCAAACGCGTGAACAGCCGTTCGATGGAAGCGGCTTCGCCGGACATCACCAAGGTGGGGTCGGCAATGTGGGTTTGTAGTCGTGCGTTCAGGGCAGCGATCAGAGTCTGCACCGCTTGGGGGCGATCGATTTCCGCGATGGCCAGCATCATCATGCTGCGGGCGTGGTCGGAAGATTCACGCGGCAGGGTGCTGCCCAGCGCGTCGAGGATCTGCGTGTAGAAGCCGGTGCTCAGGGGCAGGCTATCGTCGAGTTGAGCGCGGCTGGCGACGCCTTGCACCGCTTTGGCTGCGAGGTAACGGACCGCGGGGTTGTCGTCCTGCAGGCCGAAGAGGATTACATCAGCGTTGTCCGCATGCACAACATGCGCAGCGACCAGCAACGCGTTGACCTTCCCGAGTGTGTCCAGCTGGGGCATGGCTTCCAGCAGCGCCGCGGCCACGCTCTGGGCGTAGGCTGAGCGGAAGGTGTCCGAGGCATTGTCGCGGATTTCCCGGCTGAAGACGTCGATCAGCGCCTCGCGGGCTTCGACAACGACTTGCGCATCAGGGCTGCTTAGGCGCTGCGTTTGGCTTTGGACAAAGCCGCTGAGTTGGTCTTGCTGTGCCGTGCTGAGCGGGTCGGCCTGGAGGACCGCGGTGCTCAGGCCGCTGGACTGGGCCGAAACGCCGGCCGCGTAGAACACAAGCAGCATGCACGTAAGCATCGAGCGCCAGGTCGGGCGGTTCATGGACAACATTCCCAGCGTGCGAAAACCCATGCGAGAGACCCTCAAACGCCTTGGGGCGAGCCAATATGAGACGCGGCGGCGGGGGACAAACGGATGAACCCACCATGCAAGCGCAACAACCGCGAGAAGACGAGGAAACTATCACCCTTGGTTTGGAGTGTCAAACATTCTACGACACGCCGATCACGGCAAACGCCGATAAAATCATGGTTTGTGTAGATCACGCCGTCGGCGCCGAAGGCGTGGCGACCGGCTCCAGCCCCAGGTCGCGCACCTTCTTGTTCAGCGTGTTCCGGTTGATGCCCAGAAAGTCGGCGGTCCGCGTCTTCACGCCCTGGTTGTGCTCCAGCGATTCCTGCAGCAGCTGGCGTTCGACTTCGTGGATCACCATGTCATACACCTGCCCGTCGTAGGCCTGCAGCTGCTTGATCGCGTGCTCCGCCAATCGGGCGCACAGCGTCTCCATCGAATCGTCCGCCGAGTCCGTGCGGGTCTGCTCAGCAAACAAACGAATCTGCAAAGGCAGCAGGTCCAGCGTCAGGTCTTCGCCCTGGGACAGCACGACGCAGCGCTCGACCGCGTTCTCCAGCTCCCGCACGTTGCCCGGCCAGGGGTAACGCAACAACACGTTCATCACGTCCCGGTTGATTCGGCTGAGGCTGCGCGCGTTCTCCCGGTTGTACCGGTCCAGGAAGTAGTCGATCAACTCCGGGATGTCCTCCCGGCGTTGACGCAGCGGCGGTAGGTTCAGCGTGACCACATTCAATCGGTAGTAAAGGTCTTCCCGGAAGTTGCCCTTGCGGACTTCTTCTTCGAGCTCGAGGTTGGTCGCCGCGATCACCCGGACATCCACGCGGACGGTGCGGTGGTCGCCGACACGCTCGAACTCACGTTCCTGCAGCACACGGAGCAGGCGGATCTGCAGTTGCGGGTCCAGCGTGCCGACCTCGTCGAGGAAGATTGTGCCGCCGTCCGCCGCTTCGAAGCGGCCGATCTTGTCACGGATCGCGCCGGTGAACGCGCCCTTGACGTGGCCGAAGAGTTCTGACTCCAGGAGCTGCGGGGACAGCGCGCCGCAGTTCACGCGGACCATCGGCTTGTCCCGGCGGGGCGAGTTGTAGTGGATCGCCTTGGCGAACATCTCTTTGCCGCAGCCGGTCTCGCCCAGGAGCAGGACGGTGGCGCGGGAGGTCGCGACCTGGCCGACGGTGCCCAACGCGTCGAGCATGACTGGGCTGCTGCCGATGATGTTGTCGAATTGGTACTTGCTGCGGAGGTTGTCGCGGAGCTCCTGGTTTTCCTGCAGCCACTGGTCTTTCTCGATCTGGACGAGGTTGTGGATGCGGATCGCCTGGGAGAACAGCCGGGCGATGATCTTCAGGAACCGGGACTCCGCTTCGAGCTGGTCGGGCACCGAAGCGGGCTTGTCGATGCTGATGGCACCGACGTATTCCTCGCCGTCACGGATCGGCACGCAGAGGAAGCTGATCGGTTCGGAGGACGCTCGGCTGCCGGTGCGGTTGAGGAAGTCTTTGTCTTTGGAGACATCGGGGATCACCGCGGGCTTGCCGGTGGCGATGACCTGGCCGGTGACGCCCTCGCCCAGCTCGTACTGGCCGCGCTGCTGCTCGGTGGGGGTCAGGCCGATGGACGCCATGGTGCGCAGCGTCTGGGTCGCGGGGTCGGTGAGGACCAGTGACGCCCGTTGGACGCTGAGGTGCTCAGCAAGCACCGTCATGGCCTGCTGAAACACCTGGCTGAGCTCCAGCCCGCTGCTCACAACCTGGCTGACCTGCTCCAGAATGCCTAATTCTTGTTCAGCTCTTTCCATGCAATTGGGCATTGTCGCATTTTTGGGCAGTGGATTCAAGGCAGCCACGTGCGAACGGCCGCATTGCCTACAGGGCGCGCACCGCAATGGGGGACGCGATGGTGCCATTTTTGTCCGGGTCAATGGCTCAGGGGGTCTCGTTCGTACACCTCATCCCCTTTCCCCGGATCCAAAACCAGCCTCCGCAGTGAATCATTCATCGTCGCCGTCTTGGAACCCTTCGCCCAGCGCCAGCCAGGCCTCTTGCAGGGCGTCTTCCCCCGCATAGGCCAGGCCGAGCGTCTTCCGGATCGTCTGCGCTGACAGTATCACCCCCGGCGGCTACTCCTCCGTCGCCGTCCGCCCGATTGCCCTCCGCATGGTCATTGAGATCGCCACCCTCATCCGCGAAGAGTTCGACGGCCAACGCACCCTCTCCGCCCAGTTCATCCTCCTGGGCGCCGACACCGTCCAGGTCTGCACCGGCGTCATGAAGATGGGCTACAAGATGGTCAAGCCCATGATCGAAGGCCTCATCGCCTTCATGGAAACCCACGGCTTCGAAACCCTTGACGACTTCAAGGGCAAAGCTTTACCCTACTTCACCACCCACGCCGACCTCGTCGAACGCCAAGCCCAAGCCCAAGCCAAAAAACGCGCCGCCGTCGCCGCCAAACAGGAAGCCAAAGAAGCGGTAAAGCACGCGGAACGCGAAGGTATCACCATCGACGAGAAATGGGACCGTGACGATTTTGTGCAGCAGTCGGATGAATTGGTGAGTGGGTGAGCGAAAGAAGACTAGCTGCGAAGAGAAATCATACATTAAGTTTCGCTTTATTCTGATTTTTCGCGGAATATAGCGCATGCTTATCTGCTGACCAAGAAAAGACTATTGATGAGGCATACATCTTTCGAAAACTAAGTTAGAGTCGTGCCCGAAGTTTGCTTGGCAGATATTTATTATCAAATTCCAGATTGGGCATCTTGCACAATCTCTCGTTCAAATGGGGTAAGACGTATACGTGTCAAATTAAGGGTCTTTAGTCGAGCTAAAGCGGAATCTAAGTCTTCCGCAGTGCGCAACGCTGCTTGTAATTTTTCAGCGATTTGTATAGGAATTCCGTATTCGTCAAGTGCAGCAACAATCGGACTTTTGAACAAACACTCCATTTGAACAGCGTATGTGGAGTAATCGCCGCAAGGCAGTCCCTTTTCTCGCAGGACATGAGATTGAATCAGTGAAACAGCCATCAAAAATCTTGGCAAGTGAAAGCCGGCCCAACGTCGGTCAAAATCGAGAACGCGCTCGACAGCTTCGTCAGCACTTTTAGCTGCATACCTTCCAGGATTGAGCTCATCCGCTACCCGCCGAGATGTGCTATCACGCCCTTGATATAGAGCGCTCACTTTATATGCGAGTTGTTTACCTGAAAATACACCAGCGCGAGCATTTCGTTTGACGAAATAAGTCCAAATTAATTCGCATACAAATCGAAGTTCTTTCCGCTTTGGGAAGCCAGTCCACGAGAGTAACGGCCAAGATCGATCTATTGAGCGACGGATGGCGCTTGCAAGCTGGATTTGATCAGCCGGATCGATGCCAGCATTTTGGCGAAGAATGCTCATGGGCAAAACTTGTTGCTCCGAGTATTTACTCACACGATTTTTAGAGCCAGTCGTTAAATCATCTGAATCAAGCTGTATCAGTAATGTGTCAGGAGTTGATTCGAGTTGTGTGAATACTGGGAAATCGACATAAGGGAGTTCGGGCTCAGGTGGATTGTCAAATAAATATACGCGACCTATAAAGTGTTGGAACATCCGCCCCGAACGCCCTTTAATATTATTAAAGGTGAAATGATCAATATTGCGACTCGCAATCTTATTATCATAAATTATTACATTTTTAGCTTTCGTATTAACGCCTTCGATCAAAGTGGAAGTGCAGACTAAAAACTTTAATCTCTCGTCATTGAATGCCCTGACGGTAAATTGCGCCAATGATCGCGGGAGTTTACCATGATGTATTCCAATGCTTTGCGGTAATGCCTGCGAATAAATCCATTCTGGATGGTATTGGTCTCCGACCCACTTTGCACAGTCCCGGAGTGAATCGACAGACTCGCCCATTCCAGACTCAACGAGGGCACGCGCTACTTCATTGACCCTGGGAGGTGAGCTGCAGAAAATTAATGTCGATCCATCTAGATTAGGAGCTAGATTTATCAGTCTTTGCAAGCGTGTGCCTCCTTGAGGCACATCAATTTGCTCGGCCACTACTGTAGAATAATTAGTATTATAAAAGATACATTGGAACGCACTTTCAAGGCCGTCGGGGATTTTTTCAATATTTGGGCCGAGTAGATAGAACTGGCCGCCTTGTTTGCGCAAACGATAAAATGCCTGGTTGAGAGCGATAGCTCGACTATCATTGTCACTCTCACTCGCTATTTTATAAAACTCATCTATAACGAAAAAATCAACTTTCGGAAGATCTTGATAAGCAACAGCTCTCTCTGCCGTAAAGACAAAAATGTTTTGCTCGCCCGGCGATTGCGACAAGCTGGTCACGATTTTGTACGTGTTTGAGAAGGTTGACAGTCTCCGCCTTGTTTCATCGATCAGGGCAAGAGTTGGGACGATGACCGCGATATTCTTGTATTTTTTGGACGCTACCATTGCGTCAATTATTTTGCTTTTGCCAAAACTTGTCGGCGCACTCAATATAACGCTGTCTCCAGCTAAAAGTCGACGGTAAATATGGGCTTGTTCGCGATGAAAGACAATATCATCTTGAAGAGAAAGTGGTTTATGATATTCATACGCTAAGCGGTCACTTAAATCTAATTCATCTGAATCAACGTAAGGGAAAAGTCCAACCTCTCGGGCCAATCCATCTATAATTAAATTATATTCAGGAATTTCATTTCGTCTGTCAAGGATTCTCAAAACCATTTCGCGAGCCACCGGTGAGTTTTCATTATTACTTACGATTGCTGACACATTTTTCAGCAATTGAAAAGTATTCTCGCTGAAATTTTCAGGCGATCGAAGTGAATTTCTTAAATCCCGAATACTTAGATTTGCTGCCATGTTTTTAGTTTTTCGTCAAGTTTTTCAACTAATTCGGCTTTACTGGCTATGGGTACCAAAAAAAGGTGTACTCTAAGCTCATCAGGTAAATCTAATTTCTGTATTTTTCTTAAGAAGTTATTGTGATGAGTTTTCAGTTCTTTAATAAAGCTGGTGCAATACGACTTGTCGCACGCTTCGTGGGTATTTACACAATTGCTGTCGTAAGTAAGAAGGACTGGAATGCACGCACGGCTAAACACTTCGTCTAGGCTAGTGTTAGGGTGGCAGAGGCGGCGAAGTTCTGAGGCGTGTTTAGATGATTCGTCAATTTTTCCTCCAATGACCAGAAACTCATTCTTTAAATAATTGGTCTCAAGGTGGTCCTTGAGCTCTGCGATTACATCTCGAATCGCGCGTGTGCAGTCATCGTAAAATTTGGCTTCTCCGAGCCACAACTCTAGGCCATCTTCTGAATCAACAACATGCACGGCGTCAAAACCTTTCACGGTTTCGTTGACCGCAGATTTATAGTAAATCTTTGATATTGCAGGAATCGAGTTATGTACTTGCCTGACGGCAGCATGTAGTAATAACTCGCCAAACTCTCCCCTATTCTTAAACTTATCTGATTGGTAGACAATCTGTGCCGCACGTCGCAGTAGGCTGACGGCGTTGGCACTATTAAGGTTATTGAGTTCTGATTCAGTTAAGGCGAATTCTGGTAACCATTCCACAAGATGTGCTGCGAACTGATTGACACGCCACGATTTGCGTTCGTAACCTGCGCATAGACCACAAAGCGAGGGATTCAAATGTAAATCATGAACCCTCACTTCGAGAAATGATTGCGGTTGTTCCATGTGTCCCGGACCACCTTTCATTTAGGCAATAGCCAGTATATCACATATCACGGTTCAGTCACGAGTCTACAGGCTGGCGTAGGGGCTTTGGGCTCTTAAGCACTTGGGTGGCTGGCTTGGGATGAGGATTTGCGACTCTCTACTGTCTATCGCAGGCCGTAAAGTGAAGCCTATTAATTGATCGTTTGTTCTTTGGAAGCGAAAAATTACGCCTTGACGCAGATAAGGGGGCTGTCCCCTAAGTAGAATATCTACACTGATATAGGCGAGTGAATGCCTTGGTTTTGCGCAAGGGATAGTGCATTTGGATTTGGGCGCAAAGTGTTCTCAACTCCGAATACTTCAAACGCGATAGGTTTCGTTTCCGTTCGAGTGTTAAGTGTTCCGTTCTCGCGTGACTCCCAGATGAAACCGCGAATGAGGTGGACGGTTTACGTGAGTTTCCGAACCATAGACGATCGTATGCGACTTATTTTCGGGAGGTGATGATTCGTTCACGCGCGTGAACGAATTGTTTTCGCGCGTGGATGGAGCAATTTCCGGAGGTGTGGGCGGGGGTTTATCGTAAAGAGCGATGTCCGATTTGGCGGGTATACGCCTAGAGATCGTACCTGCAGCGAGCGTGGCGAACTCTGCACCGCACGTGGCGAACCTTCCAACGAACGTTGCCAACCTCCGAACGGACGTGGCGAAGTCTGCAACGGACGAATCTAACGCTGCAACGGACGAATCCAACACTCCAACGAACGAATCCAAGCCTGCAACGAACGTATCCAAGCTCGCAACGAACGTTGCAGACGCTGCAACGGACGGATTTTTTGCGATCACGCCAGAACTCGCCGCGCTGCTTTGTAGCGCGGTCGAGACATAAATGCGATGGGGCAGGGCAACGCGGCGGGGCAGCGTCCGGTAGGAACCCGGCAGAGGGGGTGGCAGGGCGGTAAACGAAAAAACGGGTGGGTTTGTGCCGACTAGATAAAGCGCGCATCGTGGAACGGCGATATCGGGGTTGTCGGCGAAGCCACGCCACCGCCCCCCCCCCGCAGTCAAGCTTTTTGGGAGAGGGGGCTAGTGGGGCTGGCAGGTACCGACGTATTCCGGGTCCCCTCTTGCTTTTCCGGGCGGGGCTCACATCATGAACGCGGCACAGCCGCAAAGGAGACTTGCCATGAGCAAGCCTTATCTGCCGATCCGCGAAGCGGACCTGTTGGCGTGGACTCAGGCGTTTGCGTCGTTGATCACTAATGATGCGGCGAACTACGGCCTGACCGAAGAACAGAGCGGGGCCTATGAAGCCCTTCAGGCGGCGTTTGCATCGGCCTACTCGGTGACGCAGAACCGTACGACCCGCACCCCGGCGAGCATTGAGTCGAAGAACACCGCTAAGGAAGCGTTGGTCGCGGACACCCGGCGGCTGGTGAGGATCATCCAGGCCTGGCCGGGGATCACGAACGACAAGCGGGCGCAACTGGGGATCACGATTCCTGATACCGATCCGTCGCCGGTGCCTGTGCCGGAATGGGCACCGCAGTTGGATATCGCTTCGGTGACGGGGCGGGTGGTGAAGATTCGGCTGCGTGACGCGGAGACCGGCAAGCGCAAGAAGCCCGAGGGCGTCGCGACCGCGACCGTGCTGAGTTATGTCGGCGAGACGATCCCTGAGAGCATCCGCGAGTGGACGTTCGAGGGCAACGACAGCCGATTGGATACTGAGGTTGATTTCGAAGACACCGTGCCCACCGGCAGCAAGGTCTGGCTGACGGCGTTCTGGTCCAACCGCCGGGGCGAGTCGGGCCCGGCGTGTCCCCCGGTCAGCACGCACCTGGGCTTTGGCGTGACCGCCAACCCGTCATCGGACTCGGCGGCCCCCAGTAGCCTCGGAACTTCAGCCGAGGGCGATCAGGCGGAAGCGGCGTGATAAGTCTTTTCCTTCGCACCCTTGCCCGATAGCTCGGGTAAGGGTGTTTCGCGAATGGCTCGGATGAGGCGTTCGTTACACCCTGCTGAACCTTCCGGAGGTCATCATGTCAGAAGCGATCGAGATTGTGGACGGCGGTCGGAGTGAAGAGGCATTGCCGGCGGTGCTGCGGCCTTTGCCTGCGGTGCGGGGGGGTCGGGAGGTTGTGATCCGCCCGGCGGTGTTGAGCGACTACCCGTTTATCGATGCGCTGCAGAAGGCGAACGCCAAGGCGGTCGGGTTTATGTGGGAGAAGGCGATCAAGGGGCACATCGAGAAGGGCAATGTGTTGGTCGCGGCCCCCGGAAATTCTGCGGCGGACGAGCCGGTGGGGTATGTGATCGGTGTGGACCGTTATCTGAAGCGGGATGAGTTGGGGATTATCTATCAGATGAACGTGGTGCCGGGGTATCGGCGGTCGCTGGTGGCGGCGAACTTGCTGAAGGCGAAGTTTGAGCGGAGTGCTTACGGGTGTCGGCTCTACTGTTGTTGGTGTGCGCAGGACCTGGAGGCGAACCGGTTTTGGGAGGCGATGGGGTTTGTGCCTTTGGCGTTCCGGACGGGGGGCGGGAGAAACAGGAAGGCGGGGCCACGGATGCATATCTTCTGGCAGAAGCGGATCCGATCGGGGGATACGGGGGATGTGGCGAATGGGGGCACGGCGTATTGGTTCCCGAGCCAGACCGGTGCGGGGGCGATCGGGGAGGATCGGCTTGTCCTGCCGATCCCGCCGGGGACGCATTGGTCAGATGCGAAGCCGATTGTGCTTCCCGAAGGCGCGAAAGAGGGTTCGGAGGGCGGGGAGTTGAAGCGTTTGGAGGGCGAGGTGCAGCGATTGGAACGGGAGCGGAAGGCGAAGATAAAGCAGAAGGAGGCCGAGGCGCTGGCGCGGGTGGTGAAGCTTGATGCGAAGCAGCGTACGGTGAAGCGTGGTGGTTTGCGGTTTGGTTCGGGCGGTGCGGCTGCTGGGGGCGAATCCCTTGTGGCGGCTCAAGCACGGGGGGAAGCCGAGGCTGCGGTGGACGGGGAGTTGAAGGAGGCTAAGCGTGCGGTGCGGAAGGCGAAGAAGAAGTTCGATCCGGCGCAGGAGGCATTTGCGCGGGAGTTGAAGGACCGGTGGTTGGAGCAGGTGGTGGCGTCGCCGGGGTTGATTGAGGGGAGTGTGAACGGGAAGTATGTGGTGACGAGGCGGGTCGCGGAGACGAAGGGGTTTGAGCCTGGGGTGGTTGATGCGTCGGTGACGGATCAGGTGGGTGGGGAGGAGCCGCGAGAGTTCATTGATGTCCAGGCTCGTAAGGCAGCTTGATCGGGCATAATGCTGGGATGATGCGATGGGTTTGCATGATGTTGCTGGTGGCGGCGGCGCTGATGGCGGCGGCGCTGATGGCGGTGGGGTGTGGCACGCCGGGGGGTGGCGCGGCGGTGAACGGGAACGCGGGCAATGGGCGGGGTGGTGATCGGGGGGGTGGTGTGGCAGACAGCGGGTACTGGGAGCCGCGGCCGATGTCGATGCGGGTGTACCCGAGCACGCGGTATCTATTGGATGGCGGGGAGCCGTTGCTGGAGGCGGCGGTGGAGTTTGCGGATGAGATGGGGCACCCGGTGAAGGCGGGGGGCACGCTTCGGCTGGAGCTGTTGAACGTGCTGCCGGAACGGGAACCCGAGCAGCGGCTGTTTGTGTGGGAGATCTCGTTGGCGACGCTGGCGGACCAGCAGCAGCACTACAACCCGGTTTTGCGGGCGTACCAGTTCCGGCTGGCGGTGAACGACATGCGGGTCCGCCGGGTGCAGACGCGGCTGCGGGTGACGTTTATTGGGGCGGACGGCCGATTGTCGGCGGAGCAGGTGTTTGAGCCGGTGGGGCGGGAGTGATGGCGATTGAACAGGTGTTAATTACTGCGATAGCTAAATAAACTCTGTTTCGTGCAAATTCCGAGCTTTTGATATATGCCTGATGTAACTCCAGTGAATGCGCTTCATCGAGATCAACTGGATGAACGTCTGTGTATCGGCAATGATTTTGGGGGCAGATGCTTATCGCTTGCTGGGCCAATCGTTCATGGCTTGGATGACTTGATTCGCATCCATGCCGAAGAACTAAAGCAAGAAGAGCCAAATAACGACAGCCTTGTTGTGGTATTGACCACAAATGGTGGGTATGTGGATGTTGTTCAGCGAATAGTTGAAACGCTCAGGCACCACTATGGGCGAATTGACTACGTGGTCCCTAACTACGCTTTTTCTGCAGGTACGGTCTTGGCGATGTCTGGCGATAACATTCATATGGATTACTACTCTCGCTTGGGGCCGATCGATCCTCAGGTTAAAAGTCGCCATGGAGACGACGTGCCTGCCCTTGGGTATCTCAGGCAATACGAGAGGCTTATGGAAAAAGCTGATGCGGGAACGATTAATGCGGCAGAGGTGAATTTGCTCATTGATGGATTTGATCAAGCCACTCTTTACAAGTATGAGCAGGCAAAAGAGCTATCTAAAACTCTTCTAGGCAAGTGGTTAGCCACATATAAATTTAAGAATTGGACTGTTACGGAAACGCGCAAAAAAATGGTTACCGATGAAATGCGCGAAGAACGAGCTCACGAGATAGCAGATAATTTAAACGATACCGATAAATGGCACATTCATGGGCGTGGCATATCGAAGGATGAGCTTGATCGCGACTTAGATCTTAAGATTGATGATTTTGGGGCAAAACCCGATCGACACAAGGCTATCAGGGAATACCATAAGCTATTTGACGACTATATCGCTCGACGTGGCCAAAATGGCGTAGTTCATACCGCTGGTCGATATACCCCGTATATTTAAGTTAGGGAAAGGAGACCTGTGATGGACAAAGATTTAAGTCGCATGTTGTTGAAATTGCAGGAATTAAACTCTTTTGATATGGGGGCGGTTGTTGACGCTCAACGTCTGCTTCAAGAGCGGACGAAGCTGGGGCGACGTAAAGCTGCGCCACATCCATTTGATGATAGTCGTCGTGTTTTGATTGGTGAGGCTGATAATGATGATGGCAGGATGGTGACCCTGTCTCGCTGAAAAGCGAAGGGCATTAGATATAAATTTTTGTTTTTACAGTATTTAAATTAGATCGAGGGCTGTCGAGGCCTGGTCGATCAGGGCTTGTGCTTGCGTTTCTTCGGGGGCTTCGGCGATGAGGCGTACGATGGGTTCGGTGTTGCTGGGGCGGACGTGGACCCAGCGGTCGGGGTAGTCGATGCGGACGCCGTCGCGGTCGTCGAGTTTCTGGTCGGCGAAGGTGTCGCGGAGCCTGGGGCCGATCTGGGCGATGAGCTCGGGGCTGGCGTCGACCTTGGTTTTGACGATGGCGTAGGCGGGGACCTGGGCGACGAGCTCGCTGAGTTTGGCTTTGGTTTTGGCTAGGCGTTGGAGGGCGAGGGCCATGCCGACGATGGAGTCGCGGACGTAGGAGACGCGGGGGTCGATGATCCCGCCGTTGCCTTCGCCGCCGACGATGGCGTGGTGGGCTTTCATGCCGGCGACGACGTTGGCTTCGCCGACCTTGGTGCGGATGACCGAGGCGCCGAGGCCTGCGGCGACATCGTCGATCATCCGGCTGGTCGAGAGGTTGGCGGCGACGGATTCGCCTTGGCCTAGCAGCTCGGCGGCGCAGAGGACGAGGGTGTATTCCTCGCCGATGTATCGGCCTTGCTCGTCGACGATGGCGAGGCGGTCGGCGTCGGGGTCCTGAGCGAAGCCGGCGTCGGCGGCGTGCTCGCGGACGGCGGCGCAGAGCTCGGTGAGGTTTTGCTGGGTGGGCTCGGGGGTGTGCGGGAACAGGCCGGTGGGCTCGGCGTAGAGGTGGATGCGTTCCACGCCCAGCGCATCGAGCAGGGCGGCGGCTTCGTCGCCGCCGGCGCCGTGGACGCTGTCGACGACGACCTTGAAGTGGCAGGCACGGATGGCGTCGGCGTCGACGGTTTGCAGGACGCGGTCGACGTGTTGCTGGACGCCGTCGGGGTGGTGCTCGATGGGTTGGTAGTGTTCGGGGGTGACGAAGTCGAAGTCGTCGGCTTTGAAGCGGTCGATGATGCGTTGGGCTTGTTCGGGGGGCGGGGAGACGCCGTCGTGTCGGATGGGTTTGATGCCGTTCCACTGGATGGGGTTGTGGCTGGCGGTGACGACGATGCCGCCCTGGGCGTGGTGGTGTCCGACCATGACGGCGACGCCTGGTGTGGAGAGGATGCCGACGTCCAAGACACGGCAGCCGGTGGAAGCGAGGCCGGCGGCGACGGCGTAGCTCATGGCCTGGCCGGAGGGCCGGGAGTCGCGGCCGAGGACGACGGTCGTGGGCTGGTTTGGATCGGTGCTGGGGTTTTCGTCTTGGAGCCAGCTGCCGAAGGCGGCACCGTAGCGTGCGGCGAGGTCGGGGGTGAGGCTTTGGCCGACCAGGCTTCGGAGCCCGCTGATGCTGAGCATGAGGGGGGCTTGGTTTTGGGCTTTGGTTTTGGCTTGGGTTTGGGTCATGGTGCTTCCTCCTTGAACCAGTCCTGAAGTTGTTGGACGTTGACCCCGGCGAGGTTGGGGAGGATACGTTCGGCGTCGGCGAGTTGCGAGGCGGGGCCGGTGGTGGTGAGGCCGAGGGTCCGGAGGCCGGCGGCTTTGGCTGAGGCGAGGCCGGCGGCGGTGTCTTCGATCGCTAGACAGGCTCGCGGGGGGATGCCCAGACGAGCGGCGGCGTCGGCGTAGGTCTGCGGGTCGGGCTTGGAGCGTTGCACGTCGTCGGCGGCAACGATGGTCTGGAACGCATCCAGGCGATCGAGCCCGGCGAGGATCAGGCGGATGTCGGCCTGGGTCGCACCGCTGGCGACGGCGATGGGCATCAGGCGGGCGGCTTCGTCGATGAGCTCGACCGTGCCGGGGATCGTGGCGATGCCTTGCTGGGCGAGTTGGTCGAAGCGCTGCTGCTTGTCCTGGCAGAGTTGCTGGAGGAAGTCCGGGGCGACGGCTTGGTGGGTTTGTTCGATGAGAAAGCGGAAGGCGTCGCGGTCATCGAAGCCGATGAGGTTGCGGTGGTAGTCGTCGTAAGAGAAGTCGTGGCGGAGCATGGCCACGCTGGTTTGGCGGATGGCTTCGTAGTGGACGGGTTCGGAGTCCACGACGACGCCGTCGAAATCAAAGATGAGGGCTTGGAGCATGCCGCGAGTGTAGGGGTTGTTGCCGGGGCGAGGCAAAAGCCCGAGAACATGGTTTGGGGCAGGCAGTTTTTGCGCCTCGTTATGGGCATGTCGGGACGCTGGGTTTGGGGTGGAGAACCCTTAAGCGGTGGGTTGGAAGGGGCTGGGGGCCGGCGGGTGACGTGTTTTTCGGACCATGGGGTTTCTGGCGGTGCGCGAAGCTATGCGGGTTGGGCGGGCTTTTTGTTCCGGGGTGGTTAATCCGTTGGTGGGGTTGGTCGATGCAATCAGCACACGCTTATGCATGTGATTTGCATGGCGTTGGATTCATCACTGGAGAAAGGCCAAGCATGCCACGACAAAAAGACATCCTGACCACCGGCGAAGTCGCCAAAATCTGCAACGTCGCCCCGCGGACCGTCTCGAAGTGGTTCGACTCCGGCCAGCTCAAGGGTTACCGCATCCCCGGCTCCAAGGACCGGCGCATACCGATGTCCGGCCTGATCCGTTTCATGAAAGAGCACCACATCCCGATGGACGGCCTGCAGTCGGGCAAGACACGGGTGATGATCGTCGACGAGTCGTCGGAGATCGTGGAGGTGCTGCGGAAGGTGCTGGGCGAGCAGGCGAACTACGACGTGCAGGTCGTGCACTCGGGGTTTGCCGCCGGCGTGGAGTGTGAGAAGTTCCGCCCGCACGTGTTGCTGCTGGACCTGCACCTGCCCGACTGCTCGGCAGAGGGCGTGCTGGAAGCGATCCAGGCCAACGACGACCTGCAGATGACCCGCGTGATTGCCATGAGCGGCAAGCTGACCGACGGGCAGGCGGCGGGCCTGGTGCAGAAGGGCTTTGAGAGCTACCTGAAGAAACCGTTCCACGTTCGCCAGGTGATCGACGCGGTCGAGAACGCCACGGCGATTGTGTACTGATCGACTCCTGTGATCCATGCCCGGCCACCCTGCCTGGGACATGGAGAGGCGATTCGGGAGGGAACCCGAACTGCGGCCGAGCCGGCGAAAGCCCCTCGGTCGTTTTTATGCGCTCTCGTCGCAGAGTGGATTTGGTTTAGCATGGCTGTATCCACCGGCTGTCCGAGGAGCCCCGCATGTCACAGATGCCGCCGACGTATCACGCAGACCCCCGTCCCGCGCCGTCGGGCAACGCGATGGGGGTCTTGGGTTTTGTGCTGTCGATTCTGGGCCTGTTTAGCTGTGGCATCCTTTCGCCGATCGGTTTGATTTTCAGTGCGATCGGGATGCGCAAGGAGCCGAAGGATCTCGCGATTGCCGGGCTGGTGATCAACATCGTGGCCTTGGTGGTGTTTATCCCGGTGGTCATGTTCTTTGGCCTTCCGGTGCTGTTTTGCTGCGCGTTGCTGCCTTTTGCCGCCACGCAACAACCCGGGGGCACACCCTTTCCTTCCGTCCAGACGATGATGGCGACCCAGGATGAAGAGGCTACCTTTGACGCGGCGGAGGTTGAGGTGCAAACGTACATCGACCAGGCTGGTGGGATCCCGTCCGATGATGAGGCGGAGCAGCTGCTGCAGGGCGTGTCTGATGTGCAAGGTTTTCAGCCGCGTTACCAGCAGCGTGATCTGGCGAGTTACCTGCTGATCCTGCCGGGTGACGATTTGCTCTGGGATACGCCGGACGACGTGGTCCGCGAGGTCTATCCTGATCTGACCGGGTCGACCACGACGGTGACGCCCGCGCTGCCTTGAGTGTTGGCGTTATACGCTCCAATGAAAAAACCGCGCCAAGCGGCGCGGTGAGCGGAAGCGCGAACTAGTTTGTGAGCGTTAGTTGCGGTCGCCTGAGATGGCTTCGCTGGTGTTCTCGCTGGCTTCCTGCAGGTCTTCGCCGAGGCCTTCGACGGTGTTGCAGGCGGACAGGGTCAGCACGAAGATCGCAAGCATGAACAGGGTGGCAGTGAATCGCATGAAAAATCTCCTTTGCTTCATTTTCTGCTCGCTTCAGCGGAAGTCAAGGCGACGAGTTGTTCGATCGCCCGGCGGACCGCATCTGCGTGGGTCCAAGGGATAAAGTGTTGGACGCCCTCAAGGCGGACGAGTTCCACCGAAGACGCGCCGGTCAGCATCTGCTGGGTGTACGCCACGTTGGCGTAGGGAACGAGCTTGTCGCGTGTGCCATGGACGATCACGACGGGGCAGGTGATGCGTTCCAGCAGCGGCGCGAGGACCTGGGTCTGTTGACGCGCCGCCAGGACTTCGGCGTTCGCGTGTCGCCAGTGGCGTTTGAGCAGCCAGCGGATCGGCGGGGTCCGGGCGACGTGGTTGTACCAGCGGAGCTTCTCCAGGCTGGGGTCCAGCGAGCCGGCGAGGATCACCAGCCCCCGCACACGATCGGGGTGCGTTGCCGCCAGCTGCGCCGCGATCGGCCCGCCCAGGGAGTGCCCGACGAGGATCGGTCCGTGGCTACCGCGCTCGGCCAGCAACGGCTCGATCGCCCGGGCCTGCGCGGCGAAGCTCGTCTCGGGCTGGTCGGGTCGAGACTGCCCAAACCCCAGCCGATCCACACTGACCGACTCGAGCTCCGCGACCGGCTCACGCAGGTACGCTGCGAATGCGCCGGCGTCCCCGGGCGTGCCGTGGATGTAGATGATGCGTGGCTGGGTTTCATCCCCCGCCCGAAGGTAGCTCAGCGTGCCGACATGCTGACGTTCCATAAACGGTCTCGAGAAGGCGGGGTCTGCCGGCGGCATTTGGCAGCCCTTGCAGAGCCCGAAACAGAGGACGAAGACGAGCCACTGTGCTTTCATCGGCGAGAGATCGTAGGCACGGAGGATTGATCTTCGGAGTCAATCATTTGGTGCCGCGTGTACCGATGTTGCTGGGCGGCCGGCGAGTGTGAGCAGGGCAGGAACCATGTGTCGATAGCATTGACGTATTGATTGTTAAGGTGTTTTTAATCAAGAGGATGCGGTTAGTTAGGTGTTTTGGGGTGTTTCCTTGCATCTATGGGAATGCTATCGGGATTTGCGATTGATGGATGTGTTTTTTTTCGCATATAGTGTTCACCCCAGTTGGCCCGTCAATTTGGATTGTGGCGGTTTTTTTGCGTGCTTCGCCGATTTGATCATGCACTTTGTTTGTTATAGAGGCAGTGGGCGACACGACTCGGTTGTATGGAAGTTTGTAAAAGGAAGAACCCTTGCGTTTGAATCAAGTGCTCCGGTGGGGTTTGCCCCTTTGTTTGACGTGCCTAGGGCTGCAGCCGATAGCTCATGCCGAGCGTCCCTATGGCGCGGGCTTTTACGACACCTCCGAATTTGCTTTAGGCACCTATGTCTGGAACGTGGTGTTTACGCAGTCAGAAGGCAGCTCGAGCGTCTGGACCCAAAGCAAGATCAACACACACAAGCAGCGAATCCGGCAGGCGGCCAATTGGTGGGAGCAGAAGGCCCGCGACCGTTTTTTGCCGGGGATCAACTGGTTGGACATTCAAGTCAACTTCGCCACCCCGACGGTCAATGATGTGGCGGTGGTGGCCAAGTCCAATGACGTGTACTCCTATGTCGATGCCGTGAAGATGCTTGACCCATCGATTCGAGACACTTTCTGGCACGCGGCGGTGACCGACTTCAACAACAACACGCGGGATGCCTTTGGCAAGAACTGGGCGTTCACGACGTTTGTCAGTCCTTGGTCCAGCCGGGCCTCGGCGTACCTCAACGGCCCGCTGACCAACGCGTACAACGATGACAATTGGCACACGTACAAGCATGAGATGGCGCACATTTTTGGGGCGTTGGATGAGTACCGAGATGGCTCCCGGAATCACACTGGCGAAGTTGCCGGGTACTTAGGGGCCCAGAACACCAACGCAGCCGTTCATGAAGATGGCAGCACCAACAGAAGCAGTCACACCTCACTGATGAACACGACCAACTCCACTCGGTTTTCCTATGGCGCGTTGGGCGGCATTGGCTGGTGGGACAGGGATAACGATCAGATCCCGGATATTCTCGATACGTTTCCGGAGATCGGTAGCATCCTCACCAGCGCGTCCGCGACTGATACCGGCAGCTTCTTCGTGTCGCTTTTGGCGGAGGTCGACCGCCTGGAACGGACAGGCATTGGCACGGATATCACCATCAACACGCTGGCCTCGGCGCGCTACCGGGTCGATGGCGGGTCTTGGGTCGATTTGCTTGCTGCGGATGGCGATTGGGGTGATTACCAAGAATCGCTGAACTTTGAGATCTCTGGCCTGTCGCGGGGCAATCACCTGATCGACCTCGAGCTGTACAACAGTGTGGGCAACTTCACATCCGAGCAGTTCGAGATCAATGCGGTGCCCGAGCCAGCTTCCCTCGTGCTCCTGGGCCTGGCCGCGACGGCCTTTCTGCATCGACGCAGAGCGTAAACACGTGAGATCGCGGGCGGGTACGATCGCCGCATGATCCAGACCTGCCTTTTGCTGTTTACCAGTACGACCCTCGGCCTGCTCGCGTTTGCGGGCCTGCTGCACCTGATGCCCCGGCTGGGCGCGCCCGGCAAAGCGTTCGCCCGGCTGGCGTCCCACGCGCCGCTGCTGGACTTGGTGGTGTTTGTGTTTACGGTCCTGCCGCAGGTCGTGGCGATCGTGCTGGGGTCCAACGGCCGGGACGCCGGCTGGCCGTTGGCGATGGCGCTGCTGGCTTCGGCGGTACTCGGGCAGCTCGCAGCGTTGCTGGGCTGGATGCTGTTCCACGAGCTGGCGCACCGCGACGCGCCCAAGCCCCGGATCTACACCGTGCTCAACCGTTCGGTCGGGCCGGTGCGGAACACGTTTGCCGTCTGGTGGACGCTCTGGGCAGTGCCGGTGTTCGCGCTGATCCGTATCGCAGAGTTTTTGGTGTACCCGTTTCTGGTGTGGACGATCAAGTTCCCCCGGTACAAGCAGAAGGACTGGGTCAACGTCACCCGGCACAAGTTCGACGGGCTGGTCGGCATGGACCGGATCTGGTGTTTGTACTGCGACTGGATGACCGGCGTCTGGTCGCTGGGCGGCGAGATGCTGCGGAACGTCGAGACGTTCTGGTGCCCGATCCGTTTTGCGAGCCCGGAGAAGTGCGAGAACTGCCAGCACGACTACCCGGACCTAAACGGCGGCTGGGTGGACGCGAGCGCCTCGCTGCCGGACGTCACGAAGGTGCTGGAAGAGAAGTACCCCAAGGACAGCCAGGCGGGTGAGAACACCTGGTTCGGGCACAAGGCGCGGCTGACGATCAACGGCAAAGACCCGGAATGAGTTTCCCCCAGTAGCCTCGGCCTTCGACCGAGGGCGGGCGTGGTTATGCCGTCTCGTCTTCGGTTTGCAGCGGGTCTTCCTCGGCGAGCGTTTTCTGTTCGCGTCGCTGGGAGATCGTGACGCCGGCGATGACGAAGTCCAGCACCGCGGTGCCCAGCAGGCCGACGATTGTCTGGGGCGCACCGAACTTGCCGACGTACAGGTACAAGCAGATATTGGCGACGCCCATGAGCGCCCAGTAGGTTGCGATGACCTGGCCGGGGTCGCGCTTGAGGAGGATGTAGGTGAGGCGGAGCAGGGTCGCGCCGACGTAGACCAGCGCGAAGACCCAGCCGACGAACTCGACGAAGGATTCGTTCATGCCGGGATTGTACGACCAATGCACCGCGCGCCGGGCCGGGTTGGCCCGGGGGCTGTTAGTACGAGGTGCTGGAGGTGCTGGTCATCTCGTCCGAAGCCGTGGGGAGTTGATACTCCGCACGGGCGGCACGCTGGATCCAGCTTTCTTGCTGGGCCTGGGCTTGCTCGAGCTGCTGCTTCAGCAACTCGACTTGCGACTGCAGGGCTTGGGCGTCCCCCGAAGCCGAGCCGGGCGACGCGGTCGCGGCCTGCGGCCCGCCGGGACGCGAGAACAACGCAAACAGGCACAAGCTCAGAGACAAGCCGGCGGCGATGATCGCATAACGCTGATGCTTGCGCGAGCGACGCAGCTCAAAGCGAACCGTGGCGAGCTTCTCGTTGGCTTCGTCGGCACGCTGCTGGGCCAGGATCATGCTTGCCCCGGCCAGCTTCTGAAGCCGGGTGGCTTCGTCTTGCGGGTCTTGCTCGTTCAGCGCTTTGATGTACGGGTTGTTGGCCTTGGCGGCGTCGGTGGGCTCGGTCGATTCCTCGCGCTCTTGCGGCGCGTGGGCGGGGTCGAGGTCCAGGCAGATCTCCATCCGGCCGGACGGTCCAAAACGTACCGCCAATTCACCCCGGTTTGCCCGTCGGCGGACCGTGCTGGGGTTGACCCCTAGACGCTCTGCCGCTTCGCTGACCCGAATCCATTCTCGCTCTGGCATCGTCCTGCCTCGTGTAGGTCCAAGTAACAAGTGCGTGGGGACAGACTGCTCCCGGGTGTATCTCGACCGAATCAGACCGGTGGTTTACCCCGTCAAGTAGTTTCCGGACCTGGTTTTTCCCCCGCCACAATCTTCCGCCATCACCATGTAACGCAACGCATCGCAGGCGTGATCCGGCCCGTCCTTCACCGGCTCGTCCTTGCCCGGGTGCTCGGCATCAAAGTGGTACGTCTCTAACGCTTCGATCAGCTTCACACACCGTGGATCGACCCGCAGCGTGCCGTGGTCCAGGCGCTGCCGAACACGTTCAACCCCCGCTGCGATCGACGCCCGGCGGACCCTGACTTGGTACCCCCGCTGCTTCAAGACCTGCACGTCAGACACCCCGGTCTGACCGTTTCGGCTGACCCCCGCCGGATCGACCGCGAGCCAGTGCAGCGCCGGCCAGTCCTGCGCCTCGACGGCGTCCAGGTGCTTGCCGATGGTCTGCCCTTCGTCGGCATACTCATGCACCACGTGCAACACACTCTGCCCGCGCAGGTCCCACGATCGCTGGGCCCAGAGCATCACCGTCGGGCTGCGTATCCCAAAGTCCATGCCGCCCACCCATTCACCGTCAGGATCGACCGCCGGCTGAACGTGTTGCGCCGGATCAAACCCCGGGTACACCAGGTCGCTCCGTCGCGGCCGCTTGCACGCCATCTCCGCCGCCCAGGCTTCCTTGCTGCTCCGCCACCACTGACGCACCACTTCCTCGACCGGCAGGAACCCGTTTGCTTCTTTCGCTTGCCCCCGGCAGTCGCCCCAAAGCTCGCACGCCTCGCACACACGCTCCGGCTCGCACCGACCGATGACGTCGATGTAGTTCCAGCGGAACACCCGCCGATGCTTGTCGTCGTCCTCGGTGTGCAGCAGCCTGGACATCAAGCCGTAGGGCCGGTGCATCGTGGAGAACGCATGCACCGCACCCCGCACGCGCACGCCGCCGAGGGTTTCGGTCCGCGTCACAAGCTGGGCCGCCTGCCAGACGTCCGGCCGAAACTCGTCCACTTCATCGCAGCGCAGTTTGTGCACCCGCGTGCCCCGCACCGAACGGTGGGACTGGGCAAGCAGCTCAACTTCACTGCCGTTGGCCAGCAGCAGTCGGCGTTGTGTCGGCGGCTTTGCCATCAACCCGCGCAACGCCGGGCGATCGAATAATGCGACTAGGTGCTCGTGCATCTTGGACGACTGCGCCAGCGATCCGCCCAGCACCCGCACGCGTATCCCCGGCTTGTACACGAGGTCCAGCACCGTCGCCGCCGCCCCCAGCAATGTTTTGCCGCCGCCCCGGTTCGCCCAGACCACCGCGTCGGCGGGCTCATGCTCAAAGAAGCTGTGCTCCAGATAGTCCAAGGGCGTTGCGCCGATGCCGCTCCGCGACTCGCTTGGCAGTTGGATTCCCAAGACCACCTCGACCCACCGCGCCAGCTCACGCCGATCCCGTGGCCGGGCGCGTTCCACCTGGGCCGCACTCAGTCGTTTTCCCATGCACCATCTCCGTACACCGCGTCCCGCAACACAAACTCGTCTTCGTCGGATGCCTCCGCTGTCGCCTCGCCCGCCGCCCGCTTGATCTCCAGCTTTAGCAGGTCCACGCACGCCTTCCTCGCGGTCTCGTCGCTCACTTCGCCCGGCTGGGTGGCCATCCGGATCAAACGGGAGGCTGCCAACACCCGGTACCGCGACATCAACAACTGCGTCTGCGTGTCCGCCAGCTCGCAGAGCCGAGCCAGGCAGCGCCGGTTGCTGGGCTCAGCGATCCACGCCGACAACGCATCCAGCGTCATCCCATGCCGTGCGGCGATCTCCAGCAGGTCGCCCCGGGCATACGCGAGGTCGTCCAGCAACGCTTCGCGTGTCGGGTCCGTTCGTGTGGTGAGAGCGGGGGTTTCATCCGTCATCCGCGACCCCCGCCAGCTGCATCAATGCTTGTTCACGGGTGCCGCCGACTGATTTGAGCTTGTTTTCTAGAGCCAAACGCTGTGCGGGCTTCAGGAAAAAATGGACCGACACCGGCATCTCATGCTCGGGCGTCGGCGTGGCGATCGGCGGCGCAGGCACGTTCAGCGACAGCAGGCGCTCGGCTTTGTCCCGGGTCTCGGGCAACCGCTCCAGCAACGCTTCACGCCCGACCGCTTCGTCCAACGCTTCGAGCAGCGCAGCCTTGCGTTCAACATTGTCTTCCCCGTGCAGACGATTCAACGTCGCCAGCAGCGTCAACGCCTCAGCGTCATCGACCGGCCAGGCTTCGCAATGCACCTGCTCATGCCCGAGCTGCCGCAAAGCCAGCACGCGGTGGTGCCCGTCGAGAATCTCGTACCGCCCGTGCTCAATCGGCCGAACGATCACCGGCGGGTAAAACCCGGTGCGCTTCAGATGCGCGACCAGCTTCTTCAGCAGCAGATCGGGCATCGTGTTGGGGTTCATTGGATGAGCCTGAAGCCGATCGATCGGCAGCGTGATGCGTTGCATGCGTTTCTCCCGCGTCAAACAAGTAGTACACCGGGCGCAGCCACAGCCGCTCCCGTGCGTGTTTCAGTTGTGTATTCAGGTCCTTCGTTAAAGGCTGCCCGCGTTTGGCGTGCTGCCGATACCAGCGCCCGATTTCTCGGGTCAGCCAAACGCGTTCGGGTTCGGGCAACCGTTGAATCCGCTGTGCTGTCTCCTTCAGCATCGCCAAGGCGTGTGGCGAGAAGCCAGCGGAACGCAGCGCGTCCCGTAAGCGGGCGTCGACGGGGTGCATTGGCCGGGGGTAGGCCGTCATCCCCGCCTTCTCGAAGAACGGGTGCACCCTTCCCATCGCAGCCAGAGCCTCGGTGTAGCGCGTGCTGGGGTGTTCCAGAGCGTGCTTCACCAGCCGGACCGCCAGGCCCAGGCCGCGCCATTGCGGATGCACGACGACCCGAGAGATCACCCGGAACTTGGCGTTCAAACAGTTGGCACGCTCGCGCACCGTCAGCTCGTGCTTGAATCGCCCGTGCGTCGCGACGTCCCGCATTCGGCAGGACAACGCCACCCGCGATTCGACCAGCACACCCACCACCTGCTGATGCTGTGTGTCGCGTTGCCGGTAGCGTCCGACGACCGTGGACCGACTGTCTTCCAGGACCCAGACACGCGTCATCGTGGCCGGGCGCGGCGCCCGGTAGTGAAACCGAGCGAGCGCCTTGTAATCCGCCCCCGAGCCCCGTCGGAGACGCAGGCGTTCCGTGAGTTCGAGGGTTGTTGAGTGTTCCAGTTGTTGAAAGCGATCCACCACCGCCTGTGTGTTCATCCGCGTGTCTCCACGGTGACCGTGCCGTCGAGCTCGGTGACCACCAACACCTCGGGCGAAAGCGACTCCAGCAAATCATCATGCGTGGTCGCCACCGCCAGACAGAGGTGAGCACGCCGGGCCCACTTGGCCAGGTTGCGGGCAACGACTTGGGCGGTCTGCCGATCCAACGCAGCGCCGAACTCGTCCGCCAAAACCACCTTCAGCTGTGCGTTCTGTGGCTGGGTCTCGACCCAGGCCATGAGCTGCGCGAGCCTGAACCGGTACCGCTGCCCGTCGGACAGCTCGCCGGGCTTCCGCAGCAGCACAAACGCATCCCCCAGCCCCGCCAGACTCAACCAACGCAGCACGTGTTGCAGCGGCGCGTCGCCGAACGCATCGACCAAAGGCCGGTCCGCCGGCTCGGGCAAAGCATCAAACGTCAGCGCGCCGTCGATCTGTTCCGTCAACAGACGCAGCAGGGTGCTCTTGCCCGAGCCCGATGCCCCGGTGATGAAGACCACCGAGCCGGGCGTCAGCGTCAGCGATGTCGGGGGCAGGATGACAATCTCGCGTGCCTCATCCACGCCGAGCCCGAACATCGTCGCGACCTCCAGCACATGCTCGGTCGGCTGGACGTGTGTCGTGACCTTCTGTTGTAGTTCCAGCGTGATCGGCTGAAGGTTCGACGTGCTCATCGTTTGACCTCCCGGGACCACATCGCTGCGGTGTTACGCGTGGTCTGAACGAGTTGGCGCACCCGATACAGCGACAAGCCCGTGCGCTCGGCCACTTCACGCAGCGACAAGCCGTCGATGAAATGCAGCTTGCCGACCCGCCGGACCGGCCCCGGCAACAAGCGTGGGCACTCGGCCAGCAGCGCGAACTCTTCCATCCCCAGCCGCTCGACCAGCCGAACGACCCGGCGTTGCAGTTGGCGCGGGCTCAGGTGCAGCATCGGCGCCAGCCGCGAAGCGGGTTGGCCGTGGTCGTAGACCTGCTGCAGCAACGTCCTTTCATCCTCGGGCAGGAACGCCGCCAGCCGCATCATGCGTTCGACTTCCCGCCTGCGGGCGTAGCGGACCTCCTGGCGGGCGCCAAAACGCTCCGCCAGGTCCTCGACCCAGGGTTCCCTCGTTTCCACCACTTGGCTTAGCTCCTTTCTTGCAGAGCTTTACGTTTTCACTTGACCCGAAGGTCAAATATGATAGGTTAATGTTAGGTATTACACCAGACCCAGGCCGTCTTGTCAACGGCGACTTCACACCTTTTTGAAATCGATGCCATGACGACCCGCACCCCTAAAACCCCGCCCGCTGTGCCCAGCCAATCCGTTGGCTTTGGCCAACTCCTCAAACGTCGGCGTCTGGAGCTGGAACTCACCCAGGCCCAGGTCGCCGAGCAGGCGGGCATCCGCACCAGCTACCTGTCGATGATCGAGAACCACCGGGTCGACAATCCGCCCTCATCCCGGGTGGTCCGGGCGTTGGAGCAGGCGTTGGGTTTGACCGACGGCCGCCTCCGCGCTGCGGGCGATTGGGCGACAACCCCCGAGCCGATCCGGCAGAGAGTGCACGCATTGCAGACCCAGGCGGACCGCGGCCGGGCCTTGGCCGACTGGTTGAAACAGTCCACCCAGACGCGTCCCCAAGGCGGGCGCAACCTCGACGACCTGTTCCGCTCCGGCGAGTTGCAGCGAAAGCTCAACCTCGTGCTGGACCCGGATGCGTCTGCATCCAAACCCAGCCCCGGGCCGGACCCCGCCTCGGCCGTGCGCATGGTGCCTCTGATCAACAAGGTCGCTGCGGGCTACCCCGCCGGCTTCACCGATCTGGACTACCCCGCCAGCATCGCGGATGACTACGTGCCCGTCGTCGGCCTGACCGACCCCGACGCTTTTGCCGCGACGGTCTGTGGCGACTCGATGACGCCCGACTACGCCGAGGGCGATGTCGTCGTTTTTTCCCCGGCAGCGGACGTTACCGACGACGCCGACTGTTTCGCTCGCTTGCTTCCCCACCACGACACCACCTTCAAACGCGTAACCCTGAACGAAGCCCAAAGCCAGATCACCCTGCGGCCGCTGAACCCGGCTTACCCCGTGCGCACGCTGCCACGGACGCAGGTTGTCGGCCTTTACCGCGCGGTCTTCAAACAAACCCGCTTGGGCCCGTGAAGCCGCTTCTATTCAGGGGCGCAGCGACAGGTTTGTGCGCACAACGATGGCGTTTCATGTCAGAGCATGCGACTCAGCTGAACAGGCCGAGCGTCATCAACAGCAGGGCGGGGATTAGCGTCGCCAGGGCACCCCAGCCGATGGCTTTTTGCCAGTCGGGTGAGAGCATGCGGACCGGAGCGTTCGCGTACCAGCAGGCGAGCTGGGCGTACTTGTTGCCCAGGGAGAACGCTGGCTTGGTGAACCGAAACGCCCAACGGGCTTTGGCGAACACGGGTTCAAGCTTGCTGAATCGGCCGGGTTTGCGGGGTTCGGCGTCTTCGCCTGCTGCATCGAGTTCGGCAGACGCTTCCGTGCCCAGGCCCGCTTCGGCGGCTTGCAGCTCGTCTGGGGTATCGAAGCTGCCGGGCACGTCCATCTCGATGTCTTCGGGCGCATCAAAACTGCCCGCCAGGTCGTTGTCTTCCTGCTCAGCCACCGCATCGGCGGACTCGGCGAGCTGTTCATCCAACTCCGTGATCGAGGGGTCTGTCTCGCTGGGCTCCGCTTGTGCTTCGGCTTCCTCTGGGTCTTCTGTTTCGTCGGTTGCTTCGTCCGCAGCGGCTTCTTCTGGGGCAGGGGCAGGGTCTTGCTCAGCCTCGGCCTCAGCCGCTGCTTCCGTGCCGGCTTCTGCTTGCTCGAGCAGCGCGTCCAGTTGATCTTCCAGGTCGAGGTCTTCGTCGACTTTAGTTTGGTCTACAGCAGCGGGCGCCGGCGTGGGTGCCGTGGGCGAATCGGGACTGATTTCGACGTTGGCTTGCTCTAGCAACGCGTCCAGCTGGTGGTCCAGCTCGTCGTCATCGAGGTCGTCCATCGGGGTCGCGGCATCGGCGGTGGCCATGGCCTGGCTCACAGCGTTTTCGATCGCGTTGCTGACGGGGTCCGCCGCGGCAGGGTCCACCGAGACATTTACCACGCTGGGCGCTTGGGCCGGGGCGGTGTTATCGGCCGTGGGGGTGTAGCCGGTCTCCTGCGTGATGGACTCGGCTTTGGCCAACAGGCCGTCGAGTTGTGCCTCGAGCTCGGCGAGCGAGGGCGTGGCTTCAGGGCTGGGTGTGGTCGTGGTGCTCATGGTGTGGGACACGCACGGAAACGGTGCGTATCGGCCTGATTGCATCGGCGTGGAAAACGCCACAGATTGACCGATAACCCGGTGCGGACGTTGGAAACCGGGGATGGGGTAGGATTTTGTGGATGAGTGAAGCACGTGAACCACAGACCGCTGGGCGCACTCGGGGGCGCTGGCTCAGGTTCTGGGCCCCGGAGCTGGCGGCAGACGGCGTGGTGGCGCTGGACGAAGACCAGAGCCGACACGCCCGTAAGGTGCTTCGTTTGCAGCCGGGCGCTGGGATCGAGCTGATCGACGGCAGGGGCGGGCTGGCCGAGGCTGAGCTCACGGGGTACCAAGGCAGGCAGGCGGTCGTGCAGATCAGGGCGGTGCATCGGGAAGCACAGCCCGATGGGGGCGTGGTGGTCGCGGCGTGTTTGCCGAAGGGGTCCCGCGCGGAAGACATGGTGGACATGTTGAGCCAGGCGGGAGCGTCGGCATTTTGGCCGATCGTGGCGGAGCGGAGCCAATCGGGGGTAGAAGACAAGAAGCTGGCCCGGCTGCGGAAGCGTGCTGGGGAGAGCGTCAAGCAATGCGGCCGACTGTGGGCGATGGACGTCGCCGAACCGATGGCCTTTGCCGAGGTGATTCAACAAGTCGGCTCGTCGGGCTGGATGCTGGATGTGACCGGCCAGCAGCGGGGGCCGAACGCAGCGGAGCCGACGGAAATTGTTTTGCTGATCGGGCCCGAGGGCGGCTGGACGGAGGCGGAGCGCCAGGCGGCGCAGCAGGCGGGGGTGGGCACGTGGTGTTTGGGCGGCCCGGTCATGCGGGTGGAGACCGCGGCGGTGGTTGCGACGGGCGTCGCACTGGACCGAATCTCAGCCTTCCGAGCCCGCTAAACTGCGGGCATGGAAATGATGAAGACCGAGGAGCCCGTCGTCGCTGAGCGCGGCGTGGGCGGGCAAACCAGCGACCGCCGACTGTTCATGCGGCTTGTGGCATACACCGGCTGCCGGGACACTCCCGCGCTGGCGTCGGCACTGGAAGCCTCGGGGGTCGAGTCGGTGTTGTACGAGGATCTGTCCGACCCACTGGGCGTGGCGGTGTTGATGTTGGCCGAGGACCCTTCGGTGCTGGTCGAAGCCGGCCGCGTCGTGCTGCAATCTGATCCGTTCGCTGCCCTGACGCCCAAGCCGGCGATGACCATGATGGGCCGGACCTATGCGTTGGGGTATGAGCGGGACTTGGACGAGGTGCTGCTGAATCGGCCGCGTCGGCATGCGTTTCATTCGGATTGGCCCTGGGTGGTGTGGTATCCGCTGCGGCGTTCGGGCGCGTTCCAGGCCCTGCCGCGTGAGCAGCAGATGGAGATCCTCAAAGAACACGGCCAGATCGGGATCGCCTACGGGGCTGCCGACTATGCCCATGACATCCGCTTGGCCTGCCACGGCCTGGACACGCACGACAACGACTTTGTCGTCGGGCTGATGGGCAAAGAGCTGGCGCCGCTGTCGAAGGTGGTCGAACGGATGCGGAAAACACAGCAAACCTCGAAGTATTTGGAGAAGCTCGGGCCGTTTTTCATCGGCCGGGCGGCCTGGCGTTCCAACACAGCCTGAACGTTTGGCCCGTTTGATGCGATACAATCCGGCTCCGCGTGGAGCTCGGGCTCCGCGGGGATTCAGTAACACGTTTGACTTTTGCCCACAGGGACGGGAACGATGCCCACGAACCAATCGAAACTGACGGAACGTTTTGCCGCCGCCAAGGACACGCTGGACGCGGTCTCGCAGGACCACGTGCTGTTCCGCTACGACAGCCTGTCGGATGTGGGCAAGGACCAACTGCTCTCGCAGATCGAGTCGATCGACTGGGAAGAGCTGGCCCGGCTGGTGAAGACGCACGTGCTGGCCTCGCCGGAGATGCACCTGCCCGAGCACATCCAGCCCGCCAAGTCCTACCCGCGCGAGCCCGATGCCGAGCTGGAAACGCAGTACGCCCAGGCCAAGCGGTTGGGCGAACAACTGATCTACGAATCCAAGATCGCCGCGTTCACGGTCGCCGGCGGCCAGGGCACCCGCCTGGGTTTTGATGGCCCCAAGGGCACGTTCCCCGCCACGCCGATCCGCAACGTCTCGCTCTTCCAGGTCTTCGCTGAGCAGATCCTCAAGGCCCAGCAGAAGTACGAAGGCACCGTGCCCTGGTACATCATGACCTCGCGGGTCAACCACGAGGACACGGTCACGTTCCTCAAGCAGAACAACTACTTCGGGCTGGACCCGGAAAACGTCATGTGCTTCAGCCAGCAGATGATGCCGGCGATGGACATGGAAACCGGCAAGGTCTTGATGAACGCCGCCGACTCCATGGCGCTCTCGCCCAACGGCCACGGCGGCTCGCTCAAGGCGCTGTACACCTCTGGCGCACTGGCCGACATGAAAGAACGCGGCGTGCACCACATCGCCTACGTGCAGGTGGACAACCCCAACGTCCACGTGGTCGACCCGCTGTTCCTTGGCCTGCACTCGATGCAGAAGTCGCAGATGTCCAGCAAGATGCTGCCCAAGGCCTACGCCAAAGAGAAGCTCGGCAACTTCTGCCTCGTCGATGACAAGGTCACCGTCATTGAGTACTCCGACCTGCCCGACGAGCTCGCGGAAGAACGCCTGCCCAACGGCGAGTTGCGTTTCCGTGCGGGGTCGATCGCGATCCACGCGTTGGACGTCAACTTCGTCGAGCACATCAACACCCAGGCCGGCGGCTTCTCGCTGCCGTTCCACCGGGCGGAGAAGAAGGTCCCCCACCTGAACGAAGAAGGCGTGCTCATCAGCCCGAAGACGCCCAACGGCGTGAAGTTGGAGACGTTCGTCTTCGACGCGCTGCCCTTGTGCGACGAGTCGATCATCCTGGAGACCGACCGGGTCGAAGAGTTTGCGCCGATCAAGAACGCCGATGCCGAAGGCGCCGTCGACAGCCCGGCCACGAGCAAGTCGCTGCAGTCCGAGCGGGCGGCACGCTGGCTGGAAGCCCACGGCGTTAAGGTCGCGCGGACCGACGACGGCTGGGTCGATGCGGTTATCGAGATCAAGCCCACCACCGCCACGGACCCGGCCGACCTGAAGGACTTCAAGATCCCCAGCGAGATCGCCTCGGGCGATGAAGTGCTGCTGTAAGGCGTCACCAGGTTTATGGACAATCCGCGTTGCACCATCCCGGGCTTGTATCGCATTTGCTCGGGTGTCCTGCCGATTGTCTCTAGCCATTTGCTGGTTGAAGGCGATCAAGCCGTTTTGGTAGACACCGGCCGGATCGGGCACCATCGGATAGTCCAGAGGTTATTTGCGCGCCTCGGGTTGGCTCCGTCACAGCTGAAGGCGGTATTGCAGACGCACGGCCACCTAGACCACGTCGACCGATTGTCGGAGGTGCTCGACTGGTCTGGCGCACCGTGCTACATGCACCACGCGGACTGGCCGATTGCGATGGGGCGGTACGCCTATCGTGATGCAGCACGTGTTTGCGGCCTGATGGAAGCAGTTGGACGGAGGTTGATCGGTTACACGCCGGTTGAGTTTGATCACGAGCTGACCCCGGGTGAAACGCTGCCTTATTTCGGCGGCCTCGAAGTGATCCACTTGCCGGGACACACTGAAGGGCATTGTGGTTTTTGGTCCGAACGACACCGCTTACTGCTGGCCGGGGATTTGGTCGCGGCATATCCGGCAGGCGTCCACCGGTCCCCGCCGATTTTCAACGCGGTGCCGGATCGATTCGCCGAGTCATTCGAGCGTGTTTTGGAGATCGAACCTGAACACGTCGTGCTGAATCACTATGTCCGTCTCGACACGCGGGCTCAAGCGAAGAAACTCCTACGGTATGCCCAGCGGTATCTGAAGTCGCACGGGGGGTAGGCGGTTTTACTTCAGCCGTTTCTGCAGGAAGACCACGTCGATGCGGCGGCCGAACTTCTGCCCGGCTTCGCGGAACGTGCCGATGGTTTCAAACGCCAGCTTCTCGTGCAGACGGAGGCTGGCTTCGGACTCGGCGCTGATCCGCGACAGGACGTTGTACACCCCCGCCTGCCGGCCCTGTTCGAGGACCGCTTCGATCAGTCGGCGGCCCAGACCCCGCCCGGTTTCATCCGGCAGCAGGTAGGCCGACAGCTCGGCGGTGTCGTCGTAGGCGCACTGCCGATCGTACGGGTTCAGCGCCGCGTACCCCAGCACCCGCCCGTCCTGCTCGGCGACGATGACCGGGTGGCGGTCTCCCCGGCCGGCGAACCAGGCCGCTAGACGGTCCGCCTCCCAAAGCTCGGTATCGAACCGGGCGGTCGTGTGCTGGATGTAATGATTGAGGATCGCGCCGATGGCGGGCAGGTCGTTTTCGGTCGCCGGGCGGAGCGTAGGCATGGGCACAGAGTAGGGCGGATGCGCCAAAAAAACAGACCCCGCGGCAACCGTAAACGGGCCGCGGGGTCCGGGGGTGGTGGCAAAATTTTGAGCCCCTTGAGGCTCTGCTCATCCTAGCACGGAAAGCAAAAAGGGTCTAGCGATCCGATCAGGCGGAGATGCCGGTGATCTTCACCTGGACGAAGCTCTGGCGGTGACCGCGGCGGCGGTGGTAGCCCTTGCGACGCTTGAACTTGACGACTTCGACCTTCTTGTCCCGGCCTTCAGCGAGGATGTCCGCGGTCACGCTGGCACCCGCGACGTAGGGGGCACCCACGGTGGGGGCGCCTTCGCCGCCGATGAGCAGGACCTTGTCAAAAGTCAGGCTGCTGGCGTCTTCGGCCAATTCGCGGGCGTCGACCTTGATGGTGTCGCCTTCGCTGACCTTGATCTGGGTTCCGCTGTCTTCGATGATTGCGTACATCGTGCCGGGTCCTTCGGTGAATCGAGTCGGGGAGTATAGCAAGCCACGGCAGGCATGCAAGCCCAGGCTCTGATGATGCGGGATTTGGCCGGTCTAAGCCGCTTATTGGGCTTCACGCAGCTCCAGCGACCAGTCGGCGGCCCCGGCCTGGGTCGCGGTGCCTTCCAGGTACACCGGACGCTTCGCCGGGAGCTGCGTCCAACGCCAGCCGGCGTCCGGGTTCAGTGGGCGGCCGAGGTCATCGAAGAACACGAACCGGTACTGGATATCCAGCGACTGCTGCCGACGCTGATACCGAACCGGGACCACGACCTGCATCGGATCGCCGGGCGTGACCACCGGCTCGCCGTAACGCATGAACCGGGAGAGCCCGGGCTCGGACTGGACCTGCGGGTAGCCCACGCGCCAGGCCGGGTCTTCGTGGGCTTTCCACGTCGTCGTACAGGCCGGCGCGATCAAGAGGGTCAAACAGCAGAAGGCGACGAGCGAGGCAATTGATTTCATCACGGACTCCTAAGAGGCAAACGGGTGGGCAATAGCGATCAGGGTTGAGCGAGGTGGCGGGCTTCAGAGGTCCGAGGCCGATACGGCGCGTGCGGCTGCGCGAACAAGCGTTGGTATCCGACGCTGCCGGGGATCGGCGAGACCAGCGAGTCGCCGCCTTCCAGGACGTGCAGCCCGGCGACGCCAGCGGTCTGCTGGCGTTCGATGTGAAGGCCTTCCTCGCGGTAGAGGTTGTTCAGGTCGTTGACGGTATAGCCCGTGAGGTACCCGTTGGCCTGGTACGCACGCAGCGCGTCGGCGCTCGGCAGGCGGACAGAGTTGCCGCCCATGACGTAGGGCTGCGGGTGATCCAGCGGGTGGGCGTCGGTGTCGTACAGCAGGTTGCCCGAGGTCATCCAAGGCGGCGTGTTGTACCCGCTGTTCAGGCGGATGTAACGCAGCTGCGCGCCGGGCGTGGCGGGTTGGTCCAGGCCGTTGAGCACGAGCCGCGAAGCGGGGCGGCCGGCGACCTCAAGGTCCACCGTCGTCGGTCCGTCTAGCCACAAGGGCACAAGGTAATACCGCTGCGGCAGGACCTCACAGTACCTCGTGTCCGCCTTTGCGCCCGCTTTCAGCAGTGCGCCCGCCAGTACCGCGGCTGCGCCGATCGCCACGGCTTCGCTCGAGTCGTGGTCCAGCCCTTCGATGATTGCGATCGTCCCGCCGGCCACCAGCACGTTGCCCAGGAACGACTTGGCTTTCCGCACGTCCTCCAGGTTGTTCCACATGTGGTCCCGCGCCATCGTGTTCACATCCGTGACGATCGGCAGCTCCAGCTTCTGGTTGCCCGCCCGCACGATCAGCGGCGCAGAATCCGAAAACGAACGGGGCGTAAAACGCGCCAAGGCTCGATCCGGCCCGTAGGCTTCTTTCTCAGGCCCAAGCCCCCAGCTCACGACCAGCACCGTGTTGTATTCACCCGTCCGGAACGCATCGACCAGCGACGCCAAGCCCGGGTCAATGGTCAGCACCCGAAGAAAATCTTCTTCTGCTTCGTCGTCCAGCCCAAGCTGCTGATTGCTAACCGCACGCATGAAGTAGCCGAGCGTGAAGTTGGATTCCACCGGGACGTACTGCGAATCCAGGTAGTCGGCCTCGGCCTGGGCTTGTTCTTCGCTTGCGCCGCTGGCGATCGCACGCTCGTAGGCCAGCGCGCGTTCGGCGATCTGTTGGGTGTCCAAGCGTTGGCCGGTGCTTTCGTCCTGGCCGAAGTCGCGGAGGTAGAACAAGCTGTTGTTGTAGGCCGCCCGCGCATTGTCCCACGAGCCCACGGTGGCCTGCTGCAGGCCGACGTAGTTAAAGCCCAACGCCTGCTCAAACGGCTCGCCCTTCCAAATCTTCACGCCTTCGTTGATCACCACCGACGCAACGGTCCGGTCCCGGTTGATGCCCTGCGTGCGGAGGGTGTCGTACACGTCTTCCAGCAGCACGCCCGCCGAGTCGGGGTAGCCGTCCGCCAGCGCGAGAACGCCCACGCCCATCCGGTCCAGCAGGTACTGCCGATCGTTGCGGTCGTCGGTGAGGTTTTGCTGCATCGCGTGCCGGGCCCAGCCGAGCTCGTTGGCCGCGACGTAAGGCGAGATGTCCGGCCGCTGGTTGCCCCGGCAGCCGACCATCAATACAAGCACCAGCAACAGGGGAGACGCGCGGCGCATCAGTCCAGCACCCGTCCGATCGCCCGGCGTTTGTATTCAAACCGGTCGTCCCAGACGATCAGCCCGGTGGCGAGATCGATCATCTGAAACCCGCAGTAGTAGCTGTCCGTTCGCGATTCCCCAGCCGCGGTGCGGGTGGACGAGTAGAACGTGGCGGTGATCGTATGGGTCACGCGGCGGTCGCTGCCGAGCGCGTCGTAGTCTTCGCCGGAGGTGCTTAAGCGGTACTGCTGCACCCGCTCGGGCGGCAGCACAAAGCGGACCTGTTTCTCCGTCCACAGCGAGGTGATCGGGAATCGGCCCCGAAGGTCATGCATGACCCGCCAGCGCTCGGCTTCGGGCAGCACGTCCGACGACAGGTTCAGGACCTTGTCGATCGAGACGTACACCGGCGGGCTGCTCGCATTCCGCTGAGCCAGGAAGTCGCTGGCGCGGAGCGACTCGGCCATCTCCGAAGCCATGGTCTGCAGGTCGTCGGTGGTGATCCGGCTGGACTGCGGCGTCGAAGCGCAGCCGACCAGAAACACGAACGCCAGCAGCAGGCCGACCCGGTGGGAGAACACTGAAGTCATCCGACTTAGTCCGTTTGCACGTGCTTCACGTCGGTCGCGTGGGAGAACACCAGCTCATTGGTCGCAAAGTGCGCGAGGGTGAACTCCATGTAGTAGCTGTGGGTCTCGTGCCGACTGGACCGGAAGAAGTCAGCGTTGAGCACGTAGGTCGTCGTTGGGTCGTAGGCGTCAGGGCCGGCGGGCGTGCCGTCGGCATTCGCGACGTTCTCGCGGTTGGCCAGGGTTTCCAGGCGGGCACGGTTCTCGACCCAGCGCACCCGGTCGCGGACCAGGTCCGAGTTGATCAGAATCGACCGCATGCGTTGCGAAGCGGCACGGAACTCGCTGGTAGCGACCAGGTCGGTCTGGTTGTTGATGTCGCCGAGGATGATCGTGATCCGGCCGGAGGTGCTGCTGACCTGGGGCATGTCGCCGTGCAGCTCGACGATGAATTCTTCGGCAGCGCTTTCGGAGAACTCGATCAGCGAGACCGGCAGGACACGGGCGGAAAGCACTTCGTCCTCGGTGGTCTGGTAAGGCGAGATCCGCTCGCCGGTGGTCTTGCAACCGGTGATGAGCAGGGCGGGGGCCAGCAGCAGGGCGGTCAGGCGAAGCGGTCGGGAGAAGGTCATGGTGGGGTCTCGTGGATAGGGGAACTGACTCATCTTGCACAGACGCCGGTGCAAGGGCAATTGTTCCCATCCGGTTTGTGGGAAGCCGTGGTTTTTGAGATCGGTTTGGATGCCGTAAGAATAATTATCGCAAGTGTTTGAGAAAAGATGCAGATTTGGGTTGCCCGCGGGTGTGGACGGTGTTTATTTCCGATGTCGCCCGCAAGGGCACGCCGCGACGACGCGGGCCGGTGGAGGGATCGGCCCTCGCGTCGCGTCGGGTTTGAAGACCCGACATTTAGTGCTTCAAGGGTGGTGGAGGAGTCTGCCCCTGATCGAGTGCGGCCCGTGGCATCTGCCCGGGCCGTGCTTTTTGCTTTTAATGTAAGTGTTCACTATCATGCATGCATGGCCGACCCCATCCCCGTATCCAGCCGACGCTCCGCTTCTTTCTGGGCTTTGCTCCTGACCGCCAGTGCGCCGACCCTGGGCGTCCTGCTGACCATGTACGCGTTCCCCGATGCAGCCTGGGCCAAGGTCGTGTTCTTTACGTTGAAGCTCTGGGTCTTTGCTGCGCCCATCCTCTGGCTGATCTACATCCAGAAGACACGCCCGCGCCTGCCCCGTTGGTCCAACCGGGGCATGCTGGCTGGGCACGCGACTGGGGCTGCGATCTTCGTCTGCATCGTGCTGGGCTACCTCCTCATCGGCCGGGCCTGGATCGACCTCGGCCCGATGCGGGAACGCATCGCGCAGATGAACCTGGACAACCCCTGGCTGTACCTGCTCGGGGCCACGTATTGGTGCACCGTGAACTCGCTGCTTGAGGAATACTTCTGGCGTTGGTTCACCTTCGAGCGTCTGAGCGACCTGATGCGCCCACGCCTGGCTGCGGTCGGCGCTGGCCTGCTGTTCACGGTCCACCACATCTTCGCGCTGCACATCTACTTCGGCTGGGACGTTGTCATCCTCGCGTCGCTGGGCGTGTTCGTGGGCGGCGTGACTTGGTCGCTGCTGTACGCGATCTACCGCAACATCTACGTCGCTTACGTTTCCCACGTCTGGGCCGACCTCGCGGTGTTTGGGATCGGCTACGTGTTGATCTTTGGTTAGCCGTTGGCCAGCCGATAGGCTGTGGCGATGACAACGATGCGCGCAGTGGTTTATCACAAGTACGGCAAACCTGAGGTTCTGAAATCAACGGAGTTGCCGAAGCCCGAGCCCGGCGAAGGGGAAGTCTTGGTCAAAGTGCACGCGGCAGGCGTGACCAGCGGAGAGTGTCGCATCCGGGCACTGCACAAGATCGACACAGTGTTTTGGCCTTTGGCGCGGCTGATGTTTGGGGTGCTTCGGCCGCGGAACCCCGTGCTGGGCAGCGGGTTTTCGGGGGTAATCGACACGGTGGGGCAGGGCGTGGCTAGGTTCAAGCCCGGCGACTCGGTGGTCGGCTACCGCGGTATGGCGGGCGGTGCGTATGCGGCCTACGTCTGTGTGGCAGAGGACACGGTGATGTCCGCGAAGCCAGCGAGTCTCAGCGACGCCGAGGCCGCAGCGATGCTCTTTGGCACCCTGAACGCGAAATTCTTTCTCGACTTGGCGGGCGTGGCGGCCGGGCAGCGTGTGATGGTCGTGGGTGCTTCCGGCGCGATCGGGGTGTACATGGTGCAGCTGGCCAAACGGCTTGGCGCAGAGGTGGTCGGCGTCTGCCGCGGCGAGAAGGCGCAGGCGGTCCGGGCGCTGGGGGCCGACAGTGTGATCGACTACACGCAGGATGACTTCACCGCCGACCCGGAGCGCTACGACGTAGTGCTGGACACCGCGGGCAAGAAGTCTTGCAGACGCTGTCGACGGCTGTTGAAACCCCAGGGGATCTACGTGCCTTTGGTTGGCGGCGTGTCCCATATCGTGCAGGCGATCACATCGTCGATCACCGGCCGACGCCGGGTGAAGTTTGCGGTGTCCAGTGACAAACAGGACGACTTGGATTTCATCACGGGTCTGTTCGAATCCGGCGAGTTGAAACCGGTGCTGGACCGCACGTTTGCCTTAGAACAGGCGGCCCAGGCGCACGAGCATTTGGATGCCGGCTCGCCGACAGGCGGTGCTGCGTTGCTTGCGGGTTAGTCGGCGTGTGTCATCTCATGCAGCGTGAAGGCGGCGACCTTGCCGTCGGTCGCTTCCATGTACGCCGCCAGGTGCGGGGCGTTCATGTGGATCTGCCAAAGCTCGCGCGACGTCCAGTTCTCGTAGAACATGAAGTGGGCGGGGTCTTCGTTGTCCTGGTGCAGGTCGTACTGCAGGCAGCCTTCTTCTTGGAGCGTTGGCGGGATGAGCTTCTCCAACTCGGCTTTCACGAAGTCGATCTGGTCGGGTTCCGCGTGGATGTGGGCGACGATGGTCAGCTTGGGCATGTGGAGTTCCTTGGGATTAGGAGCTCAGTCTAGGCCCGGTGCGAAGCCGCGTCGCATGGTGTTTTCGCAAATGGCAATGGGGTAGACAAAGTGCTTGAGGTAGTCGGCCCCGCCGGCCTTGGTGCCCGTGCCGGACTGCCCGAACCCGCCGAAGGGCTGGCGGCCGACGAGTGCGCCGGTGATGCTGCGGTTGAGGTACAGGTTGCCGACCCGGTACTCACGCTTGGCTTGTTCGAGGTGGTGCGGGGTGCGGGAGAAGACGCCCCCGGTGAGCTTGAACGCGGTGCCGTTGGCGATGGCCAACGCCTCGTCGAAGGTCTCGGCTTTCATCACGGCGATCACCGGGCCGAAGATTTCCTCCTGCGCCAGTCGCATGTTGTGTGAGACATCCTTGAAGACATGCGGCCCGATGTAGCGCGGGTCGGCCTGCATCTGCGGGTCCGGCACGCCGGCATACGCGAGCGTCGCTTCGTCTTGCCCGATCTGAATGTACTGGCGTGTCTTGTTCGCTGCGTCTTTGTCGATCACCGGGCCGTAGTCGCTGCCGGGGTTCAAAGGGTCGCCAACCCGCAGCGCTTTGCAGGACTCCACAAATCGCTCGAGGAAACGGTCGTATGCCGGGCCCACCACGATCACACGTGAGCACGCGGAGCACTTCTGGCCGGCAAACCCAAACGCGGACTGCCGCACGCCCAGGACCGCTTCATCCAGGTCGGCCGAGTCGTCGACGATCGCAGCGTTCTTGCCGCCCATCTCGCAGATCACACGGCGGGTGGGACCCAGATCACCCGAGATACGCAGGATCTCACGACCCACCGGTTGGCTTCCGGTGAACGCAACCAGATTGATTCGTTCGTCCCGCACCAAGGTGTCCCCGGTTGTTTCACCCGGGCCGGGCACAAAGTGCAGCACCTCACGGGGCACCCCCGCCTGCCAAAGCAAATCACACATCAGCTTGGCGATGCGTGGCGTCTGCTCGGCGGGTTTCACCAGTGTCGGGTTTCCTGTCACCAACGCCGCAGCGGTCATCCCCGCACAGATCGCCAAGGGGAAGTTCCACGGGCTGATGACCGCGGTCACCCCCACGGGCGTGTACCGGATGGTGTCCAGTTCGCCAACGTAAGCGCCCAAGCGTTTGGGCTCGAACATCGCCACGGCTTCACGGGCGTAGTAATCCAGGAAGTCGATCGCCTCGCACACGTCCGCATCGGCTTCCGCCCAAGGCTTACCTGCTTCGCGCACGATCAGGCCCGACAACGCATCGCGCTGTTCGCGCATCAGGGCCGCTGTTTGGACAAGCATCTCGGCGCGCTGCGTCACAGGCGTCTGCGACCATGCGGTCTGCGCCGAAACGGCCGAGCCGATGGCTTGTTCCAATGCGGAATCAGGTGTGGTCATCAACAAGTCGGGCGTCGGGATGCGGTGCAACGCCTCGGCAAACGCAGCGTGCTGCTGGGGGTCGGAGAAGTCACGCATCGGTTCGGGGTTGAAGGCGCGGCCGTCGGCAAAGCCTTCCACCGCGTGCGACAACGCATGACGCTCGGCGGCGCGTTTCGTCTGCAGAAGCCCCGGGTCCGTTGCGGGGTCGCCGGGTACCGGCTTGGTCAACAGCGTGGTGGGGTCGATATCCTTCGCCTCGCTGCCCCGCAGCCAAGACTCGTTGGAGGTGTTCTCCAGCAGTCGGCGGACGAGGTAGGCCATCCCGGGGATCAGCTCACCGATCGGCGCGTAGACCCGGACGCGTTCGCCGGCCTCGATCAGCGCCGCTTTGAGTTCATCGCCCATGCCATCGAGCATCTGGTACTCGACCGCGCTGCGTGGGATGTTCAAACGATCCAGCTCGGCCATGGTCCACGCGATCGACCGCAGGTTATGCGAGCCCAGCGCGAGCTTGATGCCGGGCTCACCAGCGGCGCGGGGCATCTGCTCGACCATCCGGGTGACGCATCGTTCAAAACAGGCGTCCGTGTCGGCCTTCCGCGACCACACCGGCACGGGCCAGCCCATCTGCTCAGCGTGAATCGTTTCGTAGTCCCAGTACGCCCCCTTGATCAAACGCACCGTCAACACCCGGCCGACACGCTTGGCCCAGTCGATCATGCGTTGTACATCATCCTCGGCCGAGCGCAGGTAAGCCTGCATGGCCAAACCCGCTTCAAAGTCGAACCGCTCGCACGCAGCCTGCACCAGCCGCAGCGTGATCTCCTTGTACTGGTGGTCTTCCATGTCGAAGTTCACCAGCACGCCGCCTTCGCCCGCCGCGGTCAGCAGCGGGGCGAGGTTGTCGAGCATGTGCTCGATCGAGCCTTCGGGGTCGATCGGGTTGAACCGGGCGGAGAGCGCGCTGAGCTTCACCGACACGTTCACGCGGGGCACCGATCCCATATGGTCGGTGGTCAGCAGGGGCTGATTGTTCCAAGGCGAGGTCAGCTCCGGCAGGCGCTGCACGCATTCCAGGTAGCGGGCCAGGTGGTGGGCCGCCTCGGCATCGGACACACAGGCTTCGCCGAGCAGGTCGACGGAGAAGGCCAAGCCCTGCTTCCAGAACTGGTGCAGGCGGGGCAGGGCTTCTTCCACGGTTTCGCCGAGGATGAAGTTCTTGGCCATGCCCCGGATCTGCGAGGCGACGGTTTTCGCTGCCGCCCCCTTGGCCAGGCCCGATGCTTTGAGGCCGACCGCCAAGCCGGGCGGCGCCTGAACGCCCGGCTGGCTCAAGTACTCGGTCAGCAGCGCGTGGATCTGGTCGGGGGTCTTCAAGGCAGGGAAGACATCGATGAAGCGGAACATCTGGGTCTTGAACGCCTCGTCCTTCATGGCCCAGTCGATCAGCTTGTCCTGCCAGCGTTGGGCATTAAACAGGCCTTTACGGTGCTTCTGGGCACTTTGGAACAGCTCCAGGCCCAGGGCGACCGCAGGGTCATCGGTGGGGGCTTGCGGGGCGGTCGGGACGGGTGTTTTGGAGAACCAAGCCATGGGGGAATCCGGTATACTGGACGAAGTGTCGTTATCGTAGAATAAAAGTATTCCGGTATGCAAGAAACCGATCCGATAAACGAGAATTTTTTGGTCGACACCGCGACCGGGGCGGGGGACGCGACTCGGCGGCTGTGCGAGCGGGTCAAAGCCGAACGCGCTCAACGCAGCTGGACGCTGGCGCAGTTGGCCGAACGGTCAGGGGTGTCCCGGAGCATGCTCAGCCAAGTCGAGCGGGGCGAGGCGAACCCGACCTTCGCGGTCGCCTACCGCATCGCCCAGGCCTTCGGCCTGTCGCTGGGGGCGCTGGTCGATGAAGAGGAACACGGCCCACGCATCGAGGTGGTCCGCGCTGCCGACCGCCCGTTGGACGAGGTGGACGATGAGAAGGTGGTGCGCGGCCTGCACCCGCTGCACCTGGAGCGCTCCGTGGAATGCTACGAGCTGCGCCTTCAGGCCGGGGGCGATTTCCCCTCGGAAGCCCACCTGCCGGGGACGCGTGAGTTCCTGACGGTGACCAAAGGCCGTATGCGCATCACGGTTGCCGGCGACACACAGGAGCTCGCGGCGGGGGACTCGGCGTACTACCCCGCTGACGGCACGCACACCATCACCAACGCCGGGCGCGGCGAGGCGGTGGGCTTTCTCGTGGCGGTGTATCAGGGTCGGTGAGCACGGCGATCTGCGATCGCCCGCTAAACCTCACTCGTTGACGCGGCCGAGGTAGCTGCCGTCTTCGGTGGAGACGCGGACGACTTCGCCGTTGCTGATGAACGGGGGTACGCGGGTCTTCAGGCCGGTCTCCAGCTCGGCTTCCTTGAGCTGGTTGGTCGCGGTGGCGCCCTTGACCTGCGGGGCGGTGTCGGTGACTTCCAGGTCGACGACGGCGGGCGGCTCGATGGAGACGCAGTTGCCGTTGTAGAAAAGCCCGTTGATCGTGGTGTTGGGCTTGACGTATAGGAGGGTGTCGCCGAGCAGTTCGTCGTTGAGCGTGGTCTGGTCGTAGGTTTCCAGGTCCATGAACACGCCGCCGGTGCCGTCGTGGTAGAGGAACTCGATCTCCCGGCGGTCGAGGTTGACCGCGTCGACATCATCGACGGTACGGAAGCGCTTCTCAACGTTTTGGCCGGTGGCGACGTTCTTGATTTTCAGTTGGGCGAAGGCCCCGCCCTTGCCGGGCTTGACCTGCTCGGTCTTGATCACAACGAAAAGTTGGCCGTCGATGTTGACGGCGTTGCCGGGCTTGATTTCCGAGGCCTTCATGGCGGGTTCCTGTACGGGGGTTGTATTCCGGTTGGGGCGAAGATTTTAGCGGGGCTTGGCTAGTCGTGTGAGCTGGCCAGGGAGGTATGCAGGTCGGACTTGGTGATCTCGCGGAGGGCGACGGTGGCGTAGGTGCCCCGGGGGAGTTGGAAAGCCAGCCGAAGGTACGGGCCGTGCTCATCGACGCCGCCGGACAAGTCCGGATCGACCAGCGGCTCGCGGAGCGGCCGACGCGAGCCCTTCATGGTCATGTCACCCTTGGAGCCCAGCTGTTCGGGGGTGAGCCCGAAGTCGGTGACCGCCTGCTGTTCGGCCGCGAGGACAGCGTCTTGGGGCAGTGTCATCTCATCGCCCCAGTGCGGCCCGGAAGGCGAAACCGCCAAACGGGGCACGCGCCCGTCGTCGGCGTTCTCGGCCTGGGCAACCTCCTGATCCACCGCAAACACCGCCCGGCTGTCGTGCTTCCACGCCAGGTCACCCGGCAGGAGTTGATTCAGTGTCCCCGCCCGTAGCCGCGCATCGAGCACCTGATTGAACAGGTACGACTGCAGCGCACTGAGCAGGAAGTTGCGCTGCGACACGTCGATGTGCTTCACGGCTTGCTCGGGCGATTTGTGCTGCCGGAGCGCGTCCAGCGCCTGCCGGTCGTACCGCAAAGGCTTGGGCCAGTGTTTGAGGGCGGCGTCGTAGTCCCCCTCGTGGTACGCCGCCCGGCCGTTCTTCAGGGCATTGGAGTCGACGTCACTGGGCTCGCCGAGCAAGGCGTAGAGGAAGTCGTCGTGTTGATCGAGCAGCAGCAGCTTGCCCAGCAGGTGGCTGTTCTGCCGGAAGCCAAAGCGTTGCTCGCCGACGTAGTTGGGGATGCCGGTCTGGGCTAAACGATCAAACACGGGCTTGGCTTTGAGCACGTCCGTGGCCTGCACGTTGCGGATGTAGATCACAAACCGGTTGCCGGCGTGGTACCCCTTGCGGAGCTTGCGGTCGTGGCGTTCGTGCCAGAGCACCTTCAGCCGGGCGTGGTTCTCGATGTGTGCCAGGCCCTGGTCGATGTCGACGCCCTTGGCGATGCGGACGGAGAACTGTTGCCGGGTAACCGCGTGCTTGTCCTTCATCCCGGCCCAGCCGACCTCACCCCGGCGGATGTAAAACGCCTTGGCGATCCGCCGGGCCGCGTCGGTTGTCGTCATCCCCGTTTTTTCGACGTAGAGGATCAGGTGCTCACCTTGGCCGGTGAGTTCGCCCTTGGGCTGCTCTTCGACGAGGAAGTCTTCGGGGCGCTGTTTGATCACGCCGCCGGTGCCGGGCAGGTCGGGCGTGAGGTAGGCCAGGGGGTGGATAAGCGAGGGCATGGGACAAGTGAGAGGGCGGAAGGGAGAGCAGGCGGGTTTGGCCTTAGTCTTCCGGCGCGTTTTTCATCAGCTCGCGGAAGCGGGCGATGAGGTCCTGGGTGATCGGGCCGGGCTTGCCGTCGCCGATCGGGCGGCCATCGATCTCGACCACGGGCACCACCTCCGCCGCAGAGCCGGTGAGGAACAGCTCCTGCGCGGTGTACAGGTCGTGCTTGGTCAGGTCGGTGCGGACCAGCGGCACGCCGGCGTCCTTGGCGAGATCGATCACGAGGTTCATCGTGACGCCCTCGAGGATCCCCGCGTGCAGCGGCGGGGTCAGCAGCGTGGGCTGGCCTTCCCACTCACGCACGATGAACAGGTTGTCGCCCGTGCACTCTGCGACGTGGCCGGTGTGGTTGAACATCACCGCTTCGAGCACGCCGGCGTCGATCGCTTCGATCTTGGCGAGGATGTTGTTCAGGTAGTTCAGGCTCTTGATCCGCGGGCTCAGCGCTGCGGGGTGGTTGCGGATCACCGTGCTGCTGATGATCTTCAGGCCGTGGGTGTAGTATTCTGGCGGGTAGAGCTGGATCGTCGCGGCGATGATGAACGCCGTCGGCCGGGGGCAGAGGAACGGGTTTAACCCCAGCGTGCCGGCCCCGCGGGACACGACCAGACGGATGTAGCCGTCGCGGATCTGGTTGGCGGCACAGACTTCTTTGGTGGCCGCGGCCAACTCCTCCAGCGAGTAGGGCAGTTCCATGCGGATCGCGTGGGCGGACTCCTCCAGCCGCTTGAGGTGGGTCTGCAGCTTGAGGACCTTGCCGTTGTAGATGCGGATGCCCTCGAACACGCCGTCGCCGTAGAGCAGGCCGTGGTCAAACACGCTGACCTTGGCTTCGTCCTGAGGGACGAGTTGGCCGTCGAACCAGACGTGCTGAAGCGTCTGTGGCGAGTCGGTCGAAGCGGAACTGGCGGTAGCGGGGGTCGTGGACATGGGACAACCTAGGTATGGAACGGAACGCCAAGTATATCCAGCAAGGTTCAGGCGGGTTGGGCCCGGCGAAAGACCGCACGGGCGGCAAAGCTGACCGCGAGCACCGCCAGGCCCGTCAGCAGGGCGCGGCCATCGACCCACCACGCCAGCGACACGCAGCCCGCCAGGCCGACCCAGTGCACCCAACGCGGAAACCGACGCTGATCGGTCGGCTGGGCGAGTGCACAGGCGTTGGTGAGGCTGTAGTACAGCAGCACCGTGAAGGCCGAGAACGACCAAGCCAGCTTGAGGTCGCCGACGAGGATCAGCCCGGCGACGATCACCGCCACCAGCCAGACCGCGGGGCCGGGGGTGACGCCGGCGTCGTCGACCCGGGCGAATGGCTTGGGCATGTCCCCTTCACGGGCCATCGCCAGGACGACGCGCGACAGGCCGAGCACCAGATTCAGGAGCACGCCGAGCATCGCCACCATCGCGCCGATCGCGGGGATGAGCCCGGCTTCCAACGGCGCGGTGCGGCTGGTGGTGAGCACGAAAGCAATCAGCAGGTACAGCGCAGCGGAGACGGCGAGGGTGGCGATCACCGCACGGGGGATTGTGCGTTTTGGGTTGTGGACCTCTTCGCCGAGTGTCGCGACCCGGCCGTAGCCGGTGTAGGCCACGAACATCAACGCGGTCGCCTCCAGCAGCGGCCAAGGCCGGTGCGGCAGCAGGGGCGTGGCGCGGTGAAGCCGCATCGCTGGGGCCTGCTGCAGTGTGTAGATCAGCAGCGCGCCGATCGCGACCGCGATCAGCACGGTGTTGGCGGCGTTGCTCCGGCGGATGCCTTTCAGCACCAGGCTGGTGATCCCCGCCAGCGCCAACAGCGCGATCAGGCGGGTTTGGGTGGCGCCCGTGAGGTGCTCGTAGTAGTAGGCAAAGCCCAGCGCCGCGGTCGCGGCAGAGGCGGATTTGGCAGCCAGGAACAGCGTCCCCGCCGCGAAGCCTAGGGACGGGTTCAGGTAGCGATAGCCGTAGGCGTAGGTCCCGCCAGCAACGGGGTGGGCCGCGGCGAGCTGGGCCGAGCTGAGCCCGTTGCACAATGCCAGCCCGGCGGCGAGCACTACCGCGACCAGCACGGCGGGCCCGGCGACATCCGCAGCGAACGCGATCGCGACGTAGACGCCCGTGCCGACGATCGAGCCGAGTCCAAGCAGGACCGCGCCGGGCAGACCGATCTGGCGTTTAAGCGTGGACATGCGGAACATGGTAGAAGATGCTTTGCTTGGGTTCCCCCAAGGGCAGTCTTGAATGCAGGATCGCAGGCATAAATTCATTCCGTTTGAATCGGAATCCATCCGCGGGTTTTTAGGGAGCTTTGAGAGCGAACTCCCGGTCGTCATCATGCGGCATGAGCCGTTTGCGGAGGGGGCTTCCAACAGCAGCGATCGGGTCTGGTTAAGCAGTGGCCAAGACTATGTTGTTCGCCGCCACGCGCGAGGCGACCCGGCGTCTGAGCAAGCGGTCAAGCGCCTGTTGCCGCCGGGTGTTTCGGCACCCCGCACGCATTGGGTGGGCACACACGAGGGCGTGCGTATCTCGGTCCTTGAATATTTGCCCGGGGTCTCTTTGCAGGAGGCGGGGGTGAGCCCCGTCATCATGTCGGATGCCGGGCGGTGCTTGGGGCAGATGTCCCGGGTTCGTTTTCCAACGCCAGGCCTCATCGCCGATCATGGGGGCATTGAGCCGTTTCCATGGGGTGGTCTGTTGGATTGGCTTGAGCGACAGATGTCATCGCCTGAAGTGGCGCATTGGTTGGACGAAGGCCGGATGGCTCGATTGCGCCGTTGTGTTGGTGCATACGAGGAGGTCTTGCGGGCGTTTTCGGCGGACGCGTCGCTCGTGCATGGTGACTTCAACCCCAGCAATCTGCTCGTGCGCGATGGGAGGCTGGTGGGTGTCGTGGACTGGGAGTTTGCGCATGCGGGCACGCCGATGATGGACATCGGGAATTTGCTACGTCACGTTGAAGATCACCCCGATCGTGCGGGTTTGGAGCAGGGCTTGCGCGCGGGCTTCGAGGAAGCGGGGAGCAGACTGCCTGACGACTGGTGTGATCGGGCGGCTCTTTGTGACCTGTGTAGCCATTTGGAGTTTTTGGGCTCAAAGCGGAGCGACGCGTTCAAACGGAGTCGTGTGCTGCTGATCGAGAAGTTGTGTTGTCGTCTTGGGGTTGATTGAAGAAAAAAAGCCCACGTTCGGTGAACGTGGGCTTCGGGAGTGTTGAGTTGTCTGGCGTGTTCAGATGACGACGCGGAGGAAGCTGGTGACGGTGGCACCCTTGGGGAGGTAGTCACGGATGGGCTTCTTGGCGTCCAGCTCACGCATGTAGGTCTGGCCGAGCAGGGTGTGCTCATCGGTCCACTTGTTCATCTTGCCCATCGCGATCTTCTCGGCGATCTCGGCGGGCTTGCCGGTGGCCTCGGCCTCGGCAGTGAACTTGGCCTTGGCTTCGTCGAGCTGCTCAGCGGGCAGGCCGGTGGCATCGATCGCCAGCGGGGCCGGGCAGACCGGGGGGACCGCGGCGACGACGTGCTGGCTGATGCCCTTGAGCAGGTCTTCGCTGAGCTCGCCTTCGCCGGCGACGACGCCCGCAACCTTGCGGTTGGAGTGCACGTAGCTGCCGACCTTGCTGCCGGTGAAGCGGTAGACGCCCTTGAGCTGGATGTTTTCCTTAATGGTCAGACGCAGGTCTTCGACTAGGGTTTTCATCTCATCGGTCGCCGCGTCGGTCAGCTCACCCGTGCCGTCGAGTTCGGCGGCGAGTTCGGCGACCTTCTGGGTGTTGGCGATGAAGCCTTCGTTCTTCGCGGCGAAGTCCGACTCGCTGGTCACCATCACGACCGCCACGGCGTCGCCGGCGGCGCTGACCGCCGTCGCGATGGCGCCTTCTTCGGCAGCGCGGTCGCTGCGGGTGTCCATCTTGCCGCCCGCCCATTCGCGGAGCAGGGCGATGGCCTTCTCGGTGTCGCCTTCAGCCTGGGTGAGGGCCTTCTTGCAGTCCATCATGCCCATCCCGGTGCGGGAGCGGAGGGCATTTACGTCCTTGGCGGTGATCGTCGCCATGGGGTGTTTCTCCGTTTACGGAAATAGAGTTGGGTAGAGGTCCGGTTCGCCGGGCGGCATCTTACTCGCCGGCGGCGGGCGCGGGGGTTTCGGTCGACGCGGGGGCCGGGGGTTCCTCGGCCGTGACTTCGGCGGTCGGGGTCGGCTCGTCGGCGCGGAACTGGCTCCGGCTGGAACGCTTCCGCTGGGGCTCAGCACTCTCGTTGCCGGCGGCTTCGTCCTTGGCCTTCTGCTGCTGGGCCCGGGCGGTCTTGCCCTCGGCGGCGGCGGCACAGAGGCTCTTGACCACGACCTCGATCGAGCGGAGCGAGTCGTCGTTGCCGGGGATCGGGATGTCCGCTAGGTCCGGGTCGCTGTCGGTGTCGATCAGGCAGATCGTGGGGATGCCGAGCTTGCGGGCTTCCTTCAGGGCGTTGACCTCGTGGCTGACGTCGATGACGACGATCACGCCGGGCATCTTGGTCATGTTCCGGATGCCCTGCAGGTTGCGGAGGATCTTGGTCTTCTCGCGGCGGAGCTGGGACTCCATTTTCTTGGAGTAGTTGTTGATCTCGCCGGACTCTTCAATGCGTTCGAGCTCTTCGAGGCGCTTGAGGCGTTCGCGGATGGTGCGGAAGTTGGTGAGCGTGCCGCCGAGCCAGCGTTCGGACACGTAGGGCATCTCGACTTCGGTGCAGTACTGCTCGATGATCGAGCGGGCCTGGCGCTTGGTGCCGACGAAGAGGACGTCTTTGCCGGAGGCGACGGACTTCGTGATGTACTTGCGGGCCAAGAGCAGGCCCTTGATGGTCTGCTTGACGTCGATGATGTGCATCTTCTGGCGTTTGCCGAAGATGTAGGGGGCCATCTTCGGGTTCCAGTTGGTGGCGCGGCTGCCGTAGTGGATGCCAGCGTCGACGAGGTCTTTAACAAGCGAGGCCATGGGTGCTCCTGAAAAGGGGGCCTGTCGGTCGGACAGGGGTCGGCGGTTCCGCTGCCCGGGGCCTTTGTGTGTGGGTTGCGTTCAAGGGGAGCAACACACGACGGCAAGGTCCGGGTCGACCGGCATTTGGCCGGATCGGCTGGCGGGCCGAGATAAAGTTGACGGATCGCCCGAAGAGGACACCACGGGCGATAAGAATGTAAGAACGGCGTACCAACGCCGCCCACCGTAAGCGGAAGATTGTAACAGGCCACGGTAGGGCTGCAAGCGCGGAAGCAGCCCGGCCTGAAGCGGTCCAGATCAGGCCGGCGGCGTCGCCCGGGGCGGGTCGGCGGGCGTGGTGGAGGCGGGGGTTTCGGCGTCGGGTTCAGGCTGGGGCTGGTTGGCCAATGCCCGGGCGGCCTGCTTCTTGCCGTAGCTGTAAGCGGCGATGAAGATGATGGCGTACATCATCAGGGCTGCGGCAAACAAGTACCGGAACTGCAACTGGAACGCGATCATCGCCACGCCCAGGGCGGCAAACACCACCGAGCCGGCCCACATGATGCCGACCGCCTTGCGGACGCTGAGCCCGGACCGCTTGAGGATGTGGTGGATGTGCTGATCGTCGGGGGACATTAGGGGCTTGCCCGCCATCTTTCGGCGGAAGATCGCCAGGGACGTGTCGGTGATTGGGAAGGCGAAGACGATCAAGCAGGCGGTGACGTACAGCAGGGCCGGGCCCTCGCTGCCGTGCCCCGCATAGGCGAACAGCAGGATGTTGGTGATGCACAAATACCCCAGCAGCAGCGAGCCGGCGTCGCCCATGAAAATGCTGGCGGGGTTGTAGTTGTACGGCAGAAAGCCCAGCACCCCGCCGAGGATCGCCAGGGCCATGACAATTCGGATCGGGTCGGCGGTTTGGACTGGCGCGAGCACCGCGATGATCCCCGCCATCAGCATAAAGCCGATCGCGCAGATGCCGGTTGTGCCCGAGGCGAGCCCGTCCATCCCGTCGATCAGGTTCATGGCGTTGCAGGCGCCCAGCACGAAGACGCCGATCACGATGGTGCCCAGGCAGTAAACCACGACGTCCGGCGCCGGCGCGGTCAGCCAAGCGTAAAGCGTGTCCGGCAAGGCTGTCGGCACGTAACGCTGGACCGTGCGGATGGATTGCTCGACGAACAGGACGCCGACGTCTTCGGAGGCCAGGGCGGCGGCGGCGAAGAGCTGGCCGCCGACCTTGACGCGGGGGCTGATCCCCCAGACGTCGTCAAATAGGCCGGTGAGGACGATAGCGATGCCACCCAGCACGATGCTGACAGGAAAAATCGTGTTGCTGCTGCCGACGTGATTCGGGATCAGGAAAGCAATCAGGATGCCTGCCATCCAGCCGAGGAAGATCGCCATCCCGCCGAGGTAGGCGATGGGCTTTTTGTGGATCTTGCGGGCTTCGTCCGGCCGGTCGACGACGCCGTTGGCGATGGCCAGCGTTCGCATGATCGGCGTGAAGATCAAGGAGACCAAAAACGCACCCGCGAGGATCGGCCAATACACCCATAAAGTCTCGGCGACCCGTGAGAACAAAGCCGGGTCGGGCGTAACACCGGCGGGCGCCGGTTCGGCCTGGGCGAGGGTGACTAAATGCATCGTGGTGGGGTTCTGGGGTCGGTTTAACGCCTCATCCCCGGTTGTATTGCCGGGGATGAGGGAAGGGGTTAGTCCTTATCGTCTTCCAGGGGTAGGTCTTCGAGCGGGATGTCTTCGCCGACCGGCTCGAGCGAGATCGGCTCGGGTTCGGCCTCGAGGCTGCGGCCGTTGGTAGCGACGTCGTTGCCCCGCTTGCCGCGCGACTTCTTGCCGTTGCGGCCGAGGTCTTCGCCGTTGCTGGGCTGCGAGTCGCCGTAGCGGTGGAACGCCTGGTAGTTCTTGCGGAAGTAGCCGCCGGCCGAGGAGCGGACGCCGTTGAGGATGACCCCCAGCACGTCGGCCCGCTGACCGTCCAGGCGGTTGATCATCCGCTCGACCATGCCGCGGTGGTCTTCGTCCGCCCGCACAACCAGCGCCAAGGCATCAACGTACTTCACCAGCAGCTGGGTGTCACCGGCGATCAACGCCGGGGCCGCATCGATGATGACCACATCAAACCGGGTCTCCAATTCGCTGAGCAGCTCACGGAAACGCGGGGTCTCGATGATCTCGGGCGCTGCTTTGATCGACCGGCCACAGGGCAGCAGCGTCATGCTGACGCCTTCCACGGGCTGGAGCAGGTCCTCGAGCTGGATCGAGTCGTCATGCAGGAAGTCGACCAGGCCTTGGGTGTTCTCGTGGTTGAAGATGTTGTGCTGATTAGGGCGACGGAAGTTGGCGTCTAGCAGCACGACGTTTCGGCCGTTCAGTGCCATGGAAGCGGCGAGGTTCTGGGCGATGCTCGAGGCCCCGGCTTGGGGTTGAGCACTGCAGACGACCAAGGTCTTGTAGCCACGGCGGTCCATCTTGGCCAACGCTGAGGTCCGCACCTGACGGAACGATTCGCTCAACAGCCCGGTGGGCTGCTCTTCGACGATCCGCTCGATTTTCGATTGGCCGGACATGTCTTCCGATGCACTGGGGATGACGCCCAGAAGCTCGGCCTGCGGGATCAGCTTCAGGTCCTGCGGGCTGCGGACGCGCTGGTCGAGCAGCTCTTTCAGGAAGACCAACGCCGTGACGAAGCCCAGCACCGCAATGGTCACGCCGGGCACGACCACGAAAGGCCGGGGAAAGGTCAGCTTCGCGGTCGTCGGCGTGCCACGGCGTTCGACACGGATGGCTTCGTCGGACGCATTGGCCTTGATGCGGATGTCGTCCAGTTGCTCAGCGAGATTCTCGCGGGTGTCGATCTCGTTTTGACGTTCGGTTTCCATGTCCTGGAGTTCGTTCTCACGCGATTCCAAGTCGAGCATCGCGGCTTCGGCTTCGTCGGCCTGGCGGCGGGCTTCTTCCAGGTTGGAGCGGATCGATTCCAGGGCCGTCTCGGCCGAGTCCACCTTGGCGACCAGAACCTTCTGCATCTCTTCATCGAAGATCGCTTCACGCACGCTTTGGGCCGCAGCAATCTGACGCTCGTTCTGCAGCACAAACCGGTGTTCCGGCGGGTACTGCAGCAGCAGCGCTTCCCGGTTGCGGCGGAGCGAGTCGATTAGACTGTCCTGCTGGAGGATTCGGCTGGAACGCTCGACTTCAAGGATGTCCGAGGGCGTCGGCTCAAGCTCGTCGTTCCGCAGCTGCTCCTTGAGCGTGTTCACCCAAGTCACCTGCGAACGCTCAGCCCCTTCGAGGTTCAGCACTTCCTGCGTGAACCGTTCCAGACGCATCTGGACTTCCGAACGTGGGATCGAAGTGACCTGGTAGTCCCGGCGGTAGTTCACGATCCGGCGGTCGAGCTCAGCGATCCGGGCTTCGGTGTCACGGAACTCCTGCTCGAGACGCTGGGTCTGAGTCGAGCTGCCTTGGATCAAGCGCAGCTCCAACTGGGTCATGTACGTTTGGATCAGGGCTTCGAGCAGCTCGGGGGCGTCCGAGCTATTGCGGGTCGAAAGCGAGATGTGGATCAGCGAAGACCGCGGCGGGTTGCGGACCGAGATGAGTTCACGGAAATCTTCAACCTGCACACGCGGGTCCGTACTGGCGTTGATGTACCAGTCCGACAGACGAACGACATCTTTCTGCAGGGTGGACTTGATCAGGTCTTCACTCTGCAACGCGGGCATCTCGTTGAAGATGAAGGTTTGCAGGCGCACGAGGTCCGGGTCGCGGTCGGCGGTCAGCGGGTTGTCCGGGTTGAACGGTGCGTTGACCTGCAGCGACACCTCGGAGGTGAACTTCGGCTGATAGGTGTGCAGCAGCAGCCACGTTCCGACGCCTAGCATCACCCCGACAATCAGGGCCACGATCAGGATCACGATGTACTGCCGGATCACCCGCAGCGGATCGATCGGCTTGAACCGATTCGAAGTTGGCAGGGGCGACAGGCCGGTCGTGGGGCCGATCGGCGGAATGGGGGGCAGTGGGTTTGCGGTCATGATGCTTTTCCCTTCCTCGGCGGGTAGCCGGGGGTTTTACAATACGTCTAGTCTCTCAAGGATAACGTTGGGTGTGTTATGTCAAATAAAACGTCATGAATTTGATAGCAGTTCACGGAGCGCTTCCTCAGCATCCGCACGGATTGCCTCATTATCCGCCGATTCAGCGACGCGGATGGCCTGGCGGAGCGTCAGGTCCGCCCGGCGGGTTTCGCCCCGGCCGGCGTAAACCATGCCCAGGTGCAGGTAGAGCTCGGGGATCGTGTTGTCGATCGCCAGCGCCCGGTCCAGCACGTCCGAGGCATCGTTGTACCGCTGGAGCTTGTAGAAGGTCCAGGCCAGGGTGTCCATCGCGTAGGGCGAACCGCTGATTTCAACGGCTTGCTCCGCCAAGGGCAACGCGCTCTCCGGTTCGTTCAGGTCTTCAGTGAGCAGGTAGGCGTAGTTATTTAGGGTGACCCAGTTGGTCGGCTCAAGCTGCACCAGTTGGCTATACGCTTCGCGAGCCTCCTCGTACCGGTTGGTTTTCTGAAGCACAAGGCTCCAGTCGCGGTAGAACAAAACCTGCTCCAGAGTGCCAGCTGCCCGGTACTGAGAAGCGACATCCGCCAACAGGCCGTGGGCATCTTCGTACCGTTCTTCAAAGATCATGGCCTTGGCCAGCCCCAGACGACGCCAGGCGTTGGGGGTGTCGTTGGCTTGCTGCATCGCTAGCGCCAGGTCACGCGTGTCAAACACGTCGCGGGCCCGCTGGTTAACCGCAAGGAATGCTGAAAGAGAAGGGCTGTTGTTCCAGGCTTCGACGAACACCGCAGTCGCAGCGTCGATTTGGCTCAGCTTTGCCAAGGCCTGGGCGCGGATCGCGGTCAACTCAAAGTCCTGGCTGAAGAATTCCGGATGCGCCTCGGCCAGTTCCAACGCCTCTTCAGGTTCATCCGCCAGGATCAGCGCGTTGGCGTGGTTAAAGACATCACCCAAGGTGCCACGCATTTCACTGACACTGCCCCAGTGCTCGGCGGCAGCGGACCAGTCTTCGCTTGCCGTTGCGATCTGAGCCTGCGCGAGCGGCCAGTTAACCTCATCCGGCTGGAGCTCAGCCCCGTCGGTGGCGGCGCGCATCGCGGCTTCGTAGGCGCCCTGGTCGGTCAGCAGGTCGATCCAGGCCACCCGGAACTGCGATGCATAAGGCGCCCGTTCCACGAGGTCGCGGAAGATCTGCGCTGCCCGCTCGGTCTCGCCGATGTACGAGTAGAGCTGGCCCAGCGAAGACCAGGCCAGCAGATAGTCGGGGTCCAAACGGCGGGCTTCTTCCATGTCCCGGATGGGGTCCGCCAGGCGAACCCGGATCTCCTGGCGGTCATCAGACAACCGGACATCCAAGCCCGCGATGCTCACTAGGGCGGCACGCGAACGGCCACGGACCGCAAGCAGGCGGGCCCGGTACAACCCGTTGAGGTTGTCTTGAGCCAAGCCTTGCTCCGCGATCGAGATCGCTTCGTCATGCTCGCCACGCAGTTCAGCAACACGAGATCGCGCCAGCCAGATGACCGGTCGACCTTGGTCCATACGTGTCACAATTTCTTCGATGCTATCGAGATTGCCCAGGCGCAGCCGGTTTTCCAGCAACATCTCCGCGATGCCCTGGTCCTCCGGGAACGTGTCGTATAGCTCCTGCATGAGCGGATCGGCTTGCTCATAAGCACCCGATTCAAACAAGCGGGCGGCCAGCTCGCGGGTGGCTTGCTTGACCTGCGGGTCCTCCAGTATGCGGGCCTGCTGGTAGGCTTCGAACGCGCCGGGAGAATCCCCGTTGCGGACGCGGTAGCCCGCAACCTGAAGCCATTCTGCTTCGGTGGGCGAGTGCCCGTCCGCCAGCACATAGGACTCCACCCGCGCCAACGCCGCAGCATCGTCCCCCGATGCCAAATCGATTGCGGCCCGAACGGAAACCGCTTCAAACGGGTCGTCGGCCTGCGCGCGGAATCGTTCGTACCATTCCAATGCTGCGTCGGTCTCGCCTTCGTCCGCCAACAGCAGCACCAAAGTACGGAGGTTGCTGCCCCAGTTGGGCGACTCGGCTGCGATACGGGTCCGCATCGCAATCACCTGTTCGCGGTCGCCGTACTCTTGTTCGTAAGCCAGATAGGTATCGATCATCTGGTTGGACATGAGCATCTGGTTGCGGTTCATCATCCGCAGCGTCTGCAACGCCGAATCGTGGTCGCCCAAGCGGTGATACGCGTGGAACAGGCCGGTTTGAGCCCGCTGCATCTGACGCATCTCGCCGCGGTCTACCGCACGCTGGAATTCTTCGATCGCGGCGTCGTATTCGCCCTGAGCTAAGTAGGTCTGGCCCAGTAGGGCGTAGCCCTCGGAGTAGGTCGGGGCCTGGCGGACACCGCGGCGGAACAGGTTCCGTGCGGCGTCATGGTTGCCTTGCAACATCTGAAGCAGGCCCTGCCCAAACGCGCCCTGAGCACCATCGACGTTTCTCTCCCGCATCTCCGCGACGACGCGTTCGGCTTCGTCGATGTTGTCCTGGATCACTTCCAGTTCAATCTTGAGGTACCACATCCCGATGTTGTCGGGGTAGTCTTCCAGGCCGGTCGCCAGCAGCGATTGGGCTTGATCAAAATCGCCTTGCTGCAGCGCCTGGGAAACTTCCTGGCTGACCCGGTCCTGCGGGCGACGGGTGCTCTGGATGAGATCGCTAAACAGTTCATTTCGGGCTTGGGTGTCGTCGCCGATGATGGTGCGGATCCGCCCGAGCACGGCTTCGTCCATCCCCGCGGCTTCCGCTTGAGCAAGCAGGGCTTGCTGACGCTCGGGGTCGGCGTTGCGTGCCAGCTCGTAAAGGTTCCGTGGGTCGCTGGGGTTCGCTTCAAACCATGCTTCACGCACCATCAGTGCTTGTTCTTCGTCGCCGAGCTCGCTGAGCCAGCTGGCGACGGAGTTGATCGCAGGCGGGTAGCTCATAAAGTCGACCGGCTGCAGGATCTCAAGGCCACGGACGGGGCTTTGCGTTGCCCCGACAATCGAACGCGCCAAGAGCCACTGGTGCCGCACGTTCTCGGGCTGGAACTGAACCAGTTCTTCGGCGTGGCTGCGGGCCAACTCATAGGCGCCGCTGGCCGGGTTCCGGTCCCCCGCAATCAGGTATTCCTCCGCGAGGGTCGCGCGCGCGATGGTGTTGGTCGGCTCCATCTCGACGAACGCTTCCAACCGCGATCGGGCCACACCGCTTTCCCCCAGTTGCCGACCGACTTGATAGCTCCACAGCAACAAGTCCGAGTCCTGCCCGGTGGACATGTTTACGCCTTCGTTGAAGAGCTCCAGCGCTTGGCGTTGATTGCCTTTCTCCATCTCCAGCATGCCCGCTAGCAGAAGCGTTTGAGGCGTGTGGCTGTCGTTGAATTCTTGGCGGAGGTCCGCCAGCATCTGCCGGGCTTCGGTCAGGTCTTCCTCGGGGGTCTCCGAGGAGGTGTCCAGCACACGCTCGAGCAGGATCTTCCCGACGTTGAATCGGGCGTTGTTCTTCTGATTCAAAGAAACCAGGTATTGCTCAAAGCCTGTGTCTTCGATGTCGCTGAGCACCAGGCGGTAGGTATCCAGCGCGCGGTCGGTTTGGCGGAGCTCGTTGTAGAACCGGGCCAGCACAATCTTCAGGCGGGGGTCGTTGGGGTGGGCTTGAACCGCCTGTTCAAGGATCTGCGTGGCGCGGAACATGCCGCGGGACACCGGCGCCTGATTTTCATAAAGCTCGTAGGGGCGGCGATCAACCCGAACCAGCAAATCGACATACCGGATGACTTCTTCGGTGATCTCCGGATCGCTCAGTTGCTGAGTCATGGCTTGGCCAATCGTCTCCAACCGTTTCAGAGAGACAAAACGCTGCTTGGGGGTAACGGTCCCTGCCGTGCTGATAAAACGCATCTGCCGGTCTATGTCGTCGGGGTCATGCGCGATCATCGCGAGCGCCAAATGAATCGCTTCGTACACACGCTCGGTGGCGGCTTCGGTTTGGCGTGCTTGCTGCAGGTCGCGTGCTTCGAGCAGGCGGATACGGATCTGTGATTGTTGCACCAGGGCATCGCCGGGCAACGCAATCAGCGCAGCATCCAGATCGTTCAGGGCGCGGGCGCGGTCGCCGCTGCCGCGGTAGTTCTCCGAGAAAAAGGCATAGGCCGCGCCTCGGTACTTCATGGCGATGGGGTTGTCGGGCTGGTTTTCTAGCCGCAGGCTGGCATCGGTATAGATCTGAGCGTACTGAGCGATCTCGAACAACTCGTTCAAGTAGCGTTCCAACGCTTCGTTGTTGGACAGATCAACTTCCGTGGCTCGCTTGAGGAAACCCATGTAATCGCGGTACAGGTTGTTGGCGCGGGCAGGGGTGTTGACGTTGATCTTGGGCAGGACACTGATCAAGCCTTCGATCGCGGGCACATAGTTCGGGTCTTTCTTTAGTGCCTGCTTGTAGGTCCGGTTGGCCAAGCCGTAGCGCCCGCTTTCCTCTGCCGCCTGGGCTTCGAGGAAGTACTGGTTGGCATCTTTTTGGGTCAGCAGAATGACCGCAGCGACCGCCACGCCCATCAGGATCACCGCGCCCGCCAAGGCTGCCACAAACTTCGTATTCACTCGCTTTGCCATTACGGTCTCTCGTCAGGAAAAAATGCTGGCCAGTGGACCAGGGGGGTTATTCGCTAGGGGATTGAACGCCGGTGGGGGGCCATTCTCCGGCCTGGACTTCGACCCAGTCCGGCAGGCAGGCCATGATCTCAGGCAACGCCTGGCTGTAGAACGCTTCGGTCCGGCGCTCGGCCACATCCCGGTCCGAAACGCCAGGCACCATCAACTCGATCTTGCAGTAGTAGCTGTACCGGTCACGGGGATCAAAGCCGTTGATCCGGACTTCTTTCTTGCCCGCCAGGAGCTGGCCGTTGGCGGAGAAGAAATACACCACATGTTCAGCACTGGGTGTCGTGCTGTTCTGGTCTTCGAACGTGAAGCGGGTGGCGTCAAACGACAGTGTGGGTACGCGCGACGCGGGGTTGAGCTCCGCGTTGTACAGGTACCCGCCGTGCGTTTCGTCCAACGTGTAACCCGCGTCGTCTAAGTCCAGCGTGACGCGGTCCCGGCCCATGAATGTCCGGCCATGCGCGACGTAGCAGCGCTCGGGCACGTGTGGCACAGTGTCCACCGTCCCGGTGTAGTACGCCAAGTGCAGCATCACATACCGGCCGGGCTCATCCTCGGGCCAGCTGTAGTCTTCGTAGATCACGGTGATGTAGTAGGGCGTACCCAGTTGTTCTTCGATCTCGGCGCTGACCCGTGGCATCAGTTGGGCCAGCTCCCAATCCCCGATGAAAATCGGGAGGCTTTCCAAGGGTTGGCGGAGCGGCACGGCATCTTTGATCAAGACCGCCCGCGTCAATCGAAGGACCGAGCCTTGCGCTAACGCGCCGGTCGCAAGCAGCCCCGCAGCAGTCGCCAGCGCCAACGTCAGCTGACGAGGTGCGTCGGTCCGAAGCATGCGGGTACCTAACCAGAAGGCGCCCACGATTAACCCGAGGCAACCCACGTCCCACCGCGATCCAAGCCGCCCCGCTGGACAGCGCCGGGGCAACATCCGCAGCCATGTCCGGGCGGAAGTAAAGCTGAACAGAAACATACATCCCCAAAAGCCCTAGCCCCAACGCTGTACCGACCGCTAAGCCACGCAGCACATCCGGGACGCGGGGGCGTGACAGCCGACTGGGCAGCACGGGGAGCTTGGCTCGGCGCTTGGCTTGTTTGGTCGCGAGGGTTTCTTGCTCATCCCCAATGAAGAGATTGTTCATGATCCAGCCCAGCAGCCAGAACAAGCCCGCTGCGGGGATCAGCATCAAGATCCCGATGAACGTGTGCACATCACCCTTGGCCAATTCGGGATAGCCCAGCCCGGCGAACAAGCCCAGCACCGTCACACGCCCGACATTGACCACAATCGCGACCGGGACCGTGGCGATGCAGATCAAAATGCGTTGCCACCATGGCCGAACGGTAAGGAAGGCCATGGCCACACCCAGCGCCATGAACGCCATCAGCATCCGCAGGCCCGCGCAGGCTTCGGCAATGTTCAACCAATTAATGTCGGCGGCGTTGTTGGGGGTCAGGCCCAGTTTGTTGCCTTCGATCTGCACGGAGAATGGCAGCACCAGCGCCAAGGCTTGCAGCACAAAGCCCGAGGCGCTGGCGGCGATCTGCTGCATCTGGAAGGCGATCTGGTCCCAGAAGCGATCCGAAACCTTGACGCCAAACATCAAGAAGCCGAGCGGGAACAGCAGGTGAACCAGCATGCGCGGCCCAACAATGAAGACGCTTAGGCCCAGCAGCGACAGGATCAGCGCGTAGCCTTGGATCATGTCGTTGCGGATCGGGTAGACGCCCGCGGCATAAATCAGGATGCCAACGAGCGTCAATAGCAGGGCGGGCCAAAAGACGCGCTTGGGCGTGCGCTTGATGTCTTCACGCTTGAGATGCAGGTAGTAAAGGCTGACAAAGGGCACGATCAAAATGTGCGACCAGTCGGCACTCCACTTGTTGGGCAGGCCGTAACGCAGCATCAACCCCCAGCGTTCAAGCTGGGAGTAGTCCATCCAGTTACCAAGGTCCTCGGGCAGCTTGGGGTCGCCCAGAGCAATCCGCAGCGTCCGCTCCAGGAAGGTGGCAAACAGGGTGATAAACAGGAATCCGATGACCAGGGCCCATCCCCATCGCCAAGAGGCGCCCGCCGGTTTCGCGGCGCTGGAGTCATGTGTCAGGTTGGTCATCGAGGTCGTCGTCATCTCACACCGTGTTTGAGTGATAAACAAGCCTCAGGCAGAGCGTATTGGCAAGCGGACCACCCCGCGTCTTCTCAGACTCCGCCTGGACCGTTCTTACGAACCGACAGGTCGATGGGTTTTACCCAGACCGCAATACCGGCTGCTTTCGCCTTCCTTCTGGATGTCCATCCCTGGTCGTAACGGGCCTTCCGGTCCTTCGGCAGGCCCCGCTTAAGCACTCGAACCGAGTGAAAACCCTGCCAACGGTTTCCCGTTGGCAGGGTGTGGGTCAGGTTTAGTTGCCGTTGTCGCCGAACACGTCGTTCGAGAAGTTCCGGTCCAGGATGAAGCCGAAGCCATAGGTGAATCGGAAGGCGTTGCGGACGACCGCCAGCGGCGAGGCCCAGAAGTTGGTCCCGATGATGATTTCATCGTTGGGCTTAAGGAACAGGTTGGGCTCATGGCCTTCGTAGATCGCCCGGAGGTTCAGGCGAACGATGGCTTCGTGGTCTTCGCCGATCCGCCGGCGGATTTCGCAGCGTTCGGGGATCGCCAGCCCGCCCAGGCCGCCGGCCGAAGCCACGAGCTGAGTGATGGTGAGTTCGTTTTCACCCGGGACGCTGTAGGCACCGGGGCGGTTGATCTGGCCGCTGATGTAGACGAAACCTGCGTTCAGGTCGGGGACCTTGATGATGTCGCCCGGGCGGATCACGACGTTGTACTGCAGCTCCCCGCGGGCCAGACGGTCGTAGGGGATTTCGATCACGCGTTGGGTGATGTACTGCGTGAGGTCTTCGGTGGTCGGGTCTTCGATCTGGATGGTGCCGTCACCCACGCGGACCCATTCGCCGTTGACGAAGACGTAACCGGCGCGGCCGCCGCTATCGACCGCCGCGTCGATCGCAGCGGGGGCTTCATCGGCGGGCTGTTCGGTGCCTTCGCCCGAGGGGTCTTCGATCAACTGGTTCAGCAGGTCGTTGGGGTCGACTTCGACCTCGTTGCCGGTCTGCACCGGTTCGTCCGGCAAGTCGCCGGCGGTATCGGGCGTCAAGGGGATCTGACGGATGATCAGGACGGACTTGGTCCGGCCCCGCACGCCGCCAGCCAACGCCAGTGCTTCGAGCACGCGGAAGTCCGGCCGCGGGATCGCGTAGACACCGATCCGGGTCCGGCCTTGTTCGGGCTCGCCCAGCAGCGTGAACGTGTTCTGTTGCGACGAAAGCACCGCCACCGAGACGATGGCGTCAAACAGGTAGTTCTTGTCCGCCAGGTCTTGGGCGATCGCTTCTTCCAATGCGCTGGGCGAGTAGCCTGCGGCTTGGATCGCACCGACGATCGGCAGACGGACCTGCCCGGTTTCGTCAACGCGGTTGTTGAAGGTCGATTCCTGGTTGGGGTAAAGCAGCTCGAAGATGCCCAGACGCAACTGGTCGCCCACGCCGATCGTGTACTCGGAGACTTCAGGTTCCAAGTCGGCAGCGGTGACCGGGCTGACGACCACGGTTTCAGCATCCAGAGGCTCAATAACCGCCAAGCGATCGAGGATCGGGAGCATGACGGGCGTGTTCTCATGCCGACCCACGACGGACGGGTTCATAAAGCTGTCTGCTTTACAGCCCGTCAACGTGAGCACAAAAGACAGGCTCAATGCGAAAAACACCCCGGCCCGACGCTTGATCGTCGATTCCGCTGTCCTGTTCCGATTCATCTGTGTAGTCACCTTCGACTCCTGGATGCTCAACATGGTCTGGCGGGTCTGCCGCCGTATTGATTTCAAGCCGGTTGACGCCAGAAAGCGCAAACCCGCTAAAGACGCCTAGCTTACCACAGGCCGACGGCCCGTATAGTCCATTCCACGCCAAAACGGCGCGCCGAACCCTTTCTGAATACCCCACTTTCATCCGTCCCGCCACTAATTCAGCCCGCCGAACCGGGTTGACGACCACCCTAACCCGCATCATCGGCACCAAACCCACCCTCTGCCCCTGCCTGAGCAGATCGTCTGCCGCGGGTTAAACTCCTGTTATGCCCCTGCCTCAAGTCCATATCGTTGGCACCGGAGCCATGGCGACCGTCTGTGCCCTCATCCTCGACCAGCGCGGCGTCCCGGTCACGCTCTGGGGCCGATCCCGCGATCACGTCGCCGACCTGATCCAGACCGGCGAGAACCAGCGGTACCTGGCTGGGGTCCAACTGCCCAAATCACTCCGTTTTACCGCCGACCCTGCGGAGATCGCCTCGGCCCAGGTGCTGGTCAACGCCATCCCGACCCAGTTCATCCGCCCGGTCTGGACCCAGTTGGCACCCCACGCCCCCTTGGGGGTGCCGATCGCCTGTGTGGCCAAAGGCATCGAGACCGGCACCCTGCTGCGTCCGACCCAGGTGATCGCCGACACGTTGGCTCAATTCGGCCTGCATGACGACCCGGACAGCCCTGCGCGGCCACTGGCGACGATCAGCGGCCCAAACATCGCCGCTGAGCTGGCCAAGCGGTTGCCGGCGACCGCGGTGGCGGCATCGGATGCCGAGCCCTTCGCCCAGCAACTGCAAGACCTCTTTAGTACCGACTGGTTCCGGGTCTACACCAACGCGGACCTGCTCGGCGTCGAGTTGGCGGGCGCCACCAAAAACGTCATCGCCCTCGCGGCGGGGATGCTCGACGGTCTGCAGGCGGGGATCAACGCCAAGTCGGCCCTCTTGTCCCGAGGTTTGGCAGAGATATCGAGGCTGGGGGCCGCCATGGGCGCGATGCAGGAAACCTTCTTCGGCGTCGCCGGCGTCGGCGACCTGGCGACTACCTGCTTCTCGCCCACCGGCCGAAACCGGTCTTGTGGCGAGTTGCTGGGCAAGGGGATGACCCTCGAGCAGGCCATGGAACAGATTCCCGGCATCGTGGAAGGCGTGCCGACAACGAAATCGGTGATGCAGCTGGCTGAAAAGTACCGGGTCGAGATGCCCATCACCCGCACCATCGGCCGGGTGTTGTTTGAGGGGCTGGACCCACTGGCGGGGATTGGTGAGCTCATGGCCCGGACGCCCAAGCCCGAGCGCATTGGGTAAATCCCGACGACCCGTCTGTTGCTGCTTGAACGCAACATTGAAAAACCGACGACCCCGGGATTGGCGACCGAGGCCGTCGGCTGTCTTGAAGATGGGCTGCTGCAGGGGAAGACGCACCCCGTCGCCATCTGTTTCACTTGTTTCCATGTTTTTCCCAGCCTTGATGAAAACCAGGCTTTGCCCTTGCCAGTGGATCGAATCATTCGCACAATTTTTTGAGTACGGGTGAAAAACAACGATGGCCCATCGTCAGGACTCGTGACGCGTGTGGGCAGGATTGGCGTCCTTTTCGTACGCCCAGCGTTTGGTGCTGTTATGTGTCTTGGCGAAAATAAATCCGAGGTGACACCTGCTAAGCCGAACGACTCGGCCACGGTTTTTCTGCGTCGGTATGTGCGCGAGGGCGACCACACCGCGCTGGTGCGGTTGGTCGAACAGACCCGGCCGCTGGTCCGATCGGTCTGCTTGGCCAAGCTCCGTAATGCCGAGCAGGCGGAAGACGCCACGCAGGAGACGTTCCTGAAGCTGGCTTCCAAAGCCCACACGATCCACGGCAACGTCTCAGCCTGGCTCAGCCGAACCGCCAGCACCACCAGCATCGACCTGATCCGGCGGGAGGCCCGGGAGCGTCAGCGCCGGCGTACCTTGGCGGAGCAACAACCGACCGAGCCCGACGCACCGCTGCCCAGTGAAACGCAAATCGTCCAGGCGCTCTCGGCGATCGACCCGGCGATGCGCGAGGTGCTGCAGGAGTATTTCCTGGAGCGTCAGCCGCTGCGTGTGCTGGCAGCCCGCCGGCAGGTCAGTGTGACCGCAGCTCACCGTCGGGTGAAGGCGGCATTGGCTCAGGCGCGCGAGGTCTTGGCCGATTCGATGCACCTGGACCATCCCAACGACCCGGGCTCGATGCTATACAACGGTCGGCTGGAAGACGCGCTCCGCACCCTGGCGCCTGAGGACCTGCCGAGGCACGCGGTCGATCGGCCGACGTTCCCCGGCTGGACACGGCCGATCCGGGTGGGCGTGATTGTGAGCCGGACCAACTTCGACCAGCGAAATAAATACCCCTACAGCAGTGTGGTCGCTGACCCCGAGTGGTCGGTCGATCAAACCGCGATCTTGTGTGACCCACGCTTTGAGCTGTTTGGTGTGGTCGAGCCCGAAAACGACACCACCCCCACCGTCGAACGCATTGTTCGCGACTACGAGTTGACCCAGGGCATGATCGACCTGACGGATGCTGAAAGCCTGGGCGCACTGGATGTCCTGGTGGCGGGGAACGCCCGGACCATCCCAGGCCAGGCAGTGGTTGCGATCGAGCAAGCGGTGCGGAAAGGCATGGGCTTCTACAACATCCACCTATTTGCCACCAACAAGCAACTCGTAGACAAGCACAAGGATTCGGTGCTGGCGCTTTGTTTGGCCGACGGCGAGATGGGGGCCCGCTGCGAGTGTCGGCTGTGTCAACGCACCGGCGATCTCTTGGGCCGGCACGTGACCGCTTCGGTCAAACGCAGCCATCCGGTGCTCGGGGGGCTGACCCCTGGCTGCGAGATCGAAGTGGTCAGCTGCGGACGCGTCTACCGCCCGGCACCGAAGGCCAAGGTGCTGGTCGAGCAGAACCATATCAGTGAATCCAAGTGGTCCACCTCCGGCCGACCCATGCGGATGCGGGTCCCGGTGCTCGTTGCGGGCCCGCTTGGGCAAGGCCGGGTCCTGGCGATCAACGCCAACCACCCCGGCTCGCTGACCGAGCACCCGCAGTTCGGCGGGACCTACACGGACTACTTGACGCAGGCTCTCCGCTGGTTGGCCGAACCCCGTCAAAACGCCTAGACCTGCCCCTAAACCCGGCCGTGCATTGTTCCGATGGTCTCTGGGGAGCCCCGACCGCTCCAGGAGAAGCCTAAATGGATGCTGCACTGCGACAAGAATTATCCCAGGGGCGATCACTGCGTCTTTGGATGAGCGATCAGCAGTGGATGAACCTGCTCGAGCAGGTCGAACGCGCGGCCCGCGAGTACACCCAAGCCCACCCCGACGGCCCGGAACGGCGTGGGGGCGATCGTGCGCCATACACCATCCGCTGTGCGATCCGCACACAGACCCCCGATGGGCAGTCGGCGACCTACGTGGTACAGAGCCGTAACATCTCCTCCGGCGGGCTGGGTTTTCTGACGCACCAGCACCTGGAACCCCGCACCCGTTGCACCGTGGCGATCCAAGGCCCCGAGGGCCAAGGCTTGATCGCTTCGGCGAGCATCGCTTGGTGTCGTGAGATCCAAGCCGACGCCAACGAGGTTGGGATCCAATTCGATCAACCGATCGACATCACCGCCTTCACCGGCGAAGACCATCCTGCCTCGGCCTAAACCCATGCTTGATTAGGCTTGGAAAGGCCCAATCCAAGGCGCTTGGCGATTCGTGATGGGCTGGCCTGCGAAGTCCTGTTCGTTTGCGTTGGATAACGCCTGGCCAGGCTCACGCAGCGGACTGCCCTCCGCCGGTCGGAAGCCCATCAGTTCTTCTCGCTTGCTCGCCGCCAGGAATGTCGGCGCCTCGAAGCCCGCTTCGGTGCGTTGGCTGAAGCGGTTGCCTTGGCCTTCGGGGAAGCCGACGAAGGGCCCCGCGAAGTGGTTGTGCATCCACTGCGTATCGGTCGCTTCGCCCGCGCGCCAGTCGGTTTCGTCATACGCCAGCAAGACGTTGTTGAAGATGCGGGTGCGTTCGGGCCAAGGCCCGCCCCAGTTGTCGAACTTGATCGTTTGCCGATGGATACCCGGGATCGCTTTAGGCAGGGTCATCATCAGGTTGTTGTGGATCAGCGTGTCGGTGCAGTTGCCCGTGAGGTGGATCAGCGGGCTGGAGTAGTTGTCGCCGCGGAACGGGTAGGGGCGTTCGCCGTCGTTGATCGAGATATTGAACCGAGCGATTGCGTTGATGTTGCCGATGTTCTCGTGGGCTGGTTTACTGCCCTGGCTGCAGACCAGCAGGAAGCCGCCTTCGTTGTCGTGGCTGTAGTTGTTCTGAATGAGCGTGTTCTGGCAGTTCCAGTCGGCGTCAAACCCCTGCCCGTCGCCTGGGGCTTTGTGGTCGCTGACCTCGTTGAACTGGATCACCGTGTTGTCGCAGCTCCAGGGCCAGATCCCCGCCGCCCAGTCTCCGCGCAAGAGCAGGCGGGGGCAGTCGCGCATCGTGTTGTATTCGATGAGGGCGCCGTCGCTGCCGATCGGCACGATGCCGTCGCCGGGGATCTGTTCGAGCAGGTTGCCACGAATCACAACGTTGGTTGAGGCGAACCAGTTGGTTCGCATCCAATGGCCTTCCTGGATGATGCCGTTGCGGGTGCAGCGTTGCAGCAGACAATTCTCGATCAGGAAGCCGTCGAAGCGGGTGGGCGTGGTTTCACCGTAGGCGTTGAAGTAGATGGCCCCGCCCGCGCCGTGCCGCTTTTGCAGATGGCCGTTGACATCGTGGATATGCAGGTGCGAGAGGACAAAGTGCTTGCCTACGCCGTAGTCTTCGAGAGTGACCGCCACGCCGTAGCGCCGGGCCTCCATCTCCGGGCCGAGGTTGGTGACTGTGAGGTTCCGCAGTTCCACGGCCTGCATGTTCTGGATGTGCACCGCATACTGGAACTGGCCCTGTGCATCGATCCGTGGTGAGGGGCCCTCGCCGTAGCGGTCAAACACCAGAGGCACGATCGTGTCGCCTTCGACCAGGCCGCCTTCACCCTGCGGCTTGAGCTGTCCGGTCCACCGTTGCCCTGCCCGGAACAAGACCCGGTCGCCCGGGCGGAGTTCTGCCTGGTTGACTTTCTCAAGGGTCTGCCAAGCGCGGCTTTCACTCAAGCCGTCGTGGTTGTCGTCGCCGGACTCAGCATCGACGAACAGGGAACGACCGCCCGCGACGGGCTGGGCTTGCGTCTGGTTCTTAGGGCCGACTGACCCGGCGGCGTTGGCACCAACCCCCACGAGGGCCAGCGAAGGGAACATTTTCAAAACCGATCGGCGATCAATAGGGTTCATCATGGTGCGTCATGATACGCAGAGAATCCGCCCAGGTTCGCTATCGATGTTCAAACGTCGCGAGTTCCATTAAGGCTTCAGGCAAGCCGTTCTGCAGAAATGCGCCGGCCGATTCATCGTCAAGCAGGTATCGGTCAAAAAACGGAAGAGCGGCAGACAAGATTGCTGCCTCATAGGTTTCATCCGGGTGCAGCGTGTTGCGCGGGCCACGCAGACGATCGGTGCCGCCGAAAACCATGTGGTCCGCTCCTTCGAAGATGATCAGGTACTGGTCAGGCGCGGATGCTGGCGTCCGGTCGAACGGGATCCGCCTTTCTGCAGCGGTCGTGTCATTCAAGATGGATTCGTCACGCGTCCCGGTCATGTGCATCACCGGCACCGCGATGTGTGCGTAGGCCCAACGCTGCTGGCTTTCCCGGGGTACGGGCGACGACATCGCCAGCACCGCTTGGATTCGGTCGTCCCGGCCTTGCTGAGCCCGGCGTTCATTCAAGCCAAAACGCAGCCCCGCCTGAGTCATCGCGGTCCAGGCCCCGAAAGAGTGTCCCGCGATCCCGACACGATCCATGTCCAGTCGGCCCGCCAGTTCGCCTTCTGCTTCGTGGTGCTGCGCTAAAGTATTCAGCACGAAAGCGACATCCTCGATCCGGGAGGTGGCCGCGTCGGGATTCCGCATCGCCCGCCGCATGGCCTGCATGCGCTCGGCTGCGGGGACATCCTGCCAGACCGCGCGGTCCGACCCGGCGTGCTGCATGTGCACCGCGATGTATCCCCGTTCCGCCAAAGCCTGGCCAAGGTAGGTCAGGCCGTCACGCGACCCGCCCAGGCCGTGGGAAATCAACACGATCGGGCAGGGCGTCGTAATCGCTTGGGGATACAGAATCCGCACCGGCACTTGGCGTTGCCGGCTTTCGTCGAACCAGGTCTCGCGCAGCTCCGCGACCTCGTACACCGCGGGCTCGTCTGCAGAGGCGTGGGCTGCGCCCAGGATCCATAGTCCGAGAAGTGTGTACAGGATGTGTTGCATAACCGCCGAACGCGTCGGTCCGCCATCTATTGCGTGTGGGGCAACGCGGAAGCTGGAAACAAGGCATCGGGATGGGGCCCGTCTGTAACGGTTGTGCGGGTGATGTGGGTGGTTCGGTTGTGATGGTTTAGGCCGACCGGGTAGGGCGGGGCGGTTGCCCGTTGGGGTTATGCCCGGGCGTGGTCGAGTCGATAGACCGGTGCAGCGACGCGCTACTTCGTGCGCGGCGACGGTTTTTACAAACCCTTCAACACGAGGCCTCCATGGACCTGGACCTGATCCTCAAAACGGCCGTTGACCTTGGCGCTTCGGATATCCACCTGGTCACGGGGCACGCCCCCGCCGCGCGGATTCACACCGTCATGACTCCGCTGGACTTCCCGGCGCTCTCGGCCGAGGCCACCGCCCGCCTGCTCAAGCACATGGCCGGCGAAGCCCAGATGAAGACCTTCGACAAGATCAAGGACGCGGACTTCTCCTACGAAGTCCCCGAGGTCGGGCGTTTCCGTGTCAACGCACACATGCAGCGGCAGACCATCGGCATCACGATGCGTGCGATCAAGACCAAGATCCCGCCGTTTGAATCGCTCAGCCTGCCCGAGGTCGTGCAACGTTTGACCTACCTGCCCCGTGGCCTGGTGCTCGTCACCGGGGACACCGGCTCGGGTAAGTCCACCACGCTCGCCGCCATGATCGAGGCGATGAACCAACGCTACCGCAAGCACATCATCACACTCGAAGACCCCGTCGAATACGCGCAGGTCTCGGCCAACTGCATCATCGAGCAGCGCGAGCTGGGCGCGGACGTCCCCAGCTTTGCCTCCGGCCTGCGTCACGTCCTGCGTCAGGACCCCGACATCATCCTCGTGGGTGAGATGCGTGACTTGGAGACCACCGCCGCCGCGATTACCGCCGCGGAAACCGGCCACTTGGTCCTCTCGACGCTGCACACCGTCAACGCCTCGCAGACCGTGGAACGCATCATCGACATGTACCCCGCGGATGAGCAGAACCAGATCCGTTCGATGCTCGCCAACACGCTGCAGGCCGTGGTGTCGCAGACGCTGTTTAAGCGGATTGACCAGAAGGGCATGATCCCGGCGGTGGAGGTGATGCTCTGTACGCCGGCCGTGCGGAACCTGATCCGTGAGAACCGGGCGTTTGAGATCCCCAACGTGATCGAGACCGGCCGGCAGATGGGCATGCAGACGCTGGATAACGCGATTGCGGAGCTTTATTTCAACGGCAAGATCAGCCGTGAAGACGCGATCGCCCAGGCCGCTTACCCCGACAAGCTCGAACGCCAACTCGTGGCTTGATCCAACCCGACCCGTTCGCACCCCCCGCCAGGCCGAGCCTGAAGCGGGCAGCACAAGGCTTCCACCATGCCCACGTACCGCTACCAGATGCGGACCTCCGCCGGCCAGAACTCACAGGGAACGATCTCCGCCGAGACCGCCCTTGCTGCCGCGCAGCAACTCCGTTCTCAGGGCAACACCGTGCTCCAGCTCATCCCCGTCCGCGGCGGCATGGGTGGCGGCTCGCTCAAGGAAACCCTGGCCAAGCTCAACTACACCTCCGGGCCCAGCCAGAAGGATGTCCTGAACTTCACCACGCAGCTGGCCGTCATGGTCCGCGCGGGGATTTCGCTGCGGGCGGCTTTGGAAGGCATCGCCGAGCAGACCGAAAACCCCAAGTTCCAGAAGATCATCTATCAGCTCAAGCAGGATGTGGAATCGGGTAAGCAGTTCTCCGAAGCCCTGGCCAAGTACCCCAAGCTCTTCGGCCCGCTCTACGTCAACATGGTCCGCGCTTCGGAAATGTCCGGCTCATTCAGCCAGATGCTCGAGCGGATCGCGGGCTACCTTGCGCAGCAGATCGAAACACGCCAGATGGTCGTCGGGGCCTCGATTTATCCTGCGGTCATCGGCGGCATGGCGGTGTCCGTCACGATCTTCTTGCTGACCTTCGTTCTTCCCCGGTTTGCGACCGTATTTGAGGGCAAGGAATCGGCCATGCCCGCGCCGACGAAGTTCCTGATGAACCTCTCGGCATTCATGGTCGAGTGGTGGTGGATCGTGGTCCTGGGCATCTTCGGCGTGCTATTCGCGCTCTGGCTGTTCATCAAGACCGAGCCCGGCGGCTGGTGGTGGGACACGACCAAGCTCCGGATCCCCGTGCTCAAACGCATGTTCCAGGCCCTCTATATCTCCCGCTCGCTCCACACCATGGGGGAGCTGGTCAACGCCGGCGTACCCATGCTGGACACCCTGGCGATCACCGGCGATATCTCCGGCAACCGGCTGTTCAAGCGGCTCTGGCGGGGGGTCTACGGGTCGGTGAAACAAGGTAAGAAGATCGCGCACCCGCTGTACAAATCCTCACTACTGCCCAAGGCGGTCGTGCAGATGGTCGCGGCGGGCGAGGAGTCGGGTAAGCTCGGCGAAGTCCTCGACGAAGTCTCGGGCTTCTACGCCAAGAAGCTGCGTGAAACGATCAAACAAGCCACCAGCATGATCGAGCCCATCATGATCATCCTCATGGGTTCGGTTGTCGGCTTCATCGCGATGGCCATCATCCTCCCGATCTTCAAGCTCTCGACCCTCGTCAAGTAACGGGCGTGCCGGTCGTAACGTTTGCACGAGGAGGACAACCCGGCCGGGCTCATCGCCCCCTTGACGTTCGGATGTTTGAATCCGTGATTTTGAGAGCATCGATGCCACGATTAAACCGCCAACCCGCTAGATACTCCCGCCGCCGACGCGCGAAGCGCCGCGCTGGCGGGTTTACGCTCATCGAGGCTTCGCTCACGACCGTCATCATCGGCGTGGGCGTGCTGGCGATCGTTTCCGCCCAGCAGGCTTATCACATGAAGAACGACTGGGCCCAGCGCACCAACACGGCGCAGCTCCTGGCCAATGAGCTCCGTGAGCTCATGATCACCTTGCCGATGAGTGACCCGCTGTCGGGCACGACGAACTTCGGCCCGGAGGTCGGCGAGAACGGCATCGACGACTACGACGACCTGGACGATTTCGATGGCTTGACGTTCTCCCCTCCGGTCAACGCGCTGCGTATGCCGGTCGCGGACCTGGATCGCTGGTCGCAGACCGTGACGCTCGAGAACGTGCTGGAAGATGACATGGACTCGTCCGCGGTGCTGACGGACGGCTCGACGGACCTGCTCCGGATTACCGTCACCGTGCGGTACCGCGAGCCGAGCCAGACTACCGCTCAGACCATCACCAGCCTGACCTGGGTGGCACGCCGCTGACCCTTTGGCCCGGAGGCCCTCGGAGCCCGTTATGACCCGCCCTTATCCCACCCCAAGAGCACACGCACGCCAACGCGGCGCGATGGCCATCCTGGCGATGATGTTCCTCGTGATCTTCGGCAGCCTGGCTGCGGCAATGGCGATCGTCTCGCAGGGCAACCTCCGGACCGCCGACAGCCACATGAAGATCAACCGGTCCCTCGCCGCGTGCGAGACCGGCACCTACTTCATCATCGATGCGCTGGATGAGGCCGCCTTCACGATCACTTCGGACAAAGGGGTTATCTCCTCGGGAGACGCCGACGACATCTGGCTGGACCTCGTAGTCGAGCTGTCCAACACCCTGGGCGATGACCTGCACTACGTAGACTCCGGCGGCGCGTACCTCGACGGCGAAGGCAACTTCGTCATCGGCCCGATCGCGATGACCAGCAACCCCAACGACCCGTCCTTCGTGGTCACGATCACACCCCACCCGCTGGTGGGCGAGGACTACGACGCGGTGCGTTACCAGCAGGAACCCTACGTTTCCGAAGGGGTTTCGAACCTGTCGCCGCCGGACTCGACCTGGCTGCGCGTGGTGATCGAAGCCACCGACGGGCCGGCCAACGATTCGGTCACGCGCGTCGTGTCGATGGACATGTCCATCGAAAAGCGGATCCCGTTCGCGCTACTGTCACGAAGTCGGATTATGGTCGGCCGCAACGTCATGATCGACGGGCCGGTCGGTTCGCTGTACGACGAGGTGCACCTCGAAGACGGCCACCCGGTTCAGATCGCCAGCGACTTCCGCGGCTTGAATGACACACTGGACGCGCGTCTGGATGCCCTCTTGGGGGCGCTGGTCTGGGACGGCACCAACGGCGATACGAACGGTGACAATCGCATTAACACCGCACTGGACACCGAGCTCGGCCTGTTGGACCCGGACGACCCGGAGACCGGTGATGTGGACGCCGATGGCTATATCGATGAGTTCGACTTGTTCCTGGGATTCTTTGATACCGATGCGAACGGCGAGGTCACGCTGACCGAGCTGGAAGACCAGATGAGCAGCGATGTCGAAGCGCGCCAGTTGCTGGAGCTCATCGACTCGTTCGGCTACGGCCCGGGTGATGCGCCGCCGGGCTACACAGGTGACGCAGCGAGCTTTGCCGGCCGGGAAGGCTACAACGACGGCGTGATCTCGGCGGCGGACCGCTACGCGAAGCTGCGGGGTGAAATTTTTATCTCGGCCAACGTCGCCGACTGGAACGTCGGGGCCGCCGACTCTGACCCCAGCGATAGCCTGGACGGCACGTATCAGGACTACCTCGCCGGCCCGATCGTGGCGGGCTTCAACAGCGACCCGATCTCCTTTGGGTCCGATGCCGAAGAAAACGACCTCTGGGAGTTCGAGTCGACCGACTTCGATCAATCCGACTTCCGCGCGTTGGCGACCGGCAGCCTGGGTGCACCGGACTACTACGAGTCGCTTGAAGCGGTACCTTACGGTGCAGCTTTCCCGTACGACTACTTCGACCGCCCGGTTTACGCGAACCGCAGCTTCACCGATGTGCTGATTCCCGTCGGCACCAATGCGTTGTTCATCGACTGCACGTTCACCGGCGTCGTCTTCGTCGACACCGCCGTCGACAACGACGACATGAACTACAACTACGCGGGCATGGTGTTCGCAGATGGCTCACAGAAACACCCGGACCGCTCGGCGTTGGTTTCCGGCTACGGCGATGTCGCGGACACCAAAACCACCGGCAACAACATCCGGTTCCACGACTGCGAATTCCGCGGCTCGGTGGTGACCGAAGCGCCCACTGAATTCACCCACACCCGGAACAAGCTGGCCTTCACCGGCGTCACGTCGTGGAACCTGTCCACGCTCAACGATGACGACTACGACTTGTACTCCCGGTCGGCGATTCTCGCGCCGCATTTCTCGGTCGAGATGGGCACCTTCAACAAGGCTGATGGCTCGCTTGCGGGGGTCTCCGGCTCGGGCGACGAAGCCGTGGAACTCACGGGCACGATCGTCGCGGGGCTGATGGACATCCGCGGGCAGGTCACGATCCGTGGCACGCTGCTGACGACGTTTGCGCCGCAGTCCAACACCGGCCCGGTCATCGGCGACACCAGCCCGCAGTACAACACCACGCTGGGCTACTTCGACACGGAAGACGGCGACCTGGAAGCCTCGCTCCCGGCGGAGGGGGTGGGCATCATTCAGATCATCTACGAGCCGTTGCCCTTGCCGGACAACATCCGGGGGCCGGTCTCGATTGTGCCGATGTGGTCCACGTATTACGAGGGGCAGACGCAGTGAGGACCGCCGATTCAAAAACACGTACCCATCGCCGCGCGTCGGGCTTGTCGCTGGTGGAGCTGCTGATCGCGCTGGCGATCAGCGCGATGCTGATGGCGGCGACCATGGTCGCGATCGATGCCTCGTTCAAGGCGTATGCCGCTGCGGCGGAAACCGCCAGCACGCAGACCGCCACACGGATGGTGGTCAACCGCGCTTTGACGCTGCTGCGCACCAGCACCGCGCACGGGCCATTGACCCTGGGGGAAGCCCAGGCGGTTGATTCTGCGGCCACGCTCTCGGGTGACACGATCACGAGCAACTACATCGACCTGATCGATACGCAGGGGCGGTATCTGCGGATCCAGTACGACGCGACGGACGAAACGATCAACCTGCTCTACGACGAGAACGGCGACTTTGACTTTGACGATGTCGCCGCTGGCGATGATAAGAGCGTGCCGTTGCTGGGCGGGGTTACTGCGGCCAACTTCCACACGCTCCGGCGTGAAGATGCCTACGGCGTCTTGGTGCTCGAGCGTGGCGCGATGGATTTCACCGTCGAGCCCGACGCCGACGCGACGTTGGCCATCGAGTCCGAAGACTCTCCGCCGATCCGTGTGATCGCTTCGACGATGCCGCGTCGTATCGAAAACTGAGCCGGTCAAACAATCAACTGAACTCTTGAACCCACGGCGGATGCTGTGGGTTTTGTGTTGGGATCGTGGCGGGTGGGTTTGTGAGGCCTAGGCGATCGCGGCGTGTGTGAGTTCGCCTGTTTTCACTGGCTTGCCCGGTGAGTGAATCTTTTGATTGAGTTCAGACATAGGCAACTAACCCGACGGGCAGAGGAGCCCGACAACCGCATGGACCTTTGAATTTGATTCAAGGAGAAAGGCCTCGTCATGAGCCGATTTGCTAAACCTACTGCCGCGTATTGGACGCCTTTATTGGCCGGGGCCGCTGCCTGCTCGCTCGTGGCCACGACCCAAGCCGACACGATCGAACTCACCGGCACGCTGCGTGACTTCCACGTGTCCCACCCGGACATGGACCACTCACATAAGTCCTTCGGCGTGCGGACCGGCATCGTTGCCAGTCAGCTGGACGCAGAGGGCAAGCCTGTCGTCGCGCCGGGCTACAACCTGAGCCGGGCGATGATCACGTCCGAGTCGACCTTCAGCCAATGGTTCCGTGATGTGCCGGGTGTGAACATCACCGTGCCGTATTCGATTGTGCTGGATAACAATCAGGCTGAGCCCGGCGGGGTCTACAGCTTTGCTCGTGAGAAGGGTATGCCCGCGCCATACCAGTACTTCTTTCCGGCCGACGGCCTGGGTTGGAACGAGTGGTATGGCGGCGCCGATGGCCAAGACCACAACTTCTACTTCACCTACGAGCTGGAAACCGAATTCACGTATACCGACCCGGCCGAACGCGACTTTGACCTGACCTTTCGCTTCGTCGGCGACGACGACGTCTGGGTATTCATCAACGGCCAGCTCGCGGTCGACATCGGCGGGGTGCACGGACAAACCGCCGCTTCGATCAATGTAGATGACGCCGCGGCATCGTTGGGCCTGGTCGCCGGAGAGAACTACCAACTCAAGTTGTTCTTCGCCGAACGCCACCGCACGCAATCCAACTTCCGTGTGGAAACCACGCTGACCCTGGAAGAAGTCGAGCCGACGAGCGTGAGCCCGCTGTACGACTAACCCGTTTCTCCTGCCCCATCCCATCCAGGTCGTCGATGGACGACCACCCTGCTCCACGCCGTGCGAGTCTTCTCGCGCGGCGTTTTTATTTGCCCAGGCACCCAATGCGCTGTTCACGCCCGTCGTATCGCAAGCGGAGTTGCTAACGTCCGGGCATGAGCAACCCCTTCCAACGCGTCGCTGTCACCGGGGGCACCGGCAAGGCCGGCCGCGCCACCATCGCCCATCTCCGTGAGCACGGCTACCAGGTCGTCAACATCGACCGTGTTGCATGCGACAACATCTGGGACACCCGCCTCGCCGACCTCACCGATTTTGGTCAGGCCGTCGATGCCATGTCGGACTGCCAAGCGGTGGTCCACCTCGCAGCGATCCCCGCGCCGGGGCTGGCGACCGATCAGACGACCTTCGCCAACAACACCCTGAGCACCTACAACGTCTTCCTTGCTGCGAAGACGCTGGGCATGCCGCGGGTGGTCTGGGCGTCGAGCGAAACGACGCTGGGGCTTTCGTTTGTGGAGAACCCCCCGGCCGCGGCACCGATTACCGAGGCCGACCCGCTCAACCCGCGCACCAGCTACGCCCATTCCAAAGTGCTCGGCGAAGAAATGGGTCGCTTCTTCCACCAGACCGCGGGCATCAGTTCCGCAGCGCTTCGGCTAAGCAATGTCATGGCTGAGTCCGACTACCAGTGGTTCGAAGGCTGGCAGGACGACCCGGGCAAGCGGGCGTGGAACCTGTGGGGATACATCGACGCGCGCGATGCGGCGCAGGCCTTCCGGCTGTCGCTCGAAGCGACGTACGACGGCGCTGAAGCGTTCATCATCGCCAACGACGACACTGTGATGCGCCAGCCGACCGCCGAGTTGCTTGCCGCCGAGTTTCCCAACGCTCAGCTACGCGATCTGCCACATGACCGCGCGACGCTGCTGAGCATTGACAAGGCCAAAGCCGTTCTAGGCTTCAACCCGACGCACCGTTGGCAAGAACAAGTCTGACGGCTCAGAGTTTCCGCAGCACGATCGAGTCGTTCTGACCGCCGAAGCCGAAGGAGTTGGAGACGCAGACGTTGACTTGGGTTTCCCTCGCTTCGTTGGCGACGTAGTCCAGGTTGCAGACCGGGTCCGGTGAGGCCAGGTTGATCGTCGGCGGGATGATCTGGTCCCGAAGGGCTAGCACACACGCGATCGCTTCGACCGAACCCGCAGCGGCGATCAGGTGGCCCATCATCGACTTGATCGAGCTCATCGGCGGCGCCTTGCCGTCAAACGCATCGCCGAAGACGGTCTTCACCGCCTTGGTCTCGATCGAGTCGTTTTCCTTGGTGCTTGTGCCGTGGGCCGAGATGTAGTCAACCTCGCCCGGCTGGATGTGGGCCTGCGCCAACGCCTGACGCATTGCGGCGGCGGCGCCTTGGCCTTCGGGGTGGATGTCGGTGATGCGGTAGGCATCCGCGGTCGAGCCGTAGCCCAGGACCTCGGCCAGGGGCTTGGCCCCTCGTGCTTCGGCGTGCTCGAGCGTTTCGAGGATCAGCATGCCTGCGCCCTCGCCCATGACGAAGCCGTCGCGGTCGACCGAGAACGGGCGCGACGCGGTCTGCGGCGCGTCGTTGCGGTTGGACAAAGCGGTGAGCCGGTTGAAGCCGGTAACCCCCAGCGGGTGGATCATGGTGTGAGCGCCGCCGGCGATCATGACGTCGGCCCCGCCGTTGCGGAGGATCTCCGCGGCTTCGCCGATCGCTTGCGTGCTCGCGGCACATGCGGTCAAGCAGTTGTACGCCGGCCCGCGCGCGTCGAACTCCAACGCGATATGCATCAGCGGCATGTTGGGTTCCTGCTCCATCTCGACGATCGGCGACATGATCGTCGTCGCCGTCGCCGCCCATGCTGCGGCATCAAGCGTCTTGTTTTCTGCGTCCCAGCCCGCGAGGTTGCTGGCGGCGTAGTTGTCAAAGTCCAAGACGCCTTCGCCCGACCCCAGGTAGATCCCAAGCCGCTCGGGGTCCAGCGCGTCAAAGGCGTCCAGTCCGGCGTGCTTCCATGCCTGGACCGCAGCCCCCAACGCGAAGGCAGTGTTCCGGCCGATGCCTTCGTGCAGATCTTTTTGCACACCCGTGGCGAATACGTCGTAGTCGCCGGGCACTTGTGCGGTGATCGTGGTGGGGAAGGTGCTGGCGTCAAAGTGGGACGTGGAACCGACCGCGGACTTTCCCGCCTTCAGGCCGTCCCACACGGTCTCCAGGTCATAGCCCAGCGGCGTCACCCAGCCCAATCCGGTAATCACGATGCGTTTTGACATGCTGGGATTCTACCCCGCTCGGCCGGGCGATTCTTCTCCCCGGCTTTATGATCTGGCGATGCCCGAACGCACGCCCAACCTCGTGTTCTTCTTCCCCGACCAGCTGCGAGCCCACGCGATGGGCTTCATGGCTCAGCACCTAGAGCCCGCGGGCAATGCCGCCGACCCGGTTCACACGCCAAGGCTGGACGCTTTTGCCAAGCAAAGCACGACGCTCACGCAGGCGGTCTCGACCTACCCGGTCTGCAGCCCGTACCGGGCGATGCTGATGTCCGGCCGATACCCGTACCCCAACACCGTGATCGGCAACGTGCTGTCGCCTAACCCCTGGGAGTTGCAGGATGACCACACCTGCCTGACGGATGTGTTGGTCAAGAATGGCTACGACGTAGGGTATATCGGCAAGTGGCACCTGACCCGGCCGACGGAGCCGTTCCTGCCCGATGAGGTGGCGCCGTTTTTCATGGGCGGGGTGTGGAACTGCTTTACGCCGCCTGAGAAGCGCCACGGGATCTCGCATTGGCACGGGCACAATGATTTTGACAACCACTTCCATCAGGTGTTTTGGCCGCATGACGCGGGGCCGAATGACTATGTGCGTGCTGAGGGTGTGTGGGGGCCCGAGTATGAAGTGAATCACGCGCTGCAGTACCTGGAGAATGCCCAGGGTTGGCGCGATCCGGACAAGCCGTTTGCGTTGTTCATTTCGGTGAATCCGCCGCACCCGCCGTATGACGAGGTCGCCGAGCGATACCGGGCGGTGTATGGCGAGGACAGCAGCGAAGGCCTGTTGACTCGGCCGAACGTTTCGCGTGATGCGGAAGGCCGGATCGCCCATAGGCAGGCCCGCGAGATGGGGCGGGACTACTTCGCCATGGTCACCGGGGTCGACGAGCAGTTTGGTCGTTTGCTCGACGGGCTGGATCAACTCGGGCTGACGGACGACACGCTGGTGGCTTTCACGTCGGACCACGGCGAGATGATGGGCAGCCACGGCCGAATACAGAAGAACATCTGGTATGACGAAGCGATGCGCGTCCCGCTGATCTTTCGGCACCCCGGCAGGCTCCCTGCCGACCATGCGGACGATTTGCTCGTTGGCACGCCGGACCTGACCGCCACGATCGCAGGGCTGCTTGGCCTGGAGGCTTCCGATGAATGGATGGGCGTCGACTACGCCCCGGCCTTGCTCGATGCCAGCCTGCCCCGGCCGGACAGCCAGTTCTACCTCAATGCGGCGTCGGGGCATCGGGGCGTGCGGACTCACCGCTACACGCTGGCCCTGCACCACCCCGCCACGGCATTCGGCCAGCCTGAAGCGACCCCCGAGCCGCCCCGGCTGTACGACAATTTGAACGATCCTTATCAGCTTGAAGACGTCGCGGCGGCGGACCCCGGGCGGGTCCGGGAATTGACCGAACAGGTCGTGGACTGGTGCGTAAGGACCGACGACCCCTGGAGGCCAAGCTGACGCGATGGGCATACACTCCGGGCATGTGGATTCCCCCGAAGGAGTGTTTCGAGATGCATGAACTGTCCTGGTCTTCGCCCTGGCTGGTGCTGGTGGGCTTGTCGTTGATGTTGTTCGCGGGGTTCTGCTTTGCGCAGGGCACCCAGGCGGACTATGACCGGATGTCCTCCATCTGGGACAACACCCGCAACACCGTGCGCAACGCCAACGTCGAGACCACCTGGTCGGCCGACGGGTCCTCGCTGCTCTACGTCATCGTGAACGAACAGGGTCGGCGGGAATTCATCCGTGTGGATTGCCTGACTGGCGAGAAAAGTGCTGCGATCGATTCCACAGCCTTGTCCGATGCGGCGGGCAGGGAGGACCTGGATGTGTACCGCATCGAAATCGACGATGAAGGCGTGCTCTGGGTCCTGGCGGGCTCCGAGGACGGGCTTGTTCTCGCGACGGTTGGCGAAACCAACACGGTGGAGCTTCGTGACCTGACGGAACCGCACCCTTTCACAATGTCGCCGGCGACCGATCTCAACCGGCTCCGCTCGGGGAACAACGGCAGCCAGGTGGATGTCACGTTCATCAATCAGACGCAACAGACGCTGACCCTGGTCTGGGTCGACGGCAGCGGGGAACGCCGGCCCTACGGCACGGTTGAGCCCGGGCAAACACGCACCCAGAACACCTACGCGGGGCATGCGTGGCTGGCGCTGGATTCGGACGGTCAGGCGATCGCGGGCTTTACGGCCTCGTCGAGCGCGCGGGTGGCGTTGATCCTTCCGCCGGCACCGCAGGCCAGTGATGCGGCGGTGGCGGAAGAAACCGTCGAGGCTGAGGGAGAGGAAGACGAGAACAAGAGCCGGCGGCCCTCCCCGGATGAGCGGTACACCGCAATCGTCGAGGGTTTCAATGTCCGCTTGTACGACTCGGTGTCGGACAAAACCATTGATCTGACGACCGATGGCGCGCGGGAAGACGGGTACCGGGGCCATGCACAGTGGTCCCCCGACGGCCGGTACTTCGTGGTGAATCGCGTGTTGCCCGCCCAGGAACACACCGTCCACTTCGTCGAATCCAGCCCCGAGGATCAACTCCAGCCGCGTTTGCACAGCTTCCAGTACCTCAAGCCGGGCGATGTTGTCGAGCGTCAGCGGCCGGTGCTGTTCGATGTGGAAACCAACGCGGTCCACATCATCGACAACACGCTGTTCGACAACCCGTTCTGGATCCGCGGCGTGCATTGGACAGCGGACAGCTCGCGGTTTTTCTTCTACTACAACCAGCGCGGCCATCAGACCGTCCGGCTCATCGGCGTGGACGTGCAGTCTGCCCAGGCGGTCGCGGTCGTCGACGAGGTCAGCGAAACGTTCGTGAATTACTCGAACAAGACGTTCATCCATCATCTGGAAGACGCCAACCAGTTGATCTGGATGTCCGAACGATCGGGCTGGAACCACCTGTACCGCATCGACCGCTCGACCGGCAGCGTGATCAACGCCATCACTCAAGGCGACTGGCTCGTCCGTGAAGTGGTGAAGGTGGACGAAGAGAACCAGCAGCTCCTGTTGAAAGTGATGGGGGTGCATCCGGACCAGAGCCCGTATCACATCCACTTTGCCCGGGTGAACTTTGACGGCACCGGCCTGACGCTGCTGACCGACGGTGATGGCATGCATGACATCACGTTCTCGCCCAACGGCGACTACTTCGTGGACACCTACTCCCGCGCGGATTTGCCGCCGGTGCGTGAGCTACGCCGCACGAGCGATGGCCGGCTGGTCAGCGAATTGGTGCGTGCCGATGCGAGCGCGTTGCTGGCCACGGGCTGGCAGATGCCCGAGCGGTTTGTCGCCAAGGCGCGTGACGGCGAGACGGATATTCATGGCTTGATCTACCGGCCTTCGAACTTCGATCCCAGCCGAACCTACCCGGTCATCGAGAACATCTACGCGGGCCCGCACGGCCAACACGTGCCGATCGGTTTCAACGTCCGTGCCGGCGGACGGGACTTGACCGAGCTGGGGTTTATCGTGGTGCGGATCGACGGCATGGGCACGAACTGGCGAAGCAAAGCGTTCCATGACGTCTGCTGGCGCAACATCGGCGACGCGGGCTTCCCCGATCGGGTGCTCTGGATCCAAGCGGCTGCGCAGCAGTACCCGTACATGGATGACACCCGCGTGGGGATCTATGGCACGTCCGCCGGCGGGCAGAACGCGATGCGGGCGCTGATTGCCCATGGCGATTTCTATTCCGCAGCGGTCGCCGACTGTGGCTGCCACGACAACCGGATGGACAAGATCTGGTGGAACGAAGCCTGGATGGGTTGGCCCGTCGACGAGAGCTATGCCCTGAGTTCTAACGTGGACCAGGCCCACCGCATGCAGGGGCATCTGATGTTGATGGTCGGCGAGATGGACCGGAACGTCGACCCCGCCAGCACCATGCAGGTGGCCAACGCCCTGATCGAAGCCGACAAAGACTTCGACCTCGTCGTGTTCCCCGGCGGCGGTCACGGCAGCATGAACCGTTACGGCTGGCGTCGGCTGTGCGACTTCTTTGTCCGCCATCTGCATGGCGTCGAGCCCCGGAGCGAATAGTGCAGCGCTGCCTCTTGTTGCTGCTGCTCCCTTGCGTCTGGCTCGGCGCGTGCCAAAAGGCTGCGCCGCCGGCGGGTTTTCTGTCCAGCTATGACCAACTGGAACAGACTGCGCCGAACCGTCTGCGGTTTGTCGTGGAGCCCGAGCGTCTGTCGGGGTACACCCGCTTCATCGTGGAGCCCACCGAGGTGCTGGTGGAAGCCGAAGAGACCCGGGTCAGTTCAGACGACATCCAGGCGTTGGCTTCGGATTGGCATGCGTCGTTGGTGCAGCGTTTGGGGGAGCGGTTTGAAGTGGTGACAGCGCCCGGGCCGGGCACCGCCCGGCTGCGGACCGCGGTGACCGACCTGCGGAAGAGCACCTGGTGGCTGAGCCTGCACCCGGCAACGAAGCTGAGCGGAGCCGGGGCCGGGGCCGCGGCGATCGAGGCGGAGTTGGTCGACAGCCAAACCGGGGAGCAGTTGTTGGCCTCGGTTGAAACCCGCCGGGGCAACCCGGTGGAGTTGGATACGTTCAACCCGATCGACGATGCCGAGGACGCGCTGCGGGCCTGGGCCGACTGGTTTATGCAATCGCTCGACGCGTCAGAATAAGAAGGCGAGTTTTTTACGGAGTCGCGTGAAACCGCACGGATTTGCGACTGAATTCGTATACGCTATAGCGTTGATTGATGCCAACTGAGGATGAATCCATGAAGACCCTGTTTTATCGTGCCCTGTCAAGCTTGTGCTGCGTCTTGTTGCTCGGGGCGATCTGGAACCCCAGCCGCGCTGCGGCCCAGACGGATGAAGCCATTCGGCCCAACATCATTTTCATCCTGGTCGATGACCTGGGGTACGGCGATGTCGGCGCGTTTGGCCAGCAGATGATCCCCACGCCTCACCTGGATCGAATGGCCGAGCAGGGCATGCGGTTCATGCAGCATTACGCGGGCAGCACGGTTTGTGCGCCGTCTCGTGCGACTTTGCTATCAGGTCAGCACACCGGCCACGTTTGGCAGCGCGGCAACGGTCGGCACAACTTCCGCCCGGACCCGCAGGACATCTGCTTCGCCAGCCACCTGCAGGAATCCGGCTACGCCACCGCGATGATCGGCAAGTCCGGCTTGTCCGGCCACAGCGAAGACGGCGCGTTCCCCAACACCAAGGGCTTTGATTACTTCTTTGGTTTCGTGTCCCACCGCGCAGCCCACCGCCACTACCCGCAACTGCTGTGGCGCAACGGTGAGCCCGTGCATTACCCCGACAACCACGGCCGGGAAGGCGTGCATTACACCGGCGATTTGTTCACCGTTGATGCGTTGCAGTGGATCCGTGACCACCATGAGCAGCCTTTCTTTCTGCACTTTGCCTTGCAAAACCCCCACGCGGACCTGCACGTGCCCGACGAGTGGCGGCAGATGTTTGTGGGGCAGTTCGACGAATCGCCCTACGAAGGTGCACACTACCGGGCGGAGCGCTACCCGCGCTCGACGTTTGCCGGGATGATCGCCCACCTGGACGACAGCGTCGGCCAAGTGCTGGCTCTGATCGAAGAACTCGGCATTGAAGAGAACACGCTGGTGATCTTCACCAGCGACAACGGCCCGCACAATGTCGGCGGGCATGATCACAACTTCTTTAACTCCAACGGGCCGTTCCGTGGCATCAAGCGCGACCTCTACGAGGGTGGCATCCGCGTGCCGACCATCGCCTGGTGGCCCGGGACGGTTGAAGCCGGGGGCGAGACCGACCACATCTCCGCGTTCTGGGATTTCGCGCCGACCGCCATCGAACTGGCCGGCGCCCGCCCGATGGCGCAGACCGATGGCATCTCCTACGTGCCGACACTCCTCGGCGAAGGCGAGCAGGCGGTGCATGAGTACCTGTACTGGGAGTTCCACGAACGGGGCGGCAAGCAGGCGGTCCGGATGGGCGATTGGAAAGCGGTTCGGCTGAACGCCCGCCGAGAGGCCAACAGCCCGATTGAGCTTTACAACCTTGCGAGTGACCCGGGCGAGCAGCACAACGTGGCCGACCAACACCCGGACATCGTCCGGCAGATGCAGCGGATCATGCACCAAGCCCACGTTCCGATCCCGAATTATCAGTTGGGTCGATGAGTTCCAGTGGACGAAGACACAGGCCAAACTTTGGTGAACCGACGCCTCATACCGGAGGCGTCGGTTTTTCTTTTGTGCTTTTTCGGGGTATCTGTCACGCTTGTGCGCACAGGTTTGTCGTTTGGCCCCTGAATAGGGGGCCGATAGGGCTGGACGTCCGGTAGGAATCGTGTTCGTGCCGGTGAGAGGGCTGATTCCACGCATTAGGCGGGTGCGGCCTGTATGGGTCAGGCAAGGCTGGGCAGCTTGAAAAACTGGGTTATTACCGGCACTTCACTCACCCGTGTAACCCGAACGTCCGAGATTGCAGGAAGACCACCGTCGGTCCAGGGAATCCGTGGGGAACCACTCCACCAATACGTTGGGAGCCTTGCCGTGCAGCAAACGACGAAACAAACCATGACCTACTTACCGAGCTTGCGTGTGAACCGCTTCCCCTTAGTCGCGTTGGCCTTGCTGACGATGATGCTGGGGCTGACCGCGACTTCCGCTGAGGCTCAGTTCAGCCGAGGCAACTTCTCGGTCTCGTTCGGAGACTGGGCCAGCACCTATGAACAGGGGAGCGGAACAGACCTGCCGCTGCTCGTCGACGGTGCCGGTTCGCGTCACGACGTGTACGTCATGGTCTGGCACGTGGACCTGGGGCGGAAGATCAACAGTTTCTCGCATACGCTCCGGGGCGAGCCCTGGATGATCGACTCGGCACGGCTGGACAACCTGCCTCCGGGCGAAGTCCGCATTCAGGTCATGCCCCGCAGCAACCGCCGCAAACTCGCGTTGATCAAGCGCACCATCACGCTGGTGGCGCCGGGCGGCAACAGCGATCAAGGCGATTCGTCTACGGACTCGGGCAACAGCTCGGGCAACGATCGCCCGAACACGACTCCCGGCGAGTGGTCGGTCACGACGGTCAACTTCCCCGATAGCTACACCGTTGGCAGTGGCGAAGCGATTCACTTCACCATCAACGGTGAGCTGCCGGACAACGCCGATGTCGTGGCGATGGTCTGGCACCTGGATCTTCGTCGTAAGTTCAACAACTTCAATCACCGGATCACCGGCGAGCCCTTCGTCATCCGCGCCGACAAGCTGGACCTGATCCCCCCGGGCCGGGTGAACATCCAGCTGCTTCGCCGTGAAGACGGCCGGGCTTTGAACCTGACGACCCACCGCTTGAACATCCTGCCCCGCGAGGCAGGCAGCAGCGACAGCGGCAACAACAGCAACAACGACGGCGGCTCGAGCACCGACTCGGGCGACGGCTCCAGCACCGGTGGCGAACCTGCGCCCCAGCCGGACCCGCAGCCCCAGCCCGACCCGCAGCCCCAGCCGGACCCGCAGCCTCAGCCGGACCCCCAGCCGCAGCCGCAACCCCAGCCCGATCCGGACACCAACGTGGACGACTACGTGCTGCCCCGGGCCCGCGACTTCCTGGGCATGAACCTAGGCAACCCCAACTACTGGTCGAGCCAGTGGACCTGGGCCGACGCGATGAAGCAGGCCAAGGACTGGGACAGCAACAACCAGAGCGTTGTGTTCTGGGACATCAATGGCCAGTTCCCCGGCGGGCACTACACCCTCGAATGGGACGGCTCGGGCGAGGTCGAGATGACCATGCTCGGCGGCCGGATCGTGCAGCGAGGCCAGAACCGCGTCATCGTCGAGATCCCCAGCCGGACCGAACGTTTCCGTGCGAACAATCGCCGGGGTATCCGCCTGACCCGGTCGGGTGACGTGTCCAACGTCCGCCTGTGGATGCCCGGCTGCTCGCCCGCGGACGGCTACACCTCGTCGTTCCACCCGATGTTCCTCGAACGCCTCCAGCCGTTCCGCGTGCTGCGGTTCATGGACTGGCAGCGGACGAACCACTCGGGCGTCGTGACCTGGAACAACCGCCGTACGCCTGCCGCTCAGTTCTGGTTCCAAGGCGGCGGCGCCGGTGCCGGCGACGGCAAGGACGGTGTGCCCCTGGAGATCATGATCGAGCTCTGCAACGAGCTGGAAGCCGACCCGTGGTTCTGCATGCCGCACCAGGCCAACGACGAGTTTGTTCGCAACTTCGCTGAGATGGTCAAGGAACGTCTGCACCCGGGTGCCCAGATTTATCTGGAGTACTCCAACGAGATCTGGAACACGGCGTTTGCACAGAACGGTTGGTTGGGCAGCCGCGACCCGCTCGGCCGGGCCGCGCGTGAAGCCGGCCGCCAGGCACACCGCGACTTTGAAATCTGGCGTGACGTGTTCGGGAACGACGCCGACCGGGTGATCCGTGTCGCGGCGGGCCAGCGGGCCAACGTCTGGCAGCTCGAGCAGATGCTCGAAACGCTGGGTGCGGGCAACTTCGACGTGATCTCCTGTGCGGCCTACCACGGTGCCGGCCGGTCGCGTGACATCCCCGCAGACATCACGGCGTTGGGCTTGATCGAACTCTCCCGCCGGACGCTGTTCGGCGACCTGGCCAACGGCCGGGTGGACCACGCCCGCTTGGCGCGTGAGTACCGGGTGCCGTTCGTTGCCTATGAAGCCGGTCAGCACATGACCCCGCATGGCCGGACCGTGCCTTGGCACAACGCCTTTGTGCAGGCTCAGAGCCACCCGGAGATGTACGACCTGTACCTGGAGAACATCGCCCACTTCGAATCGCTGGGCGGCTCCCTGTTCGTGGCCTTCAACTCCTGCCGTGTGATTGACAAGAACGGCGCCTGGGGCCACCTGGAGTACATGGACCAGCCGATCGATGAAGCCCCCAAGTACCGGGCCCTCGTCGAGTACCTCGAATCGGACGTCCGTCTACAGACCGTGCAGTTCGACTAAGCCCGAACGACAATCCAACATTGAACAAGCCCCGGCTTCAAGGCCGGGGCTTTTCTTTGTTTTGGTCGGTTGCGGGCAAGCGCCGACCGCCGGGTCGCCGATAAGATTCTGGCTGGGCCAAAGCCCACGATCCAGGAGCCCATTTGACCGCGAACCCCTCGGCCCAACCTGTTGAAGCTGGCGATGCCCCCGCGCCCGATCTGCGGGCGACGGCCAAGCAGGCCGCGGCCTGGACGGGGATCGAGATGCTCCTGGCCCAGGGCATGCGCTTGGGCGGCAACCTTGTGCTCACCCGCCTGCTTTTGCCCGAAGCCTTCGGCATCATGGCGATCGTGCAGGTGCTGCTCATCGGTCTGAACCTGTTCTCGGATGTCGGCATCGGCCCCAGCATCGTGCAGAACAAGCGCGGCGATGATCCGGTCTTCCTTCGGACCGCGTTCTCCATCCAGGCGATGCGCGGTGCCGCGCTCTGGCTGATCGCGTGTGCGGCGGCGTGGCCGATGGCGGTGTTTTACGACCAGCCGATCCTCGCCCAGTTGATCCCGGTGGCCGGGCTCAGCTCACTGGTTCTGGGCTTCATGTCGACGCGCCTGTACACCGCCCGGCGGCATATGCAACTCAAGCCGTTGGTGCTGCAGAACCTGGTCGCGCAGGTCATCGGCCTGATCGTCATGGCGGTCTGGGCGTATCTCACCGGGTCGGTCTGGGCGTTGGTCATCGGGGGGGTGCTGACCGCCGGGCTGCGTGTGGTGCTGAGTCATGTGCTGCTGCCGGGTGAGCGCGACGGGTTCCGCTGGGACCGCGATGCGCTGCAGGCTTTGGTGAAGTTCGGCAAATGGGTGTTTATCGCCACGGTGCTGACGTTCTTGTCACAGCAGGCGGACCGGATGATTCTGGGCAAGCTGTTGCCTTGGAACGTGCTGGGGGTTTACACGATCGCCTTCTTTTTGACCGACGCGCCAAGGCAGTTGCTGAAGCGATTGGGCAAGCAGGTCTTGTTCCCGGTTGCGTCGCGCAAGGCCGAGAGCGATCGGCAAGCGCTGCGACAGAAGATGATGAAGGCCCGCTGGAAGGCGATGGCGGTGATGGGTGTGGTGGTCGGTGTGCTGGTCTGTGGCGGCGACTACATCGTGACGCTGCTGTGGGACACGCGGTACGAGGATGCGGCGTGGATGGTGCCGATTCTGGGGCTGGGGATCTGGGTGACCGCGCTGTTTAACACGCTGGGCCCGGCGTTGATGGGGCTGGGCAAGCCGTCGTACAACGCACTGGGCGGGTTGGGGCGGGTGCTGTGGATTGTGGTGGCGATCTGGCCGGCGTATCAGTCGGCGGGGCTGCTGGGTGTGGTGGTGGTCATGGCGATGGCCGACCTGTTGAACTACGCCTCGGTGGTGATCGGTGCCCGGCGCGAAGGGATTCTGATGGTTCGGCAGGATGTGATCTGCACGGCGCTATTCCTGCTGGCGGTGTCGGCGGTGATCGGGCTGCGGCTGGTCTTGGGTTTGGGCCTGCCGTTTGATGCGAACGTGCCGAGGATTTAACCGATAGCATCACCACGATGGGTCAGACGCTCCGTATCAATTGGGTCCTGGATCGCGCGACGCTATCAGGCGGCGTGAAGTCCAATCGTCTGATCGCCGAGGCGATGGTGCGCAGGGGGCATCAGGTTTCGATCTTGTATGTGGACCTGCCTCGCCCCGCGCCGCCGCCCTGGCGGGTGCGGACGTTCTGGCGGTATCAGAAGCAGCAGCGCCAGGCCAAGCGCGAGGGGGGCGGGCGACCGAAACACCACCTGATGCAGAGCACGGCGACGCTGCTGCCGATCCAGCGTCGGCCGATCGAAGCCCGGGATGTGCCGGACGCGGACGTGACGATTGCCACGTGGTGGGAGACCGCCGAGTGGGTCCGGGACTGGCCGACGAGCAAAGGGGTCAAGGCCTACTTTGTGCGTCACCATGAGCTGCATGGCGGCGACCCGGAGCGTGTAAAAGCCACCTACCGACAGCCGATGCTGAAGCTGGTGATCGCCAAGTGGTTGCAGCGGTTGATGCAAGAAGACTACGGCGACCCGAACTCGGTGCTGGTGCCCAACGGCGTGGACCGGACTCAGTTTTCGTTCGTGCCCCGGGAGAAGCAAGCGGTGCCGACGGTCGGGATGCTGTATGGCAAGGTGAAGTGGAAGGGCGCGGACACGGCGTTTGACGCGTTGCGGCTGGCGCAGCGGCAATGCCCGGAGCTGCGGGTGGTCGCGTTTGGGTCTCATCCGATCGAGCCGCACCATGTGCCGCCGGCGAACTTTGAATACCACTTCCGGCCGGCCCAGGCGACGATCCCCGAGCTGTATCGGCAGGCGGATGCCTGGCTGGTGCCTTCGACGCTCGAGGGCTTTGGCATGCCCGGGCTGGAGGCGGCGGCGTGTGGTTGTCCGCTGGTGGTGACGCGGTGCGGCGGCGCGGAGGACTACCTCGAGGAGGGCGTCAACGGCCGACTGGTGCCGGTGGGCGATGCCCAGGCGATGGCGGCGGCGTTGCTGGAGCTGGTGGGGCAGGATGCACCGGCTTGGCAGGCGATGAGCCGGGCCAGTGAATCGATTTCGCAACAGTTCGACTGGGACCGTTCCGCGGGCATCTTGGAAGAAGCGCTCTGGGAAGCGGTGCAGGGCGTCCGAGAACCCGTAGATGGGGCTTTGCCCGGGTCCGGTTAATCTGGGTGGCAGGGGTGATTTGGCTTCGCCGAAGGTTGGGTCGATAATCAGCCGACACCCCTAGGGCCGGCCAAGACCGCCAGACGTTCCCGCCCCGACCCCGACCCGCAACGATCATGGGCTACAACTTCGCAACCAACATCATGCTGTTCGGCTGGGTGCTTGTGGTGCTGGGCCTGTTTGCGGTCCTGCCGTCACGGCGGGCGGCGGTGGCGTCGATGGTCGCCGGGTGGATGCTGCTGCCCGAGGCGGTGATCGAGACCGTGGGCCTGCCTGAACTCTCCAAGATGTTCGTTGCGGGTGTGTCGGTGCTGATCTGGACCTTCTTCTTTGACCTGACCAAGCTGCTGACCTTTCGGCCGCGCTGGTTTGACCTGCCGATGCTGCTTTGGATCCTCTGCCCAATCCCGACCTCGGTGCAGAACGGCCTGGGGATGTGGGACGGCTTCTCCACAGCGATCGGGCACATGCTGTTCTGGGGGCTCCCGTACTTTGTCGGCCGGGTCTACTTCACGGACCTGCAGTCCACCAAAGACCTGGCGATCGGTATCTTCCTGGGAGCGCTGGTGTACGTGCTGCCCAGCCTGTGGGAGATGCGGATGAGCCCGCAGCTTCACCAGAATCTGTATGGCTTTCGGCCGACCAGCTTCGGCATGACCAACCGGGGCGGCGGGTACCGGCCGCAGGTCTTCATGCAGCATGGCCTGATGGCGGCGGCGTGGATGGCGGCGGGGACGATGATCGGCTACTGGCTGATCCGCACCAAAGCGGTCCGCATGATCTGGGGTATCCCCATGATCTGGCTCTGGGTGCCCGTGGCGTTGACGTTCCTTCTGTACAACTCCAAGGGCGCGCTGATCCTCGGCCTGTTGTCGATCGCGGTCCTGGAGGCCTGCCGGGCGTTCAAGGTGCGTTGGCCGGTGCTGGCGGTCTTGGCGCTGTTCCCGATCTACATCTTCATCCGCAGCTCGGGGATGTACGACGGCCAGAGCGCGGTGGCGGCGGCGGACTCGTTGTTTGGGGGCGAACGCGCCCAGTCGCTGGAGTTCCGCATCACCAACGAGAACTACTTCATCGAGCACTGGGAGAAAGAACCCTTGCTGGGCTGGGGCGGCTGGGGCCGAAACTTCCCGACCGATCCGCTGGGCAAAATGCGCACGGTCGATGGCATGTGGGTGATCGCGATGTCCAAGAACGGCCTGATCGGGATCATCACCCTGGGCATCACGCTGCTGTTGCCGATCGTGTTGTTCGTCACGCACTGCGACCGGCGTGTCTGGGCGCACCCGTCGGTGGCGCCCGCCACCGCGCTGGCGGGGGTGCTGGTGATGTACACGCTTGACTTGCTGCCCAACGCGATGCTGAACCCGGTCTACACGATGGCCGCCGGCGGGTTGGCGGTCTTGAGTGTGGATGTGCTGGGGCAGATCGAGGTGCGTGGCAAGCGTCGGATCGACGAGCCTTTGGCCTTCGATGAAGACGAAGATGGTGACGAGATGGTCACTGTGGTGGACGATCTGGAAGGCTTAAACCCGACCCCTCCCACCCCCGCGCCGCTGGGCTGAGCCATGACGACCATGACCGACCCACAGACCCAGACCCCGACGGACGAGCCGGCCAGCTTGCCGGTCCGCGCGCCGATGGCGGTGGTCATTATCAACTACCGCACCGCCGCGATGACGCAGGACTGCCTGGCGTCTTTGGAAGCGGTGCGGGACGAGGTGCCGGGGGTCAAGGTGGTGATCGTCGACAACGAGTCGGGCGATGATTCGCCGGACGAGATCGAGGCTGCGATTGAAGCGCGGGGCTGGGGCGGATGGGCGGAACTCGTGCGTTCTCCCAAGAACGGCGGGTTTTCGTTCGGCAACAACGCCGGGATTGAACATCTACAGGCGGACAGTTATCTGCTGCTGAACTCGGACACGATCGTTCGGGCGGGCGCGCTGCGGGCGATGCACGCGGCGATGCAACAGGACGAGACGGTCGGGCTGGTGGGCCCGCGTTTGGAATGGATGGACGGTCAGCCTCAGGTGAGTGTTTTCCGTTGGCAGCGGCCGACGACCGAGCTGATCGCAGCGGCCTGTACCGGGCCGGTGACGAAGCTGTTCCCCAAGGCCGAGGTCGCGTTGGGGGTGCAAGAAGAATCGATGTCGCCGCAGTGGTTGAGCTTTGCGTGCGTGCTGGTGCGGCGGGCGGTGATCGAACAGATCGGGCTGATGGACGACGGGTTTTTCATGTACTTCGAGGATGTGGACTACAGCCGGGCGGCGGCGAAGGCCGGCTGGCGGATCGTGCATGAGCCTGCGGCGCACGTGGTGCACCTGCGGGGCGGGACGTCGCCGGTCAAGGAGTTGCAGAAGGCGTTGAAGCCCCGGCCGCGGTACTACTACGCCTCCCGTGCGCGGTACTACGCCAAGTGGTACGGCGTGCATGGCCTGTGGGTGGCGAACGTGTTGTGGACGTTAGGGCGTGGCGTGTCGAAGCTGCGGGAACTGGTCGGCCAGAAGAAGCAGCGCCACGTCTGCGACCGTGAATGGCGGGACATCTGGACCAACGCGCTGCGTCCGATGCGGGGGCCCAACCGATGAACCAAGCCGCCAAGACCAAGCCGGACTTCATCATCATCGGCGCGATGAAGTGTGCAACGAGCACGCTGCACGATCAGTTGGCCGCCCAGCCGGGGGTGTGGGTGAGCGAGCCGAAGGAGCCTTGCTACTTCAGTGACGATGAAGTGTTTGCCAGGGGTGAAGGTTGGTACGCGTCGCTGTTTGCTGGCGCGAAGCCCGGGGACCGGTGCGGCGAATCCAGCACGCATTACACGAAGCTGCCGACGTATCCCAAGACGATTCAGCGGATGCGGGAGGCGGTGCCGCACGCGAAGCTGGTGTATGTGATGCGGGACCCGGTGGAGCGGCTGCGGTCGCAGTACGTGCACGAGTGGACGCAGAAGCTGGTGAGCGGTGGGATTGATGAAGCGTTGGACGCTTTTCCGCCTTTGGTGGAGTACAGCCGGTACGCGTATCAGCTCCGGCCGTTCCTGGAAACGTACGGGCCCGAGCGGATTCTGCCGGTGTTTTTCGAGCGTTTGAAGGCCGATCCGCAGGGTACGCTGCAGCGGGTCTGGCAATTCATCGGTGGCGAAGGGCAGGCGGTCTGGCAATCGGATGAAGGGCCGAAGAACGTTTCGGCGGAGCGCTTGCGGAAGAGCGGGCTTCGCGATGCGATCGTGTACGCGCCGGGTGTGTCGTGGCTTCGGCGGAACCTCGTGCCGCAGTCGGTGCGGGACAAGATCAAATCACGGTGGACGATGCAGGCCAAGCCCGAGTTGAGCGAGGCATCGTTGGCGCGGGTCACGCAGGTCTTCAACGAGGACCTGGCGGAGTTGGGGCGTTGGTTGGGGTTGGAACTGAACTGTGCGAATTGGAAGGACGTGGCGGCGACGCATGATCCGCAATGGCGCGACGCGCCGAGGCCACAGACGGAGCACGCAGCATGATGACGGCAACCCCCGCCCCTACGACAGTTGAGAAGCCCATCCTGCTGGTCGGGGCAGAACGCTCGGGCAGCACGATGTTCCGGTTGATGCTGGACCATCACCGTCGATTGGCGTTCCAGAAAGAGTTCGAGTTTGCGGTCGATCAAGTCAAGGACTGCGGTTGTCGGCCGGACACCGAAGCGTTCAGGCATTGGCTTCGCACGCAACGCACGTTCAACAACACCGGCTTCACGATCGACGAATCCCTGGGCTACGACGAGCTGGTCCACAGCTTTCTGATCCAGAAGATGCAGGGCAAAGAACGGGTCGGCGCGACCGTGCACCGGCATCTGGAGCGGCTGCCTTATCTGTTCCCCGATGCGATGTACCTGCACCTGATCCGCGATCCGCGCGATGTCGCCCGGTCGAACATCGGCATGGGCTGGGCGGGCAACGTGTACCACGGCGTGGCGCGTTGGATCGAAGTCGAGCACGCCTGGGATCGGTTTAAGCAAACGCTGCCGGATGACCGCTGGATCGAAGTGCGGTTTGAAGAGCTTGTGGCAGAGCCGCAAGCCACGCTGACGCGGGTCTGCCAGTGGGTTGGGCTGGCTTACGACGAGGCGATGCTGGGGTACATCGACCAGAGCTCCTACGATCGGCCGGACCCGAAGCTGACGCAGCAGTGGCGGCGGAAGCTGAGCGAGGAAGAAATCCGGTTGGTCGAAGCGCGGGTGGGAGCGATGCTGACGCAACGCGGGTACGAGCCCAGCGGGCTGCCGGCGATGGAGGTGAGTGAGGCCAAGCGGAAAGAGCTGGCTCGGCAGGACCGGAAAGCCCGCGCGAAGTTCCGGATGAACAAGTACGGCCTGCCGTTGTGGGCGACGGACTACATCGTTCGCCGGCTGGGCACACAGTCGATGCGGGACAGGGTGCGTGAGCGGATTCACGCGGTCGATCAGAAGCATTTGAAGTAAACATCAACGCGGAGCACGCCTTGGGTGAGGACCCGACAACTCGACAGCAAACCCACGACGCGCGGATCGGCGTGGTGGCGATCGGGCGCAACGAGGGCGAGCGTCTTCGTCGTTGCCTGGCGTCGGTGGCTGGTCGCGTGGGTGCGGTGGTGTATGTCGATTCGGGCTCGACCGACGGCAGCGCGGCGATGGCACGCGAGATGGGGGCGGAGGTCGTGGCGTTGGACATGAGCGTGCCCTTCACCGCAGCGCGGGCGCGGAACGCGGGGTTTGCCCGGCTGGATGAAGTGCTGCCCGGGATGGTGTACGCCCAGTTTCTCGATGGGGATTGTGCGATCGCAGAGGGTTGGCTGGAGGGTGCCGCCCAAGCGTTGGATGCGAAGCCGAGCCTGACGCTGGTGTGCGGTCGGCGGCGGGAGATTGAACCCGAGGCGACGATCTACAACGCCTGGTGTGATCGGGAGTGGGATACGCCGGTGGGTGAAGCGAGTGCCAGCGGCGGGGATTTCATGATCCGTGCGGAGGCGTACCGCTCGGTGGGTGGGATGGATGAGACGCTGATTGCTGGCGAGGAGCCGGAGATGTGTCTGCGGCTGCGGCGAGCGGGTGCGGTGATTGAAAGGCTGGGGCTGGAGATGACGCGGCATGACGCGGCGATGACACGCTTCGGTCAGTTCTGGAAACGGGCCAAGCGTTTTGGGCACGCGGCGTTTGAGGGCGCCTGGCGGTACGGCCGGAGCGAGGAGCGGTACTGCATCGGGCAGGTGCGTTCGATTTTGCTTTGGGCGGCGTGGTTACCCGTGGTGATTGTGTTTATCGCGGTGTTCACATACGGCTGGGGCCTGCTGCTGTTTGGGGTGTATCTGCTGCAATGGCTGCGGTTGACGCGGCGGCATCGGCGCGAGGGCTTGGACCCCAGGCAGGCGCGATGGTTTGCTTGGTTCTTGGTCGTCGGCAAGTTCGCAGAGATGTCCGGCGGCTGGCGCTTCCTGCGGAACAAGTTCACACATAAACAGAACACGCTGATCGAGTACAAGGGCGGCGCGGCTGGGGGGGTGAAGGCGTGAAGATTGCGTACCTGGTCAATCAGTACCCCAAGGTCAGCCACAGCTTTATTCGGCGGGAGATCGAGGCGCTGGAAGCGGACGGGTTTGAGGTGTTGCGTTATTCGGTGCGCCGGGTGGATGAGCCTTTGGTGGACGAGGCGGACGCGCGGGAGCAGGAGCGGACGCGGGTGGTGCTCGAGGCCGGGGGTATGGCGATGCTTTTGGCGATGGGGCGGATGAAGCTGACGCGGTTCGGTCGGTACTGGCGGGCGTCGATGGCGGCGCTGCGGATGGGGCGGGTGTCGGACCGGGGCGTGCTGCGTCACATCATTTATCTGGGCGAAGCGTGCCTGCTGACGAAGTGGCTCGAACAAGAGGGCGTTCAGCATCTGCACGCGCACTTTGGCACGAACTCGACGTCGGTTGCCCGGCTGGTGTCGATGCTCACGGGTATTCCGTACAGCTTCACGGTGCACGGGCCGGAGGAGTTTGATAAGCCGACGGTGATTTCGCTGGGCGACAAGATTAAGGATGCGGCGTTTGTCGCGGGGGTATCGAGCTTCGGGCGGAGTCAGTTGTACCGGTGGTGTTCACACGCGGACTGGCCGAAGGTGCAGGTGGTGCGGTGCGGGGTGGGAGAGCGTTTCCTGGCGGATGAGCCGACGCCGGTGCCGGGGAACAAGCGGCTGGTATGTCTGGGGCGGCTGTGCGAACAGAAGGGGCAGTTGCTGCTGGTGCAGGCGTGCGCGGCGTTGCATGAAGCGGGCGAGGATTTTGAGCTGGTGCTGGTGGGGGACGGCGAGATGCGGCCAGCGGTCGAGTCGTTGATTGCCGCGAAGGGGTTGGAGGAGAAGGTCACGATCACGGGTTGGCAGAACGCGGAGCAGGTTCGGGAATGGATGCAGGGCAGCCGGGCGATGGTGCTGGCGAGCTTTGCGGAGGGGTTGCCTGTGGCGATCATGGAGGCGTTGGCGTTGGGTCGGCCGGTGGTCACGACGTCGATCGCGGGCGTGCCGGAATTGGTGGATACCGCGTGTGGTTGGGTGGTGCCTGCAGGTTCGGTTGAGGCGCTGACGGGGGCGTTGCGGGCGTGTTTGCAGGCGGACGATGCGACGATGAACGCGATGGGCCGGGTGGGGCGCGAACGGGTGGAGCAGCGGCACGCGGTGGGTGAAGCGGTGAAGCCGTTGGCGGCGTTGCTGCGGGAGGGCACGCCATGATGCTGGGGCTGTTGGTTGCGATCGTGGCGTGTGTGTTTGCGGTGCCCTTTGTGGTGGTGGGGCTGGAGTGCGTGCTGTCGTTGCTGCCGGTGCGTCGGGTGAAGCTCGGGCCGCGGGCGAAGATCGTGGTCTTGATCCCGGCGCATGATGAGGAGCCGGTGATCGGCGAGACGTTGGACCGTCTGTTGCCGACGATTACCGGGGGGGACCGGGTGCTGGTGGTGGCGGACAACTGCACGGACCGGACGGCTGCGATTGCGCGAAGCAAGGGCGTGGAAGTGATCGAGCGGTTTGATGAGGTGAACCGTGGGAAAGGGTTCGCGCTGGCGGCGGGGGTGGCGCACATGCAGGCGGACCCGCCGAAGGTGGTGGTGGTGGTGGATGCGGATTGCCGGGTGGAGCCCGGGGCTTTGGAGAAGCTGGCGCGGATGTCGGCGGGGAGCGGTCGGCCGGTGCAGGCGGTGTACCTGATGGAGCCGCCGAAGGACGCGGGGATCGGGGCGTTGGTGTCGACGTTTGCGTTTGTGGTGAAGAATCAGCCACGGGCGCGGGGGCTGCATCGGTTGGGGTTGCCGGTGTTGCTGACGGGGACGGGGATGGCGTTCCCCTGGGCGGTGTTAACGAAGGTGGATTTGGCGACGGGGAACCTGGTCGAAGACCTGGCGATCGGTTTGGAGATGACCGAGCGGGGGTACGGGCCGTTGTACGGCGAGCCGGCGGCGGTGTGGGGCAAGCTGCCTTCGGGGAAGGACGCGGCGGTGTCGCAGCGGACCCGTTGGGAGCACGGCTACCTGTCGACGATCGTGAAGCAGTGTCCCTGGCTGGTCTGGCGGGGGTTGCGTTCGAGGCGGCTGGGCTTGTGGGTTGCGGCGTTGGACCTGGCGGTGCCGCCGTTGTCGCTGCTGGTGATGCAGGGGGTGCTGGTGTTGGCGGTGGCGTCGGCGGCGGCGTGGTTCACGGGCGTGTGGTGGGGGGTTTGGGTGCTGGGGGGGGCGGTGGTGTGGTGCGGGCTGGGGCTGATGCTGGCCTGGGCGCGGTTTGCCCGGAAGCTGGTGCCGGGGGCGGCGTTGCTGGGGATCCCGTGGTACATGCTGAGCAAGGTGCCGATCTATCTGCGGTTTATCGGGCGGCGGCAGAAGGCCTGGGTGCGGACGGAGCGGGATGAGGCGGCGGCCGACGCGGGGATCGTGGCTGGGGATCAAGCCTCGGGGGAAGGGGTCCGATGAACGAGTTATTCCTACAGGTTGTCAGCGGCGGGGGCGTTACCATGTCGGCCGACACCTACGCCGGGGCGGCCTGCCCCAAGGTCGGCCCGCGTGGCTGACGCAACGAAACCAAGACCAGACGAACGAGCGAAACCATGACTCAAGCCCAAACGATATCGACCGCCGCCGGTGTAGATGTTTCGATCGTGGTGCCGGTGTACAACGAGGAAGAGAACGTTCAGCCGTTGTACGAAGAGCTGAAGGCGGTGATGGACGCCCAGGGCGAGCAGGGCAAAGCGTATGAAGTCATCTTTATCGATGACGGCAGCCGCGACCTGACGCTGAACCGCCTGCGGGAGTTGGTGACCGAAGATGACCGGGTCACGGTCATCGAGTTCATGCGGAACTTCGGGCAGACGGCGGCGACGGCGGCGGGGATCGACACGGCCAAGGGACGGGTCATCGTCCCGATCGATGGTGATTTGCAGAACGACCCGGCCGACATCCCGCGCGTGGTCGCGAAGCTGGACGAGGTCGATGAGCACGGCCGGGGCTGGGACATCGTCTCGGGCTGGCGGAAGAACCGTCAGGACAAAGCACTGACCCGGAAGCTGCCTTCGGTGATCGCGAACAAGCTGGTGAAGAAGCTGACGTGGACCACGGAGATCCACGACTTTGGCTGTTCGCTCAAGGCGTACCGCGCGGAAGTGATCAAAGACGTTCGGCTGTACGGCGAGATGCACCGTTTCCTGCCGGCGTTGTGCAAGTGGCGCGGCGCGCGGGTGACCGAAGAGGTCGTCAACCACCGGCCTCGCGTGGCGGGGGAGTCCAAGTACGGGCTGAAGCGGACCGTGAAGGTTCTGCTGGACCTGTGCACGGTGAAGTTCCTGGGCGACTACCTGACCAAGCCGATCTACTTCTTCGGCAAGCTGGCGATGATGACGCTGTCGCTGAGTTTCCTGGCGTTGTTCATCGCGGTGCTGCAGAAGTTCGGCGTGCTGACGATGGGGGACTACTCGGTCAAGCTGAACCAGAACGTGCTGGTGCTGTTCTCGATGATGACGTTCTTGATGGCGGTGATGTTCGTCATGCTGGGCGTGATGAGCGAGCTGCTGGTTCGGATTTACCACGAGAGCCAGGGGCGGACGCCTTACAAGGTGCGTTCGGCGACCGTCGGCGGGCAGCCGATGACGGGCCCCGGCCAGAGCCAGCCGATTTCGCATGCGGGCAATACCGAGCAGGCGGCATAATCTGGGTAACACCGGGAGTTTGGCCAAGATGACAGGCCGATTTTCGATGTTGCAAGCGCAGTTTTAAAAGAAACTTAGAGCTAAATGTGGCTTCATGAGTGTCTATCGGCTACATTATCGGCTCATGCCCATGGTGCGCCAGCATCCGGGCCGTTTCCTCGGGAGAAAAGCAATGCCCTTGTCGTTCGGACCTACTCGTACCCCTCTCGCTGCCGCGCTGCTTCTGGCCGGCGGTGTGTCTCTGCCTGCCTTGGCCATCCCGGTCACGATCATGCCCATCGGCAACTCGCAGACCCACGGCTTCATTGAAAACGGCCAGACCGAGCCTTACTACGGCTGGCGCGTGCCTTTCCAAGGCGCCCTGACCGGCTTCGGCGTCGACGCCACGCTCGTCGGTTCGCAGAACGTCACCGGCGGGGTCAGCGACGGCACCAACGCCCAAAACACCAACCACGAAGGCCACTCCAGCTGGCACATCGGCGGCATCTACAACAAGAGCGAGACCCACAACGCCAGCGGCAACGACACCAACCGCCCGTCCGGCTCGCAGAACATCGACAGCGACACCTGGCGCTGGCCCGAGACGCCCGGCTCGATCCCCAACAACTTCGACGGATTCCGCGGCCTGCTCGACGAGCTGCCGGACATCTTCGATGACTCGATCGGCGGCACCGACCCGTCGACCGTGGACATCTTCATGCTTTCCATCGGCATCAACGACATCAAGGACAACGAGGACCGCCTCGGCGCGCCCGACCGCCTCGCGGCTGTGGTCGCTGCGATCGTTGCCGCCAACCCGACCGCCAAGCTGTTCGTGTCCACGCTGAACCCCGTCGAGTCGACCTTCTCGACTTCCAACGGCGGCGACGCCACGCAGATCAACGGCGCGATCGACAGCTTCAACGCTGAGATCGCCAGCGACATCGCAGCGCTGGCCAACCCCAACGTGATGCTGCTGGACCCCAATGCGTTCCTGGACAGCTTCATCGCGACCAACGGCGAAAGCGCGACCTTTACCGACGGCCTGCACTTCACCGAAGACGCCTACGCGGCGTTGGGTGATTTTTATGCCGGCGAGGTCGCCAACTTCCTGGGCGTGCCCGAGCCGGGCACCGCGATGCTGCTGATGGCCGGCGGTCTGCTGGCGATGCGTCGCCGCCGGGCCTGATCCGAGCCGATCCCATCCAGTTCCGATAGCGTTCGCCCCGCCGGGTATCCTGCCCGTGCGGGGTTTTTCATTCCCGGGCTTGGGGCTTGCCCTGGAAACGACCGATCAGGGGAGTACACCCACCCTCCGGGCGACCGCCGTCCGCCGACCGATCCGATCATGAAGACCAAACGCGACTTGATGCTTGCCACTTCGAGCCAGCTGGCGGAAAAGCTGGTGAATTATGGCATGCTCGCGCTCTTGGCCCGGGCCTACGACAAGGTCGAGATGGGGGTCTTCTTTTATGCGCTGGTCCTGGCGGAGCTCGGCTCGCTCGTCGCCCAGTTGGGGACCAATGAACACCTGGTCCGCAGCGTCGCGGCGGAGCCCGAGAAGGCCAATGAATCACTGGGGGAAGTGGTCGGCCTGCGGCTGATCTCCACAGCGGGGATCTTCACCGCCCTGAACGCGTTCGTCGCTGTCTGGCGACCCGAGTCGCTGGCGATCACGGCGCTGACCACGATGTACGTGATGGTCCGCAACCTCTACTTTGCCTACGGCGCGTTCTTCGTTGCCCAGCGGCGTATTTCGTTGCGTGTCTGGACGTTGATCCTTAGCCAGTTGGCGATGCTTGCCGTCGCGGCGGCGGCGTTCGTCTTCCAGTTTGATTTCCTGCCGACGCTCGGCCTGTTCGTTGGCGTCAATGTCGTGCTCGTCGCGTTGGCTTGGGGCGTGGCCCGGCGTGTCTTTGGTCCCGCACCGATCCACTTCCACCTGCGCCGCATGTCCAACGTCGTCAAGGCTTCGGCGGGGTTGTTCATGCTGGCGGTCCTCAGCCTGCTGCGGTTCAAGGTCGACACCCTGATGCTCGGGGTCTTGCCGGTGTTCGATGGCGAAGGGCCTGAAATACAGGTGGCCCGTTACGAGTCGGCATACAAGATTTTTGAGGCCTCGCGTTTTCTGGTTCGGCCGGCGGTCTTGATCTACCTGCCGATCTGCGCGGCGTTGTTCGCGCAGGCCAAGTGGGCCAAGCTCGGGCAGAAGCTGTTCCGGTTGTACGCAGCGGCGCTGCTGGGCGGGCTGGTCATGGCTGGCGGGGTCATCGCGGTGGCGCCCTGGCTGATGGTCACGCTGTACGGCGAGGCGTATGCCGACGCGACGCCGGTCTTGCGGGTGTTGTTCCTGACGGTGCCGGTGATGTACCTGGGCTTTGTCGGGCAGTTCATGGCCAACGCGATGCACCTGGAACGCCGGGCTGTGTGGGTGTCGGTGGCCTGTCTGGTGTTCAACGTGCTGGCCAACGCCTGGGTGATCCCGCGTTACGGCGCGGAGGGCGCGGCCTGGACGACCCTGGCGACCGAAGCGCTGTCCATGGCAGGGCTGACGGCGTTGGTCTTCCGCCGGCTGATCTATCGTCGAAACCATCCGGACTCCCAAGAGACTCAACCCGCGGCAGCCGCGGGCACCGCGACCGAGGCTTGACCCGCTGGCGAAAGCCTTGCGAACAGCCGATGCTAGGGGCACCCATGAGCCAACGACTCCGCATTGCGATCATTGCCGCCTGCCCGTTCCCCTTTCCGCGGGGCACGCCGGTGCGTATTTACCGCATGGCTGAGGCGCTGGCGAAGCTGGGGCACGAAGTCCATGCGGTGACGTATCACCTGGGGGAGCCGGTCGAGGACCCGCCGTTTACGATCCACCGGATCGCCGAGGTCAAGGGGTACACCCGGACCGAAGCCGGGCCGAGCTGGCAGAAGCTGACGCGCTGCGACCCGCCGCTGACCAAGCTGGTCGGCAAGGTGGTGCGTGAGCAGGGCATCGACCTGATCCACGCCCACCACTACGAGGGCCTGATCGCGGCCCACTATGCGAACAAGGGTGACAAGCAGACCGGCCGAAAGATCCCGATCGTGTTCGATGCGCACACGACGCTGGCGTCGGAGCTGCACTACTACAAGATGGGCCTGGGCAAACGCCTGCTGACCAGCATCGGCAAGCGGATTGATGGTTACTTCCCCAAGCGGGCCAGCCACACGGTGTCGGTGACGGACAACGTCCGGGACCTGCTGATCCAGAACAACGGGGTGAAGCCTGAGGACATCACGACGCTGACCAATGGCGTCGAAACCGACCACTTTGATATTGACCCGGCCGAGGCGATCCGTGATGCGCCAAACGGTGAGCACACGTTGATTTTCACCGGCAACCTGGCGGGGTATCAGGGGGTGGACCTGATGCTCGATGCGTTCGGGGAGGTGTGCCAGAAGCGGGACGATGTCCGGCTGAAGATTCTGACCGAATCGCCGTTTGACCTGTATGAAGAGCAGGCGGCACGCTTGGGGGTGCGTGACAAGATCACGGTGTCCAAGTCCAGCTTCCAGGACTTGCCCCGGCATCTGGCGGGCTCGGCGATCGCGTTGAACCCGCGCAGCGAGTGTGATGGCGTGCCGGTGAAGCTGTTGAACTACATGGCGGCGGGGGTGCCGGTCGTGTCCTGCGAAGGGTCGGCGGTGCATCTGACCCACGGCGAGCGGGGCTGGGTCACGAAGAACTTCGACGCGCCCGACTTCGCCCAAGGCATCCTGCATCTGCTGGACCACCCCGAAGAGGCCCAGCGGTTGGGGAAGACGGCTCAGGCGTTTGTGCAAGCCAACCTGAGCTGGGAGCGTGTCGCGGAACGTTGTATCGAGCTGTACCACGGCTTGCTGGTAGAGGATCAGGTTTCTCCGGCAGCGGCAACGGGTTAACCTTCAGCATGCCTTTGCCGAATTTTTTGATCTTTGCCTCCGGTAAGTCTGGCACGACCTCGCTGTACCACTATCTGCGCCAGCACCCGCAGGTCTACATGCCGGACCTGAAGGAGACGCTGTACTTCAGCTACGACCCCGAGCGATCGGATTGTCAGGGTGAGTTCGGCAAGCGGTACACGATCCGAACGATGGAGGCGTACCGCGCGTTGTTTGACGGGGTGACGGACGAGACCGCGATCGGGGAAGCGTCGATCCAGTACTACTGCTACCCCGGCACGGAACGACAGATTCACGAGACGCTGCCGAAGGTGAAGCTGGTGGGGATCTTGCGGCATCCGATCGATCGGGCGTACTCGGCGTACATGATGCACGTGCGTGATGGCCGGGAGACGCGGAGCTTCGAGGAAGCGGTGGAGCTGGAGCTGTCCGGTGCCGGGCCTCAGATGCCTTCGGGGATGGGTAGTTACATCGCACACGGATTCTTCGGCCAGCACCTGGCGAGGTACTACGCCTTGTTCCCCAAGGAGCAGATTCGGCTGTACCGGTTTGAAGACTTCAAGGCCGAGCCGATGCGGGTGCTGCGTGATCTGTTTGCCTTTCTGGGTGTGGCTCCTGACTTCCAGCCGGACATGAGCGTGAAGTACAACGTGTCCGGCGTGCCCAAGGGCGGGCTGACGCATAAGCTGACGAACAAGAACCCGGTGACGCAGGCGCTGAAGCGCCACCTGCCGAAGCGGGTCGCGACGCCGTTGTACCGCTGGGCCTTGAACAAGCGCAACCGCAACCTCGAGCAGGTGTCGTTGGACCCGGCGACCCGCGAACGGCTTCAGGCGTTGTGCCATGAGGACCTGGTGCGTCTGGGCGAACTCACGGGGCTTGATGTGAAACCTTGGTTAAACCCGAAGCCGTCTGAGAGCCCGTGAGCGGGCTTATGGGACACACCTAAGGGGCGACCCACGCTGCCTTGGCGACATATGAGTTTTTCGCCCGCTGGCGTCCGTTTGCCATTCAACCCACAATAGGGGACACCCGATGTCTGCTGCGGGGCCCTTTCAACCGGCAGGGCCCGGTAACTGACCACCACCAGCAGGGGACTCTTATGCCCGGTGTCGAGCCCGACACCCAAAACCATGCACCGGCCTGTGACCGCCCGACGGTCGCGGCGGTCGTGATCAATTACAACGGCGGCGATAAGGTCCTCAACACCGTGCAGGCGCTGAAGGATCAACAAGAACCCCTGACGCAGATCATCGTCTGCGATAATGCGTCGACCGACGGGAGCCCGGATCAGCTCCGAGAACGGTTCCCGGAGATCACCGTCCATGACATGCCGGGCAATGACGGCCTGCCCATCGCGCGCAACACCGGGCTTCGCTTGGCGAACACAGACCTGGTCTTTCTCGTCGATGCGGATGTCTACGCCCAGGTCGACACCCTGACCCGGATGGTGGACACGTATGTTTCGTTCGATCGGCCGGCGGTGGTCTGCCCACGGATTCGCTTGATCCCCGAGACGGAGATTGTTCAAGCCGAGGGCGCGACCTGTCACTTCCTGGGCACGATGACGCTCCGCCATGCGTACACGCCGGCGGATCAGTTGCCGGACACCGCTGAAGAAGTCGGCGGCTGCATCGGCGCGAGCTACCTGCTGGATCGCAAGCGGGTGCTGGAGGCCGGCGGCTACGACGAGACGTACTTTTTCTACAACGAAGACCTCGAGTTTGCGGTTCGCCTGCGCGCGTTTGGGGAGCGGTTTATCTGTGAACCTAATGCGGTGGTGATGCACGACCGGGGGCAAGGCTACGCGGGGCTCTCGTTCCGCGGCAAGGAAGCCAAGTACCCCGCTCGGCGTGCGTACCTATCGATGCGTCACCGTCTGCTGATGGTGTTCTCGCACTACCGGCTGTGGACGCTGATCGTGCTGTCGCCGGCATTGCTGGTGTACGAACTGGCCAGTTTGGCGGCGGCGGTGCTGAAAGGATTTACCTGGCAGTGGTTCCGGGCCTGGGGGTGGAACCTGGCCAACCTGAAGCTGATCCTCGAGAAACGCCGGTCCATCCAGCCTAGGCGTCAACGCTCAGACAAAGATGTGTATGTCGGCGGCGCGATCCCGTTGGCCCCGGGCTTCGTCAGCAATCGGATCGCCGCAGCCGGCGTCTGGCTGCTGTCCGGAGCGTTCAATCTTTACTGGACGCTTGCCCGCTGGATCATCGCATAAGCTGTTCCACATTCACCCATCCTCCTCACACCCCAGCCCCCATGACCGACCCCAACCCGACTACGACCACGGCCAACCCGGGTGCCCCCACGCCTCGTGCGACCGTTCTGATTCCCGTCAAAGGGCATGAGACGCTGGGCCCGTGCCTGGATTCGCTGGGCAAGCAGGACGGCCGTGAGCCGTTTGAAGTCATCGTCATCGACGGCTGGTATGACGACCGGGTTGTCGAGGTCTGCGAACGCTATGACTTTGTTCGGGTGATCCGCAGCCGGGACAACCTGCTGCAATGCATTGGGCGGAACCTGGGCGCGGACGAAGCCCGTGGCGAGTACCTGGTGTTCTTGGATGCGGACTGTGTTGCGGAGCCCACGTACGTGTCGGCGGCGGTGCGGGCATTGGACGACGGCGCGCGGATGGTGGGTGGACCGGTGCTGAACGCCAAGCCTTGGAACGTTTTTGCGGTGTCGGACAACTTCTCGCAGTTTGCGGACTTCCCGGTCGGCCGTCCGGATGGCCGGGCCGAGTATTTCCCCGGCTGCAACATGGCGCTGCGCAAGGAAGACTTTGACGCGGTGGGGCGGTTCCCGGACACCAAGATGCCCGCGGGGGAAGACACGATGCTCTGCTTTGCGGTGGAAGCACTGCACCCCGGCGGGTTGCGTTTTGTGAACCAGATGCGGATGAAGCACATCGGCCGGGACACCTGGTCGGGGTTCCTGAAGCACCAGTCGTTTTTTGGCTACTGCCGGGCGTCCTGCGGGCTGAAGATGACGATGCGGCAGCGGGCGCTGGGGCGTTCGCGCTGGTTTGCGTTGCCCTTGGTCGCCAAGCGGATGCTTTACATGCTGCAACGCACGGTGCAGTGGCACCCGGCGGGGCTGCTTCGGGTGGCGGTGATCAGTCCTGTGGTGTTCATTGGGATGTTTGTATGGGCGGGGGGCTTCAGGCGCGGGTGTCTTGAGCCGATTCAGCCTTATAGCTGTTTATATGGTGAGGAGACAGCAGGATGAGTTTTCGTTTAGGGCTAATTGGTTGCGGCCGGGCCGCGGAGTTGCTTTACGTGCCGTCGCTGGCGAATGTCACCGGCGGGTCGATGGTGGCGGTGACGGACCCCCTGGCCGAACGCCGTGATCTGATCGCGGGGCAGTTCGGCAACGGCTGCAAAGCTTACGCGTCGATCGACGAGATGTTGGCGGAGGCGGAGCTGGACGGGGTGGTGATCGCTACGCCCCCAAAGCTGCACGTGCCGATGGCCAAGCAGGTGCTTCAAGCGGGGCCGGCGGTGTTGATCGAGAAGCCGTTGGCCGAGGACCTGGAGCAGTGTGCCGAGCTCGAAGCGTTGGGCGAAGCCGCCGGGCGGAAGGTGATGGTGGGTTACAACCGGCGTCACTGGGCGCCGGTGATGGCGTTGAAGCAGGCGATGGCCAACCGGGACAAAACCAAGCCAGTCACGGTGAGCACGGTCTTTGACAACGACGTCAGCGGCTGGAACCCGTTGACGGGCATGGTCGATCCGCTGGACGACCTGGCGACGCACCACCTGGACCTGCTGCGGTACATCTTCGATGCTGAGATTCTCAGCGTGTCGGCAAAGCGGCCGGACGACCGGACGATCACGCTGGAGATCAAACTCAGCGGCAACGTGACGGCCCATTGCCACCACGCCCAAGGCGACCAAACCCGGGAGTGGATTGAAGTTGAGAGCGCTGGCCAGCAGTGGGCGGTCCGCATGGGCTCCAGCCGAGTGACGCCGGCTTCGGGCCCGGTTCGCCAAGGGCTGGACTTGTTGGACAAGGTCAAGAACCGGCTTACCGGAAAGAAATGGCAGCTTGGCGAATCCTATGTGCTACAGTTTGAGCACTTCTTCGGGGCCATCGCGAGCCAGCAGGCACCCCGTCCGGGGCTGGGAGACGGCATCGCGATCATCTGTGCGTCTGAGGCTGCAAGGGCCTCTGCAGAACAAGACGGCAGGGAGGTAAAGCTAGATGGCTGAGGGACAATTCCAAGACGGCAAGGTGCTGATGATCGTGCTTGACTGCGCGGAGATCCGCCTGGTGGACCAGTGGTGCGACGAGGGCGTGATGCCCAACTTGCAGAAGCTGCGGCAGCGCGGCGCGTTTGGGCCGATGGGTTCGACCGCCGGGACGCTGATCGCGACGCCCTGGCCGACGCTCATCACCAGCCAATGGCCGGTCGAGCACGGGTTCACCTGCTGGATGCAGTGGCGGCCCAACGAGCAGGAAGAGAAGCGCTGCGATGCGTCTTGGGTGCCTTTGAACCCGTTCTACCGCCGACTCGGCCCGCTGGGTAAGCGCGTCGTCGCGCTGGACGTGCCGATGGCTTATGACCCCGAGCCGATGGAAGGCATTGAGCTCGCGTCCTGGGCCAGCTACGACAAGCTCTGTGACCTGTCCAGCTACCCGCCGGAGTTCCTCGACGGGATCCAGAAGAAGTACCACAAGCAGCCGATCGGCCCGGAACTGGGCGAACTGCAATCCATGAAGAACATGCTCAAGTTGCGCGACAACTTGATCAGCGGCACCAAGATCGCGGGCGACGCCTACCGCGACACGCTGCAGCAGGAGCAGTGGGACCTGGCGTTGTGCTGCTTCGGTGCGCCGCACCGCGTTGGCCACAACTTCTGGAGCCACGCATCCTTCAAAGAACCCGAATCTGAAGTCTCCGCAGCAGACCTGGAGAAGTTCGACCACACGATCCGCGACGTCTACGTGGCGGCAGACGAACAGATCGGCAAACTGCTGGCCGACCTGCCCGAGGACGTGTCGGTGTTCTGCTTCGCGACGCATGGCATGGGCCCGACGCAGTCGCGCTTCGAAGTCGTCCACGAGATGCTTGACCGCATCCTCCATGACCGCAAAGACATGCCCGAGGAACGCTGGGTGCCTCAGCCGAGCCTGCTGAAGCGGGTGCGGAACAGCATCCCGACGCAGTGGCGTTTGAAGGCCAAGCAGCTGCTTTCGAAATCCTTGCAAGACAAACTGATGAAGTTCTGGGGCGGCAAGGCCGGCGTGGACTGGTCGCAGGTTGTGGCGTTCGTGCCCGCCGGCGACTTGGAAGGCTATGTGCGGATCAACCTCAAGGGCCGCGAGCGCGACGGGATCGTCGAGCCCGACCAGTACGAGCCTTTGATGCAGAAGATCATCGAAGGCTTCATGAGCTTTAAGGACGAACAGACGGGCCAACCTTTGGTCGAGGCGGTGTTGCGAGGCGACGAGCTTTGGCCGGACGTGCCCGAAGAACGGCGCTGGCCGATCGCGGACCTGGTGGTCCGCTGGTCGACGCTGCCTTCGATGGACAGCCAGACGATGATGTCGGAAACCTACGGCCGAATCTTCTGGCCCCTGCAAGACAAGGTGCCGGATGGCCGCAGCGGACACCACCGCGAGAGCGGCTGGATGGTCGCGGCGGGCCCGGGCATCGCGCCGGGTAGCTCGATCGACGATATCCACATTATGGATATCGCACCGACGGTGATGCATCGCATGGGCCTGGAACCTTTCGAAACGTTCCGCGGCCGCGTGCTGAGCTTTCAGTCCCAAGTTGCACCGGCTGCAGAAGTCGCAGCAGGTTAAGGCGCGGATACTCCAGAGACCGGGTGGAAACAACCGATCCGCCGATCAGAAGTAGTCGTTATCCAAGGAGCCCGGCTTGAGCACACCTCCCCCCAAAGCAGCGATAGTGATTCTCGACTCCAGCGAGCGCACTGTCATCGAGCAAGGCATCGAGGAAGGCTGGTTGCCGAACCTCAAAGCCTTTCGGGAGCGCGGTGCGTGGGCACTGTTGGATTCGCCGGGCGACGACATTAACGCGTCCCCTTGGCCGAGCTTCGTGAGTGGCAAGACCACGGCCGACCACGGCGTGTGGAACTTCTTGGCGTGGGACGCTCAGAAAATGGACCACGCCCCCTGCGACCCGGCAAACCAGAACTTTCATCCCTGGTGGCGGGACCTCAGTGACGCCGGCCACCGCTGCCTGGTCTTGGACATCCCTCGGGCGTATGCCCCGGAGAAGGCGTTCGACGGGGTCGAGCTCGGCTCGTGGGCGTCGCACTACAAGCTCTGCCCGCCGTTTGCGAACCCGCCCTCCTTCTTGCAGCAGACGCAGCAGCGTTTCGGCAAAGAGCCCCTGGGCGCGGAGCCCGGCGGCGCGTTGACCGCCAGCATGGTGCTCACCGAGATGGACCGGATCATGCAGACGACCAAGCTGCAGACCGAGATGGCGGTCTGGGCGCTGGAGAACGAGGCACACGAGGTCTTCGTGATGGCGTTCTCCGGCCCGCACCGCGCGGGGCACATGGTTTGGGACGAGACCGGCCTGGCGGTGAAGCCGACGGACGCGGAACTCGAGCAGATCCGCAGCGCGATCCGTAAGACGTACATCGCTGCTGATGAAGCGTTCGGCCAGGTCGTTGCCAAGCTGGATGAGATCGGAACACGGACGGTGCTTACGGGCTCGCTGCATGGCATGGGCCCGAACTCGTCGCCGGCGATGGTGCTGCCCGAGATGCTCGACCGCATCCTTCACGACCGCTTTGATGACGGCGAAACGAAGACCGAAGAAAAGCCCGGCCTTCTGAAGCGTGTGCGGAACGCGGTGCCCTTGTCCTGGCGGACCGCGGTCAAGGACCGCCTGCCGATGAGCGTGCAGCTTTGGCTGACCCGGTTCTGGCGGAAGCAGAATGTCGACTGGTCGCAGACGCAGGCGATCGCGGTGCTGGATGACCTGCAGGGCTTTATCCGGTTCAACCTCAAGGGCCGGGAACGCGAGGGCATCCTGGAACGCGGGCCCGAGTACGACGCGCTGTGCCAAAAGATCACTCAAGGGCTGATGACGTTCACGCATTCGGATACCGGCCAGCCGATGGTCTCGGAGGTGTACCGGGCCGACGAGAAGTTTGCTGGCGGTGCGTACCTAGACGAGTTCCCCGACTTGGTGGTCAAGTGGACCTACCGCCCGGTGGTGGAATGCACTTCGTTTGAATCGCCCAAGTACGGCAAGATTCATTGGCCGACGCCCGGCCGGGTCGCGGACGGGCGGTCGGGGCACCACCTGCCCGGCGGCTGGTTGGTGGCGGTTGGTCCCGGGGCGGAACCCGGCGCGATCTGGGGCGATCGTACAACCTACGACCTGATCCCGACGCTGCACCGTTTGGCCGGTGCCGAGGTGCCCCAAGGCATGGCCGGCGAGGCGATCGAGGCGCTGCTGGTCGAGCAGGACGCGGCGGCGACGCTGTAAGGAATCCGTAAGACATTCGTTGTTTCGGCGGGGCCTTTGTCAATCGTCTGGGCTTATGCGACGATGACCCCTGAGGGGCCCCCGCGACGTCGCCCCGGTGAGACCCGCCAGCCGATCCTCTCCCGAGGCGCTCCGTGCAATTCACGAGCTACGTTTTCGTTGCGTTCTTCCTGATTGTGTACGGGACGTATCTGCTTTTGCAGAATCGTTATCGGTCGCAGAACAAGCTGCTGCTGGTGGCGAGCTACGTGTTTTATGGCTGGTGGGACTGGCGCTTCTGTTCGCTGTTGGTCTTGTCCACGGTGGTGGACTTCTTCGTCGGCCGGGCGATCGGCCAAAGCGAAGACCCCAAGCAACGCAAGCGCCTGGTTACCGCGTCGCTGTTGGTGAACCTGGGGGTCCTGGGGTTCTTCAAGTACTTTGATTTTTTCATCAGCAGCACGACGGACATGCTTAACTCACTGGGTGTCGGGGTCGACCCGTTCCTGCTGAGCGTAGTCCTGCCGATGGGGATCAGCTTCTACACGTTTCAGACGCTGAGCTACACGATTGACGTGTACCGCGGCCGAATGAAACCGGTGGGCGATATCTGGGACTTCGGGCTCTATGTGTCGTTCTTCCCGCAGCTTGTCGCTGGGCCGATCGAACGCGCGACGCATCTGCTGCCCCAGATCTGTGGGCGGCGGACGGTCACGACCGACCAGGTGCACGCCGGGCTGTTTTTGATCCTGTGGGGCTTCTTTAAGAAGCTGGTCATTGCGGACAACGTCGCGCTGATCGCCAACAGCGTGTTCAACGGTTACACGGATCACGGCGGTCTCGGGCTGCTCGTGGGCACGCTCGCGTTTGCGTTCCAGATCTACTGCGATTTCTCGGCGTATTCGGACATCGCCCGGGGGACCAGCAAGCTCATGGGCTTTGACCTGATGGTCAACTTCCGCCTGCCTTACTTTGCGATCAGCCCCAGCGACTTCTGGCGGCGTTGGCATATCTCGCTGTCCAGTTGGCTGCGGGACTACCTGTACATCTCGCTGGGCGGCAACCGGGGCACGAAGTGGTTCGTCTACCGCAACCTGATGATCACCATGCTGCTCGGCGGGCTTTGGCACGGGGCCTCGTGGAACTTTGTGCTCTGGGGGCTGTTCCACGGGCTGATCCTCGTGGCGTATCGCATCGCGCACCCCGGCGGGCATGGCGACACGCCGGCCCACACGCTGATACAGAAGGCGTCCTGGCTGGGTCAGATGGCGGTGATGTTTGTGCTCACGTTGATCGGCTGGGTGTTGTTCCGCGCCACCGGCGTCGTCGAGAACGGGCAGGTGACTCACACCAGCATGGAGCAGATCGGGTACTTCTTCACGCACGCCTTTACCGGCGGCGGGGTGCCGGTCGGTGGGCTGTACTATGAACTGGCGTGGTATGTGTTGCCCTTGATCGCGATCCAGGTGTGGCAGCAGCGGGCGGGCGATCTGTTGGTGATGACCAAGCTGCCGATGTTGCCTCGGGCGGTGTTTTATGGGTGGTTGATGACGTGGATCGTGCTGTTTGGTGCCCGAGAAACCGCGGAGTTTATTTACTTCCAGTTCTGAGCCGACTAGAGAGACGGACCCCCAAGGACCATGAGCAAACCCGCGACCCATTCCGAAACGTTTACCCGGCTGCCGGACGAGGTGGTCGCCCCGGCGACGCCGCGCAGCGTGACGGTGTCGTTTGGGCTGGCGCTGCTGGTCGTCGCGCTGGCGAACGGGCTGGCGATTGCGGCGTTGCACCGCACGACGCCGAACCCCGCGACGCATGTGGTCAAAGCGAAGTGGGCGCTGGCGGATGAGGGGCTGGGGCCGGGGTACTCGCTGATCCTGGGTGACTCTTCGGGGAACCAGGGCCTGAACCCCGAATTTCTGAACGAGTTGGTCGGCGGGGAATGGGTCAACCTTTGCACCTTCGCGAATCACCTGACGCTGGGTGATGCCTGGCTGTTGGAGCAGTACATCCAGCGTCACGGCCCGCCCGAGCGTGTGCTGGTGGTGCATGTGTATGACATCTGGGCTCGGCCGGTCTACGCGGATGCGTTTGCGGATATCCCTCGGCCGTTTGGGTTCTGGGGACAGATGAACCCGCCCTTGGACCTGACGGTGAAGGGGCAGGTGGAGATCGCGATCCAGCGTTACCTGCCTTTGTACTTCAGCGACCGCAGCTTGAAGATGCTGTTGATGCACCCGGGGCGCGTCAAGGCGGTGCATGAGCGGATCAATGCGCAGGGGTTTATGGCCGAGACGGTGTCGGACCCCGCGCAGGTTCAGGGGGACTATGAAGAGCAATTGGCGAAGGCGCAGGCGATGCACACGGAGCTATCCGAGCCGAACCGCGAAGGCTTGAGTCGGATCGCTGAGCTCGCGGCGACGCATGGTTTCACGGTGGATCTGGTGTACGGCCCGATGTACGACGCGCTCTGGGAAGAGCCCGAGGTCCGCGACTATTTTGCTGAAGTGGATCAGCAGTTGCATGAGCTTGTGGATGAGCATGACGGCTTGCGTCTGCTGCATGACGAGCCTGCGACCTACCCGATTACTCAGCTGCAGAACTGCGAGCACCTGACGGTGGACGGGGCGGCGGATTACACGAAGCGGGTCGCGGCTTGGATCCTGGAGGCTGACGATGAGTGAGATGCCCGTGAAATGGTTCTGGGGCTTGCTGCTGGCGGCAACGCTGGTGGGCGGCGGCTTGCGGGTGTTCAACCTGAACGGCCCGAGCTGGTGGGTGGATGAATCGATCACCGCCGAGCGCGCGATCGAGTGCAGCCAGGGTGTTTGGTCGGCGCGTCGCTTGCAGTATGTGCCTTTCATGTTCGGGCTTCAGATGACGGTCGACGGGTTGTCGTCGGTCGACAACGAGGCGGTGGACACCTGGAAAGCGGCGGGGATCGAGCCTTGGAAGGTGCGGTTTCCCGCGGCGGTGTTCGGGGTGCTGGCGGTGCTGGCGTTGGGGTGGGCCGCCCGGCCGGTGATCGGGGCGCGGGCGGCGGTGTTCCTGGCGTGGTTGATCGCGTTCTCGCCTTGGCATTTATGGATGAGCCAGTCCGGCCGGTTCTACACGCCCCAGTGGGTGTTCTTCGGGCTCTCGCTGTTGCTGTACTTCCGAGGCACCAACGAGCGGTCGCACAAGCTTGTGATCGCGGCGATCGGCTGCTTCGTGTTGGCGTTTATCTCGCACATCACCGCGGTGATTCTGGTCGGCATCCTATTGGCGGACTTGATCGCCAACACCCTCCGCAAGGACGCTGCGGCGGGGTACTGCGGGAAGATCATCGGGCTCTCGGCGTTGGCGATGCTGGTGGTGACGTCGCCGGTGCTTTGGGGCATCATCCAGAACCCCGGCAGCATCACCCAATTCAACGGCAGCCCGCAGTCGATCCCGACGCTGGTCCTGGGCGTCGTGTTCATGGTCGGATTGCCGGTGGCGGTGCTGGTCGGGCTCGGCGCGGTGCATCTGTACCCGGCGCAGGCACGCCTGGTGCTGTTCGCGTTGGCGACGATGATGGTGCCGGTGTGTGTGTTTGTCGTGCTGGGTTTCGTGGGGCTGGATGTGCATGTGCGGTACACGTTCCCGGGTTTGTTTGGCTGGCTGCTGTTGGCGGCGGTGACGCTGGACGCGGCCTGGCCGGTGCTGCGTGAACGCTCGGGCGTGGCTTTGGCGTTGTCGCCCTTGGCGCTGGTCTTGGGGTTTTACACGTTGACGCTGTACGGCTACTACACCAGCGGCACGGGCTTCCGCGCTCGCTGGGCGGACGCTTTTGCGTATGTGGAAGCGAACCGGCAAGAAGGTGATGCGGTCGCCGGCGACTATGTGTCGCAGCGCATGGCGAGGTACTACCTGCAAACGCCCGACGTGTACCTGTTTGCCAAGCAGCCCAAGCAGGCGGAACTGAAAGCGCTCGGCGCGTCGACGTGGATCGTCTACCGCAGCTCCGAGCCGGCGGCGGGGTACCGGGCCAGCGGGTTGGATCGCTGGGCGGACCTGGTGGTGTATTTCAATAATCAGGTGCTTCAGCCGTTCCACGCGTTGGGGGTGTATCGCTATCCCCGGGCGGAGCAGGCGGCGGCGCTGGAGGCGGAGGAGTAAGCGTTGAGTGAGGCTGTGCCAACATCCCAGGCGGGGCGTGTTTCGCTCTTGGGTGTATCGCTGGATGCGTTGACCGAGGCGCAGGTGGTGGACGAGATCGCCGGCGCGTTGCGCGACGGGCGGGGGGGTTGGGTGGTGACGCCGAACCTGGACTTCCTGCGTCGGGCGACGAGGGACGAGGCGTTTTTGTCGATGCTGGATGAGCCGGACCTGGCGGTCGCCGATGGCATGCCTTTGATCTGGGCCAGCCGGGTGCAGGGCACGCCGTTGCCCGAGCGCGTGGCGGGCTCGTCGCTGGTGTCTTCGTTGGCGTCGCGTTTGGCGGCCGAGGGCAAGTCGCTGTACTTGCTGGGGGGCGACCCGGGCGCGGCGGAATCGGCGGCGGCGGTGCTGGTGGACCGCTACCCCGGCCTGCGGATCGCGGGCACGAGTTGCCCGCCAATGGGTTTTGACAAGCAGGACGACACGTTTCAGCAGGCGATGCAGCCGGTGCTGGAGGCGTCGCCGGATGTGGTGTATGTGGCGTTGGGGTCGCCGAAGCAGGAATACCTGATTCGGCGTTGGCGGGGGCAGTTGCCCGGGGCGTGGTGGCTGGGCGTGGGGATTAGTTTGAGCTTTCTGTCAGGGCAGGTGCACCGGGCCCCCCGCTGGGTCCAGAAACTGGGTTTGGAGTGGGTTCACCGCATGATCCAAGAGCCCGGCCGACTTTGGCGGAGATATTTGGTCGATGGCCTGCCTTTTGCAGGTAAACTAATGGCCAGTGCGATACGTCGCCGCCTCAGGAGGGGCAACTAAGTCGAAAGACTAGGGCGAAGGACTAGGGAGACCGATAACCATTGATTCTGTTTAAGGTTGGTCGCTTTTACCAAAGGCGGAACCAACCTTGGGCGACAAACGTCGTAGACGTACGATGATGAATCCGTGGGCAGCAGGAGGCTGGATGACGATCGAATCGACACCAAACCCCAAGCAGGCAGACTCGGCAGGCACCAGGGCTCAGCCGATGCCTTCGGAGGTGCGTCATCGGTTGTCGCAACTCAAAGCGGTCGTCCTCTTGGCGGGCTCGCTCCGGGCGTCGCGCTTGCGTCGGTCGATTGAGCGGACCGTGCTGGAGCTGCCGGTCGACAAGGGGCTTCGGCTGCAGGATGTCTGGCGTGACACGCTCCACGAGCTTTCCCAGGCGTTGGACGTGGATCGCCTGGCTGTCCGCATCATGCTGGACCGCAGTGCTCCGGAGCCTGAAACCGCGGATTGGCCGGACCCGCTTCGCCTGCGTTTTGAGCGCGACCCCTTGGACTTCCGAGGTACCGGCGGGCTGATCGCCGACCTGGCGCGGGCCTACGACGACCACGACTACCTGCTCATCGCGGACGGCGCGCAACTGCTCACGCACCCACTGATCCCCGCGGTCGCTGCGATTGCACAGGAAACCGCCGACGTGGCGATCCTGACCGACATGGAAGGCACGCCCAGCGGGCTGACGCTGGTCCGTTGCGGCGCGTTGCGGGAAGTGTCTTCGGTCGGTTTCGTCGATCTCAAGGAGCAAGCCCTGCCGGCGCTCGCCCGGTCACACCGGGTCCAGGCGGTCCGGTGGAACGGCGGGATCGGCCACAGCGTCCGCAGCATGGACGAGTACATCGCGGCGCTCCGTCATTGGCACCGGCAACACGTGGATGGGCCCCAGGCTCCGGCTTCCGACGAGGCTTCGCCGTTCCAGGAGGACTGGTGCCACAGCTTCGCGTTGGTCGAGCCCATGGCGGACGTTTCGCCCCAAGCGGTCATCCACGACTCGGTCATCCTCAGCGGAGCCCGTGTCGAACCCGGAGCGGTCGTCGTGCGTTCGATTGTCTGCCCCGGCGGGGTGGTCTCAGCCAAGTCCGAAGCGGTGGAAACCCTCGTCGCTCAGCACTGAGCCGATTGAGAGCCCGCTGCGCCCTTTCAAACGGGTCTCCAGACCGATAAGCCCATAAACGACAAGCGGTTCTTTCGGGACAGGCGTCAGATCAGTATCATCGGGGCGGGCTCGAAACCCCGTCAGGGCCGCACAACCCCACCCCCACGCCATTGGCCCTGTGAAAAACCCCCGGCCTGCTGCAACCCCTGGCCGGCATAACCGATAGCCCCAGCAGAGGCGGTGCGCACTGTGCCCCTCTGAAGCCGGGTGATCCGGCCAACGAGGCGAGACCGGGCCGAATCGATCAGCGGTCCGAACCCTGAAACCGCCTGATTCATGCATGCCGACACGCTCGGCGGAGGAAGCGGATGAGTCCCCAGCAACGATCCAAGGAACAACCCCTCACCATCTACCTGGATGACCCGGGTGCCGGCAGCGAAAATTCGGTGCAGTCCGAACGCATCAAGGCGCTGTTCCGTGGTCGGATGCACCTGGCGATCGGTCTGGCTGCTGTCTTGGGCATTGTGCTGGCCGTGGCGGGTTGGATGACCGTGAAGCCGATCTTCCAGAGCGAAGCCGTCATCACGATGCAAGAAGTTGTTGATCCCCTGAGCGGACGCAGCGAATCGCCCGGCGCGATGGAAGTCGACCGCCAGCGGGCGTTGCTCCGAAGCTCTCCGGTTATCCAGCGTGCGGTGGCGGACACCCGCCTGCACGACGTGGCAGGCGAAGAGTTCCAAAGCCAGGGTGCGGTGGGGCAGTTCCGGAGTGTCGTCACGACCTACTCGGGTCGTCGCGACCCCAACATCACTGTCTTTTTCACCCATGAGAACTCGCAGGTCGCACGTGTCGGCTTGCAGGTTTTGATGGATGCGTACATGGAAACCGTCCGCGAGCAGCAGAGCCAGCGGAACGACGAGTACATCGAAGAGATCTCCGGCAGCCGCTTCCAGGTGATCGCCGAGATCCGCAACATTGAAGAACAGCTGCGTAGGTATCAGGAAGAGTTCGATACCACGAACCTGCGTGACCGGATCCGTCTGCTGGAGGTCCGTCAGTTGGAGCTGGACACACTGATTGGCCAGCTCGAAAGCGAGATCGAACAGCGGAATGAGCTGATCGCCGGTGGGGGCGACGAAAGCACCGTCCCGACGACGTTCGAGGACTGGTCGGCTCATGACCTGTTGCTTCAGCAGCTTGAACAGACCCGCCGCGCTGCGGAGCGCGAGTACGTCTACCACCGGGATACCTATGGCTCGCAGCACCGCATCACGCTGGACCATCAGCGTGTACTGGACAGCACGGTGGCCGAGATCGAATTCCGCGTGCAGGAGCTCAACCGCATGATGGTGGAGAGCCCGGAGTTGCTGCCTTTGGGCAACAACCGCCCGTTGGAACAATTGATCGCTGAACGCGAAGGCCTGCAAGATCAACGTGGAGATGTTGAAGCCTTGCTCAGCCGGATGCGTCGTGCGGAGTACGAAATCGACCGTCTTGAACAAAGCCGGGCCAGCAAAGAAGACCGCCTGGCTCGCTTGGATACGCGGATCTTTGACGTTCAGAACGACAGCAGCCTGCCCTTGCCGGTTGAGGTCGTGTCCGCGGCGTCTGAACCCAGCATCGATAACAGCAGCGCGAAGCTGCGTCAGGCCGCGATCGGCATGTTCCTCGGCTGCGTGGTGGGCTTCGGGCTCATCGGTCTGCTGGGCTTGATCGACTCGCGCGTCCGCCGAGCCGACGACGTCGCGCCGGGCCTGCCCAGCGCCAAGATGCTCGGCCTGCTGCCGGACTTGGGTCAGGAGCCTTCGACCTCGACGCACGCACACCTCAGCGCCCAGGCGATCCACCAGGTGCGGACCCGTCTACAGGTTGCGACCGACCCGGGCTACCGCGTGATCGCGGTGACCAGCCCCGAGGCCGGCTCGGGCAAGACCACCGCCACCGCGGCGCTGGCGTTGTCCTTCGCCGCCAGCCGTAACCGCACACTGCTGATCGACCTGGACGTCGTCTCGGCTGAGATCACCCGGCGGACCAGCCAGATGATCCGCGAGCACCTGTCTTCTGTCTTGGCCCAACGCGGAGTCATCACGCCCGAAGTGGCCAAGCAAGCCGAAACCGAAGCCCAGTCCAGCAACCAACGCATGGATGAGTTTGTCGTGGATCGCGGCTACGTGTCTGCACAAGATGCGGCAGACCTCTTTGAACTCGACGGCCCGGACGCCATCGGCCTGCTCGATGCTTTGCACGGCGATCCGCTGGAAGAGTGTGTGAGCCAGACCGGCATCCCCGGCCTGGACATCCTGCCCGTGGGCTCGGCGACCCCCGAAGAAGCGGGCAGCTTGAACCCCGCTGAACTCAGCGACCTGTTTGACCGCGCCTGCCAGGCGTACGACGTTGTGCTGGTCGACACCGGCCCGGTGCTCGGCTCGCTCGAGGCCGGCGTGGCCGCGAGCCAGGCCGCCGGCGTGCTGATGGTCGTCAAGCGTGGTGAAGACCGCAAGACCACCCACGACACGCTGCACAAGCTGGCGACGCTGGGCGCGAACCTGCTGGGCATGGTCTACAACCTGGCGGTGGATGAAGACCTGGAACGCAGCAGCTACTGGGTCTCCTCGGCCACCAGCACCCGCCGGGCCGACGCCCCGGAAAAGGTCGCTGGCATGATGCCCGCCCGCGCCGCCCGCACGCTGGGCCCGCTGGCCGAAGTCGTGTCCAAGCACACCCAGATGAAGGCTCGGCGGACCCGCGGCGGCAATCGCCCCGGCCCCAACTCCAGCCAGAACAAGAACAGTGGGATGAATCTCGCTTCCTGATAACCTGCGCCATCGACGACGGACCAGGGGACGATGATCCAGCAAGCGACCCAAAACATCCCGGCGGATGCCAACCCCGGCGAGGCCGAGGCCACCCCGACGCTTTGGGGCCTGGAGCCGACCCAGCTGCACGATCGTTTCTGGGCGGCGCGCGGCGTTCAAGTCGTCCGCATCGGCACCGACGAGCCCCTGTCCACGGAAGCCGATTTTTACCTGCTGGCCGACCCCAACGCGATGGTGTTGTTCGGCCTGGGCTCGCTGCTTGACACCATGGGCTGGCTCAAGCCCCGGCTGGTGTTCATCCGTTTGCATGATGCCCGGGACCACGGCTACCGCGAGCGTGTGGTCACCAAACCCGACGGCTCGTTCATCGCATTCCGCCGGCTATACGACTCGGCGGACCTTCGCCTGTCCCGCATGGCGTTGACGCCGCACCGCGAGGTCGCCGAGCGCTGGCGTGATGCGGCGGACGCGCGGGATGCCTGGCGGTACTTGCGTGGCCAGGTCAGCCGCAAGGAGCGGACGACGGTTTCGATCGAGGGTCGGATGTATTCCCGCCGTGAACCCGCCGAGCAGATGCAGTGCCTCCGCGACATCGTTCAGATATGGGAGCGCCCGGATACTGCGCTGGGGCGTCTGCGCAAATGGTCCGGCCAGGTCTGGGCGGACCTTTCGACGGTCCCGCCGGGTGACACGCGATTCATCGGTCCCGTGTGGGTCGGCGCCGGGCGAACGTTCAATGGCGCCCGCAGCGTGGTGGGGCCAGCGGTGGTCTGGGACGACCCGGAGAAGCGTCCGACCCCGCCGCCGGTGCGCTGGAGCACGGCTGGGGAAGACGTTGAACGGGACCCGTTTGCGAACCTGGGCACCGAAGAAGAGTTGGCCAACCGTCGACCCCGGCGGATCAGTTGGCGCTTGCGTGCCGCCAAGCGTGTGATCGACATCTCCGGGGCGCTGTTTGGGCTGACGCTGACGCTGCCGTTTTACCCGTTGATCATGGCGGCGATCTGGGTCGAAGACCGCAGCCCGTTTTTCTTTGCCCACCAGCGCGAAACGATGGGCGAGGTGAATTTCCCCTGCCTGAAGTTCCGGACCATGCGCCGCGATGCGGAAGGCATGAAGGAACAGCTCGCCGCCAAGAACGTGTCCGATGGCCCGCAGTTTTTCATCCCCGATGACCCGCGGATTACCCGGGTCGGCCACTTCCTCCGCAAGACGAACCTCGACGAGCTGCCGCAGCTATTTAACGTGCTGGTTGGCCACATGTCGCTGGTCGGCCCGCGCCCCAGCCCGCACAAGGAAAACCAGTACGCGCCCGGCTGGCGCGAAGCCCGCCTGTCCGTCCGTCCGGGCATCACCGGGCTCTGGCAGGTCAAGCGTTCCCGCGAGGCCGGCAAAGACTTCCAGGAGTGGATCCGCTACGACATCGAGTACGTCGAGAAGATGTCGATCGGTTTAGACCTCTGGATCATCTGGAAAACGCTCGTCGGCCGCGGCGGCTAAACGCGCGCCGCGCCAGCGTTTTACCTGGCGTACTCGACCGTCCGCATCTCACGCAGCACCGTGACCTGGATCTCACCCGGGAAGGTCATCTCGTCCGCGACCCGCTTGGCGATCTCCCGGGCGATGTAGGTGCAGTTGGTGTCGTCGATGCGGTCCGGGTCCACAATCACGCGCACCTCTCGGCCGGCCTGGATCGCGTAAGCCTCCCGCACCCCTTTCTGCTCCGTGGCGATCTCTTCAAGCTGCTGCAAACGCTTGATGTACTTCTCCAACGTTTCGCGCCGAGCCCCGGGCCGAGCGCCGGAGATCGCGTCGGCGGCCATGACGATCGGCGTGTAAGGCGTGGTGGACGGGATATCGTTGTGGTGTCCGGCGATCGCGTTGAGCACGGCTTCGGACTTCTCGCCGTGCTTCTTGCAGAACTCCATCCCGATCGCCGGGTGCCCGCCTTCGACTTCGTGGTCCATCGCCTTGCCGATGTCGTGCAGGTAGCCGCAACGCCGGGCCAGCTCTCCGTCGAGCCCCAGCTCGTCCGCGATCACCTGTGAGAGGTACGCGACTTCCAAAGAGTGACGCAGGATGTTCTGCCCGTAGGACATCCGGTAGTGCAGCCGGCCCATCGCTTCGGACACCTTGGGGTGCAGCCCTTGGACGTGGGCCTCGACCGCCGCGTCCTTGCCGAACTTGATGATCCGCTGGCCCATCTGTTTGTTGATTTCCGCGAAGACTTCTTCGATCCGCGTCGGGTGGATGCGCCCGTCTTCGATCAGCTTCTGCATGGCCTCGGCTGCGGTCGCCCGACGCACCGGGTCGAAGCAGCTGACCACAATCACGCCCGGCGTGTCGTCCACAATCACGTCCACCCCCGACACCTTTTCGAACGCCCGGATGTTGCGTCCCTCCCGGCCGATGATCCGGCCCTTCATGTCGTCGCTGGGGATCGCGACCGCATTCGTCGTGCTCTCGGCGGTGTGCTCGGAAGCGTACCGCTGGATCGCCTGCAGCGTGATCTTCTGGGCGGTCTCCTTGGCTTCATCCTCGGCCTTCTCCAGCGACCGTTGAATGATCTGAGCGGCCTCGTGCTGGCAGTCCTGTTCCACCGCCTGCAACGCCTGCTTGCGGGCCTCTTCTTCGTTGAGGTTGGCGATGTTCAGCAGGCGTTGCTTGGCTTCCTGTTGGGTCTGGTCCAGCAGGCTGCGCCGCTTCTCGAACAACGCATCCGCCTCGGCGACTTTGGCCTGGGCGGCTTCGTTCCGGGTGGTGATCCTGGCTTCCTGGTCCGCCAGGTTCTTTTCCTTGTTCGCCAGCGTGTCCAGCTTTTTGTCCAGGTTGTCCTCACGGGACACCAGACGACGGCGGTCCGCGTCGATCTGTTCACGCTGGCCGGCGGACTCCTTCTCGAACTGTTCACGGAGCTTGGCGACCTCGTTGCGGGCGTCCAGCTCGATCTGTTTCGCGTGGGTCTGCCCCTCGGCCTCGGCTTGTTTACGCAGCGTCTCGGCCTCGCGCTTGGCGTGGCTTAGCGCGTTGGAAGCGAGCATCTTTAGCAGGAAGAAGCAGCCGACCGCGCCGGCGGCAAACCCCAGGCCGACGTACAGGCCGGCGTTGGCGAGGGTGACGGGCAGGGGAGGAAGGGGGGTTGTGGAGAGAGCGGAAAGCATGGCGTTCTCGCGTGCGGGACAAGGGATATGAGCCAGCCACCAGGTGACTGGGAACCCAAGCACACGGGACACACTGCACGCCGCCGAGCCCAAAGGGGCGGCGGGGCCGATCAGCCGGTTCAGCGGGTGCTGCGCCGGTCGATGGATTGTCGATAACCGTCAGCCGCAGCAACCGGAGACCGATCGCAGAAGGGGCGGCTGATTTGTGAACAGGTTGGCCGTGGGGTTAACCCAAGCGATGAGCGTGGTCCGTGGCGCCGATCATCGGCAGCCTCGAAGCAATCAGGCCCATCAGGCGGGGCAACGGGGACAATCAAGGTCTTGGAGAAGGTCATCGTCAATCTATCTCGCCCGAACGAGCGGGCGCTCGACCCGGCCGAGGCGGCTGGCGAAGCTGAACCTCACCAAGCTCACGGAGCGGGTCGTCTGATCGGCCGGGGCGGTGTCCTCGCGGCCGGTTGTTCCAAAGCGAGCGGTGCGGAGCACGACGTCACGCCAGTTCAGACCGCATCTTATCTATTGACCCTGATTCACGTCAAGAATTGCTCTTTTCTAGGCTTACCGCGTTCCCATAACGCACTTGCCGAACCCCCGTCCAAACCAGCCATTCAAACGCCAGCAACGCCAATCCCAACGCCAGGACCACGAGAATCTGCATCGCCGAGTTGAACCACTGCGGGCTGATCCGGGCCATCAGCCAGGTCCTGACCGTCCCCGAATCGATGACCCGGAACATCGTGACAAACGCAAGGGTCGCCCCCGGCCAGCCCACCGAGGCGTACGCCGCGACCCGCTCCGCCCGCTTGAGCCCCAGGGGCCAGCCCCGGCGTCGGCTGAAGTACGCGACCCCCAGCACCTCGATGTAGGTCATCACGAGCGCCACCTTCGCCGCCGCCATGCCCAGGAGCCATGCCTCCAGCACATCGACCCGCGGCGACAAACCTCGGCCCACGCCGAACACGACCCCCGCCAGCGTAATCATGCTCAATAGAAACAGCCGATCGGGCAGGTTGACCCCGTTCAGCCGCATCGCCCGGTAGGTCGGCCTGGGTTGCGTCAGCACGCTCTTGATGGTCGCCAGCCAACTCCCGAGTGTCCGCTTGCGCTGCCAGGCCAACCCCGTCCGCCGGGCCGGGTCAGAGTCACGCAAAGGCAACCCGCACTCCGGGCAGTTCTGGCTGATCGTCAGATTCACCAGCGGATAACCACACTGTTCACATCGATGCTCGGGCGCGGGGAAAAGCACATGCAAGTCTAGCGCGAATTCATATGGTTTCGCCACAAGCCTGTTAGCGATTTAAAACATCCCCAGTGCCAGCTGCGCATCCTCGGACATCATGTCCTTGGTCCACTTGGGGTCCCACACGATCTCAACCTCGACCGCCTCCGCGCCCGGGGCGTACTGCTTGACCGCTTCTTTCATCTTGTTAGGGATCGACTGGGCTTCCGGGCAGTTCGGCGTCGTCAGCGTCATCGTGATCGAGACCTTGCTGCCGTCGATCCCGATCTTGTACACCAGCCCGAGGTCGTACACGTTCACCGGGATCTCTGGGTCGTGCACGGTCTTCAGTGCTTCGATCACGTCGGCTTCAAAAACCTGCATGCTTACTCCGTCGTCGTGGGTTCTGACTCAGACTGCTCGTTCAGCGCTGCTTTGAGTGTGTGCCAAGGCAGCGTCACGCACTTCACCCGCATCGGGTACTTGCGGACACCAGACAGGGCAGCAAGGTCTTCCAGATCCGGCGTCTCGAAGTCGGGCTCCTCGGCGGTGGTCATCGCTTCGGCAAAGGCGTCCGCCGCGGCCAGGGCTTGGGTCAGGGTTTGGCCTTCGACCAAACGGGTCAGCATCGAAGCGCTGGCGGTGCACAGCGCACAGGCCTGGCTGGTGAAAGCGGCTTCCGTGATCGTGTCACCCTCAAGCTTGATGAAGACCGTCAGGTGATCGCCGCAAAGCGGGTTATGGCCTTCGGCCTGCTCGGTCGCATCCTCCAGCACGTGGTGGTGCCGGGGCTTGCGGCTGTGCTCGCGGATCACATCTTGGTACAGGTCGGTCAGGTCCATCGCCTGCTCGGGGCCTTGGTCAGGCCAACGCATCGATCGCGGCCCGCACCGCGCGGGCCAGGGTCTCGATGTCTTCGATTGAATTATAGAACGCCATCGACGCCCGGGCGGTCGCGGGCACACCCAGGTGTCGCATCAAGGGCTCCGCGCAGTGGTGCCCCGCCCGGATTGCCACGCCGTGCATGTCGCAGATCGTCGCCAGGTCGTGCGGGTGCACCGAATCAACGGTAAACGACACGACCGGGGCTTTACGGGCGGCGTTGCCTTGGATTGTCACGCCCGGCAGGCTCGTCAGGGCCTCGGTCGCGGCGTGGAGCAATGCTTGTTCGTGTGAATGGATTTCGTTCAAAGGCAGCGCGCTGACATAGTCGAGCGCAGCCGCGAGCCCGACCGCACCGGCGATGTTGGGTGTGCCGGCTTCGAAGCGTTCGGGCGGGGCTTTGTACGTCGTCTGCTCGAACGAGACCGAGGCGATCATGTCGCCGCCGGTCTGGTAGGGGGGCATTGCACAGAGGTATTCGTGCCGGCCGAAGAGTACGCCGACGCCGGTCGGGCCGTAGACCTTATGCGCGGAGAAGACGTAGAAGTCGCACCCGATCGCCTGCACGTCCACGGGCCCGTGGGGCACAGCTTGCGCGCCGTCGATCAGCACGGGGATGCCTTGAGCCTTCGCCGCAGCGGTGATCTCCGCCACGGGGTTGACGGTGCCCAGCACGTTGGACACATGCGTGACCGCGAGCATCTTGACGTTGTCCTGCAACAGTTCGGGTAACGCCTGCATCTGAAGGGAGCCGTCGGAATCGATCGGCCAGACGCGCAGCTCCGCGCCCGCGCGTTCGCAGGCCCTTTGCCAAGGCACGATGTTGGCGTGGTGTTCCATCTGCGTGACCACGACCGCGTCGCCGGCGGTCAGGCCGGGCGCAACAAAGGACTCGGCCACGAGGTTGATCGCTTCGGTCGCGCCACGGGTGAAGATGATTTCTTCCTCGCGCGGGGCGTTGACGTACCGTTGCACGGTTCGCCTGGCTGCGTGGTACGCATCGGTCGCCCTGCGGGAAAGCTCATGCACGCCACGATGAATGTTGGCATAGTCCCGCTGATAAAACCCGGCCACGACGTCGATCACCGCCTGGGGTTTCTGCGCCGACGCGCCGCTGTCCAGGTAGACCAAAGGTTGGCCGTGGACTTCTTGGTGCAAGGCCGGGAAATCCGCACGCAACGCAGCAATGTCGAGCGTCATGACGCCGCCTCGGCCATGCCGGCCGCCTGCTTCTTGATCCGATGCACAATCCCGCCGAAGCCTTGGACGCGCTGCGACGAGATCCGCTTGTCTAGGCCGAGCCGGGGCAGCAGGTCGTTGGGGAGTTGGGCGACGTGCTCCGCGGGCTCGCCGTCGCAGCCGTGCACGATGATCGACATCAGCCCGGCGACCGTCGGCGATTCTTCGCCCACGCCCACGTGCATCTTTACCCGGCCGTCCTCCTGCCCCATGAACAGGAACACCGGCGTCATGCATTCGGGCACACGGTTCAGCCCGGCAACCTTGGCGTCTTCAAGCTCCGCGGGCAACGCGGGCAGTCGGTTGGCGTAATCCAAGAGCAGGTCCAGACGCATGTCCGCGTCAAACGCCTGGAACATCTCCGCGATCTCATCAAGCTTGGGCAAAGGCATCGGGGCAGTTTAGCCCTTCTCGATCGGCAGGCCGACCGCGTTGCCCCACTCGGTCCACGAGCCGTCGTAGTTCCGCACCTGCTCGAACCCCAGCAGGTACTTCAGCACGAACCACGTGTGGCTGGAACGCTCGCCGATCCGGCAATACGCCACGACGTTGTCGTCGGCCTTCAGCCCCAACTCGCCTTGGTAGATCGATTCCAGGTCGGCCCGGCTTTTGAAGGTGCCATCCTCGTTGGCCGCACGGGCCCAGGGGCAACTCTTAGCGCCGGGGATGTGCCCGCCGCGCAGCACGCCCTCCTGCGGGTAGTCGGGCATGTGCGTGACCTCGCCGGAAAACTCGCCCGGACTCCGCACGTCCACCAACGGAAGCCCGGCGGCGGCGTGCTCACGCACCTCGTCGCGGAACGCACGCAGCGGCGCATCGTCCCGCGTCGGCAGGGGGTATGCCGTCGCGTCATAGCTCGGCGAGCCCTTCTCCAGAGCGCGGGCTTCGGCGACCCACTTCGCCCGCCCGCCGTTCATCACCCGGCAGTCTTTGTGCCCAAACAGCTTGAACACCCAGAAGGCGTAGCACGCCCACCAGTTGCTCTTGTCGCCGTAGAACACCACGGTCGTGTCCGGCCCGATGCCGTGCTTGCCGCACCAAGCGGCGAAGCTTTCCGCGTCGATGTAGTCGCGCACGACCGGGTCGTTCAGGTCGTCGACCCAGTCGATCTTCACCGCTTCGGGGATGTGCCCGGTGTGGTACAGCAGCACGTCCTCATTGGACTCCAGGATGCGGACGTTGGCGGTGTCGCCGCGGTGTTGGTCAACCCAGTCGGTGCTGACGAGCACCTCGGGGTGGGTGTAGTCGGTCATGGCAGGCCTCCTTCGGAAAGTGGAGGGTATGGTTTAGTCGATCAGGCCGACGACTGCATCGCCCAGCGCCAGCTCTTTGACCAGCAGGTGGGAAAGGTGCTGGCGGACGGGCTCGAGTTCGATGCGTTCCAGCGACTCGTTGGCAAACGCGAACACGAGCATCGCCTCGGCGACGTCGGCGGGCACGCCACGCGAGCGGAGGTAGAAGACGCTGGGTTCGTCGATCTCGCCGGTGGTCGAGCCGTGGGTGCACTTCACGTCATCCGCGAAGATTTCCAGCTGCGGCCGGTTGTGGGCCTGGGCGTCATCGGACAGGATCAGGTTCTTGCTGGACTGCACCGCGTCTGTCTTCTGGGCGGGGCGTTCGACCTTGATGCGGCCGCTGAATACGCCCTTGCCCTGCCCGCGGAGGATGCCGGCAAAGTACTGGCGGGATTCGCAGTTGGGGTGGGTGTGGTGGACGTACATGTAGTTGTCGACGACACGGTTGTCATCGGGCATATACAGGCCGTTGAGCGTGGACAGCGCCTCCTCGCCGGCGATAGTCGGGCGGCAGTTGTTGCGGACGATCTTGCCGCCGAACAGCAGGCTGTGGCTGGTGAACTCGCTCTCGGTGCCCTGCCAGGTGGCGAGCGTCGATACGTTGTACGCCTGCTTGGATTCGCGTTCGACGAACGTGTGCGAAGCGTTGGCCCGGTCGCCCACGACGACCTCGGTCACCGCGTTGCTGAAGTAGACGTTCTCGCCGAGCCCGACGTGCTGCTCGATGACGTCGGCTTTGGCGTCGGCCTCAACGACGTAGAGCGTCCGCGGGTGCGAGACGGTCGGCGTTGGGCTATCGGTGGTGACGTACAGCAGGTGGATCGCCCGCTCGACGGTCACGTCCTGCGGCACGTAGACGAACAGGCCGTCATTGCCGTTGGTCAGCAGCTGGGCGGTGTTAAACCCGGTGAACGCATCCGAGTCGGCGGCGGCGTGCTTAGCAAGGTGCTTCTGGACCAACTCGGGGTGAGACGCCACCGCGTCCCGAAGCGTCGAGACGATGACGCCTTGGGGCAAGCTCGCCGAGGTCGGATAGCGAGGCGTCATACCGGCCGTCAACACAAACGACCAGCGCGGCGTCGAGCCCGGGGAAGTGGTAAGGCGACAGCTCGTCGGCGGCGACGCTGCCGGTCGCGTCGGCGAAGGTTAGCTTGGATAGGCCGGCGAGGTTGATCTCGCGCCAGTCCTCGTCGCGGCGGGTCGGCAGGCCCACGGCTTCGAAGTGCGCTCTGCCTTGCTGCTGCAGGCCGGTGAGCCAGTCCGGGGTGTCGGCGGGGGTCGAACCCAGGGTGGTCAAGAGAGTGTTGTCGGTTTCCATCGCGGTCATATTCACGTCCTGCGAGCAGGGGGGTATTTGTGGGTTCAAGCCATCAGGCGGAAGCGAGGGCTTCGACGTCGGCGTAGCCGTTGGCTTCGAGTTCTTCCGCCAGTTCCTTGCCGCCGGTCTTGACGATTTTGCCGTCGACCAGGACGTGCACGAAATCGGGCACGATGTAGTTCAGCAGGCGTTGGTAGTGGGTGATGACGAGGAAGCCGCGGTCGGCGGCCCGCATCGCGTTGACGCCATCGGAGACGATCTTCAGGGCGTCGATGTCCAGGCCCGAGTCGGTCTCGTCGAGGATGCAGAAGCTGGGCTCCAGCAGCGCCATCTGGAAGATTTCGAATCGTTTCTTCTCGCCGCCGGAGAAGCCTTCGTTGACCGAACGCTTGAGGAACTCGATCGGGACGTTGACGGTTTCGGCCTTTTCACGGGCGAGCTTGACGAACGCCATCGCGTCGATGTCTTCCTGGCCCTGGGCGTTGCGGCGAGCGTTCAGGGCGGCTTTGAGGAACTGCGTGTTGCTGACGCCCGGCACTTCGACGGGGTACTGGAACGCGAGGAACAGGCCGGCCTGGGCGCGTTCTTCGGGGTCGAGTTCCAGCAGGTCTTCGCCGTTGAACAGGACTTCACCTTCGGTGACCTCGTAGGCGTCGTGCCCCGCGAGGACGGAGGACAAGGTGCTCTTGCCGCTGCCGTTGGGGCCCATGATGGAGTGCACCTCGCCGGGGTTGATGGTGAGGTTGATGCCCTTGAGGATCTCGACCTCGGGCTGTTCCTCGAGGCGGGCGTGCAGGTTCTTGATTTCGATCAGAGACATTGGGGTTCCTTGCCTTTATGCGGTCTTTAGTCGTGAAGTGTTGTTTGGGGAGGGGGTTAGCCGACGGAGCTTTCCAGGCTGACGTCCAGGAGTTTGTTGGCTTCAACCGCAAACTCCATGGGCAGCTCGTTGAGGACTTCTTTGCAGAAGCCGTTGACGATCAGGGACACCGCGTCCTGTTCGTCGATGCCGCGGGCCTGGAGGTAGAACATCTGGTCCTCGCCGATCTTGCTGGTGGTGGCCTCGTGCTCGGTGTGTGCGGTTCGGTTCATCACGTCGATGTAGGGGAACGTGTGGGCCCCGCAGAGGTCGCCGATGAGCATGGAATCGCACTGGGTGTAGTTGCGTGCGTCCTCAGCACCCTTGTTGATGCGGACCTGGCCGCGGTAGATGTTCTGACCGTGGCCAGCGGAGATGCCCTTGGAGATGATCGTGGACTTCGTGCGTTTGCCGATGTGGATCATCTTTGTGCCGGTGTCCGCCTGCTGTCGGCCGTTGGTCACGGCGACGGAGTAGAACTCGCCGACCGAGTCGTCACCCTTGAGGATGCAGGACGGGTACTTCCAGGTGATCGCGCTGCCGGTCTCCAGCTGCGTCCAGGAGACGTGGCTGCGGTCACCGGCACACATGGCCCGCTTGGTGACGAAATTGTAGATGCCGCCGGCCCCGGTCTCGGCGTCGCCGGGGTACCAGTTCTGGATCGTCGAGTAACGCACCTGGGCGTCCTCGTGGGCGTAGATCTCGACCACCGCTGCGTGCAGCTGATTCTCGTCCCGCATCGGAGCGGTGCAGCCTTCGAGGTAGGTGACCTTCGCGCCCTTGTCGGCGACGATGAGTGTCCGCTCGAACTGGCCGGTGCCCTTGGCGTTGATCCGGAAGTAGGTCGACAGGTCCATCGGGCAGTCGACGCCTTCGGGGATGTAGACGAACGAGCCGTCGGAGAACACCGCCGAGTTCAAGGCGGAATAGTAGTTGTCCGGGTAGGGGACCACCGAGCCCAGATACTTCTGCACCAGCTCGGGGTGCTCCTGAACCGCTTCGCCGATGGAACAGAAGATGACGCCGGCTTCCTTGAGGGTCTCACGGAAGGTCGTCGCGACGGAGACCGAGTCAAACACCGCATCGACAGCGACCTGCTTGGCGCCTTCGACGCCGGCGAGGACTTCCTGCTCGGCGATCGGGATGCCGAGCTTGTTGTAGGTCTCGCGGATTTTGGGATCGATCTCGTCCAGCGACTTGGGGGCCTTCTTGGGGGCCGCGTAGTAGCTGTAGGCCTGGTAGTCGATCTGGGGGTACTCGAAGTACTGCCAATCCGGCTCTTCCATGGTCTGCCAATGGCGGAAGGCTTTGAGACGCCAGTCCAAGAGCCACTGCGGCTCGTTCTTCTTGGCGGAGATGAAGCGGACGGTGTCCTCGTTTAGGCCCGGGGGCGCGAACTCCTGCTCGACGTCGGTCACGAAGCCGGCTTCGTAGCCTTTGCTGGCGAGTTCCTGGATGGTGGACGTGGCGGTGGGCACTGGGCTCTCCTGCGCGGGGGCGCGGGTAGGTGTGGGTGGGATCGGGTTCGTTTACCGGCTGAGGCTCAGCTCGCCGGCGGCGAGGTCCTGCAGCGTGACGCTGTGAAGCAGGGCGTGCAGCCGATGCCCCAACTCGCGGACGGTCTGGCCCGCCGGGGTATCGCGGACGGCTTCGCAGGTCTCGCAGGCGTGTTCCTCTTCCTCTTCGCAACACAGTGCGAAGCAGAACTTGCCTTCCAGCGACTCAACAACCGCGCCGACGGAGACTTCGTCGGCGGCCAAGGCAAGACGGTAGCCCCCGGCTTTGCCTCGCGTGGATTCGACCAGCCCATGCTGCTGCAGCTCTTTGAGCAGGTTCGTCAGCATCGCCTGAGGCAGGTGGTACTGCTCGGCCAGTTGCCGGGCGCTGGCGGTGGGCTGATCACCCTCGGCGAGCTCGGCGAGGTGGGCCAACGCCACCAGGGCGTAGTCGGTTTTTCGGTTGAGTCTTAATGGCATGGCCGGGTCCTATAGTGTAATAGGCCCGCAGGGGTGCGGTTTCCACCGCGGAAAGTTTTTTCATGCCATTTTCAGATTCGGGCCGGCGGGTTTATTGCCCCAAAGGGTCGGCCCCCAGCGCCCCACGGAGGCTTGCGGCGTACCCGGGGTCGGCGGCCTTGGCCTGCTGGGCCTGGGCGTACGCCAGGCGATCGGCCAGGCTCAGTTCCTGGGCTTCCAAGGCGTACGCCGGGTCGTTCAGCACGCCCTGCACATAGGACGCGTGCCGGGCCCACAGGGCGGTGTCCCGCTGCTGCTGGGTCGCCAGACGTCGCTGATACCAATCGCTTTGCAGCATGTGGTCCAGCGTGAACATCTCGCGCAGCTCGGGCGACTCGGCGGTCATGCCGTTGTAATCGCCAAACGCCATGATGTGCAGCAAGGCCTGCAGCGGCGGGCAGGCGGCCTCGACCCCACCGCCGGCGCTTGGCGTGTTGCCGTCGAAGTACTCCTTGGCGACACGTTCCTGGGCTTCGGTGATGTTCTTGATCCCGTCGACGTAGTCCGCCATGCCTTGCAGCTCGGGCTTGAGCATCGCTTCGGTGAACACCTTGTTGGGGTTGTCGAAGATCCGCGCGAAGAACGTGCGGACAAAGTGTTTGTTGATGCGGTAGCCCAGCCGGCTGGCGAGGATGGTTTGGCCTTCGTAGTCGAAGTCGTTGAGCTTCTCGAGCAGGCCGTTCTGAATCAGGTAGGCCGGGTCGATTTCCTCGGGGCCCATGCGGGCGACGACTTCGGGGATCAGCAGGCTGATGTCGTGGCCGACCTGCACCTTCGGGCCGACGTACCCCGCCGAGCTGGAGTAGCCCGCGAGGTTGGTGAGGATGTAGCTGACCAGGGCGTTGTTCAGGTCGGTCGCCGGGCGGAGGGCGTTGAAGGGCCGCTTGGTCAGCGCGCCTTCACTGCCAGCCCCGGTGGTCGAGGGGCTCTTGCCCGTGAGCGAGCAGATGAAGTCCATGAACAGCTCGGGCAGCTCCTGGTAGTGGATCGGGTTGTACACCGCCAGGCCGCGGATCCCCGCGGCTTCGTCCGGCGGGTTGTTACGCCGACCCAGCAGCACCGCGTTGACCGGCATCTGAACCGGCTGGCCGTCGGGGATCGCCCGGAACAGCCGCGTGCCCAGCTCCAGCAGGTACGACTTCTTCTCGTCCAGCACGTCCGGGCGGATCTGGAGGTAGCGCGGGTTCTTCGTCGGCACGCCGTTGACCAGACGCGGGTGCGCCGAGGACACGACGTAACCCTCGCCGCGTTCCGCCGCGCCGCGCAGACGGTCCTGCATCGGCTGGGTGTACTGATCGAACTCGATGAAGTCTTCGGTCAGCTCGCGGGCCTGTTCGCTGGTGAGCGGTTCGAAGTTGGAGATGAAGTTGTCGTCCCGGGCGAGGTCGGCCTCGGTGTTCTGGTCCAGACCGCGGTGGATCGCGTCATCCGGCCGCTGGAAGAAGCGGTACTCACAGTTGAGCACGAACTTCACGCTCATCGGGTCGAAGTTTGGGTTCAGCCCGGTGAGCCAATCGACCGGCAGCACGACCGAGGCGGTGATGTCGTCTTCCAGCGACAGCTTCTCGCAGGGCAGGTAGTCCTGCCGGAGCTTGAAGGTGCGCCACGCGCCCGAGTCGTCGGTGCCGACGCGGACGTAGGAGCCGATGACCGTGCGGTTGTTGACGCGGAGTTCGTGGCCCGGGAAGCCGTTGACGGTCTCGACGCCGAAGTGGCTCCGCCAGTCATCGCCCCACTCGGGCTTCTGCAGCCGCTTGATCGCGTACACGATCGGGAAGATGTAGTTGGGCATGCCCGACAGCCAGGCGTTGTACTCGTCGTTGTAGTCTTCCGAAGGCGTCAGCAGCTTGATCACGCTGCCCAGCGAACGCGAGGAGTCCAGCACTTTCCGGCTGGGCCTATCGGCGTAGACGCTTTCGGGGACCGGGCCGTCGGGTTTCCAGCGGGTGTGGTAGTCATCGCGGTCGAGGATCTCGCCGGCCAGGCGGAAGTCGGACTCGGCGTCGGCCACGAAGATCGGGCCGAACAGCATGTAGTCGCGGAGCGGCTTGCTGATTTCGCTCTTGCCGCCGCCGGAGACGGTGCAGGGCTTGTGGCAGACGGCGCCTTCGCCGACCGTGCCGACCATACGCCAGGTCGGCGCAGCCGGGTGCTTGGCCAAGCGGAACCGGTAGCCCGACGGGGCGACGTAGTGCTTGTTGGGCTCCAGCGGGATGCGGTGCGACTGGCCGTCACGCTCCCAGGAGATGCTCATGTCAATCATCCGCGCGATCGCGTCCTCGGGCACGTAGATCACGTCCGGGTACAGCTTGTCGATCCCGTAGCCCGTCGGCTGGATGTCGATGCGCTCGGCGTAGTCGCGGGCGACATCGGCAAAGGTCCGGCCGTTGTAGCGCCGGCTGTTGACGCGGAACTCGTCGCCGATGTTGTAGACGGGGAACGCCACGGTGCCCCCGGCGTGCTCTTCTTCGCACCAGCCCATCAGGTTCGCCGCGTAGCTGATCTGGGTCTTGACTTCCTTCTTGCAGTAGCCGAAGTAGTTGTCCGCAATCAGCGTCACGACCACGCCGTCTTCGGTCCGGCAGGTCAGCTTGAACGCGCCGCCGTTGTTGTACTTCTCGTCTTCCTGCTCCCAGCACATGCCGTCGGCCTTCTGGCGTTCCGTGGCTTCGCTGACGTGCGGCAGGCCGAGTTCTTTCTTGGTCAGCTCGCTCAGGTGCGGCGCGAGGATCACACAACCGGTGTGCCCGGTCCAGTGCTCGACATCCAGCCCCGCATCGTTACGAGCAAGGAACGGGTCGCCGGCGTTGCCGAAAATCGACTCCACAAAGTCCAGGTTGCTCACCAGCGAGCCCGGCACGAAGAAACGCACCTCCATCGTCCGCTGGGCACACGCCCCTTCAACCTCCGGGCACACGATCGGCCGAAGCAGCAGCGACACCCAGGTGTGCGCCGGCTCGTCCATCTCGCTGGTAAACGGCAGCAGCGAAATGTCCGCCGGGGGGCGGCAGGCGTGCGCCAGCATCTTGGCGAACACCGATTTGGGCACCGCAAACTTGCCGGCCGGCACGGGCAGCCCGCCCTCGACGACGTGGAACGTCCCCTTGGTCGTTCGCCGGTCATGCCGGGGGTTGTGCAGCACGCCGTTGGCGATCCGCGTCGACTTCACCAAAGCGTTTTCGAACTTGTCGCCGGTGGCGGGCAGCGAGAGCCGCCGCGCGATCCCGTGGCGGTCCAGCGTGATCCCCGGATCGGGCAGTTCGATGTCCGTCGCGACGTCGCTCAGGTGATCCCGCAGGAAGCCCAGGATCCGCTCGTCGACCGGGCAGTGACGCGGCTCAACGCCCCGCTCCACCGCACGCTGCCGATCCCGGACTTCTTCCGCCAGGTCGGCTGTCATCTCGTCCGGGCACGCCGAAGCATCCATTAATCCCTGAGCAACAAGCCGGAAGTAGATCAACCGATCCAGCTCGGCGGCATACTCAGCTGAGACTTCGTCGTTCGATCCGATCCCCAATTTCTTCAACATCTCCGGCACCTTCAGGCTCCTTTGGCTGATAGTTCGGCGGGCAGTGAGCCTTCAATTCTACAGAGACAGACCAACCGCTGAGGCCGGCACGACTCGCTTCTAAACGCTTCATCAAATTCAAATGCCCAGCAACGCGCCGGCGACGTGGCCACCGAATCCTGCTGCAAATACAGCGTGTTTGCCATCGCGTGGGGTCGCGCCCTTGCCCGGGTGTAGTCCTAAACCCGTACTCAAGATACCGTCCAACCAGGGCATGCCCGGACGGATCCCGCTTCGCAACATCAACGCCGACAACGCCACCGACACCAAACCCGAGCTGCCTAAGCCGTGCCCCAACGCGCCTTTGGCGCCGTACGCCGGCACGCCGCCGAACACGTCTTCGAGCACCGCCGCCTCGGCCGCGTCATGCGAAGCGGTCCCCGGCGCGTGGGGCTGAAGCATCGTCAAAGGCCCGTGCTCTGCAAACCGCTCCGCGATCTGTCGCAGCGTCCGCATCGTTTCATCCGACCGGATCAGGTCGTGCGGGTCCGTGAGCGAAGCGGTGTCCAGCAGCTGAATCTCCCCCTCGCCCCGCTTGATCACCACCGCCGCCGCCTGCTCCGCCAGCATGAACCCATGCCGCTGCCCACAAAGCGAAGCCCCCCGGTAGTCGGTTTCCGGGGCCAGCACGCCCAGCCGTTGATAGGCATGCACGAACATCGGCAGCATCGCCGAGTCCGCGGTGACCACCACCGCCGTGTCCGCCGCGTCCCCCCGCTGCACGTACCGCCTGGCTGCGTCCAGTGCGATCAGGCCCGAAGCACACGCCGCAACCTCGACCCGCTTGACCTTCAGTTTCAGCCGCTGCGCCAAGTGGTGGGCCAGGTACCCCTGCGGGCCCAGCGCTACAGCCAACGCCGCATCGGGCACCGCCCGGCTGCCGCTGGCCAAAGCGGTCAACGCCCCGATCGCGCCTTTGCTGGTGCCCACGAAGCAAGGCAGCCCCCGCGCGTCGATCCCCGCCGCGTCGCAGGCTTCCCGCGCGACCTTCTCCGCAAGGGTCACCGTGACGTCCGTCAGCGAATGCTGGGCGGTCTTCACGCAGCCGACCGCTTTGACACGGTCTAACAACGCCACATCCTCCGGCATGCCCTGCGCTCGATCGCCCAGGGTTTGCCCGCTCAGCAGCGCGCGGAATGTTTCCCAGGCCGACTGCCCCAGAGGCGTCAGCAAACCCACCCCCGCAAGATGCACCGGTGTCTGCTCCATCGAGCCCCACAGGATACCCCACGCCGATGCGGGCCACGATTCCGCTAGACTTGAGGTTGATCAGGAGCCCCGATGCGACGCACCCTCATCCTCGCAAGCCTTTTCTTGCTGACCCTTCCCGCCTGCCGGCAGAACCCCGAGCCGGTCCCTGCCGCACCCGAATACTCCCGCCCATTGCCGCCGGGTGCGCATGCGCTCCGCCGACTCAATCGCGCCGCTTGGCCGGACCTGAACCCCGTCGTGGATCAGATGGCCGACCCCGGCTTCAACGAAGCGCTGGCCCGCAGCCTCCGCTGGTTCCGGGCGCCGTCCACGCAGCAGTTCTTCCCGCTGGGGTCGATCTCCCACGCCCACGCCTGGGCCTCGGTCTACGCTGTTCAAGAGCTCGCCAAGCTCCCGCCCAACCAACGCTACACCGCGCTGGAGCGTGAGTTCGACGTCTGGCAGTCCGTCGGCTGGGACGGCGCGGGCACCGTGCTCTACACCGGCTACTACTCCCCGGTCTTCGACGCGTCGCGCACCCGCAACGCCCAGTTTTCCTACCCGCTGTACCGTCGCCCCGCCGACCTCGTTGCCGACCCCAAGACCGGCGAAGTCCTCGGCCGCCGGGTCAACGACACCCTCACCGCCTACCCCACCCGGCGACAGATCGAAGCCGACCCGGCTTCCTTCGGCCTGGCGGGCCGCGAACTCGTCTGGCTCGCTTCCAAGCTCGACGCCTACATCATCCAGGTCAACGGCTCCGCCCGGCTCCGCCTGCGTGATGGCACCACCATGGACATCGGCTTCGCCGGCACCAACGGCGCCGAGTACACCTCCATCGGCCAACTCCTGATCCAGGACGGCAAGCTCTCAGCCGACACCCTCTCGCTGCCCACCCTCCGCAACTACTTCCAGCTCAATCCCCAGGACCTAGACCACTACACCCACCAGAACGACCGCTACGTCTTCTTCCAAGAGTACGGCCCGGGCACCTGGCCCGCGGGTTCTCTGGGCTTCCAGGTCACGCCGATGCGCACCCTCGCCACCGACAAGGCCATCTACCCCCGCGGCGGCGTGGTGTTCGTCCAGACCACCCTCAGCCCCGCCTCGGGCACGACCCGCACGTTCCACCAGCTCATGATGGACCAGGACACCGGCGGTGCAATCCGCGCCCCCGGCCGCGCCGACCTGTACATCGGCACCGGCGCCCCCGCCGAGGGCCTCGCCGGCCGCCAGGCCGCCGAAGGGCAGTTGTTCTACCTCTTCCTCAAGCCCGAACGCGTCCTGGACTGGTACGGCCAGATGCAGGGCTCGCCGTAAGCAAACGGGCTTTCGCACCGCTCAGGCCCGGCCACGCCGCCTTCTGCCGAGGTTGCGGCCCCGACCGGCGTCTGGCCGATAAGCTTGGGCATGCGCCCGGCCCAAGCCCTTTTCGTGATCGTCTGTGCCCTTTTGGGCATCGGGGTGGTCATGATCCACTCGGCGGGGATGCAGATCGACGACGCGGCGATGGGCGACCTGCTGGCGGTGTTCAAGACCCGCAACGTGATATACGCAGGGCTGGCGATCGCGGCGTTTCTGCTGGCCAGCCGGCTGGACGTGCGCGAGGTGTTCAACCACCGGGGGGTCTTCAATCGGGCGGCGTGGGTGCTGATCGGCGCGTTGGTGCTGGTGGGGCTGACGCTGGTGCCGGGGGTCGGGCACAACGTGAACGGCGCATCGCGTTGGCTGAAGCTCGGGCCGGTGACGTTCCAGCCGAGCGAGCTGGTGAAGTTCACGATGGTGATCGCCCTGGCGTGGTGGGGGGCTCGGCGGGGCGGGGTGTTGCACAAGTTCGGGGCCGGGCTGCTTCCGGCGTTGGCGGTGGTGGGGTTCGCCTGTGCATTGATCGTGCTGGAGGACCTGGGGACCGCTGCCCTGATCGCGGCGGTCTCGGTCTGCCTGCTGGTCGCGGGGGGCGCGAAGCTCTGGCAGGTCGGCACGATCCTGCCTTTGGCTGGGGCGGGGTTCGTCGCGGCGATCATGACCAGCCCGTACCGCGTGAAGCGGCTGACCGCTTTCATCGACCCTTGGGGTGATCCCGACGGCACGGGGTACCACGCGATCCAATCGCTCCTGGCGTTCGGCAACGGCGGGGTGACCGGGCGCGGGCTGGGCAACGGCATCCAGAAGTTCGGGTACGTGCCCGAGGACACGACGGACTTCATTTTCGCGGTGATCGCTGAGGAGTTGGGGCTTGCTGGGGCCGGGCTGGTGATCGGGCTATACGTGATGCTGCTTTGGGTGGGGATGCAGGTGGTGCGGGACTGCACGGACCGGTTCGGCCGGCTGCTGGCGTTGGGGGTGCTGCTGACGGTGTCGATGCAGGCGGCGATGAACGTGGCGGTGGTGACGGTGGTCGTGCCGACGAAGGGGATCGCGCTGCCTTTGATCTCCGCGGGGGGCACCGGCTGGATTGTCACCGCGTTCGCGTTGGGGTTGGTCGCCGGGCTGGACAACGCCAACGCACTGGAAGAAAGCCGCGAGCCGGAGATGGATACCGATGAACAGGCTTGGGATGAACAGGCATGGGAAGAAGAGCTGGATGAGGAAGGGTTGGATGAAGAAGGGCTGGCGTTGGCGTAGCCTGTGCTTCAAACCTCAGCAACCCTTTTCATCGGTGTATATCTGTGGCTAAACCCAAAACAGTCTTGTTCGCAGGCGGGGGCAGCGGGGGGCATATCTACCCGAACGTGGCGGTGTGGGAACACCTGCGCGACGCGGGGATGCAAGGCCACTTTCTCGTGTCGGAGCGGCCGCTGGATGCGCAGATCACCGCGGGGCTGGGGCTGGACTACAGCGCGATCCCCGCGGCCCCGTTGATCGCTCGGCCTAAGGGTTTGTTGAAGTTCCTCAAAGGCTTTCGGGCGGCCCGACGGGCGACACGGCAGGTCATTCAGCAGACCGACGCGAAGGCGTTGGTGGCAACGGGCGGGTTCGTGTCCGCACCGGCGGCGGCGGCGGCGGCGGACGCGGGGTTGCCGGTGGCGTTGGTGAGTCTGGACGCGGTGCCGGGCAAAGCGAATCGGTTGGCGGCGAGGTGGGCGACGCAGGTGTTCTCGGTGTACGACACGCCGGTTTGGCCGAGCGCGACGCGGGTGGGGTTGCCGTTGAGGCGCGAAGCGGTGCCCGGGGTGGGGCCGGCCGAAGCACGGGCGGCGCTGGGGTTGGATGCCGACAAGCCGGTACTGGTGGTGGTGGCGGGGTCGCAGGGGCTGGGGTCGATCAACCAGATGATGGTGGCGTTCGCGAAGCGGGAGGCGGGCCGGCGGGCGTTGCAGGGCTGGCAGGTGTTGCACCTGAGCGGCACGCGGGATGAAGCCATGGTGCGGGCGGGGTATGCCGAGGCTAGGGTGGGGGCAACGGTGTGGCCCTTCTGTGATCGGATGGGCCTGGCGTGGGCGGCATCGGACCTGGCGGTGAGTTTGGCTGGGGCGGGGAGTGCCGCGGAGGTGTGGGCCAACGCGGTGCCGACGGTGTTCTTTCCGTACCCGTACCACAAGGATCAGCACCAGAAGCTGAACGCTGAGCCGTTGGTCGCGACGGGCGGCGCGCTGCTGCGGGAGGACGTGGTGGATGCGCAGCGGAACGCGGACACGCTCGAAGCCGTGCTGCCGGGGTTGTTGGAGGATGCGGCCGAGCGTTCGCGGATGCGCGGGGCGCTGCGTCAGCACGCGCCGGCAAACGGAGCGGAGACGCTGGGGCGTTTTTTGATTGCTAATCTCTGATTTTTGATGGTTTGGGTTTCAAGCTTTTGGCTGCGCTGCGTTGCTTGGATCTTCTCAGCAAGACCTCACGCAACCACCACGGGGCGGTCACCACAGTGATGTTTAGAGCGACCCCGATCCATGCGACGGCGAAGGATTGAAACCCGGTGGGCTTGCGAACGGTTTCGCTGTGTCTTACGCCGCGTTGCTGCGGGCGAAGGACTTGCGGTCGAGGGTGGGCTGGAGCATCTGGATGAGCTTGTCGCGTTGCTCATCGTCGATATCGATGAAGCGGAAGGCTTCGATGATGCGGAACAGCCCGGCCTTGTCCGAGCGGACGCACTCGACTTCCAGCAGCATGTGCTTCTGCATCGCACGCAGCTCGATCACGGTGTGCTCGCCCGCGGCCCGGCGGGTCAGGCCCCGGCGGGTGATCTTCACGCCGCCGGCGGAGATGTTGATGACGTCCCCGAGGTTGCAGAGCACACCCTCACAACGGAGGCGACCGAAACGGCGGGTCTCCTTGTTGGGCACGTGATTCAGAAACTGGGGGCTGAAAACCGGCATAGAAGCTACATCGGCCGGTTTGGGGCGTGGGTTAAGTGCCCGCGGTGTGGTGGGTCTTTTGGTACCAGTCCCATAACCGTGCCAGGCCCTGCTGGACGGGCGTCTGGGGGTCATAGCCCAGCAGCCTTTTGGCTTTATCGATGTTGGCGAAGGTGATCTCCGGCTCGCTGGCGGGGGCGGGCGGGGTCTCGAGGATCGCTTTTTTGCCGATGAGGTCTTCGATGATGTGGACGAAGTCGGCCATGAGCACGGGCTCACCCCGGCCGATGTTGACGACCTCGTAGCCCAGGGGCGTGTCCAGCGCCAAGTGGACGCCGGCGACGATGTCGTCGACGAAGGTCCAGTCGCGTTTCATCTGGCCGGCGTTGAAGAGGGTGATGGTTTCGCCGCGGGCGATCCGGTCGGTGACCATGTAGGGCATCATGTCCGGCCGGGCGCGCGGGCCGTAGACCGAGAAGAAACGCAGCGCGGTAAAGGGGAGTTCGTGGAGGTTGTGGTAGGTGTAGCCCATCAGCTCGATGGCTTTTTTGCTCGCCGGGTAGGCCGAGAGCGGCGCGTTGGCGGGGTCGTCTTCGGTGAAGGGGAGCTGCTGGGTTTTGCCGTAGGCGCTGCTGGTGGAGGCGAAGACGAAGTTGGGCTTGGAGGTTTTGTACGCCGCTTCGAGGAGGTTGACGCTGCCGGTGATGTTGACTTCGTTGTAAAGCGGGGCGCGGCCTATGGAGTAGCGGACGTTGGCCATCGCGGCGAGGTGGGCGACCGCCTGGGGCTGATGCGTTTCGAACAGTTGCATCATGCCTTGGGCATCGCGGATGTCGGTCTCGGCGAAGGTGCAGTGTTCGTGGTCCCTGAAGCCCGCGACGTTGTGGCGCTTCTGGTCGACGTTGTAGTAGTCGTTGAAGTTGTCCACCGCGACGACGGCGTGGCCGGCGTGGAGCAGGCGTTCGCAGAGGTGGGAGCCGACCAGGCCCGCAGCGCCGGTAACGAGGTAAGTCTTCATCGGGTATGCGTCGGTGGAGGGGTGGGAAGTTGGGTCGGAAGTAGGGGGTGGGTCAGACGTCAGCGGGCTGTGTCGCCGGGGGTTGCCGGAGGGCTTCACGGTATCGGCCATGCAGTCCATCGGTCGAGCGTTGGATGCTCTGAACCAAGCGTTCGATGGCGGCGTCCTGGGGGTACATGGTTTCGAGGAACGCCAGGATGTCGACGGTGGTGCCCGAGCCGAACGTGCCGTCGCCGTTGCGGGCGTAGAGCAGGCGGAAGGCTTTCTTGAGGCGTTCCTGTGTTTCCTCGTCGAAGCCGTGGCGTTTGAGGAGGGTGGTGTTGACCTTGCGGACGCGGGAGGGGTTGCCCTCGACGACCATGTAGGGGGGCACATCGTGGACGATGCGGGTCATGCCGCCGATGTAGGCGAAGCCGCCGATCGTGCAGAAGTGGTGGATGCCGACGGAGCCGGAGATGTTGGCGTGGTCTTCGATGTGGACGTGGCCGGCGACTTGGACGCTGTTGGCCATGATGATGTGGCTGCCGACGATGCAGTCGTGGCCGAGGTGGCAGTAGGCCATTATGAGGTTGTGATCGCCCAAGACGGTTTGGCCGCCGTCTTTTAAGGTGCCCCGGTGCAGAGTGACGCACTCGCGGATTTCGTTGTGGTCGCCGACGCTGAGGGTGGTGGGCTCGCCGCGGTAGCTGAGGTCCTGCGGGTCGCCGCCGAGGACGGCCTGGGGGTAGATCGTGTTGTGGCAACCGATGGTGGTCGGGCCCAGGACGGTGACGTGGGCGATCAGGCGGGTGCCCTGGCCGATGGTGACCCCCGGGCCGATGAAGCAGTACGGGCCGACGACAACGTCATCCGCCAGGGTTGCTTTGGGGTCCACGGTCGCGGTGGGGTGGATGGTCGGCATGGGGAGTGGGTCCGTCGGGCTACTCTTGATCGTCATCGACGAGCATGAACTTGACCTCGGCTTCGGCAGCAAGCTCTTCCGCGACGTACGCCCGGCAACTCATCTGGGCGATCCGCGACCGCACCTTGACCGCCTCGGCTTCGATCGTGAGCTGGTCGCCCGGCGTGATCGGCCGGCGGAGCTTGACACGGTCCAGCGACAGCAGCACCGCGAGCTTGCCGGTGTGTTCCAGGTTCTGGCCGATCAGCACGCCCGAAAGCTGGGCCATGGCTTCCACGACCAGCACGCCGGGCATGATCGGGGTGCCGGGGTAGTGGCCTTGGAAGAAGGGCTCGTTGATCGAGACGTTCTTGACCCCCACCGCGCGGCGGTCGCCGTCGATCTCCACCACCCGATCGACCAGCAGCATCGGGAACCGGTGCGGCAGCATCTTCATCAGCCGCTTGATGTCGATCGCGGTCTCGTGCTGCGTGATGTGTCGGCGGTGCTGGAACTGCTGCTGTTCGATCAGCTTGCCGACGAGCTGGTGGTTCAGCGGGTGCCCGGACTTGTGGGCAATGATCCTGCCTTGCACGGGGCAGCCAAGCAGATACAGGTCCCCGATCAGGTCCAGCGTTTTGTGCCGAACGGGCTCATCGGGAAAGCGGAAGCGGTTGCTGCCCATCGGGCCTTCTTCGTCGATCACCAGGGTGTCGTCTTCGGACACGTGGGTGAACATCCCGGCCGCCCGCGCCGCTTCGGCTTCTTCTTTCAGGGCGAAGGTGCGCGAGGGTGCGATCTCGTGGGCGTAGTCGCCGTGGGTGAAATCGAACGTGCGGACCTGATGGCCGATGACGGTGGAGACTTTGGAGTAGTCCAGCTCGTAGACGAACTGTGTCTCTTCCTCGGCACAAGGCAGCGCGGTGATCGTGGCGTCGTCCTGCTGGACGAGGATCGGCTCGGTGATCTTCATGTACCGCCGCGGCGCGTCTTGCTCGACCAGGCCGGCGTCGGCTAGGGCATCGAAGAAGGGCTTGGCCGAGCCGTCCATGATCGGGACTTCCGGGCCGTCGATTTCGATGCGGAGGTTGTCGATGCGCAGCCCGGCCATCGCCGAAAGCGCGTGCTCGATGGTTTCGACGACCGCTTGGCCGGATTTAATCGCCGACCGGCGCGAGCGTGGGACCAGGTGCTTGTAGGTCGCGGGGACCTCTGCGTTGGACAGGTCTGTGCGGACGAACACGATGCCGTGGTTGGCCGGGGCCGGGCAGAAGCGCACGGTGGCTTCTTGGCCGGTGAAGAGGCCGACGCCTTGAAGGGACACAGGTTTGGCGATCGTGTGTTGGGGTTTCATGGGGCTTGGTTTAGATCGGGAAATCTCGATCCAACTGACCAGTTTACCGGCGGCGCATGCCCTTCACCAGATCGGGGAGCCTGCGCAGGGCAACCATCTCGCGGCGCCACTTGCCGATGGGGCGTACGGGGAAGCCGCCCCAGGTCTCGCCGGCGGGAATGTGGTGAGAGACAATGGACCCGCCGGCGATGCGTGCGCCGTCACCGAGGGAGAGGTGGTCCGCGATCCCGACGCCGCCGCCGATCTCGCAGTAGGCCCCGATCGTGACCGAGCCCGCGATGCCCGCGCACCCGGCGATGACGGTGCCCCGCCCGATCGTGCAGTTGTGGCCGATCTGCACGAGGTTGTCGACCTTGACCATGTCGTCCAGAGCGGTCTCACCGAACTTGGCGCGATCGACGCACGAGTTGGCGCCGATCTCCACCTCGTCGCCGAGCCGAACGATCCCGACATGCGGGATCTTGACGATGTGGGGCCCCCTGGGGTCTGGTGCCGCAGTGGGGTCCGGCCGGTATCCAAAGCCATCCGCGCCGATGACCGCGTGGTCATGCAGGATGCAGCGGTTGCCCAGGATGCAACGGTCACGGACCGAGGTGTGGGAGAACAGTTCGCAGCCTTGCCCGAGTTGGGCGTTAGCCATCACCACCGCATGCGGGTGCAGCACGCAGCCGTCCCCGATGACCGCGCCCGAGCCCACACAAGCGAACGGGCCGATGGCGACGTTTGCTCCCAGCGTTGCGTTCGGGTGGATGTCGGCGGCAGGATGGACACCGATCTCCGGGCGATTCGGCTCGGGGGCAAACAGCTCCAACGCCGTGGCCATACTCAGGTCCGCATCATTGACCACCAGGAGCGCCCGCTGCTCGCAGGGCTCGAGGTCAAGGTCGCGAGAGACGATCGCGGCAGAGGCTTGCGACTTTGCCCATTGCGAGGCGAAACGCGCTTGGCCGATGAACGTCAATTCGCCCGGGCCCGCGGCATGAAACTGCGCCAACCCGACGATCGACAGGTCACCCGGGCCGAGCAACTCGGCGTTCAGGTGCTCTGCGAGCTGGGCGGTGGAGTAGGTTTTCATGGAGGGCCTAAGCCAACAGGCTTATTGGCCGGCCTGGAAGTTGGTATTCATCCGCTGGATGACCTGCGAGGTGATGTCGGACTCTTCCGAAGCGTAGATCACCTGACGGATCGACATCTTGGCGTTGAGCTGCTCGGGCTCTTCCCAGGCCAGGTCGGGGTCCGACGAGTAAAACAGCACCACGTCGACGTTGTTCTCTTGGGCGACCTGCGCGGTGGCTTCGTTCATGAGCAGGTACAGGCGTTCGACCTGCATGCCGCCTTCACGGGTGAGGCGGACCGTTTGGAACTGCACCCAGGTGCGGAACTGCATCACCGCGAATTCCAGTTCCTGCTGCTTGTTCTGGTGGGCCGACGACCCGGGCTGGAGGGCCTGCAACTCGGTCTGCAAGTTGGTGACTTGAGCCTGCATGCCTTCGGTCTCGGTATTGATCTGAGCCTGCAGTTGGTTGACCTGGGCTTCCAAAGCCGTGCGGACCTGGCTCTGGTCGATCACCGTGGCGATATCGATGGTGGCGATGTTGCTGCGCGAGCCGGCGGCCGGCTGGGCGATCGTCGGGCGCAGGCCCACGAACAGGCCCAGGCCCATCACGGCGGCGGTCAACAGGACGATCATCGGGCGGCGTTTCATCTCATCACTCCGTAGGTTTGGCGAAGGGGGTAGACAGTGGGTTTTAAACGTCGGGTTTAAAACGGAAGTTCGATCGCGAAGCTGATTTGGCGGGTCTCGTCACCGTCTTCGCTGATCAAAGCTTCAGCGAAGTCCAGCGCCAGGGGCGCTTGGCCGAGGAAGGGTACCTTGACTCGGATGCCCACGCCCAGCGAGACGCGCCAGTCGTCAAAGCCGATGTCGGTTTCGACGGTGCCCATGTCGGTGAACACCACGCCGCGGAGGAAGTCCTGATAGAGCGGGACGCTGTACTCGAGGGTGGTGAGGAACATGAAGTCGCCGCCGACGGGGTCGTTGCCGAGCATGCCGGTGTCGTTCTGGATGCCGCGGGGGCCGACGCCCCGGAAGTCAAAGCCGCGGAAGGAGGAGTGGCCCCCGGCGTAGAAGCGTTCGAACAGGGGGGCCTCGTCGCGTTCGAGGATGTACCCGGTCTCGGCGCTGAACCGCAGCACGCTGGGTCGGCCGAGGTAGTCTTCTTCGATCAGCCAGAACTTGCTGAACTCGGCGCGGACCCGCGTGAAGTTGAAGTCGCCGCCGAAGGCGCCCACGCGTTCGATGCCAAACTCGGATCGGCTGCCTCGGGTCGGGAACAGGAAGCTGTCGGTGGTGTTCCGTCGTGCCGCGATCCCGATCGCGGTCAGCAGGTTGTCCCCTTGGACCTCGAACACGTCGACCGGTGCATCGTCTTCGATGTTCTGCAGATCGATCGATTCGACCCGGGCTTCGATGTTGCCCGACCAGACGTCGCCGAAGCGTCGCCCGACGCCGATGTTCGCGCCCAGCCGCTGCTCATCAAAATCTTCCCGCTCGCGCTCGAAGAAGAACGCGCCCGTGCTCAGGCTGATGTTGCTATCCAGCAGCCGGGGTTCGCGGAAGTTGATGGAGTACCGGCTGAGTTCCGCACCGGGCTGGAGCGTGAGGTTGTAGGTTTGTCCTGCGCCGCGGAACGCGCGTTGGCCGAAGAACTCCGATGCGGTGTCCGGCCAGTCGGTGATGTCAAAGTTGCTCTGACGCAGGTCGATCGCCCCCAGCACCCCCGAGTCGGAGCTGATCGCCGCCCCGAAGCTCAGCGAGCCGGTGTTGGTTTCGGAGACCTGAATCAGGACATCCCGGACTTCATCGTCGGGGTTGCCCAGCACGGTCACGGTGGCGTCCCCGAACAAGCTGGACTCGGACAGACGCCGGCGGGTTTGCTCCACCCCGGGGCCGTTGAAGTATCGGCCGGGCGACATGCCACGGATTTCCCGCAGGATCACCCGGTCGCGGGTCAGGTTGTTGCCTCGTATCTCGATCCGCCCGACGCGTGAGCGGACCCCTTCGGCGATCGTGACTTCCAGGTCCACGCGGGGCTGGGTCTCGTGATAAAGCTCCCGGATCTGAACCCGTGTCTCGAGATACCCAAGCCGCCCGTACAGGTCACGGATCGCCGAGGTGGATTCTTCCAGACGCTCTTCGGAGTAGATGTCCCCCGGGCGCAGCGCCATGTTCAAAAGTACTTGCCGATCGGGCAAGAGCGTGCTGCCTTGGACGCGGATGTTGGAGACTAGAAAGCGGGGGCCTTCTTCGACGTAGAACGTGACGACCGCTTGCTCCTGGTCTTCGGAAAGCTGGGGCAGGCTGCCGACCCGGGCCTCGAGGTAGCCTTGGCCGCGGTAGTAGTTGCGGATCGCTGCGTCGTCGAGCTCGAGCCGGTCCAGGCTGAGGGCGCTCTTGCGGAAGATGGGGATGTGGGTCCGGGTGCGGATCTCCGCCAGCAGTTGGCGGTCGGCGAACACGGTGTTGCCCTCGAAGCGGATGCCCTTGATCCGGACGCGCGGGCCTTCGCGGATGCTGAAGACGAGGATGCCGGTTTCGTCCAGCAGTTCCTGGTCGATGGACACGTCGACAACGAAGTAGCCTTGCCGTTCGTACTCAGCGATGATCCGGCGTCTACCCTGCTCGATGAACGTTCCGCGTGCCGGGTCACCGCTGCGTAAACGGACCAGCGCCAGCAGCTCGCCGTCGCTGATGTTGCGGTTGCCCGCGACCACAACATCAGCCAGAAGCGGCAGCTCGTTGAGCACGAAGGTCAGCGACACGCTGCCATCGTCATTGGGCTGCACGCGGGCCCCGACAAAGTCAAAGCGGTCCAGCAGCGTCAGGCGGTCGATGTCGTTCTGGACCACCACGTCGTCGTAGGGGTCGCCTGCGGTGGAGCGGATCGAGTTGAACACCGCCTGGGGGTCCAGCCGAACGAGGCCCTCCAGTTCAACGGACGCGATCGGTCGGCCTCTGGGGTCCAGGCCCGTGTCGCCCTGGCCGAATGCCGTGAGGGGGAACCCCAAGCCCGCGCCGAGGGTGAATGCGAGCAGCCACATCAGGGGGGATAACGCCTTGCCGAAGCGGGTCGGGCGGGGGCGAATGAGTCGTGGCGGGATGGGCAAGCCTGGGCTCCGGGCGAAAAATGACATCTGGTCAGCGTGAAGCGTGTTTATCGTGATTCGCTGAAGTTTGAGAGTGTAAACGGGTTCGAGGAAGCCAGCCAAACCGGGGCGGTCTTCCAGCCGATGATGGTTGCTGGGGGGGGTGCCTCTCCCTACACTTGATTATCTGAATTGCTCATCCGCGTCGCAGATGAGCCCCGGACCGTAGCCATCAATCGGATCAGCACACTGATCCTTACATTGATCTCCACATAGATCTCCGAATTTGAAGCTCGATCAGAAGCTCAATCGCCCTCATTGAAGGACGCCCCATGACCCAAGTCGCCTCGCAGGCCGCCGATACCGCCTCGTCCGAACGCCCCTCCGCGTCGCTGGACAAGGCTCAACTCCTCCAACTGCTCGATGACATGATGCTCATCCGCCGGTTCGAGGAACGCTGCATGCAGGCGTACCAGCAGGCGAAGATCGGCGGCTTCTGCCATATCTACATCGGCCAGGAAGCCACCGCCGTCGGTGCGATCTCCGCACTCAACGGCGACGACCCGATCATCGGGGCCTACCGCGACCACGGGCTGGCGCTGGCCCGGGGGATGGACCCCAACCACTGCATGGCCGAGATGTTCGGCAAGACCACCGGCTGTGCCCAGGGCAAGGGCGGCTCGATGCACATGTTCGACAAGCCCAACCACATGTACGGCGGCCACGCGATTGTCGGCGGGCAGTGCCCGATGGGCCTGGGCTTGGCTTGGGGCGCGCAGTACAACAGCGAGGAGCGCGTCACCCTCTGCTTCCTCGGCGACGGGGCGTTGAACCAGGGCGCGTTCCTCGAGAGCATGAACATGGCTGCGGTGTACAACCTGCCGATCATCTTCGTGCTGGAAAACAACGGCTACTCGATGGGCACCGACATTTCCCGGGGCACCGCGATGGCCAAAGACCTCAAGCACAAGGCCGAAGCCTTCGGCCTGCGTTACGCCGAATGTGACGGCCAGGACGTGCTGGCGACATACGACTGCTTCGCCCAAGAGGCTGCCAAAACCCGTGGCGCCCGCCCGATCAACTACAACGAAGAGACCGGCCAGCGCGAAGACATCCCGACCTATTCTGCCGACGGTCGGACGCCCGGCCCGGCGTTTATCAACGTCAAGACCTACCGCTACGTCGGCCACTCGATGTCCGACCCGCAGAAGTACCGGTCCAAGGACGAGGTCGCGGAGTTCAAGGAACGCGACTGCATCAACGTGCTGGTCAACGACCTGATCGAACGCGGCATCGCGTCGCAGGACGAGATCAACGCGATCGACAACAAAGCCAAGGACGCGGCGAAGGAATCGATCGAGTTCGCTGAGAACAGCCCGATCCCGACGGTCGAAGACGACATGTACAAGCATGTTTATGCCAACCCCTACGGCGAGCCGTTCCAGGTTGGACAGCCCCACCCTGACTTTGCGTAAACCATTCGGTCGCAATCGAAAAGAAATTGACTGCAATTAGACCTTTTGGGTTGCGGTCAAAATAGTAACAATGATGCGTAATTGGTGTGGTGTTGTTTGTTTGATCCCAATCCTTTACGAGTCCATCGATGAACCATTGGAAAAGCGTTTTGTGCGTTGCGATATTGACCACCCTGGCTGGCGTCGGCTGCGGAGGCGGCCACGCAATGGCTGACGACCATGAGGGTGTACCCGAGGGGTACGAGTTGGTCTGGTCCGACGAGTTTGACGGCGATGGCCTGGACCTGGAGACCTGGGCTTATCGAGCGGACGCCAAGCACCAGTCCGTGCAGCGGCGTGAGAACGTCGAGGTCGCCGATGGCGTGCTGACCCTGCACCTGACCGTGCTCGATGAACCGATCCAGGGCAAGCACTATGCCGGCGCGGGGATCGTGACCCGTGAGCGGTTCCACTACGGCTACTACGAGGTCCGCGCCCGCTTCGGCGATGGCCGCGACGACGACGGCGATTCCCAGGTCGACGAAGGCTGGCACCACGCGTTCTGGGCCATGTACGCCGAGCCCGACGGGCCCGATGGCTCGATCACTACGACGTACCCCGATGCACGGCGGACCGAGATCGACTGCTACGAAAACGCGGACCCGGACTACGCCCATTTCACCCAGCACATCATCATCTGGCGCCCGAATGGCCAAGAAGCGGGGCGTCGCCCGGTGCCTCCGGCCGACCACGTTCGGCCGCGCGAGACCGATCCGGACTATGACCCCAGCGAGTTCAACACCTACGCCTACGAGTGGAACGAAGACGAAGTCCGCTTCTACGTCAACGGCGAACTCACGGTCATCGGCGAGTACCCCGTCGAAGACTGGACCCACGACGAATTGAACCTGTGGTTGACGGCGATCGCCGCCAACTGGTGTGACCGCGACCCCGAACAGAGCATCGCGGTCTACGACTACGTCCGGGCATACCGCCTGGTCGAAGGGGAGTAACTCCTCCAAACGGTCTAAGACCAAAACAGGTTGATGCATAACGCCGCACTTCGGTGCGGCGTTTTTTATTTGGATTATCGTGAGAAACGCGTAGCCGGTTTTCGGCTTACGGGTGGAGACCCCGTCGAATGGATGATGCCCAACTGATCGAGCAGTACGCCCACAAGGGCTCGCAAAAGGCCTTCAAGTTGTTGGTGGAGCGCTATCAGGGTCTGGTCTATTCGGCGGCTTTGCGGCGTGTGGGTTGTCGGGATCTGGCCGAGGACGTGACGCAGGCAGTGTTCATCATCCTGGCCAAGAAGGCCGGGACGATCCGGCACGGGAACGTGCTGTCGTCCTGGCTGTACCAGACGACGCGTTACGCCGCGATCGACGCGCTACGCAAGCGCAAGACACAGGCGCGCCACGAGCGTGAGGCCGCAGCCATGAATCCCACCAGCACCCAACCCGAGCACGACAGCACGCAGGCAGCGTGGCGTGACCTGGGGCCTTACGTCGAGGAGGCGATGGACCGCCTGGGTCGGCGGGACCGGGAGGCGGTGCTGCTGCGGTTCTTCGAGCACTTGACGCTGCAGCAGATCGCCCAGCGGCAAGGCGTCAGCACGGCTACGGCCCACCGGCGCGTGGACCGGGCGTTGGCGTCGCTGCAGAAGCATCTGAAGCGTCGCGGCGTCGCGCTGTCGGCCGGGGCGATCGGCTCGTCGTTACTGGCTCACGCGGTGCACGCCGCGCCGGCCGGGGTCTCCGCTTCCATCCCATCCATGGCGATCGCCGCGAGTGCGGGTGCCGCGGGCACCGGCGGGGCGATCACGATTGCAGAAGGAGCGATGACCGCGATGAAGATAGCGCAGATGAAAGTGGCGGCCGTAGTGGCCGTGGCCGGTGTATCCGTAGCGGGCACCGGCGTGGCCGTGCAGAAGGCGGTGTCGGCCGACCCGCCGCCGCCCCCGGCGGGGTACGTGCTGCAGTGGTCCGATGAGTTTGACGGCGAGGCGCTGGATGCGTCGGCTTGGCACACCCGCGGCGATGCGAAAGGCCGGAGCGTTCAGTTGGCCGAGAACGTGTCGATCGAGAACGGCGAGCTCGTCCTCCGCTTGACGCCCCTGGACGCCCCGGTGCGCGGGATGGACTATGCCGGCGCGGGCGTGGTCAGCAGCCAGGCCTTTGGGTTTGGGTACTACGAAGTCCGCGCCAAGCTCGGAGACGGCGTGGACGACGATGCCGACGGCCGGGTCGACGAAGGCTGGCACCACGCGTTCTGGTCGATGCGGACGACGCAGGTGGCACAGGGCCAGGCCGTGTCCACCAGCGCCGGGCCCAACGGCTCACGCCTGGAGATCGACGGCTTTGAGAACAGCAGCGAGGGCCTGGGCCGGTTCCGGCAGCACCTGTTCGTCCAGGATGAGGCGGGCCAAAGCCCCAACAAGCTTCCCGCGGGCAGCGGCGACCTCGTCGCGATCCCCGGCTTCGATGCTTCGGAATGGCACGTCTACGGCTTCGAGTGGACACCCGAGCGGGTCCGCTTCTTTGTCGACGGCGAGTTCACCCACGAGGTGCCCTACGACGCCAGCCAACAGCCCGTGCATGACCTGAACGTCTGGCTCTCGGCGATCAGCGCCGACGGCAACGACCCCGACCCCGAGGCCAGCGAAGCCCGGTACGACTACTTCCGCTACTACGTGCCAGAGTGAACCAAGGGATCAGAACCCACGTTCAAGTTCAGCGGCCACTGACTTTGTGCAGTGGCCGTTTTGTTCTTCACAGATTGAACCTTCGCTTGGCCTGCGCCCTTCATGGGTATCCGATCTGCAGGAGGCTTCCTATGGCTTATTCGCATTCTTGGGCTTGTCGCGTGCGGCGTTGGCTGTGGTGCGCCGCGGCCTTTGGTTTTGTGCTGCCCGCTTCGGGGCAGTCGGTGGATTGGAACGAAGCCGACGCGCAGACGCTGATCGAGATCATTGAAGCCCATGATCCGGACGTTTCCTACACCTACGTTCTGCAGCCGACCTGGTACTTCGCGTCACGTTTTCCTGAGGAGGCGTTGGCCTACCTGCAAACCGAAGCGCACCCCGGCCGGTACGTGGAGATCCTCGGCAGCGTTGTCTACAGCAGCGAGATCACGCAAGCCCAGCGTGAGCACTGGATGCGGCAGGGCTTTGGTGATCTGTTGGACAGCCCCGGCGCGGCGGGCGCAGCCTTCGAAACCGTCCGCGATCGCTTGGCGAATGCTTTCATTCGAGATCTGACCGAGGCTCAGGCAGAGGCGTGGCTAACGCAAGCCTGGGCGGATTGGGAGGCCCAAGCCGAGGACGCGGTCCCGATCGATCAACTCATCGATGTTCAGCGGCATCACCTGCTGCGTCAGCGCGATCCGCAGGCCTACCAGACTGCAGTGCAGGCGGCGGTGCAACGCGGGCTTGAGACAGAGCACCTGGCTTCACTGATGCATACCTGCCTCAGCCAGGTTCCCGGCGAGCGGTTTGACAATCGGGGGCTCCTGCTGGAGATGTTTGGGGCGGATGCGAATGAGGTGGTCCGCCGCATCGAGTTGAGGCGGGTCAACCATGTTCTGGGCTGCGCTCATCCGGACGCGGTGGCGATCCTGTCCGGGGAATATCCCTGGCTGGTTTTGACGCCTGAACAGGGGCAGGCGCAGGCCTGGGCCCGGCTGGATGAAGGGCTTTGGTACTGGGCGCAGCAGGAGTCCGCGGCGTTTGAAGCGTTGGCCCGGGCGTTGGCAGGGCGTGAAAACCCGGCTGCTCAAGCCGCGGCGGATCGGCTTTCTCGCATGCTTACGGAAGTCTCCCCGGAGTCTCGTTGAGCGGGGGGTGCCCGCCTGCCACGCTTTGCGAAATGTCCTAAACTGTAAGACTCTCGCCCGCGCTGGCGGGAGCCTTTTTCACAGTTCACACCCGGATACCCCACGAGGACCGCACCTATGGTGGCCACGACCGACCGCAAGATCCAGTTCCGTGAAGCCCTCCGCGAAGCGATGCAGGAGGAGATGCGGAGCGACGACCGGATCTTCCTGATGGGTGAAGAGGTCGCCGAGTACAACGGGGCATACAAGGTCTCCGAGGGCATGCTCGCTGAGTTCGGCCCGCGTCGGATCGTCGACTCGCCGATCAGCGAGACCGCGTTCGCCGGGCTGGGGGTCGGGGCTGCGATGTACGGGCTTCGGCCGATCATCGAATTTATGTCTTGGTCGTTCTGCCTCGTCGCGGCGGACCAGATCATCAACAACGCCCCGAAGATGCTTTACATGTCCGGCGGCCAGTTCGGCTGCCCGGCGGTGTTCCGCGGCAACAACGGCGCGGGCGGCCAACTGGGCTCGACCCACTCCTGGTGCGTGGAGTCGATGTTCTGTCAGGTGCCCGGCCTGAAGATCGCGATCCCCGCGACGCCGCGCGACGCCAAGGGGCTGTTGAAAACCGCGATCCGGGATGAGGACCCGGTCTTTAACCTTGAGTCTGAGCGGATGCTGGGGATGGGCAGCCGGGGCGACAAGGACTTCAGCAAGTACCTCAACGGCGCGGTCCCGGGCGTGAGCTGGGCCCCGCCGACGGCCGACGAAGACAGCGACTTCACGATCCCCTTCGGCCAGGCGGAGATCACCAAGCCTGGCGCGGACGTGACGGTGGCCTGCTTCGGGCGTGCGTTGCACTTTGCCCTGGAGGCGGCAGAGGCGCTGGAAGCCCAGGGCATCGACTGCGAGGTCATCAACATGCGGACCGTGCGTCCGCTGGACGTGCCGACGGTAGTCGAGTCCGTGAAGAAGACCGGCTACTGCGTTGTGGTGGACCAGTCCTGGCCGATGGCATCGATCGGCAGCGAGCTGGCGAAGCAGGTGTACGACCACGCGATGGACGATTTGGACAACCAGGTCGTAGTCGTGAACAACGACGACGTGCCCGCGCCGTACGCCAAGAACCTCGAAGCCGCGATGCTGCCCCATGCGGGCAAGATCGTCGAGGCGATCAAGCAGGTGACTTACAACGCCTGAATGAACCTTCTCTGATCGATTAAAACGACGGCTGCTTCGGCGGCCGTTTTTTTGGGCCAATCCAACTTTTATTTCTGTAAAGACTGAAATAAATGAAATATCGTGTATGCTGTGTTTCTACATGGAGGATCACATGCAGATTCCGGATCAACAGATGGGCAAGCGATACGTCATCGCTGGAGGCAGGGGATTTCTTGGGCGGCTGCTGGCTGAAGCCTTGGTCGCACGAGGGGATGCGGTCGTGGTGTTGAGTCGGCGGGGTGGTGATGGGTTGCCGGGGGTGACGTATCGGGTCTGGGACAATGAAACGGTTGGGGATTGGGTGGGCGATTTGGATGGGTGCGCCGGTTTAATCAACTTGGTCGGCAAGAGCGTGGATTGCCGGAAGACGCCAGCGGAGCGGAAGGAAATCTTTGCGTCGCGCGTGGACTCCTGCCGAGTGCTGGGCGAGGCATTGCAGCGGTGTGATACACCGCCGAGGGTGTGGGTTCAGGCCGGTACCGCACACCGGGTGGGTGACCCGTTGCCTGAGGATGTGGTCTGCGATGAGCAGACGCCTTTAGGCGAAGGCCTGGCGCCTGAGGTCGCGCGGGCGTGGGAAGAGGCGTATGGCCAAGCGTTGTTGCCCGGCCAACGGGGTGTGATGATGTGGACGAGCTTTGTGTTGGGGCGGGAAGGCGGGGCGTTGGCCCGGCTGAACCAACTGACCCGCTGGGGTTTGGGGGGCACGGTGGGCAGTGGAAGGCAATGGATCAGTTGGATCCACGAGTCGGATTGGGTGCGGTTGACGCTGGCGATGTTGGACGATGTTGCCTACGAAGGCAGCTACATGGTCACCGCGCCGAACCCGGTGACGAATCGAGCTTTCATGGGCGAATTACGCCGAGCATGGGGTCGGCCATGGTCTCCTCCGGCTCCAGCGTTGGCGGTGCGTTTGGGGGCGCGTTGGTTGCTGCGGACAGACCCGGAGCTAGCGTTATTGGGGCGGCGGTGCGTGCCGACGCGATTAGAGAAGCAAGGGTTTGAGTTTGATTGGCCTGATTTACCGGCAGCACTTGACGATCTGGTGCGCGGATGATGGCCTTAATGGTTCTATGAGTGCAGCGATCACGCCCGGTCCGCGACGAGGATGCGGGGCAGGTGTTCGTGGTCGGCGAGTATTCTTGGTTGGGTGAGCCCTGGGGCGTCGTCGATCATTTGGGGCAGCACCTCGGCATGGCAGGCGGCGTGCTCGAGCACGAACTGGCCGGGCTGGTGCAGGTGGTCGGCGACGCCGGCGATCAGGGGGCGGATCAGGTCCAGCCCGTCGGGGCCGGCACGCAAAGCTGAAGTCGGCTCATGGTCTTTGACGTTCGCGGGCACGTCGTCCCACTCGTGGTCGGGGATGTAAGGCGGGTTGCTGGCGAGGTAGTGGAACCGCTCGCCGACGACCGGCTCGAGCAGGTGCCCTTGGCGAAAGGTGATGCGGTCGGCCACGCCCAGGGTCTTGGCGTTCTGCCCGGCCAGCTGCAGCGCGTCCTCGCTGAGGTCGGTGGCGATCACGGTGGCTTCGGGCAGGTGCTTGGCCAGGGCGATGGCGATCGCGCCCGAGCCGGTGCCTAGGTCGAGGATGCGGGGGGCGTGGAAGCCGGGGGTCACTCGGGCGTGCTGGAGGATGTGCTCGACCAGGGTTTCGGTCGAGGGCCGAGGCACGAGCACGGCGGGGGAGACCGCCAGCGTCATCGAGAAGAAAGGGGCCTGGCCGACGAGGTAGTCGACGGGTTCTTGTTTTAAGGCTCGCTCGACCAGATCGCGGAAGGCGGCCTTTTCCAACGCCGAGGCGGGGCGGTCGGCCTGCATGTACAGCCGAAGACGGTCGCATTCGAGCACGTGTGCCAGGAGCATCTCCGCGGCGATCCGAGGCGAGTCGATGCCTTGCTGCTGGAAGCGCTGCGTTGTCCATTGCAGCAGGCGTCGGGTGGTCCAGGTCTCCGTGCGGGGCATGGGGGGATGATACGGGGTGATCGGCGGGATCCGCGAGTCGGGCGGGTAAGATGGGGGCATGCGTGTGGCGTTGTTCGGCAACACGGCTTGGTTCGATGAGGAGCTTCCAGCGTTTCGGCAGCTGGTGGTGGGGCTGTTGGATGAGGGCGTCTCGGCGGTGCAGGTGATGCCCGAGCAGATCCCCGAGGAGGATGCGGTCGGTCTGGCGGAGCGCGTGACGTGGACCGAGTCGTCGATGGGGTGGTTGAATCGGCACCGGCTGGGGCAGCTGGCGGAGACGCTGCGGCAGGCGAAGGTCGATGTGCTGCACGCGCTGGATGGGCGGGTCTGGCGTGGCGTCGCGGACCTGTGTGGCGCGCTGGATTTGCCCGGGGTGTTCACGGTGAACACGCCGTTGGACCTGCCTTTGGCGGCGAAGTTGAGCAAGTGGGTGCCCGAGGGGCGCGCGGAGATACTGGCTTCGAGTGAGCCCCTGGCCGAGGCGTTGGATGTCGGGCCGGGCGTGACGATCAGGGTTGTGTCGCCGGGCACGCATCGGGTGGAAGCGACCGCCGGGGTGCTGGACCGGGACGCGCCGGCGGTGGTGGTTACCGGCAACGGCAAGCTGGACGGGCACTATCAGGCGCTGCTGGAGGCTTTGTCGCCTTTGGTCGGTCGTCATCCGCTGTTGCAGTGTTTCTTCGACACGCAGAAGGACGATCAGCACCACCTCTATCAGGCGGCGGCCAAGGCGGGGCTATTGTCGCACATGTCGTTCGTGCCCCGGCGCACCGGGCACCGCGAGCTGCTGCTGCGGGCGGACGTGATTGTGCACCCCCAGCCGCTGCATCGGCCACGCGGGCTTTTGCTTCAGGCGATGGCGCGCGGGCTGCCGGTCGTCGCGGCGTATGACCCTTGGCAGGACATGTTGATCGATGGAGTGACCTGTCAGGTCGTGCATCACCCGGATCACAAGCTCTGGGAAGACGGCCTGGAAGCGGTCTTGTCGAACCCGGAGTCGACAAAGGCTTTGGGGGACAAGGCGCGCGCCTGGGTGAATGAGCACCGTTTATCTTCGGCGGTGGTTGAGCAGACCCGGCAGGCCTACGGCGCAGCGGTCGAGTCGCCTTTGGTTTTCTCTGAGCGCGTCGGGTGAAGCAATCAAGTGGAGGGTATGATTCCGGGATGCGACTTGTCGGCGAAGAACTTCCGGTCTGGGCGACGCGCAATGCGTTGTTGGCGGCACGATCCAATCTCAAGGGGCGCCTGGTTTTGGTCCCGACGATGGGGGCTTTGCATGAAGGGCACCTGTCGTTGATCCGGCAGGCACGCGAGCAAGGCGATGTGGTCTGGGTCAGTGTGTTTGTGAACCCGACGCAGTTTGGTCCGGCGGAAGACTTTGAACGCTACCCGCGCGACCTGGAGGCGGACGTCAACCTTTGCGCGGAGGCCGGCGCCGACGGCGTGTTCGCGCCGCCGGCCAGTGAGATGTACCCCAAGGGGCTGCTGGAAACGGTTCTGGATGTGCCGGTGCTGTCGGCCGATCTGGAAGGCGCGAATCGGCCGGGGCATTTTGTGGGTGTTTGCCGGGTGGTGATGAAGCTGTTGCAGTTGATTCGGCCGGACGCCGTGATGTTCGGCAAGAAGGACTATCAGCAGTGGCGTGTGATCGAATCCATGCTCCGGGATTTGATTGTGCCGGTCCGGGTGGTGGGGTGTGAAACGGTGCGGGAACCCGATGGTTTGGCGATGTCTAGCCGAAATGTTTACCTGACAGGCGAGCAGCGTGAGCAGGCGTTGGGCCTCAGCCGAGCGTTGGATGAAGCCGAGCGCCGGATTCAGGGCGGGGAGCGCGTTGCTGGGAACATCGAGGCGGCGATGCGTCAAGAGATTCAAGCGGCGGGTTTGGAACCGGACTACGCGGCGGTGCGGGTGCGTGAAACACTCAGCGAGATGGCCCGGGTGGATGGGCCTTGCGTCGCGCTGGTGGCGGGTCGACTGGGGAAGGTTCGGTTGTTGGATAACCGGGAGCTGTAAGCGAATCGCTCAAACGGCGGGTTTACTCTGCCAAGTCCACGCCCGCCGCAGCGGCGAGGAAGCCGTAGCGTCGAGCGGCCAGTGCCAGTCGGCCGGAGAGCTCCGCGGGCTCGGTTGTGGGCTCGGCGTCGTTCTCCGTCGGCGCTTGCCTGAGGTGCAGCGCCCGCTCGATCGCCTGTTCATGCATTTCCGACTCGGGGTTTGCCGGGGACGGACCGCCCAGACGCTGCAGGCTCATCGGCTGAAGCTGAAGGCGTGGGTCGTCCTCGGGGTCGATCGATGTTTCGGGGACGGGTTGATCGAGCTGGGGGTTGGGGTCGGACAGGTTGAACACGATGCCCGGCCCGCCGGTCTGCAGGAGATTGCCGTTGTCGTCCAAGGCATAGTCCGCGCGGGTGAAGAAGGCCTGGACGCCCGGTGCGGAGAAGTAGAAGCCCTCGTCGCCGGGGCGATCGGACGGGTCGTAGCGCCGGACGGACGGTCGGGCGGGCGAGTACATGCCGGGGTCGATTTCACGAAGGCTCTGAGCCAGGGGGTCGACATCCTCGACGCCGCGCTCGACGAGCTCGCCGGAGGCGGCGGGAGTCTGGGCGGACGCGGCGAGCGGGGTCAGAATGAACAACAAGCCCGCCAGCGGACTGGCGAGCTTGCGTTTGTAGCAGGTGGGTTGAAAAGCGAGCATGGCGAAACTCGCGCCGGCTCAGCCAGCCGGGGCTTCTTCGACCGCTTCTTCCGGGGCGTCTTCGGCATCGATATCGACATCCGGCACCGGCAGGGGCTCGTTGTCGTCTTCGCTGAGCATCAGCCCGTCGTCGGTCGGTGCGAATTCGGGGGTTTCGCGGACGGAGACGATGGTCGTGACGCTGCGGCCGGGCAGATCGACGAGGCCGTTGTCGACGGATTCGCCCTTGCCGCCGAGGTTGTGAAGGGTCAGGGCCGAGCTGTACTCGTGGGTTTCCCAGCTCATTTCGGTGGGGTAGCCGCCGGGGACTTCAGAGTCGTATGAGTTGAATTGGGTGGTCAGCCGTTGTCCGACGGGCAGCTCGTAGCGCCAGAGCTCGGTGCGGTCGGCGACATCGATGACGGTGATCGTCTTGGGGCTGTATTCCGAGGAGTAGTAGACGTTTTTGTCCTGCGAGCAGCCGACGGTGAACAGTACGGTCAGAGCGGCGAGCAGAGCGGTGCTGGTCAGGCGGAAGGGCATGCTGGATCCTTTCGCGGGGGTTCCCGTGGTGAATAGACCCATAGCATACACGGCATGGTGCAGGAGGCCAGTGGAGTTCTACCGGGGGTCCCCAAGGGGTCGCGCCAAGGCGGTTTATGCGGGTTGTGCGGGGGCAGATTGTTCGATAGCCCAGGTCATTTCGGCTGGATCGGAGCAGTCGATGTGGGCGGCGAAGAAGCCGTGGCGGTGCTTCCAGAACAGCGGCCAGATGACCCGGCGGTCGGTGTCGGGGATCGGGAGCTGATCGATGGCGTTGGGCTCGTGCCATTCGAGCTGGCCCTCGCCGTTGTGGATGGGCTCGACGGTGACGGGTCGGGTGACTTCGTAGAGAAACATGAGCCAGTGGGTCTCGCCGTTGAAGGCGGTTTCGCTGACGATGCCGGTGAGGTGCAGGTCCGAGACGGGGACGTCCAGCCCGGATTCTTCTTGGATTTCACGCGCGGCACAGGCGGTGGGCGACTCGCCGATCGCGGTCTCCAGCTTGCCGCCGATGGGCGAGTACAGGTCCAGGTTGGGCTCTTTGTGCCGGTGCAGCAGCAACACCCGGCCCTGGGGGTCAAACAGGTAGGCCAGGCAGGCGATTTTGTACGGCAAAGCGTTCGTCGACATCGGCGTATTGTGGGCCGAGACGAGGAGGAAGTCGAATAGCCTCGGGCTCAGGCGGCCTGGGCCGGGTCGTCTTCGATGTCGATGAAGGCCGGGGCGTCGGGGGCTTCAGTCCAGTCCTCAGCGCCGTCGATGTCCAGGATGCAATCCGTGGTCTTGCGGTAGCCCAGCTTGCGGATGACTTCGAGCACCTCGGTCCAGGTCGGGTAGGGGCGATCGTTGACCCGCTTGTAGGCGTCGATGGCCTTGATGAACAAGAACTGCTCGGGGCTCATCTCGCCTTCTTCGGCGGCCTTGGCGAAGCTGGTCCGGCGGATGCCCGCGCCGCGACGTCGTTCCAGCCCGGTGCCTTCGAGGCGGCGGTCGATCACGGTGCGGCGGCGGTCGGGGCCCTTGAAGTTGTCGTCTGTGTTGGCGGTCATGCGTTTGCTCCGTTGGCCGGAGCGGGTCACGCCGGCCGTTCAATCTTCATCGTCATCAAACTCGAATTCGTCGTCTTCTTCGTCGTCCTCATCGTCGAAGTAGTCGTCGTCTTCATCGTCATCTTCGTCGAGGTAGTCGTCTTCTTCGTCTTCCTCGTCGTCGTCTTCGTCGAGGTAGTCGTCGTCCTCGTCTTCATCGTCATCGTCCAAAAACGGGTCGATCTCAAATGGATCGTCCTCATCTTCCTGGGCGATCCAGAACGGGCTTTGGGGCGTGCCGTCCGGGCGGAGCATGTCAAGGTCAAGGACTGTATCGGTGGTGAGGGTTATGCCGGTCATCGCGTTGAGGTCTCGTCGTACGGCTTGAGGTCGGAGCGGGGCCCTTCTCTCGGCGGGGCCCACCTGCGGTTAAGCTAACGCTGAGCCGATGGGTGTCAATGCCTTTTGGCCGGTGCGGGAAAGAGGATTTGATGAGGCGTACGGATGCGCCTGCCTGACCGAATTGTGAGGATGGAACGATTCCAATTGAACCCGTGCCATCAAGCCCAGAATCGCCTGAGAAACCGGGCCCCGCGGAGCCGACGCCGGTCTGGAATCCGCTGGAGGCGGTGTTTGCGTTCCTCGTTCCGGGGCTGGGGCATGTGCTGCTGGGGGAACGGCAACGCGGGCTGCTAGTGGGCGGGTTCATCATGCTGTTGTTTGTGATGGGGCTGCTGATCGGGGGGGTTGCGGTGCTGGACAACAGCTCGACCTACGGGCCGTTCAGCCGGTGGGGCGAGATTTTTCTGGGGCCGGCGTACGCGGTGGAATGGGTGAAGGAGCGGACGCTACAGAAGGCCGAGGCGCTGCCGGTCCAGGGTCAGGCGTTGAGCCCGCAAGCCTGGACCTACACGCCCAGCTACGGGCGGATGGAAGAGCAGGGGGTTCTGTATATCGCGGTGGCGGGGCTGTTGAACCTGTTGGCGATTCTGGATGTGGTCTACCGTCCGCCTTGGCGGGGGGGCAAGACCGCAGCGGACCGGAAGAACCCGCCGTTCGATGCGGAGCCGGCACCGCACGAAGGAGCGTCGTCGTGATGGGGCTGGTTCTGGCTGGGTTGTCGCATCTGCCGGGTTTGGCCTGGCGGCCGTTTCTGGACCCGCTGCCGGCCGAGCGGTACTGGCTCTGGCTGTTCGTGCCATTGGTGCTGATGATGTCGGTGGTCTACAAGGCGGTGAAGCGACCGGGCCCGCGCGGTCTTTGGTTTGATTCGGCGTTCCTGGCGGTGCAGGTGTCGATGTTCATGGGGCTGCTGGCGCTCTTGGTCTGGTTTGTCACGATGCTGGCGTAAACGGCGCGGGAATCGGTAGGCTGTGGGGCATGAAAGAGCTCCTGTCACAGTTGTTGACGAATCAGCCGCTCAGCCGAGACCAGGCCGAGGCGGGGTTTGAAACGATCATGACCGGCCAGGCGGACCCGGCGCAGACCGGCGCGTTCCTGGCGCTGATGCAGACGCGCGGGCCGGTGGTCGATGAAGTCGTCGCAGGGGCCACGGTGATGCGGCGTCACCTGGTGCCGGTGCGGGTGCCCGAAGGGTTGACGATCATCGATACCTGCGGCACGGGCGGCACGCACTCGACGTTTTTTAACATCTCGACTTCTGCGGCAATCGTCGCGGCGGCGGCGGGCCGACCCAAGGGGCTCGCGGTCGCTAAGCATGGCAACAAGAGTGTCACCAGCGCCTCGGGCTCGGCCAACGTCTTGGGCGAGCTTGGGGTCACGGTGCCTGCCGCCCCCGAAGTCCTGACGCAATGCCTGGACGAGATCGGGATTTGTTTCTGTTTTGCCCCGGCCCACCACCCGGCGATGAAGCACGCCGGCCCGGTTCGGCAGGCGCTGGGCTTCCGCACGATCTTCAACCTGCTGGGCCCGTTGACCAACCCCGCTGGCGCGCGTCGGCAGCTGCTGGGCGTGCCCAACGTGCAGATCGCGCAGCTGATGATCGCGGCGTTGAAGCAGCTCGATGCGGAAGAGGCGATGGTCGTGACCACCACGCTGCCCGATGGCAAGACGCTGGGCGAGATGACCAACTGCGCGCCGACCACGTTGGAGCATCTCAAAGCAGGGCGGATCGATCAGAGTGAGTTGGACGCCGCCGCGTTGGGCATGCCCTTGGCGCTGCCGGAGTCCGTGAGTGTGGCCACGCCGGCGGAGAGCGCAGCGGTGATCCGCGGGGTCTTTGCTGGTGAATCCGGGCCGGCGCGGGACATCGTCTTGCTGAATACCGCGGCGGCGCTGCGGGTCGGCGGGCTGACCGACGACTGGGCGGAAGGGGTGGCGCTGGCGGCGGAAGCGTTGGACTCGGGGGCGGCGGCGAAGACGCTGGAGACCCTCGTGAAGCTCACGGCGGGGGCTTGAGTTGAGCGCAACGGACGGATTGGGTTTAGCGATCGAAACGGCGGGCCGATCCGGCACGCTGGCTTTGGCGCGAGGCGATGAGCTGTTGGAGGTCCGGGCGGTCTCTGCGGAACGTCGGCACAACCTGGAACTGGCGGCCACCGTCGAGGCCTTGCTGCAGGATCACGGTGCTGCCCCGAATGATTTGCGGACCGCTTGTGTCGCGCTGGGCCCCGGCGGCTTCACCGGGCTGCGGATCGGCGTGACGACCGCCAAGACACTCGCGTTGGCGATGCCCCGGCTGAAGGTGGTGGGCGTGCCGACGATGGACGTGCTGCTGGAGGCGGTGGACGGGGTGGACACGGTCGCGGTGGCGTTGAACCACAAGCGAGGCACCGCCTACGCCGCCCGATTCGCTCGGCAAGAAGGCGGCTGGCAGGAAGTTGTTACGCGGGACCTCCACCCGCTGGAGGCGATCCTGGCGTGGCAGGTGCCGGTCGTCGGCGAGCTGCCCGACCGTGAGACGCTTCCGGTCCAGGCCGATGCCGGGCACGTCTGGCGGGTCGGCTCACGGATGGCCCGGGCCAACACATACGCAGACCCGGCTACACTGGTCCCCCTGTATATCCGTGAGCCCGAGGCGGTCACCCTCTGGGCGGAGAACCAGGCTAAGAAAAACTGATCGACCCGAGTGACCGTCCTCTTTGAAACCGGCTTGTTCCCACCCGGTTGAGCGCCTCCATCATGCTGCCCCGTATCGCCATCGTCGGCCGACCCAACGTCGGCAAGTCCAGCCTGTTGAACATGCTCGCGCAGCGGCGCGTGGCGATCGTCGATCCCACCGCCGGGGTCACGCGGGACCGCATCGTTGTGCCCGTCGAGCTGCCCCCGGCCCACAAGGGCGCGGAGCCGCAGTACGTCGAAGTGGTCGATACCGGCGGCTACGGCGTCGAGGACGTGCAGGACCTGACCGAGGACATCGAACGCCAGATCGCCTTGGCGCTGGATGAAGCGGATCTGGTGCTGTTTGTGATCGACGCGCAGTCGGGGGTGGTCCCCCTGGACCAGACGGTCGCCCGGATGATCCGCCAGGCCAACCGCGAGACGCCGGTGAGGCTGATCGCGAACAAAGTCGATGGCGACAAGCACGCCGCGGGGGCCTACGAGGCGGCGGAGCTCGGCTTCGGCGAGCCCTTGCTGGTGTCGGCTGAGACCAAGCACAACATCCACGAACTCTACGACCTGCTGAACGAGTCGATCGACTTCGAAGCGATCGCCACCCGCAAGCCTGCCGACGAAGGCATCCGACTCGCGGTCGTCGGCAAGCGCAACGCGGGCAAGTCTACGCTCGTCAACGCACTGTCCGGCGAGGAACGCGTCATCGTCTCGGAGAAAGAAGGCACGACACGCGACAGCGTTGACGTAAGGGTCGAGATGGAAGACCCCGAACACCCTGACGAGCCGGTGGTGTTCACGCTGATCGACACCGCGGGTCTGCGGAAACGCAAGAGCCTGCAGGATGACATCGAGTACTACGCCACCCACCGCGCGCTGCGTTCGGTCCGCCGGGCGGACGTCTGTGTGCTGGTCATGGACGCGACGACCAAAGCCTCGCAGGTCGACAAACAACTGGTCAACGAGATCCTTCGGCATGAGCGGCCGGTGCTGATCGTTGTCAACAAGTGGGACCTCGTCGAGGAGGGCGATGACGCGATGCAGGAACGCTTCGCGGCGTACCTGGACGACACGTTCCAGCAGCTGCGTTTCGCGCCGATCGTGTTCACCGCAGCGATCGACGGCGAAGGCGTGCGCGAGCTGCTGGCGCTGGCAGAGAACCTGTACCAGCAGGCGCGCAGCCGGGTCGGCACGGGCGAGCTGAACCAGGCGATCGAAACGATCATGAAGGAGCGCCAGCCCCGGACGCGTGGCGGCAAGCGTGCGAAGGTGTTCTACGCGTCGCAGATCGCCGAAGACCCGCCGACCCTGGTGCTACAGGTCAACGACGACGATGCGTTTGACAACAACTACAAGGTCTACATGCTGAACCGCCTGCGCGACACGATGCCGTTCAGCGAGGTGCCGATCAAGCTGGTGCTGCGGGGCAAGGAACGGCGCAACAAGAAGAAGTAGGCCATGGGCCGAGCCTCGGGTTACGCCGACGCGGCCTCGTCATCGAAGGTGACATTCACCGAGGTCTGCTTCTCGAGCAGCACCGCCATCGGCGCCACATCCTTCTGCCGGATCCGGCACATGCGTTGCCGATGGTTCGGCGTGATGAGCAATAACTCAGCGTGCAGGCCCTCGGCGCGAACCATCAGCGTGATCTGCGGCTCGGACAGATTGATCTCCCCCTTGCGGTGGTACTTCTGGAACAGCAAGCGCTGGTTGGTCACGATCAGGCCGGCCAGCCCTTCGTCGTTCTTGCTGAACTCGGCATCCCGGAAGAAGCCCAGGCATTCCTCCTGCTGGCCGAGCTTGCACCAGCCTTCGAGGTTCTTGCGAGTGGCGTCGGGCAGTTGGCCCCACACGTCGCCATGGGTCAGGCCGACGGATTGTTCGAGGAGTTCATGTTCGATGCCGCAGATGCCGTTGACGCGCTTGAGCCATTCCAGCGCGACGCTGCCGTCGGGGATCGTGACTTCGCAGGTGACGCCGTCGTCGGTATCGCGGGAGTAGGTGTCGCACTTCAGATCGGACAGCGACATCTTCGGCGTGCTGTAGTAGGGCATCGCCTGGTTAAACGGAGAGCGGACGCCTTCCAGTGTGCCCATGCGTTTGGCGACCTCGCGGGTGCGGAGCGACGCGATGCTCCGCATCTCGTGTGACGATTTGATCTCTTCAATTGAGCCGGACTGCAAGTAGTCTTTGAAGACCATCGGCCGGGCCACCAGCTTGCGGCCATCGCGTTCGCCGGTTTGCACGCACCGCCGGGGCAGCGACGCGCGGAACCGTTTGCTCTTCAACCACCGGGAATCAAACGCCAGACGCACGCCCGAAGACTCCACACCCTTGACGATCAGGTAAGGCCTGGGCCCGGCGAACAACAAGTCCTGGGGGAACTCAACTTTTCGTTTGGGCGTATCCGAAGCACGGCGCTTCGGCGACTCGGGCCGCCCCTTCATGGCCGGCGTGCTGTCCCCGGACCCGCCGCTGGCGGTCACATATACCCGCCGGCGTTTCTTGCGCTCCCGTTCGAGCTTCTTCTGGCGGGCCTCTTCTGCTTTGCGTTCCTGTTCTTTGCGTTGCTGTTCGAGCGCTTGGTCTCGGGAATCCATCTCCTCCTCGATGTCTTCCAGCATCCAGTTGGACACCGTCTCACCGAGCTTGTCGTTGAGGTCCGGCACGACCGAAATCGACTGGCACGCCGGGCAACGCATCTTCCGACCGGTGGCTTCATGCGGCGCCCGCAGCAGCACGCCGCAACTCGGACACGAAAAAGTGACTTCCATGCAGACGACCTCCGGGCCGTGGCTTCAGGGCTGGTATCAGATCGGTGCCTTCGGCGTTGACCCGTCAAAACGATTGGCAAAGCAAACACACACTGCCCGCGAAGCCCGAGGCTTCACTTATCCAAACTTAACCCAACATCGACCCCCTCACAAGAAAAACATGATCGAATCCGCGGTCAACGCTCCGTAACAGCAAGTTGATCCAGCAGCCATGTCCCAAACGCAGGCTTGGGCATCGGTCCGGGCGCGATCCGTGCGCCCTGAGCGGTGAAGTAGACCGGCTCGATGGTGTCGGCGTCCATCGTCTTCAGCGGGTTGGCAACGATCGCGTCGACCTGCTTCCGCCGCATCTTGGCCTGGGCGCGTTCTTCCATCACGCCGGGCTCTTCCAGCGCGAACGCGACGACGCGTTGGTCGTCCCGCTTGCCCCGTGCGATGGTTGCGACCAGGTCTGGCGTGGGCTTGAGGGTGATCGTCATCTTGCCGTCGGCCGAGCGGGGCAGCTTGCCCGGGTGAAACTCGACCGGGGTGTAGTCGGCGACCGCTGCGGCCATGACGAGCACATCGCACCACGCAAAGTGGGTTTCCAGCAGGCCCAGCAATTCCGCGGTCGAGCCGAAGCGGTGGACCTCGCAGGCCTCCGGCAGCGAAAGCGGTGCGCTGACCGGGCCCAGCAGCAGCCGGGTTTCGTGTCCTGCATCCGCGCAGGCCTGTGCCAGGGATTCACCCACGCGTCCGGAGGAGCGGTTGCCGATGAAGCGGACGGGGTCGATCGGCTCGCGCGTCGGGCCGGCAGAAATCAGAATCCTCATACATCGAGAATAGCAGGGACGCCGAGGTTATTCCCCAAGCGCCGGGCCGAGCGTCACGATCGTCATCTCGCCCGGCCGGTGCGCCGCCAGGTAGGCATTGAGCTGTTCCAGCGTCAACGCATCGACGTCCGCAGCACGCTCCGCCAGCGCGCGCGGCCGACCGATTAAACGCCAGTCGCCCGCCAGCGCGTGGGCCCTCGCGCCGGTCGATTCGCCCTGCATCACCAGCCTGGATTTCATCCCGACTTTGGCTCGGGTGAACTCGTCGGCCAGGACGCCATCGCCTAAGCGGTGCAGTTCTTCTTGTACCACCGTCAGCGCTTCGCCGGCGGCGTCGGGGGTCGCGCCGACGTAGGCCATGACCCCGCCGCGGTCCGAGTCGGTGAAGTAGCTGGCGTACACGGAGTAGCACAGCCCACGCTTCTCGCGGACCTCGGTAAACAGTCGGCTGGCGGTTCCGCCGGACAGCACGGCGACCGCCATGCGCTGCAAGAGGCTTTGGGGCTCACGCTCGGCGGGCGCGTCGTAAGCCAACGTGACTTGAACCTGTTGGGTCTCGTCCAAGACATGGGCCCGGCCACGCTCTCGCGGCCCGGCAGCCGGGGCTTCAGGGGCCGGCCCAGCCCAGTCACCCAGGGTTTGGGTCACCAATTCCAACACCGCGTCCCATTCCACCTGCCCCGCCAACGCGAGCACCGCGCCCTTGGGCACCGCGGTCCGTTGATGCCAGGCTCGCAGATCGTCCAGCGAGACACGTTGCAGCGCTTGGGTTTGGCCATAGGGCGATCGACCGAAGGGGTCAGGGTGGTGCCGACGACGCAGCTCCAGCATCGCCCGCTCGTACGGATCATCCGCCAAGGCATCGATCGCCTGCAGACAGAGGTCCCGCGCGGGGGGGAGTTCGGCCGACTCGAGGTTCGGCCGACGGATCATGTCCGTCAGCAGCGGCATCGCTTCAGGCAGGTGATCCGCCAGCAGGCTGGCGCTTAGTCGGTGATCGCGGGTTTCGACGCTTAGGTCCCGGCGGACGCCCAGCCGGTCCAGGGCCTCGGCATGAGCTTTCGCGGAACGCCCTGCGGTGCCCCGGTACAGCATCTCGCTGCTCAGCGACGCCAAGCCTGCCTGTTCGGGGGTTTCGTGGATGACACCCCCGGGGGTCAGCAGGCAGAGCGACACGGACCGCACGCCGGGCATGGGTTCAACGATCAGCGTGAGCCCGTTGGGCAGGGTGGTGGATTGGATCGGTTTTGGCACGGCGGGATTGTAGAGCCAAGCCCGGTGTTTGTATGGAATCGCGTACTGTCGATGCGTTTTCAAAGAAAATCACAAAAAAGTCTGATTGGCCGGAGCAATAGGTGAACCCAGAGCGTCGTTACACAAGTACAGTCAGGGGCTTGGGGAATGTGAGGCAGGTGTGCCCGAGAGACTGACCGGAGATTGAGGCGATCCGAGCTGTGGCAGACATCCTGGACGAGTTGGTTTCGCGCGGGCGGCTGTCTGAGCGAGACGTTTTGCGTACGCGAGAAGCTTGGCAAGGCGGGGTCACGCTGGATCAGGCGGTTTTGGACGCCACGGACGTGTCCGAAGCCGAGCTGCTGGAGGTGCTGAGTCAGGCGATGGGGCTGTCTCAGGTCGATCCGACGGTGGATTTGCCGGATGTGGACCTGTTGAAGACGGCCCCGGCAAAGGTGATGACGACGCATCGCCTGTTGCCGATCGGTCGGGGCGAGGACGGACGAGTGCGGGTTGCGACGTGTCGGCCTTTGGACCGTCGCGGGCTGGATGAGCTGCGTCTGGCGACGGGTTGGCGTCTTTCAACGGTTTTGGCGACCGGTGAGGCGATCGAGCGGGCGCTGGCGGAGGGGCTTGGGGTTGGGGCGGCGACGATGCAGTCGCTGGTCGATGAGTCCGGGGTCGCGTTGCTAGACGAGTCCGAAGCGGGGGATGTCGACCTGGCGGAGGCGGCGGCGGATGCGTCGATCATCCAGTTTGTGAATCAGATTCTCGTCGAGGCGATCGAACGCCGGGCGACCGATGTCCACTTTGAGCCGATGGAAGGCCAGCTCCGGGTGCGGTACCGCATCGATGGCATCCTCGTCGAAGCCACTATCCCGCCGGAGGCTTCGCGGTTCCAACCAGCGATCGTTTCAAGGCTAAAAATCCTCAGCCACCTGGACATTGCGGAGAAACGGCTGCCTCAGGACGGCCGAATCAAGCTGCGTGTCGCCCGCCGGGACATTGATGTCCGTGTTTCGATTATCCCTATGCTCCACGGCGAAGCGGTCGTGCTCCGTATCCTCGACCGGGGCGGCTCGGTCGCGGGGCTCGAGTCCATCGGGATGTCCGGGCAGCAGTTGTTGCGGTTCGAGTCCGTCCTTCAGCTTCCCCACGGCATCATCCTCGTCACCGGCCCGACCGGCAGCGGCAAAACCACGACCCTCTACGCTGGGCTGGCGCGGATCAACACGCTGGACCGCAAGATCGTCACCATTGAGGACCCGATCGAGTACCAGTTGGCGGGCATCAATCAGATCCAGGTCGACACCAAGACCGGCCTCTCGTTCGCCCGCGGGCTTCGGTCGATCCTCCGTCACGACCCGGATGTGGTGCTGATCGGCGAGATCCGCGACCGTGAGACCGCTGAGATCGCGGTTCAGGCGTCGCTCACCGGGCACCTGGTGTTCTCGACGCTGCACACCAACGATGCGCCTAGCGCGATCCCGCGCCTGATCGACATGGGAGTTGAGCCTTACCTTGTCGCTTCGACGCTGGAAATGGCCATTGCTCAGCGGCTGGTGCGTTTGATCTGCAAGGAATGCAAAACGCCGATCGATGACGCGGAGACGCAGCGGATGCGCGCGGTGTACAACGGCTCGCTGCCGGAAACGCTGTACCACGGCACGGGCTGCCGGGCGTGCAACGACACGGGCTTTGCCGGCCGACAGGGTGTGTTTGAGATGATGCCGATGACCGAGGAACTGCGGGCGCTGACGACGCAGGCGGTGCCTTCGACGGTGATCCGCAAGACCGCGCTGCAGCAGGGCATGGGCTCGTTGCGTGAAGACGGCTGGCGGCTGGTCGGGCAGGGGATCACGACGGTGGAAGAGGTGCTGCGCGTTACGAAGGATGAGCAGATGCAGCACCTGCCGACGGAGGGCGTGGACTGATGCCGACGTTCGCGTACAAGGCGATCGGTATCGACGGCCGGGCGACCAGCGGCCGGGTTGAGGCGGCCTCGACGGACGCGGCGATCGAGCAGGTCGAGGCGATGGGCCTGATGCCGACGGACATCGGCGAGAAGGGCGGCGCCAAGTCAGGTGAGTCTAAAACTGGCAAGCTCCGGGCCGCGCACGTACAGGGTTTCTTCCGGCAGCTGTCGGGCCTGCTCGCGGCGGGCGTGCCGTTGGCGCGGGCGCTGCAGATCCTCGGGCGGGAGTCGTCCTCGCAGGCGGCGTCGAGCCTGTGGCGGCAGGTGCATGATGAAGTGTCCGACGGCAAGAGCCTGGCCGAGGCGATGGCCCAGCACCCGCAGGTCTTTGCGGACGTGCACGTGGCGATGATCCGGGCGGGGGAAACCGGCGGGTTTCTGGATGTGGTGCTCAAGCAGATTGCGGACTTCATGACGAGGGAACGTGAGCTGAAGAGCCGGGTGGTCGGCGCGATGATCTACCCGGCGGTGCTGGCGTTTGTCGCGACGGGCGTGGTGCTCTTTCTGCTGTGGTGGTTCATCCCGCGGTTCTCAGAGATTTTTGATGAGTTCGGCGAGTCGCTGCCTTTGCTGACCCGGATGGTGCAGGGTGCGAGCTTTGCGGTGCGGGACTACGGGCTGATTGTCTTGGTTGGGGTGGTCGTGACGGTGGTGGCGGCGCGGCAGGCGTTTGCCAGCGAAGCGGGCCAGCGTTTTCGGGACCGGGCGGTGCTGCGTTTGCCGGGGCTGGGCGTGGTGGTGTCGCGGTTTGCGCTGGTGCGTTTTTGCCGGATGTTCGGCACGCTGATCGGCGCGGGCGTGCCGATGCTGGACGCGTTGCGGGTCGCCAAGGAGTCGATCGGCAACCAGGTGCTGACCGATGCGCTGGAGACCTCGATCGAGCAGGTGCGTCGAGGCGGCTCGCTGTCCAAGGGGTTGGCGACGTGCTCGGAGTTGTTCCCGCCTTCGGTGCTGGAGGTTTTGGCGGTGGCGGAGGAGTCCGGCCGGCTGGCGGATGAGCTGGTGCGGCTGTCCGAGGAGCACGAACAGGAACTGGACCGGCGGCTGCGGCTGCTGGTCTCGCTGATGGAGCCGGCCATGCTGTTTGTCATGGCGGCGATGGTGGGATCGATCGTGATCGGCATGCTGTTGCCGGTCTTTGACCTTTGGGAAGCCATTGAATGAGAGGCTTGAACACGATGTTCAAACGCAAACAACCGTCCCGGACGCGGGGCTTTTCGGTGCTGGAGTTGTTGCTGGTGCTGGTGATTTTGGCGGTGCTCGCGGGGATCGTCGGCGTGCAATTCTCCGGCCAGTCGCAGAAGGCCAAGGTCCGCGCGGCCAAGGCGCAGCTGACCAACTTCAAGACCGTGCTTAGCCGGTACGAGATGGACCTGGGCCAGTACCCGACGACCCAGCAAGGGCTGCAGGCGCTGATCGAAGCGCCGTCGGGGGTGGAGGGCTGGGATGGGAATTATCTGGACAGCGACGCGGTGCCCCAGGACCAGTGGGGCAACGAGTGGCAGTACCGCTCGCCGGGCCAGCACAACGAAGACGGCTACGACCTGTTCTCCTTCGGGCCCGACGGCCAGGAGGGCGGCGAGGATGACATCACCAACTGGACCACGGACAACTGATTGATGCACCATCGGCTGGTTCCATCTCGTCGCGCGTTCACGCTGCTGGAGTTGATCCTCGTGCTGGTGGTCATGGCGGTGGTGATGGGCGTCGCGGCTCCGGATTTGATCGGCTGGGCGCGGCGGAGCGAGGTCGATGGCACGGCGGCGGAGATCGTGGCCTTGATGCACCAGGCGCGCGAACGCGCGGTGCACGAGTCCGGCGGTTGCCGGGTGGTGCTGGACCCGTCCAAGCGGGTCTGCCGGCTGGAGCGTCGCGATCCGGACGTCCCGGGCGTATGGGTGCCGATCCATGGCGAGTCGCTGGACTGGCCGGCGTCGGTCACGGTGGATTACCAGTTGCCGAGCTCGACGTTCGGGACGGACCCAGACCTCGGCGTCGTGGTCTTCGAGCCCACCGGCCTGGGCGCGGTCGGCTGGATCCAGGTCAGGCGGGAGGACCGCGCGGCCTATGTGGTCTGCCTCACGCCCAGTGAGTTGTTCCGGATCGTCAACCAACGCGAGTTCGATCAAGCGATCGACGAATCGCTGTTTGGGGAGGTGGACGATGTCTTCTAAGCGTCCGTACTTCTCGCCGCGACGTGCATCGGGTTTCACGCTGATCGAGGCGCTGGCGGCGTTGTTGCTGGTGGCGGTGCTGCTGCCGGTGTTGATGGGCGGGGTGCAGTCGAGCCTGAAGCTGGGTGCTTTGGCGCGGGACCGGATGGAAGTCACTCGGTTGGCGGAGACGCAGCTCAACACGCTGATTGTCACCGGTGATTGGGAAACCCAAAGCAGCGGTGATTTCAATCAGCTGCCGGGCGACCCGCCTCGCCGGGACTATCGGTGGACGCTGGAAACCGCAGACTGGGAAACGCAGGCGTTGCAGCAGATCACCTTCACGGTGACCTGGGAGCGGGGCGGCAAGGAACACGTCGAAACGTTTACAACCGCGGTGCATGTGGAAGGAGGGGCATGATGCGGCGCCGGCACCGCACCCACCGTTCGATGCAAGGCTTCACGCTGCTGGAGTTGTTGCTGGCGCTGACGGTCACGGCGATTGTCGCGGCGGTGCTTTACACCAGTGTCACGGTGGCTTCGCGGACGCGCGACAAGGCGATCGCCAAGGTTCAGCAGGATGCGGCGGCCCGGGTGGCGTTTGATGTGCTTCGGCAGGATTTGCAGTGTGTGCCCCCGCCCACGGGCATCCTCCGCGACACGTTCGAGGGCGAAGCATCCAAGCTCACGATGACGACGAGCAACCCGCGCTGGCCGGCGGCAGACCGCCGAGCGGACTTGGTGCGGGTGACGTATCGGCTGGAGATCGAGGGCGACGTGTTGCTAGACGACCTCAGCGAAGCCGATGAGGACACGACGTATCGCTTGGTGCGTGAGGTGCAGACGCGGCTCCTGGCTCCGGAAGCAGACGTGATCGCGGAGTCGCAGGTCATCGCAGCAGGGCTTTCGGGCTGGTCGCTGCGATACACCAACGGCGGGCCTTGGCAAGACGCGTGGAGCTCGCCGAACTTTGCCAACGCCGCCCCGGCGATGGTAGAGATCACCCTGGCGTTTGCCGGCGACAGCGCGCGGTCGGTCGCGCAGTCGATGCGGCTGCCTGCGGGCCCGGTGCTCGGCCCGAATGCGACGGGGGGGCTCAACTGATGGCGCAACGGCTCTCTCAAACACGTCAACAAGGCGCAGCGTTTATTGTCGCGCTGGTGATCGTGGCGGTGATCGGCACCATCGTCATGGCGATGGCCCGTCAGATGCACACCGAGGCGCTCGCCGCGTCGCGGTCGACTTCGCAGATGCGTGCGCGGCTGATCGTGCAGGGTGTGATGGAAGGCGTTAAGGCCGACTTGAACGAGTCGGGGAACATCTCGCCAGACATGGACTTCTTGCCGGTCGAAGCGGAGGTGATGGGCGAGGGGATTTATTGGGTAATCCGCCCGGACTTCGGCAGCGACGACGAGGCCTCGTTTGGTGTGCTGGCGGAGAACAGCCGGCTGAACCTGTCCGACCTGCCGGTGGAAGTGCTGGAGCGGCTGCCCCGGGTGGACCGGCAGATGGCGGCGGCGATCGTGGACTGGCGCGACGGCAACGAAGACCTCGAACCCAGCGGCGCGGAGAGCGAGTACTACCTCACGCTGCCCGAGCCCTACTACGCCAAGCAGGGCCGGTTTGAAACGCTGGGTGAGTTGCTGCTGGTGCGCGATATCGATGAGTCGATCTTGTACGGCGAAGACTTCAACCGCAACGGTGTGCTGGACCCCAACGAGAATGATGCCGATGCGTCCCCGCCGGACGACAACGCGGACGGTGTGCTGGATGTCGGGCTGCTGGATTACCTGACGGTGTACACGCTGGACCCGACGATCAATGAGGGCGGCCGACGCCGGCAGTTCATCAATGAGCCGAGCAACCGATTGGGTGAGTTGCTCCGCCGGACGATCCGAAATGATCGGCGGTACAACCGGATTCGGCGGAACATTCTTGAGGGTCGGCCGTTCCGGAATCTGCTTGATTTCTACGTCAAAAGCGGCATGACGCCGGAAGAGTATGCAAGCTTTGACAACCAGATCACGGTGCATGACCGCGCGGTCGTAGCGGGGCTGTTGAATATCCGGACGACCCCGGCGGTGGTGTTGGATGTTTTGCCGGGGATGACGTCGGGGGACGGCGAGCGGGTCGTTTCGGCCCGGCCGGCAGAAGACGCCAACCAGACCGGGATCGCCGGCTCGCTGGCGTGGATTGTTGAGGTACTGGGTGAAGTCAAAGCGGTACAGTTGGGCGACTGGCTTCAGAACACCGACCGGGCGTATCAATTCTCGGCGGATATCGTGGCGATCACATCGGATGGCCGAGGCTTCTGCCGCTGGCGTGTGGTGTTTAACACGCTGGAGCGGAGCCAAGACACGCTGGGCACGGGGGCGGCCGAGGTCGTGTTTGTCGAAGATTTGACTCACCTGGGCTGGCCTTTGGACCCGGCGATCCCCAAAGCCTTGCAAGCCGGCGAGCCGGTTGAAGAAGTGGCTGAGCGTTACAGGACAGGACTGCGTTAATGGGCAAGCGAACGAATCACATCCTGCTGGCGTTGAGCGACCGCCGGGTGCAGTCGGCGTCGGGCACGTGGTCGCTGCAGACGCCCTGGCGTGATCAGGACCCTGTTGCGCTGGGTGAAGCGCTCCGCGGTTGGTTGGACGAACATCAGCTCGGCCGCGGCGCCTGCGTGGTGGGCTTGCCGGTGAGCTGGGTTGTTACGCGGCACATGGTCGTGCCCACCACCAAGCCGACGCTGGTGGATGCGGCGGTGCGGGTGCGGGTGGCGCGGGAGTTTGCTGCCGGGACGTCGGGCTACATGCTCGACTACTGCACGAAAGAAGTCGATGGGCAGTCGCGTGTCGTTGTCGCCGCGGCCGCCAAGACCACGATGCAGCACCTGCAAGCCACGCTGGACGCCGCGGGCCTAAAGCTCGAGCGGGCGATCATAACGGACCTTGCGGTCGCGGCTTCGGCAATCGATCGGCCGAGTGGGCCGTTGCTGACGGTGTCGCTCGATGGCGTGTCGGTGGTCACGAGTGACGAAGGCGTCTGGTCCGGCGTGATGGACCTGGACGCCGACGCGCAGGACGCCGGCGAGGTCGACATGGCGTTGGCGGGGTTGCCTTCGGCAGAGGCCCTGAAGGTCGCGCTGGTCGCGCGGGCCGGTGATGCTGAGGCGACGAAGCTCGCTCAGGGATTGGATCGAACCCTGGACCACACGGTCGATCCGATCCAGGCGCTACGCACGGCAACCAAGCGCAACGGTTGCCCGGACCTAGCGCGGGACCGTCTGTCGAAAGTCCAGAAGCACCGGCCTAAGTGGTGGCGGTACGCGGCCTACGGCGTCGCCGCGGTGTTGCTGCTGGGGGCCTGGCTCGGCTGGGAGTTCTACTCGCGGGCGCAGGAGATTGAAGACCTCGAGTTTGAAGTGTCGCTGGTTGCCCCTGAAGCCGAGCGCGTGCGCGAACTGCGGGAGAAGGTGGAGACGACCGAGCCCTGGTTTGATGAACGTGTGGATGTCATCGCGTGCCTGGAAGCGCTGGGGCAGACGATCCCGCGCGACGGCCGGGTCTGGCTGAGCAACTTCCGGGGCGGCGATGCCCGGGGTATGACCGTCGAGGGGTTTGCCGACTCCCGCGAGTCGATGCTGGCCTACATCGACCGGATGCAGGACGACCCGCGCTTGTCGGGGGTGGAGTTGCAGGGCTGGTCGAGCTTTGGACGCTCCGGGCGGGCGGTGCGGTTTGAGTTCAAGTTCCAATACGAAGCGGAGGAAGGGGGCGGCGATGTCCAAACGTGAGAAATGGCTCGCGGGGATCATCGGTCTGCTGGTCGGGCTGTTCGCACTGGATGCGGTCCTCGTGCGGCCCTTGCTGTCGAAGCTGGATGACATGGACGCCACGATCGATCGACTCGACGGCGAGCTGGCCGATGCGCAGTTGATGGTCGAAGTGGGGCCAAGGTATGAGCGGCAGTGGCGGGGGTATCGCGCGGCGGGGCTGGACGAGGCCGGCGATGATGTGCGGCTGAACGTGCAGGAGAACCTCAGCCAGTGGGCCGGCGACACCGGCCTGCGGGTCAGCCAACTCAACGCCGGCAGCGAGATCAAAGAGAACGGCCACTACGAGCTGCGCTTCACGCTGGCGGCAACGGGTTCGTTGGAGTCGGTCACGCAGTTCCTGGCCCGGCTGCAGTCCGCGCCGTTCCCGCTGAAGGTCATGACCCACGACACCAGCCAGAGCCCGGAGGATGAGGACGCGCTGAACTTGCGGATGACCTTGTCCACGATCTACCTGGCATCGGAAGGGGCGGACTCATGAGGCAGAGTTGGGTGTTGCTTTGGATGTTGCTTTTGGCCGGGTTCGCGCAGGCGGACGTGCCGGCGTGGGAGCCGCCGACGGTGGACGATGACGCGGTGCGTGCGGTGGTGCGCAGCAACCTGTTTTCACGAGAAGGGCCGGTGCGCCAGCGTCCGCAGCGGACGGAGCCTGAACGCGAGCCCGAGCCGGAACCCGAACCCGACCCGCTGGCGCAGGACATGCGGCCGACGGACCACCCGTTGCCGGATACCGGCCCGCCTTTGCCGGCCTACCGCCTGATGGGCATCAGCCGATTGGGTCAGTCTCATACCGCCTTTTTTGAAGGCTTTGAGGCCGGCGACATCCTGGAGCTGGTCGAAGGCGATCGCATCGAGGATGTCGAGATCACCGAGATCACCTTTGACCGGGTTACCTGTTCACGCAGCAGCGTCAGCTGGCAGGTCGTGATTGGCTCGACGTTATCGCAGGGCAGTACCGTGGTGCTGTCTTCGCCTCAGTCCAGTCCGCCGTCTCGGGAAGAAACCCGTGAGCCACGGCGGACCAGCCCGCAAAGCGATTACGGCGCGTTATCCGCGGAGGACCGGACCCGGCTGGCGATGCTGCCTTCGCGGGTCCAGATGGCGATCAGCGATCTGCCGATGGAGATCCAGGCGAGGGTGGCCCGGCTGCCCGAAGAGGCGATCGAGATGTTCAACATGATGCCGCCGGAGTTCATGGCCGAGGCGCAGAGCCAACTGCAAGGGATGTCTGAAGAAGATTGGGTGGAGATGGAACAGATGTTTGATCAGATGAGCCCCGAAGATTGGGAACAGCAGCGGCAGATGATTCAGCAGTACTACGAGTATCAGAGCAGAGAGGGTACGACCTTTGAGGCGATCGAGTAGCGCGTCTTGTCGTTTGGTAAACGCAGGTTGCTTGGCCGTCGTAAAACAGACCGACTCACCGCGAGGAGCGTGACGTATGCGTAGAAATCGAAACCCTTGGCTCTGCTGGACGGCGGGGCTGTGTACCGCGGGCTTTGCGTGGGCCCCCCAGTCGTGGGCCCAGGGCTGGCCCGGCGATCAGGCCGATGGGCTGATGCTGAACTTCAGTGACGCGTCGCTGCGGACCGTGCTGGAGTACCTCAGCGAGGAGGTCGGCCTGGTGATCGTGTTCAACGAAGAGATCGACACACGCCTGAGCATTGTCAGCCGCCAGCCGATGTCGCTGGACGAGGCGATCGACCTGATCAACGCGGCGCTGTTTATGGACGGCTACACCGCGGTGCGTCGTGAACGGCTGCTGCGTGTGGTCGCGCTGGAGGATGCGCGGGTCGAGTCCGTGCCGGTGCGTTACGGGAATGATCCGGCCCGGATGGGCAACTCGGACACGGTGGTGACGCAGATCATCCCGATCCGGTACGCGGCGGTCGAAGAGCTGGCAGGCGACATCGCGAACCTGATCGATACCGAGTACGCGGTGTTCGCGCCCAACGAGTCGAGCAACTCGTTGATCCTGACCGACACCGAAGCGAACGTCCGGCGGATCGCGGAGATCATCCGTGCGGTGGACCAGTCGATCTCGTCGGTGCGGGATGTGCGGGTCTTCCGCTTGAGCTATGCCGACGCATCGTCCACGGCGAGCCTGATCGAATCGATTTTCGACCAGGGCCCTAGCGAAGAGGACCTGATCGGTCGGGCGGTTCAGCGGCGCTTTGGCGGCGGGGGCGGCCGTCGCGGCGGGGGTGGCGGGGAAGAGGGCGGCGGCGAGGGCGAAGGCGTCCAGGCCAGCGGCGTCACCGCTCGGGCGGACAACCGAACCAATAGCGTGGTCGTGAGTGCCGCCCCAGAGCTGATGCCCAACATCGAGTCGGTCATCATGGAGCTCGACTCGGACACGACCTCCCGCGAGTCGGTTTTTGTCTACGAAGTGAAGAACCTGCAGGCCACGGACCTTGCCGAGGTGATGAACCAGTTGCTCAGCGATGCTGGCAACACCAGCGAGGGGCAACGCAACAACCGCAATAACCGGAACAACAACGAGAACGGCGGCAACGAGGGCCCGACCCCGGTCGCCAGCCTGTCCGGGGCCGATTCCGTCAGCCTCGTCGGGCAGGTCCGGATCGTGGCCAACGAAGAGTCCAACAGCCTGATGATCCTGACGGCGGAGCGCAACTTCGAGCGTGTCGAAGAGATCCTCATGGAGCTGGACCAGCCGTTGCCGCAGGTGCTTATTCGGGTGCTGATCGTGGAGGTCACGCTGGACGATTCGCTGGATGTCGGCGTGGAATGGCAGGCGTTGGACCTGTCCGGCACGCTGCAGTCGCTGGGCACCGACTTCGATGTCGCGGCGGCCAGCGGCGGGCTGGTGGGCACGCTCCTGGATGCCGGCGACTTCACCGCGACCATCCGCCTGCTCCAGGAAACCGGCAAGCTCGATGTCTTGTCCCGCCCCTACATCCTCGCCTCGGATAACCAGCAGGCCGAGATCAACATCGGCCAGGAAGTCCCGTTCATCACCAACTCCCGCCAGATCGATGAAGGCAACACGCTCAACACCATCGAGTACCGCGATATCGGCATCCTGCTAGACGTCACGCCTCAGGTCAACAGCGCCCAGCAGGTCACGCTGGACATCTCCCAGACACTCTCGGCCCTGACCGGCACGACCGTCCCAATCTCCGAGAACCTCGATGCTGTGGTCGTGGCCAACCGGGAAGCCAACACCCGCGTCGTCGTTGAGGATGGGCAGACCATTGTCATCGGCGGGCTGATGCAAGACCAGTTCACCGAGACGCAAGAGAAAGTCCCCGTCCTGGGCGACATCCCCTGGGTGGGCTACCTGTTCCGGCGGACGCAGACGACCAAGAACAAGACCGAGTTGCTGATTTTTCTGACGCCGGAGATCGTCACCTCGCCGGAGGAACTCACGCCGATGTCCGAGCAGATCCGCATGGACTCCAGCGCGGAGAATGCGGTCGCGCCGGGCATGCTGCAGAACCACCTGGACCGGATGGAAAGCCATGATGGCCAAGCCTTGCAGGAACACCTGGACCGCCTGATGCAACAGCAGGGACAGGCCCAACCGACACCCACGCCTTCCGAGGAACCCGCTCCGTGAAAACGTTTGTCCTTGTCTTTTGTTGTGGATTGATGCTGGCTGGCTGCCAGGCCAAGCAAGACCGTGCTGCGGGATCGCCCCCGTCGTCTCAGGGCGATGCGGTTCCGATCCAGGCGGCGATCACTGCGCCCAGTGATCTGCACGATATCTCCGGCTTCTTGCTGACCTACCGGGCCCGCAACGGCCAGTTGCCTTCATCGCTCGTCGAGCTGACCGACGTGGGCATCATGCCCGAGGCTGGTTACGGCGCCCGCGCGGACTACGCATATTCGCCGCATGGCTTAGGTCGGCTCAACGACGGACGCACGATCGTCCTTGTCGATGCTTCGATCGACGTCGCTGATCATGTCTGGTGCATCCTCGACGGGTTCGGCGGCCCGGTCCGTCCGACCGGCCGAACGATGACGTTATCCGTCGACCTCATCCCAATGGCCGAATTGCAGGAAGCGGCGCAGCGCGGCAGCTGAATCTGACTGAATCACAGCGCATAAAAAACCCCGGCGGTTGGGCCGGGGTTTTTATTTGGCTTGGTTGTTGAGCGGCTTACTTGGCCGGGCCAAGTACCATGTCGTCGACGGTCTTGCCGGCGGGCATCATGGGGTAGACGTGCTCGTGCTTCTCGACGAGGCATTCCAAAACCGCCGGGCCGTCGTGGGCCAGCAGCGCCTCGACCGCCGCGGGCAGGTCTTCGAGCTTGGTGCAGCGGAAGCCCTTGCAGTTCAAGGCGTCGGCGAGCTTCACGAAGTCCGGGTTGTGCATTTCGGTGTGGCTGTAGCGTTCTTCGTAGAACAGGTCCTGCCACTGCTTGACCATGCCTTGGAAGTCGTTGTTGAGGATGATCTGCTTGGCGGGGATGCCGTACTGCGCGGCGGTCGCCATCTCCATCGCGGTCATCGAGAACGAGCCGTCGCCGTCGAAGTTGATCACCGGCAGGGGGTCGCGGCCTTCCTGCTTGGCTTTGATCATCTCGCCGAGCTGCCCGCCGATGGAGCCGGGCACGCCGAAGCCCATCGTCCCCAGCCCGCCGGAGGTGAACCAGCGGTTGGGCTTGGTGTACTGGTAGAACTGGGCGGCCCACATCTGGTGCTGGCCGACGCCGGTGGTGATGATCGCTTCGCCCTTGGTCTGCTTGTAGACCTCTTCGACCACCGCCTGGGGCTTGAGGTGGAACTCCCGCTGATCCTCGTCGTAGCGGAAGGGCTGCTCGAGCTTCCACTTGGTCAGCTGCTCGAACCAGTCGCTGCGGTCGGCGTGCTGCAGCAACGGCAGCAGGAGCTCGAGGTTCTTCTTGGCGTCGCCTTCGACACCGATCGTGACGGGCACGGTCTTGTTGATGTTCTCTGGCGCGATGTCGAAGTGGATGAACCCGCCGGTGCCGTTGGCTTCCGCTGCGCGGGCGGTGGGGGCGAAGGCCTGGGGGTTGCCGGTGATCCGGTCGTCGAAACGGGCGCCGACCGCGATGATGCAGTCCGCGTCACGCATGGCCCAGTTGGCGTACGCGCTGCCGTGCATCCCGAGCATGTGCAGGCTCTTGGGGTCGGTCTCGTCAAACGCGCCCAGACCCAGCAGCGTCGTGGTCACGGGGATGTTGCCCTTGTGGGCACACTCGGTGAGCACGTCCGACGCCTCGGCGAGGATCACGCCTTGGCCCACGTAGAGCACGGGCTTCTTAGCCTTGTTGATCATCTCCGCAGCGCGGGCGACCTCGCTGGAGGTGCCGGCTTCGCGGACGTGGTAGCCCGGCAGGAACGGCTGATCGTGCACAGCCTGAGTCAGCGTCGCGGCGGTGATGTCCTTGGGCAGGTCCACGAAGACCGGGCCCGGCCGGCCGCTGGTGGCGACCTTGAAGGCGGTGTTGATGGCCCGGGGCAGGTCTTCGACCCGCTTGACCAGGACGTTCCACTTGGTGCACGGCCGGGTGATGCCGGTCATGTCGGCTTCCTGGAAGGCGTCCGAGCCGATCGCCCCGGTCGCCACTTGGCCGGCGAAGACGATCATGGGCGTGCCGTCCATGAGGGCGTCCTGCATCGGGGTGACGGTGTTGGTCGCACCGGGCCCGGAGGTCACCAGGCAGATGCCGGGCTTGCCGGTGACACGGGCGTAGCCTTCAGCCATGTGGCCGGCACCCTGCTCGTGGCGGGAGAGGATGAACTGGAACTCGTCGGACTCGTGGATCGCATCGAAGACGGGGAGGATCGCCCCGCCGGGGTAGCCGAACATGCATTCGACCTGGTGTTCAGCCATGAGTTGGTGGAAGATTTGGGCACCGGTCATGCCGACGAAACGGTCGGTTTTTTCGCCCATAGGTGCATCGGCGTCACGGGTCTGCAGGCGGGCAGGGGTCGAGCTCATCGGAGAAATCCTTCGGGTGGGGTGGCCTGGGATCGGCGGGTGTTTGCGGGGGTGTCGGGAAAGCGTATGGATGAAAAGAAGACCAAGGCGGGACGCCGGGTCGTCGTGTGAAGCTGAAACCAATCGGTGGACGCGGGTCTTCCGCTCAGCTAACAACGACGCCCGGCACGCTAAGCAGCGTCAGGGCGGTGATAAGCTGAATGGATAGAACGCGGTCCATGCGGCAGAGGATATCGGCCGAATCCCGTGGGGGCAAGAGAAATTGCACGTTAGAGATTGACTTGAATAGACCCTCTGGCTATTACTTAACCATATGGTTAAATTAAATCCCCAAGCCGAATCCATGATGGACCGCACGTTCGCGGCCTTGGCCGACCCGACGCGGCGGGCGATGCTCAGCCGGCTGGCGGAAGGAGACTGCTCGGTGGGGGAGTTGGCGGAGCCTTTTGAGATGTCCTTGCCGGCGGTTTCCAAGCACCTGCGCGTGCTGGAGCGGGCGGGCTTGCTTCGGCAAGAGAAGGACGGGCGGGTAAGGCGGTGTCACCTCCAGGCGGAGCCTTTGCAACAGGCGTCGGCGTGGATCGACCACTACCGCGCATTCTGGACGAACCAGCTGGATCGCCTGGTGGCTTTCCTCGAAGCGGAGGCGGGCGATGCACAGTGATCCCGTCCTGGTGAAACGCCTCAAGCCGATCGCCGAGTCGCATGGGCTCGAAGAGCGCGTGATGTTCGGCGGGCTGTCGTGGTTCTTGAACGGTCACATGTGTGTCGGCGTGTACCACGACCAACTGATCCTCCGTGTCGGCATCGAGCCCGCTGAGCAGGCGTTGGACACGGACGACTTCGCCAAGCCGATGGATTTGACCGGCAGGGCGATGAAAGGCTGGCTCATGATCGAGCCCGGCGGGTTTAGGACGAAGAAGCGTCTGGAGCATTGGGCAGCAATGGCTGTTGCTTTCGTCGCCACGTTGCCCGCTAAGCAGCCGGGGAAGAACCGACCAGGATGATTTATCAGATGCACCCTGGCGCAGGGCTCGGGGTGGTTTTTTTAGCGCTGGATAGGACACAACACATGGACACATCGCCGTACGAATCGATTCGTTTGAACAAACTGTTGCGGGTGCCACGCGAGCGGGTGTACGAAGCCTGGCTGGACCCCGAGCAGCGTCGTCAGTGGTGGGGCTCGTCCGATGAAATGACCTGCACGAGCTGCGAGATCGACGCGAAGGCGGGCGGGGCATACCGGATCAACATGTGTCGCCAGGACAACGAGTACGTGTGTCATGGCGAGTTCATCGAGCTCGACCCACCACGCAAGATCGTGTTCAGCTGGAACTGGGAACACACCCCGGAGTTTGGCGGCGACTCGCGTGTCACCATCGAGTTGTTTGAAACCACCTGCGATGACATGCCCGCGACCGAGTTGGTCCTGACGCATGACCGTCTGAAATCCGCGCTCGAACGCGGCGAACACAGCAGCGGCTGGTTCGGCTGCTTGAAGTCGCTGGGGACCTTCTTCCACGGCAAGCCCAGCGAACAGGAAACCCAAGAGGTGCAGTGATGCTGTTTCTTCAGCCGGCGGCCAAGAAAACGATTCTTGAACGCTGTCGTGTTAAGACGAGGGGCATCTGTTTGCGCACCCGCTTGATTTCTTAGGGGCGAGAGCTTGACGAAACCAAACAAAAACCTATCTTACTTGAAGTTTCCGGAACTCTTTATCCAACCTTTTCAGGAGCACTCTCATGTCCACCGACACCTCAGACGCGCTGGCCATCGGCAAGCAGCTGGTTGAACTGTGTAACCAAGGCAAGAACCTCGAAGCGATTGAAGCCCTGTACGCCGACGACGTCATCAGCATCGAAGTCATGGGCAGCCCCGAAATGCCCGCCCGGATGGAAGGCATTGAGGCCATCAAGGGCAAAAACAAGTGGTGGAGTGAGAACCACGAGGTCCACGGGGGCACCTGCCTCGGCCCGTTCCCCCACGGCGACCGGTTCGTCGTCTTCTTCGACTACGACGTCACCCCCAAGTGCGGCCCGATGGAAGGTCAACGCATGCAGATGCAGGAAGCTGGCCTGTATACCGTCGCTGGTGGCAAGATCACCCAGGAAGAGTTCTTCTACGACATGGGCGGCATGTGACGCCTGCCTTCAGGGGCTCAGATAGCAGCTTAAAACCGGCCGACTCAGCCTCTGGGCCGGCCGGTTTTCACTCATTTTTCACCGGTCTGCCTTTTTTTTGGGCAAGCTGGGCCCCTGCCGTTCGTCCGGCGTGCGGCGACAGAGCTTGGGGGGCGATTATCAAAGCATTGACGGCCAATCTCGGCCACGATATGGTTGTTTTGATCGGGCGGCGCGCGGTTTGCAACACGGTCTTCCCAATGGGATGCGACCGGTTCGTGCCGAGTGCCTCGGTGGGACCAGCCCGTCACGGTTGACGCGTTTCGACCGACCCAATCCCCGGCGTTTGGCCACTTGTCCTCCCGGCGTTTTCGTAGGACCAAGGCCACACGCCCAACGGGCAGGTCGCTCGGTTTATCACCCGCCGTGCAACATCACGGCATGAACATTTTGGGAACAGAAAAGGATCACCCGAATGAGCACCAAGGCGAAGTTGGAATACATCTGGCTCGACGGCTACAAGCCCACCCAGAGCCTCCGCAGCAAGACGAAGATCGTGAACGACTTCGGCGGCACCCTCGAAGAATGCCCCATGTGGTCCTTCGACGGCTCGTCCACCGAACAGGCTGAAGGCGGCAGCTCCGACTGTCTGCTCAAGCCCGTTTTCATCTGCGAGGACCCCCAGCGCAAGAACGGCTGGCTGGTCATGACCGAAGTTCTCAACGCCGACGGCACCCCGCACGAGTCCAACGGCCGGGCGTTGATCGACGACGACGATGCCGACTTCTGGTTCGGCTTCGAGCAGGAATACACCATCATGGACCCCGCCACGCAGCTGCCCATCGGCTTCCCGCAGGGCGGCTTCCCCGCGCCGCAGGGCCCGTACTACTGCTCGGTCGGTGCCAGCAACGCCATCGGCCGCGAAATGGTCGAAGAGCACCTGGACGCCTGCCTCGAGGCCGGCCTGAACGTCGAAGGCATCAACGCCGAAGTCATGTGCGGCCAGTGGGAGTTCCAAGGCTTCGCCAAGGGCGCTGCCCAGGCCGGCGACGAGATGTGGATCGGCCGCTACCTCCTCGAGCGGATCGGTGAGAAGTACGGACTGGCCATCAGCTGGCACTGCAAGCCGGTCAAGGGTGACTGGAACGGCAGCGGCATGCACGCCAACTTCTCCAACGAAGTCCTCCGCACCTGTGGCTCCGAAGAAATCTACGGCAAGATCTGCGAATCCTTCGGCACCCCCGAAGCCATCGCCGAGCACATCGCCGTCTACGGTGCCGACAACGATCAGCGCCTGACCGGCCTGCACGAAACCCAGTCGATCGACAAGTTCTCCTACGGCGTGTCCGACCGTGGCGCGTCCATCCGCATCCCGATCGCCTCCGTCGAGAACGGCTACAAGGGCTGGCTCGAAGACCGCCGCCCGAACTCGGCCGCCGACCCCTACAAGGTCGCCGCGGTCATCATCAAGACCGTCAAGGGTGCCTGCGCCAAGCTCGAAGCCACCCCGGCCTGAGTCGGCAACACGCCCGACACGACAATCTGAATCCTACGCAGACGCCCGGTTCACGCCGGGCGTCTGTTTTTAACAGGCGAGCCGGCCCGTGTCCGGCTGGAAGGAATCCATCGCCACGCTGCCACCGCCCAGCCCGCCGCACGCTATAATGCCTCGCTCGACATCACGGCCGTGTGCCCGAGTGGACTAAGGGGGCGGATTGCAAATCCGCTGAGCTTGCTCAACGTGGGTTCGAATCCCACCGCGGCCTTTTCTTCTGGGTCCCCACCCGTTTTGAACCGCGACTCAATGCTCGCGCCCGGCGAAGCCTAGGTGCTCGTCCAGCCAGTCGTCGTTCTTCAAAACGCTCTTCCGCTGGCTTCGGCCCATCCGCATCGCGCGGGCCTGGGCTTTGGCAAACACTTTCGCGTTCACCGCTTTGGCTTTTGGCGCGTAGCGGCGGATCAGTTCATCTTCCAGCGATTCGTACACCACCGCGCTGCCCGGGTCGCCCTGACGCCCGGCCCGGCCGAACAACTGCCGGTCGATCCGCAAGGACTCGTGCCGTTCCGCCGCGATCACATGCAGCCCGCCCAGCTCCGCGACCCCCGGTCCGAGCTTGATGTCCGTACCACGCCCGGCCATATTCGTCGCGACCGTGATCCGGCCCTTCAAGCCCGCCAGCTTCACGATCTGGGCTTCCTCCGCATGACGCACCGCATTCAGCACCTCGTGCTCCAGCCCCAACGCGGTCAGCTTCGCGCTGAGCGCTTCGGAGGACTCGACCGATCGCGTCCCCAAAAGCACCGGCCGCCCGGTTTGGTGGATCGTCTTCACCTCTTCGATGATCGCGTCGTTCTTTTCCTTCATCGTCGCAAACACCCGGTCCCCAAGCTGCACGCGGATGCGCGGCTTGTGCGTCGGGATCGGGAAAGTCGGCACCTTGTACACCTGCCAGAGCTCGTTCTGGGCTTCCATCAGCGTGCCGGACATGCCCGACAGATGGCGGTACAGCCGGAAGAAGCGCTGGAAGCTGATGCGCGCGAGCGTGTCCTTGATCGGCGAGACCTCTAGCCTTTCCTTGGCTTCGACCGCCTGGTGCAGGCCCGCCCGCCAGGTCCGGTCGGGCATCAGTCGCCCGGTCGATTCGTCGACGATCACGACCTTCTCGTCCTGGATCACGTACTGCTGATCCTTCAAGAACAGGTATCGCGCGGTCAGGGCTTGCGTCACCAACTCTTCGCGCAGCCGTTTGCTCTGGAACACCGAACGCGCCCGGCGGTAAGCCTTGACGCTAAGCCCCATGGTTTGGCCGACCGTATCTTCATCGAGCTCGGGCATCGCATCGACGAGCTCTTTGGTCCGATCTTTGCCAGCGGGCGTGAGGTCGACCTCGCGGTACTTGCGGTTGACCTTGAAGTGCTCGGTTTCGGTCAGGTGAAGAGCGAGGTCTGCCGCGATCGGGTAGTTCGCCTGCAGGCCGGGGTCGCCCTGCTCGGAGGAGATGATCAAAGGCGTGACCGACTCGTCGACCAGGATCGAGTCGGCTTCGTCGATGATCGCCGTCTCCAGCCCGCGCATCACGAGGTGGTCCGGCCCGCCCATCGCCTGCTCGCGCGGGTCCAGAAACTTCATCAACAACGACTCGGTCAGCGTCTGCTTTCGGCCGAGCGTCAAGCGGTCCCGCAGAAAGTCCGCGGCGACTTCTTTGTTCGTGCAGTACGTGACATCCGCCAGGTACGCCTGCCGGCGTTGGGTGTGTTCCATCGAGCCGTCGACATGCGCCACGCGCAGGCCACAGAACCGGTACAGCGGCGCAAGCTCTCGGGCGTCGCGTGCCGCCAGGTAGTCGTTGGCGGTGACGACGTGACACCCTCTGCCGCGCCAGCCGCCGACCACCGCCGGCATCGTCGCCACCAGCGTCTTACCTTCGCCGGTCGCCATCTCGATCATGCTGCCCCGCCCCAGCGCGATCGCGCCGGCGACCTGCACCCGGTAGGGCTCCATCCCAAGCGTCCGCCACGCCGCTTCTCGGATCATCGCATACGACCGGCCCCAGTCTGCCTTGGCCTCGCGCCCGCGGCGGAAGCGGGCCCGCATGTCCTGCAGCGATTCTTGCAACGCCTCGTCCGACATCGCACGCATCGCGTCACGCATCGCCAGCACTTCTTCCGCCGCCTTCAGCGCCATCCGTTTGCGGGGCAACAAAGGCACCAGCCAGCTGGACGTCTTGTCGTAGAACGCATCCAAGCCCTTGGGCAAACGCTTGGCGTACCGCCGGGTCGCCAGGGTCTGCCACGTCGCCACCGGCAACTGCGACAGCGATTCCATCCGCACCAGCGACGGGTCAACACTCGTGGACAGGGGGGTTTGATGCGAACTCATCGCCAGCTCAAGACTGCCTGCGTTCCCGGAACGCCCGGACGAGTGATCGCCAGGCCTGGTCGATGGCCGTGGCGGGGGGCAGGTCAAACCGCGCCATGACTCTTTGGCCCGAAAGCAACGCCGCCTGGTCGGGCTGGTCCAATTCGATCTGCACCTCGAAAAACGCCTGCCGGGCCCGTGCGCCGTTCTGGTCGGTGGGGTCGGTTTCCACCCGTCCGCCTGCCGCGTAGCCCAACGCCTGCGAAGGCAGCACCGTCTGCCCAGCTTCGGATACCTTCACGACTCGGCCGGTGAACGCCTGATCGGGTCGCCCCTGCACCCGCAGGCTCAGCGTGTCGCCTTCGCGCTCACGCAGCAGCGGGCCCACCGTTTGGTCCGCAGCGATCCGGATGAACACGCGGTCGGTCGTGACGACCATGCCCATCGCGTCGCCCGGCCGAACGAACTGACCCTGCCGATCATCGGTGCCGCCCGCCAGCCAGGTGCCTTCCAACGGAGCCGTCCGGGTCAGCGAATCTAGGTCCCGCTGGATATCCGCAATCTGTGCTTCCAACGCCATCCGCGACTGCGCCACCGCCCGCGCCCGGACCACATCCTCGGAGATCGCGGCGTCCCATATCGCGGTTCGGCGATCCCGCTCCGCCCGCAGCTCCGCCAGTCGGGTCTCCAGCACAAGGTTCTCCGCTTGAAACAGCACCGGCCCCTCCAACGTCACGGGCGTGCCCGAAGCCAGCACCTCATGCACAAACCCCGGCGCAGTCGCGTACACCACACGCACGTCTTCGGGCTCCACGACCCCCTCGGCCCGCGCCCAATCCGGCCAGCGGATCACGCCCAGCAGCAGCACCAGCACCGCAAAGAACACGCCGGTGGTGGTGTACGCACGCATCCGGGTCCGCTGCAGTTCGGGGTTCGTCAGCAGGTAGTGCATCCACTTGCCCAGGGGCATCACCAGGAAGCTGAAGACCCCCATCACCGCTGCGATCGCGCCCAGGAAGAAGAACACCTCGAAGCTCATCACAAACAGCAGGATCGCCACGGTGATGAAGATCCGGTAGATGAACGACGCCACCGCATAGAGGATGAACCAAGGCCGCTCGCTGACCGTGTGCGACGGGTCGCGCGGGCGGTGCACCTTGTAAATGAATTTTTTGACCAGGTAGTAGACGTAGTCCTTGCTGCGTTGGGCGAGGTTGGGCGTCTCGGTCAGGTCCGAGAGGATGTAGTAGCCGTCGAAACGGATCAGCGGGTTGGCGTTGAACAGGATCGTGGACATGCCAGCGATGAACATGGTGTTGTACGCCAGCGCGTGGACGGTCTGGCTGAACACATCGTTCTGGCCGGTGTTGACCCAGACGATCGCCGCGACCGCAGCCATCGCCAATTCGGCGTACATCCCCGCGGCACCGATGAAGGCCCGCTGCCACTTGTTCCGCAGCGCCCAGGCGCTGGACGCATCGACATAAGGCATCGGCACAAACGCCATCAGCATGATGCCCAGCGTGTGCACCTCCCCGCCGGAGTTGGATTTCTTGCCAAAGTGCTTGCAGGCAAAGGCGTGCCCGAACTCGTGCACGACCTTCGTCAAGACCAGCATGATCCAAAGCAAAGGCAGGTTCTGCGGCGCCAGCACGCCCTCGCTCGCGCCGCCCGCGAACGTCTGGTCGACCAGCCGATCCCAATGCCCCGCCAACTGAAACAGCGCAAAGCCCACCAGACCCAGCCAGAGCGCCACGCCCGTCGGCGTAAAGACCCAGCCGACCGCTTTCTCCCACCGCTCAAGGATCGGCTCGGGGTCGAAGATCGGGATCCGTGCAAACAGCAGGTTCATCAGGTACCCGCCGACCTCGCGCCGCTTCCGCTTGCGGTAGCGCTCGAACATCCCGCCCGCATCGGCAGGCACCTCCGCGGAGATCAGGTTCGAAACGTACAACTGCCCGAGCAGCTGGATCGCTTCGCCCTGGGTCGGTGCGTGGTCACCATCAATCTCCTGGCAGGCCCGCCAGACATCATCGACCGACCGCTGGCCGTCCAGCAGCCCGACCATCCGGTAGCTGGGTTCATCCAGGCGATAGAACTTGTTGTTCCCCGGGTCCCGAAGCACCCACCAGGTCTGCCCGCGGTACCGCTGCCGGTAGCTCTGCACGAGCGTGCGCAGCCGGGGCTTCAACTCGGCAACCCGGTACCAGCTCTCGGAAAACGTCGGGCGATCAAAAGGCATCGTTAGTTCAACTCAGTTCGGCTCAGATCCAAAGCTTCATCCGCACCCAGTTCACCAGGTCGCGGGTCCAGATCACGATCAAAGGCCGCTCTTCGATATCGACCTTCGCGACGCCTTCTTGCCCCGCCAATAGGTGGGATGATTCGTCGAGCAAGACCGCGCGGACCCGGAACACGTTTTGGCCGTCCATCACCTCGGCGACCGGCTCGATCCGCTCGACCCGGAATCGCATGTGCCGGCCGGGCTCCGCGCTCGTCGCCAACTCGCCCTCCATGCCGACTTCCAAGTCCGCGATCCGGGACTCCGGCACACGCAGCTCGACACGCAACGCGCCCTGCGGCGCGATCTCCAGCAGCGTCTCGCCCATGTCCACCATCCCGCCGATCCGCCGACGCAGGTCCCCGTCGATCACGACGCCGGACATCGGTGAAACGATCCGGGCCTGCTCGATCTCGTGCTCGAGGTTGGTGATCTGAGCCTGTGTGCGTTGGATCTCCGCCTGCGCGATGCGTTGGCCGGAGCGGTCGCCTTCGCGCAAGGCCGTGTCCAACTCGCCCCGCTTGGTTTCGAGTTGTGCGTACAGGTCCGCCAGCTGGGCCTGGCGTTCGTAGGTCTCCAGCATCGCCAGCACGGTTTCGCCGGCGACGATCTCGTCGTTGACCTCGACGAAGACTTCGCCCAATTCGCCTTGGAACGGGGCGGTGATGATCTGGCGTTGGGACGGCTGGACCTCAAACGGCGCAGAGACCTTCTGCGTGCCCGGCACGAGCGTGACAATCGCCAACGCCGCAGCGACGCCGATTGCGGTTGCTTTGATCCACGTCTGCCTGGGGCCGATCAGCCAAGCCAACCCCTTGCGCCACTTGCGGGCCCAGCGGATCACAAACAACAGATCGCGTTCGTACAACTCGTGTAGCCGAGACGACACTAGGTCACAGGTGATCCGCAGTGCTTCCGCTTCACGGGGCGACAACGGTTGATCCGCCGGCCGCTCGATCGTGACCACGCCCACGGGTTCGGGTTCATCGCCGCCCAAACGCAACGGCAGGCTGAACACGCTCGTCGGGCCGTGTTCTTCGCTCAGCCGCTTGGCTTGCCGGGCGATCACCGGCGCGTCCGGCGGGCAGGGGTGCTGGACCTCGATGTCCTGGTCGTAGCACTCTTCCATCGTGGACTCGATGTCCTGCACGAGCTTCATCTTGCGGGTGAAGTGTTCGGTATGGCTCATGGCCTGCAGCTTGATGTAGCGCCCGGCAGCAAACCCGACCGACACCCGCTCGCCGTCGTACCGACGGGCCAATTCATCGCAGAGCGCGTACGCCGCCGACTTGAACTTCCGCTGGCCGTTGACTGCGTTGAGCACCTCTTCGCTGTGCGTGATGAGGTTCAGCTTCACCTGCTGGCTGCGCAGTGTTTGGCGCAGCTGGTACACACTCAACAACCCCGCGGTCAGCTCCAGGCGCTCCCGCGCCCGCTCGATCAGCGCGGTGTCCTGCGTGGGCAGGTGGAACGCCGCCGCCTGCTCCAGCTCGCCATCCCGACGAACCGGCACCAGCACGACGTGCTCCTTGCTGGCCCCGCCGTACATCGAGTCACCCTCACCCAGGCCCAGCACGACCGCTTCTTCGCCCTCGGCGTGCTCGAGCCCCTTGACCGCGTAACCGATCCACTTGGGGGCTTCTTCCTTGTTTTCCACCGCCGGGAACGCCGCGACGATCTCCGCGGGGCCCTCCAGCCGGGGCACGATCAACACCGCGCCCGCCGCGGGCCCGGCCGCACACTGGGCCGCGAGCATCTCCTGCACATAGGCTTCCGGCGGGCCGTCAAATGCCCCCAGGTGCTGGAGCACCGCTGCCGGGCGGGCGGTCTGGATGTCGGTCTGGCTGCTCATGGATGCCTTTCAAGAACCGGGCCCCCATCTTCAACGCATGGCCCCGGGAAGCCCGACAGTATAAGGGGTTAACGTCGCTAACCCGAGAGTCACCTGCCCATGCACGCCCTTAACCCGTTTTTCGCACCCGCCAACGCTGAGGACGCCCCCCGCGTGGCGGTCATCGCAGAGATCGGCGTGAATCACGACGGCGACCCCGCACGGGCGGTCGCCCTGACCCATGCCGCAGCCCACGCCGGCGCCGATGCGGTGAAGCTCCAACTCTTCCACCCCGACCGGTTGCTGTCGGACGACGCAGAATTGGCGGACTATCAACAGGGCAAAGCCCAATCCGCGCAGGACCTGTTGGCGGGGCTGATGCTCAGTGTGGACGCGATGGCGGAAGTCCGTGACACCGCCCGTGCGCTCGGCCTGGCGTTCATCGTCACGCCTTTCTCGCCCGAGGATGTGGACGACCTCGCCACCCTGGACGTGGACGCGGTCAAGACCGCTTCGCCCGACGCGGTGAATCACCTGCTGCTGAACCGGGCCTGCTCGCTGGGCAAGCCGATGCTGGTTTCCACGGGCACCTGCTCTGCCGAGGAACTCGACGACACCGTTGGCCTGCTGAAACAGCACGCCACGCAGTGGACACTGCTGCACTGTGTCTCGGCCTATCCGACCCCCCTGGATCACGCAGCCCTCAACGGCATCATCGCGCTGGCGCAGCGTTACGACCAGCCCGCGGGTTACTCGGACCACACCGCCGCGTTGCACACCGGCGCGCTGGCGGTCGCCGGCGGGGCGGTTGTGCTGGAGAAGCACCTGACCTACGACCGCGCTGCCCCCGGGCCGGACCACGCGGCAAGTCTGGACCCGCAGGGTTTGGCCGAGTACATCCAGCACGTCCGAGAAGCCCAGCGGATGCTCGGGCCGATCCGCAAGTCGCCGGGCAGCCTGGAAGCCGACGTTCGACGGGTTTCGCGCCAGTCGCTCTGTTTGGCCCGGGATGTGAAGATGGGCAAGGTGCTGGAATGGAAAGACCTTACGACAAAAAGGCCCGGAACCGGGATTTTGGCCCGTGAAGCGGGTATGATTATCGGCCATAAGGCTTCCCGCGACCTGCTCCGAGGCCGGATGTTGAAGCGGGACGATTGGGTTTGAGACCAGTAATCAGTTGAACGCTTTGCTGGTTTGTTGCGTTTTTGGGTTGATCTTTCTTGCTTGTTTCGTGCTTCTGTCGATTTGACCAACGGACTACGCCGTTTGTTCTCTAAGGGATTGGAGCTTGTCCATGTGGACTCTCGTGCTGACCTTGATCGTCGCTTATCTCGCCGGCTGCTACCTCTGGGGGACCATCATGGCCGTGCGTGTCGCTGCGGGCTACACCCAGGACCACACGCCCGAAGCCCCGCCGGTCGCGGATGAAACCGTGGCCCAGCCTGATGCCGAAGCGGCGCCGGCCGCCAAGCCCAAGCGCAGCCTCCAGGCGGCGTAAGCCAGACGCGACGACATCCCATTCCGAATGAGTGACCCCACAAGCACCGGTGCGCCAGGCCGGTGCTTGTTTGCTTAGGCAATATTCGATTTCATCGTTGCGCTTGCTGTGCCATGGTTGTGTGCAATGCTGAAACCAGCATGGCCGGGACCGCCAACCAGCAACACACGATCACGATGATGAACAGTAAAGAGACCAGAGGCAGGAACAGACAGAACGTCAGCAAAGGGACCAACGCGTACAGGCTCATGTTCAAGGTTTTGGTGATGGAACGGTCCGGGATTTCCAATGCGATTTGACGCCAGTGTGTCATTATGCCGAGCATGATCAACGGCCAGATCAATACCGTTCCATACACTAAAAACAAGATCATGGGTGCCCAGAAAAAACTCGAGATCCATACGCCCAGCGACAAGACAACCCCAAACAAGACGAAACCGAAAGCCGCTCCGCCGGACGCGAGGTGCTTGAGTCGGGCTTCACGTGTGGTCAGCGATCCGGGGCGGGGGCGGGTGCATTGGAAAGCACCCAGTGTCAGCAGCAGCATGCTGATCGGTGGGCTGATTACGTAGGCAAAGCCCATGATGACAATCGACCATCCGAATTCAGGGTCCGGGCGAAGCGACCACATGTAATCCAAGCAGACGTCTAGATCGTCGCGCACGATAGCGGTGATGTGCCAGCCAATGATCAAAACCATGGCGACGCAGAAGCGGATCGTTCCCTGGTAAAGCCCACGCACCCACGCAGGGTCCTCGTACTTCAGCCGGTAGCCTTCCAACGAGTCCCACAGGTCCACCCCGCACTCGGGGCAGTTGCCGGCCATCGGCACGCTCTTGAGGTTGTAGCCGCAGCCTTGGCAAGGGGTGTCCGTGGACAGCCTGCCGTCGGGGTCCAGCGGCAGGTCGGTCGGTCCCGGCAGGCCGTGCGGGTGGGCCATCGCTTACGCCGGCGAGGGGATCATGCCCGGGGCCTGCTCGTCATCGTCCTCGGGTTTGGATTCGGGCTCGGCGGGCGGGGGTGAAGCGGCCTTGGCTTTGTCCTTCTCCGCTTCAAGCAGCTCCGCCACACTGAGTTTGCTCAGCGGCTTGCCCTGCATCAGGTTGTCGACATCATCCGAGTCCAGCGTCTCGCGTTGCAGCAACGCCTCGGCGATCCGGACGGTCGCTTCCCAGTTCTCTTCGATGAGCTGCACCGCGTGCTGATACGCCTCGTCAGAGAAACGCTTGATTTCCTCGTCGATGATGTGGGCCGTCTCGTCTGAGTGCGGCTTGTCGGCGATGAACCCGCCGCTCTCGACCGGGGCGTAGTTCACAAAGCCCAGCCGCTCGGACATGCCCCATTCCAACACCATGGCCCGGGCGTAGTTGGTCATCATCTTGATGTCCATCGACGCGCCCGAGGAGATGTCCTGGGTCTTGCGTTCTTCAGCGATGCGCCCGCCGCAGAGCACGCGCATCGTGTCGTGGATGTACTTCATCCCGTAGCCGTAACGGTCCTTCTCGGGCAGCGACATCGTCATGCCGCCGGCCTGGCCGCGGGGGATGATCGTGACCTTGTGCAGCGGGTCGGCGTTCTCCAGCAGGTACTGGATCACCGCGTGCCCGGCCTCGTGGTAGGCGGTGGCGACGCGCTCTTCCTCTTCGACCTTCCGCGACTTGTTGGCCCGGCCGAAGCGGATCTTGTCGCGCGCTTCTTCCAGGTCGTCCTGCTCGACAAAGTCCTTATTCGCCAGGGTCGCCCCGATCGCCGCCTCGTTGATCAAAGCCTCCAGCTCCGCACCAGAGAACATCGGCGTCGCGCGGGCGAGCCGGTCCAGGTCCACGCTGGGCGACAGCTTGATCTTCTTGGAGTGCACCTTCAGGATCTCAAAGCGGCCCACCACGTCCGGCAGGGGCACCTCGATCGAGCGGTCGAATCGGCCGGGACGGGTCAACGCCGGGTCCAGCACGTCGCTGCGGTTGGTGGCCGCCATCACGATGATCTGGTCCGAGCTGTCAAAGCCGTCCATCTCGACGAGGATCGCGTTGAGCGTCTGCTCCCGCTCATCATGCCCGCCGGAGAAGTTGCCGCTGCCACGCTTGCGGCCGACGGCATCGATCTCGTCCAGGAAGATGATGCAGGGGCTCGAATCCTTGGCCTGCTTGAACAGGTCCCGGACACGCGACGCCCCCACGCCGACGAACATCTCGACGAAGTCGCTACCGGAGATCGAGAAGAAGGGCACGTCCGCTTCACCGGCGACCGCCTTAGCCAGAAGCGTCTTGCCGCAGCCCGGCGAACCGATCAGCAGCACGCCCCGAGGCACTCGGCCACCCAGGCGTTGGAACTTCTTGGGGTTCTTCAAGAACTCGATGATCTCGCCGACCTCATCTTTGGCCTCGTTGATCCCCGCGACATCGTCGAGCGTCACGGTCGAATGCTCTTTATTCAGCAGCTTGTGCTTGCTTCGGCCGAAGTTGCCGAGCATCCCCCCGGGCCCGCCGCCGGCGTTGCGCAGGCCGCGGAACAGGAAGAAGTAGATCAGGAATGCGATGATCAGGAACGGGCCCCAGTTCAGCAGGAACAGCAGGAAGATCCCGCCGCCTGCGTCCTCTTTGGTTTCTACCCCGGGCATGATCTCGATCTGATTGACACGCAGCGCCTTGGTTTCGGGGCTGATCTTGACATGTACGAAGCTGTGGCCGGTGTCCGTCGCCGCGTCATCGGTCAGCTTCGCGATCATGCGGTCGTCTTTGACTTCGACCGCGCCGTCAAACCGGCCTTCCTCCGCGTACTGCGTGAACTGCTGCCAGTGGAGCTCTTTGCTGTTCCGGGCCGGGCCCATGTACAGGACCGCCAAGACCAGCGCCAATGCGATGATCAGTGCAATCAGGCCCCCGCGTCCCATGAAGTTGTTATTCGCCGTGGTGCGTCCGCCGGCGTTGGGCATCCCCGGGCCTCCCGATCCGGACGGGTCTTTGCCCGAGCCGCCGGTGTTGTTGCCGGGGCTTCCGGGGGTGTTGCCGGGGGAGGAATTCTGATCCTGATTGGCCATGTAAAAAGGTCCTGATGGCTGAAAACAAGCGGTCAATGAGCCATTCTAGCCCGCCGAGCGGACGACGCATGAAAAGCATCGGCCCAAGCCGGTTCCGACGACAGTTTTAGACGCTCAGTCGCCCCGGAGAGTTCACCCTTGGCCCGTTTGGGCGTGGAGAGGCAAGCCTTCCCAAATCCGCAACCTATGTGCCATCAAGGCGCGGGCGTCTCGCCCCAGTCCGCCTGCATCGCGCTGACGATGTCCTCGGCCAAACGCTCCACAGCGCTGTGCAGCCCGACCTCGATCGGCTCGTTCAGCGGGCTGGTTGGCACGTAGGTGCCCACCGCTTCAAACCCCTGCCGCGACACGATCGGCTCGCCAGCGTGAAGGTCACGCCACGCAAAGTCGACCCACACGCGGATCTCCATCGTCTGTGGCACGTTGCCCGGGCGACGCCGCGACAACAGCTGCTGGTCCACCCGCACCACCACACCCTGCAGCACCGTGTCCGCAGCGCTCGTCCGCGTGATCGTGTAAGGCGTCCGCTCCTGCAGCTCCTTGACGATCGCTTCGGTCAGCTGAAACTCGACCTCTCGGTAGGTCGTGCGGTTCTCGAAAATCGGCACCGCGATCGTCCGGTACTGCGGGTCATACAGCTCCGCGGTGCTGTACTTCTTGCACCCGCCCATCACCAGCAGCAGGCTGAGCGCCAAGCCGAAGACCCCAAAACAAAGTCGCGTGTTCACGGTTGGCTCCTCACCAGATCGGCATCGACACCCGGCACGGGGCCGAGCGTTTCGAGCTGCTCTGCCGCTTCGATCGCAGCAGGGGTTCCCGGGAAATCCTGCACCACACGGTGCAACACATACGCACCGCTCACGTCCAAGTCCTGACGCAGGTACCAGCGTGCGGTCAGCAACTGCTTCCGCGCCAGCAACGCATCGATCCGTCGCACCAAGGCGTTGGCTTGAATCTCCTGCGCCGCTGCGGGGTACTCGGCCATGAACAACTCCAACTGCTGCCGGGCGTCCAGCAGGGCCGAAGGATTGTAGCGCGGGTCTTTGAACTGCGCGAGGTACGCGTGGATCAGCCGGAGCGTGGCGTACTGCCGCCGGGTGCTGCGCGGGTACAGCTCCAGAAAGATGTCATACGCTTCGCTGGCCAGGAACATTTGGCCTTCTTCAAAGTAATAGTCCGCCAGCTCGATCAGTGCTCGCTCGGCCAACGGCGTGCCGGGCACGCGGGTCTGCGTCTGGATGTAAATCTCTTCGGCTTCGCCCTTGGCGGAGATGATCCGCAGGCCCAGGAACAACCGGCGCATCCCGTTGCGGAACAGCGTCGCGATCGCGAACTCGCGTTCGATCGCAGTCGTGAACTCCGCCGAACCGGGGTAGGTGCGGATCAAGTACTCGTACTCGAACAGGGCTTTGTAGTAGTGCTGCTTGCCGGACAACGCGTCGCCGACCAGCAGTCGTGCGGCGGGCTGGGCCGGGTGGTTGGGGTAGGCATTGATCCAGTCCCGGGCGAGGTCGATCGCGTCGTCGTACTGGCCGTCGGCAAACGCGCGGCGGGCGGACTGCAGCTCGGCCTCGGGGGTGCCCGGGGCCGCCTGATGCACGGTGGCCCAGCCGTCGTCATTGAGTTGGAACCGGTCCTGCGCCCACGCCGCCGGGCTCACCAGCAGGCCCAGCAGCATCAACAGGGCGGTCCACCTGATCAAACAATCGCGCATGGTGCGATCATACCGCCCGTCGGGACCGGTTGCTGGCTCGCCCGAGCCATGCGTTGACAAGCCCGGAACGTTCCGTAAACTGTTCGGTCCTTCGCCTCCTTAGCTCAGTTGGTTAGAGCAGCTGACTCTTAATCAGCGGGTCCTAGGTTCGAGTCCTAGAGGGGGCATTCAGGCCGGGGGGCAGCAACAGTATTGTTCACTTGAACGCTTCGGCACGCGGTGTCGATTCGGGTCATATGAAAACATCCCACGCACCAACAGGATGCGTGGGATGCAAAGTGTCTGGTTTTGCTGCGGGCTTAACCCGCGACGCCCGCCAGGCTGGGGTAGTCGGTGTACCCCTGGCTGGGTTCGTCGTAGGTCACAAACGTGTCGGGCCGGGGCTCGTTCAGCTCGGCGTCTTGGGCAAAGCGCTCGGCCAGGTCGGGGTTGCAGATGTACAGCGTGCCGAACGCGATGGCGTCGGCTTCGCCGGCGTCGATTCGCTCCCGCGCGGTCTCTGCGGTGTAGCCCATGTTCCCGAACAACACGCCGCCGAAGGCCTGCTTCATGCGGGCGCTCAGCGCCTCGGGACCGTAGGCCTCGCGGGTGCAGAGGAACGCGATGTTCTTCTCCCCGAGCTTCTCCGCGGCATACAGGAACAGCGCTTGCGGGTCCGAGTCCCCCATGCTGTGGATGTCGCAGCCCGGCGACAGGTGGACGCCGACCCGGCCGGCGCCCCAGACATCGATCAACTCGTCGACGACTTCCATCAGCAGTCGGCAGCGGTTCTCGATGCTCCCGCCGTACTCGTCGGTGCGGAGGTTCGTTGAGTCCTGCATGAACTGATCGATCAGGTAGCCGTTGGCGCCGTGGAGTTCGACGCCGTCAAACCCCGCCGCCTTGGCGTTCTCGGCGCCTTGGCGGAAGTCCGCCACGACCTGCCGGACCTCATCCAGCGTCATCGCGCGGGGCGCCTCGTAGTCTTTCTCCGGTCGAATCAGGGGCACGTGCCCTTCGGGTGTCACCGCGCTGGGCGCGATGGGCTGTTCGCCGTCCAGGTAGAAGGGGTCCGACATCCGGCCGACGTGCCAGAGCTGCAACACGATGCGCCCCCCGGACGCGTGGACCGCATCGGTCACGAGCTTCCAGCCGGCGATCTGTTCTTCCGACCAGATGCCCGGCGTATCGGGGTAGCCCACACCGTCCGGGCGGATCGACGTCGCTTCAGTGATGATCAGCCCGGCACCCGCCCGCTGGCGGTAGTACTCGGCGTTCAACGCGTTGGGCACACGCCCCTCTGACGCCCGGCAGCGCGTCAAGGGCGACATCACGACTCGGTTCGGCAATTCAAGATCGCCAACGGTCAGCGGTTGGAACAAAGGGTCTGACATGAAAACTCTTTCTTGGAAAAGGATGGGGTTCAGGCGGTGTGTTACTCGCCGCTGCGTGCGTCGGCTTCGATCTGCTGCCACCGGTTAAACGAGCGGGTCAGGTGGTCGCGCGGATCGCCTTGCACGCCGTAGGTGTGCAGGAAGATCGGGCCTTCGTAGCCATGCTCCACCAGGGCCTGCACCATCGGGGTGGGATCGATGTCGCCCTCGTCCAGGGGCATGATCGTCTTGGACCAGTCGCCCCGGACGCGGTCCATGGACGAGTCGGCGCCGTTGATCGACACCAGCGCGACGTGCTCGGCGACGAGCCCGACGATCTCCGGCAAGCGGTCGTCGTTGGATTCCTTCAACTCGTGACAGAAGTGCATCGAGATCTTGACGTTCGGCCGATCGACCAGATGCATCAACGCCAGCGCTTCTTCGACATCCAGGTAGGTCGTGCGGTGGTGCGGGTAGAGCACGACGGTGACGCCGTACTCCGCCGCGTGGTCCGCCAGACGCTGGTAGAACGCCGGCGCCAGGCTGATCTGATCGCTGCTGCCGCGGCCCTTGACCCAGAGCATGGCGTCGTTGTCCCGGAGGATCGTGAACAGGCGGTCCATGCGCTGCTGGTTGTACTCGGCGGTGACCGAAGCGGTCCACAACGCCGCGGGCAGGTGCAGCCGACCTTCGACGACGGCGGGGGCGTTGAACCATTCTTCGATGTAGTTGACGTTGGGGGTGTGCCAGCCGGTGGCGATCGCTGCGTCGTAGCCGATCGAGACCAGCAGCTCGGCCTGCACCGCAGGGGGCAGCTCGCCGAGGCTGCCCATGTCAAAGGCGCCCCACTCGAATCGCTCGCCCGCGGCCAGTCGTTCCGCCGCCGCCGCGCGGTCTTCATCGGAGATGCCCGGGGCTTCTTCGCTGGCGTCCGCCATCACCGGCGTCAGGCCCGCGTTCAGGTCTTGCCAGGCCTGCACTGAGCGAGGCAGGTGCTCAGCATTGGGCTGGTTGATCCCAAAAGTCTTCAGCACGATCGGGCCCTCGTAGCCCGCGCGAGACAACGCCTGAATCAAAGCAGTCGGCGGCAGGTCGCCCTCGTCCAAAGGCAAGATCGCGCGGGACCAGTCGTTCTCCCGGCCCGCGTACTGCATCGAAGAGTCCGCCCCGTGCAGCCCGACGATCGCGATGTGCGGGGCCATCTCGTTGACGATGTCCGCGATCTGCGTGTGCGTGCCGGCCTTGAGCTCATGGCACCAGATGATCGAGAGCTTGAGGTTCTCCTGGTCGACGTTCTGCACAATCTCATATGCAGCGTGGGCGTGCGGCACGGGCGACATCAGGTGCGGGTAGATCACGAGGTCGACGCCGAAGGTGTCCGCGTGGGCCGCGGCTTCACGGAAGAACTCGGTCGTCTGTTCGGTCGCATTCCGGTTGCCCCGGACACGGACCCACAACGGCAGGCCGCGTTCAGCCAGGAATTCGTACAGCGGCGCGACCTGCTCGGGTTGATACCCGTCCTGCAAGCGGGGTGTCCAGCGGACGATGTTGGCTTGGATCCGGCCTTCGGTCACGGCCGGGGCACTGAAGTACTCATTGACCCGCTCCATGTTCGGCCCGGCCTGGGCGTCGACCCAGATGCCGTCAAACCCCATGGTCGCCAAGGTCTCGGCCTGCTGAGCGGGGGACTGGTTGCGGACAGTCCAGGTCGAGCCGACCAGAGGCCCTTCCAGCATTGGTTGGGCCTGACCCGAGACGGCCAGGCTGAGGGACAACATCAAGCATCCGAGTTGACAAAACATGCTGAACAAGCGAATCGACGAGGTGTGCATCTTCAAATCCCTGTGAAAAATAGTCTTATTTCACGCGTAGCAGCGCGTTCACGCCTCAGGGTCCGCCCGAGGCAGCACTGCTGGCGATACTAGACGACCGACTAGTTACTAGTCAACCAGTCGGCTTCTCTTTTGTTTCACATATGGGACGCCCGGGTTGGCGTGGCCTGTCTTGCTTTGAGATCAGGCGGCGGACGTTTGCTCGATCGGAAGGGTCTGGAGCAGGAAAGACTTGGCGTGTTTCAAGGGCTCGGTGTTGCGGACCGTATGGCAACGCTGCAGCATGCCGTTGACCAGGTCGTGGATCACTGCGCCGGTGGTCTCCGCGTCGATCTCGGGCTTGAAGATGCCCGTGTCCTGCCCCTCACGGATCAGCTGGATGTAGATCGCAGCGCCTTGTTCAGCACCCTCAGCGAGCACCTGCCGCATGCCTTCGCTGGTGGTGGCGACCTCGCCAGAGAGCTTGACGATCAGGCAGGGGCACTGGGTGCAGTGGCGCTCTGTTTTTTCGATCATGCCGTCCAACAGGTGCATCAGCCGGCCCATCGGGTCTAGGTCGGTGGCGTCGATCAACTCCTTCTGCAGGTAGGCCAGGTGGGCCTCCATGTAATGCGACAGCAGCTGGACGCCGAAGGCTTCCTTGGAGGGGAAGTAGTAGTAAAACGAGCCCCGCGGGACGTTCACTGCCGCGAGGATTTCCGCCAAGCCGACGCCGTTAAACCCCTTCTCCAGGATGATGCACTCAGCCCCTTTGAGAATCTTCAGTTTGGTGTCTTCTGCGGACGGCATCGCTGAATTGTAGCACGACTAACCAGTCGGCTAGTTAATCACTTTGTGCGATTTCAACACGGGCAATCAGCGTATCCAGGGTGGCTTGTACATCCGGGTGCAGACTCAGCGATTCCAGGACCGCCGGGTCGGACTGTATCGCGCGTTGCATCGCCCACTGGGCTCGGCCGGCCTGCCCGGTCGCCGCCGCCGCCAAGGCGTAGCCGACCCGTGAAACCGCATCATCGGGCTCATCTAGGCATTGCTCGGCAAACGCCTGCAACGCCGAGTCGTACCGGCCGTGCTCCAGTGCTGCCCAGGCGGTTTCGATCGTGACGGGTTGGGGTTGGCTTCGAACAGAGGGGTTGGGCTGGGCGGAACTCGATCCCCGCGCGCTAGACATGCCGCTGCCGTAGGAAGGACTCGAGGGCGGCCGGATCGGCGCCAGCCCCAGCCGAAGCGTGTCGTCATAGATCACCACGTCGTGGTGCCGGCTATATCGCCGGTGGTGATCGTGCCAATCCCGGCGGTACCGCGTGTAAGTCACCGGCCGCCACCAGTCGCGGTAGGGGTTCAGGTGGGAGTACCGCCCGCCTTGGCCATAGGCCAGCTTCGCACGCAGGCTGAGTTCCAAAGGCACGTACCGGTTCACGTAGGTCGTGTGCTCGTGGTGGTACCCGTGGCGAAGGCGGTGGTCATGCTGGGCGGAAGCGGGCCATGACAAAACACATGTCAACACGAAAAACATTGCCAAACGCAGCATCGGAAGCCTCCTGGAATGACGGCCTGTTCATTGTCCATCACCGCAGAGAATTCCCAAGCCCCGACTAAGGATTTGGCAAACTGGGGGGTTTCAGGGGGACTCGGCGGGCACCAGCCGAACGATGCGTCCGGGGTTTTCCAAGACCACGTACAGCAGGCCGTCGGCCCCGGTGGTGACGTCCCGCATGCGCCCGAGGCCGCGCAGCAGCGTCTCGTCTTCGATCACTTGTCCATCAACGAGGCGGACTCGGTGCAGTTCATTCTTGGCCAAGGAAGCGACGAAGAAGTCGTTTTGCCAATCGGCAAACGCCTCGCCGGTGTAGAAGCTCGAGCCGCAGATCGCGATTGAGGGCAGCCAGTAGTGCACGGGTTCGGTGAAGCCTGCTTCTTCGTGCCAGGGCGTGCGGAACGGCGTGCCGTTGTAGTTGATGCTGTACGCCACGCGGGGCCAGCCGTAGTTGTGCCCCGCGAGAACGTGATTGAGTTCGTCCCCGCCCCGGGGGCCGTGTTCGACGGTGTACAGCTCGCCGGTGCTTGGGTGAAACGACAAGCCCTGCGGATTTCGGTGGCCGAAGGAATACAGGCTTGGCATCGCATCGGCCTGGCCGACAAACGGGTTGTCATCCGGGACTCGGCCGTCGTCGTGCAGGCGGTGGGTCTTCCCGTTGGGGCGGTGCAGTTCCTGGGCCTGGCGGCCAAGCCCGCGGTCGCCGATCGCGAAGAACATGTAGCCCGCTTCATCAAAAGCGATCCGGCAGCCCCAGTGCTGGCCGCGTGGGCTGTCGAGCTCGGGGTCGCTGCGGAACAGGACTTCGTGGTCGGTCCACTGGTGGTCGACGATTCGTCCGCGGGCGATCGCGGTCATCCCCCGGTCGTCGGACCGGGCCGAGTACGCCAGGTATACCCAGCCGGTGGTTTCAAAATCCGGGTGCAGCGCGACATCCATGAGCCCGCCCTGACCGTGCTGCCAGACCTCTGGCGTGCCTTGCACGGGCCTTGGGTTGTCGGTTCCTGTGTCACACAGGTAAAGCGTGCCCGCACGTTCGGTGAAGATCATCCGCCCGTCGGGGAGGAACTCGATCGCCCAGGGCCGGTTCACGCCTTCGACGTCTTGCAGGACGTACTCTAGCGCAAAGCCATGATGCTGACTGCGGTACACCCCGTCGATCGCCTCGGCGTTGCCCTCGGTTTCGCGCCGGTGGTTGTACGCCCGCTCCCGGATGTAGACGATCAATCCCCAGATTTGCTCGTCGGTCATGCCTTCGGCATAGCCGGGCATGCCGAGGTCTTCCATGCCATGCTTGGTCGCTTCAAACAGGGCGCGGTCGCTGCCATCGGTGAGCCAGTGGTCATTGAGCAGGGAGTCGGCCCCGCCGCCAGCCAGGTCGTTGCCGTGACATGAGGCGCAGTGGTCGCGGTACAAGTTGGAGACGCTCTGGGCCGCTGCCGGGAGAGCGGTCGCCAACAAAAGCAGGATGTGCACGCAGAGCAGGGGGGATCGCTGAAGCATCCGTACAGCCTAGGCTTTGGACGTGTCCTTAGCGCTTACGGCGTAGCATCAACAGGCCGCCGCCCGCCAGCCCGAGCAGTGCGGTTGCGGGCTCGGGGATGACAACGCTCTGGCCGGGGTTGTTGTAGAGGAAGGCGACTTGCTCGGGGTTGAGTTCCGTGCCGTACAGCTGAAGATCGCCCAGCAGGCCGTCGAAGGCGTTGGCGGTCTGGAACCCGCCGGGGGTCAAGCCGCCCCGCATGCCGATGCCCAGCGAGGAGATGCCGGTGACGAGCTGTTCGTAGTCCCCCGCGGTCAGAGCGCCCAAGACCTCTTCGCCGTTGATGAACATGCGGATTTCTTGGGAGCTGGCCGCGTCATCGGGCACGATCAAAGCGAAGTGGACCCATTCGTCGATGCCGATCTCGTTGCCCGCCGAGGGCGCGAACTCGATGACCGAGCCATCTAGGCGGAGGTTAATCGTGGCGTCGTCGCTGGTGCCCTCCATCGTGATGATGAACGCCGAGGTGTCTAGGCCGTCGGTTCGACCGTAGCCCAGCAGGCGGTTGCCCGAACCCAGCGAGCGGGCGTTGGCCCAAACCGAGATGGAGCGGGCCTCGGGGCCGATGGGGATGTCGGCTTCCATCGAGATGTCGATGATGTCGCCGTCGTCGAAGTCAAACGCGCCGCCCAGGCCGTTAACGCCTGAGGCCACACTGTGGTTGTTGTTGTCGCCCCTGCTGTTGAAGACGCCGTTGAAGCCGTTGCCCGAGGCGTCCTGAACGGTGTCACCGTCGGTGTAGCTGGCGTCATCGAAGGTCAGGTGCAGCAGCAGCCCGTTGGGGTCGGCCTGGCGCTGACCGATGAAGTCAAAGGTGGTGTTGCTCAGGAACGGGGAGTTGATTTCAGGGTCATCCGCAACAACCTGGTTGCGTTCAGCCCAGGCTTCCCAGGCCTGCCGCAGCTCGCGGACGATGTCGGGACGTTGCAGCGAGAGGTTGTTTTCTTCAATGCGGTCATCGGCGATGTTGTACAGCTCCCACGGCCCGTTCTCGCCGCGGGCCACGAGCTTCCAATCGCCCGAGCGTGCGGCACGGTTGCCTTCGTGCTCGAAGAACAGATCACGGTCCGACAGATCGCCGGTGCCGTTGAACGTGCTGGCCAGGCTGGTGCCTTCCAGTTCGCTGGCGTCGGCCCCGGGGGTGTAGCCGGCCCCGGCGACGTCCATGAAGGTCGGCATGAGGTCGATGATGTGGGCCATCGTTTCCGTGTCGATCGAGCCGTAGAGCGACGGGTCGATCCCGGCCCCAGACATGATCAATGGCGAAGAAATGCCGCCCTCGTGGTTGTCTGTTTTAAACAGGCGGAACGGGGCATCAGAAACATTGGCCCAGCCGCTGCCGTAGGTGACGTTGTTCGCTTGGGCTGCGCTGTCCCAGTTGCTGGCGTCTCCCCGACCGTCGGCCCCGCCGGCATCCGCGCCGCCGTTGTCCGAAAGAAAGACGATCAACGTGTTGTCGAGTTCGCCCGAGTCTTCCAAGGCTTCCACGATCTTGCCGACGCCCTGGTCGAGGATTTCGACTTGCGCAGCGTAGATCGCCATGCGGAGCGTTAGATCATCACGATCGGCCTGGCTGAGGGAGTTCCAGGCCGGGATGCTGCTGGGGCGGGCGGACAGGTCGGTGTCTGCGGGGAGCACACCCATGTTGATCTGTTCTTGCAGGCGCTGCTGGCGGATGGCGTCCCAGCCCTGGGCATAAACCGCCTGGTACTTCTGGACCAGGTTGTTGCCGTCGGCATCGGTCGCGTTGGCGGGTGCCTGCAGCGGGAAGTGCGGCGCGTAGAAAGCTTGATAGAGGAGGAAGGGGTTGTTGTCGCCGTCGTTGGCCTCGGCGGTGATGAAGTCCGCAGCCTGGCGGGCCATGTCGTTGGTGTAGAAGTAGTCGCTGGGGAACTGGCTGGTGTCTTCGAAGGTTTGCGGGGTGCTGGAGTCGACGAAGAAGCCGGGACGGAAGTAGTCCTTGGCACCTTCCATCGTGCCGTAGTGCTGGTCAAAGCCCAGCTGGGTCGGCCAGGTGCCGTTGGGCCCGGAGTTGAGGGTGTTGGATCGAGTGAGGTGCCACTTGCCGGTCATGTAGGTGTCGTAGCCGGCGTCGCCTAGGACCTGGGGCATGGTGGGCACGAGGTCAGGGGCTTCGAGCGGGTCGCTGCCGGCGAACCATCCGGAGTACCCGGGCATGGTGCCGTTGCCGCGGCTGCTGCTGTTGTAGTTGGTCGAGGGGAGGTGTCCCATGCCGACGTTGTGCGAGTACTGGCCGGTTAGCAGGCTGGCGCGCGAAGGCGAGCAGCGGCCGGTGTTGTACATCTGCGTGTACCGGATGCCGCGGTTCGCAAGGGCGTCGATATTGGGGGTGTTGATCTCTCCGCCGAACGCGCCGGTGTCGGCAAAGCCCATGTCGTCGGCCATGATGACCACGATGTTGGGCTGGGCTTGGGCGGCATGGGCGACGGGCAACGCAGCGAACGCGAGACCCCAAAGGGCTTGACGGAACTTAGGCATCAAGACGAACCTTCTCTCATAAAAACAAACAGAATCCCTCAAACACATCCAAGATTGATGTGACAGGCTTATATTGTGCAACTTACGTCGCGAAAAGCGAGTTAAACGACTGGATATTTTCTTTTTGATTGCGACGTGCAAACTATCTTTTAGCACCAAACGATGAAGATCGGCGACGTCCAACTCGAGAGCAACCTGCTGCTGGCCCCGATCGCGGGTTACTGCGACTTGCCGTTTCGGCTGCTGGTGCGGTCGGTGCCCGGTATTCAGAAGCCCGATGGCACGCGATTCCCCACGGTGGGGCTGGCGTGTACGGACCTGTTGTGCTCCGAGGCAATCCTGCGGGAAACGCAGACCACTAAGTGGCTCGCAGCGACTTCCCCGGAAGATCGGCCGGTGGCGATGCAGCTCTACGGCCGTCACCCCGAGAGCCTCGCACCTGCCGGGGCTTGGGCCGCCAACCAGGGGGCGTGTATCGTCGATGTGAACATGGGGTGCCCGGTCGACAAGGTCACCAAGCGCAACGGCGGGAGCAAGCTCCTGACGGAGCCCTGCCTGGCGGTGGACATCATCCAAGCCCTGGTGCGGACGCTTGAGCCGATGGGCGTGCCGGTCACAGCGAAGATCCGACTGGGCTGGGATGAGGACTGTTTGATTACCGACACGCTGCCGGTCGCGCTGGCGGATGTCGGCGTGCAGGCGGTGACGGTGCATGGGCGCACCACGGCGATGAAGTTCCGCGGCGAGTGTCGGCTGGACGGGATCGCGCAGGTCGTCGAGTCGGTCAAAGCCAAGCACCCGCATGTGACGGTCATCGGCAACGGCGACGTCACCGAACCCGAGCACGCGCAGCGCATGATCGATGTCACCGGGTGTGATGGCGTGATGATCGGCCGGGGCGCGCTGGGGCAGCCTTGGCTGTTCCGCGACACGGCTTACTACCTGGCGACCGGTCAGCGCCCCGAGCCGCTGACCCGTGCGGAGAAGGCACGGCTGGTGTTGCAGCATCTGGACCTGCTGCTTCACTTCCGCGATGAGCCCTATGCGGTGATGAAGATTCACCAGCGGGTCTCTTGGTACAGCAAGCACCTGCAGCCCTGGTCGGGGCTTCGGCGGACCGTTCGCTCGATCCGCGAAGCCTCGGAGCTGCGCGACTATCTGGCGGCGGGCGTCGAGAAGATCGAGCAGGAAGACGGCATGGTCAGCGCGGTTTGACTTGGCCTTGCAGCAGCGGGGTGAACGTGGCGTGCACGGTCTGCTTGAAGCGGTCGTAGCTGTAGTGGGCTTGCACCGCCTGAGCGCCGCCTTGGGCCATCGTCTGCATCAGCGAGGGTTCATCCGCCCAGCGGTTTAACCAGGCCAGCCAGTCGTGTGGCTCGCGGGCCACGGCGACGTGGCTGGGCTTGACCAGTGTGTCTTCAAAACCCCGGTAGGCTTCGGGCGGGCCGAGCACCGGTCGACCATATGCCGCGGCTTCGAGCACCTTCAGCATGGTGCCCGAGCCCGTGAGCACGGGCGCGACCACCGCAAACGCGCGCTCGTAGGCATCCGCCAGCGAATCGACGAAGCCCGCGACTTCTACGCCGGGCACCGAGGCCCAACGCTCCGCGTCGTCGGCGTGGGCTTTGCCCGCCAGGCGCAGCGTCCAGCCGGCTTCCCGCAGCATCGGCCACGCGTGTTCTATCAGCCAATCGACGCCGTCCCGGTTGGGCGCGTACCCCAGGTTGCTCACAAACAGCAGTTCACGGCTGGACGGGTTCAGCGGCAAGGGTTGGATCGCATCGACCCCCGGCGGCGTGTACAGCACGTTGGGCAGCACCGTGGCGTCCTCGAAGCCCGGGCGCTGCCGATCGGCTTCACGCACGACGAACCGGGCGTGGGCCTGCTGGGCGGTCTGCGTGATGAGTTCGTTCAGCCGATGGGCTTCGCGGTTCAGGTGCCAGCGTTTGATCGGCGGCGTGCCGGGGGCCTGGGCACGCGACCGGAAGACTTCGGACTCGAAGTCGTCGATGTCCAGCACGACGGGCTTGTAGCGTCCGGCGTCCGGGCTGGTGAAGGCCGGCAGGTAGCGGCAGAGGATCGCGGCGTAGTCGCGCTGGGCCAGCATCGCCTCTAGGCGTTGCACCCAAGGCGCGTGGGGGGCGTACAGCTTGGCGCGGGGCTCGATGAGGTTTGCCAGCCGGGGTGAGGCGTTGGCGGGCAACCAGGCCAGGTGCTTCCAGGGGGCCCGGTCCAGCCGACGGGGCAGCGGCCAGTACTCGCGGACGCCGTGGTCCTGCTGAAGGGTTTGCTGCTGGGTGGGGGTGAACTCGTTGGGGGTCTTGAGCAGGGCGGTGTCGACCTCGGCGATTTCCGACAGCGCACGGCCTAGCAGCTCGGTCCGCTGGGCGCCGCCGTGGTCGGCGGGATGCGGCGAGGAGGTGGTGAGCAGCAGGATGGCGGGGCGGCTGGAGGGCATGGGGTAGGCAGCTTATCGATTGTCGCCTGTGAGCAGGGTTTTGGCGTGGTGGGGGGGCGTGGAGGCTGGTATATTCGTCCTGAAGGATTCGCCGTCATGTCTTTCGGCAACAGGATGCCGCCGATGCCAGCTGACCAGAGTTTGGGGCACGATCAGACACACGCTGCGGGGTTTGACCCGGCGGCTGCGGGTTTGGATGTGCCCGGAAGGCCCGCGGAAGCCAACCGGTCGTCGGCCTGGCGTCGTGTGGGTTGGCGGATGAAGGGCCGTTGGCGGTGGGCCGCGTTGGCGGCGGCGGGGGCTGGGGTCGCGGCGGGCCTCGCCGGCTGGCAGCAAGCGACGGTTCGGTATGAAGCACGCGGGGCGGCAGTGCTTTCCGCTTCGTTCGAGGCGGAGGCTCAGGTCACGCAGGAGTTGGCCTTGCTGCAGCAGATCAGCCGGACGCAGGTTGGCGAGATGGTGGTCCAGCGGGATGCGCTGGTGCTGCATTGGGCGGCACGCGGCGACACGCCCGAGCAGGCGGCCTCGCTCGCCGAGACGGTCCGGGCTCAGTACGACCAGCAGACCACGCTGCACGCCCAGGCGGCGGAACGCGAGTCCGTCGCGGGTTTGCATCAGGCCTGGCGCGAGGCCGTGGCCCAAGCCGAAGCGGCGGAGGCTGAGGCCGAAGCGCTGGCGCTGACGGCAGAAGGCCTGCCCGTGGGCGATGCTTTGTCGACTGCGAGTCAGCAACGGATGCGTGCAGCAGAGCAGCGGGATTCTGTGCAGCAGCGGCTGGACTTGGCGACGCAGTCCAACGCGACCCCAAGGCAACGGCTGGACGAGATGGCCAAGCAGGACCGCATGCTGGCGCGGATGCTGAATGAGCAGGACCGGCTGTTGGGACAAAGTGTCCAAGGCATCTGGCCGGTGCGGTTCGATGAGGCGGCGATGCGGGCGTACCAGGCGTTGCACGCGGAACTCGCGGCGACCGCCGAGCCCGTTCGGCTGGTGCCGATTGCGGCGTTGGGTGAACCAATGGATGACGACTCAGCGACCGGCTGGCTCGTCGTTCGTCCCGCGGAACTGCAAGCCCGGCAGGGCGAAGCGCAGGCAGCGTTGGATGAAGCCGAGCACACGGTGAGTCGGCTGAGCCAGGCGGTGTCTTCGTATCGCCACGCGTTGCGTGAAGCCACAGCGGCGCGCTCGGGGGCCGAAGCGGCGCGGGTCCAGTGGGCGCAGCGGGAAGCGGCGTTGCCGGCGGCGGCCGAGCTGGTGTCGTTGTCGGTGGAGCCCGGGGCAGTGAAGGTCGTCGATCAGCGTGCTGCCCAAGCGGCGTTATGGGGCGGCGCGGGGTTGGTGCTCGGCGGTTTGCTGGTGGTGCTGGGGTTTGGGTTGGACACGAAGCTGCGTCGCCCGGTGGCGGGTTGGTGGCGGGCAGAGGGCGCGCCGCTGCTGACGGCGGTGCCCGAGGTGCAGGGGGTGGATCAAGCGGGCCCGCCGCGCTCGGCCGACGAAGCGGCGCGGGTGCAGGCCCAGGCGACCGGGCTGTCGTCTTCGGTGCAGGCGGTGCGGGCGATTTTGGAGTCGCGCGTGGCTTCGGGTGAAGTCGGCGCGTTTGCGGTGACCAGTGCCGCCTCCGGCAGCGGCAAGACCAGCTTGACCGTCGGTCTCGCGGCGGCGCTGGGGATGGCGGGCCACCGCGTGCTGCTGGTCGATGCCGCCTGGACAGACCGGCCCAAGCACGTGCCCGGTCGGCGCAAGCCTGAACCCGGGCGTGCCCAGACGCTGGACGAAGCGCTGGCGGCGATGGACTATTTGGATGAGGAAGATCAGGACCGCTTGGCGTACCCCGACGGCGCGCCGGTGGGCTTGCCGGGGTTGTTGCGGGGCGGTTCGATTGACAGCTGTGTGATCCAGACGCGGACGCCCGGGCTCTGGCTGTTGGCGGGAGCAGACGCCGATGCGGGGGATGTGGCGATGCTGTCGACACGCCGACTGAGCAGCGTGCTCCGCCAGGCGGCGGGGCGGTTTGACGTCGTGCTGTTTGATACGGCTCCGGCCAACGGCGCGATGGAGACGCTGGTGGTCGCGGGGGTTTGTGATGGCGTGGTCTTTGTGGTTCGGCCCGGCGAAAAGCAGGCGGAGATCGACGAAGCGTTGGGCCGGCTGCGGATGGTGCAGGCGAACCTGGTGGGCACGGTGTTTAACCGCTTGCGGATGAAGCTCGGCGTGGAGGCGGGTAAGGGCAAGGGCTGGCCGAGCGATGGCGGCGCGTGGCGGACGCAAGGCTCGGGCATGTTCGCTGCGGCGGTACGGACCCATGCCGGGCGGACGGGCACGTCGATGCCGGCGACGGTCGAAGTGACACAGTCGCTTCCGCCCCGGCCGACGCCCAAGCGGGTGCCGCCCAAGGCTCAGCAGGTGAAGCAAGAGATGCCCGACGCCTTGACGATGGACGCCGCCCCAGTGTTCGAGCAGGAAGCGACCGCTGGGCAGGCCGACCCGTTGTTGGATGTGATGGTCGACCGGATCATTGATGCGGCGATGTCGACCGCGGAACGCCGGGGCCTCGTGGGCGACGAAACCCAACCCGCCCCGACGGCTCAGGATGAGCGGGTCAGCCCGTAAACCAAGACTTAACCACGAGGCGGCCTCAGCGTTCTCGGTGGAGCCCAAAGCGTTGTTTAAGAAGTTGCGAACCCGATCCCGAGCCCACCCGGCGAACCCGACGCCCCATGTCGAGTTGCCCGGCGAAGGCTCGCTGGAGACACGGGCGCGTTTGGCGGATCGATTTGTCCGCAGCGAGTCTGATCAGCGTCGGTTGCAACGCAGCGCGCAAGGCTACGCGCAGGCGGAAGTCACGGATTGGTTTTTTGATGCCGGGGCCCTGCGCCCGGCAAATGAGGTGTTCGGCAAGCTGCGATGGGGCGGGCAGGTCGTGCTCTCCGCCCGGACGCAGTCGGGGCTGCGTCAGGCGTTGGAAGCCTACCGGAGCAAAGAGGAATGGCTCGTCGAGCAAGAGCCCGTCACGATGCCCGGCGGGTCACGGTTTGGGCTCGGCCAAACACATGCTGCGGTCTGCCGAAAGGTGTTGCTCGAGCCTTCGGAATCGCCCACGTTCAAGCATTCTTATGACGTTCGATTGATCCCGGCCCCCAGCGAGCCCGAAGGCTACTGCGTACTCAAGCGGATCCCCGACCGCGCTCAGGTGCTCCAACGCCTACGGCAGAACCTGCCCCCACGGATTGCGGACGACCCGGACCGGCTCAACCAGGCGGTCGACAAGCTGATCAGTCGGGTGCTGCCGGTGTTCATCACACGCGAAGCGGGTTTCCTGAAAATCGTGCAGCGCGACATGCCCGAGCTGTACCGCGAACGCGTTCCGGCGCTGCTCTCGATGGAGCGAGATGCCAAGGGTTTTGTGACGCAGATCACGCAACGCTGGCTTCGGCTGGGTGGCGAACCCATGAAGCCCTTGCGCTTTGCTCAGCGTGCTGCCAACCTCGTCGACGCGTTGCACCAGAGCGCGGGGATGATGCACCTGGACCTGCGCATGGACAACTTTGTGATCACGGACAACGGCGTCGGGCTCGTGGACTTTGGCTCAGCGATCCGCGTGAAGGAAGACGTCTTCAAGAGCCGGGTGCTGACACGGTTGTTCGGGCAGATGCTTTCGGCTTCGCAGATCCGTCGGGACCTCCGACGGATGCGCCGCAAGGGCATGGTGACGTCGCCGGTCTTCGCGCGGTGCTACCGCCCGCCGACGCCCGCGGCCGACCTGTTCAGCCTGGTGAACAACCTCTGCCGTGCAGCGGACCACCCGGACTTCCGAGGCCTGATTGAGCAGGAGGTCGAGTCGGAAGACGCGTACCGCTTGGCGCGTGTGCGTCGGCAGGCGTTGCGTCCCAGTGATGAGATGACGCCATCGATCTGCTCGGTGTACGACCTGCGTGCAGCGCTCACCCCCCGAAAGAAACCGCGTGCGGGCATGGGGGCCGCGACCGGGGCCGCGTCGGAACCGGTGGGTTGAGTTTTCCGCAGAACCCTGGCCGAGCTTCGGCGTAGGATGCACAGATGCAAATCGATCCGATCAGGTTGTTGAGCATGTCGTTGTTCGCGTGCAGCGTGCTGGCGTTTGGCGTCCACGCGGACGAGGGCGTGGTCGCATTCGACGAGCAGCCGACCGGCACGGAAGAGGCGACGCCAACTGACCCTGTTGAGCCCCTACCCTTGGTGGAGGTGCAGGAGCCGACCGAGGCCGATCGAGACCCGTTTGATTTCAGTCAAACGCCGGACCCCAACGAGTCGGCGGATGATGTGATGCGCCGCTTGCTTCAGCAGCGGAACGCCGAGCGCGAGCCTGGATTGCCGGGTGATGCGACCGTCATTGAGCCGGAGCGTGAGCCCGAGGTGGTCCCCGTACCGACGCGGGTGGGGTTGCCGGCGACTCAGGTGGACTTGAATGTGCGGATGCTCGGCCTGCCTTGGGAGACCGGCGAGCAGCGGCTTTTCCGGGAGGGCGATTTCATCGTGAACCAAGCGGGGCAGTTGTACAACGACCCGGATGAACGGTTCACGGTGCTGCGGTTTTTGAACCTGGACGCCCAGGGGCAGATCGTGGGCGGCCCGATCGTGGTGCTGCAGCAATGCCCTTGGCTGGAGCGGTTGGAAGAAGATGCTGCGCGGCATGCCGAGGCGGGCGACGAAGCACCGATCTATGAGGTCTCCGGCCAAGTACATGTGTACCGCGGTGTGAATTACTTGCTGGTGACCAAAGCGGTGCCGGTGTCCGCCGGCTGGGGCCAAGCGATGGCGGAAGCTGAGCCTGAGGGCGGCATGCCGGGGGCCAATGTGGGGGGTGACGGCTCAGCGGATTCGGTGGAGCAGCGCCTGGATGCGTTACGGGCCGACCAGCCGGACTGGACGGAGCTAGGCGAACAGGTGGTCGCTCCGATCATGCGGGGGACCGGCGAGCTGACGGGGGGCGGGCCGGCGATGGCGCCTGCCTCGGCACCGGACCGTGAAGCGGGCGAAGAAACGGATCCATTGATCACGGGCGACACGATCAGCACCCGTCGGGGACGGTTGATCCGGACCGGGCAGGGCGGGGCGGCGTTGTTTGTGTTCGAGGCCGACTCCGCCGACGCGAACGAGCCGCCGGTGATTCTTTACCCCTGCCGGCTGCTGGAGCAGATGGAGGACTATGTTGCGGAGCGCGGCGACACCGCGATCTTTGAGCTCTCCGGCCAAGTCTACACCTACCGAAGCCACACTTTTTTGCTGCCCACGCTGATGCGATTGACCATCAGCCGGGGCAACCTGGGGCGATAAGCCGGGTTTGTGTTAGGCCGCCAACGCGCGGGTGTGCACGCAGTCGGCCAGGGTAATCGTGGTGCGGGGCGTGTCCTCGGCAGTGCGCAGATGCTTGCGGAGCAGCCCGACGTAGCCACGCTGGATCACGGGTTCGTCTGCTAGGCCCAGCTTGTCTAGGACCGCTTCGATGGCGTCCTCGTTCGTGGCTTCGACCTCGACGAACCGTCCTAGGTGAGGCACGCTGTCCAGTTCGACAACACAGTCCGCCAACGCCCAGCTCTCCCGGCGTTTCTCGTACCGGAAAACTTCCTCATACCCCAGGGCCTTCAACAGCAAGGTGGCGTCCGGCAGGCTGTCGACGTGCAGCTCGTACTCCGGCCGCGACTTGTAGGCCTGGTGCTTCTCACGCGGGCCCTTGTAGGTCAGCACGATGTCGTTTTGGCCATGCAGCAGGTCCGTGCGGTTGCGCAGGCGTAGGCGGGCGTTTTTCCGGCGGAGTTCTTCGTCCGGGCGGTCCCAGATGACATTGGTTTCGATGGTGTCTCGCACCTGTACCGCATGCAGCCGAATCAGGCGACGGCGGACTTGGGTGAAGTGAGGCACGCGGACTTTGGCTTCGATTTCAATCGGCATAGGCCCAGACATCGGCGGGATTAGGTGGATGCCTAAGTGCTTGCGTTATCCGGACCTGGAGCTTTAGGGCAGATGTCTTGTCGGACGTTTGGAGCAAAACCTTGATTTTGTCGATGCTTATAACCAGCGGACGAATCGGACGCCCTATAGAAACGAGGTCTGGATGAGCTCGATCAACTCCAATATCGCGGCAGGCGTTGCGGGCTCTAGCCTGCAGGCCAAGGAAGCGGCTCGGGACCGTGAGAAGAAAGCCAACCTCCGTCGCGAGCTCAGGGATGTGGTGCTGGACCTGTCGTCCACACTCCAGGCAGACAACGATAAAAGCGAGCAGGAACTGATTGATCAGGAGCTGCCGGACCAGGGCCCACCCTTGCCGCCGGAGTATCTGCAACGGTCAGCAGAGGGCGAAAACCAGGCGGATGAAACGATGACGCCGACCACCCAGGCCTACGGCCCGAATCCGGTGCCTCGTTCCTCGTTTGATGTCGAAGCCTGAAGTAACAGGCGGCCGGCCACTTTGGTCTATGCGGGCAGGGCGTTAGCGCATAAAAAGAGCCTCCCAAGCTTTAGGCTCGGGAGGCTCGTAAATGCCGGCGGTGACCTACTTTCCCGCAGGTGCAGTATCATCGGCACTAGAGGCTTAACTTCCGGGTTCGGGATGGAACCGGGTGTGACCCTCTAGCTATGGCCACCGGCAATGGATCGGATACCGCTTTCACGGGATCCGTCCACGTTCATCGTGGACAGGTCAGTGTTGTTGTGAGGAGCATGACTCCGCGTTCTCGTACACCTGTATAAAAGGTGCTTGGGTTTGGGTATACCGATCGAACGAGCAGGGGGGTTCATAGGATGAACCGTTGCGTCGGTCGGGGGTCGGTATGGTTAAGCGATCGACCGTTAGTACCACTCAGCTGAACGCATCTCTGCGCTTACACCTGTGGCCTATCAACCTTGTCGTCTACAAGGGGTCTCTCACTGCGAGCAGCATGCACGCCTAATCTTGAGGGGAGCTTCCCGCTTAGATGCTTTCAGCGGTTATCTCTGCCGAACTTAGCTACCCGGCGGTGGCTTGAGCAAGCCAACCGGCGCACCAGGGGTTCGTCCTTCCAAATCCTCTCGTACTATAGAAGAATCCTCTCAAGCGTGCTGCGCCCACGGCAGATAGGGACCGACCTGGCTCACGCCGGTCTGAACCCAGCTCGCGTGCCGCTTTAATGGGCGAACAGCCCAACCCTTGGGACCGCCTTCAGCCCCAGGATGCGACGAGCCGACATCGAGGTGCCAAACCGCTCCGCCGCTATGGACGCTCGGGAGCGATCAGCCTGTTATCCCCGGGGTACCTTTTATCCGTTGAGCTACAGCCCTTCCACACGGGACTGCAGGATCACTAGCGCCCACTTTCGTGACTGCTTGACCTGTATGTCTCGCAGTAAAGCTGGCTTGTGCGCTTACACTCGACACGCGGTTTCCAACCGCGCTGAGCCAACCTTTGCGCTCCTCCGTTACTCTTTAGGAGGAGACCGCCCCAGTCAAACTGCCCAGCAAACACTGTCCCTCGCCCAGATTCATGGGTCGGGGTTAGGTCAAAGTAACGATCAGGGTGGTATTTCAAGGATGGCTCCACCCAGACTAGCGTCTGAGCTTCACAGCCTCCCACCTATCCTACACAGAGCGAAACCTTGGCCAATATTAGCCTACAGTGAAGGTCCACGGGGTCTTTCCGTCTTGCCGCGGGTACGCGGTATCTTCACCGCGTCTTCTATTTCACCGAGTTGGTAGTTGAGACAGTGCTCCAATCGTTACGCCATTCATGCGCGTCGGAACTTACCCGACAAGGAATTTCGCTACCTTAGGACCGTCATAGTTACGGCCGCCATTGACCGGTGCTTGGGTCGCAAGCTTCTCCCGAAGGATAACCTGCTTCCTTGACATTCCGGCATCGAGCAGGCGTCACACTGTATACGTCCTCTTGCGAGTTAGCACAGTGCTGTGTTTTTGATAAACAGTCGTCAGAGCCTTTTCTCTGCGCCCTTCGCCGAAGCGGGAGGGCCCCCTTATCGCGAACTTACGGGGTCAATTTGCCTAATTCCTTAACTACCATTCTCTCGAGCGCCTGAGGTTATTCACCACGACTACCTGTGTCAGTTTTAGTACGGTCTCATTATTAGCGGGCTATTTCTTGGGACTCGTCAGTCGTCCACGGGCTCAAGGCCCTGGCACACTTTCAGGCCTGGATCGACATCAGAATCCGTCACCACGCTGAGGTTCAGGAATATTAACCTGATTCCCATCGACTACGCCTTTCGGCCTCGCCTTAGGGGCCGACTAACCCTGGGCGGATTTACCTTCCCCAGGAAACCTTAGTCTTACGGCGAGCAGGATTTTCACCTGCTTTATCGTTACTCAAGCCGGCATAATCACTTCCTATCGCTCCAGCCAACGTTGCCCGTTGACCTTCAACGCAGATAGGAACGCTCCTCTACCACGTATAAATACGTCCGCAGCTTCGGCTCAAATCTTATTCCCGATCATTATCGGCGCCCGACTCCTCGACCGGTGAGCTATTACGCACTCTTTAAATGGTGGCTGCTTCTAAGCCAACATCCCGGCTGTCACGGCAATCGGACTTCCTTTCGAACTAAGATTTGATTAGGGGCCTTAGCTGGCGGTCTGGGTTGTTTCCCTCTCGTCCACGAAGATTATCCCCCGTAGACTGACTCCCACGATAAAGCCCTTTGGTATTCGGAGTTTGGCTGGAGTGGGTAGGCTTGCGCCCCCCAGCCCCAATCAGTAGCTCTACCCCCAAAGGGTATCACGTGAGGCTAGCCCTAAAGCTATTTCGAGGAGAACGAGATATCTCCAGGTTTGATTAGACTTTGACTCCTCCCCACAGCTCATCCCATAACTTTTCAACGTTAACGGGTTCGGTCCTCCAGGACGTGTTACCGTCCCTTCAACCTGGCCATGGGTAGATCACCTGGTTTCGCGTCTAATCCCTGCGACTCAGCGCCCTATTCAGACTCGGTTTCCCTTCGGCTTCGGCGGTGTACGCCTTAACCTTGCCACAAAGATTAACTCGCCGGCTCATTATGCAAAAGGCACGCCGTCACCATCCGAAGATGGCTGCGACCGCTTGTAAGCGTATGGTTTCAGGTACTTTTAACGTCCCTTTCGGGGTACTTTTCATCGTTCAGTCGCCCTACTGGTCAACTATCGGTCAATCAGGAGTATTTAGCCTTGGGGGGTGGGCCCCCCATATTCACACGGGATTCCACGAGGCCCGTGCTACTCTAGGGCTACCTCACTACGACACTACGGGGCTGTCACCCTCTATGGCCGGCCTTTCCAGGCCGCTCACGTCGCTATGAGTTTGTCCGCTTTCGCTCGCCGCTACTTACGGAATCGAGGTTTCTTTCTTTTCCTCTGGCTACTTAGATGTTTCAGTTCGCCAGGTTCGCCTCTATACCCTATGCATTCAGGTATAGATACCCTTACGGGTGGGTTTCCCCATTCGGAGATCCCAAGATCAAAGCTTGTTTGCCAGCTCCCTTGGGCATATCGCAGGCTACCACGTCCTTCATCGCCTCTGATTGCCGAGACATCCACCATACGCTCTTAGTAGCTTAACCACACCGACCGGCGACCGACACGCACGTCCACAGCTGCATACACAAGCCGCTTCCGATTTGCCTCGGTTCCAATCGGTCAGTCAAGCACCTCAGTATCGATGCACTCGAACTCGGTTGTACCAATTTCCTCGGCACAACACTTGACCTATCCACTTGTCAATGAACCAGTTCGAGACACGTCTCAAACTTCTTGTCTCGTCCAAGCCTTCGCGTGGCCGGTTGGCCCCGCTCGGTTGGGCGAGTCGAGAAGGATACCGACTCGCCAAGCCCTGTCAACCGCTTCACCCCCGGATCGGCTGACTTTTTTTCACCCGGTGCTCACGTTATGCGGAACACCGGGCCGGGAACCCGCTCGCTGGAGCGGAATCGGCTATTTTATGGGTCTCCAGGTTGGTGTCAATCCATCGACCGGTCCGAAAAACTATTTTCATCCGTCTGATCTCCCCCGGTGGGGTGGCCGAGCGGCTGAAGGCAGCGGTTTTGAAAACCGCCGTACGGGCAACCGTACCGTGGGTTCGAATCCCACCCCCACCGCTTACCCGCCGAAAGGCGGGTTTTTACTGCGCCCACCGATCGCGCCGCTTGCATGAAAACCCTTGTTTTTAAGCGATTTCAAGGCCGATCCCGCCGCGCCCGCCGGTGCTCCGCAAACGCTCGATCAACCGCATATCCAGCGGATGCCCCACGCCGACGCTTCAGAATCAGGTGCCCCTCCAGCGTGTCTCGCACCCGGTACCCCTCAAAAACAAACGCCCCAAGCTCGCCCGGCCAGGCGTCCAATACACGTTTTGTCCACGGACTACCCACATCCACCACCTGAATCCGGGGCGGACGCTCTGTAAAAACCGCTTCCAACGCGTCGGCCTGCTCCGGCAAAACCACCGGCGGCACCAAATTATCCAACGCCGTGGCATTCTCACGCCCCGTCAGGAAGTACAGCATCGGCTGGCGGTACGCGAAGATGGCTTCGCCCGGCTCCGTGTTGGCTTCGATCGCATCGACCACCGCCTGTAGCCGAGCTGCCTCCGGCCCGGGCAGCAGCACTCCGCCCCGCGGCGTCTGCACCCGTGTCGAAGCCCCCGCCGCGTCACTGATGCCGCCCGTTGAGTACCCCTCGATCGGCCGAATCAGCAGCCCGCCCACGCTGCCCCAGACCAGCAACACCGCCAGGCTCGCCATCGTCGCCGCCGTCAACCGCACGCCCCAAGCGCTGGCCCAACCTGAGCCCGGCAAGACCACATGCGCCGGCCGAGTCGCAGCACCCCGGCGATGCCAGCGCCAAAGCTCACCGATCACCACCCAGCAAGCCATGCCCATCACCGGCCCGACCATCAACGCCGCACGAAGCGTCGGCGTCGACACCATCTTCCACGACATCGCCAACGCCCAGCCGGATAACAGCACAAAGCCCAGCGTCCGCCGCGTGTGCACCGGTCTACGCCGCATCCAACGCCATGCTGCGAAGAGGCCGAGCCCCAATAACCCTGCCCCCGCACCCAGCAGCGCGTACGCGCTCAACGCATCTAGGAATCGCGCGTTGGGTGATTCGGCCAGATGCTTCATCCACGCGGCCCAAACCTTGCTCGGCCCGATCAATCCCGGCCCGCCTTCCATCGCCACCGTGACTTGAACGCCCTGGGGCCCAAAGTGCTTCAACGCCGTTCCCGCGTCTTCGCCCAGGCCATATAAGCCTGCAAAAACAAGGCAAAACCAAAGCGACACCACTAAGGCGCCGGTGGTATGGGTTAGTCTAGTACGCCAACTCGGCGAGCCCAATACGACTGCGAGTCCCATCAACATCAGCGCGACCAGGCCTGCGTCCTGACGAAACAGCACCGTGCCTCCAGCGATCCCGCCGAGCGCTGCCGCGCGCCACAGGCCGGGCTTCTCGAGGTATCGCAACGCTGCCCATAGATTCGCAAACGCCAGCAGGCTGTAGAACACCTTGTGCCAAAGCCCCGGCAACAACGCCAGCCCCACGACAAACAACACCGCCCAAGGGCGCGTCATGAACCGCCGGGCCACCGCAAACATCAAGACGTTGCGGAGCACCAGCAGCGCCGCCAAGCCCACCCGGGCCGAGCCCAGCGAAGCCCCAAACAGCGAGAACACCGCAGCCAGGTACGCGTATCGCCCCGGCGGGTAGGCCCAGAAGTCGACCATCGGCCGCTGCCCGTCCATGAACCGCAGCGTGCCGTAGAGCAAAAAGCCCTCGTCGTTCAACGAACTCTGAGGCAAAAAAGAGGTCGCAAACGCCAGGTAATACGCCGCGCTCAGCACCGCCAGCGCCAGGCCCAACACGACATCGCGCCGCGGCCGGGGCCTACGCATCCGCTGCCCCGGGAACAAACTCAAGCACCGCATCGATCACACGGCCCTGCTCCGCTTCGCTCATGGTGTTGAACATCGGCAGACGGACGAGGCCTTCGCCCAACGCATCGGTCACCGGGCAGTGCGCTTCGCCGCCGCCCAGCTGCACGCCCATCGGCGACCGGTGGAGGGGTTGGTAGTGGAACACCGCCAGGATTCCGCGTGAACGCAAGTGGTCGATGAACGCGCCGCGCTCCGAAACGCTTTGAAAAACAAGGGCAAACAGGTGATGGCTGGGCGAGCATTCGGAGGGCACCGCCTGCGTCCGCACGCCATGAGCCCGGCACCAGTCCCGCAGCGCGTCGTTATATCGATGCCAAAGCTGCGCCCGGCGGGTCGTGATTGTTTCCCGCGCGTCCAGCTGCGCGAGCAGGAACGCCGCAAGCAAATCCGAAGGCGGGTAGCTCGATCCGTGGTCGCACCAGGTGTACTTGTCGACCTCGCCGCGCAGGAACGCCTGCCGATTCGTGCCCTTGCTGCGGATGATCTCGGCGCGTTCGATCAGGTCAGGACGGTTGAGGATCAACGCGCCGCCTTCGCCGCAGGAGAAGTTCTTCGTCTCGTGAAAACTCAACGTGGCCAGATCGCCGAACGTGCCCAGGGGCTTGCCTTGGTACGTGGCGAACAGGCCGTGGGCGTTGTCCTCGATGAGCGTAATACCCTTGTTTTTACAGGTCGAAACGATCTCGTCCATCGCGCAGGCCACCCCGCCGTAGTGCACGCAGACGACGGCCTTGGTGCGTTGGGTAATCAGCTTGGGCAGCAGTGTTTCGTCCAGGTTCATCGTGTCCGGCCGGACGTCGGCGAAGACCAGCTTCGCGCCCCGCAGGGCGTATGCCGTCGCCGAGGTCACGAACGTGTAGCTGGGCACAATGACTTCATCGCCGGGTTGAAGATTCAGCAGCAGCGCGCTCATCTCCAACGCGTGGGTGCAGCTGGTCGTCAGCAGTACCCGCGGCGATCCGAGTGCTTCTTCCAGCAGCGCCTGGCAACGCTGGGTATACGCGCCGTCGCCGGAGATGTGCCCCTTGGCGACCGCGTCGGCGACGTTGGCGTACTCGCGCCCGAGCGTGGCAGGGCGGTTGAACGGGATATCGATCGCCTGGGGTTGGGGCGATGGTTTGGTCGTCCGTGGGGGCATCGGCACCGCGGGGTCGGGGACCACCACGTCGGGCAGATGCGTTGCGCTGTCGGGGCGGACGGCCATGCATCTACTGTAGCGGATCACGTTGCAAAACCACCTCCCAGCCGCCCACAAAACGCCAAATCGGCGTGACCGGCTTCGGGTTTGCCCGCATAACCTGCAGCGTCGCTGGCAGCTTCAACAGCCACGCGGCACTGGTCCGCAACGGGTGCTGCATCAACCCGGTCTCGACGATCGAAGGCCGGCTGCGCGCGTGAAGCAAGGGCAGCCCGAGGGTCTGGGGTAGCCGGTTCCAGAACCCAGCGCCAAGGTCGTGCACGTGGGCCGGGAAGGTCAGGTCCAGGTTCTTGAAGACCCGCGCCATCGGCGTCATCCAAGGGGTCCGTGCGTAAAACCAGCCGCCGGGCGCGAGATGGGAAAACAACTCGGGGAGCGTGTCGCTCAGCCGCGGGATGTGCTCGAGGATCGCACTGGCGATGATCAGATCAAACGCGCCTTCCACCTGCTCCAGCCGGGGCACACCTTCGATGGTGATCCGTTCGTCGTCGCTGGCTTTGGGGGTTTCGTAGTCCGCCACGACCAGATGCACCGGACGATCAAGCAACGCCGCGACGCGCAAGGCCAACGAGCCGTCGCCTCCGCCGAAGTCCAGCACGCGAACTCGCTCGGGCAGCGAGGCAAGATCGATTGCCTTGACTAAGCGACGGGCGAAGCGGTCCAGTCCGGTGAACGTGATCTTGTCCGTCTGTTGCTGGCCGTAGTAGTGGCCGTAGTAGTGATCCAGCGCCGCGTCGGTCGGCATACGCGACACCGAGCACGCGTGGCATCGTGGGCAACGCTTCATTACCACGTCCGGCAGGCGTTGCACGCCACACACCGCGGCGCGATCACCCTCGTACCCGCAGACCGGGCACGTTTGCAACTCGGGCGTCAGCGCATCTTCTTCCAGGTGGCGGCTGGCGTGGTAGGGCGTGACCTTCAAGGCAGGTCGATCCATTGGTGGAGGATCAGCCGCGGGTCACGGAAGCGGAAACCCAGCCGGGCGTACAGGTTCAGCACCGCGGTGTTGTTGGCGGTGATGCCGGTGGTGATGCGCGTTTGGCCTTGTTTTTTCAGATGATCCAGCGCGCTCAGCCAGAGGAACGCGCCCAGCCCGCGTTGCCCGTGCGCTGGTGCCAGCCCGGCCAAAGGCAGGTGGCTATCCGCGTGCACCATGAAGCCGATCACGTCGTCGTCGAGCTTCAGGCAGTAAAACGCTTTGCCCTCGTCACGCATCTGCTGGACCCAAAGCACGTACCGCTGGTCGGCAAGCGCCGCGTCGCAGCCGGGGTCCATATGGAACCGGTCGTCGCGGAACGCCTGCCCGGCGATCCGATCGATAACAGCGAAGTCGTCCGCTTCCGCTGGGGCACCCCGCAAGCCTTCAGGCATCCGTCCGCTCGGCAACGCGCTGGCGGGGTCGGCGACAAACGCATCGAGGGCCGGAAGCTTTGTGAGATTCGCATAGGGCGTCAGCGCGGTTTCGACCGCATAAAACCCCATCGCGGCCAGCTGAGGCGACAGGTGCAGTTGATCCAAGGGCAACGCCGCCTGCACAAACGCGTGCTGTAATCGCTCCAGTTCTTCGGCAGCCTGGTCGAGTTGGCTCACGTTCAGCGCGTAGCTCGCCCGGCCGAGGTTCCGCGTTTCCCAGGGCATCTGCGTCAACGCGCTCACGTCTCGGCTCCGCCCAGTTGCTCAGCGACCACAAACGTCGGCCGGTCCATCGTCCGCCAGTGGATCCGTGCGAGGTACTCGCCGATCATGCCCAGCGCGAACAACTGCACGCCAGAGAACAGCGAGACCGCCGAGGCGGTAAACGCAAAGCCCGGCACCGTCCGCCCAAACAGGAAATACCCCGTGACGACGTAGATCAGCAGCGCAAGCCCCAGCCCCATGAACGCAAAGCCGATCCAGCTGGCGACGTGCAAAGGCATCGTGCTGAAGCCGGTCATCATGTTGAACGCATGCCGAAGCAATCGCCGGAATGTGTAGTTGCTCTGGCCCAACTCGCGCGGCGCATGCTCCACGGTAATCGCGGTAAACCGGTTGGACGCCCAGGTCAGCAGCACGTCGATCGACACCGACGGGCCTCGGTAGTGGGCAAACGCCCCACGCAAGGGCGTGCGAAATGCTCGGAACGCGCTGACATGCCGAGCGGTCTCCGCGCCCATCGCGCTTTTCAGCGCGAGCTTCGTGAACCACGACGCCAGGTCGCGCCAGAGCCCGTGCTGTTCCTGAGCGGGTTTGCCGTAGACCACATCCGCGTCTTCCGTCAGCGCCGCCAGGAGCTTGGGGACTTCCTCTGGCGGGTTCTGCAGGTCGTCGTCCATCGTGACTGTGACCGCATACCGTGCCGCCAGGACGCCACAGAGCAGCGCATTGTGCTGGCCGAAATTTCGAGACAGCCGGAGGCCACGGCAGGCGGCATGCGACTTACAAAGCTCACGCAAGACGCGCCAGCTCGCGTCCTTGCTGCCATCTTCCACCAGCACCACTTCGTGCCCGCCGGGCAAAGCTTCCAGCACCGGCAGCAGGCGATCCAGCAAGGGCCTCAGCGACGCCTCGCTGTGGTACACCGGCACGACCACGCTGACGCCTTGCGGCAGCTCGGGGTGCATCGTGTCGGGGCGTAAGCTCATCCGTTGGATCGTCGTCGCAGAACCGGGCGCTGTCAAAGCCCGAGCTACTGTACGAGGCCCTTGGTCAGGCGCATGAACGCGGTCTCCAGGTTCACCGGTTCGGGCTCCAGCCGGGTCAATGCGAAGCCGCCGTCGACCAACGCCGCGGCCATCGCCGACGGGGCCTGCGGGTCCGGCTGCAGCGTGACCTTCATCTGCCCGTTCTCCGGCACGACCTCGCTGACCATCGTGTGATTCGCGAGCAACGCCGCGGCGTCGGCGTTGCGTTGCGCCACCGCGACGTGGTACACCGCGCCGGCCCCTGCGCCCCGAGCTCGGTCCAGGATGTCCTGGATCGTCCCGGTGAAGCGGAGCTGCCCCTGCTCGACGATGCAGACCTTGTTACACAGGTCCGCCAGCTCGAGCAGGATGTGGCTGGAGATCAGAATCGTCTTGCCCATCCGGTGCAGCTCTTTCAGCAGTTCACGCATCTCGATCCGGGCGCGCGGGTCCAGGCCCGACGCCGGCTCGTCCAGCAGCAGCACCTTGGGGTCGTGCAGCAGCACCCGCGCGACCGAAAGACGCTGCTTCATGCCCCGGGACAGGCCGTTCACGTCCGCGTCTTTCTTGTAGCCCAGGTCCGTGAGCTCCAGGACGTCGTCCACCACCTGCTTGCGGTGCTCGCCGTGGATGCCATAGCTGCTGGCGAAGAACTCCAGGTATTCGGAGACGACCATGTCCTCGTACGCCCCGAAGTAGTCCGGCACGTAGCCGATCAGCCGACGGACTTCCCGCGCATTCACCGGCCCGACGGACAGCCCGCCGACACGGGCTTCGCCCCAGGTGGGTTTCAGCAGGGTCGCGAGGATCTTGATCGTCGTTGTCTTGCCCGCGCCGTTGGGCCCGATGAAGCCGTAGCAGTCGCCCTCATCAATGGTCATGTTGAGGTTGTTGAGCGCGATCAGCTCGCCATACTTCTTGGTCAGCGATTTGGTTTCAATCATGGCCATGGGGCGGCTCGCACAAAGGAACAGGGGGATACCGAAAGTCAGTCATCGATCTAATTGGCACTCGGCAGGTCATATACCCATCGCACGGTCGTCCAGCCGGTGGATTGCACCGTGTCGCCGTCGACGGTCATGGGCATCGGCAGGGGGCTCTCGCGGAGGTGGCCCAGGATCAGGATCCGCCGGCCGTCCAATAGGGCGGACAGGTCAAAGCCCCGGCCTTGTGGGCGCTGGTACGTGAACGGGCTGTTGTTGCTGTTGTAGATACGGAAGTCCGGCGGGGGCAACGAATCGTAAAACGTCAGCCGCTCCATCTGCTCGACGACGTCGCTGTCGCTGGCGATGTCCACCGCCGGCTGGGCGTTGCCGAAGATGTTGTACTGCTGCACCTGCCCGAAACCGGTGCTGCGTTTCAGGAACTGCCCGAGGTAGCCTTCATCTTCCCAGCGGCGTTCGGCCCAGCGGTCGTCCCCCGGGTCCCGACGGGGCAACGCCACCAGCACCTGCCCCGCGCCCAGGCGTGACAGGTCCAGGTCCGCGCCCGGCTCCCAGTCAGCGGTCAAAGGCCAAATCCAGGGCGACTCGCCATTCCCCGGGCACGCCACGATCCGCACGTCCGTCAGCACGCCGGGCAGCCCGTGACGCAGAGTCCCCTCCAGACGCGGGCTCGCGCCGTCATCTTTCAGGCCGACCTGCCCGCTGATTAAACCCCAAGGCTCCGCCAACCCTTCGGTCGCTTGGTCCAAAGGCCCCATGTAGTCCGCCTGAAGCTGCCGCGAGGTCGATCGCATCGGCAGGCCCATCGACTCGGGGTCCGATGCTTCCACGCGGTACGTGCGGGTGTCCAGATACCCCGGCGAAAGCACGTCGCTGGCAAACGCCGGCCCGGCAAGCAGGGCGCCGCCTTCCCCCAGCGCGTCGGGGTCGATCGTGACCGTCACGGTGTCGAAGTCCGGCACGTACAGCGACATCACGCTGCGCGCCCGCGCGGTGCCGCTGTTGCCGTCCACGTCCAGCACGGTGAAGTGGTTCACCGTCCGCCGCTTGTTCTGCATGGCCCAGGCTCCGGCCCAGGAGAACACGGTGAACCCCAACACGACCAGCGCGAACCCCGGCCAGGCCCACTGCGCCAGATCGCGACGCTTGAGCACGAAGAACATCACCGGCCCCGCCGCCAGGAAGTACACCCCAAAAAGCAGGATCGCCAGAAGCAACGGCCCGGCCGCCGTCCGGCTCATCGCGATCCGCGAGGGCATGAACCCGCCAAGCTCTTCTTCCTGCATCTGCGACACCCGGCGTTGGCGCTGCTGCTGGACCTCGGCTTCCACTAGGTCCTCCCGCATCACCGGCGCCCGCCACCCGAACACGTCGTTCCAGAACGCCCTGCTCGGCGTCGTCCGGGGCAAGCCAAACGCCGCCACGCTCGGCGACGCCAGGTCGATCCCCACGACCGTCACCGCGCCAAACCCGTGCCGACCGGACACCACATACGCCTCGCCGTCGGAACCCCGCGAGACCACCGCGGCCCGGGCGTTCATCGGCTGCAGGGCATTCACGTTCAGCGAAGCGCCCTGCCCTTCGGTGCTCGGGGCCCCCAGCACCCGGCCCAGCGTCGTCACCGGCACCTGCTGAGGCACAACCTCGGCCTGCGTCACCGGCAACACCGGCGCCAGGCTCGAGCGGGTCCACGTCTCGTTAAACGCCGGCAGCGAAACCACCAGCCGACCCCCACGCCGAACCCACTCGCGGGCCGCCTCCGCCACGGACGGGGCCACACTCGGGTCGTCGGGCAAAACATCCTGCGAGGTCCACACCAACGCACTGAGCATCGACAGCCCGTGCCAGCGGTCCGGCAGGTCGGATAACGACAAATCCATCACCAGCGCGATCTGCTCATGCTGTGTCAGCCAATTCGCGTGGGCGTCCAAGCCGACCGGCGTGCCGCCGCAGACGCCGATCAGGTTCACGCCGCGGTCGATCACGTTCTGCGGGACCGCCTGGGCCACCGCCAGCACATCCCCCGACGCCCCGTCCAGCACCTGCACCGTCCACCCCTGGCCGGCGGGCAAGCCTTGGGGCAGGGCGTACAGCCAGAGAATCTGTTCTTGTGGGATCGCTTGGAGCACCGCTGGACGCTCGGCCATCAGCCGGTCGCCGTCCGAGTCCCGCATCGTCCACCGGCAGATGACATCCCGGTCTTCCGCCGACTGGTTCACCAGACGCAAACGCATCGGCACCCAGTCCCCAAACCGGACATGCCCGTCCAGGCCGACGTCCCGTGGACCGATTGTCAAACGCACCGCGTCGACTTGCGCCGCCCCCCAAGGCGCCAGCAGCAAGCTCCCCAGCACAACACACCAAACAGCAAGTGTCCCCAAACGCATGGCCCGCAGTGTATCGCCCGTTCGGCCCGGCCGCGCCCGCCCGATAACGCCCCTTGCCACGCTGGGGCTCGTCCCGGACCGGTCTTGTGTCGATAGCTCGCCTATGTCGCCCATCACCGCTCCCTACGTCCTGTTTACGCTCGCTGTTCTAGGTTTTCTGTTCGTGACCTACGCGATGCAGCTCTTGACCCATCATTTCCACCGGGCCAAGGCCAGCCACGACCTGATCGTCGAGACCAAGCGTCGTCGTGCGGCGTACCTGCGCGAGGTCGCCCAGCGGAAGGGGCTGATTGCGGACGATGATGTGTTTAACGTCGACATCATCGACGACGATGAGGAAGCAGAGGCCGGCGAGCCCCTGGCGACGATCGGTCCTGATGACGAGGCCGCCGCCCAGGCCGCCTGATCGCTGGGCTCAAGCCCGCCCGCTGGACACGGTATCCTGCCCGCATGTCCACGCTCACGATCCGCCAAGGCCGGGTGATCGACCCGAAGAACAACTTCGATGCTGTCACCGACGTCGTCCTGAAAGACGGCAAGGTCGCCCATGTCGGCGACGCGTCCGACCCGACCGACCAGACGATCGACGCCCAGGGCAAGATCGTCTGCCCCGGGCTGATCGACATCCACGTCCACTTCCGTGAGCCGGGGCAAGAGCACAAAGAGACCATCGCCACCGGTGCCGCCGCCGCGGTCGCGGGGGGGTTCACCTCCGTCTGCTGCATGCCCAACACCGACCCGACGCTTGACGATGATGCGCGGATCGAGTTTGTCTACACCAAGGCCAAGAAGGCCGGGCTCTGCAACGTCTACCCCGTCGGCGCGGTCACGAAAGGGCGGCTCGGCGACGAGCTGGCGGAGATCGGGCTCATGGCCCAGGCCGGCGCGGTCGGGTTCACCGACGACGGCGTGGCGGTCAAGACCGCGGCGATCATGGACAAGGCGCTCCGGTACATCGCCATGACCGGCAAGACGCTGTTCCAGCACGCCGAGCACCCGGGGCTGGGCGGCGGCGCGATGAACGCCGGGCCTCTGGCGACCAAGCTTGGCCTTCCGGGTTGGCCGGGGGTCGCCGAGGAATTGATCATTCAGCGCGACGTCTTGCTGTGCAAGCACCAGGGCTACCAGCCCCGCTACCACGTCCAGCACCTGTCCACCGCCGCGGGTGCCGAGCTGATCCGCCAGGCCCGCCAGCACACGACGAACATCACCGCCGAGGTGAGCCCGCACCACCTGCTGCTGACCGATGAGGGCTGCGCGACCTACGACACCAACTTCAAGATGAACCCGCCGCTGCGCACCGCTGAGGACGCGGCGCTGCTCAAGGCCGCCGTCGCCGATGGCACGATCACCGTGCTCGCCACCGACCACGCGCCGCATACTGCTGAGGAAAAAGAGCTCGAGTTCGCCGCGGCCCCGTATGGCATCCTCGGCTTGGAGCCCGCGCTGGGTCTGTACATCAAAGCCCTCGTCGCCGACGGCACGATCGATTGGCCTCGGCTGATCGCGATGATGACGATCAACGGTGCGGAGCTCTGCGATCTGCACACGCCAGAGTTTGGCTTGAAGGGCCAGCTCACCGTTGGAGCCGACGCCGATGTCACGATCATCGACCCCGAGCTGGATTGGACCGTCGATGTGAATGCGTTCCAGAGCAAAGCCCGCAACTGCCCGTTTGATGGCTGGCAACTCAAGGGCCGAGCGACCCACACCATCGTGCGCGGCGACGTGAAGTTCACGCTGTGAGCGCATGAAAAACCCCGCCTTATGAAGCGGGGTTCACAGGTTTTAGTTCGTTGAATTACCGAGGCCCGGCGCCGCGGCCGGGTTTGCCGGCGGGCTTGTTGTTCTGGCGTTTGGGACCGGCTTTCTTGAAGCCACCCTTTTTGAACCCGCCGGGCTTGGGGCCTGATTTTGGGCCTGACTTGGGCGTGATTTTGACCGGCTTTGCTGAAGCCACCCTTCTTCGGGCCGTCGGGCTTGCCGGCGCCGCCCTTGCTGAAGCCGGTTTTCTTGTACCCGCCGGGCTTTTTGCCGGCGGGCTTGTGGTCGCCGTGAGAGCGCTCTGCGGGTTGGCCGTCGCGGTGCTTGTACTCGCGGGGCTGGGCGTCTTCCGACGCCGAGTTGTTCCGCTTGGCGTAGGGCTTGTCGTTAAAGCGCTTCTTGTCCTTGCTGAACTTGTTGGGCTTGCTGCCGGGCTTGCCTCCGGGTTTCCCGTTTTTCTGGTAGCCGTTGGCGCGGGGTTTTGCGTTCTTGTGGAACGGCTTGCCAGCGGGCTTGTGCTGCTTCTTGGGGGGCGCGCTGGCGGGGACCTCTTCGGGGTGGTCGTCGCGGACGGGGATGTCCATCTTGATCAGGCGTTGGATGGACTTGAGGTAGCCGCGCTCGTCGGGGGCACAGAACGTCAGCGCCAGGCCATCGTTGCCGGCGCGGGCGGTACGTCCGATGCGGTGGACGTAGCTTTCGGGGTCGTTGGAGACGTCGTAGTTGAAGACGTGGGTCACGCCATCGACATCGATGCCGCGGGCGGCGACGTCGGTGGCGACGAGCAGGTGGGTCTTGCCGTCACGGAAAGCGTTCAGCGCGCGCTGGCGTTGGTTCTGTGTCTTGTTGCCGTGGATCGCCGCGGCTGGGTGCCCGGCCTTGTCGAGTTGCCGGGCGACTTTGTCGGCGCCGTGCTTGGTGCGGGTGAAGACGATCGCCCGGTTGATGGACATCGCGTCCAGCAGGTGGGTCAGCAGCTGCATCTTCTGCGGCTTGTCGACGAAGTAGACGCCTTGCTCGACGCGTTCGGCGGTGGAGGAGGTCGGGGCGGTGTTGATGCGCACGGGCTCGCGCATCATCCCAGCCGAGAGGCGCTGGATCGCCGGGGGCAGCGTCGCGGAGAACAGCAGCGTCTGCCGGTCTTCGGGCAGCTCGGCGGCGATGCGTTGGATGTCGTGGATAAAGCCCATGTCCAGCATGCGATCGGCTTCGTCGAGCACAAACATCTCGATGTGTTCGAGGTCAACGTAGCCTTGCTGGCCGAGGTCTTTGAGTCGGCCGGGGGTGGCGACGATGATGTCGACGCCGCGGGACAGGGCGCGGGTCTGGTGGTGCTGGCTGACCCCGCCGTAGACCAGGACGTGCTTGAGGTTCAGGTGCTTGCCGTAGGCCGCGAAGCTGTCGCCGATCTGGACGGCGAGCTCGCGGGTCGGGCTGAGGACCAAGCAGCGGGGCACGCGGCTGGGGCCGGCATCGTGGTGGCGTTGGTTGTTGGATTTCCGCTTGCCGTTGCCCTTGCGGTGTTGCTTCTTGGGCGGTCGCGGGGCCGAGTTGGCGGCCGGCGCGGGGGCGCTGGCGGCCAGCTGGTGCAGGATCGGCAAGGCGAACGCAGCGGTCTTGCCCGTGCCGGTCTGGGCGCTGCCCAGGACGTCGCTGCCCTCGAGGATGTGGGGGATGGCCTGGGCCTGGATCGGCGTGGCGGTTTCGTAGCCCTGGGCTTCGATGGCGCGCAGGATCGGCTTGGACAGAGCGAGTTCGGAGAATTTCATGCGGTCTTTCGTCGGTGGTCCGGAGGGTGTCCGGGGATGCAGCATTGCGGGGGCCGGAGCGTCCGGCGTGCGGTCCGCAACGGGGGTGGCATTGGCCACGAGCACCGACGGGAACGCGCGGGCTGGCTTGGTGGGGGTGCGGGCCCGGTGGGCGTCCTATAACGAAGACGCGGGTGGGCCCGCCAAGGGGTCAGCCCTGAGTGGGGAATCGGAGAGTGTATCGACAAACACGATGCAATGCGAGAAAAACATGGACTACAATCTGAATATGCCTTCCCGACACGCCGCTACCCCCGACCAGCACGTCCACCGCACGACCCTTCGGCATGTCCGCCAATGGGCGGAGGCGGGCGTGAAGCTCCCGATGCTGACTTGCTACGACGCCACCTCGGCGGGTTTGTTGTACGAAGCGGGCGTCCGGCTGATGCTTGTGGGGGACACGGCTGCCCAGTTCATCCTCGGGCATGACGCGACGCTGCATGCGCCGTTGGACTTCATGCTGCAGATCACCGCTGCGGTCAGGCGGGGCGCGCCTAATGCGCTGGTCATGGGCGATATGCCGTTTGGCAGTTACCAGTGCGGCGAAGACCTGGCGATGACCAACGCCACGCGGTTTTTGCAGCAAGGCCTAGCCGACTGCGTGAAGCTGGAGGTGGACCAGAGTTTCGCGCCGCTGCTGGACCGGATGTCTCGTGCCGGCGTGCCGGTGGTGGCTCACATCGGCTCGCGCCCGCAGCATGTCAAGGCCAAAGGGGGGTACCGCTCGGCGGGCAAGACCGACGCCGAGGCGGATGCGATTGTGGCTGACGCCCAGGCGTGCCTTGATGCGGGGGTCGCGGCGTTGCTGATCGAAGCGGTGCCTGGCGAAGTGGCGGAGCGGGTGGTGGCGTTGGCCGAGGCGCAGGACACGGTCGTGCCGGTGATCGGTTGCGGCGCGGGGCCGGCGTGTCACGGGCACGTGATCGTGCTGCATGATTTGCTGGGGATGACGAGTTGGCAGCCGCCGTTTGCGCCGCCTCAGGCGGAAGTTGGGCAAACCGTGACGGCCGCGGCTGCGGGATGGGTTCATGCGGTTCAATCCGGTGAATACCTGAAATCCGGCAGCCCGTACGCCAAGGTCTGACCCCCGACCCGGCCGATAGGGGCTAAGCGGGCGAACCGTTCTGCCTATAAATCGGTATGGACGTGTGAACAGTTGGTCTGCACAATCGATACAGGCGTCACCGCCTGCACGGAGCCCTGAATGTCGCGTATCCGCTGGTACGGCCCGAGCCTGGTTCTTCTCACCGCTTTGATCGCGGTGATGGTCTTGGCGCCCCGTTTCATCCGTCAGCTGGCGTTCGAGCACGAGCGTGCCCGCATCACGCAGATCCGTAACGAGCTTGCTACCAGCCAGGCGCTGCTGGATGTCAACCAGGCCTTCCGAGATGTCGCGGAAGTCGTGCGCCCCAGTGTGGTGCATATCAACGTGCTGTCCCGCCTGCCCGGCTCGCGCTACAACCGAACCGAGGCGACCAGCAACGGCTCGGGCTGGGTGTACGACGACGAGGGGCACGTCATCACCAACCATCACGTCGTGGTGGGGGCTCAGGAGATCGAAGTTCGTTTTGCTGACGGCTCGACCTACCGCGCCCAACTCGTCGGCAGCGATCCGCAAACCGATATCGCGGTGCTGCGGGTGCCCGGCGCATTGATCCACCCTGCGGAGCGCGCCCCGGACGAAAGCCGGCAGGGCGATCTGGTGTTCGCGTTCGGCTCGCCGTTTGCGGACTTTGACTTTTCAATGTCACAAGGCGTCGTCTCCGCGGTCGATCGTCGGCTGGGCATGCTCGGGCCCAATGGGTATGAGCGGCTGATCCAGACCGACGCGGCGATCAACCCCGGCAACTCCGGCGGCCCTTTAACCAACATCCTCGGGCAGGTTGTGGGCATGAATACCGCCATCGCGGTCGACCCCGACGACACACCTCATTCGGGCACGTTCCTGGGCGTGGGCTTTGCGATCCCCGTCGATATGGTCGAAGAGATCGCCGATCGGCTGATTGCCACGGGCACCGTCCGGCGTGGGTTCCTGGGCATCGTCCTGGACGACCAGGAGCTGACCCCCGAGTTGGCCCGCAGCTTCGGTTTCGACGGCCGAGGCGTGCTGGTGGACTCGGTGCAGGTCAACGGCGAGCCCAGCCCCGCGGCCCTGGCCGGCCTGCAGAGCGGCGACATCATCACCCGGATCAACGGCGAAGCGGTCACCACCCGGGCCGAGCTGCGGGCAACGGTGGCGTTGATCGCTCCGGGTGAAAAGGTTGAAGTGGAGTACTTCCGTCAGGGCCAGATATGGACCACCGACGTGACGCTTGCCGCGGCCCCCACGAACACCACGGTGCTCCCCGATGGGCCCGCAGGCTCAGATGACGCGCTGGCGGGCGAAGCCGGCGCGGAGGTTCGCTTGCGTCGTTTGGGGTTGGAGAACCTGGTGACCCATTCCCCCGAGTTCGCACGCCGGCTGCGTCGGCCCTTCATCGAAGGCGTGTTCGTGGATCGGGTGCGTCGGGACTCGGTTGCTGATGAACGGCTGCAGGCGTTGCCTCAGGTCATGAGCGGCGATGTGATCACCCATGTGTTTGATGAAGAAGTCAACTCGCTGGTTGAGCTCTGGGCAGCGGTCGATCGCCACGCCGGCGAGCCCGGGCTTCGGCTGAAGATCGAACGCTGGTTCGGCGGCGAGGGACTTTGGCGGCCGAGCACGGTGTACCTCCGCCTAGACTGATCGCTTCAGTCACGGTTCGCCAAGGCACAAGGTGCGCGGCATTCAATGCGGGGTATGAATCAGCCAGCCAGGTCGTGCCAGACGACGCGGTGGGCATCCGAGTCGTAGCGCGAGCGTTCGGGCAGGTGGGCAGCAAAGTGGACGTGGCCATACAGCACGCCCAGCACCAGCATCCCACCACGGGGCCCGTGGATCGGGAACGCAAGGACTCGCTCACACATCTTCAGGTCGGCGTGCAAGCCCGGCGTGGCGAACAGCAGGGTCTTCTCCGAGGGCTCGCAGCCTTGAGCAATCGCGTGGCCATGCCCGGTCAGGGCTTGGGTCGCATCCTCCACCGGCACGCCTTGGAGCCCGGTGAGGTCCAGCTCGGGGTCGGTGATGACCGTTTCCAAGGTGTCGCCAACATCGGCTGGGGTGTCGTAGAGCTCGACGTCGATCGCCTGGGCCTGGGTGAAGGCTTCTTCGTACCACGCCTGCTCGATTTCCTGATCCCGCTGCGCCTGGCCTTCGGAGTCGGACTGAGCCCACGCGACCACGTCGCCGGGCAGGGCGTCGATCGGCGCCCCGGCAGGGTTCAGCCAGGGCTGGGTCATGTAAGCTGCGGCGACCGCCAGGCTGAGGCCCCAGGCGGAGCCTCGGACGTACGGATTCCGCCGGAATCGGTCCAGTTTGGGGGTGATCCGGTCGCGAAACGTTTTTGGCGGTGGGGTGGGATGCATAGTCAGATCGCCTCCGTGCGATGTGGGTCAGTATCCCTAGTTATAGGCCGATTCACAAGCCGAACGCCCGAATTTGGGCGCAGCTTGGCCATAGGTTCTTCAACTCGTGGGTCCTGCCCGTGCACAGACAACCAGACGAACGGAACCCGAGTCCGGTTCCCTGTTCCCGATAAAAAACTGCTTAGAGCCCCTTAAACCATCTATCGAAACGAGGATGCGTCAAGGCGTAAACCAGCCGGGCCAGGCGATTCGTGGTCGTGTTCTTGGCAGAATCAAACGAAACCGCGATCGCGAAGGCTTCGCCGACGATCTGGTTGCGATGGGCAAAACCGAAGACTCGGCCATCGTTGGAGTAGTCCCGGTTGTCGCCGACGAGCAGGTACTGATCGTCGTCCAGCACGATCGTCTGCCGAACCCGCAGCGGATGCCCCGGCGGGAAACGCTCGGTTTCATCGATCTGAATCACCCGCTCCGCGTCCAGAATCGACTCCCGGTACGTATACACGGGGGTCGGTTCGTCTCGCGTCGCCCCGGTCGGCAGGAAATCCAGTTCCTCGTACTCGGCGGCTTCGCCGTTGATCGTGAGTCGGCCGTCGTCCACGATCACGGTGTCACCCGGCACAGCGACAATACGCTTGACAAGACGGATACCGGCTTGCTGCGGGTCAGGGTGCCAGACAATCACGATGTCACCCCGCTCGGGGTCGCCCCACTGGATCGGCTGGTTGGGGATCGGCACGTTCACGTGGGCCCCGACAAACGGCAGGTCGAGGAAGCTCGTGTTGTCCTGCCGTGTCCGCAAGAAAGGCACGGGCAGATTCAGCCCGTACGCCAAGCGGTTGACCGCGATCCGGTCGCCCTCCTGGATCGCCGGCCGCATCGAGCCCGAGGGCACATCGTTCCAGTCAATTACCATCGCCCGGACCACAAACACGATCGCCACGACCACCAGGATCGGCCGAATCGTCCCACGCCAAAGCCCCGGGTCTTCCTCTTTCTTAGAGGACTTCTCTTGTTGACTCGCGGCATCTTCGGCCATTGTCGGGGGGGCGTCTTCGGACATGACAACAGTGTAGTGCTTCAGTATGAAGCCGGAGTTTGGAACAGGAAAGTGCTGCTTTCAGATCGCCGGGTTGCGACAATCACGGGAAGCCCATCGGCGGCATCTCCAGCCGTTAAACTCTCGCACGATGTCTGACGAACGTCCTCTGATTGTGACCCTTGATGGCCCGGCCGGCAGCGGCAAATCTACTGTCGCCCGGATGCTCGCGCAGCGTCTGGGGCTGGACTTTCTGGACACCGGCGCGATGTATCGTGGCCTGACCGCCAAAGCGATCGATCGCGGCATCGACCCCCGGGAAGAGAGCTACGCCGTCGTCGAGCTGGCTCGGCATGTGCCCGTGCGGTTCGACTGGACGCAGGACCCGCCGCGGCTGATCGTGGGCGACCGGGACCTGACCGATCGGCTCCGCGATTCGGATACGACCGATTACGTGTCGGACGTCGCGGCCCAGGCGGGCGTTCGGCGGGTGATGGTCGAGGCCCAACGCCGGATCGGCCAGGAGCATCCCAGGCTGGTGACCGAAGGCCGGGACCAGGGGTCGGTCGTCTTTCCCGACGCCCAAGCCAAGTTTTATCTCGAGGCCTCCAGCGATGTGCGGGCCCAACGCCGGGCGGATCAACTCCGCGAGGCAGGCCGACCGGTGAGCGTCGCGTTGCTGCTGCAGCAGATCCGTGAGCGTGACCACAAAGACACGACCCGGCAGGACGGCCCGCTGATCTGCCCCGATGACGCCGAACGCCTGGATACTTCGGACATGACGCTGGAGCGTGTGGTCCAACACCTCGAGCAGCGTGTCCGTACGATGGGGGAGCACTAATGGCCGAAGCAGAGAACACCGCCGCGAGCGATCCGTACGCACTGCCCTTGTGGCGTCGGCTGTGGTGGCGCACCGTGAGCTACTCCTTTGGCGTCTGGTTCGGCCTCGTGAATTGGTTCCGCGTGCAGGATCGGCACAACTGTGTGACTGAAGGCCCGGTGCTGTACCTCGCCAACCACCAGTCCTACTACGACCCGATCATCATGGGCGTCGCGACACGCTACCGCCCGTTCTACTCCATGGCCCGTGCCACGCTCTGGGACACCGGCTGGGTGGGCAAGCTCATCGACTCGCTCAACGCGATCCCCGTCGACCAGAACGCCAGCGACATCCGCTCGATCCGCAAGTGCATCAAGGTGCTCCAGGCCGGGCACGCGCTGGAGCTGTTCCCCGAAGGCTCGCGGACGTTCGATGGCAACGTCCAGCCGTTCGCCAAGGGCATCATGCTCCTGATCCGCCAGGCCAAGCCGACCGTGGTGCCCGTCGCGATTGCCGGTGCCGATCGGCTCTGGCACCGTGACACTAAGAAGCCGAAGCTGTTCGGGCGGATGCTTTGTCGCATCGGCGAACCGATTCCTGCCGAGACCCTGCTGGCCATGGACGCCGACGCCGCGGTGCAGCACCTGCAGGACACGGTCACGCAGATGCACGCCGAGTTGGAATCGCAGCTAAAGAAGTAGTGTGCCCACCTCGCCGGGCCCCTCCGACCCTCCGGAAGCCACGCCCGTCGGGTGATACGATGTTGCGTCCACCCCGCCCCTCCTGCGAGCCTGCCATGCGACACCTGTTGGCCCTGTCTACCGCCTTCGCCCTGCTTTTGGGCGTCGGCTGCAAGAGCACGCACATCACACCCAGTGTCGAGGTTTTGTCGCTGAACGTGGTCGAGCAGACCGACGAGGGCGCGCGGATGGTGCTGACGCTGGCGGTCGACAACCCCAACGACTACGCCTTGCAGGTGTACGACGCGACGTACCGGGTCAATGTCGACGGGCACGAGCCCTTCGTGTTTGCGGATTTTGCGGTGGTGCCAGCGATGTCGCCCCTGGAGCGTCAGATGTTCCAGTTGACCGCAGCGGTCCCGACCCTTGGCGAAGATATCACGGGCAGGGCTTGGCGCGTGTCTGGCCGGTTTGTGTATGAAGTCCCCGGCGAGCTCAACGACATTGCGTATGACTCGGGCGTGCCTCGCCCCGCCATCACCTGTGCTCAGAGCGGCGTCTTCGAGTAACCCGGGCCAACCGATTCCTATGCATCCCATCTTCGACGAACGCCGGTACCTAATTCCTTTCCGCGCGACGCTGCTGCCGCAGATTTTCACGGACACGCTTGTCGTGGGTGCGGGGGTGGCCGGGCTGCGTGCGGCACTTGAAGCCGCCGAGTTCGGCGATGTGATTGTCGCGGGCAAGGGGGAGATCAAACACAGCTCGACCTACTGGGCCCAGGGCGGGATCGCTGCGGTGCTGGACGGCTGCGACTCGATCGACGCCCACATGCGGGACACGATGACCGCCGGTGCGGGCCTGTGCGATGAGCCGGTGGTGCGTCTGGTGGTCGAAGAAGGCCCCGCCAGCATCGAGGAACTCGAGAAGCTGGGCATGCCTTTGGACATGGCTGGCGACGGCTACGCACTGGGCCGGGAAGGCGGGCACAGCAAGCACCGCATCGTCCATACCAACGGCGACGCGACCGGCAAAGCCCTATCGCAGACCCTCGACACCGCAACCCGTCAGCACGAGCGTATCCGCCGATTCGATCGCTGCTTTGTGCTGGACATCATCACGCTGGACACCGAAAGCGGGGCGCAGCAATGCCTGGGCGCGATCACGCACCATCCGCGCTACGGTCTGCAGGTGATCTGGGCCAAGTCCACGATCCTCGCGGCGGGGGGCTGCGGCATGGTGTTCCGCGAATCGACCAACCCCAACGTCGCGACCGGCGACGCGCTGGCGATGGCCTACCGGGCCGGGGCCGAGCTGCAGGACCTGGCGTTCATGCAGTTTCACCCGACGACGCTGTACATCGCCGGGGCCTCGCGTGCTCTGATCACCGAAGCGGTGCGTGGCGAAGGCGCGACACTGATCGACCGCGACGGCCAACGCTTCATGCCTGATTACGACGAGCGGGCTGAACTCGCGCCGCGCGACGTCGTGTCTCGTTGCATCCTCAAGCACTTGGCGAAGACCGGCACGACGCACGTGTTCCTGGATGCGCGCCACCTCACGGGGTTTGCTGAGCGGTTCCCGGGGATCCATCAGCTCTTGGGCAAGTTCGAGCTCGATGCCGCGACCCAGCCGATCCCCGTCCACCCGTCCGCGCACTACTACATCGGCGGCGTCCGCACGGACATCGACGGCCGAAGCTCGATCCCCGGGCTGTTTGCTTGTGGCGAAGCGTCCTGCACCGGGCTCCACGGCGCGAACCGGCTTGCAAGCAACAGTTTGTTGGAAGGGCTGGTGTTCGGGCGTCGGGCAGGAGCCGCGGCGGGGCAGCGTGTCGCGAGCTATACCAACGGCAGCGGGCCGGTGAAAGTGATCTCGGACATTCGCCCATCGGACCGCAGCGAGTTGGACCTCGCGGACGTGCGGTCGTCGCTGCGTTCGGTGATGTGGCGGCACGTCGGGATCGAGCGCGAGGGCGACCGCTTGGCCGAGGTCGCCGAGATGTTCGACTTCTGGTCTCGGTACACGCTGGACAAGATTTTCGACGACCGCGCTGGCTGGGAGGTACAGAACCTGCTGTACACCGGGGCGTTGATCACCCGGGCGGCACGCTGGCGCCAAGAGTCCCGCGGCACGCACCACCGCACCGACTGCCCCAAGCCGAGTGATGCCTACCGGCTGCATGATGTCTGGCAGCGCGGGCAACCCGAGCCCGAGCGGGTGGCGCTTACCATGATCTAACGCAGCTGTCGGTTCCCGCTTGTGGTTGACATGTGGTTTGCTACTCTCTTTTTCCCGGGATGTTCCGGAGGAAGAGAAACAAACATGAGGACTATGAAGCGGTTGACTGCCGCGTTGTTGTTGGTCGGTACGGGGGTTGTCGCGCAGGCCGAGCAGCCGAGCTCGGCGACGGATGCCCTGATCTTCGCTGGCGGCGACCTGACCTTTGAATCGTTCACCACCGTTTCGGATGGCGATGTTGTCGTCAACGGTAATGTCCACCACGGAGGCGGCTCGCTGAATGTCGATTCGTTGTTTGCCGGCGGGGGCTTTACACGGGATGCGGCGGCTTTCCAGAACGCCACTGGTGATCTGCTGTTCGGTGGGAGCATTTCGGAGATCGGCGGGCCCGGGTCGACCCTCGACGGCAACATCACGAGCGGTGGCAGCGTTGTGGTCGAAGGCAGCACCGTGGTCGGTGGAAACGTGACGGTGGCGGACAACTTTGACCTGCCGTTTTCTTTCGGTGTCGTGCTGGGGGACGTCACCGCCGGCGGGGATGTCAACATCGATGGGGAGGTCGACGGGCTTGTGACCCACGGCGGCGTTCTGACCGTGGGGGCCTTCGGCGATGTCGCCAGCAGCGCTTCGGGAGGCCCCGTGGTGCCGACGCCCTATACGCCGCTGAGCCTGCCCGCAGGCAGTGGGCTTGTCAGCACCGGTGACGATGTCGATCTGGCCAACTTCGCTGATATCACCTTGACGCCTGGTAACTACGGCACACTTAACTTTGCGTCCGCCAACACGGTCACACTGACCGCAGGGCAGTACGTTTTTCAGGACATTGTGTCCACCTTCTCGCTTAACCAGTTGTCTTTTGATACCTCGGCTGGGCCGATCGACATTTTCGTCGATGGCGATCTAACGCTCGACTTAGTTCAGGTGCTGAATGGTGTGGAACTGTTCACGACTGGCAGGCCGGACCCCCTGGACGCCTTGGATGTGACGATTGAAGTCGCGGGGTCCTTCACCGGCGATTCGAAATTCTTTGGGACGATCTTTGCGCCCAACGGCGATATCACGCTGAACCATTTTGCGGATATCACCGGCAGCCTTTGGGCTGGCGGGGATATTGTTCTGGGCAACGTGGACGTCACATCTCCCACGGTGCCGGAGCCGGCGTCTGTCGTTTGTGTGGCGCTGGCCGGCGCGGCGATCGGGATGCGCCGCCGAAGGGCCTGAAGGTTCACCCCAGCAGCTGCGTCGTTGCTTGATCCACGAGTTGGCCGCGGTCTTTGGCGGGCAGCAGGTGCAGCAGCTTGGTGATGTCGGTGATCGTGCCGACGCCGATGACCGCCCAGGCGGTGGTCTGGGCGTCCATCGCGCTGGCCGTGCCTTCGGCTTCGTGTTGTCGAGCGATCTGCTCGGCGATCAGCTGGTGGAACTGTTTGTACATCTTGCTCAGGGCTTTGCGGATGTCCGGGTCGTCGGCCTCGCTGAGCCCGGCGAAGGTGATGCGGTACCAATTGCGTTCGCCACGGTGTGATGCTTCGTGAGCCAGGATGCGTTGAGCGGGGGTCTCGCCGAGGTTCGGGTCCGAAGCGGCGTCGCGCCAGGCGGCGGCGGTGCGTTCAAACACCAGCCCGATCGCCGCGAGGAACATCGCCCGCTTGTCCGGCCAGAGCCTATACAGCTGGGTTTCCTGCACGCCACAACACTTGGCCAGTTCAGCGGTTGTGGTTCGTCGGTATCCCTGAGCGACAAAGGCGTCGGCGATCAGGGGCAGCAGGGCTTCGCGTCGTTCGTCGGAGCGGTTGGGTCGGGCCATGGTGAAAGGATAGTGGATGCTTAAACAATGTTTTCAGAATCGAATGTGATAACCAAGCCACTGTGGCGAAGCGTGTTCTTGAGTGATCGTGAATCAAGGGCTTGGGTATACTCTTTTCCCAATGGGGGACCATGCCTGCACAGCTCGGATTCTGACTTACGCGGGGTTGTTCGCGGGTGGGACGATCGCTGCGGGCCCTGCCTTGGGGGTTGGCATGGCGGCGGGGGCGGTCGCCTCTATCGCGGGCAATGCGCTTGCGACCGACCTGCACGACTTGATCACCCGCCGCAAGCTTGATTCGCTTGCCAACCATCACTTGCAACAGCTCTCCGGCCGGGCCCTGTCGGTGCTGATTCAGTGCTACGAGAAGGAGATCGATCCGCCGAAGACCGTTGAGAAGTGGGTCCCCTTGCTCAGGCGTGGAGACGAAACGCTTTCGGCGGTGGCGCGTGCGGCGGAGGCATACTGGGATAAAGTGGACCTGGCTCCGGAAAGTGAGAGCCTGGCGGACGAGGAAATCCACCTTGCGTTTCTAGAGCGTGACCGGACCGACTCTTCTGTCCTGGTTTCGGCTGAGGTTTGGGATCAGCATCTGGCTCAGGTGGCACTCTGGGCACAAACCAAGTCCGGTTCAGCCGTGTGGCTCCGTGAAGCGGACCGGCAGGCGTTGGCTGCGTATGTCGCGCCTCGGTTTGAGTTGGCGGTGCGCGAGCTGGTGAAGGCCGATTTTGACCCGTCAATCGGGACGGGCGGTTGCGTCTTTGTGGGGCTTCACCTGGACATGATGCGGGCGATCTCTCTTTCGGTTCAGAGGCTTGACATCAGAACAGATAAAATTGAGGCTTCAAGACAGTTCATTGCCTTGAAGAAAATTTCCAGAAGATGTTGGGCATGCTTATAGAATCACTTTCGAGGTCTCAAGAGGAAGGCGAACTATTCAGTCTTGTGTATGGTGCGCATTCCGGTATATCTAATCTTAGGTTAAGAGTCGAAAGTATACGAAGACTTATAAAGCAGAATCATGGCGAGCAGATGTCCGAAATGCGCCAACTGAAAGAAGATGTCCATAGAGGATTCAATGATCTGAATAAGCTTTTTCAGAAAGAATATAGGAGCAGCAATGCTTACCAAGATAGGAGTCCTGATAGTGCATAGTGCTATTGGGTCATTTTTTGTATTGTGCTTTTTCTGCTTGCTGAGGAGATGGCCGTGGGAGATACGGTAGACGCTGATCGCCTTGGCCAGCTAGCTGGTACTCATGCCGAAGCTTTGCTCGATTTGATCAAGGTGTTTAAGTCGCCCTTGTCGGGTCGTACTCGAGAGACTCAGTCGTCGGATTGGGCGAAGGCACTTAATAAGCTCGGTAATGTCTACGCACAATTACCGACTGGTGATATTGGGGCGAACCTGGGTCTTGCGATCGAGGCGTACTTTTCGGCTCTGGAGGTATATACCCGCAGGGCGCACCCGGTGGAATGGGCGATGACGCAGAATAACCTCGGGAATGCGTATAGGAACTTGCCGACGGGCGACCGTGGCGAGAATTTGGTCCGGGCGATCGAGGCGTACTTTTCGGCTCTGGAGGTATATACCCGCGGGGCGCACCCGGTGGAATGGGCGATGACGCAGAATAACCTCGGGATTGCGTATGCGGATTTGCCGATGGGAGACCGTGGCGAGAATTTGGGTCTTGCGATCGAGGCGTACTTTTCGGCTCTGGAGGTTCGTACCCGCGGGGCGCACCCGGTGGACTGGGCGACGACGCAGAACAACCTCGGCAACGCGTATGGGGCTTTGCCGACGGGCGACCGTGGCGAGAATTTGGGTCGGGCGATCGAGGCGTACTTTTCGGCTCTGGAGGTTCGTACCCGCGGGGCATACCCGGTGGCCTGGGCGATGACGCAGAACAACCTCGGGAATGCGTATGCGGATTTGCCGACGGGCGACCGTAGCGAGAATTTAGGCCGGGCGATCGAGGCGTACTTTTCGGCTCTGGAGGTATATACCCGCGGGGCGCACCCGGTGGAATGGGCGATGACGCAGAATAACCTCGGGATTGCGTATGCGGATTTGCCGACGGGCGACCGTGACGAGAATTTGGTCCGGGCGATCCGGGCATACGAGTCGGCGCTGGAGGTTCGTACCCGCGAGGCGCACCCGGTGGACTGGGCGATGACGCAGAACAACCTCGGGAATGTGTATGGGGCTTTGCCGACGGGCGACCGTGGCGAGAATTTGGTCCGGGCGATCCGGGCATACGAGTCGGCGCTGGAGGTTCGTACCCGCGGGGCGCACCCGGTGGACTGGGCGATGACGCAGAACAACCTCGGCAGCGCGTATGCATCGCTTGCGGAATTGGCCGGGCAAGACCCGTGCGCCTGTTTGAGGCAAGCGGTTGGATGTACGAAAGCGGCTTTGCAGGTCTTTACGCCGGCGGCGTTTGCACACTATCACGGCATAGCTGCGGGCAATCTCTCGCGGCAGCAAGCGGCTTACGAAGCGGCGGGGTGTGGAGGGGGCCAAGCGTTAGATGACATCCGGCCGGCGGATTAGTAGCCGGGCGGTGCGTTGGGGGCTGTGTTGTTTTGGGTCGGTAATCCCGGGAAAGCGGCGTTGATTCCTAGGTAAGAGCCAAGTATTCCCGTCTTTGCTCCGTCTATTCCCGGGAAAACGCCAAGGAAAGACGGGAAGTAACGGCCACTTACCGGGAAGTACGGCACTATTCCCGGGAATCCTCGTCGTTTTCCCGGGAATACGCCGCCGATTCCCGGCAAAGCGCCGCAGATTCCCGAGTTTACGGGATGATTTCCCGGGTTTGTCCCCGCGTGCGGCATGTATGGGGCCAGATAAAAACATGTCTGCGGTAGGGTGTGGGCGGAATTGAAGGGATTGGGCAGGGATTGCCCGTAAGAAGGCGGTGGCTGGGTTGCGGGGGCGGCGCATAAAAAACCCCGGCGCGGGGCCGGGGTGGTGGTGGGATTGAGTTGGGGCTGCATGCTCAGGCGCGGCGTCGGCGGAGGAGGGCGAGGCCGCCCAAGCTGATCAGCGATAGGGCGCCGGGCTCGGGGATGGTGAGGTTGCGCTGGCTTTCGAGGTTGAGTGCGGTGTGGTGGAGGCCGCCGTTGGGGGAGGTGGGGTCTGGGGCGAAGATGGTGTAGATGGTGCTGCTGTTGGCGATGCCGGGGGCGTTGGTTTTAAGGATGGACTCGAGGACGTAGAGGACGCCGTTGGGCTCGAGGTCGATGTCGTAGACGAGGTCCAGGTCGTCGCCGTTGGTTCCGTCGTAGCTGGTCAGGAGGAGTTCGCCGGGGGTGTTGGTGCTGACGGTGGTGCCGCCTCGGGTGGCGAAGATGGTGTCGGCAGGGTCCAGCGCGGTTTCGGTGACGGTGCCTGCCATGGAGGGGGTGGTCCACTTCCAGGCGCCGGTGAGTTCCCAGGTTAGGTCGTAGCCTTGGAGGGCGGTGATGCCGTTGGGGATGTCAAAGCCCGGGAGGGTGGCCGAGGCGGCGGTGCTGGCGCCGGGGGAGTTGGACCAGTGGTTGTGGATGGCGTTGAGGTAGGGGCGGATGACGCCGCCGCCGTCGTCGGCACCGGTGGAGTTGTAGCCTTGGGCGACCAGGGTGTCCTGGCCGGCGAGGTTTATGATCTGGACTTCGAAGCGTCGGCCGCCGTGGGCCAGGGCCGGGGCGGTGACGCCGGTGAGCAGGACGGCCAGGGCGGAGGACTTGAGGATGTTGGAGATACGCATGATGAAATACTCTCTATTGCTTTCTCGGTGTGGATTCCGCTGAGCTCATTGAGCGACAGCGGGGAAGAAACGGTTTTGGTTGAGGTCGGTAAAGACCTCGTGGAACGGGTTGGCTTCGGCGTGCCCGTCGAGGTAGCCGTAGCCGGTGACCGCGTCTTTTGTCCCGACCTGGCCTTGGTAGGCGTGGGTCTGGATTTCAAGGGCGGCACGCTCGGGGGCCAACGCGGGGTTGGCGCCTTGCCAGAGGCCGGGGTGAACGTGGTCGGTGGTGACGTTCGGGCCTTCAAAGGCTTTGAGCACAAAGTGGACGGTCGCCGACGGACTGGGCACGGCATCGATGAGCCCGATGCCGTTGGGGTTGTCCGGGGAGACCTGGTAGTTGATGGCGTAGCTCGTTTGCCGGGTGACGCCGCTGACGGGGGTGTGGAACGCCTCGCTGGTATCCAAGGGGGAGACCAGCAAGAGCGTCGGGTCGTAGTCGTCGCGGAGGACGGTGATCCACGAGGCCCCGCTGTGGTCTGTGCCGAGCATCTGCCCGTCGTGGTCGGTTATGTAGGACCAGTGGGCGGTTTCGAGCTGGCGCAGGTTGGTCAGGCACGCGGCCTGCCGGGCGGTGTGGCGTGCGGCCCCGAGGGCGGGCAGCAGCAGGCCGATGAGCAGGGCGATGATCGAGATCACCACCAACAACTCGATCAGCGTGAAGCCACGCTGGCGTTGCACAAACATCGCGACCTCCTTGGGAGTGTCGTCTGCGGGAATGTCAAAAGGAAACGAGCGGCGGGGTCAGGCGGCGGGCGGGCCTCGGCCGCGCAGCTCGTCGGGCGCGGCGATCGCATGCAGCGCGATCACGCGCGGCGGGGCGGCGATTTCAAACTCAAACAGCAGCCCCGGCGGGTCAAAGGCCACGTCGACCGGCAGGTCCAGCGTCGCCCGCAGGAAGCAGATCAGGCAGGTCTTCGCCGGGTCTTCCACCGGCGCGTCTTCATCGGCGGGCTCGTCTTCGGGCAACGGGCAGCACCCGCCACAGTCCTTGGCCGCGGCGGGGTTCACCGGCTCGGGCGCGATCTGGTCAAACGCCACAATCCCGCGCTCGTGGCCGGGCATGACGCCGACGAACCAGACGACTAAGAACAGCAACCAGAGCCAACGGAAGGCGGTGGACCGCATAGGACCCATCACGATAGTGGAATTGTTCTGAGTTGCAACGGCGGGCTCGGCGGCACCGGGTTTCGGTAAACTTCTTGGATGATTCAATGCCTCCACGATGTTTATCTTGCCGATACCGCGCGGGTCACCGGGGACGTGCACCTGTCGCCGGGCGTGAGTGTGTGGTACTCGGCGGTGATCCGTGGCGATGTCGCCAAGATCACGATCGGCCGAGGCACCAACGTGCAGGACGGCGCGGTGGTCCACTGCGACTCGGGTGTGCCCAACGTGATCGGCGAGCGTGTCGTGATCGGGCACGGCGCGATCGTACACGGGCGGTCGGTGGGCGACGGCTCGTTGATCGGGATGGGCGCGACGGTGCTGGGCGGGGCGGTGATCGGGCAGCGTTGCCTGATCGCGGCCGGCGCGGTGGTGCCCCCGGGGCTGGCGGTGCCGGATGATCATGTGGTGATGGGGCTTCCCGGGCGCGTCGTGCGGGAGACGACACCCAGGGAGCGTGAGTACATGGCCTGGCTGGGGCAGCACTACACGCAGTTGGCTGCTGAGTACGCCGATCAGCCCGGGCATGAGCGGTTCAAGCCTTGGGCGGGCAACCCGGCGGACGGGATCGAGCACCCGGTGACGCCGGACTGCTTGAAATGATTGGCAGGCGGGTGGCGGGGTGGTCGGCCCGTTGGGGGTCGCTACACTCTTTGGCCCATGTACCTCTTCCCAGCAATCGATCTACGTGGCGGGCAGGTGGTCCGCCTGACCCAGGGCGACTACGACCGCCAGACGACCTACGGCGACGACCCGGTCGCGGTGGCTCAAGGCTTTGAACAGGCTGGGGCGACCTGGCTGCATGTCGTGGACCTGGACGGCGCCCGGTCGGGCAAGATGGAGCACCTTGAACAGATCCGCGCGATCTGCTCGAGCACGAAACTCAAGGTCGAAGTCGGCGGGGGGGTGCGGGACGAGATCGCGATCGATCAGCTGCTTCAGGCTGGGGTCGAACGGGTGATCCTGGGGACCGCAGCGTTGAAGAACTGGGCGTGGTTTGAATCGTTGATGGGCAACCCGACGTACCGCGGCCGACTCGTGCTCGGGCTCGACGCCCGCAAGGGCAAGCTGGCGGTCGACGGCTGGGAACAGACCACCGAAACCACCGCACTCGAAGTTGCCAAGACCGTCAGCGATTGGCCCCTGGCGGCGATCGTGTACACCGACATCGCCACCGACGGCACGCTGAAGGGGCCCAACGTCGAAGCCACCCGCGAGATGGCGGAGGCCACCGACACGCCGGTCGTCGCTTCGGGCGGCGTGGGCACGCTGGACCACCTGCGGGCGCTGCGTGAGTTGCCGGTGCAGGGCGCGATCATCGGCCGGGCGTTGTACGAGAATCGGTTCACCATCGACGACGCGATTGCTGCGTTCGAACAAGGAGCGTGACCCAGGATGGCTGAGCAGAACATCTGGCAAGCGTATTACGACTGGCAGGTCACGACCCTTTGGCTGGCGCACGACCTGGCGTCGCCCTTGGGCGATGCGGACGAGGACGCCAAAGCGGCGCGGGACTTGGCGGTGCGTCAGGAAGTCAGCGAGATGACGCTGGCGGTGCTGCCCGAAGAGTACCGCAAGGACCCCAACCGCCATTGGCCGGCGGAGCTGAAGCAGGACATCACCAAGGTGACGCTGATGCGGGCCGCGGCGATCGCCGGCGTGATCGAATCCTGAATCACCTCAAGCGGTTCAGCTCGGCCAAACGCCGGCGAAGACTTCGACTGCCGGGCCGGTCATGTAGACGTGGTTGTCGCTCTCGCGCCACTCGATCGTCAGGTCCCCGCCGGGCAGGTGGGTGGTGATCGTTCGGCTGGTCTTGCCGGTGAGCACCCCCGCGACGCCCACCGCACAGGCCCCGGTCCCGCAGGCGAGCGTCGGCCCGCTGCCGCGTTCCCAGTGCAGCACGGAGACCTCGTCCTCGCTCTGCTGCTGAACAAAGTGCAGGTTCATCCGGTTGGGGAACGCCTCGTGGTATTCCAGGCGTTGGCCCAGCTGCAGATGATGATCGGGGTCGATCGCGTCGACGTAGATCACCGCATGGGGGTTGCCCATCGAGACGAACGTGGACTTCAGGTTCACGCTGTCCAGCATGAACGTCTGGGCTTGCCCGGTCGGCACCATCCGGTCCGGCGAGACCGGCACATCGTCGGGCTCAAGAATCGGCTCGCCCATGTCGACCGTGACCTGCGCGACCTTGCCTTGGTCATCCAGTTCGTACGCCAGGCTGAGCACGCCCGCGCCGGTCTGGACCTTCATCGGGTTGGGCACATCCGCCACCAGCTGATGGTCGTGCACCATCTTGCAGACGCAGCGGACGCCGTTGCCGCACATCTCCGACTCCGAGCCGTCGGCATTGAACATCCGCATCCGAGCGTGCGCGTCGACGCCGTCGTCCGGCGGCAAGACCAGGATGATCCCGTCCGCGCCGATCCCCTTGTGTCGGTCCGACACCGCGGGCGCCAGCGCCGCGGCATCCGGCGTCGGCTGATTGAAACAATCGACGTAGACGTAGTCATTCCCTGCGCCATGCATCTTGATGAACTTCATAACCGGATCATAGCCCCCGGCCTGAGGTTTGTTTATTCGCGGGTGCGTTGCCTGCGGTACCGCCCGGGCGACTCGCCGACGGCCCGAGAGAACGCCACGCTGAACCGGGCGGGTGATCCGAATCCGGTCATATCCGCGATCTGTGGTAGGGGGTAGTTCGTGCCCTCCAGGAGCTGCTTGGCGCGGTCGATCCGGATGCGGTTGATCTCGGACTTGGGTGTCCTGCCCAGGGCAGCGCGGAACCGACGCTCGAGTGTCGGGCGGGAGATCGTTAGATGGTCCACAACATCGCCGACACTCAGTCCTGTGCAGGCGTGCTGGCGGATGAAGGACACCGCTTTGGCGACCTCCGTGTCATCGACCGCGAGCATGTCGGTCGACAGCCGCGCCTCAACCCGAGCCGGCGGGAACGCCTGCCGCACCGTGTCTAAAGGCTCGCCCTGCATCATCGCGTCGAGCATCGCCGCCGCCTCGAACCCGATCGTGTCGCCGTCGGGGTCGATGCTGCTCAAAGGCGGGTTCGCCAAATCGCAGACGACCGTGTCGTTGTCCACCCCCAGCACCGCGACCTGCTCGGGCACCTGCAGCCCAGCATCCCGTGCCGCATCGACGACCTGCCTGCCGCGTACATCGTTGCACGCAAAGACCCCTACGGGCTTTGGCAGGTCCGCCAGCCATTGGCGTAGGGTTTCTTGATGCAACTCGCCGATGGTTTCGCGCCGTAAGACGCTGGCATTGAATCGAAGCTGGGTGGGCGGCTGGTAAGCGTGCACATGCAGATGCGCCGCTCGGGCGTGAGCAAGGAAGGCCTGCTCCCGCCGATCGCTGAAGGCCACACCGACAAACCCACAAAACGCCACGTGTGAGAAGCCCCGCTGCGTAAGGTGGTCCAGCGCCATAGCGGCACACTCGTTGTCGTCCACCACCAAGGTGCGCCCATGCTTAGGTGGGTAGACCCCGCGCAGGTCGATCGTCGGCACGTTCATCTCGTCCACCGCTTCCGCGACGGCCTGGCTTTCAGCCCGGACGATCACGCCCTGGGGCTCCCACGCCTTGGCCGACTCGGGGAATGCCTGTCCCAGGCTGCGCTCGTAGTGCAGCGTGTGCCAGGGGCCGTGGGCGCGGACATAGCGCGCCACGCCACGCAGGCAGCCCCGGCCGTAGCCGCGTGAGCTTTCGATCAATAACAGAACTTTGGGAGGCGAATCGGACATATCGGATGCGGTAAAATGTAATTCATTTCTGAGTCGCGATATTGATCGGCATGTGGAAGGATGCGATTGTCAATAAAAACAATCATAAATCCAAAACAATGCGAGTAAAAGATGCGATGAGTGTGATGTGAAATGATATTTTGTCTCTGGCCACCGGGGGTATGGTTCGTTTATGAGTCACTCCACCGAACCCGCCCGTGTCTGGCGTGAGCCCGTTGTCATTCCAACCTACGGCACCGGTGCACCCGACAAGAATCCGATGTTCCTCGAGAAACGTGTCTACCAGGGCTCCAGCGGGGCGGTCTACCCGCTGCCTATGGTGGACAAGATCGAGGACGAGAAGAAAGACGTCGCCTGGGACGCGGTCTATCTGGAGAACGCGTACCTCAAGATCATGATCCTCCCCCAGCTCGGCGGGCGGGTTCAGATGGCTTACGACAAGACCAACGACTACCACTTCGTTTACTACAACCAGGTCATCAAGCCCGCGCTCGTCGGTTTGGCCGGGCCATGGATTTCCGGCGGGATCGAGTTCAACTGGCCCCAGCACCATCGCCCGAATACCTACGGCCCGGTGGACTCTGACATCGCCGAGCACGACGACGGCAGCGTCAGCGTCATCTGCAACGAGATCGACGCCATGCGTGGCACGAAGGGGATGCACCGCTTCACCCTCCACCCGGACAAGGCCTACCTTCAGGTCGACGCTCAGTTGTACAACCGCACCGCTGAGCCTCAGACCTTTCTTTGGTGGGCGAACCCCGCGATCGCGGTCGATGAGAACCATCAATCCGTTTTTCCGCCGGATGTGCACGCGGTGATGGACCATGGCAAACGCGACGTCTCCAGCTTCCCTGTCGCGACCGGCGAGTACTACAAGGTCGACTACGCGCCGGGCACGGACATCAGCCGGTATCGCAACATCCCCGTGCCCACGTCCTACATGGCGTACCACTCGGACTACAACTTCGTCGGCAGCTACGACCACGGCCGGCAGGCCGGCCTGCTGCACATCGCCAACCATCACATCTCCCCGGGCAAGAAGCAGTGGACCTGGGGCAACGGCGAGTTCGGCTTCGCCTGGGACCGTCACCTCACCGACGAGGACGGCCCGTACATCGAGCTGATGTGCGGCGTCTACACCGACAACCAGCCGGACTTCACCTGGTTGATGCCCGGCGAGGAGAAGTCGTTCACGCAGTACTTCATGCCTTACAAGGGTGTCGGCGTGATCCGCAACGCGACGCTCGACGCCGCTGTGGGGATGGAGCTTGACCAACAGCAGGGCGTGGTACGGGCTTACACCATGGCGGAGAAGCCCGGGTGCCGGATCGTCGTGATGCGCGGCGAAGACGTGTTGTTTGAGGACGCTTTCGACGGCTCGCCCCGGGCGTCCTATGAAGGTCGTTTCGATCTCCCCAGTGGCTTAGACCTGATGGCGGTACGGGTTTCGGTGTTGGACCGTCAGGGATCGGAATTAGTGTGCTGGCAACCTCAGGCGTTGGACGCGGCGGAAGTCCCCGATCCCGCGCGTGCGATCGGTGAGCCTGAGACGCTCGACTCGCCCGAGGCGTTGTTCTTGGCAGGCCAGCATCTGGAGCAGTACCGCCACGCCACGCGCGATCCCGAAGCCTATTACCGAGAAGGCCTCCGCCGGGATCCCGGGGACGCACGCTGCAACACCGCTCTGGGGTTGTTGATGTACCGCAGGGGGCGTTTCGATCTTGCTGAGCCGTTGCTGCTGAAGGCGATCGAACGGATCACCCGGCACAACCCCAACCCCTACGACAGCGAGGCGCTGTATGTGCTCGGGCTGGTGTATGTGAGGCTTGGGCGCCACGACGAAGCGTTCGATCGGTTTTACAAGGCTGCGTGGAGCCAGGCCCAGCGAAGCGCTTCGATGTTCGAGCTATCACGGATCGCCTGCCGAAGGGACGATTTCAGCGAGGCGTTGGCGCTGGTCGACCGCTGCCTGTCGGAGAACCAGGCCCACGTGCAGGCGCAGCACCTGAAGGTCTGCATCCTGCGCGAGCTTGGGCGAGAAGCCGAGGCGGAGCAGACGCTTGAGGTGTTGTTGGCGTATGACCCGTTTTCTGCGGGCGCGTTATTTGAAGCCGGTGATTGGGACTTGTACGACGCCCGGCTGCGCGGTGACGAGAATACGGCGATGACGCTGGCGCTGGATTACGCGGCGGCGGAGTTTTACGGCAAGGCCGCCGCGGTGCTTGAACGCCTGCACAATCAGGGTCAGGCCGGTCCGATGGTGTATTACCACTTGGCAGAGTTTGCTGACCTGACGGGCGATCCCGTCGGGCGCGATGTGTGGCTGAAGCGGGCCGCCGCGACGAGCCCGTACCTGTGCTTCCCCAATCGGCTGGAAGACATCGCGGTGCTCGAGTCTGCGATACGGGGCAACCCCAGCGATGCTTGTGCGCCGTATTACCTCGGCTGTCTGTGGTACGACAAGCGTCAGGCCGACCGGGCGATCGAAAGCTGGGAGAAGGCCCGCCGCCTGGACCCGTCGTTCCCCACGGTGCACCGCAACCTCGGCCTGGCGTACTTCAACAAACGCAACGACGCCGACGCCGCCTGGGCGTCCTACGTCAAGGCTTTCGATCTGGACCCGTCCGACGCGCGCGTGTTGTTCGAGCTGGACCAGCTCGCCAAGCGTCTGGGCAAGGCCCCGCGGGAACGCCTGGACCGTTTGGAGGCCCACCCCGGGCTCGTCGAGCAGCGCGACGACCTGTCCATCGAGCGGATCACCCTGCTGAACCAGCTCAACCGGTACCGCGAGGCGCTGGACCTGACGCTGGCCCGGTCATTCCACCCCTGGGAAGGGGGGGAGGGAAAGAGCTCTTCCAACTTCGTGTTTGCCACGGTCCAGCTTGCCCGGGCGGCGATCGACGCGGGCGATTACCCGCAGGCGATCGATCTGCTGCAGACTACCGAGCGTTGGCCCGAGTCTTTGGGTGAGGGCAAGCTCGCGGGCATCCAGGAGAACAACATCCACTTCCTGCGGGGCGAGGCCTACGCCGGGCTGGGGGACTCGGTTGAAGCCACACGTTGGTACGAAAAGGCTTCGGTGGGTTTGAGTGAGCCGACGGACGTGATGTACTACAACGACCAGCCGCCGGACATGATCTTTTACCAAGGGCTGGCGCTGCAGGCGCTCGGCCGAACCGAAGAGGCACAGGACCGCTTCCGTCGGCTGGTGTCCCACGGCCAGGAGCACTCAGCGGATGCGGTGCAGATCGACTACTTCGCGGTCTCCTTGCCGAACTTTCTGGTGTTCGAAGACGATCTGACACAGCGGCACCGTGTGCACTGCCGGTACATGATGGCCCTTGGTTCGCTGGGGTTGGGCGATCTGGACACAGCCAAGGCGCTGTTGGATGACGTGATCGACACGGACAACAACCACCTGGGGGCGCTCGCTCACCGGGCGCTGCTTCAACCCTTAGCGGTCTGAACGAGTCAGTCGTTGTCTTGCACCAGACGGACGCGGGTCCGTAGCTGATCCAGGACGTTCATAAAATTGATGTAGGCGTCGTAGGGCGACTCGTAGGGGCTGAAGTAGCGGTGGACTTCGCCGTCGCCCAGGAACTTGGTGGAGATGTAGTACAGGTGGTCTGAGACGGTGAGCTCGCGCCAATCGCTGACGAGGTCGGGGTCGCCGATCTGGCGGATCTCTTCGCCGAGTTGGTAGAGGTCTTTGAGCGCGCTGGACTGCATCGCGTTGCCGATCCAGGCGGAGGCGTCGCGTTCGGTGTCGGCCCAGGAAGTGATGCTCGGGCAGTCGTACTCGCCCGCTGGCTCGTAGCGGTCTAGGGCTTCGGACGGGTTGACGAAGTCCAGCCCGGTATCGCGCAAGGCCCGGGGCAAGGCACCGAGGAAGTCGTGGATGCCGGTCTCCGGCCACTGGTGCTCGCCGAAGGTTTCAAAGTCCATAAACAGGTTGATGACTTCGTCGTGGGGCTCCAAGGCGTTGGAGAGCAGCGCCGCGTACTTCTCGGCGGTCAAGGGGTAGTGCGCCCAGTCGTTCTTGGAGAAGCGGAACGCGATGTCATCACTGAGCCGATAGTTGCGGAGCAGCAGGCCGAGCTGGGGATCGGTCGGCGACTGGTAGATCCGGTTGGTGCTTCTGCCGTCCAGCACCCGGTCCACGCCCTCGGCCAGCACGCCCCGGAACCCGGTCTCGATCGCGAGTGTCTCGGCCAGCTCGTTGGAGTAGATCAGCTCGGTGTTGCGGAAGACCGTCGGCGTCTGCCCGAAGAGCTCTTCCAGCACATCGGTGTGCGCGTTGATCTGGTGCAGGAACTCATCGATGTCGTACAGCCCGGCAAGACTGTGGTGGTAGGTCTCGGCGAGGAACTCGACACAGCCGGTCTCCGCCAGCTCGCGGAACCGTTCGATCAACTCGGGGTTATGGCGTTGGAACTGCTCCAGCAGGCAGCCGGTGACGGAGAAGGCGACGCGGAACTCGCCCTGCATCTTCTGGATCTGTTCGAGCAGGCGTTCGGTCGCGGGCAGGTAGCACTTGTGCGCAACGCGGGTGAGGATCTGGCGGTTCGTCGCGTCGTCGAAGTACCGCCGCCCGGTGTCGAACACGCTGTAACGCGCGAGCCGACGTGGCTGGTGTAGTTGGAAATAAAAACATACCGACGGCATGACGGGCTCCCGAACGGGCCGGTGGATTGTAACGCTGTTCATTCCGGCGCGTGCGCTTCGGGGCTCGGCGGGATGATCCGCGCGCCGTTCCGGAACGTCACGTACTGATACACCCACTGGATCAACGTCACGACTTTGTTCCGGAAGCCCACCAGAAACGCCAGGTGGACGACGAGCCACATCACCCAGGCGGGGAACCCCGAGAGGTTCATCCCGTACACATGGGCCACGGCTTTGCTTCGCCCGATCGTCGCCATCGAGCCCTTGTCGTGATAGACAAAACGTTCGCGTGTGGAGGGGCCGGTGCGGGCTTTGAGTTCATCGGTCAGCAGTCGGGCGACGTGGGCGCCCATTTGCAGCGCGCCTTGAGCGACGCCGGGCACGAGCTGGCCGTCGGGGTTCTCAAGGCTGGCCGCATCACCGATTACGAACACCTCCGGGCGATCGGGGATCGATAGATCGCCCTGCACTTTCACACGCCCGCCGCGTGCCTGCTCGACCCCGAAGTCGCTCAGGGCTTGCACCACCGGGCTCGCGACCACGCCGCCGCCCCAGAGGATGTTGCCCGCCTCGATCGTTTCGTCGCCCAGCCAGACCTTACCCGCAGCAATGTCGGTGACGCGCGTGTCCAGCCGAACCTCGACGCCTAGCGATTCGAGCTGGCGCTTGGCGGACGCGCAGAGCGGATCGGGGTAGCCCTTCAGCAACTGGTTGCCGCCTTGCACGAGGATGATCTGGGCGTGGGACGGGTCGATGTGCCGGAAGTCACGCTTGAAGATTTTGCGGGTCAGGTCCGCCATCGCCCCGGCCAGCTCGACGCCCGTGGGCCCGCCGCCGATCACCACCGTCCGCATCAGCCGCTTCTTCTCATCCGCCAAGTCCACCGTCTCGGCCAGCTCGAAGTTCGTCAGCATCGTCCGACGCACCCGCAGCGCATCGTCCAGCGTCTTCAGCCCCGGCGCGTGCTCGGCCCAGTGATCATTGCCGAAGTAGCTCGTCCGCCCGCCGAGCCCGATGACCAGGTAGTCGTAGGGGTAGTCCTCCCGCTCGGCCCGGACGACCCGCTGGTCCAGGTCGATCTTGGTCACCGAGTCCATCACCACCTCGACGTTCCGCCTTTTGCGGAAGATCGCCCGCACCGGCTCGGCAATCTCCGTCGCCGACAAAGCCGCGGTCGCCACCTGATACAGCAACGGCTGAAACAGGTGATGGTTCGTTCGATCGATCAGCGTCACCCGCGCCCGCCCCCGGAATGCCCGCACAAACTTCAGCCCGCCGAAGCCGGCCCCCAACACCACGATCCTCGGCAACCCGTCTTCAACCATGCCCACACCATACCGATTTGCCTGCCCGGACCGAACCACCGCATGGGCTATACTCCCCGACTCGCTGAAAGCTAACCCCATGCCCAACACCCCGCCGACCGCCGTCCCCACCGCCGCTGAGATCCGCCAGCAGTTCATCGATTTCTTTGTCGAGAAGGCCGGCCACACTTTCGTGCCGTCCTCCCCCGTCGTGCCGCACGACGACCCGACGCTGCTGTTCGCCAACGCGGGGATGAACCAATTCAAGCCTTATTTCCTTGGCACCGAGACGCCCGATTCCACCCGGGCGGCGAACACGCAGAAGTGCATCCGTGCCGGCGGCAAGCACAACGACCTCGAAGATGTCGGCAAGGACACCTACCACCACACCTTCTTCGAGATGCTCGGCAACTGGTCTTTCGGCGACTACTTCAAGCAAGAAGCCATCGACTGGGCCTGGGACCTCCTCGTCAACGTCTGGGGGCTCGACCCCGAGCGTCTGCACGCCACCTACTTCGAGGGCGATTCCAAGGAAGGCCTCGAGCCCGACCTCGAAGCAAAGGCCATGTGGGAGAAGTACCTCCCCGCAGACCGCATCCACCCGGGCAACAAGAAGGACAACTTCTGGGAAATGGGCGACACCGGGCCCTGCGGCCCGTGCTCGGAACTCCACTACGACCGCAGCGACGACAAGTCCGGTGCTGACCTTGTCAACGCCGACGACCAGGACACCGTCGTCGAGATATGGAACCTCGTCTTTATCCAGTACAACCGCACGCTCGCCGGCAGCCTCGAACCGCTGCCCGCCAAGCACGTCGACACCGGCATGGGTTTCGAACGCATCGTCCGGGTGCTGCAGGGCAAGGACTCCAACTACGACACCGATGTGTTCGCCCCGTTGTTCGCGGCGATCCAGCAGGTGACCGGTGCCCGAGCCTACGCCGGCGACCTCGTCGACCCGATCGACACCGCGTACCGCATCATCGCGGACCACATCCGGACGCTGACGTTCTCCGTGACCGATGGCGCAGCACCTTCCAACGAGGGGCGCGGCTACGTGCTGCGTCGCATCCTGCGAAGGGCGGTGCTGCAGGGCTGGCAGACGCTGGGTGTGAAGGAGCCTTTCTTCTTCAAGCTCGTGCCGGCGGTCGTCGCGGCGATGGGCGATGCCTTCCCCGAGTTGAAGCAGGACCCCGAGCGCGTCGCGGCGGTGCTTCGGGGTGAAGAGGAGAGCTTTGGTCGCACGATCGACCGGGGCGTGAAGCTGTTTGACCAGGCGGCGCGGCAGGCGATCGTCAGCGCGATCCCCAAGGTCGACCAGACAACCGAACGCGATGGCCAGTTCGTCATCCTCCAGCAGACCGGCGAAGGCGGCGTCCACCCGATCCGCCTCCCAGAAGACCCCGCCGGTCAGGCAGAGGTCGTTAAGCAGTATGCCGCGACGCCTCCCACAATCCCAGGCGACGACGCCTTCACCCTGTACGACACCTACGGCTTCCCGCTGGACCTCACGCAGGTCATGGCCGAGGCACGCGGGCTGGCGGTCGATGTTGCCGGCTACGACAAGGCCATGGCCGCCCAGCGCGAGCAGTCCAAGGGCGACGCCGCGGCCGTGAGCATCCAGCAGCAGCTCACCGAACTGGTGCAGAAGCATGACCTGCCCGACGCCGAGTTCCTCGGGTACGACACCACCGAGTACACCGGCCAGGTCGCGACCCAAGGCTTCGAGCTCAACGGCCTTTTTGCTTTGGTTGCCGACAAGACTCCGTTCTACGCCGAGTCCGGCGGCCAGGTCGGCGACACCGGCACCATCACCACGCCCACCGGCCAACTCGTCGTCACCGACACCCAAAAGATCGGCAACGTCTTCTTCCACCTCGGCCAACTCCAGGGTGATGCACCCGCCGGCCCCGTGGAGCTGAGCTTTGCCGTCGATGCCGACCGCCGGGCGAAGGTCCAGTCCAACCACACCTCGACCCACCTGATGAACCGGGCGCTGCGTGATCGCGTCAGCGACAACATCATGCAGAAGGGCTCGCTCGTCGACGACGAGAAGCTGCGCTTCGACTTTAACCATGACGCGGCCCTCTCGGCCGACGAGGTCGCCGCCGTCGAGGAAGGCGTCAACGCCGACATCGCGTCCGATCTGCCGGTGAACTGGCAGGTCGCCCCGCAGGAAGATGCGCTAAAGATCAACGGCCTCCGCGCGGTCTTCGGCGAGAAGTACCCGCCACACGTCCGCGTCGTTTCCGTCGGCCCGGCGGTCGATGACCTTTTAGCCAACCCCGCCAACGCCGAATGGGCCGACAAGTCCATCGAGTTCTGTGGCGGCACCCACTTAGCCAAAACCGGCGACGCGCAGGGCTTCGTCATCGTCTCCCAGGAAGCCGTCAGCAAGGGCGTGCGTCGCCTCACCGCCTGGACCGGCGAAGCGGCGCACAAAGCCACTGCGCAAGCCGACGCGTTGATCCACCGCCTCGAAGCGTTGCAGGCCACCGCAGGCGACGACCTCGCAGTCAAGCTCGATGAGATCACCAAAGCCGCCAACGACGCCACCCTGCCGTTGCTCAAGCGTCAGCGCGTGCAGGCGCTGCTGGCCGAGCTGGGCCAAGCGTTGAAGCAGCAAGCCAAAGCCAAGGGCAAGCAGTCCGCCGAAGCGGCGGTGGAACACGCCCGTGCCGTGGCGGAAACGCAGACCGGCCCGGTGATCGTCGCCGCGTTGCCCGATACCGACGGCCAGGCGATCCGCACCGCCATGGACGTCGTCACCAAGAAGCACCCCGAAGCGGCGGTGATGCTGCTGGGCACGACCGCCGACAAGGTCGCCATCATGGCGGTGGTCCCCAAACACTTGATCGACCAGGGCCTCAAGGCCGGCGACTGGGTCAAGACCGTCGCCCCCGTGGTCGGCGGCGGCGGGGGCGGCAAGCCCGACAAAGCTCAGGCCGGCGGCAAAGACCCCAGCCAGGCCGACGCCGCGGTCGACGCCGCGAAAGAATTCGCTTCGAGCAAGGTCTAACCTTGCTCGTCGTTCAACATTAACCCTTCCATCGGTGAGCATTCGTGTTCACTCATGGCTATTAGAAAGTTGCCCATGCCCCGCATCAACGCCAACTACCTCAAGCTCGCCGCAGGCTACCTGTTCCCCGAGATCGCCCGCCGCGTCAACGCCTTTGCCGAAGCCAACCCCGAAGCGAAGCTCATCAAGCTCGGCATCGGCGATGTCACCGAGCCGCTGCCCCCGGCCATCGTCGAGGCGATGCACAAAGCCGTCGACGATATGGCGACCAACGACGGCTTCCACGGCTACGGCCCCGAGCAGGGCTACGCCTGGCTCCGCGAAGCCATCGCTGAGAACGACTTCCGCGCCCGCGGCTGCGACATCGACGCCTCGGAAATCTTCGTGTCCGACGGCAGCAAGTGCGACTCGGGCAACATCCTCGACATCTTCGAGAACAACGCTTACCGCACCGATTACCCCATCACCAACCGCGCCGGCCGCAACGCCGAGCCCGCCCGCGGCAACACCATCGCCGTCTGCGATCCGGTCTACCCCGTCTACGTCGACACCAACGTCATGGCCGGCAACACCGGCCCCGCCGACGACGACGGCCGGTACGAGGGCCTGGTCTACATGCCCATGACCGCCGACAACGGCTTCGAGCCCGCGCTGCCCGACCAGCCCGTCGACCTGATCTACTTGTGCTACCCCAACAACCCCACCGGGGCGGTCGCGTCGCGTGAAACACTGACGAAGTGGGTCAACTACGCCCGGGAAAACGGTGCGCTGATCCTCTTCGACGCCGCGTACCACGCCTTCATCACCGACCCGGCCATCCCGCACTCGATCTACGAGATTGACGGCGCCCGCGAGTGTGCCATTGAGTTCCGCTCGTTCTCCAAGAACGCCGGCTTCACCGGCACCCGCTGTGCCCTGACCGTCGTCCCCAAGGGGCTGATGGGCAAGGACAGCGAAGGCAACGCCGTCGAGCTCCACGGCCTGTGGAACCGTCGGCAGTCCACTAAGTTCAACGGCGTCAGCTACATCGTTCAGCGCGGGGCCGAGGCCGCTTATTCACCCCAAGGCAAAGCCCAGATCGACGCGCTCGTGGCGTTCTACCTGGAGAACGCCCGGTTGATCCGCGAAGCCCTCACCGCTGCAGGCATGGAAGTCTTCGGCGGGGTCAACGCCCCGTACGTCTGGGTTAAGACACCCAACGGCCTCAGCTCCTGGGACTTCTTCGACCAGCTGCTCAACGAAACCCACGTCGTCGGCACCCCCGGCAGCGGCTTCGGCGCCTCGGGCGAGGGTTACTTCCGCATCAGCGCCTTCAACAGCCGCGCCAACGTCGAAGAAGCGATGCAGCGCATCACCGCCAAACTCGCCGTGTGACCCGACGACTAAGATCCAGACATGGACCCGCTCCCCGAGATCACTGCGTTTCTCGCCGACTGCCGGACCGCGTCGCTGGCGACCGTCGACGCGCTGGGTACGCCCCATGCCGCCAACGTGCAGTACGCCAGCAATGAGGCGCACCAGTTGATCTGGGTGTCGTCCGAGTCGACGGCCCATAGCGTCAACCTGGCCGCCAACCCCAAAGCTGCGGTCACCGTCTACGCCCACGACGACCGCCCGGAAAACATCCACGGCCTGCAACTGCAAGGCACCGCCATGCCCGCCCCCGATCGGGAACAAGCGTTAGCGACTTACACGCAGCGGTATCCGTTCGTCGCCGAGCCGCCTTACGTTCACGCGCTGGCGAAGCAGACGCTGTACATCTTCACCCCGACCTGGCTGCGCTGGATCGACAACCGCCGCGGGTTCGGGTGGAAGGTGGAGATGGCGTTGAAGTAGCTGTTTTTAGGAATGCTGCTCGTGGGCGCTCGCCGAAGATGCGCTTGGGGATGGCCGTCATGTTATTCGCGAAATGCAAAAAATAATACTCGGTGTTTTCAGTCCACTTGCTGTATTTCGGCCAGCGAAACAAGGTCAACACAAGATCACAGTCAACGATTATGCCTTCTGTTCCGATGTATGTGGCACAGGCCAGCCATTCCTGATGGTTTCGGATTTGCCGAGAATTTTTTTCGACCTGCTTTCTGCTTTGAACTGCTCGGCGTCATTGGCTCTGGCAACTCGCGAATATCGAGCTTATTCAGACTCCCCAAATCAATCGGCTGCTAACACATCCACCACCGCGTCGCGGATCGCCTCGGCTTCGCTCATACGACCCGAGCCTTGTGTGCGGCAGGCCTGCCAGCCTTCGTCGGGGCCGACCTGCGTGAAGCCCAGCGTGTCGCGCAGGGTCGTGCAGTTCTGCTGGACGATCGGGTTGGCCCACATGTCGGCGTTCATCGCCGGGGCGAACAGCTTTTGAGTGTCACTAGGCAGGGCGCTGGCGGTGAGGGTGACCAGGTTGTCGGCGAAGCCGTGGGCGATCGCGGCGATCGTGTTCGCGGAAGCGGGGGCCAGGACGAACACGTCGCACCAGCGCGCGAGCCCGATGTGCTGCGAGTCCGGGCGATCGTCGGACTGCCACATGCTGGTCAGGACGGGGTGCCCCGACAGGGACTTGCAGCGTGATGGGGGTGATGAACTTCGTCGCCGCGTCGGTCATGATGCAGCGGACCTCCGCGTCGGCCTGCGCGAGCCGGCTGACGAGGGTGGCGACTTTGTAGCCCGCGATCCCGCCGGAGAGGGCGACCAGGATGCGTTGGCCAGCGAGTGGGTTTGTCGGGGGGGTGTCGGACAAGGCAGGCTCCGACAGGGGGGTTACTCGGCGTCTTCGTCGTCGAGGTTGATGGTGATCTTGCCTTCGACGATCTCTTCGATGGCGATCTCGATGTCGGTCCGGCCGTCACGCTCGACGAGCGGGCGGGCACCTTCCATGAGCTCTCGGACGCGGTGCTGGACGAGCGAGCAGAACTTGAAGCGGCCGCCGAGCTGGTTGATCACGGTGTCGTCTTTGAGGGCTTCGATCATGGGAGGGTCCGGGCTGGGGTGAATGGGGGGCCGGAAGGCAAGCCGAACAGTTTAGCAGGGGCGGGGGGGGCTTTCAACGGCGAACGGGCGAGCCGGCCTATGCGCGGCCGAGGGACGTCAGGGGGTGCTTTCGGGGAGCAGCGGGTCGACACGGCCCGGCTCGCTGGGGCCTACTCAAGGCCTGTGAAATCGGCGAGGGTCGATAGCAGGGGCGTCGTCTGGGGGGTGTCTGCGGGGGTCGTGGTCATCCGGCGGGTTCGGCCGTCGGCGGTGATTTCCAGGGTGTAGACCGGTTCGCCGGGGCTCAACTCGCCGGGCATGTCGATCCACATGAGCCCGCCGTCGGCCACGGCGTCGTAGACCTGCCGGGCCTGGCGATGGCTCAGGCGAGCGGTCACTGGGGGGTAGGTGCCCGGCGTGGTGCCGTCGCCCAAGGCAACCCGCAGGGTCCGGTCGGCTTCCATTAGGTACACCGCCGGGCGCTCGGTGCGGGCCCGGGCGTCCGGGTCGCCGGCCACGTGGAACAGCACGGTCAGGTCTGGCGGGACGTCGCCCGCTTGGGGCAGTTCGATCGGCCCGGGCTTGCAGCCGACCAGCAGTCCGCCGATGAGGATCCAGATCGCCAGCGTTCTAGGCATAGCTGCATTGTCCCGCCTGTGCGTTTGTCGGGCAACCCGGTAGGATTCCCCGACCATGAAGACCAACCTTGACTGGCTGAATACTTACCTGGACGCCCCGGTGACCCGTGACGAAGCGGTCGCGCTGCTGACCCAGGCGGGCTTCCCGGACGACGGCTCGGAGATGAACCCCCTGACCGCCGGCGGCGAGGTCGAGGCCATCGACTTTGAAGTCACCAGCAACCGCGGCGACTGCCTCAGCCACATCGGCCTAGCCCGGGAGGTTGCGGCGGTGGGGCAGCGCGGCCTGAAGACGCCCGGCCTGGACGAACCCGCCGAGACCGACGGCCAGGCGGGCGACTTCATCACGATCGACAACCAGGCCCCTGACGTCTGCCCGCTGTACACCGCGCGGGTGATCCGTGGCGTCAAGGTCGGCCCCAGCCCCGACTGGCTGGTGGAACGCCTGGAGTCCATCGGTCAACGCTCGATCAATAACGTCGTGGACATCACCAACTTCGTGCTCCACGAATTCGGCCAGCCGCTGCACGCCTTTGACCTGAACAAGATCAACGGCCGGACCATCGTTGTCCGCCGGGCGACGCAGGACGAGGCGTTCGTCACGCTCGACGGCAACGCGCACAAGCTCAGCCCGGGCAATCTGGTGATCGCGGACCGTGATGTGCCGGTTGCGCTGGCGGGGGTCATGGGCGGGCTGGACTCGGAGGTCACCGAATCGACGACGGACGTGCTGCTTGAGTCGGCCATCTTCGAGGCGTTGTGCGTTCGGACCACCAGCCGCAAGCTGAAGATCGCCAGCGACTCGAGCTTCCGATTTGAACGGGGCATCGACCCGACGCGCGTCGAGGCGGGCAGCCTGCGGGCGTTGCAGTTGATCCTGGATTTGGCGGGCGGGACTGCGGCGGCGGGGGTGGTTGAGGCTGGGCCTTCGCTGCAAGCGCCGGCGACGTTGACTTTGCGGCCGAAGCGCTGCCGGGCGCTGATGGGCGTCGAGATGGCGGACGAACAGATCGTGGGCTACCTGAACGCGCTGGGGCTGAACGCTTCGCTGAACGGCGAGGCGATCGATTGCACGCCCCCGGCGTATCGGATGGACCTGAAGCGCGAGATCGACCTGATCGAAGAGGTCGCGCGGATGCATGGCCTAGCGAACATCGATGTGCAGGACAAGATCCACATCCGCGCCAAGCACCCGCAGAAGTCGGTCGAGGCCCGCGACACGCTGCGGCGGGTGCTGGTGGCCCACGGCTACCACGAAACGATCACGCCTTCGTTTTTGAACCCCGACTCGGCGAAGCCTTTTGTTGCCGGGTCGCGTGAGCTGATGAGTGCGTTCGGGCAGCGTCGGGTGGACGATGCGCTGCGGCCGAGCGTGACGCCGAGCTTGTTGGAATGCAGGAAGCTGAATCAGGACCGCGGCGTGGATGGCGTCAAGCTGTTCGAGGTCGCTTCGGTCTGGGGGCGGCAGGACGGCCAGCCGCATGAACTGGAAGTCGTGTCGCTGCTGAGTGACGCGGCGGACGCCACGGACGCGCTGCGGGGGATGAAGGGGGCGGTGCTGGAGTTGGCCGAGGCCTTGGGGGCGACGGTGTCGTTTAAGCCGGCGGAAGACGCGCGGTACGCCGCGGCGGCGACGGTAATGATCGACGGGCAGGACCACGGCCGATTGGGGTTGCTGGCCGAAGCGCTGCAGGGGCAGTTTGGTTTGCAGACGCCGATCGCTGCGGCGGAGATCGCGCTGAAGCCTTTGCTGGCGGGGTACCCGGCGGTGCCGAGCGTGGGTGGGTTGGCGCGTTTCCCGGGGATCGAGCGGGACCTGTCGATCGTGGTGGACGAGGCGGTCGCTTGGGCGTCGGTAGAACAGGCGGTGCGTTCGGTGGAGCCGGCGTTGCTGGAGTCGCTGGCGTTCGTCGGCGTGTACCGCGGCAAGCCGATCGCCAAGGGCCAGAAGAGCGTCAGCCTGCGGATGATCTTCCGCGACCCGGAGCGGACGCTGACGCACGACGAGGTCGACCCGCAGGTTGCTGCGGTGGTCTCGGCTTTGACTGAACAGCTACAAGCAGAACTGCGCCGCTGATCACACCGTTTCAAACCGCTGCCCCTTCGGGTCGGCGACGGCGACTACGGCGACGCGCACCGCCTGGGCGTGGTGTTGCTGCAGGAGCTTCGTGCATTGCCGGAGCGTTTCGCCGGAGGTTTTGACATCGTCGACGAGCACGACCTCGCGGCCGGTGAGGTCAACCGGGGCGCAGGCGAAAGCGTCGCGCACGTTCTGCCGACGGTGGGCCTGGTTGATCATCGTCTGCGGCGCGGTGCGTCGAGAGCGTTTCAGCAGGTGCGCGTAGGGCCAACGCTTGTGCTCAGCCAAGGCGCGGGCGAGCAGGTCGGCCTGGTCATAGCCCCGCCAGCACCGGCGGGTCCAGTGCATCGGCACGGGCACGACCACCGGCGGGCGATCGTTCATCGGCTCGGGCACGCGCTCAGCCAACGCGGGCCCAAAGTACTGGGACCAGGTCCACGCCCGGTGGTATTTGAAATCACGCAGCCAGGTATCCACCGGCGCGTGGTATCCCGCCAACCGGGTCAGGCGTTGCCAGGGGATCGGCGTGTTGACGCAGTGCGGGCAGCCCTTGGCGGTGACCGCTGAGGCGTGGACCGTGGCCCCGCAGCGCGGGCAGTAGGCGTCGTTCGCATCGGGCGCAAAGTCCTCCGCTGCACGGCGTGCCAGGTCCACATCACGAGGATAGACAAGGTCTAACACACAGAGGGTTATACTCGCCGGCGTGAACGCCACCAATCCCCCCGTCACGATCAGTGCCCATCCCAAGCTCAAGCCCTCGGTGATCTCCGCGCCGTTTGGCAACTACATCCTGCCCGAGGGGGCGACCGCGACGCTGGGCACGTTCACCGCGCTGGCCCGGGGCGGGCGGGTCTGGCGGATCCTCAAGACGGTGCGCTACTACCCGCGGCTGCGGGCCTGGGTGAACAAGATCGGGCTGCGGAACCCGGGCATCCAATGGGTGCTGGACAAGCACGCCGCGGGCAAGCTGGACCTTAGTGATAAGCTGATTTCGATCCACGGCTTCAACGCGGCGGACTGGACGCTGCTGCTGAAGGCGTGCCAGACGCTGCAGCCTTTGGGGATCGAGCTGAACATGAGCTGCCCGAACGTGGGCGAGATCAACTGGCCCGAGGGGTTGTTCGCGGAGGCGGTGGCGACGGGCGTGCCGGTGGTCGTGAAGCTGCCGCCGGTGTGTTATGAGGAGATGGCCGAGCAGGCGGTGCAGGCCGGCGTGCGTTCGTTTCACTGCTGCAACACGCTGCCAGTGCAGGCGGGGGGGATGTCGGGACAGCCCTTGAAGCCCGTGGCGTTGCAGTGCCTGCGTGATCTGAAGTCGCGCGACTGGGCGGGGGACGTCTTGTTTCTGGGCGGCGGGGGCATCTACAAGCCCAGCAACATCGACGAGTATGTCGCGGCGGGTGCCGACGCGGTCGCGATCGGGACCAAGGCGATGAACCCCTGGCTGCTGGTGTCCCACGGCCCGTTGAAACCCTTGATCGAACACGCGGCGAAGGTGTTGCCCGAACCCACGGAGGCTTCCTGATGGAATTGATCTTCGAAGAAGTCGAGGGCGATGTGCTGGTGGTGCTCGTCGATGGCGGGCTGGACAGCACAACCTCGGGTGAGCTGGACGAGGCGGTCGGTCGGCTGATCGACACGGGTCTGGGCAAGGTGGTGCTGGACTGCGAGAAGCTGGACTTTATTTCCAGCCGCGGGCTGACATCGTTGCTGCTGTTGCATAAGCGGGCGAGCAAGATGGGCGGGGATGTCAAGCTTGCCAACGTGCATCATTTTGTGGCGGACGTGTTGCGGACGATGCACCTGGACAAGGTGTTCAGCTTGTACCCCGACGTGGCGCAGGCACGGCTGGCGTTCCGGGAATAGGATAAACGTTTTCGCTTATTGTTGGATTGTGTGGGGTTTATGGAAGACACAGATAAAACTTGTTTTGTGATACAAGCGTTTGACGGCGGTAAATATGACAAGAGGTATGAGGAGGTTTACAAGAAGGCTATTCTTGCGGCGGGTCTAAGGCCTGTTAGGGCAGATCAAGTCTTAGGAACCAGGCCAATTATCGAGACAATCGAAGATGAGATTTCCAAGAGTGACGCTGTTCTTGCGGACATAAGCGAAAGCAATGAGAATGTTTTTCTCGAGTTGGGGTATGCGTTAGCAAATTTTAAGCCTGCTGTAATCATTTGCGACAGAGGCAGCAGGCCTCAATTGCCGTTCGATATTAGGCATAGGCCTGTGATTTTTTATGACTCTGATTCGCCATCAAGTTTTGAAAAATTATCGAGGGCGATCAAATTAAACCTTGCGGAAGAAGTTAGCAAGGGTAAGCGAATTAAGCAGGCGAATGTTGCGAAGACAGGTGGTTCTGTTAGCACTGAGGACTATGAGAACGCTGCTCTGGGCATCATTCTTTCTTACTCGCACACTTCTCTCGATGGAGTAAGCAGCTATTTGGTGAGCAGAGAGTTCGATCAATTGAATTATGTTGCCGCTACTCTCGGGATAGCTATAGGCGATTTGGTTGACAAGGGGCTGATTGAGGAGGTCGAGTTATTCGACGAGCGAGATAGTGAAAAGTTCAAAGGCTATAAGTTGACAGATGCGGGTATGCGATACGTTTTGGATAACAGAGATGTGTTTGTGGCCAAAAGAGAAGCGCCAATACTCCTGGCTGACGACGATATCCCTTTTTGATGTGTTTACACCCGGTCTTTGGTCGTCAGTGGGCGGCCGACCTTGAAGGCGCGGTTGCCGCGGTGTTGGCCCAGGACGCCCAGGAACTTGCGTTGGTCGCCGACGCGGAGCGACAGCGGGGCTTTGGCGGGCTTGTCGGTGAGGATCACGTCGCCGGGCTCCAGGTGCATCAGCTCGCGGAGGGTCATCGAGGTGTCCGCCAGCACCGCAGCGACCGGCACGTTCGCCGCTTCAAGCTGCCCCGCCAGTCGGCGACGCAGGGTGGCGTTGCGGTTCTGCTTCTTGTGGCTCGCCCAGGTCTGGTTGCTGAGCTTGTCGATCACCGGCTCGATGACGTTGTAAGGGATGCAAAGGCTCATCGTGCCCGCCCGGCCGCCCATCTTCAGCTCGAAGCCGACCACCACCACCACCTCGTTGGGCGCCACAATCTGCACCAACGCCGGGTTGGACTCGGTCTCCTGCAGGTTGAACGTCAGCGACAGGATATTGTCCCACGCATCGCTCAAAGCGACCATCGCCCGGTCGGTGACTTTGTTGACCAGCCGCTGCTCGATCGCGGTCAGGGGTCGCTGCGGGATGAAGAGGTCCGCGCTGGAGCCGCCCAGCAGCCGGTCGATGATCGGGTACACGATCAGCGGGCTGACCTCCATGCACATCGCGCCTTCCAACGGCTCGCAGCTCAGCAGGTTGAAGCAGGTCGGGTTCGGCAGCGAGTGGGTGAACTCGCTGAAGGTCAACTGCTCGATCGAGGCGACCTTGGTTTCGACGATCGTCCGCAGGAAGCCCGAGAGACCGGCCCCGAAGTTTCGGGCGAACCCTTCGTGCAGCGTTTCCAACGCCATCATCTGCTCTTTGGACACCCGCTCAGGCCGCTTGAAGTCGTAGTCCCGGATCTCCAGGTCCTCGGGCACCTCGCCACGCCGGGTGAACACCGGGGGCTTGCCGGCCTCGCCGTTGACGTCCATGCTCGGCTCGTCGACCGCCGACAGCAGAGCTTCAATTTCATTTTGATCCAGCACTTCGGCCATGACATCCTCGCGCGGGGGTCCGTTTGAGGGTTATCGGCCGATCGGCTTGATCCGGTGCAATTTGCCCGCGGCGAGCCCGGGCGTCTCGCCCCGCTGGGACACCACGCTCGCCTCAGCCCGAAACGGGCCGGCGCGCTCTTGGTTTACCCCTCGGCTGCATGCTCGACGGCATCCCGCACGATCCCCGGCGTCAGCAGGTTCGGCAGGATCTGCGGCTCGGCGTCCGGGTCGGCGGGGAACATCAGGTACAGCGGCACGCCCGCTCGGCCGTATTCCTGCAAGACCCGGAGCGTCGTGTCGTCCCGCTTGGACCAGTCGGCCTCCATCAGCACCACATCGTGCTCCAGGAACAAGGCATCGGCCTCGGCGGTACGGAGCGACGACCGCTTGTTTGCCTGGCAGCTGATGCACCAGCTCGCGGTGAAGTCCACGAAGATCGGTTGGCCGGTCTTACGCAGCTCCGCCAGGCGTGCTTCACTGAAGGGCTCCCAGGTGACTTCGGTGTTCCGGTCGTACAGACTGACGAAGACCGCCGATGCCGCCAGCGCGATCGCGGCGACGCGGGCGATCCAGCGGGCCCGGGGCTTGTGCATCGGCGTGGACCAGCGGCCGTAGGCCCAGGCACCCATCGCAAACAGCGTCAGGCCGATGCCCAGCATCGCGACTTTTTTCTCGTCGGTGATGGTGACGAACACCCACGCCAACCAAGCGGCTGTGGCAAACATCGGGAACGCCATCGACTGCTTGAAGGTTTCCATCCAGGGCCCGGGCCGGGGCATGAAACGCAGCAGGCCCGGGAAGCAAGACAGCAGGACGTAGGGGGTCGCCATGCCGGCACCGACGGAAGTGAAGATCAGCAGCGATTGGATCGGCGGGATCGTCAGGGCGGCACCGATCGCGGCCCCCATGAACGGGGCGGTGCAGGGCGTGGCGATCAGCGTCGCCAGCACGCCGCTGAGGAAGCTCTTGGTGTAGCCCTCGGAGCTGCCTTGTTCGACCTTGCCCGCCAGCGCGGTGGCGCCCATGCCGATCTCGAATACGCCGGACAGGTTCAAGCCGATCGCGAAGATCAGGAAAACCATGAACAGCACGAAACGCGGGTCCTGGAGCTGGAAACCCCAGCCCAGTTGCTCGCCGCCTTGCCGAAGCAGCAGCAGCGCCCCGGCCAGCACCCAGAACGATGCAAGCACACCGATACCGAATGCATAGCCGTGCCGACGCACGATGACTTTGTCCTCGCCGGCCTGCTGGACGAAGCCGAGGATCTTGATCGAGAGCACCGGGAACACACAGGGCATCAGGTTCAGGATCAACCCACCGATGAACGCCGAGACCAGCAGCACCGGCACGTTGTAGGACGACGCGCCGGCGGCGTCTTCACCGTCGGCAGAAGCGCCTTGGCCGGCCGCGACCGGCTGGTCGACCAGGATCGCGTGGTGCCGGCCGCCTGCATCGAAGCTCGCGCCATGGGCGACCAACACCCCGGCCAACTGTGTGACGGCTTCGTCGCGTTCGAGTGTGTTGCCGAAGGCATCAACGGTTTGCAGGCTGAGTTTTAGCAGCAGCGTCTGGCCGTCCCGCTCCAGGACCTGCGGCGTGTTGGGGTCGATCACGTCCTGCGTGCTGCTGTAAAAGTGCACGTCCTCGGCGGCTTCCAAAGCTTCCAGGGCTTCGGCATCAGGCCCAGTGAGACGGAGTTGGAAGTTTGGCCCATCAGACTCCGCGGTGATCGTCCAGCCTTGCACGGTCAACGGCACATCGTGTTCGGTCGCGAGGATCGCCGAGGCGTCATCGGTGGCCGGGCCCAGAGTTTCGCCGACGGCCAGCCGGGCCATCGGCTGTGCGTTGCCGGGGATGCAGCTTTCTTCACACGCCAGCCAGCTCACTGCGGCAGTGATTACCACGTTCTCCCCCACGGCGGCGTCGGCGGGGACAACGAGGTCTGCGAGGAGAATGACCTCGTGTTCGTAGCCGTACTGCGTTGCGCCGGCAAACGTGAACCGGTGGGGGGCCGGCCAACGGAGCTCGCTGATTTCGTAACCCTCAGGCAGGGTCCAGTTGACGCTGGGCGGAAAGCCCGGGCCGGCGGGGTTGGTCCAGTACACGTGCCAGCCCTCGTCGATCGTGAGCTTCACGCCGACGGTCACGGCATCGCCCGGAGCGGCCTGGTCGTGCGACAGGAGCAACTCGGCTTGGACGGCCGAGGCCCCGCCGGGGCCGATTGTGATTTGCGCCTGAGCCTGCGGAGTCAAAAACCCCAGGGCAATCAGGAAAACAGACAGGTGGCGGAAGACAGTGGGCATCGCAGTTCTCATCATAGGTGATCGTATGGAACTAACTGCTTCATGGGCGGTTTTAATCCCTGGGCTTGAAACACGCGTTGCAGAGCCCGCCCGGGCTCGGGATGATACGCCGATGAACCTATCCGAAAGAATGTCTGAATTGGGTCTTACCTTGCCGCCTCGCCCCGCCGCGTTGGCGTCGTACGTGCCGGCGGTGGTCAGCGGCAGGGGGGTGGTGGTCTCAGGGCAGCTGCCTCTGGTCGACGGCAAGCTGGTCAGCCAGGGCCAGGTCGGCGGGGACGTGAGCCTCGAGGATGCCCAGGCTGCGGCGCGGGTTTGCGTGCTCAACGGATTGGCGGCGGTGGACGGCGTGCTAGAGGGGGACTGGTCCCGTTTCGAGCGGGTCGAGCGGTTGGGGGTGTTCGTGGCGTCGGCGGGGGGTTTTGTCGAGCAGCACCTAGTCGCCAACGGGGCCAGTGACCTGTTGGCGGAGGTGTTTGGGGAGGCGGGTCGGCACGCCCGGGCGGCGGTGGGGGTGCCCTGCCTGCCTCTGGGGGCATCCGTCGAGGTCGAGATGCGGTTGGTGCTGCGTTGAGCAGGTGTTATCGGCATGAATCCGACGGCCGAAGGCACTTGACGGGCGGGCCGGATTCCGGGACATTGACGGTTCTGAATTGATTGTTGCGCGGGTCGGCGAAGCCGGCTGGGCGTAGAACCGGCTTGGACAACGGCCCCAAGCCCCGAGCTTTTTGCGGAGTACTTGAAGATGGCACGATCGAGCAGCGGCGGAGCATACGCGGTAGCGCTGGTGATTTTTGGCGGAGCGGCTTTGATCGCCACGATCCTCGCCATTGTCTTCTACACCAAGATCAACGCGGCGGTCACCGCACAAGAGGCCGCCGAGACGGAGTTGAACCGCTACGCCGACGCCACCTTCCGCGCCAGCCCCGACGCGACGGTTTACCTGTCCAGCGGCGAAGGCCTGGAAGGCAACAGCCTCGCGGCTCGCCTGTTCAACGAAAACCAGACGCTCAAGAACATGGTCCTGCCCGACGGCCAGGCGATGACCGCGACTGAAATCCAGACCCGCTGGAACGAGATCCGCCGGGCCCAGTCGCTTAGCTCGCCGACCCTGCTCCGGGCGATGGACGAGTACGTCACGACGCTGAGCAGCCAGCAAGCCGAGATCGATCGCCTCAACGCTCAGATCGAACAGGGCGCTTCTGCTCTGGCCGACGCCAATCGGCGGCTTGAAGAAATCAGCCAAGCCTATGACCAGGCGGTTGCCCGTCTGGAAGGTCAGCAGACAGACTGGGACACCAACATCGCGGAGATTTCTGCTCAGCGCGATGCCGCCATGCAGCAACTCACCCTGCAGATCGCTGCGATGGAAGACGAACAGCAGGAGGCTTTGGCGCAACGCGACAGTGAGATCACCCAGGCCCGTACCCGCATCGCCGAGCTGGACGACCTCGTTGAACGCCTCGGCGGCCGGGAAGCTCTGGACAACCTTGACCTTCTTGAGACCGATGCCCTCGTCGGCAGTGTGACCACCGGCGGCGTGGTCATCATCGATAAGGGCCGCAACCAGAACGTCGTCCGGGGCATGACCTTTGAAGTCTTCGTGCCGACGCAGGTCGTCGCCCTCACCGACGGAAATCTCCGCGGCAAAGCCACGATCGAGGTCTACGAAGTCAACGAAAACAACGCCTTGGCCCGCGTCGTCCGAACCACCCGCAGCGCCACCGTCGATCCCGGTGACCACCTCGTCAACCTGGTGTACGACCCCAACCGCACGTTCCGCCTGTTTGTCTACGGCAACTTCGATCTCGAAGGCGACGGCAACCCCAACGCGCATGACCGCTCCCGCCTGAACGACCTCATCGAGTCCTGGGGGGCGGAGATCATCGACGAGTTGACCCCTCAGGCCGACTACGTTGTGCTCGGCCAGCTCCCGGAAGTACCCGAAGAGCCCGGCACCTCGGCGAGCCCCGAAGAAGTCCGCATCTTCAACGAACGCCGCGCTGCGGCCAACGCTTACCTGCAGGTGCAAAGTGACGCGTTGGACATGGGGCTGCCCATCCTCAACCAGAACCGGTTGTTCCAACTGATCGGCCGGTACAACTAATACCCCGGTCCCACCATGGGCAAACCCAGCGGCCCCGCCGCCATCTGGAGCCAGTACTTGGCCGCCCGCTCTGCCGGGGCGGTGCTCGCTTGCTCGTCGCCCCACACCACGCTGCACTTCGGCCGGGCAGCGGGTCGGCTGATCCACCGCATCGACAAACGCCATCGGCGACGCGCTGAAGCGTCAATCGCCCGCGCGTTCCCCGAGTGGCCCGACGAAAGAGTCCGGCACACAGCGCTGGCGGGCTTCGAGCATTTCACGCAGCTGGTCACCGAGATGCTTCAGACGCCCCGGGTCATCACCCGGGACAGCTGGCCGCGGTACATCGGCTTAGGCAACCTCGGCGGCGCGCTGGCGGAACTCAACCAGGACCAGCCCCTGCTGTTGATCACGGGCCACCTGGGCAACTGGGAACTGCTGGGCTTTATTGTTTCGGTGCTGGGCTACGACATGGAGGCATTGGCCCGGCCGTTGGACAATCCCAAGCTGGACGACTGGGTCACCGGCGTGCGTGAGCACCGGGGCCTGAAGATCCTCAACAAGTTCGAAGCCGCCAAGCGGATGCCGCAGATCATGGCCGACCGCCGGGCGCTGGGTTTTGTCGCCGACCAGAACGCTGGCGACCGGGGGCTGTTTGTGCCCTTCTTCGGCCGGCTGGCTTCGACCTACAAATCTATCGGCCTGATGGCCATGCGCAACGACGCCCCCATCGTCGTCTCTGCGGCCCATCGCATCGGCCCGGGGTTTCGCTACGAGCTCAACGTCGTGGACCTGATCCAGCCCGACGACTGGGCCGACCAGCCTGACCCGCTGTATTACATCACCGCCCGCTACATCCGTGGCTTGGAGCAGGCCGTCCGCCTTAAGCCTGAGCAGTACCTCTGGATGCACCGCCGATGGAAGTCCCGCCCCCGGCACGAGCGCGAGGGCAACCCGCTGCCCAAAGCCCTGACCCGCAAGCTCGAAGCCCTGCCTTGGATGACCGATCAGTTGATGGCCGACGTCCAGATCCCGATCGACCCCAAAGAACACGAAAAACGCCCGTAGGTTCGGCTCTGAGGGGTTTAGTAGACTGTCGGCATGCCTCTGGTCGTCTGCGCCCTTTACAAATTCGTTGAGCTTGCGGACTACGACGCGCTTCGTCAACCGCTCAAGCAGCACTGCGTGGATCAAGGCATCCGTGGGACGCTGCTGCTGGCGCGTGAAGGCATCAACGGCACGGTTGCGGGCACCCGGGAAGCGATCGACGCGCTGCTGGAGTACCTCCGAGCCGACCCGCGCTTGGCAACGCTGGAGTACAAGGAGTCGTACACCGACGACATGCCGTTCCACCGGATGAAGGTCCGGCTGAAGACCGAGATCGTCAAGCTCGGCGTCCCCGAAGTCGACCCGACCGCCGTCGTGGGTGAGTATGTCATGGGCCGGGATTGGAACCAGATCGTGCAGGACCCCGATGTGCTGCTGATCGATACCCGCAATGGCTACGAAGTCGAGCTGGGCACGTTTCCCGGCGCGGTCGATCCTAAGACAGACACGTTTACCCAGTTCGTCGACTACGTCGATCGGAAGCTGGACCCTGAGAAGCACCCCAAGGTTGCGATGTTCTGTACCGGCGGGATCCGGTGCGAGAAGGCCTCCAGCTTCATGCTTCAGCGGGGCTTCAAGCAGGTGTTCCACCTCAAGGGCGGCATCCTGCAGTACTTTGAAGACATGGCAGCGACCCCCGAGCAGAACCTCTGGGACGGCGACTGCTTCGTCTTCGATCACCGTGTCACCGTCGACAAAACACTCACGCCAGGCGACTACTCGCTCTGCTGCGCCTGTGGCGAAGTGGTGACGGCAGAGGAGCGCGAAAGCGAGCGGTATCAAGAGGGCGTTGCCTGCCCCAAGTGCTATGGCAAGCTGTCCCCGGAGAAGCTTCAATCCGTCACCGAACGCCAGAAGCAGCACGAGCTCCGCAATCAGCGAGTCAAGTAACTCTTATCCTGCGTTTCGTAATAATGTGGGTTTTATTCAACTACTTTCCGGAGAATATGGCATGGAAGCGTTCGGTTTGATTTTGGCAATCGTTGGGGGGCTTGTGGCGATTTCGGGTTACATCTGGCTGCTGATTGTTGCATTTGCTGAAGGTGCCCTGTGGGGAATAGTCTGTCTGCTGTTCCCGGTTGTCTTGTTTCTTTTGTTGTTGATGCGCCCGAGCGAGATGTGGAAGCCGATGCTGGTGTATTTGGCTGGGGCCGCCGTGCTCCTTACTGGAATGAGTGTCATTTCGTAGAAGTTGCTGAATCAAGCAAGATGTTCATGTGCTATTCAAGCATCGATAGGCTCTGGCCTACAGGTATTGGAACATTGAGAGCTCGTTGCCTTTTCTGAGGCTGTTTTGTCGTGTCCGCCGGCCCGGCTTGACCTGCCCCCGCTCAGACTCGACAATCCTTCATTCGCACTCCCCAAGCCCCCCAGGACCCATTCCCTATGGTGGAAGCCGCCGACGACCTGATTCTGCACAATCACAAGATCCTGATCGTCGACGACGATACGGAAGTTCGTGCTGCGATCGACCAGACGCTCCAGGCGGAGGGCGCATTGACGCAGGTCTGTGGCGACGGCAACACCGCGGTGCGGATCTGTGAAGTCGACCCGCCGGACCTGGTCGTGCTGGACATGATGCTCCCCAAGCGGTCGGGCTTTCTGGTGCTCGAGAAGATCAAGCGTTTTGAGACCTCGCCGCTGGTTGTGATGGTCACCGCCAACGAAGGCCGGCGTCATCAGCAGTACGCTGAGGCGCTGGGTGTCGACGGCTACCTGCTCAAGCCCGTGCGGATGGAAAAGCTCATCGGCAAGCTCGACGAGCTGCTCAACGGGGCTGAGGAAGAGGACTAAGGCACGCTCCGTATGACTAGCTGCTCCACCGAGTCCACCCACGTGGAGCCGGCGACCGACGCCGAGGCTTCCGCTCCCCGCGGCCCGAGCGTCTACCTGGAAACCTTCGGCTGCCAGATGAACGTGCTGGATTCCCAGCTCGTGACGTCTCAGTTACGCGCGCTGGGCTACCGCTTCATCGATAAGTGGACCGACGCGGACGTGATCCTTTACAACACCTGCTCCGTCCGCGAGCAGGCGGAGAACAAGGTCTGGTCCCGGGTTGGCAAGGTGGGGCTGCTCAAGAAACAAAACCCGGGCATTGTGCTCGGCGTCATCGGATGCATGGCCGAACGCGACGGCGAGGACATGCTCCGCCGGTACCCGCAGGTCGACCTGCTCTGTGGCCCGGGCGAACTCGACAAGCTGCCGGGCCTGATCGACAACGTGATCAAGACCGATCTGGTGCACCGTGGCGGGCGCAAGGCAGCGATGCAGAACGAAACCGTCGCGCTGCAGGGCAACACGACCCGGCGGTCGGCGACGCTTGCTGCGGCGGGCGATGACCTGGAGATGCTGGACCTGTCCCGCACGTTCTCGCCTGAGGACTACGCAGCGGGCGGCAAGGCCGCGTACGTTCGGATTACTCGGGGTTGCAACAAGTTCTGCACGTACTGCGTCGTCCCGCACACCCGTGGCCGGGAGGTGCACCGCCCGCCCAGCGCGATCCTCGACGAGTGCCGCCGGCTTGCCGACGCCGGCGTCCGCGAGATCACCCTGCTGGGGCAGACGGTCAACCACTACCACTACGACACCGCCCACACCGTGACGGTCAACGGCGTCGAGCAGCCCCAGATCGGCCGGGCGGTTAAGAACACCGGCAACGGCGCCGAGGGCGAGCAGCGCCCCTGGGAGTCGGACACCACCGTCAGCTTCGCGCAGTTGTTGGCGACGCTGCACGACGAACTGCCGACGGTCGATCGGCTTCGGTTTGTGACCAGCTTCCCCCGGGACTTTGGGGATGACATCCTCGACGTCATCGCGTCACGCCCACGCCTGTGCAAGTACTTCCACCTGCCCGTGCAGACCGGCAGCAACGCGATGCTCAAGGCCATGAACCGCGGCTACACCGTCGAAGAGTATTACGCGCTGATCGACCGGATCCGCGAACGCATGCCCGACGCGGAGCTGGCGACGGACATCATCGTCGGCTTCCCCGGCGAGACCGACGACGACCACGACGCGACCCGCAAGCTGCTGGCGTACTGCCAGTACAAGAGCGCCTTCATCTTCAAGTACAGCCCGCGCCCCGGCACGATCGCCTACGACAAGCTCGAGGACGACATCCCCGACGAGATCAAACGGCAACGCAACAACGAACTGCTGGCGATCCAGGCAGAGATCAGCGCCGCCCGCCATCAGCGCTACGTCGGCCAAACGGTCAAGGTCTTCGTCGAGGGCGTCAGCCAGAAGACCCGCAAAACCCAGAGCGATTACACGCTGGGCAATGTGCAGCTGGGCTGGGAGAAGCCCAAGGAAGTCACGCAGCTCTCCGGCCGAACCGAAGGCGACGTCATCACAGTGTTCGACGGCGACCCGTCCCTCATCGGGGAGATGGTGGACGTGAAGATCGAGTCCGCCGCGCCGCTGACGCTGTTCGGCAAGCTCGACAGTTAACTCGCCACCAGGCTTTCCAGCACCTCATCCATCCGCAATGCGGTGACGCCGGTGTGTTCGTCGGCGGCGCCGTAGTAGACCCAAAGCTCGTCCCCGCGGGGGACCGCCGCGGTGGGGAAGACCACGTTGTCGACAAACCCCGTGGTCTCGAAGTCGGCTTCGGGGATCAGCAGCGGCTTGGGGCTGCGGGCGATGATGCGCTCGGGGTGGTTGAGGTCCAGCAGGAGCGCCCCGGCGGTGTAGGTGCCCACGCCCTCGTGGCCGGGCTTCTTGTCCGAGCCGTGGTATAGGGTGAGCCAGCCTTGCTCGGTGCGGATCGGCGGGGTGCTGCCGCCGACGCGGTCGGTCAGGGAGTCGTCGTTGCCGGTGAGGACCAGCCGGGTGTGCTCGCCCCAGTGGGTGAGGTCCGGGCCGAACGCCAGCCACATGGCCGGGGGGTGCAACGGCATCATGGGCATCGGGCGGTGGAGCATCGCGTACCGGCCGGCGATGGTTTCGGGGAACAGCAGGACGTCCTTGTTGTCCGGCGCGAGGATGTTGCCGTGGCGTTTGAAGCTGTGGAAGTCGGTGGTGGACAGCAGCCGGGTGCAGATGCCGCGCTCTGAGACGCCTACCGCGGTGATCCAGTAGGTGTCGCCGATCGGGGTGATGCGGGGGTCCTCCAGGCCGAAGGTTTCGTACGGGCCTTGAGGGAGGATCGCCGGGCCCAAGCGGTCGAAGGTTCGGCCGTCCCGGCTGAAGGCAACGCGGAGGTGGGAGATGAAACGCAGCCGAAGGCGACCGGTGGTGCGGTGAATCATCACACGGGGGTCGCTGAGGTCTTGTTCCGTTTCGGGCAACCAGTCGGTGACGATCTGGCCGTCCTCAGCGACACGGGGGGAAGGCAGGAAGCCCGCCCGGGTTTCTCCGGGCTGCTCAACCACACGGACAAGCAACGCGGTTTCCTCGCCGCACTGAGCCACACCGGGATTAAACGCACCGATCACCCGCATCGCCGGGGAGGTAGCCGGGAGGTCCGCGGGGCGGAGCATCTGGTGGGTGAACAGGCGTCTGAGCATCGCTGAGGAATTTATCGGAGATTCGTGGTTTTTGGGAATACCAAACCCTGGGCCCGGGTTACACCCGCACGTAGGACCAACACTCTCTCTACCCCTTCCTTTACATGGACCCCCGAAAGGACACGAGGATGATTCGCACTTTGGCTTTGACTTCGGCGGCGGCCCTGACCGCAATGGTGATGGGCGCTTCCAGTTTTGCAGACGGCTGTTCACACTGCGAAGACTCGGGTCAGACCGCTTCGCAGGAAGCCACCAACGAAACCACCGCTGAAATCCTGGCGGTCAAGATGCACGCCGACTGGTGCGGCACGTGTGTCAGCCTTGAAGAGCCCTTCGTCGGCCTGCAGGAGACCTACTCCGAAGGCAACGTCGGCTTTGTCACGATGGATTTCACCAACGACGACACCACCGGTGCCTCGTTGGCCACCGCCGCGGAACTGGGCATCACCGAAGTGATCGAAGATCAGGCCGGCACCGGCTTCATCCTGCTGATCGATGCTGAAACCCACGAAGTGGTCGGCCGCCTGACCGGTTCGCACTCGGAAGACGACATGGCTGAAGCCATCGCGACCGCGCTGGAAGCCTGAATCCTGCAGACAACTTGAGCCCCCCTCAGGCGTGGCGGTTTCGGATGATCGGCCGAACCCGCCACGCTGTTTTTGCGCTAAGCCAGGCCCGATAAGCCGCGGGGCTTGGGAGGCGGAAACGTTTGGTCGATGCAGTAGGTGTGATCTCGAGCATCGAGCCGAGCCTGAATGCTATCGGCACGCCGCTTCGCACCACTACGGCTACTGATTCAGCGTCTGCGTCAGAGGCCGGAGGTGTCGCGGCGAAACGTCCTGCGCGCTCGGCCGACGAAGTCAGCCTGTCGGATGAGGCTCGTGAAGCATCGTCCGAAGAGGCCGGTGCGCCGGTGGGCCCTGATGGCGAGCCGTTGAGCGAGCAGGAGCAGGAACAAGTCGAGCGGCTGGAGGACCGGGACGCGGAGGTGCGGGCGCATGAGCTGGCCCACAAGGCCGCGGCCGGGCCTTACGCCACGGGCGGGCCGACGTATAGCTACCAGACCGGGCCGGACGGGAAGCGGTATGCGGTGGGGGGCTCAGTGCAGATCGATGTGTCGCCGGTGAAGGGGGACCCCGAAGCGACGATCCGGAAGATGGCGGTGGTCCGGCGCGCAGCATTGGCTCCCAAGGAACCCTCAGCCCAGGACCGCCGGGTGGCGGCGCAGGCGGACCGGACCGCATCCCAGGCCCGGGCGGAGTTGAATCAGCGTCGTCCCGAGGAAACGGAATCGACGCTGGACGTGTATGCCTAAACGCAACACGCGTCCCGTGTAGACACGAGACGCGTGGCGTCGAATTCAGTTTGAGGGATTGGGTCGCTCAGGCGAGGCGACGCCGGCGGAGCGCGAGCAAGCCGGTGGCCGCGAAGAGCGTGACCGAAGCCGGCTCGGGAACGATGATGACATCGAAAGTCCCCGAAGCATTGGTGGCTTCGCTCCAGTTCGTCGTTTCGAGTACGGCACCTAGTTGGGCGGCATCGAGATTGGCGGGCAGGATATCGCCCAGGTCGAAGGTGGTTTCGCCGCCGTTGGTGATGGCCAGGAACGCGCCGGTGGGGTTGTTCTCGAAGATCTGATCGCTGGCGAGGTCGGTCGTGCCGCCCGCAAAGAAGCCTTGAAAGGCAAAGCTGGCTGCCGGGCCGTTGAAGTTGGCCTCGTCGTCGGTTTTGATCAGGTAAGAGTCGAAGAAGATGCCGTCGGTGAACAGGGTGACGTTGCCGGTCGCTGGGTTGTAGAGCAGGTCCGGGTCGCTGGGCGACAGGGCAGCGGCGGGGCCGTCATCTTCAACTTCGTTTTCCGCGTCATCCTCGTCGTAAGGCGTGTCTGAAGCAATCGAATCCGCTGCCGGTCCGAAGGCCAAAACCGCGCAGCCAAAGATGCCAGCAAGCCAATAAGGGGTCAAAGTCAATGCTTTCTCCTCCATGCACACAGAAACAACAACAAACAAACACAAGCGGAACTCAATTCACCTTAATGATTTTTGGGTGAATCCCAAATGTAGAAAGGTTTTTTTACGCAAATAACTTTCAATTCACATGCTGGCGGCGGAGTGTGAGCAGGCCGGCGGCGGCGAGGAGGGTGGCGGTGGTGGGTTCGGGGATGCGGATGAGGTCGAAGCTGCCGCTGGCGTTGGTGGCGTCGCTCCACTGGGCGGCTTCGAACAGCGCGGCGAGCTGGGCGTCGTCCAGGCCGGTGGGCAGGATCAGGCCGAGGCTGAAGGTGTCGTTGCCGCCGTTGGTGATCGCCAGGAAGGCGCCGGTGGGGTTGGACTCGAAGATCTCGTTGTCGACCAGGTCGGTCGTGCCGCCGGCGAAGAAGCTCTGGAAGGCGAACTGGGCGGCGGCGTCGTCGAAGTCGCCGGCGTTGGCGAACAGGAGCTGGTAGGTGTCGAAGAAGACGCCGTCGGTGTGGAGGGTGACCTCGCCGGTGTCGGGGTTGTAGATCAGGTCGGGGTTGTTGGGGTCGGCGGCCTGTGCGAGGAAGGCGGCGGCGGCGGGGGAGACGCCCGAGCCGGAGAAGTTGTTGACGACGGTGAAGAAGTCGGTGCCGTCGGCGTCGCCGTCGCCGTCGAAGTCGCCGGCGGCCCACTGGCTGCCGGTCTGGCCCGAGCCGGTGAAGTTGTTGACGACGGCGAAGAAGTCGGTGCCATCGATGTCGTTGTCCAGGTCGGCGTCGCCGCGGTAGGCGGCGGTGGCGTGCACAGCGTCGGCGGAGTAGGTGACGGCCCACGCGCGTTCGGCGTCGATGGCCAGCCCGGTGACGCGGTCGAACTCCCCGTTGACCGAAGCGGCACGGATCAGCTCAAAAGAGCTGGCGTAGGCTTCGGGCAGCAGGTTGGGGCTAATCTCCAGCGCGAGTTCACCCGCCAGGTTGGCGTCCCCGTCCGCCTGGAACTGGCTGTGGCCGCTTTCGCTGAGCGCCATCGTCAGGGAGCCGGTGTTCTGCTGTGTGAAGTCGCCGGTGAAGGCGATGGGTTGTTGGGGCGCGGTGAACTGGATGGACAGCACGGCGGCCTGGCCGGACTCGTTGGTGCCGAAGCGGTACAGGTCACGGTTGCCGGTCCCGCTGTTGCCGGCGGCCTCTTCGCCGGGCAGGAGCAGGGCGAGAGAAAGCGCATCGTCGCTGAGGTTGTTGGCTATGGCGTCGAGGAAAGCCGCCAACGAGTCCAGGTCGAGCGTCTGTCCGGACGAGACGGTCGCGGGGTTGGGCAGGTTGCTGTTGGTGAGTTGAGCCAACAGGTCACCCAGCGGGCCGCCTGCGGCAGACCAGGCTTCGTTGTTGGCGTCGTTGCGGTTGATCCAGTTGACGTTGGGACTGCCCAGCTCGTTGAAGACCGGGTCTTGCGTCAGCTCGCGGAGTTCGAGGTTGCCCAGGATGTTGTTGTTGGAGTTTGAATCGGAATCGGTGTGCGTGAGCTGGAGAGAGACGCCGTTGATGGTGGCGTCATCGGGGATGTCGGCGAGGTCATAGCTGAGCAGGGCTCGGATGATGCGAGCGTCGGTGGAGCTGCTGGCATTGGACACGAGGCCAACGAGCAGCTCGGTGTCCTGATCGCCTTCGGTGGTGCTGAGGCGTTGATCGATGTCGCCGTCACCGAGCGTCGGCGTCAGGTCCAGGGTGGTGGGCGCATTGGCGAAGTTGCGGAGGGGCACGACGAAACGACCCGCATTGTTGATGTGGCCGTCGATATTCGTGTCGACCTGAACAGTGGCGCCGTCTTGCACGGCGAGGTCGCCGGTGAGGCTGGCGTCGCTGTGGAAGACGGCAGCGCCTTGCTGGATGTCGGCGCCGCCGGTGGTCGTGATGTCGCCGTGGAAATGAGCGGTGCTGGAGCCGGTTTTGATCAGCTGTCGGCCTTGGCGGTACTCGGCGATGTCGCCGTTGAGGTTGAACTGTTGATTGCCGTCGCCGGTGATGTGGAGGTCGTCGTAGAGCTCGACGTTTTGGTTGAGGTCGAAGGTGAAGGTGTTGTTACCGGAGCCGGTGGCGTCCAGAGCGAACTCAGGCATCTCGCCGGCGAAGTTCTGGGCGAGTAGCACGGGCAGGCCGTTGAGTGTGGCCGAGCGGTCTTGTGCGCCGTTGAAATCGCCTTCGAAGGCGAAGCCGTGGGCGATGAATGTGAGCTCGTTCATCCGCCGGAGGTCGTTGGTGGCCGTGTAGCTGTTGTTGTCGGTGGTGCCGAAGTGGACCATGGTGCCGTTGTGGGAATCCCGGTTGCGCATGGTTTCCGCGGTGCCTTGGGGGCTGTCCCAGGCGTTGGTGGAGGACCAGTTGGCATTGGTGAAGGCGTCGGTGCGGAAGGTGAAATCGTCGAAGAGGTTGAACTGGCCGATGTTCTCGTCGGAGGAGGGGAACTGTTGCTTGTTGAAGCCGACTTCGAAATCAGTGAGCTGGCGCAGGAGCTGTGCGAAGACCTCGGGCTGTTGGTCGATCACGTCGTCGGCGTCGGCTTCGCTTTGTGTGCCTGTGTTGGCGAACTCGAACAGCTGCCAGTCGGCGTTGGCGCCGTTTTTGACGAGTTTCCAATCGGGAGTGACCAGGGTAATTTCTTCCTGGAGCCGGTAGACCACCGCGTTGTGGGGGCGGTCATCGGCGGCGGTGCCGTTGATGAATGGCAAGAGATTGACGCCGTCGTAGGTTTGCGTGCCGTAGTAGATTTCTTCGTCTGTGATTGGCCCGCCGCCGCCGGCGCCGACAATGGTGCCGGTGATATCGACGGAGGTGACGAACTCGTCGTAGACGGTGCCCGCCATGGTGGGGTCGACGCCGTAGCCGGAGATGAACATCGGGACCCGGATGCCACCCTCGTAGGGTGAGCCCTTGAAGCCGCGGAGGTCACCGTTGTCTGAGGTGTTGTTGGTAGCGCCGCCGTTGTCGTTGATGAAGACGAAGAGGGTCTCGTCGAGAATGGAGTCGTTGGTGTTGCCATCGCCGTTGGGGTCTTCGAGCTTGTCGACGATCCGCTGGACGTTGATGTCAACTGAGAGCATCTCCGAGGCGTAGCGCTGGCGGTTGCCGGTGAGGTGGGCGATGCGCGGGTCGTTGATGTACGGGGAGGCGGCGATCGGGGTGTGTGGCTCGTTAAAAGACGCGTAGAGGAAGAAGGGGTCGCTTTCCTGGTAATGCCGATCGATGAAGTCGACGGATTCATCGCCCCAGTAATCAGACCAGTGGCGGTTGCCGCTGGAAGCGTTGACGGCGTTGACAGTGCCGTCGGGGTTGAGCGATTGGCGGGTGAGGCCGCCGGGGGCCTGGAAGCCGATGAACTCGTCGACGCCTTGGCGGGGGGGCTTGTTGCCTTGGGAGACGATCTGGCCGTCGACGATGACATCGTCTACTCCGCCGACGTGCCATTTGCCGACGACGCCGGTGGTGTAGTTCAAATCTTGCATACGCTCGAAGACGGTGACCGCTTGGCTGGGCAGGCCGGCGTAGTGCTGAGTGAGCTGGTTGGAGACAGGTTGGATGTTGGCTTCGTGACCCCATCGCTCGGTGTATGCGCCGGTCAGGAACGCGGCCCGGCTGGGGCTGCAGGCGACGTGGGTATAGGCTTGGTTGAAGATGACGCCGTTGTTGGCCAGAGCGTCCAAAGCGGGCGTGGGGATGTCGGTGCTGCCCTGGAAGCCGAAGTCGGCGTACCCGGCGTCGTCGGTAACGATGAGCACGACATTGGGCTGGGTGACCTGCCCACGGGCGGGCCCGACCATGATGCATAGCAGCAGCAACGCGGACGCGGACCGGAACAACGGGGCAGCGAAGGCTTGGATCATCAAACGTACTTTCAAGAAGAAAAACAACGGAACACAACAGCATCACACCGCGAAAAGCCAATGCATCCCGTGCATGGCCATACCCTCTGCTCAAGAGAATTCAAAGCGCAGCGGTTAAAGAGTAGGCCACGTTGGACTTACGACCAATGAAGAATTCTTGCTACTTGGAATGTCTTTCTTTGGCTTTACGTCAATATGGCATCGGCGCACGCTTTAATCGTCTTCGATTTCGCTGCGGACCGACGCGCGGAGCTGGGTCAAGTGGCGGCTGAAATCGGTCTTGTAAGAGGAGGGGTACAGCGCGTTGAGGTCTTCGAGGGTCTGCAAGGCAGCGGGGTAGTTTTGGCTGCCGATCTGGTTGGTGGCCTGGCGGTACAGGGTTTGGACCTGCTCGTGGTAGTTCTGCTGGGTCTGGTGATAGCGGCGTTGGTCCAGGCCGTGGTCAAACAAGCCGTCGGGGTCGTGGGTCAGGGCACGGGTGTAGTGTTCGTAGGCTTTGCGCAGCGCGTCGGGCTGCATGTCGATGCGTTCGAACTCGGCGTTGGCCTGGGCGAGTTCGCGTTGCACGAGGGTGGGGTTGGGCGTTTGAGGCTCGGGGTTGCTGAAGATCGCGGTGGCGACCTGCTCGTCGGGCCAGGTTGCGAGGCGGTCGGTGTTCTGGCTGCTGGGTTCGGTGAACAGGAAGAACGCTGCGAGCCCGCCGAGCACCAGGAACCAGACACCCAGGCCGGCCCAGATCGCGACACGTTTGTTTGAGCCCGTCGCCGGGGCCGTTGCGTGCCCGTAGTCAATCGGTTGCCCGGCTTCGTCGTACACGGTCTGCACGATCGGCGTGACCGTCATCAGCTTCAGGCCCGCGGCGGTTAGCGTCGTGGCGCTGTTCGTCGCCAGGGGTGTGGGCAGGTTGGTGACGGGCTTCTTGTTGGCTTTGAGGCCCTTGTCCGAGTAGCAGACGACGGACCATTGGCCGGTGGCGGGGTCCAGAGTGATCTCGCCGTGGTTGCGTGAGACCAGTGGGTCTTCGAGCACGAGCGTGTTGCGGGGGTCTCTGCCGAAGCGCACGGGGCTGGTATCCAGGACGAGCTTGCGGCCGGCGAGCGCGCCGCCGGCGTCCAGGACCTGGATTTCCAGGTGGGTAGGCGGCGCGGGCGGCGGGGCTTGTTGGGAAGCGGCCTGAATGGGGTCTGGTGCAGCGGTCAAAACAGCAGTTCTCCGCGGAGGGCGGGCAGAATGATCGTGGGGCCAAAGAGGATGATCACCACCGCCAGGAGAATCAACATGGAGGGCACCAGGATGCGCAGACTCGCAGAGGCGGAGACCTTTTCCGCGCGGACGCTGCGGGCGTTGCGGAGCATGTCGGCCTGGAGCTTGAGGATGTTGGACAGCGGCGTGCCCAGGCTCTCGGCTTGGTTGATGGCGCCGACGATGGAGCGGAGCGATTCCAAGGGGATGCGGTCGGCAAGGTTGGACAGGGCGGCAGCGCGAGTCGTTCCGTAGTCCATCTCGCTGAGGACGATGTCCAACTCCACGTTGAGGTCCTCCTCCGGGTCATCGCGGATCAGCGTCCGGATGGCTTCGGGGAAGGTCGAGCCCGCCGCCATGGTCAGGGCGATGAGGTCCATGGTGTAGGGCAGTTGCCGACCGATGCGGGAGACGCGGGCGTCGGCGGAGGCTTTGAGGAGGTAGAGCGGGCCGACGAAGCCGAAGGCGGCAAACGCCGGGCCGGTGATCATGAGGAAGCTGCCCCCAGCCAGGAGCTGGAGCGCCAGTGCCGCGCCGACAGCGAGGGTGCCGCTGAACAGGCAGATAGCGATGAACTCATCGACGCTGTAGCCCGACGGGTTGCCCGAGGCGTTCAGGCGTTGGCGGACGGTTTGGCGCAGGCTGGGCCAGCCCACGCGCCGCGCGATCCCCAGCATGAGCGCCATCATCGGCATCCAGATCGGCTGCTCGAAAAGGGTCTGCCTTTGGATGCCGACTGCTTTGGCGATACGGCGGTGGACCGGCGGCTCGGGCGCAACGTCCACGCCGAAGACCGCGTAGATCAGCAGAAACGTCGCCGAGCCGACGATGAGCGAGAGCACGAGTTGGATAAGGATTAAGGCCAAGGGCGGAGTTCGGCAGTCGGTCGGTTAAAGGTCCACAGCAAGGATTTTCCGGATCCAAAGGAAGCCCAGCAGGATCAGGCCCGCGACCCCCAGCAGCAGCAATCGGCCGGGCGTGGTCGTGAACAAAAGCGTGACGCCTTGGGGTTCGATCAGGTAAAGGATGACCAGGAACACAAAGGGCATGACCGCCATCATGGTGGCCTGGCTTCGGCCTTGGGCGGTGAGGGCGTCGAGCTTGCCGTCCAGGCGTTGGATCTCGCGGATCGACTCAGCGATGCGGTCCATGGACTGGGCGGTGTCGCCGCCGCGCGTGCGGTGCATCTCGATGGCGGTGAAGGTCAGGCGGTAGGTCTGCGACTCGATGCGGTTCGCGGCGTTACGCATCGCTTGGTTGAGATCGATGCCCATCTCGTACTCGCGGACGAGTTGAGCGAACTCCTGCTGGATTGGGCCGGTGGAGTTGGTGACCAGCAGTTGGAAAGACTGGACGAGGTTAAGCCCCGCCCGCGCCGCGGAGGCGAGGGTGGTCAGGCCGTCGACGAGCTGGGTTTCAAGCTTCTGCCGGCGTTTCTCGCGCAGGTGCTTGAAGACCATCATCGGGAAGAACAGCAACGCGGCGAAGCTGACCAGCCCCCAGAACGGGCTGGCGGTGATCAAGGAGACGAACACCGCCACGATCGCCGCGAAGGCCAGCGTGGCCCAGACCGCGTGCCGGGCGTTGGTCTGCATCAACAACTGGTGGTTGAGCACGAGGTCGTAGGTGCGTTCAGTGCGGGCGAAAGCGGCTTTGGCCGGCGCGATGCCGTGACGCACGAGCAGGTAGACCGCGACGAACGTGGTGGCCGACGCCAGAACCAGCACGGCGTTGGGGTTCACAGGAACACCTCCACGCCGAACCGTTGCTGATGGATGAAGTCCTCGGCAAAGCTGGGGATGTAGCCGGTGTGACGCAGGGCGGGTTGCTTGGGGTCTTTGAGCGTGAAGATGTCCTGCGTGCGGATCTCTTCGGTCTGGCGGTCGATGTCGATGACTTCGGTGACGTGCGTGACCCGGCGGGTGCCGTCGGCGAAGCGCGTGACCTGCACGAGCAGATCGACAGCGGTGACGATCTGCTCGCGGATCGCCCGGATGGGCATGTCCACCGCCATGAGCACCAGCGCTTCCAAGCGTTTCATGGCGTCATAAGGCGTGTTCGCGTGGAGCGTGGACAGCGAGCCGTCGTGCCCGGTGTTCATCGCCTGGAGCATGTCCAGGGCTTCGGCACCGCGGACCTCGCCGACGATGATGCGGTCCGGGCGCATGCGCAGCGCGTTGCGGACGAGCTCGCGGATCGTGTACTCGCCGCGGCCTTCGACGTTGGCGGGGCGGCCCTCGAGGCGGACGACGTGCGGCTGAGGCAGTTGCAGTTCCGCGGATTCTTCGACCGTGATGATGCGCTCGGAAGGGCGGGCGTAGGCCGACAGGACATTGAGCAGGGTGGTCTTACCGCTGCCGGTGCCGCCGCAGATCAGGACGTTGGCCCGGCCGTCGATGCAGCCCTGCAGGAAGGACGCGACGTTGGCCGAGAGGGCGTTTCGTTCGATGAGGTCGTCCATGGTGAACGGCACCCAGCCGAACTTGCGGATCGTCAGGCAGGGGCCGACGAGCGATAGCGGGTGGATCACCGCGTTGATGCGGGAACCATCGGGCAGGCGGGCGTCGACGAGGGGGGTAGAGGTGTCGATGCGTCGGCCGACGGGCGAGAGGATGCGTTCGATGATCGCCAGCAGGATGTCGTCGGAGAAGAAGCTGCGCGTGGTGGACTGGATGACGCCGTTCTTCTCGATGTAGATGCGGTCTTTGCCGACGACCATGATCTCGCTGACCGAGGGCATCTCCAAGAGGTCTTGCAGCGGGCCCAGCCCAAAGAGGATGTCGGCGATGTCCTTGGCCAACGTTCGGCGGACGAGGTACTCCCGCTGGTCCGGCGGCAGGGTCGGCAGCTGCTGGCGGAACAGGTCGGGGAAGGCGTCCTCGGCCACCGCGAGGTCCTCCTTCACCGAAGTCGGGTCAAACAGCAGCGGCATCATGTCCACCACGGACGTCACCAACTCGTGCACCAACTGCTCACGTGCGGGCTCCAGCAGTCGATCATCCGCCGCGCGGTAGTCGGTCTGGAGCTTACCTTGGCACTGCCGAACGACCTCGGCGGTGACGAGGCGGTGCAGGTGGGTCTGCACGGTGTAGATCAGCACCGGCTCGGGCATCGTCGGCACGTGCGCGCGGAGCAGCTCGTCGAGGTGGCCTAGGACCTGGTCGTGGTAGGCCGGGTCGTTCTTGTTGAGGTGCCCGGTGACACGCAGGTTCATGCGTTCGAGCAGCTCGGCGTGGATGCGCTGCTCAAAGGCCATGAGTTGTTTCTGCAGGTCGGCGTCGCTGGACTCGCCGGCCTCCCGGCGGTCGCCCCGGACGGGGGCCAGCGCGAACTGGCCGATCTGGATCTCGTCGCCGAAGTCGATGCGGGCTTCCTGGCTGAACTCGACTTCTCGGTTCGCTAGCCGGGTGCCCGAGCGGCAGAGCGCCTGCAGGAAAAGCTGATTGCCCCGGCGGATGATCTGGGCGTGCTTCTTGGCCACAAACGGCGAGTTGAGCACGATCGCGTTGTCGTCGTCCCGGCCGATGGTGATCGGGTCGGCGTCCACGACAAGCGTCTGGCGCGTGTTGGCGGAATGATCGGTGAGCCAGAATTCCATAGGGCGTCGGGTGGGGGCTGGGGTCAGTTCAGTTCGTCGTTAGAGATCGGGTCGTAGTTGATCAGCCGGAGCAGGTCGGGGTTGATCCCGCCGGTCTGGATGCTGGGGCGTCCGATGTCAGAGGAGTTCCGCAGCAGCAGTTCGAACTCGCCGACGGCCCGGCGTTTGAGCATCGAAAACTGCAGGGCTTCGCGCTGGGTCAGCAGGATGTCGATCGAGCGAAAGCCGCGGAAGCGGGAGTCGTCGCCGGCGCCGCGGGACTGCTCGTCGATGGCGGTCACGCCGCCGATGCTGGCGACGAAGACGTTCTCCATGACGACGACGGTACGGGCCTCGCCGTCGATGTTGAAGGTGCCCACGATGTCGACCCGGGCGTTGGGCCGAACCACAGAGACAAGGTCTTCGGTGAGCACGGGGATGGCGTAGAGGCGGTAATCGCCGCTGCCGGGCAGCAAGCGATCGATCTCTTCGCTGTCCGGGCGTTCAAACAGGTCGTAGGTGACGATGTCGTTGCGGCCTGCGGCGACCTGGAAGCGGTCGCCTAGGTTGGACGGTTCGCCGTTGGCGGATTCGATGGCGGTCTCGAAGGAGTCGCGGAAGGTCTCAGGGATCTGAACAGGCTCGAAGACCGAGGCGCTAAGCGCGTCGCCGGGCTGCACGTTGGCGGTCAGGCGGTACACGGTGAAGGTGCCCACGGCGTTTTGCTGGCGCTGCAGCACGATGTAGATGTTGACCAGGATGACCGCCAGGACAGCCAGCGCCAGGGCGATGACGACAATCCGGCCCTGGCTGGGCGGCGTGCTGCGCGTGGGGCTGGCGGGCCCCGACGAGGGCAGGGGCGTGGTGGTCTGGCCCGGCAGGACGGTCGTCTGGGTCGGCGGCGAGGGGGATCGGGACATCAGGCTTCCGGTAGAAAGGGCGAAGAGGTCAACGTTCACGCGGGCGGCATCAGCCTAACGCATGCGGGTTAGCTGTCCGGCAGATAGCGGAGGATATCGGCCCAAAGCGCTTGCACACGTTCATCTTCGGGGCGTTCGCTACGCAGCGGCCGGAGGATCGAACGGGCTTCGCGGTACGCACCGGCTTCGACCAGGCGTTGGGCTTCGGTGAGCGCGACCATGTATTGAGCGTCCAGCAACAGGGCTTGCACCTCAGGCGTGTCGATCAGACGCAACGCCGAGCGGAGGCGGAGCACCGCGTCGCCGAAACGCGCTTGCTCGTAAGCAACCGCTGCTTCTTCCACGAGGCGGACGTGCTCAGCTTGCTTGGCCAAGCGGTCGTCGAAGATGCGGAGCTGATCGTTATTGGGGTCCAGCCGGCGGGCCCGGTTGTGAAACTCACGCGCGGTGTCGAGGTTGCCTTGGTCGAGTTCTGCCCGGCCTTGCGCGACGAGGTCATGGACCCGGGCGGTCGTGAGCCGGCGCTCGATGTCACGGGTCTCCCCGGGCGTGTCGGCGTGCTCCAGAGCGGCTTGGTAATGGCCGATCGCGGCGGTCCAGTCGCTGAGACGCTCGGCGGTGGTCGCACGCTGCAGGCTGGCCTGCAGCGCATCGTCGCCGGCGAGCTGATCGAGCAGGCCTTGCGCGGAGGCGTTGAGCGGGTCGGCCTGCACGGCCTCACGGAGCAGGGTTATCGCGCGCTGGGTTTCACCGATTTGCTCGGAACGCAGGGCTTGCTGGTAGAGGGTCTGGCCCAGGGCCCGGTCACGTGAGGCCCGGAGCGCGGTGTCGTTCGGGGTGAACCGCAACGCGCGGTTGTACGCGCCGAGCGCGGCACCCCAGTCTTCACGGTTCTCGGCTTCGATCGCTTCGGCAAGGTCCTGGTCCCGATCGCGTTCGGCTTCGAGTTGCTCTAGGCGTTCGGCCACTGCGGGGAATCGTTCAGCGTTTCGTTGCAGATAGTTGATCGCGTCGGTGCGTCGCCCCTCGGCGACCATGTTGGTGGCGCGGGCAAGGATCCGCACTTCGCTGGACTCTCCACGCAGGTCATCCAGTTCAGCGCTGATCGCGGCGAGCGTTTGGGTTTCGGTTTCGGCGTCGGCAACGGCCTGCCATTGCTCGATCAAGGTGTGGGCATCGTTGAGGTTATCCAGCCCGCCCTGATCGATGAGCTCGCGGATCGTCGCGGTCCCGTCTTGAAAAGCCCAGCGCTGCGTGGCGTTTGTCACCGCCTGTGTCACTTGCGCGGGCGCATCGACACCCAGTTCTGCCAGTTGCAGGTAATGATCCCGGGCGTCGGCGAACCGTTCTTCCTCCAGGGCGGTCGCGGCCTGCACTCGCAGATGCCCCGCGTGAGCGAGGCGGCGGATGCTTGGGAAGACGGCGTCGTCGTCTGCCAGCGCGCTGTAGCCCGCGGCGGCGGTGGTGTAGTCCGCTTGATCGTAGGCGTCGTCGGCGATCTTGAGGTCAGCGAGCAAGGCGTTGCGTTGTGTGTTGAGGCGTTGCTGCCGAAGGTTCAGGCCGTAGACCAGGACGCCGGCGAGGATCAGCACCCACATCGCTGCGAAGCCGCCCAGGATCAGCGGGAGTCTGCTTCGGGTGGGGATCGGCGCGGTGTCGGCGACGGGCACCAGACGCGGGCCGTCTTCGGTGGGGGCGGTGTCCGGCGCGGCTTGCTCATTGAGGAAGTGACGCTGGATCGCCGCGAGCAAGGCCTGGGCGGAAGGCACACGGACGGAAGCGGTCTTTTCGGTGAGCCGAGTGATGAGGTCCGACAAGTCCGCGGGCACGTCTGGGTTGATCTCGTTGATCGGCGGCGCGGTGATGCGCAGGTTGCCTTGCCACTTGGTCCAGCGGAGGGTCTGGTTGCGTTCATCGCGGAGGATGGTGCGGAAGGCCTGCTCGTAGCCGGACTGCCCGGCGAGGGCCTGGTAGGCGATCATGCCCAGGGCGTAGAGGTCGGCGGGGTGGGCGTAGCCTTGGCCTTGGACGACTTCGGGGGCGCTGTAGGGCGCGGCGATATCACTGAGCGCCCACTGCGGGTCGATGGTGGCGTGCAGGCCGGCGTCGACAAGCTTGAGGCCGCCTTCATTGGGCAGAACGATCGTGTCGGGGCTCAGCCCGGCATGGATGAGCTGGTGTTCGTGCAGCGCGTGCAGCCCCTTGCCGACGGCCGCGAGGATGCCTAACGCCTGCTCGGCTGGCATGGGTTGGTTTTGTGCAGCCAGGTTTTCCAGGACTTGCCGGAGCGTGGGGCCTTCGATCCATTCCCGCACGGCAAACAGGCCTTGCTCATTGGCGATGAACTCGCGGAAGGTCGCCAGGTGTTCGGCGCGGTCGGCGGCGACGGTCTTGTACTTGGCCAGCCATTGGGACAAGCCCGGGGCCAAGGACGCGGGCTCGCCGACGGTGGGGTGCAGTTGGACGATGGCGACGAGCTTGCCGAGCAACGCGTCTCGGCCGCGGTAGATGGTGGTGAGGCGGGAACTGTAGACGGGCTCGACGACGGTGTAGTCGCCCAGGGTCTGGCCTGGGGCAAGGCTTGGGTTCTGCGTCGGGTTGGGTGGGTTCAGCGACGGGTCCATACGGTCAGGCCTAATCGGATTTACGGGTCGCTCGGGGTTTGTGTTCGCGGTGGCGTAGTGTCCCCGCAAGGGCTCAGGGGTTCAACCAATCCCAAGGCGTGTGCAGGCCGAGCAGTTGTTCGGCCCCGGCGAGCATGCCGCCGATCGCGATGCAGACGGCGAAAGGGACCTTGGGGCTGTCCGGTGCGTCGGGGAGTTGGAGCTTGCGGGCGAGCACCGAGAGCAACGCAATGCCCAGGCGGATGAGCACTTGTTTGACGATGCGCTTCTTGATCATCAGCACGATGCCGAAGGCCACCGCAGCGAGCAGGGCGTAGACGGTGGTGCTGAGCACGAGTTGCCAGCTGCCGCCGATGGCGCCGACGGCGGCCATGAGCTTGACGTCGCCGCCGCCCAGGCCGCCCATCCGGAAGAAAAACGCAAAGGGGATCGCGGCGGCGAAGAACGCGAACAGCGAACCCAGGAAGGCGCTACGCGCGGTGAAATCACCCGTGACCAAAGCCAGGATCGGCCAGAGCGCCAGCCCGCTGAGGATGGCGGGGTAGGTCAGCTTGTTGGGCACCTTCTGCGTGCGGACGTCCGATACCGCCGCGGCCAGGAGCACGGCGCAGAGCAGGCCATAGGGGATCAGCGTGGAAACGTGCAAAGCGATTGGCGGGCGTTAGCTGCCCGGGGTGTCCAGGGGCGGCGGGCTGTAATCGCCGGCGTCTTCGGCGACATCACCCCAGACGTCCTGGATCCAGCTTTGGATCCGGTCGCGGAACACGATGAGCAGGCCCAGCAGCGGCAGGACCACAGCGGCGATGATCAGGAGCTTCTCCAGGCCCTCGGCGCCTTGCTCGTCACGGTGGAGTTGTTTGAGGAATTGCATCATGGTTGATCGGGGGTAAGACAGGGAACGGGTCAGGGCATCGGCAGACCGACGAGGGTCGTGACCATCTGAAAATGGGCGACCAATGCCGCCAAGGCGAAGCTGATGATGAAGTAGCTGGGGATCGCAATCACGCCCAGCAGTAGGGACCACTCCAGCATCGTCGCGCCTTCTTCATCGTTCAGCAGCTCTCGGAGCGGCCGGGCGGGCGGGTTGGGTGTGGTGGATTCAGCCATCGGGATCGATTCCAAACCAAGCAGGCGTTGCCTCATTCTACGAACGAAAGAGGCTGGGGGGTCGCTTTAGGCAAAGATCGGCTCGATCGTGGGGGTGACGTGAGCGCGATCGTCGTCGCGGAGCAGGTCCGCAAAGGCTGAACGCACACCGGTCCAGGTCAATTGCATCTGGCCTTGGTCGTCCGGTTTCATGTCAAAGACGTTCTGCAGGCGGTAGTGGCCGTCATCGCCCAGCGGCAGGACTTCGCTGATCTGGGTGACCCGTCGCTCACCGCCGACCTGCCGGGTCATCTGCACCACCAGGTCGATGGCCGAGGCGATCTGACTCCGCAGGGCGTGCAGGGGCAGCTCGACCTTGGACATCAGGGCCAGGGTTTCCAGGCGGTTGAGCGTGTCGTAGGGGCTGTCGGCGTGGAGGGTGCCCATCGACCCGCCGTGGCCGGAGGTCATGGCCTGGATCATGTCCAGCGCCTCGCCGCCGCGGACTTCGCCGATGATGATGCGGTCGGGTCGCAGGCGGAGCGACGAGCGGAACAGGTCGCGGATCGAGACGCCGCCCTCGCCGTAGCGGTCGGCGGCTTTGGCTTCCATCGAGACGACGTGCGGCTGCTGGATCTGCATCTCCGCTGAGTCTTCGATCAGCACGATGCGTTGCCCCTCGGGGATGAACACGGACAGCGCGTTGAGCAGGGAGGTTTTGCCGGTGGATGTCCCGCCGGAGACGAGCATGTTGCGTTCGCTGCGGATCGCCAGTTGGAGGTAGTCACGCCCGGCGGCGGACAGCGCGCCGAGGTGGACGAGCCAGTCGATGTCCAGCACCGCCTGGGAGAACTTGCGGATGGTCATGACCGTGCCATGCCGGGCGACGGGCTCGCGGGCCACATGCACTCGGGAGCCGTTGGGCAGGCGTGCGTCGATGAGCGGGGTGCGTTCGTCGGCGATCTTGCCGGTGAACTGGAGGATGTTGTGGACCGCCGCGTCGTAGGCGTCGGGGTCGGGGAAGCGGGCGTCGGTTTTGACGAGCTTGCCGTCTTTTTCGATGTAGACCTCATCGAACCGGTTGACCATGACTTCCGCGACGCCTGCATCATCGAGATAGGTCTTGATGGGTGCCAGGTAGTGATCGATGGTGGCCTGGAAGATGGCCTGATTGGCGGGCTCGGGTTGTGAGGCAGATTCAGGCACGGGCTGAGTGTAAACGCAAAAGAAGCGGACGGGGCCCGAAGGCACCCGCCCGCCTCGGTGAGGACGATCAGATCGTGGTTTATGGCTGAGGGTCCGTAAGGCACATCGGGCCGGGCGGGGCCGGGGATGATGGCTGAGGCGTCATGCGGCGGAGGGTGGGGGTTAAGCAGTAGCGGTCATGCGGGTTAGGCAGAGTGGCTTCGGACAAGCTCATCAAGCGTGAACACTTGGCAGGAAAAACACCGAGGATCGCGCTACGATGCGACAATGCGTATCCGACGCGAAACATTCATGGAAGTCGTGAAGCCACTCTTGGCGGAAGGGTCCGCAACGGCCCTGGCGGAGGCGGTGAACGCGCGATGGACTTCGCAGGAGATCTGTCCGCTGCTGCAGGACTGCCAGTCATGCACCCGGAAACTCGCGGCGATGACGCTGGCGATGGTGGGCGATCGCGGGTGCGTGGGGTGCTTGGCCAAGGCGTTGCACGACCCGGATGAGCAGGTCGCGGAGCTCGCGGAGCACGGGCTTTGGGGGGTTTGGTTCCGGCTGGGCAATGATGCGGCGTTGCTGGCGTTTCGGGAGGGCGTGGAGCTGATGGAGCAGGAGGCCTACGAGCCGGCGGTGTTGGCGCTACGCCGCTCGATTGCGGCGGACCCGACGTTCGCTGAGGCCCAGAATCAGTGTGCGCTGGCGTGTTACGGGATGGAAGACTACGAGACCGCGATTGCGCACAGCGATCGGGCGGTGGCGTTGATGCCGGTGCATTTCGGCGCGATTGCGGGGCGGGGGCATTGCCTAGCGGAGTTGGGCCGATGTCGGGAGGCGTTCACGGCGTATCGCCACGCGGTGCAGATCAACCCGAGGCTGACCGAGATCGCGGAGCTCTTGGCGTCCTGTCAGGGGTTGCATGAAACCGGCACGGACCCGGTGCGGGGCCAGGTGTGAAATGAACAAGCCCGCGCGGGTGTCGCGCGGGCCTGTGCAGGGTGGAATCAGTTGGAGCAGGGCCGTGATCAGGCCGCGCGAGTGCTCTTGCGGCGTCGGCCGACGGTGCGCTGGTCGGCGGTCATGCGGCGTTGCGGGTTGGTCTGCATCACGTGGACGACGTCCAGCGGGTCGGTGGCCCAGAGGTCGGCGCCGATTTCCTCGGCGAGGCCTTCGGCGCGGTTGAACACCCCGCCGCCGACGATGATCTGCAGCTGGGGGCAGACGCCGATGTCGTGCAGGCGGTCGATGAGCAGGCGGGTTTCGGGGACCGTGCTGGGGACGGCACCGAAGACCAGGAGCTTGTCGATGTTGAGCTTGCCGATTTCTTCGACGATCTCGTCGTTGGCGATGCCCCCGCCAGCAAAGTGGGTGGTGTAGCCCGCGGCTTCGAGGAGGTCGGCCCCGAGTTGGGCTGCAAGCTCTTCGGAGGCGTCCGAGCCCGAGACGACGAGCACGCGGACGCCGTTGCGTTCGGCCTTGTCCAGCCGCAGCTCGAGTTGGTGGGCGATCAGCGAGAGCAGGCGGGTGGCATACTGGAAGCTCAGCCGGCTGATCTGGTCGCCCCGGTGCAGGTTCTGGACCTGGGACAGGGCTGGCCAGACGAGTTGGTTGATGATGGACGGGGCGGGGCAGTCGGTGTCCAGGGCTTCGTCGATGACGGCCATGGCACCGGCGCGGTCGCCGGAGATCAGGGCGGTGAACAGGTGCTCGAGACTGGTGGGGCTGGTTTGACGGGGCATGGCTTGTCGGCTCCGGTGATTCTTCTGAACTTCCTTGGCAGTGTTTCAATTGGGGGCCGAGGTCCGTCAGGCCCGTCGGGCAGCCTTGCCGCGACCATGTTGTCATCGAGCGGTATGCACGCTTGGCTGCAACGCAGGATTCCCGGGGGCTTATGGGAACCCGGCGCGTTTTGGAGCGTCGGGCTTAGAATGGGGCGGTTGATTCTTGAACCAGCGGGAGCGTGCGATGCGGCGTGAGTTATTCAGACCAGAAGGGTTGGGTGCGGTGGGGCACCGGTGGTGGCGTTGGGCGGCGATTCCCTTTACCTGCCTGTTGCTGGCGGTTCATACCGGATGTTCGACGAACCCGGCGACCGGGCAGATGCAGCTGAACGTGCTCAGTGAACAGGAAGAGATCGCGCTGGGCAGCGACGCGGCACCGCAGTTTCTGGCGAGCTACGGCGGGGAGGTGAAGTCGCCGGAGGTCCGCGAATACGTCACCACACTTGGCCAACGCCTCGCGGCAGAGTCCGAACGGCCTCATTTGCCTTGGGAATTTTTCGTGGTGGACTCGGAAGTGGTCAACGCCTTTGCGTTACCGGGCGGAAAAGTCTTTGTGACTCGCGGCCTGTTGGAGCGGATGGACAACGAATCGCAGTTGGCGGGTGTCCTGGGGCATGAGATCGGGCATGTGACGGCCCAGCACATCAATCAGCGGATGGCGGTGCAGGCCGGCGTGCAGATCACCGCAGCGGTGCTGGTTGTTGCCGGGGAAGCGACCGACGAGGACTGGCTGACCGTGCTGGGCGCGGGGACCGCGGTTGGGGGCGGGCTGTATGCGCTGCACTTCTCGCGCAACCAGGAGTCGCAGTCCGACGAACTGGGCGTGCGCTACATGACCCGGCTGGGCTACAACCCGGTGGGCATGGTGCAGGTCATGCAGGTTTTGAAGGATGCCGCCGGCGGGTCCAGTGAAAGTTACAACATCTTCGCGACACACCCGGACCCCGAGCTGCGCATCGAGCGGCTGGAGGCGTTGATCCAGACGCAGTACCCCGATGCGCTGAACACCGGCAACTATCGTTTTGCCCACGATTCCTTCCACCAGAACGTGCTGCAGCCTTTTGCTTCGCTGTCACAACCCCAGCACACCGTCGAGCAGGCCCGGCAACAGATTTCCGCGCTACAGCAGATGCACGAGGAGCATGTGCTGGCCTGCGAGCATTGCGGTGATCATCATCACCATCACGGCCACGATCATGACCACGCGCATGACGAGCACCCGCACGGCGGCGACTCGGTGCTGATGGCGGAGTAACCATTAGGGCTGGTAGAGGCGGTGCTCAGTGATGTAGGCGGCGACGGCCGGCGGGAGCATGTCGTCGACGGGTTCGCCGTTGGCCAGACGCTGACGGATGGCGGTGGAGCTGAGGCTTGATTCGGGCACACGGACCGCACGCGGCTGCCAGGGTTCGGGCAGGTCCGTTAGCTGGGTCGGCGGCCGAAGCATCACGACCGGCTCAGCGAGTTGCTGAATCCGGTCCGCAGCACGCCAGGTATCGAACACCAACGCCTGGTCGGTCCCGATTAGCAGACGCGGCTTGGCATGGGGGGCGAGTTGGGGCAACAGGGCTTCCAACGTGTCCACGGTGTAGCTGGGTCGGCCGGTCTGCTCGAAGCGGTCTAGTTCAACTGTGAGCACATGTGCGTCCGGGCGATCGGCCAGGGCCAATTCAAGCATCGCTTGGCGGTGGTGGGCAGCGGTTTGCTGCTGGCTGAGCTTATGGGGCGCGCGGGCGGCGGGGATATAGAGGATCGCGTCGGCGTCCAGCACCCGGCGCACCGCTTCGGGCAGCTCGAGGTGGGCCAGGTGCGGCGGATCGAAGCTGCCGCCGAAGATCAGGGGGCGTTGCAGTTGATTGAGCGGCATAGCGATTAGGCTAGCGGCTATCGGCGGAAGGCTCACGTCCCCGGCGTGAGCCAGCTATGATGCCGCGATGCCGGTGATTCTGGACGACAAGGCGATCGAGGTGCAGGGCCTGGACCTAGGCACGGTCTTACAAGCCGTGGGCGATCAGTTGGCCGAGCAGGGGCGGATCGTGGCGGAGGTCATGATCGATGGCAAAGCCGTGGTGGGCGAAGAACTCGAGGCGCTGGCCCAGGCGCCGGTGCTGGCGGTCGAAGTCAAGATCGTGTCGGCAGAAGCCAAAGCCCTGGCGGGCGAGGTGCTCGGGCAGGTGCGTGGGGCGTTGGCCGAGGTGCGGCAACTCCAGGCGGACGCGGCGGACGATCTGCAGGCGGATGACCCGCAGGCGGCGTTTGAAAAGCTCGGCGGGGCGATCGAAGCCTGGCTTCAGACACACTCGGCAATCGTGTCCTGCAGCGCGTTGATGGGGGTGGATGTGCAGGCGCTGGACGTCCAAGGCACCGCTGGCCATGCGATGACCGAGCGTCTGGTCGCGTCGCTGACGGAATTGAAGGGGCTGCTGGAAGACCGGGACCCGGTCGGGCTGGCCGACGCGTTGGCGTACGAATGGCCCGAGGTGGTTGACCAGTGGGATCAGCTGGTGGTGGTGCTGGCGGACGAGATCGCGAAGGCTTAATTTTTAGGACGACGAAGAGGTCAACATGGCAAGCAAGACGAGCCCGAACCTAGACCACCCAACCCTGCCGATCGTGAAGGCAGCGTTTCCCGACGCGAAGCTGCTGGCAGCAGAGTTCCGGGGAGAGACCACGCTGGTTGTGCAGCCCAGCGATCTGCACGCGGTCCTGGCGTTCCTGAAGCAGGATGAGCAGTGCAGCTATGACATGTTGTCAGACGTGGTCGGGGTCGACTACCTGCGTTACCCGGACCTGAACCGGGACGGGCGTTTCGGCGTCGTCTACAACCTGCTGAGCTTGCGCGACAATCGGAGGCTGTTCGTCAAGACCTACCTGGACCCGACGCAGGACACCTCGGGCGTCGAAGAAGACCCGGCGTTGTACCTGCCTTCGGTGTGTGATCTTTGGCCCGGTGCAGAATGGCCGGAGCGCGAAGTGTTTGACATGCTGGGGATCCGGTTTACGGACCACCCCGATCTTCGCCGGATCTTGCTGTGGGAAGACTACCCGGCCCACCCGCTCCGCAAGGACTACCCCGTCCGCGGCCGCGGCGAACGGGAGACGTATCGGGTCGTCGACCGCGAAGACGCCTGATCCGCTTAATCGATTTGACCCGTCTTACAGCATATTGGCTGCCCACAGCATTCCACGGCGGACGATTTCCTGGGCTTCAGGCACTTTGAAGTCGTCTACGGTGTGGCCCCAGCAGGCGCAGAAAACCCGGCCTTGGCCCCAAGTTTTCGTGTACGCATAAGGCATCACGACGTGCTGCTTGTAGAGCGAGGGGTTGCCCAGACCCTGGTCAAATATGGTGGTGCAAAGCACGTGATTGCCCGGGTCGTGGTGGCAGTAGTACTGCTCGGTGTTGGGCATCGTGAAGCTGGAGATGCCTTGCGTGATGGGGTGGTCGGTATCAGTGATCTGCACGTCGTAGGCCGGGACGATGTCGCCGGGGTGAGAGACCCATTGGGCACCAGTCATCCACTGGTACTCCGTCTGGTTGCGGAAGCTGTCGATCATCCCGCCGTGGAACCCTGCAAGGCCGGTGCCGTTTTGCACCGCTTGGTTCAAGCCTTTCCAGGCTTCGTCGGGGATCTCGCCTGCCGTCCAAATCGGAACGATCAGTTTCTGCTCCGCCATTAACTCGTCGTCGGCGTAGGCGTCCAGGGTGTCCCGGAGGGTGGGTTCGAAGCCGGCGTCAGACAGGGTCTGAGCGATGTGTTCGGCACACGCTTGAGGGGTGTGGCCGTCCCATCCGCCGTAGACGATTAGTGCTTTGAGGCTCATGCCCAGAAAATAGACGAAAGATCCGGACGTGGCTCAAACGGCGCCGGGAGTTTCTTGAACTTGGTTTTGAACTTGGTCTTGATCTTGGTCTTGGGCGTGTTGGTCGCTGAGCGTGCCGTCCCACTGGTCGGTTTTGGCGGCCAGCGCAGCTTTGGCCAGCACGTGAGAACCCACGGGGGTGGCGGTGAAAGCAAACACCAGTGTGAGCAGCGCCTTGGCGGCAACGGGGAGCGTGCCGACGTGGAAGATCGCCGCCAGCAGCAGGCCCAGCAGGCCGAGTGTGGAGCACTTGCTGACCGCGTGGATCCGGTGATACACATCCGGCAGGCGGACCATGCCCACGGCCCCGACGATCAGGAAAAACAGGCCCATCGCCAGGCTGCCGATCGCCAGCGCGTCGGCGAGGATCGCGGTGACGCTGTCGTTGGTGGCGATCTCCGCCGCGGCGTGCGCTGCGTCTGCGGTGTGCGATTCGCCGTGGTGGTCGGTCTGAGGTTGGGCAGCGGCCATCATGAGCGGGAGCAGCGTGTTCATGGCGTCGGCTCCTTGGGCGGGCGTGGGCTGCCGGTTGTGGCGTAGAGGTACTTGCTGAACGCCAGGGTCGACACGAAGCCGATGATGGCCACGACCAACGCGGCGTCCATAAAGACGCTGGTGCGGAGGATGATCGCCAGGAGGATCACCAACGCCACGACGAACAGCGCCATCGCGTCGCCGGCGAGCACGCGGTCGGCAAGAGTCGGCCCGCGGAGGATGCGGAAGATGCTGCCCAGAATGCAGAGCGATACCGCCGCTATGCCCAGCATGACCAGCCAACGGAGCACCGGCTCCAGCACGGTCGGCGCGGCAACGGGCGCAGCTTCCGCAGCGGCGGCAAGGGTGGGGAACAGGCAAGGGGTCAAGCTGATCATCCGTCAAACACCTCCGTCATGATGCGGTGCTTGAGTTCGTCCAACGCGGCGATCGCGTTCTGCTCGTCCTGGGCGTACATGGCGTGGATATACAGCGCGCTGCCGTCGTCGCTGAGGTCGGCGGTCAGCGTGCCCGGCGTTAGTGTGATGGCGTTGGCCAGCACCGTGGTCTGGACATCGCTTAGGTCGTCCACGGGGTACCGGAGGATGCGCGGCGTCATGTGATAGCCCGGCGTCACGATCTCCTTGGCGACTTCCAGATTGGCCTGGACGAGAATCCGCAGGAAATACAGGGCAAAACGGGCCAGGTGAAACAGCTTGGTGATGTAGGCTTTTTTGCCGAACGGCAGGTTGATCAGCGTCAGGATCGCCAAGCCGATCACAAAGCCGAGCAACGCGTTGATGAACGAGGCTTCGCCCGCCAACAGCAGGTAGACCAGCGTCAGGATCAAGTTGAGGAGGAACATGGTCATCATGGGTGGGCCTCCTCCCGGCTGGCGACGTAGGGGTTGAGTCGGCTGTGGTTGTGCTCGTCGAGCGTCTCGGCCATAGCGTTGATGCGCTGGGTGCCTTGTTCGCCCAGGACCGCTTCGATGTAGTCCGTCGGGTTGTGCAGTTGTTCCCCGGCGAGGCGGGCCTGCTGCATCACCGGGCCGGCGAAGACGCTGAGGGCGATGCCGACGGCCAGCAGCCCGGCGGTCGCGGCGTAGGCCGGCCGGTGCACACGCTGAATCGTCTTGGGGTCGGTCGTTATCGGCAGCTTCAGCTCACCCCAGAAGCCACGGCTCCACAGCCGCATCAGCGAGAACAGGGTCAGTGCCCCGACGACCAGCGCGGTGATTGCCAGCAAGGAGTTGCCGGTCGCCCAGGATTCGCGGATGACCATGGCCTTGCCGAAGAAGCCCGACAGGGGCGGCAGGCCGATCAGGGTGATGCTGCCGACGAAGATCATCAGGGCGAGTTTGCCGTCGCGTTGGAGCAGGCCGGCGAATTGCTTGAGGTTGTCGGTCTGGGTGTGCCGTTCGATGAGGCAGCCCGCGAGGAACAGGGCGGCGGTGAGCACCATGCTGTGGAGCATGTAGAAGACCGTGCCGCCCAGGCCGTCGGGCGTCATCGATGCGAGCCCCAGCAGCATGTAGCCGACGCCGACGATCAGCTGCATGCAAAGGATGCGGCGGACCCGGTGATAGCCCAGGGCGCCCATGACACCCAGGAGCATGGTGAAGCCCGCCGCGACGGTGAAGATAAAGACGATGTAGCCCGTCTCGTCGCCGGCAGCGAAGGCCATCGGGTAAAGGCGGGCCAGGGCGTAGATGCCGACCTTGGTCAGCACGCCGCCGAAGAAGGCGAGGATCGGCGCCGGCGCGGTCCAGTAGGTGTCCGGGAGCCAGAACCAAAGCGGGAACAGCGCGGCCTTGGTCCCAAACACCAGCAGCAGGGTGACGCCCAGAGCGGTGAACCCGGTGGGCAAAGGCGTGACCGCTTCGGGCGGCGTGAGGCTGGCCTGGATCATGGCGTCATGCAGGCGGGCTTCGGACACGATGCGCGCCAGGTCGGCCATGTTCAGCGTCCCGGTCATGCCGTAGGTCATCCCCGCCGCCGCGACGAAGACGCCCGACGCCAGCAGGTTGACCAGCACGTACTTGTAGGCGTTGGCCAGTTGCGGGCGGGACAGGCCAAGCGTCAGCAGGGCGTAGGACGCCATCAGCATGACTTCAAAGGCGACGAAGAGGTTGAACAGGTCGCCGGTGAGGAAGCTGAGCGTGACCCCCAGCACGATGAACTGGTACAGCGGGTGGAAGTACCGGCGTTCGACCTCCGGCGAAAGCGTCGAGAAGCTGTAGATGTAGCACGCCAGCGCGACGGTGACGGTCGCCGCGACGAGCATGCCCGACAGGCGGTCGAAGACCAGCGAGATGCCCCACGGCGCCGGCCAGGAGCCGGACTGAGCCACGAGCACGGACTCAGCGCCCTCGCTGCCGGTGACACGCAGCAGCAGGAACGCGATCCCGACGAGCATGCTGATCAGGCTGGTGACGCCCAGCGCGCGGCAGAGCGGGACGTGCTGCACGAACGCGAGGCTGAGCACGCCGAACGCCAGCGGGATCACCAGCAGCAGGCTGAGCAGGTGGGTCTGCTCTGGCATCAGGCATCCTCCTGCTGAAGGTCGGCAGTGGTTTCGTCAGGGTGCTTGGACAAGGTGGACGAGCCGATGTCGTGGCCCTCGGCTAGGTGGTCGACGTCGAGCGTGCCGCAGGCCTGGCCGGTCTTGACCAGGAGCGTGAGCATGAAGCCCATCACGGCAAAGCCGATCACGATCGCGGTGAGGATCAGTGCTTGCGGCAGGGGGTCCACCAGCGTCTCCAACTCATGGCCCGGGGTTTCGCCTTGGCCGAGCAGCGGGGCGCGTTTGGGGTCGGCGGTTTCGTCGGGGCGGACGGGTGAGCCGGACATCGCGAGGATGCTGAGGTTGGCTGCGTGGCCCAGCAGGAACACGCCGATGGCGATGCCCTTGAGTTCCGGGCCGAGCATCAGGTAGACGGAGACGGCGAAGATCACGCCGACACAGATGGCAATGACAATCGTCATTCGTCGACCTCCTCAGCCAGGCGAGCGATCATGCCCGTGGACACACCGATGACGACCAGCAGGACGCCCAGGTCAAAGAACACCGCCGAGGCAAAGTGCATTGTTTCGCCCAAAGGCAGGCCGATGTAGGTGACATAGCTGGTGAGCAAACCCTGGCCGAAGAACAACGGCAGGACCGTGGTGACCGCGGCAATCGCCAGGCCGATGCTCACGAGCACGCGCGGGTGTAGCGGCACGAGCCGGCGGTAGTCGTCGGCGCCGAACGCCAGGCGGAACATGACAAAGCCGATGGCGAAGATCAGCCCGCCGATGAAACCGCCGCCGGGCTCGTTGTGGCCCTTCAGCGTGACGTAGGCGGCAAACAGCAGCGTCAGCGGCACGATCAGCCGCATCGCGGTCTTGAGGATCGCGCTGGTCAGCAGCGGGGTCTTCTGGTCGGTGGCGGGTGTGCCGTTCATAGCTTTTCAGCCCTCCTGCCTCGGCCGCGGATCATGGCGAAGACGCCCATGGCCGCGAGTGCGAGGACGCAGATTTCGCCCATGGTGTCAAAGCCACGGAAGTCCACGAGGATGACGTTGACGATGTTGTTGCCGCCGCCGCCCCGGCCGTCGGTGAGTTCGGTGCCCTCATAGCTGTGGGCCGCGAACCAGTCGCCGAGCGAGCGGTACTCCGGGTTAAACGGGTTCAGCGCGGTGTCGGGGGTGGTCGCCGCCAGCAAAGTCATCCAGCCGAACACCACGCCCGCAGCGATCGCGATCGGCAGCTTCTTCGCCACGCCGGACATCCGCACCGGCTTTTCATCCGGCAGCAGACGCAGCACGTACACGAACAAGATCACCGAGATGATCTCCACCATCAGCTGTGTCAGCGCGAGGTCCGGCGCCTGGTAAAGCAAGTAGAGCGAGACGACCGCAAAGCCCACCGCCCCGAGCATGATGATGCGGATGATCCGGGCCTGGATAAAAGGCAGGCTCAGGGCCGCGATACAGACCACCACGCCCAACAGCAGGCCGGGGATGAACTCAAACAGCGACGGCACATCCTGCCCAGCCAGGGTGAGTTCCTTGAACGCCGGCAGACCGACAAACGCGGCACCAACGACGCCGATGACGAACGCGGACAGGATGCAAACGAGATAGGTCCGCAGCTTGCCGGACTGCATCACGTCGAGCGTTTTTTCGCCGAGCCATTCGATGCCCGAGGAAGCCGCGGGGTACACCTTGTTGTGCGGGTCCAGGACGACGGTCCGCCAGAGCTTGGACAGGCCCAGCACCAGCCCGCCGGCGATCGCGATCAGCGACAGGTACAGCGGCGGGGTCTTCAGTGAGACTTCCCAGAACGCGGGGAAGTCTTGGAACGCTTTGTAGTTCGTGTGGATTTCCAAAGGCATGAACACGGCGTTCCACAGCGGCGTGATCAGCCCGCCGAGGTACTGGAACGAGACGATGATCAGGCCGGGGACCCAGATCATCGCGGCCCAGAGGCCGTGCTCGTGTTCGTGATGCTCGTGGTCGTCGTGGTGCTCATCGTGGTGGGGTTCGGCCTTGAGCCCGCCGGGCAGGCCCAGCAGGGTCGTCGCCAGCCGGACGAAGATCGCCACGTTGCAGACGGCGGTGAGCACGGTCATCAGCACGACGAGCCAGAACAGCGGGTTGGCGCTCGCGGCGTGGTAGCCGGCGTAGAGGAAGATTTCCTTGGCTTGGAAGCTGATCGTGCCCGGGCCGGCGGCCAGCGCGTAGCCGGCGAGCAGGATGGTGAAGACCAGCGCCTTGTTGGTGAAGCCGCTGCCGTGCTCGGTGTTGCGCCACAGGCCGTTGAGTTCAGACAGGTTCCGCGTGCCGACGAGGTGGCCGATCGCGCCGGCGATGATGAACAGGGGGGCTTTGTAGAAGGCGTGGTTGGCGATCTGGCTGACGTCCAGGTCCAGCGCGGCGTAGGTGTGGCCGTGGCTGGTGTAGTCGACGCCGCCCAGGCCGTACATCACCATGAACAAGCCGAGCTGGGAGACGGTGGTGTAGGCGAAGATTTGCTTGAGGTCGTCCTTGGTGACGGCGAGCCAGGCCCCGTAGAACATCGTGATCGTGCCCAGCGTGACGAGCACGGGCACCCAGGGGGCCACATCGCTGAGCACCGGGAAGACCCGGCCGACGAGGAAGACGCCGGCCTTGACCATGGTTGCCGAGTGCAGGAACGCGGAGACCGGGGTCGGTGCCGCCATCGCGCCGGGGAGCCAGTAGTGGAACGGGTACTGGGCGCTCTTGGTGCCGGCCCCGATGAACAGCAGGATGAACGAGCCGATGATCGCGGGCTGGGTCGCGTCGATCTCCGAAGCATGGACCAGCAGCTCACTCCAGCGCCAGTAGCCGGTGGTGGCCCCGAACAGCAGCACGCCGCCGAGCAGGAACATGCCGCCCAGCCCGGTCGTGACCAGGGCCTGCATGGCAAGCTTCACCGCCTTCTTGTCGTAGCGGTTCCAGCCGATCAGCAGGAACGAGCTGATCGAGGTTAGCTCCCAGAAGACCACCGTCAGCAGCATGGAGTCTGCTAGGACGACGCCGAGCATCGCGGTCGTGAAAAACCCTAGCGTGGGGTAGAACCGGCTGAGGTCGGCGCGGGCCTGGTCGGTGAGGTTGCCGAAGTAGCCCCGGGCGTAGAGCACGATTAGCGAGCCGATGCCGGCAACGAGCAGGGCGAAGAAGATGCCCAGCCCGTCGGGCAGGTAAGCAAAGTCCAGGTTCAGGTCGGGTACCCAAGGCAGCGCCTCGGTGCCCAGTTCTACGGGCTCCGCGTGCTCGCTGTGCGTGTCGTGATGCGCTTCGTGATGCGAAGCGACGGGCGTTTGCTGGACGCCGTGCTGGGCAAGCAGGGTGCAGATCAGGATGAAGGCGGCAGCGGGGCCGAGCAGCGCGGTGAAGACGCGGGGCGTCGTCCAGGTGCGGGGCAGGGCGAGCGTCGCCAGGCCGGCAACCAGCGGCGCGAAGATCGAGAGTGTGAGGATCCAGACCGGTTCCATCGGGGGTGTTTCGCCTTAATCCAAAACGTTTGACTATGCGGACCTGATCGTTGCCGCACATGGTTTGGGTGAACACCTGTTACGTCGGCCAAAGCGTAGGCTCGGCTCAATGCTTCAGGGACAACCTGCATGCGAGGCGGGATCAACATACCCATAGCGGACGTTGTGTGCCATGCGTTTATGGGCGACGCCCGGTAATCTGGAGCCATGACGCAAGACGCGCTATGGGCTCCGTGGCGGATGGACTACTTGAAATCGTTGCCGGCACAATCGCCGCACGACCCCAAGCGGTGCTTCCTGTGTGAAGCCGCTGCGGCAGAGGACGAAGCGACGCTCGAAGCGATGCTGGTCTTGCACCGTGATGAGCACGGCCTGTTGATGCTGAACCGCTATCCCTACAGCAACGGGCATCTGTTGGCGGCGCCGCTGCGACATGTGCCGGGGTTGTTGGAGATGACCCCGGAGGAGCGCTCGGGATTGATGGAGCTGGCGGCGTTGGGCCAGCGTTTGCTGGAGCGGGTGTGTAATCCGCAGGGGGTCAACGTGGGGATGAATCTGGGGCAGGCGGCCGGCGCGGGGGTGCCGGGGCATGCGCATATGCACATCGTGCCGCGGTGGAACGGGGATGTGAACTTTATGCAGGTGGTGGGGCAGGTGCGTGTGATCCCCGAGGCGCTACAGGCTTCCTACGCCGCCTTGCGCGAGGCGTTGGTCCAAGAGTTGGGTTGAGCGTTTGGCTCAGGCGCTGCGGGACGTGATCGCTTGTTCGAGCTGGACGCCGATGATGTAGCCGGCGGCGGTTTTATGGCACCGGACGACTTGGCCGGAGAGGTCTTGGCCCCGGTCGTGGCCGTGGGGCGGCATGAAGACGCTCAAGCGGGTGCCGGTGGCGATGGGCTCCTGCGAGCAGACGCCCAGGCCGGTGGCGGACAGGTCGCAGAGGGTCAGGCCACAGACTTTGACCTTCATGTCCTGCTTCTCCGGGCCCCGGACGATGCCGGTGACACGCCCCTTGAGCCCGCGTCGATCCCCCTGTCGGCGTTCAAACGGGAGCACGTCCATCGGACGGTCATCCGGGCGGATCAAACGCAATGCTGGGGTCGGGGCGTGGCTCATAGGTCGTCTCCTGAAGCCGTTGGGTGTGCAGGGTCGATATGATGGGCTTCAGTGTGGGCCATCGGTTGGCCTAAGTCCTCTCTTGATATGTACCTTCGGACATGAGCGACACCCCCTCTGACACCGTTGGCATGGTCTGGCTTATCGGAGCCGGCCCGGGCGACCCCGGCCTGTTCACCGTCGCGGGCCAGCAGGCGTTAGCGCAGGCCGACGTGGTGGTCTACGACGCGCTGGCCAATCCTCGGCTGTACGAAAGCCTGCCCGAGCACGTGCAACGCATCGACGTTGGCAAGCGCGCCAAGGCCCACAAACGCACCCAGGACGAGACCAACGCTCTCATGGTGGAGTTGGCGCAGCAGGGCAAGCGGGTGGCTCGGCTAAAGGGCGGCGACCCGTACCTCTTTGGACGCGGCGCGGAGGAAGCGGCGTACTGCGCCAAGCACGGCGTGCGGGCGGTGGTGATCCCGGGCGTGACCTCGGGCATTGCGGCGCCGGCCTACGCGGGGATCCCGGTGACCCACCGAAAGACGGCGAGTTGCTTGACGTTCGTCACCGGCCACGAAGACCCGACCAAGGGCGAAACCGCGTTGGATTACGGCGCTTTGGCGGCGTTGATCGCCAAGGGCGGCACGGTGTGCTTCTACATGGGGGTGGGCCGATTGCCCGCCATTGTTCAGACGCTGACTGGGCACGGGCTGGACGCGAATACGCCTGCTGCAGCGGTGCAGTGGGGCACGTTGCCGAAGCAGCGTGCAGTGAAGGCGCCGCTGAAAGCGTTGCACGATGCGGTGATGGAAAAAGGGATCGGCGCCCCTGCGATCCTGGTGGTGGGGCCGGTCGCGGGGCTGGACGAGCCGGGGCTGGATTTCTTCACGGATCGGCCGTTGTTTGGCCAGCGGATCGTCGTGACACGCACCCGCCTGCAGGCGTCGGTGCTGCGGGAGCAGCTGGAGGCGTTGGGCGCTGAAGTGCTCGAAGCCCCGACGATCCGGATCGAGTCGCCCTCGCCCGAGCAGTTGCAGCGGTTAGACACGGCGATCCAGGCTTTGCCGCAGCAGGCCGAGTGGCTGGTGCTGACGTCGGGGAACGCGGTCGAGGCGTTGGCTGAACGCTTGGACTCGCTGGGCCTAGATGCGCGGCACCTGGCGGGGGTGAAGATCGCGGTGATCGGCGAAGCGACTGCGGCACAACTGAAAAACACGCTGGGCTTGCGGGCGGACCTGCTGCCGGAGCGGAGCGTGGGTGAAGCGGTGGCGGAGGCGATCCTGGCGGAGAGTGCGGGGTTGCCGCGGTGTGTGCTGCTGCGTGCGGACATCGCCCGGCCGGGGTTGCCGAAACGGTTGATCGAAGCCGGCTGCGAGGTGACGGAAGTCGTGGCCTACGAGACCAAGCCGGTGGAAGCGTTACCGGACGCGGTGCTGGATGCGTTTCGTCGGGGGGCGGTCGATTGGGTGACGTTCACCAGTTCATCGACCGCGGCGAATCTTGTGGCGTTGTTGGCCGATGATGCAGAAGGCTTGGCGGCAGCCGGTCGGGCTTCGATCGGGCCGACGACCAGTAAGACTCTGGCCTCGCTGGGGTATCCCGCGACGCTGGAAGCGGAGACATCGGATGTGCCTGGGCTGGTCCGGGCGCTGTTGGATCATTGTCTAGAGGGAGTTTGTGGATGAGTGTTCGTCGTTTGGATCGGGAACATACGGCGTTGCTGGTGGTGGACCTGCAGGGCAAAGTGCTAAGGCTGATGCGGGGCCAGGACATGGTCGTGCGTCGGGCGGGTCGACTGATGGATGCTTTTGAGACGCTGGGCTTGCCGGTGTTTTTGACCGAGCATTATCGGCGGAGCCTGGGGGTGACGGTGCCGGAGATCGACCGGCGGGTTGAAAAGGAAGAACTAAAAGTACAAAAGACGCGGTTCTCGGCTTGGGTGCCGGAGGTGCGTGCGTTGTTGGAACAGGCCGAGGCGAAGTGTGTGGTGCTCTGTGGATTGCAGACGCACGTGGCGGTGGCGCAGACAGCTTTGGATTTACTCGAGGCGGGGTACATGGTCGCGGTGACGTTTGATGCGTCGTCCGCACGGCACCCGACGGATCACGCCACGGCGGTCGAGCGGTTGACGCAGGCGGGCGTGGTGCCGATGACGTGTGAGTCGGTGATCACCGAGCTGGTTGAGGACGCGGCAAGCCCGGCGTTCCGCGATATCCTGAATCACATGGATTGATCGGCGGTGTCCGACGAGCCGGGGCGTCAAACCCTACTAGTTGCCTTGAAAGCGGGAAATAACTAGTCTGACGCAATTCACCCCCGGAACTCAGGGCGTATGTGTCCCAAGGTCCGGCCTGCTTACCAAGGAGACTCGGATGCTCGAAACCTATGAACAGCTCAAGTCACTCATCGCCAGCATTGAAGAGGACGTACAGAAAGCCGCCGGGGGCAACCGGGCCGCGGGCACGCGGGTCCGCAAGCAGTTGCAAGAAGTGAAGAACATCTCGCAGACGCTGCGGGTTGAGATTCTCGAAGCCCGTGATGGCGAAGGTTGAGCTGGTTCTGAACGATGCCACCGACTTTCTTTTTCGATTTGAATACGGTTGATACCGGCCAGGTTCTTTATGACACGGCGTCGATCGAGGCGGTTAACCCCCAAAGGGGGGATATGCGTCATATCGACGAAGTGATTTGGGAGAACGAGGATCGCACGGCGATCACCGCGGTGAAACATGTGCGCGCGGAGGAGTTCTGGGTGCCCGGCCACCTGCCGGACCGCCCGCTGCTGCCGGGCGTGATCATGATCGAGGCCGCCGCCCAGTGCGCGAGTTTTGTCGTGCTGCGTCGCTTGCGGGGGGCTTTTATGGGGTTTGTCGGCGTGGATGACGTGAAGTTCCGCGGCCAAGTGAAGCCCGGCGACCGCTTGCTCTTGATGTGCAAGCAGGTCGAAATGCGGTCTCGCCGACAGGTGTGTTTGACACAAGGCGTCGTCGACGGCTCGCTGGTTTTTCAAGGTAAAATCACCGGCATGCTGATGTGATTCTGCTTGCATAGATAATGTATATTTTGCGTGGTTGTTAAACGGCCTTTCTTGATTTGTCTTGCGCTTAGTAGTTCGATATGGTGTTTAGATTCCCGGGTGTTTTGCTTTGATATGAAATGTTTCCACAAGTTGATTACTTAACCCAGGAGTCTGCGATGCCCGCGAGTACGGTGAATGAACTTTCTGCTTTGATTGCCAAGATGAAGAAGGAACGTGCTTCGTACGAAGCGAAGATCGCAGAGATCGACGCGGCGTTTGCGTCGCTCGGGATCGATCCGGATACGTCGGCCCCGAAGAAGCGCGGCCCCGGCCGGCCTCGGAAGGCAGCGGGCAAGCAGAAGGTCGCTAAGAAAAAGGTCACGAAGAAGCGGGCTGGCCGGAAGAAGCGGGGCACGTTCAAAAAGACCGGCGAGCAGTCGGTGTATGACTTCGTGAAGGCCAACCCCGACGCGACTTCGGCGAGTGTCAACAAGCACTGGTCCGGCGAAGGCCGTGGTGGCCGTGCCGACAACACGCTGACCAAGCTCGTTAAAGAAGGCAAGATCAAGCGCAAGGACATCAAGGGCCAGCGCGGCGGGACGTACCGGGCGGCCTGATTTCGCCTGCCCGCATGGGTACACTCACAACAAATTCCCCGCATGAGGAGGCGCTGGTATGACCCGTGCGTTGAATGTCGCATTGATCGGCTCCAAGTTCATGGGCCGGACCCACTCCAACGCCTACCTGAAAGCAGGCAGGTTCTTCAAGCTCCCGTTTGAACCGGTGATGCACACGATCGCAGCGCGGGACCCTAAAGACCTCAAAGCCTTCGCCAAGCGTTGGGGCTGGGCCAACTGGACGACAGACTGGCTTGAGGCCTGCACGCACCCGGAGATCGACCTGGTCGATGTGGGCACGCCGAACCACGTGCACCGAGACCAGGCGATCGCAGCCTTGGAAGCGGGCAAACATGTGGCGTGTGAAAAGCCTTTAGCGGGGACGTTGACCGACGCGCGGGAGATGGTACAGGCGGCCAAGAAGGCCAAACGGTCGCAGACTTTCGTTTGGTACAACTACCGGCGTTGCCCCGCGGTGGCGTTGGCGCATCAGTTGGCCAAGCAGGGCAAGCTCGGGCGGATTTACCACATCCGCGCGGCGTACTTACAAGACTGGGGCGGGCCGGACACACCCCTGCTCTGGCGCTTCCAGGGCAAGCAGGCCGGCTCGGGCGCGCACGGCGACCTGAACGCCCACATCATCGACATGGCGCGGTTCATCACCGGCGATGAGTTTGCGGAGGTCAGCGGCGCGATCGCCGAGACGTTCATCAAGGAACGCAAGCTCGTCGACCCGCCCAAGCGCGGCAAGAAGACCGGCAAGTCCACGGTGGATGATGCGGTGCTGTTCTTGGCGCGCATGAAAGGCGGCGCGGTCGCGAGCTTTGAAGCCACACGTTTGTCCACCGGCGACAAGAACCGCAACCGGATCGAGATTCATGGTGAGAAGGGCGCGCTGCGTTTCAACTTCGAACGCATGAACGAGCTGGAGTGGTTTGACGCGACGCTTGAGCCGAAGCTTCAGGGCTGGTCGACGATCAACGTGACACGCGGGCAGGACGGGCACCCGTATGCGGGCGCGTGGTGGCCCGATGCGCACGTCATCGGCTACGAGCACGGGTTCGTGAACCAAGCGGCGGATATGTGCCTGGCGATCGCGGGGCGGAAGCCGGTGGTCCCGCTGCCGGACTTTGCCGATGCGTACCAGACGCAGCGGGTGCTGGAGGCGGCGATGCTCTCGGCCAAGAACCGGTGTGCGATCAAGCTGAACGAAGTGAAGTGATTGGCCGCTCTAGGGTTGGGTTTCGGCCGAAGCGAGCGGTACGGTAGGGGCGGGCTTGACATGGCCGCTAGGGTGTTTATTCTGTCGCGTCTCGCCCGATCGGGCCCACCGGCCCGGGCGACCCCTTACGAGGGGGTGTAGCTCAATTGGTTAGAGCATCGGACTGTCGATCCGAAGGTTGCGGGTTCGAGCCCCGTCACCCTCGTTGGCGAGAAACCACACAAGCCCTGCCGGCAACGGCGGGGCTTGTGTTTTTCTGGCTTCGATTGACGTTTGACACCTGATTCACAACAACTCGGCGAGCACGGCGTCGGCAAGGAAAAGCCCTTTGTCGGTCAGGCGGTAGCGGCCGTCGTGCGTTTCCAGGAGTTGCTGTTCGAGCAGCATCTGCAACGTGGGTTGTCGGCGGTCGTCTTGGGGGATGCTTGAAGTGAGGACACCCTGCCGGAGCCGCAGGCCGAGCATCAGCGCTTCGCCTAGGCGGGCGTCGGGGTCGAGGGTTTCGAGTTGAGTGATCGGGGGGTTGGGGCTTTGCTGGGTGTACCGTGTGAGGTTGGGCTGATTCTTCCAGCGGGTGCCGTTGAGGTGGCTGGCGGCACCGGGGCCCAGGCCGAGGTGGTTGTGGTTGTGCCAGTAGACGAGGTTGTGCTGAGCGACGCGTGGGCCTTTTGGGGTTCGCTTGGCGAAGTTGCTGATTTCGTAGTGCTCGTAGCCGGCATCGGTGAGGCGCTGGATGACGTGGGCGTACATGTTGCGTTCGAGTTCTTCGTCGGCGGGCGCAATCTGCCCGCGGTCGCGTCTTGCGGCCAGGGGCGTGTTGGGTTCAAAGATCAGGCTGTAGCAGGAGAGGTGGTCGGGTTGCAGGGCCAGGGCTTGGTCGAGGTCGTGGTCGAGATCGGCGACGGTTTGGCCTGGGATGGCGAAGATGAGGTCGAGGTTGAGGTTGGTGATGCCTGCGTCCCGAGTGGTTTGGACCGCTTGGGGGACCGAGGCCGGGTCGTGCCAGCGCTCGAGTGTTTTGAGGTGTTGGGGGTGGAAGGTTTGAGCGCCGATGGAGACGCGGTTGACCCCGCCTTGGGCCAGGGTTTGCATGAGCTCGAGTGTGACGGTTTCAGGGTTGGCTTCGACGGTGAATTCGTCGAGGTTGGCGGTGAGTTGGAGTCTTTCGAGTTTTTCTAACAAGCGGGCCCAGAGTTCGGGCGCGAGCAGGGTGGGGGTGCCGCCGCCGACAAATAGCGTGCGCGGCCGGGCGGTTGTGGCCTGGGGGTGATGGGCGAACCAATGCTCAAGCTCGCGGACGAGTGCGTCGATAAAATCGGGCTGTCGGTTCTGTTCTGGTGTGTCGACGAGCGAGTAGAAGTCGCAGTAGTGGCATTTGTGGAAACAGAACGGGATATGGAGATACAGCCCATCGAGCGGATCGGCCTGCTGAAGGTCGATCGCAGGCGAGCGCGTGCGGGTTTGCTGATTTGCGTTATTGGGGCTATCTTGAATCAGGTTAATGGTCTTGTCTGTCATAGGTTGCAACACATGATGTCGGTTGTGCTGGTGATGTTTAAAGCGGATGGCACGCGACGGGATTTTCCGGTCAGCAAGCCTTCAATTATTGTCGGTCGTAAAAACAATTGCGACCTGCGGGTGCCTCTGTCCAGCGTTTCGCGGCATCACTGCGAGCTGTTGCTGGAAGACGACGCGGTGGTCCTGAAGGACCTGGGCTCCAGCAACGGTACATTCTGCAACGACAAGCGCGTTCAGGAGACGGACCTTGAGCCCGGCGACCGGATCTCGATTGGGCCGGTGGTCTTTACGGTGGTGATTGACGGCGAGCCGGGGGAGATCGAGCCGGTGCGTTCGGTGTTGGAAGACCCCAACGAGAACAACGCGGGCAACACGATGATCGCGCCGTCGCCGGTGGAGAGCCCGCGCGAGGTGTCGATGAGCGACGACGATGACGACCCGCTGCAGGCGCTGGAGCGCCTCGCTGGGGACGAGTGAATCGATTCAAGGTTTCGTGCAGTGGCTTAGGCGGCGTCGGACTTTTTCTTGTCCGTGGCTGCGGGTTCTGAACGCTTTGGCACCGAGACTTTGGCCCCACAGTTGCGGCATTTGACGGTCTTGCCCCGGGCGGTGTCCGGGACAGACAGGATCGTCCGGCAGTTGAGGTTCGGACACATCATTCGCAGCACGTTTTGAGTCATGTTCCTCTTTGCCTCGTGGGTTAGGCGATACAGAGTGCCTATCTCTGTATCGAGATGGCGGGGGTTGGACTTGAGTATTGGGCCGGTCTACCCGACAAAATGATCACACGGGGGGCCATCGATGGGGGTTTTGGCGGTGGTTTGAGCGTCGGGCCTCGTCTCGGCCGATAATGCCCGGACGTCGCGCGTGCGGCGGGAACTGAGGACACGGTGCGGACCGTTGCGGTGAGGAGCTCGTGATGGCGGAATGGGAAGCGTGGTTTACGTTGGGGCTGATCGCCCTGATGGCCTTTGCACTGATTAAGAACTGGGCCGGCCCGGACACGGTGTTGCTGGGCGGGCTTGGGGTCTTGATGTGCATGCGGGTCACGTCCGACGCGTTCCCCGAAGCCGGGGAGATGGTCGCGGGCTTCGGCAACGAGGCGGTGGTGACGATCGGGGTGCTGTTTGTCGTGGCGGCGGGGCTGACCCAGACCGGCGCGATGAGCCTGGTGACCCAGGCTGTACTCGGCCGACCCAAGAACACGCTGCAGGCCCAGGTGCGGATGATGCCTTCGGTGGCGGTGATGTCGGGGTTCTTGAACAACACGCCGATCGTGGCGATGTTTATCCCGGTGGTGAACGACTGGTGCAGGAAGTACAACCTCAGCCCGTCGAAGCTGTTTATCCCGTTGAGCTACGCGGCGATCCTGGGCGGGGCCTGCACGCTGATCGGGACGAGCACGAACCTGATCGTGTATGGGTTGCTGGACGACGCGACGCGTGAGCGTTTTGGGATGTTCACGATCGCGTGGGTGGGCGTGCCCGCGGCGTTGCTGGGGATGGTCTATGTGGCGCTGATGTCCCGCTGGCTGCTGCCGAACCGTAAAGCGTCGGGTGCCGAGGCGTCGGGCGAAGGGCGGAGCTACACGATCGAGCTGATGGTGGAAGCGACCGGGCCTTTGGTCGGCAAGACGATTGAACGCGCGGGGCTCCGGGCGCTGCCGGGCGTGTACCTGGCGGAGATTGAACGGGACGGCGAGCGGTTGGTCGCGGTCGGGCCCGAGCAGGCGCTGCGGGCGAACGACCGGCTGATCTTTGTGGGGCAGGTGGACGCGGTCGGCGACCTGCAGAAGCTGCGGGGGTTGATCCCCGCGCCGGGGCAGGTGTTCAAGCTGCGTGACCCGCGGCCGGACCGGCTGTTGGTCGAGGCGGTGGTCAGCCATCAGTCCGACATCCTCGGCAAGACGGTGCGCGAGTCGCGGTTCCGTACGCAGTACAACGGCGTGATCATCGCGGTGCACCGCGAGGGCACGCAGGTCGGCGGCAAGATCGGGGACATCAAGCTCCAGCCGGGCGATGCGCTGTTGATCGAGTCCCACCCGCGTTTTCTGGAGCAGCACCGGCACAGCAAGGACTTTTATCTGATGACCGCGCTGGAAGGCAGCAACCCGCTGCGTCACCAGCGCGCGCCGATCGCGTTGGTGCTGTTGGCGTTGATCGTGCTGCTGGCGGCGACCAAGACGCTGCCGCTGGTCGCGCTGGCGCTGATGGGCGGGGGGCTGATGGTCGTGACGGGCTGCTGCACGCCGGCGGACGCGCGGCGGGCGGTGGAGTGGCGCGTTTTGTTGGCGATCGGGGCGGCGATCGGGATCGGCACCGCCCTGGACTCGACGGGCGCGGCGGAGATGGTCGGGCACGCGCTGATTTCTGTGGCTGAGCCCTTGGGCCCGCACGGGATTCTGGCGGGGATCTACCTGGCGACGATGCTGTTCAACATGATGATCGGGCACGCGGGGGCCGCGGCGTTGGCGTTCCCGATTGCCCAGGCGATCGCGATCGAGGGGGACTACAACATGGTGCCTTTTGCGTTGGCGATCATGATGGCGGCGGTGGCGGAGTTTGCTGTGCCGATCAGCTACCCGACGCACCTGATGGTGTACGGGGCCGGCGGGTACCGGGTGATGGATTACGTGCGGTTCGGCCTGCCGCTGAACTTCATCGTGATGGCGGTGATGGTAATCGTCGCGCCGCTGGTGTTTGGTTTTTGAGGTGAGACCTTAGCGGAGCACCGGCAGGAGCTTCTCGCAGGTCAGGTCCAGGGCAGCGCGGCGGTTCAGGCGGATCAGCCGGCGGTCGTGGGGGTGGTGCAGCAGAGCGCTGCGGAGCGTCGCGGTGGCGCGGCGGGCCTGGCCTTGGCGCAGCATCGTCTGCACCAGCAGGGCGTAGGCATCGGGGTGGTTGGGATCGAGCTTGGTCGCCCGACGCAGCGCACGCACCGCACGATCGGCGTGGTTCAACTCCAAGCAGGCCAACGCGAACAGGAACTCGGCCTCGGCCTGGTCGGGGAACGGAGCAGCCAGCAGGGGCTCGGTGTGCAGCGCGTGCTGCAAAAACGCGGCGGCCCGCCCGGGTTCGCCGACTTCCAGCAGGGCTTCGGCCAAGGTCAGCGCCTGGCTGGGCGTGTGCCCGTCGCAGGCCAGTTCGTTGAGCAGCAGGCGGGCGCGGGTCTGGGGCTTGTTCTGACGGCGGGCGACCCGGGACAGCGCCAGGCGGACCCCCGCGCGGCTGGGCTCGATGAGCATGGCCTGGCGTAGCCGCGAGTCGGCGGCGTCCAGGCGATCGTCGCTGAGCGCCAGTTCACCCAGTGCGTGGTGGATCGCGGCGTTGTCGGGGTCCAGTGCTGCGGCTTCGCGGAGCTGACGCTCGGCCTGCTCGGGGTGGTCCAGCGAGATCATCAGCCGAGCGAGGTCGGTCATGGCCTGGACATCTTCGGGCTCGTGGGCGAGGTGGCGGCGGAAGGCCCGCCAGGCCTGGGTCGGGCGGTCGTCGCGCCAGAGGGCGCGGGCCAGGTTGGCGTGCACGCCGGGGTAGCCGGTGTCCTGCTCGGCGGTCTGCTGCCAGCAGGCGATGGCGCGTGCGAACTCGCCCCGCATGGCAAACGAGTGGGCCATGTGGTCCAGGCAGGCCGGGTCGTCCGGCGCGTCCTCGGGCATGAGTTGGCGGGCGAGGTAGAAGTACAGCTCCGCGTCTTCGTGCTGCCCGAGCAGGGCGTAGGCGAGGATGCGTTGGGCGTGGGCGGGCAGGTGATGCGGTTCCAGGGCGTCGATCCGGTCCAGCACGCCTACGGCCTGGGCGGGCTGGTTCGCGCGGATGAGGTCGATGCCCAGGTGCAGCAGCGTCTGCGGGTCTTCGCCACGGAGTTCCAGCACGGTCTGGAAGGCGTCGATGGCCTCGTCGTAGCGTTCCATGGCCTCGAGGGTCAGGCCTAGGCCGACGTACCAGTCGGGCTGATCCGGGTCGATACTCAGGGCCAGCTTCAGTTCGGCCAGCGCGAGGTGCCAGTGTCCGGCTTCGTAGAAGCGATGGGCGCGCTTGGCGTGGTGTTCGGCGTTGGTGGACTCGTGCATCGTTGGGAACTGGGACGGTTTTGAGGCGTCGGTTTTGTGGGTTCAGTCGGCTGGAAACGGTCGTTGGGGCTTAGACTTGGGGAAAGCCCGAAAGATCGCGTTCCAAGGGCGATCTGGGCGATAGAGGGGGTATCGGTCAGCACCCGCCTGGGGCTGGAACAGGAGTTTTTCTCGGCCGTTGGGGTGGGCTGGATCCGGCTGAGTCGTGAAGATGTTTTTGGGACCTGTGCTTTGCAACGCCAAGTCAAACAACCCAGTTCGCAGAAGGCAGCGCCCACGCGGAAGCGTCGGGGGCGTGGTCGGTCGGCGTGGACAGGCGTGTGGCTGAGTGTGGCGGTGATGGGTTGGGCCTGGCCGACGCGGGTATACCCGCAAGACGTTGTCGCGCCGACGCCTAAGCAGGCGGGGCTCGAGAGCCAGCGATACGGGCCGGTGGTCACGCAGCAGCTGGAAGTCTTGCTGGGGGAGGCATCGACGGCCCCCGAACGCCGGGCGGCGGCGACGGCGTTGCTGGTGATGGCTGATCCGGAAGCGGAGCGGGGGTTGGTGTGGGCGTTGGAAACGGTGGATCGGCCGAGCGTTTGGGAAGCGGTGGCCCAGGCGGTGGTCGGGACGGGCTTGGATGCGGAATTGGGCAACGCGGTGGGCGAAGCCCTGCTGGCTCGGCTGCCGATGGCGGTCGAGGCGCGCACGCAGGCACGATTGGCTGAAGCGATGTGGTGGTTTGACAGCCCGGCGATGCAAGCGGGGTTGATTGAGTTGGCCACCGACAACGCGCAGACCGCTGGGACCCGCGAGGCGGCGATCGCTGGGCTGGCGGGGTTTGGCACGCAGGACGCGGTAGGGGTCTTGGTGGGGCTGACCGAGCCCGGGCAGGCTGAAGGCGTGCGGGGGGCAGCGTTCGAGGCGTTGGCGCAGTCGACCGGGCGGGCGGACCTGGGACGGGACCGTGACGCCTGGCTGGCGTGGTGGTCGTCCGCACGGGCGTGGTCGGAAACCCAGTGGCAAGCCCGCCGGAGCGATTGGTTGGCTCGACGGGTCCGGGCTCAGACGGCGGAGCAGCAGCGCGTGGCGGCACGGCTGATCGAAGCGATGCAGGGGTTGTATCGGCAGACCGCCACGGAGCAGCGGGTGGCGTTGCTGGAGTCTTGGCTGGTGGACGCGTTGCCGACGGTTCGGCTGCTGGCGATGGACTTGGCCCGGCAGCGGATCAATGACGGCCTGCCGACGGAAGACACGCTGCGTTTGGCGTTGCGTGAGAATTTGGAGGCGGGTGATCCGCGGCTGCGGGAGCGTTCGGCGCGGGTGCTGGGTGACTTGGCGGATGAACAGGCGGCCCAGCGTGTGGCGTTGCGCTTGGCAGGGCGTTTAGAGACGGACCCGACGGTGCTAGCGGCGTACCTGCGGCTGTTGACGCGGGTGCCGCAACGGGACGCGGTGGTGCCTGGGCTGGCGCTGTTGTCGCAGTCGAGGCTGCGGGCGGATGCGGCGGGGATGTTGACCGCAGCGTTTGACGCGGGGTTGATGGAGCCGGCGGTCGCGCGTCAGATGGCGGCGTTGGTGCGGCAGTTGTTGCCCGAAGGGGCGGTACCCTCGCCACAGGAGGTGCAGCTGTTGGCGCGGGTGGGCGAAGAGGCGGACTGGGCACGGATCGAGGCGTGGCTGGGCAGCGAATCGGCGGGGGTGCGCCTGGCGGCGGCGCGGGTTTGGGTGAATGCCCAAAGGCCTTTGGACGCGATGATCCCGCATCTGGAGGACGCGACGATTCAGCCGATTGTTTACGCCGCGGTGCAGCGTCGGGGTGAATCGGCGGCGATGCTGGCGGCTTTGGTGGAGGCCCGGCCGGGGGATCAGGTCACGAACGGCGCGCTGCTGGAGACGTGGCGCTCGGCGGTGGTGGCGATGGCGGGGCGGATTGCGGTCGACGATGCGTACGCTTCGATCCTGGCGTACGTCCAGGGCGAGCCCGATGCGTTGGGGCGGCTCCTGGTGTTGAACGAGGCGTGCGGGTTGTTCGCTGAGCGGTTGCCGGGGTCCGAAGCGGAGCGGATGCTGACGCTGATGCGGGCCGAGGCGGAGTTGGCCGCCGGCCGGGATGAAGCGGCGCTGGAAGCGGTGGCGTTGCTGGAGTCGGGTGTGGCGGGCGACGCGGCTTTGCGGCGGGATATGGTCAAGATCGCGGCGTGGCTGGACTTGATGGAGCACCAGCCAGCGGTGGAACTGGCGGAGGTGTTGCTGTCGCCGGCGGGCGAGTCTGGGTTGTCGACTACTCGGCAGGCCGAGTTGGTGGAGCTGTTCAGCGACGCAGCGTTGGCGATGGTGGAGGCCGAGCAGGTGGACGAAGCTGCGGGCATGCTGGAGCAGCTCAAGCGGGCGTTGGGGCAGCGGAGCCTGGACCCGGCCCTGGCGGGGTTGCTGCAGCGGGCGGAGCAGCGGATTCAGGATGAGCGGCAAACCACGGTGGTCGAAGATGGCCCCGAAGGCGAGCAGGGCGGCGGCGCGGAGGGGGCGGGCGGTGCCGGGGCCGACGGCGGCGCCCGATCGCTGAACCACACCGGCGGGGACTGGGAACTGGGGCTGAGCCGCTAAGACACGGACACGGAAGGCCAGCCAAGCGGCATCCCTCGGCCCGACACAGGGCGGCGGGCTGTCTATACTGTTGGGCTCGACCCCTTCAAAGGAAGATTCCCATGGACTCCGTGATCCGCGGTAAGGCCTACGTGCTGGGCGACGACATCGACACCGACCAGATCATCCCCGCTGAGTACTTGGCGTATAACCCGGCGATCCCCGAGGAACGCAAGTACTTCGGGATGTACGCCAATGTCGGCGTGCCCCAGGGCCAACGCGGCCTGCCGGCGGGCGACATCGACTTCGTGGAAGACGGCCAGTTCAAGTCCGAGTTCAAGGTCGTGATCGGCGGCGGCAACTTCGGCTGCGGCAGCTCCCGGGAGCACGCGCCGCTGGCGATCGCTGAGGCCGGGGCGGTGGCGGTCGTGGCGGAGAGCTTCGCGCGGATCTTCTTCCGCAACTGCGTCAACGGCGGGTACCTGCTGCCTCTGGAAAGCCAGCAACGGCTGATCGAAGGCAAGGTCAAGACCGGCGACGAAGTCGAGCTGGACGCTGAGGCGGGGACGCTCAAGAACCTGACCACCGGCGATACGTTCGAGCTGAACCCTCTGGGTGATGCCAAGCCGATTGTCGATGCTGGCGGCGTGTTCGCCTACGCACGAGAAAACGGCATGATCGGGGAGTGATCCCGGCCCGGCACGGGCCGGCTCGCAGGCTCTTGCTCTATTCTGATGGATTGCTACACTGTGCGGCTCGATTCCCGGCCCCAGTAAGGGCAGGGCATCCCCCTCGAACCCCCTAAACGACCTGTTGAGGCTTCACCATGCCCCGTGTCTGCGAATTTACCGGCAAGCGCACCACCTCCGGCCGCACCTACACCACCCGCGGTAAGGCCAAGTACCTCGGCGGCGTCGGCACCAAGATCACCGGCAAGACCAAGCGCACCTTCAAGCCCAACATCCAGAAGGTCAACTGCGTCATGCCCGACGGCTCGGTCCGCAAGGTCAAGGCGTCCACCAAGGCCATCAAGTCCGGCCTGGTCGTCAAGCCGCTCAAGCGGAAGTACGCCTACAAGCCCGAGCAGGACGCCGCGGCCGAGTAAGCCCAGCCAGAACGAATTACACGAAACGGGCGATCCGCAGGGGTCGCCCGTTTTTCGTTGGGTGCAAGTAGGGAACTGGGATGGTTGGGATTTGTAGGTTAGGGTTGGCGAAAGAAGGTTGTGCTGTCAAGATGTGGGGGCTCTATCTGTTTGCAAAATTGAAGCCTTCTGATGGGGAGTTGATGAATGTCTTATCTATGGCACTTCGTTTCTTTTTCTGAATCTCAATTCGATCGGCTATGGGGTAGCAATGATTCCGTTATTGAAGAGCAAGTGGTGGAGGCGGTCACGTGGGACGACTGGGGCAACTTGGAAGTGATCGAACGGCTGGCACGGCGGATGGTAAAACAGGGCATCGACTACGGCAGCGTCCCGGAGGACGAATGGTGCGAATTAGACACGATCATCAGTTTGCTATTTGGCCCGGAGGGTTTAGAAGAGGAACTGGCGGTTGAAGGGGTGTCTATGGATGGTTTGCATCCGTCATATACCCTCGAATTGTTGGAGCGTGTGACGAACGCGGGCTTGCAGTATGAGTTGCTGTGGGTTTTGGAGGGCGGTCGTCGAATTGGTGTGTCAGCGCCTTCGTTTTGCGAATACGTGGTGCTGGCCCCCGACGAAGTGGTCATGCTCCGAGATGAACTTCAGGACGCTTTGCAGAAAATACAGGAGTGGTCTACGCCGGAAACGCCGGAACTGATTCGCCAAGAGCTGTTGACGGGTTTGCAGCAGGTTGAGCAAACGGGCAGAAGTGTATTTGGAACATTGAGTTAAACGGGTTTTAGTCACAAACAATGCCGTAAGTTTGTGCGGGCCAGAACGGCCCGCGAGGCGGAGCACCTGCGAGGCGTCGCCTCGCGGCTACAAAGCGATCCGATTCATCCCGCTCATCCCTGTTTTGGCCTGAAAACCCGTCCGAGAACCGGGAAAACTGGGTTTTCAGGGTGATCAACGTTGACGAACCGCCTCAAGGGGTGCCATAATGGTTCGTTCGGAGCTTGGAGCGGCTCCCAATCTTGTGCCGGCCGTCTGACGACCCCTACACCACCACGGGAGCGGACGGCAACACGGCCCCTTTATTCCAACCCACCCAGCGGCCCCGGCGCTTGCCGGCGGACGCCGACTCGCCCGACGGTTTTGCATGTACGGGTGCGAGACGATTTGGGGACTTCGCCGCATGGCGATTCGTGAAGACCAAAAACTGCAGGTGCGGCAGGCAACGGACCTGGTGCGCCTGGTTGGCGAGTCGGTGAAGCTGACGCCTAAGGGGCGTGAGTTTGCCTGCCTGTGCCCGTTCCACGAGGACAAGAACCCGTCGATGTACGTGGTGCCTCATAAGCAGATTTATCACTGCTTCGTGTGCGGGGCGTCGGGGGACGCGATCGGGTGGATGATGAATTACCACAAGATGGCGTACCCCGAAGCGGTGCGTTTCCTGGCGGAGCGGGCGGGGATCCATCTGGATGAAGACGAATCGCCTCGGCAGAAGCAGGCGCGGGATGACCGCAAGCTGATCGCCGAGGCCAACGAGCAGGCGATGGGTTTTTTCCAACGCTGCCTGCAGTCGCCGGACGCGGCAGAGATTCGGCGGTACCTGCAGGAGCGCGGGGTCAACGACGAGATGATCGAGGCGTTCCAGTTGGGCTATGCGCCCGATGCGTGGGACGGCCTGTCGCGGGCGGCCAACCGCTTCGGTTGGGACACGGTCAACCTCGAGAAAGCTCACCTGCTCCGGCGTCGGCAGGACGGGTCGCCTTACGACTTCTTCCGGCATCGGCTGATGTTCCCGGTGCTGGACGCGCTGTCTCGGCCGATCGCGTTCGGCGGGCGGCAGCTGCGGAAGGAAGACAACCCCAAGTACATCAACAGCCCCGAGCACGCGCTGTTCAATAAGTCGGCAACGCTGTACGGCATCCACCGCGCGAAGAAGCCGATGATGGACACTCGGACCGCGGTGATCGTCGAGGGGTACACCGATGTGATCGCCTGCCACCAGGCTGGGGCGTGCAACACGGTCGCGACGCTGGGCACCGCCTTAACTGAGCTACACGCGCGGGAACTCCGCAAGTACTGCGACAAGGTCGTGCTCGTCTTCGACGGGGATGCTGCGGGACAGAAGGCGGCAGACCGGGCGATGGAGGTGTTCTTCGCTGGGGAGCTGGACGTGGCGGTCTGCGTGCTGCCCGGCGGGAAGGACCCGGACGAACTGCTGGCTGAGGAGGGCGGGCTGGCGAAGTGGGAGGACGCGATCGCGGGGGCGGAAGACGCGATGACGTACCAGTTCGGCTCGGTGAAACGGAAGATGGAGGATGCGGGCTCGCTGAGCGCGAAGCAGCGGCTGGTGGAGGGGTATGTGGACCGGCTGATTGAGTTGGGTATGACCCGGACCGGTCCGTTCCGTAAGGCGTTCATCGTCCAGCAGGTGCAGGCGTTGCTGCGGATGCCGGAGTCGGAAGTGCAGCAGTTGATCCAATCGCGGGTGGCGTTGCAGCGGAATCGGCCGGCGGAGGCGAAAAAAGTGACCCCCGTGGCGCCTCGGCAGAGTGCCCCAAATTCTCCTGATACTCAGGTTTACGACGATTACGCACCGGCGGGTGAGGAATACCCTGACCCGGCGGCTGAATTGGAACCTGTCAAGTCAAATAGCGATGAAACCTCGCTGGCCTCGTCGGTTACGGGAAGTAGTCTTAGGGCACAACAGGCTGCGGAACGGCAGTTGATCGGGTGCCTGCTGCTAGAGCCGGGCCTGTTTGATACGCCGTTAAGCGACGGCGTGTCGCTGGACGAAGCCTTGCACCCCCAGGAGCTGCCCAGCCCCGAAGGACGCAGCGTCTACCGGTTGATCTTCGACCGTTTGGAAGAAGGCAAGCCGTTGAGTCTGGCGGAACTGCTGGGCGAGTTGGCGCAGCGTGGCGAGCACGAGCTGATCCACCTGGCGACCGCGGCGGACCGGGAGGTCGATGTCGCGACCGCCGGGGACGAAGCGGCCCGCAAAGCCACGCTGATCCACGCTGCGGACGCGCTGCGACGCTTTGTCCGAGAAGGCGACTACCGCGACGAAAGGATGCGGCTTCCCGAAACGGATGACGCGTTAGAAAAGGCGCGCCGGCTGCAGAAACTGATCGAGCAGCGCGAGCCCAACCGCATCGCCGCCAACATCTTCCGGCCACCGCCTTAACCCACTGAACCGACCGAGCCCCACTCCTTCCACCCCTCCGACCTGATCCAGCTCCCTGACCTAGAAAAACGCCTCATGATTCTGCAACGTGAACACCCCTGTCTGACTGAACTGTACCGCACGGCCCGCAAGCAAGGCCTGCTGACGTTTGACCAACTGATCGCGCTCGTGCCGGACGAGGTTGCCGAGCCGGACCAGATCGATGTGCTGCTGGTGCATCTGGAAGAGGAAGGCATCCCGCTGGTCGACCTGCTGTCGGCCCCGGCGGAACTGCGGAAGCGCCGGCCGGGCCTGCCGCCTTTGGTCAAGCGGGCCGAGACCCCCGCTGAGGAAGCCGCGACGGATACGCACGGCCTGGAAGAAGGCGAAGCGGTCGAGGAATCCGACGAGGACAGCGAAGAGGCCGCGGACGACGGGCAGCTGACGCCCGAGCAGGCCAAGGCCGAGATCGCCAACGCGCTGGCCGAGTCCAGCAACAAGCGGATCGACGACCCGGTGCGGATGTACCTGACGCAGATGGGCGAGATCAGCCTGCTGACCCGCGACGAAGAGATCCGGCTGGCTAAGAAGATCGAGACGACCCGCATGATCTTCCGTCGGCGGGTGCTGGAGAACGACTACGCGGTGATGCAGTGCGTGGACACGCTGGAGCTGGTCCATGAGGGCGACCTGCCGTTTGACCGGACGATGAAGATTTCCACGGCTGAGGAAGACGCCAAGGGCAAGATCGCGGCACGTATCCCGCACAACCTGAAGACGATCAAGAAGCTGCTCGAACTTAACCGGATGGACTGGGAAGAGCTTGAGGAGATTTACACCAAGTCGCGCCCGAGCAAGACGCGGATCGGCGAGCTGAACCGCCTGATGCTGCTGCGTCGGCGGAAGATGGCGACGCTGATCGAAGAATGCTCGCTGCGGACCAGCAAGATTCAGCCGCTGCTGAAGAAGCTGCGGTCGATCCGCGACAAGATGCAGCAGTTGGAAAAGGACATCGCCGCCAGCGAAGCGTACCCGGACCGGTACGACCCCGAAGATGTGATGGTCATGCGGGAAGAGCTGACGGGCCTGCGTTCGCTGGTCCTGATGACCCCCGAAGACCTGGACGCGCAGGAGCGCGAGATCACCGTGGTCTTCGACGAGTACGAGCAGGCCAAGCGTGACCTGTCCGGCGGCAACCTGCGTCTGGTCGTGTCGATCGCCAAGAAGTACCGCAACCGCGGGCTGAGCTTCCTGGACATCATCCAAGAGGGCAACACCGGCCTGATGCGTGCCGTCGACAAGTACGAGTACAAGCGGGGCTACAAGTTCTCGACCTACGCCACCTGGTGGATCCGCCAGGCGATCACCCGCGCGATCGCCGACCACGCCCGGACGATCCGCATCCCGGTGCACATGATCGAGACGATGAGCAAGCTGCGCAACATCCAGAAGAACCTGCTGCAGCAGTTCGGACGCGAGCCCACGATCGAAGAGATCGCCGAGTCCGCGGACATGCCCGTCGCCGAGGCCCGGCGGGTGATGAAGATCAGCCGGCACCCGATCTCGCTGGACCGCCCGGTCGGCGAGAGCGAGGACAGCTACTTCGGCGACTTTATCGAGGACGAGCGGGCAGAGAACCCGACCGAGTCGGCGACCGGCGACATGCTCAAGGGACGGATCGAGCAGGTGCTCAAGACCCTGACCTACCGTGAACGCGAGATCATCAAGCTCCGCTACGGCATCGGCGACGGGTACACGTACACCCTCGAAGAGGTCGGCCGAATCTTCAAGGTTACCCGCGAACGCGTCCGTCAGGTCGAGGCCAAGGCCATCCGCAAGCTGCAACACCCCGTCCGCGCCCGCAAGCTGCAGGGCTTCTTAGACGGCAGCTGGGACGACGAACTGGTCGAGTCGCGGTAAGCCGACTACAAACATGAACCACGAAGCCCGGTGCGAAAACCTCGCATCGGGCTTTCTTCTTTTGATGTTTTCTATACTCCCTGCATGGCTAAGACGTTGCCGAAGGTGAATGAACGGTTGCCCGAGCTGGCGGAAGCGGTGGAGGGGTATCTGCGTGATGCGTTGGCCCAGCGGGCTTTGCCTGGGAATCTGGCGGATGCGGCGGTTTACGCGGTGTTTGGCCCGGGCAAGCGGTTGCGTCCGGCGTTGGCGCTGTTGTGCTGCGAGGCGGTGGGGGGCAAAGCGGCAGACGCGTTGCCGGCGGCGTCGGCGGTGGAGTTGATCCACACGTTCTCACTGGTGCATGACGACCTGCCGGCGATGGATGATGATGATTTGCGACGCGGCCGGGCGACGCTGCACAAGCACACGAACGAGGCGATGGCGATCCTGACGGGCGACTTCATGCATGTGTTTGCGTTTGAAGTGCTCACGACCCGGGTGTCCGATGCGAGTGTGGCGGGGGCGCTGGTGCGGGAGCTCTCGCTGGCGTCGGGGGACATGATCGCGGGGCAGGTGTACGACACGCTGCCGCCTTGGGAAGAGCCGGGGTACGAGCCCGAGGGGGAGGACGAGGACGACGCGGTTGAGCGGGTGGAGAAGGTGCATCGGCACAAGACCGCAGCGTTGATCCGGGCGGCCTGCCGAATGGGCGCGGTTTCGGCCCAGGCGACCGGGGCGCAGCTGAAGGCGGTGGGGCGGTACGGCGAAGCGGTGGGGCTGATGTTCCAGGTGATTGATGACGTGCTGGACGTCACGGGGTCGGCGGAGGAACTGGGGAAAGCCACCCAAAAGGATGAGGCGGCGGGCAAGCTGACCTACCCGGGGGTATTGGGGCTGGACATGTGCCACGCGGAGGTCGAGCGGCTGCTTGGCGAGGCCACCGAGGCGGCGGCGGAACTGGGCGAGGGCGGCAAAGTGTTAACCGCGTTGGCAATGTTATTGGCAGAGCGGACTCGCTAGCGCGGGAATTGGCTTCTGGGGTGAACTGCCGGGGTTTTTGGGGGTAGAATGGGGGGATTCGTGCTGACGGGGAGGCACGGGTATGGAGACCCTACATGCAGGAACGTGAAACCAGGCCTCAGACAAACCAAGGCAGCGAGGGGCGACTTTTGGAAACAGTCCAAAGCCCGGCTGACCTGAAGCGTTTGTCGGTGGATCAGCTTGAGCAGTTGGCTGGCGAACTCCGTGAGGCGATCTGCGACCGGGTCAGCCAGACCGGCGGGCACTTGGCGCCGAACCTGGGTGTGGTGGAGCTGACCATTGCGCTGCATTACGTGTTTGACTTCAGCCACGACCGGCTGCTGTTTGATGTCGGGCACCAGTGCTACCCGCACAAGCTGCTGACCGGCAGGCAGGACCTGTTTGAAAATCTGCGGACCCGGCAGGGGATGGCGGGTTTCCCGGATCCCAGCGAGAGCCCGTACGACCTGTTCTCCGTCGGCCACGCGGGCACCGCGATCTCGACGGCGGTGGGCATGGCCCGGGCGGATGACCTGGCGGCGGGCGGCCTCGGCCGGAGCGATCGGCGGACGGTGGCGCTGATCGGCGATGCCTCGATTTTCAACGGCGTCGCGCTGGAAGGCGTGAACAACGCCGGGACGCTGCACCGGCAGTTCCTGACCGTGCTCAACGACAACGGCATGTCGATCGCCGCGCCGCAGGGTGCGGCGAGCCATTACCTGGATCGGCTGCGGGTGTCGCATCGGTTTGGGGACTTCAAGAGCCGGGCCAAGGATTTGATCGAGAAGCTGCCGGGCGGGCACGTGATCCGGGATCTGTATCACCGGGGTTCGGATGCGTTGATCGCGGGGTTAACGACGGGGCATTTGTTTGACCCGTTCGGGCACGTGTGCATCGGGCCGGTGGATGGGCACGACCTGCGGACGCTGATTGATGTGCTGGAAGATGTGAAGGATGTGCCCAAGCCGATCCTGCTGCACGTCAAGACCGTGAAGGGCAAGGGGCTGGAAGCGGCGGAGCAGGACCCCACGACGTTGCACTCGCCCAAGCCGTTCAAGGTCAACGGGTGTCGGGTGGAGCAGAAGACATCGGGGCGGAGTTTTACCGCGGCGTTCGCCGACGCGATGGCGGGGGTCCTGGCGGCGGACGACAAGGTGGTCGCGGTCACGGCGGCGATGCCCGATGGCACCGGGCTGGCGAAGCTGATGCCCGAGTTTCCAGACCGGGTGTTTGATACGGGGATCTGCGAGTCGCATGCGATGGACATGTGCGCGGGGATGGCCAAGGCGGGGCTGAAGCCTTTCTTTGCGGTGTACTCGACGTTTGCACAGCGGGCGTTGGACCAGGTGTTCCAAGAGGTCGCGTTGCAGGGCTTGCCGGTGCGGGTGTGCATGGACCGGGCGGGGTTTGTCGGCGGGGACGGCGCGGTGCACCACGGGTTCATGGACATCGCGATGTTCCGGGTGTTCCCCGGCGCGGTCTTGCTGGCGGCCAGCGATGAGCCGAACCTGCAGGCGGCGATGGCGTTTATGCAGGACCACGAAGACGGGGCGAGCTTCCTGCGTTACCCGCGGGACGGGGTGGCCGACCCGCCGGTGCAGGCGACGGTGCCGCCGTATGTCTTGGGCAAAGCGCAGCAGGTTCGTGCGGCCCGGGGCGATCGGCCCGAGGTGGCGGTCCTGGCGTACGGCACGATGGTGTACACGGCGTTGGACGCCGCGGACGCGCTGATGCAAGCCGGCGAAGGCGCGGTGGATGCGGCGGTGTACGACGCGCGGTTCGCCAAGCCCGTGGACGTGGGGCTGCTGACGGACTTGCTGGAGGCCGGTGTGCCGGTGCTGACGGTGGAAGACCACGCGCTGGCGGGCGGGTTTGGCTCGGCGGTCCTGGAGGCGGCGGCCGAGGCGACGGCTGGACACGCGGCTGATCCACCGGATGGGCATGCCGATGACCTGGATCAAGCAGGACAGCCGGGGCAACCAGTTGGCTGAGGCCGGGCTGGACGCGCCGAGCCTGGCGGCGCGGGCGAAGGACATCGCCGCCTCGCCGATGTCGGTGCATTGAAGACGGACTGAATCAGGACGGTGAAGTCTGGCCCAGGTGGTCCTGGATCAAACGCTGCACCATGGGCTTGGTCAGACGCGCGGCGTTGGCGTCTTGGTGGGCCTGCCGCATGATCAGCGTGCCTTCGAACAGGGTGATGTACTCGTAGGCGAAGCGTTTGGGGTCCGGGATATGCGCCTGGTCCGCGATCTGTTGGATCCACCGGCGGACCTCGTGCTTATGGTCCATCGCGGCGAGGTGCGCGGGGTGAGAAGGGTCTGGGAATTCGCTGGCGGCGTTGATGAACAGGCAGCCCTTGTAGTCGGGGTTCTGGAACACCTTTTCCATGAAGTCCCACATCGCCAGGAGTTGGCCCGTGGGGTTGTTGGGGGCGAGCTCATGCAGGGCACGAATCCAGGCGTCGCGTTCCCATTGGTCGTGCTGGCGGATCGCTTGCACGATCAGGTCGGGCAGGTCGAGGAAGTTCTGGTTGAAATCCGCTTCGGAAACGCCGGCTTCGTCGAGGATTTGTTGGAGCGTGACCGCACTGAAGCCGTTGCGGTAGAACAGGTCGATCGCCACGATCAGAATCCGGTCCGGGCCGGCGTCGGGCGCGGTTTTTCCGGTGAGCATCGTGACGAGGTTGTCGCCGCCAGCAGGGTCAGGCATGGATTTAGTATAAATCCAGAGGCCTGTTGAGCCATGCTTTATTTCTACCTGATGTCACATTGGCTAAGTCAATCCGCTTGGAGGGCGACCGCTTGCTCAGGGTAGACACGGAACTCGCTGTGGCTGGCCCAGATGCCGTCGGGCAACGCGGTGTAGCGGATCCGGACGTAGCGGGCGGTGGCCTGGAAGTTCACGACCTGACGCCGGTTGATCGAGCTGCTTTGGCTCTGGTCGCTGGCGGTGGTCCAGCTTTGGCCGTCGCTGGAGACTTCGATGAGGTACTGGTAGGGGGCGTATTGCTCAAAGATGATGCCGACCCCGGCCAGGGCGTGCTCTTGGCCCAGATCGACCTGCCACCAGTGGTTGAGCTGGCCGTCCTCCGCGCACCAGCGTGAGCCGATGTTTTGGTCGACCGCGTTGCGTGCGGGGTTGTTGGCCTGCTGTGAGCTGGCGGTCGCGGGCCGGTTGTGGGCCAGGTCGGGAAGGTCCGGCAGATCGACGGTGGCGACTTCGGGCCAGGGCTCGGGCTGGGGCTGCGTGTGGATGCCGCCAGCGACGAACTCGAGCTCGATGGTGGCGGGCTCGAGGCCGGCTGCGGTGACGGAGAGCACGGTCTGCCCCGGCTCGTAGGCGCGGAAGCTGATGCCGGCGACGCCGTCGGGGGTAGAGAGCGTGAGGGTATCGCCGGTGGGGAACTGACCCGGGCCGGAGACCACGGCAAGGGTGACGTCGATCACGTTGCTGATCGGTTGGCCTTGGGCATCGAGGACGTGGACGATGAGTTGGGTGTCGTCTTGACCGTTGGTGCCGAGGGTGGTTTTCTCGGCTTGGATGGACAACGCCGCGGGGGTGCCTTCCTCGGGCCAGGCGGCGGGCGGGTCGATGCCGAGCCAGGCAGCACGGTGCCAGTGCCAGCGGCGTTTGGGTAGCCGGGCGTTGTCGCAGATGCCGACGAGGTTGAGGTTCCAGTCGTGGTGGGTGCCGTAGTCAAAGCCGGCCCAGCGGGCGGTGCCCATGGAGTGGGGGGACTCGGGGTCGGGGCGGCTGGGGAAGTTGCCGGGGCGGAGTTCTTCGCGTTCCCAGAGCTCGGTGAACATCACCGGGGCGTTGGCCTGCTCGGGGTTGTAGCCGTTCCGGCCGTAGATGTCGGCTTCGCCGTTGGAAAAGTTGGTGACGCGCATCGTCGGGCGGGACGGGTCCAGCTCCCGGGCCAAGCGGTGCAGCGGGGTGGTGGGCAGCTGAGCGCCGGTGGGTTCGTTGGTCAGGCTCCAGACGAAGACGCTGGGGTTGTTGCGGGAGATACGGATCATCGCAGCGAGTTGCTGTTCGACGTTTTCAACGAAGGGTGCGAAGTCTTCGGAGTTCCGATTCGGAGTGGCCGGCGGGCCGCCGCCGCCGCCCCGGCCCCAGAAGGCGAGCTCCTGGATCATGAGCATTCCGAAGCGGTCGCAGGCGTCCAGCAGCGACGGGTCTTTGGGGTAGTGTGAGCCACGGATCAAGTTGGCCCCGGCGTCCCGCATCAGCCGCATATCCCGGTAGAAGCCCGAATTTGTCACGGCCCATCCCCAGCCGGCGTGGTCCTGGTGGACGTTGAACCCGCGCAGCCAGAGACGCTGCCCGTTCAGCCAGAAGCCTTCCCGGGCGGTGGCTTGGAACCAACGCACCCCCAGCGGGGTTTCGTAGGTATCCACCGGCTCGTCGCCGACAAAGACCGTCGTCAGCACGGTGTACAGGTACGGGTGGTCCGGCGACCAGAACTCGGGGTTGTCCAGCGTCATTCGTTGAGCAAACTCGACCACGGTGTCTGCAGAGACTTCGCGGGCCTGCTCGTCGGAGGCGACGGTTTCGCCCTCCGCATTGATGACCTGAGTCCTCACGCGGACGCTTTGGTCGGTGTCGCTGCTGTTGTGGATCTCGGTCTGCGCCAGGACGGGGGCCTGGTCGTAGTGGGTGGGCAGGGAGTAGGTCGTGTCGGTCAGCGGCCCGCCGAAGGGGGTGGTGACGAACGTGCCGTACCAGGGGACGTGGACGGGGTGGGTGGTGACGAGGTAGACGTCGCGGTAGAGCCCGCCGATGAAGCTGAAGTCGCCGGTGCGTGGGGCGATCTGTTCGTCCCACTCGGCGGAGACGCGGACGGCCAGGGTGTTCTCGCCGCCGAAGTTGACATAGTCGGTGATGTCGAAGGTGAAGCCGGTGAAGCCGCCGCGGTGCTCGCCGACGAGCTGCCCGTTGACGTAGACGTGGGTGTGCTGGAAGGCGCCTTCGAATTCGAGGTGGATGCGTTGGCCTTGGAGGTCGGTGTCCAGATGGAGCGTCTTCTGGTACCAGCCGATGCCGCCGAAGTGGACGCGGTCCATCCAGTATGGCTGCTGAAAGCCGTGGGGCACGTGGACAGGTTCCCAGCTTGCGGGATCGTCGCCCAGGTTCTCGATCCCCGGGAGGTCGCCGGCGTGGTAGGACCACTCGGCGTTAAGCACGGTTGTTTCGCGTTGGGCTTGCGCGGTACAGGGCAGGACTACAGGCATCAGGATCAACAAGAACGTGGCGAGGGAACAGGCAAACTTGAGCAACGGAAGCCTCCATGCAAATACGGGGTTTACATCCCGGTTCAGAATCTCGAATGGCTAGGCATGATATACGGCGGGGTGTGGCGACGGTTTGCAAAACCTGGCAGATTACTTGTGGCCTTTGGGCCCTTCTCCAATCAGGTATTTGTTACGGATGGCCTTGGTGAGGTCCACGTCGTTGATGTTGGCCAGCGTGCAGAGCCAGGCCAGGACGTCGGCGAATTCGCCTTCGAGGTCTTCCTGGGTGGAGCCGCCGGAGGTGTTGCCGCCCTCGCCGCGGATCTTGTGGAGCGTGGTCGCCAGCTCACCGACCTCTTCGATCAGCCACATGAACGTGCCGGGGGTGCCCCGTGCCGCGTCGGTTTCGTAGTAGCGCTCGTGGATGTGCTTTTGGAACTCGGCCAGAGTGAGGTTGTCGTTCATAGCCGGTAGGAATACCACATTGTGGTGTATTGATCTTTGATGAAATGCCGCGAAAATACAATGGATTAGGAGAACAGTTCCCATGTATCGCGATCTTCAGGCAGCCGGGTTTCGCACTCGGTGGACGCTTGTGCTTCGGCGAGCACAGCCTGGGGATCGGCGAAGCGGGCTAAATGGACCAGGGCCAGCGCTTTGGCGTTCGCGGCTTGGGCCATCTCGCCGGCCTGTTGGGCCGTGGGGTGCATCAGCTTCTCGACGGCTGACGTGGCGCGTTCGTGCGTGCTCTGGACCAGCGCGTCACAAATGAACAGGTCCGCATCACGGGCACAGTCGATCATCGCGTCGCACGCTTGGCCGTCGGCGCTGAAGGCGACGACCATGCCGTCGGGGCTCGTAACCCGCAGGGCGTAGGTGGGCACGCGGTGGGGCACCGCGAAGGTTTGAACCCGCCAGGCCTCGGCGAGGGTGTAGGTTTCGCCGGGTTGCATCGGGTTGAAGTTGAGTTGATCGGGCTGGGTTTCAAACTCGCCGTAGGTGTGCTGGATTAGCCCCTGCACCGCGTCAAGTGCGGCGGGGGGCCCGTGCAGGTGGACGGGGGAGCGGAGCAAAGGGAGCCCCATCGTGCCCCCGATATGGTCGCCGTGGCCATGGGTCAGGACGATCGGCCCCAGCGCGTTGAGCGCGACGTCGGCTTCGGCCAACGCGCGGAACCACTCCATGCCGCTGCAGGCGTCGATCAGCAGGGGCGGCACGCCGTCGGCCTGGAATAGCAGGCCGGTGGATCGGCGGGTGGGGTGAAGCGGAGCACCGGTGCCGAGGAATGTGACGCGCATGGGTAGGGAGTCCGGTTAGCCGTCGCTGGCTTGATTAAGGCCTTGGGCGTCCATCTGCTTGCTGAGTCGGAGGAAGCCGAACCAGGCGATGACGCAAAGCGTGAAGGAGACGAAGAAGACATACGGCCCGATGCCGTCCCAGCCGGGCAGGACCAGGCCGGTGCCGGGCACGTGGATGTCGCTCCAGCCGACGAACAGGAATGTTCCCATGAACGGGGCGAACGCGCCTCGGATGCCGGTCAGGACCTGGTGGATGCCCATGTACAGGCCGGCGAGGCGGCGGTCGGCAAAGTCGTTGTGGCCGAGGTTCCATGCCAGCGCGCCGCCGCCGAACATGATGCCCTGCGCGATGCGGGGCAGAAAGAATAGCGCCACCAGGCCGGAGACCGCCGCGACGTAGTTCAGGGACTGGGCGGCCAACCAGGTCAGGCCGTGGAACACTCGGAAGCGTGCGATGTGGGTGCGGTCGAGGTACCGGGACCAGAACGGGATGACCGCCATCATGAAGAACATGGGGACGGTCGCGGTCAGGGACATGCTGAGGAAGTTTTCGCGGGGATGGCCCTTGAGGGTTTCGATCATGAAGAAGACGAAGGCGGTGGTGCCCATCATGTTGCCGGTGCCGGCGAAGAACTGCCAGAGCATGTAGCTGCGGAAGTGCTGGTCTTGTTTGAGGACAGTCACCGCAGACGGGCGGGCGTCGCCGTTTTCATCGTGGTGTTCGAGTTCCTCGCGTCGGGTGGCGCGGTCGTGGCGGATGCGGATGCCTAGGAAGGCGAACACGCCGATCAGCCCAACGCCTGCCGCAGCGGGGTAGAGCACTCGGAACAACGGCTCGTGCCAGTCCAGCAGCTTCCCGACGACCAGCGGGACCGTCGCCATGATGAGGGTGGCGATCGTGATAAAACGGGAGGTCACCGCACCACGGGCAGAGCGGGGGTAGTTGGCGCGCCAGATCGTGCTGCGGACGGTAATCAGTCCGGCCATCAGGCAACGCCCGACGACCACCAGCGCGACCAGTGCGGTGGGCCCCCAGCCGGTGGTCGGCAGCAGAGCGATCAGGATCAAGACAAACAGGAACGCGGCGAGGATGCCGGCGGCGAAGTGGGCTTTGTGCTTGCCCCGGGACCAGCGTGCCCAGAACAGGCTGGTGAGGTTAGCGAACATGGGCGCGGCGAAGATCGTGGCGAAGCCGGCGTTTGAGACATCGAAGATGGTTTTGGAGATCACGCCGACGACGCCGGCCTCAAGCATCGCGATCGCGACGGGCGCGGACAGGGCGGCCCGCAGCTCCCTGACGTAGGGCTGGCGTGTGATCCAAGGCAGGCTGTGCGGGTGGAAGAACGCCGCGGCTTTGTGGGTCAGGGCAAAGAGCATGTGCAGAGCGTAGGCGGGCGGCGCTTGGCGTGGGTTTACTTCGTCAAACTTTCGCGTGCAGCTTGCGCTTGTTGCAGTGCTTTGTCGAGGCTGGGGGCGGTGGCGTTGAGGTGGGCCATCTTGCGGGCGGGGCGGGCGTCGGCTTTTCCGTAGTGGTGCAGGTGGATGCCCTGCATCGAAAAGGCGTTGGCCCACGCGGGCTCGCCTTGGGCCCAGAGATCGCCCAGGAGGTTGGCCATGACCGCCGGGGTGTGCAGCCGAGGATCGCCCAGGGGCAGGCCGGCGACGGCACGGACATGCTGCTCAAACTGGCTGGTCGGGCAGGCGTCCAGGGTGTGGTGCCCGGAGTTGTGCGGGCGGGGGGCGAGCTCGTTGACGACCAACTCGTCGCCGACGAGGAAGAGCTCGGCCGCTATGAGGCCGACGATCTCGAGCTCGTTGGCGATGCGGGTGGCCAGCTCGATGGCCCGCTGCGCGACCGCCTCGGGCACGCGGGCCGGGGCGAGGGTGAGGTCGAGGATGTGGTTCGTGTGGATGTTCTCGACCGGGTCGAAGCAGCGCACCGTGCCGTCCACGCTGCGGGCGGCGATGACGGACAGCTCTTTGTCGAACGGGACAAATCCTTCGAGCACCGCCTCCGGGGTTTGCAGTTGCCGCCAGGCTTCCTGGGTCTGGGCGGGGTCGGTGAGTTTGACTTGGCCCTTGCCGTCGTAGCCGAACTCGCAGGTCTTGAGGATGCAGGGTGTGCCGAGCTCCGCGACCCCGGCGATCACGTCGTCGGCGGACGTGCAGACATGGAACGGGGCGGTGGGGATGCCGATGGACTGCAGGAATTGTTTTTCCCGTGCGCGGTGGCGCGTGGTGTGCAGCGTGTGGGCGGATGGCCGAATCGGAGCGGTGTGATCGATCGCCTGAAGCGTCTCGGCGGGGACGTTCTCGAACTCGTAGGTCACCACGTCGCAGCCCTGGGCGAAACGCTCGGCGGCGGCGACATCGTCGTAGGGTGCGACGGTGTGCTGATCGGCAACGGCGTGGGCGGGGCAGGCGGGGTCCGGGTCGAGGATATGAACCTTCAAACCCAGGCGTCGGGCGGCGAGGGCGGACATGCGGCCGAGCTGGCCGCCCCCCATGATGCCGAGGGTCTGGTGCGGGCGGAGAGGGGAAGCGGGCATGGTTGGGAGTTTAGTCGGTGAGGACACCAAAGGTGGAAAGCTGAACGGTGGTATGCTTCACGGGCCTTATCAAGGAGCATGCATGATTGTGGTGAATACCGAAGACGTGCCCGGCCGGCGTATCGTGAATGTGTTGGGGCTGGTGCAGGGGAACACGATCCGGGCGAAGAATGTCGGGCGGGATATCGCAGCGGGTTTCAAGAACCTCGTCGGCGGTGAGTTGAAGGGATATACCGAATTGCTGACCGAAGCCCGCAGAGAGGCGATGCAGCGGATGCTGGGCCAGGCGCAGCAACTGGGTGCGGACGCCGTCGTGAACGTGCGGTTCACGACCTCGGCGGTCACGGCGGGTGCGGCAGAGCTGTACGCCTACGGCACCGCGGTGAAGCTGGATACCCCGACGCAGACGGCCGAGGGGAGCGTGACCGTCTGATGGACGTTCTGGTTCAGCTCATCCTGCAGGTCACCTTGATCCCGGTCGGCTTTTTGTTCGGCGGGTCCGCGGAGCGTCGCCACTTGAAGGCGCTGGATGAGCGGGAAGCTGCGCGGACGGCGTTGGTGACGAACCAGAAGCGTGTGGTTCAGCCTGAGCGGGTGCAGAGCTCGTTCATGGTCATGGGCCAGACGGTGGTCGCGACGGATTACTACAAGAGCTTTGTCGCCAAGCTGAAGAGTCTGGTCGGCGGGGAACTGAAGTCGGCGCAAACGCTGATGGTCCGTGCGAGGCGGGAGGCGCTGGCGCGGATGGTGGAGCAGGCCGAGTCGGTCGGTGCCAGCGAGGTGTGGAACGTTCGGTTTGAGACCTCGAGCATCTCGCGGATGACCGGCAAGGGGGGCTCGATGCAGGTGGAGGTTGTGGCGTGGGGCACGGCGGTGGTGCGGAAGGCGGGGTGAGCCGATGGCCGGCAAAGACGGCGCGGGGGAGCGCGTGTTTGATGAGCCGCACCTGAGCGGCGGCCCGATGCCGATGGACCCCAGCGAAGCCAAGGCGGCGGCGCGGCTGGATCGGCCGGTCTCTTCCCGGGACGCGGCGGCGCATTCGGTGTACGACGAGCCGACGCTGCCGGGGCTTGGGCTCAAGGCTGGGGATGTGATCGATCGCGATTGGCTTTGCAGTGCGTGTGGTTACAACCTGCGGGGCACGGAGGTCGGGGAGGCGTGCCCGGAGTGCGGCGCAATGATCCAAGCGGTGGTGCCGCCGGCGGGTGAGGTGAGCTACGGCACCTGGCTGGATGAACGCCGTCAGGCGACGGGCCACGGCGTGCGGTGGGGGGTTTTACTGGCGTCGATGTTGGTCGGGGGGGTGCTGTCGGTGCTGGGGACGTTCCTGGTGCAGGGGGTCTACATGAACCAGTCGATAATGCTGGCGGGGGTCATGGCGATGGTGGTCATCGGGCCAACGATTGAGGAACTGATGAAGACGGTGGTCGCAACGTTTCTGATCGAGACGCGGCCTTATCTGTTCCGATCGGGCGCGGCGATCTTTGGGGTCACGTTCGCGGCGGCGTTGGGGTTCGCGGTGATCGAGAACTTGATCTACCTGAAGGTGTACATCCCCAACCCCTCGCCTCAGATCATCGCCTGGCGCTGGTCGGTGTGCGTCCTGCTGCATACGGGGTGTACTGCGCTGACGACGGTGGGGTTGGTGAAAGTTTGGCGGGCGGCGCTGCGGGACAAGAAGCCGCCGCAGTTGGCCGGGGGCTTTAGTTGGCTGCTCGCGGCGATCGTGGTGCACGGCGCGTACAACGGGCTGGCCATTGTGCTGGAGCTGTCAGGCGTGTTCAGTTGAAGCGCGTTAGTCGCCCGCGGGGGGCAGCTTGGCTTGCAGCACGGTTTGGGTCTGGTTTTCGCGGAAGGCGTGGAGCTTATGGTTGAGCTCGGGGTCTTGCAGCGCGAGGATCTGTGCGGCAAGGAGCCCGGCGTTGCGGGCGCCGGCATCGCCGATCGCCAGCGTGCCGACGGGGACCCCGCCGGGCATCTGGGCGATCGAAAGCAGCGAGTCGATACCGTTGAGGGCACGGGATTTGACGGGCACGCCCAGCACGGGCAGTACGGTCATGGAGGCGACCATGCCCGGGAGGTGGGCGGCGCCGCCGGCCCCGGCGATGATGACCTGGATGCCTCGGCCCTCAGCAGCGCGGGCGTACTCGACCAGCTTGTCGGGCGTGCGGTGGGCGGAGACGACTTCGGCTTCGTAGGGCACGCCCAGCACGTCCAAGGCTTCGGCGGCTTTTTCGAGGGTGGGCCAATCGCTGGTGGAGCCCATGATCAGGCCGACTTTGGGGGAGGTGGTCATAGGACAGATGATAATGGGAGTTAGATGAGATCGAGCCAGGCTTCGGGGAGGACTTCGAGCCAGAATCGGCCGTGGGTCTGTCTGACGAAGACCTTGCAGCCGAAGGTTTCGCTGAGGTGTTCGGGGGTGATGATGTCGGCGGGCGGGCCTTGCTGGGTGAATCGGCCGTCGCGCATGAGGATGACGTGCTGGGTACGCGGGCTGAGCTCTTCGACATGGTGGGTGATCATGAGCACGGTCGGCGGGTGGGGCGCGGCGAGGATCTGTTCGATGACTGCGAGGACTTGCTCCCGGCCGGCGAGGTCGAGCCCGGCGGTCGGCTCGTCGAGGATCAGCAGTTCAGGCTGTTTGACCAAGGCGCGGGCGACGAGGCAGCGGCGCTGCTCGCCGGTGGACAGGGTGCCGAAGGGCTGGTCCAGGTGGTGTTGGAGGCCGACCTTGGTGAGCAGATGGCGGGCATGGTCGCGCTGGTCGTCGGTGACGGGCTGGTAGAGCGCGACGGTGCCGAACAAGCCGGTGAGGACAGCGTCGGTCGCAGACAGGCGGGGCAGGACGATGGGGGTGCCTGCGTTGAGCGAGGCGGGGTTGATCAGGGCAAGGCGTTGGCGGAGTTGATGGACGTTGGTTTGGCCGAGGGTTTGGTTGAGGACGGTGGCCTGGCCTTGCGTGGGGTAGAGTTGGCCAGCGAGGACACGGGTGAAGGTGGTCTTGCCGCATCCGTTGGGCCCCAGCAGTGCGGTGCACTGGCCGGCGGGCAGGGTGCAGGACAACCCTTGAAGGATCGGCGTGCCCTGGCGGGTGAGGTGGAGATCGCGGACTTGGATGGCGGGCGTGGGCATGGCGAGTAGGATCGTGACCATACCGTACCCGGATCAGGATGAGCCTTATGCAGAAGCAGCACGAGAAGTGGTTGAAGGAATTGACTTGTTTGCCGACGGCGGCGGGGCGTGAGGGGCAGGTGGTGCAGTGGGTGGAACTCTGGGCGAAGCGGCGGGCGGGGGTGACGCTGACGCGCGACGGGTACGGCAACCTCACGCTGAAGAAGAAGGGCGCGCGGTCGAAGCGGCCGGTGTATTTCACGGCGCATATGGACCACCCGGCGTTTGTCGTGCATGAAGCAGAGGGCACGCGGGTCGAGGCGCACTTTCGGGGCGGGGTCCACGCGGACTACTTCGTCGGGACCCGGGTGCGGTTCTGGCTGCGGGGCAAGGAGGTGGTGCAGGGGGTGGTCAGGGCGCACGTGCCACGCGGCGGCGGGGTGTGGTACGGGCGGTGTGAAGTCGAGCTGGATGAAGCGGTGGCGTTGGGTCAGGGGGATGTCGGGACCTGGGCGTTGGGCGAGGGGCAGGAAAAAAAGGGCTGGTGGTGGGCCCCGGCGTGTGATGACCTGGGCGGGTTGGCGGCAGCGCTGAGCGCGTTTGATGTCTGTCTGAAACAGAAGGAAGCCGGGGATGTGCGGGTGCTGCTAACCCGCGCGGAGGAGATCGGGTTTGTCGGCGCGATCGCGGCAGCGAAGGGCGGTACGGTGCCGGGTGAGGCGAGGCTGGTGTGTTTGGAGTGCAGCGCGACCCAGCCCGAGGCGCCGATCGGCGCGGGCCCGATCGTCCGGGTGGGCGACAAGACCAGCACGTTCACGCCGGCGCTGACCTACGCGGTCTCGCAGCTTGCCGCGGGGCTGGCAAAGCAGAATGCGTCGTTCAAATGGCAGCGGAAGCTGATGCCCGGCGGCACGTGCGAGGCCAGCGCGTTTCACGCGCTGGGTTACACCGCGACGTGCTGTTGCTTGCCGTTGGGGCATTACCACAACATGGATACGCAGGCGAAGCAGATCGGGCTGGAGCACATCGCGCTGAGCGACTACCACGGGCTGATCCGGCTGCTGGTGGCGGTGGGGCAGGGGCTGGGTCAGGCGATGCAGAGCGCGGGGTTTGAGCAGGTGGTGACGGGTTTGCTCAGGGAACGGCGGGGGGTGCTGGACGAGGCGGTGTAGTTTTTGGAACTCGGGTGGGCAGGTCGACATTTTCTGATCGCTGGCACGCGGGCGCAAGCCCATGGGCGCAAGGCTTGCGCAGGGCGGGGCAGAGGATTGCGCATCGCTGAGGGCTTGTGTGGGCGGAATCGGGTTGGCTGAAGCGGCGATAATTGTTTTAAGTTGCTTTTTTGCATGTCTTTGGGTTTATTTGTCATGTGGTTTTTCGGGGCTGGCATGGGGGTTGTGTTGGGTGAGTCGAGGCGATGGGTCATCGCTGAGCCTTGATGGAGCCCGATGTGAGCCCGAATTTTGAGTCCAATGAGCGTTCGCAATGGTTGCCGTTGATCCGTGCAGCGGAGGCTGCGGGTGAGGCGGATGTGCGGGCGATCGTGGATCGTTTGGCGCGGCTGGCGGCGGCGGGGCATCTGGGGCAGGCGTTGACCCGTGAAGCAGGGGAGTCAATGAACACGCGGGCGTCTGGGTCGGCGACGAATGGAAGCGTCGCGGTCCAGATGAGTAGCCATCGGTTGCACACGGAGGTGCGGCGATGAACTACGGGATGTTTCTGTCCGCTTCGGGCGTCCTGACGAATTCGTATCGGATGGACGTCTTTGCCAACAACCTGGCAAACTCGCAGACAGCGGGGTTCAAGCCAGATTTTCCCGGGTTGATGCAGCGGGACGCGGAGGCGGTGGAGGACCGGTTGGGTTTCAGTGCGTCGCATGACCTGCTGGACCGGTTGGGCGGCGGCACGTTTGCCGGGCCGCAGTCCGTGAGCTGGGCGGTGGGCGTGCCGGAGGCCACCGGGCGGCCGCTGGACTTGGCGCTGTTGCAGGATGACACGTTTCTGGCGGTGCATGAGCCGGACGCGAACGGCGAACTGCACGTGCGTCTGACGCGGGACGGCCGGCTGAGCCGCAACGCCGACGGTCGGCTAGTGACGCAGTCGGGGTACGCGGTGTTGGGCCTGGGGGATGTGCCGATCGACCTGCCCGAGGGCATGACGGTGACGTTCAACGACCGGGGTGAGCTGGTGGACGAGAACGAGCAGGTCGTCGGGCGGGTGCAAGTGGTCCGGGTGTCGGATCGCGATGCGCTGGTCAAGCGGGGGCAGAACTTGTTCGGGATGAACGGCACGGACACGCGGTCGATGGTGGATTGGCCGGAGCTTCGGCCGGGGCACGTCGAGGCTTCGGCGGTGGACCCGATTTCCACGCTGATGCAGCTGATCAATAGCACCAAAGCGATGACCGGCAACATGCGGATGATCACGTACCAGGATCAGATGGCGGACCGGCTGGTCAACACGTTCGGGCGGGTGTCGTAAACAAAACGGATTCACGGTCCCCCGGCGGAGCCGGGGGCTAATGGAAGGTAATGCAGCATGGCAGTGACGGCACTTCATTCGGGCTCGACGGGACTCTCGGCGATGTCGACGCGTCTGGACGTCGTGGCCAACAACCTGGCCAACATCAACACGACGGGCTTCAAAGCGTTCCGCGCGAACCTGGAAGACTTGGCGTATCAGGAGCGGGCGCAGCCGGGTGTCGAGAACGTGCTGGGCGACCCGAGCCCGGCGGGTTTGTATGTCGGCCTGGGCACGCGGATCAGCAACACGCAGCAGGACTTCCGGCAGGGGGCGCCGGTGCCGACGGATCGGCCCTTGGACCTGACGATCGATGGCAAGGGGTTCTTCATGGTCGCGATCAACCCGGAGATCGGCGACGGCATCGGCTACACGCGGTCGGGGAACTTGTTCCGCAACGCGGACGGCGACCTGGTGCTGGGCAACTCGACCGGGCCTCGTTTGGAACCGCCGATCAACATCCCCACCGACGTGGATATCAGCGAGATATCGATCTCCGCAGAGGGGATTGTGTCTTACATCGAAGTGGGGTCGGACACCGAATCTCAGGCAGGGCAGATTCAGTTGGCGAACTTCGTCAACCCGCCGGGCCTGCAGGCGATCGGGGGCAACATTCTGGTGCCGACGCCCGCGAGTGGGCCGGCGATCGAAGGCAACCCCGGTGAGGATTCTTTGGGCAACATTCAGCAGGGTGTGCTGGAAGGCTCGAACGTGGACCCGGTGCTGGAGTTGGTGGACCTGATCAAGACCCAGCGTGCGTTCGAGTTCAACAGCCAGTCGATCCAGGCGGCGGACGAAGCCTTGACGCAGCTGGCGAACCTGCGGCGGTAAGCGGTGAGTCGTGAACGGTGAATCGTGAGGAGCTCGTGATGCGGAACGCTTGGACAAGTCGGATGGTGTTGGGGCTGGCGGCGTGGTTGGCGCTCCCGGCATGGGGCGACTCGGTTCGGCTGTACGACCAAGCGGCGAGCGAGGACGCGATCATCACGCTGGAAGAAGTCGCTGAGCTGGAGGGCGAAGCCCTGGCGTTGGCGTCGATCGAAGTCGCGCGGTTCGCGGATGGCCAGCGGGCGATGACGGTTTCACTGGAGCAGGTCCGTCAGGCGTTGAGCGATTCGGGCGTGCGCTGGTCGGTGGTGTCGTTGCGCGGGTACATGCGGTGTGAGGTGCAACAGCTTCGGAGTGAGCGACCGGTGGTCGCGGTGGACGAGGCGTTGCCGGTGGTCGGGAACGAGCAAGCGGTCGAGGTGGCGATCGATCGGCCATACACGCTGGAGGATCGGATCGAGCAGGGGTTGGCGGCTGAGTTGGGGGTTGCTTTGGAAGACCTGCGTTTGTCCTTCAGTGAACGGGACGTGGAGGCTTTACGGGCGCCAGCGGTGTCTGGTCGGTACGAGATCGAGGTGGTCGGCGGTGCACGGGTGGGTCGGGTGATCGTGGCGGTACGGCGGTATCTGTCACGGCCGGAGCCGGAGGTTTGGCGGTTCTCGGTGGAGGTGGCCCGGCGTCATCTGGCGGTGGTGGCGGCACGGTCGATTGATCGGCATGCGCGGCTGAGCTCACGGGACCTGCGGATCGCTTCGGTCTGGCAGACCCGGGCGTCGGAGGAGCCCGTGTCGGATTTGCAGTTGGTGATCGGGCAGACGGCGGCCCAGACGATGGATGAAGGGGAGGTCGTGACGCCGGATTCGATCCGCCCGCCGGTCGTGGTGCAGCGGGGCGCGGATGTCGTGATGCAGGCGGTGGTGGGCGGCGTGGAAGTCACTGCATCGGCCCGGGCGATGGAGGACGGTGCGATCGGCGAGACGATTCGGTTGCAGCGGCCGGGGCGGCGTGAGCCGGTGCATGCGGTGGTGGTGGGGCGGAACCGTGTGGAAGTTGAAGTCTCGGGAGCGACGCGATGAGTAAGTTGAGTCTGTTGGTCTTGGGTGCGGCCTGGGGAGCGAGCGCGACGGCGCAGACGTCGAGTCTGGTGCTGTCAGCGGAGGGTGATACTCGGGCGGAGCGGTATGAGGAGCGTTACGCGGTGTCGGCCGACGCAACGCCATTGCACCCGGCGGTGCGGGTGTGGTCGGATACGGCGGTGCCTTTGCCCCCGCCGGTGGAGTATGCCGAGGGAGACCTGGTCACGATCGTGATCCGCGAGTCGATGCAGAGCGATTTTGACTCGGAGCTGGAGACGAGCGTTGGGGCCGATTTTGATTCATCGATCAATGCGTTCCCGCGTTTGTCGTTGTCGGACCTGATCGACCTGCAGTTGACGCCCAACAACCTGACGACGCCGGTGCAGTTGGATGTGACCTCGGACAGGGATTGGTCGGGCGAGGGTGAGTTCTCGACTAGCGACAGCATGACCGGCCGGATCACCGCGCGGGTGCTGGAAGTTTTGCCCAACGGGACGCTGGTGTTGGAAGCGCGGAAGTACCTGGAGGTGGACGGGCAGTCGTTGGATGTGGTGCTGCTGGGGACCTGCCGGGTGGACGACATCACGGCAGAGAACACGGTGCTGTCGACGCAGATGTATGACCTGTACCTGATCAAGGAACATGCGGGCGAGCTTCGCGAGTCGACTCGGAAGGGTTGGATCAGCCGGGTGCTTGAGGCGATTTTCGACTTCTGATTTTTGGGTTTCAGAATCTGCGGGATTGGCCCGCTGGTTGCTGGTGTCACGGGTCGCAAGGAGCGCGGCTGAGGAAACATGATGCAACGGATTGCGGTTTTCATTCTGGCGTTGAGCTTGGTCCTGAGCATGCTGCCGACGCACCCGGCGGGGGCGGTGCAGCTGCGGGATATCGTTCGGGTGAAGGGGTCTGAGAGGAACACGCTGGTGGGTGTAGGCCTGGTGGTGGGGTTGAATGGCACGGGGGATGGCGAGTTCGGGCCGGCGGCGCGGTCGCTGGCGCAGCTGATGGGGCGGTATCTGGACCCCAACACGGTGGCGGCAGAAACCGCGGAGGCGGCGAACGTGGCGGTGGTCTCGGTGGTGTGCGACCTGCCACGCTCCGGTGCGCGGGAGGGCGATGAGTTTGATGTCCGGGTGTCGGCGTTTAACGCCAGCAGCCTGGAAGGGGGCGAGCTTTGGATCGTGCCTCTGGTGCCCGGCGGGCTGGGGGACGCGCCGGCGTTCGCGTTTGCGGCGGGGCAGATCACGATCGAAGACGAGGACTTGCCGACGGCCGGCGTGATTGCCGGCGGTGCGCGGATGTTGCGCGATGTCCGGACGCAGCAGCTCGACGAGTTCGGGCGGATGACGCTGGTCGTGAATCAGACGCATGCGTCGTACACCACGGCGAGAAACATCGCGTTGCTGATCAACGGCGTGTTCGCGCCGGAGGGGCCAGAGATCGCGCGGGCGGTGGATGAATCGAACGTGGAGATCACGTTGCCGGTCTGGGAGCGGGAGAACCCGGTGAACTTCATCGCCCCGATTCTGGAGACGCAGATCGCGCCGGAGCAGATCGGCGGGCGTGCGATCATCATCATTGATGAGCGGAGCGAAACGATCGCGATCACGGGGAACGTTGAGGTTTCGCCGGTGGCGTTTAGCCATAACGGTGTGACGCTAACGGTGTTGGACCCCGAGCCCGAGCCGGACCCGTTCGCGCCGGTGCTGCGTGAGCAGTCGGTGATCGGGATTGACCCTGCTGGGCGTGGCGGGACGGAGCTTCGGGCGCTGGTGGAGGCGTTTAACCGGATGGGCCTGGACACGCGGGACCAGATTGAAATCATCCGGGCGATGAAGGACGCCGGTGTGATCCACGCGGAGGTGATTACACGATGATGGCGATTGACTTCACGACCGAGGTGCAGGCCAAGGTGCAGGACGCGCAGCTGAATGATCGGCTGCCCGGCGAGGGGTTTGCTGAGCGCCTGGCGGAAGAGATGAGCGGCCGGGCGCTGGACGAGCAGCGCGAGATGCTGCGGGAGAAGTCGCGCGAGCTGGTTGCTTCGGCGTTCCTGGCGCCTTTGTTTGCCCAGCTGCGAGACTCGCCTTGGAAGACCGACCGGTTCAACGGGGGCATGGCGGAAGATACGTTTGGGCAGCAGTTGGACACGATCCTAGCGGACCGGATGGTCGGGCGGATGGACGGCGGCGAAGGCCGCGTCCGGGCGTTCCCCATGGTTGAAGCGATTTACAAGCGGTTTGAAAGCCATCTGCCGCCGGTGACGGGAGGCCTCAATGTCGATGCGTGAGCGGTTACATCAGGATATCTCGTCGTTGGTCGGCGTGCTGACCAAGCAGATCGAGGCGCATGAGCGGCTGGAAGAGCTGGTCAAGCAGAAACGCCGGGCGCTGGTGGAGGGCCGAACGGACGCGGTGATGTCGCTTTGCCGATCGGAGCACGAGTGGGTGCAGGTGATCACGGAGCTGGAGAAGCAGCGGCTGAAGCAGGTCGCGTCGCTGACGCAGCTGGTGAACCCGCAGGCGAAGGTGCCGATGCGGCTGCTGGGGTTGGCAGAGCGGTTGAACGAACCGCACCGCGGGCGGCTTCTGGTGCTGCGTGAGCGGCTGCGTGAACGGGTGGCGTCGGTGCAGGCCGAGACACGGGTGTCGCGGCGGGCGACGGCGGCGCTGGTGCGGCATATGCAGGGGCTGGCGAACAACGTGCTGTCCATGGGGCAGCAGGGCGCGGCGTACGGCCGGCGGGGTGAGACGGCCCCGCCGAGCGGTGCGACGATGAGCACCATGAGCCTGACGGCGTAAGGAGCAGGGCGTGGCGCTAGGCGGCGGTTTAACTATTGGACGATCCGGCCTGTTGACGCACCGCACGGCGATCGAGGTCGCCGGCAGCAACCTGGCCAATATCGCCACGCCCGGCTATCACCGCCAGCGCGTCGAGCTGGCCAACGCCCGGCCGCAGGAGATCCGCAACGGCGTGTTCGTCGGCCGGGGCGTCGAGCTTTCGGGGATCACCCGTCAAGTCAACGAGGCGCTGGAAGCCCGGCTGCGTGGCTCGATCAGTGACTCGGCTCAGAGCGATGCGTCTTTCCAACTGCTCACGCAGGTCGAGGCGATCCAGAACGAGTTCACCGACATCGACCTGTCTTCGCGGCTGGGTGAGTTCTTCGATGCCTGGTCGCTGCTGGCGAACAACCCGCAGGACCTGTCGCAGCGCACGCTGGCGATCCAGGAGTCGCAGACCCTGTCGGACTACCTGCAGGATGTCCGCGGGCAGTACACCGACCTGCGTCAGCAAACCAAGGAGACGATCCTGGGGGTCGCCCGCTCGATCGATGATTTGCTGGTCCGGATCGAGGACGTGAACCAGGAGATCCTGCTGCAGGAGCGTGGCGCGTTTAACGCCAGCGGCTTGCGGGACCAGCGCGATCTGGCGTTGGGCGAGCTGGCGCAGTACCTGGACATCTCGACGATCGAGCGTGAATCGGGGGTCGTCGATGTGTTTGTGGGCTCGACGCCGATACTTCTGAATGGCCGATCCCGGGGCGTGCAGATCGATGAGGGCGCGGTCGACGGGGTTCCGACGCTGCAACTGGAAGTGACGGCAGACGGGTCGCCTTTAACGCCCCGGTCGGGCGAGATCGGGGCGCTGATTGCGTTCCATGACAACGACATCGATGGGTTGATCGGCACGCTGGATCAGTTTGCCGGGGAGTTGATCTACCAGGTCAACCGGGTGCACTCGCAGGGGCAGGGGCTGATTGGTTTTGATTCGGTGACGAGTTCGTACGTGGTGGCGGACTCGACGGTGCCGTTGAACGATGCGGCGACGGAGCTGCCTTTTACGGTCAACAACGGGTCGTTCGAGCTGCACCTGACGCAGACTTCAACGGGTATCCGTACAACGGATGTGATCGACATTGACCTGGACGGCATCAACCCGGCGACGGACACGACGCTGGATGATCTGGCGACGAGCTTGTCGGCGGTGACGGGTGTGACCGCGACGGTTCTGCCCAACGGCCGGCTGGAGGTGGTGTCGGATAACAGCGATTTCCAGATCAGCTTTGCCAACGACACGTCCGGCGTGCTGGCGGGGCTTGGGATCAACACGGTGTTTACCGGCGAAAACGCTTTTGACATCGCGGTCAACGATGTGGTCGTCAACGACCCGCGGGCGATCGCGGCGGCGTTGGAGCATCTCGACGGCGATAACCGCAGCGCTCTGGCGATCGCGGGCCTGCGTGAGACGGGGTTCGATTCGCTGAACGGCTTAAGCCTCACGGCGTTCTGGAACCGGCATGTCGAGGACCTCGCGGTGCAAACCGCGCAGGCGCGGGAAGCCAACGAGGCCGACCAGATCGTGCAAGACAACCTGATCGCACAGCAGCAGGCGGTCTCAGGCGTCAACACCGACGAAGAGGCGATCGACCTGTTGCGGTATCAGCGAGCTTACCAGGCGTCGGCTCAGTTCATCAGCGTGGTGGACGAGTTAATGCAGACCCTCTTGAACATCATCTAACCCTGAACGTGTAGCTCTATGTCCAGCATCAACACCGGCATCGGACGCATCAGCCAGCAGACGGTCTTGGACCGGCTGACGGCGAGCACACGCCGCACGCAGGATGAACTCGCGCAGGCGCAGAATCAGATCAGCACCGGGCTCCGCTACACCCGGCCGGGCGACAACCCGGCGGTGGTGTCGTCGATCCTCGGATTGGAGCAGTCGCTGGCGGCGCGCGGGCGGTATGTCCTGAACCTGGAGTATTCGCTGGGCACGCTGAATCAGATTGATGAGGTGCTGGGCCAGTCCAATGACTTGTTGCTCGAGGCCAAGACGACGGCGTTGAGCCAGATCGGGATTGGGTCCGATCAGGATACGCGCGCGGCCCAGGCGGTCGTGATCGATTCGGTGTTGGAAAGCCTGATCGAGTTGGCGAATCAGCAGAGCCTGGACCTGTCGCTGTTCGGCGGCAACAACGGCGCGGCACCGGAAGGCGTGGTGTTTGAGCCGTTCCTCGGCGGGGTGAGGTACCTGGGTGGCTCGGAAAACCTGCAGGGGTTGACCGGTGGCAATGGCCAGACCAGTGATCTGGTGTCCAACGGGTTGGCGGCGTTCGGGGCGTTGTCCAGCCGGGTGAAAACACAGGTCGACCTGCAGCCCAGCGCGACCGCAGCAACGCGGCTGAGCACGCTGGACGGCGCTACCGCCGAAGGGGTCAACCGGGGTGACCTGTCGGTCGTGGTCAACGGCACGGAGGTCATCGTGAGCCTGGCGGACGCGGACACGCTGGGCGATGTGGTGGACCGGGTGAATGATGCGATTGATTCGGTGGCGGTCGGCGCAGGGGCCTTGGCGGTCTCGGCAGACGGGTTCACGCTGACCGGGGTCGGCGGCAACACGGTGGCGATCAACGACACGCAGACCGGGCAGACCGCGGCGTCGTTGGGCTTGGGTATCAGCTCGACCGGGGGCGTGCCGACGGTCGGCGGTGATGTCGGCGTCAACATCACGAAGCAGACCACGCTGGCGAGCCTGGGGACGGCGGTGGATTTTGCTTCGGGTTTGGTGATCACGCAGGGCACGGTGACCAAGAACGCGGACTTCACGGCGGCGGTCACGATCGAGGATGTGCTGAACGAAGTCGAGTCCCTGGACCTGGGTGTGCGGCTAGAGATCAACACGGATGGCACGGGGTTGGATGTGGTCTCCGAGGTGTCGGGGATCAAGCTCTCCGTCGGCGAGAACGGCGGTACCACCGCGACGGACCTTGGCATCCGCACGCTGGGCAACCCGACCTCTTTGAACGATTACCGGGATGGCCTAGGCGTCGAGACGCTGCAAGGGTCGGATGACTTCGAGGTGCGGCTGCACGACGGGACGACGTTTGCGGTGAACCTGGACGGGCTGAACACGGTGGGGGAGGTGGTCACGGCGGTCGGTGCCGCGGCGACCGGTGCGGGCCTGACGCTGGGTGTGGAATTTGATGTGGGCTTCCCAGCGGTCGGCAACGGGCTGGTGCTGACGGACAACACCGCCGGGGGCAACGACTTTGAAGTCGTGAACCTGGACACCTCACTGGCGGCGACGCATCTGGGTCTGGTCTTCAATGCCGGCGCGGGTGCGACGATCGATTCGGGCGACCAGACCAAGGTGCGCGTCGAGTCGGCGTTTACACATTTACAAGAACTTGCAGCGGCTTTGAGAAATAACGACGAGATTGGCATCACCGTTGCTGGGGAAAAGATGGAAAACGACCTGAGCGCGTTGACTCAGGCACGGGCGATTGTGGGCGGCCAAGCCCGATCGGCCCAGGAACGAATCGACAGGAGCCTTTCGGTGCAGCAAGTCGAGCAAACGTTGTTGAGCGAAGTGCAGGACGCGGACCTGACGGAGGTCATTTCGCGTTTCACGCTTCTCCAGCAGCAACTGCAGGCGACTTTGCAAACCGGAGCGCGATCTTTCCAGCTGAGTTTGCTGGATTTCTTGAGGTAATCCTTGCGCAACGGAGCGCAATCATCGCGTCTTTACACGGGCCAGGACGGCCACCCGGTAAAGATGCAAGGCACGGCAGGATGCCGACGGACCGCGGAGGAGCGGCCCGGAGCCTGAAACGACAACGGCCGAAACTAAGGGCAATCGTCATGCAGATTCAGACGACCCGATTCGGAGAAGTGGAAGTCCAGGCGGACCGTGTCATCACGTTCCCAAAGGGTTTGTTGGGCTTCCCGCGTTACACGCAGTTCGTGCTGCTGGAGTCCGGCGAGGACAGCTACTTCTGGTGGCTGCAGTCGGTCGAGTTGCCGGACCTGGCGTTCGTGGTCACCGACCCGAGCTTGTTTGTGTCGACCTACAAGGTGCCGATGAAGCCCGAGCAGATGCACGAGCTGGGCATGCAGGCGGTCGAAGAGGCTCAGGTATTTGTGATTGTGAACAAGAGCGGCCAGCAGCTGACCGGCAATCTGCAGGGGCCGCTGGTAGTGAACGTGAAGGACCGTGTAGCGGTGCAGTTGGTGCTGTCGGACCGTCGCTTCACGACCCGGGTGCCTTTGATCGAAGTCGGGGCGCCCCAGGTTCAAGCGGCGAGCGCGTAAGCGGCATCGTCGGCCGCTCGGGCATCGGGCCCGGGTGCATGAAGAAGAAAACACCAGTGCGAAGGATCGCACGTTGAACTGACCCCGGCGTTTTGGGCCGGGACCTTGAAGGGCTCTAAGGAAGGAGCCGGTTGCATGCTTGTTTTATCCCGGCAGCGCGACGAGACCATCATGATCGGCGACGAGATCGAGATCACCGTCGTCGACATCCGAGGCGACAAGGTGCGCTTGGGCATACAGGCCCCGCGCACGATCCAGGTGCACCGCAAAGAGGTGTACGAGGCCATCAAGGCGGAAAACGCCGAGGCCTGCCGCGTGAGTGTGGACGACCTGAAAGTGGTCCACGGGTCTGACGTTCGCGTCCGTGAACATAGCCGTATAGATCGTTTGAGAAACCCCCAGGAACAAACCCCCCCGAGGCGGAAGGCGCAGTAAGGGCTTTCGCAAACCCTAGGCCGAAGCTCGGCCTGGCCACCGGACAATCAAGGAGGATTGTCGATGACCCGCATCAATACCAATGTTTCGTCCATCATCGCTCAGAACAACCTCACCCGGTCCAACACGGACCTGGCGACCAGCCTGGAACGGCTCTCGACGGGGTTGCAGATCAACCGAGGGGCCGATGACCCTGCCGGCCTGATCGTCTCCGAGCGCCTCCGCAGTGAGATCGCTGGCATCGACCAGTCGATCGAGAACGTCGAGCGAGCGTCGAACGTCATCGCGACGACCGAAGCCGCGCTGCAGGAGATCAACACCCTGTTGACTTCGATCAAGGGACTGGCGATTGAAGCCGCCAACACCGGCGCCTTCTCCCAGGAAGAGATCGAAGCCAACCAGCTCCAGATTGACTCGGCCATCGAGTCCATCACCCGCATCTCCAACACGACGAGCTTTGCGGGCCTGAAGCTGCTCAACGGCTCACTGGACTACATCACCTCCGGCGTGACCTCGACCGACATCGTCGATGTCGATATCCGCGGCGCCAACTTCGGCACTAACAGCACCATCCCGGTGACCGTTGAAGTCCTCAACTCCGCGGAAACGGCGCAGCTCTACATCTCCGGCAACGGCGGCAACGCGCTGACCAGTTCGGTCACCTTTGAAGTGCAAGGCACCGACGGCGTGCAGGTCTTCGAGTTCGCCTCCGCTACCGCGCTCTCGGCTGTCAGCTTCGCCATTAACCAGACCGCCGATGCGACCGGCGTCTCCGCGTCACTCTCTGGCACGGGCTTGTACCTGACCTCGACGGACTTCGGCTCCGACGCGTTCGTCTCGGTCCGGCGTTTGGCGGACGGCACCTTCTTCGGCACGTTCGATGCACCAGCCGGCGCAGCGATCAACCGAGACAACGGCGAAGACGTCCTGGCGTTGGTCAACGGCTCGGTCGCCTTGGGCGACGGCCTGGATGTGTCGCTGAACAACTCCTCGCTCAACATCAACCTCGAACTCAGCCAGACCGCCGCCCAGACCCTCGCGACGCCCTACACGTTTACGATCACCGGCGGCGGGGCGCTGTATCAAATCGGCAATCAGATCAATAGCTCGCAGCAGGTGGGCTTTGGCATCCCTTCGGTCGCGGCCAGTAACCTGGGCGATACGACCACGGGCTTCCTCAGTTCGATCGCCACCGGCGGGGACAACTCGCTCGTGGCGGGCGAGTCCAGGCAAGCCGACGCGATCATCGACCTGGCGATCGACCAGATCACCGAGCTCCGAGGCCGACTGGGCGCGTTCGAGCGGAACACGCTGCAGACCACGCTGCGGTCCTCACAGATTGCTTTGGAGAACCTCGTCGCCAGCGAGAGCTCGATCCGTGACACCGACTTCGCTGCAGAAACCGCCGCGTTGACCCGAGCCCAGATCCTGCAGCAGGCGGGCACCTCGACCCTGGCGATCGCCAACTCGACCAGCCAGTCGGTGCTGTCACTGCTGGGTTAAGCCAAGAAGCCGGTCAATCCGAAAACGTCACGTCGTCCCAGTCGTAGTAATCGTCTGGCAGCCCGGCGTAAGACAACACACCCGTCACTTCGGCTTCCAGCTGTTCTTTGGCGTACGCCCACGTGGCGCGGTCCCAGATCGGCTTGGTCTCGATCGGCTTGCGTATTGAAGGCAGCAGCGTCTGACGCACGGACTTGGGGATCAGCCGCCGGACGCGATCCAGCAGCGGGACCCGGCGGGACCAGGACAAAAGCGAAGAGTCTGCCGCCATCTTGGCCGACACGTTTTGCGCGGTCAGCTCGACCGAGTCGGCAAACGCCGGGTCGACTCCCAAAAACTCAAAGCAACCACGAAGCACCGCTTGGGGGTCGTGTTTGATCTGCTCCAGCGTCACGACGCGGATCGGACGCTGGGGGTTCGTCTCCAGGTAAGCCTGGAGTTGGCTGTGGTACCGCGTGGCGTCGAGCAGCTTGGGAAAGCTGCGGACGGACTTCAAAAAGCCAGGCGTGCCCTGCCGGGACTTGCGGCTTTCGACCCAGTGGGACTCGATCCGCCGCAGGGGGTGGCGGATCGCGTAGATCAGCCTGGCGTCCGGCAGGTCTTGGTTGATGCGATCGGCGGCATGCGGGAACACCCCTCGGATCGCGTAGGGCGGCGAGGCTTCGCCCACCGCTTTGAGGTGCTCCATCCCTTCAAACAGCGATTCGTACCAGGCCCAGCCTTGCCCTTCGCCGGTGCCTTCGTACAGCTCGTCGATTGCGAAGAACCTCGGCTCTTTGTGCTCGGGCATGCCGACGTCCGGGTGCTGGCGGAGCCAGGCGTGCAGGCTGCTTGTGCCCGCTTTCGGCGCGCCGATGATGAGGAAGTTCGGGCGCATGTCAGGCGGGAGAAGGGGAGGGGTGAGGCAGGCCGAGGAAGTTCGCAAGCAGCGTCGGCCCCTGGGTGGTCAAGAAGCTTTCGGGGTGGAACTGGACCCCTTCGACAGCCGCGTCGCCGAAGACGCCGGGCTTCGCGCGGAGGCCCATGATCACGCGTTCGCCGTCGTCGTCCGTCCAGGCGCTGATCTCAAAGCGATCGTCGTCGAACGAGTCGGCGGTGACGATAAGCGAGTGGTAGCGCGTGGCGGTGAAAGGGTTGGACATGCCTTGGAAGATGGTTTTGCCGTCGTGGTGGATCGGGCTGGTTTTGCCATGCATCAGCTTGCGGTGGCGTGCGACGGTCATGCCGAATTGCTGGCCGATCGACTGGTGGCCGAGGCAGACGCCAAACAGCGGGACCTGGCCGGCAAACGCGGCGATGATCTCGCAGGACACGCCAGCCTCGTTGGGGGTGCACGGCCCCGGGGAGACGATGACATGCGACGGGTTCAGGGCCCGGGCTTCGTCGACGCTGATCTTGTCGTTGCGGACGACATGGATCGGCAACTGCTCGGGGTCTTCGCCTCGCGCGACGAGGAGTTCGCCGATGCGCTGGACGAGGTTGTAGGTGAAGCTGTCGTAGTTGTCGATGAGGAGGATCACGGCCTACGCCTATGTGAGGGTCTTGCAAGGCCGATTGCCTTCGCGTGGGCTCAAGAGGTAGATTGAAGCCTTACGAATCTTATCAAACTAGGGGGTCGCCATGCCGTTCTATCATCGGCTTGATCGCAGCAGGGAAGAAGATCAACGGACTATCGAAGGCCTGTTTCGTCTTCGGACTGCGTTGGAAAGCGAGATCCCGGTTAAGACCGTGGATTCAACGCTGCTTCTGGCGACCTGGAACATCCGTGACTTTGATAAGCCTGCCTACGGCAAGCGATCGAATGAAGCGATTTATTACATCGCGGAGATCATCTCTCGCTTTGACCTCGTCGCGGTGCAGGAGGTGTACCGCGATCTCGACGGATTGAACCGTGTGTGTTCGATCCTGGGTGGGAACTGGAAGTACGTGGTGACCGATGCCACGGAAGGCGATCAAGGCAACGATGAACGGATGGCTTTTCTGTATGACTCGCGCAAGGTTTCATTCGGCGGGCTTTGCGGGGAGTTGGTTTTGCCGCCCATTAAGTTGCCGGATAAATCTGTTCAAGCGCCTACGCAGATCTGGCGAACACCGATGATTTGTGGGTTCCGCGCCGGCTGGAGCCGTTTCATGCTGGCGACGGTGCATGTCACCTGGGGCGATGATTCGGCGGAGCCCGAGGCACGTGTCAACGAGATTCGGCAGATCGCGCGGTTCCTGAAGAAGCGCACCGAAGACCCCAGCGTGTGGAGCCGGAACCTGATTCTGTTAGGCGACTTCAACATCTTCGATCCAACCGATGTGACGTTCGGGGAACTGGTGAAAGCGGGGTTTGAGATCCCCGAGGAGCTGCAATCTTTGCCGTCCAACACTTCGTTGAAGAAGGCAAGGCACTATGACCAGATTGCTTTCCGAACGCACCCTGACCGCTTGGCCCGGACTCACCGCGCGGGCGTGTTCAACTTTTTTGAGCATGTATACCGAGTTGAAGACGAATCGACGTATGTCCCTCAGATGGGTACGTCTTACCACACGTCCAAGTCGGGTAAAGCCAAATCCGAAGCGTCTAGCCGGACGTACTATCGAACGTACTGGCGTACGCACCAGATGTCCGATCACCTGCCAATGTGGTGCGAGTTAAAGATTGATTTCTCTGAACAGTACTTGCGTCGTAAGTTGACCGGCGAGGCTTGAGCACGATTGATCAGCCCGCCTGCCAGCGTCGGAGCAGCCCCGCGAACGCGCCGCATGCCAGGGCGGCGATCAGGATCGGCCGGGGGTAGCCCAGTGTCATGCCCGCCGCCAGCAAAGCGCCCAGAGGGGCGGCGATGCGCAGTCGGGGGTTGTATCGCTCGTCCAGCGCGACCAGTGCTAACCAGGCGCAGCCAATCAGCCAGGGGATCAGCATCAGGCCGGAGAACGCCGCGATCGCGGCTTGGGCGATCGCGCCGCTGATCTCTTCGTGCCCGTCGCCGCGCAGGCGTGTGGACCAGTCCTCACGCTGGCTGTTGATGATGAGCCGGCCAAGCAGCAGGGTCGGCAGCAGCGCATACCCCGCCAGCGCCGGCGGGCTCAGCCACCAGTTGCGCACCGCTGGCGGCGGCGGGGCGGTGAGAAACGTCGCGGGGTTCCCGGGGTCGAACGGCCGATCACACCGGGGGCACCGCATCTGTTCGCCGGGCTCGGACAGGTCTTGTCCGCACGCCGGGCAGTACCGCGAGAGCAATTCCGACGGTACGGGTACAACCGGCAACGGGGCGGGGGGCCCAAGCGGCACCTCGTCATCAGACTGTGCTTCCGCCGTCGGTCCGTCTGCGTCCGGCAGGTGATCGTCTTCAGGCGTCTCGGCCAACTCGTAGTGTGATTCGTCCGATACCAAGCCGCGGCCCCTTGCGTTGCGGTTGGGCTGATCTTAGTCCAAGCGGAGCCGAATCCAACGATCTAAATCCGGAGTCGCTGAGATGGGATCGCTCATCCCACGACGAGGTTGACCATCCGGCCGGGGACGACAATGGCTTTGCGCAGCGTCTTGCCCGCGATCGCGGCGGCGACGGCGGGGTCGGCCTCGGCGGCGGCCTGGACGGCGGCCTGGTCGGCGTCGGCGGGGACGGTGATCTTGCTGCGGACCTTGCCGTTGACCTGCACGGGGATCTCCAGCGTGTCCTGCACAAGCCACTTGGGGTCATGCACCGGCCAGGGCTGGCGGGTCACGCTGGGTTGGTGCCCGAGCTTCTCCCAGAGCTCTTCCGCAATATGCGGTGCCATCGGTGCGAGCATCGCCACGAGTTCTTCGGCCACCAGACGCGGCACGGCGTCGAGCTTGGTCAGCGCGTTGTTCAACTCGATCAGCTTGGCGATCGCGGTGTTGAATCGCATCGCTTCCATGTCGGCGGTGACGCCGGCGATGGTCTTGTGCAGCAAGCGGTTCAGGTCGTCGGGGATCTCCGCGTTAACAACGGTGGTCTGCCCGGTGGCCTCGTCGATGAGGTTCCGCCAGACGCGCTGGAGGAAGCGGTGGACGCCGACGATGTCGCGCGTGGACCAGGGCTTGGAGGCTTCCAACGGGCCGAGGTACATCTCGTACAGCCGGAGCGAGTCGGCACCGTACTGGTCGCAGACCTCATCGGGGGTTGCGGCGTTCTTCAGGCTTTTGCCCATCTTGCCGTACTCTTCGGTGACGGGCTCTTCGTTGTAGAAGTACTTCTGCCCCTTCTTACCCTGCACTTCGCTGGCGGGCTGACCTTGTTCGTTGACGACTTCTGCGGCGGGCACGGCGATGCCGCGCTTGTCGCGGTAGCAGTAGGCCTGGATGTAGCCCTGGTTGAACAGCTTGCCGAACGGCTCGGGGGTGGCGACGTGGCCGAGGTCAAACAAGACCTTGTGCCAGAACCGGGCGTAGAGAAGGTGGAGCACGGCGTGCTCGACGCCGCCGACGTACAGGTCGACGCCGCCGGCATGGGGGGTGCCGTCTTTCTTCTTCGAGACCATCCAGTAGTGTTCCGCGTCCTGTCCAACGAAACGCTCCTCGTTGGTCGGGTCCAGGTAGCGGAGGTAATACCAGCAGCTGCCAGCCCACTGGGGCATGGTGTTGAGCTCGCGCTCGTAGGGTTGGCCGTCGATCGTGACGTAGCGCCAGGCCTCGGGGGCCCGACCTAGCGGCGGGTTGACCGGGGCGTTGGGGTCGTCGCTGCCGTGGGGCTTGAAGTCGTCCATCTCCGGCAATGCGACGGGGAGGTCGGCCTCGTCGATGCCGCGGATCGAGCCGGTGCGTTGGCCTTGGTCGTCCAACTCATGCAGGATCGGGAACGGCTCGCCCCAGTAGCGTTGGCGGGAGAACAGCCAGTCGCGGAGCTTGTACTGCACGGTGGCTTTGCCGAAGCCCTGCTGCTCGAGGTAGGCGGTGATGACCTTCTTGGCATCGGGGACCGCCAGTTCGTCGAGGGTGACGTCATCGTTGGAAGAGTTGATGAGCGTGCCGTCGCCGGTGTAGGCCTGGTCTTCGGGGTGGCCGTCTTTGGGCGCGACGACGTAGATGATCGGCAGGCGGAAGGCTTGGGCAAAGGCGAAGTCGCGTTCGTCGTGGGCGGGGACGGCCATGATCGCGCCGGTGCCGTAGCCCATCATGACGTAGTCGGCGATCCAGACGGGGATCGGCTGATTGGTCAGCGGGTTGGTGGCGTAGGCGCCGGTGAACACGCCGGTTTTTTCTTTGGTGTCGGCCTGGCGATCGACGTCGGCCTTCGCTGCGGCCTCGGCCTGGTACTGGGTGACCGCTCCGCGCTGCTCGTCGGTCGTGATCGCTTCGACGAGCGGGTGCTCGGGGGCGAGGACCATGTACGTCGCGCCGAACAAGGTGTCGGGGCGTGTGGTGAAGACGCGGATGGTTTCGTCTTGGGTTTCGGGGCGGTCGCCTGCGATGGGGAAGTCGACCTCGGCACCGGTGGACTTGCCTATCCAGTTGCGTTGCAGCAGCTTGATCGGCTCGGGCCAATCGACGATGTCTAGGTCTTGGATCAGGCGGTCGGCGAAGGACGTGATGCGGAGCATCCACTGCTTGAGCGGACGCTTGAAGACCGGGTGGTTGCCGCGCTCGCTGCGGCCCTCGGCGGTGACCTCTTCGTTGGCCAGCACGGTGCCCAGCGCGGGGCACCAGTTGACCGGGACTTCGTCGAGGAACGCCAGGCGGCAGGTGTCGATCAGGCGCTCTTGTTGTTGGGCGTCCAACTCGTACCACTTGTGAACCAAAGAGGGCGGGCCTTCGAGGGCTTCGAGGTCTTCGCGGGTGCCCGAGAGGATGAGCTCGCCGCTGATGCCGACGTAATAGTCTTCGCCTTCCAGCTTTCGGCGGAGTTCGCTGATCGGTCGGGCTTTCTGCTCGAGCGGATCGAAGTAGCTGTTGTACAGCTGCAGGAAGATCCACTGCGTCCAGCGGTAGTAGTCGGGGTCGGTCGTAGCCAGCTGGCGCGACCAGTCGTAGCCCATGCCCAGGGCCCGGAGCTGGCGGTTCATGTTGTCGATGTTCTGTTGGGTGGTGATCGCGGGGTGGACGCCGGTCTCGACCGCGTACTGCTCGGCGGGCAGGCCGAAGGCGTCAAAGCCCATGGTGTGCAGGACGTTGAACCCCGCCATGCGCTTGAAGCGGGCGACGATGTCGGTGGCGATGAAGCCCAGCGGATGGCCGACGTGCAGGCCGACGCCCGAGGGGTACGGGAACATGTCCAGGACGAAGTACTTGGGCTGCTCCGCGCGGAAACCCGTGTCGCCGGGGTTGGGGGCCAGGTTGGTCTGCTGGGATTCCCAGAAAGCCTGCCAGCGGGATTCGATGGCGGCAAAGTCGTATTGACCGACGTTCTGGTCTGGGTTTTCCGCAGGATGCGATTCGTGGGTCGTATTCATGATTGGGGCAGGATACTTCATCACAGCAGATGGAAATGCGGGCTGAAAAAAGAGATCTACGGCATCCACAAACCGGGCAAAATCAGGGGTTTATCTGATGCATGTCCAAACCGTGCAAGTCATAATGCTAAGGGTACGTGGTCGGGTTCCACGGCTCCTGCATGAAGTTTTAGTGCAGTTGAAACATAGACTTAACCAGGGCGGGCCGTCTAGAGTAGAACGGCGAAGGATCGTGCAAGCTTCAAGACGATTCAGCGTTGTTCCCCATTGAGTTCTCTAGTCGACACGAACCGCAGGGGGCCGGGGGGCCTAGGAGACCTGCTCAGATGAGCCAGTTGTCGGGTACCGTTTACATTGTCGATGACGAAGTCTCGATCAGGCGATCGCTGGAGTTGATGCTGGGCCAGCACGGCTTGCAGGTGGTCAGCTACCCCTCGGGGCAGCAGTTCCTTCGGGACGCGGTATTCGACGGCTCCGCTTCGTGCGTGGTGCTGGACCTGAATCTGCCGGACCTGGACGGACTGGAAGTGCAGAAGGCCTTGGCTGAGCGCGGCGAGTGCCTGCCGGTGGTGTTCTTAAGCGGCTTCGGCACGGTTGATACCGCGGTGTCGGCGATGCGGACGGGGGCGACGACGTTCCTCCGCAAGCCGGTTGATCCGGACGAGCTGCTCAAGGCGGTGCAGGAGGCGTTGGCCGCCTCACGCCAGAAGAAAGCCCAATCGGTCGAGCGTGCGGAAGTCGAGAAGCGTTTGGCCAAGCTGACGCCCCGCGAGACGCAGGTCGTGGACATGATCGTCCAGGGCAAGCGGACGAAACAGATTGCCACCGAGCTCTTTATCTCCGTGAAAACCGTCGAAACCCACCGGGACAACATCATGCGGAAGCTCGGGGCGGGCAATGTGGCGGAGGTGGTCCGGATTGTGACGACCCGGAACATGTACGCCAAGCAGGACGCCTAAGGGCCCCGGCTCGCGCTACCGACAGGTTGTACGGACGATTTGCATATTTCCTGCCCCAGCCTGAAGCCCGGGCTGGGGGGTTTATGATGCGGGGATGACCCAGGCCCCCTCGTCTTCCGCCCGTCGTCGCCGCACCGAGTTCAACGAACAACGGGTCGAGCTGGCGAAGTTGTTTGACAAGCTCCCGCCGCACGCCTTGGAAGCCGAGGCGGCGCTGCTGGGCTCGATGCTCCAGGACTGGCGTGTCTGTGGCGAGGTCGTCCAGATCATCAAGAAGCCCGAGTCCTTCTACAAGCAGGCCCACGTCGTCGTGTATGAGCTGCTGGTCGAGCTGTACGACAAGCACCAGTCGGTGGACGTGGTGCAGCTGACGCAGCGTTTGCAGGACAAGCAGCTGCTGGATGATGTGGGCGGCGTCGAGTACCTGCTGGAGTTGGCGGAGGCGGTGCCCTCGCCGGTGCATGCGGCGCACTACGCGCGGATCGTGCAGGACAAAGCGACGCTGCGCGGGCTGATCGAAGCGACGGGCAAGATTCTTTACGAGTGCTACAACGCCGATGAGCCGGTGGGCAACCTGCTGGACAAGGCGATGCGCGATGTGTTTGAGATCGCCCAGTCTGGGCAGGCCAACGAGGCGTCTGCACTGAAGGACCTGCTGCAGGAGACCTACGATACGCTGGCGCAGCGGGCGGAAGACGGCCGGGTGATCACCGGCATCGAGACGGGCTTCTTCGAGATGGACGAGATGCTCTCGGGCCTGCAGCGGGGTGAGATGATCATCGTCGCGGCCCGTCCTTCGATGGGTAAGACCGCATTTGCGTTGAACATCGCCGAGCACATTGCCGCGACGAATCGGCAGCCGGTGGCGATCTTCTCGTTGGAGATGGGCAAGCAGCAGTTGGCTCAGCGTCTATTGTGTTCCCGCTCGGGTGTGGACAGCCACAAGCTCCGCCGCAACGCGCTCACGGGCGAAGACTTCCAGGAGATCGCCCGTACCATCGGCGAGCTGGCCGAGGCCCCGATGTACATCGATGACACGCCGGGCCTGACCCTGCTGGGCCTTCGCGCCAAAGCCCGACGGCTGGCGTCTCAGCACGACCTCAAGGCCATCGTGATCGACTACCTCCAGCTCATGTCCGCGCCCGGCAGCGAGTCCCGCCAGCAGGAGGTCTCCGTGATCTCCCGTGGCGTCAAAGCTTTGGCCCGTGAACTGAATGTCGCGGTCGTCTGCCTGTCCCAGCTCAACCGCTCGGCGGAGCAGCGCGAGGGCCACCGCCCGCGCATGTCCGACCTGCGTGAGTCCGGCTCGATCGAGCAGGACGCGGACGTCGTGATGATGCTCCACCGCGAAGACTACTACCACCGTTCGAGCCCGGATTACACCCCGACCAACACCGCCGAGGTCATCGTCGCCAAGCAGCGGAACGGGCCCACCGGTACGGTCGAGCTGACATTCCACGGCCCCACCACCAGCTTCCACAACCTCGCCCACCAATCCGGCGGCGGCGGGTATTGATTCGGTTGGGTTTGGCCGCGATTACCGGTTCGCCCAGCGCATGCCTTTGGTGATCCGCCGGACGTAGCTGGAGAAAACGGCCAGCAGCAAGATTTGCAGCAGTAAAAAGCTGAGGCCGATGATCAACTCCGGGTGGATGCCGCCGGTGAGAGACGGGTTGTTGCCGTAGGGCGAAAACAGCCAGTTGTAAAGTGGCGGCGTGGGAATCTCTGGCGATATCTGATAATCGCTGGGAAAATTGTTGGCCGTAAAAGACCTACGGCAATCCTCTCCCTGCAAGCACTCAAGTGAGCGAATCGGCCTCGCATGCACCCATCAAATCTGTTTATCAGCCCCTCAACACTATTTCTTCGACGCGCCTGTGCGTGGTTCGCGCGCCGGATCAGTCATCAGAGCTTCGGGATTATCCTTGGTCGGTGTAGATTGGCTCGCCCGAATCAGCCTCATCGAGGCTTGTATGGAACGCGATCACGAACCGGCTGGCCGAGTTGCGAGCGATGCGATTTTTCAGTCAACGTGCGGTATACGATGACTTCATAGAGGGCATGTACCTGCGGCTCATCGCCTATCACGGATATCGCTGGTGCTTGATGCGTCCCTTGAGTATCTGGTCGACCATGACAGGTCGATCGATAGCTGAGTTGGGAGGGCAGTGCATCAGTCAGGGCTGGAATGAAGGGCAAGCATGTTGCTCGCCCATTCGCGCCAGGTCGGCCGAGTTTCGATCTCGACTAGGCGGGTTAGCAGTGCATGCACCTGTTGCGGGGGGTCGCCGCGGCGGAGGCGGGCGCGGGCGAGGTTGCCCATGACCTCGGCGTTATCAGGGATTAGGGTGAGCGCGTTTTGGTAATGCGTGACCGCGTCGTCGAGCCGGCCGACGGCCTCGAGGACGATGGCGAGGTTGTTCTTGGGCTCGGGCAGGTCCGGGGCCAGTGAGATGGCGTACTCGAACTCCCAGGCGGCGCGGTAGTAGTCATGTTGGAGGTAGTAGACCTTGCCGAGGTTGTTGTGGGCGGCGGCGGAGGTGACGTCGGCGGTCAGCGCCTCACGGAAGGCTAGGGCGGCGTCGTCAAGCTCGCCGGCTTCGAGGTGTTCTATGCCACGGGCGTTGTGGTGACGCGCTGCAACAGGGTCGCCGGCGGCCTGGGGGGTGACGGTCTGGTAGCGCGGCGCGTCCTGTTGACGGGCTTTGCACGCGGGCAGCACGAGGAGCGCGGCGAGGGTGAGAATCACGATTAGATAACGCATGGTGAACTACCTGTTGGATTCGATCGGTCGGTAAAGCGTTTGGCTGAGCGTCGCATCGACGCTCCATGTTTCGGGAGCGTTGTCGAGTGTGTTGTTGCTGGCGATTCTGGGGGCAACAATACGTAGGGCTGTGACATCCATCGGGGGGCTAAGAGTAGTGTCGTTTTCTAGGCGCGTTAGCAGTTCTAGGGTTTGCGCGAGAGTGATGCCGTTGAGGTGGATTTCGGTGGGCTTGGTGGTGTAGGGTGAATCGCCGAGGCGGCGTTCGGGCTGAGGCCATACTCGGGCGATTGCTTCGGCAGCGATGCCGGACTCGGCTGCGGTGTGAGCTAGACGCTGCGCCAGCTCGCTGGGGGCCAATTGTGCTTCGGCGGCGAGGGTGGGCTGATCGCGTGCCTGTTGGATATGAGCGGCTAACTCGCGGGAGGCGGTGAGTTGTTGGGCTGCGGCTTCGTACTGGCGCTGGGCCTGCTGGCGGAGTGTCCACACCCAGGCGGTGCCGACGAGTAAGCCCAGTAGTAACCAGACTGCGATCCGACGCTTGGTTGGCGATGGGGTCATGGAGAGGCCTCCACGGGTTCAGCGGTGATTGTGAAGCGCACACCTTCAACCTCGGTGAGTCGCTCGGTACGCGGGGCGTCCACATGGAAACCGCGATGCAGGCGCAGGGCGGCGGCGATCTGGTCGGCGTCCTGGATGCTTCTGGCTTCGCCTTGGAGGATCAGGCGTTTGTCCTCGATTCGGGTTTCGTTGACGCGGTAGCGAAGGTCATTAGGGAGACGTTCGAGCAGGGCGGCCATGATGGGTAGGGCGCGTTGTGCAGGCCGAACGGCGGATTCGCTTGGGTTGCCGTGCACGCCTTGAAGGCGAGACCACTCGCTTTGCAGGCGGCTTTGGATCCCGATGGGCACGCGCTGGCCAGGAAACACCTCGCGGAAGACTGTGGCTTGCTGGTCGCGTTGGGATTGGGCCTGGGTGTTGAACGTCTGGATATGGGTCAGGCCGATCAGGGTGAGCGCGGTCAGCGCGGCAGCCAGACCGAGCCCAGCAAAACGTAACGCCCCTCGGATCGCACGGTACGGGTCATCGGGGGCTAACGCGTCCCGGCGGAGGTTGACTGGCGATGCTGTGGCCAGGGCTTCGGTGTTGGTGCCTGGGTTGAGGAAGGTTGCCGGGTTGCTCTGCGTTGCGGCGGAGATGACCGAGCGTAGTTCCATATCCTCGACCCACGCGAGTACCTTCGGTGTTTCATGGTGCGCGATGCGTGTTCGATCCAGGTGAAGGCGGAGTGACTCGGCACTGGTCGGTTCGTGGAGCCAGGCAACGGGCTGTTGGCACCGGGTCCACAGAAGGTCCATCTGGCCGTTGTGCTGAACGACGAGGAGGTGCGTGCTGGCGGGTGCGGCGGGGATGTTGCTCAGCGCTTGGGCGAGTCGGGGCCAGCTTTCGGGGATGACTGCGTCAATCACGAGTCCTTGTGATTCCATCGCATCGAGCAGAGTACTTACACGCTGGGATTCCACTGCTACGCCTAAGGCGGTGTTTTTAGATTCGATGAAGTCGGTGGTTAGCTCCTCCGCCGCGAGAGGAACATGCTCTTCAAAGCGGTATCTCAGGCCATTTGGACGGTCGCGACGGGAGAGGCCGGCTTTGTCGACCACGGCACTGAGGCACCAGCTGGAGGGGATCATCAGAGTAATCGGCTGTTTGTGGTATCCCTTGCCGCGGACCGTGTTGGCGAGCTCGGCAGCGTCGGCCTGGACGTGGTCGATTGGCCAGTTGCCCAGTGAAGATGTTTGGGGTTGCCCTTCCTCTGAGTAGAACCACTGCCAAGACTCACCGTCGTGGTGCGGGACCTGCAGGTTGTGGGTGGATCGGGTCATTGGCGTTCAAGGGTCAGGGTTTGACCGTGGTACTCGACGGTGACGTGGTCGGGTTGGATGCTGAGCAGGCGAGCGTTTTCGTGGGTCTCATTGATGCTGGCTAAGATGATCTGGCCGTTGGACAGCTGGAGCATGGCCTGGGGCTGGTTCGCATCCATGATGGTGCCGACCAACTGCACGCGCAGCGGGGGCGGAGACGGGGGCGGCACCTCGGGCGGGGGGGGCGGGTCGTGGAGCGGGCGCTGCCAGCGAAGGTTTGCGGCTCGTTGGGCCCACGCGAGCGTAGGCGTTTGATCATCGGCAGTCTGGCGCTCGGCTTGATCAACTGGCTTGCTGCTGCTCGGCGGCGCGGTTGTGGAGGACACGTTGTTGCCGGGTTGGCGGGTCAGCCCCCACGCCAGTGCTGCGCCGGCGAATAGCCAGCAGAGCCCGCCGGTGGCATAGAGGAGTTTTCGGTTGCGCGGGGTTGGATTGAACATGTGTTACCAACGGGTGGTTTGTTGGGTTGTCTCGTCGTCTTTGACGATCAAATAGCTGTGTTGATAGGTCAGCCGCAGTGAGTTTTCCGCGACGATCCATAAGCCAAAGGCGCTGGACTGTTGTGTAAAGGCGGGGGCATGGTTGGCTGCATCATCATCTGGAGCGGAGTGTGGATGGTTGAGGTTGACGGGCGCTAGCTGGCGGTCACGGATCAGGCGTTGGGTGTCCGCAAACCCCAGCCAAGGTTTGCAGAACAGGCGGATCGCTTCTTCTGGTGCCCGTTCAAGCCGGAGCTGGCCGGTGCCTACAAGTGTGATAGAAGCAGTGGTTTCAAGCAGTCGGGCGGGCTTGGTTGTTTGGTCGGGGAAGACCTGCGCCCAAGCGTTCAGTGTGGGTGTCGATTCGTCGGCGGGTGTGTTTTGTGTGGGCCGGGACCGGAGCTGAACGTTTGTGCGGTTGTCGCAAATGGCCTGGATGTCGTCGGCGAGACGCGCGGGGGTGGTCCAAGGCAGCACGGCGTTGAGGTTGGCCTTGGCCTGTTCGTCGTCGAAGCGGAAGGTGAGGTCGATGTTGTGCAGGCTGATTCGGCTGTCGAAGGTATGGGTCGGGGTTTCGGACACCTCGTTGGCGTAGGTCAGCACCGCGTCGGACTGGGGCAGCAGGGTATAGCTCGCGCTGGTGATCGCCCACTCGGTCTGCAGACGGGACTCGGCCAGGTTGGTGTCCAGCACCGCACGCAGGTGCTGGCGGGAGGCGGACGCCAGCGCTACTGCCGCCAACGCCAGCACGATCAGGGTCAAAAGCAAAGCGAAACCAGGGGGGCGGGTTCGGTTCATGGCCAAGGGTCCCCGGTTTCGGGCAGCCGGACCGTGGCGAGAGGTTGGCCCTGCGCGTTTCGGAGTTCAATATCTGCAGGGGATGCTTCGGTTGCGGTCTGCTGCAGAGAGCCTACATCTGCCAGAATGGGGATGGTGAACGATTCGCCAGTGGGGTCCAGCGGGTTGTACTGGCGGCGCATGAGCCAGGAACGGCCGCCCGCTTCGACGATCCAGTACGACACTCGAGAAGGTGACGCGGCGGTCTCCAGCGAAACCGGGTCGACGCTGGCGTAGCAGTCGAGCACCAGCCGTCCGTCGATCCACTCAGCCTGCGTTGCGTGGCGAAGGTCTGTCTCCATGACAGAAACGGCCTGCTGTAACGGTCGCGCGATCCCCGTCGAGTTTGATACCGCTTCGCTTCCGGGCGTCAGATTCGAAACCACACCCAGCAGCGCGGACATTATCGCTGCGGTCAAGGCGAGCGCTACCAGCATCTCGATCGCGGTGAAGCCTTGCTTACTCATCGCGGCCTCTTTCAGTGCGTTCAGGCACAAGCAGATCGACCGAAACGATCGGATTGCTCGGCCGTGGTTCGGCGGGATGTACTGAGACGCGGACGATGGTGCCGGTTAGTGGATCTGGTAGAGGTTGTGTGACTTGCCGGGTACGCCAGGTGAGGGCCTTATCATCAAAATGACCGGCCTCGTCGATTGGGATGGTTTCGGGGTCCTGCCACCATTGGTGCAGCATCGCATCGAGCGCTTCGATGGCCGCCTGGCGGTCCTCGGCGGCAGCGCGCTGGCGGGTGAACCGCCCGTTGGCCATCACCGCGCCCGCTAGCAGGCCGCCGACGAGCGTGAGCGCCGCTAGGACCTCAACCAGCGTCAGGCCACGTGGCCCGGGTCGTGTTGTGCAGTTCTTCCAGGTCATCCAAGTCTTCAAATTGAACCCACTGGCCGGTCAGGCCGAGGCAGAGCCAAAGTTGGGCTTGTTCGTTCGGCCCGGTGATTGAAACGGCGTAGTCCGGGCTGAACCCGCGGGACGAATAGGTCAGCACGGTTTGCCCGCTGCGGTGCCAAACACCGTCTTTCCAGACCGCATCGACGGCGTAGCCTCTGGGCATCGTCAACGATGGGGCGTCGGTGGTTGGGTCGTTGGGGGAAATCCTTTGTGTACTCGTGCTCGCGTGGTCGCGGACCAGCCAGAATGTCTGACCTTGCAGAGCGGCCTGTCGACGGGTCGTGTGGTCGAACATCTGCCAGCGCTGTACAGCGTCCTGCATCCGCCCGCCGCGTACCAGCCCGCCCAACTGCATCACCACCAGTCCGCTCAGCAGCGTGACGAGCACGATCACAACCATCAGCTCGACGAGTGTGAAGCCTGCACACGGGTTGTTCCTTCCGCGGGCGGTCATTCGAGGTTCCAGCTCACGATGTCCGCGTTGTTGCCTTCGCCGCCTTCCTGACCGTCGGCGCCGTACGAGATCACCTCAAACGGGCCTTCCCGTCCGGGCTGGTTGTATTCGTACGGCCGACCCCAGGGGTCCATCGGCTCGCGGTCCAGCAGAGGCTCGGGCATCTGGTCGGTGGTCTGTGTCAGTGCGTGCAGCCCGTCGCCGTTGCTGGGGTATGTGTCGTGCAGGGCGTAGTAGGTGTCCAGGGCTTCCGCGATTGTGGCGATCTCCATCTTGGCGGTGTTCTGTTTGCCGGAGACCAAGTGCTGGCGGACGTTGATCGTGACCACGCCGGCGAGCAAGCCGATGATGACTAGGACAACCATCAACTCGACGAGGGAAAAGCCTGCGCGGCGGGTACGGGAATTTGAGTCAAACCACATGGCCGGCCTCCAGGATGGGCAGGATGGTTGCCAGGGCGATGACGCCGATGACCACCGCGAGAAGGATGATGAGCAGTGGCTCGAGCAGTGCGGTGAGCTTGTTGGTAGCCGCGGCAACCTGGCCGTCGTAGTCGTGGGCCAGGCGTTCAAGCATCCCTTCGAGTCGGCCGGACTGCTGGCCAACGGCGAAGACTCGGACGACCACTGGCGGAAAGGCTTTGGCCTGGTCCAGCGCCTGGCCGAGGTCCCGACCGATCGACACGTCGTGCTCGAATCGCTCTAGCGCTCGGCGCAGAGCGAGATTCGGCGTCGCCCGACGGGTCACCGCCAAAGCCTGTAGGAACGGCAGGCCGCTGCGCAGCAACGAGGCCAGGACGATCGAAATGCGGACCACCGCCTGTTTGCGGATTAGCGCTCCGACCCCCGGGAGTTTCAGCAGCAAAGCGTGCCAGGCATAGCGCCCACGTGGGGTTGCCAATACCACGGCCTGCAGCACAAACAGCCCAGCCAACAGAGCCAGCATCAGCCACCACCGGTGGATCAGCAGGTCGCTGGCCGCTTTCACCGCCACCGTGACTTTCGGCAGGGGACGACCGGCCTCGATTAAGCCCTCCAGCAGCTGCGGCACGACAAACGTCATCAGGAATATCGCCACACCCAGTCCGGTGGCGCTGACGATCATCGGGTAGAGCAGCGCTGCCCCCAGGTGGTTCTTCAGCCGCACGCTCTTCTCACGGAAGGCGACGAACTCGTCCAGCACCGTGTCCAGCCGGCCGGTCTCTTCGCCGACCTCGATGATCCGCACCGCCAGTTCGTCGAACACGCCCGGTTGATCGCCCATGGCCTCGGCCAGTGATCCGCCGGACGCAATGCGCTCGCGCAGTTGTAGTAGGGTACTTCGGAACGACCCTTTGGCCTGCTTGAGCACGGTGTCGACCGCATCCAGCATCGAGACGCCTACGCCCAGCAGGGTTGCCATCTCTCGGCAGAAACTGAGCACTTGTGTTTCATGCTTTTTACGCTGCCGACGCAAACGCCAGGCACCGGGGTTCTTTGGCTTTGTCAACTCGTCGAAGGTATGCACCGTCAGGCCACGTGAACGCAGCCGATCCCGGGCCTGCTTGGGGGTGTCCGCGGCGATCGTGCCAGCCAGTACGGCACGCTGTGCGTCGATTGCTTTGTAGCTGAAGACGGCCATGCTACGCGCCCTCCATGTCCGTGGCGGACCGAGCAGTGATACGGACGACCTCTTCCACCGTGGTTTTGCCCTGGCGAACGAGTTGGAGTCCGCTCTGGCGGAGCGTCGTCATGCCGTGTCGAGTTGCTGCCTGTTTGATTGACGAAGCGGTGGCACGATCGTTGACGAGTTGTCGGATCGGTTCGCTTATTGCCATAAGCTCAAACACCCCGATGCGCTGGTGGTATCCGGTATGCCGGCAGGCTTCGCATCCTCCGGGGTTTGGCAACATAATGTGGGGCAGATCACCTGCTTCTGCAGGTGTGAGTCCGGCGGCTAACAAGGCGTCCAGGTCCGGCTGGATACGCGTTGCACACCGGCGGCAGACACACCGCACCAGACGCTGCGCCAGCACGCCGATCAGCGAGCTGGCTACGAGGTAGGGCTCGATCTGCAGGTCAAGTAGACGTGTGACAGCGCTGGCAGCATCGTTGGTGTGCAGCGTCGAGAAGACCAGGTGCCCGGTCAGCGCGGACTGGATGGCCATGACCGCAGTTTCGTGGTCGCGGATTTCGCCGACCATGATCACGTCCGGGTCTTGTCGGAGGACATTGCGCAGCCCGCGTGCAAAGGTCATCCCTTTCTTGAGGTTCACCTGGGTCTGACTGACGCCCGCCAATTGGTACTCGATTGGGTCTTCAAGGGTGAGGATGTTGAGCCGTTCGGCGTCCATCTCTTGGAGCGCAGCGTAGAGCGTGGTCGACTTGCCGCTGCCGGTTGGGCCGGTGACCAAGGCCAGGCCATGCTCGACCCGCAGTTGATCACGGAAGCCGATGAGCGTCTGATCGGACATGCCCAGCTCGTCAAGGGTGTAACGCCGCACCGACTTATCCAGCAGTCGGATCACCACGCGCTCGCCGTAGCTAGTCGGTAGCGACGCGATCCGGAGGTCGATGACACGGTCGCCGACCTGTACAGTCGCCCGGCCGTCTTGCGGCAGGCGTTTCTCGGCGATGTCCATCTTCCCCATCACCTTGACCCGGCTGATCAGCTCGTCTTGTACGCGCTGGGGCAGGTCGAACGCGTCGAACAGCACGCCATCGATCCGGAGGCGGACCACCAAGCGGTCTTCGTAGGGCTGGATGTGTACATCCGAGGCATTCTGCTTCACCGCTTCGAATAGGATCAGGTTGGCGAGCTCGACGACCGGGGCCTTGGTGGCGTTATCCAAGAGGTCTTCCCGGTTCAGGATCGCGCTGACGGTGTGGGCGATGTTGTCGCTGTCCGGGGTTGATGGGTTGGAGGCTTTGATCGTGGGTTGGGCCAAGCGATCGATCGCCTGTGCGGCCAGGCCGGTTCGGCTCTGGTAGGCGGCATTAATCGCCTCGCGGAGCTGGGCCGCTGGAGCCACGACGAGCTCCAGTCGTACGCCGAGAAAGCGCGCGACCACGTCCGGCGTCTGTGCGTCGACTGGGTCGGCCAGCACCAGGGTCATCCGGTCGGGTTGTGTGGTATCTCCCGCCAAGCCCAAGACCAGCTTATCCCGGGCGAAGCTGATCGGGACCCGCTCGACAAAACGCGCAGCAGCAGGTTTGCCGGTCAAATCGATGTCGTACGCTAGTCCCAGCTCGCCCGCCAAGTGGCGTGCTAACGCGTCGCCGGTTAACCCGTTGGCGCGCGCTTGCTCCAGCGGGGTGGCGGCGGGGAGGTCGGGTTGGGACGTGTCGGTTCGGGTCACGGCAGGGTCATCGGTTCACTGGTCGGCCAGTCGCCCGGGACCCCCGCGGACTCAAGGTGGTGGCCGCTGATGTGCCTGAGGTCGGCAAAGGTATCGTCTCGGAGGATTGTGGCTTTGATAAACACAAACAGTGTGGTTTCGCTTTCGCTAACCGTGCGGTTACTGAAGAGGTATTCAACACCCGGGATCCGCCCGAGCAGAGGGACACGCTGCACACTTTCGCTGGTGTCCTTGCGGTTGATCCCACCCAGTACGATCGTCCAGCCGTTTGGGATCGTGACTTCGCTGGAAACGGAGTTAGTTTGACGGGGCGGCGGGATGCCTTCGCCGGACTCGCCGTCGAAAGTGCTGAGCTCGATCGAATACGTCAGGGCAAGGTGGTCGCCTTCGGAGATGCGGGGTTGCACGCTAACCGTGGTGCCGGCCCCGACGAAGCCTGAAAAGCTGACGGTGTCGCTGTTCTGGCCTTGGTTGATACTGGTGGTCGGAGCCTCGCTCTCGGACACAATCAGACCTTCGGCGTTGTCGTTGACCAGAAGGCTGGGGGCGGCGACCACCTCGGCCCGTGAATCGCTCTGGACCGCACGGACCACGACGTCGGCGATATCTGAACCGAGCAAGGCACCGTTGAAGCCCACGCCGGGGATTAGCTCCAGCCCGCCGGTCGCGAGGTCGACGCTGCTGAGGCCGAACGAACTGAAAGTCAGGATTTGACCAGCGTCGTTTGTTTCCGAGCGTGAAATGTCGACACCGACCGAGTAGCCATCGGACGTGTCCAGCGTCACGACGGTGACCTCGATCAGGACTTGTGGACGTCTCTCGTCTAGGCGTTCGATCAGCTTGGCATATATTTGCTGGGTAGCTGGCGGGGCGATCACGATGATCGAGTTGGTGTTGATGTCTGCCGCGAGGGTCGCGGTGTGGCCGTCAATGGTGGAGGTCACACCGGAAATGGCGGCAGGTGTGTTCGGGTCCAGGTTGTCTTCGCTGGGAGTTGCGCCATCTAAAGCGACCGTGTCAAGCCCGGTCGAAGGTGTGATGGCCTGAATCGTACGCAACACTTCGTCGGCGCCGGCATTGCGGAGGCGGTAGAACCGTACCGGGTCGCGATCGCCCTCTACTCGAACGTCCAGTTCATTACGGATGGTTGTAATTTCCGCATGGATATCCGGCGTGGTGGAAACCACAAGCCAGCCGAGTTCTTCGTCGACCGAAGACCGGTAGATACGATCGAGATCGATGGGGTCGATCAGGCTTCGTATCAGGCTGTCGACTCGCTGTGGAGAGACGACAGCCATTTGGTAAGTCCGTGTTGAAACTCCCAGCGGCACATCCAGCGACCCGGCCACCCGTATGGCTTCGGCCACGCGGTCTGCGGAACCGGTCAGCACCAGTTGGTTGGTGCGGTCGACAAAGCCGACCTCGATCATTGAGTCGTCCCGCCCCTGCATGCGCGCTTGGGTCTGCAGCATGGTGTTGACCTGTGAGGCCAGCACGCTGGCGCGCAAATGAGTGGCGGGCAGAAGCTCAACTCGGATCGGTTCGCCGGGTTGGTCCGCCAGCGTGGCTAAGCGTTGCGCTCGCGTGACGCGGTCCGCGAAGTCGGTCACGATTAAGACGCCCGATGCTTCTAGTGCGATCAAGCTACCGCCGGGCCGCGTCAGGAAGGGTTGGATCAGCGATTGCACTTGCGATAACTCCGCATGTTCAACCGGGATCAGCGCGGTGATCACTCGAGATCTATTTTCGATGTCAGCCCCGTCTTCGAGGAGTCCCTCGCTCAAAGCGGTGAGTTCTGCTGCGGGCGTGATACGCCACCAGCCGGGGTTTTCATCCGCGACCATTGCCATACCCTTGACGCGAAGCGCGCTCTCGAGGATGCCTCGCAAAGCTTCAGGAGTCACCGGCCCAGCCAGTCGTAGCGAAACACGCTTTCCTCGAAGTGTTTCGTCGTGCAAGATGTTGAGGCCGAGTTGATCACTGGCAAGTTGGACTAGAAGGTCAAGCTCGATTTCTTCGGGCAGATTGAGTTCCAAAGCCGCTTGCGCATCCGGAGCGGTATCTCCCTGTGCAGCAGCTTGCAGCGTGCAAGCGCAAAACAGCAGCAAACACGCGACCCAGCTTCGAAGTGGGTGGTATGTGTGAATTGAGGGCGGTGTTGCGCTAATAGCCTCGGGATAAGCACCGGAAGTTTGCATGTCGTCTTTTATCCCCGATGATCTACGCATCAGTCAAGCGCGCAAAGCAAAACATTAGTTACCAACTAAAATAGATGGGCTGTGCTTGACACCGATCCGCGCGCCCGGTTAAAAACTACCGTTAAGTTTTGGCGTCGAACTCATTGAAGAATTGATTCGTACGTCAGAGTGTTTGAGTATCCGGGGCCGTGAAATTCCGGCCTGCACAAAATGATCCGCCGAACGACGGCCGCGAGGCCGACGTGTTGTTCTGCGACCGAACAGGCATGAGCTGTCATTCGGACATGACTTCGCACTAGAAGGGAGCGCTATCGATGCGCAAAGATGATGCGGGATTACATCGTTCACACGCGGGGCACGCAACCCGTTTTCAAGAGGCTGTGCGTCGTCGAGGAGCCGGCTTGATGGGCGCGGTGGCCGCAGCAACGGCGATAGCGGCATTGGGTTTGGGGGCTGCGCTGCAGTACCAGTCCAAACAGGTCGATCAAGCGCAGGCCCGCGAGTTGGCTGCGCCGGAACCGATGGACTTGGCGACGTATGAAAAAGTGCAGGAGCTCCGCCGGGGTTTGAGGATGACCAATGCCGATCTGGCGGACATGGAGGCCTCCCCCGAGCAGACCGAGGCGGCGCTCGAAGCCTTGGTGGCTTCATACGAAACGCATCGTGTAGCGTTGGCCCAAGCCGAGCAGGCCGAAGTAGACGCATTGCGGGCCCTGCGTGAAGCGCAGCGGCAGATCTCGGTGGGGCCGCGTGATGAATCGGTAGTCCGCAGGATCCCGCGTTTGGAGGAGCAACTGGCGTCTGCTCAGGCGGAGCGTGCTCGGGTCGCCTCGCGGATCGGTCAGTCGGCGGAACGCGTGCTAGGCCCTCAGCGGGCTCGGGCCCATGCCGGCCCACGGACGAACTTGTCCGGCGTGGAGCGCCAGCGCCACGGCACGACCAGCACCGCCCAACGCCAACAGCTGGCAGAAGACGTCGCTCAACGGGCACGCGGCGTCCGGACTGCAGAGGCTTCGGTCATGCGGATGCCTCGTGAATTACAGCGCCAGCCGGTTCGGTCTGCTGGATTCAATGGCCGCTAAAAATTGTATTTAAATGTTACTAGTCGAATCGCTTAATTAATCTTTTAAGGTGCAGATCGATGATACAGTGGTTCAAGCAGTTGACCGGTTGTGAATGGTTGCTTCTGTCGGTGCTGGTGTGTTCTCTTGGCGGCGTGGGATTGGGTTCTGCCTCAGCGCAACCCGGCGGCATGTCGTTGGTGCCGTTTGGTGCGGAGGGCTTTGAAGATAAGCCGGACCCAGGCGAGAACGACGCCTGTTGCTTTGCTGGTTACGACCGGTTCAGTATTGAAGAAGGGTCGACTGTTACGATTAAGAGGGAAGAAGAAAGTTATATCTATTGCTACGATGAGCAGGACTTTGATTTGCGAGCCCGATCGACTTTGGAAACGGAGCTCGAATACTTAGGGTGCGGCATATGGGGCGCAAGTACAACTCTTGAAGAGTTCCACTGGGGCGGAGAGTTTGGTTGTGAAGATTTGGAAACGGATCCATTTATGATTTCCCATGACCTGTATATTCAGGTTCGGTTCGATGGGCTCGAGTGGGAATGGCGTTACGCGGTTGACCCCGGAGATGATGAGGTCTTCGGGCCGGAAGATATCGACGGAGTCGGCTGGATTCTATACGAAGATGATGCGTTGGTTGGGACGCCACAAGGAGCTGATTTATTGGCGATTTTTGGCTCAGGTCCGGGTACTAGTCCGTCGTCAAGCCCATATTGGGAAACGCATACGCATATAGATCCTGACATTACTAGTGTTTACGTTTTGACTAGACCCTCCGCGGGCAAGCCTACACACGAAGAAACATCGGTTCGTTACGTTATGACTAGCACCCACACCAATTCGTCAACTGGTGTTTCTCGGTTTGAATCATCGATTTCGACCCAAGGCATCGAAGAGCGTACCGGCGAGCCAGGCGAATTGGGAGCGGGGTGTTGTTCGTCATGCTCGACCTGTGGCGAAGGAACCGGCGGTGAGGCGAGCGCGTCGTTGGGGGATGATGGCGAATTCGAGCTGGACGTGAACCTGGGGATGCAGAGCGGGAGCAACGGGCCTTACGGCGCAGGCCGGGTACGGCTGTCGGCGTCGTCGTTTTCATCGGCGCTGACGGACCCGGCGTCGCTGGAGTTGATCAGTGGTCTGGAGTACCTGACGACCAAGGTGACCCGCAACGCCACCACTGGTGTGCTGGAAGAGGTAGATGGGTCTTACTCGGACCTGAAGGTGGCAACGATCACCGGCGGTTTCGCGCTGGAGTTTCGTACGAACGGAGCGCCGGGGACGGACGAGCCCTACGCGCTGATTGAGGTGACTTCGCCGGGCGCGGACCGGCTGTTGGTGGTCAAAAGCGAGGGGGTCGGCGGGGCGACAGCCCCGACGGTGACGGAGACTTGGGAGTTTGTTTACTCGTCCGTGTCGGGTGTGGATTCCTGGGAAATGGCCCGTGGCGTGGACGCGACCAACGGGGGGGTGGCTACGGCGGACTCGCGCGAGAAGGTTGAGCGGGAAACGCTAGGCAACGGGGACATCCAGATCACGAGGGCCGTGATGGAGGCCGACGGCACGGTGGTATCCGAGGACGAGCGGACCTACCGCGCGGTCGGCGGAGAAGAGCGGGTGGTCGAGTACGTGATCGACCCCAGCGGCGCGGCGTTGACGCGCACGTGGACCTACTACGGCGACGGCGATGGGGTGACCTCCAGCGAGGCGCACTATGGGTACCTGAAATCGTACGTGTCGGAGACGGGGTATTGGGAGCACTACCTCTACAACACTGAAGGCGAGATGGAGAAGCTGATCCGGCAGCACGGTAGCAACGACTACCTGCCGGCGAACCTGACGACGCTGGAATCCAACAATCAGGCGGTGATCCGGACGGAGCATGAGGACTTGGATCTGGACCGGACGGGCTACCCGGCGCAAGTGACCGCGGTCGAAATGCAGGAGGTTGTGCAGGGGACGGTGGAGCGGACTTCGTATGAGATCATCTGGCCGGAGCCGGACTCTGATGTGGTGACGGATTGGTATCTGGAGAATTGGGCTGTGGCCTGTGCGGAGGCGGATCCAGCGGCGACCAACCACAGCGGTGATGTTGAAGCGTATCTGGATGCTCTAGCGACGGACGTGTTGGCCGGGACGACGGTGCCTGAGCGGGTGACACGGACGTATCGCCATCAGCGTGGCAATCAGATCTACGCCAACCGGTTGTACCAGGTGATTGCTCCGGATGGTCGGTTGACCCAGTACGAGTACCCGACCATCCGGCAGCGTGTCCGGTACAGCGGGTACCCGGGGGCCTGGCGTCAGACCACGACGGACCTGGATAGCCAGGGCCAGACGGAGTCGACGCTGGTGGAGTACTCCACGGATTCGGATCTGGCGACGGCGACATGGTTCGAGGTGTCGGAGGTGGTCCACTCGAACAAAGACAGCAAGAACCGGTACCAGACCACTTCGTACTCCTTCGGCGGCGATCCGGCGGCTTACACCACGAGTATGACCTACGGTTGCTGCGGTGTGGAAGACCGGACGGACCGCGAGGGTGTGGTCGCTTCGTTTGTGTATGACGACCTGAAGCGGACGATTGCGTCGACTCGATTTGATGGCGACACAAACGGCTTCGAGATTACGACCTATACCACTTATGACGCCGCAGGCCGGGTGGAGACGGTTGTTCAGGACCCGACAGATGTCACGGGCTCGATCACGACGCGGACGATGACGTATGACCTGGCGGGCCGCACCACGTCGGTGGAGGACGCGCTGGGGAACATGATGTTCTACACGTACCGGGACGTGGAGACCGATGGCGACGCGTACGTGAGCGGCGCGCGGTATCACGAGCGCCGGGTGTACCCGCACGACAAGGCGTCAGGGCCGATTCAAGTGACCTGGACGGACTCGCACGGCCGAGTGGTTCGCCAGTTCGTGGCCACGACAACCGCGGCAGACTGGAACGGCAGCGCGCCGACCGGTAGCGAGGCCTTGACGGAGCAGGGCCGATCGGTAGCTGTGTATGACTGGGCCGGCCGGCAGACAGCGGCCCGGGTCTACCATACGCTTCCGGGGATCGCGCAGGCGGGGTCTTCGAGTGATTACTACGAGAGTACGTTTGAGTATGACGTGTTGGGTCGACAGGTGCGGAGCGAAGACGCTTCGGGCAACGTGTCGATCTCGATCTACGATGATGAAACCGGCAGGATGATCCAGCAATGGGTTGGCACGGATTCGACAGGCTGGACCACAAGCGACCCGTCTAACGGCGGGGCTGGCGGCAACAACATGGTGATGGTGTCGCAGATGTACTACGACACCAACCGCGACGGCACGGGTGATCTGCGGGATTATGCAACCCGGGTTGAGACGCTGAAGCCGCTGGCGACGTTGGGTACAGTTGATGACTACACCCATTTGGATACCGACCGCCTGCTGGATGCCAATGGCATGACGGTACGGACAATGCCGGAGGTCGGACCTTGGAGCGAGCAAGTCAGCGACCACCAGGGCCGGATGCTGGAATCCAGCGCTATCAAGAACGGCAACACGACGTTTGACTGGTATCTGAGCCAAACGACTTACCAGTACGACAGCAGCAAGCCTTGGCGGATGATCGCGACTCGGCAGCAGGAAGTGAATCCTGCAACCGGCGCTCTGGTCGGCAATTATATCGAGACGACCTATGGGTTTGACGCGGTGGCACGCCGGTTCATGACGACTTCGCCGTCGGGGGCGGTCAGTGCGACGTTGTACGACGCCTACGGCCGAACCGAGCGTCAGTTGGTGACGTCAGGCGACATCGGTGTTGTCGGCGATCCGACGGATGACGTGGTGATTTCTGAAACCGAGTTTGGTTATGACGACTCGGGTCGGACGATTACCACGGCGTTCTACGACCGGCTACACGACGCGGGTTCGACCACCGGTTTGTTGTCCTTGCCCGCTAACAGCAGCTTGATGAGGCCTCGGTATACCGCGACGTGGTACGACGATGCCGGCCGAGCAACGCACACCGCCGACTACGGCGATACATCCCCCTGATTGACTATCACAAGTTCACCGTTGCCTCGTGACTGCGGGGCAACGGTTTTGGTTCGTTCATCTTTGATCTCACGCAACGACCTGTTTTCGGGTTCACCTGGAGCCTTCCGTGAAACACCTTCCGATCCTCACCTGTGCTTCTTCGTTCGGCTTGGCACTGCTGGCATGCTCGCCGTCAATGGCATTCACGCGCCCGTCGACGCCGCCAGCGACGAACAGCCTGACCGTCATGGTCAGCGAGACTCAATACGACGACCTAGGCCGGGTCCGCTCGGTGATCGACAACGTCGACACGGAGACCCGTTACCTGTACGACGCGCTCGGTCGACGGACCTATGTCATCGAGAACTACACGTCTTCCAGCATCACCATCCCGTCGGGCGTGAACGTCCCCAGTGGCGTGACCACGACTAGCCGGGATGCGGACGAGAACCGCATCACCTACTACGAGTACAACGAGGCAGGACAAGTCACTCAGGTCACCGCGTTGGACCCTGCTTCGGACGGTACCGCCTCTTCAAGCGATGATCAGGTCACCCGGTACGTTTACTCGGGCGAGCTGTCGGCGTCGTACTCGCCGGTTGCGAATAACAACCTCTTGATCGCCACCATCTACCCCGACTCAGACGACACCGTCGCCAGCAACGCCTTGTCCAACGGAACGGACAACGTGCGCGATCGCGTCGGCCAGAACTACACCGCTGGCGGAACGATCGCCGGCAGAACGGACGCCCGGGGCACTGCGGTCTCGTTTGATTACGACGAGATAGGTCGGCGGACCGAACAGGTCGTGACGACTCTCGGCGGCGACACCGACGGCTCGGTCCGCGCGGTGGACTACACCTACACCGACTCCGGCCAAATCGACACCATCACGTCCTACAGCGACACCGCGATGACCAGCGAGGTCAACGCCGTGAGCTACACCTACAACGGGTTCCAGCAGCCGCTTACCGAGTTGCAGGACCACGACCCGGCCGGCGCGGGCACGGACTACCAGGGCACCCTGACCTACGGCTACGACACCAGCCTGACGGGATCGGCGTACAACGATGCGCACCGCTTGCACTCGGTGACTTACCCCAACGGGGACACGAGCATCGAGTACGGCTATGGCTCGTCCGGGGGCATCGACGACGCCCTGTCCCGGCCGAATGAAATCACTAACGGCAGTGTGCCGGTCGCAACCTACGACTACTACGGCTCCGGCCGATTGGCGACCAAGGAGTTGGGCAATTATGACGTTACCAGCAATTTGTTGACGCTGGACTACGAGCCGGGCACCAGTGGGTACGACCGCTTCGGTCGGCCTGAGCGTGTGTATTGGTCCGTGAACACCACTGATGTCTTCGACATCGAGCACGGCTACGACGCCGCGGGCAACCGCCTCTACGCCGATCGCCAGCTGTACCCCTCCGACTCGCAGTCCTATGCCTACGACGAGCTGCACCGCCTCAACGGCTACGCCGCCGGCCCGCTCGACACCAGCACGGACCAGGTGCAGGCTCGCTTCACGCGTGCCAGCCAAAACTGGGACCTCGACGCGCTGGGCAATCCCATCGGGATCGACACACCCCAAGGCAACGATTACATCTCGACCTCGGTCAATCAAGCCAACGAGTTCACCGAGTACGACGTGACCGGCCGCTGGGGGGCAGTGGATTTGGTATTTGACACCTTCGACGCCAACAGCGCTTCGGACTATGAAATGATCGACGGTGACGATTCCATCTCGGTCGATACGGTCGATGGTGTGGCAACATTGGGCCTCGGTGGAAATGGCTTGGCGATAGCGCTGTTCGGTGATGCAGGGGCGGTCGTTGGACAAACCTATATCGATGCACGCCTTGAGTTTGCCGCAGAATCGGGTGTCGCAGGGGTGGTCTACAACTACGTGGACGATCAAAACTACACCCTTGCCGTGTTGGATGCCGCCTTAGATGAGCGCCGGATCTACGAAGTCAACGGCGGGTCTGTATCGCTCATTCATACGCTCGCAGTGACGGTTACCGCGAATACCCCCGTGACCTTGCGGATCAATCAACGCGGCACCGGCCATCCGTTCGGTAGCTTGGGGCTGCGTCCCGGGCGAGTCGGGTTGTATTCGGAAACCGGCGGCGTCGAGTTCAAACGTTGGCGCGTCACCGACGCCGCCCAGCAGGCCGACATCACGTCCGCCTGGGATTCCCAGTCGGATATGGGCATCGCCACTGGGCCAACCCGCCTCTACCTCAAGGCCGATCGCAACGAGTGGGCCAGCCACGCCATCCTCCTCAAGGGCGTCCAAGGCGGCGCATCCGACGGCCTGGAGATGACCTTCTCTGCGACCCTCAACGGCGGCTTCGGGGTCTGCTTCGACGCCTTTGACCGAAACACCATGACCTTCATGTGGTTGCCCCACTATTCAGGCACCTATACGCCCAGTGTCACCGCCAACCGCTTCGAAAACGGCGGGGCCAATACCAGCTATGCCAACAGCTTGGGCAACAACAACCAGGTCAACTCCAGCAACGGCACGCTCTGGTATCGCCTCACCGTCCGCCCCAACCTCGTTGAAGTCCGTATGGCCGCTAGCGAAGCTGGCTTGAACTCCGCCAGCCCCTTCTACCGCAGCACCAGCATCCCGATCGCCGGCGGCCAACTCGGCTTCCTCGTTCAGGACAACCGCACCGACATCGACAACGTCACCGTCAAACGCGACCACGACAACGACGGCAGCTTCACCGACGCCGGCACCGTCATCGAGCACGTGGAAGACTTCGACATCTCCGCCAACGGCGGGGGCGGCACCGGTATGGAAGGCCGCGACGCCGGGCCGACCTACGACGCCGCGGGCAACCTCACCTACGACGGCGTGTTCGCCTACGGCTACGACGCCTGGAACCGCCTCACCACCATCCACAAAGCCTACCGCGACCCGTCCACCAACAACGTCACCCAGGGCTCGCTCCTGGCGACCTACGTCTACGACGGCCTCAACCGCCGGGTCTCACGCCACGTCACCAACTCCGGCCGACACGACGGCAACGCCCACGACTTCTACCGCGATTGGCAGCTCGTCGAGACCCGGGGCGGCAGCGACTACGCCCGCCAGCTCTTCGTCTGGGGCCTGATGTACATCGACGAGCTCGTCGCGATCAGCAACTTCACTGCGACCACGCCGACGACCAGCGAGCTGACGGGGGCCTTCGACTCAGCCAACTCGGCCAATGTTGAAGTGCTGTACGCCGCCCACGACGCGATGTTCAACGTGCTGGGGGTGTTCAAAGGCGACGGCAGCACCGGCGGCGTCGGCGACCTCGCCGAACGCTACGAGTACACGCCCTACGGCCAGCGCAAGACCTACGTCTCCGGCGGCAGCAACGACGATCTGCTCTACCAGCCCGTCAGCCACAGCCCGTCGTTCAGCGTCTCCAGCCTGCCCCGCAACCCCGTGGGCTTCCAGGGGCTGATCCACGACCAGTCCGCCCAGTCCGCCGCCAACGGCGGGCTGATCTACCAACGCAACCGCATGAACCACCCCGGCATGGGCCGGTTCATGCAACGCGACCCCCTTGAGTACATCGACGGGCAGAGCCTGTACGCAGGGTACTTCGCGCTTTCCTTAACAGCAGACCCCTATGGACTGTTTGAATTGGGATTGCCTCTTCCGTTTCCGCGTGAACTCCCAATCCCCACGCTTCCATTGCCTTCTTTGCCCCATCCTGCTATACCTTCATTGCCGAGTATTCCATGGCCGGGCGGAGACGGAACGGGAGGTAGCGTTCCTGGTTCTGGCGGATCGAATACGAGCTCAGGCGAATCGAATACGAATAACTGTCGACGTGTTATTCAGAAAAAGATTCAATTGGTCTTTGTTAATGTGCCAGGAAGACCTAATTGGACGCAAGGTAGGCAGGATAATTTTCGGAGAAGGCTAGAGCGCGTCACCGAGTGGTATTTTGGGAACAGTGGAATGATTGCCACGCCCCGGAACGATACCTATGATGTTTTGGTGCGAGAGCAAATAGCTCCTGGCATTGATCCTGGGGATTATGTGATGACGCGTGAGTGTCGAGACTGTCCGTGCAAAGAAGGCTGGGAGTTTTATTTGGATTTGTATTTTGGTTCCGGGAATCCCGACTGGACGATTGAAGTCAGATCGAATCCTAATGGGGTTGTTGATGGCAGTAGTGCTCAACTCGGCGGACCGAATGGGTATTTTGACGAACACGATGTATACATGCAGCCTAAGCTGGGGGGGTCGAATCAAGTGCCAGCAGTCCATGAGATTGGCCATTTGCTAGGGCTTGGTCACCCCGGACATGAGTTGATGAACCCCCCGCTTGGCCCAGAGTATGGCCTTGATCAGTATGGGCTCATGGGGGGCGGCATGCTATTTAGGCCGTACTATTTTGATCAATGGGTGGACGATTTGAATCAAATGTATCCGGGCTGCAGGTACTACGCTCACTATCATGAGTAGCATTTTGTATGGCGATACAAAATAAATATATAATTTGGAGTTGGGCTGGATTTTGTTTAACGAGTGTTTTGCTGGTTTTGTTTGTTGGCTTTTGCGTTCGATCGCCAGCCTCGCATCGGCCCGTGAGTGTTTCTGCGTACTATGGATTGTCTTGGGGCCAAATGGTTGGCTTGCTTGGTGCGCCTGATTCAAAGGGTGACTATTTTATTTTATCAAATCATCCGAATTTGGATGGTGAATCGCATGCAAATGTGATTGGGGGGTTGAAGGAGGAAGTCTTGGTTGACGAGCATACCGAAGTTCGTTATGCGACATGGCAGTCGAGTGGTTATACGATCCATGTATGGCTAGTGCGTGGTGGCGGTGCAGATGAATTTGTGGTTTTTGAGGCAATCAAAGCCCCTGATGGAATCATATTTTAACTGTTCCTAGTCAAATACGGATCAGTCTCGTGTTCTGGGCGAGCCACGAATGTTTCGTTTCGCGGCGTGTTTGGTCGAAGGATGCAGGACTAATTCATGATTGCCTGCGGAGGTTCTTTTGAAAGAAGATACGCAAGGGGATTGATTTGTCTTGGCACGAAACGATGTTCAACGTGCTGAGGATTTGGGATGCAACGGCATGCCGGTTGCGAGTTAAAGCCTATGGGCTATGTCCCATCTACCAGAAATTTGTCGGTTAAACCTGTGTTTGCGCCAAGGATTCCTGGGTTTTCGACTGCTAGCCTAGGGGTTCTCCGTAGGCGCCAGGGTAGAGCGATTCGATTTATCGGTGTTTGAGGCTTCGATTCCAGTGATTCATAATTTCTTTGCAGGGAATCCTTCATGAAAACCCTTGTTTGCGCGGCGCATTCCCTGTGTTGTGAGATGGAAACCCTGCAATCCAGAAAGGAAACCCATCATTCCATTTGTTTCAGTTTGCAGGTCGTCAAATAAAAACTTGATTCTGCAAGCATGCAGGGCAATCGGGCTGTTTGTGTCCGTATAATCCAAGCTCTGTTTTGATACCCCCTTCCGTGGCCCACGAGAGTCGCAACATGCATCGATACGCTCTGCTGATCGTTCTTCTTCTGTTCCTGTCCGGCCCGGCGTGGGCGCAGCTCGAGTTTGACAACCGCCGGGCGCAGCCCGAGGCGGCGCCCGGGGTGGCGGTGATCGAATCGGCATTCGCGTTTGAGAACGCCGGCGAGGCGGGGCTCACCATCACCGACATCGACTCGTCCTGCGGCTGCACCGCGGCGGTGATTGTCCTGAACAGTGATGATGCCACCGCCGCTTCCGAGTCTTCCGGGGGGGATGTGCGGGTGATCCCGGCCGGGGCGCGGGGAGAGGTGCGGGTGACGTTCAGTGTCGGCGACCGGGTCGGCGAGCAGAGCAAGCGGATCGTGATCAGCACGGACCACCCCGAGCAGCCACGGGTTCGGCTGACGATGACGACGGTGATTCCCGAAGTGATCCGGGCTGAGCCGGGGTTGCTGCTGTGGCGCGACGGGCAGGCCCGGGCAGCGCAGGTGGCGACGCTGACGCTGCTGGAGGATGACCGGGTGAGTTGGCTGGGGCTTGAGCCGGTGGAAGAAGACACGCTGACGGTTGAGCTGAGAGAGCATGAAGACGGCACCCGGGCGCTGACGGTGACGCCCTTGCCGGGGCTGGCGGAGGGCGTGTACGCGGTGCACGCCCGGATCGCGATCGACGGCCAGGACGAGCCCCGGCTGTACCCGATCTACGCCCGCCTGATCGGCGACGCCCCGGAGTCCCCGACCACCCCGGAAGCCCCGGCCACTCCGGAGCCGGACCTAGAAGCTGAAGCGGCTAACGTATCTGTCGATGAGTGAGACGCCCAACGCTGGTGCATGGTTGAAACGGTCGGCTCCGACGTGGTGGATGGCGGCGGCGATGCTGCTGTTGGCGGCGTTGCCGGCGGGTTTCTCAGCGATATGGCATGGTGGGCAAGGTGAGGGTGGTGGCGTTGGTGGTGGGGGGGGAGGGTTGTTGCCCGGGGATGCGGCGTTGGTTGGGCTGGGGGATGGAGGGGAGGACGCAGAGGATCAAGCCCCGTTGCCGGCGGGGCGGGTCTGGCTGCGGCAGGCGATGGACTGGGAGGCGGCGGGCGAAGCGGTGTTGTGGGTGGACGCCCGTCGGCGGGATGTGTTTGAGGCGGAGGCGTTGCCGGGCGCGGTGTGGCTGAGCGAGGATGATTGGTCGGCGGGGTATCTGGATTTTTTGTCGCGGTGGGAGGACGGGGTACGGGTCGTGGTGTACTGCGATGGTGCGGGGTGCGAGGCGAGCGACGCGGTGGCGGAGCGACTGCGCGGGGACGGGTTTGAAGCGGTGTACGTGCTGGAGGGCGGCTGGGACGCCTGGCGGGCGTGGACACGGGCGCGGGAGGGGCGGTGATGCGGTGGGCTCGGAAGGTTGTGATGTGGGGGTTGTTGCTGGGGTTGGCGGGTGTGTTTGGCTATGCGGGGGTGGTGAAGGTTTTGGACCCGGCGGGGTTTGCGTTGTCGGTGCAGCGGTATCGGCTGTTGCCGGGCTGGGCGGTGGAGGCGGTGGCGTGGTACCTGCCCTGGCTGGAGGTGGTGTGTGCAGCGGGGTGCGTGGTGGGATGGGGCAAGGCGCGGGTTCGCGCGGCGTCGCTGGGGCTGATCACGGTGATGCTGGTGGTGTTTCTGGTGGCGATCGGGTCGGCGTGGTGGCGCGGGCTGGATATTGACTGCGGCTGCTTTGGGGGCAGCGAAGCGTCGGCGGGTTACGCGGGGCTGGTGCTGCGGGATATTGGGCTGCTGGCGGCGGCGGGTGTGGTGTGGTGGCTATCTGTTGGCGAGGATAAACCCACGGACACATGCTGATACGCCTTTGGTAATTTGATGCCATTTCAACGTGATTTGGTGCCACTTTGCCTGTCACTTTGCAGGTCAACATGCCCAAGAAAGTGAAGCTGATGACCGACTCGATGCGGAATGAATTCACGCCGCCCCCGAAGCCCATCACGATCGAGACCCACAGCGAGCCCAGCATTGGTGTAGCCATGCCGACGAGAGCCAGCAGACCCAGCCCCATTAGGGCGGCGTTCATCGGCCAAAGGCTGCGGTCAAACACCCGGAGACGTTGGCCGAGCGTTTGGGGTTTGAAGAAAACCATGCCCAGTGAATCCAGCCGCATCGCCTCGGCCGGGCGTGCGTGCACACCGATCGAGTCTTTGACTGCTTTGCCGCACTCGGGGCAGGAGTCGTTCAGCGTCAGGTGTCCCAGCCGGTAGCCACAGCCTTCGCATCGAGCGGGCCATCGGCATGACGCGGTGGGTGGCCTGGCCGCGAAGCTGGTTAGCAGCAACAGCAGGCTCCCTATCGTGAGCACCGCGTAGCTGAACGCAAACATCGCTTCTTCAATCGCCCAGTAATCGATTGTTGTGTTGTTAGCGTTTGTGTTGTAGACCAGATCGTTAACGTCCTGGCTGGCCTGTATGAAGGCCCCAATGACCAGCACCCAGCTCCCCAACGCAGGGGTCAGCATCAACAGTCGGCGGGTGTTTCTCGCCAGCGTTCGACGGTGTGTCCCGGCATCCTCAGACTGTACCCGGCAACGCCCGGCTGGGTTCGCTACCATCCGACGCCATGAGCGAACTCCAAAACGAACTGAACGTTGCCGTTGCCGCAGTGACCGCCGCCTCGACCGTCTGCCGGAAGGTGCAGGCGGATCTGGTGACCGCGGCGACACTTGAGAAGAAGGACAAGTCCCCGGTCACCGTCGCCGACTTCGCGTCCCAGGCCGTGGTCTGCAAGGCGATCCGCGAGGCGTTCCCGGACGACCCGATCGTCGGTGAGGAGGACGCCAAGGACCTGCGCGACCCCGAGGGCGCCCAGACCAAGGCCAAGGTCGTCGAGCAGGTCAAAGCGGTGGTCGGCGACGCCAGCGATGAAGACGTCTTGGGCTGGGTGGACCTGGGCGCGACCGGACAGGGCGGCCCGGAAGGCCGGTTCTGGACGCTGGACCCGATCGACGGCACCAAGGGCTTCCTGCGCGGTCAGCAGTACGCGATCGCGCTGGCGCTGATTGAAAACGGAAAGGTCGTGCTGGGCGTGCTGGGTTGTCCCAACCTGCCGACCAACGACGGCGGCACCGGTGTGCTGATGACCGCGGTGCGGGGCCAGGGCGCGACGATGCAGGCGATCGACGGCGGGGACGCGGTGACGGTCACAGTCGACAATATCACAGACGCGTCGCAAGCGGTGATGTGCGAATCGGTGGAATCCGGGCACACCGACCAAGGGGCTTCGGGGCAGATCGTGAAGAACCTGGGCACGACCGCTGAGCCGTTCCGGATTGATAGCCAGTGCAAGTACGCGGCGGTCGCGCGGGGCGACGCTTCGATCTACCTGCGTCTGCCGACCCGCCCGGGTTACGAAGAGAAGATTTGGGACCACGCGGCGGGCATGATCGTGCTCGAAGAGGCCGGGGGCCAGGTCAGCGACATCCACGGCAACCCGCTGGACTTCTCGCTTGGGCGGACGCTGAAGAACAACAAGGGCGTCATCTCCACCAACGGCAAGCTGCACGCCGAGACCGTCGCCGCCGTCGGTGCGGTGCTCGGCTGAGGTCGATTGAGCTGAGAGAAGCAGTTACCCGTAGAGGTCGATGTTCTGGCCCTTGCCGGGCTCGGCGACGATCTGCTGGGAAAGGTCCGCGGCCTGCTGGAGCAGCGATACCGCGGCATCGCCCTGCGCCTTGCTGGCGTCGAGTGTTTTCTTGAGCATCCGCAGGCCCACCTCGTCTTTGAGCTGGGCTTGCTGGAACGCGCTGATGCCGGCGGCAGAGACTTCCATCGTGCAAACTTCATCGGCCAGCGGATCGTGTGACGTGAAACTTGGCGGGGCGGAGCGATCCCGTTATCGGAACCGGGCTTAGAACAGCAGCTGGAACTGCACCCGCACGGCCAGCAGGTCTTCGCCGGGGGTGAAGCCGGAGATGCCGATGCCCGAACCGAAAGCGGTGTTGCCGTGGGGGTTGGTGATGGCGCCGCCTTCGAAGATGTAGATCGCGTCGGCGGTGAGCTTGGCGCGGTGCTCGTTGATGAACCAGTTGATGCCCACGGTCACCGCCTGGAGTTCCTCGACCAGGTCGTCGTCGATCCACTCGTAGCGGGCGAAGGGGGCGACCGTGTCATCGATGGTGTACGCGATCTGAATGAGCAGCCCGTAGAGGTCGCGGCTTGCGCCCGAGTCGGGGTCGATGTGCCCGCCGGTGATCGAGCCGAAGGCGGCGAGGTTGTTGGACTCGATCGAGGCGTCGAGGGTCCAGGACAGGTAGTCGCTGGTGGCGGGGGAGCCGAGGTTAGGGGCGCCGGCGTTGACGCCGTCTCCGAGCTGCCCGTGGATCGCGGCGCCGAGGAAGGCGGCGAAGTCCTCGCCGGACCAAGCGAAGTTGTCGCGGGCCTGACGCCAGTTGCCGGCCAGCAGCAGGTCGATCCGGGCGGTGCCGGCGATCTCGACGGGGTCCTGGCCGAAGTTTGAGAACTCCTCGTCGCCGCCGTCGTTGATCGACAGGTAGGCACGGAAGCGGTCGCGTCTGATCTGCAGCTCAACCTGCTCGGAGAAGTCCAGCGTGAAGAACTCGGTCACGATGCCCCGGTCCACGGAGACCTGGCGTGTGCTGGAGAGGAGTTCCTGCCGGAGGAAGGGGATCTTGTACTTGCCCATGGACAGGCGGAGGCCGTCGCCGAGCGGGACCAGGACCTGAGCACGCTCAACGACGACGGTGCCGGTTGAGCGACCGCCGGCGAAGGTGAAACGGTATTCGAGGTTGGGGTCGCCGCCGATGGTGCCGGTGAAGTGGACCTTGCCTCGGCGGAGCTGGAAGCCGGATTCGGTTTCGTCGGCCCGGCCGTCCTGCGTGTCCAGCAGCCAGCGGAACTGAAACTGCCCGGTGATGTTCAGGCGGAAGTCGCCGTCCTCGCTGGCGAGGAAGAACTTGCCGTTGTGCCCGGCGGTTGAGCTGTCCTGCAGGAGCGACGCGCGGGCCTGGGCATCGCGGAGGACATCCTCGATCAACGCGCGGGTTTCTTCGGCCCGGCGTTCGTCCATCCAGTTCGCGGGTTGGGTGTGGTGCAGTTGGGCCCGGAGCTCAGCCACCTCCTGGCGGAGGGTCTGGACCTCGGCTCGCATCGCGTCGGTGTCTTGGCCGGCGGCGGGTGTAGCACCCATCAGCACGGATGAAGCGGCAAGAGCGGGCAGGCACGGTAGGGCGGTGCTGTACATCATGGTGTAAGCAACCTAAAGGCGGGTGTGGGTGCCAGCGAATCTACGAATCAGTCCAGTTCGTCGTCCTCGGTTTCTTGGGCGGCTTCGTCCTTATCCCCTTGTTCATCTTGCTCGGCCCGCTGGGCGCGGAGGCGGGCGCGGCGTTCGGCGCGTTTCTGGGAGTCTTCATCCGGCCAGGCGTACTGCACCTCGCCGGTCTCCGGGTCCGTCCAATCCGTGGCGGTCTCGGGCTCGGGGGCGTCGGGTTTGACGTGCTCCGTTTCCGGGCGGGGGCTCAGTTCGATCTCCCCGCCTGCGGTGTTCTGCAGCACCGCGACACGACGCTGGCGGACGAGTTCGAGCGTCGCTAAGAACAGCCCGATCATCTCGCTGTGCGACGCCCGGCCGACGAAGATCTGCTTCAGCGTCATCGCGCCCTCGCGGCTGAGTCGGTCGTAGATGTCGTCGGCGTGCAGCGAGATCGGCGTCTCGTCGTAGGTGACGTCGTGGGTCGGCTTGCTGGACCCGATGGATTCGAGGATGCGGCTAAAGGCTTCGCAGAGGTCCATGACGTGGACATCTTCCAGGTCCAGCTCATTCAGCTTGGCGTTGTCGGCTTCCTCCGCAGGGGCCTGCCCACGCGCGATCGGTGAGACGGCATGGCGGCTGGCCCATTCATCGTGGCGGGTCTCCAGCGCGACCGCGGCATCCTTGAACCGCTTGTATGCCAGCAGTTGTTGCACCAGCTCGTAGCGCGGATCGGTCGTGGGCAGATCGATCTCGGCGTCGGCTTGTTCGTTGCCGTCTTCGTCCTTGGCGTCCTCCGCGTGGGCGGCGGCGAGCGGCATCAGCATCTGGCTCTTGACTTCCAACAGCGTCGCCGCCATGACGAGGAACTCGCCGGCGGTATCGACATCAAAGTGCTGGTCGAGTTGCTGGATGACCTTGAGGTGTTCCAGGTACTGGTCGGTGAGCTGTGCGACCGGGATGTCGTTGAGGTCGATCTCGTGTCGCTTGACGAGGTACAGCAGCAGGTCCAGCGGGCCGGCATAGGCGTCTAGCTCAACGCGGTAGGGGCTGGGCGCGTTGGCGGGCGGGGGAGAAGCGGGCGGGGTGGGATCGGTCAAGGGCTTCCTTGCGCTTGTGTTCTGGGGTCCTAGCATGATAATGCGGGTCTCATGGATGCCCCAAATCAAGATGAATCTTTGGCTTTTGGTCGGCGGGCGCTGGACGCCGAGGCGGACGCGATCAAGCACGTGGCACTGGACGCGCGGTTCGCCCAGGCGGTGGAATGCGTGCTTCAGACCACGCCGCCGGGCTCGGTTATCGTGACCGGGCTGGGCAAGAGCGGGCTGATCGGGCAGAAGCTCGCGGCGACGTTCGCGTCCACGGGCACGCCTTCGCACTTTGTGCATGCCACCGAAGCGATGCACGGCGACGTCGGGCGGATCCGCCGGGAGGACGTGGTGGTGCTGCTGTCGTACTCGGGCAATACCGAAGAGGTCGTCGCCCTGGCGGAGGTGCTTCGGCAAGACGGGGTGAAGACGGTCGCGATCACGAGCACGGACCAGTGTGATCTGGGGCGGCTATGTGATCTGTGCTTGCCGATCGGGGATGTGACGGAAGCCTGTGCATTGAATCTGGCGCCCTCGGCAAGCACGACGGCGACGCTGGCGCTGGGTGATGCGTTGGCGTTGACGGTGTCGAACCGCCGGGCGTTCAAGAAGGATGATTTCCGTCGGCTGCACCCCGGCGGCGGGCTGGGCAAGCAGACGATGCCGATCGTCGAGGCGATGCGGTTCAAAGCCACCGGCAAGGACATGAACATGCCCTTGATCGCCGAGGACTGTTCGATCCGTGATGCGTACGACCAGGCCGAGCGCGTGAGTCTGGACACCGGGATTCGCCGGGCGGGGGCGCTGGTGGTCGTGGATGCGTCGGGCAAGCTGGCGGGGATTTTTACCGACGGCGACCTGCGTCGACATGTCTTCGCTGGCGGCGGGCTGGACGCGCCGATGTCGGAGGTGATGACCAAAGCCCCTAAACGGCTGACGACACAGGACGCGGTGCGGGATGCGGTCCGGCTGATCCGGGAGCTGCGGATCGATGAAGCACCGGTGGTCGACGAAGCCGGCCAGCCCGTTGGGTTGATCGACGTGCAGGACCTGGTGGCGCTGAAGGTGATTGAGGGGTAAGTGGGGCAGTGGTGACCAAGAAAACCGTATTTCGCACACTGGACATTGCGTTGTTGGCGTTGTTGGCGATGTTTGTGATCGGAGTGGTCAGCGTGGTTGTTACCTGGCATCACATAGAAGATGTCCTTCGAGATCGGTATACGGCGATGGATGTGGGTTACCTGATTGTGGCGTATCTGGATCAGAACGAAGGGGCTTGGCCGACTTCGTGGGAAGCGTTGGAAACGGTTGAAGGGGCCAGCGGCCAGGCCGTTGATACGGCTTGGATGGCGGAACGAGTGTCGGTCGATTGGGATGCTGATCCGGCATTGATCGCGGAGTCTGAAGAGCCTGTGGTGGTGGTTCGTTGTTTTTCAGGTCGACCGCCTGGTCCGAATGAGATGCATGATGCGAACAACGTCATCTGGCGTTACCTTCGGGACGCGTTAGCTGAAGAGCAGACCGAACATGAGGTGACCGAAGATGAGTGATGTGGCGTCGGTGCGGATGATCGTTTTGGATGTGGATGGTGTGCTGACCGATGGCGGCATTATCTATGACGCAGAGGGGCGGGAGAGCAAGCGGTTTAACGTCAAGGACGGTGCCGCGATGAAGAACGCGGCCCGGGTCACCGGGCTGAAGGTCGGCGTCATTACCGCCCGGCGGAGTCCGATGGTCGAGAAGCGGATGAAGGAGTTGGACATCGCGCTGTTTGTGCAGGGGTCCAAGAACAAAGCGGCGGACGTCACCCGTCTGGCGGAGCACGCGGGGGTGGCGCTGGCGGACGTGGCGTTTGTGGGGGACGACCTGGTGGACCTGCCGGCATTCTCAGTGGTGGGCTACCCGATCGCGGTGGCGGACGCGGCCCCGGAGCTGCTGGAGCAGGCGGCGTACGTGACCAAGGTCACGGGCGGCCAAGGCGCGGCGCGTGACGCGATCGAGCACGTGCTGCGGGCGCAGGGCAAGTGGGCGGACGTGGTGGCGTCGTTTATGGGGTAGATCGCTTGCGCTCAGCCCACGGTGGAGCCGGCGGGGGCGGGCTTGCCGGGGTTGAGCAGGATGACGTCGGTGACTTCGTCTTCTTCGCCCAAGGCGGACGCAGCCAGGAGCATGCCGTTGGACTCTTCGCCGCGGATCTTGCGGGGGGCAAGGTTGGCCACGACGATGATCTGCTTGCCGACGAGTTCTTCGGGGGTGTAGTGGCTCTTGATGCCGGCGCAGATCTGGCGGGTTTCTTCGCCCAGGTCGATCTGGAGCTTGAGCAGGCGGTCGGCGTTGGGGTGGGCTTGGGCTTCCTTGATGGTCGCGACGCGGAGGTCGATCTTGACGAAGTCGTCGAAGGTGATGGTGTCTTTGAAGGGCATAGCGGTCTCCGATCGCGGGCAGGGATGACGAAGGGGGGAGGATAGCGTGATGGGGCGGTCTTGGGGGGCGCTGCGGCGTACAATCCTCTGCTGTGAAGGATCGCAAGGCTGGCAAATCGAAGCCCAAACGGCGTTGGCTGGGAAGCTGGCGCCGCCGGGTATTGCTCACGGGGTTGGTGCTGCTGCTGGTGGGGACGTGTGCGGTGGCGTATGTCACCCGGCCCAAACGCTTGGCGGGGATCGTGGCGTCGGGGATCGAGTCGGCGACGGGGGCGGTGTGCACGATTGATTCGGCGCATATGGGGTGGAGCGGCGGGCTGTCTCTGGTGGGGGTCGAGCTGCGCGTGCCGGGGGTCGCGGGGGATGCGGGGCGGCTGTTTGAGGCGGACCAAGCGGAAGTCCGGGTGGGGCTGACGCGGTCGGGTTGGGACGTGCGTTCCTTGACGCTGGTGCAGCCGGAGGTTTGGCTGACCGAGGATTTGGACGAAGGGGGGTTCATGTTCGAGCGTCTGGTGGGCGCGGGGCAGGCGGCGGCGTTGCCCGAGTCGCTGCCGGATGTGGCGGTGACTGACGGCGTGTTGATTCGGGGGCAGATCGAGGGCGGGGTGTACCAGACACTGGGGCAGATGCAGTTGCAGGGGAGCTTGCTGACCGAAACGGGGAATGACCAGAGCTATGGGTTTACGCTTTTAAACCCCAAGGGCGCGACCGGCCACGAAGGGCAGACGGACACCGTGTTATCCGGTCGGATCGATTTGAAGGCGATGCGGCTGGAGGCGTCGCTTTACGGGTTTGCGTATGACGAGGCGTTGCGCGAGCTGTTGCCGTTGGGGCTTCGTGCTTGGGACGCTGCGTACGAGCCGCGGGGCAGGGTGCAGCGGTTTGACGTGTTCTATGGCTGGGACGAGGAGCGTGGACTGGAGTTTGGTGCGGAGGTCACGCTGGACGAGGGGGAGGTGGTGCTGCCATACGATGATCAGTCGGTGTTGATGTCGGAGGTGGCGGGGACGTTCACGGTTTCGCCGGAGGGCGTGGAGGTTCACGGGTTGGTCGGGCATGTGGCGGGGGTGCGTTACCGGGTCGATGGTTCGTACGACGGGTTTGACGGGCGTTCGCCGTTTGAGTTGCGGGTGAAGACGGATCGTTTTGAGCTGCCCGAAGAGATCGAGGAGTTGTTTGTGTTGCCGCGGGTGCCAGCGATCCGGGAGCTGTATGACGGCTTGAAGCCTCAGGGGCGTTTTCAGACCGAAGTGCGTCTGGTGCGGGAGGTGTTGGATGGGCCGGTGGTGAGCGAGGGGGAAGTTGAACTGCTTGGGGCGGGGATCGAGTACCACGGTTTTCCGTACCCGTTGTCGTCGATGACAGGGCGGGTGACGTTTACGAACGATCGGGTGGAGTTGCTGGATTGTCGGGGGCTTGGGCCGACGGGCGCGGTGGTGGAGGTGTCCGGCGAGATCATGCCGCCGGGCGATGAGGCGGAGGTCCGATTGTGGGTGCGCTGTCAGTCTTTGCCTCTGGATGAGGCGCTTCTTTTGGCGGTGGACCCTGAGACCCGAGAGATCATTCAATCGTTCACGGATGAAGAACTCTGGGCCTCGGCGGCGGCTTCTTTACCTGACGGGGTTGATACGTCGGCGTATGCGCCGCTGGGCTCGCGTGTGGGGGTCGAGGTCGAGGTCTATCGGCCTTACGGATGGTTTCAGCCGTATCGGAATACGGTGCGAGTGTTTGTCGGTGGGGCCCGCGGGGTGATGCAGGCCTGGCCTTACCCGATGCGGGCGCTGGGCGGGGTGGTAGAGGTCGTCGACAACGAGGCGGCGTTGCGCGGGATTCAGGTGGAAGGCCCCACGGGGATGACGGCGGTGGTCGATGGTGCGATCCGTTCGGGGCGGGGCGTGAACGCGCCGGTGGTGGATGCGGCGATGCGGATGCTGGTGCCCGGTCCATCACAGCAGGCACGGTTTGAGCCGACGACCGGGAGCGCTGCGTTGGACGTGGCGTTGGGGGCGCTCGTTCCGGTGCGGGCGCGTGAGGTGGTGGGGGAGGCGACGGGGCCTGCGGTGGTCGTTCGTGTGTCGGATGTGGTGTTGCCTTTGGATGGGGTTTTGGTGTCGAGTTTGCCGGCGCCTGAGAATGAGTGGTTGGTTCGGCTGGGCTTAGAGGGCGCGTTGGAGGGTGGCGCGGTGCTGTTGCAGGAAGCGGACGGCGCGTTGAACTTTGAGGTGGATGCGTCCTGGCGGGCGGGGCGGGCGCAGCCGTTTACCAGCCCCTGGGCGATGGAGCCGGTGCAGGGGCGGGTGCTGGTGCGTCGGGGGGAAGTGGGGGTGCGCGAGTTGGTTGCGGGGTTTGAAGAGGCGACGCTGGCGGGGGATGTGTGGGTGAAGCTGCGTGATCCCGTGGATCTGTCGGTGCATCTGGTGGCTCAGAACCTGCCTTTGAACTCGGGTTTGCTTGGGCTGTTGCCCGAGGAGGCGTCGATTTCGGACGAGACGCTTGCGTGGGTGGACGACTACGCGTTGGATGGTCGAGCGGACGCGGCGGTGACGGTGATGCAGGGAGGGGCAGGCGACACGGCAGGCTTGCGGTATCAGGTGGAGCTGATGCCTCGGTGGTTGTCCGGCGAGCGGGAAGGGGTGGCGTGGACACTTGAGGATGGCACGGGTCGGTTGACGTTTGATACGGATGGCATTGCGATGACGCGTCTGGGCGGCCGTCTGCAGGCAGGCTGGTTTGAACTTACCGGGTTGGTTGAGCCTTCCGATCGGGGGCTTGGGTTTTCGGTCTCGGCGTCGGGATCGCTGGACACGCGATCAGAGGTGGTGCGCGTGATGATGCCGGCGGAGGTGCGGGAGACGCTGGATACGATCGCGTTTGCCGGGACGGCCTCCACCGAAGCGTTCCGGATGGTCTGGCTTCCCGGGCGTGCGGCCGAAGGCGGGGACGTCTTAGAAGCTGAGGGGGAGTTGTTGCTCTCGGATGCGGCGATCGATCTGGGCGGCGTGGTGGTGGACGAGCTGTCGGGGCAGGTGGGGATCGACTTGGCCGACCAGGACGGGGTGTTCGAGTTTGAGGGCTGGTTGTCGGATGTCGATGCGCGGGTCTTGGATCGTCGGGTAACGGACTTGGGCGCGGTGGTGGCGAACCCGGCCGACGGGTCCAGGATGCTGGTGTTTCAAGACGTGCGGGGGGAGTTGTACGGCGGCGTGCTGCTGGGGGAAGCGGTGGTGGGGTTGCAGGCGGACGAGTTGTACTCGGTGAGCTTGACGCTGGACCGTGCTGAGTACGCGCCGATGGTGGAGCCCGGCGGCTTTCGCGAACGTGTCGGCGAGGCGTCGGTCTGGGACCGGGACCGGGAGCAAGGTTTGATTTCGGCAACGGTGGCGGTGACCGGGCGGTTGGGTGACTCGGACAGCCGGCGGGGACGGGCGACGATGATGGTGGAGGAGGCGCGGTTGTTTGAGCGGCCTTGGGCGTTGGCGATGATGACGGCGGCGAACTTCGCGGTGCCGGCACGCTCCGCGTTTGATCAGGCGGAAGCCGATATGCACATCATCGGGGACGTCCTGGGCTTTGATTACCTGGCGTTGCAGGCCCCAAACGTCGCCATCGCCGGCTCAGGCACGATGTCGCTGAACGGCGAGGATCTGGCGCTGGTGATGTTTACGCGGAACCCCTCGGAGTTGAACATCCCCGGCGTCACCGCGCTCAGCGGCGCGTTCCGTGACGAGATCATCCGGATCGAAGTCAGCGGCACATTGAATGAACCCACGACACGGGTTCGGCCTCTGTCCTCGGTGTTCGGGGCGATCGGCCGGATCTTCGGGCTGGGGGGCGCAGAAAAAAACCCCGAACCGATTCGTCCGAACCGGTAACGGGGTTTGGGGGGTCAGGTTTGAAGCGGTGTTATTCCGCGGCTTCTTGGACGGCTTCCGTAGCCTCTTCGGCGGCTTCTGCAGCTTCCTCGGCGGCATCTTCCGTGGCTTCGGCGGCTTCTTCCATCGGGAGGCTGTGGGTCATCCCGTGGGTTTGCCAGACGCGGACCCAGTCACACTCGTAGCGAGCGACGTAGTCTGGGCCTTCGGTGACTTCGCCGCCCCAGCCGCCCATGGCGAGGTTGATCAGGATGTACATGTTGCGGCATTGTTCAATGGCGCTGGGGTTGTTGACGGTCTTCACGGCCCGGCCGTTGAAGTAGTAGGTGAAGCCTTCGGTGTTCCAGAGGACGCCGAAGGTGTTGAAGCTTTCGGTGAGGTTTGGGGTGTCGATCCACCGGCCGCTGGAGCGGTTGCGGCCGTCGCCGCGCCAGTGGGTGTTGACGAAGTAGCGGGTGGGCTCGTGCGGGACTTCGAGGATGTCGAGTTCCGGGGGCCAGCCGCCGGCGGTGTTGAGGGTCCAGAATGCGGGCCAGACGCCGTCCCCGGCGGGCATCTTGAACGAGCCTTCGATGTAGCCGCCGGTGAGGTGGAGCGTGTCGAAGGTGGTGATGAGGCCGCTGGTGTAGGGGAGGTCTTCGGGCGCGTCGGGGTGGCGTTGATTCAGCCCGGTGATGACGAGCTTGCCGTCTTCGACGGTGACCTGTTCTTCGACGCACCAAGCGCCGTGGTTGTGCTGGTGGCCGTTGCCCCAGGGGTAGCCGATGGACCACTTGGTGGGGTCGAGGGTGTCGCCTTCGAAGTCGTCCTCGAACACAACACGCCAATTCACACCATCGATTTGAGGCGGATCAGCCTGCACCGAAGGAGCGGCGAAGGTGCCAGCCAAGAGGGCGCAGGAAGCCAACGTCAGGGTGGGGAGCTTTTTCATGGGTGTTCGTTGTTAATCACCTAAACTTGGGGGTGGATCGGAAGGAAAACGGGGCCAACAATGTTAGTCGTGTAGAGCCCTAGGAGTGTTCCATGCATACGCATTTCTTTCTATCTTTGTTCTTGGCGACAGTTTTTTGCGCAATAACCGCTTGCACGCCCTCTCCCCAGCAAGCCACAACTACCCAAATTCACGAGACTTCCATGACTCAAGCCGCTATTCCGGACGATCCCAGAAACCTGACTGACGAAGAATGGCAGGCCTTGCTGAGTGATCAGGAGTACCGCATTCTTCGTCGCGCGGGCACCGAACGGGCCGGCACCGGCCGGTACCTGAACCATGATGCGACGCAAGGCGGGGCGTTCCACTGTGTCGGCTGTGGCCAAAAACTGTATGACGCCAGCCATAAGTTCCACTCGGGCTGCGGCTGGCCGAGCTTCTTCCAAGAGGTCGAGAACGGCGCGATCACGCTGCATGAGGACACGTCGCACGGCATGCTCCGTACCGAGATGCGCTGCAGCCGGTGTGACGGCCATTTAGGCCACGTCTTCCGGGATGCCCCGGATCAACCCACCGGGCTGCGTCACTGTGTCAACGGCGACATCCTGGTGCTCGTGCCCGAGGGCGCGGACATCGAAGCCGTCTTCGCGGCCCACCGGGAGGCCCACGCCAACGAGTAAGTCACTGATTGCCTTTCTACATCCTGTTCAGGAGCTTTCCCATGGAAAACGAACTGCTGCATATCCACGACAGCGATCCGTCTACCGAAGGAGGGCCCCCGGGCTGGATCGCGGTGATCATCATTATGTACCTGTCGCTGATCGGCATGGGCGTCATGCTGCTGACGCTGGTCGCGATCTCCAGCTGAGCCACAGGGTGATCTTCCAAGGCGTGTCCGGCCGATAGAATTGGTGCGCCTTTCGGGAGATCCTGGATGAAATATGGTCGCCGACTGCCAGCAGGTTGGGTATGCCTGGGGCTAGCCGTGGTCTTGTGCTGTGCCGCGCACGCACAGCCGGCGGACGAACATCAACCGAGCGTTGCGTGGCGCCTTGCGCGGACGAACTGGCCACCCAACGCGCTGCGGTCCACCTTGGCGCAGATTCATACCGTCCGGTCGCAGCTGGAGCTGTACCGCGTGCAGCACGCCGAGCAGTACCCCGACCTGTTGAAGTTCTGGGACCAGATGACCAAGGAAACCAAGCGGAGCGGACTGGTCCTGTTTGGTGCGGCTTATGGCCCGTACTTGCAGAAAGCCCCGCGCAGTCTGTTTACGTTTTCAAGCCGGGTGGTTCACCCCGCGCAAGCCAACATGGAGGCGGGGTGGACGTTTGATCCGAAGACGCGCGTGTTTAAAGCCATCGTGCCTAGATATGTTTTTCTCAAGTTCGGCCTGAGCCCACGGGATTATCACCCAGCCGATTAGAAGGCTTCATGGTGATAAGCGTTCAATCACCCACACGCCGTTCTCCCGGCGGTAGCGAAGGCGATCGTGCAGCCGATCTCGCCGGCCTTGCCAGAACTCCACCGTCTCGTGGATCACGCGGTAGCCGCCCCAGTACTCAGGCATCGGTACTTCTTTGTCTTCGAAGCGGTCCTGGGCTTGTTGGGCCTGCTCTTCGAGCACCTTGCGCGAGGCGACTACTTTGGTTTGATCCGAGGCCCACGCGCCGATCCGGCTGCCGCGCGGCCGGGTGGCGAAGTAGGACGCGGCCTGGGCCTCATCGAGCTTCTCGACGCGGCCGGTGACGCGCACCTGCCGATCAAACGCCGGCCAATAGAAGACCAGAGCCGCTTGGGGATGGGCCTTCAGGTCGCTGGCTTTGGCCGAGTTGAGATTGGTGTAGAACACAAAGCCGCCGTCGTCGACACCCTTGAGAAGCACGATCCGGGCGGAGGGGTGGCCCTGTGCGTCGACCGTCGCCAGCGTCATCGCATTGACCTCCTGACGCTGCATCAGGTTGGAGGTCTTTTGCACCTGTTCGTAGAGCGCCAAAACGGTGTTGAACCAATCACGAAACTGAGTGATCGGGTCTTCCGCGAGGTCGGCTTTACTCAGCGCACCGGAATCGTAGTTTCGTCTCATGGCGTCGATGGACATGCAAGCATCCTACGCGATACGCCGGCGGCTTATGGGTTTAGACCAGCGGATTTGTATAAACCACGGACTTCACCTGACGTTAAAGGGCGCCATTGGCCGACGCCCAGGCCCTTGATCGACAGCGGGCCGATGGCGGTGCGCTTGAGGCGTTTGACGTTGTAGCCCAAGCGCGCGAGCAGTCGGCGTATCTCGCGGTTCTGCCCTTCGCGGAGGGTGATGCGGAGCGTAGTCCGGTCGCCGCGGGCGCGGTCGGTCTGGTGGCCGAGGATCTGGACGTGTTCGGCTTTGGCGCGGGTCTTGTGGCGTCGGCCGGTCTCTTCGTCGGCAAGGAACAGGCCCTTCTGCATGCGCTGGGCGTCCTTCTCGGTGAGCTTGCCGACGACCGAAACTTCATAACGTTTGGGGACTTCGAAGCTGGGGTGGGTCAAGGCCTGCGCGAGCTGGCCGTCGTCGGTCATGAGCATCAGGCCGGTGGAATCCGCGTCAAGCCGGCCGACGGGGTACAGGCGGTGGCCGGGCATATCGACGAGCTCGGTGACGTTGCGTCGGCCGAACTCATCGGCCGCGGAAGAAATGACGTGCCGGGGCTTGTGCAGCGCGACGTAAGCGTGGGTCCGGCCCTTCTTCGGGGCGTTGCGGATCAGCTCGCCATCCACCGCGATCTTGTCGTACACCGGGTCCACCCAGGCGGGCAGTTCGGTGACGCGCTGGTTGTTCACGGTGACACGCCCTTCGGCGATCAGCTCTTCGCAGGCTCGCCGGGAAGCGACGCCTGCCTCGGCCATGGCTTTCTGCAAACGGATACCACGGGATTTATCGGTGTAGTCGGTCATCGAATCAGATCGCCGTCAAGGCGTAAGGGGCTTAGTCGAACTCGTCGCCTTGGAAGGTCGAGCCCAGGTAGAGCTTGCGGACCTGCTCGTTGTTGATGATCTCTTTGGGCGTGCCTTCGGCAAAGACTTCGCCTTCAAAGATGACGTAGGCGCGGTCGACGATCTCCAGCGTGCGCTCGACGTTGTGGTCGGTGATGAGCATGGCGATGCCTTGGGTTTCGCGCAGCCGGCGGAGTTCTTCCTGGAGTTGTTCGACGGTGATGGGGTCCACGCCGTAGAACGGCTCGTCCAGCAGGATCAGCGAGGGCTCGGTGATCAGGGCCCGGGCAATCTCAAGCTTGCGGCGTTCGCCACCGGAGCAGAGGCGCGCGGCCTGGCTGCGGATCTTGGTCAGGTCGAACCGGGCCATGAGTTCTTCGGCCCGGGCTTTGCGCTGCTTACGGTTCAGCGGGCGGGTCTCGAGGATCGCCAGGAGGTTTTGCTCGACGGTCATCCGCTGGAAGATGCTGGGCTCTTGAGCCAGGTAGCCCATGCCGAGTTGGGCGCGTTGGTACATGGGCAGTGCGGTGACATCCTGGCCGTTGAAGACGACCTGCCCGCCGTCGGCCGGGAGCATGCCCATGGTCATGCGGAAGCTGGTGGTTTTGCCAGCCCCGTTTCGGCCAAGCAGGCCGACGACCTCGCCCTCGGCGACGGCAAAGCTGACATCGTGAACGACGGTTCGTCCGCCGAAGGCTTTCAGGAGCTTGTTGGATTTGAGGATGTACATCGCGAACCGCAAAGGATACCCGTTTAGGCCGATTCTGTTTGGTTCCACGCGGGGTCCGGGGTACAACACGGGCATGATCGGGACACGCCGGAAACAGCTGCAGCAGATACTGGATGACGCCGACGCCGGGTGGGCGTACCCGTGGGACGGTTTGACGTTGCCGATCCGGGTCGTGGGCTACGGCAGCCTGCTGGAGCCAACGTCGGCGGCGAAGACGATCACCGGGACGCCCGAAGCGGGGCATCCGCCGGTCTGGGTTTATGGCGCGAGACGGACTTACACCTACCGATCTCCGCGGTGGCGTGACCAGGAGGGCGGGCCTTGGACGGCATTGAATGCGGAGCATTCCGGGCGGGTCGGGGACGGGTTCAACGGCAGGGTGTTTGAGTTGACCGAGGCGGACCTGCAGGGGTTCCGTGAACGCGAGGTCGCTTACGACCTGCGGCCGGTGGTGACGGTGGACTGGTCCGATCGGGAGGCGGGCGAGCCGACGCTGGCGTACTGCTTGTGCGCGACGGACCGGGCGTGGGAGGGAGACGTGTTTTATGACGGCCGCGGGCTGCCGGAGCGTTCGTACCATCGGCTCTGTCGGCAGGGGGCGGCGCGGGTGTCGGAGGCGTTTTTGTCGTTGTTCTCGATGACGACCTGGCTGGGTTCGGGTGAGCGATTGGATACGTGGGAGCGGCGGACGGGCTGGGTGGACGCGTGACACTTGGGCGAGCTTCGGTGACGCGCGGGGCGGACGGTGCTTTGCGTTCGGAGGTCTTTGGGGATGTGTACTACCAGCCGGGTGAGGGGCTGGCGGAGTCGGCGTTTGTGTTCTTGGAAGGCAACCGCTTGAAGGAGCGCTTCGCAGCGCTGCAGCCGGGCGAACGGTTTGTGATCGGTGAGCTGGGGTTTGGGACGGGGCTGAACGTGCTGGCGGCGGCGGCGCTGTTCGAGGCTGAGGCGCCGCAGGGTGCAAGCCTGGAGGTGATTTCATTTGAAGGCTTCCCGTTGTCGCCCGAAACCTTGCAGGCGGCGTTGTCTGCGGAGCAGGGGGTTGCGGAGCAGGCGGCGGCGTTGTTGGACGGGTATCCGTTGGCGCTGCCGGGGATGCATGTGTTGACGATCGGGCGGGCGCGGCTGGTGCTGGTGTACGGGGAGATCGGCGAGACGTTGGGGGGCACACGGTTTCAGGCGGACGCCTGGTTCTTGGACGGCTTTGCGCCATCGGTAAACCCGGCGATGTGGTCGGCGGAGGTGTTGCAGCAGGTTGCTGAGCGCACCGGGCCCGGCGGGACGTTTGCGACGTTTACTGCGGCGGGGCAGGTGCGGCGGGACTTGCAGAGCGCGGGGTTTGAGGTGCACAAGCGGCCGGGATACGGACGCAAGCGTGAGCGGCTGGTGGGAGTGAAACAAGACGCGGCCCGGCCGAAGCTAGACCCGCCTTGGCTGGGGTGGCCCGATGGCGGGCAGGGTGACGTCCTGGTGATCGGCGGCGGGCTGGCGGGTTGTGCGACTGCTAATGCATTGGCGGCACGGGGGGTGAAGGTCACGTTGTTAGAACGGGGTCGGCTGGCGTCGGCGGCATCGGGGAATCGGCAGGCGGTGGTTGAGCCGGCGCTGGAGGCGGGTGACTCGGCGAGGCGGCGGTGGTTTGCCGGGGCGTTTGCGCACGCGGTGCGGAAGCTGGACGCGATGGGTGAGGTCTGGCGGCCTTGCGGGGTGCTGCGTCTGGCCAACGAACGTGAGCGGCGGGCTGCGGAGCGTATGGGTTGGCCTTCTGAGGTGCTGGAACCGGTGACACGGGAGCAGGCGTCGGCGCGTGCGGGCCTGGATGTGGGGGCTGGAGGTTTGTGGTGCGGGGTCGGCGGGTGGGTCGACCCCGCAGGTTTATGCAGGGCGTTGGTGCAGGACGGCGTGTCGGTGCATGAACAAACGCAGGTGTTGCGTGTTGCGCGAGAAGCGCAGCGCTGGTGCGTGCAAACCCAAGCGGGTGAATGGACTGCGGATCGGCTGGTGTTTACTGCGGCGTCTGAGGCGGCGGCATTGCTGGGGGCGGATGCGCCGCCCTGGGTTTCGACGAGGGGGCAGGTGACGTATGTGCGTGCGGCGTGTGGATTGAAAAGCGTGGTTTGCCACACGGGGTATGTCACGCCGGGGCACGAGGGGGTGATGTGTGTGGGGGCGACGTTTGATGAAGGCGATGGGTTTGTTGAAGCGCGGCCGGCGGATGATGCGAGGAACTTTGCGGGGTTGCGGGACGCGAGCGAGGCGTTGGCGTTGAGCGTCGGCAAAGAGATTGCGGGGGCACGGGTGGCTTTTCGTTGCGTGACGCCAGACCGGCTGCCGGTGGTTGGCCCGGTGTGTGCGTTGGCGGGGTATCGCGAGGCGTATGGTGATCTATGGAAAGGCGGCCGAGATGGGTCGGCATACCCGTCGGCTCCGGTGTGGCCTGGCGCGTGGTTGTTGTCGGGGCTGGGCTCGCGCGGCGTGTTGTCGGCGTTGTGGGGCGCGGAGGTGCTGGCTGCTGGGCTGTGTGGGGAGGTCTTGCCGGTGGATGAGATGACACGCCAGGCGGTGCACCCGGCACGGTTTTGGGTGCGTGCCTTGAAGCGGAAAGAGGGCTTGGTCGGCAGGGGAGGGGTTAGCGGGTGACGGTGAAGAAGAAGTCGCTGCCGCCGCCGGGGCGGTCCTGGACCCAGGCGCTGCCGCCGTGCCGTTCGGCGATCCGGGCGACGATCGCGAGGCCGGCGCCGGTGCCGGGGATGTCGCGTTCGACGCCGCGCTGGAACAGGGTGAAAATTTTGTCTTTGAGTTCGTCGGGCACCCCGGGCCCACGGTCACGGATGATCAGGCCGATCTGACCGGAGTGGGACGGCGCCAGGATGCGTTGCTCGATTGTCATGCGGAAAGGCTCGATATCGATTTCTGGGGCTTGGCCTTCAGCGGTGAACTTGATGGCGTTGGTTATGAGATTCTGCAACGCCTGCTCGAGCCAGAACGGGTCGACACGCAGATCGGGCAGCGGGCGGTGGACGCGCACGACGGTGTCGCGTTGGTCGATGAGGTGGGCGAGTTGTTCGAGGGTCTGCTGGACGGCCCGGTCGACGGAAGTGGTCTGCGGCTTGGGCTCGCTGCGTTCGGCGCGGGACAGGGTGGTGATGTCATCCAGCAGGTTGGTCATGCGCTGGCCGGCGTTTTGAATCCGCTGCAGGTAGTCCTTGCCAACCTCGGAGAGATTCGATGCGTCATTTTCTCGAAGCAGGCTCGCGAAGGCGGTGATCGCCCGCAGGGGCTCGTTCAAGTCGTGGGAGGTCACGAACAGCAGGGTTTGCAGGTCGCGGCGTTGGCGATCGTTGGCTAGGCGGATTTCAACCAGGTCGGTGATGACCTCGGTGAACATGATGATGCCGCCAACACTGCCGTCGGGGTTTCGCCAGGGGTGGTTCTCCCATCGGACCCAATCGGTTCGGCCGTCGGAACGGACAAACGCTTCGGCGGGGTCGCTGAGGACTTCGCCGGCCAGCACACGCCGGTGGTCGTCTTTCCATTTCTCCCCGATCTCAGGGAACACGTCGTAATGGCTTCGGCCTACGAGTTTTTGATCGCCCAGTTGGTAGTCATCGCGCCACCGCTGACTCGCAGCGAGGTAGTTCATGTCCCGATCGAACATGGCGATCGCGGCGGGGGCGTGCTCGACGAAGAGCTCGAGCATGAGCTGGTTGCGGCTGAGTTCATCCTGGATTTTCTTGAGCCGGTCGATATTGAAGTGGACGCCGACCATCCGGGTGGGATTGCCCTGGTCATCTCGTTCGACGACCCGGCCGACGTCCTGCGTCCACATCCAGCTGCCGTCCTTACGCTGCACACGAAGCTCGATGCGATACTCGGGAGTATGACCATCGGCGTGTTCGGTGATCGCGGCTTGGGAGCGGGGCAGGTCGTCGGGGTGACAGACCTTGATCCACGAGTCGATGTTCATCGGCAGTTCGCCGGGGATATAGCCCAGCATGCCGTACCAGTGATCCGAAAACACGGTTTCGTTGGTGACCATGTCCCAGTCCCAGACGCCGACGTCAGCGGCCCAGGCGGCGATCTCCAGCCGCTGCTCGTTCTTTTGGAGCGAACGCTGGGCTTGGGCGCGGAACTGCTCGAGTTGCATTTTGTGCAGTTCGCCGCCGATCCAGACCGCTAAAAGCTCAAAGACGTCGACGTCGTTCTTGTTGAAAGGGTCGTGGTGCGGGGTCCTGCTGGAGAAGTTGAGCGTGCCCCAGACACGATTGTTCAGGCGGACGGGGATGCCGATATAGGCTTCTAGGCCGAAGTTCTTGTACGCGGGGTGGGCGTGCATGTGGCTGGCGGACACATTGGGAATGATGACGGTGTGATCCTGCTCGATGGTTTGTGCACAGAAGGTGTCGCCCAGTGAAAACACATCGCCGTTGCTCAGCGGGATGCTCGGCGGGGCGCACGTGCGGTGAACGGTGTAGCGTTGGCCATCGATTTTGGCGAGGATGCCGATGTCCAGTTTCAGGTGCTTGATGCCGAAGGCCAGCGCGGCGTCGACCTGGTGCTCGAAGCCTCGGTCGTACTGGGCAAATATCTTTTGGAGTTCGTTGAGCATGGCGGGATCGGGGGCAGGGCAGGGGCTGCAGCAGGGTAGCCCCGCAGCCCGGAGCGGTCTTGGAATACGTTAAGATTCTGGGCTGGATTCGCACAAGGAGCAGACATGGCCGGTCACAGCAAATGGGCAAACATCAAGCACCGCAAAGCTCGGGTGGACGCGAAACGGTCGCGTTCGTGGAGCAAGTGCTCTCGGGCGTTGATGATTGCGGCCAAAAACGGCGGCCCGGACCCGGCGATGAACCTGACGCTGCGCTATGCCATTGACGAAGCCAAAGCGGAAAACATGCCTAAGGATACGATCCAGAAGGCGATCGACAAGGGGGCCGGCGGCGGCGACGGGGCGGACTACGAGGAGATCCGCTACGAGGGGTACGGGCCCAACGGCGTGGCGGTCATGCTGGACGTCTTGACGGACAACCGCAACCGCACCGCGGCTGAGGTCCGCAAGCTGTTCGAGAAGGGCGGGGGCAGCCTAGGGGCCAGTGGGTGCGTGGCGTACATCTTCACGCAGAAGGGGCAGATTTATTTGGCCAAGGACGGGCTCGACGAAGAGCGGGTGATGGATGCCGCCTTGGAGGCCGGGGCCGATGACATTGCTGAGGAAGACGAGGCCTGGCTGATCAGCACCGAGCCCGGGGATTTCCTGCCGGTGCGCGAGGCGCTGGAGGCAGCGGGGCTGACGCCGGCGTCGGCGGAGGTCACGATGGTGCCGGACAACACGGTCACGTGCACGGGCAAGGATGCCGCCCGGATCGTGCGGATGTTGGAGTCGTTCGAGGACCAGGACGACGTGCAGAAGGTCTACGCCAACGCGGACATTCCCGAGGCCGAGCTTGCGGCGATGGAAGAGTGAGCTAGATCACCGCCACATGAACCATGCCAGCACGAACGCTTCGAGCACGAGGATCGCGGCGACCCACTTGAGGACGCTTGCCCAGGGAATGCGTTTGGCCAGGCGTACGCCGGGAACCAAGGCGAGTTGATCGGTGCCGGCGGCGGGGCAGTCGCTCAGGGGGATGCCACGGCGGGCCTGGTCCTGGACGATGGCGATGACGAGGTTGGCGTCGAAGGCGGTGAGGCCCATGACCTTGCCTAGGCGGACCAGGCGTTGGCGACGCTCGGGGCTCAGCAGGCTGCCTTGCATCTGCTCGGCGGTGCGGTGGGCCAGGACCCAGCGGGGATCGGTGGCCGCCAGGGGCGCGGGCGATTCCGAATCGGGGCGGTTTGGCTTGGCCTGGGTCTTGGGCTTATCCCATTGGCCAGCCAGGCGCAGCGGGGGGGTCGCGGCGTCGGCGTTCTGCCAGGCGTCGGGCTGGGTCTTGGGTTGGGAGGAGCTCTGCAGACGAGACATGACGTAATAAGCTTACCTTGCGGGGGCGGGTGGGCTTGAATAATTACGCAGAAATATGCTTAAGGTTTCAATTGGTCGGTGGTTATCGGGCGTCTGGGGCGGGTTGGGGTTGGATGAAAACCGTGGCTTACGGGCTTGATTCATTTGGCCGATACCGGTACAACACGGGGGTGAGGGAAGTGTCGCCGTCTGCTTGAGACGCCACCTCCCCCCGCGAGGCAGTTTCTGCATCGCCCGCCGGACGCGTTTGCGGCCCGGCGCGTTGGTTGTGTCGTTCGGCGTGGGCCGAGCACAGCCCGGCGAGGGCCGGTAGGCCCGCCCGGCATGGCCGGGGTGAGACATTGGGGATTCTTGACAACGGCTTTGCTGTCGCTGAATCGCTGATGCGTATACCCCTGTCCCCGAGCGGCCCCGGAGCCCCGAGCGAGGAGGCTCGGTCCCGGCAGCGACCCGCGTGATTCACTGTTCGTGTTGTTTGGTGCTGGGATGCACCGGGCCCACGTCTTTTCCCGTTTCCGCCGCGGCCTTGGGCTCGCCCCAAGCCACCTCGGCCCCGCCCGCCGCGCACGCGGCCGGCAACTCAACCCAGGCGTTCCCCGCCGCTCCGAGAGGCAGCATGGCTACCGCTTCCGGTTTCCTCGAAATGTCCAACAAGTCCGACGGCCGCTTGCGCCAGCTCGACAAGAGCTTTGTCGCCACGCCCGAAGACCCGGTGATCCCGTCCCACCTCGTCGAGAAGTTCGACCTCCGGCCGGGCCAGTTCATGGAAGTCGAGCTCGGCAAGCCCGTCGGGGGCGACAACAGCAAGCGGAAGAACGGCCAGCAGCAGTCCAAAAAGAAGCAGCGCTACAACGCCATCGCCCCCACCGCCTGCCGGGCCAAGACCATTGTTTCGGTCGAAGGCGAAGACCCCGAGCTCTGCAAGGGCGTCCGCCGGTTTGAGGACCTGACCTCGATCGACCCCCAGCCTAAGCTCCACCTGGAGTACGAAGACTGCGACCCGACCAACCGCCTCGTCGACTTGTTCTGCCCGGTCGGCTACGGCACGCGGGGCATGATCGTCTCCCCGCCTAAGGCCGGTAAAACCACCATCCTCAAGAACATCACCCAAGGCGTCCACGAGAACCACCCGGACGTCGAGCTCTACGCCCTGCTGATCGACGAGCGGCCGGAGGAAGTCACCGACTTCACCCGCAACAGCCCCGCGACCGTCTGGGCCTCCAGCAACGACCACACGCCCGAGCGTCACTGTGCGTTGGCGATGCTCGCGATCGAGCGGGCCAAGCGCCGCGTCGAGGCGGGCAAGGATGTGGTGATCGTGATGGACTCGCTGACTCGTTTGGGCCGGGCTTTCAACGTTGCGCCGGGCATGGCCAGCACCGGGCGGACGATGTCCGGCGGCCTGGACTCGGGTGCGATGGCGATCCCCAAGCAGCTCTTCGGGGCCGCACGTCGCTTGGAAGAAGGCGGCTCGCTGACCATCATCGCCACCGCACTGGTTGACACCGGCAGCCGGGGCGACCAGGTGATCTTCGAAGAGTTCAAGGGCACCGGCAACATGGAGCTGATCCTGGACCGCAAGGTCGCCGAGATGCGGCTGTTCCCGGCGATGAACGTCGCCGCCAGCGGCACGCGGAAGGAAGAAAAACTCCTGACCGAAGCCGAGATGGACACGATCACCGCGCTGCGTCGGCGTTTGCAGCAGATGCAGCCGACCATGCAGATCGAGCAACTGCTCGTGGCGATGAAACGCTACGCGACCAACGCCGAGATGGTCGAGCCCAAGACGCCCGCACGGACGTGAGCCTGACGGTCACTCACGGCCAGGGCGTGAACTCAACGCATTTCAAGACGGCAGCGCACGCGATGCGTTGGCTTTTTGCGTGCTTCCCGTCCAGCGTGTGCAGCCAGAACCCGGTCTGTTCCGGGGCTGGGGGGTTGGGCAGGCCTTGTGAATGCACCCACGTCCCTGACGCCGGCGGGGCCCACGCGACGGCGGTGTGACCCACCGACAGCAAACGTTCCTGATGCACATGCCCGGACCCGATCAACCGGACGTCGGCGGCATGAAGCGTCTGCCAAAGCGCCTGACGAGCAGCGTAGGGCCCGAGCCAGTAGGCGGTGCCTGGGTCGTTGGCTTCGTCGGGGGATAACGCAAACAGGGGGCTGTGCAGGAACACCGCGATCGGCCCGGACGCTTGGGCAAGCTGTTCGTTCAGCCAGGCGTTCTGCGCCGCCTCGGCGTCCAGCGAAGATCCGAGGATCATGCTGTTGAGCCCCAGCACCGTCCAGCCGGCGAGCGGTTGCGCCCAAGCCCCACCGAACACGTCTTCCCACGGTGTGACGCGCGCCGCTTCGACTGCCCCGAGCTTGCTGCCGACGAAGTTGCCCACATCATGATTGCCCGGCACGCAGCGCACCGGCGCATCGATCCGTTCTTCGAGCCAGGCGCGGGCCCAGCGGAGTTCGTCGATCGAATCCCAGCCGTTCTCGGTGACGTCGCCGGTAACGACGACCAAGTCGGGCTGGGTGTCGTTCACGCCCGCCAGCACACGCTCAGCCTGAGGCTGACGCTTGGGGTCTTGGGGATCCAGGTGCAGGTCCGAGACATGGGCGATCGTGGGCATGGCCGCATGCTACCGGAGCGGGCAGATCGGTAAGCTGAGCACGATGGACCTGGAAGCGATCACCAGCAATCTGAAGCAGACCGACACCGGCGTCTGGGAAGCCCGTGATCAGCAGGCGGTCTCGTACCCCGACGAGGGCAACGCGGTGTGCTACGGGCTGGAGGACGATTCGTTCTGGTTCAAGCACCGCAACGCAGCGATCACGCACCTGGTGCAGACTCATGCGTCGGGTCGAGCGTTCTTCGACATCGGCGGCGGCAACGGGTTTGTGGCGTTGGCGCTGCAGCAGGCGGGGGTGGATGTGGTGCTGGTCGAGCCCGGGCCGCAGGGTGTGCAGCACGCGGCGCAGCGGGGGGTACAGCAGGTGGTGCAAGCGACGCTGGATGACGCGGCGTTTGAGCCCGGAAGCCTGCCGGGGGCGGGGCTATTCGATGTGCTGGAACACATCGAGGACGACGCGCGGTTTCTCAAGCAGCTGCACCGAGTGCTTGAGCCCGGGGGCACGCTGGTGTTGACGGTGCCTGCACAGGGCTGGTTGTGGTCGGCCGACGACGAGCACGCGGGGCATCACCGGCGGTACAGCAGACGATCCTTGCGAAGGGGTTTGGCGGACGCGGGGTTTGAAGTGGTGTTTGAGTCGGCGTTGTTCGGCTGTCTGGTCTGGCCGTTGTTTTTGCTGCGGACGATCCCGAGTTGGTTCGGCCGACGGCAGGCGTCGTCGGAGGCGACGATCCAGAAGGAGCACGCGACGCCGACGGGCTGGGCTGGGTGGGTGCTGATGAAGTTGTTGGCCCGCGAGCGGCGGCGTTTGCAGCAGGGCAAGCGGGTGAGGCTGGGCACGAGCTGTGTGGCGGTGGCGCGGAAGGCGTAGACTGGACCCCAGCGAACTTTCTGGGAGTCGGTATGCCACAACTGAGTTTCATGGCCGCGGGTTACCTGTGCGTGGCGGTCAACATCCACATCAACGGGTTCGGGTTCGTGCTGCCGACGAGCGTGGGATACATCACCCTCGCGGTGGCGGCGTGGCAGCTCCGTCTGTTTCACAAGGTGTATGCGTATGCGGCGATCCCGGCGGGGGTTCTCGCGGCGGTCACGCTGCCGGACATGATCGCCGCGGTCATCGGTGAGAGCATGGGCGTGATCATGCACTACCGGTTCTGGCCGGCGCTGTTGCTGCAGTGGACCCTGATGGGGATGCTGGGCTGCGGACTCTGGCGGGAAGCCGACGTCAAAGCGCGGGACGGGTTGAAGTGGGGGGTGTACGCCATCGCGCCGGTGGCTTTGGGCGCGTTTGTGGCGTGGTGGATGGTGGCGGAGGCGCAAAGCCTTTCGTCGGGCAACATCGTGATGATCTATTACATCCCCGCCTTCTACCTGGCGGCGTTGCACACCGCCGCGGCGAAGGTATTGGTCTGATCACCCGCCGCGCGCGAATAGCCAGCCCAGCAGCAGGCCCGTTGCGCCGGCGGCGATGACCGCCAGGGCCAACTTGTGCCGATCGCGCCAGCGTTCCCAATGGTTGATCCAGCCGTAAGTGCAGACCGACACGCGATCGCCCGCGCGGTAGGCCAGCAGGTCTTCCATCATCGCTTCGACAGTGTCGTAGCGGTCGGCGGGATCACGCTGCAACGCTTTCAGGCAGATCGCCTCCAGCTCACGGGGCACGCTGCGTTCGGGCGCGAACACGCTGGGCACGGGCGTCGGCCGCTCGAGGATCTGGTGCATGCACTCATCGACGTCACGGCCCCAGACGAGGCTGTGGAGGGTGAGGACTTCAAACAGGATGCTGCCGAGGTTGTAGACGTCGCTGCGTTCGTCGAGGTCGGCGTCGCCTCGTGCCTGCTCGGGGGACATGTACAACGGCGTGCCGAAGCGCTTGCCGGGCTGGGTCAGTTCCATGGACACCGCCTCTTTGCCGCGCTTGACGGGGATGTCCAGCTCCTCATCCTCGCCTTTGACCTTGGCCAGGCCCCAGTCCAGGACCATCGCTTCGCCGAACTTGCCGACGAGGATGTTGGCGGGCTTGAGGTCGCGGTGGATGACGCCCTGGGCATGGGCGTAGGCGACGGTTTGGCAGGCCTGGATCAAGACATCAACCAGCACCGGCAGCGGGAAGCGGGCTTCGGTTTTGCGGTTCTTGGCCGAGAGGTCCATCAGGATCGAGCGGAGGTCGTTGCCCTTGAGCTGCTTCATCGTGAAGTACATCACGCCCATGCGATCGCGGCCGAGCTCGTAGACGGGGACGGTCCCGGGGTGGGGGATCATCGAAGTGACGCGGGCTTCCCGGAGGAAGCGGCGGGTCTCGCTCTCGTCGTCCCGCAGGTGGGGGTGCAGGGTCTTGTAGACGACGGTGCGGTGGAGGTTCTTGTCCAGGCAGGTTTGGAGGGTCGCCGTGCCGCCTTCGGTCAGGGCCTTGAAGTCGGTGTACTTCAGGGAGCCCGAGAGCCAATGGCGGGGGAACTCGCCGTCGGTGTCTTCGAGGCGGATGGCCTCGTGCAGGGGGGGCTCGGAGGCGGACGCAGCGGGGCTGGGATCGGGGCCGGGCATGGAGTGGATTGTATCCGCGGCGGATCGGGGGCAGTCGTTTATGATAGGACGATGGTGCGAGCGCTGACGGAAGACGAGATTCAGGGGCGTGATGGGTTGGAAGAGCCGGGGCGGAAGCCTGCCCGCCGACGCCGGGGCCGACAGGTCACGCGCCGGGGTATTGAGCTGTTGCCGACGATGCTGACGCTGGGGAATCTGCTTTGCGGTTTCGCTGCGGTCCTAGTGGCGGCGCATCCGGAGTCGATGGGTTCGATGGAGATGCGGGCGATGACGCTGGCTTCGCTGCTGGTGTTTCTGGGGATGGGGTTTGACGCGCTGGACGGCGGGGTGGCGCGGCTTACGCGGAGCGTGAGCCCGATGGGGGCGCAGCTGGACTCGATGGCGGACATGGTGACGTTCGGCGTCGCGCCGGCATTCCTGGTCGTGCAGTTGGTCGGGGTTGAGTCTTTTGGGTTGACCGGTGACGCAGCGGGCTGGCGGGTCTACTTCGACCGTGCCGCGTTGGCGGTGGCTGGGGTTTACGTGGCGTGTGCGGGGCTTCGGCTGGCGCGTTTTAACCTGGAGCAGGTTGGCCCCAGCGGGCAGTCGGCGACGATGTTTGATGGGCTGCCCACGCCGGGCGCTGCGGGGGTTGTGGTCAGCTTGACGTTGGTCCACCAGCAGTTGCTGGATCAGCAGGCGAGCAGTGTGTGGGCGGTGATCGTGCCGGGCGCGATGGTGGTGCTGACGCTGCTGGCGGCGGTGATGATGGTGAGCAGTTTGCGGTATGTGCATGTGACCAAGCGGTACCTCAAGCGACGGGTGTCCTGGCCGGTGCTGGCGACGCTGGTGATCATGGGGCTGCTGGCGACGATTGACCTGCAGCTGGTGCTGGCGGTGGGGTTCAGTGTGTACGCCCTGTCCGGACCCTCGGCTTGGGGTTGGCGTCGGCTGAGGCGACGAATCGCAGACTGACACAGCCATTTCGACTTGTTTTTGAAGGCTTTAGAGGCAGCTTCAATAACGTCGATGATCTGTGTCTTTGCGTCAGTGGGGTGGTCGATCCCGTTGAGGCGTTTATCTTTAAGGGGCTATTTTTTTCACTGTGCGTTCGTTCAGTGATGGTCTTTTTGTCTTGATGGGATTAAGCGCATGTTCTCGATACGTGATTTAGTGAATGCCAGCTTGGCCAGCAGTGTGGTTTTGGCTTGTGTTTCTTCGGCGGCGGCGCAGGTCACTGTGATCAACGATGACTTCGGGGGCGGCTTCGACAGCGCCTGGGACACCACCGACGGCAGCGGCACCACGCCGGTCTTCGATCCGGGCAACGCGGCAGGCGGCTCAAGCTGGTACGGGCGGGTGGAAGGTGTGAGCGGCAGCGGGGGCGGGCTGGGCGTGAGCTTTGCGGGTTTGGACACCGGCAGCTTGTGGGCGACGGATTTTGCCATCTCCCTGAACTTCCGGGTCGATAACACGCCGGCGACACAACGGCAATTCACGCTCGGCGTGTCAGCGAACACAGACACGCCCGCCAGCAGCAACGTGACGACCAACCTTCGATACCAAGACGGCACCTGGTCTGCGTTTAACGGGGCATGGACACCGATCGCGGGGCTTGGTTCCGTCGCGTCCAATCAATGGCACAGCCTGTTAGTCACCGGGAGCAACTGGGGCTCGGGTATCTCGGGAAACGCGACGTATGACGTGCAGGTCACCGACCACCTGGGCACGACGACTTCGGTCTCCGGGCTACAGCTTTTCCATCAAGGCAGCGCCGACAGCGACGGCGCGCGTTCTTTTACGCTGAACGACAACTACGGCAACAACCCGGGCTTTGATGTGGACAACGTTTTCATTACCGCAACGCCGGCTGCGGCACCGCCCCCGGCGCCCTCATCGCCGCCCACGACGAACATCACCACGGTGACGCCAGTGAACCCCGTCGCCTACAGCGGGATCTATGCCCACACCGCGGTGACCAACGACCACCGTGAAGTCGGGATCGGCGGCCTGATCAACCGCAACGGCACGCTCTACTACATGACCTACGGCCCGCACGTGGTCCGCGGAGGCTCGGACCGGCTGTACTCGGTGGATACGTCCGACCTCGCGTTCTCGACCTACAACGACTACCCCGGCGGCACACACGCTAACCGGTACACCGACACGAACCTCGGCCTGGATATCATCGGCGCGGCCTACATCGACAGCAGCGACAACGTCCGGCTCCTGCCGATCGGCAATTTTCCCACGGGCCTGGAAGGCCGGATCACCGGCACCGCCGCCCACCTGACCGACCCGAACAAGCTCTACTACATGACGATGGAAGAGGGCCTGTACGAGGTCGACTTCACCGACCTGAACAACCCCGTCGTCACCGAGCTCAAGCCCGACCGCAACGGCAACCAATCCACCGGCGACTACAACCTCCCGGGCGTACATGGCAAGGGCCTGTATACCGGACAGGGGCATATGTACTTCACCAACAACGGCGGCGGCGGAGTGCTGGCCGAATGGGACGGCACCGGCGACCCGAACACCGCCGCGGCCTGGACGGTTGTCGACCGGAACAACTACACCGAAGTTACCTCCCGCCGGGGCCCGGTCGACATGTCGGCCAACTCCACCGATGCGGTCTGGGCGATCGGCTGGGACGACCAGTCCGTGCTGTTTAACGTCCGTGACGCAGCGACCGGCGAGTGGACCCGCTTCCGTATGCCCAAGGGCAGCTACACGCACGACGCCGACCCGGGCTGGTTCACCGAGTGGCCACGCATCCGCGACATCGGCTTGGAAGACGGCCAACTGCTCAGCCACCACGGCACGATGTTCCTCGTGCCCGAGACGTTCTCCGTGTCGAACTACGGCGGGCTGATGCCGATCGCCAACCACCACAAGATGATTGTCGACTACGTCGAAGACGGCGACCAGATCATCTTTGCGGGCAACGACGCATCGAGCTTCAGCAACGGCCTGGCCGGTCAGGTGAACTCGAACATCATGTTCATCAACAAGTCAGACCTGCCCAATTACGGCGGCAACGCCTTTGGGGCCGGCGGCGTGTTCCTCAACGACAACGTGTCGGCGGACGAAGTGTCCGAAGCCTTCCTGATTGCTGGGTATCAGGAGCGCGTGCTGCACATCGAACACAACAGCGGCGGCAGCCGGGACTTTGTGTTGGAGGTCGACGAGAACGGCACGGGCAACTGGGTCGCGCATAGCACGGTGACGGTCGACGAGTACGGCTACGCATTGCTGCCGGAGAACCTCAACGCCCAGTGGCTGCGGGTCCGTTCGCAGAGCGCGACGTCCGGCCTGACGGCGTACATGCACCTGACCAACGACCCCAATGCACGCGATCAGGCGATGACCCAGTCGCTGGTCGAGATCGGCACGCCGACCGCGCGGTCGCAAGGCGTGATCCGCGGCACGACGAGCACCAACCTGACGCTCGAGTTCGGTGCAGACATCCTGGACGCGTCGGGCAACATCACCGGCACCGGGTACTACCAGGCGAGGCTGGACAGCAACAACGTGCTGGAACTCGTGCCGGTGAATGATGCGTCGGCAGAAGCCAGCCTTCGCAGTCAGGCGGCGACCACGCAGGACTTTGGGGTCGACGCCGCGTCGGTGTTTATCGACGACGACGGCACGCGCTTCCGTTTGCCTTTCGGTGACGAAGCGTACAGCACGGATACGGCCTCGGGCGCTCGTCGCGGCGAGCGCGAAGTGGTCACTGAGCGGGCGGTGATGAACATCCATGGCACGTTCTACGAGCTGCCCCGGAGCAACTCCGGCGGGATGTGGCGGATCCAGCCGATCACCACCCACCACCAGGACATCTATGACTACGCTTCTTGGCGGGGCATGCTGGTTCTGTCCGGCGTGGCGGCGGGGGGCGCAGCCGATGGCCACTACCTCGAATCCAGCGACGGCCAGGTCGGGCTCTGGTTCGGCAACGTCGATGACCTCTGGTCCTTCGGCGCGCCTGAAGGCGTCGGCGGGCCTTGGAAAGACACCGTGGTGTCCGCGGGGCAGGCGTCGGACCCTTACCTGATGTACGGCTACGACCAGAAGATGCTCGAGCTGACCCATGATGCCAACGAAGCGGTGACCTTCACGATCCAGGTCGACTTCCTGGGCACCAACACGTGGGAAGACTACGGCCAGGTGGTCGTGGAAGAGGGGCAGACCCTGGTCTACGTCTTCGAGGAAGGCTACTCGGCCCACTGGGTTCGGCTCGTCAGCGACACGAACACGACCGCGACTGCTTGGTTCACCTACTCGGGAGCGCAGATCCCCGAGCCCGGCACCGCGGCCCTGTTGCTCGCGGGGTTGCCGATGTTGATGGTTCGGCGCCGTCGGGGCGGATGAGCGCAGCGCACCAGAAGACAGCACATATCAAAGGCCGCGGGCATTGCACGCGGCCTTGATTGATGGGCGAGTATTTCGTTTGAGGCGGTGGCTGGGCCTACTCTTCGTCAAACTTGCGGTTGACGAGGTCGCAGAGGCTGGAGATAGCCGAGTCGGCGTCGGCACCGTCGGCGCGGATGTCCAGTTGCGTCCCTTCGGTCGCGGCGAGCATCATGACCTGCATGATGCTTTTGCCGTCCACCACCTGATCGCCTTTCACCAGCTGGATATCGCTGGTGTACTGGCTGGCCTGGTCCACGAACGCCATAGCCATAGCAGGGCGGGCGTGGAGGCCTCCGGCGTGGCTGGGGGTGCGTGAACGGCCTGCGGGTGTCAATCCGGTTTCCCCGATCGATCGGGAAGGGCCAAGCGGAGAAGTATAGCCGAACGCCAAGTTGATGATCGTGACCGTGGCTTGTGCGGCGGGCACGGCGGTCTCCGGCGTGGCTGGGGGTGCGTGAACGGCCTGCGGGGTGTCAATCCGGTTTCCCCGATCGATCGGGAAGGGCCAAGCGTCCATCGAGCAGTATAGCCCATGCCGTCGCCGCTGACATGGCACTGGAGAGACCGAATTTACGACAATTGCTGGTTGTCGGCTTCTTCGATCAAGTCCAAAACGGCCTGGGTGGTCTCGGCCTGGCGGAGGAACTTGCGGAAGGTGTCGTTCTGCAGGTTCGAGAAGATGTTTTCCATCGCCTGCAGGTGTTCATCCGGCTTGTCTTTGGGGGACAGCAGCAGCACGATCGCGTAGACGGGGGCCTTGTCCAGGGCGTTGAAATCCACGCCGGCTTGCGAGACGCCGATGGCGGCGGCCATCTTGCCGAGCTTGTCGTGCTTGACGTGGGGGACGGCGACGCCCTTGCCGAAGCCGGTGCTGCCGTGGTTCTCGCGTTCGATCACCTTGTCGATCGTGTCCTGTTTCAGGTCGGCCTCCAGCGCGCCGGCGGCGATCAGGGCGTCGACCAATTCGGCGACCACCTCGTCGCGTTCGGTGGCTTGCAGTTGGGGAACGATGGCGTCGGTGACAACAAACTCAGCGAGCTTCATAAGCGGGGTCCAGGAAGGAATCGGTAAAAACTGGCCTAGGGGGCCTTAGTGGGAATGTTTGTGGCTGCGCTGCTTTTCCTTGAGGTCGTGCAGCAGGCGTTCGGCTTTGCCAGCCGCGGCATCCATCGCGGCGTGCAGGTCTTGTTCTTTGGCGTGGCTAACGACCCGGTCGTGGTGATCGACGTGGCAGATGAACTCGGAGAAGAACGTATGGTCGGACCTTTTCTCAACGACGACTTCGACCTGACTGAGCTGATCGAAAAACCTGGGGAGTTTGGCGGCCCGCTGCTCGGCGTGCTCGCGGATGGCGTCGGTCACTTCCAGGTGTCGTCCGATGATTTGGGTTTGCATCAAGCAGGCTCCAAGTGGGTGCCTTGATTTTACTCGCTTGTCGGGGGTTCTGTGCTGTTTTCTGGCGGGGTGGGTTCCGGGGTGGAATCCGAAGCGGTGGTTTGTTTGGGCGCGGGCTCTTGCCGGCCCCGCAGCAGGCGACGCCAACCGCCTGACCGCTCGTTGGCCGGGCTGGTCAAAACAGGCTCGGGTTTTTGGTTGATCTGCTGGTTGGGCGGGACCAGCACCCCGCCGGAGACGGCGAACTTGAGGGCGTCTTCGATCGTGATCGGGAGGTCGATCACGTCGGCCTCGGGCACGGTGATCACGTAGCCGGTGAACGGCGTCGGCGAAGAGGGGATAAAGATCGTCATGCACTCCGAGCCGGCTTTGTCCTGGATGGTGCGCATCGTGTCGCCGGTGACTAGCCCGACAGACCAGATGCCCTTGCGCGGGTACTGCACCGCCACGACGCGCGAGAAGCTCATCTTGTTTTCGTCGTCATCGTCGGGCACGATGAAGTCGACGATCTGCTTAAACGCCGGGTAGATCCGACGGATCAGCGGCACACGGTCGATCAACGACTCGCCCCGGGCGTACAGGCGGCGGCCGATGTACGAGCCCAGGATGACGCCGACGATGTAGATCAGGATGATCGCGATGACCAGGCCGATCAGGTCCAGGACGTGCCAGTTGCCTACGGCGATCGAATCCCACCGCTGCTTAAGGGCGTGTCGGCGCGCCAGCTTGATCGCTTCAGGCTGCTCGGCAATGAACTGCCGGCGGCTCATCCGACGTTCGCCCTCGTCCATCCTCTCGACGTGGCTGTCCGCGGCTTCGACCAAGCTCGGCGGCAAGTCTTCTTCGATGACGATGAAGTCGTCGTCCGACGCCTCGGGCCAGTCCGTGAAGTGCACGATCGCGGCCCGAAGCCCGGCGTTGATCGGCTCGGCGATGCTGGTCTGGATCTTGGAGTACACCCAGATAAGCAGGGCGAACGTGGCCACCGTCGGGAGGATGATCGCCAGGCCGCGGAAGAAGAACCGCTTGAAGTCCTTGCCGAAGGATCGCTGGTTTTGGCGGGGGGTCTCGTCCATAGGGAGGGTCACACTGTAGTGCGGCGGCTCGATGCCGGGGTCAGTGGACATCGAAGCGGAACAGTTTTTTCTTGCCCACGCGGAGCAGGACGTGGCCATCCTGGACATCGTCCGGGGTAAGCGTCTGGTCGAGCTGGGTGACTTTGTGGTCGTGGACCTTGACGCCGCCGCCTTTGATCAGCCGCTTGGCTTCGCCGTTGGACCCCGCCAGGCCGGCCTGGACCAAGGCCGCGATCACCGTCATGCCGTCCAACTCCGCGGCCGGCAGCGGCGCGTGTGGCACCGCGTCGCCGGTCACATCTTTGCCAACAAACGCCTGCTTCGCTGACGCCAGGGCCTGGTCGGCTTCCGCCGGGCCGTGGACCAGCGAAGTGACTTCGTACGCCAGCCGTTCCTTGGCCTGGTTGATCTCCGCGCCTTGTCGAGACGCCAGTGCTTGCACCTCGTCCATAGGCAGGAACGTGAAGAACCCCAGGAACCGGCCGACGTCGGCGTCGTCGACGTTCCGCCAGAACTGGAAGAAGTCCCACGGGCTCGTGCGGGCGGGGTCGAGCCAGACGTTGCCTTGTTCGCTTTTGCCAAACTTGGTGCCGTCGGACTTGGTGACCAAAGGCGTGGTCAGTCCAGCCAGGTCCGCGTCGTGGAGCTTACGCCCCAGCTCGATGCCCATCACGATGTTGCCCCATTGGTCCTGCCCGCCCATCTGCAACGTGCAGCGGTGGGTCTTGAACAGGTGGGCAAAGTCGTAGGCCTGCAGGAGCATGTAGCTGAACTCGAGGTAGCTGATGCCGTCGCCGTCGCCGGCCATGCGTTGCTTGACGGACTCCATCGAGACCATGCGGTTGACCGAGACGCGCGAGCCGATGTCGCGGAGGACTTCGATCCACGACAGCGGGCCGATCCAGTCGAGGTTGTTGACCAGCACCGCGTCGGTGTCGCCCTCTCCGAAGCTCAGGAAGCGGCCGATCTGCTGGGCGATCGCGTTGGCATTGGCGCGGATGGCGTCGGGCGTGAGCATCTGCCGGGCTTCGGTTTTGCCCGAGGGGTCGCCGACGAGGCCGGTCGCGCCGCCGACGAGGACGACGGGCTTGTGGCCGTGGCGTTGCAGGTGGGCCAGCGTCATGATCGGGACGAGGCTGCCGACGTGGAGCGAGTCGGCGGTGGGGTCAAAGCCGATGTACGCCGCCAAGGGTTTCTCGAGGCGTTGGCGGATGTTCTCGTCGGTGCACTGGGCGACCAGGCCGCGCTCAGCGAGGGTGTCGTACAGGTTGGTCTTCGGGGCGTTCATAAGCGGCGGATTGTAGCTGTTACACCCGTGGGCTACGGCCGAAACCGCTCGCGGAGCTCCGGCGGCATCATGGGGCACAAGGCTTTTGGGGCCGCGAACAGCTTGTGCCGGACCCGAGCGATCGCCCGATACGCCGTGTCTCGCAGCGGGCGCGGGCACAGTCCAAGCACACGGGACAGCAGCGCCCATCCGCCGCCGAGGCGCTGCATGAGGTACAGCGACGCGTCTGAGCGGGTGTAGATGGCATCCTCCGGCGTGACGACCACCACCGAGTCCGGCAGCGCCGCACGCTGACTGGTGGAGAGCCGGTCTTGGATCAGCTCGCCTTGCAAAGGTGAGAAAACAAACCGCGAGCCGTCGGGGTCACGCCGGAGCGCGAAGTTCACCGCGCGGTGACACAGGCCGCAGTGGCCGTCATAGAACACCATGTCGCGTTCGTCGGGCATGCTGGATTCTAGGAGGCGTACGCCCGGGAGAGTGGCAGCCCGAGCTGGCGTCGCGCGTTGCCAAAGCTGAGGTCTTTCACCATCGAGCCGAGCAGGTCGAAGTCCATCGGCAGTTCGCCGGCGTCCATTTCCTGGCCGAGCATGCCGCAGAGGATGCGGCGGAAGTACTCATGCCGGGGGAAGCTGAGGAAACTGCGGCTGTCGGTGGTCATGCCGATGAAATTAGACAGCATGCCGAAGTTGGAGAGGGTGTTGAGGTGTTCGGTGATGCCGTGTTGTTGATCGAGGAACCACCACGCCGGGCCGAGATGCACCGGGCCGCCGTGATCGCCTTGGAAGCTTCCGGCGATGGACGCGAAGACGTGTTGGTCGGCCGGGTTCAGGTGGTAGAGGATGACCTGCGGCAGTGTTTGGTCTGCCGCGAGGTCGGCGAGCAGGCGGATCAGGCCTTGGGCATAGGACGTGTCACCGATCGCGTCAAAGCCGGTGTCCGGGCCGAGGGAGTTGTAGGCGCTGGGGTGGATGTTCCGCTTGGCCCCGAGGTGCAATTGCATGGTCCAGCCGGCGGCATAGTTGAGCTCGGCGATGAATCGCAGCAGGTGGGTTTGCAGCCTCGCCTTGTCGATCTGGCTCATCGGGCTGCTCGCATCGAACGCTGCGTCGAACGCATCGCGGGCTTGATCGGGGTTGCAGGACACGCTGGGCAGGGTGTCCAGGCCGTGGTCGGACAACCGGCAGCCCATCGCGTGAAATGCTTCGTGCTGATGCTTCAGGGCGCGGTGCAGGTCGTTGAGCGAATCACACCGTATGCCGACGGCGTCGCCCAGCCGACGGGCGGCGGCGCGGAAGTCGGAGGGGTCGTCGATCGTCGTGTACGCATCCGGGCGAAACGTGGGCACCACGGTGGTTTGGCCCAGCGGCTGACGCTGGAGTTTTTCGTGATCCGTCAAGGCGTCGGCGGGGTCGTCGGTCGTGCCGATGAGCGCGACGTTGAACCGCTCAAGCATCCCGGACACCGGCATCTCGGCCAGTCGGCGGTTCGCGGCTTCCCATATCTCGTCGGCGGTTTCGGTGTTCAATGGTGCATCAATGTCGAAGTACCGCTGCAACTCGAGGTGGGTCCAGTGGTACAGCGGGTTGCGCAGGGTCTTGGGCACGGTCGCCGCCCAAGCGCGGAACTTGTCGATCGGGTCGGCGTCTCCGGTGATGAGGGTTTCGTGGACGCCGGCCAGGCGCATCGCGCGCCATTTGTAGTGATCACCTGCCAGCCAGGCCGCGTGCAGGTCGGGGAAGATCCGGTTGTCAGCAAGCTCGGCGGGCGGCAGATGGCTGTGGAAGTCGTAGATCGGTTGGTCGGCGGCGTACTCGTGGTACAGCCGACGCCCGGCGGGCGTGGTCAGCAGAAAGTCTGAGTCGAGAAATGGCATCGCAGCAGGCTCCGTAGGGGCCTGTGACTGTAACCGGGCGGGCTCTGCTGGAAGGCGGCGTTAATGCAAAGGTGACAGGTACGGGTAGAAGCCGCCTTCGGCCTGCTGCGCTTCCGTGTCGCCGTCCCAGGGTTCGCCGAGGCTGGACTCGACCAACTCCGCCAACTCGGCAAGGGCCGCGAGGTCTTCGTCGGTGAGCTCGGGCTGGCTGGGGTCGGTGCGGGGCGTGGTGGCGACCGCTTCACGGCGACGCGGCGCGATGACGTTCTGCAGGTCACGTTCTTCGGCCATCGCTGCGGCCTCGGCGATCGGGTCGCCCAGCGGGGTTTCGCCGACGCTGGCGATGATCATCGCGGCCATCTGTTGGGCGGTCGTCGGCTGCGGGGCGGGCTGGATTAAAGCGGCGGCTGCAACGATCGGTTCCGATGGCGTCACGACCGGTTGCGGCTCGGTGTGCCCGGCAGGGACCCGAGGCGTCGGGTTGATCCGCGCCAACGCAGGGCGGCTGGTGCGCTGGCGGTACTCCCAAGAAGGCATCGCGGACACGCGGATGATCGAAGGCGCGGTGGTTTGCGGGGCATCCCCCGTCGGCGTCGGTTGTGCGACGGCGGCGTGCGTCGAAGCCGGGGGGGTGGTGCTGACCATGACGGCGCTGAGCAGCGCGCCTGCGGTGAGGACCACGGGGCCGGTGAATCGGGCGAGTTGTGCGGCAGTAAAGGGCGAAGTGGGAGTGGGCATGGCGCGTCTCTCAGGCGAACACACGGGTTGACACAGGCTGTCCGTAGCGTCCAATACACCGAAGCACTCGGTGCGATCACACCGGCTCCGTCCGATGCGCACGGAGTCGATCCTAAAGCGCTGCTATCGGTTCCCGATGCGGGTTGCACGCCAGTTTTCTTATCGGGTGACAGAAAGTCCGTTCAATGCCGATAACGTTTGAGCCCTTTGATTGGTACGAGACCCCGCGGTATTACGACATGGTGTTCGACGCGGACACTCCACAGGAAGCGGACTTTCTGGCGCGGGTACACGACTTATACGGACGCAGCAAGGGTCGGCGTGCGATCGAGCCCGCGTGCGGGAGCGGGCGGCTGCTGAAAGCGATGCAGACGCGCGGGTACGACGTGACCGGGTTTGACCTCAGTGAAGGGATGCTGGCGTTTGCCCGAACGCGCTGCCCGGACGTGCCGGTCTTCCAGGCGAGCATGCAGGATTTTCAGGTGAAGGGCCGGTTTGATCTGGCGTTTAACCTGGTTTCGACCTTTAAGTACCTGCTCACGGAGGAGGACGCGGCGGCCCATTTGAATCGCATGGCCGACGTGTTGAAGCCCGGTGGTGTGTACGCGCTGGGCTTGCACCTGACGGATTACAGCGATCGGCAGAAGAACCGTGAACGCTGGGTGGTCGAAGTGGACGGCGTGCATGTGGTCTGCAACATTCAGGGTTGGCCGGCGGATCGCAAGGCCCGGACAGAAGCGATCCGTTCCCGGCTGATTGTGACCCGGGGTGAAGACGTCCGTCGCTATGAAACGAACTGGACGTTTCGCACGTACGACGCGGGGCAGCTGCGCGCGCTGCTGCAGCAAGCGCCTGAACTGGAGCATGTGGCGACGTACGGCTTTGATTGCAACATCGACAAGCCGCACACGCTGGATGGGGACCGCCTGGATCAGCTATTGATTCTGCGAAGGGTCTAAGCGGCAGAGCGGATGTCATTGTTTTTGTGGGTACCCCCTTGACTCGCGCGCGCGCTCCGGGCATGCTTATGGGGTCGCACGGATGCGACGCATCACGGCTCGTCGGCAGGACGGGCAACACACAGGAGACGCGTGATGAACGGCAAGGATGCGGCCGGGCAGACCGGTCAAGACGGCGGGGCGGATCAAGCAAGTCAGCAAGAAGCGGTCGGCTCAGCGGCGCGGCGTGTGGCCGGCGAGAAGGCGGCTTTAGAAGCGCACGTCCGCTCCTTGGGGCGCACCGAGCGTTTGGTGGTGATCTTGCACTACGCCGAGGAACTGACGACCGCCGAGATCGGCTTGGTACTGGATGTGCCCGAAGCCCGGGTGCTGGCGATTCTGGATCAGGTGCAGGCGCAGGCCCGCACGATGGTCAAGCGTCAGACCAAGCCTCGGGTCAAGGTGGTGTCGGACCCGTCGTGTGTGCCGGATTCGGCTCGTTTGGGTTGAGCGTGTGTGAATGCCGGGTGGGCTCAGCTTGGGTTGATGTCCAGGCCTAGGTCGAGGCTAGGTGCAGAGTGTGTGATCTGGCCGACGGACAAGCGGTCCACGCCGGTGGCGGCGATGGCGGCGGTCGTGCTGAGGTTGATGCCGCCGGAGGCCTCGAGCAGAACGCCGGGGGCGAGCTGGTTGCGCAGGGACACGGCCTGCCGGAGGGTGTCCGGCCCCATGTTGTCCAGAAGCACGAGGTCCGGGCCGGCCGGGAGCACACGCTGGAGTTGGTCGAGCGTATCGACCTCGACCATCGCAAACTTCATGTGGGGTTCCAGCGTCCGGGCTTTGGCCAAAGCGTCACGCACCGCGTCGGTCAGGTCCTCAGCGGGGATATGGGCGAGGTGGTTGTCTTTGATGAGCACCGCATCGAACAGGCCGATCCGGTGCGTGGTGCCGCCGCCGCAGGACACGGCATACTTCTGTAGCCCGCGCAGGCCGGGCAGGGTTTTGCGGGTGTCGCAGATTTTGGCCTGAGTGCCCGCCGCAGCTTGGACAAACTGCTGGGTCAGCGTGGCGATGCCCGAGAGGTGTGTGAGCAGGTTCAGGGCGGTTCGCTCAACGAGCAGGATGTCACGCAGCGGTCCGGTGAACGTGGCGATGGTTTGTCCGGGGGTGATCGCGTCGCCGTCCTCTGCAGCGGGTGCACAGGTGATCGGTGTGTCGAAAGCGCGCAGGAGCTGAGGCAGGGTCGCGAGGCCGGCGATCGTGCCGGGCTGGCGCGTGCGGATGTGTGCGGCGGCCTGCACGTGGTCGGGGATCAGGGCGTGGCTGGTGACATCGATGCCGGCCGGGCCGAGGTCTTCGAGACGGGCAGCGGTGAGGACACGGTCGAGGTCCTGTTCGGTGAGGTAGGCGTTCAGGTCGGGCATGGGTTCAGCTCTGAGTGATGAAACGCAACTGGTATCGGTGGGGGGCAAGGGCGATGAGCCGGGCGGTGTCGCCGGGCTTTAGGTCAAAGGCATCGATCAGGTTCGACCACGAGCGCCAACGGATAAAGCCTTGTGGGTTCGTTGCGGTTTGCACTTCCTGTCCTGCGGGCAAGACCAGTGTGAACGGGTGCTCGCGGAGCGCCTGGCAGCGGGCGGGTATCCGCAGCGCGCGGTTCTTGAGCGACGCAGCGGTCAGAGGGATGTCGAGGATCGGGGACAGGCTTTCATCCAAGACGAACCACGCCTGGCCGCTGGACTTCTTTATCGCCGGGCCGACGTGCAGCGGCTGGATGTGCGTGAGTCGGATGAAGCTTGCGTAGCCGGCGTCTGCTTTGGCCTGCCAGTAGTCTTCATCGTCGCCGCCGACAGCAGGCTGCCAGCGTTGGCGGAGCGTTTCGACCCGGTCGGGTGTGAGCTGGTCGTGGAACTCGATGTCGCCGGCGATCGCGGTGGCCCGGTAGGGGCCAGAGGATTGTTTGAGGAAGAGGCGTTCGCCGGGCTCGATCTTTTGGAAGGGGGGCAGCTTGTTCTTCGTCAGGCGGGATTCAACTGTTTTGTCGCCAGCAAGGATCGCGTCGAGGAAGAGCTTTTTGAGTATGGCGACGTGGATAGGCATGGCTGGCATTATGGCGAAGCGTCGTCGTTTTGCTTAGCCGATCACTGGGTGGACGAGCCGCTCTGCGTGGTGATGGGATAAAAAAACGCTCCGCCAAAAAAGCGGAGCGTCGAGGGGTGTTGAGTTGTGGCTTTGGCTGGGCTCAGGCACCGCGGCGACGGCGGAGCAGGGCCAGCGAGCCCAAGCCGATCAGCATCGCGCTGGAAGGCTCGGGGACTTGCTCGAAGGTTTGCTTGACGAAGCTCAAGCCGACGACACCGTTGTTGTTGCCGTTGGGCACCACCGCACCACCGGTGAGCAGGATGTCCTTGAGGATCCAGACATAAGGCTCGGAGGCAGGCTGGTTGGTGTTGAGATCGACGAAGGGCTGGGTGTCGGACAGGTCGAAGTTGTTCGGCGGGCCGACGAAGAAGACCTGCTTGATCGCCAGGATGTCGGGGTTGTTGACGACGAGCGGGTTGTCGCGGTAGACGATTTCGGAGACCGACAGGCTGCCGCGTTCGGTGGTGTTGACGACGCCGGAGATTTCCAGCGTGTTGCCCACGATGAGGTTGGGGGTGTCAGCGGTGACCTTGAAGACCAGCGCGGTGTCGAGGAACTCGCCGACTTGAACCTGCCAGGCGGAGTTGAACGCGATGCCGAACTCCATCGGGCCGGTCTGCAGGCCGATCACGTTGATCGACGCAGCCCCGGGCACGAGGATGGTTTCGCTGGTTTGAGCTGCGGTCGACACGAAGAAGTCAGAGAAGACTTTGTCGCCGACACGGAAGCCGCCCGCGTCGTTGATCTGCTCGATCGTGACAGGGATGGGGTTGTCGAAGTCCCAGACGATTTGGGCCGACGCTCCGGATGCGAAAAAGCTTGCTGCAAGTGCAGCGAGGCTAGCACGGATGAACTTCATTTCTCTCATCTCCAGATGCCCTCCAAGGCGTCATCCCGTCGGAATTTGCATGTTGTTAGTGGTTTACACACGGAATATATGCTTTCTCAGACCGTCTAAAGATAGCGGCAGAATCGGGTTCGAGCAAGCAATTTCTAACCACATCTGTCTATTGATTGACAAGAAATTTGACTAGGCGTTGGTCACCACGGCCCGGGAGCGCTGGGCTTCATCCATTTGCTGTGCGGTAGGGGCTTGTCCGGAGGCCATCATGTCCCGGAAGCAGTCAAACAGGTACCGCGCGTCATGCGGGCCCGGGGAGGCTTCGGGGTGGTACTGGATTGCGAAGATAGGCAATTTAGTGTGCCGGAAGCCCGCGAGCGTCTGGTCGTTGAGGTTGATATGGCTGGGTTCACCGCCGACTTTTTGAAGCGACGCGGTGTCGACCGCGAAGCCGTGGTTCTGGCTGGTGATCTCGACCTTGCCGGTGGCGAGGTTCTGGATCGGGTGGTTCGCGCCGCGGTGGCCGAACTTGAGCTTGTAGGTCTCCGCACCCAAAGCCAGGGCCAGCAGTTGATGACCTAGACAGATGCCGAAGGTCGGCAAGGGCTTGGCGTCTTCAGCGGTGAGCAGTTGCTGGAGCGTGTGGATCGTCTGGGTCACCGCCGAGGGGTCGCCCGGGCCGTTGGACACAAAAAGGCCGTCGGGCTCGTGCTTGAGAATGTCCTCCGCCGAGGCATCAAAAGGCAGGACGATGACTTCACAATCCTGGTCAGCGAGGTTGCGGAGGATGTTCCGCTTCGCGCCGCAGTCCAATGCCACGACGCGGTAGCGCCCTTCTCGCTGGGCGTGTTGGCCTTGCAGCGGAGCCCAGTCACCCAGGTCGTGGTCCCAGGTTTCCGCTTGCGGGCTGGAGACCTGTTCGGCCAGGTTCAGCCCGACCAAACCGGGGTCTTCGTTGGCCTGCGCGACGAGCTGTTCATCGGTGAGGTCAGGGTCGGTGCAGATCACGCCGTTCATCGCGCCGGTGACACGGAGGGCTTTGGTCAGCGCCCGGGTATCGATGCCGGTAATGCCGACGACATGCTGGGACGCGAGCCAGGTTTCCAGGGCTTGGGTGGCCCGGTGATTGGAAACGCGGTTGGCCAATTCCCTGACGACGAAGCCGCGGGGATGGATTTGATTGGACTCGACGTCTTGCTCATTGACGCCGTAGTTACCGATCAAGGGGTAGGTCATCGTCACGATCTGCCCGGCGTAGGACGGATCGGTGAGGATCTCCTGGTAGCCGGCCATGGACGTGTTAAAGCAGACCTCGCCAGCGACCGCGCGGGGTGTGGTGTCGCCGAAGGCTTGACCGGTGAAGATCATGCCGTTGGACAAGGCGAGGCGGGCGGCTGGACGGGCAGGGGTCGACGGATCGAGGTTGGATTGGCTCATGAATGGCTGATTTTAGCGGGCAATTCACTTCTCGGTGGGCGGGTGAACCATGGTTTTCATCACGTTTTTCTGAAATTATTTTGGTTGTTAATCATGTTTCTCAAGATTTCCACCGCTTCATTGGGGTCGGTGGATAAACCGGGTTGGGTTGCGGAGAAGCTGGCTAAGTGCTTGTGAGATATGAGGCGGCGAAGGATCGGGCTCGGGCAGAGCAAGTCCGTTGGCAACACATTGTCCACCGGAATGCTGCCGGGGATGCCCAACGCAAAATATCTCTTGCAACCGCGGGCCCACAGAGGCAAAGTAGAAACCAGTGGCAGGACGCCACGAGCCGGCTTCGGCTGGAGTGTTCTTTGACAAGTGTGGATTACGCGTCGATCGCAACGGATCACGGCACCAATCGGAAGCAGAACCCAGACGGCCTCGGCCAATGGCTCTGACTTGCGGGTGCCAACCGGATTGCACCGTGCAACCAAACACGTTGAGCGAAAGCTCGGCGTGGGCGAGACCCAGGAGAGATCCCGGACCCACCACGCACGGAACCATGCAGCCGGCGAGCCGTTGTGAACCTCTCCCGGTTGTCGCCGGCGGGTCACCCGCTGGTGCCCGTTGGCAAAAACGTCGAACAAGCAAGCCTGGCGAAAGCCTCGCAAGTGGACGCGGCGTGGAACAGACAGCCGGGGTCCGGCCCATCACGAACGCCGCCGAAGGTCAGCCGACCGTCGAGGCTTAGAACTCGCTTCTAAGCCAACACGCGAACGCGAGCCCAAGGCAGCGACAAACGTGGCGGGTCGATCCAGCACGCTGCCATCGATGGCACGGGCTTCAAGCGGGCAATGGCCTCCGGCTAAAGCTTTGCTTGTGTCCTGCGAAAGATGACCGGCGGGCGGATGATCCGAGACACCGGCTGACGTCAGCGATGGCGTCATGCAAGGACCCGGAAGGACGGCAGGCTTGTGGTACATCGCGTTTCACCAGACAACCCTAAGGGGGCGTCCGGTGGCGTCTGAGCACCGCAAGTGATGCAACACGCCGCGGCAACGGCCACGCCTGCACGGCACACTCTTGAGTGTGTGATGCGGCGGGCAGAAGCCGATGCGCGTGACGAAGAGAGGTGATCGCAGCCCGCAGGACGGGCGTCTTGATCGTGTTCAGTTCAAACCTGTGGGCTGGGTATGTTCGTGGCGTCGCTGCGGGAGACTGAGGGCGGCGCGTCTGTCAAGGCCTTGGCCACAGGGTGGGGGCCCGTTGCAAAACGGGAGACCACCAAACCAAAGCCGCATCCCGGTGAATCCGGTGTGCGACCGAGGGGCCCGGGCTTGGACAGACGGCGCCGCGACCGGCAAGGCGACAAGCCCGAGCGGGATCGGACCCGCCTCGTACATGGCCCCGAAAGGGGACTGGACGAGACCCGAGCTTGCCGCGCTGCACAGGCCGGCGGTGAAGCTGGACGGCGACCGCGACCCCGACGGGGGGCCGCGGACTTCCGATGCCGATTCAGGTCACCGCAGCTCAGGGAGTGCTGGGCACCCGCCGATTCGCATTGCGGATCGGGAGGTGGTCGCAGGCTTACGAGATCGATGTGCCCGAGTGCACCGGGTAAGACAGGGCCGCCTGTCGAAGTCCACATGCTCAGGTTTTGCGAGGCTTACGCCGAACACAGCCTGATGCTTGAGAACACGAGGCACCACGCGACGAAGGGTCGACTCCCCCCATGAGACCCCGACGCGGGTGTCGACGCCGAAGCCGACTCGGACGCCCTGCGTGGGCTCCGAAAAACCGCTCTCGAAAGAGGGCGGTTTTTTATTGCGCCGATTCAGCCGTTCGTCACGACCACACACCGGCCTCGATCAATTGTCGGGTTGCGGTGCCCGCCCAGTCCTTGTTGGCCAACGGGCTGGCGGGGCTTGGGTGCAGGATGCGGACCACGCGCAGCGTGTCGCCGACGATCCGCTTGGCGCAGGTTTCCGCGAACGCGCCGACCGCCACGATCACCTGGGGTTGCAGCGCTTCCAACACCGCCTGCAGGTGTGCGTCGCAGGCCTGCTCCAGCGGCGCGCGCTCTGCGGCGGGCAGCTTGTCGGGCGTGAGGTTCTTCCCCGTCTCCCCCATAAAACACAAAGGGCAGTAGTTCACGATGAAGTGCTGGCGGTGGAACGCTTCGGGCGTGTCGAAACGATCCTGCATCAAGCCCCACAGCCGACGCCCCGACACTTCGGACCGCGCACACGCCAAGCCCTGCACCGGGCGTTTGGGGTGCTCGGGGTCCGGCTGATCCACCGGCGCGTCCAGCTTCAACCAATCACGGACCGCAGCCACTTCGCCAAACGGCACGCCGGTCTGAGCCATGCCCCATGGTCCGGGGTTCATGCCCAGCATCACCACGCCACACGCCGCAAACACACCCTGCTGAATGTAGGCCTCGTGCATCGCCCCGGCGTATCGCAGCGGGTTGTAGACCGTGTGCACCGGCGGGGCGAAGGTGAACGCCTCCACCGCATCGCGCAGCGTGTGCATCGCCTGGGTTACTGCTTCTCGACATGCGTTGTCTTGTGGTTTGCCCATCCCCGCAAGGTAACGGCGGAGGGCATCAGACGCCTTGCTGAGCCTCCTGCCAACGCTGCTTGGCATCCTCGATCAACTCGGCGATCCCCTCGGGCAGGGCGGCGTCGGCCCATTGCGTTTTCAACGCCCCGGCGTGTTTTTCAACCAGCACCCCCGCGCGGTCGATGCCCAGTGCCTTCTCGTCGGCGGGCAGTTCATCCAGCTCGCCCAGCGCGAACCACACCGCCTGCAACGCGATGAGGTCCGGCACCGCCGCCCGCCAACGCCCGCCTTCGCCCTCCGTCGACAGCGCCACCGCTGATCGCGCAAACTCGACCCATTGCCCCAGCAGCGCCGCCCAGGTCAGCCGCGTCGGGTCGTAGTCGCGTGAATGCGCGTTCGTGTTTTTTTCTTCGTGGGTCATCGGGGCTTGGGGTTACACTCAAAGCATGCTACGCCAAGTCATGCTGCAATTGATGCTCTGGGGGGTGTTGGCCGGGGCCGGGGTCGGGCACGCACAGCCGATCGAAGCGTTTCCGCACGTGCGGGTGGACCGCGAGGCGGGCGTCGTGGATGTAGACGTTTATGTCTCCCCCAAGCGGGCTGAGGGCATTGAGTGGTTGGAGTTGATCGTTTGCACGCCGGGCACGCGCGAGCACGAGTCGCTGGTGGTCTCGCTGGCGAACCCCCGGCATATCCACGCGGCGGTGCTGCTGCTGGGGCTGGAGCCCGGGACGCCGTTGCGGGTCGAGCGGGTAGAGGATGAATGGGTGTTGCACCCGCCGACCGGGCCGGAGGTGGACTTGTTTTTCGTGCTGCCCGTCGAGGAAGGTGAGGGAGCGCAACAACAGGAAGTGCCGGTCAGCCAATGGGTGCGTGAGCGCGAGACGGGCGAGGCATTGCCCAGCCACCGTTTCCTGTTTGCGGGGTCCGAGGTGATCGAGCGGGACGGCCAGTCTTACTTCATGGCGGAAGTCAACGGCACAATCGCGTCGCTGGTGCAGTTTGGGGATGAGCTCTTCACGCAATCCTCCGAGCTGACGAACATGGACGGCAGCGAGCCGTTTGACGCCTGGGTGGAGCGGATGCCGGCGGCGCGGACGGAACTGGTGCTGCGGATTCGGCCGGTGGTCTGGCCGATCGAACCGGAAGTGCCGGAACCTACACCTGACACGGCGGAACAAGATGCGCCTGAGCCCAGCGAAGAAGAGACGGCAGAGGGCGGCTGAAGCGTCGTTATCGGGCGTTTTTTTCTTCAAACCCGGCTGGAAAATGGGTTTGACATCCCGGGCGGGTTCCCAGACAATCCATTTTCTGAATTGATATCCGTTTGTCCCCGCCAAAGGAGTTGGGCATGTTCCAGAAGTCTTTTGTGAAGCAGGTTGCGATGGTTTCGGTGATGGGCCTCGGCCTGATGGCGTTCACCGGCTGTGGCAGCGCGAACAAGCACAGCCTGCGTCTGAACCCCAGCCCGGAACTGACGACCCGTGGCCAGACTTGGCAGGACATCCACAACGAGAACGCAATCACGGCGAACCAGGACATCCGCTCGGCCCACCAGGACATCCGCCGGTTCCTGCTGTTGGACCGCCCCAGCCGTTTGAACCCCACGCCGAACCCGTGGTAAATCGAATGCTGCGGCGTATCGAGCTTCTGGCTTGATCCGAGTGGTGCATAAAGAACAAGAAAAAGCCCCGCCTTCGAGCGGGGTTTTTCATTGGGTTGATTTATCTGAGTTGATCTGGCGGGACAAGACTTACGGGCTGCCGACGGCACTCGCGGTGTAATCCTGCAACGCCTGAACGCCCCAGCCGTCCTGCTTGATCGCCGCAATTGCGCGGGCGGCGGCATCGGCGGCGGTCATGGTCGTGATCATCGGCACGTTGTAGCGGACCGCAGCGGCGCGGAGCTTGCCCTCGTCCGTTCCCGAGCCCTTGCGGGTGGGGGTGTTGATGATCAGGTCGACCTGCTTGTTCTTGATCAGGTCGATCGCGTTGGGGCGGACGCCTTCGATGATCTTGGCGATCCGCTGGGTTTCAACACCTTGCTCCGCCAGGTGGCTGTGCGTGCCGCCGGTGGTCAGCACCTCAAAGCCCAAGCCGATCAACTGCTGGGCGACCTTCACCGCAGCGGGCTTGTCGGGTTCACGCACGGACAGGAACACCGTGCCGGACAAAGGCAGCTTGGTGCCCGCGGCGAGTTCGGCCTTGGCGAACGCGGTCTCAAAGCCCGGGTCGATGCCCATGACTTCACCCGTCGAACGCATCTCCGGCCCGAGGATCACGTCCACGCCCGGGAACTTGCTGAATGGGAAGACCACTTCCTTCACCGAAGTGTGAGGCGGCACGACTTCCTGCGTCACGCCCAACTCGGTGAGCTGCTTGCCGGTCATGACCTTCGCCGCCAGGTTCGCCCACAGCAGGCCGGTCGCCTTGCTGACAAATGGCACGGTCCGCGACGCCCGGGGGTTGACCTCGATGACGTAGATCTCGTGCCCGCCGTCGTCGGCCTTGCGGACGGCCCACTGCACGTTCATCAGGCCGCGGACCTTCAACGCCTCGGCCAGCTTGCGGGACTTGTCCTTGAGCTCGTCGACGACATCGGCCGGCAGTGAGTAGGGCGGGATCGCACAGGCCGAGTCGCCCGAGTGGATGCCCGCCTCTTCGATGTGCTCCATCACGCCGCAGACCAGCGCGGTGGGGTTGTCCTGACCGAAGTCCGCGATTACGTCGATGTCGACTTCGGTGGCCTGGAACAGGAACTTGTCCACGAGGATGGGCTGCCCAGCCAGGTCCGACGCGCCGATGGCGTCCACCATGTACCGGCGGAGTTGCTCGTCGTCGAAGACGGTTTCCATCGCGCGCCCGCCGAGCACGAAGCTTGGGCGGACCAGCACGGGGTAGCCGATGCGGTTGGCGATCTCCACCGCCTGCTCGACGTCGTAGGCGATGCCGTTGGCCGGTTGGCGAACACCCAGCTCGTCGCACATCGCTGCGAAGCGCTCGCGGTCCTCCGCCAGCTCGATCGAGTCCACACCGGTGCCGATGATCGGAACGCCCGCGGCTTTCAGCCCGTTGGCGAGGTTCAGCGGCGTCTGCCCGCCGAACTGAACGATCACGCCATGCACCAAGCCGCCGTCTTCACCCAGCGGCTTGCCGTTGAGGCGTTCGATGATGTTCAGCGTGTCTTCGAGGGTCAAAGGCTCGAAGAACAAGAGGTCGCTGGTGTCGTAGTCCGTCGAGACGGTCTCGGGGTTGGAGTTGATCATGACCGCTTCGTAGCCCAGCTCCTGGGCGGCGAAGGCGGCCTGCACGCAGCAGTAGTCAAACTCGATGCCCTGGCCGATCCGGTTGGGTCCGCCACCGAGGATGATGACCTTCTTCTGGTCGGTCACGCGGATTTCGTCATCGACAAACGATTCGCCGCCGACCATCTGGATCGGGCTTTCGTAGGTCGAATAGAAGTAGGGCGTCCGGGCTTCGAACTCGGCCGCGCAGGTATCCACGAGCTTGTACACCGGCTCGATGCCCGCCGCCTTGCGATGCGTTCGCACCTGCATGATCGTCGTGGTCGTAATCGCACCGAAGAAAAGGTTCGCCAACTGCGCGTCGCTGTAACCCAACTGCTTGGCTTCAAACAGCACGTCGTCCGGCACGTCGCTCAACGCAGCGTAGGACTCCAGCACCGATTCGAACGCGACGAGCTGCTGCATCTGGTCCAGGAACCAGGGGTCGATGTTCGTCAGTTTGTAGACGTCTTCAAGGCTCCAACCCTGCTTGAAGGCGTAGCGGACGTAAAACAGCCGGCCCTGGCAGGGGATCGACAGTTTGCGGCGGATCTTCTCGTCGGCGATCGGCCACTCGACCTTGCTGCCGTCGGCCAGCTCGACGCCGCGCTTGGCTTGCAGGTACTTGTCGTTCGCGTCCAGGCCCAGCCCGAACCGCTTGACTTCCATCGAGCGGATGCCCTTCTGCAGGCTCTCCTTGAACGTCCGGCCGATCGACATGCCTTCGCCGACGGACTTCATCTGCGTGGTCAGCGTTTCGTCCGCCTCCGGGAACTTCTCGAAGGTCCACCGGGGGATCTTCGTGACGACGTAGTCGATCGTCGGCTCGAAACAGGCGACCGTTTCGCCGGTGATGTCGTTGGGCAGCTCCGGCAGGGTGTAGCCCACCGCCAGTTTGGCGGCAAGCTTGGCGATCGGGAAGCCGGTGGCTTTGGACGCCAAGGCCGAGGAGCGCGACACGCGAGGGTTCATCTCGATGACGACCAGCTCGTCGCCGGTATTCAGCCCGTCGGTCCCGGCGGGGGGGTTGGGGTTGATCGCAAACTGGATGTTGCTGCCGCCGGTCTCGACGCCGATGGCGCGGATGATCGCCAGCGAGGCGTCGCGGAGCTTTTGGTACTCCTTGTCCGTGAGCGTTTGCGCGGGGGCGACGGTGATCGAGTCGCCAGTGTGGACGCCCATCGCGTCGATATTCTCAATCGCACAGACGATGACGACGTTGTCGTCCTTGTCGCGCATGACCTCGAGCTCGTACTCCTTCCAGCCGATCAGCGACTGGTCGATGAGGATTTGCGAGTTCAGCGAGGCGTCCAGGCCGCGGCGGCAGATGTCTTCGAACTCTTCATGGTTGTAGGCCACGCCGCCGCCGGTGCCGCCTAGGGTGAACGCCGGCCGAATGATCGCCGGCAGGCTGACCTCTTCGAGGATATCCCAGGCTTCTACCATGGTGTTGGCCACACCCGAACGCGGGCAGTGCAGGCCCAGCGCGTCGATCGTGTCCCGGAACTGCAGGCGGTCTTCTGCCCGGTAGATCACCTCACGGGTCGCGCCGATCATCTCGACGTTGTGCTTCTGGAGGATGCCCTGGTCGAACATGTCGCAGGCACAGTTCAGTGCGGTCTGCCCGCCGAGGGTGGGGAGCACCGCATCGATGTGATACGGGCCATTCTTTTCCTTCTCGATGATCTTTTCGACGGCCTCGGGGGAGATCGGCTCGATGTACGTCCGGTCCGCGAATTGCGGGTCGGTCATGATCGTGGCCGGGTTGGAGTTGATCAGGACAACCTGGAAGCCTTCTTCACGCAGGGACTTACAGGCCTGCGTGCCGGAGTAGTCAAACTCGCAGCCCTGGCCGATGACGATGGGGCCGGAGCCGATGATGAGGATGGTTTTGAGGTCGTCGCGTTTGGGCATAGCCGTCCATGGGGTAGCAGGCGGGGGGAGAAGGTCGAGCGAAATTCGGGACAGGGTAGCGAAAACCGCGGGTTTCGGCAGGATGAAGGGGTAGCGGGAGGCGGTGAATCCGGGCGTGTTCAGACCGAAATGTTCAAGAGTTCTGCTCGGGGGCCGTCCGGGCTCAGGTGCAGGACCGCGCAGGTGCACCGGCCGGTGAGCCAGCCGCAGCATTCGCCGGGGTTGAGGTACAGCCGGCCGTCTCGGTGCTCGATGCTGGCCTCATGGTTGTGGCCGGAGATCAGGACGTCGGCGTCCCGGTGGTCCTGTTCGTCGAACCACTCGACGAAGTGGGCCATGGCGATCTTGGTGCCCGCCAGTTCGACCCGCAGCGGACCGTCGATCAAGCCGGGCAGAACGTTTCGCAGCCCCGCGCGTTCACCGTCGTTGTTGCCGAAGATCGCGTAAAGCGGTTTGCCGCCCAACGCTTCAGGCGCCAGGAGCTTCGCGGCGAACGGCGCGACGAAGTCCCCCGCATGGAAAAACGCATCCACCTTTTGCTCCCGCAGCAACGCCACCGCCTGCTGCAGCGCCGGCAAACGGTCGTGGCTGTCGGAGATCACGCCTAGCTTCATGCCCGGAGTATAAACTGCAGGTAGTGATGCAGATCCGCTACCCCGATCGTGATGAGCGGCCTGACCCCGATATGCCGTTGGAGGCACCCAAGGGTATCTCGGAGCGCGACGACCTGAACCGCTTCACGCTCACGCGGCGATGGTATTCGCCCGGGCTTCGAGGCATGGCGTTTTTCTGTGTCTTCTGGGACGGCTTCCTTGTGTTCTGGTACTACAACGCTTACCTGCAATGGCAGAAGGGCAGCCTCGACGTCATGATGGTGATTGTGCCCCTGCTGCACCTGGCGGTCGGCATCGGGCTGACCTATTCGACCGTCGCGGGGTTCTTGAACAAGACCCGCCTGGCCCTGACGTTTGACGATCTGGTGGTTCGGCATGGCCCGCTGCCTTGGATCGGCAATAAGAAATTTCCCACGCTCGATATCACCTCGATCAGCCGCAAAAGTGTCGGCCGAGCCAACAAAGAGACGCGCTTGGCGGTCGTCGCGGGCTTGCATAACGGGCAGAGCCGTACGATTGTCAGTTGGTTGCCGGAACACCAGGCCCGTTTTATTGAGCACACGCTGCGCCAGAAGCTGGCGCTGACGGATTCACCCTAAGGAACGATCATGTCCAATCGTTTGTCTCAGCTGGAAGCGATGCACGCCGCGGAGCCCGATGACTGCTTCGTGACCTATGCGCTGGCACAGGAATACGCCAAGCTCGATCAGCACGACGAGGCGGTGCGATGGTACGACAAGACGCTGACCCTGAACCCCGACGAGTTGTACGCCTATTTCCACAAAGCCAGATCGCTGGGCGAGCTCGGCGAAGACGACGCCGCAGCGGCGGCACTTGAGTTGGGCCTGAAGCGTGCCCAGGCTTTGGGCGACAGCAAAGCGGCGGATGAGATCGAGGCGTTGCTGGATATGTATTCGTAGCGGGCTCAGTCGCTTCGCCAGAAGCGCCAGGAGAACAGCACGAACACGGCATACATCTCCAGCCGGCCCAGGACCATCCAGAGGGACAGCAGGAGCTTGCTCGGGCCGGAGAACCAGCCGTAGTGCCCGACCGCGTTGACGTAGCCCATGCCCGGGCCGACGTTGGCGATGGTCGCCAGCGAGGCGGTGGTGCAGGTGAGGATGTCGCCGCGCCCGCCGTTTTCCGGGGCGGGTTCCAGCAGCATGAGGGCAAAGGTGCCCAGGGCGACCAGCAGGATCATGATCATGGCGTAGATCATGGCGCCGAGCTTGAGCTCGTCGTCGATGGTGTTCTGGCCGAGCTTGATGGAGCGGACGACGTTGGGGCGGAACGCACGCTCGATGGAAGCCCACATGACTTTGACGCAGATGACGAAGCGGACGACTTTGATGCCCCCGGCGGTCGAGCCGGCGCAGCCGCCGATGAGCATCAGCCCGAAGAGCAGGCCCAGCGACAGGCGGGGCCACGGGCCGTAGTCCGCCGTGCCAAAGCCTGTGCCGGTGTGCAGCGCGGCGGTGTGGAACCAGGCGAAGCGTGCGGACTGCCAGAGATCGCCGAAGACGTACTTGCCCGGGACGGAGGTGATGATCCAGTCGCCCCAGATGTTGAAGGTGATGATCAGTGAGACGATCACCTTCATCGACAGGTACCAGCGGAGCTCGACGTCGCTGAAGGCTTGTTTCCATCGCCCGCGGACGATGCGGTAGAACAGCACGAAGTTCACGCCGGCCAGGATCATGTAGAAGACCGAGGCCCAGTCGATGAGGAAGCTGTCGTAGTGGCCGATGCTGGCGTTCTTTGTGCTGTACCCACCGGTAGACATGACGGAGAAGGCGTGGTTGATCGCGTCGAAGACCGACATGCCGCCGAGGTAGAAGGTGGTGGCGGCGGCGGCGGTCAGGCCGAGGTAGATCAGCCAGAGGATGCGTGCGGTCTCGCCGATACGCGGGCGGACGCCGCTTTCCTGGGCGGAGGACTCGGTCTGGAACAGGCGTTTGGCGCCAACGCCGAGGTTGGGCAGCACCGCGACGAAGAGCACGACGATGCCCAGGCCGCCCAGCCAGTGGGTCAAAGAACGCCATAGCAGCAGCCCGCCGGGGAGGTCTTCGATCAGCCCACGCTCGCCCAGCACGGTGGCGCCGGTGGTCGTCAGCCCGGAGACCGCTTCGAAGTAGCAGGAGATGAAGGAGGTGAACTCGTGGCCTAGCGGTGAGGTTGCTTTGTAGCCCCCGGCCTGGGCCCAGATGTAAAACGGCAACGCCGCGAGCAGCCCGCCGACCAGCCAGCTCAGCGCGGTCAGTAGCATGGCTTCCTTTCGGTGCAGGCCTTGCGGAGACTGCCGAGTAAACCACCAGAGCAGGCCCCCGGCGATCGCGCCGACGACTGCAGTCGACGCCATGGCCTCCGCAGCGAGCAGTTCTTCACGGTGGCCGTTGAGAAACACCGCCCACTCGTACAGCGACACTAAACCGGTGCACCCGCTGAGCACCAGCAGCAGCAAACCCAATCGGCCGAGGACGAATCCGTAGTTCATGGTCGGGCAGTCGGTAGGGGGTTACTTGCCGGTGAAAAGCTTGCGGATGGCTTTGCGCTGCTCGGACGGGCCAATGACGATCACGGTGTCGCCGGCCTGGAGGGTTGAGGTGGCGGCGGGGACAAAGACCTCGTCGCTGGCCCGGTGGACCGCGCCCAGGAAGCATCCGGTGGGCAGGCTGACTTCTTTCAGCGGGGTGTCGAGTACCCCCTTGGCGGTTGGTTGCACCGCGACTTCATACACCTCGGCGGTGTCTTTAGCGATGGTCGCCAGGTGACGGACCGGGCCCTTGGCGAGCATCCACTGAATATCGCTGACCGCCGATGCGCGGGGGCTGAACGCGCGGTCAATACCCACGTGTTCCAGCAGGTGTAGGTACGTGCCGCGCTGCAGCACCGCGATCACCGTCGAAGCGCCCATGCTCTTGGCGCGGGCGGCGGCGAGGATGTTGCGTTCGTCATCGACCGTCAGCGTCAGAAACGCATCGGCCAAGTCGACACGCTCGGATTCCAGCGCGTCGGTATTCACGGCGTCGGCGTGAATGACCGTGACCCAGTCGAGCTTCTCGCTGAGCTCAACCGCCCGGGCGGCGTTGCGCTCAAACAGCCGGATGGAGAACCCCTTGCCCTTCAGCGCTCGGCAGAGCCAAACCGTCTGCGAGGTGCCGCCCATGATCATGATGCGTTTGCGGCGGTCCGAGTCGGGGTCAAACACCTTCGCGAGCTTGCCGAATTCACTGGCTTCGCCGATGAGGGTGACGATGTCGCCGGGCTCGATCTGAGTGTTGGCGTTGGGGATCGTGACCTCGCCATGCCGGCTGACCGAGGCGACCCGGCCGGGCACGGGGAAGCGGACTTCCGACAACGGCTGTCCCGCGATCGGGGTGTCGTCGGCGACACGGATCTGTTGCATCTCGATCCGGTCGCTGGCGAAGCGGTCCATCGCCAGCGCGCCGGGGCTGCGGAGGGTGGCGGCGATTTCCTGTGCGGTCGAGTATTCGGGGCAGACGAGGTGGTCGATGCCCAGGTGGTTGGCGTAGTCGATGCCGCGTTTTTCGAGGTAGGCCGCGTGGTGGATCCGGGCGACGGTGACGTCAGCGCCGAGCCCCTTGGCCAAGGAGGCCGCCAGGAGATTGACTTCGTCGATCTGCGTGGCGGCGACGAACAGGTCGGCGCGGGCGACCCCGGCTTCCAGCAGGACATCGGCGTGCGTGCCGTTGCCCGGCAGGTTGCGGACATCCATGACCTCATCCAGCTCCGCGAGCTTGGCCTGGTCCAGGTCCACCACCGTGATGTTGTTGGCTTCGCGCCCCAGCACCTCAGCCAAGTGTCGGCCGACTTCACCGGCTCCGCAGATCACCACGTTCATGCTGCGCTCCTGCCCAGGTTCCGCGACCGGTCAATGTGTGCCGATGCCCGCCCGAAAACGTTACCGATTCACCGGCCGAATTTCCGGCGGCAGAGGTAGCCCCGCCGTCGGACCGGGCACGACGCCCAGGCCCCGCAGCTTGCTCGACAGCCCGTCGGCTTCGGGGTCCAACGCAAACGCGTAGCGGTAGTAACGCTCGGCTTGGGCGTTGTCGCCGATCTCCAGGTAGAAGTCGCCCATCGCCAGGAGCGTCGTGGCGTCGTCACGGGAGGCGAAGAACACCGCTTTGCGGTGCGCGACCACGGCGTTGTCAGCATCCCCGATCTGCATCAGGTACTCGGCCTGCCGGAGGTAGGCCTCGGGCGTGCCGTACATCTGGGCCTGTTCTTCGAGGTAGTCGTAGAGCACCCATTCCCGCTCGGGCTGGCGGACGAGTGACTCCGCCAGGCCGTCGAGGATCTTGGGGGTCAGCTCTTCGTTGTTCGGCTGCAGCGTCCAGGCGGTGCGGTAGTTGAGCTCGGCCGCGGCGTTGCGGTCCAGCTGCAGGTGGGTCCGGCCGAGCTTGTAGTGGGCCAACGCATCGGTGGGCTGGAGCTCGGCGGCACGGGCATAATGCTCGGCAGCGGTGGCGTAGTCGCCCTGGAAGTAGGCCACGTCGCCGTCCTCCCGTACCATCGACGGGGTCAGGCAGCCGGCCATCGTGAGTCCGGCCAGCACCACTACACTGCACATCAGTTTCCGCATGTCGCGTCCTGTCGAAGGCTTGGATTAAACCGATGAGGATAAATCCGACCCCCTTCGGACACAAGCCCACGCAGCAAGAGGTCCCGCGGTTGTGAAACGGTTGCAAACCACTTTTCAGTTGCATCAGATGCCGGCGGGGCGTCATGTGGACTGGCTGATCGAAGACCCACGGGCGGCTCGGCCCCACGAAGCCCGGCTGTGGACAGCACGATGCCCGCTGCCCCCGGACCGGTGGTTCCACGGGCTGGCGATGCCGCTGGTGGTGCTGCCGCCGCATCGGCGGGTTTATCTGACGTACGCCGGCCCAATCGGCGGCGGGCGGGGTGTGGTTCGGCCGGTGGCCAAGGGCTGGGTGCAGATCGAGCAGTGGGGCGACTCGAGACGGATGCTGCACCTGATGCTGCCGGAGTTCGGTGGAGTCGTCGGGATGGAGCGTGGCGGTGCGGGCTGGCGCGCAGTGGTGGGTGGTTTTATCAACTGATAAAAGCATTGCTTACACGGGATTCAACCGATAGATTCAACAGGGACGGGGAAGATGAATGTGTTTGGATTGAAATACAGCATCAGCCGATAGGGGGCTTTCGATGCCGAAACCCAGCGATGAAGAACTTTTGGCCAGTGCGATCCCGATTGACACCGGCGACGCCGACCAGATCGATATCCGTGGCAGCGAGATGGAGCCCCGGCCCGCCTCGAGCGGTGGGTCCAGCATCGTGGAGTTAGAGGCGACCGCCACCGCGTCCCCCGATGACACGATGAGCACGAAGATCCGCACCTTCGATAGCAAGCGGCAACCCCACGAGGATCACTGGCAACGCCAACCCAATACCACAGGCACCGGGGCGATCCACGTGAAAACCTTCGTGGCCAAGCTCCGCCTGGACGCGATCGAACACCTGGACAAACAGGTCAACCAGTGGCTGGACAATCACCCCGAGTACGAGGTGAAGTTCGTGACAACCAACGTCGGCCCGCTTGTTGGCAAGCGGACCGAGGATGCGCTGTTTGTCAGCGTTTGGGTGTAAGGCCGAATCGGCCGGCACTTAGCCCGCGGGGTTCAGGTCGACTTCGCCGTGCTGTTCTTCGTGCTGGCGGACGACCTGGGCCATCAAGACCGCCAGGCGTTTGGCGGTGCGGTAGTTCATGATCACCCGGCTGTCGACGGTGAGGGTCATCGTGGCGTCCGGGCGGTCTTCGCCGGGGTTGGGATTGGGCACGACGATGTTGGTGCCAAAGTCCAGGAAGAGCTCGTCCGCGGTGGTGTTGCTGCGGAACGCATTGGCGTAACGCGTGGTCATTTCCCGATCATTGACTTGGAGGGTGACCCGCTGCTGTGGCGTGTTGCCTGCCGCTGCGTCTGTTTGTTGTTCGCTCATCCCGGACTCCTAGTTGAGGTACTGAGTTCTAAACGAAAGAATCGCCGTCGCTGGCACAGACGCGGAGCGTAGCAAATCCCCAAGCCCAGAGGTGCCCATGTCCGCTGCATCATCGCCTACGCCTGAATTCTCGCCTTATCCTGACGTGATGCCCCTGCCGGACCCCCGCCAATTGCTGCGGATGACCGATGACACCGGGCTGTTTCAGCACGCGGTGCATGGCCTGCCGGATCCTAATCATGGGTACTGCGTCGATGACAATGCCCGGGCGGTGCTCGCGGCGATCCAGTTCAATCGGTTGCACCCGGACGCCGAGCCGTTGCCTTTGGATCGGTACCTGGCTTTTGTGGTGTACGCCTTTCACCCAAGCACCGGGCGGTTTCGCAACTTCATGGGGTACGACCGGCGATGGCTGGAAGACGTCGGCTCGCCGGACTCGCAGGGGCGGGCTGCCTGGTCGCTGGGGTACGCGTCCCGGCATGCGCCGCGGTCGGATCAGCGCCGGGTCGCGCACGACCTACTGGAACAGGCTTTGGCTGGACTGACCGAGCTTGGCGGGCTGCCGCATCTGCGGGCGCGGGCGTTCACGCTCTTTGCGGTCGATGAGTGGCTGGAGACCCCCGAGCAGCCCGGGCCGCCAGAAGCCGCGGCGGAGTTGTTTGTGCGTTTTGCGGAGGACCTGCAACGGGCCTTTGTTCGGAACGCTGGCAAAGACTGGCCCTGGTGGGAAGACACGGTGACGTACGACAACGCCCGGCTGCCCGAAGCGATGCTCCGCGCGGGCCGACGGCTTCGGGATGAGTCGGTCACGGAGATCGGCCTGACCAGCCTGCGCTGGCTGATCGATCAGCAGACCGCGCCGGAAGGCCACCTGTCGATCATCGGGAACGCCGGTTGGCTGACACGTGATGGTCAGCACGCCCGATTCGATCAGCAGCCGCTGGAAGCGTTGGCGATCGCGGACGCGTGCCTGCTGGCTCACCACATCACCGCGGACGACGCCTGGCTGGACGACCGCCGGCGTGCGCTGGCGTGGTTTACCGGGGAAAACGACCTGGGCCAATCGCTGATCCATCCCGACACCGGCGGCTGCCGCGACGGCCTGGAAGCGCACGGCATCAACCAGAACCAAGGCGCCGAGTCGATCCTCGCGTACCTGTTGGCGACGCTGGGATAGATGCTGCTCGCGCTACTTTTCCAGCAGCCCTTCGGCTTCGAGCAGGGACTTGGCGAGTTCGACCATCGGTCGACGACTGTCGCGGGCCTGCTTCTGTAGTTTCTTCATCGCTTCGGGCTCGCTGAGATTGAGCCTTTGCATCAGAATGCCTTTTGCGCGTTCGATGAGCTTGCGTTCTTCGAGTTTGCGTTCGAGGTCCTGGTTGGCATTGGCCAGGTCACGCTGAGCGCAGAAGCGATCCCAAGCGATGCCGAGGGTGACGCGGAGTTCGTCAACGCTGGCTGGCTTGAGCAGGTAGCCGTAGACCCCGCCGGTCTCCGTGGCCTGGAAGACGTAGTCGGGGTTGGAGTAGGCCGAGAGGATGACGCAGGGGATGCCCATTTCGTCATGAATCGTTTTCGCGGCGGTCAGGCCGTCCATCCCAGACATTCGGATGTCCAAAAGCGCCAGGTCGGGGACTTCTTGGCGAGCCAAGTCAATGGCCGATTCGCCGTTGGAGACCGGGCCGTGAATGGTGTAACCCAGAGCCACGAGGTCCGACTTTAGCGTCTGCACTAAGAGGTGCTCGTCTTCCGCAATCAAGATTGAGTTCAACCCGGGGGTTGTGGCGCATTCCCCTTTGGACTCGCCTTGCATATCAACCATGTGCCATTCCTCACTCGCACTAAACATCATCAAACTCATCCGGCGGTGTGTTGCACATCCCGGATCGAGGCCTCGCCCACTTGGACAAAACAGCCGCCCCGAACCATGGGGGAGCAAGGGTAAGCGTCATGGCTTTCCCCTCCTTGAACTTAAGAGTCTATCAATACTGGTTGGTTTGTACGGCGTTTATAGAAATTTTGATTGGAAATCGAAGATTTATTTTTTTCGCATTATCAATAGCATGGGGCGCGAAATCGAAAATTTGGGTTTCGTGCTAAAGGCCGGGTATCGAGCTTCCGATCATTATTCGGACCCAGCGCACCAAAGTGAGGCCCAGCGTGTCCGGAAGCCCTCTGCCTTTGAGTTCATCTGTCATGCCCACGGGCTCCGCGTCCGTGGCACCGCCGACCGGCGCGGTGGGTGTCGGGGCCAGCGAACACATCCACCAAGCTGATTCACTGGATCAGGACGTGTCCCTGGCATTTCCGCTGGGGTTGATCTTCTTCCTGGCACTGACTTTCCGGGTCCTAGTGCTGGTCTTAGGTGCTGGGGCAGACACCGCCAGTGTGGGCACGGAGACCGCTCAAGCCCACCAGGCGCTGGCCCATCACTGGCTGGAGCATGGCGGGTTCGCCAGCGCTGCGGAGGACAAGACGCCGCTGACTGCGGACGTCGAACGGGTCCGGCAGGCGTTGGGCCAGCTGCCCGGCGCGAATGAGGCAGGGCTACACCCGGAGACCTACCACCTCCCGGGGTATTCACTAATCCTTGCGGGGGTGGGTTTTGTCGGGCTTCCGCTTTGGACGTTGCAGTTGTTGCAGGTGCTGCTGGGCGCAGCGACGGCTGCGTTGGGGTTCCGCTTGACGCTGCATTTGTTTCCCAAAGCCAACGTGACCCCCTGGATCGCTGGCCTGCTGCTGGCGGTGCATCCGGCGCTGCTGGTGGCTGCGGTGGCTTTGTCACCTGAGGTCTGGTTCCTGTTCTTGTTGATGTTGAGCCTCACCGGGTTGGCTGCTGCGAAGGACAAGGGCACCCCCGGCGCGTTCCTCTCGGGTGTGCCTTTTGGCGTCGCCATGCTGATGCACACGCTCGCGTGGCCGATCGCCATCGCGATGGCGATTTGGCCGATGCTTCACCACCGCCGGCTGTACGCGCTGCCTTTGGGCTTGGCCTTCCTGGTCGGTTCGGTCCTCGCCCCGGCGGTCTGGCTGGCGCGCAATGCCGAGCTCAACACCGGCCTCCGCCTGAGCACAGAGACCACCGTTCAACGCTACTTCACCGATGTGCGCGAAGCCCGGTTCTACGACCCTTCGCAGACCGCAGCCCGCAAGCCCGCAGGCGAGCGGCAGCAACTCGTCCAGACCTGGTTTGATGCTTCGGACCCGAGCACGAACGCATACCGCACCCTGTCGTATCTCACCCGCCAATCGTTCTGGGAGCAGCCCGCGCTGCATGCCGCAGCCGTTGGCCGACGCGTGATGCACACGACGACCCGTGAACAAACCGCGTCCTTGATGCAGGCGGTCGGGATCCCGCCGGATCAGCTTGGGCCGACCCGCGACCTGAAGACATTCAACGCCCCGGCCGTCGGCGAAGCCGACCTCGCGCTGCACCGCTTGGCGACCGGCTGGATCGGCGTCAACCTGATGCTGCTGACCGCAGCAGGCATCGGGCTTTTGATGATGTTGATCCACCGCCAGTACGCGCAGGCGTTGCTGCTGGCCGGCCTCTGGGGCTTCTTTGCGTACAGCACCTTCCCCGCTGCGGGTGATCTGGGGCTGGGGCTGCTCTGCTGCCAGATCGTGCTGGGCGCTTCGATCCTGGCTCCCCGTCCGGCACGTGCCCCCAAAGCCAAGCGGGTCAAGAACAAACGCACCAAGAGCACCGACCCCGCTGAGTTCGATCTCTACGGCCGACCCACGAAGCACTACTCGGATGACAACGGCGTCGATGAAGAGCTTCAAGCCGAAGACCCCAAGCCCGAAGAAAAATGGCAGCCCGTGGACTACGAGGCCCCGCTGCCCAGTGCTGGGACCACGATCGGACGTCCCATATAACCGCGCCAGACGGCTTGATCCGAATGGCCGTCAAGTTCGCAGGCCCTGTCGTCGATACATACGGGTGTGAGGACGCGTTTCATGCGTCTTCCTGGAGCCCGTGATGCCAACGATCAGCGTCTATCTCGCCTGCCGGAATCAGCGTGCCCTGCTGTACGACGCGTTGCTGAGCATCCTGAATCAGAAGCTGCCGCCCGAGCAGATCGTCATCGTGGATGATGGTTCCACCGACGGCACGCGCGAAATGATCGAAGGGTTCGCCCAGCACCACGAGACCGTGACGCCGGCGTACTTCTCTCGCCCGCAAGGGCCCGCGAAAGCGCTGAACCATGCGATGTCCTTGACCACCGGCGACTTCGTCTGCCACGCCGAGCCGCATCACCGGTTCCGGCCGGAGAAGCTGCTGCGGGAGATGACGTTCTACAGCAGGCAGAAGACGCGGAAAACCGTTGTCTATTCCAACTTTGTCCACATGGATGACATGGGCGAAGCCCAGGACCGCTGGGCCTACGGCGAATACCCGCCGCGAGGCGAAGTGGTGTACAAGGTCTTGGCGCGGAGCTTCCCCGGCCAGTTGCTGTTTCAATCTGAACTGGTGCCGCGCACCGTGGTGGAGCGCGTTGGGGCGTATGACGAGAAGCTGGCGCGTTTCACCCGCTGGGACTACCGAGTCCGGTTGGCCGCCGAGGCCGAATTGGCGTTCTGCCCACGCAGCAACCTGGATCGCCTGCCGCCTCGGCGCATCCCGAGCCTGGACGCGGCGGAGAACCGCCTGTCAGAGCTGAAGTACTTCACGGAGAAGCACCGCTCGACCGCGGAGGCTTACTCGATCCGGCGCAAGGCGGTGGTCTTCAACCGGCTGCGCGAGATGACCGAAGCCGCTCAGCAGCAGCTCGTTCGAGAGGGCGGTTCGGGGTTGCTCCGCTTGGGTTTGGCCCGGCCGCGCAAAGCCTCGGTGACATCATCTGCCGCATGAGGTGATCGGACGTTGGGCGTTTGCTGCGTCCGGTTATGCCGATTGGGGCAGCTTCAACGGTTTTGAGCTTAAGTCCAATCGCCATGCGGTCGATCCGGAGCATGACACCGCTTCACGGAGCCGACCGCATGTTCGACCAGCCGACCTTTAGCATCATTGTCCCGACCCTCAACGAGCTCGACAGCCTTGAGCCCTGCATGACCAGCGTGCTGGATCAGGACGGGCCAGCCGCCGAGCTGATCGTCATGGACGGGGGCTCGGCCGACGGGACGCTGGAGTTGCTCAAGCGTTACAGCGACCGCATCGCCCACTGGCGGAGTTACCCGGATGCGGGTCCCGCCGCGGCGATCAACGAAGCCGTCGCCGCCGCGCAGGGGCAGTTTGTGTTGATCCTGCACGCTCATGACATTCTGTTGCCCGGCGCTTTGGTGGAGCTGGCCCGGCATACCGCGGACGACGAATCGGGCTGGTGGTTTGGTCAGTGCACGCCGTTGAACCAGCGCGACGAGCCGATGGAAACGGATGTGGTCGATGCCCCCGAATCGCTGTCGTCGTTCCTGACCGAGCACCATGCGCCGCTGCCGATCTCCGGCAGCCTGTTTCTCCGCCCGCTGCTGCGGATCGAAGGTGGCATGGACCCGAGCCTTCGCTTTGCCTACGGCGATGCACTGGCTGCCAAGCTGCTGGCCAAGGGGCTGGTGCCCAAAGCGCTTGGGATGACGCTCACCGCCCGCCGATCGCCGTTGACCGAACGGAGCAGCGGCGAAGTGATGCAGATGGGCCGGGAATGGCTGACCTTCGCCCGCCAGATCGCGGACCGGGTGCCGATGAATCAACGCTTCCTGGTCTGGAAGCACCTGGACGAGCGGCAGCGGATTTACACGATCGCCGATGCCCAGATGAACGAATCACGCGAGAGCCGCCGGCTGTGGACCGAAGCCCTGCGTCACCCTTGGTGGCTGGCGGATGCGGCGTATCGCCACGCGTTGGGTCACGGCCTGGCGGAGTCTGCAGAACAGCAAGACACCGCGACGCAACGCAAAGCGGCCTAATACTGGCCTTGATTTGCATAAGCCATCAAGCGGTCAGGCGGCTTTGTTCTGGATATCCGACAGGATGAAGTCGCCGATCGGGATGAGTTCATCGAACTCGATCCCCAGGTCGTGGATCTTGCCGCTGAGCAGCTTGCAACGTCGGACTAGGCCCGGGACTCGGACGAGGCCTTTGTGGTCTTTGAGAATGACTTCACAGCGTGAGCCGACGTGGATGAACTGGCCGTGGAACAAGCCGACGCCGGACTCGCTGAGGTTGCGTGAGCGGGCCTGGAAGCCGACCCATCCGCCGCCGGGCTGCTCGGTGATGAGGCCGACACGGATGACCCGCCGGTAGGGCAGCCGTTCATGCCGTCGGTGTTCATTCTGCCGACCGTAGGTTTTTCGGGCGGCTTGCCGGTCAAGCTGATCGGTCAGCGTGCGCCAATCGCGGTCGGATATTCGCAACGTATCGATGAAGCGGATGTCTCGGAGGTCCGGGCTCATCTGGGGTCCCCGTAGAATCGGAAGGAGTGCCTAGGGCTTTCCCTAAGCCATCGTTCGAAAACTGTGCGGGGTTTATTGGAAGTGGCGCTTTTCGGGCAGATTCAGGCGGCGTTTTAGTCGAGATCAGAGAGGATGAAGTCGTCGACGGGGATGAGCTCTTCGAACTCGATGCCAAGCTCGTGGATTCGGCCGGTGAGGAGCTTGCACCGCCGGACGGTGCCGCCGATCCGGACCATGCCGAGCTTGTCTTTGAGCAGGACTTCGCAGCGTGAGCCGACGTGGATGTATTGGCCGTGGTAAAGGCCGATGCCGGATTCGCTGAGGTTGCGTGAGCGGGCCTTGAACCCGACCCATCCGCCGCCGGGCTGCTCGGTGATGAGGCCGACGCTGATCATGCTGCGGTAGGGCAGGCGTTCGTGCCGACGGAAGTCGTTGTTGGCCCCCAAGGTTTTGACGCCCGCGGTACGCTCTTGCGCATCCATCAGACGAAGCCAGTCTTCTTCGTTGAGGCGCAACGCATCCACAAACCGGATAGTTCTGAGATCAGGATTCATAGATTCCCCAAAAGGACAAAACAGTCTAAATGTGTCCAGGGGATTCCATCGGTAGCTGCCCCAATGTGGTTAAACCGATTGGGGCAAGTCCTAATCAGGGATAACCCAAGCGTGAAGCGTGGGCGGCCCATCTGCTCAGTCGATGCTTCGCAGCGGATGGCCGTTGTAGACCTGGCGGGGGCGGTAGATGCGGCTCTTGCCGTCGCGGACTTCTTTCCACTGGGCGATCCAGCCGGGCATCCGGCCGATGGCGAACATGACGGTGAACATGTCGGTGGGGATCCCCATGGCCCGCATGATGATGCCCGAGTAGAAGTCGACGTTGGGGTACAGCTTGCGGCTGGTGAAGTAGTCGTCGTTGAGCGCCGCTTCTTCAAGCTGCAACGCGATCGCCTGGAGCGGGTCGTTGACGCCGAGCTTGGGGAGGATTTTGTCCGCCGACTTCTTGAGGATGCGGGCGCGGGGGTCGTAGTTCTTGTACACGCCGTGGCCGAAGCCGTAGAGCAGCGCCTCTTTGTTCTTGACCTTCTCCAGGTACTGCTCGACGGTGAGGTCGGAGTTGTGGATCTGTTCGAGTTGATCGATCACCGCGACGTTGGCCCCGCCGTGCAGTGGGCCCCAGAGGGCGCAGACGCCCGCGGCACACGAGGCGAAAAGGTTCGCGCCCGACGAGCCGACCATCCGCACCGTGCTGGTCGAACAGTTCTGCTCGTGATCGGCGTGCAGGATGAAGATCAGGTTCAACGCCTCGATGAGGTCGGGGTCGATCTCGAACCGCGTGCAGGGGATCGAGAACATCATGTGCAGGAAGTTGGAGCAGTAGTCCAACCCCGAGTCGGGGTACATGATGGGCTGGCCGATCGAAGTCTTGTAGCTGGCGGCGGCGGCGGTGCGGACCTTGGAGATCAACCGGGCGGCGGCGTTCTCGAAGTGGTCTTCATCCTCGTACTCCTGCAGCTCAGGCTGGTAGCAGTACAAGGCGTTGATCATGGCCGAGAGGATGGCCATCGGCGAGGACCGGGCGGGGAAGCCGTCGAAGACCAGCTTGATGCCTTCGTGCAGCATCTCGTTGGCGGTCAGCATCTGCGAGAAACGCTGGGTGTGTTCGGGGGTTGGGATCTCGCCGTAGATCAGCAGGAGGGTGGTCTCGATGAACGAAAGGTTCTGGCAGACATCTTCGATGGCGTAGCCGCGGTACCGGAGGATGCCCTCTTCGCCGTTGATGAAGGTGATGTCGCTGGTAACGCTGCCGGTGTTGCGGTAGCCGGGGTCTAGGGTGATGTAGCCGGTGTCGGCGCGGAGCTTGGTGATGTCGATGGACTTTTCTCCCTCGGAGCCGATGAAGACGGGGAACTCGATCGTGCCGTCGGGCAGCGAGAGGGTGGCGGACTGATTGGATTTGCTGGGGTCGTTCGCCGAGTCGGACATCGTGCCTTCCTGGAAAGGGATACAAGCGAAAAAAGGGGGGCCACGGCAAGGCAGCCGTGTTTGGACAGTGTAGGGTTTGGGCTGGGCCTGTGAAAGTAAGCAGGGCGAGGTCGGGGCCTCGCTTAGGGATTCAGCAGGCTGCCGAGCTGATCCATGCCGGGCAGGTTCATGCCCGCGGTGAGCTGGCTCATGTGCTGGGCGGCCTGCTGGCGGGCGCGGTCCAGTGCGTCGTTGGTCGCGGCGATGATGAGGTCCTGGATCATCTGCTGGTCGGCGTCTGTGGCGCTGCCGCCGGCGAGCGTGGCGATCATGGCAGGGTCCAGGGTGAGGTCCAGCACCGCGCCGCTGCCGTTGGCGGTGACCCGGACCGCGCCGGCGCCGGCTTCACCGGTGACGGTCATGGCCTCGAGTTCGGTTTTCATGCGTTCGGCTTTGGCGCGAAGCTCTTGGGGGTCGCCCAGCGCGTCCATCATCTGTTTGAATTGTTTGAGTTGGTCAAGCATGGGGCCATTTTAAACTCGAAATCGATCTGTGGGCTTGGGGATCGCCTTGTTGAGGCTTAAAATCAGTGCATGAGCCAAGCCGCGGTGGAACCGCCCCAAACCGATCAAGAACAGCAGCAAGCCCAGCCGGAAGTCAAACCCGGGACCCAGGCGAACCCTAAAAAGCTGCCGCCTTACCGAGTGGTGGTCTTGAACGATGATGACCACACCTTCAACTATGTCATTGAAGTGCTTCAGCTTGTGTGCCGGGTCGAGTTAGTCAAGGCGATTGAGCTGACGCTGCGGGTGCACCACCACGGGCGTGCAGCGGTGTGGACGGGCCCGAAGGAAGTGGCTGAACTCAAGCGGGACCAGATCCGCAGCTTTGGGCCGGACGTGTACGCGAGTCAGGCGGTTCGGTATGCCTTGGGCGTGGTGCTGGAACCGGTTGAAGACAGCTAAGACGTGGCGGGTGTCGGCGGGGAAGCCGTTACGCCGCTTTAGTTGGTACGCCTTGGGTTTCGGCCGTGGGCCGCACGGGGTGAACGTTTGCGCGGGCCCGGCTCAGGTTCCGGGTCGTCTGACGCGGGCTCGGGTGTGGCGGGCGGGTCATCCGAGTTTGAATCATGCATGATCCGTCCGAAGATCATCCGCCCCGCAGAGGTCTGCAGCGTGCTGGTGACTTCGACGGCCACGCTGTCGCCGATGTGGCCCCGGCCGTGTTCGACGACCACCATCGTGCCATCATCGAGGTAGCCCACGCCTTGGTTATGCGATTCGCCGGGCTTGACGATCTTGACCTGCATGTGCTCGCCCGGCAGCACGACCGGCTTCAGCGCCTGGGCGATGTCGTTGAGGTTGATGACCTCCACACCACGCAGCGTGGCGACTTTGTTGAGGTTGAAGTCGTTGGTCATGATCCGGGCACGCTGGTCCAGCGCCAGGGTGATCAGCTTCTGATCGACGCCCGCGCCTTCGACGACGGATTCATCGATATGCACCTCGACGATATGCGTCGACTGCAGCTTCTGCAGCATGTCCAGCCCGCGGCGACCACGGACACGCTTGATCTTGTCGCCCGAGTCGGCCACGGTCTGCAACTCGTTGAGCACGAATTTGGGGACCACCACGGTGCCCTGCACAATCCGGGTTTCGATCAGGTCGACGATCCGGCCATCGATAATCGCGGAGGTGTCTAGCAGGATCGGGCGGTTGCCACGGGTCTCCTTGGCGAACTCGACGTAGGGGATCACGAACCGGAAGTCGTCCTTGGTCTGAAGCACCAGCGAGATGCCGATGTAGGTCGTGATGAGTCCGATCAGGACTTTGACGCCTTGGAGAAGGTTCAGGTACGCATCATGCCGCGCGACCTGGTTGCGGTACTGCGACTCCTCCCGAAGCACCGCCTCCTCGACGTGCGGCGGCATGAGGTCCTTCTCGGCCTGGGTGTACTGCGGCTCGCTGAGCGTGACCTCCGGGGCGGTCAGGACGCCGAACAGATCGACGACGAACGACAGCGCGAACGCTGCGAGCAGGCCCCCGGCCAAACCCAGAAAGATGCCGGAGACTGAGGAGAGCTTCTTGTTGGGGCTGGCGGCGTCGATGAAGACGACACCCAGGGCAAAGCCCAGCGCCAGCAGCAACATGATGAAGAACTGGACCGCCAGCAGCCCGGAATCTTCCTGGTTGGTCAGCAGGTACAGAGCGGCGACGGCCGCGACGAGGACGAGAAACACGCCTCTGAGCAGGAAAAGGATCATGATGAGGCCTCGGCGGCCAATCGGCCGGGATCGGGCGGATAATGCAAACCAATAATCCGTAAAGAATACGCTCTGGATCGGTTTTGACCAAGCTTCCTGTGCCCGGGCGTTTGCCCAAGAGCCTGGGTCGGGTTACTGTGCCGGGCTTGCCTCACGCCCCTCGGGCAGGCGGTCGGGCCCGGTGCACGGGTTCGTTCGCGAACCGGGTCAGGCCTTGACCGGAGCAGCCCTAAGTGACTCGGGCCCGGTGCCGTCGGTGTCCTGGCCGCCTGCCCGGGGGGTGTGTTCGGCAAGGAGGGGCCTGCCTGAGCCCGCAGCCGGTTGAGGCTCGCTTGGTATGGTGTGCAGGCAGAGGCTGACCGCTTTCATGAGTTACACCGTTCTCGCCCGCCGTTACCGCTCCACCTCGTTCGCCGGCGTCGTCGGACAGGAGCCGATCGCGCGCACCCTCATCAACGCGATCTCCCAGGACCGGGTGGCCCACGCCTACCTGTTCTCTGGCACCCGCGGCGTCGGCAAGACCTCCACCGCCCGCATCCTGGCCCGGGCTTTAAACGCACCGGACACCGTCGAGGACGCCCCCAAACTGCCCGGCGCGGAGTACCCGGAACTGGACGTCCAGCAACGCATGGCCGAGGCAGTGATGCGCGGCGACGACCTGAACGTGATCGAGATCGACGGTGCGTCCAACCGGGGGGTCGAAGAAGCCCGCCAACTGATCGCCAACGCCGGGCTCGCGCCGACGGGCAACGCGCTGTTCAAGGTCTACATCATCGACGAAGTCCACATGCTCACGCGCGAGGCGTTTAACGCTTTGCTGAAGACCATGGAGGAGCCGCCGAGCCATGTGAAGTTCATCCTCTGCACCACCGAGCCGCACAAGGTGCCCGCGACGATCCAGTCGCGTTGCCAGCGGTTTGATTTCCGCAACATCCCGACGCAGCGGATCGCTGAACACCTCAAGAACGTGCTGGAGAAGGAAGGTATCCAGGCGGACGAGCAGACAGTCTGGCAGGTCGCGCGTCTGGGCAACGGCTCGATGCGGGATGCGTTGTCGCTGATGGACCGGCTGATCGCTGCTGCGGACCCCGAGGCGGGGCTGACCGCGCAGACGCTGCAGGACATGCTTGGCCTGCCGGATAGCGAACTGATCCACAGCCTGGTCGAGGCCATGGCAGCAGGAGACCTGAAGCAGACGCTTGAAGGCGCCGACGCGTTGCTGTCCCGAGGCATCGGGCAGGACCAGTTGGCGGAGGTGATGATCGAACACCTTCGGCAGCTGATGCTGATCGCTGCGTGCGGTGCGGACTCGGAGCTGGTGGAGTTGAGCGAAGAGGCCCGGCAGAAGGCGGCGGCCCAGGCGCAGCAGTTTGATGCCCCGGCGTTGACGTACATGATCGCGTTGCTGGAGACGCTGCAGCGCAACGCGCGGGCCTCGGCAAACCCCCGCGCGATTCTCGATGCCACGCTGGTGCGTCTGGCGCTGGCGGAGAACATGGCCGATGTCGCAGGCTTGTTGCGCGGCAGCCCGTCGGGCGAAAAAAAAAATTAGCGCCCGCCCCCCGCGCTAAGCCGGCCCCGGCCCCGACCAAACCCGCGACCGACCCCGCACCGACAGCAAAACCGACACCCTCGAAGCCGACACCCTCGAAGCCGCCAGAGGCCGCGATGCCAATGGCCCCGGCCCCCAAAGCGACGCCCACCGCACCGGCGACCGGGGACCCGGCGGCGTTGATCCGCGCGACATGTCAAGGGCTCGCGGAGAAGCCCGCCGCGGCTTGGGTGAATTCGTTTGAGCTGCAGTCTTTTGATCAGGACACCGCGGTGTTTGTGCCCCGCACGGGGCAGCGGGAGATGCTGAAGTTCGCCACGCCCCCGATGCAGGGCAGGCTGGCGGCGACGTTGTCCGAGGCGTTGGGCCGGAAGGTCAAGGTCGTCGTCAACGACACCAAGCCCGGCAGTGATCGTCAGGATGCTTCTTCGGCGCCCGAGGGTTCCGCTCGGGACCGGGCCCGCAAGCTGCCGATCGTGACCAAGGTGATGGATGTGTTCCCCGATGCGACGATGATCGATGCGCGGGACGACGAGCCCAAGCCGGATTCCGAGTCGTAGTTCGTCCGAAGCTTAGGCCGGGGATTGGCCGATAGTTTGACCATGCCCGGCCCGGACTACATCGTGGACATCGACGGCGTGACCACGCCTCAAGCCAGCGCTCCCACCGGCGAGGGGCTGCAGGGGCGGCCTTGGGTCGCGGTCGAGTGGAAGTGCTGCAACGTGTATAGCCGGGTGTACCGCAACCGCGAAGGCACGGCGTATGAAGGGCGTTGCCCGAAATGCATGCGGCACGCCAAGGCGCGGGTCGGGCCCGGGGGCACGAACGCGCGTTTCTTTACCGCCGAGTGAATCGGACGGCATGGGGCGTGTGATTTGGGGCGGTGCTGCGGGTTGTGCGGGCTGGGGATGTGAAGATGGGACGATTAGAGCGAGGTTTGGGGGTCATCCTTTATCGGTCGTGCTAAACTTAGGGGGTGAAGCCACACGACTCACAACCCAATCCGCCGCGAGGCGGAGCCGCACGCGTGGGGGGGCGTTGTTTGGTGGTTTTGCCGACCGGGGGGGCGGCGCCGGCGGCGTTGCTGGGGGCGTTGGACCAGCGGGGGGTTGAAGCGGTGTTGTTTGAAGACGTTGCCCAGGTCATGGTGGCGTTGGCGCGGGGCGAAGGGGCGGTGGTGATTCAGGTTCGGCCGGGCGAGCTGGCTCGCTCCGGCGAGCTGGCGCGGGCGATCGAACGGTATTACCCCGGCGTGTCGGTCTGGGGGTATGCCCCGTCCGCCGGCGCGGAGGGGATGCCCGAACTGGTGGACGTGGTCGAAGCCAAGACCGGCGAGACGGACGGCGGGGTGGATTGGCGGCGGTTGCTGGTGAAGGTGCCTGCGGACCGCGCGTCGGCGGAGCCTCTGGTCAGCGAAGAGGAGTTGTCGATGCTGCTGGGGCCTTTGAACGAAGAACGCGCGTAACCGACGCTGTGGGGCGGATCAATTTCTAGGGCAAGGAAGCAGTTTCGTGGGGAAACCGAGGCACGTTTCATGAGCACGGCGATGAGCACCCAGACGAACGACAAGGCGGGATCGGCCCGGCGGGTGTTGGTCGTCGCGGACGTCGGCCTGTGCGATCGGCTGAAGACCTTTGCGCAGCGGCACGTGTACGCGGCGGACGTGGCGTTTGTGCCCGGGTATCTGGCGGCGTTGGGCCATGAAGGCTCAGCAGGCCCCGGCCGGGGGGTGGATGTGATCGTCGGCCCGGTGGGCGCGATGGCCGGCATGGAGACGTCGACGCTGCGGGCTTTGCGGGAACTGTCGCCCGGCGCGCGGGTGGTGCTGCTGGCCGGGGACGAAGAAGCGGACGCGACGGCGCTGGCGTTGGCTGCGGGGGCGGATGAAGTTTGGCCTCAGGGGTTGGAAGAGGACCACCTGGTCGCACTGCTGGGGCAGGAACACGCGGCGGGCACATCGGGGCGGGCGGAAGCGGATGAGCGGCCGAACGCGGTAGCGGACGCGCCGCCGATCGCGGAGATGATGGGTCAGGCGATGAGGTCGGCGGTGTCTTCACCCGAGCCCAAGCACGACGGCATGATCGGGGATGTGGACCTGGTCGAGGCGGTGCTGAGCGGCGGGGGGCGCGTGCGGGGGATGTCGCTGGGCGTGATCGAATCGCAGTCGGGGCTGCAAGGCGTCGGCTGGGTGCAACGCGAAGATGAAGTGCCCGGCGAGCACGCGCGGGAAGCGGTGTGTTTTGGCGGGCGTGACATGGGTTGGTTGCACGCGGTCGCGGGGTCGCCGGACTCCGCCGACGGGCTCCGCTCCTGGGCGGCCTGGCTGGCGCGTTGGCTGGCGCTGGACGACCAGATGGCACAGATGCGCACCCTGGCGATGCGCGACGAGCTGACCGGCGCGTGGAACCGGCGGTACTTCAACCGCTTCCTGGACCGCGTGCTGGAGCGGGCGGCGCACGACCGGACGCAGGTGACGCTGCTGGTCTTTGATATCGACGATTTCAAGATTTACAACGACCGCTACGGGCACCCGGCGGGTGACGACATCCTCAAGGAAGCGGCGAAGCTGATGCAGGCGGCGGTGCGTGAGCACGACGTCGTCGCGCGGATCGGCGGGGATGAATTCGCGGTGATCTTCTGGGAGGCAGGCGAACCCCGCGGCGGGGCCAACGGCAAGCACCCGGACGACGTGATGCAGGCCGCTCGCCGGTTCCAGCGGGCGATCTACACCAAGAAGTTCCCCAAGCTGCTGAACGAGGCGCCGGGCACGCTGACGATCTCCGGCGGGCTGGCGACGTACCCCTGGGACGGCCGGACGCCCGAGGAGCTGCTGGATGCGGCGGACCAGATGGCGCTGAAGAGCAAGCAGCAGGGCAAGAACGCGATCACCTTCGGGCCCGGCGCGATGGAGATGTGCAAGGTGGATGCAAACGGCAACGGGAAGTGAGGCGGGTCAGGGGTTCAGCCAATCGTTTCGGCCGAATTGCTTGAGCAGGTCGATCACCGACTCGCCGTTGTCGTTCAGCGTGTCGAGTTTCCCACCCGCTTCGCGTAACAGGTCGAAGATTCTTTTTGAGCTCCCGCTGCTTGCGCAGATATGCATTTGCGTATTGCCCCAGTTTTGCACGCGGTTGGGGTCGGCGTTGTGTTGGAGCAGGACACGGACGCACTCGGGGTGGTTGTTGCCGACCGCGTAGCCTAATGGGGCCTGCTGATTGTGGTCCAACGCGTTGACGTCGACTTGCCCGGCCAAACGTCTGAGTGTTTCAACGTCGTTGCAGATGCAAGCCGAGCATAAAGCCCCGAGTTTCTGGTTTTCCGGCAAGGCGTTGATGTCTTGCTCCGAAAGGAATTGTCGGGGGTCGTCGGGGAGTAGGTCGAGCGCATCGGCGGCACCCATCACGATCCAGCCGTAGGTTTCGTCGGCTTCTTCGATGCTGTCGAGTTCGCCCAGCGTCGCGTCGGTCAGGATGGATTTGAATTGAACCAGGGCGTCTGGGTTGGATCCCAATGCATCGACGAGATCGAAGTATCCGAAGAACCCGTTCTGAGGTTCCAGTGATTTGGCGAGCTTGAAGAGTTTTTCAGCGGTCGGGTTCATGCATTCGCCCCGTTCACACATTGGTTTGGATGGGTAGTTTCTGTCAGCGAATTCAGATCGAAGCATACAATGCAAGCATGTGTGATGGGACAGATCGCGCCATGCCACGGTACTGCATCGGGTGTGGTTATTCGTTGACTCGGCTGGAGGCTTCGGCGTGCCCGGAGTGCGGCCGGGCGTTTGACCCGGCGGACGAGCGGAGCTTCGCGGCCCGCCCGCGGAGCCCCTGGCCGGTGCGGAAGGGGGTGTGCCTGTTGCTGGCGGTGTACCCGTGGGCGGTGCTGGGGATGGTGCATCTGACGTGGTGGGCGGAGTGGCTGGGGAAGGGAGCCCGGCCGGACCCGCTGCTGCGGGCGGGGAGCGGCGCGTGGACGGTGGCGATGGGGTACCGCACGACGTGGTTGGCGCTGTTGGCGGGTTTGGTGATCGTGCCGATCGGGGTGTACGCGAGTTGGTATGCGGTGGACCGTTACGACGATCGGCAAACGACGTGGGACCTGCGGCCGGTGTGGTTCTGGTTGACGCCGATCGGCACGTGGGCGCTGGCGGGCGGGCTGTGGCTCGCGGACCCGTGGTCGGCGTGGGCGTGGTTCTGGCGGTGAAGGGTGGGAGGGGAGCGGTGAAGGGTGAGGGGCAGGGGGCGGCTATGATCGGGTCATGTCTGGCCGGGCGCATAACGAGGCGGAGCGGTTTTGTCTGGGGTGTGGGTATGTGCTGGACCACCTACAGACGGGGGCGTGCCCGGAGTGCGGACGGGGGTTTGATCCGGGCGACCCAAGTAGCTTCCGAAGACCTCGACGGAAGACGTCGGCGTCCATGGCGATCTTGACGATTGGTTTTCTGGCGACACACCCCTTGGTCTTGATGGTGCTGGTGTATGCATCTTGGGGGTTTGAGTACATGGTCAAGGGCTCTCTGCCGGACCCATATGACCTGGCTGGATATGGCGGAGCACCTGTGCGGGCATTGTTTCAACTGTCGTTGCTGTGGTGTCTGTATGGCGTGGTCACCAGCGTGGCCTTGCTCTTTACCTGGGCGTATGTGCTGTCAGACCTGGTCGACCCGCCGCGACCAAACTGGCCAAGCCGGGTTTGGATTTATGTGGCCTTATTTGTGGCGTGGTTGGTTGTGGTTTTGCTTTGGGGTTTTGACCCCGGCCGGGCCTGGGCTTGGTGGTGGTGGCAGTGGCATTGACCCGCGTTGCCCTGCGGCGCGATCCGGGCGATAATGCGGGGCTCTGGCCATTCCGTGCCGAACCCGCCCCACCCCATCGACCTCGCAACCCCCCGGAGTTTTTATGTCCTACGACTCGACCGTCCACGCCAAGGCGATCCAGCTCACCAAACTGGCCTACGAGATGACCGCTGCGGCGGGCTCGGGGCACCCGACCTCGGCGGCGAGCCTGTCGCACCTGGTGAGCGTGCTGATGTACGACGTGATGCGGTTCGAGCCCGCCAACCCGGGGCATAAGTCCAGCGACCGGCTGGTGCTCAGCGAGGGGCACGCGGTGCCGATCGTGTACGCGGCGTGTGCGGACCTGGGCGTGATGATCGGCAAGAGTGTCGACGAGCCCGAGACGCTTCGGCCGATGACGCGCGAGGATGCGCTGAGCCTGCGGGCGATCGATTCGGTGGTGGATGGGCACCCCAACCCGCCGGAGGGCTTCCCGTTTTTTGATGCGGCGACCGGCTCGCTGGGGCAGGGGCTGAGCGTCGCGGCGGGGCTGGCGTGTGCGGACAAGCTCGACGGCGTGGGCAAGCGGTTCTACTGCCTGATCGGTGACGGCGAGGCGCGCGAGGGCCAGGTCTGGGAGGCGGCGGACTTCATCATCGATCACGAACTCCGCGCGGTCTGCCCGGTGTTTAACTGCAACGAGTACGCGCAGTCGGACAAGGTCTCGAGTTGCCAGGCTGCTGAGGCGATCGCGGCCCGGCTGGACGCGGTGGGGTACGAGGTATTGGTCATCGATGGGCACAGCCCGTCGGCGGTGAAAGAGGCGTTTGAAAAGCACACAGCGCGGGCTGAGGTGGGGCAGGGTGCGCCGATCGCGGTGGTCGCCAAGACGGTGAAGGGCTGGGGCGCTGCGTCGCAGCAGGGCAACGGCCACCACGGAGCAGCGGTCAAGGGCGAGGCGCTGGCGGCGGTGTTGAAGGAACTGGACGCGACGGCCACGGGCGTGGGCGCGATGGCGGACACGGCGTTGAAGCGGCCGATGCTGCCGACGCAGAAGCCGGGGAAGGCCGAGGTCAAGGGGATGCCGAGCCTGGACGACGCGCTGAAGGCGCTGGGGATGGAGTCGGCGTTGGAGAAGGGGGTGCTGGCAACACGGAAGGCGTACGGCGTGGCGCTGCGGACGCTGGGTCACGTGCGGGGGGATGTCGTGGCGTTGGACGGGGATGTGCAGGGCTCGACGAACGCGTCGATGTTCGCCAAGGACGAGGCGTTGAAGGACCGGTTCTTCGAGTGCCGGATCGCGGAGCAGAACATGGTGTCGGCGGCGGTGGGCTTGAGCGCTGCGGGGAAGGTGGCGTTCTGCTCGACGTTTGGGAAGTTTTTTGTGCGGGCTTATGACCAGATCGAGATGGGGGTTTTGAGTGGCGCGCAGATGAAGCTGGCGGGGAGCCACGCGGGGATTTCACTGGGGGCCGACGGGCCGAGCCAGATGGCGTTGTCGGACGTGGCGTGGTTCGGGTCGCTGGCGACGATGAAGATGAAGAACGGCACGCCGGGGTTTTATGTGCTGACGCCGGCGGATGCGTACGCGTGCTACGGGTTGACGGCGGCGTTGGCGGCGCACGAGGGGTCGGGCTACTTGCGGACGCTTCGGCCGGACGTGGAGTTTTTGTACGGGCCGGACACGGCGTTCAAGCTCGGCGGGCACGAGGTGCTGATCGAGGGGCGTGACCTGTTGATCGCTGCGTCGGGGTACATGGTGCACCAGGCGAACCAGGTGATCGAGAAGCTGGACGAGCACGGCGTGGACGCGACGCTGGTGGATATGTACTCGCTGCCGTTTGATGAGGATGCGCTGCTGGACCTGGCCAATGAGAACAACGGCATGGTGCTGACGCTGGAGGACAACTATGGCGGGGGGCTGGGCGCGGCGGTCGCGGGTGTCGCGGCGGCGTCGGGCGACGGGTTCACGGTGAAGCAGATGCACGTGACGCGGATGCCCAAGAGCGGCAAGACGCCGGACGAGCTGATGCGGCTTTGCGGGTTGGATGTGGACAGCATCACGAAGGAAGCGTTGGGGATGCTGGCGCTGGCGGGGGCGTGAGCGCACGGCGGTCTGCGATTGCCCGCTAAACGGTGGTGGGGGGCTACACTGTGTGACTTGCGAAAGGAAGTTGAATGGACGCTTGGCTCTCGGCGATGGGCAGTTTGATGGAACGCGGTGGGCCGGTGATGTGGCCCTTGCTGGGGCTGAGCGTGGTGGCGTTGACGCTGATCCTGGAGCGGGCGTGGTTTTTCATGCAGACGAACAGCCGGGTGCGTGTGGCGCGGGTGATGAAGGCGGCGCGGGGGCTGCGGGAAGGGGATGTGAAGCAGGTGCAGGGGTTCGCCAGCCGGGACGGGAGCGTGTACGGCAAGCTGCTGCGGAACCTGACGGGTGCTTCGGTGACGCCGGCGGCGGCGGGCGAAGCGATCGAGGCGCAGCGGGCGTCGCTGGAGCGGTTTATGCCGACGCTCTCGGCGGTGATTACCGCGGCCCCGATGCTGGGGATTCTGGGAACGGTGTTTGGGATCATCGAAGCGTTTGAGTTGCTGGGCCAGGGCGGCGGCGCGGCAGCGGACGCCAGCGGGCGGGCGGACCTGGCGGCGGTCGGTGCTGCGATCGGTGAAGCACTGATCACTACCGCGGCGGGGATTGTCGTCGCGCTGGTGGTGCTATTCCCCTTTGTCGCGCTGCGGGCGCAGATCGAAAGGACACTGGGGCGGCTTGAGGGTTTGGCGGCGTCGGCGGGCGAGGCGGCAGGTTGGACCGTATCCGGGTTTAACCGGTCCGAGTCAACGTCGGACCTGTCCGATGAGTAGTTGGTAAGCATCGCGTCGAGCGCAGCAGGACACCCCATCGGGTGATACGGTATCGCTGGCTCGGCCTGCGACTGAGCTTGCCATTCTTACCTCGACCAGGACCTAAAACATGCTGAACCCGCACCAGGCGCGTATCCGTTCGTTCAAAGTGGTGCCCCGGCTTCCCGAGGCGCTGAAGGCGTTGGAAGAGATCGCTCACAACCTTTGGTGGACCTGGCACCCCGAAGCGGTGGAGCTTTTCGTTCGTTTGGACCGTGAGCTTTGGCGGGAAACGGAGCACAACCCGATCAAGCTGCTCGGCCGATGCCCGCAGGCCCGCTTGGAAGAAGCAGCGCAGGACGAGGGCTTCTTGTCGCAGCTGGAACGCGTGCACGCCACGTTGCAACGCCACCTGACGCGGCAGCCCTGGCATGAAAAGGCGGGGCACGGCGAGTACGAGCCCGAGACGGTGGCCTACTTCTGTGCGGAGTTTGGGCTCACCGAGTCGTACCAGATTTACTCCGGCGGCCTGGGCCTGCTTGCCGGCGACCACCTCAAGAGCGCCAGCGAGCTGGGGCTGCCCCTAGTGGCGATCGGCCTGCTGTACCGCAACGGCTACTTCCACCAGTACCTCAACGCCGACGGCTGGCAGCAGGAGCACTACCCGGAGCTGGACCTGCCCAACCTGCCGGTCGAGCCGGTGTTTGACGAGGCGGGTGAGATGGTGAAGGTCACGGTCGATCTGCCCGGCCGCGTGGTGACGGTGGCGTTGTGGAAGACGATGGTGGGGCGGATCCCGCTTTACCTGTTGGACACGAACCTGCCGGAGAACAACGAGACGGACCGCATGATCACGCGGAACCTTTACGGCGGGAACCAGGAGACGCGGATCCAGCAGGAGATCGTGCTGGGCATCGGCGGGGTGCGGGCGCTGAAGGCGATCGGCATCCGCCCGGACGTCTGCCACATGAACGAAGGGCACGCGGCGTTCATCGCGCTGGAGCGGATCAAGGACCTGATCATCGACCACAAGATCAACTTCGACGAAGCCCGCCAGTTCGCGGCGGGCTCGCACGTGTTCACCACCCACACGCCGGTGCCAGCCGGGATCGACAAGTTCCCCAAGGACCTAGTCGAGCGGTATTTCGCGGGGTACGTGCACCACATCGGGCTGGACATGGAAGGCATGCTGGCCCTGGGGCGTGAGGATGTCTTTGACCGGGACTCGGCGTTCTCGATGGCGGTGCTGGCGATCCGCACGAGTGACTTTGCCAACGGCGTGTCGAAGCTGCACGGCGTGGTGTCGCGCGACATGTGGCAGGGGATCTGGCCGCAGGTGCCTACCGAGGAAGTGCCGATCGGTCACGTGACCAACGGCGTGCACGCGCGGTCGTGGATCTCCGGCGACTTGTCGCAGATGCTGGACCGTTACCTGGGCTCGCGCTGGCAGGCCGACCCGGTGAACCACAAGGTCTGGGAAGCCGTCCACGAAGTGCCCAGCGAGGAGCTCTGGCGTGTGCACAGCCGGCGTCGGCAGCGGCTGATCGCCTGGGTGCGTTGGTACTTGCGTGAGCAGCTTGAAAAGCAGGGCATCTCCGATGCGTCGATCCGCGAGACGCTGGACCAGCTCAGCCCGGATGCGTTCACGATCGGCTTCGCCCGCCGGTTCGCGACGTACAAGCGGGGCACGCTTTTGATGCGTGACCGGGAACGGCTGATGCGCCTGCTGACCGACGCCGACCGGCCGGTGCAGGTTTTGATCGCCGGCAAGGCGCACCCGGCGGACAACGGCGGCAAGGAATTGATCCAGCGGATCGTGCAGTTCTCACGGCAGAGCAACGCCGGGCACCGGATCGTCTTCCTGGAGGACTACGACATCAGCATCGCCCGTCGGCTGGTGCAGGGCTGCGACATCTGGCTCAACACGCCCCGGCGTGGCATGGAAGCGTCGGGCACCAGCGGCATGAAGGCCGCGATCAACGGCGTGCCCAACGTTTCGATCATGGACGGCTGGTGGGACGAGGCGGCGGAACCCGGCGTGGGCTGGCCGATCGGTCGTGGCGAGGACTACGATCACGATCACCTAGCTGACGAGCGCGAGAGCAAGGCGTTGTACGACCTGCTCGAGCACGAGGTCTTGCCTTTGTTCTACGACCGGGACACGCAGAACGTGCCGCGGGGCTGGGTTGAGGTCATGAAAACCTGCATCGCGAAGCTGGCGCCCAAGTTCAACACCAATCGGATGCTGCAGGACTACGCCGAGAAGTACTACTTCCCTGCGTACCACCGCCAGGCCAAGCTTGGGGCGGAGAACCTGAAGCCGGCGATCGAGTCGGCCAAGCAGGTCGGACGCCTGCGCGAAGCGTGGGGCAAGGTGCAGGTATCGGATGTTCAGATCGACGGCCCGACGCCGCTGGGTGTGGACGACACCTTGAAGGTTGAAGCGGTGGTCGACCTGGGCGGGCTCAGCCCGTCGGATGTCAAGGTGCAGGTCTACGCGGGCACGTTGAACAACGACGGCGCGCTGATCGACGGGCACCCGGCGGACCTGACGGTCGGCGAGACGCTGGCCGACGGCCGAATGAAATACCACGGCTCGCTTTCAGCAGGGACCAGCGGCAACTACGGCTTTGCGATCCGTGTCGTGCCCGGCGGCGACGCTCTGGACGGCATCATCGTGCCGGGGCTGATCAAGTGGGAAAACACCCCCGCGGCCCCGACGCCCCCGAAGCCCAAGAAGCCTCGCGTGACCAAGCCCGCGGCCGATACCGCCAAGGCATCGGCGAGCTAAGGAATACCTGACGCATGGCGGACGACCGCTTGTTCGAAACCAGTCTGGACCCCGAGCTCATCGCGGCCTACGTGCGTGCGGACCGGACGCTGGACGACCTGCCTTACACCGATGCGTTTGAGGCGTTGTTCAGCGAGGTCGTGGTCGGCGACAACCCGATGACCCGGGCCGAGGTGTTTCACCGGCTGCATAACCTGCGCAAAGCCGGGAAGCTGCCTCGGCTGGGCAAGGCGGCGTCGAGTCCGCCGAAGCTTGAGCCGGACCTGGAGACGATGTTGGTCGCCTGTGTCGAGGCGGAGGTCGGCGAGCTGAGCAAGCGGGATCGGTTGCTGTTTACGCCGGCGTTTGACCGCGTGGTCACGGAGTTCAACGGGCAGACCGGGCTGTACCTGTCGCCGCATGACGTCTGGCGGGTCGTGGCCAAGCTCGCCAAGCGGGCGAAGGCCGAAGCTTCGGCCCCGACGCAGGCGACGATTTATGACTACCGCCGCTCGGGCTATGGCAGCGTGTCCGAGGCGCTGATCGAAGAAGCCCGGCAGCACAACCGTGAATCGCTGACGAAGGTGCTGCATTGTTTGGAACAACTGGATGAGCAGCAGGTCTGGGCGCGGAACCACCCGTCGCTGAACGCGATCGGCAACCTGGTGCTGCACCTGTGCGGCAACCTGACGCAGTGGGTCACGCACGGGATCCCGGCGCTGCCCGATGCGCGGGATCGGCAGGCGGAGTTCGATGAGAAAGGCCCGATCCCCAAGACGGAATTGGCCCAGCGGCTGCGCAGCGTGGTGGAGCAGGCCGACGCGGTGCTGGCGGACCTGGATGATGAGACGCTGCTGCTGCCTCGCACGGTGCAGGGGTTCGAGACGCTGGTGGTCACGATCGTGATGCACACGACGACGCATTTCGAGGGCCACGCGCAGGAGATCATCCGGCTGACCCGCGAGTTGCGGGGCCCGGCGTATACGTTTTTGTGGTCGCCCGAGTAGTACACTGCAGCGATGCGCGAGAACGAGTTGTTGGCTCATATCTACGGCAAGGCGGAGGCGCAAGACGTCGTGATCCCGCCGGGCGATGACATGGGCGCGGTGCGGGTGGCCGGGCGTGTGGTCCTGGCGGCGGTGGATCAACTGGTGGAGGGGGTTCACTTTGAAACCGGGACCGACTGGGTGAAGGTCGGCCGGAAAGCGGTGACGCGGAACCTGTCGGATGTCGCGGCGATGGCGGCGCAGCCGATCGGCGCCGTCGCCGCGGGTTGCCTGCCGCGGGGGATGCAGGACTCGGACGCGAAGGCGTTGGTGGATGCGATCCACGCGACGGGGTTGGCCTACGGGTGCCCGGTGTTTGGCGGAGACCTGGCGGCACACGATGGCCCGGCGGTGCTGAGTGTCACGGTGTTGGCGGAGCCCGCGGGCATTGAGCCGGTGTTGCGCTCGGGCGCGAAACCGGGGGACGGTGTGTACGTCACCGGGGCGCTGGGCAACAGTTTCGCTTCCGGCCGGCATCTCGCGTTTGAGCCGCGTCTGCGGGCGGCGCGGGCGTTGGCGGAAGTGTCCCGGCCGAGCGCGATGATGGACGTGTCCGATGGGCTGGCGCAGGACCTGCCTCGGCTATTGGCCGGTTTCGGCGTGGCGATCGATGCGGAGGCGTTGCCGATCCACGCGGACGTGGCAGGAGAAGCAACGCAGCGGGTGCATCATGCGGTGTGTGATGGTGAAGATTACGAGCTGGTGTTTACTCATGGCGGTGACGTGCCGAGGGAAGTGGAAGGCGTGGCGGTGACACGGATCGGGACGGTGCTGCCGGACCCAGCAGATTGGCCGGGCTGGTTGCGTGGGGGGTGGGAGCACGGCCAATGAAGATGGTGTTGGACCTGCCGAATGAACAGGCGACCGCTGCGTTGGGCGCAGCGATCATGTCTTCTGCTGCAGAAGGCGATGTGATCGCGCTGGTCGGGGAGTTGGGCGCGGGCAAAACGTCTTTGGTGCGGGGCATGGCCGAGGCGCTCGGCATTGACGCGGCGGCGGTGAGCAGCCCGACGTATGTGTTCGTGCACGAGTACGAGCCGGCGGACGCAGCTCAGCCGGTGCTGGTGCATATCGATGCGTATCGGATCGAGTCCGAGCGCGCGTTTGTGGCAACCGTCTGGGGCGAAGACGGCGAAGACCTGCGGGAGGGCGCGGTCGTCGTGGTGGAATGGGCAGACCGGGTTGCTGGGGCGTTGCCAGAGGGGGGCAGCGGTTTGCGTGTGACGCTGACGCATGTCGAAGGCGGCCGACGCGCGGTGCTCGAAGGCGGGGCCAGGTGGGAGACGGTAGGCAGTGGGTTTAAGATGTCGTCATGACGAAGCCTGAAGCCCACAAGCCCCAAGCGAAGTGCCCGATCTGCCAGAAGACGCTGCCGGACCCAGCAGTGCATCAGCCGTTCTGCTCCAGCCGATGTAAGCAGATCGACCTGGGCAGATGGATGACCGGGGACTACGTGATCTCGCGTCCGATCGAGCAGGCCGACCTGGAAGCGTCGGACTGACAGCCACTGTGGTTCAGTCGTCTTGCCCGGTCTCCGCCTGCTCATGGGCTTTGGCTTCGGGCGACACGCCATAGACGACAAAGCGGAAGCTGACGGGGTCGTAGCTGTGCTCCGCACAAATCTTGTCCCGGAAAGCTTCGAGTTCTGCGACGGGGAACTCGACGATCTTGTCGGTCTCGACGCAGACGAGGTGGCCCTGGGTTTCCTTGCCGTAGGACAGGCGGTAGTGGGCCCGGCCGGAGTCGATCAGGACTTCGGTAATGATCTTGGCTTCGAGCAGGTGCTTGAGGGTGCGGTAGATCGTGGCTTTGCTGACGCGGTGTTTGGCGGCCCGCATCTCGTCCAGCAGCTGCTCCGCTTCAAACACGCCTTCTTTTTCGAGCACCGCGTCGAGGATCAGCGCCCGTTCGGTGGTGAACTTCAGCCCCTGCCGCTTCAGGAATCGGCGGAAGATCGCGCAGAGCGGCATCTGGATCGCGGGCAAAGCGTCCGGGGTCGGTTCTGCAGAAGACTGAGCGGGGGGGGTGGTCATCGGTGCATTGTAGCCGGGCGGGAGGGGCCTCGGTTCGGCGGGGTGCTGCGGCGGGCGATATGCTGGACGTTCTACACATAATCCACAGGAGCGAGTCGTGGCGATGCGTATTGGGATGATCGGTTTGGGCACAGTCGGCCGAGGGGTCGCACAGATTCTGCAGCACGGGCCCGTGGCGGGGCAGGCGACGCTCGCAGCGGTCCTGGTCCGCGATGTGGCCAAGGCCCAGGCCAGCGGCATGGTGGAAGGCATCACGGTCACGAACGATCCGGATGCCTTTTTCGACGGCTCGTACGACTTGGTCGTCGAGGTCGCTGGGGGAGTGGATCTCGCCAAGCAATACGTCGAGCGGGCGTTGGAAGGCGGCGCTCATGTCGTGACCGCCAACAAGGCGCTGCTCGCAGCGCACGGCCCGGAGCTGTTCGCGCTGGCCCAATCCAAAGACCTCAGCGTCGCGTTTGAAGCGTCCTGCGGCGGGGGCATCCCCTGTGTGCTGGCGCTGACCCAAGGCCTCGCCGCCAACCAGATCACCGGCCTGTACGGCATCCTCAACGGCACCTGCAACTACATCCTCACCCGCATGACCAGCCAGGGCATGGCCTACGCCGACGCGCTGCAGGAAGCCCAGGACAAGGGCTACGCCGAGGCCGACCCGACGCTGGACGTGTCCGGGCAGGACGCTGGGCAGAAGCTGGCGGTGCTCGCTTCGCTGGCGTTCGGCGTCGAGGCCCGCGGCGGGCAGGTGCGCTGTGACGGCATCGACACGCTCAGCCCGCTGGATATCTCTGCGGGCCAGGAGATGGGCTACGACCTGAAGCTCCTGGCGATCGCCGAGCGTGCAGCAGACAACAGCTCGATCTCACTCACGGTGCAGCCTTGCTTCTTGTCACGGCAAGCGTTGCTGGCCCAGGTCGGCGGCGCGTTCAACGCGCTGTCGGTCGTCGGCGATGCGGTTGGGCACGTCATGCTCTACGGCCAGGGCGCCGGGCAGATGCCCACCGCTTCGGCGGTTGTCGCGGACATCGTCGGTGTCGCCAACGGCTCGTACCCCGCAGCCTTCCGGGCAATCATGGCCAGCGTCGGTGAGCAGGGGCCCGCCGATGTGCTGCCGAGTGTCTCGGTGGTCAGCCGGTACTACCTGCGGGTCGACGCGGTGGATCGCCCGGGCACGCTCGGCCGGCTGGCGACGGCCCTGGGCGAACCGGTATCGACTTCCTGTCAGCCCTGGGGGTCGTCGCTCGGGATGAGCGGAAAATCGAATGTGTCTCGGTAGAACGCTGCGCATGCTTGAACACCGGCGACGAAGATGATGGCGCGGCATACGGTGGGCATCGGCAGGGGGCTCTTCCGCAGTCACCCAGCACGGTCCGTTGCAGCCCGCCGGCCCGCTGGCGGGTTGTCCGTTGATCAGCCCTGTCCAGCTACAAACAGGTACACAGCAGACTCCGGGCCTCGGTTGATCCAGTAGAGATTGCTGATACGGTAGGCCTCGTTCTGGATGGCTGCGAAATTGGTTTCGTAGGCCCACCGTGGCTTTGCCCCGCATGACCCGTCCATCGGAAAAGGTAACGCACGCATCTTCGTGAATCAGGTGCTCCACCGCGTCCCAGCGTTGCTTGGCCAACGCGGCCTCGTAGAGCGGGACGAAGTCTTCAGGTTTATCGGCGGCGAGATACATGGCCAGAGTCTATAGGGCATTCGCCTTTGACTATCGGTATCGGGCGACAGAATCGCAATCCCTCCGCAGCGAGCCGACGGTGATCCGCATCGTGGATTTGCCTTGATTTTCTGGCTTGTCATTTAGTTGACTTGTAGGTTGAGCTGGCCCGGGCCTGCTTGGGTGTGGCGGGGCGATGCTGGTGACGAACGTTACCAAGGGGGTCATGATTGCGTCGCACGACAGTGATGCCAACATGACTGAGATTGGGTTTTTCCTGAACGGCAGCTCGGATAATGTCACGCCCTCCCAAAAATTCGTCGATATCGTGAAGAACGCATTCCCGGATTACGGGTCCGATTGGGCGAATCAGGAAGGATCGTAAGAGATGATGCGGATCGTGTTGATCATTGCTGCGGGACTTGTCGCTGGGGCTGAAGACATAGACCACAGCCGTTTATTGCACCTAGAGGCTAATGTGCCTAATGAGTCCGTGTGCGATGTCGAGTACCGGGCGGTTGTTGGCTGGGATGGCTTTGCAATGTGTTTGGGATATGCCTCGTATGATCCCGAGGCCTCCGAATTTGTAGCTGAAATCCAGTTTGAATGGGCGACTGAAGGTCCTCGTTGGGTTCTTGATTCTGGCGACCACCTTCTTGTGGATTTGGAATTTGATGGCCAGGTAGAGACGTATCCGGTAGGCATCTGGTATCACGACAAATTTGTTCGTGGCGAGAATCATCACACTAACTACAACCCGATATCCATTCCGTGCGATCATAAGCCGGACTCTGTCACGATTCGATACAGCCGTTTTACGTTGGGGCCGCTTCGTGTCGGGGATATGCCTTAATCAGATAGGCGACGAAGCATCCGGTTCAAATTATTATTTGCGCCGCACTAATGGCTGTTCAAAATCGATCAGAGCGTAGGTGGATTTGCCGTGGCGGTGGGTGACGGTGCTGACTTTGCGTTCGGTTTATAGCTTGGGCTTGTTGTCGATGACGGGTAGCCGTGGGCAGTCATGGGTGGGTGAGTAGTTGGGTGAGTTGCTTCACGAACGCACCCCGCGTGAGCACGCGCGACGCGCCGGCGGCGTGGGCTTGTTGCAGCAGGTCGGTGGCGACGTGGGGGCCGAAGGCGTAGATGGGCAGGTCGGGGGTGTGTTGGCGGGCTTGTTGGATCAGGGCCAGGCCGAGGTCTTGGAGGTCCAGGTCGATGAGCAGGAGGGAGACGGGATCGTTGGGCTTGCCGTCGTCGATGCGGTCCAGGCGTGCTTGGAGCATGTCGGGGTTGCGGGCGGGGCGGGAGACCCGGTGGAGGTCCTCGGCGGCGGCGCGGATGCGGGTGGCGAACATGAGGTCGGCGCAGGCGTAAACGATCATGCGAAAAGGATAACTCGCCGATACTCTCAGGGGATAGAACCTGACACTGATTGAGGATGCGCTATGGCCTCTTTGCCGCACGAGATTTTGGATGAGCTGGGGTTTCGGGTTGAGCCGGACAATTTGTACCGGCAGGAGATCAGCTCGGTGCTGAACGCGTCGGTACTGTTGGGGTCGGATCGGCACTTGCAGCTGATCATGGCCCAGCCGAAGAACGAGCTGATGGTGCATTTTCCGGTGCGGATGGACGACGGCAGCTATCGGCTGTTCAAGGGCTACCGGGTGCAGCACAACGACATCCTCGGGCCTTACAAGGGCGGCATGCGGTACCACCCGGACGTGAGCCTGGACCACGTCAAGGCGTTGTCGGTGATGATGACGATGAAGTGCGCGTTGATGCGGTTGCCTTTGGGCGGGGCCAAGGGCGGCGTGCAGGTGGACACACGGAAGCACTCCGAGGGGGAGCTGATGCGGCTGACCCGGCGGTTCATCTCGGCGCTGGGCGACAACATCGGCCCGAACTACGACATCCCGGCGCCGGACGTGGGCACCAACGCCCAGGTCATGGCCTGGATGGCGGACACCTACGCGAACATCACCGGCGGCCTGAAAGATGGCCACGGCGACTCCGTCGTCACCGGCAAGCCCTTGGCCTACGGCGGCAGCCAGGGGCGCGAGAAGGCGACCGGGCAGGGCGTGGTGTTCGTGTTGGATGAACTGATGGACGACTTGGGGCTGAAGTTTGACGAAGCCAGTTGCTCGCTGATCGGCTACGGCAACGTGGGCTCGTGGGCGGCGCGGCTGTTGGCGGATCGTGGCGTCACGCTGCGGGCGGTGATGGACCAGAGCGGCGCGATCGTGAACGACACGCCGGGCGGGATCGACACGACGGCGTTGGCGGCGCACGTCGCCAGCAGCGGCGGGGTCGCGGGCTTTGCCGGGGCCGAGCCGATTGATGAGAAGACGTTCTACTCGACCAAGGTGGACTTGTTCATCCCCGCGGCGTTGGAGCAGATGATCAATGCGGAGAACGCGGCGTTGATCGACGCCCGAGCGGTGGTGGAGGCGGCGAACGCGCCGACCCTGCCGGCGGGGGAGCAGGTGCTCAAGGACAAGGGCATAGAGGTTTTGCCGGCGATTCTTTGCAACGCGGGGGGGGTGACGGTGAGCTACATGGAGTGGCGACAGAACCGCCAGGCGGAGACGTGGTCGCTGCACCGGGTGGACGCTGAGTTGAAGGGCAGCATGGCGGACGCGGCCCAGCGGGTTAGCGCGATGGCCAAAGAGCATGGCTGCGACCTGCGGACCGCGGCGTACCTGTGTGCCGTGGAACGTCTGGGCGAGGTCTACGAGTTACGCGGCATCTTTCCTTAAAGCCGGATCATCCGCAGATCGCGACATACCGGCGAACCGCTTCGGGCATGCCCAGCTCCAGCGCATCGGCGGTCAGCGCGTGCCCGATCGAGACTTCGGCCACATGCGGCACGCCGGCGAGGAAGTCTGACAGGTTGCTCAGGTCCAGGTCGTGCCCGGCATTCACGCCTAGGCCTAGCTGGTGCGCCGCTTCGGCCGTCGCGGCGTAGGCTTCGCGCACGGTTTGCCAATCACCTGCGGCGTGGGCCTGGGCAAAACTTTCGGTGTACAGCTCGATGCGGTCGGCCCCGGTCGCCGGGACGTGCTGCATCGCATTGGGCTCGGGATCGACGAACAGGCTGACGCGGCAGCCCCACTGCTTGAGCTGCTGGACGATCGGCGTGAGGCGTGCGGTGTCGTTCGGGAACGACCAGCCGTGGTCGCTGGTGGTCTGGGTCAGGCTGTCGGGCACCAGGGTGGCCTGGGCGGGCCGAGCCTGCTCGACGAGCTGCATCCAGTCGCCCTCGAAGGGGTTGCCCTCGATGTTGAACTCCCGGTTGGCGTAGGCGGGCTCACGGAGCAGTGCCGCGATGCGTTGCACGTCGTCGGGGCGGGCGTGGCGGTAGTCCGGACGCGGGTGCAGCGTGATGCCGAACGCGCCGGCATCCAGGGCGAGCCGGGCCAGCGCGACCGGGTCCGGGCGGTGGCCGTCACGGCTGTTGCGGACCAGGGCGATCTTGTTGAGGTTGGCCGAGAGCTTGGTCATCCAGCAGATGATATCGCGGGGCTACGCGTCGCTCGGCCGGGTGAGGAAGATCAGCATGATGCTCCAGAAGCACTGCACGAGGTTTTGCATGGGCAGTTGCAGCGGCTGATCCAAGGCGTAGATGACCGCCACGGCAGGAATCCAGACCGCGCAGTTGAAGACGATCAGCGGGATGACCTCATCGCGGTACCAGCGCCAATTGATGCTGGCGAGGGTGGCCCGGGTGTCGTAGCCGCGGTCTTTCCACTGGTAGGCCAGGAGCACGGTGGGGATGGTCCAGAAGGGGACGTAGAGGCCCATGTCCAGCGCGAGCTTCTTGAGGATGGTGGTGACTTGGGCGTTGTTGCCGAACAGGTAGGCCTGGCCGCGGTACAGCAGGTCGACCTCGATGCCTTTGTAGGCCCAGAACAGCGCGAAGAACAGCAGCGCGGACCAGGGGACGGTGTGCCGGTGGGCGGGGCGTGCGCGTTGGACGAGGAAGGGCAGGATGCCGCCGAACAGCGCGGTGGAGACCGCGGGGAAGAGGATGCCGGCCTGTGCTTTGAGCTCAGAGACGTGGGCGAGCAGTTGTTGGGTGGGCGTGTGGAAGCGGTAGAGCAGGTACAACGTGATCGCAAAGGCCTGGAAGACCAGCGCGGGGTAGATGTTCTGCTTGAACGATCGGAGGCCTTGCTGGAACGGGCCGGGCTGAGGGGAGGAAAGGGTGGAGGGGGCCTGTGACATCCGGCAGAGGATAGCGGGGCGGGTAGGATGCCGGGCATGGACATGATCGTAAATATGTTGGCGGCGATGCCGGTGTCTGGCGGAGCCGTTGAGGGTGGGCAGGCGACGACGACCGACTGGGTCTTGCTGGGTGTCTACCTGGTGATGGCGGTGGGGGTGTCGTTCTTGTGCTCGATGCTGGAGGCGTCGCTTTTGACGCTTACCCGGGCGGACGCGGCGTTGCTGACGCAGCAGGGGCGACGCGCCGGGCCGATGCTCGAGGGGTACCTCAAGAGCGTGGATCGGCCACTCACGGCGATCCTGACCTTGAACACGATCTCCCATACGTTCGGGGCGGCGGGCGTCGGGGCGCAGGTGCTGGTGATCTTCGGCAGCGCCTGGCTGACGCTGGCCAGCGTGCTCGTGACGCTGCTGATTCTGGTCCTTAGCGAGATCATCCCCAAGACGCTGGGCGCCGCTCACGCCAAGAAGCTGGCGACCTTCACCGCGTTCACGCTCAAGGGCATGCTCTGGCTTTTGTACCCGGTGGTCGCGCCGATGGCGGTGCTGTCGGGCAAGCTCGGCGGGGGGCATCACACACGGATCACTAGGGCTGAGGTGGAGGTGATTACGCAGATGGGCAGCGAGCACGGCGCGATTGATGCTGATGAATCGCGGGTTATTGGCAACCTGCTGAAGCTGCACGAGGTCCGGGCCAAGGATGTGATGACGCCCCGGAAGGTGGTCTTTATGCTGCCGGGCGAGAAGCGGGTTGGGGATGCGATGTCGGAGAACGAGCGGTTCCATCACGCGCGGATGCCGGTCTACGCGGGGTCGACGGACCATGTGACCGGGCTGGTGCTGCGGCAGGACTTGTTGCGGGCGGACAGTGAGCGGTCGGTGGGTGACTTGCAGACGCCGATCTCGGTGGTGCCGGAGACCGCCTCGGTGGAATCAGTGATGCAGAAGATGATCGACGACCGGGAGCACCTGCTGCTGGTGGTCGATGAGTTCGGGGGCACGGCGGGGGTGATCACGCTGGAGGACTGCGTCGAGACGCTGCTGGGCGTGGAGATCATGGACGAGACCGATGTCGCTGCGGACATGCGGGCGGTGGCGAAGGCGGCGGCGACCAAGCAGCAGGACATTGAAACAGAGGTCGCGAGGGAAGATTAACCCTTGTTTTGGGGGTTCATTTTGAGTTAACTGGGTGGGATCGGGAACACGAGACGCCCGGGCGCGTCTGGTTTGGCATTGCGGCACTCAACAGGAGGCTTGCTATGCGTGTGGGACAGGTGATCGGCATGAGGTTGACCGGCTTGCTGTGCATGCTGGCGCTAGGTGGCTCGGCGGTGGCCGAGACGATCGACGGGGCGTTGGAGGCGGCCGACCCGACGCTGCAGTCGGGGGAGACGTACGACAGCTACCCGGTGCCGATGCAGGCCGGGCAGCGCGTGACGATCGAGCTGACGTCCCAGGCGTTTGATACGTACCTGATCCTGCTGACACCGGACGGGCAGCAGTTTGAGAACGATGATTTTGAAGGCTCGACGCAGCGGTCTCGGATGGTTTACACCGCGGCGCAGGCCGGCGAGCACATTCTGATTGTGACCAGTTACAACGTGGGTGAATCAGGCACGTATCGGTTGACCGTCGAGGCAGAAGGGGAGCAGGAACAAGCGGGCGGCGCGGGGGCACCGGCGGGAGAAGGCCGGCGATGGGGGGAGCAGCCAGAGCAGGCGGGTGTGTTGCCGGAGCTCATGGTGTTGACGCCCACGACGGTGCGGGATGAGACAGAGAACATCGATGCGTTGTCGGTGATGGTGCCCGAGGGTTGGCAACAGGATTTCCGTGTGCTTTGGGACTACGAGAGTACGCGGCAGGCGGCGATATCGGGGGGTGTTTTTGATCCGCAGAGTGGGCTTGCGGTTCGTTTCTACGCGGCTGACGCTTACGTGCAGTTGGGGCAGATGGCTCAGCAGTTGTTGCAGGGGCAGGCGCACAGCGGCCGGTACTTAGGGCATCGCATTGCCCCGGTCCCGCGTGACCCGGCGGAACTGGTGCGGATGATCGTGTTTCCCCAGCTGCCTGCGGGTGCTCAGGCCGAGGTGGTCTCGACGACGCCGATGCCGGAGCTGGCGCAGGCCTATACCGAGCAGCTGCAAGCCCAACAGGTCCAGGGACAGGGGATGGCCGGCCGGGTTCGGATCCGGTACCAGGCCGAGATGGGGGCGGTTGAAGAGGACGTGATGGTGGTGTACACGGTGTTCGATGCGGCGGGGAATTGGATGTGGTCGCCGGAAGAACTGTACGGCCTGCGGGCGGCTGAGGGGAGCCTGGACCAGGCCCGGCCGATGCTGCTGCATATCGCAGGGAGCCTGCGTTTTGAAGAGCGGTGGCACGGCTATCTGACGTACGTTCGACAACTGTTTCACAACAACGTGATGGGGCAGATCGAAGCGGCCCGGCGGCTGTCGAGGCTGTACGCTCAGCACCACGAAGAGATCAGCCAGATGCAGCGGGATTCGTTTGACTTGTGGAACGAGACCAGCTCACGGGCCCACGAGCGGACGGTCTGGGCCCTGCGTGGCATGTCCATCTACCGGGCGCCCAATGGGCAACGGGTGGCGATCTCGAATTCACACAATCATGTGTACGTGGGCCCCAATGGGCAGTATTACCACAGCTCGACGCCCATCTCGAACGCCGGGGAACAGGGGCTTACAGCGTTGGAGCAGACGAATTGACGCTTAGATCCGCTTGGTCCGTTCGCGGTAGGCTTTGGGCGTCTCGTTAAGTTCGCGGCGGAAAGTGTTCGCCAGTCGGGCGGAGCTGGAGTAGCCGGCTTCAGAGGCGACACGGGCGATCGGCCAATCGGTAGTCCGTAGCAACTCCTTGGCGGTATCGATCCGGCAACGCCGAATCTCGTCGGCGATCGTCACCCCCAGCGCCTGCTGGAAACGCATCTGCAGCGAGCGGCGGGACAGGCCGGTGTAGGCCGCGACGTCTTCGACCGCGATGCCTTCGGTGGCTTTGCGTTTGATGAAGGTAATCGCGTGGCTGACCATCTCGTCCTTCACCGCGGTGATATCGGTCGACATCCGCGTGACGACACCCACGGGTGGGATGGTGGTCCGATTGGGCGCGTCTTCGCCTTTCATGATGCCGTCGAGCAGCTTGGCGGCGGTGATGCCGATGCCTTCGGCTTGAGGCTGGATGCTGCTGAGGGTGGGGTAGTTGGCCTGGCAGTTCAGTTCGTCGTTGTCCACGCCCAGCACCGCAACCTGCTCGGGGACGTGGAGGTTTGTCTGATGGCAGACTTCGATTGCCAGGCCGGCTGCTTCGTCGTTGTGGGCGAAGATACCCAGGGGTTTGTCGATGGACAGGATCGCGTTCTTGAACTGTTCGATGACCTGCGGCATCTCCGGGGCCTTGTACATCCAGCCGAAGTGTGCATCGACATTGAGCACCTGAGCCTGCAGCCCGGACTCCGCCAGGCAGCTTTGGAAGCCTGCGAGGCGGTCGTTGGAGTAGCCCAGGTAGTTGCCCACGTACAGAAAGTTGCGGATGCCCCGGCGGACGAGTTCCTCCGCGCCGAGCCGACCGATGGCGATGTTGTCGCTGATGACGTTGGGGACGTCGCTGGCATCGGGATTGCCGACATTCACCCAGGGTTTGCCTAGACTCTGCATCAGCTCGGCCCGCTGGGCCCCAAAGACCTGGGCGATGATGGCGTCCGGGGGGCGGCGCGACAGCATGTCAAACTCATCCTCGATGCTGGACCAGTTGAAGCCGGTCACGCGCCAGTGAGGCTCTTCCCGGCGTTTGCCCGCGTAGCTCAGGACGCCGGCTAACACCTCGCGACTGAAATTGGTCACCAAGCTGCCGAACACGCAGACGTGTGCAACCGGTCTCGTTTGCGAAAAAATTGTTTCACTCTTAGGCATGATGCTGGCTTGATTCGGGCAGCTTTGGAAAGAATCTGCGGGATCCATTAGAAAAAAGGCGCATGTACTCGGATAGCATACAGGGTTTTGCGCGTAAGAAAAATTTGTATGCGCTCGTTTTCCGAAATGCCGCTAAAGGAAAACCGGTTCGAACGAAAGGTGAAATTGCTTTCGTAAAACGGCATTTAGGTCCCGAACGCAGCAAGATGATCATTGTTTTCTACGTGGATAAAAAGCTGAGAACCGCAAATTCACCGAAATCAGGCCTCGGATGCGTGAATCGAAAATGATTATGCGCTTAACGGTTACCGTCTTCCGGAATCCAGGGTTAACTTGATAGCAGTCAAGGCAATTGGCGTGTGTGCCTGCGATATTTGTGTGTTTGCAGACCCGATGCGTGAAAGCCGACCCTTGCTGCTGGAGTGGTTCCAGCTTTCTTGATGAACGTTCTGTTTGCATTTCCTATAGGAGGATTTTTTGATGAGAGCTTTGTTCCAAACTGCTGGCGGTTCGTCCGTCGCCGCGAGCCTGGTGCTGGCGGGTCTGTTCGCCGGGGCCGCTCAGGCCGGGACCGTCACCGACACCTTGGCCTACGACAACTCGGCGGGTGAGAACGCGGGTGGCAACCTGAACGTTGCGGATTTCGTGATGTCGGGTGCGGCGACCGATGGCGACACCGGTGTGGCTTTTACTTACGACGTTCGCCTGACCGGCCTCGGTGGTACCCTCCGCACGAACGGCGGAACCACCAACCGTGAATTCGGTATTACTGGTGCTACGGGTAACAATGCGATCGATCAACTCGGCGAAGGTGTCCAGTACGCCGTCGAGAACATTGTCGTGACCGATTTCAACGGCTTGAACCCTGCTGACGTTTCCGTGAACTTCGACGAGTTCACCGCTGTGATCCTCTTCTTCGTCGATAACGACGGCGACGCTGCTTACATCTCCGACTCGCTCGAAGCCACCCCCGGCGCTGCGAACTGGTCGTTTGAAGGCAGCATCGTGGACGGCATTGGTTCGACCGATGACAGCCTGATCACTCCCGGCGTTTCTGGCTTCAGCGCCAGCAACAGCAACAACGCCCAGATCGACGTTTCGGGTTTCGACCTGACGACCCTGGTCGTCGGCAGCAGCGGTGAGGACTTCGTCTCCGGCGCAGTGGATCCTAACCGGATCCGGACCGACGACATCACCTCGCAGTTCACCGTCACCGTCGTTCCCGAACCGGCCTCGCTGGCGCTGTCGGGCCTGGGCGGTCTGTGCCTGCTGGCTCGTCGTCGTCGCTCGGCCTAAGCCGAACGCGAAGACCTGACTCGCCGCTGGTTCGAGGGCGATTCAACCCAATATGACTCTGTTCTAAGCCGGTGCTCTCTTACGAGGGAGTACCGGCTTTTTGATGCGCTGGGGGGGCAGGCGGTGTTTCGCCGCGGTTGATCAGGGGTCCTGCGTGCGTTCCCGGAACGACTTGGGCGTCTCGTTCAGCTCCCGCCGAAAGGTTGTGGCCAAGCGTGAGGAATTGGCGTACCCCGCTTCCGTGGCGACGCGGGAAATCGGCCAATCCGTCGAACGGAGCAGTTCCTTGGCCCGGTCGACCCGGCAGCGGATGATCTCCTCGGCGATCGTGATGCCCACGGCTTTTTGAAAGCGTTTCTGCAAAGCACGTCTGGAAAGGTTGACATGCTCCGCGACGAGTTCAACCGACATCTCGCCGGTGATGTTGGCTTTGATGTACTCGATCGCTTTGGCGACGATCTGGTCTTCGATCGTGCTGATGTCGGTCGACATCCGCGTCACCACTTCGATCGGCGCAAGCTTCGTGAGCTGGGGCACGGTATCACCCGCAGCCAGCTTGGACAGCAGGGCCGCGGCGGTCTGCCCGATCGCCTCGGTGGGGGTCCTGACCGAGCTGAGGCTCGGGTAAGAGGCCATGCAGCCCAGTTCGTCGTTGTCAACGCCGAGGATCGCCACCTGTTCGGGCACGTGGAGTTCGACTTCGTGACAGGCGTTGATCGTAAAAAAGCCTGCTTCATCATTCTGGCACAGAATGCCCAGCGGCGTGTCCAGCGAGCGCAGGTGGTCTGCCAGCTTGGACATGATCACGGGCAGTTCGTTGGCGCGCTCGGCCCAGCCGAATCGAGGGTCAATGCGGTACTCGCTGCAGTCATAGCCACGTTCGTTGATGACGGACCGAAACCCCTCGTAGCGTTGCGTGGAGTAGGACACGCCGTTGCCGATGAATAAGAAGTTGCGGAGCCCTCGGCGGAAGAGTTCGTCGGCACCCATCTGCCCGATCGCAAAGTCGTCGGTGATGATGCAAGGTGCGTCCGCGGCATCGGGCGCGCCGGTGTTGACCCAAGGCACACCCAAGGAGTCGTAGTATTCCGCGAGGCCGGGATCAAAGCATTGAGTAATCAGCGCATCGGGCACATGCTGAGACAGCAGCCGGGCGTTGGTTTGCAGGGTTTGTGCGCTATAGCTGGTGATTCGCCACTTGGGGTGGTGCGTCTTGTGGTTGGCGTAGTTGAAGAGCCCCGCGAGCACTTCACGGCTAAAGGCGGTGGACAGACTGCCCACGAAGCCCACATGGAAATACTGGGTACGGGTAGATTGCGGCATAAGAATCTGCTTAAACGGGAAACATCAAGACAAGCATCAAGGCAAGAAAGGCGCAAAATCAAAACACACTCGTAAATTAGTATGCATCGGGCGTGTATGCAACATTTGAAGCGCAAAACGACGCAAAAGCGCGGCATCAATAGAGGAAAAACTTGGTTGGTGCCGAAATCGAGCGTTTGGGCTAGAACTCGTAGACGATCCCGCTGTAGTACCGGGTGTCGTTTCGGCGCTCGCCGGGGGAGATGTCGGTTTCGTACTCGTTTTCGAGGCCGATTTTTAAGAACAGGCCGTCCACGCTGGGCATGCGGATCTGCCATTCGATGTTGGAGACGATGCGGTAGTCGTCGCCGTTGTCGAGGTTGGGAAACCACGTTGCCCCGCTGAGCACCTTATGCCCGTCGATGGGGCGCCATTCGATCACCGCGGCGGAGAGCAGGCCCTCGGCGCGGGTGTCCTGCATGCCCTCGAATTCGTGGGTCACGCCCCCGGCAAAGCGTAGCTCGGCTTTGAACTTCGGGTCGTCGACCGCTCGGAAGCCAAAGCCGGCGAAGCCTTGTACGCGGTGTTCCCAGTCTTCGAACCGGTCATAGTCATACTGCCCACGCACGAAAGGAAACCACCGGCTGTCTTCGATGAGAAAATCATGCTGGACTTGCAGCATGAACTCCTGGTCGCTGGTTCGGCTACGGTTCCGAGCAAAACGAGCACGTGAATCGACATTCGTGCGGTGGTGATCGGTTTCTCGGTTGGAGCGGAAACGCAGGCCATAGGTCTGTGACCGGGTATTGCCCTCGCGGCCGGTGAAGGAGACTTCGATCTTGTTTTTCCAGCCTTGCCACAGCCGAAGACGCTGGTTTGCGGCTTGGAAGGCGGCGGCCTGTATCAACGCTTGTTGCCCGGCCTCGGCGGGGCTTTGGCGCGGCAGGGGTGCGGGCTGGGTTTCATCGGCAGGCGGGGTTACTTGTGACTGGTCCCGCTGGACCGAGGCGATCTGGTCCGCGGCGAAGGTGATCTGGCCCAGCGCGGGGTGATCCATGACGAGCTGTTGATCGTCGTGCGAAACGACCGTGCCTTGCAGCACGTCGCCTGCGACCAGCTCGACGCGGTCCGCCCAGCCGGGAGCCGCGCAGACGGCGCAAAGCAACGCCGCTGCGAATCGCCGGGGGCCACGAAAATGCGTTTGCTTGCAGATCGGCACGGCTTGGGCCTCCGTGGGGTCGGCCGACGCCACCCGCGCCGCGTCCGACCTGTTTGTCTTCGGCCAGACGGTACTCGTGATTGCAAGTTTCGGGGGCATCGTCGCGGCTTCCCTGCCGGTTATATGGGCCGTGCTTATACGGACCCGAGGCGGATCGGTTCGGGATCGCGCGAAGAGTAGCTCCGTCGCCGGCGGGGATCAATCCGTCTTTGGCTGATCGGCTAGCGCGGAGGCGTAGGCCCCACGGTGGATGCCGAAGCTCAGAAGCGTCATCGCGGGCACGACCAGTCCGCCAGCCAGGGGAACCACCTGCACCAAAATCAGGATAAAGAAGATGATCTTGACCCCCAGTCGGGTCAGGCAGCCCTTGCCCCAGGGCAGGTAGCGGCGGTAGGGGGCAACGACGGTGACTTTGCCGAAGATCATCCCTGGAATCAGTCCGACGATCGGGATCAGGCTGAACAGCCCACCGACGATCAGCGCGATCGGCAGACGCTTGGCGACGTAGTTGGGGTAGCCCTCGCGGAATGCAGGATCGGCATTGAGCTGGTGCCCGCAACTTTCGCAGGTTTGGTAGGGCGAATTGTCCTTGAGGCGACTGGCACACACCGGGCAACGCTTCTTGCTCGCCAAGCGGTACGGCTGCGTAGCGAGATCGAGGACGGGCTTCTTCGTAATCCCGCCGAGGAAGCCGACCTGCATCGGCCCCGCCAGGCGGTGGTTGCAGTTCTTGCAGTGCAATGCCGCGTGATAGTTCTCGGTTTGGCATTCAGGGCAGGGCGACTGGGCCTTCTCGTCTTTCCATTCCAGGTACTTCGTCGCCAGCCAGAGCAGGCCGAACGCGATCCCAATGAGGACCGCCATAAATACCGGATACAGCACCAGGATCCACAGCCCGAAGAAGCTGAAGATGTCTTCCCCCCAGGACAGCAGACCCTGGATCCCGATGTCATCATCCGGGTCGGCCTCACGGATCACGCCGAGGATCGTGTTGCGCAGCGTGGTGGCGATCCAGACCCCCGCGCCCACGCTCAGCGCCACGGGGTAAGCCAGCAGCCCGGCCTCAGCGGCGTCGATCGTCGTCTCCGCCAGCTCGGGGTTGCTGCCGGATACGCCGACGGTGGTCAGCACGCCCATGATCGTTTTCACGGGCTTGTCCAGCCCCATGATCGAATCACGGATCTCCGGCACCTTGTCGCCAAACACTTCCAACAGCGCGAGCGTGCCGAGCGTCAGCAGCATCGCATCGGAGGTGAAGACAGTCTCATTCAGGTTGAGCGTATCGATCAGGCCCCAGTCTTTGTTGCCAAAGAACCGGATCAGGACCGCGGTGGCAAACGCCGGCACGAAAGCGCGGGACTGCTGAAGCCCGACGAGGCCGATACCAAAGACGATCAATGCGGCAAACGGAGCGATTTCATCCATGCAAATAGGTTAACAGGATGCGCGGTGCATCCGTCTGTGTGTCGCCTGTTTGCAAGCGTGTCGGTGGGCGTTCTCAGTCTTGCAACGCCAGCGCCACCCAGTTCTCGGGGAACGCGTCCTCGGGCGTATCGACGTTGACCCAGCGTCCGCGATTCAGCCAACGGGGGGGTGCCAGTTCCGACTCCCAGCCTTCCAACAATTCGAGCATCGCCTGCACGCGATCGGCGTGTTGCTCCGCAACGTTCGTCGTTTCGCGGATATCCTCGACCACGTTGACCAGGAACAGCGGTTGCCCTTCTTCGCGGATCAGTTTCCAGTCGCCGTCACGGACCGTGGCCCGGGGCCCACGACGCCAGAACAACCGATCGTGCGGACGGGCGTCGTTTTCACCCAAGACAAACGGCATCAGGTTGACGCCGTCGAGTGTGCGGGCGCGGTGGAACGGGTCTTCGATCCCTGCCACGGCCATGGCGGTGGGCAGGATGTCCAGCGTGATGACTGGGTGGTCATATTCGACACCAGCGGGCACGGTGCCGGGCATCGCCATTACGAAAGGCACACGCAGGCCGCCTTCCCAGTGCGAGCCCTTGTGGCCCCGTAACGGGAAGTTGCTCGACCCGTTGCTGTTGGGGCCGCCGTTGTCATTGGTGAGGATGATCAGGGTGTTTTCCGTCAGGCCTAGCTCTTCAAGGGTGGCTCGGATGTTGCCGACGCTGTCGTCGGTGGCCTTCATCATCGCGGCGTAGGTGCGGCGGCGTTGGTTGTCGATATGCCCGAACAACGCGATGTCTTCAGCCTTGGCTTCGACCGGAGCGTGCACCGCGGTGTAGGACAGGTAGATGAAGAACGGCTGGTCGGCGTGGCGGCGGATGAAATCGACCGCAGCATCGGACTGGTTGTCGGTCAGGTAGGTGATGTCCGATTCGGGGATGTAGTCCCAGCCGTCGCGCATGCGGAAGCCGTCACGCTGATCCCGCTCGTACTGCGGGTGGCTGAAGAAGTGGCGGTGCCCGGCCTGGAGCCCGTAGAACTCGTTGAACCCGCGCACCAAGGGGTCGTACTGCATCGCCTGTTGGTTGCCGCCCATGTGCCACTTCCCGACGCATTGGGTGCGATAGCCGTAGGCCTGAAAGACATCGCCGATCGTGTATTCGGTTACCGCTAAGCCGGCTTCGGCTTCGTGGTATGGCGCCACGGCTTCGCGCGGTCCGTTGTACTCATGGCCGAAGCGTTGCTGGTATCGGCCGGTCAGCAAGCCGCCGCGGGACGGGCAGCAGACCGACGCGCTCACATAGCCCTGTCGAAAGTTCACGCCGTCGGCAGCGAGTTGATCCATGTGCGGCGTGCGTAGCTGAGTCTCGCCGAGGAACCCGAAGTCGTTGTAACCCGCGTCGTCGATCAGCATCACAATCACGTTGACGGGACGGTCGGGCGCCTGTGCGCAGGCAGTGTGTGCGGCCAGTGTCAGGCTCAAAAGCAGAACGAAGAGTCGGTGCATGGATTTCCTTGCAAACAGGTTTCAATCAAAAGCAAAGCCGATACGCTCGAACGCTTAGCCCCGGCCGGGCCAGTCCATCTGGTGAAAGTCGATTCGGTTGTTGTCCCAGCGTTGGCCTTCGTTCCATCGGGGCGGCGCGAGCTCGGACTCCCATTGGGTCAGCAGTTCATGCAGCTGAGCGACCACATCGGGGTGTTGGCCAGCGAGGTTGGTCGTCTCGAACGGGTCGTTGGCCAGGTCGATGAGGATGTCCGGCGAACGCTCAACCCGGATCAGTTTCCAGTTGCCGTGGCGGACCGCCGCAACGGTGCCGTGACGCCAGTAGAGGGTTTCGTGGGGTTGGGTGTCGGATTCGCCCAAGGCGTAGGGCATCAGGTTGACGCCGTCGAGCGGCCGAGCGTGAGCGAAGGGGTCCGGCAAGTCTGCGGCAGCGAGTGCCGTGGGCAGGATGTCCAGCGTGATGATCGGGGCGTGCCGGACTTCACCCTCCGGCAGTGTGCCGGGCATGCTCATGACGAACGGCACGCGGGTGCCGCCTTCCCAGAGCGTGCCTTTGTTGCCCCGCAGCGGCGCGTTGCGCGAGCCGTTGCCGATCGGCCCGCCGTTGTCGTTGGTGAGGATGATCAGGGTGTTCTCGGTCAAGCCCAGGTCTTCGAGCAACGCCCGGATATGGCCGACGCTGTCGTCCATCGCCTTCATCATGGCGGCATAGGTCCGGCGGCGGTTGTTCTCGATGTAATCAAACAAAGCGATGTCTTCGGGCTTGGCCTGAGTCGGGCCGTGCACCGCGGTGTAGGACAGGTAGATGAAGAACGGCTGATCCGCATGACGCCGGATGAAACGCATCGCCGCGGCCGCCTGGTCGTCGGTGACGTAGGTGATGTCGGCCTCGGGGATGTACTCCCAGTTGTCCCGCATCAAGAAACTGTAAGCCTCGCGACGTTCGTAGTCGGTGTGAGTGAAGTAATGGCGGTGCCCGGCTTCCAGGCCGTAGAACTCATCGAAGCCGCGGACGAGCGGGTCGTACTGCCGGCGTTCGGGGCGTGAGCCCATGTGCCATTTGCCGACGCACTGGGTGGCGTAGCCGTTGGCCTGGAAGACGTCGCCGAGGGTGTACTCGGTCACCGCCAAGCCGGCGTCGGCGGGCTGGTAGGGGGGGATCGCTTGGTTGGGGCCGTTGAACTCGTGGCCGAAGCGCTGCTGGTAGCGCCCGGTGAGCAGGCCGGCCCGCGACGGGCAGCAGACCGAACCCGAGACGTACGCCTGCGTGAACGACACGCCTTCGGCGGCGAGGCGGTCCATGTGGGGCGTGCGCAGATCCGTTTCGCCGAGGAAGCCAAAGTCGGCGTAGCCCGCGTCATCGATCAGCATCACGATGACGTTCGGCGGACGCTCTTGGGTTTGAGCCAAACCCGGGTTGGTGGTGATCAGCGAAGCGAAAACCAACAGCAAGACGTTCAAGCACAGGCGTGTATTCATGGGTGCATGATATCCACACCCAGCCTGGAAACGGTTGCGTTTTCGTGTTTAGATTTTCACGGGAGACGCCGAATTACTTCGCGACCGGCTTGCCCTCGTTGAACGCCTCGGGCAGCCAGCGCTTGGAGATATCACTGGGGGCGATCGACGGGTGGGCGTGGCGGATGGCCGCGGCCACCAGACCCATGAACATCGGCTGGGGACGCAGCGGTCGGCTGAGCAGTTCGGGGTGGAACTGAGCGCCGATGAAGTACGGGTGCTGATCTACGGGCAACTCCAGCACCTGCATAATCGGCTGTTTGGGGTGTCGGCCGGAGAACACTAAGCCGCCCGCTTCGAGGCGTTCGATGTACTCGGGGTCAACCTCGTAGCGGTGACGGAAACGCTCGCGCACGGTAAACGCCTGCTCCGCATCGGGCTTGAACAAGAACGACGCCAGGGTGTGCGGCTTGACGAGGACATCCTTGCCGCCCAAACGCATGTTGCCGCCCAGGCCTTCGATCTTCTTCTGCTCGGGCAGGATGTCGATGACGGTGTGCGGCGCATCTTTGCCGAACTCACTGGAAGTGGCGCCCTTCAAATCACAGACATTGCGCGCGTGCTCGATCACCGCCATCTGGAAGCCTAAGCAAATCCCAAGGTAGGGCAGCTTGGTTTCCCGGCAGTGCTTGACGCAGGCGATCTTAGTCTCGGTGCCCCGGTGCCCGAACCCGCCGGGCACAATCACCGCGTCCAGGTCTTTCAGATGCTTGGGCGTGTCCTCGGGTTCGAAGGTCGTGGTGTCGATCCACTGCAGGTCGATCTCAGCCGAGAGGTGCGTGCCGCAGTGCTCCAAGGCTTTGTCGATCGAGGCGTAGGCGTCGCGCAGAGCGGCGTACTTGCCGGTGATCCCGATCTTGACCTTGAACAAGCGCTCGGCCTGCAGGCGAGAAACATAGGAAGACCATTTTTCGCGTGCTTCGTCCTCGTGCACCTGGTCGACCTTCTCGTGCAGGTCGAGGATCGTCAGGACTTCACGGTCCAGCCCCGCCCGTCGGCAGGAGTCGGGGATCGTGTAGATCGAGTCGCGGTCGTGCATCGAGAACGTACGCCGCATGGGCACGTTGGAGAACATCGCGATTTTCTCGCGGGCCGAGTGCTGGACCGGGTTCTGTGCCCGCACCGCAACGAGGTGCGGCTGAATCCCGGCTTCCATCAGCTTCTTCAAACCCAGCTGCGCGGCTTTGGACTTCTGCTCGCCCAAGGCCGGGGGCTCGATCACGTAGGTCAGCGCGACGAAACACACCGCGTTTTCGCCTTCTTCAAACGCGAGCTGACGCAATGCTTCGATGTAGAAAGCGTTCTCGTGGTCGCCGACCGTGCCGCCGACTTCGATGAACACGACGTCCGCCGCCTGCTTCATCGCCAGTTCGCGGAGCTTGTACTTCACTTCGCCGGTGACGTGGGGGATCATCTGCACGTCCCGGCCGAGGTACCCGCCGTGGCGTTCTTTCTCGAGGACTTCCTTGAAGATCTGCCCACTGGTCGTGTAGTTCCGTCGGCCGAGGTTCTGGTCGAGCATCCGCTCGTAGGTGCCCAGGTCCATGTCGGTTTCCATGCCGTCGTCCAGCACGAATACTTCGCCGTGGCGGTAGGGGTTCAGCGTGCCCGAGTCGAGGTTCAGGTAGCCCTCCATCTTGATCGGCGCGACAGCAAGGCCCTTGTCTTTGAGGAGCTTCGCCAGCGAGGAGGAAAAGATCCCTTTGCCCAGGCCGGAGATCACGGTGCCCAGGACGACGACGTACTTATGCCGGCCGAGGACGTAGCCTTCGGGAACGGGGTTGAAAAACTCGGAGTCTTGGGTGGTGTGGCCAGCGTCTTCGAGGAGGGTTTGCGTAGTGGGCATGCGCGTTTGTACCGCGCCGGATCGTCCGGGGCAAGCCAAGGTTTGGAAAGCGTGAGTTTTGAGCTTTAAGCTTGTCGTGTTCAGCAGAAGATGGATATTGGTTCGGAGACCATTTCAGTTCAGGGGAACGCGATGTCTGATGAGATGCCTTTGGGTGGCCCGTACGATCAAGCCATGTTTGACCGGGACGCAGCAGCGATGCTCGGGCAGATGCAGCAGTTCCGTGAGGCGTTTGACGAATTCGCCAAATCGGACCGCGAAGAGAGCTACGACAGCGTGGCACGGGACATGACAGACTGGCCCGGGGAGTTCATCGCGGAGGCGATCGAGGATATTCAGGTGTTGATCGAAGACATCGTGGCCTTGATCGGCCGGATCCGCGAGGCCGCGGCAGGGGGCAAGGGCGAAGCCGAGGCCCGGCTGATGGTCAGTCGGGTGAATCAACTTCAAGCAGAGTTGGCCTGGCTGGAGTCGTTGCTGGAGAAGCTCGAAGCCGCGGTCGATGCGCGGATCGCCGAAGACCCTGCCGCACATGGCAAGGGCAACACCTTTGTCGCCAAGGTCAAGCAGAGGCTGACCTGGCAGCGGCGTTTTCTGGGCAACCGTGTGCAGCCGATCCTCAAGCGCCTGCTTCGGCTGCTCTGGCGTTTCATCAGCGGCCTGCTGACGCCCAAGGAGTGGACCCTCGGCGGCAAGCTGGGCACCGGGTTCCTCGGGCTGGCGGAGGCCCATCTGGACATCACGTTTGGGCCTACGCAGAAGGGCTCGTCTTAGCCGTTCTGCTGCGTCCAGCGGCCGACAAACTCAGCGTACTGCTCAGGCGTGTCGATCCCCGGGTGCGGGGCGTCGGCGGGGATCATGGCGATCGTGTGCCCGTGCTCCAGCACGCGAAGCTGTTCGAGCTGCTCCGCCTGCTCCAGCGGTGTCGGTGCCAACGTGGGGTAGCGTAGGAGGAACTCGCGCCGATAGGCGTACAGGCCCGGGTGCTTGTAGACCGCAGGCTTGGGCGTGTCCGCATCCCGATGACAGGGGATCAGTGACCGCGAGAAGTACATGGCACGCCGGCGCTGATCTAAAACCACCTTGACGATGTTGGGGTTCTGCGGGTCTTCGTGATCGGGGAACGGGCTGTAGAGGGTGGCCATGTCCGCCGCGTCGTCGTGGGCCAGGCCTTGGATCAAAGCGTCGATGACGGCGGGGTCGATCTCGGGTTCGTCGCCTTGGACGTTGACGATCAGCTCGTGATCAGCGTGGAGGAGGGTGTAGGCCTCGGCGAGGCGGGACGTGCCGTTGGGGTGCTCGCCGGTCATGACCGCTCGGCCGCCGAAACCGTTCACCGCCTCGGCGATGCGCACGTCGTCTGTGGCCACGACGACCTCTGCGACGCACGACGCACGCTGGGCGTTTTCGACGACGTGTTGAATCAGCGGGCAGCCGGTGTCGTCGGCGAGGGGCTTGCCGGGAAACCGCGTTGAGCCGAACCGGGCGGGGATGAGGCAGAGGGCTTGGGGCATAGCGGCGTTGGGCTTACCCGGACATATCGTCGATGAGGTCTTTAAGGGCCTTCATGCGATCTTTGATGTCGCGGTAGCCGATGTTGGCCTGGAAGATCGTGCTGGCAAGCTCGCGGGCGGCCTGGGCGTGGTCCATGCTGTTGCGCTTGCGGGCGACCCGCTCGTTGGCGTCCAGAAGCAGGTAACGCAGGTCCAGGCCGAGCTGGTCATCCGGGACCGGGTGGGATTCGATGCCCTTGGCCAACGTGTCGATGGCTTCATCGAGGAAGTCCTCATAGATGAAGCACTGGCCGAGGTACTGGTGGGCCCGGGCGCGGACCTTGGGGTCGGCGGTCGCCTGCTGAAACGCGCCGATCGCTTCATCAAAACGCTTGGCGATGAAGAGCCGGCGGCCTAGGTCATAACGAACGCTCATGTCCGTCGGGTACTTCTGGGCCCGCTCTTCAAAGACACCCAGCTCAAAGCTGTTCTGGGTTTCTTTCAGCTGACCCAAAGCAGAATGCAACGCCGCGTTGTCGGGCTCGGCTTTGATCTGCTTGGTCAGTGCGCTGGCCTGACGTTTGAACTGACGGATGCGGATGTCGTCGGCTTTGGTCTTGAGCTTGTACGTGCCTTGCTGGGCGTACGCGGCCTCGAGCAACTCGACGGCTTCGTTCTCCGGCTCGGGCTCTTGCTTATTCAGCAGGGCGGTGATCAGGCGGTCCAACCGGGCGGGGTCTGCTGTGTCTTCCTGGTAGGCCTCGCGCGCGGCCTGGATGAGCATGTCCTTGGTTTCTTCGGTCTTGGCGCCGGCATCCTGCGCTTCGAGCAGCTTCTGGCCTTCGGCGTCTTTGATGTTGTCCCGGAAGCTGCCTTCGGTGGTCCCGGTGGAGGTCTGGGAGTATTCCGCGGCTTCGAGGTCCTTCAGTCGGGCCAGGAGTTTTTCGTCGGCACCAGCCACCGCGATGGCACGCTTGCAGCAGACCGAAGCGTGGGTGTACGCCTCGCAGGCTTCCAGCGAATCCATCGCGGCGACGTAGACGGATTTCTTTTTCTTTTCGGGGATCGTGCCGGGGTAGTCCAGGAACAGCTTGCCCCAGAACTGGCCGATCGCAGGGTAGTCCTCGTCGGGCTCGGCCTCGTAGGCCGCGGCGACGTACTTGAAGATGTCGAGCATCGGGACCGCGGAGAGCGGCTGGGTGGCGGCGATGTGGATGGCCGCCAGAGCCTTATCCGACGGGGCTGAGGAGGTCGCTTTGACCTTGAGCGGTTTGCCTTGGTTGGCCAGGCGACGCTTGGCGACGTCGTACAACTCTTCGTGCAGCTCGATGCTCCAGGGCTCGTGCCGGAGGGCGCTGATGTACATCTCCAGCGAGTAGTCGAACTGGTGGGAGTCGGCGGTGGCGCGGGCGTGCTTGAGGAAGGCGTCGCGCTTGCGCAGCGAGCGTTTGGGCTTGTCGGCGGCGGCGACGGGTGTAGGGTCCCCTTCGGCTGGGCCCGCGTCCGACGTAGCGGGGGCAGGGGTCGGGGCGTTGTCTTCTTTTTTCTTACCAAACCCAAAAATCGGCACGGAGCGGGTCTCCCAAGGGATGCGTGATTGCACGATTGTAACGGCAGTTGGTGAAGGCTTGCCGAGACCGGGCGATAAGCGTATGGTCGCCCGATTCGTAATCGCATCGGATACTACGACAGGAGTCTTGAAATGGTTGAGATTGCAATCTTTGGGGCCGGGGGTCGGATGGGGCAGCGACTGACGTCGCTGGCCGCTGGGCAAGGGCTGGCCGTGGTCGGGGCCTACGTGGAACCGAGCGATGCGTTGCTTGGGCAGCCCGTGGTCGGGGTCGAAGGGTTGACCTACGCCGCTGAGCCTTTCGCGTCAGGGGTGCAGCCGAAGGTTGTAATCGATTTCTCGTTGCCCCAGGGCACCCGTGCGTTGGCGCCTCTGGCGGTGAGCGCCGGCGCGGGGCTGGTGGTGGGGACCACGGGGTTGACGACGGAAGACCACGCGATGTTGGACCAAGCGTCACGGGCGGTGCCGGTGATGCAGGCCCCGAACATGGCGTTGGGGGTGAACCTGCTGTTCGCTCTGGCGGGGCGTGCGGCGGGCGTCCTGCAGAAGCTGGCGGGCGATGGCTATGACATCGAAGTCGCTGAAGCCCACCACCGCTACAAGCGGGATGCGCCCAGCGGCACGGCGTTGGGGATCGTGGATGCGATCTGCAAGGCCACAGGGAAGACGATCGAGGACGACGTGATTTATGGCCGGGAAGGCGAGAGCCCACGCGAGCCGGGGGAGATCGGCGTGCACGCGCTGCGGATGGGCGGGATCGCCGGCGAGCACACCGCTTGGTTTGCCAGCGAAGACGAGCAGTTGATTCTTTCGCACAAAGCGGAGAACCGCGATGTGTTTGCCAAGGGCGCGTTGACTGCCGCGAAATGGCTGTCGACCAAAAGCTCCGGGCGTTACGGCATGGCGGATGTCCTGGGCTTGGGGGAGTAGTCGCTCTGCGACAAGACGATGAAGACCTACGAATAGCGCATTTAAAAAGCCCCGCAAGTGATTGCGGGGCTTTTTGACTTAAAGCGGTATTGGGATTAGCCGGGGTAGTTTTCCGGGTCGTCCAGCAGGCCAGGGTAACGCTCGTTCTCTTCCTCGTCCTGGATGATGATGGTCGGCTTGACCAGCACAAGCAGGGTGCGTTCGTCCGAGCTGTTCGTGTTGTTGGTGAACAGGCGGTTGAGCACGGGGATCTTGGAGAGGACAGGGATACCGGCTTCGACTTCGACTTCGCCAGCGAGCTTTTGGCCACCCATCAGGAGCGTGCCTTCATCGGGGACGGAAACTTGGGTGCGGATCTGAGTCACGCTGGTTTCGGGGGCCTCGATGACGCCGTTGATGATGACGGAGTCCTGGTTGTCGCCGGTGCCGACGGTGCTGACCCCGGTGAAGTCGATCGAACGAATCCGAGCGACGTCGCGAAGGGACGGCCAGATGTTCAGGGTGACGTAGCGACGGTCGGGGGTGACCGCACCTTCGACCGCGAGGACCACACCCGAGGAGATGGTGTCCAGTTCGGGGTCAAACGCCGCGGCGTTGGGCACGACGTCCAGGTCGGAGATGAAGGCCAGTTCCTGAGCAACCACGATGTACGCGCTCGTGCCGTTCACGAAGGTGACGTTCGGCGCGGTGAGATTGGTCGTACGCTGGTTGGCCAGGGTGGCCTGGACCAGGAGGTTGACTTCAATGTCATCGAGGTAGCTGATGTTGAAGTCCAGCGAGCGGCCGGAGGTCTGACCGAGGTTGACGCTGTCGCTTACGCCGAGGCCGGGCACAAACACGACCTGGGGGCCGGCTTCGATGTTGGGCGCGAATTCCGGGGGCGACAGGGGGGTGGTCCGACGGCCGGTCAGGCTGATGGAGTCTTGGCCGAAGGTGATGGGTGTGAAGTTGCCGCCCGGGTCATCGATTTGGAAGTCCAGGTCAACGCCGATCTGCTCGAAGAAGTTTTCTTCCACCAGAAGCAATCGGGCCTGGACCTGAATCGCCACGTTGCGGAAGGCCCGGAACTCTTGGAGGAGTCGGCGGATTTCAACGTGGTTGTTGCTGGTCGTGCGGATCAACAGTCGGCCACGGAGTTCGTTGACGCTCGACGAGTTGCCGCCGGTGCCGACCCATTCGAGCGGGTCGCCCACGGTGTCTTCGATGAGGTTGACGATGTCCTGGATGAGCTCACGGCGGAAGGTACGCTGTTCAGTACGGTTGCCCCGGTCCGAATCATTGCCGAACAGGCCGTTGCCACCGCCCCCGCTGCTGCCGCCGCGGCCTCCCCCGCCGCTGCCGCGGAGGGCATTACGGAGGTTGAAGTCCGGTGCGTCAAAGAACAGGTCGTAGTTGGGGACCAGAAGGTCTCGGATGTCGTAGACCTGAAGCGAAACAGCTTCCTGCAGGTCACGTTCGGTGGAGATCACGATGATGCCGGACTCGATCGCGTAGGTGATCCGTTCAAAGTCGCTGGAGATTTGACGCAGGACCCGCTCGAGCACGACTTCAGCGGTCACGTTCTGGAGCCGGAGGGTGATCGGGGTGTCCTGGTCGATGCCCGAGAAGTCCAGGGCGTTCCAGTTAGGGTCAAAGTTCGCGCCGGTCTGCTCTTGCAGGAAGGCGATGACGTTCGCCAGACGGAAGCCTTCAAAGTTGACCTGAGCCACGGGCGTTTCCAAGGCCCGCATGGTGCGGCGGTCGGCTTCGGAGAGGCCGTTGCCGCTAGCGTTGGCCAGACGCTCTTGCGTCTTCTCCGGCCAGTTCGCGGGGTACTGGATGATGTCCGCATAGGGGATCAGCATCTCGGTAATTTCCAGCGATTGCCGGCTCTGCTGGTAATCCTGTTGGCGTTCCAGTTCGACCGTTTGGAACAAAATATTGTCGTACTGCAATTGGTCACGCATCAGGCGAGCAGCAGGGTGGGTCGGGTCTAGAAAGAGAGCTTCCTCGACACGGTCCAATGCAGCGTCGTAGTTCTGTTCACGACGCAGTTCCAAAGCCCGGACCAAGAGCTGGTGGATGTTCTCTGCCTGCTCGATGCGGGCTTGTTCACGGATCGCAGCCAGTTCAGCTAACCGGATACCTTCAATATCCTGAATAATCTGTTCTTGACGCACCTGTTCAGTGACCGCGATGAACTCAGACTTTTGGTCTGCTTGGGCACGGAAGAGCTGATAGTCGGTGTTGGTGAAGAGCTCACGGTTGGCTTCGAGTTCGGCCTTGGCGGCTTCCACGAACTCTTGAGCGGCGGTGTAGTCTTCGGTCGCGACAGCCGAGTCTGCGCTGGCCAAAGATTGGCTGAAACGTTGCAGCACGATTTGCCGGCGGCGTTCGAGGTTCTCAGCGACGCTCGCCAACGCGCTGTTGGCGGCTTCCTCTGCAGCCCCGATCTTCTCAGTCAATGCGGCGCTGGGCTGAATCAGTTCGGCCTGCTGGTAGGAGTTGATCGCAGCATTGAAGTCGCCGGCCTGCATCGACGCGTCGCCTTGGCTGATCAAGCGAGCGAGTTGACGCTGCTGGGCCCGCGTCAGTTCGGCCTCGGCCTCGGCTTCCACCACTTCCTCGGTAGTCTCTTCCACCACTTCTTCGGCGGCGGCGTCTTCGGTCTGCGTGGCGACGAGCTGCGGCGTGGTCTCGGCAATCACCTGAAGCCGACTGGCCACACGCTGCTGGTCGTAGTAGCCCAGCTCGACACCCGACTCGAGCACGGCTTCGTACTTGATCTGGGCGGCGTCATACAGGCCGAGGCGGAGGTCTTCGTCGGCCGAGTCGATCGTGCGACGCACGTCGGACATGTCATGGTTCTGAGCACGCACCAGCTGCGCCAAACGCGCCCGGGCGACGGACTTGTCGTCCGCGGTCGCGTCGGTGCTGGCGAGCACGGTTTCGTACACCGCCATGGCCTGTTCGGCGGGCAGCGTGGCCGCGAGGGCCAACTGTTCACTCAGCGGGGCTTGTTCAGCAGTGGCCTGGGCTGCGTCCTGCGATAGCGCTTGCGGGGCTAAGCCCATGCCTGCACAGACAAACATCACGGCAAAGGGTCTGTGATTCACCAACGTACGTCTCCTGAATCAAGCCTGAACGGCGGGTTGATGCGGCGCGGTCGCCGCTGATCCAATGGGGTTCCCTCATGGAACCGGTGCATGTTCTATCCGTAGCACACCGGTACACTCATATACACGTCATACACCGAGCGAGGCCAGCCCGCTGGCGAGCCCCAAGTCTAGATCGATCCAAGGCATCCTGCAAGCATTTGATGGCGTGACGTGTCGTCCCAATTGAAAGTTTTCACAGGGTTTGCATTATCGGCCCCTGATGCGCCCGGTTGGTCCGGGGCCGGTTCCCAGCATCCACAAGGCTGGGATTCCCGGGCTTGATGCTTCACGAACGGACGGTATACTGCTGGGCTCGCTGCTCGGCGGTGGCCGCGGCGGCAACCGAACTCCCCCCAACGACTCCAAACCCCGTAAGACGACGAGGTGTCTGATGGCACACAAAAAGGGCCAAGGCTCGACCAAGAACGGACGCGACTCCAACCCCCAGTACCGCGGCATCAAGCTGTACGGCGGCCAGTCCGCCAAGGCTGGGTCCATCATCGTCCGCCAGTGCGGCACCAAGTTCAAGCCCGGCCACAACGTGGGCCTGGGTAAGGATGACACGCTCTTCGCCCTGACCCCCGGCAAGATCGAGTTCCAGGGCCGCAAGGTCCACGTCCGCGAAGCCTGAGGCCCACGCCTTAGACGCCTCGTGTGATTGCAGGCCGCGGACGGCCTGGCGTGCCGGACAGTCGATGTCCTTGCCCATGCCAGCCCGTTCGCGGCTTTTTCATTGGCCATCTGCTATGCCCCTGTCCCTTGGCCCCGGAAAGTGATCCCGCTCCATGATCGTCGATGAAGCCACTATCAAAGTCCGCTCCGGCCGGGGCGGCGACGGCTGCTGCAGCTTCCGCCGGGAGAAGTACATCCCCAAGGGCGGGCCCGACGGCGGGGACGGCGGCGACGGCGGGGATGTCGTGCTCGTGGCCTGTCATGACGTGGACACCCTGCTGGACTTCTCCGGCCGGCACCACTGGCGCGCGGACAACGGACGCCCAGGCATGGGCAAGCAAAAGTACGGCAAGGCAGGCGACTCCCTCGAAGTCCGCCTGCCCGTCGGCACGATCGTTCGCAACGCCGAGACAGGCGAGCTCATCATCGACATGGTCACCCTCGGCCAACGGCATGTCATCTGCAAGGGCGGGGCCGGCGGCAAAGGCAATATGAACTTCGCCACCGCCACCGACCAGGCCCCCGACCGCTCGACCCCCGGCGGCGAGCCCGAGGAGTACACCCTCGACCTCGAGCTCAAGCTGATCGCCGACATCGGCTTGGTCGGCCTGCCCAACGCCGGCAAGAGCACGCTGCTGTCCCGCGTGTCCTCGGCCCGGCCGAAGGTCGCCGACTACCCGTTCACCACGCTGTCGCCCCAGCCCGGGATCGCTGAGCTGCTCGGGGGCAGACGGCTGGTTATCGCGGACATCCCCGGCCTGATCGAGAACGCCTCCCTGGGCGAGGGCCTGGGCATCCAGTTCCTTAAGCATGTCGAACGCACCCGCCTGCTCGTGCATCTCGTCGACGGCTGCCCGCCGGATGAAACCGACCCGGTGGCGAACTACCAAACGATCCGCAAGGAACTCGAAGCCTACTCCCCGGAGCTGGCGGGCAAGCACGAAATCGTGGTGCTGAGCAAAGCCGACACCCTGCCGGATGAAGCGGAACAGGCCGCGTTGGCCAAACGCCTAGCCGAGGCAGCGGGGCAAGAGGTGAAGTGGATCAGCTCCGCCACCAACACCGGGCTGAGCGACTTGCTCGAAGCGTGCTGGGAACACCTCAAGCCCGACGAAGAAGAGCCCGGCTGGCGTGTTTGAACGCCGCTTCAGAAGTTAGTAGCTGTCTTGCCGGGTTGCTTATGAGCTATCTGATCGATCAGAAAAGCTGGGGGCGGCCTTTTTCGGCTCGGATCATCGGTCTGCGGTACAGATCGATGTAGTAAGGATTCGACTCGGGATTGAATTCGCGAGCGGGTTCCCACTCTATGTAGATGTCGTAGTTGTCGTCCAGCGTCAACGGAAATACGTATTCATCAAAGTAGGATTCGTATTCGCCTTCTGCGGAGACCCATTCGTATCTGACGATGATATTGATGGGGGTATTGGGCGCAAAGCAATCGAAAAGATATGCATTGTGAGTTGAGTTTTCCGTGAGGCGGGTTTGAACGACGGTACGGTTTTGGTCCTGTGTTTCGATGCGGATCCACATCGTGCTATCGGTTTCTCTGGCATAGCGATGGAAGACGCGAATGCCAACGGTTTGGGGGCCGCCTGCCAACGGCTGAGGGTTGTGGCAGCCCGTGGCGATCGTTATGGCAGCAATGAGGATGGCAAGGCGTGTTCCAGATTTGGTCATCATGCTTCCCCCGTCGCCGACCTTGAGGATGAAGATAGGCATGAGACTCTCCGGAAGATTTCCAAGGCATGAGCATTCGCCTTGCCCCTGGAAAGTTCAGCCGTTCTGCGCCAGCGGCTCGTCCAGGTCGGCGGGGGTTGCCTGGGTGGGGACTTCGTAGTCTTCCCAGAATTGCAGCTTGTCCCAGAACCCGGCGGGGCGGGGGTAGGGACGGTAGTGGTAGGCGGCCTGGCTGTTAAAGAGGTTGCCCGGGTTGTCGTTGCGGTAGGCGACCCAGCGGGCGGGGTCGGCGGGCAGGTCGGTCTGGCCGGTGAGAAAGTTCAGCGAGCGTTGGGCAGCATGGACGACACCGAAGTCGCGGTCGTCCAGCGCGGAGACCAAAGCGTCAAACACACGCGACTCGGGGTACTGGCCCAAGGCTTCGGCCACGGCGGCCCGGACATCGGCGTCCTCATCCGCAGCCCGGGCGCGGTCGCCGCTGGCCATCGGGTCGCCGATCAGGGACCCCAGCAGGGCGGGGACCGCGGGGGGGTAATGCAATTGGCGCAGGCCCATCGCGGCTTCGTACCGGACGATCCGGGCTTCATGGGTTAGCAGGGGAACCAAGAGCTGGGCGTCCTCGCCGATGCCGTTGAGGCCCAGCGACTTGGCGGAGATCGCGACAACGGTCGGGTCGGGGTCCGGCAGGGCGTCGGGGATCGAGTCGCCATCCAGAGAGCCCAGGAGCGCTCGGTAGGTCCGCAGGGAGAATTCCTCGCCGGCAAAGGGCGCGTCGGCGAGATCGGCGACCGCATCCCGGCGGGCGTCGGCGTCATAAACATTGAAAGCGTTCGCGGTCGCGCGGACCGGGTCGGTTCGGCCCAGGTCAAGGACCGACGTTAACACAGAATCTTCACCGCCCACGCCTAGGTTAATCCCCCCCCCATTGCAGCCGGTCATGCACAAGGCGGAGATGAGCCCCAAAGTGGGTATAAAGCCATATTTTGCATGCCTTATGCTTGATTTTCGAGGGGGGTGGCGGTGGGGCATGGCGTGAGTGTATCGGCTGGGCCATGGATTTGCGCTCAAAAGGTTTACGCAGAAGCAAACGTCTATTGCAAAGCTCATGGTTTGCTAACCAAACGTTAATGGGTGGGGCATAACTTCCGCGCGGAATCAGAACCCTCCCATCGCATCCTTTTTTGGAGCAATCACTCATGTTCGATCTGGACACCATCAAGCGGAACCTCCGCACGTCGGCCTTGGCGGCCGTTGGCACGGCCGTGTTGGCCGGTACTTCCTTCGCGCAGGTTTCCGTTGACGAAGCACTGCCCGAATACACCGCTGCTCAGGGCGTCTCGGGCACCATCAGCTCGGTCGGCTCGGACACGATGAACAACATGATGGCCATCTGGGCCGAAGCGTTCGTCGACATGTACCCCAACGTTCAGGTTGAAATCGAAGGCGCCGGTTCCTCGACCGCCCCGCCCGCCCTGATCGCCGGCACCTCGAACTTCGGCCCCATGTCCCGCGCCATGAAAGGTGAAGAAGTCGAAGCCTTCCAGGAAGCCTTCGGTTACGCTCCCACCGGTCTGGCGACCTCGATCGACATGCTCGCCGTCTACGTCCACAAGGACAACCCGATCGCTCAAACCGGCCTGAGCCTGCAGCAGATCGACGCCATCTTCAGCTCGACCCGCCTGGGTGGCTACCCCACCGCGATCGACAGCTGGGGTCAGGCTGGCCTCGCTGGCCCGTTCGCCAACGCTCCGATCGAACTCTACGGCCGTAACTCGGCTTCGGGTACCTACGGCTACTTCAAGAAGGTTGCCCTGTTCCGCGGCGACTACCGTGACACCGTGAAGGAACAGCCCGGCTCCTCGGCCGTCGTCCAGGGTGTCGCCAGCGACCTCTTCGGCATCGGCTACTCGGGCCTGGGCTACCGCACCGCTGACGTCGCGGTCGTCCCCCTGGCCGTCGAAGACGGTGGCGACTTCATCCCCGCCGAAGCGGAATTCGCTTACGACGGTTCGTACCCGCTGGCCCGCCCGCTGTACCTCTACGTGAACATCGAGCCCGGCGTTGAGCTGGACCCGCTGCGTCGCGAGTTCCTGCGGTTCATCTTCTCGAAGAATGGCCAGGAAGTTGTCGTTGAAGACGGCTACCTGCCCGTCTCCGCCGACGTCGCTCGTGCTCAGCTCGAGTCGGCCGGCATCGAACCCGGCTTCTAAGCCGCGTTCGCTTCAGGCTCCGGCCTGATCCAACAGCAATCAAGGCCGGCTGCGGTTAACGCCGCAGTCGGCCCTTCTCTCCGGCGAGCCCCCGGCGTTCCGGCGGACCTCACCGCGGCCACCTTTGCAGGGAACACAACAAGATGGACCAGCCCAGCGAACCGACCCAATCGGCGTCGCAGCCGTCATCCTCTTTTGGTAAACGCCGTCTCCGGGTCACCCGGCGCAGCGTCCGCTTTATGGATGCGGCAACCAAAAGCATCATCACCATGAGCGGCATGGGCACGGTGTTGGCGGTGCTCACGGTCGCGGCGTTCCTGATCACGTCTGCGTTGCCGTTGTTCCTGCCGGCGAAGGTCAGTGAAGTCGAGTCGTTCGAGGCGCCTGAGCATGAGGAAGCTGAGCCGCTACATGTTGGGGTCGATGAGCTGAACCGGTTGAGCTACGTCCTGTGGACCGATGGGTCGATCGACCTGATCAACCTCGAAAGCGGCGAGGTCCTGCACCGTTACAAGCTGTCCGACGAAATCGATCTGGAAGGCCACGAAATCTCGGCTTGGGGGGTTGAGCCCGCCAGCTGGTCGATCAGCGCGCCGTACGCGGCGGAGGACGGGGCACAGGTCCCGGGCACGACGGTCGAAGACAACGACAGTATCTACGTCGTCCTGGGCTACGACGACGGCAGCTATCAGGTCGGCACGATCGGCTTCCGCTCCAGCTTCTTCGTCGAAGGCGAAGAGCCCGAAGACTTCCGTGGCCTGGAGCGTGGCCAGACGTCTCGCGAGTTTGAAACCGACCGCGGCGTCGGCATCGCGACGCGTGAGGTCAGCGGTCAGATCCGTGTGCAGACCCTGCGGATTGTGTTCGGCGACCTCAACGAAGGGGTTCCCGCCGGCGGGGCGTTGGCGTCGGGCACCAAGCCGATCACGGATGAATCGATTACCCAGATCGCTCTGACGCCGACCACCCGTGGCCGGGCGATCGGCGTGGTGACTGAGTCGGGCAAGCTGGTGCTCCGCCAGACCAGCATGCCGCGTGACGAGTCGGGGCGTCCGACCGGCCGGGTCACCGCTCGGGACCGGGTGATGACCGAGTCGTTGGCAGAGGATGTACCGGACTACCTGAAGGTGCACTCCAGCGGGGCGAACATTCTTGTCGGCTACGAAGACGGCCGGGTGGTGCGTTACGGCCAGTACGACACCGTGCAGTCCGAACGCGCGTTTTCGGATGAGTCGGTCACGATGACCCAGATGACGCTCCTCGCCGGCGGCCGGACGCTGCTCTGTGCGGGCAGCGATGGCCGGATTGCGACCTGGTTTATGGTCAACCCCGAGAAGGTTTCGACCGGCAACGAAGTCGTCGGCCAGACCGAGAGTTGGCTGGTCGAGCGTCGGGAGCTTGCGGGCAGGTTTGAAGAGTTCTTCAATAAGCCGGACCCGGCGTCGCTTCGCCCGGACCTGCGTGACCGGGCCGACAGCCTGCTGGTGCTGCCTTACCCCGATGGTCAGATCATGGTGCGTTCCTCGTCGTTGCCGGGCAACGGCGACCCCGTGACCGCAGTGGGGGTGGCGTTGTCGACCCGTTCGGTCGCGGTCGGCGATGAAGCCGGCGGCGTCCGTTTGATGCACATCACCACGGGGGCCCAGCTGGGTGCGACCCAGACGCCGCGTGGCGATGCGGTGCAGGCGTTGTCCGTCGCGCCGCGTGGCGATGCGTTGTCCGCCGTTGCGGGTGGGCAGGTCCTGGACTGGGAGATTGAGAACAAGCACCCGGAAGTGACCGCCTCGTCGATGATCTTCCCGTTGATCTACGAAAGCCAAACGCGGCCGGAGCACATCTGGCAGAGCTCGGCGGGCGAAGGTGGCGCGGAGCCGAAGTTCGGCATCTTCCCGTTGGTCTTGGGCACGCTGAAAGCCACGATCTACTCGATGATGTTCGCGGTCCCGCTGGCGATCCTGGCGGCGATCTACACCAGCGAGTTCCTGCCGCCTCAGGCGAAGTCGAAGATCAAGCCTGTCGTGGAGATGATGGCATCGCTGCCTTCGGTTGTCTTGGGCTTCTTGGCCGGCCTGGTCTTTGCTCAGTTCGTGGGCAAGCGGTTGGCCTCGGTCGGGGCGGTGGCGTTCTGTATCCCGATCGTCGCTTTGCTGTCGGCTTATCTCTGGCAGCTGATGCCGCGGCGGACGCAGATCACGATGGACACGCTGGGCACCAGCAGCGACCGCGGCGACGGTTCGCCGTTCATGCAATGGCTCGGGCGTACGGTCCGTGCTTCCGGCGGCGTGCGTCTGCTGGCTCTGTTCTTTGTGATCTTTGCCGGGGTGATGCTGGCCCGGGTAGTGGGCCCGTTGGCCGAGCGGATGTTGTTTGCCGGTGACCTGGAAGCCTGGTTGTCCTGGTCGCCTGACAAGCCTTTGAGTCAACGCAAGTACGCCGACCCGTTCGGCGGCTGGTTCATCTTCTTCCTGCCTTTGGGCATCCTGGTGACCTACGTGATCGTGAGCCGACTGGTCACGCCGTTCCAACGCCGGTACACCGCGGCGTGGTCAGGCAAGTCGGTGGTGCTGTTTGACCTCGGCAAGTTCCTGCTGAGCTTCCTGGGGCTGCTGGTCGTGACGGCGGTCCTGGCCCAGTTGGTCTCGAAGATCGGCGGCGACCCCCGTGGCCCGAGCGAGTCGCTTCGGGTCTTGGGTGTGAACGTTGCGCCGATGGGCACCTACATCGGCCGAAACGCTTTGATCGTGGGTTTCGCGATGGGCTTTGCGGTGATCCCGATCATCTACACCATCAGCGAAGACGCGCTGTCTGCGGTGCCTGCCCACCTGCGTTCGGCATCGCTGGGTGCCGGGGCGACTCCTTGGCAGACCGCCACGCGGGTCATCATGCCGGTGGCGACCAGCGGCTTGTTCTCAGCCTGCATGATCGGCCTGGGCCGTGCGGTGGGTGAAACCATGATCGTGCTCATGGCGGCGGGGAACACGCCGGTCATGGAGCTGAACATCTTCAACGGCTTCCGTACCCTCTCGGCCAACATCGCGGTGGAGTTGCCCGAGTCCGCGAAAGGCTCGACGCACGCCCGCACCCTGTTTGTGTGTGCCTTGGTGCTGTTCATGATGACCTTTGTCATCAACACCGTCGCCGAATCTGTCCGGATCCGCTTCCGCCGCAAGAACGCCAACCTGTGAGACGTGACCGATGAGTCAAACCCCTGCTACGCCATCCAGCACCCCCGACGCTTCTGCTTCCGCCTCGCCTCGCCGCGGCGCGGAAAACAGCGGCAAGGGCAGCGCCTCCATGCTCGCCCGCGGCGAGCCCATGGTCTTCATGACCGGGGCGGCGCTTGCGCTGGCGCTGATGATGATCGTCTTCATCTTGGCGCTCATCTTCTTCAAAGGCTTCTCGACCTTCTGGCCCAAGCCTCTGGTCGAGTCCCACCTGATTGATGGCTCGGTCGTGCTCGGCGAGCCCGCGGACAGCGACATCTACACCCTGCGTTTCTCCTCGGGTGTCCTGACGGACTCCGAGATGCACGAAGACCTCCGGGAAGACGCCCGCCAACGGCTCCTGGACGCCCTGGAAACCACTGTCGAGTCGCGGCTGTCGGCGGGCTTGTACGCCGAAGGGCTGGATGACACCGCTCACCTGCTGGCGTTGGAAGCCTTGGGCGCGGTGGAAGTTGATGAGAGCTACTACGAGGAGCCGGAGTTCATCGTCCACAAGACGCTGGCCGAGGCTTTGCTGGAACGCCGTGATGTGTTCCGCAGCCGATTCGAAGAGCAGCTCAGTGCATCGTCCACGGGCGAAGAGATCTACGCCTGGTATGAAGAAACCCAGACGGCGGGCCAATCGGTGCGCCGGGACAGCCGGTTCTTCACGGCCGACGACTTCCTGCTCGCGATTGCCGAGGCCGCGGCGGATGAAGAAGACACGGCCTATGCCCTTTGGGCCGAGCAGGTCGCTCAGGTGTTGATCGACTCGGTTGAGGTGGAAATGCCTCGGACCAAGTTCCGGACCGGCAACTACGAGCTGACCGGCCAGCGGTTTACCTGGGTGTTCAATGACTTTGTCGAAGACATCGAGATTCCGATGCCAGCCGTGAAGGTCGAGCGGATGGAAGCGGGGCCTTTCTATGGCTTCCCGGTGGAGTATGTCGTTGAAGGGGAAGTCGAAATCAGCGCGGTCGGCTTGACCGGCGATGCGTTCATTGAAGCCAGCCAGCAGATCGAAGCCAAGTTTTCAGAGATCCGGGACGAGGTGCAGAACCGCCGGGACGAGATCACCGCGATCCAGAAGCACGACATCGGCCACGAGAACTCGCGGATGGAGCGGGCCCGCTTGCGGGTGGTGCAGGAGGCGTTGGACCACGGCTACGACTCGCCGGAACACCTTGAGGCTCAAAGCGAAGCCGATGCGGTGGTCGCGGAAGCCGAGGCGGAAATCGCTGAGTTCACTGAGCAGATCGAAGCGCTTCGGGAGATCAACGAGCGTCAGGCGATCCGTTTCTTGACGGCGACGGGCCTGCTGGCGATGAACGAGGCGGAGGGGGAGGAAGCCGCCGCCGCCGCGGTGGCGGGCTACTCGACGCTGGTGCCGTTTGGTGAGGTGAACCGGGTGTTGCCTTACAACGGCATGGGCGTCGGCGAGAAGCTGGGGTACTACACGTCGCGCTGGTGGGAGTTCCTGATCCGGGACCCCCGTCGTGCCGGGCAAGAGGGCGGCGTCTGGCCGGCACTGTTCGGCACGGTGCTGATGACGATGATCATGTGTGTGCTGGTCGTGCCGTTTGGCGTGATGTCGGCGTTGTACCTGAGGGAGTATGCCAAGGCCGGGCCGTTGATTTCGGTGGTTCGGATTTCGATCAACAACCTCGCGGGGGTACCTTCGATCGTCTTTGGTGTGTTCGGCTACGGGTTCTTCATCCTGATTGTCGGCGGCTGGCTGGACGGCGGGCCGGAGAAGGCGTTCTCGGGCTGGAAGATGCCATCGGCGATTTGGTTGATTCTGTTAGTGATCATCACGGTGCTCTCGGCCCTGGCGTTTGCGGGTTGGCTGTGGGCGTTGAATAAGAAGGGGCACCATGAGACCGCCGGGGCTCGCTTGGCCCGGCAGATCGCATTGGGCACCTGGGTGTTCAGTGCGGCGGTTGGGGTGTTGTTGATAGCGGGGATGCCTTGGTTCGAGGGTTTCTTCCAGGCCCGTTTGGAAATGAAGTCGCCGACCTTCGGTAAGGGGGCGTTGGTCTGGGCGAGCTTCACGCTGGCGTTGCTGACGCTGCCGGTGGTGATTGTCGCGACCGAGGAAGCTTTGGCCGCGGTGCCCAATTCGATGCGTGAAGGCAGCTACGGCTGCGGCGCGAGCAAGTGGCAGACCATCCAGCGGATCGTGCTTCCTCGTGCGTTGCCGGGCATCATGACCGGGGCGATCCTCGCGATGGCACGTGGTGCGGGTGAGGTGGCGCCGCTGATGATCGTGGGTGTGGTGAAGCTGGCACCGGAGCTGCCGTTGTCGTCCTCGCCCCACGAGCAGTTCGGCATCAACCGAAGCTTCATGCACCTGGGCTTCCACATTTACGACCTGGGCTTCCAGTCGCCGGACTCCGAAGCCGCACGCCCGATGGTGTTTACGACCACATTGCTGCTGATTCTTCTGGTTTTCATGCTGAACGTGACAGCGATCACGCTTCGCACCCGGCTCCGGAAGAAGTTCGAAGGATCGGCGTTCTAACGATTTAGACACAAACCACCGTCGGCTTCGGCCGACTTCAGGGGTACACTATGACCACCCTTCAAGGCTCAGACGACATGACCCAGACCGCCACGGACACCGCTGCTTCGCCCGCTCCCGAGCCGGACAAGAACCGCCTGGCTGCCATTGCCAGCGGCGAGTTTGTCCCGCCAGCGATCCACGAGGCGATGAAGCAGACCGACGCCATCCTCACCGTGGAGGACTTCAACCTCTGGTACGGGGCCAAGCAGGCGTTGTTTGATATCAACATGGTCGTGCCGCATGGCGAAGTCACCGCGCTGATCGGCCCCTCGGGCTGTGGCAAGTCGACCCTGCTGCGTTCGGTCAACCGCATCAACGACCTCATCGATTCGCTCCGCATCCAGGGCGACATGAAGCTCACCGGCGAGTCGATCTACGGCCCGTCCGTCGATGTCATCGAGCTGCGGAAGCGCATGGGCATGGTCTTCCAGAAGCCCAACCCCTTCCCGATGTCGATCTTTGAGAACGTGGTCTACTCGCTGCGGATCGACGGCATCCGCAAGAAGTCCACGCTGGAGGAGGCCTGCGAGAAGTCGCTCCGCGGGGCGGCCTTGTGGGACGAGGTCAAAGACCGTTTGAATGAATCGGCCCTGGGGATGTCCGGCGGCCAGCAGCAGCGTCTGTGCATCGCCCGCGCGATCGCGGCCGAGCCCGAAGTCCTGCTGATGGACGAGCCCTGCTCCGCGCTGGACCCGATCGCCACCGGCAAGATCGAAGACCTGATCCAGGAACTCAAGGGCGAGTACACGATCCTGATCGTCACGCACAACATGCAGCAGGCGTCGCGTTCCAGCGACTACTGCGCCTTCATGTACCTCGGCCAGCTGGTCGAGTTCGGCCCGACGGTGGACCTGTTCACCAAGCCGCAACTGAAGGAAACCGAAGATTACATCACCGGCCGTTTCGGCTGATTGACCGACTCCGCGTCCGCCCGGGCAGGGCGGTTGGTTTGACCTTTTCATCCTTTTGCAGGACTCCCTCCATGCGCCGTTTCGCCACGCTCGCTGTCACTGTCATCGCAACGCCTCTTCTCTTCGCCGGCTGCAAGTCGACGCAGTCCGCTGACTCTTCCTCGACGAGCGGTTCGGAAGTCGCTCAGCTCGAGGCTGGCCCGTTCGACCGCCCGGGTTTCTCGACCCGGATCGAAGACGGCCGGCTGATCGTGACCCGCCCCGGCGGCCCCGAGTTCACCGAGAAGCACGTCACCTTCATCGGTGCCGGCCCGGCGGGCATGACCGTCAAGGCTCCGGACCGCGAGACCATCATGGACTACCTCGTCGCTCGTGACGGCTTCAACACCCACATCGAAGACGGCCGCGTCATCGTGACCCGTCCCGGCGGCCCCGAGTTCACCGAGAAGCACGTCACCTTCATCGGCGCCGGCCCCCGCGGCATGACCGTCAAGGCTCCGGACCGTGAAACCGCGCTGGCCTACATCGCCTGGAAGCCCGGCTTCCGCACCGAGGTCGTCGACGGCCGCCTGTGGGTCTTCACCGAAGGCCAGGAGCACAGCGAGAAGCACACCACCTTCATCGGTGCCGGCCCCCGTGGTATGACGCTCAAGGCGCTGGACCGCGAAACCGCGGTGAACTACATCATCGCTCGGGACGGTTTTGAAACCTACCTCGAAGGCGAGCGGATGTGGGTCCTGGGCCCCGGCGAAGAAGAATCCGAGAAGAAGATCACGCTGATCAACGCCGGCCCGCGCGGCATGACGGTCTACGGCGTGAGCCGGTCTACGCTGGACGCGTACCTCTCGGGCATGTAAGTTGACCCGCCGGTCTTAATTTTGCTCACACGTTTAACGGAGCCGCCAGATGTCTTTGCACTTTCAACGTCAGATCGAGAGCGTCAAGAAACGCCTGCTGTCGCTGTGTGCGTTGACGGAGGAGGCTTTGTTTAACGCGATCCGTGCGGTGGATGACCGTGACCCGGACCTGGCCCGGCAAGTCGTCGACGGCGATGAGCGGATCGACATGCTTGAGGTCGAGATCGAAGAGGAGTGCCTGCACACGCTGGCGCTCCACCAGCCGGTGGCGTTTGACCTTCGTTACGTGGTTGCCACGATGAAGATCAACAACGAGCTGGAGCGTGTGGCTGACTTGGCGACCAACATTGCCAAGCAGGGGATCGAGTTGACGCACCTGGCGGAAGTCAATCTCAGCGAGTTTGACCTGCCGGGCATGGGCGCACGGGTGCAGGAGAATCTCCGGCACTCGCTGGACGCCCTGATCGACTTGGACACGAAGCTCGCAAGGCAGGTCAAACTGGATGACAAGCCGGTCGACAACATCCACCGGAAGATTGTTCAGAAGGTCGCGCAGGCGATTCGGGAAGACCCCGAACTAGTGCCGGTGTACCTGCACCTGCTTCGGATTTCCCGTGATATGGAACGGATCGGCGACCACGCGAAGAACATCGCTGAGGACGTGATCTACATGGCGGAGGGTGATATTGCCCGCCATAAGAAGTCCGAGTCCTAAGGCCTGTTCGAAGGTCACGCCCACACATTCAAATCATCAAAAAACCCCGGCTCACTGGCCGGGGTTTTTCAATGGATGCGTTGTGGTCGGTGCTAGTTCTGGGAGACCTAGTTCTGGGAGACGGGCTCAGCGATCTCGACGATGCCGTTGAACCGGTTCGCTGCCCAGTAAAGCAGGTACCGCCCGGCATGGGTGCGTTCGCTGGATTCCAGCATCTGCGGGGAGAGTTGTGTCAGGGCTTGAAGGGCGGCGGGGTGGTCCGCGGTCCAGGTGAGGTCATCGGTCAGCTGTGCGCTGACATGCTTTTGTTCCCAGTCGAATCGAAGTGTGCCGATCACGGTCGCCTCATTCAATGCTCGGCTTCCGTGCCGATAAGGTTGCCCCTTGTTGAGCCTTTTCAGTCAGGCCTAGCACGTTAATGGTAAGTGAATGTCATGAGGATGCAAGGCTGAAATCAAACCAAATCATGCGCCGATTTGACAATTGACAGCGCTGTTGCGATTGAGTTTTGGTTGAGTTCCAGATATCCATTTTCTGGTTTTGGGGCAATCGTGCTCCAAACGGAGGCTATGTGAAGTTGGACACCAAAATGAGAACTAATTATCATTTTTGGTCGATGTCCTGCCTATGGTTCTAGCCTCTGGGTTTTTTCGTCACACAGCGCTGGCTGCGTGGGTCGTCGTGGATCGGGAAGGGTGCTGAGCATGCCCACATACGACTATTACTGCGATGAAAATGGCCGAGAGGTCTCTGTGTTTCACGCGATGAGCAAACGGGTGGAGACCTGGGGCGAGCTTTGCGAGCTGGCTTCCATTCAGGCGGGGGACACGGCTGCGGAGACCCCCGTGAAACGGAAGATCGGTGCGGGGTTCGCGATGACCCGCCGACCCAGCCAACTCAGCGGGATGTCCGGAGGCTGCTGCGGCGAGCATGGCTGCGGCGACTGATGATCAGATCAAACAACCAAGAAAGAAGACCATGACTCGAGCACAATCTCAACGCATCCCCGTCACCGTTCTGTCGGGCTTCCTCGGAGCCGGCAAAACCACGCTGCTGAACCACGTGCTGAACAACCGCGAGGGCCTGCGTGTGGCGGTCATCGTCAACGACATGTCCGAGGTCAACATCGACGCGTCCCTGGTGCGTGATGGCGGGGCGTCGTTGTCCCGGACGGAAGAGAAGATGGTCGAGATGACCAACGGCTGCATCTGCTGCACGCTCCGGGAAGACCTGATGGTCGAGGTCAACCAGCTAGCGGCGGAGGGGCGGTTCGACTACCTGCTGATCGAGTCGACGGGGATCGGCGAGCCCATGCCGGTCGCGGCGACGTTCTCATTCCGCGATGAGCACGACCAGAGCCTGAGCGATGTTTCGACGATTGACACGATGGTGACCGTCGTGGATGCCGCCAACTTCCTCAAGGACTTCGACAGCCCGCAGAGCTTGAACGACCGCGAGATGGGCCTGGGCGAAGAAGACGAGCGGACCATTGTTGATTTGCTGACCGATCAGGTGGAGTTCGCCAACGTGATTGTGATCAACAAGTGCGACCTCGTGTCGGAAGCCGACGCGGAGAAGCTCAAGGGCATCCTGCATCACCTGAACCCCGACGCACGCCTGCTGACGGTGTCGCGTGGCCAAGTTGATCTGTCGCAGGTCGTGGGTACCGGCTTGTACGACGAGGAACGCGCCAGCCAGATGCCCGGCTGGGTGAAGGAACTCAACGGCGAGCACACGCCCGAGACCGAAGAGTACGGGATCAGCAGCTTTGTGTACCGCCGCCGCAAGCCGTTCCACCCCAAACGTTTGCAAGAAGTGATTGAGGGCGGCCTGGGCGGGGCGCTCCGCTCGAAGGGGTACCTCTGGATCGCCAGCCGTCCAGAGATCTGCGGCATCTGGTCGCACGCCGGCTCGTCGCTGCAGATGGACCGCGGCGGCTACTGGTTTGCGGCGGTTGACCGCAACGATTGGCCTGAGGACCCGGGGGTGCTGGAGTGGATCCAGGAGCACTGGGACCCGGGGGTGGGCGACTGCCGGCAGGAGATCGTCTTCATCGGAGCGGGCATGGACCGCCAGCGCATCGAAGCCCGGCTGGATGAGGCGTTGGTCACTGAAGACGAGATGCAGGCCGGGGCGGACAACTGGCGCAGCTTTGAAGACCCGTGGCCGGATTGGGAGCAGGCCTGGGCCGAGGTGTAATCGGTCGGTCGTTGTCACACCCACAGAGCAAGCATTTGACCGCTGAGCCTGAAGCCGCAGCGTTCACGGTTGCGTCGTGCGCGGTTGCTTTGGGTTTGGTTCAGCCGTCCGGTGGGGTATGGTGGCATGGGTAAATGCCCGACGGCGGGCGGATCGTGTGTCGAAACGGGCAGGGCATGAGCTTTCGAAGCAAGCTATTGATCTGGATGCTGGTGATCGCGATCGGCCCCATGCTGGTGCTGGCGGGGTTTGATCTGGTGACCGGCAAGTATCTTGGCCAACGCCTGGCGGACGACCGGCGGCGGATCATGACGCGCGAGGCCTACGAGCTGATGGAGGCGATCATGTCCTCCTACACACGGCTGCTGCAGCGCGACCAGACCGTGCTCGAGCAGGCGGTGGCGATGCAGGCCTATGAGGTTGAACGCCGACTGGCGTCGGAGCCGGGGGAGTCGGCCCCGCTTTTCTTCGACGCGGATTACATGGTGGACGATGCGGAGCGGTTGCCTCCGGGCACGGTGCCCTCGCCGATCCACAGCCGACCGAACGGCGCGGGGGAGCGTGAGCCGATCCTTGTGAGTTACGACGAGCAGGTGCTGTTCCTGGTTCAGGGGGTCGAGGAAACAGACGTGGCAGCGGACCTGTCCCGGCTGTCGACGATGCCCGAGGCCTACCGCCGGGTGTACGACATCAATCCGGCCCAGATGTACTGGCAGTACACGAGCCTGGAGACGGGTGTGCACTCGTCGTACCCCGGCCACGGCGGCTACCCGGCCGAATACGACCCGCGCGTGCGACAGTGGTACGAACGGGCGCGGGACGGCATGTTGACCGTCGAAGGGGAGCAAACCGAAACCGCTTGGGTGCTGATGCCGGAGGTCTCGACGCGGACGGTCTCGCTGGCGATTGCCCGGCCGGTGTATCGGCCCGATGGGGCGTTTGCGGGGGTCACCGCGATCGACGTGCCTTTGGCCTGGCTGTTCAATGAGCTTGAGCTTCCTCAGGACTGGAGCATGGTGTCGGACTCGATGCTGATTGCTCCGACTGGCCAACTTGGGTCGTCCGGGTTAGTCGATGGCGTGGATGAAGGCGGCAGCGGCGCGGTCATCCTTGCCCGGCAGAGCGCCGACCCGGGCCAAGGCCTGGTGGATTGGCGGGTGCCCGCGGAGTTCGAGCCGTTTGTCGTGGATGACCCCGAACAGCTAGCCAAGATCATGGACGAGGCACGCTCTGGGAAGCCCGGGGTGCATGAGGTGCAGATCGATGGGCAGTCCTACCTGCTGGCGCATGGCGGGGGGATGGTGTTCCCGGTGGTGAAGGTGCCTGAGTCGGCGTTTATGGCTGAGGTCAACGAAGCCGAGCAAAGCGTGAGAACGCAGACACGACGGCGGCAGATGGTTGAAGTCGCGCTGTTGGCGTTGGCGCTGGTGTTGGTGCTGATCGTGGCGTGGCGGGTGTCGTTGGCGGTGACACGGCCGGCCCAGGCGTTGGCCGAAGCGGCGGGGCTGCTGGCGGAGGGGGACTACGACGCGCAGGTTGATGTGCAGGGCAAGGACGAGCTGGCGCAGCTGGGCGAAGTGTTCAACCACGTCGGGCCGCAGCTCAGAGAACGCGAGCGGATCAAGCAGGCGTTGTCGCTGGCGATGGACGTGCAGCAGAACCTCCTGCCGGATGCGACGCCGGTGGTCAACGGCTTGGACATCGCGGGGCACAGCACGTACTGCGATGAAACCGGCGGCGACTACTACGACTATCTCGATCTGGTCGAGCTCGAGGGCGACCGGGTCGCGGTCGTCGTCGGCGACGTCATGGGTCACGGGGTGGCGGCGGCGATGCTGATGGCCACCGCTCGGGGCATCCTCAAGAGCCGATGCACCGCGCCCGGCGGGCTTGCGGAACTGCTGACCCACCTCAATGGGCTGCTGGTCAAAGACACCGGCGGGTCACGCTTCATGACGATGTTGCTGTTCACGTTGGACGCCCAGACCGGCGCACTCGACTGGGCTTCCGCGGGACACGATCCGCCGATCGTGCACCACCCCCAGACGCCCGACGCGGCGGAGCTTGACGGCTCGGGGCTGCCTTTGGGCATCATGGAAGGCGAAGTGTATGAGCCTTACCGTTGTCCGGGCCTAAAACCTGGCACGGTGGTGTTTGCCGCGACCGACGGGGTGTGGGAGATGAAGGGCAGCGGCGCTTTTGACGGCCAGATGTTCGGCAAGGATCGTGTCCGCGCGGTGCTCGAACAACACCACGCAGACTCGGCTGAAGCGATTAACCGAGCGATCCATTCCGAGCTGATGTCTTTCCGGGGCGACGGCGTGCCGGATGACGATGTGACGTATGTCGTGGTGAAGGTCGTGTGATGGGCTTTTCGTGATTTATGTGTATCCATTGCCTGTGGCATGCAGGTGTGCCGCGCATTGGATTTTTTGAAGTATTGGTCTTGGGTTTTGCATTGACATGTTGTACATCTATGCCAGTGATTGCGTGTCGGCCGCTTGATTTTGCTTTGAAAAGGTAGGGCGAAATGGGTCTTCTGAGTGGATTTGTCAGTAACTATAAAAAGTGAATCGGCAGTTGTGGTTCAAAGCCTGCTTGAGCGTTATGCCAATGCCGGGTTATTTGATATGGATCCAGCAAAGATCGCGAACCGGCTTGTTGCAGATATTTGGGATGCCAAGCCAGATGTTTTCAAGGGGCGATTTGGACAACGGCCGCACAAGTTGACAGTGGCGGCTATGGCATTGGCGTGTGGGATAGATACATTTGAGCAAGCTGGATACGACTGCTCGCGATTGTTTTGTCACTCGGCGTGAATCTTTCCGAAGTTGAAGTCAATAGGAGCTTGTTCCCATTCAACAGTCTGGACATGCTTTTATCTAGTACGCCATGTCGATTTATCTGGAAATAGCGGAAGAGGTTGACGCCGATCCATGATCGACGGCGAGAAGAAGTGTCTTGGGGCAATAGCTGTGCTTTCAAAACTATTGCCTGACTTGGCGGATATAAGTTAGGACATGGCAAAATAGACGTATAAAAACCCCGCTTGCGCGGGGTCGAAATGGGCGATACAGGACTCGAACCTGTGACCTCACCGGTGTGAACGGTGCGCTCTAGCCAACTGAGCTAATCGCCCAAGGGTTTTGGGCTCCCCGGGGGACGGGGCATGATACCGCTTGAGCAGAGGGGTGCCAAGCGGTGTGTGGGCTTGGGTTTATTCGACGCGGTCGGGGTCGCGTTCGACGCTGCCGGACTTGTCGAAGGCCTTGTTGGCGTCTTGATCGACGCGCTTGGCTTCGTCGGCCCCGGCTTTGATTTCCTCGTCGATGCCGGCGAGACCCTTCTTGAACTCGACAAAGCTTCGGCCGAGGTTGCGACCGACCTCGGGGAGCCGGCGGCCGAAGATCAGGACGCCGACGATGCCCACAATGAGCATCTCCTGCCAGCCAATGGTTCCCAAAAACGCCAAGGTGGTGGAGTTGATGGAATCGAAGGCGGTGATCGGGAGCATGGTGGGTTCCACGAGGGGTGAACGTCTAAAGCTTAGTCTAGCTTGCCCATGACGAGGGAAACATTGTGCCCGCCGAAGCCGAAGCTGTTGGACATAGCGACCTTGACGTCGGCCTGGCGTGCGGTGTTGGGCACGTAGTCCAGGTCGCAATCGGGGTCGGGGGTGTCCAGGTTGGCGGTGGGGGGGATGATGCCCTCTTTGATGGCCTTGGCGCAGATGATGGCTTCGAGGCCGCCGGCGGCACCCAGGGGGTGCCCGGTGACGCCCTTGGTGGAGCTGACGGCGACGGATTTGGCGGCGTCGCCGAAGACACGTTTGACGGCCTGGGTTTCGGCCTTGTCACCCAGCGGGGTGCTGGTGCCGTGGGCGTTGATGTAGCTGACGTCCTCGGGGTTCAACGCGGCGTCCTGCAGGGCGCGTTGCATGGCGTACCCGGCACCGGCGCCGTCTTCGAGCGGGGCGGTGATGTGCGAGCCGTCGGCGGATTGACCCCAGCCCAGCAACTCGCCGTAGATCGGGGCGTTGCGGGCCTTGGCGTGCTCGAGCTCTTCGAGGACCAGGATGCCACAGCCCTCGGCGAGGACGAAGCCTTCACGGTCGGCATCGAAGGGACGAGACGCGAGCGTGGGCTCGTCGTTGCGCTTGGACAGGGCGCGGAGGGCGATGAAGCAGGCCAGGCCCATCGGGGTGACGGCGGCTTCGGAGCCGCCGGTGATGACGACATCGGCGACATTGTGTCGGATGGCTTCCGCGGCGTCGCCGATGGCGTGGCCGGCGGAGGCGCAGGCGGTGGCGATGGCGTGGTTGGGGCCGCGCAGGCCGTAGCGGATGGAGACGTTGCCGCAGGCGGCGTTGCACATCATCATCGGGACGGTGAAGGGGGACATCTTGCGGGGCCCCTTGGCCTTCATGCGGTTGTAGCCGTACTCGAAGGATTCCAGCCCGCCGATGCCCGAGCCGATGATCGAGCCGCAGCGCCAGGGGTCTTCTTTGGAGAGGTCCAGTCCGGACTCAGCGATGGCGTCGCCGGCGGCTTCCATGGCGTACAAGGCGAAGCGGTCGAGCTTCTTGAGGTCGCGTTTTTCGGTGTGGACGGGTTCGAAGTCGGGGATTTCGCCGCCGAAGGTGACGTCGAAGTCGGTGAGGTCAAACCGTGAGAAGGGGCGGATCCCGCTTTTGCCGTGGACGACATCATCGAAGAAGCCGTTTACGGAGTTGCCCAGGCTGGTGACGCAGCCCAGGCCGGTGATCACGACGCGTCGTCTGCTCATCGTATGGGGGTCTCGGTGAGGAAAGGAAAGGCGCAGGTCGTCAGGCCAGTTGGATGCTCGGTCGCCCCAACCGTGGGTTGTGGAACGTGTTCCGAGGGATCGGTCGTCCGGCGGTGCTTGGGCACCTGTTCAGCCGGGCCTGCGGGAAGAAACTGAAACGTCGGCGGACCGGTTGGGGCACGCCGACGGAGAGGCTTGGGGCGAAGGGCTTCGCGACCCGCCGGTGCAGGCGGGGCGAGGCGTTCGCCGGCAAGGCTGATCCGGGGATCAGTCCTTGTTGATGTTCTCTTTGATGAAGCTGATGGCCTGACCGACGGTCTGGATCTTCTCGGCTTCTTCATCGGGGATCGAAGTCTCAAACTCGTCTTCGAACTCCATCACCAACTCGACGGTGTCGAGGCTGTCGGCGTTGAGGTCGTTGACGAAGTTGGTGTCTTGGGTGATCTCGCCCTTGTCGACGCCCATTTGCTCGGCGACGATCGAGATCACCTTTTCCTGGATTTCGGCTTCGTCCATGTCCATCTCCTGCGGGCCTGTCGGCCGGGTGAAATCGGTGTTCCGGGCGGTCTGCTACCTGCGCCGGATAAACCGGAAACATAATAGACCAGCGTGTTAATCGCAACCTACGCGGCTGCGGGTTCGGGGGCTGGTCGGGGGTTAAATCATCGTCATCCCGCCATCGACGGCGAGGGTTTGGCCGGTCACGTAGCTCGCGCTATCGGACGCAAGGAACGCAACCGCCGCGGCGATCTCCTCGGGGCGGCCCATCCGGCGGAGCGGGGTGTGCTCGACGGCGGTCTTCTTCACCGCTTCGGGCAGCACATCGGTCATGTCGGTTTCGATAAAGCCCGGGGCGACCACGTTCGCGGTGATCTGCTTGGGCGCCATCTCCTTGGCCAGCGACTTGGTGAAGCCCATCAGGCCGGCCTTGGCGGCGGCGTAGTTGGCCTGCCCGGCGTTGCCCACCAGGCCCGACACCGAGCCGATGTTCACGATCCGGCCGAACTTGCCCCGCATCATCGGGCGGCAGGCGGCCCGGCAGCCGACGAAGACCGACCGCAGGTTCATGTGGATCACCTGGTCGAACTCCTCGTCGGTCATCCGCAGCATCAGGTTGTCGCGCGTGATGCCGGCGTTGTTGACGAGGATATCCAGCCGCTTGTGTTGGTCGTATACCGAGTCAACCAACCCGGCGTAGGCCTCGCTGTCTGAGACATCGCAGGCGCGGGCTTCGGCGGAGCCGCCGGCGGCTTCGATCTCGGTCTTCAGGGCTTCAAGCTTGTCGGCGCTGCGGGCGGTGAGCACGACGTGCCGACCGTCGGCGGCGATGGCCTTGGCGATTTCGGCACCGATGCCCTTGCTGGCGCCGGTGATGATCGCGATGCGTTGGATGTCGGACATTTGCGTTTCCTTTGAGGGAGTAGGTTCGTGCTTACGCGGGCTCAGCGTGGGGGGTGACCTTGGTCTTGCGTTCGATACGGCGCATCAGGCCAGCGAGCACCTTGTGGGGGGCCAACTCGTGGAACTGGGCTTCAGGATACGCAGCCACGGCGGCCTGCATCGACTGGCTCCAGCGCACCGGGCGGGTGAGCTGCTCGACCATGCGGGTCTTGATCGACTCGACGTCGGCGTCGTGGGCAGCGGCGGTGACGTTGGCGTACACAGGCTTGCTGGGTACGGACCAGGCGGTCTCGTCCAGCGCGGCCTTCAGACGGTCGGCGGCGGGCTGCATGATCGGCGAGTGGAACGCGCCGGCGACGGTCAGCGGGGTGGGCTTAAAGCCCATTTCGCTGGCAACGGCAACCGCACGCTCGCAGGCGTCAACGCTGCCGGAGACCACGACCTGCATCGGGCTGTTGAAGTTGGCGGGCACCAGGATGCCTTCGCCGCGGGCCTGGTCACAGAGGGCGTTAATCGCGTCTTCGGTAACGTCGCCGGTGACCGCGACCATCGAAGATTCCGAAGCTTCCGCAGCCTGTTGCATGGCTTCGCCCCGCAGTCGGACGAGCTTCAGGCCGTCCGCAAACGAGAAGGCGCCGGCCAGGTGCAACGCGGTGAACTCGCCCAGCGAAAGCCCGGCGGTGGCGATGATGTCGTCTTCGCTGAGCGTGCCGGCTTCGAGCAGGCCACGGTACGAGGCGATGGACGTCGTGTAGATCGCCGGCTGCGACGCGTCGGTCTTGTTCAGGTCGGTGTCCGGGCCTTCAAAGCACAGCTTGGCCAGGTCAAAGCCCAGCACGTCATTGGCTTCGTCGAACACAGCCTTGGCGGCCGGCGACGCGTCGTACCAGGCTTTGCCCATGCCGACGGCTTGGGCGCCTTGGCCCGGGCACAACAAGAAGACATCTTGTCCCATGAATGATTCTCTGCGTGAGGTGCGTTGGTTCAAATCCGCCAGAGGCTGTTTGCCCAGGTCAAGCCCGCGCCCATGGCGATGAAAAGCACGTGCTGGCCGGAGCCGGGGGTCAGCTTGCCCTCGCTCACCAGCTCGTGCAACGAGATAGGCACGGAGGCGGCGGAGGTGTTGGCGTAACGTTCGATGTTGACGTGGATCTTGCCTTCGGGCAGCCCGAGTTTCTCGCGGGCGGACTCGATGATCCGGCCGTTGGACTGGTGGGTCACGATCATGTCCAGATCATCCAGCGTCATCCCGGTCTTCTTCAGGGCGTCGCGGATGGTGGCCATGATGGTTTTGACCGCGAACTTGTAGACCTCTCGGCCGTTCATCTGCAGCGAGCCGGGCTGGCCGTTGTAGACGGTGTCGCCCTCAGGCACGTAGTCAGGCGAAGGCGGGATGTAGAGGTCTTTCCAGCCGCTGCCGTCGCTGGACATGGACTGGTACAGGCAGGTTTGCTGCTCGTTGGGGCTCGCGGACACGATCGCCGCCCCGGCCCCGTCGCCGAACAGGACGCAGGTGGTGCGGTCCTGCCAGTTCAACGCATGGGTCAGGGTCTCGGCCCCGACGACCGCAACGTGCTGGTAGTGCCCGGTTTGGACCAAGGCCGAAGCCATGTTCAGCCCGTAGACAAACCCCGAGCAGGCGGCGACGACATCGGCTCCGCCAGCGGGCGTCGCGCCGAGCTCGTCGACGATCCGTGTCGCCGAGGCGGGGCAGGGCGTTTGGCTCGTGATCGAGGCGCAGACCAGGAAGTCCAGGTCTTTGGGTGAGAGGTTGGCGTTCTGCAACGCGGCGGCCACGGCATCGCGGCCGAGGGTTACGACGGTCTGATCGGCGGCGGCGGTCCGGCGCTCGCGCATCTTGGTGCGCTGGTAGATCCAGTCGTCGCTGGTCTCGACGATCTTCGCCAGGTCGTGGTTGCTGAGCACCTTCTCCGGCAGCGCGATGCCGGTACCGGTGATCGCGACGCCGGCCGGTCGAGCAGGCGGGAATGTCATGCGTCCTCCTGAACCGCCTCGGGGTGGGCGGCGACGTAATCATCGTAAATCTTGTTGGCTTTGGCCAGCTCTTCGATGATGTGGTCGTTGAGGTGAGACGCGGCCTGCTGACGGGCAACGCGGATCGCGCTGGTGATGGTCTTGGCTTTGGACGAGCCGTGGCAGATGATGCACCCGCCGTTGGCGCCCAGCAAGGGTGCGCCGCCGAACTCGTTGTAGTCGTGCTTCTTGTAGATGCTCTTAACGACCGGCTCAAAACGCATCGCCAGCTCGGGGTCGACCTCGAAGATCTCTTGAGCGATGGTCTTGAACAACGCTGCGGCGAGGCCTTCGGCGAGCTTGAGCACGACGTTGCCGGTGAAGCCTTCGGTCACGATGACATCGGCTTTGCCCGCAAACACGTCGCGGCCCTCGACGTAGCCGACATAGTTCAGCCCGTCCTCACGTTCCGAGTCGGCTTTGAGGAGCTTGTGGGTTTCTTTGGTGAGCGTGTTGCCCTTGCCTTCTTCGCCACCGATGGACATCAGCGCAACGCGGGGGTTTTCGATGCCCAGCGTGTGCTTGGAGACGATCGCGGCCATGTGCCCGTACTGGAACAGGTGGCTCGGCCGGGGCTCGGGGTTGGCGCCGACGTCGCAGACCACGACGGGACCGTGGAAGGTCGGCATGGTCACCGCGATGCCCGGGCGGTGGACGCCGGGCAGGCGACGCATATGCATCTGGGCTGCGGCAACGCAGGCGCCGGTATTGCCGGCGGAGATCACCACATCGCAGCGCTGGTCTTTGGCTTTCCGGCCCCCGAGCCAGCTCATCTTGGCGATGGAGCTGTCGGGCTTGTTCCGAATCGCCGCGACCGGCGACTCAGCCATCTCGATGACCTGAGACGTGGGGATCACTTCCAGGCGGGGATCGCCCACCAGGCCACGCTCTTCGAGGGTGTCTTGAATGATGTCACCATCACCCAGCAAGACCAGTTGGTCGCCGGGTTCCAGTGAATCCAGGGCGTCCAGGCTCCCGGTGAGGATCTCGTCCGGAGCATGGTCGCCGCCCATGACATCAACGGCGATCCGCAAAATTAGTCGTCCTTGCCAAGGCGGACACGGAGGCCCGGGCGGACGTAGCCGCACTCCATGCAGGCCTTATGCGGCTGCTTGCGGGCGCCACAGTTGGGGCAGGGAACGGTGCTCTTGGCACTGATGGCGTCGTGGGCGCGGCGTTTACGGCCTTGCGTGCGGGTCTGGCGTTGAACCGGGACCATGGCGTCACCTCGTATCAGGTGGAAAAGGGCAGTACAAGGGGTCCGGGCAGGGCGACGGCCACCGCCCCGGCTCCCTGCGGGAAGCCCGGTAGCGTACCCAACCCCGCGTCAGGCGTCAAGGCGGGGGATTCGTCAGATGTGAACAGAATCTGAATTAAAACGGGATTGCGTTCTCAGCAATTGGACGTCAAAATCAAAGGCGTCGTGAGACTGGTTCATTCGGCTTTATCGGGGCCCAATCTTTTTACCCAGCTTGCTTACTTGTTGAGCTTTATTTCCGGAGGGTTTTGTCATGTTGAAGGTTTCTTGGGCGCATGGTGTTTTGGTCATGGGGATGCTGGCGGCAGCCCATTCACAGGCTCAGAATTATCAAGTGCAGTACTTGGCAGGTGTCCCGAATCAGGCAGGATTTACCTTTGATGGTTTTTTCAGATATATAGGCTTGTCAGACCGGATCAATGATGCGGGGCAGCTTGCGATTGAAGCGCATTTTACGCCGGATGGCGGCGAGCCTTCGAGCGGTGTTTTTGTGTCCAACCCGGATGGGTCCTTGCGTTTGGTGGTTCAGATCGGTGATGCCGTGCCGGGTGATCCGGTGTTCAAGTTTGGCCTCATGTTCAGCTCTTGGATTGATGATGCCGGCCGGGTTTCGTTTAACGCCATCGTGGCCGATCAGCTTGATGACCCCGGCACCGCGGTCGCCGATGTAGCGGTCTACACCGAACTCACACCCGGCGGGCCCTTGGTGGAAGTCGCCCGGGAAAATAAAGTCTCGCCTCTGGGCGGGACCTGGGATGACATCAGTGCAATTTCACGATCCACACCAGACGGCGAGATAGTGTTTTTCAACTCCACTTTGGCCCCCGATCTCGACGGCGTTACGGCGTATCACAAAGACACGCAGACTTACCGCAACGTCATGCGTCAGATGGAAACGGTGACGCCCGGTGGCTTGCCCATCGACGGGATTTTGGACCCGAAGGTGAATGCGGCAGGACAAGTGATGTTCTTGGGTGTTTTGCGAGACAGTGTTGATCGCGAGTTTGGTTACTACCAGCACACCCCCGGCGTTGGTTTGTCGCCTTTGCTGGTTTATGAGCAAACGCTTACAGCAGACGGTTTTCCGCTTGTACGCGGTAGCCAAATATTCAATCACAACGATCTTGGCGAACTTGCTTTTGTCGGGTCTTTCATGAACACGGACACCAATACTGAGACCGAAGCGGCTTATTTCTTGAATGGCGATGGTGTTTTGGTCGAGCTGGCCCGAGTCGGCGACTCCCTGGAGCTTGGAAGCTCGGCGACGATCAATAGGTTTTTCGGTCTGGCCATGAACAATGCGGGCCAGGTCCTCCTGAAAGTCGAAGACAGCAACGACATTGACTCCTTGCTGATCTATGACCCGGTGGAGGGCACAGAGTTGATCGCCAGCACATCGGATTTCTCCTGGTTAGCGAATTTGAGTGGATTCCTGGAACTGCATGAATTGACCGAGGAAGGTCAAGCTTTGTTCAGTATCAGTGCCGACGGGGATTTTGAGGGTTTCTACCTCTATGACCCTGCTCATGGCGTGTCCCCGATTATTGAAGCGGGTGAATTGATTGATGGCGTTGCTGTGGTAGATGTTTCCTACGGCGAATCGGTCGGCATTATTAATGAAAGTGGCTTGGTGGGTGTCAATTCACGAGGCCAAGGTGTTTTCACATTCCGGCTGGAAGACGAGCGGACTGGCATTGCCCGATTCACGGTGCCCGAGCCCGGAACCGCTTCGTTGGTCATGGCCTTTAGCGCACTGGCTCTGACGCGCCGGCGTCGTGCAGCATGATCATGGCCCCGGCCCCGGACCGGGGGGCAGCAGCCCCTGCTGGGGGTCGACCAGCAGGTAGCACACCGCGGTGATGATCACCGCGCCGATCAGGTTCAGGGCCAGGCCTTTCCGTGCCATCTGGCGGATCGTGATTTGCTCGGACCCGAACACAATCGCGTTGGGTGGGGTGGCGACCGGGAGCATGAACGCGCAGCTGGCCGAGAGGGTCGCGGGGATCATCAGCATCGCCGGCTCGTAGCCCAGGTTGCTGGCGGTCGCGGCCAGGATCGGCAAAAGCAGGTTGGTCGTGGCGGTGTTCGAGGTGACTTCGGTCAGGAACGTCACCATCAGGCAGACTGCCAGCAGCAGCAGGATCGGGTGCAGCTGGCCCAGGCCCTCCAGCGACGCCCCGACGTGCTCGGACAGGCCGGTGGACTTGAAGGCCTCGGCGATGGCCAGGCCGCCGGCGAATAGCAGCAGGATGCCCCAGGGGATGTCGCGTGCGGTCGGCCAATCCAGCAGGAACTCACGTCGGCCCTTGTCGTCCTTCGTGCCGCTGGGGATCACAAACAGCAGGATGACCATCGCCAGCGCAACGGTCGCGTCCTTGGCATCGTGTTCTGCCAGTTGCTTGAGGCCACCGGCCCATCCGCCTTCGGGCGCGGTGCGGGTGATCCAGAGCAAAGCGGTGAGTGTGAGCACCGCGGTCACTCGCACCTGAGCGGGGGTCCACGGGCCGAGGTCCGGGAGTTTCTGGGTGGTGGCTTTGGTTAAGCCTCGCGTCAGCACGAAGCCGCAGGCGATCAGCATGAGGACCGAGATCGGCAGGGCGATCTTGAACCATTGGGGGAAGGACACATCGTGGCCGGTGAGGTCGTAGTACTGGGACGCGAAGACGCCGTTGGGCGGGGTCCCGATGAGCGTGGCGATCCCGCCGATGCTCGCGCCGTAAGCGGTCGCCAGCAGCAGGGGGACAGCCAACTTGGGGTTTTGTTGCTCATGGATCACCGCCAACGCGACGGGCAGGAGGATCAGCGCGGTGGCGGTGTTGGAGATCCACATGCTGGCGAACGCCGAGGCGAGCATGAAGCCGATGACCAGGCGTTGGGTGCTGCTGGTGCCGACGAGGTGCATGATGCCGTGGGCGACACGGAGGTGGGCGTTGGACTTTTCTGCAGCACGGGAGAGCATGAACCCGCCCATGAACAGCAGGATGAAATGGTTGCCGAATGCCTTGGCGAGCTGGCTGTGATCCAGCACCCCAGCCAGGGGAAACACCGCAAAAGGCAGGATCGACGTCACGGGGATCGGCACCGCTTCGGTGATCCACCACAGGGCGCACCACACGGTGACGCCAGCGGTGAACGCTGCGGCGTGATCGAGCCCCAGTGGGCCGACACAAGCCAGATACATCGCTGCGGCGATCACCGGCCCCGCCGCCTGCCCAAACATAACCATCTGCTTTTTCATGCCCAATGTCCCATGCAAAGTCAGTCTTCAACACACCGAAACAAACGAGATGCCCTTCTTTATAACTCGGACCTCTGGGTCCACAAAGCGCGGCGTGCGGGCTTTGCACGGAATAGTCTTGTCGCCGGGGGCGTTCTTACGGAGTCTTGAACTGTGTCTGCGCCCTGCCTGGGCGTGCTGAGCGAGCTAGGATGCCCTATGAGCCCGATGAAACCTTTTGTGAAACGACTCGCCTTTTGGCCCCTTGGAGTGTTTGCTGTGTTGATCCTGAGCTTTGGACAGTTTGCTTGTAACCGCACCGCTGCGGACCTGAGCAAGACGCCCGAGCCGACCGAAGCGGTGTCGCTGCCGGCCTCGGACGGGCCGCAAGCCATCGTGTTGGCCGGGGGGTGTTTCTGGTGCACCGAAGGCGTCTTCGAGCAACTCGAGGGCGTCATCGATGTCGAGTCTGGCTACGCGGGAGGCACCGCAGACACCGCGAACTACCAGGCGGTCAGCCAAGGCAGCACCGGGCACGCCGAGGTCATCCGCATCACGTACGACCCGGCAAAGGTCGATTTCGCCAAGCTGCTGGAGATCTTCTTCACGATCGCCCACGACCCGACGCAACTGAACCGTCAGGGGGCCGACGTCGGCACGCAGTACCGCTCGGCGGTCTTCTACGCAGACGAAGCCCAGCGCGACGCGGTGGCGGCTTACATCCAACAGCTCGAAGCCGCCGGCGTGTACGAGAAACCGATTGTCACGACGCTGGAGCCTTTGGAAGCCTACTACCCCGCCGAGGCGTACCACCAGGACTTCGTCCAGCAGAACCCGACGCACCCGTACATCCGCCAACAGGCGCTGCCCAAGATTGAAAAGCTTGAGCAGTACCACGCGGACGATCTGCGTCAGTAGCGCATCGCCGGCCGACTTCAACCCTGCTGTTCGATTTAGCCGGCGGCGCCGACCGCGAACAGCACGACGAACACCACCACGACGATGATCAAGCCCACCGTGCCCCAGCGTTGCCGCTGGGCTTCGTGGGCGGCGTCATCGGCGGACGGGGTCGCCAAGGGCCGTTGAGTTTTTAGGGGCAGGTCTGCCATCGTGCGGCTCCAACCCGAAGAAAAGAAACAGTCAAGACATCCAAATTATACCTTGCAAACAGGCAAAACCGAAGAAATTGCGCTTTTCGGCGCGAGGACGGCCCTGGCGCGGTGCAAACGCGGTTTGTGAGCCTGCTATCATGCCCGGCATATGTCGATCGCCCAAGACCAGATCAAGAATGTCGACCTCCCGCCGCTGACCACGGCCCAGTCGTTTTACCTCCCTGAGGTGTTCCGCGGCTTGGGCACGACCATGAAGCACATCGCCGGTTCCGTCGGCGGCAGCCGCCGCAAGGGCAACCGTGCGATGGAGTACCCCGAGCAACGCCGGGAAGACCGCTCGATCGAAGACGGCGGGATCGAACGCAGCAACTTCCGTGGCGTTCACCGGCTCAACCGCGATGAAGCCGGCCGCGTCCGCTGTGTCGCCTGCTTCATGTGCGCGACCGCCTGCCCGGCCCACTGCATCCATATCGAGGGTACCGAAGCCCCCTGGGACGACCGCGAGAAGTACCCGGTAAAGTTCGACATCGATGAACTCCGGTGCATCTACTGCGGTATGTGTGAAGAGGCCTGCCCGGTCGATGCGATCGAGTTGACGCACACCTACGATATTGTCGGCCTCAGCCGACAAGAAATGATCTTCGATAAAGAGAAGCTTCTGGCGGTTTACGACGCCACGATTGACGAAAAGCCGATGTGATGTTTTGTGGCTTTCTCCGGGAGTTTGGGAAACCCTTCCGCGTGTGGCGCGTCCAACCATAGACTTGATTCCGACATGTAACTCAATCACGTAGCCCGACACGGGCGGAAAGGGAGACCTCCCCATGAAGACTTTGAACAAGCTCGGCGCCCTGATGTTGGCGATGGCGCTTTCCTTGACCCTCGCGACCGCCGCCTCCGCTGAGGTCACGCAGGATCAGCTCGTTGGCAGCTGGAACGCGATCGAGATGGATGGCGAAGCACCCCCGCCCGGTGCGTCTTTCGTCATGGTGCTCAACGATGACAACACCGGCACCGTCACGATGACCCAGGCCGAGTTTGAGATGGCCGGCGAAGTCACCTACGAGCTCATCGGCAATGACCAGATGCAGATGTCCATCACCATGAACATCCCCGGCGGCCAGCCGCAAACCGAAGAAGTCACCCTGGACGTTGCCTTTGACGCCGAGGGCAAGCTCATGATGACCGAAACCGGCGGCACCGACACCGTCATCTTCGAACGCGCCGAGTAAGACTCGCTCACACCACCCAAAACAAGAAGCCCGGCCGACACCCGTCGCCGGGCTTTTTCTATGCGCCGCTGAAAACCACCAACCGCACAGCGTCTATCGAATGACACCGATATTTCTACGAAAGGAAAGAGATATGAGTCTTCGTAACACGTGCTACGCCTGGTTGTTTGCGATGGGGACCGCATTGCCTGTGATGGCGGAAGTGACCCCTGAAGCACTTGTCGGCGTGTGGAACGCGGTCCAGCTGGAAAATGAAACGGTGCCGGCGGGGGCGTTTTTTGTGCTCACGCTGAATGAGGATGCGACAGGACAGATCGTTTTCGATCGTGACGGCAGCGAGCCGTTCGACATGACCGCGACGCTGACATACGAAGTGCTCGAAGCCGACCGGGTCCACTTCAGGATCAACTTCGATGGCGACTGGCAGCCGCAAACGATGGAGCGGACCGTGACGGTCGCCTTTGATGAGGCCGGCCGGGCGGTACTCACCTCCGAAAACGGCGAAGTGTCCATCTTCGTTCGGCCGGAAGCACCAGGCTTAGGCTGATGCCCTCTTGTCAACTCCGGCGAACCGACCGTGTCGCCCGGCCGTACTCGCTACGGCCGGGCTTCACTAAGGGACACCATGACTCAACCGGGGCAACCTCGAAACATCACCCGTCGCCGCGCTTTGCGGGCGATCGGTGGCGTGGTGGTAGGCGTGCCGGTCGCGACGGGGTTGTACGCCTGGGGCATCGAGCCCCAATGGCTGCGGGTGACGCGACGGACGATGCCGATCCAGAACCTGCCCGAGACCTGGGTGGGCAAGACGCTGGTACAGATCAGCGACCTGCACATCGGGCCGAAGGTGAGCCCGAGCTATCTGAAGCAGGCGATGCGGCAAGTCAACGCGCTCCAGCCGGACCTGGTGGTGTGTACGGGAGACCTGATCGACCGCGCTGCAGCGAACGATCTGGACCCATTGGGTGAAGTGCTCGGCGTGTTGGATGTCCCTGAGCAGGGGGTCTACGCCTGCTTGGGGAACCATGACTTTGGTGAGCGTTGTAGCGACTCGGGGCTCGGCGATCAGGTGGCGGCGGCGGCGGAAGACGCCGGTTGGCGCGTGCTGCGGAATGAGATCGAGGAGGTCGCGGGGCTGTGTATCGCGGGGCTGGAGGACAAGTGGGCATTGTCGTATGACCCCGAGCCGACGCTGCGTGAGATGGCGGCGGCGCAGTCGGCAGGAGGCGCCGGTCTCGTGTTATGCCACAACCCGGATGTGTGCGACGAGGCGGTGTGGGCGGGGTACGCCGGTTGGATCCTGGCGGGCCATACGCACGGCGGGCAGGTGAATCCGCCGTTTCTGGAGCCGCCTTTGTTGCCGGTGAAGAACACCCGGTACACCGCCGGCGTGTTTGATGTCGGGCGGGGGCGCACTTTGCACATCAGCACGGGGGTGGGGTACCTCTGGCGTGTGCGGATGAACTGCCGGCCGGAGGTCACGGCGTTTGTGCTGCGGCGGGCGTGAGGCGGGTTAAGGTGTCTGCGGCTGGCGGGTGAACTCGTAGCCGTCGTTGCCTGCGGTGATGACCAAGGTATCGGGGTCACGCAGGATGCCGATACCGGGCTCGTCGGGTTCGGACTCGATCAGGATCATGATGCGGTCATTCTCGTCTTCGGCCCAGGTGCCAGCCCCCATGCCGTTGATTCTTGAATCGTCCTGGACGTGGTAGATCAGCAGGGTGTGGTCGTGGCGGATTTCCACGTCGTAGCCTTCGCTTTCATTTTCGCGGTATGACCAGCTGCCGACGTAGGGTGAGGTGGATTGGCAGGCGGCCAGGGACAGGCCGACGCAGAGGATGCTGAGCAGGGCAGGGGGACGCATGGCGGTCCTTTCACAAGGGGTTAAGGTCAGGACGACAGGCGGGTGTTTTTTCCCGGTCGTTCGGAAAAAAACAAGGCGGTATCGTCTATCGGGCGGACTGTTCCTTAACGCAATTAGGCTTGGAGGTGTTCGATGACTCGGTTGTGGATATTGATGGTCTGGGTTGCGGTCTGGGTAGGCCCGGCGTGGGCGCAGGACGAGGCGCAGGACGAAGCGGCATCGGGCGAGCCGGTCACGCAAGTGCAGACTTTGCTTGGTGATTGGTACGTTCAGCATATGGAGGGCGAATTTCTGCCGCCGGAGATGACGATGCGGGTGACATTCGGGGAGGACGGGGTGCTTGCCTTGTCGGTCGAAGTCGAAGCGGGCGGTGAGCTGCCTGCGGGGATGCAGGAAGGTGTCGAGTTGCTGTATCAGTTAGACGGAGAGGGCGGCGGCACGCTGACGTTTACCGAAGGCGAACAGACGGAGTCGCGGCCGGCGCTGTTCTTGATCAATGGCCCGGTGCTGTATATGCAGGCGGGTTCTGATGGGGTGGAGATGACTCGAGACATTCAAGGCACGCCGGCGATCTGGGTGGAACGTCAAGCCGCACCCGACCCTAGAGCGCGGGCGATTCAGTCGGTACGTGTCAATATGGCCAGACAGTTGCTTGTGTCTGCCATCGTGCATGCCATCGACAATGATGACACGATGCCCGAGAGTTTGCGGGCACTCTTGGCCACCGTGCCGGAGCTATGGGAAAGTCCTTTGTTTGATGCGCCTATGCCAGATGGGCTTGAGGGCCAGGCCCGTTTGGATTGGGTGGTGGAGCACTGCGTGTTTGTCTATTTGCCCGCCCGGACCGACGCGGCGGACGCTACGAGCCAGATTGTTCTGTTCCAGAAGCTTGCCGAGGACGGGGCGACCCAAGAGCTGATCGCGGGTTACCTCGACGGCCATACGGAGCTGCTTTCGGCCAGGACGCTGGACGAGCACTTGCTGGCGCAGACGGGACGCACGCTGGCAGACTGGTCGGACGTGAATGCGTCAGAAGCAGCAGCGGAGTAACAGCTAGCGGGCGGCGCTTTAGCAGACCCAAGGTTTTTCCCGCAGTAAATTCAGTTGGTGTTGTTCTGGGTCAGGTTTTTCCGGACCTGCGGGGTGAACAGCGGATTCTCCGCGGATTTTTCTTGCCCTGGTCCGGGGTTGTTTCGCATACTGGGGAGTGGCCGATGGGCCTGCTTGTTTTGTGTTTTCTCTGACATTTTGAAGGAGCAGCCGATGCACGTGGACGCACGCGGGATTCACATGGACCTGACCGAACCTCTAGCTGAGCACATTCAGCGAAGTGTGGAACAGGCCTTGGACCGATTTTCTTCTCGCATTCAACAAGTCCAGGTCCGCTTGGAGGACATCAACGGACCCCGTCACGGCCACGACATGAAATGTCACGTAGAGATTCAACTCCGACGACGCGACCGCGTGGTGGTGGAGTATGTCCACGAGGACGCGTACGCGGCGGTGGACTGTTGCATGGGCCGCGCCAAGCGCGCGGTTCGACGGAAGATCAACCGGTTGCGCGACGCGCACCGATCGGAGGCCCGGTCGGCCTACCGTGCTGCTTAAGCGGCGGCGGTTTGCTATAACCCGGTGACATCATCATCTCCCCTCTCAGGGAGGAGCCCGCCGTGGCAACACGGCGGGCTTTTTTATGGGGGTGATTTGCGCGTGTGTCGTCCGCTGCTTGGCTTTACTCGGTTTCACCCGCGTCGGTGGAGTCAGAGTCGGCCGGGCCGTTGGACGCTTCGCTGTAGGGCGTGTCCAAGTCACGGAACAGGGGGGAGGTCAGCGTGATATCGCGCAATAAGATGCGTGCGTTGACCATGCTGTCGCGCAGGGGGCTGATTTCGATCTGGTCGGTCTGAGCAGTGATGGGCAGATAGTTGCCCGCACGGATCCGCCGGGCGCGCTGGGCGAAGGTGTCGTCGCCATAGAGCGCGGGGAGGATGAACCGGCTGCTGAGGTTGACCTGCCGACCGAAGGGCACGACCTCGGGGCTGGCGATGATATTGAGTTGCCAAGGCTGAGCGTCGGGGTCCACGCCGTGGAACGGGTTGGCGACCACCGCGATCTCCAGGACCTCGATGGACAGTTCGACCGGCCGACCCAGTGCGTGCTGATCGATCCATTGCTGGAGTTCGACACGCTGTTCGCTTGGCCATTCGATCGGGTTGCGGGGAAACAGGTTGCGGGGTGCCTGGCGGAAGTAGTCTGCTGCCAACCGGGCGGGATCTGCGGGGGCGGGCGGGTCGCCGGCGTCCGAGTCCGGATCGGTGTCGGCCGGGGCGGCGGGGTCTTGGTCCGCCTGGGTTTCAGTTTCGCCCAGCTGGCTGCGGAGCTCAGCGATCTCAGCCCGGAGCTCGAGGACCAGGGCTTCAAGCTGCTCGATGCGGGCCTGGGCGTCGGCCAGCGCGGGGTCTGCCGGGGGCTCATCCGCGACGGCAAACGGTGAAACAGCAAGCACCACAATCAACAGCAGGAGGGGATAATTCATGCGCGCAGTATACGTTGAAAGCGGGGGAATCAGGCCGGTTAAACGGGGGAGAGGGCGCAAAGAAAAACGCCGACCTTTGGAAGTCGGCGTTTTCTTGTTTGTGTAGCGAGTGGATCGCTGACAAGTGGACAGATTGGGTTACCATCGCAACACGTTGCCGTGTCGCTTTCTAGGTTCAACGGCTCCGAGGAGCCGTGGGTTTAGACGAGGTTGTGTTGACGATTCGTACCGGGGATCGCTCCCAAGTTGACTCACCGGGATAGTGTGAGTCTCGGTACGTTCTAAGTTATCCCTTAGAAAGGAGGTGATCCAGCCGCAGGTTCCCCTACGGCTACCTTGTTACGACTTAGTCCCAGTCACCGAGTTCACCGTAGGCACAGGTGAGGTCCTGCGACTTCGGGTGCTCCCGGCTCCCATGACTTGACGGGCGGTGTGTACAAGGCTCAGGAACGTATTCACCGCGTCGTAGCTGATACGCGATTACTAGCGATTCCAACTTCATGTGGTCGAGTTGCAGACCACAATCCGAACTGAGGCGCGCTTTGTGCGATTTGCTCCACCTTACGGTATTGCTTCGCTCTGTACGCACCATTGTAGCACGTGTGCAGCCCTGGGCATAAAGGCCATGATGACTTGACGTCGTCCCCACCTTCCTCCGGTTTGACACCGGCAGTCCCGCTAGAGTCCCCGACTTTACTCGCTGGCAACTAACGGCAGGGGTTTCGCTCGTTAAGGGACTTAACCCGACACTTCACAGCACGAGCTGACGACAGCCATGCAGCACCTGTGCACGTTCCACTCAAAGAGCGTTTATCACCTTTCGGATCAATAATCCGTGCATGTCAAACCCAGGATAAGGTTCTTCGCGTTGCTTCGAATTAAGCCACATGCTCCACCGCTTGTGTGAGCCCCCGTCAATTCCTTTGAGTTTTAGTCTTGCGACCGTACTCCCCAGGCGGCACACTTAACGCTTTGGCTTCGGCGGCGATGGTGTCAAAACCTCCGCCACCTAGTGTGCATCGTTTAGGGCGTGGACTACCGGGGTATCTAATCCCGTTCGCTACCCACGCTTTCGTGCCTGAGCGTCAGCTCCGGCCCAGTCGCCTGTCTTCACCTTTGGCATTCCGATAGATATCTACGCATTTCACCGCTCCACCTATCGTTCTGACGACCTCTGCCGGGCTCAAGGCCCGCGGTTCACCCTGCAATGCCACGGTTGAGCCGTGGGATTTCACAAGATGCCTGCGGGCCAGCCTGCGCACCCTTTAAGCCCAGTGATTCCGATTAACGCTTGGACCCTCTGTCTTACCGCGGCTGCTGGCACAGAGTTAGCCGGTCCTTCCTCTGGGTCTGGTCAAAATTCCTAGACCCTGACAGGAGTTTACACCCCGAAAGGCTTATCCTCCACGCGGCATTGCTCCATCACGCTTTCGCGCATTGTGGAATATTCGTTACTGCAGCCTCCCGTAGGAGTCCGGGCAGTGTCTCAGTCCCGATGCGGCGGGTCATGCTCTCACACCCGCTACCCGTCTTTGCCTTGGTGAGCCTTTACCTCACCAACAAGCTGATAGGACGCGTCCCGAGCCCCAGGCAGCAAGCCTTTGCCCTTTCGGGATTATGCGGTATTACCACACCTTTCGGTGAGCTATCCCGCACCTGGGGGTACGTAGACACGCGTTACTCGCCCTTTCGCCACTGTACTTAGGCCGAAGCCCGTTCTCGTTCGACTTGCATGTTTTAGCCATGCCGCCAGCGTTCAATCTGAGCCAGGATCAAACTCTTCAATTGTGATCTATAACCGCCGAGCCCAAGGGCCCAGCTAAATTGCGATCGAAAAGTTGACTGGCCATTTGTCCCCACAAGCTGCTAAGCAGCGAGCCGGGACAAACCGGTCTATAAAACTCACATTCACTTCAGAATTTGGCTTAATAAGCTGTTGTCTGTCTGTCACAAGAATGTGAGCTGGTCGGCTCAAAGACCGACCGCTTAAATACCCGTTTGGACAAGCCTGTGATGGCTCGATCCAAGGGGCCACATCCTCGCGGCAAACCCATCTGTCCACTTGTCAAAGATCCGGCTCTCGCTTTGGCTTAAGCCTTGTCCATCAAACTCTTAGGAGCCTGATGCTCGCCCCTTTTGGCGTCCGTCGTTGCCGGCGGGCTGCCCAAGTGGCGAGCGGAGGATGATACGTATCTGGCGGGGCCTGTCAAGCCGTGTGGCCCCGTTGTGCAAAGTTTTTTTCCTGCCCGGTCTCTCGGACCCTCAGGAAATCTTCACAGAACCCAATCATTACACCGCTTCGCCTCCCCCAGGTCAATGCCCAGAACAGTGTTTTTGGCGTGTTTTTGATGCGTTAGCAGCGTGTTTTGCTGCCCTGGCTTACCACTCCCAGGACCAGGTCAACGCAATCTGCCCCAACCCATCGGAACCATCCTGGCCCTCAAAAAAATCTGTCGAGTACCGCTGGCCCCACGCGAATTCCAGCCGACCCGCGCCGCTATTGCTGCGCCGGGACAACACAAACCCGTACGCCACCTCCCCGACCACGGGCTCGATGTCCACGCTCGGCCCATCATTAAACGTGCCGCCGGCCAGAAAAATGTCATGGGCGACCAGCCTCGCTGCTGCGCCGGCATACACGTAGAACACCCATCCCCGCGCGGGATTCTGCGTGGCGTCGCCAATGTCTTGCAAAAAACCGGGCCCAAAATCCGCCGGCAGATTCAATCCCACGCGCACCAAGGCCCCGGCCTGGGCATCGACGTACACCGTCCCCGCACGCAGCCGGGCGTGCGGGATCATCTGGACCTGCCAGACCTGATTCGCCGCTTCGAAATCCCCCAACTCCCGCCGCCACTTGCGTGTCCACGTCAGCTGGAACGTGCCTTCATCGTCCAGTTGGCTGTCCCAGCCCAAAGGCTCGGGGTCGCTCACGATGTCGTGCACTTCAACCTGCACATCTTCCGCCAGCGCGCTGGGCCCTACGACGCCAACATCCAGCTGCAGATGGTCAAATACCGCCCAGGTATTGGTGCCTGTCGGCAACGTGCTGCGTTGCACAAACCCGCCGACGTACAGGTAGCCGGCGTACGGCCGATCGCTGGGGTCGGGCACGACCCGCTGGATGTTTTGGGGCGTGAACATCAACTGCCCGAAAGTCACGCCCGAGGCGGTGGCGTCCGTGGCACGGTGGTTCGGGTCCAGCCAATCGAAGAACCCCGCCGCGAAATCCGACTGCCAAGCCAGCGAAACACCCACGCCATTGGTGTAGTGACGGTCCGTAGCGTTGTTGGGCTTCAACACCGTGCCATCGTTCTCCCAGTAGATCGTCAGCACACCCTGCTTCTTCTCGCTCGGCCCATCGGTTTGGCCGACGCTGGGCAGGGCGTGCATCCCGCAGGACATCAAGAGCAAAGCCACAGAGTGTTTCATGCCAGCGTCTCCAGGGCCCGTTGGGTGTAGGCCATCAGCTGTGGGTAGTAATCGTCGAAATCGTCTTGTAATCCAGAGTATTCCGCACGCAGCGTGTCCACGCCGGCCGTCAGGTCCACCGGCCGGCGGAAGCGTTTCTCAAACCGCCGGGACATCCACGTCAGGATCTGCGCCAGCCCCTCAAGCGTTTCGTAGTGCTTCAGCCAGTTCTGCTCGGTCAACCGATGCGCGAACTCCCGCATCGGCGCTGGCATCAGCGCGTGGTGCTGATCGAAGCCCCGGTGCACCTCATCGAGGAACCCGTCCAACGGCGTGTCGTCGTGCTGATCCCACGTTGCGGTCAGGAAGTGGTCGTAAAACAAATCCACGAGGATGCCGGCGTAGCGCCCGTGCGCGTCGAACAGCCGGGCTTTGCTCTGCAGGAACACCGGGTGCGTGTCGGTATACGCATCGATCTTTCGGTGCAGGAGCACCGCCTGCGCTACGCCCGGGTCCAGCGTGCTCAGGTCCCGCACCTTGACCAGGTCCGGCAGCAGCGCCCCGATAAACCCCGCCGGCGTCCGAGGCGTCAGGTGCAGGTGGGCCAGGTAGTTCACCCCCGGAAGGTATCACCCCCAGAAGCGGGCGGTGGGATTGGGCGGTGCTCCATTTGGCCCCGGGTCAATGACCCGGGGGGGTTGCTTCGGCGGCAAACGTGACGACGAAGGTCAGGTCGCCCTCGTCGTTTTCGTCGGCACGAACTTCCTCGTCGTCCCAGGGGCGGCCGCGGTCGTCGTCCAGATCGGTATTGACGGAGTAAACGGTGAAGCCGCTGGCATTATGCAGGTAGCCGAAGGTTTGCCCGTCGGTGAACGGGTCGATGAGGTCAAGTTCGGGGTGTTCGGCGCGGAGGTCGTCGAGCGATTCGGGGAGCTGGCCACGGGTCAGGCGGTACAGACAAACGGCGGTGGCGACGCGGGTCAGGCGGTGGAAGGCGATTATTTGGGATTCAGTTCGGACGGCTGCCGCCATGGCAGGGGTTACAATGCCGAGTATGAGTGTGCCTGCGTGGTTTGTGAGAAGCGGGCCATCATCGTCATGAGGGCGCCGCATGGCGCGAATGACTTGGGCGAGCTCACTCTGGAACTCGTTGTGCCACGCAGTGATCTGAGCGTCTAAGCGTTCTGCTTCTGCGAGCCGAGTGTGCCAATCGGGCTCGCTTGCGACTGTCACGGTATGGTCGTACCAGTCGTTGATCTGTCGGAGGGCGACATTCGGGTCAAAGCCCTCGACTTCGGTCAGGTTGGGTTGGCGGTGAGGGGTGTTCGCGGGCCTATTTTCTAGAAACTGCATCACGCTATATCTGCCGGTGGCAAGCTGCGCCATGATGTCAAGTGCACAGAAACGCTCGCTGTGGTCGACCGCATCCGCGACCCAGACTGGTTCAGGCAGCGTGTTGAGTTCGGCGGCAATATGTTGGGCTAAAACGGCGTCTGTGTCCGGATGTCCGAGGATGTGGGCGAACGTCGGGTGGGCAAGCCGGTACAGGCTGATCGCGACGAGTTTGTCGAAGAGTGTGCCTTCGTTTTCGCCCAGTAGCCGGCCCGATCGGAGCACCGTGCGTGCGTCTTGCCAGGCGGCCTGCGGGTTGCCTTGGGCGAGTGAGCGATTCGCGCGACATATCGTGGCTCGGCCAAGGCTGCGGAATTGACCGAGGTTTGGCAGTAGGCAATCGAAAAGTGAGCCGGGGGTTTCCGCCTCGGCCGCCATGGGGAAGAAGTACGGGTCTTGGGTGGCTGTGATCACGGCCCAGGCGTCGAGCGTTTCTTTTCGCTCGTCGAGCCAGGCGTTGAGGGCCGGCCAATCTTCCGGCGACCATGGCTCGCGCTGGGCTTTGTTTATGTCCTCGGGTATTTCGTTGGAGTCCCAGAACGGCTGAGGGTTTGGGTTGGCGGGGACGGGTTGGCCCAGGATGCGGTACACCTGGGCGCGGAACTGTGGGGTGGACCAGTCGGCATCGGTGAGCAGGGCGTCCATGGCGAAGAAGGCGTTGCCGTGTTGTGTGCGTTCGAGGCCGCGTTGGTTGATTGCGGCGAGGTAGTCGATGGTGCCGTCGTCGCGGACGGGTTCGGTGAAGACGGTGGTGTCCGGGCCGGGGACGATGGGGTCGGCCAGGGTGGTGGTGGGCAACGCGAGGGGGGACAACGCAAGCAGCAGGGCGGGCAGCAACAAACGCATGGCGGGCTCCGGAAAGGGTGGACATGAACACGTGCATTATGTGGGCTTGGCAGGTCGGCGCATAGGAAAGGCCGACCCGACGGATCGGATCGGCCTCCCCGGAACCCCCGGCCCCCGGAAGCTCTCCCCTCAGCCCCGGAGCCCCCCGGCTCCCCGGCTCCCCGGAAAGGAGCCCACTTGGCAGGGTGTGGGTGGATGCGGCGCGTCTTGGTCAGGCGGCGAAGAGCGGGGCGGTCGGTGGCGGGTGCGGGGTGGTGTGTTGGGCCATGGCGTACAGCGTCTGGGTCGCGGCGGGCAGGGGGTGGTCGAGCTGGAGCGCGTCCAGGGCGGACAGGAGGTCGCCCAGGCGGAGGTGCTGATGGCGTTGCGGGTCGTCGGCAAGGAGGTAGAGGGCGAAGGCGGAGGTCAGGGCGCGGTCGTCGTCGGTGCGGTCGGCGGGCGCGGCGAGCAGGCCTTGGTCGGTCTGGGTGAGCTGCTGCCAGGCCTGGTGGCGTAGGGGGTGGAGTTCGGTGGTGAATTGGGCGGGGAGTTCGGCGATCGCGCGGTTCAGGCCGGCGATCAGGCAGGCCAGGGCGGCGGGGTCCGAGGTGAACTCGGGGTCCTGTAGCGGGTCTGCGGCGTGTAGGGCGTGGAGGAGGTCCTGGATGAGCGGCGACGGGCCGTAGGCCAGTTCGAGGGCCCGGCGGAGCGCCAGGGCGAGTGCAGCGGCGGGGTGGTTGGCCAGCCGGGCCCGCAGGGGCAGGGGCATGGGTAGGCCGTTGTCCGCCAGGGCGCGGAGCAGGCGTTCGGGGTCGGGTTGCTGGGCTGGCGTCTGGGAAGGACGGGGACGCAGGAGTTGCTGGAGCGAGCGGGTGGTGAGCATGTCGGCCTCGGTTGGGAAGGGGTTGAACAGGTGGGAATCAGCTACCGATGCACCGATCATCGCCCAAACAGGTGGGAATGTCAATGGTTTTGTTTGGTAAAATTTTGGTTGATTGCCGAGGCGGCGCAGCGATGTGGAAAACCTGTCGCTATGCCTGTCGGCTTAAGCGTTTAGCGTGACGAATGAAGTCGGTTCAATGTGGGGCGGAGCACAAAGATTGGTTTTTGTGCGGCATGGATGTGGATAAAAAAAACCTCCGCCACAGGGCTCCGATCCTGTGGGCGGAGGCGCGCCACGGCATTCGGTTTTGGGTCCCCGTCCCACCGGGGGGTTTCATCGTATCGCTTGCTGGGAAAGGCTGTCAACGGCTTATCTGGCGGAATCTGAAAAAACATTAAGTTGTGTGTTTCAATGATTTTGTGTAAGAACTTCGCGTGCCCGTCCGTCTGGGTTTCGGCGGCCAATCCACGAACGCGAAGAGGTATTCAGCATGGCGGACAAGCGGGTTGAAGTCGCGTTGGGCGTGGTGCTTCGCCCGAGCTTGCGAGCTGAATCCGGGGCACACGGCGCGCGATGGGAGGTGCTGATCGCGCAGCGCTTGGATGATGCGGTGTTGGGGGGGCAACTCGAGTTCCCCGGCGGCAAAATTGAAGCGGGGGAGTCGGTGGAACAGGCAGTCGTGCGCGAGTGTGAAGAGGAGTTAGGGGTGGGTGTTCAGCCTTGGCGTGCGATGACGGTGATTGAGCATCGGTACGCGCACGCTCGGGTGCGTTTGCATCCGTGGCTGTGTCGTTGGGTGCGGGGTGAAGCGCGGGCCCAGCAGGGGCAGGCGGCGTCTTGCGCGTGGATGGCGGTGGAGGCGTTGGTGGACGAGCGGTTCCCGCCGGCGAATGTGACGTTGTTGGCGGAACTTCGGAGATTCATTCTGGAAACGGACGATACGGCAGACGGGTTCACGCTGAGCGGTTGAGCCTTTGTTCTTGTCCGGCCGGCGCTCGTCAAAGCGTGCGGGAATCACGAAAGGAGTCGTTCATGTCTGAGTCTCAACCTGCGCAGCCTGCGCGGAGATGGTCCCTGGTCGCGGTTGGCCTGGTTGGCTGTGGTATCGCGATGTCGGCGTGGCTGATGTCCGATGGCCTGCGTGGTGCTCTGGCGGATTCGCACGGCCACGGCGAGCATGCGGGCGAGGGTGGTCACGATGACGAACATGGGCATGAAGACGGTCACCACGGAGAAGAGCATCACGATGATCGCTTGCATGACCTGATGGAGGACCTCGGCCGGTCTTACCGTCAGTTGGTGCGTCACGCAGCCAATCCCGAGCGTCGCGGGGATGCGCTGGCGGCGGTGCAGGCGTTTCAGGTGGCGGCGGTGGAGGCCAAGCTGGTTCTGCCGCATGGGATTGAAGCGATGCCCGAAGGCGAAGCGCGGGACGCGGCGACGGCCGAGTACCGCGGGCTGATGGTGACGCTGTTGATACACAGCCTGGAAGCGGAAAACGCTTTGCTGGAAGCGCGATATGAAGATGCCGCGGCGGCGGTCGGGCAGATGTATCAGCTGCAAGAGATCGGCCATCAGCGGTTCTTGAGTGATCATTGATCTTGGAGGTGGTATCGCGATGCGCATCGTCTCGTTGCTGGCGTCCATGGTTGGGGTTTTGTGCGTTGGTGGGCCGGCGTGGGCGCAGGAGGCGGAGCCCCACGAGCTGGCGGCGTCGGCGTATGCGGTCTTTGAGACGCACTGCGCGGCTTGCCACGCCCACGGCGAGCGAGACGGCGGGTTTGGGGAGGTGCTGAATCTGGACGCGATGGTGGCGGATGATTTTCTGGTGGTGCCGGGTGAGCCAGATGAGTCCGAGGTGTACTTGATGATGGCGTACAGCCAGATGCCGCCGCCCGCGGCGGGGTTGCCTGAGGTTCAGCCGACGGAGATCGAAGCGGTCCGGGCCTGGATCGCTGCGGGGGCGCCCACGGCGTTGGCTGAGCGCGGGCAGGCGGTTCAGCCGGAGCCTGAAACAGAAACGCAAAGCGACGCAGGGCCGCAAAGCGAGGCAGAACCCGCTGAGTCTGATGACGTGCAGACAAGCGATGAGGCGACGTCGGCGGGGATGTCGCCTTGGATGCAGCGGACGATGCGTTGGCTGGGGAAGCTGCACCCGTTGTCGGTGCACGTGCCGATTGCGATGGTGTTTGGGGCGTTGCTGGCGGAGCTGATGATGCTGGTGTTCGGCAGCCGATCGATGGCGGTGGTGGTGCGGTTTTGTTTGTGGGTAGCGCTGCTGGGCGGGCTGGTGGCCGGGGGGCTGGGCTGGATTCACGGCGAGCATCAGGTCCTGAGCAGTCGAAGGCAGAACGTGATGGAATGGCACCGTTGGTTGGCGGTTGCGGCGGTGGCGACCACGGGGTTGGCGGCGGGCTTAGCGGAGCTGCGGGCGCATGTGCGTTGGACTTGGGTCCCGCCGGGGGTGCGGCTGGTGCTGGTGTTGGCTGCGGTGCTGGTGTCGCTGACGGGTTATTTCGGCGGTTCGCTGGTCTTTGGCGGGCTGGATCACCTAGCTTGGTGAGAGGCCGCAGCCACCCCCTCCCGACGGCAAAGCTTTGCCTGACCTGCGTAATCGGCGGAACAGGGTCCCGTAACCGCCCGTATCAGCTTCCAGCGAGGGGTTATCCTGCATAGCGACCGGCGATCTCGTCGATCTGCTCCCTGCGGCCAAGCAACATCATGTCCCCCACAGACCCCACCACCACAGCAGCATCTCAAGACGCCCCTCAGGAAGAGGCGGTGCAGACGCCTGCCGATACGGTGCCCGAACCGCCGACCGAGGCCTCGGTGGAGCCCGACGCGACCAGCGAAGACGCTGCGCCGCCCCCCGAAGCGCCCAAAGCCAAGCCGCCGGCCAAGTCCAACGACCCCAAAGCCCGGCTGGTGGCAGAGATCACCTGCCCGAACTGCTGGCACCGCTTCGCGCCCGAGCAGACCCTGTTTATCGCGCGACACGACGACCTGATCGGCGACCCCATTGCCGGCGAAGCGGCGTACCGTCGTTTCCTGCCCTCGCGGTTCAATGCTGCTGGCGACGCGATCGACGCCCGGGGCATGGCCTGTCAGCAGCTTGCCTGCCCGCATTGCCATTTGGAAGTCGCCCGGCCGTTTGTTGAGATGCACCCGCACTTCTCGTCGATCGTCGGCGTGCCCGCCAGCGGCAAAAGCTACTTCCTGGCGACGATGACCTGGGAGCTCCGCCGGCTGCTGCCCAGCTTCGGGCTGACGCTGTCCGACGCGGACCCGGCTGCGAATCAGGAATTGCAGCGGGCCGAAGAAACGCTCTTCATGAACCACGAGCCGCACCGCCCGGTCAGCCTGCGCAAGACCGAGATCCAGGGCGATGCGCTGTATCAAACGATCTTCCTGGAAGGGCAACGCCAGAGCTTCCCGCGGCCGTTCCAGTTCGCGGTCGCGCCGGTCCGCGCGGAAGACCATCTGCCCGATACGTTCCCCTACCGCTGTTTGGTTCTGTACGACAATGCCGGCGAGCACTTCCTGCCCGGCGCGGACTCGACGAACACGCCGGTGACGCTGCACCTAGCCGAGTCCAGCGAAATCTTCTTCATGTTCGACCCGACGCAGGACCCCCGGTTCCGCAAGCACTGCTACGCCGAGGACCCGCAGTTGACCGTGGGCTCGCGCCCGGATGAAGCGGCGGGCACCTCGATGACCAACCGGCAGGAAGTGATCCTCAACGAGATGGCTGCGCGGGTCCGTCGGTACAAGGCGATCGGGCAGACGCAGAAGCACGACCGCCCGCTGGTGATGATCCTGGCCAAGGCCGATGTCTGGATCCGCGAAGCGGGCTTTGACCAGGAGCCGATCCACCCGGCCGACCCCAGCACCGGCGAGCCCGCGGCATTGAACGCCGAGGTCATCCAGACCGTCAGCGATAACTGCCGGAAGCTGATGCTGGAGACCTGCCCGGAGATCGTGGCCGCCGCCGAGGGCTTCAGCCAGCGTGTGGTGTATATCCCAGCGTCGTCCTTGGGGACCAGCCCCGAGCTGGTCGAAGAACATGGCCACCGTTTCCTGGGCGTGCGTCCCGAAGCGATCCACCCCAAGTGGGTCACGGTGCCTTTGCTTTGGGCGCTGTCGCAGACCGTCAAAGGGCTGATCCCGATCCGCTGATGAAGCCATGACCCAGCAGCTCGTCTTCACCTCTGCTCCCAAAGGCCTTGCCCCCGGCTCCCGTGGGTTTACCACCGTTGCGTGCTCACGCGCGTTGTCGCCCCAGGCCGTCAACCGCCTCGAATCGCTGTCGGCGTACAAGCCCGCCTTCGACATCGGCCACCCCCAGCACAAGCTCAATCCCATCGGGGTCGCGTACCGTTTGGTCAAGCTGGCGGGTATCGAGAAGCGCGTGCTCTCGCGCTCGACGGCCCACGGCACGGACTACTCCGGCCGGAGCAACACGTTCTCGCACCACCTGATCCTCGAGGGTGTGGAGCTCAGCCCCGCCGGCCCCGCGTGGCTGTGTGCGCAGCCGGGCGTGTTTCTGACGCAGTGGGACCAGCCGCCGCAGTACCTGGAAGACCTGCCGGGGCTGCCCAAAGCCGAGCCTATGCCCCAGGCCTGCCAGACGTGGGCGAAGGTCGTCGGTGACGCGGGGTGGGGCGGCGCGCTGGTCGCGGCCCACTTCAATGCGCCGCAGCTGCCGATCTACATTTTGTACCCGCCGGGCACGCCGATGTTCGCGCTCTTGGCCGAGTCGTTGGCGATCCTGCCGCCGACCCGCCGGTGGAACGTGACGTTCAACACCTACTTCACGACGCCGCACGCCGATGTGCAGTGCCTTTGGCGTTGCGTGCTGGCGGGCACGGATGCCGAACGCGCGATCCCCAAGAACGCCACGGTGCTGGACCTGACCCGGCAGCTGGGTCGTCCGCCCCGCGGCCCGGCGGCGCAGGCTGCGCGCGAAGGCCGAATCTACGAGCCCGCCGCGCAGCCGCCGACCTCGGTGCCGCCGTTACCAACGCCGGTCGCGCCCGGGGACACGCCCAAGCCCCCGCCGATTCATTTTGATTTGGCTGAGGAAGCGGGCACCGGCCTGACAGACATGGGCGAGGATCAGGACCTGGCCCAGGCGATGTCGCCGCCACCGATCCCGGCGCCCAAGCCGCCGCCTGCCCCAGCCGCCCAGCCGACCCCGCAGCGTCGCGCGACGGATGCTGTGGGCTCATCCGCGTCACGCAGCCTGCTCTGGCCGATTGTGGCCGCGGCCGTCGGCGTGGTGATCGTCGGCGCGCTGGTGATCACGCTGGCGTTGAGCGCCCTGAACAGCACCGCCGAGCCCGTGCAAGCCGATCCGGGCACACTGGCCAACGCCACGCCCACGCCCGTCGTGCCCCGCAACCCGCAAGACACGGACACACCGCCGGACCCCGTGGTCCAAGACCCCAGCCAGGACATCCGGAACCTTGGCCAACCCAACGACACGCCGCCAGACTCACCGGCCGTTGAGCCGGTGGAACCCGCGACCCCCGAACCCGGCATCGATCCTGAAACCGAGCCCGAACCCCAAGTCGAGCCCGACACGCCCGATCCGGAAGTCACCGGCCTGGTCCTGGCGGGTGAGCCGTTGGTGCGTTGGTCCAGCGTTTCGCTGGACGTCTACCCGCAGCAGAGCGTGTACCGCCTTGTGCCGACGCAGACCCAGCAGATTGACCTGGGGGTGATTGATCGTTTGAGCTGGGCCTTTTTCCTGACGGGCGATGACCGGGTCGATTTCCGGGTCCGTGACCAAGGCACCCACCTGCAGCTCATCGCGCCGGGGCTGCCGCGTGCCGAACGAGACCTGGGGAGCCTTCGGTTTATCCCGGACCCCTGGACCGGCCGAGTCGCGGCGGACTTCACCCCCGGCCGGCCCGAGGCAGCGCCCTACCTCGTGGGCCTTCGTATCGGCTTGGTCGATCAGACCGGCCGCCTGCTGCTGTTGGCGGTGACGCCGCCGGAGAATGTGGCGCTGGGTGAACCGATCATCATCACGCCCGCCCGCCCGGTTGTGCCCGCGGTGCAGACCCGTCCGCATGAATCCGCCCGGCTGGTGCTCCGTGAGAACACCCGGATCACCTTGGGCCGCGACGGCCGGATCCGTTTCGGCGAAACCAGCTACCTCGAGCTGGGACAACGCAGCCGCCCCGGGGGACGCCCGGACCAAGCCGGGAGCGACACCTACATCCTCCGCGCTGAGCTGGGCGAGCTGCGTCAGCTCCGCCAGGCCCGTGCCGCCCGTGAGTACAACACGCTGCTCGATACGTTTGAACAGGTGGTCGACGGCGTGCTGGGGGTGGAGGTCACGGATAAATTCAACCTGCCGGTACGCCGAATGCCGGTCCGGACCGAAGGTCTGGACAGCCTGCGTATCAACCGTTCGCCCTGAATCGACGATCATCTGACCATGGCCCGTACTGAAGAGCTCATCTCACGCCTCCGCGACGCGCTGACCCGCGACACCGGGGACGGTGCGCCGCCGCACGCCGAGGAGCTTGCCAACACCTACGCCCAGTCGGTTGAAGCCGTTAATCAGAAGCTCTCTCAGTGCATTGCGCTGCTCCGGCAGGGGCTCCGGACCGAAGCGCTGCACCTGGCGGAGATCCGCCCGCCGTTGCTGGAAGAAGCGGCTCTGCTGGACTTCCCGCTGCGCGAGTCCTGGCTGGAGCTTTGCCGCAAGCATCACCTGGTGCCCCCGCCTTTGGTCGATGAGGCCGCGGTCATCGAGATCGACGAGCACTACCTGACCGAAGCCCGGCTGGGCCCGGTGCTCGAACGCCACCGCAAGCTCGCGCTCGGCCGGGCCCCGCTGCGCTACCGCCTGCGTGTGCTCCGGCGATTGGCCGAGCTGGACGTCGACAACCCGTTATGGAAGAGCGAGATCGCGGAGCTGGAGACGGTTCGCAAGAAAGAGATCCCCGATGAGTTTCGTCGGGCCGCGAAACACGAAGACCGCGAGGCGTTGAACACGCTGTGGGAAGAACTCAACGAGCCCTGGCACGACCCGCCCGCGGCGGCGATGGTGCAAGAGCTGGACCGCTTTCGGCAGCAGGTCCGCGTCGCCAACGCGCAGGCGGACTTGGACCAGCTCCAGCCACAGATCGCCCGGGCGCATGCCGACCAAGAAACCGAAACACTGCGTGCTCATCTCAGCGCCTACGCCGCGGCGGCGGAGGATGTGCAAGGCCATGTCACCCCGGCGGACGTGAACGCGGCCGCGGCCTATCTTGCCGAATGTGACCGTCAGGCGGCGGATGATCGTGCGTATGCCCAGGCGTTGGCCGAGTTGGAACAAGGCCTCGGTGAGAACCTCACGTTGGCCCGGCTGACGCCCCGGATGCAGGCGGCGGAGCGCTTTCAACGCGGCGTCCCGGACGCGCTGGCCGAGCGCTATGACCAACGGGTGCAGGCTCAGCGTCAGGCCGACTTGGTGCGCCTGCGTCGGCGGAACAGCTTGATCGCCGCGGGCGTGATCGCGGTCGCGCTGGTCGTCGGGGTTGTCCTGTTTCAGAACTACCGTCGGGCTCAAGCCGACTCGGCGTATGACCGCGCCGCTGCAGCCTACGACGCGGGCAACCCGGCGGAGGCGCGGGCGGCGCTTGATACGTTTGCCGCCGACCACCCCGGCTTGTCTAAAGCCGAGCGTTTCCAGACCCTCAGCGCCAACGTCGATTCGGCGCTGCAGCAGGAGCGTGATCGGCAGACCCGTTACAACGAAGCGTTGGCGGCGGTGGAGCAGGCGGGCATCTGGTCGCCGGACATGGACAACCTGGCGCTGGCCGAATCCTTGGCCCGGACCGACTCGGAAAAGCAGGCCGTCGCTTCGCAACGCGCTTCGATCGAAGCGGCTCAGGCGCAGTCGGATCAGGAACGCAACGCGGTGGTGCAAGCTCGGCTGGATGAACTGGAGCCGGTCTTCCAAGGCGTGGTCGCGCGTCAGGCGTATGACCAGGCCACCCTGTCGACGCTCCGGCGGATGCGCCGCGAAGCTCAGCAGATGCGCGACACGCCGAACCTCCGCCCGTCGTTGGAGCGCCGGCTGGACCTGTTGCACGAACGGGTGACGCAGACCCTCGCCGCCGCTGGGCAGCAGGCCGAGTCGGCCGGCGTGGTTCGGCGGGCGGTCAACGATCTGGCCAACCTCACCGCTCAGCCCGAGGCGTACACCCGGCGCTTGCGGCAGGCGCTCGACGAAGAAGCGTTCACCGGCGATCGGCTGCGCCAACAGTTCGCCCGTGCTCTGGCCGCCGCCGAGCGGGCGGATGACCCGATCGCATGGACGGCCATCCTCGGGGGGCGTGACACGCTGCACGTCTCGACGCTCGAAGAGGCCCAACGCTTCTCGAGCCTGCTCGCGCAGTACCGTCAACAGCACCCGCGTGGCTTTTACACGAACGCCGCCGAGCGCTACGCCGATTACCTGGCCCGCGCCGCGAATGCCCTGGACCCCGACCACCTGCCCACCCAGGCGGAGGGTGATCTCCAGCTGCTCTTGCGTTCTCCGCTGGTGGATTCGCTGCATGTCCTGACCCAGGCCGACGGCAACCGCTACTACACCAATTCCGCCGACGAAGGGCAGGCGGCGTTGGGCGACAATCGGCTGTACCGCATCTATTCCAACCGGGCGGACACGCTGAACGGCCAGTTGTTTGACAAGTACATCTCGGTCGAGGCCCTGGCGGGCAACATCACGCCGGAGCCTTCGCCGCAGATGCGGTTTGCTGCCGCCGCGTCGGATCGCCTGGCGGACTTGTCTGCGGGCTGGGAGTTGCTGCACCTGGACTTGTTGCAGATTCTGATGCAGACGCCGGAGATGGACGCGGTCCACCGTGCCGAGATCGCGCGCGACCTGATTTCGCTGTCCGCCGAGTACGACTGGGTGGCCTACGCCGAGCTGGCCGAGCTGGACGCGCAGCTGGCGGTGGTGCGGACGGATGTGGACTGGATGGACCCCACCAGCAACGAGGCCGACCGGCAGCGCACGCGAGCCCAAGCCGTCTTCGATGAGCACCCGATCGACTTCGAGGCGCTCCGCGCGCAGCACGCTGACTTCTTCCAGCAGTTGGCGCAGGACGCGAAGCCGCGGTTCCCCTTGGCGGTGTTCATGCCCACCGCCGCCGCCGAGCCCAGCACGCGCCCCAACCCCAGCCAGTTGTTGATCCAGGCCGACCGCTTGCAAGGCGAGCTGCAGGTGCTGGAGACCCAGGCCGACGGCAGCGTCGTGTTTGTCACGATCGCCCGGGTGCAGCAAGGCCGCCCCGAGTGGACTGAAGCCGCGGCACGCACGCCCGTGGCCGGGCTGGTGTTCTGGCTCCCCGCGCCGGAAGGAGCCGACTGATGGCCGACGCACGCACCGTACACGTCCGCTTCCGAGGCCGCGTCACCGGGCCTTTCTCCAAGGAAGAATTGATCCGCATGGCCCGGCGGGGGCAGATATCCCGCATGCACGAGGTGTCCAAAGACCGCAGCAACTGGCGTCGGGCCGGCACCCTGCCCGAACTGTTTGCCGCGCGGGACAGCCAAGGCAATATCACCCAGGCCGTCGCGACGTACCAGGCCAGCCCGCAGCCGGACGCCAAACCCCAGGCCCGCCCCGATGCGCCGCAAGCCAAGAGCGCCCAGCAAACCCGTGTGCCGCAGCAGGCCGCGCCCGCCGGGGCGATGCCCCAGTGGTACTACGCCATGGAGGGCAAAGAAGTCGGGCCGGTCCCCCAGTCCACGCTGCTGACCCTGATCCAACGCGGCGGCCTGAAGCCCGACACCCTCGTCTGGATGCCCGGTATGCCCGACTGGCAACCGCTGGCCCAAACCAAGCTGCCGGGTTTGGCGAAGTGATCACTTTGCTAATTCAAACATTCCCTAGAGAAGTACTTTTAGTTCAGAGTAAATGGCATCCCAGCCTGCTTGTGTCGCTGCGCCGTCTAGGTCTGGATGCAAAGCAGCATGATTGATCCCCATTAGATTCAAGTCATAAATGGCTTTTGCTGCCATGGAGGGATGAAGGATGTATTTGTCGAGGATTGATTTTTGCAGGCTGTTTTGAACATACTCTGCTAAATCGATATGGGTTTCGTGCGTCAATTCGGAAAACACGCCTTGTTGAGCACGCTGTCTAATGGCTGTATCGCCGCGAGACACAATGATTCTGAATTCATCGGTATTGTTTTTGGGGTCCCATCGTAGGGCCCAAACAACAACGGCCTGGTCTGGTTTTTTGAGAGGCTCTTTAAGCTGATGGGCTTGGAACCAGCCTGGGTTTGCTTTCTCCATCGCAGAGCTGAATGCGAAAAAGCACGCAATGTACGGGCTGTATGTCCAATCCAGGAGAGGGCTCATGAGTCCATGGTGCCTTGCAAGGGCTAACCAGTCGTCAGGCTCTAGCTTGTCTGTTGAGATGCCAGGCAAACCGATTGCGTAGTGTTGGAATCGTTTAAGTCGATCGTCGATTGCTTGCTTTATGTTGTTGTCGTAGCGACTGAAAGGTTTTGCTGAACCCCACTCGTCGCGGATGATTGCAAGCCGCCGTTCCCAAGTCGAGCTAAGGGCGTGGTCGACTTTTGATTGGCCGCGATATAGAACTTTTGGGCTTGCGTATCCGGGATAGCGATCCCGCAATGCGTCCGCGAAGTCCTGCCATGTTTGGCATTGAACTTCTTGGATGTATTTGTGGGTTGTCATTTGTATTGCTTAGGTTTTGGGCGTATTGGCGGCAGATTAAGTTGGCGATTTTTGTCGCTTACAGCTTCTGCTCGTCGCGCTCGGCGACGAGGTCGGCGATGCACTGATCCAGCGCCACCGCGCCGCGGTCGCCGTCGAAGCGGTGGCGCACGCTGACCGTGCCCGCGGCTTCGTCCTTGCCGCCGACGACGAGCATGTAAGGCACCTTCATTTCCTGAGCCGACTTGATCTTGGCGTTGACGCGTTCGTTGCTGGTGTCGACGGACGCCCGCAGGCCCGCGGCTTTGAGCTTCGCTTCAACCTGCTTGGCGTACGCCAGGAACTTGTCGGAGATCGGCAAGATCCGCGCCTGCTCGGGAGAGAGCCAGAGCGGGAACGCGCCGTTGAAGTGCTCGATGAGCAGGCCCACGAACCGCTCCAACGAGCCGAAGGGCGCGCGGTGGATCATGATCGGCCGGTGCTCGGCGTTGTCCGCCCCGGTGTAGGTCAACTCAAAACGCTGCGGCAGCTGGTAGTCCACCTGCACGGTGCCGAGCTGCCAGTCGCGGCCGATGACGTCCTTGACGACGAAGTCGATCTTCGGCCCATAGAACGCCGCCTCGCCGGGCTCCTTGGTGAAGGGCACGCCCAGCGATTCGGCTGCGGCGATGCACGCGGCCTCGGCCTGGTCCCAGTCGTCGGCGTTGCCCACGAACTTGCTGCTGTCGGGGTCGCGCAGGCCGACCCGGACGCGGAAGTCTTCCATGCCCAGCGTGTCGAAGATGATCTTGACGAGCTCGATGCAGCCCATGATTTCGTCGGCCAGTTGGTCGGGCGTCACGAACAGGTGGGCGTCGTCCTGGGTGAAGCCGCGGACGCGGGTCATGCCGCTGAGCTCGCCGGACTGTTCCCAGCGGTACACCGTGCCGAACTCGAAGATTCGGATCGGCAGGTCGCGGTAGCTGTGCTTGTCCGAGGCGTAGATGCGGATGTGGTGCGGGCAGTTCATGGGCTTGAGCATGTAGCCCTCGATGTCGCCTTCCTTCATCTTGCCTGACAGGTCCGCGACCGAGCTGCCGTCTTCGACCAGTGACTTCATCATGTCGTTGTCGACCAGCGGCGGGAACTGCGAGTCTTGGTAGTAGGGGAAATGGCCCGAGGTGCGGTACAGGTCGAGCTTGCCGATGTGGGGGGTGAAGACCTGGCTGTAGCCCTGGCGCTCGAGGTGCCGGATGATGAATTGTTGCAGCTCGTCCCGGAGGACCGCCCCCTTGGGCTTCCAGAGCACCAGGCCCTGGCCGGCTTCTTCGTCAATGGTGAACAGGCCCAGGCGTTGGCCGACGACACGGTGGTCCCGGCGGCGGGCTTCTTCGAGGTTTTCCAGGTGTTGGTCAAGGTCGGCTTGGGAGAAGAACGCTGTGCCGTAGACACGCTGGAACGCGTCGGACTCGATATCGCCGTGCCAGTGGCTGCGGGCGACCTGCATGATCTTGAAGGCGGCGATTGTTTTCGTGCTGGGCACGTGCGGGCCCATGCAGAGGTCTTCCCAGTTCGTGTCTTTCTCGCCGGTGACATACCACGAGAGTGTGGCGGCCCCGCCTTCGATTGCGCGCTGAGCGTTATCGATCTTGTACTTGTTGCCTTCTTCGCTCAGGCGTTGCATGCCCGGGTCGGGGTCGAGCTCGTAACGCGTGAACGGCCGACCTTCCTCGACGATCTTTTGCATCTCCGCTTCGATCTTCTCGAAGTCGTCGGAGCTGATGGGCGTATCCAAGGCAATGTCGTAGTAGAACCCGTTGTCCAGCGGCGGGCCGTAGGCGAGTTGCACGTCGGGGTACAGGCGTTGGATGGCCTCGGCCATGACGTGGGCGGTCGAGTGGCGGAGCAGGTACAAAGCGTCTTGCTGGTGCTGGTCGTCGCGCCACTTGCTCCGGCCCTTCTTGTCCAGGCGCGGGGCGGTGATGATGCCCAACGGGATGGGCTCGGTGGTCTCGCCGACGATCGCGGCGATCGGGCGGTCGGCGTCGACCAACTCGCCAGCCCCGGAGCCGACCCGCGCCCCGATCGCGGCCTCCGCGAGCTTCGCGCCGATCTGGGCGGCCACCGTGCGGGGGGTCGCGTCTTGCGGGGCGTCCAGGATCGTGCCGTCGGGGAGAGCGATTTGCATGGGGGTACCAGGTCGGGATCGGGGAGGGTTTGGGGCGTAAACAATAACGGCCGCCTCGCGGGGCGGCCGGGGAGTGTGCTGGGTTGTGTTCAGCAGATCACCGGCCGCGACGGGGGGTCGTGGTAGTCGTAGTCGTCGTGGTGGTGGTCTGGCGGGTCATGGGCCGTAAGCGTAGCACACAGCGGGGGGAAGGCAAGACTGTGGCGCATGCTCTGAACATGTGAGGCCGTATGATTGGGTGGCTTTCCGGAGGACACGATGGAACCGCCGCAAATGGACGAGACGATCCCGATGCCCGAGGGGGCGAGGTGTATGGGGTGTGGCTACACACTGGCACGATTAACCCGGCCGGTATGCCCGGAGTGCGGGCGGGGGTTTGATCCCAAGGATGTGCTGACGTTTGTGGGCACATCGCAGCACGATTTTTTCCGGTTGGGTGCCCGGGGCCCGGGGTGGATCATGCTCGGCTGCACGGGGTTGGGGGTGTTGAGCTTGTTCTACGGCCTGAGCTTTCCGGGGGCGATGGGGAAGATGGGCTGGACGGTCTGGGGCGGCTTGTTGGTGGCCGCGGCGGGGTGGACGTATTTCACCCAGGCGTCGATCTGGCTGGTGCGTCTCTGGCGACACCGGCACTGCCGCCTGCGGCCGCAGCGAAACTGGCGGTGGTGGTCGGTGCCGGTGGCCTGGGTGGTGTGCCTGCTGGCGCTGCAGCTTCACCTACCCAAGCGGGTGGGGTGGTGGATCGCGTCGGGCGAGTTGGAGCAGATCGCGCAGCAGCTGACGCCGCGGGTGCCCGGCAGCTATCCGTCGATGCCCGGAGTGGAGCGTGCGGGGTGGTACGAGGTTCGGCCGTTTCAGCGGGTGAACAGCACGGTGGTGATCTTTGTGGTGCAGGGGACCGGGACGTTTGGTTACAACCAGGGGGCTTGGGTGTACGCGCCGCAGGGTCTGCCGAACCCGGGACGAGTGGGGCCTTACCAATGCAGGCCACTGTACGGCGACTGGTACGCGGCGGTAAAGATCGGGCAGTGAACCAGGCGGCCGCCCACGCTCGCCGAACGCGGGCTCACGGCCGATAGATGCGGTATTCGTCGAGGTAGGCGTTGAGGAGTTGCTGGTGGTTGAAGCCGAAGGTTTGTTGCATGGCCTGGGGCCAGTCGGTGCCGTTTTTGATGGCGTGGATGAAGTCGATGTAGGCGGCGCGGTTGCCCTGGACCATGAAGTCGGTGAGGGCGAAGGCCAAGCCGTACTGCCAGCCTTCGATGTTGCGGGCGTTGAACATGGGGTCGATGGGGGTGCCCTGTTCGATATGCATGCGTGCGATCGCGGTGCGCCGGTTCATGACCTCCTGGTGGCCGACGAGCTGGTGGGCGATGTACTCGGCGAGGCCTTCGTTGATCCAGTTGGGGATGTGGACACGTGAGCGGTAGCGGTGGAGGAAGCCGTGGACGTTCTCGTGGACGAGTACGTGCAGCGTCCAGAGCTCGTCGTCGGCGGAGAACTCGGCGGAGATCATGCACCGGCCGTCGGTGAAGTACGAGCAGAGGCCGGCGGCAGAGGAGGCGTCAAACCCGCGGGTCTGCTGGTGGTAGTCGACGAAGTCGGCTTCGTTGACGAACAGCAGGACCGGGCACTTGCCGGCGTAGATGCGGGTGTTCTCGGGGAGGTTGAACATCTCCAGCAGGCGGTCGTACATGCGTTCCAAGAGGTCGGCGGCGCCTTGGGCTTGGTGGTCTGGGAGATCGGAGAACAGCAGGAAGTGTTCCGTCTCGATGCGCTGGTGCTGCCATTGCACGAGCTCAAACGTCGCAGCGAGTTGGCGGTCGGAGCGCCGCGTCAGGCGGTCGAACTCTTGGTCGCTGAGTACCGGCCAGGCGAGGTCGCCCAGCGGGTCCACTTCGGGCGGGGGTTCGTGCGTGTGCTGATGCTCCGGCTCGTGGGTAGGCGCAGAGCGGGCGTGGTTGAGGGCCTGGGTTAAGGGGTACTCCAGCTCGGCATCCAGCCGCACCGCACGGGCCTGGGCGGTCAGGGCGTAACGCTCGGCTTGCGGGTGACGCGCGAAGATGATGGCGGCCCGCGCCCAGCCTTCCGCGTCACGGGGCGCGATCAGGCTTTCCAGCAGTTGGTTGGCCCCGTTGGCGTTGAGCGTTGTCCAAGGCAGTTGGCCGGTGGTATGGCCACGGACCAGCAGGTGGGTGAGGGTGTAGCCGGTGACTTCCGCCCGGAACGGCTCGCCGTCCTGCGGGTAGATCGGGACGGTGATCGGCTCCTCCAACGTGACGGGTTGGATGAAGGGGACTTGGGCCCACGCGGAAAGCGATGCGATGAGGCACAGAATGCAACACACACAAGATCGCAGCATGTACGGATTATAGACACGCAGGGCGCGGGTTAGAACAGGTTGTCGAACAGGTCTTCGAGTTCGTTTTCCAGTTCGTCCAGCAGGTCGTCATACCAGTCGGCGGAGACGCGGTTGAAATCCCGGGCGATGATCCGCCACTGGTCGCTGGCGGCATCGATGAGGTCTTCGCGGAAGCGTGTCACGTCCTCGCGGGCGGCGTCGAGGAAGGTGATGCGGTCGGCGGCGGAATCGGCTTGTGCGACGAGCCTGGGGATGTCGTTTAGCCGAAGCCGAAGGTCGCCCGAACGCAGCGTGGTGCCGGTGGAGCCCGCAACGATGCGGTCGCTTTGCTCGGGGTCGCCCAGGAGTGTGGCGGTGTCGCCGGCCTGACCGGAGAAGCGGGTGTTGATCGTACGGAAGCCGCTGGCGCTGACGGCGAAGTTGTCGTTGAGCAGACGGGTGGTGCCAGCGCTGAAGCGGAGGGTGTCGTCGCCGGAGGAGTCCAACGCGACAAGGCGGTCGTCGCCGTCGCCTTGAAGGTTGAGGTTTTCCGCGCCGTTGAGGCTGAGCTTGTAGCCGGCGGTGGTGTCGACGACCCGGCCACGCTCGGATTCGTAGCGGATGCCGTGCTCGCCGCCGAGGTCAAAGCGGACGGAGTCGAGGCCGCGGCCGAGCTTGATCTGGACGGTGTTGACCTGCCGGAACGTGATGGCGTGCCCGTTGAAACGGATGCGCAGGGTTTTGTCGGCCACAGTGATCAGGCGGAGGCTGTCATCGGCGGCGCTGCCGGTGACGGTGAGCTTGCCTTGGGCGTCGAGGTTGAGCCCGTCGCCTGAGAGGAGCATCCGGGGTTCCAGGGGCTGGAGTCCGGCAGGGTGGGTCTGCACGTCTGAGGCGGGGTTTGAAGGCATGGCATCCGGGTTATCGGGCATCTAAAAGGCTGGGTTAAGACGGCTTGTGAACTTGGGAAAAGGCTCAGGCGGGGCGGTGCCGATCCGGCTGGGCGGGGTTTGGGGGAAAAACCGGCCTAGGCGGGGTAAAAAGGTGGGGGGGTGGGATTGCAAGGCTCTGGCAGGTTGTTAAAGTGCCCGATCCTCGACGCTTGGGGCTGGGCGGAAGCCTTGCCTCTGTCGAGTGGCCGAAGTGGCCTGACGCCACCCTAGCTCAGTTGGTAGAGCACACCCTTGGTAAGGGTGAGGTCGTGGGTTCGAGTCCCATGGGTGGCTTGAGCGTCGACGGCCGGCAGGACCGGGCGTAGGCAAGACAAAGAGCGTCGCCGCGTGGCGTCGCCGAAATGAAGCAACAGCACGCATCGCATTCGATCATTGCTGAGGGATTAGGGAGTCGGCTCAACGGGAGCCCCCCAGTCCTGACAACCCCTAACCCCCAAGCATCCGCGGAGGTTTTAAGAATCATGGCTAAGGGCGTATTCGAACGGACCAAGCCGCACGTCAACGTCGGCACCATTGGGCACATTGACCACGGCAAGACCACCACCACCGCAGCGATCACCGCCGTGCAAGGCGCAAAGGGTCTGGCGGAGCACATCTCCTACGACGACGTCGCCAAGGCTTCGGCGTCGGACGGCCGCCGTGACGCCACCAAGATCGTCACCATCGCCACCAGCCACGTCGAGTACGAGACGGACAACCGTCACTACGCTCACGTCGACTGCCCCGGCCACGCCGACTTCGTCAAGAACATGATCACCGGTGCCGCTCAGATGGACGGCGCGATCCTCGTGGTCGCCGCCGACGACGGCCCGATGCCCCAGACCCGCGAGCACGTGCTCCTGGCCCGCCAGGTCAACGTGCCCAAGCTGGTCGTCTTCCTGAACAAGGTCGACCTCGTCGACGACGAAGAGCTCCTCGAGCTCGTCGAGCTGGAAGTCCAGGAACTGCTGACCAAGTACGACTTCGAGGAAGACACCCCGATCGTGCGTGGTGCCGCGTTCCCGGCCCTGCAGAACCCCGCTGACCCCGACGCCAGCAAGTGCATCGGCGACCTGATGGACGCCATCGACAGCTGGATCCCCGAGCCCGAGCGTGAAACCGACAAGCCCATGCTGATGTCGGTCGAAGACGTCTTCTCGATTAAGGGTCGTGGTACCGTTGCCACCGGCCGGATCGAACGTGGCGTCGTCAAGGTCGGCGATGAAGTCGAAATCATCGGCCTGGGCGACACCCAGAAGACCACCGTCACCGGCGTCGAGATGTTCAACAAGACCCTCGAAGAAGGCCAGGCCGGCGACAACGCGGGCTGCCTGCTCCGTGGTGTCGAGCGTTCGGACATCCAGCGTGGCCAGGTGCTGGCCAAGCCCGGCTCCATCACCCCGCACATCAAGTTCGAGGCTGAGGTCTACGTCCTGACCAAGGAAGAAGGCGGCCGGACCACCCCGTTCTTCTCGGGCTACAAGCCGCAGTTCTACTTCCGGACCACCGACGTGACCGGCAAGATCGAGCTCATGGGCGGCGCCGAGATGTGCATGCCCGGCGACAACGTCAAGATGGCCGTCGACCTCGAAGGCAAGCCGATCGCCATGGAAGAAGGCGTCCGCTTCGCCGTCCGTGAAGGCGGCCGCACCGTCGGTGCCGGCGTCGTCACCAAGATCGTCGAGTAATTCGACCCACAACCAGAACCCCTCACGCGGTCGGCGGAAACGTCGGCCGCGTGTTTACTCCCCAAGCACCCCGCCCGGACCCCGGGCAACTGAGAAACGGAACGAACCATGGCCAAGAAGAACAACGCCGTCGAGTACGTCTGGCTCCAGTGCACCGAGACCGGCGACCTCAACTACCGCACCCCGATCAACGTCAAGGGCGGCATGCCCGAGAAGCTCAAGGCCGGCATGAAGAAGTACTGCCCCCGCCTGCGCAAGCACACCCTGCACAAGATCAAGCGGAAGTAAGTTTTGAGCGTTTCTTTCGGCAGATGAACGCCGAACACGCTTGACGGCAGAGACCACATTCGGTTTAATACTTGCTCAACCCCCGGCCGACCGCCGGGGGTTGTTCTTTCCAGCCATCACCGGTTGATCCGGCGATACGGGCGTAGCTCAGTTGGCTAGAGCAGCGGATTCCAAATCCGCAGGTCGTGGGTTCGAGTCCCTCCGCCCGTGCTTTTCTCGGCCGTCCTGCTTCTGCGGGGCGGCGTCACTCCAAACACCCTTGGTACCCCCTTCGGTTTCATCATGGCACTTGCGATCTACAAACCCGGCCAGGGCTACTACACCCGCACCCTCTCCTGCGTGGGCTTCGGCCTGATCGCCATCTTCGGCGCGCTGTGGCTCTGGGAACAGGTCGATAGCTGGGGCCCGGCCAGCAACGTCGACGGCGAAAAGATCCCCGGCGAAATCTTGGGCGTCGCCACCCGGTACTGGCAGTACGCCTTCTGCGGCACACTGCTGGCGGGCTTCGCGCTGGCGTTGTACTACGCCTTCGGCCGGCGTCAGAACGTCGTGGACTTCACCATCGCCACCGAAGCCGAGATGAAGAAGGTCAACTGGCCGACCCAGAAAGAAGTCATCGGCTCGACCTGGATCGTCATCGCCGGGACGCTGCTTTTGGCAGCCCTACTCGCGGTCGTTGACCTCGTCTTTGGTTTCTTCTTCAAGTTGATCGGCGTGCTCCAGTAGCCCGCTTGTCCCGCATTTTTGATCCGCATTTAGCCGACGCTTTCCGCCGCACTCTTTCAGGAACCCCCTCATGCCCGAGGACGACGTGACACAGGTCCCCGCCAACGACACCCCGCCGGTCGAGCCGGTGATGGACGACTTGAGCGAGGTCGATGAAGAAGAGCCGTTGGTTTATCCCGGCTTCAACTGGTTCGTCTTGCGTGTGGCGTCCAACAAGGAAGACTCGGTCCGCACGACGCTGGTCCGCAAGGTTCAGATCGAAGGCATGGGCCACCTGGTCAACCGCATCCTCGTGCCGACCGAGAAGGAAAAGACCATCAAGGCCGGCAAGCAGAAGGTCATCGAGAAGAAGCTCTACCCGGGCTACGTCTTCGTGGAGATGAAGCTCGAGGACGACGGCCGGATCCCGCAGGACGTGTTCTTCCTGATCAAGGAAACGACCGGTGTGGGCGACTTCATCGGCACCGCCGGCCGGCCCTCGCCGATGTCGATCCCTGAGATCGAGAAGATGATCAACGCCGCCAAGCCCGCCGACGAACAGCCGACGGTCAAGATGGAATTCGAGCCCGGCGACCACATCAAGATCAAGGACGGTGCGTTCGAGAACATGGAAGGCACCGTCGACGAGCTCTTGCCGGACCAAGGCAAGGTCCGCGTCATCGTCACGATCTTCGGCCGTTCGACGCCGCTGGAGATCGAGTACTGGCAGATCGAGAAGTTCGAAGAGTAGGTTTGACTCAACCGACGACCCAGACCCGGAGGGCATCATCCTCCGGGTTTTTCATAGGGGGTCTCATGCCCGTTGCCGAGTCCGTCGGCTTCTTTGCACGCTTCGTTCGGCACCCGCTGCAGGTGGGCGCGGTCCTGCCGTCTTCTCAACACCTGGCCCAGCGCATGGTGCAGGGTTTGGACCTGCAGGCCGGCGACGCGGTCGTCGAGTTCGGCCCGGGCACCGGTTCGTTCACGCAGGCGATCCGTGAGGTGTTGCCGCCGGACGGGCGGTACCTGGGCATCGAGCGGGATGAGCGTTTTGTCCGGCTGCTGCGGGCGCGGTTCCCGCAGATGCGGTTTGTGCAGGGCGGTGCAGAGGATGCGGTGCAGCACGTCCAAGCGGCGCGGCTGCTGGCGGGGGAGGCCCGGGTTCGCGCGGTGGTCTGCGGCCTGCCGTTCGCGACGCTGCCGATGCCGGTGCAGCAAGGGGTGATCCGTGCGATCGATGCGTTGCTGCCCGTCGGCGGCGAGTTCCGGACGTTCCAGTACCTGCACGCGTACCAGATGAAGAAAGCGGCGGCCTACCGCCGAACGATGCAGCAGGTCATCGGCCCGGCAGAACGCTCTGCAGCAGTCTGGGCCAACACGCCGCCGGCTTGCGTGCTGAGCTGGAAGCGTTCTCGCTCGACGTGCGAAACGGCCTGCGCCTGCGGCGGAAACTGCTAACCTGTCGCGTTCCATGGCAAATCCGTTCACCGAAGAAGACGTCCGGCATATCGCCAAGCTCGCCCGGCTGAAGCTCAGTGATGCCGAAATCCAGGACCAGACGCAGAAGCTTGCGGCGGTCTTGCAGTACATCGCCAAGCTCGAGGAGGTCGACGTCGAAGGCGTCGAGCCGATGGCCCACGCGATGGACATGAGCAATGTGCTGCGACAGGACGAGGAAGACCACGGCCGATGGTCTCCCCAAGACATCCTGAAGAACGCGCCGGGGCGTGACGAGAGCGATGGCCCGTTCTTCAGTGTGCCCAAGGTGCTGGGTGATGGAGGGGGGGCGTAATGCAGGCAACGGAAATCACACAAGGCACGCTGACGGAAGTGCGCGACGCGATCACGGCGAAGTCCGTCTCGTCGGTCGAAGCCACGCAGGCGTATCTGGACCGCATCGAGGCGGTGGACGGTGGGTTGAACTGCTACCACGAGGTGTACACCGATCGAGCGTTGGCACGCGCTAAAGCTGCGGATGCCGGCCAGCTCGAGGGCCCTTTGGCTGGGGTGCCTGTGGCGATCAAGGACATCCTCTGCACCGACTTCGGGACGACGACCTGCTCCTCGAAGATGCTCGAGGGCTTCGCGTCGCCTTACACCGCCACCGCGGTGAAGAACCTCGAGGCGGCGGGGGCGGTGATCCTGGGCAAGACCAACATGGACGAGTTCGCGATGGGCTCGTCGACGGAGACGTGCGCGTTCGGCAACGTGCAGAACCCCTGGGATAAGCAACGTACGCCCGGCGGCTCTTCGGGCGGCTCGGCGTCGGCGGTCGCGGCAGGGCTCTGTGCGGGCAGCTTCGGCACCGACACGGGCGGGTCGATCCGCCAGCCCGCGGCGTTGTGCGGAGTGGTGGGGTTGAAGCCGACCTACGGCAGAGTGTCGCGGTACGGGCTGGTGGCGTTTGCGTCCAGCCTGGACCAGATCGGGCCGTTCGGCCGGTGCGTGTCGGACGCAGCACTGCTGATGCAGGCAGTGGCGGGGCATGACCCGCGCGACTCCACCAGCGCCGACGTCGCGGTCGAAGCGGACCTGGCGGAAGTCGACGCTGCGCCCAAGTCGCTGCGGATCGGCATCGCCAAGCAGTACCTCACCGATGCGAACCACCCGGCGGTGGCGGCGTCGATGGACGAGGCCCTGGCGGTGTACAAGGACGCCGGCGCGGAGATCGTTGAAGTCGATCTGCCTTCGACCGAGTACGGCATCCCGACGTACTACATCGTCGCGACCGCGGAAGCTTCGTCGAACCTGGCGCGGTACGACGGCGTGCACTACGGGCACCGCACGGAACAGGCGGAGGACCTGATCGATCTGTATGCCAAGTCACGGGCCGAAGGGTTCGGCGACGAGGTCAAGCGCCGGATCATGCTGGGGACGTACGCGTTGCAGGCCGGGTACGAGTCGGGCTTGTACAACCGTGCGCTGCGGGTGCGTCGGGTGATCGCCAACGAGTTGGCCGATGCGTTTACGCGGTGCGATGCGCTGCTGTGCCCGACGACCACGGGGCCGGCGTTCAAGCTGGGCGAGAACAACGACGACCCGGTGGCGATGTACCTCAACGATATTTACACGGTGAACGCCAACCTCGCGGGGATCCCCGGCATCAGCCTGCCCGGCGGGTTCGCTGAAGAAGGCGGCACGCGGTTGCCGGTGGGCGTGCAGCTGTTCGCCCCGGCGTTTGCTGAGCGCGAGTTGTTCCGGCTGGCGCGGGTGTACGAGAAGTCGGTGACGCACCACGAGGCCCGGCCGACGCTGTGACGAAAAGACTTGTTTTAGAAGGGTGAATGATGGCTAAGCCGTTGTTGTATGTCGGGATTGACCTGGGGGGCACGAACATCGGTGCGGCGGTGGTCGACGCGGAAGGGCGGGTCTTGAATCAAGACCCCGGCGAGCTGCGCACGCGCACCAAGGCCGAGCTGGGTGCGGAGGGGGTGGTCGATCGGATCGTGAAGCTGGTGGGCAAGGCGGTCGATGATGCTGGGCTGAAGCTTCAAGACATAGAAGCGATCGGTATCGGTGCGCCGGGGACGTGCGACCTGAAGCGGGGCGTGGTGACGCACGCGGTCAACCTGCGTTGGACGGATGTGCCCCTGGGTGAGATGTTGTCCAAGCAGCTTGAAGGGTTGCCCGTGGTGGTGGACAACGACGTGAATGTGGCGGCGTGGGGTGAGTACAAAGCCGGGGCGGCCAAGGGGCAGGACGACCTGCTGGCGGTGTGGTGCGGCACCGGAGTGGGCGGCGGGTTGGTGCTGGATGGCAAGCTGTACCACGGTGCCCGGATGACGGCGGGGGAGGTCGGCCAAACGATCATCCACGCCAACGAAGTGCTGGGGCGGAAGACGCTGGAACAGTCGTCGGGGCGGGCGTCGATCGTGTCGCAGCTGATGCGGCTGGTGGACCAGCACTACGAGTCGTCGCTGAGCGAGACGTTGCTGGACCCGGAGAAGAAGGTTGGCTCGAAGAAGCTGGCTGGGGCGTATGCCGCGGGGGATCGGCTGGTGGTGGAGATCGTGGACCAGGCGGCGTATTGCGTGGGCGCCGCGGTAGCGAGCCAGGTGACGATGTTGTCCCTGCCCTGTGTTGTACTGGGTGGTGGGGTGACCGAGGCGTTCGGCTCGATGTGGGTTGAGCGGGTCCAGGAGGCGTTTCAGGGGCTGGTGCACCCGCCTTATCTGTCGGACTGCAAGATCGTTGCGAGCGAATTGGAAGATTTGGCGGGGATCGTGGGGGCGGGTTTGCTGGCGGCCGAACGTTTGTGAATCGTTTGGGGGAAGGGTCTGGGGAAAGGCTGGGGAAAGCCCGATAATCGCCGGAATTGCCTTGCAAATGTGAATTTAGGGAAACTGGGGGTTGATTCCGGGGCGAGGTATGCTAATTTTTATCTAGCAGGCAGCATGGGTCTGCCGAAATGGGTATGGGCTTAAGGGACATTTTTTCCGAACCCAAATCGATCACGGGCCCTACAACTGATGAGTTCGTGCGTCTTCTACAGTGCTTTCTCCCCTCCGCCCCGTTGTCGCCTCGGCGACAGCGGGGTTTTTCTTTTTGCGTCTCACGCGTGATACAGCCATGAAAAAGCCCTCTTTCGAGGGCTCGGGGGAGACGGGGTGTGCGATGCAATCGGGTGTCGCGGTCAGAGTGCGACGGCTTCGCTGATGGTCGGCGGGTTAGCGGGGGTGCCTTGGCCGGGGTTGCTCAGGGGGGTAGCGGCGATTTTTTCGACCGCTTCCATGCCTTGGGTAACTTTGCCGAAGGCGGTGTACTGGCCGTCCAGGTGCTGGCAGTGCTCACGGGTGAGGCAGACGAAGAACTGCGAGCCGGCGGAGTTGGGGTCGGCCGAGCGGGCCATGGACAGGACGCCGGGGGTGTGGGCGCGGTCGTTGAACTCGGCTTTGATCATGTAGCCCGGGCCGCCGGTGCCGTCGCCTTTGGGGCAGCCGCCTTGGATGACGAAGCCCGGGAGGATGCGGTGGAAGTTCAGGCCGTTGTAGAAGCCTTCGTTGACGAGCTTGAGGAAGTTCTCGGCGTGGCCGGGGGCGACGTCGTTCCAGAGCTCGACGGTGATCTCGCCTTCGGAGGTGGAGAGCTTGACCTTGGGGTAGTCGGACATGTGATTCCTAGGGAAGAAAAGAAAAGGGTGAGCGGGGGGTTGGTTTAGTCGGGGTCGCGTTGGCCTTGCACGAAGACGGTCACGCTGCGTTGCCGCGGGCCGTCGAACTCGCAGAGGTAGATGCCTTGCCAGCGGCCGAGGATCAGGGTCTGGTTGTTGAACAGCACGGTGCAGCTGCTGCCCATCATGGAGGCTTTGACGTGGGCGGCGGAGTTGCCTTCGGCGTGCCGATCTTCCGGGCGGGTGTGCGGGACCATCTCATCGAGTCGGCCGAGCACGTCGCGCACCACATCGGGGTCGGCGTTCTCGTTGATCGTGACGCCTGCGGTGGTATGCGGCACGTAGATCAGGACGGTGCCCTGGTCGAAGTCGGCATCGCGTACGCACTGCAGAACCCGGCCGGTGATCTCGACCATGGCGTCGCGGGTGTCGGTGGAGACGGAGAGGTCAAAGCGTTGCATGTTCAGCCTTTCGCGGCGAAGCGCTTGCCCTTGCGGGTGAGCCGGCCGTTGGCGGCCAGGTGCAGCGCGATCAGGTGGATGGACTCGGCTTCCTCGGGTTGGCCGATGCCTTGGGCGATCTGCTGGGCGTCCAGCACCTCGCCGGCGTTGGCGTTGAGGTGCTCGACGACGGCCTGCTGGCGTTCCAGGACCGCGGCGGCGGCCTTCTTGCCCGCTTCGACGCCCGGCTGGTGGTAGGCGTTGATGTTGACCATCGAGGCGTACAGGCCGACGGCCCGCTCGTACAAAGCGATCAACGCGCCGAGCGTCCGGGCGTCCAGCTTGTCGCAGATCAGCGTGATCGACTCGCGGCCGGCTTCGTGCAACGCCTGGCGTGTGCCCTGGAAAAAGCCGTGGAGGTAGTCGCCGGAGGTGATGCCCGGCTCGACTTCCGTCAGGCCGTTCTTGTGGTTGCCGGTGGCTTTGGTTTCGTCTTGCAGCACGACGATGAACGTGGCGAAGAAGTTGTTGATGCCGTCGCGGAGCTGCTGGACGTAGGCGTGCTGGTCGGTGGACCCCTTGTTGCCGTAGACCGCGATGCCCTGGTGGACGGTGTTGCCGTCCAGGTCCAGTTCCTTGCCCAGCGATTCCATCACGAGCTGCTGGAGGTACTTGCTGAACAGGACGAGGCGGTCCTTGTAGGGGAGGATGACCATGTCCTTCTCGCCCCGGCCGTTGGTGGCGTGGTGCCACATGGCGGCGAGGCGTGCGGCGGGGTTGGTGGTCAGGCTGGGCTTGCGGGTGAGGGCGTCCATCTTGCGGGCGCCTTCGAGGAAGCGTTTCACGTCTAGGCCTTGCAGGGCCATCGGCAGCAGGCCGACGGCGCACATGGCGCTGGTCCGGCCGCCGACCCAGTCGTACATGGGGAATCGCTTGATCCAGCCTTCGACCTGGGCGGTCTGATCGAGCTTTGAGCCTTCGCCGGTGACGGCGACCGCTTGTTTGGCAAACTCCAGGCTGGCGGCCTTGAACGCGGCCTGGGCTTCGAGCATGCCGTTGCGGGTTTCGGGGGTGCCGCCGGACTTGGAGACGACCACGGCGAGAGTGGACTTCAGCTTGTTGCCGATGGTTTTCAGCGTGCGCTGCAGGCCGTCGGGGTCGGTGTTGTCAAAGAAGTGCACGCGGAGCTTGTCGCGCTTGGAGCCCAGGGCGTCTGCGATCAGTTGCGGGCCCAGGGCCGAGCCGCCGATCCCGATGATCAGGAGCTCGGTGTACCGGGTGGACTGGGGCGGGGTGATCTGTTTCTTGTGGATGTCCTCCGCGAAAGCCAGCACATCGTCTAGGTCGCGTTGGATGGCTTGTTGGAGCTCGGGCGTCGGCGCCAGCTCGGCGTCGCGCAGCCAGTAGTGGCCGACCATCCGGCCCTCGTCGGGGTTGGCGGTGTCGCCGGCTTCGAGCTTGGTCATGGCGTCAAACGCGGCGTCGAGGCTGGGCTGGAGCTCGCGGAGGTCCGCCGGCGTGACGCTCATCTTGGAGGTGTCCAGCGTGATGCCCAGGCCGGGGCAGTTGGTGGTATGGGACTGGAAGCGTTTCCAGGTGTTGGCGGTGGTCATGGTGTTGATGGGGGATGGGGGGTTAACAAAGGAACGCGAAATCAGAAGGCTTCGCGCGGGGGTTGCACAGTAATCGGGTGGCGTTGGCCGGTGGCGGGGAAGAAGATTTCCGCGCTGGTGAGGTCCAGGCTGTTGTCCGGGGCCAGCAGTTTCGCGGTCGGGTAGGACTCTTCAAAACGGTTGATGAACCGAGCCAGGGGGATCAGGTTGTCCGAGCCCACCGCAACGGTGTCGAGCTCACGGACGTAGGTCTGATTCAGCCAAAGCTGGGCGTCGGGGTAGCTGACGGCGGAGCGGTTGATCAGCCGGATGTTGGGGGCCCGCCGGGCGGGGCGGACGACGATGAGGTCCAGCGGTTCGCCGAGTTCGGCGCCCTCGGGGTAGCGGAGGGTGGCCAGGTGCTGGACTTCCTCGTCCGCGATCAGGACGGGGGCTTGTTGGCAAGCCGGCAGCAGCAAGGCAACGAGGGCCAATAAGAGCACGCTCAGGCGGGCCTGGCGTGCGGAAGGGCGGCGGACCGGGGTGGTGTGGTGGGCCATGGGGGGTCTATCATGGCGATCATGTTGCAGCTGGGCAAACTCACGATCGACGCCCCGTTTTATCAGGCGGGGCTGGCCGGGTACTCCGACGCGGCGATGCGGCTGGTCGCGCGTCGGCACGGGTGCCCGTATTGCGTCACCGAGGCCATGCTGGACCAGTTTCTCGTCCACGGGGGCAAGGGGCTGCGTGACGCCGAACTCACCGAGGCGGACCACCCGATCGCCGGGCAGTTGATGGGTTCACACCCCGCCGAGATTGCGGAGGGGTCGAAAATCCTCGTGGGGCTGGGCTACGACACGATCGACGTCAACCTGGCCTGCCCGGTCAAGAAGGTGAAGAAAAAAGCCCGGGGCGGGCATCTTCTGAGCGACACCGCAGAGGCCTCGGCGATCCTGGAAGCGGTCAAGCAAGCGGTGGGCGATGATGTGCCCTGCACGGTCAAGCTCCGCCGGGGCTCGGATGACTCGCCGGAAGCGGCGGACCGGTTCTACGCGATCTTCGAAGCGGCGATGAACCTGGGCTATGCTGGCGCGACCGTGCATGGCCGAACGGTCGAACAGAAATACGTCGGCCCGTCCCGCTGGGCCTTCCTCAAAGACCTCGTCGAGCGGTACGACCTCGCAGCGTCTGAGACCTTCGTGCTGGGCGGCTCGGGTGACATCTGGTGCGCGGAAGACATCTTCCGCATGATCCGGGAGACCGGCGTGCATTGGGTGTCCGTGGCCCGCGGCTGCATCGGCAACCCCTGGGTCTTCACGCAGGCCCGGGAGCTGATGGCCGGTCGTCCGCTGCGGTCGCCGCGTGTGTTCGAACAGCGGGATGTGCTGTTGGAACACTTCGAGCTGTCGGTCGAGTTGCACGGGGAGCATGCTGCGAGTCGGATGATGCGGAAGTTCGGGATCCGCTTCGCTCGCCATCACCCTGAAGGCGATGCGGTGAAGAAGCGTTTCATTGGTGTGAAGTCTTTGGCGGACTGGCACGCGGTTCTGGATGAGCACTACGCCAACGACCGTGCAGGCGTCTCGATTGACGACGCGATCCCCGAAGAGGCGACGCCCGCGGGCTGCGGGATGTGAATCTGGTTACGCTGCTCCGCATGAAGCTCCTTGCCCTGGGCGATCTGCACGTGTTCAGCCTTTGGCCCGGCCTGACCGGGATGCTGTCCAAGCGCCTGGCGGGGCAGACGAACCTGTGGCTGAATCGGCGGAAGGTGTTCCAGCATCAGTGGCTGCCGGGGATTCTGGACCGGATGCAGTCGGTGGGGGCGGATGCGGTGCTGTTGACCGGGGACTTCACGACGACGTCGCTTCGCGCGGAGTTTCGGCGAGCGCGGGGGGCGCTGGAATCTTTGGAAGACATCGGGCCGGTGTACGCGGTGACGGGGAACCACGACCGGTACACGTTCGCATCGGCGCGGAACCGTGTGGCGGAGTCCTGGCTGGGGGACTGGTTGCCGCGTACTACGCCGCACCTGAAGCCACTGGGCGGCGCATGGAAGCTGCTGCGGATTGACACGGCGATCCCCAACGCCTTCGCGTCCTCGGGGCGGGTGGGCCCGGACCAGATGCGGCGGGTCGCCGAGACGCTGAAGCCGATGACCGACGCCGACGGGCTGGTCGTGATGACGCATTATCCGGTGGTGCTGCCCGAGTCGGTCCATCAAGCCCCGTCGCACGCGTTGCAGGACAAGGCGGAGCTCGCGGCGTTGTTGGCGGACTGTCCCGCGCAGGTCATGCACCTGCATGGGCACATCCACAAGCCCTGGGTCTATCCGCCTGCCGAAGGGGCGGCTTTCCTGAGCGTGGATGTCGGGGCGCCGTGTTACGTGTCCGAGGCATACCCGGCGGGGCAGGGTTTTGTGGAAATCGAACTACCTGAGGGGGCGAATCAGGGCCAAACTCCGCGTATTTGGCATCATTTGCCCAGTTTCTCAACGGACTCCAACGAAACCGAGACTCGGGGGCTGCACTGGTCTCGGGATGAGGTTCTATAATCCGTCTTCCCGCCGCATCCGGGCATAGCGCGGCCAGCCCTACGGAGAATCGCCTATGTGTGGCATCGTCGCGTACGTCGGCAATCGGACCGTCTCCCCGCTCTTGATCGAAGGCCTAAAGCGTCTGGAGTACCGGGGGTATGACTCGGCGGGCATTGCCGTCGTCCGCCCCGGCGCGCCCGGCAGCGGCATCGAGACCGCCCGAAGCGTCGGCCGAGTCAGCGTCCTGGACAACCTCGTCAAGCAGGACCCCGCCAAGTACACCTCAACCCTCGGCGTCGCTCACACCCGCTGGGCGACCCACGGCAAAGTCACCGAAAACAACGCCCACCCCCACATCGGCGAGACCAAGTCCGGCCACACCGTCGCGCTGGTCCACAACGGCACGATCGAAAACTACGCCACCCTCCGCAAGTACCTCCAGAGCAAGGGTCACAGCTTCTACGGCGAGTCGGACACCGAAGTGCTGACCAAGCTGGTCGCCGAGCTGTACGAGGGCGACCTGGAGAAGGCCGTGCAGGCGGCGTTGAATGAAGTCACCGGCGCCTACGCGATCGCTGTGATCTGCGACCATGAGCCGCACACCCTGATCGCCGCACGCAAGGGCAGCCCGCTGATCATCGGCATCGCTGACCACGCCTACGTTGTGGCGTCTGACCCCTCGGCCATCATCGCCCACACGCCGCAGGTGATTCACCTGGAGGACTACCAGGTCGCCCGCCTGTGCGCCGGCCCGGAAGACAAGCACTCGACGAACGGCGGGCCTTGGTCCGTGGACTTCCGCACCACGACGATTGACAATGAAGTTGTCTCGCCGGAGGTCACGCAGCTTGAGCTCGAGCTAGAGCAGATGGAGCTTGCCGGCTACGAGCACTACATGCTCAAGGAGATCATGGAGCAGCCCGAGTCGCTGCGGACCTGCCTTAAGGGGCGGATCGACACACGCGAAGGGCGGGTCGTGCTCGGCGGGCTGAGCAATCACGCCCGGGAACTGGTCCAAGCCAAGCGGGTAATCCTCGCCGGGCAGGGCACGGCCTACCACGCCGGGCTGGTCGGCGAATACCTGTTCGAAGACTTGGCCAAGATCCCCTCGCGTTGCGAGTACGCCAGCGAGTTTCGTTACCGCAACCCGATCATCGAAGAAAACTCCGTCATCGTCGCGGTCAGCCAGTCGGGCGAAACCACCGACACGATCGCAGCCTTGGAAGAAGGCACGCTCCGCGGCGCACTGACGCTGGGGGCGGTCAACGTCGTCGGCTCTACGATCAGCCGAATCACCGATGCGGGGGTGTACCTACGAGTCGGCCCGGAGATCGGCGTCGCGTCGACCAAGGCGTTCCTCGGCCAGGTCGCGGTGCTCACGATGATGGCCCTGTACATCGGCCGGCGTCGGCACCTCTCTTCTGATGCGGTCTCCCGGTATCTCACCGAGCTCCACGGCATCCCGGATCAGGTCGAAGCGGTCTGCAAGCAGTCCGAAAAGATCCGCCAGTGTGTGGGGCAGGTCGTCAACCGGGACAACTGGCTGTTCCTCGGCCGGGGCTACAACTACCCCGTCGCCGTCGAGGGCGCACTGAAGCTGAAAGAGATCAGCTACATCCACGCTGAGGGCATGCCCGCCGCCGAGATGAAGCACGGCCCGATCGCGCTGATCGACGAAGGCATGCCCGTGGTCTTCATCGCCACGCAGGGCAGCCAGTACGACAAGGTCATCAGCAACATCGAAGAGGTCAAAGCCCGCGGCGGGCGGATCATCGCGGTCGCTACCGAAGGCGACACGCAGATCGAGCAGTACTGCGAGAACGGCTTCATCTTCCGCGTCCCGGACGTCGCCGAGCCGCTTCAGCCGCTGCTGACCACGGTGCCGTTGCAATTGCTGGCGTACCACGCGGCGGTGTTCCGGGGCCACGATGTCGACAAGCCACGCAACCTCGCCAAGAGCGTCACGGTCGAATGAGCCAGTGCTAAATCATTTGCTCAGGTCGATGCGCGGGTCCAGCCAGGCGTAGGCGATATCGACCAGCAGGTTGAACAGCACCAGCATCGTCGCGTACGTCAGCACCAGCCCGAGGATCAGGAACTGGTCCTTGTTGCGGACGGCGTTGACGAAATGTTCGCCGAGCCCGGGCAGGTTGAAGACCTTTTCAACGACGAACGATCCGGTCATCGCCGCAGCGGCAGCCGGGCCCAAGAAGCTTAAGACCGGCAGGTAGGCGAGCTTCATCGCGTGCTTGAACAAGGCTTTGTGGTAGGAAAGCCCCTTGGCGCGGGCGGTGCGGATGAAGTCGCTGGACATCAGGTCGGCCAACCCCAGCCGGACCAGCCGGGCGATGTAGGCCGCCGGGGCCAGGCTGAGCGTCAACGCCGGCAGCAGCAGGTGGGTGCCCATGCCCCGGGCGTCGGCCCAGAAGTCACCCCGTTGGTAGTAGTCGCCCCAGCCTGGCGCGAACACGGAGATGTTCGGCCAGGTGAACCAGCCGCCGATCGGGAACCAGCCCAGCAGCCCGGCGAAGACCGCCAGCAGGATCGAGCCGGTCACAAAGCTCGGCAGCGTGATCCCGATCAGTGCTACCGTCAGCGAAGACGCATCCAGCACCGAGCCGGGTTTTAACGCGCCCGCCACCCCCGCCAGTGTGCCGATCAACAGCGCCAGCAGAATTGCGGCAACGCCAAGCACCGCGCTGACCTGCAGCCCATCACCGATGATCTCGCGGACCCGCTGCGAAGGGTTGGTCAGGCTGGGCCCGAAGTCCGGCGCGGGATAGAGCTCGGTGCCGACGAAAATGCCTTTGAGGTACTGCACGCCGAAGTTGACCGGGCCCTTGTCCAGGTTGTACTGGGCTTTGAGCGCATCCTGCACCGCTTGGGGCGGCTTCTTCTCGTCCGGCCGACGCAGCGGATCGCCCGGCAGTACCCACGCGAGCGTGAGCGTCACCGAAAAAATCACCAGCAGAATCACCGGCAACTGGATCAGGCGTCGGGTCAGCAGCGCGAGCATTAGTCGTCCGTCGGCTCGAAGGGTTCGACCGTGACCTGATCCAAGCGGAAGTTGTTCCACGAGTTGGGATGCACGTTTTTCACGCGATCGGGGTCGAACATGTAGACCGACTGGTAGTGATAGATCGGCGCGACGGGCGCTTCGCTCATGAGCAATGCCTCGGCTTCACGCAGCAGGCTGAAGCGGGCGGCCGGGTCCGTCTCGATCGAAGCTTGGGCGAGCAGCTCGTCATAGCGGGCGCTGCTGTACCGGCTGTCGTTGTTGCCATCTTCGGTGCGGAACATGTCCAGCCAGGTTGTCGGGTCTTGGTAATCGCCGAACCACCCGGCCCGGCCGATCATGAAGTCGCCGTCGTCTAGGCGTTGCAGCAGTTGACCCCACTCGATTCCTTCGAGTTCGACGCGAACTCCCAAGTGTGCTTGCCATTGCTGCTGGATCGCTTGCGCAGCACGCTCGTGTGCGGCTTCGTTGTTGTAGACAAACGTGATCCGGGGCAGCGTCGAGCGGTCGGCGTAGCCGGCGTCGTCCAACAGCTGGGCAGCCCTTTCGGGGTTAAAAATACTGGCTTCGTCGGTGGGCGTGTCGTACCCCGCAACACTCCCGGGGGGCACAAGCGTCGTGGCGACCGGCTCGCGTTGCTGGGTCACACGTTCGACAATGCTTTGGCGGTCGATCGCCAGTGAGAAGGCCCGTCGGACCCGTGCGTCGGCAAAAGGATTGGGTTCGCCGTTGATCGTCGCCATGCAGTTGAATCGATAAAAGTAGGTGCCCGCAGCAGCCACTGTATGGATGTCGTTGCGTTCGCCTTCGCGAGCTTGTCGGCTAAGGTCAGATACCACGGGGTCACCCGACGGCATGTTCGGAATGAAGTCAATCTCGCCGTCGATGTAATTCTGAATCTGATTCCCGAGTGTTTCGATTCGCAGCGCGATGATCCGATCGTTGCCCATGCTTTGCCGGCCCCAGTAGTGCTCATTGGCATCGATAACGATCTGCTCAGCAGGTTTGTACTCGGAGAGTTGGTAGGGGCCGTTGGTCACGAGGTGCTCGGGTTCACCGAAGTGACCTTGAAGCCAACGGATCCGGCCATCGATATCACTGATATGGACTTCAGCGTGCAGTTCGTATGACGCTTGATGGATCGGGTGGAAGGTTCCGAAAGAAGCCAGTTGAAGAAAGAAGGGCACTGGGCGTTCCATCTGCACGATCAACGTATGGTCGTCGGGCGTTTCGATCCCGACGGTTTCATCCCAAGCGGTGAGTGTCTGTTCAAAAGCAGCGTTGAAGTCCGTGGCGTTTTCGAGCAAGGCTTGCCGTGTTTCCCGGAAAGCGACAACACCAGCAATCCCATCGAACAGGTTGGTGTACTTGGCCGCGTAATCCGGGAGGATCGCCCGGAACCAGCCATACTCGAAATCGGCGGCGATCACGGGGTCGCCGTTGGACCACTTGGCGTTTTCACGCAGGTGGAAGGTATAGGTCATGCCGTCTTCGGAGACCTCCCAGCGTTCTGCGACGCCGGGTTCCAGATTGAGTGTTTGCGGGTTGACCTGAACGAGGCCTTCAAACAGGCAGTCGATCAGCCGGAAATCGTTCATCGCAGTGGTCTGCGACGGGTCCAACGAGTTAACCTTTGCTGGCGACGCAAACGTCAGCGTGCGGATCGTCTTGTCCTCGGCCTCGGGCGGCTCGCCGCAGGCGGTGAACAGTAGGGGCAGCAGCGCCAAGGCGAGCCAAGCGAGTCGAGATGTCATGATTCACTCCTGAATCCGGGGGCGGGCAAGCAGATGGATTCAGTGTAGCGGCGTCATTCCACGCTCGGCGGGGCGTCGGGCGTTTCGACCTGTTCGGTCGGGGTCGGCAGGGCGGGGGCGGCGGGGCTCTGCTGCTGCTGCCAGTACCAGTAGGCCCCGTAGCCCAGCCCGGCGGCGACCAGGACCGCCAAGACCAGCCGGGCCGGGTTCTTGCGGCGCTTGCCGGTGGCATCGTGGAAGTCCTGCGCGACCTGCTGGCGGTGCTCGCTGGCCTGGGCGTCCTTCTTCAGCAGCTTGTCGTACCGCTCCTCGTCCTTGGGTGACCCCTTGCGGGTGAGGGCGGCGTAGTGGCCGCTGCCGTCGGAACGCTCGACGACGTAGAAGATCTTGCCGTCCTTGTCACGGATGGCGCGGCCGAGGTCCTGGTCGCGGACCTTGACGGGTTCGCCGGAGTGCGGGCTGTGGATGATTAAAGGCATGGCGGGATTGTAAGGGGGAGGCCCGCTGGCGGAAGCCCGGAAGGTCCGCCGGGGTTACACCCTTATGTTTTCTGAACGGGATCGCCGACGTCTAGGGGCCGAGATGATTCGGCCATGGGAGACCCCGGCAGATGAGCAAGCAGACGATGATCGAGGCGATTCAGCAGCACAACCCCAGCGCCCCCAGCGAGTTTCTGGTGCACTTTGATGAAGTCGTGCTGCGGAGCTACCTCGACCGGCTGGAGCGCCTCGCCGGCCACCGGGGCCAGGACAGCCGCTGGGTCCGCGACGGCTCGACGCACTCGATCGTGACCCGCGCCCGCCGCGAGCACGCCGCCTGATCATCCGCCTCAGTGTCAGGGCTTACAGCGTCTTCGCCCAGAAACGCAGGCTCTGGTCTTCAAACCCCACCTTGCGGTACAACGACCTCGCCCGGTCGTTGTCGTCCAAGACCTCCAGCGTCAGCTTCACACACCCCGCGTCTCGGGCGTATGACTCGGCCGTGTCCAGCAGGGCTCGGCCGACGCCTTGGCCGCGGGCTTCGGGCACCACCGCCACGTCGTGCAGGTTCAGCAGCGGCTTGGCGGCAAACGACGAGTAGCCCATGAACGCCAGGGTGTAGCCCACGGGCGAGTCGCCGTGGAAGGCAAGGAATACGACCGCGGTGGGATGCTCCGATAAGTCTTGCGCCGCTGTCTCGGCCCGGCCGGGCGGGATCGGTGTGTCGCCGCCGAAGGGGTCCGCGTAGTACATCTTCAGCATCGCGCAGAACGCTGCCTGATCCGCTTCATCCGACAGATTTGCTTCTCGGACGTTGAGGTTCATGACGGCGCCTTTTCTGCAGCGGGCTCGGTCTTCGGCTGGTCCGGGCTCCAGGGGCCGCGCCGCCAACTGCCCAGCGGTTCGGCGGAACGCTTCTGGCACCAGATGAACATCACGACCCCCGCGAGCACCATCACGCCGCTGAGCAACTGACCGCGCGTGATCGCCGGCAGCGTGCCGTCGGCGGCGATGAACTGCGCGTCCGGCAGGCGGAAGCGTTCGTCGAGGATGCGCATCATGCCGTAGGTGATCCCGAACAACGCTGTGACCGTTCCGGGCTTGCGGGGTTTGAGCCAGAATAACGCCAGCACCACGAACACCGCCAAACCCTCCATCGCTGCGGCGTACAGCTGGGACGGGTGACGCGGCGTCAACAAGGGCTCCACGATCGGCGTGACGAACTCGTTGCCGTTCTGGATCGCGGTGATGACCCATTCCAGGTTCGCTGCCTGCTCCAGCGGCATCCCCGATTCGTCCAGCGCGAACCAGACCCGCTCGGCGACCTCGCGCTCCTCGTATATCTCCTGAGGGAACCTCACCGCCAAGGGGAAATCGTCGTCGACGGGGCGGCCATAGAGCTCGCCGTTGACGAAGTTCGCCAGCCGGCCCAACGCCAAGCCCAAGGGGGCTGCGAAAGAGGTGAGGTCCAGGCCGTGCATCGCCGGGACTTTGTGTCGCAGGGCGAAGACCCACGCGGCGGCGACCGTGCCGATCATCCCGCCGTGGCTCGCCATGCCGCCGTTGTTGATCGCCAGGACGCCCCAGAACGGCGCCTGTGAGGTGAACTCGGTCAGCAGCGAAGGCTCGTAGAACACGCAGTAGCCCAGCCGCCCGCCGATCACCGCTCCCAGCGCGATCGCGACGGTGAAGTCAGCGGTGCGTGCTGTCTCCAAAGGCGAACGCCCGGCTTTGGTAATCCGGATCACCAGCAACCAGCCGAGCACAAACGCCGCGAGATACGACAGCCCGTACCAGCGGATCGGTCCACCGTCCCAGAGCTTGACGAAGTACGGGTCCAGGTCGTGTAGCCAGGCAGCAAGCATCGGCGGAGTGTAGCGGAAGCCGGCGTTAGGCCGAGGTCGGAGGCGACTCGTCCGTCGTGCTGTTCTGTTGCTCGCGCATTTCCTGCTGGGTTTCCAGCTTCAGCCGCAGGTCGCGCAGGTGCTCGCGGAGGCTGTCTAGGTCGTGTTCTAAAGACTGCACGTACTGGGCGGTGGTCAGGCCCCGGCCCTCCTGGCGGGCTTCGATCAGCTCGTCTTTTTCCTGCTCGTCCTGGGCCTCGTCCATCGAGCTGATGATCACGCCGATGAACAGGTTGAGCATGATCATCGTGCCGATCATCACGAAGCTGACGAAGTAGCCGGCCCCGAGGATGGGCATGTGCTTCTGGCTCGGGTTGAAGCCGTCGCCGGTGTAGTTGGCGAAGCCGTACATCTGGATGTACATCACGTCGGTCCAGTCCTCGAGCGTGACCACGCGGAACAGCGTCAGCAGGCTGGTGCCCAGGTCGGCGAAGTGGACCGGGTCGTTCTCGCGGAACAGGAACACGCCCATCACCGCGTAGACGTAGAACAGCAGGAATAGCAGGATCCCGACGTAGCCCATCGAGGGGATCGACTTCAACAGGCAGTTGACCAGCAGCTGCAGCCGGGGCACCGCGGAGATCAGCCGCATCGCCCGGAGGATGCGCGCCAGGCGCAGCACGGCAGCGAACTGGCTGTTCTCCGCCGGGATGAAGCAGACGACGACGATGATGAAGTCAAAGACGTTCCAAGGGTCTTGGAAATACTTGTAGCCCTGCTTGCCGTACTGAGCGATCTTGATCGCTGCCTCGGCGGTGAAGATCCAGAGGATGATCAGGTCCAGCGTGTGCAGCAGCGAGCCGTACTTGGCTTCGAGCCCGGCGCTGGTCTGCAGGCCGACGACGACCGCCGCGGCGAGGATCGTGCCGAGGATGAAGTTTGAAAACCACTTGGCGTTGGCGATCTTCCCCAGGTTGTCCGTCAGCGCGTTCATGGCTGGGAGTGTACCGGCTGGCCGGGCGTTTCCGCATCGCACAGGATTAGGCCGATGCCTTCGAGAGCGGCCGCGGGGTCATCGCCCCGGTGCAGGGCTTCGCGGATCAGGTTGACGGCGTGCTTTTCGATCTCGTCCTGGCGCAGGCCCAAAAGGCGTTGGACCGCGGTGTGCAGCAGCGGTTCGTCGGGTGCAACGGCGACCGTCCAGCTTTGTCGTTCGACCTCAACACAGAACGGGCGGAGGCTCAGGTGGGCGTAGTCCTGGAGGATCGGCCAGATGATGACCTTGCCGTGGCCGGGGCGGTAGACCTTCGGGCTGTTGGGGCCGGTTTTGCCGTAGACGACGAGTACCTTGTCGGGCGGGACGGAGTGGGTGTGTTTGTGGAAGCTCCACAGCGCCATCCCGCAGATCAGCAGGATGAATCCAATGAAGATGCAGATCCCGATCATCGGATAGCCCCCCTGGGTTTGCTTAACCGAACATCCTGCGTTCGACCTGCTCGATGAGGATGTGGATGCACTTGATGTGGAGTTCTTGCACGCGGTCGGAGAATCGGCCGCCGGGGGTGCAGAGGTCGATCGTCGCCAAGGCGCCCAGCGGGGAGTCGGGCTTGCCGGTGAGGGCGATGATGCTGGCACCGCGTTCCCGGGCGGCTTCGGCGGCGGCGAGGATGTTCTTGCTGGTGCCGCTGGTGGAGATCGCCAGCAGGCAGTCGACTGTTTGGCAGTGGGCCTGGGTGTACCGGGCGAAGACCTGCTCGAAGCCGTAGTCGTTGCCGGCACAGGTCAGGTGGCTTGCGTCGCTCATCGCCAGCGCGGGCAGTGCGGGGCGGTCGCCCCGGAATCGGCCGGTGAGCTCTTCGCAGAAGTGCATCGCGTCGCACATCGACCCGCCGTTGCCGCAGGCCAGGACCTTGCCGCCTTGCCGGAACGTGCGGACCAACAGGTCGGCCGCGGCGTCGAGGCGTTCGTGGGTTTGTTCGTTGTTCAGCAGCGCGTTCAGCGCATCGGCGGCTTCGGCGAGCGCGGCTTGGATCGTGGGGTCAGCGGGCATCGACGGATTGTATCAGTCTCCGGTTTTCCATAATGACGCTTGGCGGTCTCAAAGACTTGAGACAGTTTATTGCTCGCTTATGTTCTATGTGAGGTTTCTGCCTCTAAGCAGTGTTACGATTTTCTGGTGCCGAATTCTGGTGTTGATTGGCATTAGTTTCTCTGGCAGCAGGCGGTTGCAGCGCACGGCACGGGTAACCGTGCGATCTGCTTGGCGATGTTCGACGAGTTCGACGAGTTCGACGAGGGGACGGCGATCATGCCCGCCTCGGACACCCCGCCAGTGGGCGAGCGCCCGTTCTTGGCCTACGAAGGTCTGCCTTCGGACCACTACCTCTGGTTGTCGGGGCGGATCGGGGCCATGTTCCGGGGCGAGATGCCCGCGAGTGCCCGCAGCTTGCCGGAGCGTGAAGACTAAAGAGCGGGTTCTTCTAAGGGTACGGGGCAGACGTCCTTGCGGAGACACCCTTCGCAGGCGTTGCCTTCCCACACGCGGTTGAACTCGTCCTGCACCGCTTCGACGATGGTCTCGGCGGTGCTCCAGACGCCCATTTCCATGTTCCGCTTGTGCGGCCCCTTGGCGCCGAGCCCGGCTCCGGTGATGTTCGCGCTGCCTAGGTAGCAGGCCGCGGCATCGACGACGACGGTCTTGCTGTGCACCCGCGGGCATCTGCGGAGCGTGAGGTTGGGCAGGTTGCCGATCTTCTTTATCGCTTTCAGGGTCGGCCCGGTGGGGACCCCGGCGTGCAGCACGCGGATCTCCACGCCTTGCTTGGCCAGCTTGGCCCAGTGCTCGATGATCGACGGCGCGTTCCGCTGCCCGGCCTGGGGCACGAGCATGGCCTTGAGGTCGGCGGTCATCACCTCGATCGAGCCGGTGGCTTTCAGCATGCCACGTACGACGACGGTGTCGAAATGCTCAGCGTTGAGGACCAGTTCACACCGGCCGCTCGCCGGGCCGGCGGTCTTGGCGTCGATGAACTGGAGAAGCTCGGCATCCATCTGAGAGGTATCGGGCCGACGTGCGGAATCCGGCCAGCCGAAGGGTCAGAGGTGCGAGGCGATGTAGTCGTTGACGGTGCGCGGATGGGTCAGCGTGATGACGTGGCCGGCGTCGGGGATGGTGTGGTCGGGCTGGGTGTAGCGGGCGGGCAGGATGCGGTCGAGCCGGCCGTGGATGTGGTGCACGGGCAGATCGGTCGGCCAGGCGGGCGGGTTCTGCCAGGCCATCATCGCCCGGCCGGCGGCCATGAGGCGTTGGGTCGGGGAGTCGTCCATCTGGTCCAAACGGTGGCCGTCGACCCAGCCCATCTGATGGCAGATGCGTGAGCCGCGGCAGAGGGCTCGGTGCCCGGCGTACCAGACGCAGAACGGCAAGGCATGCCCCGGCGTACTTAACCCGGTGAGCCAGTCCGGCAGCTCGCGGGGGCCTCGGATTGAGGACAACAGGAACACCCGGCGGACGTCCAGCAGGGCGGTGAGCTCACGGGTGATCATGCCCCCCATGGAGAAGCCCGCCAGGATGCAAGGCCCGCCGGGGTCGTAGCGGTGGGCCAGGCGATGGGCGTAGACGGATAAAGATTCGCCGACACGCCAAGGCAGCCAATCGGCGTAGATCGAGCGGTCGGCAAAGCGATCGAGCTGGGGCTGGAGCGAGCGCTCGTCGGCCCCCCAGCCATTGATCCAGAGGATGGGCAGCTCACCGGGCATGCAGGGAGTTTAGCTTGGCGGTTCTGTGTATCGGCGTGCGTAGGGGATATTCGGTGTGGTGTGAAATCAACATCCGGCCTTTGTGGACTGGCTGCCCGAGGCTGTTTTTGCGCTTAAGTTTCTGTAATAAAGCAAATTAACAAATTATAGATTTTCTGCTTCGCCGCGATGGACGGCTGTGGCTGACTCTGGGCAGACGCAACGCCAACCGGAGTTCACCATGAGCAGCATTTCCTCGATCAGCGGCAACCCAGACCTCACCAGCATGATGAATCCCTCGGCGGGGGCTGCAGCGGGCTCGGGCATCCAGTCCACCGGGGCGACCACCCTGGCGGCGACCAGCACCTCCAGCAGCCTGATGATCTCGCAGGAGCAGTCGTCTCAGATGCTCGGGGCCTTCGAGCAGGCGATGAACTCGGGCGAGATGATGGAGATGATCCTGGCCATGATGCTGCTGAACATCCTGTTCGGCGAAGGCCAACAGGGCGGGTCGGGCAGCAGCGAAGAGATGCTCGGCATGCTCGCCGGGGCGGCGATGGCCGGCGGAGCAGCGGGGCAGCAGAGCAGCAGCTCGATGATCTACATGGAGCAGAGCTCGACCACCGTCGTCGCAATGACCCAGCAGCAGCAGGCCACCGCAGCGTATGGCGGCTCGGCGGGCGGCTCGGGGAGCCTGAACCTCTCGGCCTGATCCTTTCTGCCTATCCAGATTGCGCAAAATCAGCATAGAACCGTCGTTTCGCGATCCGGAAACGACGGTTTTTCCTATGATACGGGCTTCCCATTCATCCCTGACCGAGACCTATCCATGCGCCGCCAGCTGTCTTCCGCCCTGACCCTTTTCCCGCTGCTGATGACTTTGCTGGTGCTGCCGGCTTGTGCCCAAACCCCAACGGCGGCTCAGCCGCCCCAGCCGATTGAACGTGACCCTTGGCCTTTCGGTGAAGGCGCGGACTACCTCGACCGCTTTGCGATTGGTAAGTGGTGGGAAATGGACTACAGCCGGAACAACCAGCGCTGGCTCCGGCGTCTGCGTGATGTCCCGCGTGAGGAGGCCTTGGCCTTCGTGCTGTACACCCATCAGGACGGCGTGCTCAAGCTGACCGCCCAGTGCTACCCGCTGCTGCCGACCGAGCCACAGGAAGTCACGTTGGAGTTTCAGCGTGACGGCCAATGGGTCCAAGCCGACACCCAGCCGGTGCAGTACCCCGGGTGGTCGGCCCACTTCCGAGTCGAAGACTGGGACAACACACAGAACGTGCGCTACCGCGTCCGCCTGGGTCGCCTGTCGGCATTCACCGGGCTGATCCGCAGGGACCCGATCGACCAGGACACGATTGTGGTCGCCAGCCTGTCCTGCAACTCCAACCGTGACCGGGGCGACCGGGCACGCATCGTCGCCAACCTGTTGCACGAAGACCCGGACTTGTTGTTCTTTGCCGGCGATCAGAGCTATGACCACAACCAACACACCGCAGCCTGGTTGCTCTGGGGCCGTCAGTTCCGTGACGTCTTGCGTGACCGGCCGGTGGTGACGATCCCGGACGACCATGACATCGGTCAGCCTAACCTGTGGGGCGAGGGCGGTCGGCACGCGGAGCGCGACCATGACGGCGGCTACGTGCACTCGCCGATCTATGTAAACATGGTCGAGCGTTGCCAGACCTGGCACCTGCCGGACCCGTATGACCCCACCCCGATCCAGCAGGACATCGGCGTTTACTACACGTCGCTGAATGTTGGCGGGATTGACTTCGCGATCATCGAAGATCGTAAGTTCAAGTCCGGGCCTAACGGCAAGATCCCGCAGATGGGCCCGCGCCCTGACCACATCAACGACCCCAGCGTCGATGTTTCGCTCTTGGACCAGCCGGGGCTGGTGTTGCTGGGGGAGCGTCAGCTGAACTTCCTCAGCGCTTGGGGGCAGGACTGGACCGACGTCCAGATGAAATGTGTGCTTTCGCAGACGAATTTCTGTGGTGCGGTGACGCACCACGGCAACCCCAACAACTGGCTCGTCGCCGACCTTGACAGCAACTCCTGGCCGCAGTCCGGCCGCAACGAAGCCCTGCGGGCGATCCGCCGGGCGACGGCGGTGCACCTGGCGGGCGACCAGCACCTGGCGGTCGTTACCCAGCACGGTATCGACGAGTTCCGGGATGGCCCGTTTACGCTGGTGAGCCCGGCGATTGTCAACAACTACTACGGCCGGTGGTGGATGCCCACCGAACAGATGCAAGCCGGGCAGAACCCGCTTCCCGCGGAGCTAAACCCCGCGGGGCTGCCGTCGACCGGCGACTACTTCGACGGGCTTCGCAACCGCATCACGATGTACGCCTACGTCAACCCGCACCGCCCCAACGCCGGCGTCACGACGCCCAACGGCAACGGCGCGGGCTACGCGATCGCTCGGTTCCACAAGCCCACCCAGACGATCACGCTTGAGGCCTGGTCGCGCGAAGCCGATGTCCCCGGCGGGGACGGGCCTTACGCGGGTTTCCCGATCACGATCCACATGAACGACAACGACGGCCGGGAGCCAGTCATGTTCCTGCAATTGGAGTTCGACTACGAGAACCCTGTCGTGCAGGTCGTGGAAGACAGCACAGGCGAGGTGCTTTATACGAGGCGGATCGTGGGTGACACCTACAGCGCGCCGGTTTACTCAGAAGGCTCCTACACGGTGCGGGCCGGAGTGGATGTGCCTGACACGGTGGTGGAATACACCGCGGATCGTTGATCTGGAGAAGCCACAAGCCTGCGCATGGGGTTATTGCTGCGCAATCCAGTCGAGCGTGGCTTGATTGAGCCATCGGGGCGCATGAAATCGTTGGCCTCAAGTCAGCGGGGTGACGTTGTGGTGTCCGTGCCGGTTTCGTTTTCGACGATGTGGAGGCTGGCGGTGGGGTGCGCCGGAGTGGTGCCCGCCAAGGGGGTGCTGTGTAGGGCGAGTGAAAGAGCTTTTACGTCATACGTGGGCGAGCTTGTTCAGGCCGTTGTAGGCGGCGACCTTGTAGGCTTCGGCGAGGGTGGGGAAGTTGAACACGTTGTCGACGAAGAACTCGGCTTTGCCGCCGTGGGCCATGACGGCCTGGCCGATGTGGATCAACTCGGTGGCGCCGGTGCCGATGGTGTGCACGCCCAGGACTTGGTGGGTGTCCTGGTGGATCAACAGCTTGAGCATGCCGGTCCGGTCGCCCAGGAGCTGGCCGCGGGCGATCTCGTCGTAGGTGGCGACGCCGGCCTCGTAGGGGATGCCCTCGTCGGTGAGCTGTTCCTCGGTCTTGCCGACCATGGAGATTTCCGGCACGGAGTAGATGCCGTAGGGGAACAGTGTGTTGAAGCGTTCGGTCTCGTGGCCGAAGGCGTGGAGGATGGCGCGGCGGCCTTGCTCCATGCTGGTCGAGGCCAGCGCGGGGAAGCCGATGACGTCGCCGGCGGCATAGATGTGATCGACGATGAATTTTTCTTCTTTGCCTTCGTCGTCCTCGCGGGTGCCGAAGGTCTGGTAGTGCTCGTTGACCCGCAGGCGTTCACGGTCGTCATAGGTGATGCCGGTGTTTTCCAGCGCGAGTTTCGAGCAGACGCCTTGCCGGCCGACGGCGTACAACAACGTCTCGGCCCGGAGTTTCTTGCCGGACTCCAGGACGGCTTCGACCTGAGCGCTGGTGCCGTTGTTGGGCTTGAGCTCTTGGATGGACTCAACCTTCTCACCCAGGCGGAGCGTGACGCCCATCTGTCGCATGAAGTACTGGAAGGCTTCGCAGATTTCATTGTCGAGGAAGCCCAGGACCTGGGAGCGGCCTTCGATGAGGGTGACGCGGACGCCGAGGGTCGCCATGATGCAGGCGTACTCGGTGCCGATGACGCCGCCGCCGACGACGATCATGGTTTTGGGGAGCTTGTCGAGCTTGAGGAAGTCGTCCGAGGAGAGGACGGAGCGTTTGTTGAAGGGGACCGAGTCGGGCTTGGCGGGGCGGGTGCCGACGCCGAGCAAGAACTTGTCGCCGGTGATCATTTCGGTGCCGCCGCCGGCGTAGCCGTCATCGGGTTTCTGGATGGCGACGAGGTTGGGGCCTTCGAAGTGGGCCCTGCCCCAGATGAGCTCGATGCCGTTGCGGTCGAACTGGTCCCGGATGACTTCCCACTCATGGCGGATGACCCGCTGGGCGACGGAGACGAGGTCCGCGATGCTGATGTCTTTTTTGATCCGTCCGCTGCCTCGGCCGAACAGGCCTTGCTTGCCGGCACCGGTGAGGTGGAGCGCTGCTTCCCGCAGCGCTTTGGAGGGGATGGTGCCCGTGTTGATCTGGGCACCGCCGATGACGGGGTTCTTTTCGATGATGGCGACGGTCTTGCCGAGCTTGGCGGCTTGGATCGCTGCCTTCTGCCCGGCGGGGCCGGTGCCGATGACGACGCAGTCAAAGTGACGCATGTGGTGTCCTGATCAGGGGCTGGCGGGCGAGAGTACCCAGTGTCTGATCGGCTGCGTGCGCGGTCAAGGTGAGGATTTGAAGGCTGACCGATAATTCATAAGGGTTGTTGCTCACGAGCGAAGAAAAACCCCAGCACTTTTTGGGATGAAAGCGCTGGGGAACGGAGGATTCGAGTCTCGCTGCGTCAACACAAAGCTTGGGGACGCCAAGCGTGCTCACGAAGCTGTCGCCAGCGATGACTTCGATCACAAAGACGGTTTACGCGTCTACCGGATCCGAGCAGATATGCTCCGAGGCACCGATGGCTATCGTTCAGAAGGCTGCGATACAGCCAATCGCTTACCTAAAAAGTGAATCTGCATACCCCAAGCCTCAAGTCAGTAAAAATGAAGAATCAATAAAACAGAGGCGATCACGCGCCAAGCAAGCATTCTGCACGTTTTGGACTCAAACACACTGCTGCAATGCGTTGATTGGCTCACAATGAACGGGAGCTTGGTGGACTGAAAAAATAACGCCCGCAATTCTGTCTTTCTACGCTTCCTCTTCGTTCAGATGAGCGATCCAGATTTTGGTTGCTGCGTGGGTGCCGATCGTGACCGGTTCTGCGTTTTTGGGCTTCAGCGTCATCGCGTCGGCGTCGGGGTCGTTGGTGATCAACACCACCGGGCTGCCCGGTGTTAAGCCATGACGCTCGATGAACTGCAGGAAGGCGGGGCTCTGGTCGGTGATCCGCGCGATCGTGGCGCGTTGGCCGGGCTCGCACTGGAGCAGGGGGGTGAGTTTCAGCCGCCGGGTTTTGCCGTCGGCGGTGGGGATCGGGTCGCCGTGGGGATCGGTCTCGGGGAACCCTAGCAGCTCGTCGATCCGCGCCAAGAGCTTGTCGGAGATCGCGTGCTCCAGGACTTCCGCTTCCGCGTGGACTTCCGACCAGTCCAGCCCCACGATCTCTACGAGAAAAAGCTCAATCAGGCGGTGTCGACGCAGCACCTGCAGCGCGAGCCTTCGCCCGGCGCGGGTCAGCTTCGTGCCGACCCGTGGCGTGTATTCGACCAACCCCGACTCGGCGAGGGCTTTGATCATGCTCGTCGCGGTGCCCGGGGTGACCTCGTTGTCGCTGGCCACTGCCCCCATGGGCACCATCTCGCCGGGGCGCGCCTGCTCGGCCATGTAGAGCTTCTTCAGATAATCCTCGACGGTGGTGGTAGGCATGTCAGCAGCGTATCAATTTCGGTCGCTTGACACCTGTATTTTGATTAGTCAAAATAGGGTCATGCTTAAATACACCCCCTTTGTCGTTCTTGGTCTGCTCGCTTGGGTTGGGTCGTTGGCCGGTTGCGGCGGGTCCTCGGACGCCCATTCAGAAGGCGAGCACTCGCATGGCAACCCGCTGGAGCTCGTTGAGGCGCTTCAGCCCGAGCAGGTCGATACGCCTTACACGATTGTCACGACCACCGGCATGGTTGCGGACCTGGTCCGGCAGGTGGCGGGCGAGCACGCGGAGGTCGTCGGCCTGTTGAACGCCGACGTCGACCCGCACCTGTACTCGCCCAAGCCTTCGGATGTCCAAGCGATCCGCGAGGCCGACCTGGTGATCTACAACGGGCTGTATCTCGAAGGCAGGATGGCCGAAGCGTTTGACGGCGCGATCCACCGCGGCGTCCCCGCGGTGGCGATCGCGGAGATGCTGCCGAAGGAAGAACTGCTGGACCCCGAAGACGAGTCGGGGCACCCGGACCCGCACGTGTGGATGGACATCGACCTTTGGTCCGAATGTGTGACCTACGTTGCCCAGGTGCTCAGCACGTATGACCCGGCGAACGCAACGGATTACGAGGCGAATGCCTCGGCGTACATGGCCGAGCTTGCGGGCTTGCAGACGTACGTGACCAAGGTGTACGCGACGATTCCGGAAGCACATCGCACGCTGGTGACGGCCCATGATGCGTTTGGGTACCTCGGCCGGGCGTATGGTCTGGAGATCGCGGCGGTCGCGGGGATCTCCACCGAATCTGAGCCGGGCGGGCGTGATGTGCTGGAGCTGGTCGATCAGATTGTGCAGGCGGGCGTGCCGGCGGTGTTTGTCGAGTCGACGATTCCACCGGCGACGATCGAGTCGGTGATCGAGCAGGCAGCATCGCGTGGGTTTGCGGTGAGCCTGGGCGGCGAGCTGTTCTCAGATGCGATGGGCGAGCCCGGGACTTACGAAGGCACCTACATCGGGATGATCGACCACAACGCGACGGTGATCACCCGGGCGCTGGGCGGGGACGCGCCGGCGCGGGGCTGGCAAGGTACGCTGGGCGAGTGACTGTGATGGAAGCCAGGCCGACGGTAGCGACGGGCGCGGAGCACCCAGCCGATGCGCCTTTGTCGGTGCACGACATGACGGTGGCTTACCACCGCAAGCCGGTGCTGTGGGACGTGGACCTGGACCTGCCCTCGGGGCAGTTGATCGGGGTCGTCGGGCCCAACGGCGCGGGCAAGTCGACGCTGCTCAAGGCGTCGCTGGGTTTGGTGCCTCGGGCGTCGGGGCGGGTCCGCTTCTTCGGCAAGGCGTACAAGAAAGTGCGTCGGCGGGTGGCGTACGTGCCGCAGCGCGAGAGCGTGGACTGGGACTTCCCGGTGAACGCGCGCGACGTGGTGGCGATGGGGCGGTACGCACGGATCGGCTGGTTTCGGCCGGTGTCCCGGGCTCACAAAGAAGCGGCGATGGCGGCGTTGGAAAAGGTCGGGCTGGCGGACCTGGCGTACCGGCAGATCAGCCAGTTGTCCGGCGGGCAGCAGCAGCGGGTGTTTCTGGCCCGGGCGTTGGCGCAGGACGCGGACCTGTACCTGATGGACGAACCGTTTGCGGGGGTCGACGCGGCAACGGAGCAGGCGATCCTGGCGGTGCTGCAGGAGCTGCGGGAGGCGGGTAAAACCGTGGCGGTCGTGCACCACGACCTGCAGACGGTGCAGACATATTTCGATTGGGTGGTGCTGCTGAACATGCGGGTGGTGGCGGCGGGGCCGATGGCCGAGACGTTCACGGATGAAAACCTCCGCAAGACGTATGGCGGACGGCTGACGCTGCTGACCGAAGCGGCGGAGATGCTGGCCAAGGGGCAGACGGGATGAGCCGGCGAACGATGTGTGTGTTGGCCGGGCTTTGTGTGATGTGGGGTTCTGCTGCCTATGCGGAGGCGGACCCGGTCTGGCGGGTGCTGTTGTTGCAGGACAGGATCACGCGGGTGGTGGTGATGGGGGTCACCGCGTTGGGTCTGGCCGGCGGTGTGGTGGGCTCGTTTTTGTTGCTGCGGAAGCGGGCGTTGCTGTCGGATACGGTGAGCCACGCGACGCTGCCCGGGGTTTGTGCGGGGTTCGTGGCGATGGTGGTTTGGGGCGACAGCGACGGTAAAGCACTGGTCGGGCTCTTGGTCGGGGCGGGGGTGTTTGGCTTGTTGGCGATCGGGGCGGTGCAGCTAATCACGCGCACGACGCGCGTGAAGGACGACGCGGCGTTGGCGATCGTGCTGAGCGTGTCGTTCGGGCTGGGGGTGGCGATGCTGAATATGGTTTCAGAGATGGGCGCGGGCTCGGCGGCGGGGCTGGGCAACTTCATCCTCGGTCGTGCGGCGACGATGCGTGCTGCGGAGGCGTGGGTCATCGTGGCGGGGGCGGTGGTCGTGACGGCGGTGTGTGTGCTGTTGTTTAAGGAACTGACGCTGGTGTCGTTTGATGAAGAGTTGGCGGGGAGCCAGGGCTGGCCGGTGTCATGGATCGACGGTGTGTTGATGGTGATGGTGGTCGCGGTGACGGTGGTCGGGCTGCGGGCGGTGGGGGTGGTGCTGGTGGTGGCGATGCTGATTATTCCGCCGGCTGCGGCGCGGTTCTGGACGGAAGATTTGAAGTCGATGGCGGTGGTGAGCGCGGTGTTGGGCGCGGGGTCGGGGTACGCGGGGGCGGTGATGTCGTTCATGGTGCAGAAGCTGCCGACCGGGCCGGTGATCGTGCTGGTGGCGGCGGGGGTGTTTGGATTCAGCATGCTGGTGGGCGCCAAGCGCGGCGTGCTCGTGCGCTGGCGCCGGCATCTAAGGTTGACGCAGCGTGTGGGGATGCAGCACCTGCTGCGGGCGGCGTGGGAGCACGCGGAGATGGACCCCGAGCACCCGCCTTTTTATGTCAAAGACCTGCTGCCCAAGCGCAGCTGGTCGGTGACGCGGCTTCGCCGGTTGGTCGCGCGGGCCAAGCGGATGGGCCTGGTGTACGACCGTGGCGCGCAGATTCAATTGACGCAGGCGGGGCAGCGCGAAGCGGAACAGGTCGTCCGGAACCACCGGCTGTGGGAGATGTACCTCATCACGCACGCGGACATCGCGCCCAGCCACGTGGACCGGGATGCGGACATGATCGAGCACGTGCTGGGACGTGAGATGGTGGATCGGCTCGAGGCTTTGCTGGCACCGTCCGATCTGCCGGCAAGCCCGCACGAGCTGAAGGGGAGGCGCTCGCATGGGTGAGTGGAACAGCTACAACAACTGGGTGGTGTTGATCGGGTTTCTCTCGGCGGCGGCGTGCGCGTTGCCGGGGTGTTTTCTGGTGCTGCGTCGGGCGAGCTTGTTGGGGGATGCGGTGAGTCACGCGGTGCTGCCGGGGATCGCGATTGCTTTTCTGGTGACCGGCAGCCGGGCGTCCTGGCCGATGTTTTTGGGCGCGGCGGCGGTGGGAGTGTTGACGGCTTTGGCCAGCGAGTGGGTGCAGCGGTTTGGGAAGGTGGACACGCAGGCGGCGCTGGGCATCGTGTTCACGACGTTGTTTGCGGCGGGGTTGATCTTGATCCGGCAGGCCAGCGATCACGTTGACCTGGACCCGACCTGTGTGTTGTATGGCTCGATCGACACCGCACCGCAGGGCCGATCGATCGTATTCGGCGGGACGGAGATTATCGTCAACGGGCAGACGATCAACCGCGATGGGTTTCACGTGCCTTTGGCGGTGTTGACCAACGGCGGGATGCTGCTTCTGAATCTGGTTTTGATTCTGGTGATCTACAAGGAGCTCAAAGTTTCGTCGTTTGACCCGGCGTTTGCTGACAGCGTGGGCGTGCCCAGCCGATGGGTGCACTACGGGCTGATGGCCGTGGTGGCGATGACGCTGGTGGCGGCGTTTGAGTCGGTGGGTTCGATTCTGGTGATCGCGATGTTGGTCGTGCCGGGGGCGGCGGCGTTGTTGCTGACCAGGCGGCTTTGGGTGGCGCTGGTGCTGAGTGTGGTGTTCGCGGGGTTCACCGCGGGGCTGGGGCATGTGGCGGCGTTGACGGTGCCCCGGGCGTTCGGGCTGGAGGACACGGTGACCGCCGGGGCGATGGCGACGGTCTCGGGGGTGTTGTTTGTGGCGGTGATGGTGTTCGCGCCCCGGGACGGCTGGGTGGCCAAGGCGTGGCATGCGGGGTCGCTGGCGGTCCGGATCGTGGCGGACGACAAGCTCGCTCGGCTGTACCGCTTGGATGAACGGCCCGAGCAACCTTTGCCTCGGATCCCCGCGAAGCCTTGGACGCGTTGGGTTGCTTTGCGTGTGCTGATGCGGCAGGGCATGCTGCAGCCGATCCCCGGCGGACACGGCTTGACGCCGCCGGGACGGGCTCGAGCGCAGGGGCTGGTGCGGTCGCACCGGCTTTGGGAAAGCTATCTGGCGCAGGAGACGGCCACGGTCGGTGAGCACGTCCACCTGGCAGCGGAGCAGCTCGAGCACGCGACCGGGGAGGATCTGCAGCGGCGTCTGGCGGAAGTCACGCAGCGGCCCAAGGCGGACCCGCACGGCCGGCCGATCCCCGAGCCGGGGGACGCGGAAGAAACCACGTAATTCTTGAATGGTCAGTGAACCGATCCGGGGTACTGTGTCCTGAAGAATGGGACTGCTGTTTTCGCAGCGGTGGTTATGACTTCTTCCCCCCTTGTCTTCACGAGGAATTGATATGTCACGTTTCAAGAAACCATGGATGCTCGGCCTGCTGACGGCGGGGCTGATGCTGCCTGTTCTGCCGGCCCCGGACGCGGAGGCGAGGATCCGCCTTGTGACCCTGCCGGTGCGTGAGCGGGTCGAGGTGCAGTTGGATCACGAGCACGCCACGCTGGTCGAGGAAGAGCGGATCGTGCCGCTGGTCGCCGGCCGCAACCAGATTGACTTTTCCTGGGCCAATACGCACATCGACCCGAACACAATCGTGTTCCGGGTGCTGGGGCCGGCGGACGGCGAAGCCTTGGAGGCGAACGTCTTGGCGGTGAACTACCCGCCGAACGAGAACGCGCTGGTCTGGGATGTCTCGGCGTCGCGCTCGGGGTCGGCCCGGGTAAGGATCAGCTACCTGCTGGGCGGGTTGAACCGGTCGTTTACGTACCACGCGACCGCGAGCCATGATGAATCCACGCTCACGCTGCTGCAGTACGTGCGGGTGCACAACTTCGCGGCGGAGGCCTACGGCGACACGTCGATCTTTACCGGCTACGGCAACGTGATCGAACGCCCGCTGGGGTCCAACGAGACCCGCCAGATGCTCGTCGCGCGCCACAGTGATATCCCGGTGGTCAAGACGTACACCTGTGACCCGTCGACCTACGGCTGGCAGGATCAGGCCCGCAACCGCCTGATGGTGCCGATGCACTACGTGATCCGCAACGATGATGAGCACGGCCTGGGCGGTGAGCCTTTGCCCTATGGCAAGGCGCGTATTTATCAGCGGGATTCACGGGGCACCGTGGCGTTCTTGGGCGAAGACTGGGGCCAGTTCACGCCCATTGATGATGAGATGCGGCTGTCGCTGGGGGTTGCACAGGATGTGATCGTGGAGCGGACCGTGGCCGACCGGAACCGGACGCGCCTTGCGGGGAATCTGTACCGGGTCGAGGTCGTGGTGCAGTACGAGGTGCAGAACACCAAGGACACGCCGATCCGTTTGGATGTGCTGGAAACGATCCAGCGGCTCCGTCAGGACGCCCAACTGGGCAACAGCAGCCGCCCGGTGTCGTGGCAGATCGGCGAACGCACCACGCTGCCGACGCTCGACCCCGAGCGGACAAACATCGGACGGGTGGCGCACACGGTCGAGCTGCCGGCCCGTGAAGGCGACGAAACCGAAACGCAGACGTACCTCTTGCACGTCGTCTTCCACAACGAATTCTGAACGCAATCTGCCGTGTGACACACGGTTATGAAGGAATGAAGCTATGAACCGTTTGCTTGTTTTTATCTTGATGCTTGGGAGCGTGTGGGGCACGCAGGCCCAGAACATCGACTTGGCGACTGTGCCCGGCCGGGACAGCGTGCAGCTGACGATCTACAACTCCGAGGACATCACGCTGGTGCGCGAAACGCGGACGCTGACGTTCAGCGAAGGCTTGAACACGCTGCAGTTTTCCTGGGCCAACACGCTGATCGACCCGACGAGCGTGCAGATCAACTTCCTGGCCGGCGGCGAGGCGTTGACGCTGATCGACACGGTCTACCCGCATGATCGGCCGCAGATGCTTTACTGGGCGATCGCGTCGGAAGGCGACGGCGAAGCCACCGTCGAGATCAGCTACTTCACCAGCGGCATCAGCTGGGCGGCGGACTACGTCGTCACCGCGACGGACGACGAAACCGCTGCGGAAGTCCGGGGGTTTGTCACCGTGAGCAACCACTCGGGGGAGGACTACCCCGATGCGCAGGTGCGGGTCGTGGTCGGCCGGATCAACCTGGTCGAGCGGATCGAGCGTTTGGCGCGGCAGGGCGTTCGACCCCCGCAGACCGCGGCGCCGGAGGACCTCGGCCGGCACCGGCGGAACGTCGCGGTGCGGGGCGCGGTGCAGGATTTTGATGCGGTGACCTTTGGCGGTGCTGCGGAGCAGGCGCCGCACGTGGTGCGGGAAGGGCTCAGCGAGTATTTCATCTTCACGATCCAGGGGCAGCAGACCGTGCCCAACCAGTGGTCCAAACGCATCCTCAGCTTTACGGCCGAGGACTCCCCGCTGGATGTCGTTTACCGGTTCCGACCACGCCAGTACGGCGATCAGCTGGTGAAGATGTACCGGCTGACGAACGATGAAGCGTCGGACATGGGCGAGTCGCCGCTGCCCAATGGCGTCGTCCGGGTGTTCCGGAACAACGGCCGGGGCGGGCTTTCCTACGTGATCCAGCAGTCGATCCAGTACGTTGCGATCACCGATGACATCGAGTTGAATCTCGGCGCGGACCCCGAAGTCGTGTTCGAGTTGGACACGCTGTACGCTTGGCGTGACAACATCTGGACCCGGCTGGGCAATGCTCAGGTCTTGCGCCAGGTCGACGGCGACGGCATGCGGATCGAGAACAACGCCCGGGTGGTCGGCTGGGATGACCACGTGTTGTACGCCCAGCACATCCGCAACTACTCCAGCCAGGCGATCAAGGTCGAGGTTCGCCGGACGTTCGGCGGGGACACTCGGTTCCGCAGCGAGTTTGACGCGGAGAACTACGACGTCAACACCGTGGCGTATGAAACGGAGGTCGGGTCGGGCGAGCTTGCAGCGTTGCGGTATGTCGTGATGACCCGGCAGGGCAGCGGCAGCGAAGACGCCCGGGTGCTCGTGGAGCCCGGCGATGTCCCCTCGGCCCCCTGGGAATGATGCGATGCGTCTGAGTCCTTTCGGATGGGTTCTGGCGGTGTGCTGCCTGGTCTGCCCACGGGCGGCTGGGCAGCACATCGACTTGGCCACGCTCCCCGCGCGGAGCGCGACCCAGCTCACGATCTACAACGCGGCGGACTTGACGCTGGTCCGCGAGGCCCGGGTGATGACGTTCAGCCAAGGGTTGAACACGCTGGAGTTTTCCTGGGCGGACACGCTGATCGACCCGACGAGCGTGCGGGTCGCGTTCATCACACGCGGCGAGGAGCTGGTGCTGATCGACACCGTGTACCCGCACGATCGGCCGGAGGAACTGCGCTGGCAGATCGACAGCGGCTTTGACGGCGAGGCGGTGGTCGAGGTCACGTACTTCATCAGCGGGATTAGCTGGTCCGCGGATTACACCGTGATCGCTGACGCGACGGAGACTCAAGCGGCCGTTACCGGGTTTGTGACCGTGAACAATCAGTCGGGAGAAGACTATGAGAACGCCCAGGTTCGGGTGGTGGTGGGCCGGATCAATCTGGTAGAGCGGATTATTGACTTGGCACGCCAAGGGCGTTTGCGGCTAGAGCTGGAACTCGGCCGGGTCGCTGGGCGGGAGATTCGTCGAGAGGTTCTCGGAGAAAGCCTGACTCGGGTTCAAGATGGTGAGGCGCTGTTTCAGGCGGACAGCGTGGGCAATTTCTCAGGCGTGAGAACCGTGGAACCCGAAACCGCACCTGTGATCATTCGAGAGGGGTTGAGTGAGTACTTCATCTTCACGGTGGCGGGCACCCAGGATGTCCCCAACGGCTGGGCGAAACGGCTGCATAGTTTCACCGCGGAAGCGGCGCCGTTGGAAGTGGTCTATCGGCACCGGGTGCGTCAGTACGGCGAGGGGCTGATGAAGATGTACCTGCTGACGAATGACGAGGCGTCTGGGATGGGCGCCTCGCCCTTGCCGAACGGGCAGGTCCGGGTGTTCCGGGAAAACGAACGCGGCGGCTTGATCTACTTGATGGAGCGGGCGCTGCCCTATGTCGCGGTGACGGATGACCTCGAAATCAACCTGGGGTACGACCCGAACGTGGTCTTTGACATGGTGCAACTGGAAGCCCGACATGAGGACATCTGGATGCGTCGGCACGGCGAGGATGTCTTGGTCGAGGTCGCCGGTGAGGGCGTGCGGATCGAGCCCCGGGACCGTGTGGTCGGCTACACGCAACGGGTGATGTCCGAGCGGATCGTGCGCAACTACACCGGCCGGGAGATTCAGCTTGAGGTGCGGCGTGTGCTGGAAGGCGATGTGACGTTTACCGCGGCGTTCGAGGTGTCGCTGTACGAAGCGGACACGGTGGCGTACGAGGCAACGGTGCCGGCGGGGGAAACGATGGTGTTCCGCCGGGTGACGCAACAACGCCGGGGCACGAACGAGGAACAGCAGCGTGTTGTGATTGAACAGGGCGACCCTGGTCGGGCGAGTTGGGAGTAGTTCTTTCGTCGAGCTAGCGCGGCGACGTGATCGGTCGCGTTGGTGTTACTCGGCGGCGGCGACTTCGTCTGCCGGGGCGTCGGCGGGCGAGATTGCGTTCAAAGCGGGGCCGCTGAGGAAGCCCAGGGCGACGGCGGCGGAGACGGCGATGACCGCTGCGGTCTTGCGGGCCGGGCTGGGCAGGGCGGTGACTTCGTGCGGGGGCTGGCCGAGCATGACGGTCGAGGCGATCTTGAGGTAGTACGCCGCGGAGACCGCGGAGTTGATGACCGCTAGGACCACGAGCCAGGTGTATCCGGCCTCGATCGCCGGGAGGAACAGGATGAACTTGCCGAAGAACCCGGCCAGGGGCGGCAGGCCGATCAGGGAGATCATGCTCAACACGATTACGATCGCCGCCAGGGGGTGCTTGCTGATGAGGCCTTGCAAGTCTTCGTATGTCTCGGCTTCTTCGGGGTCGGCGTCGCCGCGCTTGACCTGCAGAACGCCTAACGCGGCGAAGGCAGCGACGGTCGCGCTGCCGTAGGCCAACAGGTAGAAGACGACGGCGGTGATCCCCGCGTGGCCAGCGAGCAGCCCCAGAAGCATGTAGCCCGAGTGGGCGACCGAGGAGTAGGCCAGGACGCGTTTGACGTTGTGCTGCACGAGGCCCAGGCAGTTGCCCAGGCACATGGTGATGGCGGCGACGGTGGCCAGCAGGAGCGCGAGCTCGCCGGGCAGGGGCCAGCCGACCGTGCCGAGCAACAGCGCCAGCGAGACGAAGCCCGCGGCCTTGGGCACGAACGCGAGGTACCCGGTGACGCTGGCGGTAGCGCCTTCGTAGACGTCCGGGGTGTAAAAGTGCATCGGGAAGGCGGCGATCTTGAAGCAGATGCCGATGACCGAGATCGCCAGGCCGAGCGTGAACAGGTCCGGGACGCTGGGCATCTCGTTGAGCGCTGCGTGGATGCCCGAGAGTGAGGTCGCGCCGGTCGCGCCGTACATCAGCGAGAAGCCGAAGAGGAAGACCGCGGCGGCCAACGCACCGAGGAAGAAGTACTTGACGCCGGACTCCTGGGCGCTGAGCTTGTCGCGCATGACGGCGACCATGACGTAGGTGGGCAGGCTGGTGAGCTCCAAGCGCCAGGAACAGCCAAGGCAGGCCGTCGGCGGACACACAGAGCATTGCGCCGGCCAGGCTGAACAGCAGGAAGAAGTAGAACTCGCCCCGCAGCGCGTCGCCGGGCTGGAAGCCCGCGGCGGCTTCGGCTTCGCGGGCCTGCTTGACCTGCAGCGGGGTGTAGGCCGCCGCCAGAACGAGCACCACGCCGACCGCCGCGATCCCCAGACGGGCGGGCAGCAACAACGAACCCAGGCCCAACGCATCGGTGCTCGGGGGCACCGGGCAGGCGGGCACCAGGCCTGCGGCGATCAGCAGCGAGAGCACGGCGACCCAGATGCTGTACTGCCGGAGGTCGACGGTCTTGGCCAAGCCGATGAGCAGGCAGATCGTGCCCCCGATCATCAACACCAATTCGGGCCAGAGGGTGGCGAGTTTCTCAATCATTTACTCGGCCTCCGTCACCGCGGCGATCGCGTCGTGATCGTCTGCATGTTCGTGGGGGTGTTCGGTGTCGTCTGCTGCGGATGCTTCGACCGCGGCCTGGCGGGCGGCGGCGGTCCAGCTTTGCGTGGTGTCGCTCATCGAATCCAAGACCGGCGCGGGCATCAGTCCGAGCACCAGGCAGAGGACCGCCAGCGGCGCGAGCACGCCGATTTCTTTGGGCGTGAGGTCCGCGGGGGTCTCATCGGTTGGGAGCTTCAGCGGGCCCAACGCAAGCTTGCCGAAGAAGGTGAGCAGGTAGATCGCGGCGATCACGACGCCGGCGACGGCAAACCCGGCGTACCAGGGTCCAAGCGCCGCATCCGGGGAGAGGAAGGCGCCGGCCATCGTCAGGGCTTCGCCGACGAAGCCGTTCAACCCGGGCAGGCCGACGGACGCCATGACGAAGAAGCCCGCGAAGAATGTCCAGACGGGGATGACTTTGCCCAGCCCGCCGGTGTCGCTGAGGCGGAAGCTGCCGACGCGTTGGTGGAGCATGCCGACCATCAGGAACAAGGCCCCGGCGGAGATCGTGTAGCTGAAGATGTAGAACATCGCGCCGGTGCTGCCCAGGCCGTCGGCGTCCAGGGCGAACAGCCCCAGCAGCACGAAGCCCATATGGGAGACCGAGGAGTAGGCCAGGAGTTCCTTGGCGTGCTCTTGCCGCCAGCAGACCAGGCCCGCGGCGAGGATGCCGGTGACCGCCAGCAGGCCGATGGCCGGAGCGAGGTCGACGACGGCTTGCGGGCAAAGCGGGATCGCAAACTTCAGGATCGCGAACGGCCCGAGCTTGAGGACCAGGCCGGCGAGGTCCACCGCGCCGTGTGCGGGGGCGTAGCGGTGCGCGACGGGGAGGTAGCCGTGGAAGGGGACCGCGGGGACTTTGACCAGAAAGCCCGCCAGCAGGCCGACGAGCACGAAGTGTGAAGGCGTCCAGAAGCCGCCATCGCCCGCACCGATCTGGGCCAGGCCCGGCGCGGTGGTTTGCAGGTCCGCCAGAGCGAACGACCAGGCACCCGTCTCGCGGAAGTGGTGCAGGCCGAGGTAGAGGATCGCGGCGAGCGTGAGCATCGAGCCAGCAAAGGCGTACAGGAAGTACAGCGTCGCGGCGTGCCGGCGGCGTTCGGTGCCGAAGGTGATGATCAGCAGGAACACCGGCACGAGCGCGAGCTCGAAGAAGATGTAGAACAGCAGCAGGTCGCTGGCGAGGAACGTACCCATCAGGGCGGCCTCGAGCATCAACAGGCAGAGGTAGTACAGCTGCGGCCGACCGTTGGTTTGCCCGCGGGAGACGATCACCGCGATCGGGGTGATCAGCGCGGTCAACGCCACGAGCCAGATCGACACGCCGTCGACCGCCAGCGCGAAGTTCAGGCCGAGTTCGGGGAGCCAGCCGACGGTGAAGTCCAGCTGCGAGCCGCCTTCGGACCAGCGGTAGGTGAACAGCAGGACCACCGAGATGACCAGTGTCGCCAGTGAGGTGAACAGCGCCACCGCCCACGGGCCACGGTCACGGTTGAAGTCCGGCACCGGCAGCAAGGGCACCAGCGCGCCAATGAGCGGGACGAGAATCGGAAGCAGGAGCAGCCAGGCGTTCATCGGTTCGTCTTATGCCTCCGTGCCTAGCCAGAACAACACCAGCGCAGCGAGGATCGCCACGCCCCAGGCCATGCCCAACGCATAGCCCTGCAACCGGCCGGACTGCGTCGGCCGAACGACCGCCGCCGCGGCGACCGGCAACGCGCCGAGCATCTGCAAGCACAGCGTGACCGCTTTATCGAGCATGCTGAGCAGCACCGCACCAAACCGGAGCGGGTTCACGAACACGATGTCGTAGAACTCGTCCACGAAGAACTTGTTTCTGGCCGGCTCAAGCGCGGGCTTGGCGGCGTCCGCCAGGCTGTCGCGGGTGGCGGGGCTTTGGGTGTGCAGGAAGTACGCCAAGCCGATCGCCGAGAGCGAGACGATGCAGCTGATGATCATCATCGCGGTGTGCAGGTCCAGCCCGAGCAGTTCGGGGTGGTGGTCGCCGTGGGCGTGCACCGCGGCGGTCGAGTGTTCGATCATGCCGCCGATCCAGCCGTGGTGGCTGCCGACACCCAGGAAGCCAGCGGCCAGTGCGCCGACCGCGAGGATCACCAGCGGGCCGTTCATCAGCCAGGGCATCTCGTGTGGCTCGTGGGCGTGGTGGCCGTCGTCCGCGTGCTCGTCGCCGTGGTGTTCATCGCCCATCTCGTAGCGTTCTTCGCCGGTGAACACGCGGAACCAGACGCGGAAGGCGTAGCTGGCGGTGAGGAAGGCGGTGACCAGACCCAGCCAACCCATGACCTGGATGACGCCTTCGCTGCCGACGGCGGCGGCGAGGATCGTGTCCTTGGAGAAGAAGCCGCTGCTCAAGGGGAACGCCGCCAGCGCCAGGCAGCCGGCAAGCATCAGCCACTTGGTGATCGGCAGCTTCTTGCCCAGGCCCGACATCGTGCGCAGGTCCAGGTTCCCCGCCAGGGCGTGCATCACGTTGCCGGCGGTCAGGAACAGCAACGCCTTGAAGAAGGCGTGGGTCACGAGGTGGAACACCGCCCCGACGGTCGACAGGGCGGCGATGCCCAGGAACATGTAGCCCAACTGCGACACGGTCGAGTAGGCGAAGACCTTCTTCAGGTCGTTCTGGTTCAGCGCGATCAGCGCGGCGACCAGCGAGGTCAGCCCCGCGACGACAGCAATGGTTTCCAACGCACCCGGGGCGAGCTGGAAGACGGGGATCAATCGGGCCAGCAGGTACACGCCGCTGGTCACCATGGTGGCGGCGTGGATCAGGGCGGAGACCGGGGTCGGGCCTTCCATCGCGTCGGGTAGCCAGGTATAAAGCGGGATCTGGGCGCTCTTGCCGAAGGCCCCGAGCATCAGGAAGAACGGGGCCCAGGCGAGGTAGGGGTTGTCGGTTTGCCCGTGGTGGAGCAACTCGGCGGCCTGAGGCAGGATCTCGGTGAAGCGGATCGAGCCGAAGCCTTGGTACAGGCAGAAGATGCCCAGCAGGAAGCCCGCATCGCCGATGCGGTTGACGACGAACGCCTTCTTGGCGGCGGCGGCGGCGGACGGCTTGTCGAAGTAGTAGCCGATCAGCAGGTACGACGCGAGGCCGACGCCTTCCCAGCCGAGGAACAACAGCAGCAGGTTGTCGGCCATGACGAGGGTGGTCATGGCGAAAATGAACAAAGACACCGCGGCGAAGAACCGGGCGTAGCCCTTCTCGCCGGCCATGTAGCCCGAGGCGTAGATCGCGATCAGGCTGCCGATGCCGGTGACGACCAGCAGCATGACCAGCGTGAGCTTGTCGATGAAGTAGGACCACTCGGCCTGGAACCCCCCGACGCCGATCCACGCGCCGACCGTGGCGGTGAAGTCACCGGCCGAGGCGTCGGGCGACCAGTCTTTCACCGAGGCGGCGACGCCTAGGGTGATCAGGAAGCTGGCGACGATGGAGGCGATGGAGATGGGGGCGGCGGCCTTGCGCCACTCGGGGCGGGTGCAGCACAGACCGCAGAGCGCAGCGCCGATCAAGGGCAGCCAGGGTATCCAACTCGCGGCTTGAATGCTCATGCGTCTCCTGACCCGCGTGGGGTCCTGTGGGAACGGTTAGCCGTTCATCGAGGCCCAGGCCTGGGCGTCCAGGGTGCGTTTGCGTCGGTAAAGCAGCACGACCAGGCCCAGCGCCAGCGCCGCTTCGCAGGCCGCGATCGTCAGCACGAAGATCACAAAGCTCTGCCCGGCTTCGTTCTGGTGGTACCGGCCGAAGGCCACAAGGTTGATCAAGATCCCTTGGAACATCATCTCCGTGCAAAGGAACATGATGATCAGGTTCCGACGGGTCAGAAACCCGACGAGCCCTAGGACGAACAGCACCGACCCGGTCAGCAGGTAGTGCGACAACGCCAGGCTGGACATCGGCTCAGGCATCGGCGGCCTCCGTCGAGGGGGCGGCCGGGTCGGCCTCGTCCAGTTCTTCCTCTTCGATCCGCTTCTTGGCGATCACGACCGCGCCCACCAGCGACACCAGCAGGATCACCCCGGCCAGTTCCAGGCCCAGCGGATTGCCGCGGAACAGGTCGATGCCCACACGCTCAGCGTTGCTGATGCTTGGGTTCTGCGCCAGGCCCAGATCGACCCGGGCTTCGTGCTCCGCGGGGTCGTTGAGGACTTCCGTCGCCAGCGTCTCGTCGCTGATCGAGCCCGCCAGTTGCGGGTCCGGCAGGTCGTCGAAGGCGACGAACAGCAGCGTGGCCAGCAGAATGAAGCCGGCGGCGACCGCCGCGAGGGGCTCGCGGGCAAAGCGTTCGTACTCGGGGCGTTCGTTTTCGGGGGCCTCGGCTTCGCGGGCCTGCGTCGCCAGCATGATGACGAACATGTAGGTCACGAGGATCGCCCCGGCGTAGATCAAGACCATGGCAAAGGCCATGAACTCCGCCGACAGGGTCAGAAACAGCCCCGCGGACGCCAGCACGGCCAGGACGAACCAGAGCGCTGCATAGACCGGGCGGGTGTGCGTGATGACGCGGACGGCGGCACCGATCGCCAGGGCGGAGAAGATGTAGTGGAAGTTGAACGCGCCGCTGTCTAGGCCGGTGTCCGCCAGCAGTTCGCGGTGGTTCATCAACGGAAAAAGCCAGGCCAGCCCGAGGCCGGCGGCGGCGAGAAGCCCGCCCAGAGCGGGGAGGTTCTGCGATCGCTTGGGGAGCATCAGGAACAAGCCTGCAGCGCCGAGGACGGTAGCGATGTAGAGCGCAATGGCCATCGGGCGAGGCGGTTCCGTGAAGGGCGGGTGAGTGAAAAAGGTCCTGCCGAGTCCACGTGTCGCTGGGGCTTGCCTCGTCTTGGAAGACAACGGTCCATCCGCCGCGAACGTGTCCGCGAAGGATAGAGGGCGTGTCAGCGCGATGCAACATGGCGAGGGTCGCGCGTGGGGGGTTCCGATGGGTTTTTAAGGCGGTGGCGTGCGTTCAGGTCGTGACGCTTCGGCTGCCGGCGGCGGCCTGCGTGGCGGCACGCTGGTACAGCGGGGACCCGAGACTGCTGCCGCTGTCGACGTTGGAGCCTTTGCCGTTGATCTCCTGGTACTTGTCCGCGTAGGCGGTCAGGGTGGCGACCACGGTGGCGTGACTCCAGGTCAGCGGACTGACCGACAGCGGGTCGTTGGTCTCGGGGTGGACCTGCTCGGCCAGGACGTTGCTGGGCAGCGCCCGGTCAGCGACCCACTCGATGATCGGCAGGGCCTTGGCCAACTCCTCGCCGGTGGTCGCGCGGTGGATGTGGTAATCCGCCAGCCAGAGCGTGCAGATAAACCAGGGGTTGCCCGCGATCCGATCGGTGTCCTGCGACACCTGGTGGTAGTAGTCGTTTTCGTAACGCGCCAAGCCGCCGACGTCGGTCTTGACCCACAGGCGTTCCTCGATGGCCTGCATCGTCTTCTCGACCCGCGGGTCGTCCGGGGGGAGCAGGCCCATCGTGTGCACATAGGCGATCGAGGCGTCGATCGTGTCGTCGACCTCAAACTCGGGCGCATCGGGGGCGGCGGGCTTGCTTTGGCCGTTGCTGCCGTTCTGGTCCAGCAGCATGTCCAGTACGGCGTTGCGTTCGGCGGTGGGGTCTTGCCCGGCGATCACCTCGGCCATGAGGTGGGCGACCTTGTCGCTGTCGGTAGGCATGATCCGGCGGACGAAGCGCTGCTTCTCTTCGCTCCAAAGGTGCTTCAGGGCTGCATCACGCACTTCCTCGGCGGCCTGGGCGTAGCGGGCGGCCCGCTTGGTGTCGCCGAAGCACACCGCGAACTGCCACGCGGCCTTGAGCCCGGCGTAGACCGTCGACACGGTGAACGTGTGGATGCCGAAGCGTTCTTCCCACAGGTCGTAGCTGGGCAGGGGCAGCTTGGTGTCCGGGTCGCGGTAGGCCACGAGGAAGTCGGCGGCCTTCTGGATCAGGCTGACCCAAAGCAGTCGGACGAACTCGATGTCCTGATAGCGGACGTAGTGCCGCCAGAGCGCCCAGAGGATCAGCGCAGTTTCATCTTCCTGGATCGGCAGCTGGGGCCGGCCGGCGGCATCGACCCAGGGGTGCCAAGAGCTGGCGGGCGAGCCGTTGGGGTTGTACTTGTGCAGGAAGTAGCCGCGTTTGTGGATGATCTGGCCGGAGAACCGGAAGAACTGCCGGACGATGTCGGGGAAGCCGGCCGCGTCGATCGCGTCGGCCACGAACGCGCCGTCGCGGGGCCAGAGGTAGCTGTAGGTGTCGCGGTTGAACTGCAGGTAGTCGCTGTCGTTGGCGGCGATGATCGCGCCGTCGTTGTCGATCTGCGTCCGGACCGTCAGCAGGGAGCGCTTGTACAAGTCCACGACCTTGGGCGGGAGCATGCAGACGTCGGCGTCACAGAGGTCCACGCGCGCCGCCGCCAGCCAAAGGCGCCAGTAGGCGTTGGTGCGGTCGATGACGCCCTGTGGCGTTTCGCGGTGCAGGAACTGGTGGGTGGCGTCGATGTCCTCGATGTTCTCGCCGCAGCCGATGACGAGGTAGACGGTGCGGGTGGACTTGGGCGGGACCTGGACGCGGGTCATCATGGTCGAGTCGACCGCGCCTTGGGCGATAGGGTTGTTGCCCAGCCGGCCGTCTTCGGCGTCGCGCCAGGTGCCCTCGGCCCCGTGGAAGCCGCTGGTGCCGGTGGCGTACTCATCGATCTGCTGCTCGCCGTCGAGGTAGAAGCAGGCCATGATGTAGCGGTTCTTGCGGTAGTGGATCAGCGACCGGAGGCGGGGGTCGTAGTAGGCGGTGTCGCCGACCTTCGTGCCGTACATCATGAAGTCCTGCTGGTGGAAGATGCGGACTTCACGGGGCTGGTCGACGAGGTTTTCGATCTCGATGCGGCGGACAAGGACCGGCCGGTGGAAGTCGACGACCTCGTGGCAGCGCAGCTTGAGCTGCAGCTTCTCGTGGTGCATCCGCACGTCGGTGCCGATGGTGTCGTCTTCGTAGCCCAGCTGGATGTCCCAGCCGTCTTCGGTCCAGTAGACGCGGTGCTTGCGGCGGTCGTTGGCGTTGGCGGGAACGTCGGGGTGGTCCGACCAGACGCCGAATCGGCAGACGGAGCCGCCGGTGTGGTTTTCCTGCCCCACGTGGGGGAAGTAGAGGTCTCGAATGCGGTACTGGTTGTCGAAACAGACCAGCATCTGGCCGTTGCCCACGGGGATGTCGCGCGGCATGACGCCTCCTTGCGTGTGAACTAATTCGCTATTGCCCCTGTGGGCCTGATCGTGAGTGCATGTTATCGGGCGGCCACAGCGGCTGCCGTGGGGCCTGCATCGGCGAAAACCCGGCCGGGCGTGAATCCGGGTCAGGAATTGCGAGTTGGAGTCATTTTAATAATTGCGGACAAGTTTGTCCTGAATAGGCTGCGTCCATATCGCAATTGCCTGATTCTCGGGACACCCTCTAAGGAGATGAACACCATGAAGATTGCCCCTCTCGCCCTTGCCGCCGTATTGGGCATGCCTTTGACCGCCTCCGCACAGCACGCGTCGTTCGTGCTGTTTGGTGAGCCCAATGCCGACGCCGCGAGCGTGACGCCGGAGCGGACGTTTGTTCACCCGGTCACGTCGCCTTACTTCCATGAAGACAGCTTTGTGACGTCGGATGTGCGCGCGTGGTTTGTGCACCATGACTTCCCCGCGTCGAGCCCGATTGCCGGGGGGCACGCCTCCGTGTTTGCGGTGCAGATCCGCCTGGCGTTGACCGATTCGCTGCAGTTGGTGGCCTACAAGGACGGGTACGTCGAGTTCGACACCGGGCTCCTAGACACCGAAGGGACCAACGACATCGCAGCGGGCATCAAGTGGGCGTTCTTGCAGGATTTTGAGAACGATCTGCACGCGGCGGTTGGCGTGGGCTATCAGTTCGGAGCCGGCGATGATGAAGTCCTGCAGGATGATGATGAGCTCCGGTTCTGGGCGTCGGTGAACAAGGGCTTTGACCGTCTGCACCTGGGCGGCACAGTGAACCTGTTGATCCCGACGGACTCGGAAGATGCGCTGGGCGACAGCACCCGGCTGTTCTGGCACCTGCACGCGGACTACGCGGTCACGGAGTGGTTCAGCCCGGTCGTGGAATTCAACGGCTACCACGTGCTGGAAGCTGGCGACATGACGCCGTTGCCTTTCAGCGGTGTCGACGTGGCGAGCCTGGGCAGCGGTGAGGATGACCCGGTGGTGACAGTCGGCGTCGGTGGCGAAATCCGACCGGTCGACAACCTCGGCATCCGCGTGGCTTACGAAACCCCCCTCACCGATGAGAACGACCTGTTTGGGTACCGCTGGACATTCTCTTTGGTGTACAGCTTCTAAGACCGCCTCTGAAGGTTTCAGTCCGGGCCGCCCCGCGTGAACGGGGCGGCCCTACACTGATGCCATGAGTTCGACGACCACCACCGATCGCTACGCCAAGTCCCGTAAAGCCCACGCCCATGCCCGCACGCTGATGCCCGGGGGGGTCAACTCGCCGGTGCGGGCGTACCAGTCGGTCGGGCGTGAGCCGGTCACGATCGCGTCGGGGGCCGGGGCCTGTGTGACGGACATCGATGGCAACGAGTACATCGATTACGTGCTCAGCTACGGGCCTTTGATCTTGGGTCACGCGCCCGAGCCCGTGAGCGCTGCGTTGTCCAAGGCTTTGCAACGGGGCACGACCTTCGGGATGCCGACGCAGCTGGAGAACCAGCTGGCGGAGAAGGTGATCGAAGCGGTGCCGAGCGTGGAGGTGGTGCGGTTTGTGAACAGCGGGACCGAGGCGTGCATGAGCGCGATCCGCTTGGCGCGCGCCGCCACGGGGCGGAGCAAGGTGATCAAGTGCACCGGCTGCTACCACGGGCATAGCGACGCGTTGCTGGTGCAGGCCGGCAGCGGCGCGACGACGCTGGGCGTGCCTTCCAGCCCGGGGGTGCCCGAGTCGATCACCTCGAACACGCTGTTGGTGGCTTACAACGATTTGGATGCGGTGGCCCGGGCGTTCGCGGAGCACCCCGGTGAGATCGCTTGCATGGCCGTCGAGCCGATCGCGGGCAACATGGGGCTGATTCCGCCTTCGCCGGGGTATCTGCAGGGCCTGCGTGACCTCTGCGATCAGCACGGCACGCTGCTGCTGTTTGATGAGGTGATGAGCGGCTTCCGCGTCGCGCTGGGCGGGGCCCAGGCGTTGTATGGCGTGACGCCTGACCTGACGTGCTTGGGCAAGGTGATCGGTGGCGGTTTGCCTTGTGCAGCGTATGGCGGGCGTGAGGACCTGATGCGTCAGGTTTCGCCGGACGGGCCGACGTATCAAGCCGGGACGCTCAGCGGCAACCCGCTGGCGATGGCGGCTGGGCTGGCGACGCTGGAGGCGCTGAGCGAGCCGGGGGTGTATGAGCAGTTGGACCAGGCAGGCGAGGCGTTGCAGCAGGGACTCGAAGACGCAGCGAAGTCGGCGGGCGTGTCGATCCAGACCGCCCGGGTCGGCTCGATGTTCGGGCTTTTCTTCGCGGATCAGCCGGTCCGCAACTACGACGAGGCCACCGCCAGCGACGCGGAGGCCTTCACCGTGTTCTTCAACACCATGCTGGATCAGGGCGTGATCCTGGCGCCGAGCCTGTACGAGGCCTGGTTCCTGTCCACGGAACACGATGAGCAGGCCATCCGGCAGACGGTGCGTGCGGCGGCGTTGGCTTTCGCGGCAATCGGTTCTCGCTGAGCGTTATAACCGGTATTCTCTTTAAGATAATTATTTGCAGTTATTTATGCCTGGATTTTGGTCTCCGTGCTTAGCTAAGGGATCACCCTAACTAGGGAAATTCCGAATTGGGTGCGACCCTTAGTGGACTAAGGGAAAACCATATTGGACGTTCGTGGTCTCACTGAAAGGTAGGCCATGAGCATTCGGATCCAGGGACTCGCCCCGTTGTGGGCGAGCTATCAATCGCACTCTCGTAAAACCAACCACCTGCTGGAGCGTTTGAACGCCGGGCTCACCGTCCGGCCCAAGGACGCGCCCAGCCAGTTCAGCACGCTGGATGTCAGCCGATCGGAGCAGACGCGGATGCAGTCTGTCGTCGCCAACGGCCAGCGTGCGGTCGCGTTTGCCGGAGCTGCTGAAGATGCGCTGGCCGTGGCGTCAGGTTTGCTGGACGAGTTGCATTCGCTGTTCTCCACCGACGGCGGAGGCGCGGCGACACAACAGCGCATCGACGCGATCCTCAAAACGTTGGACGAGACGCACTACGACGCCAGTTTTAACCAGGACAAGCTCTTCGAAGAAGTCGGGGCGCCCACAAACGCGCCACGCGCCAACGCCGTCGAGGCTGAGCAAACGGTCCAAGGCGAAGTCCTGCGGTTTGATCACACCCAGTCGGCTCGGGGAGTGATGTCACGGTATAGCTTCAGTCAGCCGCTGGAGGATGCGGTGGTGATTGCCACGATGCAGACGATGAACGGAGCCCAGCCGGCGACGTATCGCATTGACCAAGTGGAGGAGCAAGGGTTTGATTTTGCTTTGGACGAGTTTGCCTATCTGGATGGGGCGCATACAGAAGAAACCTTCAGCGTCTTGGCTCTGCAGGCCGGCGAACACCAGCTCGAAGACGGCAAGCGTCTGGTTGTCGGCCGGGCCACGGTATCCGGCGAAGCGCAGGCGGTGCGTTTTGAGCAGGCGTTTGACGCGGCCCCGATCGTGCTGGCCTCGGTGCAGACCCGCAACGATGACACGCCGGTGCTGGTGCGGCTGGACGGCGTGACACGGGAGGGTTTTAACCTGCGTTTGCAGCAGGAACAGGGGTTGGGGCGTGATGGGCACGGCGCGGAAGTCGTGGGGTTTGTCGCCTTTGAGGCCGGGACCACGGCGCTGGGCGATCTACAGATTCTGGCTGGGCGTACCGGCGATGTCGTCACGGATCAGGAGCACGAACTCACGACGGGGCAGACCGGCGTGGACGCCTCATTGTTTGCATCCATCGAGACGTACGACGGCGCGGACCCCGCCCAGGTCAGTGTGCGCTCGGTGGGCGAAGGCAGCGCCCGGGTGGCTGTGCTGGAAGAACAAAGCGGCGATGTTGAAATGATCCATACGACCGAATCCGTGAGCTATGTCGCGGTCAACGGCGTGGGGGCGTTTGGGGAAGCACCCGAGGTGTTGCCGGATGAAGGGGTTGATTTTGCACCGGCGTCCCGCGAGACAACGCATCGGTTCGCGGTCTCTACGCAAGGGCTCACGCTGCGGGGCTTCCATAGCCGGGCGCTGGGGGATGCGGACGATTCACTTCGCTCGTTATCCTCGCGCGGCGGCTTGTCTTACGAAACAGGCGACCGCAGCCGAGCGCTGAGCGTTATCGAAGCGGCGCAGCAGCAGGTGCGGCACCAGCGTGTCGAGGTGGACGCCTTTGCCCGGTACGAGGTCCGGTCGGTCCAGCGTGTGGCTGAGTCGAATCTGAGGGGGCAGCAGCAACTCACCGAGGCGGTGACCAGCCGACAGGCGGCAGATACCCTCGTGGCGGCGGCCCGGCAGGCGATCTTGTCCACCGTGGTGCCCGGCGTGCTGGAAGCCATGGACGCACAGGTCGAGCAGTTGATGGATCTGCTCGCGCCGATCGGGGGCGTGGAAGGCCACCGCAACTCGCTGCAGGACTCGGCTTTGGCGGAACTGGAGGCCGAGCGGGGCGGCCGATTGCTGGAGGCGATCCAAGGCTTCGGCCAGCGGTACGGCGTCCCGTCGAATCCCACCGCACCGGGCATGGGTTCGGCGGTCGATCTCGTGGCCTAATCCGGAAAAAGCAGGAAGGATCGAACCCGCATCATCCGCTAAAGTGTGGGGCTTCCCGCCTTCCCAACCCCCGCATTTTCCCCGCACCCTGCGAGGCCTGCCGTGACCACCGCGACCCCGGACGCTCAACCCACGACCGCCATGTTCAAAATCCTTGCCGCTGACAAGATCGCCGAAGAAGGCCTGGCCTGGATAAAGGCCCAGCCCGACGCCGAGCTGCTCAACCAGCCGGGCCTGTCTGAAGGCGAGTACGCCGAGCTGCTCGCGGCGGGGGGGATCCACGGCATGCTGGTGCGTTCGGGCATCAAGGTCACGCCCAAGATGCTGGAGAACCCCGGCGACCTGAAGGTCATCGCCCGGGCGGGGGTGGGGGTTGACAACATTGACCTGGAAGCCGCGACCAATGCGGGCATCCTCGTCGTGAATACTGCCGAAGCCTCGACGATCACCACCGCTGAGCACGCGTTTACGCTGCTGTGTGCTTTGGCGCGGAATGTCGGCCCGGCGTACAAGACGATGGCTGAGGGCGGCTGGGACCGCGCGAAGTTCAAGGGCACGCAGCTGGCGGGCAAGACGCTGGGTGTGGTCGGCTTCGGCCGAATCGGTCAGACGCTGGCCAAGCGCGCGATGGCGTTCGAGATGGATGTCGTCGCTTACGACCCGTTCATCGCCAGCGAGACGATGCTCGACGGCCGGGTGAAGATGTTCCGCGACTTCAAGGAGATGCTGCCTTTCTGCGATGTCTTGAGCTTCCACGTGCCGCTGAACGACGCGACGCGCGGCATGCTGAACGAGGAGACGTTCAAGCTTTGCCGTAAGGGTGTCATGGTGATTAACGCGGCCCGTGGCGGTGTGATTGATGAGTCGTCGGTGATCCCGGCGATCGAAGCCGGCCAATGTGGCGGGGCGGCTTTGGATGTGTTTACCGCCGAGCCGCCTGCGGAAGATTCGCCGCTGCGGACCCACCCGCAGGTGCTGGTGACGCCGCACCTGGGCGCGTCGACCAAAGAGGCCCAGCTTCAGGTGTCGACCGACGCGGGGCACGCGGTGCTGGCGTACCTGCGTGGCGAGGGCATCAAGGGGGCGGTCAACGCCGGCGGGTACCGCGTGGACCTGGACGAAGCCCAGCGGCACTACGTGGACCTGGCCGAGCGGATGGCCAAGCTGCTTTGCCCGATGGTGACGCGCGGCATCGCCGAAGTCTCGATCGAAGTCGGCAGCAACGCGCTGGACGCCGCGGCGGGCACGATCGAACGCACCGTGCTCGTCGGCCTGCTCTGCGGCTACGTCGACCAGCCCGTGAATGTCATCAACGTGGCCAAGATCGCCCAGGAGCGCGGCATCAAGGCCAAGGTGGTGACCGTCGAGAGCGGCAGCACGTCCGCGCCGAAGCTGACCGTGGAGGTCCGCGGCCCGCAGGGCGCGGTGACCGCCGACACGCCCGAAGCCGACCAGACCCGCCGGATCGTCGGACGGGTGAACAACGACGGGCTGCCCCGGGTGATCGAGATCAACCGGTACACCATGGACATGGTGCCCGAGGGTGAGATGATCCTGCTGCAGAACGAGGACCGCCCGGGCATGATCGGCCTGGTCGGCACGGAGTTTGGCAACAAGGGGGTCAACATCGCCGACATGGCGATCTCCCGCCGCGACCTGGGCACCGGCGAGCCGACCGCGCTGATGACCATGAAGATCGACAGCCAGCCCCCGGCCGACTTCATTTCACACATGCTCGATCAGCCGGGCATTCTGAAAGTGGCTTCGGTCAAGCTGCCCCCCGTCAAATAAACGACCAACACGCCGCGTCTTCCCGCCAAGCCGAACGGTGGGGAGAGCGTGCGGCTCTGCTAAACTCGGCCCCTTCGCCCCCGTGAGACCGGAAATGACCACCAGCACGCCGACCGATTCCCAGTCCGCTCAACTCGTCCAGCGCGTCGGCCTGGACACCGGCAACGCAGCGGTCGTCGGCCTGCAGTGGGGCGATGAAGGCAAGGGCCAGATCGTCGACCTGCTGACCGAGCACTTCGGCGTGGTCACACGCTTCAATGGCGGCAACAACGCCGGGCACTCGGTGTACGTCGGCGACCAGAAGTTCGCGCTGCACCTGCTGCCTTCGGGCATCATCCGTCCGGGCTCGCTGAACGTGATCGGCAACGGGGTGGTGGTCGACCCGTCCCCGGAGACCGGCATCCTGAAAGAGATCCGTTCGCTGACCGAGCGGGGCGTGCCGGTGTCTGGCGAGACGCTGAAGATTTCCGACCGCGCCCACGCGGTGATGCCTTACCACAAGGCGGAGGATCAGTTGTTTGACCTCGCGGTCGCCAAGGCGTTCGGCAATGAGCCCATCGGCACGACCGGTCGGGGCATCGGACCGACCTACGCGGACAAGGCCCAGCGTTCCACCGCGGTGCGGATGGGCGACCTGATCGAGCCGGATCGTCTGCGGGCCAAGCTCCGCGCCAACGCCCAGATCAAGAACGCCACGCTGTCGGCATTGGCCAACAGCACCGATCACGACTACGAGCCGTTCGACGCGGACGAGCTCTGCGAGAAGGCGCTGGCCTGGGGCGAAGAACTCAAGGACCACATCACCGACACGCGTCGGCTGCTGCACGGCCTGCAATCCGACGGCCAGCAGATCCTCTTCGAAGGCGCGAACGCGGCGCTGCTGGACGTCGACCACGGCACGTACCCGTTCGTGACCAGCTCGACGACCTGTGCGTTGGGGATCGGCCCGGGCACCGGCGTGCCGCCAACCCATCTGAAGCAGGTCATCGGTGTGACCAAGGCTTACACCTCCCGTGTCGGGGGCGGGCCGCACCCCACCGAGCTGGAGGATGCCACCGGCGAGCACATCCGCACCGTCGGCAAAGAGTTCGGCACGACGACCGGACGCCCGCGTCGCGTGGGCTGGCTGGACCTCACCGCGGTCCGCTACACCGCTCAGCTCAACGGCGTGACCGGGCTGGTGCTCACGGGGTTGTCGGTGTTGACCGGCCTGCCGGAAGTGAAGGCCGCGGTGGCCCACACGCTGCACGGCGAGCGCGTCGACGACTTCCTCCCCGACGCCGAAGCTCTGGCGCAGACGCAGCCGGCGTTCACCACGTTGCCCGGCTGGTCCGAACCCACCAGCGACTGCAAACGTTTTGAAGACCTGCCCGCCAACGCGCAGGCATACGTGAAGTTTGTCGAAGAATTTGTCGGGGTGCCGGTCAAGATCGTGTGCGTCGGGCCGCGTCGAGACCAGACCATCGTGCGTTAAGCCGAGCGAGTCGAGCATGAGCCTTTCTGAGTTTCATCCCGAGGCGTTGCCCAAGCACGTAGCCATCATCATGGACGGCAACGGCCGGTGGGCGACCGCGCAGGACAAAGCCCGGAGCTACGGGCACCGCAAGGGCGCTGAACGTGTGCCGCCTTTGGTGACGCGGTGTTGTGACCTGGGTTTGAAAGCGTTGACGCTGTACTCGTTCAGCACGGAGAACTGGACACGCAGCCACGACGAGGTCGACACGCTGATGTCCTTGTACATCGAGTACCTGCGGGCGCAGCTGCCTCAGATGCTGGAAAACAATGTGCGGTTCCGTCACCTGGGGCGGCGCGACGGGCTGCCGAGCGAGCTGCTGGATGAGTTTGATCGGGCGGACGAATCGACTCGCGATCACTCAGGGCTGACGCTTTGCCTGGCGATCAATTATGGCAGCCGGGGCGAGATCACCGAGGCGGTGCGCGGGATCGCCGAGAAAGTCGCTGCCGGCGAGTTGAGCCCGGAAGCGATTACGCCGGCGACGATTGACGATCACCTGGACACCGCTGGGCTGCCGGACCCGGATTTGCTGATCCGAACCGCCGGCGAGCTTCGGGTGTCCAACTACCTGCTCTGGCAGATCAGCTACGCCGAGATTTTCGTGACCGACAAGTGCTGGCCGGACTTTAGCCTCGAAGCGTTTGACGAAGCGTTGCGGGCGTACGAGAAGCGGACACGGAAGTTCGGCAGCGTGGTGGACGTATAGTTAGAGCAGGGGCTCGCCCGTTTCCGCCTTACGGGCACGTTCCCGAAGCGTTTCCTCGTGGCGGTGGCCGTACTCGAAAGTCATCAATTCACACTTGCGGCAGCGCCAGGCTTTGAGGGGGTTGGGCCGCATGATCGCCTGCGTGCCGGGCACGCCTTCCGCGAACTGCATCCCGCCGGTCTCGGCGCTGCGGAGCCAGTGCAGGCCCTCTTTGACACTGAGAAAACCTTCTTCCATCAGGCTGTGGCATTCGGGGCAGCGCATGGTGTCTCCTGCGTTTCAGGCGAGTCCTGCCGTCTCCAGCACACACTGCACACGTTCGGAGATGGACGTCTCCGGCAGGACGATCGGATCGTAGCCGTAGCGTCGGTACACCTCCAGCATGTGATCGCGGACCCGGCGCGACTGGTCGGCGTCACCGATCCGCCCGGTGTCTGGTCGGTGGGTGAACTCGGTCAGTGTGTCCAGCAGGAACACGTAGTCATACCGGGCCTGTTGGCAGAGCGTGTCGATGTCGCTGGGGACTTCGACGCCGGCTTCGAGGCAGTAGGCGACCCCGTCGGGGCGGCCGCGGTCGAGGAAGACCGGCCCGTTAGCGCGCTCGGCGGCCTGCATTTCACGGCGACATTGGAGCTGGATGATCCGACGTTGAAACTCGTCGGGGTGCTCAAGCCGCCACGGGGCCTGGCCTTGCATGCCCAGCTCCATCTGGAGTGTTTGGATCACATCGATCGCCGCTTCGGGCACCGTGTCGTAGCCCCGTTCGGCCATCGCCCGGAGCAGCGTGGTCTTGCCGGCGCAGGCACCGCCAGCAAACACGATCCAGGGTTGGGCGGGGTCACGCGGCACGGCGGCAACGGTACCAGCCGGCGGGCAGCACTGTGCCAATTAACCACACGCGGAGAGCGTACTGGAACATGCGTTGCAGCCAGTTGTCGTGGCCGAAGGGGGCGGTCAGATCATCGGGCGGTGTCGCGGCAGGCTGCGAGGAGGGCTCGGCGGAATCGCTGGACGCGGAGGTTTGGCTGGGCAGACGCAGCGTGTCGGCTGCGCCTGGAGGCGCGGCCGTGGCAACGGCAGCGGTCGGCGCGGCGGCGGCAGGTGTTGCCGGGGCGGCTGGGTTGTCGGGTTGTGCGCGAACACTGGCGGGTGGCGTTTCGGGCGGAGAGGTGTCCATCGGGATGGCTTCGGCATTCAGCTTGAGCACCGTGGTGGATAAGCCGTCGGAGACCTCGATCTCCAGCGGCGCGCGCGTGAAGAACTCCTTGGGGCTCGCCAGGATGAACGCGCCCAGGCTGCTGACGCGAACGAAGCGATCGGTGAAGGGCGTGGGGTTGAGCAGCCGGAAGCTCAGGGGGTCGCCGTCGATGTCTTCGGCCAGTTCATTCAGGTCCAGCGTGCTCTGGAACCCAGCGATCAGCGTGACGTTGAGGTCCAGGGTGATCGGTGCATCGTTGACCGGCGCGAGGTCGAGGGTCACGGCGGCGTCGGCGGTCGCGCCGCTGGGGTCGGTGACGCGGTAGACGAAGGTGAGCGTTCCGAAGTCGTTTGCCTGCGGGGTGTAGCTGAACGTGCCGTTGGTGTTCAGGGACAGGCTGCCGCGCGCCGGCGGCGAAACGAGCGTGTAGGTCAAGTGGTCGCCGTCGACGTCGTTGGTTTGGGAAGAGAGGTTCGCAGCGAGCGGGGTGTCTTCGTCGAAGCTGAAAGTGATGTCTGATGCGGTGGGGCGGTCGTTGATCGCGGTGAGGCTGAGGGAGGCGGTGGCGGTGTCGGTGAGGCCGGCATCGTCGGTGAGGGTGTAGGTGAACTGGTCGTTGCCATTGGCGTCGAGTGCGGGGGAGTAGTCGAAGCTGCCGTCGGGATTGAGCGTAAGGGTGCCGAGGGTGGGCGCGGTGAGGAGGCTGAAGGTGAGCGGGCCGGCTTCGGGATCGGCATCATTGGTGGCGACGGAACCGGACAGGGGGGTGTCCTCGTCGGTGGTGAAGAGGTCGTCGTTGGCGGAGGGCGGCAGGCTGGCGAGCGAGGCGATGTCGAGTGCGTCCAGTGCGCGGTTGTAGAGGTAGGCCTCATCGAGTCGGCCGTCGAAGTAGGCCGGGCCGGTGGCGGCAGTATCGTGGAAGAGGGTGTCGTTGGCGTTGGCGAGGTTGATGTCGCCGTTGTGGGCCCAGAGTTGCGAGCCTTGGCCGGAGGCGATGAGGCTTCCGTTGACGTAGAGGGAGAAGGCGTCGGCGGTGAGGCTGGCCCCGCCGTTGAGGGTGATCGCGACGTGGGTCCAGGCGTTGGCAGTGAGGCTGGGGTGGGTCAGGCTGGTGCCGGCCCAGTTGGATTCGCTGGCCTGGTCGTTCCAGCCCCGTGCGTAGAGCGTGTCGTTTTCGAGGTAGATCGACAGGCCGCGGATGCTGCCGCCTTCTTCGTAGAGGGCCTGCCGGCCGGTGAGGGTGTCGGCGTTGAACCACAGGGCGATGGTGCGTTGGGTGTGGATCGTGCCGTTGATGTCGACGTGGTTGGGGATGGTCAGCGAGTCGCTGCTGCCGTCGAATTGCAGGGCGCCGCCGCGTTGGCCGAGGGTGGTGTGCTGGGGGCTGGCGTTCAGGGTGGCGGGGTGGTTGCCGGTGGTGTCGGCGGCGGGGGCCGCGGGGTCATCGAATGACCAGTGGGCGACGAGATCGGACGTGAGATCGACCGCCAGGAGCTGGCGGGGTTCCAGCGGCGAAAGCAGGGAGGGCAGGCTGTAGGCGGACACCGACATAATGGGGGAGCTCCAGGGCTCCGGAATCACGCTCTATTACCGTTAACGGCATGTTTTGACGTGAGCTATACGCCGGGCGGGTTGCCGATAATCTGCGGGGTTGGGTTTGGCAGGGTTGGCGGATCGGGGGTATGCTGTTGGGCTCGCCAAAACGCCGAGGATCGGTCCGTGTGGGCCGGCGGCGGATTGGCTTGGACGAGGCCGCTCAACCCTTGAGCGGCGACCCGAGGTCGCTGGGCGTGTGTCCGGCCGGGTAGACCCTGGAAAGGAACTCATTTCTCATGGTGGATAAGAACCTCATTGCCGACTTGGAGATCAGCGACGCCGAAGCCGCAACGATGCTGGCGGACGCGTTTGGCGAAGACGTCGCGGAGGGCGATTTTGATTCGCTGCTCGGCGCGATCGGCGACTTCAAGCCCGGCTCGATCCTCACCGGCAAGATCATCGGCATGGCCGGCGACGACTTCCTCGTCGACGTCGAGCTGAAGTCCGAAGGCATCCTCAACAAGAACGAATTCGATGACCCCTCGCTGGTCGAGATCGGCGACAGCGTCGAAGTGCTGCTCGAAGAAATCGAAGGCCAAGGCGGCATCGTTGAACTCAGCAAGCGCAAGGCCGACCGCATCCGCGGCTGGGAACGCATCATCTCCGAGAAGGGCGAAGGCGACCCGGTCGAAGGCAAGGTCATGCGGAAGATCAAGGGCGGCCTGCTCGTGGACATCGGCGTCCCGGTCTTCCTGCCCGCGTCGCAGGTCGACATCCGTCGCCCGGCGGACATCGGCATCTACATCGGCCAGACGGTCGAGGCGCAGGTGCTCAAGATCGACACCGAACGCCGCAACATCGTCATCTCCCGCCGGAAGCTGCTCGAAGAACGCCGCAGCAAGCTGCGTGAAGAACTGCTCACCCGCGTGTCCGAGGGCGACATCGTCCCCGGCGTGGTCAAGAACATCGCCGACTTCGGTGCGTTCGTCGACCTGGGAGGCATCGACGGCCTGCTGCACATCACCGACATGTCCTGGGGCCGGGTCAACCACCCGTCGGACATGCTCAAGATCGACGACAAGATCGAGGTCAAGATCCTCAACATCGATCACGAGAAGCAGAAGATCGCTCTGGGCTTGAAGCAGAAGGACATCTCGCCCTGGGAAGAGATCGAGAACAAGTACCCGGCGAACACCCGTGTCAACGGCACGGTGACCAACATCATGTCCTACGGCGCGTTTGTGAAGCTCGAAGACGGCGTCGAAGGCCTGGTCCACATCTCCGAGATGTCCTGGACCAAGCGCATCAACCACCCATCGGAGCTGGTCTCGATCGGCGAAGAGGTCGAGGTTGTCGTCCTGGACATCGACAAGCACAAGCAGGAAATCAGCTTGGGCATGAAGCAGACCGAGGTCAACCCCTGGGAGCTCGTGGCGGAGAAATACCCGCCCGGCACCGTCGTCGAAGGCAAGGTCCGCAACCTCACCAGCTACGGTGCGTTTGTCGAGATCGAGCCGGGCATCGACGGCCTGCTGCACGTCAGCGACCTGTCGTGGACCAAGAAGATCAGCCACCCCAACGAGTTGCTCAAGAAGGGCGACCCGGTCAAGTGTGTGGTCCTGGAAGTCGACCAGTCCAAGCAGCGTGTCGCGCTGGGCGTGAAGCAGATGACCGAAGACCCGTGGATCGAAGCGATCCCGTCGGCCTACCAGCCGGGCATGATCGTGCAGGGCAAGGTCACCAAGATCACCAACTTCGGCGTGTTCGTCGAACTGGAAGACGATCTGGAAGGCCTGCTGCACATCTCCGAACTGGCCGACCACAAGGTCGAGAACCCGCAGGACGTGGTCAAGCAGGACCAGGACCTGGAAGTCAAGATCCTCCGCGTCGACCTGGACGATCGCAAGATCGGCCTGAGCCTGAAGCGGGCGCAGTGGACCGCCGACCAGGAAGCCGCGGCGTCGAAGGTCAAGCCTGTCCAAGGCGGGGCCGGCGGCGGGCTGGGTGGCCTGGGCGATGGCGGCGCATTGGGCACCGACAAGATCAGCTTTGGCGGTGCGGGCGAGTAAGCCCAACGACAACTCAAGACGCAACGAAAAACCCTCGCTTCACGGCGAGGGTTTTTTATTGCGCGGTCGGTGCGGTCGGCGTAGGTGGGTGTGGCTCAGGCTTGCCCCAAGGCCGCACGCTTCTGGGCGATCGTCGCGATCAGCTTCTTGTGGGGGTCTGCAAACTTCGCGGTGCCTTCGGCCATCAGGAAGTCTTCCATCGCCTGGATGTCGACTTTGTCCGCCAGCTCGTTGACGATCGACTGCTCGGGCAGCACGCTGGACTGCGCGGTGTACGCCTTGTTCATCTCGGCGACGGCGTCGTTGGTCCCCGGCGGGTTGGTCTGGATGTCCGAGCCCGCCAGCGCGGCGACGTAGTGGTCTTCCTCCTGCCAATCGAGCTTCTTGCCGGTCGAGGCCCAGATCATCTCCTGCTGCAACGGCAGGTTCTTGTCGGCCCAGAACGCGTTGTTTGCAAGGCCGATCTGCTTAGCGTTGGTGATGCCCATCAGGCCTTGCGCGGCGTCAGAGAGTTCGGCGACTTTTTTCTGGGTGTAGACGTCGACGCGCGAGATGAAGATCGAATAGACGGACTTGAAGGTTTCCAGCGAGCCGAACTTCTGTCGGCCGCGCCAGACCGCGTCCCGGGCGTGCAGGTACTGGCGGGGTGAGAAGATCAGCGTGACGTTCAGGGTGATGCCCGCGGCGGCGAGGTCTTCCAGGGCGTCCAGCCCTGCGGGCGTGGCGGGGACTTTGATCATGCGGTTGTCGTGGCCCTTGGCCCACTGCTTGCCCAACTCGACGTAGCGGGCGACCTTGGCGTCATGGGGCAGCGTGTTCTCGGGGTCTTCCAGCAGCGGGTCGAGCTCGAAGCTGACCCAGCCGTCGTTGCCTGAAGACTGCTGCCAGATGCTATGGAACTGCTGCTGGGCGTCGGCGACGAGCTTGTCAGTCATGGCCCAGGCGATGTCCTCGTCGGATAGGCCCTGCTGGATGAAGGACTGGAGGGTGTCGTCGAATCGGCCGGAGTTGACCAGGCCGGCGATGATGCTCGGGTTGGAGGTGGCACCGGTGATGCCCCGGGCCAGGTTGGTCGTGACCTCGTCGGGGTCGACCGAGTCGAGCCAGAGTCGGGTGCCCAGGTCAATGAGGGATTGCAAGCCGGTGGACATGGCGGGGCTCCGTGGTTGGGGGTGGCTACGGTGATACCACAGCGTAGCGCCTCGGGAAAGGCTGGCACGGGCAGAGGGTGTGAGGATGTGGTGAGCGTGCGGGCCGGCTCGGTGCGTTACCCGGCGGCGATGATCGCCGCGAGCGTGGCCAGTGCGAATGCGCCCCAGCCGACCAAGGCAAACCAGAACAACGGCGACTCGGTCAGCGTGATCGGCGGGATAAAGACTTTGTCGTCGGTTCGTTCGACGTCGGTGCCCGAGGCCAGGGTCTGCAGTTGGGCCACATCGACCTTGCGTCGGGCCTGGACCGGCGGCTCGCCGGCGATGACCGCCTTGAGGTCGTTGATAAGTTCCTGGGTATTGGTGTACCGGTTGTCCACGTCCTTGGCCATGCAGACTTCGATGATCTCGGAGATGCCGGTGGACAGTGACTCGTTGATGTGGTCGGGGGCGATGAGGTTGGTCTTCAGGTGCTTGTGCATGACCGCCGAGGGGTTGGGCCCGTCGTAGGGGACCTGCCCGGTGACCATGTGGTAGAGCGTGGCGCCGAAGGAGTAGATGTCTGCCCGGAAGTCCACGTCGAGCCGGCCTCGGATCTGTTCCGGGGAGATGTAGTAGGGCGTGCCGTAGGCTTTGCCTTGCTCGGCTTCGGCGGCGGCGCGGTCGGAGATTGCGCGGGCCAGGCCCATGTCGGCGAGCTTGGCGATGCCCTGCTGGGTGAACATGATGTTCTTGGGTTTGACGTCGCGGTGGATGAAGCCTTTGGCGTGGGCGTGGGCCAGGGCTTCGGCGATCTGCAGCGCGATGCTCAGGGATTCGCGTTCGGGGTAAGCGCCTTTTTCGACGATGTCGTCGTAGACGGTGCGGCCTTCGACGTACTCCATGACGAAGTAGTGAAACTGCCCGGCCTTGCCGACATCCAGAGCGGAGACGATGTTGGGGTGGTTCAGTTGAGCGGCGGCTTTGCCTTCGTCGTAGAACCGGCGGATGAACTCTTCGTTGTCCGAGTACTTCTTGGGCAGGATCTTGATCGCGACGTTGCGGTCCAGCGAGATCTGCTTGGCGAGGTAGACGGTGGCCATCGCGCCCTGGCCGAGCTTGGAGAGGATCTGGTAGCCGGGGATCTGCCGGCCGGCGCGGGTCGCGTCGATCTCGGGCTTGATGCGTTCGAGCTGGGCGGGCGTGACAATGCCGCGCTCGATGAGCATGTCGGCGAGGGACTGCTGGTTGGGCCCGGTTTCGACGTTGAGGTTGTGCCGGGACTTGAGGCAGTCTTTGACTTCGTCAACGGTCGCCAGGCCGCGATCGACGATCAAGCGTCCCAGCAGGGTGTCTACACTGCTTTGTTGCGAAGCGTCGGGCATGATAAAGCACAGGTCCAAGGATCAGGCAGAAAACCAGCAGGTGCCCCGTTGGGCGACCCCAAAACAACAGGCTGCCAGTTCGGACGTTACGCCTGAGGGGGTAACGTGTCAACCGATTAGAACTCGCCTAGAATCATCGGACCTTATTGGTCTGCCCATGATCTTGTTGCCCGAAATCACGGAAGGTTTGAATCTGCAGCTTCGGAAGGAGCTGGAGCGGGTGGCCGAACGCTTCCGCGCCGAGCTGCTGAGCGACCTTTCCTGTGTCAATGAGCTGGCGGGGCATGTTGAACGTTATCGGGGCAAGATGCTTCGGCCGACCCTGGTTCTAGCCAGTGCGGCCGCGGCCGACCCGTCGCTGCGCGACAGCAATGAGGCCTTGATCGTCGTGGCTACGGTGACGGAAATGGTGCATATGGCCACGCTCGTGCACGACGACATCCTCGACGAGGCGGAGCTTCGCCGACGCGGGGCGACACTGAACCATCTGCACGGCAACGAGGCGGCGGTGATGCTGGGGGACTACCTCATCAGCCACGCCTATCACTTGTGCTCGTCGCTGGAAGACCCGTCGGTCAGCCGGGATATTGCGTCGACGACCAACACGGTTTGCGAAGGCGAGCTGCTCCAACTGGCGAATCGCAACAACTGGTCGCTGAACGAGCGGACCTATTTCGAAATCCTGCACCGGAAGACGGCAAGCCTGTGTGCGGCTTGCTGCCGATTGGGGGCGAAGCTGGCGGGGGCCGATGAAGTCTCGGTGGCGGCATTGGAAGCCTATGGCCGAAAGCTGGGCGTGGCGTTCCAGATCGTGGACGACCTGCTGGACCTGACCGGGGACACACAGACCGTCGGCAAGACGCTCGGCCGGGACCTGGAGAAGGGGAAGCTGACGCTGCCTTTGATCCTGCACCTGCAGCACGCTGAGGAGCCCGAGCAGGTGTGGATGCGTGAAGCGTTGGAGCTGCACAAAGCGGGCGGCGAGGACCGGATGGACCAGATCGTAGAGCGTCTGCAAGCCAGTGATGCGCTGGATGAGGCCCGCTCACGGGGCCAGCAATTGGTCGAGGATGCCCGACGGGAGTTGGTGGAGCACCTCCGCGAATCACCCGCTCGGACCCTGCTGGAAGCGATGGCGGACGCGGTGTTGTCGCGTCGTCGATAGGGGCGCGTGCGGGCTGTGCCGAAAATCGGCTAAAAGGGGGGTGACTTGTAGGTGGCTGGAGGGGTAAACTGTTCTAAATGGTGGAGTTGAGCCGATGCCAAGCTTCAATGGGGGGGAAGTAGGTGACGGCACACCGATGACGATCCTCTCGTCATACGACACGCTCCATCCCTACCCACGGCGTCTTCCGTCCTTTTCCGACCTCGTTTACGTCGTTTTGAAGACTTGCCTATGAGCGAACCGCGTCCTCAAGTCCTTGTGTTGGAAGGGCACCTCACCCGGCACCACCCCGTGGTCCAGAAGCTGGGTGAACAGTTCGATGTTCATGTCTTTGCCGACATGAACCAAGCGGTCGGGGCGTTGAGGCGGGGTGAGATCCGGGGCGTGTTTGCGGATGTGGGTGACTTCCTGCCCCTGGAACGGGCGATGGTCGGGGACAAATCTTCTCTGGTCCTGGACACGATCGGCGAGGGTGTATGTGCGGTAGATGATGAGGGGCGGCTGACCTGGACGAACCGGCGAATGCGGATGTTCTCAGATGCGGTCACCGAAGAGGTCAGCCGAATCTGCAAGGACGCCTACGAGCTGTTCACGCATCAGACCGGTCCGATCGAAGACCACAAGATGGCGCGGAGCAAGAAGTACACCACGCAGGTCGATGACCGGCACTTTGAGCTTGTGTGCTCGCCGGTGGTGGGCACCGGGGAAGACGTGGTGCAGGTGGTGGCGGTGGTCTGGGATGTGACCAGCGGCCGACGGCTCCAAGGCAAGATCGATGCGATCGACGCCGCGGGCCGGGAGTTGGGCCGAATCGAAGACGAAGCGGTCGCCAAGTTGAAGCCCGCCGATCGTCTGCGTTTGCTGCAGGACAAGATCATCCGGTTCAGCAAGGACCTGATGCACTTTGACCACTTCGCGATCCGGCTGCTGGATAAGAACAGCAGCAAGCTGGAGGTCGTGATCGCCGAAGGGTTGCCGCCCAATGCGTTGTCGATCGACTTGTACGCCGAGAGCGAAGGCAACGGAATCTCCGGTTACGTGGCGTCCTCCGGCCGCAGCTACATCTGCCACGACATCGAACGCGACCCGCGTTACGTGCAGGGGCTGGACAACGCGCACAGCTCGTTGACGGTGCCCTTGATGCTGTTTGACCGGGTGGTCGGGGTCTACAACATCGAGTCCAATTCTGTGGGCGCGTTTGACGAGGACGACCGTCAGTTCGCAGAGATATTCGGCCGGTACGTGGCGATGGCGTTGCACATCCTGGACCTGCTGGTGATCCAGCGATACACGACCAGCGAGACGATCGCGAGTAACGTGCTGGCGGAGTTGGCGGTGCCGATGAATGACATCGAGACCGAAGTCCGCCAGATCATGGAAGCCTACCTGGGCGACGAGAAGCTCAGCGGCCGGCTGAAGCAGGTGCTGGAGGATGTCTCGGACATCCGGATGTCTGTGAAGGAGTTTGCCAACGGCCCGCAGACGATCGTGGGGTCCAAATCGGTCGAGTGTGATGAGCAGGACCCGGTCCTGTCGGGCAAGCGGATCCTGGTCGCTGACGATGAGCCGAACATCCGGCAGACGGTGACCGAACTGCTTGCCAAGCACGGCTGTCAGGTCACCACTTGCGACTGTGGCGTGAAAGCGTGTTCGGAGTTGGCGGCCCATGACTTTGATTTGGTTTTGTCAGACATCAAGATGCCGGACAAGACGGGGTACGAGGTGTTCGCCGCGGCGCACGCCCGGCGGGATGACCTGCCGGTGATGCTGATGACGGGCTTTGGGTACGACCCGAACCACTCGATCGTGCGGGCGACACAAGAAGGGCTGGCGTCCGTGCTGTTTAAGCCGTTCAAGGCCGAGCAGTTGATCGAGGAAATCCGCAACGCCTTGCAGGCGGGCGACGAAGCCAATGCCTCGGGTTCGACCGACTCGCCGCACGCGACTTGAGATGAGCAGGGGACGGACTTTGACACCAGACGCGCGGAGCGTCGCCGCGGCGGCGATCGCGGAATCAGCACAACGGTTTCCCGACCTGGGGCCGAGCGTTTTGCGTGTGTCGGGGCTGGAGCCGCGGGATGCGGCGTTGGCGCGTGCGATCCACCGCACGACGCTGCAGCGTTGGCTGACGCTGGAGCGTGTGCTGAATCGTTATCTGAATCGGCCGTTGCGTCGGAGCGATCCGGCGTTGCAGGGGGTGCTGCTGACGGCGGCGGCACAGGTGTTGTTTTTTGATCGTCTGCCGGATTACGCGGTGGTCGATGCAGCGGTGGAGTTGGCCAAGCGTGATGCGGGCAAAAAGCTGGGCGGTGTGGCGAACGCGGTAACGCGCAAGGTTGCGGCATTGGTCGCGGAGCGGGGCGAGGGTGAGTGGGAGCCGGCGGAGGATGTGCTGCCGATCGCGGACGGCTGGGTGCGATTGTCTGAGTCGGTGTTGCCGACGCCGCGGGATTGGCCGTCGCATCTGACGTACGCGACGAGCGTGCCCCGCGGGCTCGTGGATCGCTGGTTGAATCACTTTGGGCACGAGCGTGCCGGGGCGTTGTGTCTGGACACGCTGCGTGATCCGGCGATTGCGCCAGCGGGGCCGGGCAGTGAGGCGATCGACTTTGACCCGGCTGATCACCGGGCGCTGACAGATTGGCTGGCGGGTGACGCGACGCGGCGCGTGCAGGACCCCGCGGCGCGGCGGGCGATTCAATCGGCAAAGCATACGGAGCCAGAGCGTGTGCTGGACCTGTGCGCTGGTCGGGGCACGAAGACGCGCCAGCTAGTCGAAGTGTTTCCCGAAGCGAGGATTGATACCTGGGACCCACACCCCGAACGCCACGCGGACTTGCAGGCGCTGGCGGCACATTTGCCGACGGTGCGTGTGTTGAATGATGCGCGGGATGCGACGGGGGGGTACGACCTGGTGCTGCTGGATGTGCCTTGCAGCAACACCGGGGTGCTCGCGCGTCGTCCGGAGGCGCGGTACCGGTTTTCGCCGGGCAAGCTGAATGAAGTCGTCGCGCTTCAGCGCGAGATCATTCAGCAGGCCTGCCCGCTCGTGGAGCCCGGGGGGCATTTGCTTTACACGACGTGCAGCATCGAGCCGGAGGAGAACTTTGAGCAGGCGCGGTTTGCCGCGGCGTGTAGCGAAGGGGAGATCGTGGCCGAGTCCCAGACGCTGCCGGGGGAGCCGGATGCGGAAGGGGTTTCGCGGGAGCATGATGGGGCGTACCACGGGTTGATTCGCGTGGCTGGGGCGAATCGGTAGATCGGCCTTGCATCGTTGCGTGATCGGGGGAGAATGCGGGCATGGCAGTTGAGATGGAATTAACCCGGGTCCTGATCCGCGAAACCGACGACACCCATGTGGTCGAACTTCGGGAGAAGGGGGGCGAGCGTGTGTTCCCGATCATGATCGGGATGACCGAGGCGGCGGCGATCGAGCGTCGGCTGATGGGGCACCCAGTGCCTCGGCCGATGACGCATGATCTGCTGGATTCGGTGATCCGCGAGACGGGGTATCGGCTGGTTCGGGTGGTGATCAATGACCTGCAGGACCACACGTTTTTTGCGAGGCTGATCCTGCAGAACGCCGGTCACACGCTGGATATCGACGCCCGGCCGAGCGACGCGATCGCGCTGGGGGTCGCCACGGAGACGCCGATTTTCGTGAATGAAACGGTGTTGAATGCCGCGAGCCTGCCGGATGAGCTGGCCTGAGGCGGGTGGGGCCGAGAACAATTCATCTTTTTCTCATTTATGCCCCCGATCCGCGTTGACAGGCATTTGAGCATGAGTACACTACTCGGCTCCCCGCATTTGGGCGGGGCTGGTGTCCGTACCGGCACCTAGACCCGAATCACCCCACTGGACCGTCGATGACCACCGGCAAGATCAGAATCCGTATGGAAGCCTACGACCACCAGGCTTTGGACGCCTCGGCCCGCGAGATCGTGGACCATGCGAAGCGCACCAACGCCCGGGTGGCGGGCCCGATCCCGCTGCCGACCCGCATCGAGCGCTACACCGTGCTCCGCGGCCCGCACATCGACAAGAAGTCCCGTGAGCAGTTTGAGATCCGCACCCACAAGCGGATCATCGACATCAAGGAACCCAACGCCCGCACCGTTGAGGCGCTCAACCGCCTCGTGGTCCCCGCGGGTGTGTTCGTCAAGATCAAAGCCTGAGCCCGTTCTCAGGTCGTAACTGAAAACCGTAATCAATCAGGGCCGTGACCTCTGCCCTTCCGTGAAACGAAGGCAAGTCCGCCGAGAGCCCCCTGGAGATTCAAGATGCCCGCTGCAATTATTGGCCGCAAGGTCGGCATGACCCGCTACTTCGACGAGGACGGCAAGAACGTGCCGGTTACCGTCGTGCAAGCCGGTCCCTGCTTTGTTTCCCAAGTGAAGACCGCTGAGAGCGACGGCTACAACGCCGTCCAGCTCGCTTACGAAGACGTGAAGGGTCGTAGCTCGACCTTTCCGGTCATCGGTCACGACGCCAAGGCCGGCCTGTCCCCCAAGCGATTCCACAAGGAAGTCCGCTACGGCGACGGCGAGACGCCCGAGGTTGAGGCTGGGGCTGAAGTGACGGTCGATGCGTTTGAGGAAGTCAAGTACGTCGACGTGGTCGGCACCAGCAAGGGCAAGGGCTACGCCGGTGCGATGAAGCGTCACGGCTTCAAGGGCCAGCTGGCCTCGCACGGCGTGGAGCGGAAGCACCGCTCGCCGGGCTCGATCGGTGGCCGGTCCAGCAACTTGGGTACCGGTAAGCCCAAGAAGGGCATCCGGATGTCCGGGCGGATGGGGGGCGAGCGTGTCACGGTCCGTAGCCTGCCGATCGTCAAGATCGACAAGGAAAACGGCCTGCTGCTGATCAAGGGCCCTGTGCCCGGCGGCAAGAACGGCATGCTCATCGTGAAGGAAGCCGGCCGGCTGTTTAAGCGGAAGGTCGACAAGTAAGCCAACCAATGTAGCCATGGCTGGCTGACCCCGGCTGTGGATGGAAGTTCAAGGAGTCACTTGCGGCCTCGGCCGCACGACAGGCAACACCAGCCAGGGCCTCGAAAGTCCCCCAGGGAAACTGCGAGGCCGCGACAAAGCGGTTCCTTGAACCGAGTCGCACCCGCCACCAGGGAAACCCGGCGGACTGCGGCGACCCAGACGCCTCCGCAACGCGGACCGTAGGTAAGACCATGATTCAGATCCCCGTATACAATCCGTCCGGCAAGGCCACCGGCAACGTCGAAGTCGACGAGCAACTGCTCGGAGGCGAGATTCGACATGCCCTGCTCAAGCAGGCGTACGTCCGGTACCACGCCAACCGCCGCATCGGCTCGGTTCGCACCAAGAGCCGCTCGGAAGTCCACGGCTCGACCAAGAAGCTGTACAAGCAGAAGGGCACCGGCAACGCCCGGGCCGGCGACAAGAAGACCAACATCCGCCGAGGCGGCGGCCACGGCTTCGCGAAACGCCAACGCTCCTTCCGCCAGGACATGCCGACCAAGATGCGTCGCCTGGCCAATCGCAATGCCCTTCTCGCTAAAGCCGTTGACAATGAAATTCGCCTTGTTGAAGGCCTTTCCGTCGACGCCCCCTCCACCAAGCAGTTCAACGAGCTCCTCTCCGCTCTCCAGATTGACCGCACCTGCCTGGTGGCACTCGCTGATACCCGCGGTCCCGAAGCCAAGTCTGCCCGCAACCTTGAAAACGTCAGCCTGACGCAAATTGATCGGCTGAACGTTTTTGATGTGCTCAACCACCGCTACCTCGTCGCGGACAAGGCGGCGTTTGAGGGCTATCTGTCTGCCCTGGAGGCGCGCAAGACCGCTGAGGTGACTGCTGCGGACACCCAAGCCAACGCCAACGAAGCCGCCAAGGCTGAGAAGGAGGCTGAATAATGGAAGCCACCCACGTCGTGAAGCGGCCCATCATCACCGAGAAGACGACCTTCGAGGCTTCAAGCTTCAACCGGTACGCCTTTGAGGTCGACATCGCTGCCCGCAAGGGTCAGATCAAAGCCGCCGTCGAATCGCTCTACGGCGTCCGCGTGGCGGGTGTGGCGACGCAGGTCCGCAAGGGCAAGACCTTCCGCAACCGTTTTGGGGTCGGCAAGACCTCGGACTGGAAGAAGGCGACCGTCACGCTGCACGAAGACGACCGGATCGACCTGTTCTAAGCACGCTAAACCGTCCCGACGACTGTCGGGCTGAGAGAACGAGAAGCCACCATGGCCATTCGCATCTACAAACGAACCACCGCCGGCCGGCGTAACGCCTCGGTCAACCTCTACTCGGAAGTGACGAAGAAGGCGCCCGAGAAGAAGCTGCTGGAGAAGATCACCAAGACCGGTGGTCGGAACCACCACGGCGTGATCACCACGCAGTGCCGTGGCGGCGGCCACAAGCGTCGCTACCGCCGGATCGACTGGACCCGGGACAAGGCCGGTGTCGCCACCGTCGTCGGCGTCGAGTACGACCCGAACCGCTCGGCCAACATAGCCCTGCTGGAATACGAAGACGGCGAGCGTCGCTACATCATCGCCCCCAAGGGCTTGACGGATGGCGACAAGGTCGAGGCCGCTGAGGTCTGCGAGCCGGTTGCGGGCAACCGCATGCCGCTGAAGTCGATCCCCGCGGGTCTGAACGTGCACTGCGTTGAGCTGCTGCTAGGCAAGGGTGCTGAGATGTGCCGTTCGGCGGGCAGCTACGCACGCCTGACCAACAAAGAGGGCAAGTGGGCGACGCTCGTGCTGCCCTCGGGTGAAACCCGTCAGGTCTCGCTTGAATGCCGGGCGACCATCGGCGAAGTCGGCAACGCGGACCACGCCCGTGTGAAGCTCGGCAAGGCCGGCCGCGCCCGCCACTTGGGCCGTCGCCCCAAGACCCGTGGTGTCGCCCGCAACCACCACGACCACCCGTTGGGTGGTGGTGACGGTAAGTCCAAGGGTAACCGTGCCCCCGAGTCCCGTTCCGGCGTGCCGTCCAAGGGCGGCCCGACCCGTAAGCGGGGCAAGGCATCGAACAAGCGCATCATCCGCCGCCGCGCTTCCAAGCGTTACGGCGTGCTCCGGCTCAAGTAAGCAGAACCTTTAGGAACCCCACATGGCCCGTTCGCTCAAAAAAGGCCCGTTCGTCGACTTCAAGCTCTACCGCAAGGTGGAGGAGTTGAACCAGCAGGGCAAGCACACCCCCATCAAGACATGGGCGCGTGCCTGCACCATCGTGCCCGAGTTCGTCGGTCACACCTTCATGGTTCACAACGGCAAAGTCTTCAACCAGGTCTTCGTCACCGAGGACATGGTCGGGCACAAGCTCGGCGAGTTCAGCCTCACCCGCAGCTTCCGCTCGCACACCATCGGCACTAAGAAGCAGCGTGCCACGGGCATGATTTGATCCTGGAACCGCACACGCACCCCGCAAGGTGAAACGATATGGCTCAGTACACCAACACCCACCGCATGGCCCGCATCAGCCCGAAGAAGGCCCGGCTCGTCGCCGACCTGATCCGCGGCATGCCGGTTGAAGAAGCGTTCGACGCCCTTCAGCAGAGCAAGAAGCGTGCGGCTGTCATGTTCAAGAGTGCTCTCAATGCCGCGTACAGCAACGCCGACCGCGCCGAGGTGGATACCCGCCGTTTGGTCGTCAGCGAGTGCCGTGTTGATGAGGGCCCGGTGATCAAGCGTTTCCAGCCCAAGGACCGCGGCCGGGCGCATCCGATCAAGAAGCGCACCAGCCACATCACCGTGAGCGTCTCCGAGAAATAACCCCGTTCGCCGGCGACGACAGATCGCCTTTGCACAAACCTTAAGGACCAACCATGGGTCAAAAAGTCCATCCCTTCGGCTTCCGCGTCGGCATCACCGAAGCCCACCGTTCCCGGTGGTACGCCCCCAAGGCGTTGTACGGTGAGCTGCTCGTTGAAGACGAGAAGATCCGCAAGTTCTGCGACAAGCGTCTGAACCGGACGCCTCCTTTTGCCGCGGTCAGCGATATCCACATCGAGCGGACCCGCGAAGAACTGAAGGTCATCATCCGCACGGCCCGCCCGGGTCTGGTCATCGGCCCCAAGGGCGCTGAGATCGACCGCCTGACCGCCGAGCTGCAGAACCTGACCGGCCGGAACGTGGCGATCCACTGTGTGGAAGTGCACAACCCCGACGCCGAGGCTCAACTGGTCGCCGAGTCGATCGCCGAGCAGCTCGCCAAGCGGGCCAGCTTCCGCCGGGTGCTGAAGATGAAGGCCGAGGCCACCATGACCGCCGGTGCCAAGGGTGTGAAGATCATGCTCTCGGGCCGACTGGGTGGCCACGAAATGTCCCGCAGTGAGGACATCCGCCTGGGCTCGATCCCGCTGCAGACCCTGCAGGCCAACGTGGACTACGGCTTTGCCGAGTCGCACACGACCTACGGCGTGCTGGGCGTGAAGGTGTGGATCTACAAGGGCCTGTACGAAGAACTCAAGGAAGGCGAAGTCGAATCCCGCGCCGCTGGGGCCCGCCCCCGTGCCCGCGGTCGTCGCTAAGCCGTTAACGAACCAAGACTCTCGAACTCACCCCGGCCTGAAGATGCCGGATTCGTAAGGAACGCACCATGCCTCTGATGCCCAAACGCGTCAAGTTCCGCAAGCACCAGCGCGGCACCATGAAGGGGAACGCCCAGCGCGGCAACTTCGTGGCCTACGGCGACTTCGGCTTGCAGATCACCGAAGGCGGCTGGCTCACGGCCCGCCAGCTGGAGGCCGGCCGTATCGCCGCCCGTCAGTACGTGTCCCGTGAAGGCAAGCTGTTCATCCGCGTCTTCCCCGACAAGCCGATCTCCAAGAAGCCCTTGGAGCAGCGTATGGGTAAGGGTAAGGCCGAGGCCGAGTACTGGGCAGCGCCCGTGAAGCCCGGCCAGGTGATCTACGAGATCGGTGGCGTGCCCGAAGACATCGCCCGTCGTGCGTTTGTCCGCGTGGCTCACAAGATGCCGTTCAAGTGCCGCTTCGTTCACCGCCGCCACGTGTAACCCCGACCACCGCGAGATAGGAATCAGCCATGCCCATTAAGCATGAAGAACTTCACAAGATGAAAGACGCGGAGATCGTGGAAGAGGTCCAGCGTATGCGGAAGCGGATCTTCGAGCTCAAGACTCAGGCGTTGACCGAGAAGCTCGAAAACCCCCGCGAGTTCGGGAACCTGCGTCGGGACATCGCCCGCATGCTGACCGAACAGAACAACCGCAAGATCGCCGCTAAGCAAGCTCAAACCCAGGAGGCCGTCTGATGGCCGATGAAAAGAAGACCGGTAAGAAGATCATCGGCGTGGTCATCAGCGACGCCCGGGACAAGTCCCGCACCGTCGCGGTGAACTACACCGTCAAGCACCCCAAGTACGGCAAGTACCTGCAGCGCACGCAGAAGTTCCACGTGCATGACGCGGAGAACGCCAGCAAGAACGGCGACCGTGTCGAGATCGCACCGGGCCGGCCCGTCAGCAAGACCAAGTCCTGGCACCTGGTCCGCATCGTCGAGACCGCCAAGGAGACCGTCGAAGCCGTGGCCTGAGGCCGCCGCCCAAAGACGAAGGATTAACCATGCTTCAACAAGAATCCAGAATCGATGTCGCGGACAACACCGGCGCCAAGCAGGCGATGGTGATCCGTGTGCTCGGCGGCTCCACCGCACGCGGCAAGTTCACCCGCAAGCAGGCGTCCGTCGGCGACAAGGTCGTGCTCACCGTCAAGAAGTCCCTGCCCGGCAGCGACATGAAGACCGGCACGATCTGCAAGGGCGTCGTGGTCCGTACCAGCTACCCCGTCCGCCGCGACGACGGCAGCTACGTCCGCTTTGACCGCAACGCCGTCGTCCTCATCGACGACAACGACAACCCGCGCGGCACCCGCATCTTCGGTGCCGTCGCTCGTGAGCTCCGTGAGCTCAACTACATGAAGATCGTTTCCCTGGCTTCGGAGGTCGTGTAACCATGGCAAGGCATATTAAATCCGGCGACATGGTCATCGTGAACTCCGGCACGTCGGCGTGGAAGAAGAACCCCGACGGCAGCAAGAGCCGTGACTACACCCCGCGCAAGGTCCTCAAGGTCATCACCGAGACCGACCGCGTGATCGTCGAAGGCGCGAACGTCCGCCGCAAGCGGCTCCGCCCGACGCAGGCCAACCCCCAGGGCGGCTACATCGAGCAGGAGATGCCCATCCACATCTCCAACGTGCAGCCGGCCGTGTCCGTCGACGGCGAGTCCCGCCCGACCCGTGTCCGCTTCGTCACCAAAGACGACGGCAGCAAGGTCCGCGTCGCCGCCCGCAACGGCGAAGAACTCTCCGTCCTCAAGAAAGCCAAGAGCTAAACCCCAAACAGCTATCGCCTAAAACCGGGCAAGCCGCTTACCAGAGCACAGCCATGAGCAAGAAGAAGAAATCCGAGGGTCACGTCAAGCCCGCCATCCCGCCGCGGATGCGCGAGAAGTTCAACTCGGCCGTCACCAACGACGTGATGCCGACCTTCGGCGTGACCAACAAGATGGCCATGCCCCGCCTGGAGAAGATCGTCCTCTCCGTCGGCATGGGCAAGCAGCTGTCGGGCACCAAGCTCGACGCTCGCGCCAAGGAAGAAGTTCTCAAGACCCTGGGCGTCATCACCGGCCAGAAGCCCGTGATCGTCAAGGCCAAGAAGTCGGTCTCCAACTTTAAGGTCCGCGAGGGCTACGAGACCGGCGCGATGGTCACCATCCGTGGCGAACGCATGTGGGAATTCTTCGACCGCCTGGTCAGCCTGGCGATCCCCCGCATCAAGGACTTCCGCGGCCTGAAGGACACCAGCTTCGACGCCAACGGCAACTACTCCTTCGGCATCACCGAGCAGGGCATCTTCCCCGAGGTCGACATGACCAGCGCCCAGTTCACCCACGGCATGCACATCACCTTCGTGTTCAAGAACTCCAAGCCCGAGTGGTCCAAGGCCTCGCTGGCAAAAGTCGGCTTCCCCTTCGTGAAGCCCGAAGACAACTAAGACCCCAAGACCAGACTCCACAGGAAGACCAGAACCATGGCCTCCAAAAGCACCATCACTCGTAACAACCGCGTCAAGAAGACCGTCGACAAGTACGCCGATCTTCGCCACAAGCTCAAGGCCGAGGGCAACTACGCCGCGCTGCAGCAGCTGCCCCGGGACGCGAGCCCGACCCGTGTCCGCAACCTCTGTGAGCTGACCGGCCGCAGCCGTGGCGTGTACCGCAAGTTCAAGATCTCCCGTGTCAAGCTCCGTGAGCTGGCACTGCAGGGCAAGATCCCCGGCATGCGGAAGGCTTCCTGGTAAACCCACGGCCGACGACCGGCCGACCCCGTACTCACCGTTTCTTCGCTAGCGGCAACGAGCTAGCGGTTCGCAGCTAAAAGGCAACCCAGAATGGCAATCTCCGACCCCATCGCCGACATGCTCACCCGGATCCGCAACGCGGTCCGCAACAACGCCACGCAGGTGGACTGCTTGAACAGCAAGGTCAACCGCGGCATCGCCGGCGTGTTGCAGAGCGAGGGCTACATCGAAGGCTTCAACGTCGTCGAAGACGGCCGGCAGGGCCTCATCCGCGTCGACCTGAAGTACGGCGAACGCGGCGAGCAGATCATCCACCGCATCCAGCGGGCTTCCCGCCCCGGCTGCCGCGTGTACGCCAAGGTCGATGAGCTGCCCCGCCCGATGGCCGGCCTGGGGATCAGCATCGTGTCCACCTCCCAGGGCGTCCTTTCGGACCGCCAGGCCCGCGAGAAGCGTGTCGGCGGCGAACTGCTCTGCGTCGTCGAGTAAGCCTCAAGCCATCGAACTTTCCCGAACAGCACCCCGTACCTGAGCAACACCATGTCCCGCGTAGGCAAACAACCCATCCCGATCACCGACGGCGCCAAGATCGCCATCAACGGCCGGAACGTGTCCGCCGAAGGCAAGCTCGGCAAGCTCGAGATCACCATGCGTCCGGAAGTCTCCGCTTCCGTCGAAGACAACCAGGTGCTCGTCGAACGCTCCGGCAACTCCAAGACCGCCCGCGCGATGCACGGCCTGACCCGCGCCCTGATCGCCAACATGATCGTCGGCGTCACCAAGGGCTACTCCAAGAAGCTCCTGGTCTCCGGCGTGGGCTACACCGCCCAGCTCAAGGGCAAGGAAGTGCACCTGAAGGTCGGCTTCGCGGACACCCGTATCGTCAAGGTGCCCATGGGCGTGGACGTGAAGGTCGAAGGCTCTGCGATCACCGTGACCGGCTGCGACAAGCAGCTCGTCGGTCAGGTCGCCGCAGCGATCCGCGAACACCGCAAGCCCGAGCCGTACAACGCCAAGGGCATCTCCTACGAAGGCGAGCGGGTCATCCGCAAGCAAGGCAAGGCCTTCGGTAAGTAAACCCAACGTACAAGCACCCCGTAACGAACCAAAACCATGGCCAAGACCAACCTCCAAACCGCCCGCCGCAACCGCCGCAAGACCGGCGCCCGCAAGCGTCTGCGTGGCACGCCCGAGCGTCCGCGCCTGGCGGTCTTCCGCAGCAGCAAGCACATCTACGCCCAGGTCATCGACGACCTCAACGGCAAGACCCTCGCCGCCGCCAGCACCGTGCAGGACAAGGCCAGTAACGGCGGCAACGTCGACGCGGCGACCGCTGTGGGCAAGGCCATCGGTGAGAAGGCCAAGTCCGCCGGCGTGGAGAAAGTCGCGTTCGACCGCGGCGGTTACCGCTACCACGGCCGGATCAAGGCCCTGGCCGACGCCGCCCGTGAAGCGGGGCTCCAGTTCTGAACACTTTCCCCGCGACCTGTCGCCGGGCTCCTTCAAGAAGATAAACCATGGCTGAATTCATCCAAGGCACCGACAACCAGCAGCTTGAGTCCACCACCGTGGGCATCTACCGCACCGCCGCCACCGTCAAGGGCGGCCGGCGCTTCTCCTTCTCCGCGCTCGTCGTCGTCGGCGACCGCAACGGCCAGGTCGGCATCGGCTACGGCAAGGCCCCGGGCGTGCCCGCCGCCATCGAGAAGGCCCAGAAGGACGCCCGCAAGCAGATGTTCAAGATCAAGCTCAACGGCACCACCGTGCCTCACCCGGTCACCGGCCGGTTCAAGGCCTCGGAAATCCGTCTGATTCCCGCGGCTCCGGGTACCGGCGTCATCGCCGGCGGCACCGCGCGTGCGGTCCTTGAAATGGCGGGCATCAGCGACTGCCTGACCAAGAGCTTTGGCTCGACCAACCAGAAGAACCTGACCAAGGCGGTTCTCGCCGGCCTCCGCAGCCTGCAGACCCGTGACGAGATCGCCGGCCACCGTGGCGTCGAAATCGCCTCCACCGAGGTCGACGAGATCATCGCTTTGGGCCAGAAGTTCGTCGCGGCTCAGGCCCCCGCCCCTGAGGCGACGGAAGAAGCTGCCCCGGCAGCGGAAGCCGCACCCGAGGCTGAGGCCGCCACCGCGGTCGCCGAAGCCCCGGCCGAAGAAGCCGCCGAGACCCCGGCTGAAGACAAGCCTGCTGAAGACGCCAGCTAATCCCCCTGAACAACCTCGGGCGCACACGCCCGTTTCACGACTAAGCAATACGGGAGACTCCCGCCATGATGATCCACGATGTCACCAAGGAAGCCGGCAAGAACAAGCGCCGCAAGCGCGTCGGCCGCGGCCCGGGTTCGGGCCTGGGCAAAACCTGTGGCAAGGGCCACAAGGGTGCCAAGTCGCGCTCCGGCTACCGCTCGCGCCCCGGCCATGAAGGCGGTCAGATGCCGTTCTTCAAGCGCTTCGAGAAGCGTGGGTTTTCCAACGCCCGCTTCAAGAAGCACTTCTCCATCGTCAACCTCAAGGCTATCGCGGCCCGCTTCGAAGACGGCGCGGAAGTCAACCCGGAGATGCTCGTGAAGGTCGGCCTGATCCGCAGCACCAAGCTGCCGGTCAAGGTGCTCGGCCAGGGCGAACCCGGCAAGAAGCTTTCCGTGACCGCGGCGGCTTTCAGCGACTCAGCCAAAGCCAAGATCGAGCAGGCCGGCGGCACCGTGACGGTGGCCTGATTCAAGGATGAACCCCTCCGGGACCCGCCGAGCCCGGCGGTGTTATAAAGCCCCCCATGATTCAAGCGTTCGTCAACATCTGGAAGGTTAAAGAGCTCCGCAACCGGCTGCTGTTTACGGTCGCGATGCTCGTGATCTACCGCATCGGTTTCTTCATCCCGCTCCCCGGTGTCGACCAGGAGCGGATGGCGGATTTCGCCGCCAACCAGGAAGGCACCGCGCTGGGCAACCTGATCCAGTTCGTCACGATCTTCACCGGCGGGTCGTTTAGCCAGTCCACGATCTTCGGCCTGGGCATCATGCCCTACATCTCCGCAGCGATTATTTTCCAGTTGCTGGGCGCGGTCTATGAACCGCTGAAGAAGATCCAGAAGGAAGGCCCGGCAGGGCGGCAGAAGATTCAGGAATACACCCGCTACTCCACCGTGGCCCTCTGTTTGGTTCAGGCGGCGTTCTGGGTGCAGTTCATGCTCCGGAACAACTTCGTCTACGCCGAGTACGCCGGTTCGCCTATCATCTGGGTGACCGGGATCTTTGGCCTGACCGCCGGCACCGTGTTCCTCATGTGGCTCGGTGAACAGATCGACAAGTTCGGCATCGGCAACGGCATCTCCCTGATCATCACCGCCGGCATCATCGCCACGATGGACGACGCCATCATGATGGTGGTCAGTGGCTTTAGCACCAGCGTTTCGGGCACTTCCCAGTACGGCTGGGGCACGGTCGTCATCCTGGTCCTCAGCTTCATCTTTGTGACCGCCGGCGCGGTCATCATCACGATGGGCCAACGCCGGATCCCGATCCAGCACGCCAAGCACACCAAGGGCCGCAAGGTCTACGGCGGACAGAAGAGCTACCTGCCGCTGCGTGTCAACCACGGCGGCGTCATGCCGATCATCTTCGCCAGTTCGCTGATGATCTTCCCGTCAATGTTCTTTGGGATCATCTACGGGCAGCTCCAGGCACCCGAAGAGGGCGACAGCCAGATTTACCTGGGCTTCTACAACGTCCTGAAATTCCTGAACGACAACTTCGCCAACATGACCGGCTACCTGTATTCGGTCGTGTACATCGCGATGATCTACTTCTTCACCTACTTCTGGACGAGTGTCCAGTTCCAGCCGGATGAAGTCGCGACCAACCTGCGGGACTCCGGCGCGTTTATCCCCGGCCTGCGTCCGGGGCCACGCACCGCGGAATACCTGCACACGGTCATGGAACGCATCACCTACGTCGGTGCTGGGTTCTTGGCGGTGATCGCGGTGATCCCGACCCTGTTGTCGGCCCAATTTGGCGTGCCGTTCTTGGTGACCCAGTTCCTAGGTGGCACGGGCCTGTTGATCTCCGTCAGCGTGATGTTGGACTTTGTCCAGCGGATCGAGGCGAACCTGCTGATGCGGAACTACGAGGGCTTCCTCGGCGGAGGCGGCGGCGGGCCGAAGATCCGGGGCAGCCGAGGGCCGGGCTAATTCCCGGGCTGGGGTGCAAAAAGGCCGGGAAACCGGCGGATGTAAACTTGTCAATCCAGGTGGGTCTCGGTATCCTTCCCGATTCGCGACCCCGAGCCAGTAAACGGTGTCGTGAGCATGGGGATCGTCCTTAAGACACCCGAACAGATCGAAAAAATGCGTGCCGCCGGCCGAATTGTCCGGCGAGTGCACGACCGCTGCCGAGAACTGTGTGTTCCCGGCGTGACAACCAGAGAGATCGATGAGGCGGCCCTCGAGGTGATCGAGGACGCCGGCGCCAAGGGGCTGTTTAAAGGCTACCCCGGGCCGACGCCTTTCCCGTCGAACCTGTGCATCTCGGTGAACGAGGTGGTGGTTCACGGCATCGCCGACGAGCGGGTCATCCGTGATGGCGACATCGTCGGCATCGACTGCGGCGTCAAGCTCAACGGCTGGTGCGGCGACGCAGCGACCACCATCCTGGTCGGTGATGTTGCCCCGGAAGTCCGGGCGTTGTGCGAAGCCACCGAGCACATCCTTCAGATCGCGATCGCCAACGTTCGGCCCGGCCGAAAGTGGAGCCAGGTCGCCCGCCTGATGGAGAAGTACGCTCACAGCAAGGGGTACGGCGTCGTGGAGAACTTCGTCGGCCACGGCATCGGGTCGGAGATGCACGAAGCCCCGCAGGTGCCCAACTTCGTCAGCCCGTCACTGCTCCGCCGTGACATCGAGCTGCGGGAAGGCCTCGTGCTTGCCATCGAGCCGATGTGCAACCTGGGCACCAAGGAAGTCGTCGTCTTGGATGACGGCTGGACCGTCGTCACCGCCGACGGCAAAGCGGCGGCCCACTACGAACACACTGTCGCGGTGACCAAGGACGGCGCGGACGTGCTGACCGACGGCCGGTAGCGGCCACCTACTACTGATCTCTCTTCAACCGAACAACCGTGTCGCCCGTGCGATGCGAAACCAACGTAACCCGTAGGAACCCAAGTGCCCAAAGAAGACGTTCTGACGATGGAAGGCGAGGTGCTCGACGCCCTCCCCAACGCCATGTTCCGGGTGAAGCTGGACAACGGCCACACCCTGATCTGCCACATCAGCGGCAAGATGCGTAAGTTTTACATCCGCATCCTCCCCGGCGACCGCGTCACCGTCGAGATCAGCCCCTACGACCTGACCAAAGGCCGGATCACGTACCGGCAGTAGACCACGCGTTCGAAACCCTGTTTCGTAAACCTGTTTCCCCTGACTCAAAGAGCCGCGGATCGCCGCGGGGAGAGCCAAACCATGAAAGTTGTATCGTCCATCGGAACCCTCAAGGCCCGCCACGCCGACTGCCAGGTCGTCCGTCGCCGGGGCCGGGTGTACGTCATCTGCAAGACCAACCCGAAGTTCAAGGCCCGCCAAGGCAAGGCCAAGATCAAGAAGGGCAACAAGTAAAACATTCGCCGGCGTGAACCGCCGCTTTGGAGCCAGACTATGCCCCGTATCTCCGGTATCGACATCCCCGACAACAAGCCGCTGCGTGTGGCCCTGACGTACATCTACGGCGTGGGCCCGCACATCGCTGAGCAGATCCTCGAAGAGGCCGGCATCGACGGCTCGGTCCGTGCGAGCACGCTCAACGAAGACGACGCCGCCCGCATCGGTAACATCATCGAAGCCAACTTCATCGTTGAAGGTGGCCTGCGTCGTCAGGTCAGCCAGAACATCCAACGCCTCCGTGACATCCGCTGCTACCGCGGCGACCGTCACCGTCGTGGCCTGCCTTGCCGTGGTCAGCGCACGCAGACCAACGCCCGTACCCGTAAGGGCCGCAAGAAGACGGTCGCCGGTAAGAAGTCCGTCAAGGGCATGAAGTAAGTAATCGTACACCCCGCGCCGGCAGACCCCCGGCGCTTTTCCCCGAAGCCAGTTGCCGGAAACACGGCAACGCCACCAACTTCGAGAGTAACCAATGGCCAAGAAGACCAAGAAGATCCGCAAGAACGTCGCCAAGGGCATCGCCCACGTCAAGGCGACCTTCAACAACACCATCGTCACCATCACCGACGTCAACGGCGAAACCCTCTGCTGGCAGTCCGCCGGCACGATCGGGTTCAAGGGCTCCCGGAAGTCCACGCCGTTCGCCGCCACCCGCGCCGCCGAAGAGTGCGCCGCCCGGGCCAAGAAGTACGGCATGGTCGAAGTCGAAGTCCGCGTCCGCGGCACCGGCTCGGGCCGCGAGTCGGCGATCACCGGCCTCCAGGGTGCCGGCCTGAAGATCACCGCGATCGAAGACCACACCGCGATCCCCCACAACGGCTGCCGCCCCCGCAAGAAGCGCCGCGTCTGATTTTCCGACGCCGCTTTGGGCCGCGTCCCGCTTGGGACGCCCCAGTCGTTCTTAAAACTGTTCTCTACCCCTTGGGGCACAGAAGCCGCACCCGCCCGGCACGGGACCGCGAGCGTGAGACCCCGAGGCACCTTCCCTCAAGGTTGCCGGATTACTGCGGAGATACATCATGCGTATCCGTTGGCGTGGACTGGAACTGCCTCACCGTGTTGTGGCAGACAACGAACTGAACACCGAAACCTACGGCAAGTTCACCATTGAACCCTTCGAACGTGGCTTCGGCACGACCGTCGGCAACTCGCTGCGTCGCCTGCTGCTGTCCGCCCTCGAAGGCGCTGCGGTCACCGGCGTGAAGATCAAGGGTGCCCCCCACGAGTTCACGACCCTCGAAGGCGTGCAGGAAGACGTCACCGACATCATCCTCAACGTTAAGTCGATGGTCGTCTCGCTCGAAGGTGAACAGTCGCGCACCATGCGTCTGGAAGCTGAAGGCCCCGGCGAAGTGACCTGCGACCTGATCGAAGCCGACACGTCGGTGACGATCTACAACAAGGACCTCGTTCTGGCGACCCTGAACAAGCAGGTCGACTTCGACATCGAGTTCACCGTTGAGAAGGGCCGTGGCTACGTCCCCGCCAGCGAGCAGTTCGAGCACCACCACGACCAGGAAGTCGGCATCATCCCCGTTGATGCGGTTTACTCCCCGGTCACCCGTGTTCGCTACAAGGTCGAAGACACCCGTGTCGGCCAGAAGACCAACTACGACAAGCTGACCCTGGAGATCTGGACCAACGGCACCGTGTCGCCCGAAATGGCGCTCGTGGAAGCCGCCAAGATCCTCCGCAAGCACCTCAACCCGTTCGTGCAGTACTTCGAACTGGGCGAGGAAGTCGCCAGCGAGGACGCGACCGCCGCGGCCCGCGTCGACGAAGACCTGATCCGCAAGCTGCGGATGCCCATCAACGAGCTGGACCTGTCCGTCCGGGCCAACAACTGCCTGGAGTCGGCCGAGGTCGCGACCGTCGTCGAGCTTGTCTCGCGCACCGAGCAGGACCTGCTGAAGGTTCGCTCGTTCGGCAAGACCTCGATGCGTGAGGTCAAGCGGAAGCTCGAGGACCTGGGCCTGGAACTGGGCATGGACCTGCCCTCCGAGGTTTTGCAAAGCGTCTGACCCCAACCCACCGGTGGCCGTCTTCGGATGGCCGCCGGTTTTTCATGGGGCCTCCCACGCCCCGCCCGCACGTTGCGGGATTGCCTGCACCGCGTCGCCTGACGCAACGCAGAGTGGCGAAGGCCGACCCCTGTCTCCGGGTCGAGCCCGTCAAGAAAGGAGCCCACGATGAGACACCGCGTGTACGGCCGGAAGCTCGGCCGCAAGACCAACCACCGTATCGCCATGTGGCGCAACATGGCCGTCTCCCTCTTTGAGCACGGCCAGATCACCACGACCATGCCCAAGGCCAAGTCCGTGCAGCCGCTGGTCGAGAAGATCATCACCGCTGCCAAGGGCGGCGACCTGCACGCCCGCCGCAAGGTGACGCAGATGCTCGGCCACGACCGGATCATGGCCGACGTCCACCTGGACGCGATCGAAGACCACGACGAGTTCAAGAGCGAGAAGGCCGCCCTGGAAAAGGAAGGCTACCGCTTCAACGCCTACGGCGAGATCAAGCGTGGCCCGAAGATCGTCCACGAGATCATGGAAAACATCGCGCCGAAGTTCGCCGACCGTGACGGCGGCTACACCCGCATCATCAAGCTCGCCAAGCACCGCATCGGTGACGGCAGCGACCTGGTTGTGCTGCAGCTGGTCGGTGAGGAAGAAGAAGGCCCCAACGTCTCGGGCAACTTTTCCCGCCGCCGTGAGAAGGCCAACAAGCGGATGGAGTTCGCTGCCAAGCTCCGCAAGAGCGACGCCGCCCCCGAGGCTGAAGAAGCCCCGGCCGAAGAGGCCGCCCCTGAAGCGGAAGCCGACACCGCGACCGCCGTGGCCGATGAGCCGGCGACCGAGGAAGCCACCGAAGAGAAGTCCGAGTAAGCCGGTCTTCTCTAGACAACCTGATTGCAAGACAAGCCTCGTTCTTCGCGGGGCTTGTTTCATTTCAGGGGTATCGTTTTGGCTGCACACTCTTGGAAAGCTCACGCTTGCCGCGTAGCCCCGGCGACCTGATCCCGGTAGGCTGCCTGCATGCGTGTCCTGCTCACCAATGACGACGGCCTGGGCGCTCCCGGCCTGACCGTGCTCGCCAACGCCTTGGCCGACTTCCCGGGGTTCACCCAGATGCACGTGGTCGCCCCGGCCGACCCGCAGTCGGCGATGTCCCACGCGATCACCTTGCACCGCCCGCTGCGCGTGTCCGAACGCCAAGGCACCGACCCGGTCACCGAGCTGCCGTTTCAGGGCATGGCGGTCGACGGCCGGCCGGCGGACTGCGTGAAGCTCGCCTATGAAGCACTCCTGCCCGACGGGATCGATCTGGTTCTCTCGGGCATCAACGCCGGGGCCAACATCGGCACGCATGTGCTGTACTCCGGCACGGTCGGCGCCGCCCGCGAAGCGGCGCTCTTGGGCATCCCGTCGATCGCGTTCTCGTTGCACCTGCGGGGCGAAACGCCGCGTTGGCATGACACCGCTCAGCACGCCCGGTCTGTGCTCGAACGCTTGCTCGCCGAGCCGCTGGACCCGCAGACGGTCATGAACGTCAACCTCCCCGCGCTCGACGGCAACACGCCACCCCGCGAGCCGGTCGTCGTACCCCTCGCCGCCGACCGCGCAGTGGGCGGCTACGAACGCACCGATCTGCCCGACGGCAGCAGCGAGTTCCGCGCCCGCAACGGCCTGGGTTACAACAACCCCAAGCCCGGCACCGACGTCGCCTGCTTGTTCGACCGCCACATCACCATCACCCCGCTGCGTTTTGACACCACCTGCCCGGTCGGCATGAACGCCTGGCGTTCGGTGATCCCCTCGAATTGACGCCTGTCGCCTTGGCCTAGGTACACTGCCGCCATGCCCGACCCCGCCGCTCAGTCTACGCCCGATGTCCCGTCGCCGACCGCCGAGGCGCATGAGCATTGGCAGCCGATGTTGGCGTTGATCCAGTCGGGTGACGCCGAGCAGCTGACGACGTTTGTGAAGCTGATCGAGCCTTCAGACGTCGCCTACACGATCGGCCGGCTGGACGAAGAACCCCGCACGCAGCTGTTCACGATGCTGTCCGACCAGGACGCCGAGTTCGCGGCCGACCTGATGGGCCACTTCGCGGACGAACTCAGTGCCGACATCATCGAAGAACTGGAACCCGAGCAGGCCGCGGCGATCGTCGATGAGATGGACTCGGACGACCAGGCCGACGTCTTGGCCGAGATGGAACCCGAGGACGCGCGGGCGATCCTCGATGAGATGGACCCCGAGGAAGCGGCCGACGCCGAGGCGCGGCTGCTGTACGCGCCGGACTCGGCCGGGGGCCTGATGATCACCGAGTACTTTGTCGCCCGTGCGGGGCAGACCGTGACCGATGTGCTCAATGATCTGCGCACCTTGGCTGCGGACGATGACCGCGCTCTCGAAGACGACCACGAAGTCCGCTACCTGTATGTTTTGGACCACGAAGAACGATTGAAGGGTGTCGTCAAGCTGCGCCACTTGATCGTGGCGCATCCGCAGCGCGTGATTACCGAGCTGATGGTAGAGGAACTCGACAGCGTCAGCCCCGACGCCACACTGGATGAACTCGAAGACTTGTTTGACCACCACAGCTACACCGCAGTGCCCGTGCTGGATGCGGCGGGCGTGATGCTTGGCGTCGTGCAGCACGTTGCGGTGCAGGAAGAACTCGTCGAACGTTCGGACGAAGACCTCGCCAAGGTCGGCGGCATCGTCGGCGGCGAAGAGCTCCGCTCCATGGAGTGGGGCACTCGTGTGCTCGGCCGGATCCTCTTCCTCGGCCCGATCATGCTTTTGCTCATCGTTTCGGCGACCGTCATCGCCCTGTTCGAGGGCACGATCGAGAGGGTGCCGATCCTCGCGGCCTTCCTCCCGGTTGTCGCCGGCGTCTGCGGCTCGGCGGGCAACCAGGCCGTCGCCGTTTCCATGCGCGAGATCGCGCTGGGCTTGATCAAGCCCGGCGACTTCTGGTACGTCGTCCGCAAGGAGGCTGTCGTCGCCGGGTTCAACGGCATCGTCCTGGGCGTCGTCCTCATGCTCATCACCTGGGCTTGGAAGGGCAACCCTTGGCTCGGCCTGGTCATTGGTGGGGCGGTCCCCATGGTCCTGCTCTTTGCTGCCTGTCTCGGCGGCTCAATCCCCGTCGTCCTACGCAAGGTCGGCCTGGACCCGGCTATGGCCTCGGGCCCCGTCGTGACCACCGTCGTCGACCTCGCCAGCTTCTTCACCGTGCTCATCCTCGCAGCCTTGCTGATCAACCAGTTGGCCTGACGCTGCCGGTATCATCTCCCCGTGGCCAAACGCTCCACATCCCGCTCCAAAGCCGCGCCCCAGCTCACCGGCGACACGCGCATCCTCGCCATCTACGGCCCCGAGCCCGCGCTCATCCGCCAGAAAATCGACCAGCTCAAAGCCGCGATCACCGACGCGCACGGCGAGTTTGAGACTTACACCCTCGACGGCAAGACCGCGACCCTCGCCGACGTCTTCGACGAGCTCCGCAGCTACTCGCTGATGCAGACCTACAAGCTCGTGGTTGTCCACGACGCCGATGCGTTTGTGAAGACCCACCGGGCCGCGCTCGAGCGTTATGCCGCCGAGCCCGTCGACCACGCGACGCTCGTGCTCCGGGCCGACAAGTGGAACCGAGGCAACCTCGACAAAGCCATCGCCAAGGTCGGCGCTGTCATCAAGTGCGACCACCTCAAGCCCGGCGACGCCGAGGCCTGGCTCGTCGAGCGTGCCAAAGCCACCCACCAGTGCGCCATCAAATGCCCCGCGTCCACCATGCTCATCGAACGCGTTGGCACCGACCTGGGCCAGCTCGACAGCGAACTCGCCAAGCTCGCCGTGATGGTCGGGCAGGGGGGCGAAGTCACCGCCGCGATCATCGACGAAGCCGTCGGCCGGGGCAGCGACGCCCAAGCCTGGGCCGTGCAGGAGGCCGTGCTCGAAGCCATGGCCAGACGCCGCCCCGGCCAGGCCATCGGCGCCCTCCGCGAGATCATCGACCTCGCCGGCCAGCCCGATGTGCTCGTCGCCTACTTCGTCGCCGACCTCGTCCGCAAGCTCAACGTCGCCGCCGCCATGAAACAAGCCGGCGAGCCCGACGCCAGCATCGGCCGGGCCCTCAAGCTCTTCGGCCCCCGCCAGCGCGTCTTCTTCGACGTCCTCCGCAGCCAGAACCCCAGCACCCTCGCCGACTGGTTCGACCGCATCGTCACCCTCGACCAGCGCAGCAAGACCGGCCTTGGCACCGCCGGGCGGAATCTTGAAGCCTTCTGCGTCGGCCTGACCGATAGATAATCAGCAGGCGGAGCCTGCGCCCATACCCCGGCAGGAGGCCGACCCATGCATCGCTTGTTCCCCCTCGTGGCTCTCGCGGCCGTCATCGCACCCGCCTGCACCACGACCCCAACCGCCAACTCAGCCACGCCATCCAGCACCGTCCCCAACCACGTTGGCCAAACCGACCGGGACGTCAACCCGTCCCCCAACCGAGTCGATTCCCAACGCGATCAATACCTCGCCATGATCCGCGAACGCGAAGGCCTGCCCCACCCGGGCGGCCAATCTGCAGGGCATTCACCTTCCGGGGGCGAGCAAGTGATTGCCCGCCGCGCGGTCGACCTCAATCGTCCCGATGTCATCTGGGCCGACCCCAACACCGCGACCCAGACCCACCCCGTTACCCCGCCTGCTGCAGACTCCGCCCGCCCCAACCCCCTGGCTGATTACCAACCTGATCCTCAGCCGGAACCCGAGCCCGCGGAAGAAGCCTCCGCCTTCGTCGTCGAATCCTCATTCACACCCGCCACCACCACGGACGCCCTCGACGCCGCCCTGGCCTCCATCCGCCGCTCAGACGACCCTACCCTCCAACAAGCCCTCTACGCCGCGATGCTCTCCCTGGCGACCCCCACCCGCGAGCTGGACTGGCGCTTCGTCGAGCCCCTGGCCCCGTTGGACCGCGAGACCGTCGTTGCCTTCCACCAGTTCCTCATCGAGGTCAACGACCGCATCGTCGCCGAGGGCGGCCAGTTCGACCCCGCGGCCCTCCTCCTCGAGCTCGACGGCCACCTCGGCCGATCCCCCGCCGTCGAAATCGCCAGCCTTGCCCTCTGCCGCAGCGTCTCGGGCTTTGGCATCTACGAGGAGCTCAACCAGCAGGCCTTCCTCGCCGGGCAAGACAACCCGATGGTCCTGTACCTGGAACTGGACAACTTCGCGACCGAGCCCCAGGACACCGGCGAGTACGAGGTCCGCGTCACCCAGTCGATCACCCTGTACCACGAGACCGACGACCTGGTCGTCTGGCAGCAGAACCCCGTCGCCTGGACCGACCGTTCCCGCAACCGCCGCCGCGACTTCTTCCTCGCCCAGCCGGTGACCCTGCCCAGCCGGATCGGGGTAGGGCGGTACCGCATGAAGGTGACGGTCATCGACCACCACTCGGACACGATGTACGAGCAGACCCTGCCGATCGACATCGTCGCCGACGCGTCCCTCGCCAATGGCGGCGGTGGTGCTTCCGCTGATGTGCGGTGGGGGCGTGATTAAAAGCGAGATCATCGGGTTTATGCAAATATTCATTGACAGCAGATTCAGGTTTTTGTATTAATCTGATTTGTGGATCACTGATAATTTATTTCCGGAGGTTAAGATGGCGGAATCTGCTTCACGAGAGCGTTTTTCGTGGATATTGATTTCCACAGTCACAACGTCTGTTATTACTGCTGTGGCAATTACAGTTGCGGTTTTGTCTTGGTTGGATGGCCGTTATGTTCTGGAGAAGGATCATCCAGAGCACGATATGGATATCAAAATGGTGTTTGGCCAACCAAGGCCAATAAATACGGCGTCGATGGCGCAATGGAATCGAGCAGAATATGATGGGATTATTGTTATCACGGGCGAGCTAAAGCAGTCGCAGCCAGGGCAGCCTACTGATTCGAGTGTAAATGTATTTGTTCGTTCTGGTGACGAACCAGAGAGTGAGGGTGTAGTTCGAGTTTCAGATTCGGTGCAGCGCATATATGGCACCACACAAATTCCGACATGTTCTGTAACCTTTCCTGTTGTCCGAGGTGAGCAATGGCGGGTTGATTTTAATATTTCAGATTATGCAGTAATTAATTACGCGGGATATATTATTCCAATCAGCGATTAGACTATATTTCCTAGCCGTAATGAAGAATGGTACTCGAGTTTGATCGGGCGGGAAGTGCAAATTTTTGAAGCGTGTGTAAGACAGCAGGTTTGCGATGGAGTTGCAAGGCGGGTTTGTGCTGTCGTAGTGGGGGAAGCATTACGCCTACGCGACTTCTTCCTAGCCCAGCCGGATCGCGTGGGGCGGTACCGCATGAAGGTCACGGTCATCGACCACCACTCGGACACGATGTATGAGCAGACCCTGCCGATCGACATCGTCGCCGACTCGTCGCTCGCCAATGGCGGCAGTGGTGGAAGCGAAGATGTGCGGTGGGGGCGGGATTGAGCCCCGGAAGTTGTTGCGAATAGCTCTATGTCGACACAAACTTGAAAGCCATGTCGATCTCATCGCAGCTTATGCCCCATCGAGTCCGCGATGCAACGGTTTTCGGCCCAAACGCATTGATTAGACAGATTCGGTTCTGTATAACGCATACAGTCTGCGGATAGACTGATCCGCCCAATCACTGTTAGACGACAAGACACAAAAGGTGATAGCAAGCCATGAGTAAAGATCCTAATCGCGAGATTGCACAGCAACGTCTGAATCAGGGACAAGATCCGGGGTCCGCATTCCCCGACCTTAGCAGCCAGCATCAGAAGCAGCAGTCCCAAAGCCCCAGCAGTTCCGGCGGTGGCGGCGGTGGAGGGGGTAGTGGTGGTGGATGCATGATCGCAATCATTGCGTTCGTCGGTGCAACGTCATCTGCTGGAGCAGCCATCTACACTCTTGTTGTTTGACGTCGTCTAACCAGCGGCTGTAGTTGACCGGCCGCGCCCGCGGTATGATGTGGTTGTCGATTTGAAGCTTGCTTTCCGCGGGCAGCCGGCAACTGAGCCGATTTACGTTACCCGACTGGCATCATGCCTTGGACAATCGCAATGAAGCAACAAGAGCCTAAGATTACTCGGCGCGGGATTGGCAAGCTGCAGTGGGAGTACGGTGGATGGTTTGGCGGGATCATCGCTGGCTCATCCTGGCTCGCGTTTGGCTCACTCGTGCTTCTTTGGCGGGGGCTCCCCTTTGCGTCATTTGTGTCTGGCGCATCATTTCTGATTGTGCTGTCGCTCGCCTGCTGGCTCTGGCCTCTTCGTGATCGGGTCGATCCATTTCACGGCCTTGCATACGTTCTCATCCTACTTTCCGTGTTGATGCCAATTGTGTGGTTCGTGTGCTGGGATACCCCAACGGACCAACGCGTGCCATCGCTCTACTGGATTCGAGGCTTTCGCTCTGCCGCAGCCTGCTCGATTGCTCCTGTGATTCTGGCGTGTTTTTTTGTCCGAGAACGCCTCCTTACAGCAAGCCCTGATGCCCGTGTCGACTCAACTCAAAATGGCGGGTAACCATGTGATGCAACGGAGGACGGGTGGTCCGTTTTCTCGTCTGCTTGCAAGTCGATCGCCCGTCCCCGCTGATCACAACCGTTAGGTGCCAAATGGTCCGGGTGAAACAGCATGGGGAAGACGGGACGCTGAACGACATCAGCCGATTTCTCCCTGACATCGATCGCTTTTTCACCCCCGACTATTGGATTGTTGGCGATCTTGAGATAATCGGCGAAAACGCTCTGGAGATCGAAGAGCGTTGCGGTAGCGGCATCCGACTTCCCGACGCTGAATTTCGCACTATGTACAAAGGCATTTTTCAGACGTACTGGGGATACTTTGGCATCGAATCGAAGGGAGAACTCGTTGCACAGATCGACGCGATCGACTCCTCCTTCTGGGAAGTGCAATCTGCCAATGTAGGTTTTGAAGATCACATGCTTCAACGCTACGGCAAGTATGGCGCATAACCAGCGGCTGCAGTTGACCGGCTGCGCCTGCGATGCATAATTGAGTGGCCGGTTTGTGGCCTGCTTCCGTGGGCGGCCGGCAACTGAGCCTTTTACGTTAGGGGGCAAGTGTGCGGTACCTGGCAGTCATAGCCTTCGTTCTCGCCTCCTGTTCCGATGGGGATCCAATGACCGACCTGACGCAATCCGAAGAATCACTCGTCATCCGCACCGACTTCAGCGACGACTCGACCTGGAACGAACTGAAGTCCGCCATCACGCAGGAGGACCCCGTCCATGGCTTCCAAGCCAACGTGGAGTTCATCGATGACGCGGAACACTCCGGCCTGACCACCGACCGTGTTCTTGAACTCTTTCCCGAAGGCACCGACCAGGCTTTCGTGTTTCTCGTGGACAATGAAACAATCAGCAACCCCGAACATCCGGTCCTCTGCGTTGACCTGTTTGATGAGCGCGGCCGCACCTTTCGCGTCGTGCCTTCGGAGATGTGGGGCGTTGAGAACAACCTAGCTATCGCGAACATGGACTTCGCAGAGTTCGCCGACAACGCCGACGAAGACGGAGTGTTCCGTGGCTTCTCCGAGTAGCCTCCTAACCAGCGGCTGCGTCCGCGTTTTTATTGTGATGTCGGTTTAGAGTTTGCTTCTGCGGGTGGCCGGCAATCGGCCTTTAACGTTATGTTCCCTCATTCAAGTCGCCAGATGGAGGTTTCCAATGGATTTGACCAGCTTGATTACAGGTGCGGTCGCGGGAGCGATAGCTACGGTCGTTGTTCTTCTTTTTATTAATAAGAAAAAAACTTAATCGCCTCTTTTTGTGCAATGATGTGTTGCTGATTGAATAAAAACCACTGATTAAACCAGCAGTCTTCATGTGCGCCTGCAGCGACACTCATTTCAAGATGCGCCGTCGACTGAGAAAACCGATCCGAGAGACACCTCGCCAGCCGCTGCAGTTGACCGGCTGCGCCCGCGTTATGATGTGGTTGTTGGTTTGGAGCCTGCTTCCGTGGGCGGCCGGCAACTGAGCCTTTTACGTTAGGTCGCATGAAGGTTGCCATCGGAATCGCGCTAATCGTCGTCATCGTTGCCGGTGTGTTTCTGGTCCTGCGCATCGGTGCCAAGCCATCTTCGCCAACACCTACCGCCCCGGAATCGGAGATTCTCGACCTATTCCGCGAGGTTTATGGCGACAACATCACAAACGAGCAACTCGTTCGCGCGGATGGCGATTTGCTCCTGCATGCCGAACTTCAGAACGAGAACGTCCGCGAAATTCAGATCAACCTGACGAACCTCGCACGCAAGCACGAAGAAGAAGGTGTCTCGTTGCCTGTCCTCAAGATGGGGATGCGTTTCGATTGAGCAACGAGCGGGCTAACCACCGGCTACAGTTGATCGGCGAGCCCGCGAGTAGAATGTTGTTGTCGGCTTGGTGCTTGCTATCTGCGGGCGGCCGGCAACTGAGCGTTTTACGTTAGGTTGCAAATGTGAAATACGTGATAACCGCGATCGCGTGTTTTATCGGTGGGTGGCTCGTTGGATCAATCCTTAGATTCGTAAGCTTCGATCCGTTCGATGATTACCTTGGTGGCTGGGTTATCGCTTGTGCGATCTACTTGGGTACGCCCATCGGTGTCGCCATCAATGCTGTCGCCCTGCCGATCGTCGCGTTCGTTTCTCGGTCGTCGATGTGACCTAACCACCGTCTGCAGTTGACCGACGACGCCCGCGAGTAGAATGGTGTGGTCGGTTTGACGCCTGCTCTCCGCGGGCGGCTTGCAATTGAGCCTTTCTCGTTATGTGCTAACCGGAGCATTAGATGGCAAAGAAACGGCGAGTACGGAAGAAGACCCCAGCCGAATTGGCTGACCAAGCGCTCAAGCTTCGGTCCCAGCGCCAGCACAAGATTCGTACCGCGGCACACGCCGCAACAGACCGACTGCCCAAGAAACGTGCCGATTTCATCCGAAATGCTGCGGGCGATTATTGGGTTAGCGATTTTCATGATGCTGATGAAGAAGCGTTCGAGCGTGAATCCCGGAAATGGAATCGCCTGCGGACCCAGTTCCTGCGTGAATGCGAAGAACCTTTGGAGTTTCATCTGTTTGCGGCGATCTGGAATTGCGACAGAGGCATTGCCCCGCTGCAGCGGATTCTAAAAAGCGATTACTGCGATGCGGGGACAGCATTGTGGCTCTACTGGGAGAACGACCCGTATTTCTACCAGGGGTATCAATACGTCAAAGACGCTGACGGCTGGGAGCGTGAATGGCTGCAGGTCTCTCGCGCAATTGAGCGTCGCTTCCGCCGCAACGACTTTGCCACATCTAAGGTGCCGTTTGATCCAGAACCGTGGGTAACGGATAAATACGCAGACGCCGACTGGGTCGTGCATCAAATTCCCGATGTGATGTACGTGCCGACTGGCAAGCCAAGACGTAAGCGTCGCACATAACAACACAATGCACCAGAGCCCTGCCGGGCGCGTTTTCACATGGACAATCAACGGGTCAGTGCCCGGTCGTTGTCGACGTTAGGCGACGCGAAGGAGTTCTTGTGCCCGCCGGTAACGCTGCCCAGCCGGATCGGGGTGGGGCGGTGCCGCATGAAGGTCACGGTCATCGACCACCGCTCGGACATGGTGTGTGAGCAGACGTTGCCGATCGACATCGTCGCCGACGCGTCGCTCGCCAATGGCGGGGCGGGAATGACCCCCGGAAGTTGTTGCGAATGGTTCTATGTCGGCCCAAACGCATTGATTAGACAGATTCGGCTCTGTTTATCCCATATAATCTGCGGATAGACTGACCCGCTCAATCAACTGTTGGGTTTCGCAGGGCAGTGAAGAGAGCAACCGCCTTCGTTGCGATGTCGCTCACTTTTGGAGTTTGCTTCGCGGTTGATCTAAATTAGAGGATCAATCCCGGTAGGCAGCGAGGCTTGGCTTCAGGTTCCCTTACTGGGGGGGAGGGGCACGACTGCTTCATGGAAATCGAGATACAAAGCAAAGGAAACTATCATGATTTCAGAATTCAACCCCGGTAGAAATACCGTTCACTTTGAGAGCGAAGGGCACAAAGTGGCGGCGCATCTGTTTCTTCCGGATGACTATGTCGCAGGCAAAAAATATCCTGCGGTCGTCGTGACCCCGCCGGTAACCGGTGTCAAAGAGCAAACTGGCGGAGATTATGCGAAAGCTTTGTCAGAACGAGACTTCGCGGCATTGGTTTTTGACCCTCGCGGGTGGGGGGAGAGTGAAGGCAAGTCTGGCTACCTTATCCCAGAATGGTTGCTGAGAGACGTCAGAAATGCAGTTGACTTCCTTAGGGCGCTCGACGTTACTGACACAAACAACGTGTTCAACGCCGGTATCTGTATGGGGTCCGGCTGGGCGATGTACGAGACGGCTTTTGATACGCGCATTAACGCGGTGGCTATGATCAGCCCCTATTTGATCGAGCTGGATACACCGCTTAGCGTGCTGGGTGCGGAGGGCTATCGCAACATGGTCGTCAAGGCGTTGACTGACGCTGCGCAAGCTCGCTTCGATACCGGGGAAGAAATTTATATCAAGCCCGTCCCTGAGACTGAGGAAGAAGTCGCCGCGGCGCCAGAACCTATTTACGTCGGAATGAGAGACTACTATTTGGCAGGCAAGCCCGGCGACGTGCCGACGTGGAAAAACCAAGTGGCTGCCAGCAGTCAGTACTCGCTTTATGGCTTTTCGATTTTCAACTACACGAAGCTGTTCGATCCGATCCCGATCTATCTTGCTTACGGCGACGAAGCTGTCTCCAGCCCGGGTGCCATCCGCTTCGCGGAGGAGGTCAAACCTGAGAAGGTCACGGTGATCAAGGGCGCAGACCATTTCGACCTGTATTGGAGACCTGAGCACGTTGAAAAGATCTCGGATGAAGTCGCCGAGTTCTTCCGGGCTCACATGCGGAGGGGCTAGGTGCCAGGTAAAAAGGGCCTGAGCGGGTTGACTTATAGAAGGCCTGGCCGACCTCTTGGGTCTTCGGTGGCCACTGACTGGCCAAATCACACGCATAGGAGTCGTTGAGCTGCCTCCAGATCGGGGAATCAGGGCCTTCCTCGTCAGGGGGGCTGGGATCAGGAATTTCCCAGCCAGAGAATCCAGGCGATTAAAAATGCTGCGTGGACGCCCCATTTTCAACGCCTGATTCTGCTCGTTAGGCGACGCGAAGGTTTTTTTGTGCCAGCCGGTGACGCTGCCCAGCCGGATCGGGGTGGGGCGATGCCGCATGAAGGTGACGGCCATCGACCAGCACTCGGACACGATGTACGAGCAGGCGTTGCCGATCGACATCCTCGCCGATGCGTCGCTCGCCAATGGCGGTGGGGGTGTCCAGGGGGGTGGTGGAAACGCAGATGTGCGGTGGGGGCGGGATTAAGAAAATTGTTGCTAGATAGAAGGGCTTGAGGGCAAGCAAAGATTTCAGGAGGGGATCAGCGACTAGTCGCGGCGGATCATTGATTTAGTCAAATCGCTCAGTTACTCTTAAGAAAGTGTCTGGGGGCATGCCCCGCGCAAGACTCGCAGAGTTGAGACGTCCCTGCAATTGAGCACGCCAAATCGCGTACTCAATGGAACCATTCAATCAACTGTTAGACCCACAACCGTATCGGAGCGCTCACGTGAAGTACCCACTCGCCTTTGTCATTCTGGCGTTAGCCGCACTTTCACTACCTGGATGCGGTGATGATGCCGATACCCAAGCAGTATCCCGCATAATTGCCGAATATGAAGACGCTAAAGTAAAGCCAGACTACATGACTCAATTCGCTAGGATTGATGTCTCAGATGCTCCGCAGGATTTTCGGTTGGCATGGGTTGATTGTGTGAGTGCGTGGGAGGCGTCTAATTACAATTATGCAGAAGACGATTTCCTTGACTTCACCAATCCTCGTTTTGCTCCTATCAAGTCAGCACAGTTGAGGCTATACACTGTTGCAGCTGATTATGTTCCCGAGATACGTGAGGAACAGCGACGAGCTACTGAGTCATTTGACAATTTTCAGGACTTGGTTGACGAAGCCCAAGCAGAATAAGAAAACAATATTTGAAATATGGGTCTAACCACCGGCTGCAGTTGACCGGCTGCGCCCGCGATATGATGTTGTTGTCGGTTTGAAGCCCGCTCCCCGCGGGCGGCCGGCAACTGAGCCTTTTACGTTAGGCCTTACCAACCCTTCCGGAGATCACGATGAAGCCTTCTGTCTTGATAACTCTCTTGGTCTTGGCATCGACTGCTACTGCCTCAGGTGAAGTCCTGACGGCCTCTTTTTCGGGTGTGATCACCAATGACCTCCTGACTGACGGTCAGACGCTCGCTGACCCATGGAATGAGGCAAGTGTCGTCGAAGGTCAACCTTGGTCAGCTACGTTTACCTATGACACCAGAATCGCTCCAGATTCCGGTAATGGACCATTTGATACCGCCACCCTAGAAGCTTCCCTCACCTTCGGTGGCGTCACACAACGCACGCCTGATGCTTCTATCTCGTATTCGGACGACTTCCTTCACGGCACATTGTCGGGAAACGTACTCGCTGACAGCTATCTCTTTCGTGCTTTTTTTGGCAATTCACTGTTCGATATCCGCGTCACTACCCAGCCTGACGTCATTGATGGCCCCGAACTGCCGACGGCTTTGAGCCTCGGCGACCTGATCGATAGCAATATCCGACTTGCAGCGCAGCTTGAAACACCACCACCTCCTACTCCTAATGCTAGTTTCGGATTCAGTGGATCGCTAACCTCTATCGCCGTGGTCCCGGAACCTGCGTCTCTTGTTCTAATGGCATCAGCGTTGGCAGTCCTAGCAGCCCAGCGCCGGCCTAACCACCGGCTGCAGTTGACCGGCGACGCCCGCGGTGTAAAGTTTGGAGTGGTCGATGAGCCACCCACGCGGGCGGCCGGCAACTGAGCTTTTTACGTTAGCTGACCATGCCGTCCTCGACTGATGCTGAACATCTACGCTCCTATCTACTGGGTTGTTGCTCAGTACGGGATGCTGAATCGCATATCGAAGTCGCATCATGGCAGCCTCAACTTCGCCGCCACTGGGAGCGTTTCGTTGCGAAGCTTGAAGAAGGTGATCAGTTCTGGCACTTCCGCGATATCCGTGGCCCTCGCGATGGCATCGAGGGATACGCCATTGAACGACAGGGCGTACTTTGCGATGCGTTTGTGGCAATCCATTACTAGCCAGCTAACCACCGGCCGCAGTTGACCGGCTGCGCCCGCGATTGATAATGTTGTTGTCGGTTTGGAGCCTGCTCTCCGCGGGCGGCCGGCAACTGAGCCGATTTACGTTATGTCGCGAAACGATGCCGCAATATCAACAAACACGAACGTGTGCGAACTGTGCTCGTCAAGAGTGGCGGCAACTTCCCGCGGAACTGGCTGCATTCGAAGAACGGCGTCAGTGGCCTGCGCCTTGCCACCACTGCGGTAGCGAAACATTCTCATCCATGGGCACTTGCACACCACCGTTGGACCGAGCACTCCTTGAAGAATGGACCACAAATCTCACTTTGTCGTTCTTCCAACAGGATGAGGATCTGATGATGGCAAATGCAGAATCACTAACGCTACTTCAGGAATTCGTTCTAAAGGCTAACATCCCAGAAATAAAGCGCGCGACCTTGCTGTCGGCACTTTGTGTGATTGTCTACGAAAACAGGTTTGATCCGACTGACCCAACGGCAGACATAGATGCAGAACTCGCAGACATTGTCATACGATTCTTCAAGCAGAACATACGGCTGTTCGATGAAATCGACACTGACTATCTGTGGCCGTACATCACGGAAGAAGTGTTTCCGCAGATCGGACTGACCCCAAAACCGCGACATAACCAGGCGTTGCACGCGAGCGGACGGCAACGTCGGGTGTGAAGTCAACGTCACACGCACCCGCCGCGTGAACTTTTACGTTTCGACTGCCCGATTTGGTTTTGGCGGTTTAGGTTTTACTGCCATCTGTTTATGGATTGAAAACAACAGCGAATGATTTGTTCACGCATGTTTTTGGTTTTAAAACAAGTGCAAGCAACATTTGGACAGATGTTTTCGGCTTGAAAACTTCTGTTTGCGCTTTAAAAACAGCTGTGAATGTTTTTGAAACAGATGTTTTCAACTTGGAGACAAATGTTTATGCGGCATAAACATCTGTTTCGGTTCTCAAGACGTCTGTTTCCAAACTTTAAATATCTGTTTCTTTCGGTAGGGCTTTCCCGAGTGCTGGTCTGTGCGGGCGATAATCGTGGCCTGGTTGCGTGTGGGAGCCGTGCTGTGCGGGATGGCCTGTAGCGTGTGTTGCGGATTTGCAGGCGGTGGCGGTTAAGCGGGGGCCAAGTTCACGCGATACACACCCCGGAATGATTTTGGGGCTCACTTCCGGGCCCAGCAATTCAAGTTTTCGTGATTCGCATGGATGCGGGTAACGCGTGTTGCTCGCTCGATCCGGGGCGTGTGTGCGCTCCAAACTTCTTCTAGGAGACATGTAATGCCTGGTTACCTTCCCTCAACCGATGCCGGCCTGCTGAACTGGTCGGCCAACTTCAAGACCCAGCTTGATGCGCTGACCGATCCGACCATCGTCGGGCTCACCTCGGCCCAAGCGACCGAGTACGCCAACACGCAAAACGCTTATGACACGGCGTACACCGCGGCGACCGACCCTTCGACCCGAGGCAAGGCCACTGTCTTTGCAAAGAACGAGGCCAAGAAGGCATTGGTGGCGATTTCGCGCGAGTTCGGTATGGCCATGACTCGGCACCCCGGCGTGACCGATCAGCAGCGGCTGGACTTCGGGTTGACCGTGCGGGACAACGAGCCGACCCCGGTGCCGATCCCAAGCGAAGCGCCGTTGATCGAGGTGACCAAGGTGAGCGGCCGAAGCATCGACATCCGGCTTCATCAGCCGGACTCGACCAAGCGGGCGAAGCCCGAAGGCGTGAGCGGGGCGGCGGTGTTGAGCTATGTCGGTGAGCAGCCGCCGGAGGATATCGCGGGCTGGAAGTTTGAGGGCAACATCTCTCGCACCACGACGACCGTGGTCTTCCCGGTCACCGTCCCGGCCAGCACGAAGGTCTGGCTGACTGCGTTCTGGTTCAACCGGAAGATGCAGTCTGGCCCCGCAACCACGCCGATCAGTACCTACACCGAACACGGCGGTCTTTCTCAGGCGGCTTAACGGCTGCGTTCATCTCAACGAACCGCCGCTGGGGTGTGGGGTGCCTCGTCTCCCTTTCTCCCTCCTGCTCCACGCCTCGGCGGCTTTCCCGGGCGGGTCGATCCCGCCCATCGGTTTCATCCCTGTTCTCCGAACACGCCAAACACAAAACTTCCGGAGGTGCATCATGAGCGTTGAATCTTCCCTTGGTTTCAATCCAGCTGCGGGCCCGCAAGCGCGCGTGGTCGGCAGCGTTCGGCGGGAGCTGTTGCCCCTGCCTGCGCCCCAGGACCTGCCCGGCGGCGGGGTGAGCGTGCGGGATGCGACGCTCGACGACCTGCCTTTCATCGACCAGCTCCAGAAGATGCACAGCAAGGCGGTCGGCTGGATGCCCACCGGGCAGCTCGAGGGGCATATCAACAAGGGGCATGTGTTGATTGCGGAGGGTGTTGGGCCGCGAAGGGGCGAAAGGGGCGAGGGGGGCGAAGCGGATCGGGGGCATGAAGCAGAAACCGAATCGTCTGACGGACCCAATACCACCCGTCTGGACTCGGCTTCGCGTTCTTCATCGCTTCGCGGTTCACACGCTGAGCCGATTGGGTACTGCATTGGCGTGGATAAATATTTCAAGCGGGAGGATGTGGGGATCATCTATCAGATGAACATCACGCCCGGGAGGCAGCGCGGCCTGGTGGGGGCGACGTTGTTGAAGGCGATGTTTGAACGGAGCGCGTACGGCGTGCGGTTGTTCTGCTGTTGGTGTGCTCAGGACCTGGCGGCGAACCGGTTCTGGGAGGCGATGGGGTTTGTGCCTTTGGCGTTCCGGACGGGGAGCCGAAAAAGGGGCCCACGGAATGAAGGCCGGGTGCACATCTTCTGGCAGAAGAAGATCCGGGAAGATGATCTGGATGGTTCCGGGGGTGGGGCTTCCGGGGGGTGGTGGTTTCCGAGTCAGACGGGGAGTGGTGCGATTCGTGAGGATCGGATTGTGTTGCCGATCCCGCCGGGGACGCACTGGAGTGATGCGAAGCCTCGGGTGCTGCCTGCCGAGAGCGGGGTGGCGAAGCTGTTGGAGGATGCTGCGAACGAGCGGAAGAGGCTGGAGGCTGCGGCTCGGCCGAGCAAGGAGGAGAGGGCTGCCAAGCGTGCAGCGGTGAAGCGTGAAGCGGATGCCGCGGCGGCGCGGGCGAAGACGGTGAGCGCGGGCGGATTACATTTTGGCTCAGCAAACACAGCCCCCGCCCCCGGAAGGGTGCCGAGTCCTGAGGCGAAAGCGAAAGTGAAGAAGCCCAGGCCGGTGAAGAACGATCCCAAGTTGGTGGCTGCAGCTCGGGAGCTGCGGGACCGTTGGTTGGAGCAGGCGGCTGCGTCGCCGGGGCTGATCGAGCAGAGCGCGAACGGGAAGTACGCGGTGGCGCGGAAGGTGGAACAGCTGACCCGGCCGAGTGGGGTATTGCCGATGGGTCAGGCGGGCGGGGATGAGCCGCGCGAGTTCATTGATGTGGAGGCGCGGGAAGCGGCGTGATGCGTCGAAAGCGATCGGCGGGAGACGGTTTGACGTCGATGAAGCGGGATGGTATAGATAAATTGAAATACTTCCAGGCTGGCTGGGAAGATGATTGCGTACTCGACAAATCACTTGGTTTTAGGTGTGGGGCTTAGCAATCAATCGGGGTCTAAGGCATTTTCAAGACGTGTGTGTTGCATGTTTATATTTGAAATGTTCGTATCACGTTGCATTGGAGGGAACGGGAATAATGATGCTGCATCGATTTATTGCTTCGCTTGTGCTGGTTCTTACCTTTCTTGCTGGGTGCAGCGACTCGGGGGGTGAAAGAAGCGACCCGGAACTGGTCGAGGATGCCGAGTCGCGCGCAAGCCTCTTTGAGCCAGATCAGCTTGAGGAGCTGGATCAAGAAGTTCTGGCGCTGATGCGCCAGGCGGCCGGCCGATATGTTTCCGAGTATGAGTATCGCTTTGATAAGTCGGTGGGGGTTGTGCCGGAACCGGATAGTGTCGACCCGGATAGTGTCGACGAAGAAGGCTACGGTGAGGACGATCCGCCGGACGATGGGTTCGAGGAGTTCGAGGGGTCTTTTCGTTCGGAGCGAGTTGTTGAGACCGGTGAGCTCGATGTGGTCGTTACATTTGATGAGTACACGTCTTCTCTTCGATTTCAATCGGAAGAGTATGTTCTTTTGTTGACTTATCACGGCAGCACTTCCAGTAGTGCTCTTTTTTCTGTTTATGTGGTTTACGGCGGCTGGTTTAATGCGCACGAGTGTCAGGGGGCGCTTCGACTCGGCGGTCAACTTACTCTTGGCGGCAGTCAGCCTCTGGTTTTGCCCGGCGCTAGTCGAGGAGAATGGTTCATCGATGGGTGGAATAATATTTATATTGAACTCAATGAGTCGTCCTACCGCATAATACAATCAGATAGCAACTCAAGGGCTCGTGTTCTGGAAGACTTTTACAATGGGAGGGATCACCGTTGGCGCGAGGCGGGCCAGAAGCAGTAGGCGAGGGTCGTGGGCGTACGCTGTTGTTGGATTCTTGTCTAATTTGGAGTTGCTATGTTATCCAGGCACGCTTTGGTGATGGTTCTTGTGTTTGTTTTAGTTGGTTCTCAGGGCTGTTCTGAGGAGTCAGGCGAACCTGCGGGTAGCAGCGGTGCGGGCAGCCATGAGGGTCGTGATTACGCGGGCAGCCTTATCAGGCTTACATACACACCGGACAGGCAAGCCGCTATGCAGAAGTTTCGTGCAATTCTCGATCGTAAGCGTGAGGCTGGCGAGATGCTTGATCAGGGAGATATACATCGGATTGCCTCTTGGGCCGGCATTTCGGATGATAGCCCCTCCATGGTGTATTTAAATATTTTTGGACGACATGAGCATCGTGTATACCATTATCGGATGGAGGCGGATGAGCTAATTGATAGTGCGATGTTCCAATTTTATGGGGAGATTATTGGCGATGGCCCGGTTCCTGTTTTTCCGCGGGAGCGCCTGGAAGCGGAATTGGCTGAACTGGGCGACCGATACTCGATTGCGTCGGACAGTCCAGAGGCCACGATAGTCAACTTTCAGCTCACTATGTGGGCCGAAGCCCTCAGTGACGGTCTTGAGATTCGTCGCGACATTAACAGGTACTCGGATATGTTGGTTGGATCTGAGTTTAATGATTCAGGGCAGTGAGACTTAGCGTCTGTTTTTTGGGGATACAAGATGCGGTAGTGTGGCTAGTGAGTAGATTGGAGTTGTTTTGCCGTTGGCTAGCTTGCTTGGGTATTTCGGTTTTATCCGCGGGGAATTCCGCCGGGCAAGCCTGTGAAGCGGCTTGGGTCGACTTCGGTCCCTTTTTCGAGTTCGGATGAGGATTGAGAAGGTATCAGAGTGGAGGTGTCCTGTAGATGTATGGGTTGGTGTGGCGGAAGGATGACACTTCATCGATATCGAAGCCCGCGCAGCGGCATAGTTGCTACATCACCTCGCCACCCACGGCAGGCCGTTGAGGCTTTGCAGATTGCGTTGGTCGAGCACGGCGAGGGTGCCTGGGAGGCCTTCGGGGGAGAGGTTGATGTGGCCATCGGCGGCGAGGGGGACGGTGGCAATGGATCAGGTGGAGAGGGAAGACGAGGGGCGAAACTTCATTGATGTTGAGGCTCGGGAAGGGGCTTAAGTTGTTGTGGCGGTCAGGGCCAGCCTATATTGACGGCATACTTGGATGCGAGGCTAGTCTCGCATCGGTTGCTTCATATCTCATGTCTGGGGGGAACCCATTGGACGCAAAGAAGAATCGGCAGAGCTTGGTGCTAGGCATCGCTGGGCTGGCGTTGCAGTTTGGCAGTTTCCCTGCGCTTGTGGCGATGAAGGATTTCGTTGAAGAAGACGTTGGGATGGTGCTTCTTGTCTGGTTCGGGATGATCGGGTTTGGCAGTGTGTTGTTGATCGCAGGGCTGGGCCGATATGCCCAAGCCAAAGGGCACGAAGGAGCTTGGGGCTTTGTCGGGTTGTTCAGTGTTTTTGGGTTACTGATATTGGCCCTGCTGCCGGACCGGCACGATCAACAATTGCAGCAGAAACGAGCGATGGCGCTTGCGGCATCCTTGGACAAAAGCGGGGAGCAGTCGTTGTTGATGCCTGAGGTGCCGGAGAAGCGGCCACAGGTGACAGACTTGGCGTTTTTGTTTTCCTTCCTGGGATTGTTGTTGCTGCCGGTGTTCTTCGTTGGCGCGTTGATTGCGGTGCCGGGTGTCGCGTTGGGTCATTGGGCCTTGGTGTTGCAAAACCGCAATCCGGATCGGCCGGGCAAGTGGATGGCGATCGCTGCGTTAGTCTTGGGCTATATCGCGGTGCTGGGAGGATGCGCGATGTTTGGGTGGGTCATACACCAATCTTTTGGAGACTAAAAGGTTGACTTGTTCCGTTGAGAGGCGATTCAGCGACATATGATTCCGATTGCATAAGAGGTGGGTGAACCCGTATCCTCATTCGCATGCTGGACTTTTCGGATCAGCCGTATCGGTTTTTTCCGCCGCGGTACTTCGGGCCGACGGCCTGGGTAATGCGGCAGTACAACCGGCATCGGTTCCTGCCGGTCGTGAAGCGGATCGCGGAGGTGCAGGTGCAGGGGGCGGAGCATTTGGGGGTGGTGCGTGAGCCGGGGACGCATGCGGTGCTGGTGCCGAATCATCCGACGCACGCGGATGCTGCGGTGTTTATCGAGGCGTGTCGGCAGGTGGGGGTGGTGCCTCGGATCATGGCGGCGTATGACGTGTTTTTCCGGGGGCGTCTGGACGGGTGGGTGATGCAGCGGCTGGGGACGTTTTCGGTGGACCGGGAGGGCACGGATCGGCAGGCGATGGACCAGGCGGCCCGGACGCTGGCGCGGGGGAAGTTCCCGTTGACGCTGTTCCCGGAGGGGAACGTGTACTTGGAGAATGATCGGGTGACGCCTTTTCATGATGGTGCGGCGTTTCTGGCGACGCGGGCGGCGAAGCAGTTGGCGGAGCGTGGGAAGCGGTTGGTTGTGGTGCCGGTGTCGATCAAGGCGACGCATCTGACGGACCCGCAGGGGGCGTTGGTCGAAGCGATCCGGCGGATGGCGCGGACGCTGGATGTGAAGCTGACGCCGGAGCAGACGGCGTTGTCGGCGCTGTGGGCGATCGGGCAGGCGGGGGTCAGGCGGAACCTGAAGCACCGCGGGATCGACCTGTCGCCATTGGAGGGAGGGGAGGGTTCCAGCACATTCATTCCCTCGGCGGCGGGCGTGCTGTTGGAACGGTTGGAAGCGAAGCTGGGGCTGACGCCGAAGCCCAGTGATGATGCGCTGGCGCGGGTGCGTGCGGCGAGGCGGCTGATTCACGAGGTGCGTACGGACCCGCACCGGGCGGTCGATCATCGGGCGGCGGCGGGGTGGGCGGACGATGCGATGATCGCGTTCCGGATCGCCAGCTATTCGGGGGACTATGTGTCGGCCTGCCCGAACTACGACCGGCTGGGGGAGACGGTCGAGAAGCTGCATGAAGATTTATATGACCAGGAGTTGCCGGCGTACGCGGATCGGCTGGCGGTGGTGCGGTTTAGCGAGCCGATCGATGTGTCTCAGCGGATCGAGCAGCATGAGCGCGAGGGCGGGCGACAGAAGCAGCTGATTCACAAGCTGACGCGCGAGATGGAAAACGCGGTGCAGCGGGGGGTGGATGAGATCCTGCCGACGGTCTCGCAGCACCCGGGCAGCACGGTGTGGGACGAGCCGTTGGGGCAGCGGTAGGTCTGGCTTACGAGCCGCCGTCCATCTCCGCGAGGAAGGCGTCGGCTTCGGCGATGGAGGCCTGCATGTCGGCGATGAGGGCTGCGATCTCGCCGTCGATCGCGGCGGCGGTGCCTTCGAGTGAGCCGATGGCCTGGGCGTTGAGGTTGTGCTTGAGGGCCAGGACGTAGTCGTTGAAGCGGGTGAGCACCGGCTCCATGCTGCTCTCGGCTTCACGCATCTTGGTCATCAGGCGGTCGAAGCGGGCGCGGGTGTCCCGTAGCTGGCGTTCGCTGTTGGCGCGGAGTTCGGCAGAGCTGAACTGGTCGAGCTCCCGTTCCCACTCGGCGAACAGGTCCTCGGCGACGTCCTCGACGCTTTCGATCTTGCCACGGACGTTCCCGGCCCGGTCCTCGGCGTCTTCGAGGGCGTCTTTCAAAGCGTTGTAGCGGTCTTCCAGCTCGCCGCCGTCGAAGCCGGTGAGTTCCTGGAAGCGTTCGTAGGTGGTCTGGAACTGTTCGCTGGCGTCGGCTTGAGCGTCCTGAGCGTCTTCGACCTTGTCGACGAGGATGTCGCGCTTTTCTTTGCCGAGCAGCCCCATCGTGCTGTAGTACACCTTGTCGGTGACGCCGCAGCCGGCGAAGGTGAACAGGAAAACCGCGGTCAAACACAAACGGAAGAAAGCCATGCCCATCTCCTAGGTGAGTGCTACGAGTGTAGTGCGTGTTGGCGGGATCGCCTAGTGCCGGCGGCGCGGAGGGCGCGGTGGGTTTATGGTTTTTGGAGGAGGGCTTCCATGCGGTGGCCGCGTTTGAGCAGGCCGCCGACGTTGCCGACGAGTTTTTCGTAGAGCCGGTCGATGCCGCCTTGCTTGACGGCCTTGTGCTTGCCCTCGCGGGAGGGGCTGAAGCCATGCGTGTGCAGCCAGCGTTCCTGCAGGCCCGCCGCTTGGATGTACTGGCGGAAGCTCAGCACGGTCGGGACGTAGAGGTGGCCCGGGTTGAAGTAGTACCAAGTGCGCGGCTGGTGGGTCAGCGACAGCGACTGGGCGTTGAGCGTCATGATGTACAGCACGCCGCCCGGCCGGAGGGCCTGCGTCAGGTCGAACAGGACTTTGCGCGGCTCGCGGAGGTGCTCGAACACGTTGTCCATCAGGATTACGTCGAAGGCCTCGGCCTCGAGCGGAACGTCCTCGATGGCTTTGGGATGCACCGGCGCCCCGGCAAAGTCTTGGGCACGCTGGGCGGCGAGAGGGGAGAGCTCGCAGCCTTGTGCGTCCCAGCCCTGGTCGACGACCGCTTTGAGCACGCCGCCCAGGCCGGTGCCGACTTCGAAGAGTTTGCCGGTTTGTTTGTGCTTGGCGAAGCCTGCGACGAACCGGCGGTAGCGGGCGAGCTTGCGGTCGCTGAGGGTCTGCTGGGCCCAGCTGTCGTCGTACCAGTCCGGCAGGGCGTCGAGGTTGAAGTCGACCCGCTCGAACTGGCCGGTTTCGCCGCAGACCCAGTACGTGCCGTTGGCGGTTTCGAAGGGCCGCTGCAGGGTGGGGCGGTCCAGCGCATCGCATCTCCGTTGAACCGCGCTGTCGGCGTCGGCCAAGTCCCAGATAGTGCGGAGGATGCGCGGGAAGCGGTCGTCCCGGGTGAGTTCTGACATCGGGGGCAGTATAAGCAGGAGAAGCTCAAGCGGCTCTACGCCCCGGCTTTACGCCTTGGGTGCCAGCCACTAAATTACCCGGCTCGATTTGGCGGGTTTTCCGCCCGTTGTCACCCCACTTTCCACCTACCCCGAAACACCACCATGGCTATCGAAACCCTGTACGACAAAGACGGCTCGCTCGCTCCCCTGCAAGGCAAGACGATTGCCGTCCTGGGCTACGGCTCGCAGGGCCACGCCCACGCCCAGAACCTCCGTGATTCGGGGCTCAACGTGATCGTCGCCAACCGGGCCGAGTCCGCCAACGGCAAGCTCGCTGCGGAACATGGCTTCACGCCCCTTTCGGTCGATGAAGCGGTCAAGCAGGCCGACCTGATCGTCGTGGCCCTGCCCGACGAGGTTCAGCCGACCGTCTACGCTGAGAAGATCGCCCCCAACCTCACCGCGGGCAAGACGCTCTGCTTCACCCACGGCTTCAACGTCCACTTCGGCACCATCAACCCGCCACAAGACGTCAACGTCATCATGGTCGCCCCCAAGGGCCCGGGCCATACGGTGCGGTTCGAGTACGAGAAGGGCGGCGGCGTGCCCTGCCTGATGGCGATCCACCACGACGCCACCGGCGACTCCAAGGACCTGGCGCTGGCCTACGCGATCGGCGTCGGCGGCGGCAAGGGCGGCACGCTCATCACCACCTTCAAGGACGAGTGCGAGACCGACCTCTTCGGCGAGCAGGTCGTGCTCTGTGGCGGGCTGTCCGAGCTGATCAAGAACGGCTTCGACACCCTCGTCGAGGCTGGCTACCCGCCGGAGCTGGCGTACTTTGAAACCTGCCACGAGGTCAAGCTGATCGTTGACCTAGTCGTGCGTGGCGGCCTGGAGTACATGCGGTTCTCGATCTCCAACACCGCGGAGTTCGGCGACTACTACACCGGCCCGAAGATCGTCGATGCCGACACCAAGCAGCGGATGAAGGACGCGTTGACCCACATCCAGGACGGCGGCTTCGCCAAGGCCTTCCGCGACGACTACGACAAGGGCTTCCCCTGGTTCAAGGCTCAGCGCGAGGCCAACGTCTCTCACGGCGTCGAGACCGTCGGCAAGGAACTGCGGGCGATGATGCCCTGGCTCGATCCGATCGAAGCCTGAGCCAAACCACTCATGTGTATTTCAAGCAGCCCACGGTGTCACGCCGTGGGCTGCTTTATGCGCTGATAGTATCCCACGCATGTCTACCCTCTTCGAACTCGGGCGCCCGGCAATCGTCGGGATGTTGCACGCCCCCGCTTTGCCCGGCAGCCCGCGGTTTGCCGGCGACATGCAGGCGGTGCGGGCGCACGTGTTGGCGGATGCGCGCACGCTCGTGGAGGGCGGGGTGGACGGGCTGATGATCGAGAACTTCGGGGATGTGCCTTTCTTCAAAGGCCGGGTGTCTGCGGAGACGGTGGCGTCGCTGACGGCGCTGGCGTGCGCGGTGCGGGAGGTGTACCCGGACACGCCTTTGGGGATCAACGTGCTGCGGAACGACGCGGAGAGCGCGTTGGCGGTCGCGGCGGCGTGCGGGGCGGACTACGTGCGGGTGAACGTGTTGTCTGGGGCGATGGTCACCGACCAGGGCCTCATCGAAGGCAAAGCGGCGGAGGTGATACGGCTGCGGTCGACGCTGGGCTTGAGTGAATCGACGCAGGTGTGGGCGGATGTGGCGGTCAAGCACGCGGCGGGCTTGGTGGAGCGGCCGATCGGCGAGCAGGCGGAGGAGTTGGTTGAGCGGGCGGGGGCGGACGCGGTGATCGTGACCGGCAGCGGCACGGGCAAGCCTGTGGACCCGGAGCTGGCAAAGCAGGTCAAAGCAGCGGCGGGGGGCCGCCCAGTGCTGGTGGGCAGCGGTGTGGATGAGTGCACGATTGCGACTTGGGCGGCAGTGGTGGACGGCATGATCGTGGGGACCGCGTTCAAGCCCGGCGGCGATCCGCAGGTCCCCGTGTCTGAAGACCATGTTTCTCGCCTTTTGTTTTGTTTTCGCGACAGTCTCTAGTGTTTAGGCGAATTTGCATCCGATAAGAGTGTGCCAGCGGCTTGGCACGAGCGTTTTTGCTTATTTTCTTACGGTAAAACCCGCGTTTTTTCTTTACTTCTCCGGGTGATGCGTCCGAAGACAAAATTGTCCAAGAAGACATTGACATCCAGCTCTCTTTTCCTCAGGAAGGTGACCCATGGCTGCTTCACCGACCCTGCAACTGATCTGCGAAGATCCGTCAATCAGGGTGCAACTGATCGGTGTCTTGAGTGCAAGCGGATACCCGTTGAGTGTGTTTGAGAATGTAGAAAAATGCCTCCAGAGCCTCCGTGAACACGGAGTGCAAGGCCCGATCGTCGATGCGACGGGTTCTGTGGAATCGCTGTTGGCGATCCAGCGTGGGCTTCAGGCCTTGAATGTCTCTTTGCCGGTCGTCAGTGTGGCGCATGCCGGGGATGAGACCGCGATCCAGGCGATCGAGCCGCAGTCGGTTCGGTTCTGCCCCAGCCGGGACTACGGCTCGGCGGTGGTGGCCCAGTTGGACGCGATCACGACGAAAGCCACTTCGAGCAGCCTGCGGGTTGAAACGCTGATGGACCGTCTCCAGAAGCTTTCGCCGCGGGAGCGTGAGGTCATGGACCGGGTCGTCCGAGGCATGATGAACAAGCAGATCGCCTCGGACCTGGGGTTGAGTGCGAAAACGATCGAAGTCCACCGCGCTCATGTGATGGACAAGATGCAGGCCGACTCACTGGCGGAACTGGTGCGGATGGCAGTGCGTTTGGAGGATGCGGGGCAACTCCGGGCGGCGTAATTCAACTAGGCACGTTTTGTCCCGGCGAGTGCACGCGGGGAGCGCACCTTGATGTGCGCTTCCCGCGGCTCATCATTTATAGCAATGATGTCGGATCGACATCGATCGCGGTGAGTTGGTCGGAGATCAGCCGGGCGTCGTTGCGCAGGGCGGTGAGCAGCTGCTGAAGGGCTGCGGGGTTCGGGGCGATCAACTCAAGCTGTTGGCGGTGGTACTCGGCGATGCGCGCGATCGGGCATGGCATCGGGCCGCGTATACGGACGCCCAGGTTCTGCTGTGTGTTTTGTTCGGTGAGCTGCTGCTGCAGCCGGCTGATGCGTTCATGGCCCTTGGCCTGATCACGGTCGCGCACGACGATCCGGGCCATACGTGAGACCGGAGGCAGGCCGGTCTGCTGGCGGAAGTCGAGCTCCCGTTTTGCAAACGCCTCGTAGTCGTGTTGGGCGGCCAACTGCAGCGTCGGGTCGTCGGGGTTGAGCGATTGCAGCACCACGCTGCCGGGTTTGTTGCGGCCCGCCCGGCCGGCGACCTGGGCGATTAGTTGGAACGTCCGCTCAGAGGCACGGAAGTCCGGCAGGTTGAGCGCGGTGTCGGCAGAGATCACCCCGACCAGTTTCACGTTGGGGAAGTCCAGCCCCTTGGCGATCATCTGTGTGCCCAGTAGTAGATCGAGTTCGCCTCTTCGGAAGGCGTCCAGTGTCTGCTGGTAGTCGCGGGCGTGCTGCATGGTGTCCGAATCCATGCGGGCCATGCGGGCCTGGGGAAACTTGTTGTGGAGTTCTTCTTCGACACGTTGCGTGCCCAGGCCGAAGGTCGTGACGCGGGTGCTTTTGCACTGGGGGCAGATCTCTGGCAGGCGCTGCTGGGCGCCGCAGTGATGGCATCGGACCATGCCCCCGGCGGGGATGGACTTGTTCTTGTGATAGACCATTGTGGCGTCGCAGTAGTCGCAGGTCATCACCCAGCCACAGTTGGGGTTGGGGCAGGCGATGTAGTTGGCGTAGCCCCGGCGGTTGAGCATCAGGATGGCCTGGCTGGGCGGGCCGGCGGGGGGCGCGATGGTGTCCTGGATCGCCTGCTCGAGTTGGGGGGTCAGCAGGTGGACGCCCTTGCGGTCGCGCTGGGCGTCCTTGAGGTCGACGATGCGCACCGTGGGCAGCTTCAGCCCGGCTACGCGGTTGGGCATCGACAGGTAGTGGAAGGCTTTCCGCTGGGGGTCGGTGGCGTTGTGATAGGACTCCAGCGAAGGCGTCGCGCTGCCGAGCAGGATCGGGCAGTCGGCGATCTGGGCGCGCTTGATCGCGGTGTCGCGCGCGTGGTAGCGGGGGGCCTGATCCTGTTTGTAGGACGGGTCGTGTTCCTCATCGACAATGATGAGGCGGAGGTTCTCGACCGGAGCGAACAGGGCCGAGCGTGCTCCGACGACGATGCGGGCTTTGCCTTCGGCGATGCGCCGCCACTGGGCGTGGCGCTGCGCAGCGGTCAGGCCCGAGTGGAGCACCGCGACGTCGTCAAAGCGTTGGAGGAACCGAGCCACGGTCTGGGGTGTCAGGCTGATCTCCGGCACCAGCACGATCGCGGCCGCGTCGGCGGGCAGGGCGCGGATGAGCTGTAGGTAGACCTCGGTCTTGCCGCTGCCGGTGACGCCGTGGAGCAGGTGTGCGGAGAAGCCCTGATGCAGGTGGTGGAGCAGGTGGTTCAGGGTGCGTTGCTGGTCGTCGTTGAGGTCGACGGGCGGGTGGGCGTCCTGGGCTTCGCGCTGGGCGGCGAGGTCGAGGTCCGAGACGATGACCTGCGTGGTGCGGGCTTCGAGCTGGCCCTTGGCGATCAGTTGCTGCACAGGCGACAGGCTGCGGGCCCCGGCCCGGTCGGCGAGGGCTTTGGCGTCGGTCCACTGGTCGTCGGCGTGGTCCAGAACCTGTTGCTGAAGCTTGGTGAGTTTGGTCTGGGGGGCGCGGTCGGCGGGGCGGCGGCGGACTTGTCGGCGCTCGGACAAGCCGGTGCCCTTTTTGACCGCCGCGGGCAGCAGGGTCAGCAGCACCATGCCCAGCGGGCATAGGTAGTACCGGGCCATCCACTGGGCGAGCTGGATCAAAGGGTCCGGCAGGCGGATGTTCGCCGGGTCGCGTTGTTTGATGGGCTTGAGTTTTGCGGGGTCGAAGTCGGTGGTGTCGGTGAAGCCCACGACGTAGCCGGGCGTCGGCTTGTTGGATCGGCCCAGGGGGATGATGACCCGTTCGCCGACGACCAGGTCCGCCAGGGGCTCGGGGATGGCGTAGGTCAGCCCGCCGACGGCATCGATCCCCTGCTCGGGGGCGATCAGGGCGTAGCGTTCGGCCGCATCGGTGACGGCGGGGGGGGCATCAGCGAACAGGCTGGACATCCGGGCGATTGTAGGTCTCTGGCGGGGGAAGGCTCTACACTGTCGGGTTCATGCCCGCGACCGCGAAGAAGAAAAGTGACCCGCACCAGACGCCGGCGATGCGTCAGTTTCATCGTTTCAAGGCGGAACACCCCGGCTGCGTGCTTTTCTTTCGGATGGGCGACTTCTATGAGATGTTCTACGACGACGCGGAGCTGGCCCACAAGGTTTTAGGGGTCACTCTGACGCAGCGGACCAAGGGGATACCCATGGCGGGGGTGCCTTACCACGCGGTCGAGAACTACCTGCACCGGATGATCCAGGCGGGGTACCGCGTGGCGGTGTGTGACCAGGTGGAGGAGGCGTCGCAGGCCAAGGGGGTGGTCGAGCGGGACGTGACGCGGGTGATCACGCCGGGCACGCTGACGGATGAATCGCTGTTAGAGGAAGGCCGGGAGAACCCGCTGGCGGCGGTGGCGTTTCTGGAAGGGGACGAAGCCGCGGTGGCGTGGGCGGAGCTGAGCACAGGGGCGTTTTCGGTGATGCAGTGCGCGGCGTCGGCCTTGGCCGATGAGTTGGCGCGGGTCGGGCCCAGCGAGTTGTTGTACTGCGAGACGGCGGACGGCGAAGCGCCGGGTCGTGTGAAGCAGCTTGGCGATGCGCTGGGGTGCCCTTTGGCGGGGCGGCCGGCGTGGCAGTTTCGGCAGGGCGAGGCGGAGGAAGTCTTGTGCCGGCAGTACGGCGTGCAGCGATTGGCGGGGTTTGGGTTTGAGGGGGGCGACGCGGCGTTGATGCCCGCCGGCGCGGTGGTGCAGTACCTGCTGGAGACGCAACGCGTCGGGGCGGACGGCCGATTGGCGCACCTTCGGCCGCCCAAGCGGTTCGCGCAGGAGACCTACCTGACGATCGACCGCTCGTCGCTGGCGAGTCTGGAGGTCGAAAAAACGCTGCGGACCGGCCAGGTCGACGGCTCGCTGCTGGGCGTCATGCAGTCCGGCGGCGGGTGTGTTACCGCGATGGGCAAACGCGAGTTGCGGCGGTGGCTGTGTTACCCGCTGTGTGATCTTCAGGCGATCCGGGACCGGCAGGACGCGGTGGCGACGCTGGTTGAGGACATGCGGCTGCGTGAGGAGCTTCGTGAGGCGCTTTCGCCGGTGCAGGATGTGGCGCGGATCGCCGGCCGGCTGAGCGTGGGCCGACTGTCGCCTCGGGATCTGGTCGGACTAGGGCAGAGCGCTGCCCGGGTGACGCCGGTGCGGGAGTTGGTGGCGGGGGTGCCCAAGCTCAAGGGGCTGGCGGATCGGCTGGCGCAGGTCGAAGACGCGCTGGCGGGCCTGGGCAAGCAGATTGCGGAGAGCTGTGTCGAGCAGGCGCCGCAACACCTGCGCGAGGGCGGGTTGGTGCGGGACGGCGTGGATGCCGAGCTCGACGAAGCGCGTCTGCTGCAACGTGACAGCCATCAGTGGCTGGCTGGGTATCAGAAAGAGCTGCTGGAAGGCACGAACATCCCGCAGCTGAAGGTGGGCTACAACAAGGTCTTTGGGTACTACATCGAGTTGACCAAGGCCAACCGCGACAAGGCCCCGGAACACTGGGTGCGGAAGCAGACGCTGAAGAATGCCGAACGGTTTATCACCGATGAGCTGAAGCAATTTGAGTCCAAGGTGTTGACTGCCCAGACGCGGGCGGTCGCGCGGGAGCAGTGGGTGTTTGACGGGTTGTGTCGGGCGGCGGCGGCGGAGTTGCCGGCGTTGCACGCGTGGGCGGAGACGGTGGCGGAGCTGGATGTGCTGGGGTGTTTCGCCCGGCAGGCGGTCAAGCATCGGTACGTTCGGCCGGAGGTGGTGGACGAGCCGGTGCTGCAGGTGCAAAGCGGGCGGCACGCGGTGCTGGACCGGCTCTTGGGTGATCGGTTTGTGCCCAACGATGTGGCGTTGGATGCGTCGGGCAGTCTGGCGTTGATCACCGGACCGAACATGGCGGGTAAGTCGACCTACATCCGGCAGACCGCGCTGATCACGCTGTTGTCGCACACCGGGAGTTTCGTGCCCGCCGAGTCGGCGGTCGTCGGGCTGACCGACCGGATCTTCACCCGGGTCGGCGCCAGCGATGAATTGCACACCGGCCAGTCGACGTTCATGGTCGAGATGACCGAGACGGCCAACATCTGTCACCACGCGACTGGGCGGAGCTTGGTGATCCTCGATGAGATCGGCCGGGGCACGAGCACGTTGGACGGGCTGAGCCTGGCGTGGGCGATCGCGGAGCATTTGGCGGCGCGCGGCTGCCGGACGCTGTTTGCCACGCACTACCACGAGCTGACGCAGCTGGCGGAGCGCTACGAGCAGGTGACGAATCTGCACGTGCAGGTGCGGGAGTGGCAGGATGAGATCGTGTTCCTGCACCGGATCATGCCCGGGGCGACGGACCGGAGCTACGGGATTCACGTGGCCAAGATCGCGGGCCTGCCTGCGGCGGTGGTCGGCCGGGCGGGCGCGCTGCTAGAGCAGTTGGAGGTGAACCACTCGGCGTTGGAGACAGGGGGTGCGAACAAGACGGCTTCGCCCACGGGCGGGCCGGGCGATGGTTCCGCGGGGCCACAGATGTCGTTGTTTACCGAGTACGTGTCGCACCCGGCGGTGGAGAAGCTGCGGGCGGCGGCGTTGGATTCGATGACGCCTTTGCAGGCGTTTGATTTGTTGCGGTCGCTGCAGGCCGAGTTGAGCGGCTCGGCTGAAGACAGCCAGGAAGAGAGTGCGTGATGGATCGGGATGTTCGGTCGGGCTGGCTGCGGGGGGTCGAGGCGTTGCAGTACGCGGTGATCGGTCTGTGGTTGGGCAGCTACGCGGTGCTGGCGGTGGCGGCGGCGATGATTTTTGGGCGGCTGCGGGAGCTGGAGGTGACGACGATCCTCGGCCCGCTGGGGGATTCGGAAGTCATCGCGGACAAGCCCAGCGCGATCGCGGGGGAGGTGTTTCGGCACGTCTTCATGGCGGTGGGCAAGGGGCAAACCGCGTTGGCGGTGCTTCTGACGGGGTGCGTGCTGGTGCTCTGGCGTATTCGGCCGCGGCCACGGTGGTTTCACGGGCTGCGGGCGCTGGTCCTGGCGTCGGTGCTGGCGGGGTTCACACTGAGCCTGGGGGCAGCGGCGGGGACCGACGCGTCTCGGCAGGTCATGTATGACAAAGCGGTTAGCGAGCGCCTTCGGGCGGAGGCGCGGGACCGGTTCGATCGCTATCATCGTCTCAGCAACGCCTCAGCGCAAGGCGTCATGATTGGCTTATTGGTCTTATTGATGGTGTCGCCCTGGGTTGCGACCTACCAGCAAGCCGACGGTGAACTCGCATCAGGGCGAGAGGACGACGTTTCCGATGGATGAACAAGCCCTGAGAGATTCGCTGGCCCTTGCGGTACAAGGGCTGTGGATGCGGTCTTTGATGCCGGGGGGCGCGGGGTTGTTGACTGTTGAAATGTCCCGTCGGCGATACCTCGTGACCCCGCCGGGCGCGCGTTGGCCGATCGTGCTGAAGGGGGACCTGCTGGCGGTGGACTTGGGGGGCGTGGGGCTGCAGGGCGGGCGTGGGGTAGACGAAGCGATCTGGCGGCCGCACCGGGTGGCGTACACCGCGGGCTTGTCGCGTGGGCCCAACGAAGACAGTGTCCGCGCGACCGCGTTGACGCTCCCGGCGGAACTCATGGGCCTGAGCCAGCACCTGCCCGACGGCGAGACGCAACTCGGCAGCGAGCTGCTCGCGATCTTCCCGCTGGGGCACCCCGAGATCGAGAAGCGGATCGCGGCAGGTGAAGCGGTCTTGATCCGCGAAGTCGGCTTGTTTGTCGCGGCGGGCAAGCTCACCCACACGCTCAACCGCAGCGAGATGATCGCCCATGCGGCGGTGACCGAAGTCGCCGCCCGCAAGTGCGGCGGGTGCTGAATCCGTGGCCCGGGCTGAGACTCCCAGCAAGACCCCCAGCGAACGCCGACGCGCGAAGCGGCTGTACGACAAGCTGCGTTCGTTGTACCCCGACGCCCACTGCGCGTTGGACTTCCGCAACGCCTACGAGCTTGTCGCGGCCACGATCCTCTCGGCCCAGTGCACCGACGAGCGTGTCAACAAGACGACGCCCGAGTTGTTCGCGGCGTACCCCGATCCGCACGCTTTGGCGGCGGCCCAACAGGCCGACGTCGAGCAGATCGTCAAGTCCTGCGGCTTCTACCGGAACAAGGCCAAGAACCTCATCGGCATGGCCCAGGTCGTCGTCCAGGAGCACGCCGGCGAGGTGCCCCGCACCATGGACGCGCTGCTCACCCTGCCCGGCGTCGCCCGCAAGACCGCCAACGTCGTCCTCGGCAACGCCTACGGCATCAACGAGGGCATGGTCGTAGACACCCACATCGGCCGGCTGTCGGTCCGCCTGGGGTTCACCCAGCACGACAGCAAGAACGCGGTAAAGATCGAGCGCGACCTCATGGCCCTGTTCCCCCGCGACACCTGGACGCTGTTGGCCCACCTGTTCATCGCCCACGGCCGAGCGGTCTGCAAAGCCCAACGCCCCGCGTGTGACGATTGCCCGCTGAAACGGTCGTGCCCCAAAGTGGGCGTTATTGATGCTTGTTGATCCTCGCGAGCTCGCGGTCGGCGAGCTCATAGATCAGGTCAAACAACGGCTCGAGTTCAATGCCGCCTTGTTTGATTTGATTGTCTGTCCAGCGGTCAATGTGAGCCCAATACGTTGCTTTCATACTGCAGTGCCTGGCGAGTTCACGGGCTTCCTTGGAGCGGAGTCGACGCAGTTGGTCGCCGACGGCGCTCCACTTGCGTGAGAGATCAAGCTCTACCGAGTTGTCCCGTTTAGTCTTTCCGCCCTTGGTTTTTTGAAGGTAGTTTCGTGTGGAGTTGGCGGCTTCCTCCAGGCAGGAAACCATGTTGCACCAGCTTTCAGACTGTTGCGTTTTACGTGTTTCACGAATCGTAAGGAGCTCTTTGAGAGCGTCCACCACATCTTTGAAATCACTCAATGCTGGCATCTGGCAACCCCCTCAGTGTGTTTACAGCAGCCCCGTCGTCTCCGGCAGCTTGAACAGGATGTTCATGTTTTGCACCGCCTGGCCCGAGGCGCCCTTGATCATGTTGTCCTCGGCGGCGAACACGACGACGCGCGGGCCGGCGTCCAGCTCGACGACGGCGGGCATGAGGTCGACGAAGTTGGTGTCCCGGCAGTGCTTCACGTTCGGCGGGCTGGTGCGTAGCCGAATGAAAGGCTCGTGCGCGTACTTCTGCTGGTAGGCCTCGACCAACGCCTCGGTGCTGCAGGGGCCGGTGGGCACAGCGTAGATCGTCTCGAGGATGCCCCGGTCGATGGGGAGCAGGTGGGGCACGAACAGCGGCGACACCGGCCGGCCGGCAACGGTGGAGAGCGTCTGCGCGATCTCGGGCTGGTGCCGGTGCCCGCCGATTTGGCCATAGGCATAGAACGACTCGTTCAGCTCGGGGAAGTGCGTGTGCGGCTTGGCGCTCCGCCCGGCGCCGGTCGTGCCGGACGCGGCGTTGATGTTGATCGAGTCGGGGTCGATCAAGTTGTACTCCAGCAGCGGCGCGAGCGCGAGGGCGGCGGCGGTCGGGTAGCAGCCGGGGTTGGCGATGAGCTTGGCGTCGGCGAGCTCGTCCCGGAACAGCTCGGGCAGGCCGTAGACAGCGTGGTGGAGGTTCGTGACGTCGTCGTGCGGCGTGGCGTAGACCTCTTCGTAAAGCCCCGGGTCTTGCAGGCGGTAGTCGGCGGACAGGTCGATGACCTTCAGCCCGGCGTCCAGCAGTTGCGGCGCGTACGCCATCGCAGCCTTGTGAGGCAGGCCCAGGAACACCACGTCCGCGGCCTCGGCGATCGCTGCGGGGTCGATTGGTTTGCACACCGCCACCTCGTCCGCAACCCTGCCGGCGAGCTGGGGGAACTCTTCACGGATGTCCGGCAACACCTCGCGGTGCGACGCCAGGTAGGTCGCTTGCGCGTGGGGGTGCTTGGCGAGCAGGTCCAGCAGGTGCATCCCGGTGTAACCGGTGGGCCCAACAATGGCGGCACGGATCTTCATCCGGGCATTCTGGCGGGATGCGGGCGGTTGTCAACGCCGACGCCAACCGGCTTAGGCAGAGCGGGCGAGGAGGTGTTGGTGCAGCGCCGCCGCGACGCCGTCGGCGTCATGGCTCAGGGTGGTGGCGTCGGCTGCGTCCAGGAGTGCCGGGTGTGCGTTGCCCATCGCCACGCCCAGGCCCGCCCAGGCGAGCATGCCCGCGTCGTTGGGCGCATCGCCGATCGCCAGCACGCGCTCGGCAGGCACGTTCCGTGCCGTGGCAAGCTGCTTTAAGGATGCTGCTTTGTCGACGCCCGGGGCCACGATCTGCAGCAGGTGCGCATCGGTGTGGTGCAGCTGGACCCGGTCGGCAAACGCTTGCCGGATCATCGACTCAATCTCGGCAAGCTTGCTCGCGTCCTGCATCAGCATCAGCTTGGTCACGGGTTTCAGCAGGTGCTCATCCAACGGCCCGAGCACGTCCGGCGGAAACTCGCGTGAGCTGGCGACCGTGAACCGCTCGTCCAGCCAATCGGTGATCGCGCGGTCCTCTACTTCCAAGTGCACGACCACCCGAGGCAGCAGCTGCCGGGCCAAAGCGACGATCTCCGCCACGATCGGCGGTTGGAGCGGCGTGTGCTGAATCACGTTGCCTTGCGCGGCATCGACGACCAATGCGCCGTTGTAGGCGATCAGCGGTGTCGTCAGCCCCAGCGAACGCGCGAAGCCGATTGCAGCACGGGGCGGGCGGGCGGTCGCCAAGACGACTGCCAGGCCTCGTTTTTGAACCTCGGTCACCGCCTCGTGGTTGGCGTGACTGATTTGACCGTTCGGCCCCAGCAGGGTGCCGTCCAGGTCCAGCGCAACAAGGTCATATGGGTTGAACATGTTGGCGAAAGTCTAACGGGATCGGGCAAGGCGTCCGGCCTAGAATCGCAGCATGACACAAGCCACTTTGACCGACTGCAACCGATTGGGCCTGGACTACCGCGCGGAGGCCGAGGCGTTGCCCTACGCGGGCCCGATCATTGATGCACACATCCACCTGAGCGACATTGATGCGGCGGAGGTGTTCTTTGACGCAGCGGACGCGTTCGGGGTCGGCCGGGTGATCTCGCAGACCTCGTTGGAGCAGGTCGATGCGCTTCAAGAGGCCTATGGCAGCCGGATCTTGTTTGTGGCGATTCCGCAGTACTTCACTGATGACCCCGAGCGATCATTCACGACCGACTGGTATGAACGGCTGGAGACTTTCTACCAGAAGGGCTCTCGGATGTTCAAGATCTGGGCTGGGCCTCGTGGGATTGATCGCAGCGATCACCTTCGACTGGACGCGCCAGCTCGGCTGGAGGCGATACGGATTGCCAAAGAGATCGGCTACACCGCAATCATGACGCATGTCGGCGACCCGGATACCTGGTACCAGACGATCTACGCCGATTCGGCCAAGTACGGCACGAAGCAATCCCACATGGACACCCTGGCGGGCATGATCGAGGCCCACGGCGACCGCCCCTGGCTTGGCGCGCATATGGGCGGGATGCCCGAAGACCTCGAGCAACTGCAAAGCTTCTTGGATCGCTTCCCGACCTACGTGATCGACACCTCGGCAACCAAGTGGATGGTCCGCGAGCTCTCCCAGCGAGCAGACGAATTTGCGGACTTCGTGAAGCGGAACCCCGGCCGGGTCTTGTGGGGCACCGATATTGTCGCGCACAAGCTCAATGCGTTGGCGCCTGAGGAGGTCAAGTCATTGCCCGCCGAACCGAATCGTCCGCCGATTGAGCCGGACGAGGAAGCGGGGTATGGCTTTGAGTTGTACAGCTCACGGTTCTGGGCGATGCGCAAGCTGATGGAAACCCGGCACGAAGGCCCGAGCCCGATCGTCGATCCGGACCTCTCGAAGGTCGACCCGAGTGTGGACCCCAAGTCGTCGCCCACCTTGCGGGGCGCGGCGCTGGACGAGCAGACGCTGCGGCTGCTGTACCACGACAACGCCGCAGCGTTTATCGAGCGGGTGTATGGCGCGTGATCGGTTTAGCGCATGAGAAAGGCCCACGCTCTTGGAACGTGAGCCTTTTGAGATTTCTGCTTGGGTCTAGGATTAGGCGGTTGTTTTGGCTTAGGCCAGCGCCTTGGCGGCGTTGAGCACCGCGTCGTAGTTGGGCTCTTCAGCCACTTCGGGGACGAGCTGCACGTACTGCACGGTGTCGTTGGCGTCGATGACAAACAGGCAGCGTGCGAGTAGGCCGATCTCCTTGATGCGGACGCCGTAGGCCGGGCCGAAGGTGTGGTCCTTGAAGTCCGACAGGCAGACGACGTTCTCGACACCCGCGGCACCACACCAGCGCTTCTGGGCCATCGGCGTGTCGACCGAGACGGTGAGGACGACGGTGCTATCGCCCAGCTCGCCCGCGGCTTCGTTGAAGCGTTTGGTTTCAACATCGCAAACCGGGGTGTCCAGGGAGGGCACGACCGAGACGATCTTCACCTTGCCGGCGAAATCGGCGAGGGTCTTGTCGGACATGTCGTTGGCCTTCAGGCTGAACGCCGGGGCGGCGTCGCCCACCTTGAGCTCGTCCCCGAGCAGGGTCATCGGGTTGCCCTTGAGGGTGATGGCGTTGGCGCGTTCGGTCATGGTGGTGTCTCTCTGTGGGGTGATCGGTTGAGGGGGCAAGGGATTGCGGCGGGATTGTAGGCAGGAAACGCGCAGCGGTCAGGGCAGGATGCGGGCTTCGACGAGGAAGGCGTCGATGTCGTCGAGGAACGCTTGCGGCCAAGGGTCGTTGTGGGTCATCTCGTAGGTGTGGTAAGTGCTTTGGCGGGCGGTGTCGTGGTTGCGTTGGGACATGGCGATGGGAATGATCTGATCGCGTGTGCCGTGGACAATGAGGACCGGGCCGTCGTACTCAGCGAGGGTGGCGTTCACGTCGTAGCGGTCGAGGATGAGGAAAGGCGGGGTGAAGAGCCGCTTGGCCATGTCGCTGGTCGAGGTGAAGGTGGACTCGAGGATCAGCGCGGCGGGCGGGTGTTGCTGGGCGAGCGAGGCGATGACGCCGCCGCCGAGGGATCGGCCGTGGAACACGATGCGGTCGCCATCGACGAGCGGGTGCTGGGTCAGTTGTTGGTAGAACGCGGCGAAGTCGGCGTCGATGCGGGCTTTGGTGGGCTTGCCGTCGCTGCTGCCGTAGCCGCGGTACTCGGGGACCAGGACGCTGATGCCTTGTTGGGTGTAGCGTTGGGCGTAGAAGGGGTAGTGTTGGATGAGTTCGCCGTTGCCGTGGGCGTAGATGACCACCGGGCCGGGCGCGTCGGGGGTGACGCCGTCGCCGGGCATGAAGAAGGCTTGGGTCTGGCCCTGGCGGTGGTCGGTGGCCCAGGTCTCGACGCCGGGCGGGATGGCCAGCCCCTGCGGCAACGGCTGGCCAGCGACGGGGTAGATGACTTTCCGTTGCATGCAGCCGACCAGGGACAGGTAGGCCACCAGGAACAGGGCGAGGTAGATCATGAGGCGTCGCTTGAGGCTGCCGCGCGGTTTGGCGGGGGGTTGTGACAAAGTGGTTGCTACAAGGGGTTGGCTCATTTGGAATAAACCGATACGGGCTTGGGTTGCTTGTCCCTCAGGATATGCGCCCTTACGATGCAAAGAACCGGAGCGTTCGGTCTCCGCCGATTGGGCCCGATTAGGTCCGTTTGCCCGAGCTTAACCTAAGGAGAGTGTTGCCATGTCTTCAGCCGCCGCGAGTTCACTGCTTCACGGACGCGTGTACGACAGCATCTTGCACACGACCTTCAACACACCCCTCGTCAAGCTCCAGCGGGTTGCGCCGGAAGGCAGCAACGTCTACGTCAAGTGTGAGTTCTTCAACCCGCTGGCGTCGGTGAAGGACCGGATCGGCCGGGCGATGATCGAAGCCGCCGAGCGCGATGGCCGGATCAACCCTGAGACACACATCATCGAACCCACCAGCGGCAACACCGGGATCGCGCTGGCGTTCGTGTGTGCCGCCAAGGGGTACAAGCTGACGCTGACGATGCCCGAGTCGATGTCGCTGGAACGCCGGGCGATGCTCCGGGGGCTGGGCGCTGACTTGGTGCTGACCCCCGCCGCCGAGGGCATGGGCGGCGCGATCGGCAAGGCGGCCGAGATGGTCAGCCAGACGGACAACGCCTGGATGCCCCAGCAGTTTGAGAACCCCGCCAACCCTGAGATCCACTACCGCACGACCGGGCCGGAGATCTGGAACGACACCCACGGCGAAGTCGACTTTCTCATCGCAGGCGTCGGCACGGGCGGCACGATCAGCGGTTCGGGCAAGTTCCTGAAAGAGCAGAAAAGCAGCGTGCAGGCGTTGGCGGTCGAGCCGGTCGAGTCGCCGGTGATTACCCAGCAGATGGACGGGCAAGAGCTTCACCCCGGCCCGCACAAGATTCAGGGGATCGGCGCGGGCTTTATCCCGCGCAACCTCGACATGGGCGTGGTCGATGGCACCGAGCAGGTCACCAGCGACGATGCGTTCGCCTGGGCCCGCCGCGTCGCCAAGGAAGAGGGCCTGCTGGGCGGCATCTCGACGGGCGCGAACATCTGCGCCGCCTGCCGCGTGGCCGAGGCCAACCCCGGGAAAACGATCGTGACGATCGGCTGCTCCTTCGGCGAGCGGTACCTGTCGACCCCGATGTTCGAAGGCATGACGGGCTGAACGAACCCACGCACCGGCCTCGGCGTAGCACCGACATGAGGGCACGCACACGGCAGCATGGCTTTACGTTGATTGAACTGGCCGTAGTGGTCGCAGCATTATTCGTCGCGGCAGCTCTTCTGTACTTACTGCTGCCCGGCATCGGTGCCCGTCGACTGGGTACCCCCATGACTGCGCAAACACGGATCCGTGGCATCGGGCAGGCGATGTTTACTTATTCTCAGTCCAACCGCAACTACCTGCCGGGCATGGATGAAAACGGCGAACTCGTGCCCGGCGGCGTGGAAATGCGGTACCAGTTGATGCTCGAGGCCGACTGCTTCACTGGGGATTACGCGATTTCGCCGGAAGATGTGAAGACCGTCTGGACCGGCGGCAACGTGACCAGCGAAAACTACAGCTTCACGATGCTAGACATCGACGAGCCCGGCGGGCGGCAGCAGGTGTGGCGGGCGGAATTCAGCACAGACACCGCGCTGATGAGCGATCGAAATACCGGCACGGACACCCAATCGGGACTTCGTAGCCTGCATACAAACAAGTTCGGCGACTGGGACGGCTGGGTCTTGTGGTCTGACAACCACACTTCCTTTGAGACGCGGCCGGTGCTGCAGGGGACCCGCTACGGGTTGGCGCAGCACGCCGAGGACCACCTGTTTGAAGCCCGAGGTGGGGATGATGCGATGATGATTTACGAGGGGGATTGAGTGCGATCGTGTATGCTTGGGGTGATTGAAGCGTATCTTGAGGTGAGTTTCCTATGCGTAACAGATCAGGCGCTCATGGCTTCACGACCGTAGAACTATTGGTGGTGGTGGCGATCATTTTTCTTTTGCTCTCTGTGTTCTGGCCAGCACACGGCTGCAGCGCTAAAACTCCCGCGATGCAAATATTGAATTCAACCTATCTGCGCGGGATCAACCAGAGCCTGATTATGACTGGTGACGACAACAACGACTGGATGCTTGGTTTTTCTGAATCAGGTGAGTTGATCGATGGCAGCGTGGAATATCGCTATGCGCATTTGTTAGAAGGGGATATGCTTCCGGGTTCCTATCTCATCAACCCGCATGAAGATACTAAACAAGTCTGGGAGAGCGGGCCGGTGACAAGCGATCACTACAGCTATGCCATGCTGGACATCGACGAGCCGGGCGCACGGTCTCGTGCATGGAACCTAGGCAATCATCATGAGCCTGGTGTCGTGGATGTGACGCTGAGCGATCGCAATACGGGTGTGGATACCTCGGCCGGGATTTCGAGCTTGTTCACCGAAGCATCTGGATGCTGGGAAGGTGGCATTGCTTATATCGATGGCCATGTTGAGTACAGGTCTGAGGAGATCCTTGACACAACATTTGATCAAGATTGGAATCGCCTCGGCGATCATCTTTTCGAAGCCGAAGGCCCGGATGATGCGATGATGATTTACGAGGGGGATTGAGTGTTTGAGGACATGCCGCGCGAGTTTTGGCCGGCGATGCGTCATGTGCTCTGGCGGTACGACCCCAGCGACCCGCTGAACGCGGCGTACCACTGGCTGAACGTGGCGGAGGCGGGGGCGTGGTTTGGGATCGCGGGGTACGTGGCCTGGCGATTTGCCAAGCATCGGAAGTCGGCGGGCTGGGAGCTGGGGTACGCTGCTTTGTTCTTAGTGTTTGGCGCGTCGGACGTGTGGGAGTCGCGGCAGGTGCCGATGTGGCTGATCGCCGCCAAGGGGGTGATCTTCCTGGCGATCGTCCTGGTCCGACGGGAGGTGCTTCGGCGGTGCTATCCTGACGCGAAGTTTTAAGGTGTGCTTGAGGGCGTTGGCTTGGGCGATCAATCAGCATTCATGCGTGAAGCCCGGCGGCTGTTGGCGAGCCGGTTCTACGTGGACCGCGCGGGCAGCGCGGCAGACACGGTCCTGCTGCTGGGCTGCGCTCGGAGCGGCACGACCTGGCTGATGGAGTTGATCAATGCGCGGCTGGATCATCGGGTGATGTTTGAGCCCTTGTTCCCGAAGCACGTCGCGATGTTCCGGGCGTTTCCGCAGTATGGCTACATCCGCCCCGACGACCCCAAGCCCCGGCAGCAGGCGCAGCTGCATCGCGTCATGGAAGGGCGGGTCCGGCACCGGTGGATCGATCGGCACAACACCGCCTTCGCGGCGCGTCATCGCCTGATCAAGATGATCCGCGCGAGCATGATGACGGGCTACCTCCGGCGGGCGTACCCGGACACGCCGATGGTCTACGTGCTCCGGCATCCGGTCGCGTTCGTGCTTTCGATGCTTCGTCTGGGCTACGCGCAGCACGACGTCCCCTTCTGGACTGGGCAGCCACAGCTGCGCGACGATTTTCTTCAGGGCCACGAGGACTGGCTGGCGAAGTGGGAAGACCGGGTGACCTACCTGGCGGTGTATTGGGCAGTCTTGAACCGGGTGGCGTTGTCGCAGCTTGGCTCGGGTGATGCGCATGTGATGTTGTACGAAACGCTCTGCACGGAGCCCGAAGCGGAGGTGACAGCGTTGTTTTCGTATCTGGGGCAGCCGATGGACGATCGCGTGAAGGCGGCGGTCGATCGGCCGTCGCGGATGTCGCGCGACCGGTCGGCGATCCGGACGGGCGAAGACTTGGTGTCCGGTTGGCAGAAGCACGCGACCGCCGAGCAGGTTGAACGCATCCTCGCGGTGGCCGAGGCGTTCGGGCTGGGCGGTTTGTACACCGAAGAAGCAATGCCCAATCCACGTGTGCTGGCGCGTCTTCTGGCGGAAGACTAGAGGCTGAGCTTGCCGCCGTTGGCCAAGGCCGCCAGCAGTTCGGGCACATGCACGGTCGCGAAGCGGGAAGCGACATCGCTCATGGCGTAGGGGATCAGCAGGGTGTCGTTGAGGATGAGCCCACCACAGGAGTAGACGACGTTGGGGACGTAGCCGTCGCGTTCTTCCTCGTTGGGCACGATCAGCGGGTCGGGCAGGTGGCCGATGACCTGGGAGGGGTCGTGGAGGTCCAAGAGGGAGACCCCGATGCAGTACTTGCGCATCGCGCCGACGCCGTGGGTAAGCAGCAGCCAGCCGGCCTCGGTTTCGATGGGCGGGCCGCAGTTGCCGATCTGGACAAACTCCCAGGGGTACGCGGGCTGCTGGAGCTGGGCGGCTTCGTTCCAGAAGTGGACGTTGTCGGAGGTGAGGTAGAACAGGTTCTCGCCGTCGAGGCGGCCGATCATGGCGTACTGGCCGTTGACGCGGCGGGGGAACATGGCCATGCCTTTGTTCTGGACGTACCGGCCGTTGAGCGTGTGGACCTCGATGGTGTGGAAGTCCTTGGTCTCGATGATCTGCGGCAGGATGCGGAAGCCGTTGTAGGCGGTGTAGGTGCCGAAGAACGTGACTTCGCCGTTGTCTTCGACGAAGCGGGTCAGCCGGACGTCTTCGATGCCGCGGGACTCGTTCTCGCTGGCAGGGAAGATGACCAGCGAGGAGGGGTCCGCGTGCTCGGGGACAACGAGGGTGTAGTTGGACCGCGCCAGCCAGAGCATGTTTTCACCGGCGTCGGCGGCGGCGGATTTGTCCTCTGCCGCTTCGGTCGTTTCGGAGATCACGTGGCTGAGTTCGCTGATCGGGAACGGGTCCGGCAAGGCATCCAGGATCGGCTGGCAGGCGTCGGTCCACGCGCCCATCTCGATCAGCTTGTAGAAGAACAGCTGGCGGTCGAAGGTCTTGTCGGTCTTCTGTTTCAGCGGTGCCACGTGCGGGTGGGCGGGGTCAAACGTCAGCGAGCCATCGGCATGGGCTACCCCCGTCCGGAAGACGATGGACGACACGTGGCCCTCGCCGGTGGCGCGGAGGGACATCAGGAAGCGCAGGTCCCCGGGGTCCTCCAGGCCGTCCTGGTTGGGATGGGGCACGATCGAGGGGTTGAACAACGCAGCAGATTCGATGGCGTACTCCATAGTGAAGTACGCGCCGATCAGGCGTCGCCGCGCGGAAGACAGGCTGTCGGGGTACTCGACGAAGTGGCGGACCTGGTCGAAGTGGCGTTCGAGCTCGGGGTCGAGGCCCTGGTGCCGGGCGCTGAAATCCTGGTAGACCCGATCGAGCAGGGCCTGAACGGTCGGCTCGGGCAGGCGGAGCACGCGGTCGATGATGCGCTGGATCCGGGCCTCGTCGCCGGCGCTGAAGAAGCGCAGGATGACGCGGGTATCGTCGGACGCAAAGACCTCCGGCCGCCGATCGACCTGGACTCTTTTGCGTTGCCGACGTTCAGTCTGGTGGGGGGGAAGGGTGCTCACGGGTTGCTCCTGATCGTCCAAGGCGGAGAGAAGGCACAACGACAGACCGCCGCTGACATCATCGGCGGAAAGTGTGATGGGGATATGAAGCGTGGCCCGCATCCGGGCGGGTTTGCGTTATCCGGACGCGCCGAAGATCGCTGAGCCGACCCGGACGACATTGGAGCCCTCTTCGACCGCGATCTCGAAGTCGTTGCTCATGCCCATCGACAGCAGGTTGAAATCGCTGCCGGTGACGCCGGAGTTGGCGATCTCGATGAACAGCTCACGCAGGCGGCGGAACGTCGATCGGGCGGTCTCGGGGTTGTCGGAGTGCTCGGCCATGGTCATGAGTCCGCGGGGCCGAAGGTGGACCATCGTGTCCATCTGGTCGACCATGTGGACCGCGGCGGGTGAAGCGACGCCGGACTTGGTGGTTTCGCCGGTGATGTTGATCTGCAGCAACACATCGACGACCACGTCGTGCTTGGCGGCGTAGGCGTGGATTTCTTCGCACAGCCGCAGGCTGTCCACGGAGTGCACGAGGTCGACCAGGGGCAAGACCTGCTTGCACTTGTTCCGCTGCATGTGCCCGACCATGTGCCAACGGAGCTTGTCCGGGAGGGTGACGGCGTCGCCGCGGTCGGCCCCGCCCAGCGCGTGCTGGCGCTCGAGGTACTCGTTCATCTGGGGCACCCGCTGGGTGATCTGCTGCATGCGGGATTCGCCGAAATCGGCATGACCCAGATCAATCAGCGCCCGGATCTGATCGGGCATGGCGTACTTGGTGACGGCCACGAGGTGGACATCCTCTGCTTTGCGTTCGGCGCGTGCAGCGGCCTGCGCGATGCGGTCTTTGACGCTGAGGAAGTTGTCTTTGACCTGAGCCGGGCTGAGAAGGTTTTCAGTCGCCATGGGATAAGCGTATGGGGCGCGAAGATGGGTTGCAAGGGTAAACGAGGCGGGGGTCAGTTCTCGGGTTGGCCCGCGGCGCTCATCGCTTGGGTTTTCGAGGTGATTTCGCCCTGGAGTTGGGCGTCGTAGATCGCATCGAGCATGGTTTTGAAGGCGGGGCCGGGGCGATGGCCGAGTCGGATGAGGTCGTCGCCGGTGATGAACGGGGGCGGTGCGATGCCGATGCCGTCGTGGGCCAGGGCCTGAGCGTCGTGCCGGATTGTTTCGAGGTCCGCGCCCAACGCGCGCCAGCGCAGCATCGCGTGAGGCCAGGCAGGTTCGGCCAGGCGGCGCTTGCGTTGCGCGATGGTCAGCTCGGGCCAACGGTCGGGCGTGTCCGCCAAACGGTCCATGGCCTGCCAGAGAGCGATGACCTCGTTGGGCAACGCCAACGCCTGCTGCGCCTGCTCGGGCGCGACCGTCGGCCGGCGGTGGTTCAGCCAGAGGCTGAGCGGCACTGCGACGTGGGGGGAGGCTTGCGAGTCGGCCAAGGACGGCAACGCTGGGCAGCGGGCGTCTTCTGCGGGCTGCCCGAAGATCGGGGCGTCCAGGCCCAGGGTCTGCAGTTGCTCAATGGCTTGTGCGGCCCGCGGCCCGATGAGCATCGCGGTGATTTCCATGCCGATGCGCTCGGCGCTGATCTGTTTCAGCCTTTGGGCGTGCAAACGGATTGCGTCCTGCGTATCGGATTCGAGCGTGAAGCCTAGCCGCGCTGCGAAGCGCACGGCGCGGAGCATGCGGAGGTAGTCCTCGCCGAAGCGTTCCTCGGGGTCGCCGATCGCGCGGAGCACCTGGGCTTGCAGATCGGCCTGGCCCTGCACGAAGTCGATGACGGTGGGCGGGTCGGTGGTTGGGTCTTCGAACAGGCCGTTGACGGTGAAGTCGCGTCGGCTGGCGTCTTGTTCCGCATTGGTGAATTCGACATGGTCTGGGCGCCGGCCGTCGGCGTAGCCCGCTTCCTTGCGGAAGGTCGCGACTTCCACCGGCGATTGCTCGGTGAGGACCAGCACCACGCCGAACGCTTGCCCGACGTATTGGCTGCGTGGGAACAGTTCTCGGACACGCTTGGGCGGCGCGTCGGTGGCGATGTCGTAGTCCTTGGGCGTTATCCCTAGCAGCCGATCCCGAACGCAGCCGCCTGCGAAGTAAGCGACATGGCCGGCGTCGCGCAGGGTGCGGACGATCGAGGTGGCGGCTTCGCGTTGGGGCGTGTTCGTGGCCATGGACCCCTGAGTTTAATCGGCCGGCGTGAACTGTTGCGCGATCGAAGACGTATGCGCTGTATGACGACAACCGCGATGGTGTTAATCGACGAGCCTTGTGCGGGGTGCGGGTACAACCTGCGGGGGCTTGCGTTTGACGGGGCGTGTCCGGAGTGCGGCAGGGCTGTGGCGGCGTCGGCCCGGGGCAACGGGTGGGCAGCGGTCCCCAGTGTTTGGCGCAGTCGGCTGTGGGCCGGGGCTTCGCGGGCGCGCTGGGCGATGACCTGGGTTTGGCTCGGGGTGTACCCGTCGGTACTGGGGTCGGTGTGGGGCGTATGGGCGTTGACGACACCAAGGCCCGACGAGCCCGAGCGCTGGGCGGTTTGGAAGAAGCGTTTCCTGGCGCGCTGGCTGGTGGTGATCGGTGGGGTAGGCTCGGTGCTGTCGGTCCTGGTGGGTTGGGGCTGGGTCTGGCGGGTTTGGACCAGCACCTCTCAAACCTGGTGGTGGTGGGACGGCGTGTTGATCGCGACCCACTCGGCGTACGCGCTGGGTTTGGTGTTGTTGTTTGAGTATCTGTCGCGCTTGGCGGAATCGGTGCCGGACGGGTTTTTGATTGAAGCCAACGCGCGGGTCCGGCGGACAACGATGCGGGTGTTGATCGCCATGGCGGGGCTGGGGCTGGCGGCGGTGGGTTTACAGGATGTGATGGAGTCGCTGGGCGGTTGGTGGCCGGGCGCACTGAGCGCAGCATTTATGTTGGGCGTGGTCGGCTCGATCGCATGGTGGCTGTGGGTCTTTAGAAGGTGGACGCGGGTGTTGGCGGAGCGGTTGATGGGCGTTGCGTAAGGAGCTGCATATGAACGGGAAAAAGAAACGGAAGCGACGGTGGTTGGCGGCAGCTCTGATCGTCCTGCTAGCGGGCGTGGTCGGGCTTGGTTTGTATGTCTGGCGCTACGGATGGCAGGATCGGTACGAATACAATTCGGCGACACTGGAGACGCAAGTGATGCGTTCGTACCATTTGCCGAAATACAGGTGGCGGGTATGGGGGCCGTTTGAAGTGGATCGCCGAGAGTCGGTGTTGGGCGAATGGCTGATTGGGCGCAGCCTGTTGAGTGGAAGCGACGGCGAATGGATCGTATTTCATGGGGCTCGCCCGACCCGTACGCCGTTCTACAGGACAACCGGGGGGAGGCCCTCGGAGCAATTCCATCTCTTGGTGCAGATAGTTGATCTTGCGGGCTATGGCACGGAGTCAGCTCAGGCAGACTCTTGGCTCGAATGGAGCAAGAATTATCCCGAGGCTGCTGATGTGTATTGGCGGTACGTCTTAGAGACTTTGGGAACCGATCCGCATGAGTCTTACTGGTCCGCGCATTTAATCAATTCCCGGAATTGGCAGGCGATGACAGAGCCCGAAGTGGTCGAGGCGGGGATTCGGGAGGTGGAAGAGATGCTGGCGATGTACCGGGATTGAGTAGTTGGGCGACGCCGCCGCGTGGGCGGGGCTTGGGGTAGAATCCCCGCCCCATGAGCCAGAAGCCCCAGAAGCATCAGAAGCAGCAGCAAGGTAAGAAGCCCAAGACCGCGATCTCGCCGACCCGGGCCGAGGACTACCCCCGGTGGTACCAGGAGGTGGTCAAGGCGGCGGACCTGGCGGAGAACTCGCCGGTGCGGGGCTGCATGGTGATCAAGCCATGGGGCTACGGCATCTGGGAGAACATTCAGCGGCACCTGGACCGGATGTTCAAAGACACCGGCCACGTCAACGCGTACTTCCCGCTGTTCATCCCCAAGAGCTTCCTTGAGAAGGAAGCGGAGCACGTTGAGGGGTTTGCCAAGGAGTGCGCGGTGGTCACGCACCATCGGCTAGAGGACGACGGGCAGGGCGGGCTGAAGCCGGCGGGTGAGTTGGAAGAGCCTTTGGTCGTTCGGCCGACGAGCGAGACGATCATCGGGGCGAGCTTTGCCAAGTGGGTGGAGAGCTACCGGGATTTGCCGTTGCTGATCAACCAGTGGGCGAACGTGGTGCGCTGGGAGCTGCGGACACGGCTGTTCCTGCGCACGGCCGAGTTCCTTTGGCAAGAGGGCCACACCGCCCACGCCACGGAAGCCGAGGCCCGCGAAGAGACCGCGAAGATGCTGGAGGTCTACCGCGAGTTCGCGGAGGAGTACCTGGCGATGCCGGTGCTGACCGGGGCCAAGCCCGAGCATGAGCGGTTCCCCGGGGCGGTGGACACGCTTTGCATCGAGGCGATGATGCAGGACACCAAAGCCCTGCAGGCGGGGACGAGCCACTTCCTGGGGCAGAACTTTGCCAAGGCGCAGGAGATCATGTACCTGGGCGAGGACGGCGAGCGGCACCACGCCTGGACGACGTCCTGGGGCGTCAGTACTCGTCTAATCGGCGGGCTGATCATGACGCACAGTGATGATGACGGGTTGATCGTGCCGCCTCGGGTTGCGCCGACGCAGATCGTGATTATGCCGATCACGTTCAAGGCTGAGGACCCGCAGCAAGTGACGGACTACTGCGAGTCGCTGGCGGCGGAGCTTCGTCAGCAGACCGCGTTTGGCGAGCGGATCACGGTGCAGATTGATGGCCGGGACCTGCGCGGGGGCGACAAGACCTGGCAGTGGATCAAGAAGGGTGCTCCGGTACGGATTGAGGTTGGGCCACGGGACATGGCGGCGGGCAGCGTGTTCCTGGGCCGCCGGGACAAGGGCGTGAAGGAGAAGGCGTCGATGGCGCGCGACGAATTTGTGGCGTCGGCGGGCGCGATGCTTGAGGAGATTCAGAGCAACCTGTTCGCACGGGCCAAGGCGTATGCGGACGCGAACACGCAGGTGCTGGACACGAAGGAAGCTTTTGAAGCCTTCTTTGCGGGTGAAGATGGGGGTTTTGCGGTGACGCACTGGAACGGCGATGTTGCGGTCGCGGAGAAGATCCAGTCTGAATTGGGTGTGACGCTGCGTTGTTTGCCGTTTGAAGGCAGCGCGTTGCACGGCGGGCCGGGCACGTGTCCGTTCACGGGCGAGCCGAGCGCCCAGCGGGTGGTGTGGGCCAAGTCGTACTGATTTCAGTGCGGGGTGAAGAAAAAGTTCAATTGCAGCGGCGAAGCGGTTGTTGGCTGGGAGGGGGAGGATTAGGATGCACCTGTGCGACGGAACGCTGCCTGCAGGAGGACCATTGGATGGGTCGGGATGGCCAATGCCATCGCCCTGACGGTGTGTCTGGGCCTTGTGGGGGGCTGTAAGAACCGAAGAGTTTTCCCGGAAGACGCGACGCTGTCACCTTATGACCGCTACTACATCCTGCGCGATCAGTCTCGGCCTTTGACGGAGACCAACGAGTTCGGCCGAGAGCGGCCGGCGCTGCGGTCCCGCCTTCTGCCGGACGCTGGTCGGTAGGGGAAGCCCGCGGCCAGTGCTGGGAAGCTTGAGGTTATCAGTCCCTGCCCGAACGAGGGTTAGGCGTTTTTGCAAGCCTGAGCGGCGGTCCGTCGATACATGAAGTACCCGACGGGTGAATCCGCTCGGACGACCGATTTTTCTTGAGAGCAGGCAGAGACGGACGCTTGAACACCCCCAACCCCCGAACGCTGGTTGTCTTGGGCTCGCTGGTCGCGGGCATGACGCTGACCGCGTTGCTGCTGATCGTGCTGGTCCCCGGGCCGGTTGCGCCGCTGGGTGGGGCGATTCTGCAGCAGACCGATGCCCGCCAAGACTCCGAAGCGGGTCTTTTCGGCGTCACCCGCGAACGGGATTGGCAAGCGATCGTGATCCACGACTCGGGCTCGATGTCCGGCTCAGCTGAATCCCTGAACGAGCTCCACGAGCGGCTCGGCCGGGGCGGCCTGGGCTACCACATGGTTGTTAACAACGGCACCGGCGAGGCGGATGGCACGATCGAGCTCGGTTTCCGCTGGCGGGAGCAGTTCGACGGGGCTTACCTGGATACCGGCAACCGCCCGGAAGTCGCTGCGTGGTATCACGGCCACGCGATCGGCATCTGCGTCGTCGGCGATGTCGATCAGCAAAGCCTGACCGAGAAGCAGTTCCAGGAACTGCTCTGGCTGGTTCAGACGCTGCAAGATCGCTACGGGATCGACTCGGAGCACGTCTACGTGGATATGGGGGCTGACCCCGAACCCGCCCGGCGTTTCCCGTACGCGGCCTTCCGAGACAAGCTTCTGGGGCATTGACCGACCTTTGGTCCGGATGAACAGGTCGCGCGGGGGGTAATTTGCAGCAAGATTCTGCGTTCGGCAATCATCTGCTGATGTCAGGCGTTTCGCTTTTTGGCGAATGCCATTTGTCCATATGTGAAATGGTCATTAAATTGGCGTCATATATTTGTCCCCTTGTTCGAACAATCAGGTGATAGGGCCGGTAAACGCAAAGGCTTGCTAATTCGGACTGTATGCGTGAGCAGCAGGCTGGATGCATGCAAATTCGTGCCTTGCGGCGTCGTGCGACTCCAGCGCGGATCGCGTTAGGCCGACCCTAGGAATTCATGGCGGAATTTTTTGACATCGCGGGTTTCGAAGTGCTGGGCACACTCGGTCAGGGTGCGCGGAGCACGATTTATCACGTTCGGGACAAGAAGCTCAACCAGTTCGCGCTCAAGCGTGTGATCCGGAAAGACACCAGCGACCAGCGGTTCGTCGACCAGGCGCTCTTGGAGCACAAGATCGCCAGCCAGTTTGACCACCCCTCGCTCCGCAAGAGCATCAAGGTGATCAAGCAGCGTGCCTTCATCAAGATGACCGAGGTGCTGGTCCTGATGGAGTACGTGGACGGGGTGACGCTGGAGAAAGAAAACGTTGAGGATGTCGCCCACTTGATCCCGTTGACGGTCGGTGTGGCGGACGGGCTGAGCCAGATGCACGATGCGGGGTACGTGCACGCGGACATCAAGCCCGCGAACATCATGGTGACGCGGGAAGGCGTGATCAAGCTGATCGACTTTGGTCAGTCCTGCCCCAGCGGGACGGTCAAGGAGCGGATCCAGGGGACGCCGGACTACATCGCCCCCGAGCAGGTCAAGCGGCGGCACATCACGCCCAAGACGGATGTGTTCAACTTCGGGGCCACGCTGTACTGGATGATCACCGGGCAGAACATCCCGACGATGCTGGGTAAAAAAGGGCAGGCGGGCGAACGCGTCGGCAGCCGGCCGAAGTGCCCCGCACCGATCGAACTGAACCCGGAGATCCCCCCTGCGTTGTCAACGCTGGTGATGGACTGTGTGCAGACGGACCCCAAGGCCCGGCCGGCGACGATGGCGTTGGTGCGTGACCGCTTGGATATCGCTGCCTCGCAACTGCGTCGGGCCCGCGGTCAAGCCTCCGCCAGCTAACGCCTTGTCACGTCGGATTGGCACTTTTGGCGTGCATGGCACGCTTGGGTGTGCTGGTATCCTTGGGGCATGAAACGCTTGATCATGTTGCTGTGGTGTGTGTGGATCGCGTGCTCGGCCAGCGCGCAGAGCGATCAGGAGATTCTGGAAACGATGGACCGCATGAAGGCCTGGCTGTACGAGCAGCAGAGGCCGGATGGGTCTTGGGAGTTGAACTACTACCCGCCGGGCAACAGCGACCCTAATTCGTTTAACCACCATGAAGGCGGCGAGACTGCGATTGTCGTGATGGCGTTGTTGTACGCCGGGGAGTCCTATCAATCGCCGGCGATTGCACGGGCGCTGGCGTACCTCGAGGGGGTGGACATGGACGGGACGTACGCGCGTTCTGTCCGGGCGCAGCTGTATGCCATGTTGCCCGAAGAAGAATTTGCCGAGCGGTTGGAAGCCGATGCACGCTGGCTGGGTGAGGCACAGTTGAATGGGGTATTCGACTATGGGCCTGTTCCCCGGGAAAACATCAGGAGCCTATCCCGGACCCACTTTGGTGTGCTGGGCATGTGGGCCTACACGACGCGAGGCGGCGAGATCGGACGCTCGTTCTGGGAATCGGTGGCGGCTTATGGTCTGGAGATTCAGCTTCCTGATGGGAGTTGGAACTACAACAGCCGCACGAGTTATTCGGCAGACGAAGGTTTTGGCGGCATGACCGCAGCGGGCGTAACGATCCTGCTGATTGCCCAGCAGCAGATGCTGCGGGAGAACGCGGCCGTCGGCCCGGAGGTGCAGAACGCGATGCTGCGGGGCGAAGGCTGGCTGGACGAGCGGTTCGCCCTTGAGCCGTTCCACCCGCGGGATGCGAGTTTTGAAGGGCATTACTGGGTGGCGATGGAACGGTTGATGTTCCTGCTGGGTCGACGGGAGTTGAACGGGCTGGACTGGTACCGCACCGGCGCGCAGCGACTGTTGGACCGGGAGCGGGGCGGGCGGATCGGCGGGCGGAGCATCAGCAGCAACGTGGTGAACACCTCGTTTGGATTGATGTTCCTGGCGCGCGGCCGGGTGCCGGTGGCGGTGAACAAGCTGGCGATCCCCGAGCACCCTTGGAACAACCGGCCGTTTGATCTGTACTACTACGCCGACGGTTTGGGGCAGCGGTTTCAGCGGCCGGTGGCCTGGCAGACGGTGTCGCTGGAAGAGGACCCGCTGGATTGGCGTCAGGCGCCGATCACCTGGCTTTCGCTGGATCGGCCGCCTCGCTTCACGCCCGAGCAGGCCGGGGCGATCAAACGTTACATCGACCTGGGGGGCGTGGTCTGGATCAACAGTGAACGGGGCGGGATCGAGCGCCTCGCGATGCAGTGGGGCATGCAGTGGTACCCGGGGTTGAGCTTTGAGCCCGCGGGGGAGGATCACCCGGCGTGGGGTTTGGTGCGCGAGGTGTCGCTTCGGGCGAGTCGGCCGCCGATGGTGTTAAGCAATGGCGCGCGGGATCTGATGGTGATCCTGCCGGCGGACTGGGGGATGGTGTTCCAGATGGGCCGGGACGCGCGGGACGCGGTGTGGCCGATGGCAGAGAACCTGTACGCGGCGTACACGCAGCGGGGCGACCTGCCGCCTCGGCTGTCGCCGGTGGTGGCGGAGCCGGTGCAGACGACGGGGGATGTGGTGGTGATCCGGGGTGTGACGGCGGCGGGGCTTGAAGCGGCGGACGCCGCGATTGCCGAGCTGCCGCCGCAGCGGGTGCCTCGGGGTCAGACGCCGGTGGAGCCGGGGATTGAGCGGGGGTTGGTGGAACCCGAAGCCTGGAGCTTGTTTGTCCGGCGGTACGCGGCGGAGACGGGTGATCGGTTGACGGTGCGGGTGCTGCCGGTGTCTGAGGTTGGGCAGGAGACGCAGGCGGACGCGCATGTTCTGCACCTGGCTGGGGTGTCGGCGGAGGCGTTGAGCGAGGAAGAGCTTGCGGCGGTCCGAGCGTTTGTGGAGCGGGGTGGGACGGTGCTGGTCGAAACCATCGGCGGGCGTGGCGATTACACGCAGGCGATGCGGACGCAGCTGCGGGGTGCGTTGGGCTTGCGGACGCAGCGTTTAGCCAATGCGTCGCCGCTGCGGGAGCTTGGCGAGCAGGAGGTTGCGTGGCGGCCGAGCACGGCGTTGCGTTTTTCCTTCGGCCCGGAGCCGAGGCTGGAAGAGGGCGTGCTGAACGACCGGGTGGCGGTGTACTTCTCGCAGGAAGATTTGAGTTTGGGGGCTTTGCGGGTGCCCCACTGGGCGGTGCATGGCTACTCGGCGGAGACGGCGGAGGCGTTGCTGATCCGGCTGATCGAGTCGGCCTCACCCTGATGTGAGTATTGCGGGCTGTTTTCTCGGACCCGGGACCGATCGGCAAGCGTAGGATGGGAAACGCCGATACGGAGTGGGCATGAATCGATGCCTGATCATTTTGTGTGGATTATGGCTTTCCTGGGCCGGGGCTTGGGCATCGGTCCAGGCGCAGTCGGCGACCGCGGGGGTCACGCAGGCGGATGTGGAAGCGTCGTTGGCGGGGATGCGGGCGTACCTGCTGGCAGAGCAAGATGGGGAAACGGGGCTTTGGCCGGGGGATCCGGGGGGCGGGCCGCAAGGCGGAGGGGTGACGGCGTTGGCGACGCTGGCGTTGTTGGAGGCGGGGGTGCCGGCCCAATCGCCGGCGGTGCAACGCGCGATCGCTGCGATGGAACGCAACCTGGACGCCGGGACGTACGTGCGTTCGTTGCGGGTGCAGGTCTACGCGCAGCTGCCCGATGAGTTTGCGCCGATGCTGGCGCGGGACGCACGCTGGTTTGTTGAGCAGTACCCCACGCCGATGTTTACGTATGGCGGCGCCAGCCCGCGGGGGGACCATTCGAACACACACTTCGCGGTCTTGGCGCTGATGGCGTTGGCTGAGCGCGGGCACAACGTACCGGGCGTGGTCTGGCGGTCCGTCGTGCAGCACTACCTTGAGGCGCAGAATGCGGACGGGGGCTGGGGGTACTCGTTGGGAGGGGGATCGACGGCAAACATGACGGCCGGCGGGCTGACGGCATTGCTGGTTGCTCGGCGGTACGGCGGTGGACGGGGTGTGCTGACGGAGGATTTGAACGACGCGATCGTGCGCGGGTTCTCGTGGGTCGATGCGCAGGCCCAGTTTCAAAGCGGGTTGTACGGCTCGGGGCAGGGGCTATATGGACTGCTGGCGATCGAGCGAGCGTTGCTGCTGGACGGGCGCGTTGCGGTGGGGGGACGGGATTGGTTCCGTCACGATGCGGAGGCGTTGATCCGGCAGCAGCGGTCGCATGGCGGGATGGAGGATGTGATTGATACGTCGTTTGCTGCGATTTTTTTGGCGCGCGGACGGGTGCCGGTGTGGGCGACGAAACTGCGGGATGACGAAGGGGACTGGGACCGTCGGCCGGACGACTTGGCGCACCTTACCGCAGCACTGGCGGATTGGCGCGAAGCCGAGTTGGGCTGGCAGTCGGCCACGCTGGCGGACGAGCCGACGGATTGGCTGAACGCGCCGGTGTTGTACCTGTCGACGGGGCGGGCGTTGGCGCTGGAGCCTCACGAAGTGGATCGGCTGCGGTTGTATATCGACCTGGGGGGCATGCTGGTCCTGAACCCCGAGAACGCGGCGAGCGGGTTCCAGCGGGACCTGTACCGGTGGATGAGCGGTTTGTACCCCGGGTCGGTGCCGAAGCCGGTCGGTGAGGCGCATCCGTTGTTGACGCTGGTGGAGCCGGTGGACATGAGCAAAGGGCGTCGGCCCTGGGTGTTGTCGCAGGGGGCGCGGGATTTGGTGGTGCTGTTGCCCGGGGACTGGGGCGGGCGGATGCAGGGGCGTGCGTTTGGCCGGGGGGATGCGTGGGAGGGGGTGCTGCGGAATCTGTATGCGTACGCGACGGACCGCGGGCGTCACGAGCCGAGGCTTCACCAGCCGTTGGGTCCGGCGAGCGTGGACCCGCCGGCGGTGACGGTGCGGGTGGCGCGGGCGTTGCCGGGGGCGGCGTCGGCGGTAGAGCCGATTTCATGGTTTGCGTTGGATGTGCGGTGGCGGGCTTCGCGTGGGGTGCGGACGCTGGTGAAGCCCGTGCCGTTGCACAGCCTGTATGCGAGCGAGTCCGACGTCGCGCACCTGGCGGGTGTGGGCGCGGTTGAGCTGTCGGCCAGTGAGTTGGCGTCGCTGCGGCGGTACGTGGAGGGCGGGGGCACGGTGCTGGTTGAGACGCTGGGCGGGCACGGCGCGTTTGCGTCTTCGGTGTCGACGCAGTTGACGGAATATCTGGGCCGCCGACCACGTCGGGTGCAGTTTGGCGACGGGCTGGGGTCGGTCGGGCCGGTGCGGTATCGGTCTTACACGGGCGAGCGTTTTGCGTTTGGGGATGAAGCGCGGTGGCGGGTGTTTGAGGTTGAGGGCCGGGCGGCGGTGTGGGTGAGTGATTTGGACTTGTCGCTTGGGGTGATGGGTGTGCGGCAGTACGGGGTGCATGGGTATGACATCGAGACGTCGCGGGCGCTGCTTGGTGCGTGGCTCGAGCGGGCGGTGCCCGAAGCGCGGCGGGGTGGGGCGGCGGTGGATGTGGCGTCGGTGGAGGTGGAGTGACTCGGTAGACTCTGGGGATGGGTCACGGGGATGTCTTGCTGACAGAGGGGGAAGAACGCGCCAAGCCGAGGCTTGTGATCGGGCCGATGACGCCGGTGGCGTTGGCGGCGGTCGCGGGGGTGACGCTTGGGTATTGGGTGGCGTGGTTCTGGGTTTGGGTGGGGGTGATGGGGATGGCGCTGTTGGGCTATGGGTTTGCCTGGCGTCGGGGTTCGGCGGGGTTGAAGTACTGGGGCTGGTTGGCGGTCGTGGGGTGGTTCGCGGCGTATCTGGTTTTGCGGACGGGGTACACGTCGGCGCATGACCTGCGGGGGTACGTGCTGGACGAGCCGCAGTTGGCGGTGGTGGAAGGGGTCGTGCACGGCGCGGTGCGTCACCGCGCGGCCAGCCCGGGGCCTTTCTCGGGGTTTGACTATCGGCCGCCGGTCACGCTGACTCGGCTGCGCGTCGATCGGCTTTGGGTCGACAGTGAGGCGCGCGCGGTGCAGGGCGAATTGCTGTTGCGGTTGAAGCGGATGGACCACCGGCTCGTGGCGGGGCAGCGGCTGAAGGCCGAGGGCTGGTTGCAGGGGTTTGGTGAGCCGAAGAACCCCGGCGAGTTTGACTATGCGGCGTGGTTTGACCGGGAGGGGGTCGCCGGGCAATTGACGCTGTCCGGCCGGGAGAATTGGGAAGGGCTGGGCACGGTGCAGGCGGGGCTGGCTCAGCCGGGGGTGCAGCCCTTGGCCGAGCCCGCGGGCGAGGCGCTACGTCGTGGGGTGAAGGACCGCGATGCCCTGGCGTTGCTCGAACGTTTACTGTTGGGGCAGCGGACGGTGGCGGAGGGGCAGGGGCTGGAGGATGAATACCGGCGGGTAGGGTTGGCGCACGTGCTGAGCATCAGCGGCGCACACTTGTCGATCCTGCTGGGGATGGTTTGGGCACTGGGGCGTTTGGTGACGCGGAGCCCGCGCGGCGCGGCGGTGTTGGTGCTGGTGGTGCTTGGGCTGTATTTGATGGCGGTGCCTTGGCGGGTGCCGATTGTTCGGGCGTCGGTGATGGCGGTGGTGTTTGCGTTGGGATTTGGCAGCGGTCGAAAGGTGGGCGGGCTGGAGATGTTGTCGTGGTCGGCGGTGCTGGTGTTGCTTTGGCGGCCGGGGGAGTTGTTGTCGCCGGGGTTTCAGTTGAGCTTTGGCGTGGTGGCGGGTTTGTTGGTGTACGTGCCGATGTGGGAGGAGACGGTTTGGCCTCGCGACCTGGTGGGGCGTGGGCCGACGACGGGGGAGGTCGGTCTGCGTTACGGGTTGGGGCTGGTGCTGGTCAGTGCGGTCGCGTTTGCGGTGGCGTTGCCTTTGACGGCGTACCACTTTGGATTGATCAGCCCGCTGGCGGTGTTGCTGTCGGTGCTGGCGTTTTTTCCGTTGGCAGCGGTGCTGGGCGTGGGGTTTGTGAAGGTGTTTGTGGGGATGGTGCTGCCCAGTGTGTCGGTGGCGTTGGCGGGGCCCAGCGAATGGTTGGGCGGGACGCTGAACGGGCTGGTGCGTTCGGCGGGGGGGTGGCCGGGCGTGGCGGTGGAGTTGGGCCGGCCGGTGTCAGCGTGGTGGGCGGCGCTGGTGATGGGCTGGGTGGTGTTGGCGCTTACCCCCAAGCATTGGCAGCGATGGCGTGGGCGCGTGGGGTTGGTCTTAGGTGGCATCGTGTTGCTGGGTTGGTTGGGGCTGTGGGGCGGGCGTTGGCCGGAGGGCTCGGATGGGCCGGGCGCGCCGGTTAAGGAGGGGTGGGTGCTGGACGCGATCGCGGTGGGCGATGGGACTTGTTACGTGCTGCGTTTGCCGGGGCGGACGGTGGTGTATGACTGCGGGAGCGCGGCGTATTTGAATGTGGGGTCGGCATCGGTGGTGCCGGCGATGCGTTGGCTGGGGGTGGACCGGGTAGATGATCTGGTGTTGTCGCACGCGGACCTGGACCATTACAGCGGGGTGCCGGATGTGTTGGAGGCGTTTCCGGTGGAGCGGGTGTGGGTGACCCGGCAGATGCTGGCGGAGGTGGAGACCTCGCCGGCGACGGCGTATCTGTTTGAGCAGATCGAAGCGCAGGGCCTGCCGGTGCGTGTGGTGGCGCGGGGTTGGACGTTGGAAAGCGGCGGCACCGAGGTGCGGGCGCTGTGGCCGGAGTCCAGTGGCGTGGGCGAGCGGTCCAACGAGATGTCGTTGGTGTTGCGGGTGGAAGGTGCGGGGCGGGTGCTGCTTTTAAACGGCGACATCGAAGAGCAGGGCAAGCGGGCGCTGATGGCGATGGAGGGAGAGGCTTTGCGTGCGGATGTCACCGACCTGCCGCACCATGGGGCCTGGAACGATGCGTCGGCGGAGTGGTTGCAGGCGGTGGGGCCGAGCGTGGTGGTGCAGAGCAGCAGCGATCGGCCGACGCGCAGGGCGCGTTGGGCGGAGGCGATTGAGGCGGTGGGATGCGACTGGTGGCTGACAGCCGAGTCGGGGATGGTGGAGGTTCGGGCGGATCGCGCGGGGATCCGCGTGCGTTCGCTTCGGCCGGAGTGAGAGGCGTTAGTTGGCGGTCAGCAGCGACGCGCGGAGGGCAGCGCGGCTGGCGTCGATCAGGGGCTGATCGGGGTCGTCTTGCAGGACGAGCGTGACCTGGACCCGGCCGGGCGCGGCGGCGGGGATGTCGTCGAGCGTGCCGGGTTGCAAGGCGTACTTGATGACGATCGGGTTAGATCCCTGCGGCCGAAGGGGCGCAGTCTGCGATTGGCCGGTGGCCCCGCTGAAGGCGGTGGTGATGGACGGGTCCATCCCAAAGGGCGGCTGCGTGGGCTGGGGGTTCACCGCCACCGCGCGGTCCGGCTGGACGTAGTCGGTGGTGTAGACCGCCAGCTGCTGACGGGGGGCGGTGAGCTGCGTGACACGCTGACGGTTGAGGTCGGCGTTGGCGTTGTCAAGGATCTCAGCGACCTGCTTGGGCTCGGCGTCGAAGACGATGATGTCGCCGGCGGCGGCGAGCGTGGGGTCGGCGAGCACTTCGCCGGTCGCCTGGCTGCGGACGGTGATCGAGACGTTGTTATCCAGCGACCAGTCCAGCAGCTCGTCACGCGTCGCGGCGGTGTCGATCGAGTTGAGGGCGAAGGTGAAGTTGTTGGACGGCATGGTGTTGGACGGCGTGATGGCGGGGGTGTTGTTCGCGGGTGTATCGAACATGCCATCGAGGTTGCGGTTGGGCAGGATGCCGGCAAACGCGTCGCTGCCCGAGCCACCGCGGAGCGCGGGGGTTTCGGGGATCACGGGATCGGTGTTGTTGCCGAGGCTGGCCACGAACTGCAGGGGCAGCGCATCGGAGCCGTTGCCGCCCTCGTAGGCGAGGACCGTCGGGGGCAGGGTGGTCGCGTCTTGCGTGTCGGGTTCGACATCTTCGGGCTGGGTGCTGTCAGGCTGCGACGGGTTGGTCTGAGGGTTGGCATCCCTGTTGTTGGCGACGGCCGGGCCGGTCGGCGCGATCTGGTTGGCGTTCCACAGCGGCAGGACGACCACGGCGGCACACGCGGCCACGGCGGCGGCGACGCCGGCGTAGGCGAAGTAGCGGGTGATCTTGAAGCGGGCCTCGGCCGGGTCGGGGGCGGGCTCGATGGGCTGGTCCAAGAGCATGCGACGCTCGAGGGTGGACATCACATCATCGACCAGCCCCGCGGGGGGCGCGGGTATAGGGAGGCTGCGGAGGCTCTGCCGATCGGTGGCGAGTTCATCCAGCAGTTGGCGCAGGCCCGGGTCGGACTGGGCAATCGCTTCGACCTGAGCCCGCTCGTCGGGCGTGGCATCGCCTTCGACGTAAGCCAGAAGCAGCGCTTCCTGGGCGTCGTCAAAGGCCTGGGGGTCGGGCTGGGTGGGGTTGAGGTCGGTCAAAGTGGTGCTCGGATCTAGCGTCTTTCTGGGGCAGGGCTTAGCCGGGATGGGTTGCCCGTGAGGCGTCATCGGCTGGGGCATTCTCGAGGCGTCTCAGCTCCTCTCGGAGGGCGAGCCGGGCCCGGAAGAGTCGGCTTTTCACCGTGCCTAAAGCGATATCCAGTGTTTCGGCGATTTGGTCGTAGTCTATTTCGTTAAGGTCTCGGAGAACCAGAACGGCACGGTAGGGCTCATCCAGACGGTCCAAAGCCTGATGGATGAGACTTAGGTTTTCACTCTGTTCGACGCGCTCGTCGGGTGTGAGTTCCCGGTCATCAGATAAATTTGCGCCTAGGGAGCTGGGGTTTTCCCTCTCCATGCCCACCGGTGCGGCGTCCAGGCTCGTGGTCCGGCGGATTTTTCGGCGGCGGAGGCGGGAAACGGCCTGATTCATCGCGATCCGGGTGATCCAGGTCGAAAACTTGGCGTCCCCGCGGAATTTCTCGATGTTCTCGATCACCTTGACCATCGTGTCCTGGGCGACCTCCGCCGCGTCGTCCGGGTGGCTGACCATCCGCAGGATCGTGTGGTAGACCCGAGACTGGTGGCGTTCCAGGAGCGTGCCGAGCGCAGCGGTGTCGCCGTCGTGGTATTGCTGGACGAGTTGGGAGTCGGTGAGTTCGGGCACGGGCGGTGGTAGCGGGTGGCGGGGGTGGTGGGGGGCGGCTTGGGTTTGTATCTTCGGCCGTTTCCTAATGATCTATACGATAACGGACCTTTTCCATGCACGATGACCAGACTTACGTTTCTCCGTTGGCGACCCGCAATGCGTCCAAGGCTATGCAGGCCGTCTGGTCGCCGTCGAAGCGGTTCGGACTCTGGCGTCGGCTGTGGCTGGCGCTGGCGGAGGCGGAGATGGAATTGGGATTGCCGGTGACTCAGGAGCAGGTCGACGAGCTGGCGGCCCACCTGGACGACATCGACTACGACGCCGCAGCGGGGTATGAGAAGAAGCTGCGTCATGATGTGATGGCCCACGTGCACGCGTTGGGGGATGTCGCGCCCAAAGCTCGGCCGATTATCCACTTGGGGGCGACCAGCCAGTATGTCAATTGCAACGCAGAGTTGATCCAGATCAAGGAAGCGCTGGAGCTGGTGGCGGGGAAACTGGCGTCGGCGATCGACCGTTTGGGGCGGTTTGCGGAGCAGCACAAAGCCGTGCCGACGCTTGGTTTTACGCACTTTCAGCCGGCCCAGCCGACGACGGTGGGCAAGCGGTGCACGCTTTGGATGCAGGAACTCGTGCTGGCTTTGGAAGAAGTCGAGCACCGGCTGGCGTCGCTGAAGTTCCGGGGCGTCAAGGGCACGACGGGCACGCAGGCGTCCTTCCTGGCGCTGTTCCACGGCGACCACAGCAAGGTTGAAGAACTGGACCGGAAAGTCACACAGAAGATGGGTTGGGCACCCGAAGCACGGTTTGCGGTCACCGGACAGACCTACCCCCGGCTGGTGGACGGGCTCGTCGTGTCGAGTCTCGCGGCGGTCGCGGCGGCGTGTCAGAAGTTCGCCACCGATGTGCGTCTGCTGGCCAACCGCAAGGAACTGGAGGAGCCGTTTGCCAAGAACCAGATCGGCAGCAGCGCGATGGCCTACAAGCGGAACCCGATGCGCTGCGAGCGTATCTGTGGGTTGTCGCGGTTTGTGATCGGTATGACGCAGACGCCTTACGTCACCGCGGCGGAGCAGTGGATGGAACGCACACTGGACGACTCGTCCTGTCGGCGTCTGACGCTGCCCGAGCCGTTCCTGGCGGTGGACGGCGTGCTGGACCTGGTCAACAACGTGGCGGACGGGCTGGTGGTGTATGAGGCGACGATTGCTGCGAACCTGGCGAAGGAGCTGCCGTTCATGGCGACCGAAAACCTGATGATGGCAGCGGTGGAGAAGGGGGCCGACCGCCAGGAGGTGCATGAGGTGATCCGGGTCCATAGTCAGGCCGCGGCCCAGCGGGTCAAGGCCGAGGGCGCGGAGAATGATTTGCTTGAGCGTCTGCGCGGGGAGCCGGCATTCGAGGGGATTGACCTAGAGGATGTCCTGGACCCCAAGGCGTTTGTGGGCCGGGCCCCGGAACAGGTCCAGGCGTTTATCCAAGGGGAGATCGAGCCGATCCGATCGCGTTATCGGGACGCGCTGGGACAGGCGGCCGCATTGTCGGTGTGATGCTTGGCAGACACGGTGGCATGAGTGGGCAAAAGCCCTCACTTAAATAGGGTAAATGCCATTAAGCGGTTTGGATGCTGCGTCGATGACTGACTTAGCCGGGCTCAGTGTCGAGTGAGTCTGACGCGATTCATGTCATCAGAGTTTGCCGATGCCAGGAAAACAAGCTGCCAATCAGAGCGTGGACTCGAAGACGGCATTGAGTCTGCTCGAGAGCCTGCCTGCAATGGTGTGGCTTGGAGATGCGACGTTGCAGTGCTTGGGCGTGAACCAGGCGTGGCGGACCTTTACCGGTCGCCCGGCCGACGCCGCTTTGGGCGAGGGTTGGCTGGACGCAGTGGGCGAGAACCAGCGGCAGGATGTGCGTCGCCGACTGACCGCGATGCGGGAATCCAACGAAGGCGGCGTGGTGGCGTTCAGCATGAGGGATGCCTCCGGGCAGATGCACCCGGTTGAAATGACGCTGCAGCCTGCGCCGGATGGCCCAGCTGCGTACCTTGCGGTTTGTAAGCCCTTGATTGAAATGGCGGAGTCTGCCGAAGAAGCGCTCCGTGAACGGCGAACGCGTTATGAACTGGCTGCGGACGCGGCGAACGATGGGCTTTGGGACTGGGATTTGACCAACGATTGTGTGTACTACTCCAGTCAATGGAAGAAGCTGATGGGGTACGCTCGGGAAGACGAGCTGAAGACCCCCGATGACTGGTTTGTTCGTATCGCGAGCTCGGACATGATGCAGCTTCAGGCCGACTTGGCGCTGCACCAGGCCGGGGCTACCGAGCAGTTGAATAATGAGCACCGCGTGATTTGGCCGGACGGGACGCAGCGTTGGCTGCATGTGCGTGGCCGAGTCATCTTGAACGAAGAAGGGGAAGCCGTTCGGCTGATCGGCTCGCTGTCGGACGCCACCGAACGGAAAGAGGCGGAGAACCGCTTACGCTACGAAGCCACGCATGATCGGCTGACGGGCCTGGCCAACCGTGCGATGCTGCTGGAGAAGCTGGAGCAGGCGGTGTCCCGATCCAAGCGGTCCCGCCTGTACCGTTTCGCTTTGATGATGCTGGACTTTGACCGCTTCAAGATTGTCAACGACAGCCTTGGGCATGACGCGGGCGATCAACTCTTGAACTCGATCGCCGATCGGTTTCGACAGATTGCTCGGAAGCACGACACCGCCTGCCGGATCGGTGGCGACGAGTTTGTGCTGCTGATGGACAACGTCAAAGACGAGCAGGAAGTCATCGACCTGGCGACCCAAGTGGTGGAGACGATGCGCGAGGTCCATGACATCCAAGGGCATCCGGTGACCTCGACCGCCAGCATCGGGATCGCGATCAGCCATGAGCGGTATCAAGACTCCAGCGAGATGCTGCGTGACGCGGACACGGCGTTGTACCGAGCCAAGGCGGAAGGCAAAGACCGCTTTGTGATGTTCGACGAGCAGATGTATCAAAACCTGATGGACCGCTTGACGGTGGAGAATTCGATGCGGTTCGCTCAGGACCGTGACGAGTTGGAGGTCTATTACCAGCCGATCGTTGGGCTGCAGGACGGCCGGATTGAAGGCTTCGAAGCGTTGCTGCGGTGGAACAGTGACCACGGCCGCGGTGGGCCGGCGATGTTTATTGAGCTGGCCGAGGAGACCGGCCTGATCATCCCGATTGGCCGCTGGGTGCTCGAGCAGGCCTGCCGGCAGCTCGTCCGCTGGCAGAAGCATTTCCCGGTGCACCGCAACCTGCACATGAACATCAACGTCTCACGCCGGCAGCTCATCCAGCCCGGGTTCGTGGCAATGGTTCAATCGGTGCTCGAAGAGACAGGCGTGACGCCCGCGCAGATTCATCTGGAGGTGACGGAGTCGGTCGTCGTCGAAGAACGCAGCAATGTCTTGGAGACCCTGCTGGAGCTTGCAGAACTCGGCATCGTGCTGAGTATGGATGACTTCGGCACGGGTCAGTCTTCGCTGTCCCAGCTGCATGATTTCCCCATCCGCCAATTGAAGATCGACAAGAGTTTTGTTTGGAACACCGATGACCACCGTGCCTACACGGCGATTATGCACGCGGTGGTGACGCTGGCGGAGAACCTCAACCTGGATGTGGTGGCCGAGGGCATCGAGACGCCTTCCCAGCTGGCGCTGCTGCAGTCTATTGGGGTGCAGGGCGGGCAGGGCTTCCTGTTCTCCAAACCCGTGCCGGTCGAGATGGCTGAACGCCTGTTGAATCAGGCCGAGGGCTTCCGCCGCTGTGCGTGAGGCCTGCTGCTTCAGGACAACGCGTCAACCGAATCCATACGCCAGGTGAAGCCGTCGCCGTCGGTGTGCTCGCCGTGTTGCAGGAGAGCGCGGTAGATCGGCTCCAGGCGTTTGACCGTGCGGAACGTGACATCCCGGGCCAGCACCGTCACACGCGAAACCGCAGCAGCATCGGGGTCGGACCCCAGAAAGCCGAGGCGGTCATCCTCGAGCGGGTCGGTGATCGCCATGTTCATCAACGAAAACAACTCGGGGGTCCAGATGATGCGCACGGTTTGTTGCAGCGCATCTTTGGAGACGCCGTCGTCTTGCTGCATCGCAGTGAACAACACATGCAGCTCATCGCGCGTGCTCGTGGGCACCCAATAGTCTTGGGCGATGCCCATCATGACCATGCCCGACACGGTGCGCCGGATCATCGTGTTGCGGCACTCGGTGGGGATCTGAGCCATCGTCCACATGCGCTTGGTGGTCGTCGGCGGGGCGTCTTCATGGATAAACGTGTTCGGCGTAAGGAACAACAAGTCTTCGTATTCGCTGAGCACACGCCCGGCTTCGGGGGACGCCAACAGCTCGACCCACTCGCGCGGATGGGTCCGCACGAAACGACGCAGACGGTCGCAGAGGATGTCGAATGACCGGGTTGAGCGGGCTTTCTCAAGTTTGGAAATCTGGCTGGTGTCGACTTCCAACTCCTGGGCGAGCTGCTCCTGCGTCCATCCCAAGTGGGCTCGTAGCTCTTTCAAGACCTTGTACATCAATCATTTCCGAATGCGTGGCGAGGTTGTTGAGTCGTGCGAAAGGAAGCCCATTATGCCGTTAGTGTGCGTCTAGTTCATCTTTTTTTGTTTCGCCGTTGAAAATCTCGGGAACCCAATGTGTGGGTTGCCCGTCCAGTGGTGAGAACGAGCCCGCAGGTTTGGAGCAGGCGGGCGTGAGCATTTTTCAACCTCAGCGAACCAAGCAGGGCGCGACGTGATCGCCGCGCTGTGGGATCGCACGCCCGGAGACACGTCATGACCCCCTACACGCCGTACAAGAAACGCCGCAACCAACTCCTGACCCGCGGCTTCGTCTGCGCCGCCAGCCTGGCCACGCTCGTGGGGGTGGGCTGCAAGTCCACCTCCACCGTCGGCCCGGCGGAGAGCGATGTCCGCTTCCATGCGGCCCTCGTCCAGACCACCGCTGCGATCAATCAAAGCGAACTCGACGATGCACGCACCCACTTGGAGATCGCTCGCGCGGACGCCTCGAGCCCGCAGCAGTATGAACAACTCGCCAGCCTGGAGCAGTTGATCCTCGGCGCGGAAGCCCTGATCAACGCCGACACCCAGGCCGCTCGTCATCACTGGAGTCAGATCACCGACCCGGTGCTTCGGCGCGAAGTCACCCTCCGCGCGGACGCGGCGGGCTTTGACCTTGAACCCTCTTCTACCTTTGCCTCAAGCTCACGGGAGTCCCGCTGATGAACCGTCGTAACACCCTACTCCGTACCGGCCGCGTGTTCGCACTGCTGGCCCTGGCCACCCCGGCGCTGGCGCAGAACGATGGGCTGACCCCTGAAGGCGACGCCTTCCAGCAGCCCGAAACCCCCGCGGTCTGGACCAACCCCGACCGCCCGCAGCCCACACGCCAAGCAGACCCGTTGGACGGCTTTGACTTTGGGCAGGTCCTCGAACGCATGGAGCAGTCCGTCGACCCGCTCCAGCAGGAGATGTCCGCGAGCTTTGAAGTCTTCGTGGTCAGCATGCAGCGGGCCGAAGAACTGCTCGCCGCCGGCGACGTGCGCAGCGCGGTTGAAGAAGCGGTTGTCGCGATCAACGGCGTGCTGGATGCCCGGGACCGCGTCGTGACTCCGATGTGGGAAGGCCAGCAGTTCCTGACCGAGCAGACCGCCAAGGTCCGCCAGCGTCTGGCGATGAGCCTGACGACCGAAGACCTGGAGAACCTGAACCCGCAGTTGGACGAACGCTCGGAGCTGATGCTCGACCGTGTGGCGACGCAGATCTCCGAAGAGACCGACAACTTCCGTCGGCGTCGGCTGATCGCGCACTACCGGGCGATCCGCAACCTTGCGGAAGTCCGGCAGATGTCCCAGCAACTCACGCCGGACCAACAGGCGTTGTGGATGAGCGTGCTGTCGGTGCTGCAGGAAGCCCAGCAGACCCACCTCGAACTGATGCTCGGCAGCGAGACCATGTTCGAGCAGTTTGAAGTCTCCGCGCAGAGCCTGGAGGGCTACCTCACGCTCATGGAAACGCTGGACGGCGCCTCGGAGATGCTCGGCCGCGTCCGTGGGGCCGGTGAAGAAGGCTCGGGCTTGGCGGAGTTTGCCGAAGCCATGAACTCGCTGCAGTCCAACCTCGCGGGCTTTAACCAGTCGGTTGAACGCTTGATCAGCGAGAGCATGACCCAGCTTGAAACCGACATCGACACGATCCGCGACCAGCAGGATCTGAACATCACCGACGGCGACGACGGCCTGGATGACGAGCTCCGTGCCCGCATCGAACGCATCGACGCTGAGTAATCCACTGCACCACGAAACACTTACTCGAAAGAACCACCATGATCCGCGACCTTTTCATCCTGTTTGGCGTCCTGCTGGCGATCGCCATGCACAGCGCCCCGGCCTTGGGCCAGCAAGGCCTTGACCAAAACCGTCCGCCTGCACAGGCCCGCAACGAGTTCAGCCAGTTGCTCAGCGAGCGTGCGGACGTCTACCAGTCGCTCCGGCAGATCGACGCCCAGGCCGCGCAGGCGGTACTGGACGGCGAAGACCCGGTCGATCTGTACGCACGCCAGACTGCGCTGCAGGAACGCCTGGACCTGCTGGAGCTGCGTCTGGGCGTCCTGGCGACGCGCTACGACATGGAGCTGCCCACCGTTGAGCAGCAGATCAACGACACCGATGGCGACGGCCAGGCCGACCCGCGTGATGCCCAGGCCCGGGCCCACATGAACGTCGGCATCGAGCGGACCCGCCGTCAGGTGCGTCGGCAGGCCGAGGCGATCCTCGCGTCGATCGACTTCAGCGACTTCCTCGCGGAGACGCAGCCGATCGTGATTGAAGACTGACCCCACACCGGCCGTCGTCGCACTCGTGCGGCGGCGGCTTTTTCATTCCCTTTGGCTTGGATGATCTGCGATGCCCACACTGCGACATTACTTTGAATTGGGTGGCCCGTTGATGTGGCCCTTGCTGATCTGCTCGGTGCTGCTCCTGGCGGTCTTGCTGGAGCGGTTCTGGACGCTGGGGATCCGGGCGCAGCTGTTCCAACGCAAGCTGGACCCGCCCCGGCGTGACGCCCACCGCGCGGTGTTGCCTTTCTTTAAAGATGTGCCGCCGGCCTTGGGTCTGCTGGGGACGGTGATCGGGATCGTGCAGGCGTTTCGTCTGACCGAGGGGCGGGTCGATGCCTCGGCGGTCGGCTCGGGGCTGGCGGTCGCTTGCCTGACGACGATCTTCGGCCTGTCGATTGCGCTGACGGCAACGGTCGCGGGCTACGTTTGCCAATGGCTGACGCCTCGGGAGGTGGTCGCCGATGGCCAGTAGCAGCTTCATCGACGTGCTGTTCATTCTTTTGTGTGCGGTGATTGTGATGCTGATCGATACCGCACACCTGGGGAGCCTGGTCGCGGACCCCGCCGACGTGTCGCCCAAACACGCTGCGGCAGCGGGGTTATCCGAGGAGCAGTTGGTTGCGGTGGACGCGCAATCGTTTCAAGTGGAAGACCAAACGTTTGGTGATCTGGGTGCGTTGTTGTTGGCGTTGGATGCAGATCGGCCGGTGCTGCTGGTCAGCGCGTCGGATGAGGTGACGCACCACCGGGTGGTTTGGGTGTGGGATCAATTGGTTGCGTCTGGGTTTGAGACGCGTCTGGGGGTCGAACGCGAGGAGACCACACCATGAGCAAGAAGCAACGTCGGATTCGTTATGGCCTGTCCAAGCCCGCGCTGTTGATCGGGTTGGTGTTGTCCATCGCGGTGCATGTGGTCTTACTCCGTCCGCCTTCGAGTTCAAGCGCGACCCCGGGGGCGGCCCCGACGGTGGTGACGCTTCAGACGATCCGGGAAACGGCGGAACCCGAGGCGAGTGAACCCGCAGAGCCGGTGGAAGTGGTTGAGGCCGAGCCGGTGCCCGAGCCGATCGTGGAAGAGCCCAAGCCCGAGGAGCCGACGCCGGAGCGGCGGGAAGAAGTAGCGCGGGCGGAACCGGAGCAGCCTGCCGAGCCGGAGCCTGTTGTGGAACCCGAGCCGGTGTTCGAGGTGGCGGAGTCTACGCCGGAGCCGGAGCCCGAGCTTCAGCCGGAGCCTGTTCGTGAACCCCGTCCGGAGGTGGTGGACGCGACGCCGCGCGAGCCCGCGGGCCGTGGCCCGGTGTGGCAAGACCAAACCGCATCGGGGTTTCAGAACCTGGTGCTGCCTGAGCCGATGCCCCGGACCGAGCGGCGTGAGACAGCCGAGCCGCGTGAAGTGGAATCCTCGGAGTTGAGCCCGCCTGAACGCGCTCAGCCGTCGGGTCGGCCTGAGGGCGAGGACGAGCGCACGGTGCGGGGGGCCGCGGACGGCATTCACCTGCCGGACCTGGATGTGCAGTGGGGCAGCGCCGCGAGTGCACGGGAACTGATGGCTGGAGACGGCTTGCAGCTTGTGGTGTACCACGTGGGATCACGGCAGCCGCGGGATCGGGTGGTGGTCCGTGGCGCGACGTACGGGCGGGCGTCCTTGCCGGTGAATATCCGTGACTACGACTACGTGATCCGTCGGGTGGGGCGAGAGGCGGCGTTCGCGTCGCAGCGTCGCGCGTTGCAGTTGGGAGAGGATGAGGAGTTGGCGGTGGCGGTGCACCGTCGGGTTCTCGCGTCGATCCGGATGCAGACTCAGGCGGAGGCGTCCCGGCGGGGTGTCGATCTGGAGGAAGTGCGGGTTCTGGAGGGGGTGTTTGGTTTGGGGCGCGACGGGCGCATTTTTTGGCGCACCCTGAGCAGCCGCTAGGGGAATCACCGAAGGCGCATCAGGCGGGGCAGCTACAATCCGCCTGTGCCACGACGCATCAGCCAACGCCGATTGCTTGTCTTCACGCTGGTTCTCGGCCAGCTGGTGTGCGTGCTCTTGGCGTTGTTTGTGTTCCGGTCCTGGATGGCGGACACGTTGAACGGGATCGTTCAGCAGCGTGCGGTGGAAGTCATGCAGGACACGGGCAAGCTGCTCGCGGCTGAGCTGGAGCGGATGGACCTGGCGGCGCTGGAGCCCGGCAGCGCGTCTTGGACAGAAGCTCAATCGTTGATTCAGGCTTCTGAGTTTGCCGACGGGGCGTACCCCACGCTGGTGGACCCTGAAACCTGGCGTGTCATCTGTCACCCGGACCCGGCGGTGCTGGCGGAAGAGGCTTATATCGGCGCGGTGACCGAAGACAAATCGGTGGACGGCACAAATCTGTATGACGCTTTGATCGGTTCGGCAGACCGCCAGAGCACCGTGCTCGTCAATGCTCAGGACGAGTTGCTGGTGCCGATGGCGTTGTCCAGGTACGACCTGATGTTGTTGATCCACCAGCCCCGCGCGCCGCTGACCGCGCGGCTGGATGCGTTTATGGGCCGGGTCTGGTCGATCGGCGCGATCCTGGGGTTTGTGCTGGTGGCGGTGAGCGGCACGGTGTCTTGGGTGTTGCTGAAGCATTACGAGTCACGCTTGGCGTCGCATAACGCTACGCTCGAACGCAAGGTCGCGGACCGCACCGCCCAGATCGAACGCAACCGCGACGCGATTATCTATGCCGTCGCTCGGGTCGCGGAATCCCGGGATGAAGGCACCGGCCAGCACCTGGAACGCATCAGTCAGTACACCCGCATCCTCGCGGAGGAGCTGCAACGGCGGCGCGATGATTTAGACCCCCAATGGGTCCGCACCGTCGGCATCACGTCGATCCTGCACGACGTGGGGAAGGTGGGGATCCCCGACGAGGTGCTCTTGAAGCCCGGCAAGCTGACGGAAGCCGAACGCGCCACGATCGAACGCCACCCGTTCATCGGCGGCGACACGCTGATGGCGATCAAGCAGCACTGGGGCGACGACCCGTTTCTGGTCACGGCCAGTGAAATTTGTTTTGCCCACCACGAGCGTTGGGACGGGCAGGGCTACCCGTTTGGTCTGGCTGGGGACGCGATTCCGCTATCGGCTCGGATTGTGGCGTTGGCGGATGTGTACGACGCGTTGACCAGCGCTCGGCCTTACAAGCAGGCGTTGCCTCATGATGAGGTAGTGCAGCGGATCCGCGACGCGTCGGGGACGCACTTTGATCCGCAGATGGTGGAGGCTTTTCTCGCGGTGGCCGATGCGTTTGACCGGGTTCGGCACCAGATGCAGGACCAGCAGGTGGAGCAGCCCAAAGCGCCGGCATCTGCGTGAAGACCCTTGGTGGATGGGCGGGCGGCGGGTAAGATTCAAAGGCTTGTCTGTTTTTTTGAGGGAGCTTATGTCTGTACCTATTCGTCTATCCGTACCCGGCCTGATGCTGTCGGGGTTTGCCATCCCTGCGTCTATTCACGCGCAGGTCAACCCGATCCAGCTCAGCAGCGACGGCCTGGCGGTAAGTCAGCCGGTCGTGAACGTGCAGGTCTTTGACGACAGCAACAACAATCTCGGGCCGGTCTGGTCGCAGCCGTGGTTGCTGGACACCGGGGCCTCGGGGGTTTTCGCAGCAGGCGGGGAGTTTGTCGACTTTGACAACCTGGTTACGACGAACGCGGCAACGGAGTTGCTGGACAACGGGCTGCAGTTGGATGGCACGGTGCTGGAACTGGGCGTCGGCGGGTTTCAGGAAGTCTCGTTCTCGGCTGAGTACCGGGTAGATTTTTCGGATGACAACGTCAACGTGGTCTCCCTGCCCGACACGCGGTTGATCGTCAACCCGGATGCGAACTTCGGCGGCTTCGCGGGGATTGTCGGGATGCCCGGCATGGTGGGGCAGGTGACGACGCTGGACTTGTCCGTCTGGTCCGGCGGGCTGAGCGGCGACCTGAGCAACATCTTCATGGATGTGGATTTCAACCCCGCGGTGCCCGCCGCCCCTGCGCCCGGCGTGACGCGGACCGTGCCGCTGAGCATGAAGCAGTTCGAGTACCCGAACGACCCTGCGGTGACGCCGGCCAACTCGCCTTTGCCTTTTGCGGACATGACCTTCTTCCATGAAGGCAATCAGGTCGAGACCGAGATCCTGATTGATACCGGGGCTCAGCTTTCGATCATCTCGCCCGGCGTGGCCAAAGCGTTGGGGCTCGACGATGACAACGACGATGATTTCACCGACGAGGATGAATACCTGGGCGACCTTGCGGTCTCGGGCGTAAGCGGCACGGTGAACGCGCCGTTGATGTTCGTCGAGGGCCTGCTGTTTGATACGCAGGAAGGCCAGCCGATTCAGTTCAATCAGTTGAACGTGTTGATCTTGGATATTGACCCGGAGGTCCCGGCGATTTTCGGGGCCGACTTCCTGACCAGCGGCTGGTTCGACACGCTGTTCAGCAACGGGCCGGATGGCAACTTCGATCGGGTGCACTTTGATTTCCGCAATGCTCCGGATTCGGGGTTGATGATTTTCGAGTTGAACGAGGGCGTCGTGCCCGAGCCCGGGACGGTGCTGTTGCTAAGCCTTGCTGGGCTGAGCGGTCTGATGCGTCGGCGTCGTGCGGCGTAGGGCGGTATCCTGCCGCACATGCCGAAACTCACCGCCGCTTGTGTTTTGCTCTTGGTCTTGGCGCTAGCCGGCTGCAACATCGGGCAGCCGCGCAACCCGACATTTTCGTTGACAACCGGCGAAGCACGGGACTCGCTTCGTGAGATGTCGCGGCGCCCTAAAGCATTGGAACGCCCGGTGGTGATTGTCGGCGGATGGGGCCGGGGTGATCTGGCGACGACGTCGCTGTACGAGCCGCTGATGCGGGCGATCCGCGGCGCGGATGTGACGGTGGTTACGTTCCAAGGGCTGAAGAACTTCGAGCAGTGTCGTGCCCGGCTGGTGGAAACCGTGGCGGAGGTCTATGGCACGGATGAGCAGGGCTATACCGCGGAAGTCGATGTCATCGGCATCTCTATGGGAGGCCTGGTCGCACGCGACGCTGCGGCGGCGCCCCGGGAAGGCAACGCGGACCCCCGCCGGCTGCGGATCGGCACGATGTACGGGATCGGCGTGCCGCACAACGGGATCCGTGCGGCGAACCTGGCGGTGTGGGACGAGTATGTGAATCAGATGCGAGGCGGCTCGCGTTTGCACCAGCGTCTGGATGCCGCTTGGGAAGCCGAGCCCGGAACGTATGAGATTGTCGATTACGTTCGGCTGGGCGATCCTTGGGTTGGGCCGCGTAACGCTCAGTTCCCTGGTACGACGGTGCGTTGGGTCCACAACACCGCGACGGAAGACGCCCACCACGGCTTCCATGACCCGCGGATCATTGCGGACATCGCGCGTCGCCTGCGGGGGGAGCCGCCTCACTCGACGGACCCGCCGGCACCGCTGCCCTGAAGGGCCGGTTCAGTCAGCAAGGCAACTCGATGGTGAAGCTGGTGCCCTGGCCCGGTGTGGTGTGGACGGTGATTTGCCCGCCGTGCTCTTCGATGATGCGCCGTGTGGTCGGCAGACCCAGGCCGGTGCCGCCGGCCTTCGTCGAAAAGTACGGCTGAAAGATGCGATCGGCCGCGTCCTCGGTGATCCCGGGCCCGGTGTCCGTGATATGCACCCGGATGAGTTCTTGGCCATCGCGTCGGCCGCGTTCGGTGCGGAGCAACAGCTCGTTGGCCCCGCCGTGCGCCTGCTCTTTGAGACGAGCGTTGGCCATGGCCTGGGTGGCGTTGATCAACAGGTTGAGCAGCGCCTGCTTGAACAACGAAGCGTCCAGCGGGGCGGTATCCGGCGAAGCGGCGAGCTGGCGACGCAGACGGATGCCTTGGGTCTGCGCTTCGGGTTCGAAAAAGTCCGCCAGCTCATCCACGATGCGGTTGACCGGCAGCGGGGTGAGGTCCAGCTCCATCCGGCCGGCGAATCGCAGAAAGTCTTCCAGGGTTTCACGCAGTCGTAGCGTCTCTCGGCCCAGAGCGTCCAGCCGGCGTGACAAGGCGGCGTATCTAGGCTCGGGCAGCGTGTCCTTGAGTTGCTCGAGGTCTTCCTGGAGCAGTTGGACATTGAGCCCAAGGGTGGAGAGGGGGTTCTTGATTTCGTGAGCCAGGCCCCCGGTCATGGTGCCCAACTCCGCCAACCGTTCGGCGGCGCGGGCACGCTGCTCAAGATGACGGACACGCTGAGCGGTCGTGTTGGACCACACCCAAGCGAGCGGGATCGCTAGGAGCAGACCGATTGCGGTGCCGATGAGGAGCCAAGTCCAGATCATCTCGGCAACGATAGCAGGGTTGTGATTGGGAAGGTATGCGTTAACGCGAAGCCGACGAACTCAGGCGGTGGCCTTGTGGTTGGTCTGTATCGGCGTCGGGGCGGGGGCTTCTTCTTCGTGCCGCACAACATGACGGGCTTGCAGCCCCTTCTCGGATTCGAGCAGGTCGTAGACGACGATCTCGCCGTCTTTCAGCGAACGGAAGCCATCGCCTTCGATCTGTGTGTAGTGGACGAAAACGTCCTGCTGTTGGGGCCCGATGATAAATCCATAACCCTTCTTCGGATCAAACCATTTCACTGCACCCTGCATAGACATGCCACAAACTCCTAGCGCCCCATCAGGTCAGAACCTGATCGGCTCAAAAAAAAAGAAAAAAGTCTGAACCGGCTGTTCGCTTGCGTCGTAAACCATGCAGACACGCTGGCGCGGGTCGGCTGTCGCATGCCCGGCAAGGCTGCGAAAGTGCTGTTCATTCGGCAATCGGCATACAGCTGATTCAAACACAAGACCGTTTCCTCAACTCACAGTCTTAAAACAAAAAGGCTACACATCACTACCCCGAATAGGGTATGGCTGACTGCTTTCAGTCTAAATCAAACGAGGCCTGGAGGACAACCCTCTTCCTCGATTAATTGTGTTTTTGGGGTTTTGAGTGTTTTTTCGGGGTTCTGGGGGCGATTTTTACCATTTGGTAAATAAAAACCGCCACGGCGAACCGTGGCGGTTTTTGTTTGAGTTGGGTTGTGGGAGGCTTTACTCCGCAGCCGCTTCCGCGGTTTCCGCGTCAGACTCGGCGTTGGTGTCCTCGTCCTTGGGGCCTTCCTCTTCGAGGATCGCCTGCTTGCGAGAAAGCTTGACGCGGCCCTGGTCGTCGATGTTGATGACCTTAACGCGGACCGAGTCGCCGATCTTGACGATGTCGGTGACGTTCTTGACGAAGCCGTCAGCCAGCTCGGAGATGTGGCAGAGGCCGTCCTGGCCGGGGATGACTTCGATGAAGGCCCCGAAGTCCTTGACGCTGGTGACCTTGCCGGTGTAGAGCTGGCCGAGCTTGACTTCCGCACAGAGCTTTTCGACTTCTTCCAACGCTCGTTCGGCCTTGCCGGCGCCGACGGCGGCAAGCAGGACGGTGCCGTCTTCTTCGATCTCGATCTTCGCGCCGGTGTCGGCTTCGAGCTGGCGGATCATCTTGCCGCCGGGGCCGATGAGCTTGCCGATCTTGTCCGGGTGGATCTTGGTCTTGAGCAGGCGCGGGGCCGAGTCGGCGATCTGTTCGCGCGGCTCGGGGATGACGGCTTCGATCTGCTCGATGATCTCGACGCGGTTCTTCTTGGCCAGCTCGAAGGTCTTGGCGATCTGGTCCATGGTCAGGCCACGGGTCTTCAGGTCCAGCTGGATGGCGGTGATGCCTTCGCGGGTGCCGGTGACCTTGAAGTCCATATCGCCGAAGTGGTCTTCTTCGCCCTGGATGTCGGTGAGGAAGACGTCTTGTTGGGAATCGTCATCGGCGGTGATGATGCCGATGGAGATGCCGGCGACGGGGGCCTTGATCGGGACGCCCGCCGCCATGAGGGCGAGGGTGCCGCCGGTGGCCGAGGCCATGGAGCTGGAGCCGTTGGACTCGGTGATGTCGCTGACGATGCGGACGGTGTAGGGGAAGTCGTCGACATCGGGGAGGATCGGGAGCAGGGCCTTCTCGGCGAGCTTGCCGTGGCCGATCTCGCGGCGGCCGGGGCCGGTGATGCGCTTGGCTTCGCCGACCGAGAAGGGCGGGAAGTTGTAGTGCAGGTAGAACTTCTCAGCGTACTCTTCGCCCAGGCCATCGACGATCTGCTCGTCCTTGCCGGTGCCCAGGGTCGCCGAGACGAGGGCCTGGGTTTCGCCGCGGGTGAACAGGGCGCTGCCGTGCAGGCGGGGGAGGACGTCGACTTCACAGTCGATGTTGCGGAGCTCGTCGGCGGCCCGGCCGTCGGTGCGGGTGCCGCTGCGGATGATCTCGCGGGTGATGACTTCTTCCAGGTCGTGGATCACGTTCTTGGCGTGCTTGACACGGTCCTTGTGGGTGGTGAACGCCTTGAAGGACGCATCATCGCCGGGCTCGGGGAACTCGGTGGTCAGGAAGTTGCCGATGCATTCCTTGACGGCAACCTGGCGGTCCAGCTTGCTGCCTTCGGTGGTCTTGGCGGCCTTCAGCGGCTCGGCGAGCTTGGTGAAGACTAGGTCCTTAATGTCCTGCGGGGTCGGGTCGTCGTAGGTCGAGTTCTCGACACCGCAAGCTTCTTGCAGTTGCTTGATCAGGCCGACAACCTGCTTGACGTAGCCCCAGCCGAAGTCGATTGCCGCGAGCATCTCGTCTTCGGGGACTTCGTAGCCCATGACCTCGATCATGTTCAGGCCGTCTTCGTGGCCGCAGAGCAGCATGTCCAGGTCGGAGTACTCGGCCTGGGCGATGGTGGGCATGATGATGTGTTCGACCTTGCCGCCTTCGGTTTCGATCCGGCCGACGCGGACGTTGCCGATGGGGCCTTGGAACGGCGTGCCGGCGATCGACAGGGCGGCGGCGGCGGCGATGCCCGCGAGCACGTCGGGCTCGTTCTGGCCGTCGTAGGACATCACCCAGCACTGGATCTGGATCTCGTCCTTGAAGCCGGCGGGGAACAGCGGCCGGATGGGCCGGTCGATGTTCCGCATGGTCAGGATTTCTTTCTGGTTGGGGGCGCCTTCACGCTTGCGGAACCCGCCGGGGAACTTGCCCGCCGCGGCGAGCTTCTCGCGGTAGTCCACGGTCAGCGGGAAAAAGTCCAGGCCCTCACGCGGGGCCGCGTGGACCGCGGTGCCCATGACGACGGTTTCGCCGTACTGCACGAAGACGGCACCGGCGGCCTGCTTGGCGATCTTGCCGGTGGTGAGGGACAGCGTGCGGCCACCGAGTTCCATCTCGACGCGATGTTCAGCCATGATGTCAGTCTGCTTCCTGCTCCGTTCGTCGGAGCCCTGGGGGAGTCGCAGACGGCAGAAATCAGGAAAGCAGGGAAGGCTGAGCTAAACACAATCGGTGCCGCTGAGCGTTGCCTGTTTTCCTGTCTCCACGGGCCTGCGGGGGAGTGAATAAAAGACAAAAGCCCCGGCGCTGGGCCGGGGCTTCAAGAGGGTTTACTTACGCAGGCCCAGCTTCTGGATCAACGCCTTGTAAGCGTCGTGGTCCTTGCGGCTGAGATACTTCAGCAGGCGGGTTCGGGTCGAAACCATCTGCAGCAGGCCGCGACGGCTGTGGTAGTCGTGCTTGTGGGCCCGCATGTGCTCGGTCAGCTCGTTGATGCGGTAGGTCAATACAGCGACCTGCACTTCCGGCGAGCCCGAGTCGTTCTCGTTGCGGCCGTATTCCTTAATCAGTTCCTGCTTCTTCTCTGCGGTGATGCTCATCGATATCTCTTTCGTGTGAGTCGCCAGTCGTCCCGCCGGGGTCGGCACAGTTGGGTTGTGGTGCCCCAGCCGGATCGAAGGTCTAGGCGGACGGCCCGCCATGGAGCCGCGTAACGTAGTCTAAACCGTGATTTTCTGCAAATTCACCGCTTCCTGACGCCTCAACCTTGTGTGAGGTGCCAAACCGCTCCGAGTGGGGCGGTATCGGCGGCTTGTCCACGGCCTGCAAGTCCCGGCGGGGGGACAACCTGTCGCTTTCAGACACTACCGGTGGGGTAGCCTGACGTCATCACACCCCGCTAAAAAATCTGATCGCGCCTAAACCCCCGAAAAACGATCCTTTAACGTGTTTGCGACAGGTTGACCCCAATATTTCGTTCAAGCGGGCGCTTGCATACACCAGATATAGGGGTAGGATGACGCCTGCCAACTAACGGCAGTGCCGATTCCGGCCATGATCGTTGCTTGGTGGCCTGCAGGGGCCGGTCAGGTGTGATCAGGACCTAACTCAACCGCGGTGGACCGGGGTTCAACCCCAAGCGGTTGTGGTCTGCGCATCACACGCCAAGCCCAGGCCCGGCCGTGCGAGAGAAAACCGTTTCACGGAGAGAAACCCATGCCCGTCCTTTGCGACACCCAGATACGAGAGCTCGTCCCCATCGAGCCCTTCGAAGACGCCGTCAAACGCCCCGGCAAGATTTCCTACGGCGTGTCGTCCTACGGCTACGACGTCCGCGTCGGCACCCTTTTCAAGATCTTTACCAACGCCCCGACCGACGGCGGGCAGTCCATCGTCGACCCCAAGCACTTCGACGACCGCAGCTTCGTCACCGTCGACACCAACGACACCGGCAAAGACCACGTCATCATCCCGCCCAACTCGTTCGCGCTCTGCGAGACCGTCGAGACCTTCGACATCCCGCGCGACGTCCTGGTGATCTGCGTGGGCAAGAGCACGTACGCCCGCTGCGGCATCATTGTGAACGTCACGCCCCTGGAGCCCGAGTGGCGCGGCAAGGTCACGATCGAGATCAGCAACACCACACCGCTGCCGGCGAAGATCTACGCCAACGAGGGGATCGCTCAGATGATCTTCCTCAAGGCCGAGCGCGTGTGTGCCGTGAGCTACGCCGACAAGACCGGCAAGTACCAGGACCAAACCGGCCTCGTGCTGCCGAAGGTGGATTGAGTTCGTTTCTGTTTTTCGCCTCGGGCAGTGAACCGGGGTAAGCATGGTGTCGCCCCTGTCGCATGGAACTATTCGCATGAACACCCAAGCCACCATCACGCAGGACAACGCGGTGCTCGCGACGTGGATCGACGTTGAGTTGGACGGTGATCTGGATCAAGCCGGTGCTTGGACGGCGACGTTCGAGGCCGGGGCCGAGTGGCCGGTGGATGGGGTGGGGCCGTTCGTGTTGCGGCTTCGGGATGGACGGGTGGGGAACTTCCTCGTGGCGCGGGCTGCGGGGTTTGAGTACGGCCGACCGGTGGTGGTCGGCGAAGGGATCGGGGCGTTCGCGGAGACGCGGGCGTGTCGCTTGCAGGCGTAGGGATACGCCGGGTTTCAGCAGGGTTGTTGAGGACTTTTCGAGTTAAGCACTTTTTTAGGCCAGCAGGCACGGAGCAATAGGCGCATGAAGATCAGCCGGCGATTCACCAAGGCAGACACGGACGTTTTTTCGACGGTCGAATGGTCGACCCGAACGAGCAAGATTCAGAACCTGGACGGTTCGGTCGTGTTCGAGATGAATGATGCGCAGGTGCCCAAAGCGTGGAGCCAGCTGGCGACGGACATCATGGTGAGCAAGTACTTCCGCAAAGCGGGGGTTCCCCAATTCGACCAGGACGGCAAGGTGGTCAAGGACGACCAGGGGAACACCGTGACCGGGCCCGAGCGGAGCGCCAAGCAGGTGATCCACCGGCTCGCGGGTTGCTGGCGTCACTGGGGCGACCAGTACGGGTACTTTGACAGTGCCGAAGACGGGCAGGCGTTCTACGACGAGCTCTGCCACATGCTGCTGAACCAGATGGCGGCCCCGAACTCGCCGCAGTGGTTCAACACCGGGCTGAACTGGGCCTACGACATCAACGGCCCGGCGCAGGGGCACTCCTACGTCGACCCGGACACCGGCCAACTCAAGAAGAGCGAAGACGCGTACACGCACCCACAGCCGCACGCCTGCTTCATCCAGAGCTGCGAGGACGACCTCGTCAACGAGGGCGGCATCATGGACCTGTGGGTGCGCGAAGCCCGGCTGTTCAAGTACGGCAGCGGCACGGGCACGAACTTCTCCCAGCTCCGCGGCGAGAACGAGCCGCTGTCCGGCGGGGGCAAGAGCTCGGGGCTGATGAGCTTCCTGAAGATCGGCGACCGCGCCGCCGGCGCGATCAAGTCCGGCGGCACGACCCGCCGGGCCGCGAAGATGGTCTGCCTGGACCTGGACCACCCGGATATCGAGAGCTTCGTGAACTGGAAGGTCCGCGAGGAGATCAAGGTCGCAGCACTGGTCGAAGGCATGAAGCACCTGGACGACGACCTGAAGGGGTCGGCCGATCAACTGGGCCTGACGCTGGACTACGACTTCAACGGCGAGGCTTACCAGACGGTCAGCGGGCAGAACTCCAACAACTCGGTGCGGATTCCCAACGGCTTCTTCCACGCGGTCGATGCCGATGAAGATTGGCACCTGCGTGGCCGGATCACCGGCGAGGACACCAAGACGCTCAAGGCCCGCGACCTGTGGGAGCAGATCGGCTACGCCGCCTGGCGGTGTGCGGACCCGGGCGTGCAGTACGACTCCACGATCAACGAGTGGCACACCTGCCCGGTCGACGGCCGGATCAACGCGAGCAACCCCTGCTCGGAGTACATGTTCCTGGACAACACGGCCTGCAACCTCGCGTCGCTGAACGTGCTGAAGTTTTACAACAGCGAGACCCGCGAGTTCGACGTTGAAGCCTTCGAGCACGGCACGCGGATCTGGACGATCGTGCTGGAGATCAGTGTGCTGATGGCACAGTTCCCCAGCGACGAGATCGCCCGGCTGAGCTACCAGTTCCGCACCCTGGGGCTGGGCTACGCGAACCTGGGCGCGATGCTGATGCAGGCGGGGATCCCGTACGACTCGGAGCGAGGCCGGGCGATCTGCGGCTGCGTGTCGGCGGTCCTGACCGGTCGCAGCTACGCGACCAGCGCGGAGATCGCTGCGGAGCTTGGGTCTTTCCCGGGCTACACGAAGAACAAGGAACACATGCTGCGGGTCATCCGCAACCACCGCCGCGGTGCCTACGGCGTGTCGCGAGACAGCGAAGCCGGCACCCGGCACGCGCTGGGCAACTACGAGGGCCTGGAGATCAAGCCCGTCCCGATCGACGCGGCGGCTTTGGAATCCGACGCCGAGGCCTACGGCAAGCTGAGCAACAGCGAGGAACTGCTGGTGCACGCCCGGCGGTCCTGGGATGAAGCGTTGGCGCTGGGCAGTGAGCACGGCTACCGCAACGCCCAGTCGACCGTCATCGCGCCGACCGGCACGATCGGTCTGCTGATGGACTGCGACACGACCGGCGTGGAGCCGGACTTCGCGCTGGTGAAGTTCAAGAAGCTGGCCGGCGGCGGCTACTTCAAGATCGCCAACCAGTCGATCAAGCCCGCGCTGCTGGCCTTGGGTTATGCCGAGGAAGAAGCCCGCTCGATCCTGACCTACGTGATGGGCACGCTGAACCTGGACGACGTCGCGTTCGGCGAAGGCACGTTCACGGATTGGTTGGAAAGCAAGGGCTTTGTTGCCGACGACTTGTCGAAGGTGACTGAATCGCTGCCGACGGTGTTTGAGATGCAGTACGCGTTCAACGCCTGGACGCTGGGTGAAGAATGCATGGAGCGTCTGGGTCTGAAAGACCGGATGGAAGACCCGTCGCTGAACGTATTGGACGCGTTGGGGCTGTCGAAGGACGACTACACCCGCCTGAACGCGTTGGTCTGTGGGACGCAGACGGTAGAGGGCGCGCCGGGGCTCAAGGACGAGCACCTGGCCGTCTTCGACTGTGCGAACACCTGCGGGCCGACGGGCGAACGGTTCATCGCCCCCGAAGGGCACATCCGCATGATGGGTGCTGCCCAGCCGTTCATCTCCGGCGCGATCAGCAAGACGATCAACCTGCCCAACTCGGCGAGCGTCGACGACATCAAAGCGTCTTACCGCCTGAGCTGGGAGCTGGGCTTGAAGGCCAATGCCCTGTACCGCGACGGCTGCAAGCTCAGCCAGGTGCTGTCCAACAAGGTCGAGACCGACTCGGCTGAGGACGAGACGCTCGACGCGGTGGAAGACGACGAAGCGGTCGAAGCCGCACAGGCAGAGGTCGCGGCGGAAGTCGCGGCGGTCGCCGGCGGCGTGTCCGAAGAGCGTGTCGTCGAGAAGGTGGTCGAGCGGATCGTGGAACGCCCGCTGCGTCGCCGCCTGCCGGACACCCGACGGTCAGTCACGCACAAGTTCAACGTCGCTGGCCACGAGGGCTACGTCACCGCCGGCCTGTACGAGAACGGCCAACCCGGCGAGCTGTTCATCACCATGGCCAAGGAAGGCTCGACCATCGGCGGCCTGATGGACTCCCTGGGCACCGCGATCAGTGTCGCGCTGCAGTACGGCGTGCCGGTCGATTCGCTGGTCAGCAAGTTCACGCACCAACGCTTCGAGCCCGCGGGCATGACGCACAACAAGGACATCCCCTTCGCCAAGTCGCTGGTCGACTACATCTTCCGCTGGATGGGCATGGAGTTCGTCCAGGGCTACCGAGAGGCCAACGCGCCGCAACGACCCAGCGCGAAGAAGGCGGAGAAGGTCGCCCAGAAGCCCGTCGCGGGAAAAGATAACGGGCATGGTGCCAGCAACGGCAGCCATGCCCAAGGCACCGGCAACGCCCGGCTGCAGCAGTCGCTGGAGCCCAAGATGCAGCCCAAGCCCGAAGCCGTGGCGGTCGTCGCCAGCGATGTTGACACACGATCGACGCTGAACGATGCGATGTCGTCGATGCAGGCCGACGCCCCGGCGTGTGACGTCTGCGGCTCGATCACCGTCCGAAACGGCACGTGCTACAAGTGCTTGAACTGCGGCGCCTCGATGGGCTGCAGCTAAATCCCGGCTTTTCTCTCCCGAGACGGGAGCCCACCCCGATGCCTGCACCCTTCCTCCCCACCAAGCAGGCGTCCGAGGCGGCGGAACCCCACCATCCGCCCCCTCACTGCTGAGGGCTCCTCACTGCTGAGGGCTCCCGGCCTCCCGCCCCTCGCCGACGACTCCCGTTGGCGAGGGGTTTTGTTTTGGGACCGCCTGCTACGTGCAGGCTCAAATCAATTCGGCATCGGCCATGACTTCCACCAGCGCCGGCCCGTCGGTCTCTGCGAGGGCTTGGGTCAGCGCCTCTTCAAGCTGCTCGGCGTGCTCGACGCGGAAGCCGTGCCCGCCGCAGCTTTGGGCGAAGTCGGCGAAGCTGGGGTTGGTCAGGTCGGTCTGCCAGACGGGCCAGCTGCCGGCCCGCTGCTCCTTGGAGATCTTGCCGAGGTTGTGGTTGTTCAGCAGCACGTGCGTGATGTTCATGCGGTAGTGGACCGCGGTGGTGAACTCCATGGCGTACTGCCCGAACCCGCCGTCGCCGGAGACGCTGACGACTTTACGCCCGGTGAAAGGCGTGTCGGGCTCCTGGGTTGCCGCCCAAGCACCGAGCGCTGCGGGCAGGCCGAAACCGATCGAGCCGAGGTAGCCCGACATCAGCACGGACTGTTGCTTGCACTCGAAATAGCGGCCGTAGCTGTAGGTGTTGTTGCCGACATCCACGGGCATGATCGCGTCGGCCGGCGCGAGCCGGCTTAGCGCCTCGAAGACCGCGATACTGCTGACTCCTTGCCCCCGGTTGTCACACAGTCGGCTGGCCTTTTCTTCACGCCAGATCGTCCAGCGGTGAGCGATCTCATCGGTGTGGTCCATGCTCTGGTGCTGTTGCTGCACCGCCTGGGTCAGTTTGGGGAGCGTGGCGGCGAGCGAGCCCTGGACCATGCAGTCGACCGCGTGGAACTTGGCGAGCATCATCGGGTCGTCATCGACTTGGATCGTCGGCTTCTTGGGCGTGATGCCGGTGTGGTTGCTGAAGGACGCCCCCAGGACCAGGAGCAGGTCGGCTTCGTTCATGAACCATGAAGCGATCGGCGTGCCGGACCGGCCGAGCACGCCGCCGCCCAACGGGTGCAGGCCTTGAGCGGGGTCGCCTTGGTCTGGGATGAGGCCCTTGCCCTTGAAGGTGGTCAGCACGGGGCACTTCAAGGTCTCGGCCAAGGCGCGGACAGCGGGCATGTCTTCACGCGCACCGTGGCCGACGATCAAGACCGGTCGCTTGGCTTGTTGAAGCATGCCGATCGCCTGCTGGAGCGGCTCATCGGGGGGCGACACCGCACGGTTGGGCAGGCGTTGCTCGGGCGTGCCGGGTTGATCGTTGGGCTTGGTTTGGCCGGCGACCTCATCGGGGAAGACCAGGTGTGACACGCCGCGCTGCACGATCGCGTGCTTGCAGGCCAGCGACATCAACTCGGCATGGGGCGAATCGGGCAGCACGGTCTGGGTGTAGACCGCGACCTGGCCGAAGGCTTTATCCAGCGGGACTTCCTGGAAGTTGTGACGCCCGAGGACTTGCGAAGAAACTTGGCCGGTGAGCGCGAGCAGCGGAGCGCGGTCGACGTGGGCGTCCCACAGGCCGGTGAGCAGGTTGGTGGCGCCGGGGCCCGCGATCGACAGGCAGGACGCCGGGCGACCCGTGAGCTTGCCGTAGGCGCTGGCGGCGAAACTCGCGGCGCCCTCATGGCGGATCCCGATGTACCCCAGCCGCCCGGCCTCGGATTCCCGCCGCAAAGCATCGGCGACGTAAAGGTTCGAGTGTCCCACCATGCCGAAGCACCACTTCACGCCCCACTGCGTCATCGTCTGAACCATGACATCGCTGACGTCGGGTTCGTGGGGCGTGGTGTTTTCGATCCCGACGTACACGCCGTCGGCACGGATTTCAATGGGGAAGGTCGGCACGCCATCGTCGTAGCCGCCCGGCGATTTGCCGGTGGTGGGATCGAAGTCCCAGCCGTGCCAAGGGCACCGGAGCATGCCGTTCTCGATCGAGCCTTCGCCCAGCGGGCCTTTCTGATGCGGGCACTCATTGCACAGCGCCGCGTACTCGCCCTGGTGGTGTGTCATGCACACGGTTTGTGTGCCGAGCGTGACGGGTTTGACGCGGCCCTCGGGCAATTCGTCGGGGCGGAGCGCTTTGTGCCAAGTCAGGTTCACAGGGGTGCTGGGCATGACGGTTCCTGTGGGTGAGGTGTTTAAAGCGTGCTGTTCAGGTTCCTGGTGCAGGCTTCTTGCGTCACGAGGGCTCCTGCGAATCCACCAGAGGCAGGGCCATGATCCGTTGGTGCTCGTAGCTGACCTCGTGGAGCGAGATGCGTAGCTCAGCGAGAAAGATGATGGAGCCGGTGAGCATCGAAAGGACGCCGAGGATGAAGACGATGATCGCGGCGTGGCCGAAGGACGCCTGCCAGGCGCTGAGGCCGATGAGCAGGGAGCTGGTCAGGAGCAGCGAGACGCAGATGACGTAGCTCATCAGTGCGGAACGGATGAGGCGCAAGCGACACAGCAAGTGGTGGGACTGGACCTTGAGGCCTTCGTCACGGATCAGCTGCGTTGGCGTCGGGGCGCCTTGGTCTGTGACCGTTTGGCAGAGCTTGAGGCGTTCGTTATGGAACTGTCGGATGCGCCCCTTGGCGGTCATGACACGTGCGTTGAGCGCCATGACCAAGAGGCCGGAGGCGGAAACCAGCACTGCCGGGGCGAGCAAGGGTTGGATCAGGTCGACGAGCATGGAAAACGCCGGGCGGCCGTTGAGCCGCCCGAAGCGGGTTACTGGAAGTTGGGGTCGTAGTAGAACTTGATGTGGACCGCCAGGCCGTTCTCCCAGCGGGTCACCTGGACCTGGTCGGGGTTGAACTTGCTGCCGTCCTTCATGTCGACAGAGAGCTTGTACTCCGCGAAAGTCACGCCGTTGCCCTGTCCGTCGTCTTCGCCGGCACCGAACGACTTGATTTCGCAGCCGTGGTAAGCCGCGACTTGCTCGAGGATGTTCTTTTCGTTCGCGATGATGTTGGCTTTGCCTTCGATCTTCGCGCCGTTAGATTCTTCGTTGACCGCATGGTCAGCGTAGAACTCTTCCATCCCTTCGACGAATTGGCCTTGTTTTAAAGCCTCGATCATGCGTTTGGTTTTATCGAGCAGGGATTCGGACATGGGTGATTCCTCTATGGGGTTGGGTGTTCGGAAACAGAGTCGTGAAGCCTCTGAATTACGAAACACCGCCGTAGTTTATTCCGGTCAACCGGGCCATGTCTTGCTTAAATGTGGTTAGATCGTCGATGTTGAACTTGCGGAGTTCGTCGTGCCCGCAGGCGCGGGCCAGGACCTGCATCAGTTCGATCGTGGCGGAGAAGAAATTATGCAATCGTTTCGCTGAAGCTTCGATGATGAGGCGCTCTCTAAGGTGCGGCTGCTGCGTGGCGATGCCGACGGGGCAGTTGTTGCTTTCGCAGGCGCGCATGCCCAGGCAGCCGATCGCCTGGAGTGCTGCGTTGGAGACGGCGACGCCGTCTGCCCCCAGCGCGAGGGCTTTGCAGAAGTCGGCGTCGATGCGCAGCCCGCCGGTGATGATGAGCGTCACATCCCGGCCGACGCCGACGCGGTCCAGGTGGCGACGGGCGCGGGCGAGAGCGGGGATCGTGGGTACGGAGATGTTGTTTTTGAAGATGTTGGGCGCCGATCCGGTGCCGCCGCCCCGGCCGTCGAGGATGATGTAGTCCGCCGAGGCCGCCAGGGCGAAGTCGATGTCTTTTTCGATGTGCTGGGCGGAGAGCTTGAAGCCGATCGGGATGCCGCCGGTAGCTTCACGGACTTCGTCAGCTAAACGCCGGTAATCGTCGACCGAGTTCAGGTCCGCGAAACGTGGTGGGCTGATCGCGGTTTGGCCGGGTTCCAAGCCACGGACTTCCGCGATCTTGTCGGTGACTTTGTGGCCGGGCAGGTGCCCACCGGTGCCGGTTTTGGCGCCTTGCCCCGCTTTGAAATGGAACGCCTGGCAGCGCTGGACCTTGTCGAGGCTGAAGCCAAACTTCGCCGAGGCCAACTCATAGAGGTAGCGGGTGTTGCTCTGCTGTTCTTCGGGGAGCATCCCGCCTTCGCCGGAGCAGATGCCGGTGCCCGCAAGCTCTGCCCCTTGGGCCAAAGCAATCTTGGCCTCTTCACTCAGCGCGCCGTAGCTCATGTCGCTGACGAACAGCGGAATCTTGAGCGCCAAAGGGCGCTGCGCACGTGGGCCAATGATCAACTCGGTTCCGACGGCTTCATCTTCGAGAAGCGGAAACCGATGCAACTGTGCGGTGATGATCTGCAGGTCGTCCCAGGAGGGGAGCTCAGTGCGCGGGACGCCCATGGCGCTGCCCGGGCCGTGGTGCCCAACCCGGGTCAAGCCTTCTCGGGCGAGCTGTTGGATGTAGTGGTTCGCGGGTTCTTCTTCGGTGGCGTGCGGGTCCTGGTAAAGGCCCAGATACACGTGCCGCTGGTACGGCTGGGGGTGCTTCTGAGCGAAGGCGTCGACTTCCGCGCGATCGACATAGACCGCATTGTTTTCCAGGTCGATCTCTGCCTGGAAGCGGTGCAGGGCTTCTTTGTTGTTGTACTCGCTGACGCCGGTGTCCATCCGATAGTCCCAGCCGTGTACGCCACAGATCAGGTTGTCGCCATCGACATGACCATCCGACATTAACGCCCCGCGGTGCAGGCATCGGCCGTAGAGCACCCGGACCTGATCGTCGAATCGAACGACGACAAGGTCGACTTCACCGACCAGGGCGTAAGCGGGTATACGGTCCGCCAGTTCGGACCAGGCGGCTACTTTTACAGGACGAGACAGGACGCTTGGCGATCGTGACATCTGTCAACCCCTTGCATGCAGCATGCTCAGCGTTTGTTGGATCGGTTACGGGCGACGAAAGGCAAGGATTCCAGGCCCGTGCCCGGGGGTGTAACTTTACAGTGGGTGGCAGTATTCCAGTTTTCCTGATCAATCTATGATGAGCGTGTTCATGTGCTTTTATCATTTTGCATGGGAGTGCGGACGTGAATGAATATTTCGAAGGCGTAGGCCGGATCGAGTTTGAAGGTGTGGGCAGTGACAACCCGCTGTCCTTTAAGCATTACGACCCGCAGGCGGTCGTCGCGGGCAAGAAGATGGCAGAGCATCTGCGTTTTGCGTGCTGCTATTGGCACAGCATGAAGGGCGGCGGAGCAGACCCATTCGGCCAGCCGACGCGGCAGATGCCCTGGGAGGTTGGCGGGGAGCCGATTGCCGTCGCCAAGCAGACGATGGATGCGATGTTTGAGTTTGTGACCAAGCTCGGCGTGTCGTTCTGGTGCTTTCACGACCGCGACATCTCGCCGGAGATGCCGACGCTACGGGAGACCAACGCGGTCTTGGATGAAATCGTCGCCCATGCCAAACAATGGCAGGACAACACCGGCGTGCGTCTGCTCTGGGGCACCGCCTGTTTGTTTGCGCACCCACGCTATATGGCCGGGGCCGCGACCAGCCCGGACGCGCGGGTCTTCGCGCATGCTGGTGCGCAAGTGAAAAAGGCCTTGGAAGCCACACACGAACTCGGCGGTCAGGGCTACGTCTTCTGGGGTGGGCGGGAAGGCTACGATTGTCTGCTGAATACCGACTTGAAGCATGAACTGACTCAGTTGGCTCGGTTCTTGCGCATGGCGGTCGATTACGCACGAGAGATCGGGTTTGGCGGCGCGTTCTACATCGAGCCTAAGCCCAAGGAGCCGACCAAGCATCAGTACGACTACGACGCGCAGTCCTGCCACGCGTTCCTGTTGCAGCATGGCTTGGCCGACGACTTCAAGCTCAACATCGAAGCCAATCACGCCACGCTGGCCGGGCACAGCTTCCACCATGATGTGGAGTACGCTGGAGTCCACGGCCTGTTGGGTTCGATCGACGCGAACCGGGGAGACACGCTGCTGGGCTGGGACACCGACCAGTTTCCCACAGACCTGTATGACACGACACGCGTGATGCTCAGTCTGTTGACGCATGGCGGTTTCACCACGGGCGGCTTGAACTTTGATGCGAAGGTCCGGCGGCAATCCGTCGAGCCGGTGGACTTGTTCTACGCGCACATCGGGGGGATGGATGCGTTTGCCCGTGGCTTGAAAGCCGCAGCCAACATCATCGAGGACGGCCGAATCGAAGCCATCCGTCAGGAACGCTACGCCGATTGGGACAGCGAACTGGGCCGAGCGATTCGGTCCGGCGAGATGGGGCTGCGTGACCTTGAAGCTCAGGCCCTTGAAGCCGACGTGCAGCAAGCACCGTCCGGTCGACAGGAGTTGATTGAGAACCTGCTGAACGAGTACCTCTGATGGAACTATCTGGGCTTTGGCTTGGGTTGGATGTGGGGACACAGGGCACCAAAGCGTTGCTGCTGGATGCGGCTTCGCGTGAGGTGGTCGGGCGGGCCGGTGTTTCCTATGGCTTGATCGAGGGCTTGCCGAAGGCGGCGGCGGAGCAGCACCCCGAGACATGGTGGGACGCCGTTGTGCAGGCGTGCCGGCAACTGCGTGACCAAGGCCATGATCTCTCCCGCGTCCGCGGCGTTGGCGTGTCCGGGCAGCAGCACGGGCTGGTGGTGCTGGATGAGGACATGCGGGTCGTTCGACCGGCGAAGCTATGGTGTGATACCGCCACCACGGCAGAGGCGGACGACTTGGCGGCTGACTGGGGCAGGGCGGTGCCGGTGGGGTTTACGGCGTCCAAGGTGCTTTGGATTCAGCGTCATGAGCCCGATGCGTGGGCTCGTGTGCGACACGTTCTGCTGCCGCATGACTACCTGAACTTCCAACTGACGGGTCGACTCGTGACCGAAGCGGGCGATGCCTCGGGCACAGCCTACTTCGATGTCGCCCAGCGAGCGTATGACGGGGACGCGGTCCGGAGCTTGGGGCCGGGGTTCGCATCGATGCTGCCGGAGGTCATCCCGGCGCATGCCGCCGCAGGCCGGGTCACGGCCACCGCAGCCGAGCAGACCGGGCTCCCCCAAGGCGCTCTGGTTTCTTCTGGAGGCGGGGACAACATGATGAGCGCGATCGGCAGTGGCGCGACTCAGCCGGGCGTGGTGGTGATGAGTTTGGGGACTTCCGGGACCGTTTTTGCTTACGCGGACCAGCCGGTGGTGGACCCAGCGGGGTTGATCGCGGGTTTCTGTGATTCCACGGGCGGGTGGTTGCCGCTACTGTGCACGATGAACGTCACGGGGGTGACCGAAGAGGTCCGGCAGGCGTTTGGGATGAGCCTGGAGGCGATCACCGAGTTGGCGGCCGGAGAGCCAGCGGGGTGTGATGGGTTGATGTGGTGGCCCTACTTGCAGGGCGAGCGGGTTCCGGCGTTGCCGAATGCGACGGGGATGATGCAAGGCATGCGGGCGGGGTGTTTGTCACCCGGCCGATTGTTTCGGGCGGCGATTGAAGGTGCGACGCTGAATCTGGCTTGGGGCGTCGAGCGGATGAAGGACTTGGGGGTCGCGGTCGATGCGGTGCGTCTGGTGGGAGGCGGATCGAAGAACGCGTTGTGGCGGCAGCTCGTGGCGGATGTGCTGAACGTCCCTGTCGTTGGGTTGATCGAGTCCGAGTCGGCTGCCCTGGGTGCAGCGATCCAAGCGGTGTGGTGCGAGCAGCGACTTGAAGACGATTCGATTGACGCGGATACGGTGGCGTCGGCTTTCGTGCGTCTTGCACCTGAGGCAATCGAACCTTCGGGTGACGCGGCTGGGGTTTATGGTGATTTACGCCAGCGTTTTGCCGAAGGGGTGCGATCCATGATGACGGGCAGCGCATGAAAAAGCCCGCCGATCGGGGCGGGCTTTGGGTGGTTGATGGGTCAGCGGGTGATTACTTGAAAGTCGAGTCGTCTTCGATCATGTCTTCCACGACGGGCTCATCGACCGGTTGTGGCGTCGGGGCCGGTGCGGTGCGGGGGCCGGCGGCTTCGACAATGAAGATCTCGACCCGGCGGTTGGCCTGGGCGCCGTCGTTGCCGTTGGCGACGATGGGCTGCGTCTCACCGCGGCCGGCGACTTCGACGCGGTTCTCGGCGGTGCCGCCGTCGACGATGACGTTCTTCACGGAGATTGCACGGAAGACCGACAGCTCCCAGTTGTTGATGAACCGGCGGCCGGCGACCTGACGGACGGGGACGTTGTCGGTATGGCCGACAACGCGGATGTCGTAGGGGGTGGCTTCGGGGGTGTTGAGGACGCCCGCGAGTTGGCCCAAGGCGGTGGTGGCGCCTTCGGAGACTTCGATGGAGCCCGAGCCGAAGGTCAGGTCGGACTGGAGCTGGATCATGCCGCGGGCCGAGTCGTAGGTCATCAGGCCGGGGTAGCGTTCGGCGAGCTGACGGAGCGCGGACTCGACTTCAGGGTTGATGGTGACAATCTGCGGGGGCCGGCCTTCGAGTTCGGCGATCGAGGCTCGGGCGTCGGCGAGCAACGCGCTGAGGCGGTCGATCTCAGACTGGGCGGCGGCGGCGTCGCCGGACTGGGCCCGCAGTGCGGCGATCCGGGTTTCGAGTTCTTCGATCCGTGCCAAGAGTTGGACGATCTGAGCTTCTTTTTCACGGATGAGTTCTTGTTGCTTGTCCGAGACGCCTTGGCCGACACAACCGGTCTGGGTCAGGCCCAGCGTGGCGAAAAGGGTGATGGCAAGGGGCGCGGCAAGCGAAGAGAGAAGGCGGGTCATGGTGTAGGGCATCCTTTCCTGGATCGATCGGGGGCAGCCTAGCAGGGTCTCGTATTCGCGGCCGTCCGTGGCGCGATTGTAACGCAGTACGCTCGGGGGTGGGGCGGGGTTCGATGGGTTAGAGTTGAGCCATGGCAGTGACGGTCTACAAGGCAGCGGCGGTGCGGGATGTGGGAGCACGGGCCGGGCTGGGCACCGTCGATGCTCGCCCCGGGGCAGTGGCGTTGGCGGATGGGCAGGTTGTCTTGGCGGGTGAGATACCGTCGGTGATGGCGGCGGTCGCGGGGCGGGGCGACCTGACTGAGGTCGACTTAGGGGCGGTACTGCTGTTGCCGGGGATGGTGAATGCCCATACCCATCTTGAGTTGACGGCGATTGGGCCGACGCGGTATCCCGGGGCGTTCATGGACTGGGCGGGGGAGTTGATCCAGCGTCGGCCGGTGGAGCCGGACGCGGTTGCGGACTCGGTGCGGACGGGTGCCGCCATGCTGAGGGCGTCGGGGGTTGTCGCAGTGGGTGATATCGGATCGCCCGTGGCTTACGCAGGGCTTTCGGGCAGCGGGCTGCGGGGGCGGTTTTATGCGGAAGTGCTGGGGTATGGCGGGGAGCGTGTCGATGAGGCGCTGTCGGCGTTTGCTTCGTTGTCCGAAGGCGAGGTCAAGCTGGGGCTTCAGCCGCACGCGCCGTACACGACCAGCCGATCGGTGTACGAACGATGTGTGCAGCAGGGCGTGCCGGTCTGTACACACCTGGCTGAGATGCGGGAAGAAGAAACGTTTGTTCGCGACGGGCGCGGCGCGTTTCGCGAACACTTTCAGCAGATCGGCTTCTGGGATCCGACGGCGGCGGGAGACTACGGGCGGGGCGAGTCACCGGTGCAATGGATGCAGCCTTGGCTGAGTGCGATGCCCTGGCTGTTGGCGCACTGCAACTACGTGGATGATGCGGACATCGAGTTGCTTCGTGCCGCGGGCGCATCCGTGGCGTATTGCCCGATTGCCAGCGAATACTTCGGGCACACCGGACACCGTTACCGCGAGATGTTGGCGGCAGGTGTGAATGTCTGTCTGGGCACCGATTCGATCCTTTGCCAGCCCGCGGAAGAAGCCCAGCCGTTGGGGCTGCTCGCGCCGATGCGTCGGCTGCATCAGCGTGACGGCACAGCCTCGACGGAGTTGTTGGCAATGGTCACGGTCCACGGCGCGAAAGCCTTGCAATTGTCCCGGACAGTTGGGACGCTATCTTCGGGCGCTCCGGGTGTGTTGCTGGCCTGCAACATGGACCCGACGGACCCCACCGATGCGTTGACCCAGGTGTTGACGCGTTCGGACCCGCCCTTTGCGGTCGGGCAAGACAGGAGTTGATCTTTAGTGGCCAAAGGGGAAAAACCCAATAAGCGGTCTCGCAGCTGGGACCTGGGCCGGCGCGTGCCGAGCTTTGGCGCGATGCGTTATCCCGACTGGTATGTCTGGTTCGTTTTTGTGTCGGCGATGGACATCATGTTGACGTGGTCGATCATTGAGCTGGGCGGCCGGGAGGTGAATCCGCTGGCCGACTGGGTGCTTCAGAAGTACGACTACATCGGGATGGTGGGCTACAAGTTCGCGGTGATGATGGCGGTGGTGCTGATCTGCGAATACATCGGCCGGCAGGACGCGAACCACGGCAAGCGCTTGGCGCAGGCGGCGGTCTGGATCTCGGCGATCCCGATCGTCTGGTCGCTGATTCTGATGGCCACTCGGCTGTGAAGGCGTTTACGCGGTGGGTTCCATGCCGGCGAGAACCGGCAGCGGGATGTACGGCGCGGGCAGGCCCTTCTTGAACAGCTCTGCGAATTGAGGCTGGCTACGCAGGTGTTCGAGCACCGTGGGGGCACCCAGTCGGCGGAGTGTCGCGCCGGTGTCTTCATTGCCCTGACGCTCGGCCTTGGCGTAGTCGAACAGAGCGGCGGTGATCGGCGCGACCTGCTCGCGGGGGACCTGACGGAGGTACCACTTGCCGTCGGTGTCGACGATCCAGTGGCCCTGGTGCCGGCCGTCTTCGGAGCCGCCGAGCTTCAGGCCGTACATGTTCGGGCCCTGGCCGACCCAGCCGATGGTCTTGGTCGCGGCCCGGAAGCACTGGCGTTCGCACCCGGTGATGCCGATGGACTCGTCGACGTCGCCGTAGCCCATCTCGTCGAGCTGGTCGAGCAGCTCGGGCTCGAACTGTTCGGAGTCGGTGTAGCTCAGCCGGCAGGTCGGCAGGCCGACGCACGCGCCCGAGTTCTTGCGGAGGGTTGAGTAGGTCTTGCCCTTGCGGCTGCCGTAGCCGAACTCTGCGAGCTTGGCTTGGAAGTCTTCCTTGGCCTCGGGCTCGATGTCGGTGAACACCAGGTCCTGGTTGGGGGTGATCAGAACCTCCGTGCCGGGGAACGCATCAAGGGTCTGGCGGACCATCGACTTGAGCTGCCCGTTGCCGGTGACGTTGCCCGAGAGGTGCTCGGGGTCATCGCCTTCCTGGGTGTCCACGAGCCGGCCGGCCTCGATGTACGCGCCGTAGCTGAGCTTGCCGTTGCTGGGCTGCGTCATCCAACCGTGGTGCAGCTCCCGGCGGCCGGGGTCGCAGGCGTCGTCGCTGGGCGGCAACTCAAACGCCGCGCCCAAGGCCTTCATCTCGTTGCGGTACCAGTCGATCCCCTGCTTCAGGATGACGTACTTCAGCCGGGCCCAGTGGCGGTTCTTGCGGTCGCCCCAGTGGCTGTGGACATCGACGACGGACTTCAGACCGTGCATCAGATTGTCGGGGGTGAACACACCCAGCGGCTGGGCGTGCACAGCACAGGTGCGCTTGCCGTTCTTCTCGCCTTGCCCGCCGCCGACCCAGACGAGGTAGCCGTTGATCGCGTCGCCGGCATCATTGAAGACCGGGCTGATGCCCATGTCGTTGGTGCGGAGCTCGACGCAGTTGTCGCCGACGAGCTTGCCAGTGTCCTGATCGCGCCAGGCGGTTGAGAAGGCGATCTTGAACTTGCGGTTGAGCAGTTGCGGGCCGTAGCTGTACTGCTGCTCGGGGTCGTTGATGAAGTTCGGGTCGACCGCGAAGACCTGGATGTGAGGTGCTGCGGGGAGGCGGAAGTACGCGCCGTACTGGTGCGCGAGCTCAAAGGCGTTGGCGCCGGGGATGTCAGTGAACTTGGACATGGGGCAGCCCATGACGTTGCGGACGTTGTCGCCGCAGCCGTTGAGGGTGTAGAACCCGGTCGAAGCGACATCCTGCACGAGGTTGATCAGCTCGGGCTTTTTGAGCCAGTGGTACTGGATGTTCTGTCGGGTGGTGAGGCGGATGGAGACGCCGCCGTGGGGGTTGTGGGTGCAGTACTTGTCCGCGATGTCGTCGATCGTGTGCCACTGCTGCTGGTTGAAGCTGCCGCCGCCGGGGACGGTGATGCGGACCATGTACATCCAGTCCTTCTCGCGTCCGGTCTTGGCGCGGTTGTACTCGAGGTAGATGCCATGGGACTTGGCGAGCTGTTCCGCCGCCTCACCGATCTCGCCCTGTTCGAGGTCGCGCGTTTCTTCGGGCAGGGCACCGACGACCATGTTGGAGTCTCGCTTGAATTGCTCGACCTTGTTGATTTCGTCGGCGGGGGTGTTGAAGACCGGTTCGGGGGTGGTGGGCTTGGGCATGGTCGGTCGGAGTGGGCCTGCGGTAGTTCAGACAGGCCGCTAGGGGTGGGGTTATGAGGGTCGTGTGGGGTGAAACAGTCTAGTTTAAGCCGCGTGGGGTGTACGAGGCAACGCGGCGGGCCGATGGAGGGGTCAGGGGGTATACTCGCTCTGTTCGACGGGTCCTCCGTCGGCGGGCGTCCATTGATCAGGACACTCCCTTAAACTCGATCAACCGGTACAGGTGAGGATTCAACGATGCGGATCACGATGGTAGGCACGGGCTATGTGGGCCTGGTGACGGGGACTTGTTTCGCGGCGACGGGCAACGAAGTGACCTGTCTGGACGTCGACGAAAACAAGATTGAGAAGCTCCGCAACGGCATCAGCCCGATCTACGAGCCAGGCCTGGACGACCTGATCCAGCGCAACGTCAAGGCCGGCCGGCTGAAGTTTACGACCGACAAACAGGCGGCTTACCAGTCCGCCGAGGCGGTGTTCATCTGTGTGGGCACCCCCAGCGACGAGAAGGGGCACGCGGACCTGAAGTACATCCTCGCCGCCGCCGCTGACCTGGCGGATGCGATGGAAGCCGCCCCGGGCGACACCGGTGGCGAGACCGAAGAACGCCGCGCCAAGATCGTCATCGTGAAATCGACCGTGCCCGTCGGGACCAACAAGAAGGTTCAAGACTGCATCGCCGAACGCACCAGCAAGCCGTTCCGGATGGCGTCCAACCCCGAGTTTCTCAAAGAAGGCGCCGCGATCGACGACTTCATGAAGCCCGACCGCGTGGTCATCGGCGTCAACGATGAAGGCACCGGCGACCGGCTCCGCAAGCTCTACGACCCGTTCGTCCGTCAGGGCCATCCGATCTTCGTGATGGACATCCCCTCGGCCGAGATGGTCAAGTACGCCGCCAACGCGATGCTGGCGACCAAGATCAGCTTCATCAACGAGATCGCCAACCTCTGCGAGCACTACGGCGCGGATGTCGATGAAGTCCGCCGCGGCATGTGCTCGGACCAACGCATCGGCAACAAGTTCCTCTACCCCGGCCTGGGCTACGGCGGCTCCTGCTTCCCCAAGGACGTGCTGGCTTGCATCTCCATGGGCGAGCTCTCTGGCCGGCCAACCGAGCTCCTCGAAGCGGTCCACCAGGTCAACCAGGCCCAACGCACCAGCTTCCTTGCCAAGATCACCGAGCACTTCGACTCGCTGCAGGGCAAGACCCTGGCGTTCTGGGGCATCGCCTTCAAGCCCGGCACGGACGACATCCGCGAAGCCCCATCGCTGACTCTGATGCAGGCGGTGCTGGATGCCGGCGCAACCGTCAAGGCCCACGACCCGGTGGCCCACGAAACCTGTCAACAGGTGATGGGCGACACGATCAGCTACTTCGACAACCCCTACGACGCACTGGACGGCGCAGACGCTTTGGTCATCTGCACCGACTGGGGCGACTTCCGGGCGCCGGACATGGACCAGATGAAGCAGCGCCTCAAGGACCCGCTCGTCTTCGATGGCCGGAACCTCTACCGCCTGGACGACATGGCCGAGAAGGGGTTCACCTACTACTCCGTCGGCCGCGCTACGGTCAACCCGGCGGTGCCTTCGGCCTAAGCGCGCGTTCGTCACCCGCTTTGGACTATGATCCGCGATCCGTTTTGAGGATCGCTGGATCATGTCGTACGCCTCGCCCATGCCGCCAATGAAACCCGCCAAGCCGGTGCGCTTCGGTTGGCTGGACGTTCTCCGTCTGTTTGCGATTGTCGACATTGTTGGTGTTCATGTCGATAAGGTCCACACGTTCCGGGGCATGGGCCTGCCGATCTTCCTGCTCTGCTCGATTGCGCTCGGCGCTAAGCGCCATCCACCGCGCCCGCTGGGCGAACAGGTCCAGCGACGCGCCTCAAGGCTGCTGCCGCCTTACGTGTTCTGGTGCGTGGCGTACCTCGTGTTCAACACGATTCAGCACGAAGTGACGGGCAGATGGCGCTTCGCCACGCTCACGGGCATGACGTGGGAGAACCTGTTCTTCGGCACCGAGTACCTGCTTTGGTACCTCCCGTTTATCTTCTTGGCTGAGGCGCTGGTCAGCGCTATCCAGCAGGGCACCAAGCGTCTGGAAGCCGCCAAACCCGTGCTGTTTGTCGCCGGCTGCCTACTGATCGGCGTGATGTTTGAACTGTTTCGGCCGGACCCACGGGTGTTCCTAGACCTGGACCACATGAGCGAGCAGCGTCGGCAGATTGTGTCCTGGTACCGCGCGTTGCCAGCCATCCCGCTGGGGTTGGCGTTGGCGGTGACGCTGCGTAGCCTGCCCCGGCGTCGCTGGCTCGTGTTGCTCTGGATCGCCGCGGGGGTGGCGCTGTACTTCGCTCGACTCCCGGTCACCGAGTTCGTGGATTGGCAGACCTACCCCGACTGGTCCCGGCGGTACGGGATGGGCATGGCGTTGATCGGCCTGGTGGTGTTGATCCCGTTCCAGCCCCCGAAGTGGATGCTCTGGTTCACCGGGTTCACCTTCGGCATCTACCTGATTCACATCATGGCCGCGTGGCCGGTGCGTGCAGCCACCGACGCGCTAGGCTGGTCAGGCCACATCGTCTGGCTGGTAGTCATTCTGTCCGCCGCGATCACTTGCGGACTGAAGCGGACACCTTGGGTCAAGAAGTTCCTCTAGGTTTCCGTATCAACCCGAGGCCAGATCACGCTGCGTAAACCCAGACCAAGGCAGATGAACGCCGCGGCGATGCCCCAGTAGCCCCACTGCAGCGTGGAATCGGGCCGAAGGTTATCCAGGGCAAGCCAGGATTGCCGGGGGGTGCTGCCCATGAAGCCGAACCAGACGAACGCCAGCGCCCAGGCCGGCGCAGCCAGGCCGCGGCCGTACCGAGTTTGCGCTCCGATCAAGACGCCTGCGGCAAGCAGCATGATCCGCCATGGCGTGACTTCGATTCCGTCGATGGGAAGCCATTGGGGCCAAGTGGGTTGGCCGGCTTGAATCCCTTGATTCACCAGCACGGCGGGCCAAGACAGCACGACCGCGACGAGCGCCCACGCGAGGCTATGGGCCAAACGGTTGGGCCCGCCGCGTAGGACCGTCAGCACACCGATCGCCAACGCCAGCGGCGCCAGGTGCGGCAACGTCAACGGCGTCAGGAATAAGCGAAACGTCGAGGCGACGTGCAACACGAACAGCACCGCAAGCACGCGGGGCAGCCATCGCATGAACGCGTACACAAACCGGGTGTGCTCCCGTTCACCACAGAATCGCCCGACGCGTAGTTTCCATTCGATGCACCAAGCCCAAACCACGCCACCCGCGGCGAGCCATGACAGCGCATACGTGGTCCAGGCGGTGAGCCATCGGCCTTCGGCGGACCAAGCGAGAAACGCGGGAAGGATGTAAATCGCCAGCAGCAACGTGGTGATGGACCCAAGCACTGCGCGGCTGGGCCTCCCGCCCAGGCTGCGGGTAACGCCCAGGGTCAGAGACAGCGCGACGCCGAAGCCGAGTATGGCAAACGCCCAGCCGTAGCCCCGGTGCTGGAGCATCAGCTCTGTGTACAGCAGCGCGGCGTCTCCCGCCAGCAGCACGGGCACCGCCAGCAGGGCGCACGCGTCTCGTTGAAGGTTGCGCTTTTGGATAAACCAGACGGCCAGCGCCGCGGCGATCACGTTGTAGATGTTGAACAGGCCGATGGTGATGATCAACGGCTTGAGCGGGACGACTTCCGGGTCGTGTGTCGCGTGGTTGACGAGGAAGCAGCCCGCGAGCATGAAGATGCCGCTTAGGGTGAAGAAGGGGTTGCGGTCGTGAATCCAAGGGGGGATCGCAGATTTTGGGGTTGAGCGGAAGGGAGAATCGTCGAGTTTGGGTGCAGCCATAGCCGAGCGCCTTTCCGAGTGGAGCAGGAGCGAGACACAGACCGCCGGCCGCACGAGCGGAAGGCGTTAGGCGAGTCGGGCAGGGGCAACCAAAAGAGAAACGAATATGAATGAAGAACAGATCGAAACGACGCCGGCCCGCCGAGTCTGAGCTAGATGTTATAGCTGATACGACCTGTCACCGCACGGAGTTCACCCGGCGGGTTATCCACAACTCACGGCAGCTTCAGCATCGCGGCGTACTCGGCGTAGCGCGCGTCCAGGTCGCTGCGGGTGATCTCAGCCAGGCGGTCGACGCTGAACGATTCGATCGTGTGGCTGGCGACCATCGTGCCCATCGCCACCGCCTGCTTCAGCGTCTCGAGACCGAACGTCGTCGCGTCCTGCTCGCAGAGGTAGCCCATTAGCCCGCCGGCGAAGCTGTCGCCCGCGCCCGTCGGGTCGACGACCTGCTTGGCGGGGAACGCGGGGAATGCTGCGAAGCCTTCGTCCCTGTGGCAGATGATCGCGCCGTGTTCGCCCTTCTTGACCACCACGAAGGTCGGCCCCATCTCGACGATCTTCTCTGCGGCGATCACGACGTTGCTCTCGCCGGTGATCAGCTTGGCCTCGTCGTCGTTGATGATGACGCCGTCGACCGCAGCGATGACCTTGGCCAGGTTGTCGCGGTCCTGCTCGATGTACAGCTCGATCGTGTCCATCACCACCAGCCGCCGCTCGGGGAAGCTTTCGAGCAGCTCCAGCTGGTTGGTCGGCGCGGTGCAGGCCAGGAAGACGTAGCGCGAGTCCCGGAAGTGTTCGGGGATCGGCGGCAGGTCTTCGATCAGGACGTTCAGCTCGACCGCGAGCGTGTCGCGCTGGTTCATGTTCTCGTGGTACTTGCCATGCCAACGGAAGGTCTTGCTGCCCACACGCTTCTCCAGCCCCGCGGTATCGACGGGGTGCCCCTGGAACTGCCCGAAGCGGGCGATCATCTCGTCGGGGAAGTCTTCGCCGACCGCGCCCACCAGACGCACCGGCGTGAAGAAGCTCGCGGCGGCGGCGAAGTAGATGCTCGAGCCGCCGAGCACGTCAGCGGCCTTGCCGTGGGGGGTTTCGATGGTGTCGATCCCAAGCGAGCCGGTCACGATCAGAGACATAGGTAAATCCGTTGGGGGAATGATGAGTTAAGCGTCCACGCCGGCCATCTTGCAGATGGTCTTCCATTCGCCGGCTTTGACCGGCTGGACACTGAGGCGGGAGTTGTTGACGAGGACCATGTCCTTGAGCCCCTTGCGAGCCTTGATGTCGTCCAGCGTGATCGGCGGATCGACGGGGCAGATGGCTTTGAAGTCGACGACGGACCAGTCCTTGCCGTCGGTCGCGGTGGGGTCGGGGTAGTGTTCCTTGACGACCTCGACGATGCCGACGATCTGCTTTTCCTTGACCGAGTGGTAGAAGAACGCGCGGTCGCCGAGCTTCATGGCCCGCATGTTGTTGCGGGCCTGGTAATTCCGGACGCCGTCCCACATCTCGACTTTGTTGCGGACCTGGTCGGCCCAGGAGAAGGTGTTGGGTTCGGATTTGATCAGCCAGTAGGCCATGGGTTTCCTTTAGCTCTGTGCGGCCGCGATCTGGAGGAAGCGGTCGATGCGGGCGAGGGTGCGGTCCTTGCCGAGGATATCGAGGGTGAGGTCGATCGGGGGCGTGACCGGCGTGCCGGAGACCGCGACGCGGATCGGCTGGGCGAGTTTGCCCATGTTGAGTTCGCGTTCTGCACACCAGGCTTCGACGGCCTCGTGCGCCGCCTGCCCGGACCAGGGGTCGGTCGCCGCCAGCGTGTCGTGGAACTCGGTCAGGCATTGCAAGCCGTTGGGCTCGCCCTTGAGCACCGCCTTCTTGATGGCCTTGCTGGTTAGGTCGTAGGTGAAACTGCTGTCGGCTGCGACGAAGAACGCCCCGGCGTCGAACGGGTCGTTGAGTGTCTTGGCACGCTCGCGGTAGGCTTCGGCAAACGCCGGCCAGGTCGTGTCGTTGAGCACCTCCATAAACGCCGGGTGGTGCTCGCCGGCGAAGGCCTGCAACGCAGCGACGCGCTCGTCGGCCGAGAGGGTGTCCTTGATGTGGTCCTGATTGAACGACGCGAGCTTGTCGCGGTCGAACTTGCTGGCGCTCTTACCGACGCGGTCGAAAGAGAAGTGGGCAGCGAGAAAATCGTTGTCGAACTTCTCGCGGTCTTCGCCGGGGTTCCAGCCTAGCAGGGCAAGGTAGTTGCAAAGCACCTCGGGGAAGTAGCCCGCGTCGCGGAAGTCGGCGACGTCGATCTCGGGCAGGTGCAATTTAAACAAGTACTCAGCACAAACAGTTACTTCGGGACTATCGGTTTTATTTGCTAAGAATTGGTTGACTTCTGGTTTAGACAGCCTGTGTCCGGAGGCGAAGTAAGAATGCAAATGTTTGTGGGTTTGATGGCTGTATGCAATTAGCTCGTCGATTAACTCATCCTGCGGCTTGCCGGCAGCAACCGCATCGTTCAGAGTTGAACGGGCGGCTTTGGCTTTGTCGCGTTTGCTCATCTTCGAGCCGTCGGGGTTGAAGATCAGCGGGATGTGGGCGTACGTCGGCGGCTGCAGGCCCAAAGCGTCGAAGAGCTGCAGGTGCTTGGGCGTGTTGATCAGGTGTTCCTGCCCTCGGAGGACGTGGGTGATGCTCATGCTCGCATCGTCGACGACGTTGGCGAGGTGAAACGTGGGAAAGCCGTCCGCTTTCTGGATGACGAAGTCTTCGAGTTCGCCGGCGGGGTAGGTGACCGGGCCGAGGATTTGGTCTTGGACCGTGACGTCTTGGTCGGTGGCTTTGAAGCGGACCGCGCCGTCGTCTTCGTACGCCCGGCTGAGGCGTTTGAGCTGGTCGATCGCGCCCTGGTACAGGTCCAGACGTTGGGATTGAAAGTACGGCCCTTTGTCGCCGAGGACTTCGACGTCGTCACCTTGGAGGGTGGGTCCCTCGTCCCAGTCGATGCCCAGCCAGGCGAGGTCGCGGAGGATGTTCCGCATGGACTGGTCTGAGGAGCGTTTCTGGTCGGTGTCCTCGATGCGGAGGACGAATTGGCCGCCCATCATGCGGGCGTAGGCCCAGTTGAACAGGGCGGTGCGGGCCCCGCCGATGTGCAGCTCGCCGGTGGGCGAGGGGGCGAAGCGGGTGCGGACGGTGGGAGCGGTGGAAGAAGAATCGGCCATGGGGGCGGGATTGTAACGCCTCTATGTGTTTGGCCGGCGGGGCAGGGCGCGGGTTTAGCTCAGGTTTGGTAAGGGCCAGTACGGGGCTTGGTCGACGAAATTGAGCCAGAGCGAGCTGATGGCCAAGCGAATGGTGGGCTTGGCGAAGGCGGGGGCGACAAAGCGTTGTCCGGCGAGGCGGATGATGCGGCGGCCGTCGGGCGTGATGCGGATCGCCGATTCATCGGCGCGTTGCCAGGTGGAGCTGCCGTTGGCACGCAGGACAACGTGCTGCCAGGACGCGTTGCCGCCGTCCAAACCGGTCCATGACTGGTTGCCGTTGGCGTGCTGGGTGATCGAGAAAGTGCTGTAGCGTTGAATCAAGCTGCCGTTGGGTTTAACGATCAGCTTCGGGGGCTTGCTGGTGTTGTTTTGGGGCAGGACAAGCAGGAGCGACCCGTCCGCGCGGCGCTTGGAGGTGAACGAGCCCGGGGTGTGAATCCGGGTCCTGATGATTTCGCCTTCCGCGTTGATCCAATCGACCCGGCCTTTGGCGCGGTACAGCGTCTGGTTGCCATCCGAATCGATCCGGCGGTAGTTGCCGTTGGGCTGAAGCACGTGGCGATTCCCGTCGGCCCCTTGGATGGCGACCCGCCCGCTGCGTGCGGGGGTAGCGGCGTGTGTGTCGGCCGCGGCGAATGTGTGAGGGTCGGTCGCAGATGGGCTATAGGAAGCCGGTGCGAGGGGCGCGGGGCTGGCGGACAACATCCAGCGGGCCTCGAGGGCTTCAAGACGGTGAGGGGTAGGCATAGCGGTGATCCCGGAAAGAGAGTTGATGTCGTTGCCACAGCTTAGCTACAAACCGGGCAGAGCAGGACACAGCCATCTCTCGGCGGAGCAGGATTCTTGTGTATTTGCGGACTCTCTGCGGATTCGCCACGATAGGGGGATGAGCACGGACGCCCCGATTGAACGCAAAGACTTCATCCGCGACGCGGTGCGGGAGGACCTCGCCTCCGGGCGGTTTGCCCCGCCGGTGATGACGCGGTTCCCGCCCGAGCCCAACGGCTACCTCCACATCGGCCACGCCAAGGCGATCTGCATCAGCTTCGGCATCGCCCGGGACTTCCAGGGCCAGACAAACCTCCGCTTTGACGACACCAACCCGACCAAGGAGGAGCAGGAGTACATCGACGCGATCCGCGAGGATGTGACCTGGCTGGGGTTCCAGTGGGACCGCGAGTGCTACGCCAGCGACTACTTCCAGCAGCTCTACGACTGGGCCCGGCAGCTGATCGAGCAGGGCGACGCCTACGTCGATGAGCAGACCGCGGAGGCTATGGCTGCGAATCGGGGCAACGTCAACACGCCCGGCACGCCTAGCCCTTACCGCGACCGTCCGCCAGCCGAGTCGCTGGACCTGTTCGAGCGCATGAAGCACGGCGAGTTCCCCGATGGCAGCAAGGTGCTGCGGGCGAAGATCGATATGGCGTCGCCGAACATGAACCTGCGCGACCCGGCGATGTACCGCATCCTCCATGCGACGCACCCCAAGACCGGCGACGCGTGGTGCATCTACCCCATGTACGACTACGCCCACGGCCAGTCCGACTCGCTCGAATCCATCACCCACTCGCTCTGCTCGCTCGAGTTCGAGGACCACCGCCCGCTCTACGAGTGGTTCATCGAGAAGCTCGGCATCTTCCCCTCCCGGCAGATCGAGTTCTCCCGGCTGGAACTGACCCACGTCATGACCAGCAAGCGGAAGCTCCTGGCGCTGATCGAGGAGGGGCACGTCACGGGCTGGGACGACCCGCGCCTGCCGACACTGCGCGGCCTGCGTCGGCGGGGGTACACGCCCGAAGCCTTGCGGGCGCTCGTCGAAGAAGTCGGCATCACCAAGTTCAAGGGCACCACCGACTTCGCCCTGCTCGAACACCACCTGCGGCAGGACTTGAACCTGAAAGCCCAGCGGCGGATGGCGGTGCTAGACCCGATCAAGGTCGTCATCACCAACTACCCCGAGGGGCAGGTCGAGGAATTCGACGCGATCAACAACCCCGAGGACGAGGCCGATGGCACGCGGAAGGTGCCTTTCTCGCGAGAGCTTTACATCGAGCGGGAAGACTACAAGCCCAACGCGAACCGTAAGTTTTACCGGCTGACCGAAGGGCGTGAGGTTCGGCTGCGTTATGCGTACTGGATCAAGTGCGAAGAGGCGATCACCGACGACGACGGCAACGTGGTCGAGTTGCGTTGCACCTACGACCCGGAGACACGTGGCGGCGAGAACCCGCCGCCGGATGCCGAGGGCAAGGTGCGGAAGGTCAAGGGCACGATCCACTGGGTCAGCGCCGAGCATGCGTTGCAGATCGAAACGCGGCTGTACGAGCACCTGTTCGCAACGGAGAACCCCAACGAGGGAAGCGGCGACGACCCGCCTCGCGATTGGCGAGCGAACCTGAACCCCGATTCGGTGAAGGTCGTACAGGGCCTGGCTGAGCCGGCGCTGGCGGACGACGCGGCGGGCGTGCCTTTGCAGTTTGAACGCACAGCCTACTTCGTCCGGGACTCGGTGGAAGACGGGTTGGTCTTCAACCGGACGGTGACGCTGAAGGGAGCCTTCAAGAAGAAGGGGTGACGTTTTGTCTCAGCGATCTCGTTTTTTGAGTTCTTCTCGTCCTTTCGCGTTTAGGAACATCGATACAAGTTCGCCTCTGCGAAGCTTCGAGTTGGTCAAGCCGATGTCAGATCTCATGGCGCGATAGAGTTTGTCCATCGCGATCAAAATGCCATCGGGTTGTTCTTGTGAGATTTTTTCGAATTCAGCCAGGCGGTTGATGACTTCAGGTGATCCGCGAAGGATCATCTTGGACTTGAAATCGAAGATAAACTTGACGAGTTCGTTTTCACTGACTGCTTTAACCTCTTTGATATTTGGGTTGCTTTGAGCGACGTGCCGTTGGACAAACTGCATGAATTCTTCGTACAGCAGGATTTTTTCAGTGCGGTGGGCTTCTTCGGATTGTCGCTTCTTGATTTGGTATTGGGTGATTAAGACGCTGCCCAAACCTACGAAAATAGTAGACATTGCTGCAATAATCGCGGTGCCGACCGTTGGGTTTACGCGATCTAGAAAATCAAATAACAGCTTGAATGAGCTGAATACAAAGTAAAACAACAAGATAATAGCGCTTAAGCCTGTGAGTAGGCTTAGCCATTCCATGCTAGGCTTTGCGGATTTGCTTGTCGTCATTTATTGTTCCCATATACATATAGGATTAAATTCGCCTTTGTGTCCTTGAGGATAACGCTGCGATATGCCAGCGCCCAGTGCTGTATCTTGATGGGGTGATGATGGCCACGCAGATTACAAAGCAGGCGGCGTAAGGGGTCAGGCAACTCGACTAGAACCAGGTCGGCTCGACTTCGACCGCGATGCCGTCCCTGAAGCGAATCCACAGGCCGGGGTTGACGTGCATCGGCGAGTCGGCGTACCAGGTGATGGCCCCGTTGCCGTCTTCGTAGTCCTCGAAGTTTCGGTAGGGCGGGCCGAGGATGGCGACCAGGGTCTCCACGCTGACGCCGGGGGCGACGGCTTCGGCGGCGATGAGGATGGACCAAGCGGTGGCGGGGCCGATATGGACGGCTCTACGGTAGGCGTAGGGCGATGGCGATTCGGTTTCGTGCTCCTGCCCCCAGAGGTTGCGCCACTGCTGGGTTGGCGCGTAGGGGGCCACCGCCAACACGGCACGCAGCCGAAGCGGGCTGCCGGGCTCCGCGTCACGCAACGCGGCGAGCAGTTGTTCGAGCTGCGCGTGTTCGATGCGCGAGGCCCGGCCCTGTGGTAAGTCTTCCCAGTGTGCCGTCAACAGGTCGAGTGTTTGTTCCGGTGTTGGGGAAGCCTCCGATTCTTCGCCGGTGTCTGTGGTCTGAGCATGGGCGGGCAACGTGAAGCAGAGGGCGATCCACACCAGGAAGATGGATGGAGTCCGGTGCATTGGTGTTCTCTCGGGTGGGGCTACGGTTTGGATTGCATCACGCGCAGCAACACGGTGCGGTGGACCAGCGCCCAATACCACATTTTGACCAGGGCGATGATGACGACGCAGGCTACGAAGCAGGCGGCGTAGAGGATCTGGTCGCGGGTGTCCTCGGCCCCGAAGAAGGCCACGGCCGAGAGGATCGCCAGGGTGGTGAACAGGATGCCGTCGCCCATCACCATCCAGGCCATGACGCGCTGGCGGGTGCGGAAGGGGAGGAAGGCTTGCTCGAACAAGCCGGGGTCGTAGGGGGTGTCGCTCATGGCAGGCTCCTGGAAGATTGCATTCCATTGTCGCACAGGCACGCGTCATCCCTAGGCCGATTCACGAGAATGGGTCTGAAAAAACAGGCGTGCGAATGGATCGCACGCCTGTCATCTTGTTTGGTTGTGTTGAGGGTTTAGGTGCCTTCGACAGCCTCGACGGGCTCCTCGGTCTTCTCTTCGGGCTTGGGCTTGCAGGAGAAGGTGAGGGGGTTCTCGTCTTCCTCGCCGGCCTTTTCGGGGTCGCGGTCGATGGCGATGATCGAGTTGGGCTCGAACTCGCCACGGAGGATAGCGTCGGACATCGGGTCTTCCATGTAGTGCTCGATCGCTCGGCGGAGCGGGCGGGCACCGAAGTCGGGGTTGTAGCCCTTCTCGATGACGAAGTCCTTGGCGGCCTGGCTGACTTCCAACTCCATGCCACGCTCCTCGAGGCGCTTGAACACCTTCTTGAGCTCGTAATCGACGATGGAGTTGAGGTCTTCGCGGTTCAGGGCACGGAAGACGATCACGTCGTCGAGGCGGTTGATGAACTCGGGGCGGAAGTAGCGTTCGATCTCGCCCATGATCGTCTGCTTCATCTTGTGGTAGCTGGCGTCCTCGTCGCGCTTGGCGAAGCCGAAGCCGCCCTTGCTCTTGATGAGCTCGGCGCCGACGTTGCTGGTCAGGATGAGGATCACGTTGCGGAAGTCCACGTGCCGACCGAACGAGTCGGTGAGCTGGCCTTCTTCCATGACCTGCAGCAGCATGTTGAAGACGTCCGGGTGAGCCTTCTCGATTTCGTCCAGCAGGACGACGGAGTACGGCCGACGGCGGATCTGCTCGGTGAGCTGGCCGCCTTCCTCGAAGCCGACGTACCCGGGAGGCGCGCCGATGAGGCGTGAGACGTTGTGCTTCTCCATGTACTCGGACATGTCGATGCGGATCAACGAGTCGGGGTCGCCGAACATGAACTCCGCCAGCGACTTGGCGAGCAGGGTCTTGCCCACGCCCGACGGGCCGACGAAGATGAACGAGCCGACAGGGCGGCGGGGGTCCTTGAGGCCCGAGCGCGCCCGGCGGATGGCTTTGGACACGGTTTTCACCGCTTCGGCCTGGGACACGACGGTCTTGTGCAGCTCGTCTTCGAGCTTGAGCAGGCGTTCGGACTCGGCCTTCTCCAGGCGGGTCAGCGGGATGCCGGTCATCTTGCTGACGACTTCCGCGATGACCTCTTCGTCCACGACGCCATCGATCTCGTTGGCCTTGGCGCGCCATTGCCTTTGGATCTCTTCCTTCTCGCGACGCAGCTTCTCCGCTTCGTCACGCAGCTCGGCGGCGTGCTCGTAGTCGGCGGACTTCACCGCTTCGTCCTTCTCGATCGAGAGCTTCTCGATCCGTTCTTCCAGGTCCGCGAGGTCCGGCGGCTTGGTCATGCTCTTCAGGCGGACGCGGGCGCCGGCCTCGTCGATGACGTCGATCGACTTGTCCGGCTGAACCCGGGCGTTGATGTACCGGTCGGACAATTCCACCGCAGCACGGACCGCGTCGTCGGTGATCTGAACACGGTGGTGGGCTTCGTACCGATCACGCAGACCCTTGAGGATCGCGATCGAGTCTTCCTTGTTCGGCGGGTTGACCGGCACCTGCTGGAACCGGCGTTCCAGAGCGCCGTCCTTTTCGATGTACTTGCGGTACTCGTCGAGGGTGGTCGCACCAATGCACTGAATCTCGCCACGCGAAAGGGCGGGCTTGAGCACGTTGGAGGCGTCGATCGCGCCTTCCGCGCCGCCGGCACCGACGAGGGTGTGCAGCTCGTCGATGAACAGCAGGACGTTCTTGGCCCGACGCACCTCGTTCATGACGGCCTTGATGCGTTCTTCGAACTGGCCGCGGTACTTGGTGCCGGCGACCATCATGGCCAGGTCCAGCACGACGATGCGCTTGTCGATGAGGATGTCCGGGACATCGCTGGAGATGATCTGTTGCGCCAGGCCTTCGACGATGGCGGTTTTGCCGACGCCGGCTTCACCCAGCAGCACGGGGTTGTTCTTGGTGCGGCGGCAGAGGACCTGCACGAGGCGTTCGATCTCGTTGGCCCGGCCGATGACGGGGTCCAGGTCGCCGGCCTTGGCGAGCTCGGTGAGGTCCCGGCCGAAGCTGTCCAGCGCCGGGGTCTTGCTCTTGCCGCCCTTGGTGGAGCCCGAAGGCTTGCCGCCGGACTCGCTGGGTTCGCTGCCGCCGGTGGATTCTTCGCTGTCGACGCCGGCGCCGAGGAGGTTGAGGACTTCCTCGCGGACCTCGTCGAGCTTGAGCCCAAGGTTCATCAGGACCTGAGCCGCGACCCCTTCGTGTTCACGGAGCAGGCCGAGTAACAGGTGCTCGGTGCCGACGTAGTTGTGGTTGAGGTTGCGGGCCTCTTCGATGGCGTATTCGACGACCTTCTTGGCCCGCGGGGTCTGCGGGAGCTTGCCCATGGTGACCATGTCCGGCCCGGACTTGACGAGCTTCTCAACCTCTAGGCGGACCTTGCGGAGATCGACGTCGAGGTTCTTGAGGACGTTGGCACCGACACCCGAGCCTTCTTTCACCAGCCCGAGCAGGATGTGCTCGGTGCCGATGTATTCGTGGTTGAACCGTTGGGCTTCCTGGTTAGCCAGGGCCATCACTTTTCGGGCTCGGTCGGTAAATCGTTCGAACATGCTCAGATTGCTTTCAGGGTAAGAGTCAGGCTTCCCCGTCCATTCTACGCCGGGCGGGCGTCGCAGTTCTCCCAGCAACCCACGTGCCAGGTGAATCGGGCCAGACAAGCCTAAACGAAGCTATCGGGCGAATGGTGGCGGTGAGTCCACTGCCTTTGCCGGTTACACCGGCGTCTTCGCCTGCCGAGCTGGCACCGAGGAAAAGACTCTAGGCCGCAGAACTTTGAGAATACGCAAAATAATTTTCATGTTGCGTTTTTGTGAAGGGCTGGCTGAACCGTTCTGTTTTTCCGGTCGATACCTCTGAAGGTTATAAGGGGTTACGCTTGATTTGGAGATTGAACATTGCGGGCTTTTACGCTGCCGACAAATGAAAACGGTCAGCCACTGCCCCGGTCTTTTTGGACGGTTGAGCAGCTTCGGGACCACTTGGATAACCTGGAATACCTGCAGGGCCAGATCGTGGCGTCGCAGGTCGACCAGCTCACCCAGTTATCGACCCTGAACCGCATGGCCGCGTCCTTGTCGGAACGCCGAAGCTATGACGAAGTCTTGGCTGACACCTTGCGTGAGGTCTACCTGATTACCGAATGCCGGGAAGCGTGGATCATCGACGCAAGCCCGGATGGGACCCCCGGCTCGGTGCATTGTCTGGACGACCCGGTGATCGGGCCGTCCTGTCTGCCCGAGCCCGTCACGCGTATCGCCGACAGCGCCTTTGCCAAAAGCGACGACAAAGTCCGCCACGTCACACAGACCACTGCCGACGAAAAACACGTCTACATTGGCTTCCCCATCCTCACGAGCAAGCACCTCCTTGGCTGTTTGGTCTTTGATGCACCCAACGAGTCGCTACTGGCCGACGAGCGTCGGATGAAGCTGCTGCAGTCGATGCTGCGTCAAGCCGGGGTGGCCTGCGAGAACGACCGCTTGGTCGAAGCCGTGGGCGAGATGATGATCGAAGTTGTCTATGGCTTTGCCTTGGCCGTTGAGTCCCGCGACCCGTACACCGGCGGGCACGTGCAGCGTGTGACCGCCTACAGCCTGCTGCTGGGCAAGCACCTGGGCCTCAACCGTGCAGACCTGGCGACCTTGCAGATGGGCGGGCTGATGCACGACATCGGCAAGATCGGCGTCCCCGACGCGGTCCTGCAGAAGCCCGGCCGACTCAATGATGAAGAGTTTGAACTGATCAAACGGCACCCGGTGATCGGCAGGGACATCATCCACATGATCCCCCAGCTTCAGCCCATCGTAGGCCTGGTGCACTATCACCATGAACGCTGGGATGGCAAGGGCTACCCCGAGGGGCTCAGCGGCGAAAACATTCCGTTGCTGGCCCGCGTGATCGCCGTCGCGGACACCTACGACGCGATGACTTCGGATCGGCCGTACCGCCCGGCGTTGAGCCATGCCGAGACGATGGCGGAGATCGAGCGCTGTGCCGGTACGCAGCTAGACCCCAAGATCGCCAAGGCGTTCATACGGATCAGCGAGCAGAGCTTTAAGCAGGCCGCCCGTCGGATGCAGGAGTGGGTTCAGTCCAAAGACCACCCGGGCACGATTGATGTCAGCGGCCTGCTGAACCTACAGATGCGTCAGCTTCAAGAGCCCCGCAAGCGAGCCGGCATGCAGGCGCTGAACGCCCAGGAGCAGCAGACCCTCCGCTCCGACGACACGATGAGTCCTGATCACACGATACTCGGCATGTCCGCGTTGCAGGAAAACACGCTGCCTCCGGACCAGGCGTTGCCGCCCCGGCGTAAGGCCAGTTGAAAGCACGCTAGTCGAACAGCCCCATTTGGCCGTCGCGATTCGGTTTGCGGAAGTGTTTTCCTGATAGCGGGCGGATGTCTTTGTTGAGTCCGTAGCGTCGCGTGAAGACTTCAAACGTCTGCTGGGTTTGCGCCACGATCGCGCCCTGTCCGCGTCGCCGGGCGGGTCGGCGGGCGTCATACAGCTTGCCGCCGCGCGCCTGTCGGATCAGGGATTCGACATGCTTGGCGCGCTCGGGGTGGACATGCCGTTGCAGCCAATCCAGAAACAACGCCTTGAGCTGGTGCGGCAGACGAAGCAGGACCCACGCGACACGCTTCGCGCCGGCCTCGGCCACCGCCTCCAGCAGACGGGGCAACTCGGTTTCGGTCAGCCCGGGGATGATCGGGGCGATATTGACACTCACCGGCACGCCGGCTTCCGTGAGCTGCTGGATGATACGAAGCCGACGCTGCGGGCTCGCCGCCCGGGGCTCGAGCTTGCCCGCTAACTCGGCATCCAGCGTCACCAGCGTCACCGTCACTCGGCCGGCGTTGACTTCCGCCAGCCGGGACCAGAGGTCGATGTCCCGCAGCACCAGCGCACTCTTGGTCATCGTGGTGACCGGCTGAAAGCACTCCGCCATGACCTCCAGGCACCGCCGCGAGATTTCCAGCCGCTTCTCGATCGGCTGATAGATATCCGTGATCGCCGACATGACGATCGGCTCGCCCGCCCAGTTGGGCCTGGCCAGCTCCTCACGCAGCAGTGCCGGCGCGTCGGGTTTGGCCATGATCTTGGTCTCAAAGTCCAGCCCGGATGAAAAGCCTAAGTACTCGTGGTATGGCCGCGCGAAGCAGTAGATGCAGCCGTGCTCGCACCCGCGGTAGGGATTCACCGTCCAATCGAACGGGACATCACTGGTGCGATCCACCCGGTTGATGATGCGTTGGGTCTTGTCCAGAAAGACTTGCAACGGCACGCGGACCGGGGCATCAGGGTCCTCGCCTTCGAGGGTTTTGGCTTGGCGTTGGGCGTCCAGGTCATCCCCGAGGATGTGCAGACAGGTGTGCTCGAAACGATTGCCCGGGTTGAGCCCCGCGCCGCGTTTGTGGGCAGGGCCTTGGGGCAAAGCATCACGGTAGGTGTGATCCGACGGCTGCGGCGAAATACCAGACATAAACCTAACATTTATCATTGCGTCGTCGGTTTGTCAATCTCGGTTTCGTTCTCGGTGCGTTTGGATTCGTCTTTCAATTGACCTTGAATCGCAGCTTTGGATTTAATAGTGCTTTAGGGGTATTCCTAAAGATCAACCTGAAGCCCTTGCGGGTCTTGGCCGATACTTCAGGGGCACACCTTGAGCCGGCTCCGGGCTAGGGCGGAGTATCGGAACCACCATGAGTCAAACCACGATCGAACGCGTCATGAATTCGTCGCGACTGCCGAGTCTCCCGGCGATCGCGTTGGAAGTGATCGAACTCGTGCAGGACCCAAACGTCGATTTACGGACCATTGCCGCGACCATTCAGCACGACCCCGCGCTGGCGGGCAAGGTGTTGAAGACGGTCAATTCCAGCTTCTACGGCCAGCCCAAAGCCATCACCACGATCACCAACGCGCTGATCGTGCTGGGGCTCAACAGCGTCAAGACCCTGGCCCTGGGTTTCACGCTGGTCAACAACATGAAGGATTCGGAGCAAGGCGGCTTCGATCATGCCGGCTTCTGGCGTCATTGCGTGCTCTCATCCACCGGCGCCAAGGTGCTGATGGAAGCAAGCCGGCAGGCCGACCCCGAAGAAGCCTTCCTCGGCGCACTGCTTCAAGACCTTGGCCAGCTCGCGCTGGTCTCGGTGATGGGCGATGACTACAGCCAAGCCATCGCGGGCGTTCCGCGTCATCAGCTTTGCGCCCGTGAAGGTGAAGTCTTCGACGCAGACCACACCGAAATCGGCGGCGCGCTGTCCGCGAAGTGGCGTCTGCCGCAGATGCTGCAGGATGTGATCGCTCACCACGAACGCCCGGACAGCTACAAGGGCGAGCACCTGCCTTTGGTGCGGGCGGTGGCGTTGGCGAATCAGTTTGCGGAGTTGATTGTCGAGGACGAAGTCCCTGCGTCGCGTGTCTCGATCCTGGCGCGTCGGGCCGACGAATGGCTGGGCATAGATACCAAGTCGGTGCCCGACCTGATCCAGGACATCCACAGCAAATCACGAGACGTACAGAAGCTCTTGGAAGTGCCCGCCGCCGACCTGGGCGACCCCGATATGATCATGGACCGGGCTTCCGAAGCGCTGCAGGACGTGACCCTGCAGACCGCGATGCAGGCCCAGCAGCTTGAGGTCCAGAACGAGAAGCTGAACTACAAAGCGTCGACCGACGCGCTGACCGGTGCCCACAACCGGGACAGCTTCAACACGTTCATCGCCGAACAGTTTGAAGCGGCCTCGGCGGACGAGCCGCTGAGCGTCTTGTTCATGGACACCGACCATTTCAAGAAGTTCAACGATACTCATGGCCACCTCGTGGGCGACCGGGTCCTCGTTGAGCAGGCGGCACTGCTCAAGCGCTTCTGCCCGGAGAACGGCATGGCGGCCCGCTACGGCGGGGAAGAGTTTGCCTTTGTGCTCCCCAACCATGACCGCCGATCGGCGGCGGTGCTTGCTGAAGCCATCCGCCGTGCAGTGGAGATGCTGGACACCGTGCAGAGCGATGAAGGCGAGACGCTTTACATCACCAACTCGATCGGAGTGGCAACCTACGACGGGACGGTGTTTGCGACGCCCGAGCAGCTCATCAAGGCCGCCGACCAGGCTGTATATGCAGCAAAGCACGCCGGGCGAAACAACGTGCGGGTCTTTAAACCCCGTCTGGTGTCTGCCGCCGCCTAGGCGTTATCCGCCGCGCACCCCGAACAACGCCACCGCGCACCACGCGTTGCCCGTCCGCTCGGTAATCGAAAAACCACGCAACGCCATCGCGCCGATGGGCTCGCCCCGCTGCAAGCCGCGCTGGTGCCAGGCATGCAGGTCATGTTCTGCCGTGGCCCGGTCCCGTGTGAACAGCACGACCAGCAGGCCGCCCGAGCGGATCACGCCATCGGCCCAGACCTTCTTGACGTCCCTCGTCACCGGCCGAAGCAGTTCCGCTGCGTAACGCCTGAACCCCTCGCCTTCCTCGAACTGGGCGACCGTCTTGACTTCAAGCCAGTAGGCCTCGCTTGCGTCTGCCGCATCGACCACCGCACCAAACAGCGTGCCTTTGACTTCCGGGTCACGCAGGGGCAGGCGGTCATGCGTCAGCACCACGTCACAACGCATGCCGTGACTCTTCTTTCGTTTCACCCACGCGTCGGGGTAACGGGTCTCCGGCCAGACCCCGTAGCCCGCTTGAGCAAAGGCGTCTTGGATCAACGGGTGCAGCCCGAGTTCGTCCAGCGCATCAATGCCGTACACCGCCTGCTCGGCATCGCGTTGCTCGGCTTGTGCTTTCAGCCCGGCCTCGACGAGGTCCGCCAACTCACCGATCGACCAACGCTCCCTCATTACCAGCCCGCCAGTCTGCCGGTGATCGGCTCCACCAGGTCGCGCACCGAGACCACGCCCGTCGGCTGGTCTTGCTCATCCAGGACGACCGCCAACGCGACGCCCTCCCGCCGCATCCGATCCAAGCCGCGCCGGAGCAGCGTGTCACCGGGCAACGCCAACGCGGGAGACATCCACGAGGCGACCGGCCCGTCTTCCGTCTCTCCCCGCAGCACCGACAACACGTCCACCATTCCCACCACGCGCCCGGCCTCGACCACCGGCAACCGCTGCACCCGCGCCCGTCGAGCAATCGCCTGTATCGACTCGGCGTTCGCGTCTGGCGAGATAGTTTTCACCGCTTCCCAAGGGGTCATCTGCTCCGCGACCGTGCGTCGGCCGAGCTCCAATACGCGTTCCACCATCTGGGATTGCGAAGCCGTGACGACGCCATAACCCACGCCTTCACGGACCAACGCTTCCACGCGGCGGCGCGGGTGAAGCGTTTCGATTTTCGGGACGCCCGGCATGACACGCGTTACCAGTTCGGTAAAGCCTTGCACCAACCAGAGCGCAGGCAGAAAGAACCAACGCATCCAGACCAGTGCGGGCGTCATCCGCCGCATGAGCCGGTCCGCGTGGGCCAGGAACAGGTCCTTCGGCAGTGTTTCGCCAAACACGAATAACAGCGGTGTGACGATCAGCGTGTTGATGACAATCAGTTCCCACTCGTTTAGCGCGAACACGCCCAGCACAACCGCGAGCCCCGCGGTCCCCATGTAGTTCGCCAGGTTGTTGCCGATGAGCAGGGTGGAAAGCAGGCGGTCCGGGCGATCCAGTTCATGGTCGAGCGTGCGTGCGTGACGGCGGTTTCGGTGGGCCGCGATCTGCAGCCGCACACGGTTGACCGCGTATGAGCCGGTTTCCATGCCCGAGCACAACGCCGAGCCCGCAAAGCCCGCCAAGGCGATCAAGACCCAGGGCCAAACATCAGCCATCGGCCACCTCCCGGCCGAGCGACATGATGACCTCACGCAGCCGATGCCCTTCGACGCGGGTGACTTCAATGAGCACGTTGCCCAGCCGAACCGGATCGCCAACCCGAGGCGGTCGGCCAAGCTCCGCCATGACCAGGCCGCCGATCGTGCTGACCATCCGGACCTTGGCGGCTTCGTCCACCCCCAGGCCGCGCTGGAAAAAATCCACCCACGCGTGCACCGGCAAGCCCGCATCCACCGCGTAACGCCCGCCGCCCAGGCTCTGAACCTTTGGCTGGTCTTCGCCGGGCAGCGTGTCGTCGCTCCAGACCCCGAACAAATGCGATACGACATCGCGCATCGTGACGACACCCGCGGTGCCGCCAAACTCGTCGACGACGACCGCCATCGCCACGCCCTGCTTCTTCAACTCGACGAGCAGCCGGTCGCCCCGCTGTTGCTCGGGCACAAACATGACCGGCTTGATCCGATCGTGTAGTGCTTGGGTATCCCGCGGCAGGTTCAGCAGCATGTCCTGGGTTTCTACGACACCCAGGACATGGTCCACATCGTCGTCGAACACCACCATGCGTTTGGTGCGCGTGGCCCGCAGGGCCTGCGCCAACGCGATCGGGCCATCGTTCACATCAAACGCAGCCATGTCGATCCGCGGCGTCATCAGCTCACGGACGCGCAGTTGGCTCAGCTCAAGCACTTGCGACAGGAGGGTTTCCTCGTCTGCGTCGATCACGCCTTGCTCTTCGCTCAGCGCCAGCAGGACTTCCAACTCCTCGGGCTCCAGTTCCTGGCTTCGCTTTGCCGGAGCGATCAGCCGAGAAAGGGGGGTGATGACAAACCCCTGGGCCAGCACTCGGATGGGCGTCATGCCCCGGTGGGCGATCCAAAGCGGCCCGCTGGCGAGCCTCGCCCAGCCCGCGGGCAGCCGGGCGGCGATCAGTTTGGGTAGCACCTCGCCCAGCAGGATGATGCCCAGCAACGGCAGCACCGTCGCCGCCAGCACCCAGCCCGGCTGGGTTGCACGCATCGCCAGCACGGTCCCCACTACGAAGTACAAGACGTTGATCGTCATGTTCCCCAGCAGCAGAGTCACCAACAACGACCGCGACTCGTTCAGCAGCGTGGCCACGATGCGCTCAACGAACCGATCGCTCTGGGCAAACACCACCCGGTCGTGACGGGACAAGCTGAACAGCGCGGTTTCCGAGCCCGAGAAGAACGCGCTGACTACCAAGAGCCCCGGCAGCAACCCCACCAGAAGCCATGCCGTTGCATCCATCGCTTAGTCAATCCGTGAGGCGTCAAGCCCCTCAAACCGGTGGTCCTGAACCGAGGCGATCACGCGCTCAGCGGCATCGACCGCGGCGATCCCGGCTGCGGCATCCACGATCACCGGCTCGCCCTGGGTGGCCGAAGCCATGAACGCCGTGAGCTGGGCGGTCAGCGGGTCGGACTGCCCCGGCCCATCATCTTCCATCGACAGCTGCTGCACGTTCAGCACATCGGAATAGTCCAGCGACGAAAGGTCTTTGCCGGCTTCCAGCATCGCCCGCACGTCGGACAGTGCTGCATCGTTCTCCCCCTTCTTCTGGATCACGATGCCGCTCTTGCCTTGGTAATCCAGGCTGACGTACCCGTCTTCGGAGATCAGCCGCATGCGTCGTCCGGTGGTCAGCGCCAGCCGGGACGCGGTGATGTTCGCGACGCTGCCGTTTTCAAAAACCAGCCGGGCGTTGGTGATGTCTTCGTGATCCCCCAGCACGGTCACGCCGGTCGCAGCGACTTCCTTGATCGGGGATTGCACCAGGCTCAGCACGATGTCCAGGTCGTGGATCATCAGGTCCATCACCACGCCGATGTCCAGCGAGCGGAAGGTCATCGGGCTGACGCGCTGCACCTCGAGGAACCGAGGCGTGAAGTCCAGCTTCGTGACGGCCCGGACCGCCGGGTTGAACCGTTCGGTGTGGCCGACCTGCAAGACAGCTTGGTGCTCAGCGGCCAACGCCGCCAGGGCGCGGGCTTCTTCAGAAGATGCCGCCAAGGGTTTCTCGACCAGGCAGGCGATGCCCCGGGTCAGCAAGGGCTCCGCAGCCCGGTGGTGGTAGACCGTAGGCACCGCGACGACGGCGGCTTTGAGGTTGGGCTCGTGCTCCAGCAAGGCTTCGACCGTGCTGAACGCTTTGCCGCCGTACTCTTCAACGAGGTCTTCCGCCCGGTCCGAATCGACATCGACAACCCCCACCAGTCGGGCGCCGGGATGATTCGCGCAGGTACGGGTGTGGTGTCGCCCCATCCGACCGGCACCGACCACGGCCACCGGCACTCTGTTGTCCGTTTCTGACATGCGTTGATCCTAAGCCATGCGCCCGCCCCCCGCGAGCCGGGTACGATGACCCAATGGCTTCCGCCGTCCCGCCGCTGGCTTCGCATCCGCCGACGCCCTCGGTGCGCCAGCCCGTGATCGGGATCACGATGGGTGAGCCGGCGGGGATCGGGGCCGAGGTGGTGGTCAAAGCTCTGGCGGACACGGCGCTCCGCAAGCAAGCCCGGTTTGTGGTGTTCGGGCTCAACGAGATGCTGGCCTATGCTGCGGACTTGGCGGAGATTGAAACGTTCTGGCACCGCCTGCAGCACGACGCGCCGCGGGCGGAGTTTGAGCTGGTGCATGATGTCGTCGTCTTGGACCACGACGAGCAGAGCTTCCTCAGCATGGCCCACGCCAAAGCCACCCGGCAGGGCGGGCAGGCGTCGCTGGCGTTCCTGGATGCCGCACTTTCCGCCACCGGCAAGCCCATCGAAGAAGGGGGCGTTGACGCCATCGTCACCGCGCCGATCTGTAAAGCTTCCTGGAACCTCGCCGGCTGCCGCTTCCCCGGGCACACCGAGTTTCTGCAGCAACGCACCCGGGCCAAACGCTCGGTCATGCTGTTTGACAGCCCCGAGCTGCGGGTCGCGTTGGCGACGGTTCATCTGCCCTTGATGGATGTCCGGAACGTGCTGACCCTCGGTGCGGTGTACGACGCGATCGACCTCGGGCATCAGCATGTCCAGTCGTTGGGGATTGCCAGCCCGCGCATCGCGGTGTGTGGCCTGAACCCGCACGCTTCCGAAGATGGCCTGATGGGCGACGAAGAAGCCCGCGTGATCACGCCCGCCATCGAGATGGCGAAGTCTCAAGGCATGGACGTTTCGGGCCCGTTCCCCGCGGACACGCTGTTCACCGCCGCCCGCCGAAAACCGTATGACCTGATCGTGGCGATGTACCACGACCAGGGGCTGATCCCCGTCAAGATGCTGGCGTTTGATTCGGCGGTGAACGTGACGCTGGGCCTGCCAATCATCCGCACCAGCCCGGATCATGGGACCGCGTTTGACCGGGTGGGCCAGAACACCGCTGACCCGGGTTCGATGCACGCTGCGATTTCGTTGGCGGTGAATTTAGCCCGCTCTCGGATTGCCGCCCAGGCGGATTGAACGCCTATACTAAAGGCATCTCCCTGAATCCTCCAACCCTTGCTAGAGGAAACCTTTGATGACCCGATTCTCCCTCGCCGCATTGGCTTGTGTGTCGCTCGTGTCCGTTGGCCTGATCGCCTGCAGCGAGTCGAAAGATGGTGCTCAAGCAGTCTTGGCCAGCCACCCCAGCGAGCCGCTCGTCGCGTCGGAAGGCTCCAAAGTCCTGGCGATCAAAGTGGAAGGCATGCACTGCACCGCCAGCTGCACCCCGGCGGTGTACGAAGCCGTGACCAGCCTGGAAGGCGTCGAGACCGCATCGGTCAGCCTGGAAGAGCAGGCCGCTTGGGTCTCGGTTCCCGCCGACAGCGAGATGACCGTTGAGGACCTGGCCGAAGCGATCAGTGAAGCGTTCCCCAGCTATGAAGTCAGCATCATCAACGACGTGCCTGAGACTGATTTGCTGGATGAACTCGAAGAACAGACCGAAACCCCTGCAGAAACCGGCGTCTGATCTTCTTGGGTCTGCCCGAGTACCTGTATTGCTTCGTGGTCGTCCTGACTGGGATGTTCGCAGAGCTTTCTTTTGCACAGCCTGCGATCGAGGATCTTCAGGCTTCATTGCCTGTGATCGATTCAGAATCCCAAGAGTTTCAAGTAGTCGAACTCCAAGGTGAAGTTCGGCTCAAAGGTTCGGCGATTCGATACCGCTTTGTACACACCGTGGATGAGCATGGCTCACACCGGCTAGAGCTGATCGATCCGCACTCGGGCTTCACGTGGATGATCGTTGCGGACGGGCGGGCTTGCCTGTACCACGCGCTGGAAGGCCGTTGGTGGATCATTGAATCAGCATACGCGGCGTTGGAGATGCGATTGATTGATCGTGAGATCATTTTCAATTGTGGTCTGCAGCAACACGCACCTCTTTTTGTCCTGGATCTTTCGACGTTTGCAGATCATCCTGCTTCGGAATGGTCGGTCCAATCGGATACTCAGGTGCCCGACGAGTTTCAGTTGATTCAAGTCACAGACACCGGTAGCCGGATGGTGACTGGGTTTACGTCCGGACCGCCTATTGATGTGGCGTGGGCGCGGATGCTGGATGCTGATGGGTCAGGGATTATGCTTGATCAGATTCGCTACAACCAAGGCATCGACGTGATTCAGCCTTGGGCGTTCGAGCGGCTCGAAGAAGCTGGGGCAGCATTACGTCATATCCGCGCGCCGGCTGAGGGTGAGCCCGCGGCACGAGCGTGGATGCAGCCGGTTATTACGGCGGTGTATTTGAACACGTACGTATTCGGCGGCCTTGCAGATCATCCGGGGCATGTAGAGACTCGGCGTGAGCTGGAGTCTCAGATTGGGCAAGCTTTGCCTTGGGATTTGTTGGCAGAACAGACGCAGCAGAATCACACGTTCATGCTGTTGGCTCAAAGCGAGTGATCACCAGCGGGACGGCTGGGCGAGCGCTTTGGCCAAACGCTGTTTGTATTCATCTCGGCGGATCTCAACGACGCCGAACTGGTCGAGGTGGGGGTTGTGCATCTGCACGTCCAGCAGGCTGTGCCCGCGCGATTGCAGGTGCTGGACCAGGTGCAGCAGGCAGATTTTGGAGGCGTTGGGGACGCGTGAGAACATCGACTCGGCAAAGAACGCGCCGCTGAGGCAGAGGCCGTAGATGCCGCCGACGAGCTGGCCGTCTTGCCAGGCCTCGACACTGTGAGCCAGGCCCGAGGCGTGGGCTTCACAGAACACATTGATAATCGACGGGTTGATCCAGGTGTCTTCCTCGCCGCCCCAGCGGGTGCGGGGTTCGGCGCAGCCGATCATGACGTCCCGGAAGGCGGTGTCCTGGCGGATTTCAAACGGCTGCTGACGGGCGAGCTTGGCCAGCGAGCGCGGGCAGTGGAACGCTCCCGCCGGGTCGTTGGGTGTGATCGGCAGGATTGCCCGGGGGTCGGCTTCAAACCAGTCGACCCGGCCGGTGCGGGAGTCGGCCATCGGGAAGGCGCCCTGCACATACGCGCTCAACAGCGTGTCCAAGGCGATGTAGTCTCGGGGCGGAAGCGTGGTCATGGAAGAAGTCGCTGAGCCCGAGGATACAAGCCGGGAGGAGCGACGAGAAGGGGGGAATGGCCAGACCCGGACTTGAACCGGGGACACCGGCATTTTCAATGCCGTGCTCTACCAACTGAGCTATCTGGCCGTTGGGTCGAGTCGGAAAGCTTACCATCCCGAAACCCGGACGCAAGCGGGGTTGACGCCAGCGTTGGGTTTAGGCAAAATACCCGACTCGCTTTGCAGGGCAACGTGCCCTGAAGCACCCTGAACCGCGACGCCGTAGCCACGGCTGAGCCTCACGGAGCGGTCTGCCGAAAGGCGGGCTGGAATGAATTATGGCCAACTACACCGGCCCCAAGGTCAAGCTCTCTCGCCGCGTCGGCGTGCCCATCTGTGACACGCCCAAGCACACCACCAAGCGTCAGCTTAACCCCCCGGGGATGCACGGCTTCCGCGGCCGGCGTCTGCGTGACTACGGCATCCGCCTCAACGAGAAGCAGAAGCTGCGCTACCACTACAACGTGATGGAAAAGCAGTTCCGCGGCTACCTCGACAAGTCGTCCCGCATGAAGGGCAACACCGGGGACGTGATGCTCGGCCTGCTGGAGCGTCGCCTGGACAACGTCATCCGCCGTCTGGGCTGGGGCCGCACCATCTGGCAGGCCCGTCAGATCGTCGCCCACGGCCACGTGATCGTGAACGGCCGCAAGACCGACCGCCCCAGCTTCCAGGTCAAGCCCGGCGACAAGATCCAGATCAAGGAAAAGACGCACAACTACATCCGCGGCAACATGGAAACCCTCCCGGGCCATGAAGTCCCCGCTTGGCTGAGCTTTGACCCGTCGACCCTGACGGCATCGATCCTCTCGGCGCCCACGGCCGACCAGGTCCCCTTCGACGTCAACATGAACCTCATTATCGAGTTCTACCGCTAAGCCCAACCGCTCGGCGGCCCACCGGAAAGCACGCAGCCCTCGCTTCGGCGGGGGCTGTTTTTTGCACCGGCTTTTGAGGCTTTGTGATAAGGCTGTTAGATTCTTACGTCCCGCCGGCTCGATGGTCAGGTTGCGGGTTTCAGGACACAGCGGCGTCAGGCCGCGGCATCAACCCGATGCGATAAGGAGATCAACCGCATGGGCATTCTCGACGGCAAACGCGGCATCGTGTTCGGCATCGCCAACGACAAGAGCTACGCCTGGTACATCACGCAGGCCCTGATCGCTCAGGGTGCCGAGTGCGGCTTCACGCACCTGCCCGACGACAGCGGCAAGATGGAGCGGCGTTGTCGGCGTGCGATCACGGAACTGGGCATTGAAGACCCTTGGCTGGTGCCCTGCAACGCCGGCAGTGACGAAGACCTGGATCAGGTGTTCGCCAAGGTCAAAGAAGACTTCGGCACGATCGACTTCATCGTCCACTCGATCGCGTTCGCCGACCGCAGCTTCCTGCAGGAAGGCAACTTCCACACGACCACCCGCGAAGCCTGGTCCCAGGCGATCGACATCTCGGCCTACACCCTGTTGGCGATGGGCCAGCGTGCGGTGGACGTCATGCCCGAAGGCGGTGCGATGCTGGGGATGACGTACTACGGCGGCGAGAAGGTCGTGCCGGGCTACAACCTGATGGGCGTAGCCAAGGCAGCGCTTGAACACACCTGCCGATACCTGGCTTACGACCTGGGCCCCAAGGGCATCCGCTGCAACGTGATCTCCGGTGGCCCGCTGCGGACGCTGGCGAGTTCGGCGGTCGGTGGCATCGCCAAGATGTTCGAGTACCAGGAAATGAAGGCCCCGCTCCGCCGGAACATCGAAGGCGACGAAGTCGGCAACACCGCGGCGTTCTTGCTCTCGGACCTCGCTTCGGGGATCACCGGCGAGAACGTCCACGTGGACGCGGGCTTCAATGTCGTCGGCTAAGCCGACTACACGGTGAGCGACGCGGCCCCACCGGTTACGCCGAGCAACGTTAAAGACGTCCAGACCCCCGGGCGCTGGCTGTGGTGGCTGGTGTTGGTCGGCTTGGGGCTACTGGCGTACGGCAACACGTGGGCCAACCCGCTGGCGTTCGGTTTGGTCCGTCCTCAGTGGGCTTGGCCGACCGCGACCGCGACGCTCGAGTTGGCAGCGCAGCTCGGCTTTGAGGCTGACTCGGGCGAGGGCAACGCCACGCTGCTGCGTGGGCTCGGGCTGGTTGTGCACGCGCTGACGGGGCTGACGCTGCTGGGGCTGGTGAAGCGGACGCTGTTTCTGCCGGGGCTTCGGCCACGCCTGGGTCGGCACGCCGAGGCGTATGCGTTTGTCGTGGCGGCGTTCTGGTTGTTGCACCCGCTGCACACCCAGTTGATCAACACCGCGGCGTACCGTGGGCCGGCGTGGGTCACGCTCTGTTACCTGTTCACGCTGTACGGCGCGGTTCGGCACTGGCAGGCCAACACGCTTGGGATGAAGCGGGTCTGGCTCTGGGCGGCGGCGTTGTCGTGCTGGGCGGGCATGCTCAGTGGCTCGGTGATGGTCACCGCACCGCTGGCGGTGTTCCTGTACGACACGACGTTTCTGCGCGGGAGCTGGCCGGCGATGTGGCGGAAGCGCCGCTGGTTGTACGTCATGCTGCCGATGGGGTGGGTCGCGTTGGCGTGGGCTTCGCCCGAGTGCCCGGAACAGGACGTGTCGGGTTGGCATTACCTGCTGACGCAGTTCGGTGCGGTGATGCATTACCTGCGGTTGGCGGTGTTGCCTTACCCGCTGATGGTGCTGTACGACTGGCCGTTGTCTGCGGGGCCGGAGTTGAGCGGCGCGGCGTGGTGGGGCGCGTTTATGCGGGACGTGTTGGTGGAGATGCTGGTTTTGCTGGGGTTGTTGCTGGTGAGCCTTTGGGGCGTTATGCATCGGCGGTGGTGGGGGTTTGTCGGCACGCTGTTTTTCCTGACGCTGATGCCGACATCGAGCGTGTGGACGCAGGAGGTGTTGATTGCCGAGCCCCGCATGTCCTTGCCGCTGGTTTGGCTGTCGGTGCTGCTGGTGTTTGGGGTGCATGTGCTGTTGGGGCTGAAGGTTTTCCGTCCGCTGCCGGGGATGCGTCGGCTGGGCACGGTGCTGGTTGCGGGGTTGGCGGTCGGGCTGCTGTCTGCGTACGGCACGTTGACGTGGTCACGCAACGAGGATTACCGCGACGCCGAGACGCTGTGGACCACGACGATCGTGCACGATTCTGACCACGCGGAGGCCTACTACCGCCGAGGCTTGGCGCGGGAAGCCGCAGGGGAGGCGGGCGGCGCGTGGGCCGATTACCAGCGGGCCAGCCTGTTGCAGCCGGGTAACGCGGTGTATCAGTCTGCTGTTTCGGGCGGGGCGGACTGAAGCGAAGTTTCGTAGGACGCCAGCGCGTCGCGCAGCTCAGGATGGTCTTGCTTGGCCAGCGCGTTGCGTGCGGCGATCGCGGCGTTGCGTTGCAGCATCGGCAGCTTCATGCGTTTGAGGGCCGAGCCTTGGAGTTGCTCGCGCCGATCGTCTTCGGTCCACCGCAGCATGTCGACCAGGCGGAAGCCTTGTGAGGCCCGGCCGGGCGTGTAGTTGGGGTGGAAGTCGATGGGCGGGGTGTGATCGTTGTGCGGGCAGACTTCCTGGCAGATATCGCAGCCGCCGACCCAGTCGCCGATACCGGCGTGCAGCGCGGCATCAATAGGGCTGCGGTGTTCGAGTGTGAGGTAGCTGATACATCGGGTGGCGTCGAGGCTGCGTTGCACATCGTCGGTGGTGATCGCGTCGGTCGGGCAGGCGTCGATGCAGCGGGTGCATGTGCCGCAGTGGTCGGTGTCGTTGACGATGGGGCCGACGCCTTCGCCGGGCGCGGTCGGTTGCAAGGGCAGCGTGGTGACGATCGCTCCCAGCAACAGCCAGGACCCGAGCTTGGCGTTGATCAGCAGCGTGTGCTTACCGATCCAACCCAGCCCTGCTGCGGCGGCGAGCTCGCGTTCCAGCAGCGGCGCGGTATCGACCGCACAGCGGAACGCCGCCTCAGGGTGGGCCTCGCGCAGCGCGTCGGCCAAAGCATGCAGACGCTTCTTGATCGTCTTGTGGTAATCCTTGCCCCAGGCATACCGGGCGACCCGCCCACGCGGCGTATCATCTTCGGGCTCACCGGCGGCGGATGTGGCGGTGGTCGGGTAGGCGTCAGCAACACAGATCACAGCTTGGGCCCCCGGCAGCAGACCGGCGGGGTCCTGCCGCAGGGCCCGGTGGTTCTGCAGATAATGCATCTCGCCGTGCTGCCCCGAGTCGATCCATTCGTCGTAGGCGTCGGTGTGCCGGCTGGGGCGGGCGGGCGCAACCCCGCACAGGGCAAAGCCTTGGGCACGGGCCAGCTCGAACAGGCGATCGCGGGGGTCTTCAGCCACGCCCGAAGTCTACCCCGGCATTGCATCTAGCCGAACCCTTGCTACACTACCCGGCTCGCCGCAGGTCGGCTCAGCGCCCCTGCGCTCGTGGCGAGCACGCTACGAATCACCCGCATTCACACTGTACCGGAGCCCCGCCATGGCCAAGGGCGGCAAGAAAGAAGTCACCAGCCAGTTCAAGATCCAGGCCCCCGGCGGGCAGGCGACCCCCGCGCCGCCCATCGGCCCCGCGCTGGGTGCCAACGGCGTGAACCCCGGCCAGTTCATCCAGCAGTTCAACGACGCCACCCGTCACCTCAACGGCAAGCTCGTCGGCTGCGTCATCACCGTCTACAACGACCGCAGCTTCGAGTTTGAAGTCAAGTCGCCGCCCGCAGCCGTCCTCATCAAGGACGCGATCAAGATCGACAAGGGCTCGGGCGAACCCAACACGAAGAAGGTCGGCAAGATCACGCAGGCTCAACTCCTGGCCATCGCCGAGGAGAAGGGCAAGGAGCTCACCGGCCACACGCCCGAAGCGATGGCCCGCATCCTCGCCGGCACCGCCCGCTCGATGGGCGTCGACGTCGTCGACTAAAACCTAAGCCTGAACCAGGCACAAACGCGGGGCGACCCGCACCGGGCCAACCACGAGCCATTGATCGTGGGAGACGAAGCCGAACCGATTCGGCCCACTCGAAAGGAAAACCATGCCTCGGAACTCCGGCAAGCGCTACCGCGCTGACGCAACCCAAACGACCGAAGATGCCGTGTCGCTGACCGAAGCGGTTCAGAAGGTCAAGGGATTCAAGAAAACCAAGTTTGACCAGTCGGTCGACGTCTGCCTGCACCTGGGGATCGACCCCCGCCAGGCCGACCAGCAGCTGCGTGGCGCGATCTCGCTGCCGCACGGCATCGGGGCGACCAAGCGCGTGATCGCGTTCTGTGCTCCGGACAAGGTCGAAGACTGCACCGCGGCCGGGGCGATTGAAGCCGGCGGCGAAGAGCTGGTCAAGAAGATCGAAGACGGCTGGTTCGACTTTGATGTCGCGATCGCCAGCCCCGACATGATGCGGGTCGTCGCCCGCCTCGGCCGGACGCTCGGCCCCAAGGGCCTGATGCCTTCGCCCAAGGCCGAGACCGTGACCCCCAAGGTCGCCGAAGCCGTGAAGGAATTCGCTGCGGGTAAGGTCGAGTACCGCAACGACGACTACGGCAACATCCACGGCGTCGTCGGCAAGCACTCGTTCGACGCCAAGCAGCTCGAAGAGAACGCCCAGGCGTTCATCGACCACATTGTCAAGATCAAGCCCGCGGCCTCCAAGGGCCAATACGTCAAGAAGGTTTCGATCTCCGCCACGATGTCCCCCGGCGTCATCGTCGCCATCTAACCCGTACGCCAAAGGAGCTTCAACATGAGTAAGCCCGTCAAAGAAATGATGATGAAGGCGTACGAGGACCGCTTCGCGGGCCTGACCGGCGCCGTGCTGGTGAACACCATCGGCATCGAATCCAATGACAACAACCGCCTCCGCGCGGACCTTGCCGAGAAGGGTGTCAAGATCACCGTGATCAAGAACACCCTGGCCCGCAAGATCTTTGCCGGCGGCGACATGGAACCCGCCAACGAACTGATGAGCGGCCCGACCGCGCTGGTCTACCCCGTCGACGACGACACCTCGGTCGTCTCCGTCGCTCGGGAGTTGATCGATTGGGCCAAGCAGATCGAGAAGCTCGAGTTCCGCGGTGCCGTGATGGACGGCATCACCTTCGGCCCCAAGGAGATCAAGAAGCTCTCCGAGTACCCGACCAAGGAAGAGGCTCAGGCACAGGTCGTGCAGATCCTGCTCAGCCCCGGCCAGAACCTGGTTGGCTCCGTGCTCGGCCCCGGCCGGAAGGTCGCGTCGCTGGTCAAGGCCATCCAGGAGAAGCTCGAAGCCGGCGAGACCATCGCCAAGGCCTAAGGCCGATTCCCACCACTGTTTTCCCTGTACATCGCATGCGGCAGGCCCCTCGGGGTTAAAGATGGACGCCGTGTCCAGACCTACCAAGTGCTGACGTAAGAAAGAGGTTTGAGTTATGTCCGAAGTAGCAGAAGCAATCAAGACGCTGGGCGACCAACTGGTCGGCCTGACCCTGAAGGATGCCGTCGAACTCGGCGACTACCTGAAGGACGAGTACGGCATCGAGCCCGCCGCCGGCGGTGCGGTCGTGATGGCTGGCGGTGGCGGCGGTGGCGAAGAAGCCGCCGAAGAGAAGACCGAGTTCGACGTGGTCCTGGCCGGTGCCGGCGACCAGAAGATCAAGGTCATCAAGGTCGTCCGCGAAGCCACCGGCCTGGGCCTGAAGGAAGCCAAGGAATTGGTCGACAACTGCCCCAAGGCCCTCAAGGAAGGCGCTTCCAAGGAAGAGGCCGAAGAGCTCAAGACCAAGCTCGAAGAAGTTGGTGCGAACGTCGAGATCAAGTAAGACCTCGCCCCACCAAAGCATCTACGGCAAGGCCGCGTCCATCCGGGCGCGGCCTTGTTCGTTGGGCGGTTTCATCGATTCGCCCGCTGCAATGCCTCCAAACAGAGTTCGAACAGCTACACTTTGCCTATGCCCGAGTTGCTTGAGAGTTTGCTGGCTTCAGACGGTGCGATCGCACGCCGGCTGGGCGATGCTTTTGAACCCCGGCCCGAGCAGGCGACGATGGCGGCGTCGGTGCGGGAGGCGATGAACACTGGCGGGAAACTCATGGCCGAGGCCGGCACCGGCGTAGGCAAAAGCTTCGCCTACCTGATCCCCGCGATCGAGCAGATCGTCAGCTCCTCGGACACCGACAGCACTCGCCCCAAGCAACGGGTTGTCATCTCCACGCACACCATCGCGCTGCAAGAGCAGCTGATGGAAAAGGACATCCCGCTGCTGCAGCAGGTCTGTGGCCACGAGTTCAGTGCCGTCTTGGTCAAGGGTCGGAGCAACTACGTCTCGCTTCGCCGGCTGATGAACGCGTCCAAGAAGCAGCGGGACCTGTTTCAGGTTCCCGGGCTGATCCAGACGCTGCACGAGATCGAAGACTGGGCGTACCACACGACCGATGGCTCACTGAGCAGCCTGCCGGTCTTGCCGAATCAGACGGTGTGGGAGAAGGTGCGTTCGGACGCGAGCAACTGCATGGGCCGGAAGTGCCCGCAGCACGACAAGTGTTTTTACCAGGCAGCGCGTCGGCGGATGGAGAACGCGGATTTGCTGGTGGTGAACCACGCGCTGTTCTTTTCCGACCTGGCGTTGCGGGCCGAGGGGGTGGGCTTCCTGCCGCCTTACGACCACGTGATTCTGGACGAAGCGCACACGGTCGAGGATGTTGCGAGCGATCACTTTGGGTTGTCGATGACCGAGTCGCAGGTCCGCTTCCTGCTGAACAACCTGTACCAGTCCCGGACGGGCAAGGGGTACCTCGCCACGCTGCTGGGCAAGGTGGACGGCGGCGTGATCGGGCACGCCATCGAAGCGTTAGAAGGGGTGGAGAAGGCGACCAACGCGCTGTTTGATGATCTCGCTGAATGGCAGCGCAAGCTCGGGCGGAGCAACGGGCGGATCGACGAATCCGGGATTGTGCACAACCCGGTGCCCGAGGCTATGGAGCCTTTGGTCCTGGCGTTGAAGCGGGCGCGGGACAAGGTCAGCGAAGAAGCCGACCGGTTTGAGCTGGCCGGGTACATCGCTCGGTGCCAGGGGGTGGCCGGGACGTCCGCGGCGTTGATCGATCAGACCGAGGCGGACAGCGTGTACTGGTTGGAGGTCGGGCTCTCGGGGCGGACGCGTCGGTGCCGATTGGCATGCTCGCCGATTGATGTCGGGCCCTTGATGAAAGCCCGGTTGTTTGAAGCCAAGAACAGCCGCAACGAGCCGCTGAGCGTGACGCTGACGAGCGCCACGATCGCGACCGGTCCTGCCGCGCAGCCGTTTGATCACATACTCGAACGTTTAGGCTGCCCGGAAGAGACACAGACGATGCAGCTCGGCTCGCCGTTTGATTACCAGAACCAAGTCGAGCTTTGGCTGCACCGCAGTATGCCCGAGCCCAACGATCGGCGGTTCAACGATATGGTCGGCCCGGCGATCGCGGAGCATCTGGAAGAGACCGACGGCGGGGCCTTTGTCCTGTTCACCAGCTACAGCATGCTGCGTCAGCTTGCAGACTGGCTGCGGCCGTGGTGCGAAGCCAAGGGGATGCCGTTGCTCGTGCAGGGCGAAGCGCAGCAACGCTCAGCACTCATCGAGCGGTTCCGCCACGATCGGCGGAGTGTGCTGCTGGGGACCGACAGCTTCTGGCAGGGGGTGGACGTGCGGGGGGATGGGCTGCGGAACGTGCTGATCGTGAAGCTGCCGTTCGCGGTGCCGGATCGGCCGCTGATCGAGGCGCGGATGGAGCGGATCAAGGCCCGGGGCGGCAACCCGTTCATGGAGTACTCGCTGCCCGAAGCGGTGCTGAAGTTCAAGCAGGGCTTCGGCCGGCTGGTGCGGAGCAAGACGGACACCGGACGGGTGGTGGTGCTGGACCCGCGGGTGCTGACCAAGCGATACGGCAAGCGATTTGTCGACTCGCTGCCCGAGGTGCCGGTGCGGGAACGCTGAGCTATCGGCAAGGCCGATCATGGAATCAATCCAGCTTCTATACTCCCGGCCATGAAACCACACACCCTGCTTCAGAAAATGGTTGCCGAGTTCATCGGCACTTTCCTGCTCGTGTTCGCTGGCTGCGGCGCGATCATGACGTTCACCTCCAACCCCACGGGCGGGGGTATCGTGCAGATCGCGTTTGCGTTCTCGATGACCGTGATGGCGATGATCTTCGCCGTCGGCCGGGTCTCGGGGGCCCACCTCAACCCCGCGGTCTCGCTGGCGTTTGGCATCACCCGACGCATGGACTGGGCGACGGTCGGCATCTATATGGCGGTGCAGGTCGTCGCGGCGCTCGTCGCGTCGTTCGCGCTCAGCCAGCTCTGGCCCAGCGGCGCCAACCCGGCCAACCTGGGCACGACCGCGCTGGCGCCAGGCGTCACGGTGGCGGGCGGGTTCATCCTCGAAGTCATCATGACTTTCACGCTGGTGTTCACCATCCTCATGGTCACCAGCGGGCCCAAGGAGAACGGCATCACCGCTGGGATCGCGATCGCGGGCTCGCTGACGCTGTGCATCCTGTTCGGCGGACCGCTGACCGGTGCGAGCCTGAACCCCGCCCGTTCGATCGGCCCTGCCTTGGTCTCGGGTGAGCTGGAGCTGCTGTGGCTGTTCATCGCTGCGCCGCTGGCCGGCGGCGCGATCGCGACCGGGGCTTACACGCTGCTGGTCGAGCGCGATATGCAGGGCAACATTGTCGACGATGTCGAAGCCGCGGGCGAAGGCAACTAATCAAACAGGTCTGAGCCGACGCCCCAGGTGTCTTTGAAGACAAACGCTGTGAAAGGGTTCCGCGAGCGCGGAGCCCTTTCTGCGTCCTGGGCCCAGCCGGGCTCGAGGCTGTCCGGGTCGCCGGGGTAGCCGATCGCCGCGGCGGTGGCGGGCTCGAAGGGCTCGGGCACCCGGTAGGTCTGTTTCATCAGATCCAGATCGACCCCCGCCATCTGGTGGACCCGCAGGCCCAACGCGGTGGCTTGCGTGCTGAGGTTGCCCATAGCCAGGCCGAGGTCGTGCTCGGCCACGCGGTTGGGCTTGTCGTTGCGGGTGAAGGTGGTCCGGACGAAGGTCAGCAGCAGCACCGGGGCGTGCTGAGCCCAGGCCTGGTTGGCCTCGACGAGGCAGGCCAGCGCCTGGTCGTAGGCGGGGCCATCGTTTTTCGTCACCAGCACAAAGCGCCAGGGCTGCTCGTTGAACGCCGATGCCGCCCAGCGCGTCGCTTCCATCAGGCTGCGGAGTTTCTCGGGCTCGACGGGTTGGTCGCTGAACGCGCGGGGCGACCAGCGGTCCGCAAGCAGGGGGTCGATCGGGTACTGCGTGTCGGCGGGCTTTTCCATGCGGTCAGGATAGGCAGAGCGGAGCGCAAAGAAAAACCGGCGGCACGGATGATGGCCGTGCCGCCGGTCTTGTTGTTGGTGAAAGCTGGACGTTTAGTCCTTGTTCCACATCGCGCCGCCGTAGACGGCACGGTCGCCGAGCTCTTCGGCGATGCGGATGAGCTGGTTGTACTTGGCGTTGCGGTCGCTGCGGCAGGGGGCACCGGTCTTGATCTGGCCGCAGTTGGTGGCGACCGCGAGGTCGGCGATGGTGGCGTCTTCGGTCTCGCCCGAGCGGTGGGAGAGGACCGCGGAGTAGCCGCTGCGGATCGCGAGGTTGACGGCGTCGAAGGTCTCGCTGAGCGTGCCGATCTGGTTGACCTTGACGAGGATCGAGTTGGCACAGCCCTCGTCGATGCCGCGCTGGAGGAACTTCTGGTTGGTGACGAACAGGTCATCGCCGACGAGCTGGACCTTGCGGCCGACCTTCTTGGTCAGGCTGGCCCAACCGGCCCAGTCGTTCTCTGCCAGGCCGTCTTCGATCGAGCGGATGGGGTACTTCTCGCACCACAGCGCCCAGTAGTCGGCCATCTCTTCGCTGGAGATGATCTTGTCGGGGTCGGAGGAGAAGAAGCAGTAGCCTTCCTTGCCCTTCTCGGCGGCTTCGTTCCAGAGCTCGCTAGTCGCGGGGTCCAGGGCAACGAAGATCTGCTCGCCGAAGCTGTAGCCGGCCTTCTCGGTGGCTTCAGCGATGTACTTCAGGGCGTCTTCGTTGTCCTTGAGGTCGGGGGCAAAGCCGCCTTCGTCGCCGACGGCGGTGGACAGGCCGGCCTTCTTGAGGACGGACTTGAGGGCGTGATAGATCTCGACACCGGCCTGCATGGCTTCGAAGAAGTTGTCAAAGCCCCAGGGCTGGATCATGAACTCCTGGAAGTCAACGGTGTTGTCGGCGTGCTTGCCGCCGTTGAGGATGTTGAGCATCGGGACGGGCAGGATCTTGGCGCCGGTGCCGCCGAGGTAGCGGTACAGGGGCAGGGCGGAGGCGTCGGCGGCGGCCTTGGCGTTGGCCATGGAGACGCCGAGGATCGCGTTGGCGCCCAGGCGGGACTTGTTCTCGGTGCCGTCGAGCTTAAGCATCAGGGCATCGACTTCTTCCTGATCGCGGGCGTCGACGCCCAGCAGCTCGGGGGCGACGAGCTTGTTGACGTTTTCGACGGCCTTGAGGGTGCCCTTGCCGAGGTACACATTGGCGTCACCGTCGCGGAGCTCGACGGCTTCGTTCTCGCCGGTGGAAGCGCCGGAGGGGACCATGGCCCGGCCGTAGGCCCCGCCGGAGAGGCCGACTTCGACCTCGACGGTCGGGTTGCCGCGGGAGTCGAGGACTTGGCGGGCGTGGACGTGCTCGATATCAAAGCTCATGGCGTAGTTTCCGTGGGGTGAATAGGTTTGGTTTGTAATGTGAGGGAGGCTTGGGGCTGGCCCAATGGGGCGGCGAGTTTAGCACAAGGCTCGGGGCGGGTGTTCGACACCGGGTTTTCTGAGAGCGTGTCTTAGGGGCGGTGGCCACGAAAAAACCCCGCCAACACGGGTTGGCGAGGTTCAGTGGTAGTGGTGATGTTGAGGACGCTTCAGGCGCTGCGGCCGTAGGCCCGGGCGATCGGAGAGGGGGTCCCACCCGCCCCCTCCATCGCGTTGGGCTGATCGGCTGCGGGGCTCGCGTCCTGAAGCTTGGAAATCAGCATCTGCCAGGTATCCCGTTCGTAGCCCAGCAGGGAGATCACTTCATCCAGCGGCTGGGGTTCACGGGTTGTGTTCGCATCGACAAGCAGCTTGTAGATATAGGTATACAGCGCCGAGAGCTTTTCCGTCAGCTCGGGATCGATCTTGTGATCCAGGCTGTTGGACAGTTCCAGCACGATCTTCTGCGCCCGGACAATCGCGTTGAACGAGTCTTCGAACTGTTTCTCTGCGAGGGCGGCTTTGGCCTGGTTGGCGAATTTGATCGCGCCGTCGAACAGCAGCAGCCTCAGCTCCTCGCGGCTGGCCGTGAGGATCTTCGTCTTGAGATACGGATTCATGGCGGTGGCGGGTGGCATACGGTCTCAGCAACGGATAGGGCGGTGATACATCTCGGCAAAGGCCCGGCTTGGAACCTATCGGTCAGAAATGGGGTTAATCCTCAAGTGGATGCTGGGATAGGGTTTACCTGTGGCCGATAACCCCGGCGGGCGTTGCGGACCCAGGCGACTAGATGCCAAACGCGCTGCCGCCACCGCCGCCGGAACTGAATTGAACCGGCTGGAAGGCCGCCAGCGCCTGTCCCTGACTCTGCAGGTCGGCGAGCGCTCGTTCCATGTTGATGAACTCCAGCTCCAACCGGGAGCGTTCGTCCTCTAGCCGCTCGTTTAGAAACTCGATGCGGCTGTTGTTGTTTTCAACCTGGGTTTCCAGCCGATCGATCGCGGCTTCGATGGGACCAAACTCCGGGTCCGTCAGGCGTTCCAGCAGGTCGTTCAGCACGAAGCCGATGCCGCGTGCGGTGACGACCTCGTCGTTCTCGCCGTCGCCGTCGGTGTCCTGCGTATCGTCGGTTTCCCGCAAAGTGAACAGGTCCACGACGGCATCCCGGTCTTCGTTGAAGGCGGTGTCAAAGCGTGACTCATCAAACTGCAGCCGGGCACCGCTGCCCACCGTGATCCCGACCTGGCTGAGTGAGTTGAGCGTTTGCGAGAGCTCGGTGTTCTGTCGGATAACGGTGTTGAACAGCTGCTGGCGGACGGAGTTGACCGCGGGGTCCCCCAGGAGCAGGCCGCGTTCCTGGGTTTCGGTGTTGAAGGTGTCAAACTCGTCGATGGTGTCGATCAGGCCGTTGAAGTTTTCGACGAAAGTTGAAATGGTCGCGCGGACGGAGGCGGGGTCGTCGCTGATGTTGGCCTGCACGGGCTGATCGCTGGTGGACAGCAGGGTGACGGTCGCGCCGGGGACGATCCCTTCGAGGGTGTTGGACTGGCTGAAGACGGTGAGGGTCTCGCCGGTGCTGTTGCCGCTGCCCAAGAAGACGACGGCATCGCGGGCGTCGGCGAGGTTGAAGCTGTCCAGCCCCAGCCCGCCGTCGTCGAAGACGAATGCGCCGTCGGTGCCTGCGTTCCGCGCGGTCAGGCTGAGCCTGAACGGCGTGCCGGAGGAGCCGTCGTTGATGATCGCGGCGGCGATGTCGGCGTTCGAGTCGTTGATCTTCTGGGCGATGTCTTGCAGCGTGTCGGCGGAGCTGATGTCGATCGAGACGGCGAACGAGCCGTTGAGGTCGTCGCCGGCGTTTTCGGCGGAGCCAAGCAGGCCGAGGTCTGCGGCGGTCGAGGCACCGTTTTCTTCCACGGTGATGGCCAAGGCCCCGGACCCGGTGTCCTCGAGGGTGATGCCGTTGCCCGCATCGTTCAGGCGTGCGGTAAGGGCCAGGCCTCGGGAGTTGATTTCGTCCAGGACGTCCTGGATGGTTTGTTCGTTGCCTTGGGTCAGGTCGACGGTGGCGGTGTCGCCGTTGGAGTCGGTGATGAGGAACTCGCCGCGAGTGACGCCCAGCGTGTCGAGGCTGGACGCCTGGGTGACGTACTGGAAGTTCAGCGAGCCGGTATCCGCGACGCGGTCGGCGAAGGTGCCGGTGAGCCCGAGTTGGGTCGCCAAAGCAGAGCCGGTGTCGTCGGCGATGACGAGGTCGCCCGCGCCGCCGGCGGTGTCCTCGATGACCAGGCCGTTGCCTGCGTTGTTCAGCGAAGCCTCGACGCCGATGTCAGCGTTGTTGATGAGGTCGATCAGGTCGCTGACCGATTCGGCGGACGACAGGTCGACAGTGTTGGTGCTGCCCAGCGAGTTGGTGAAGCTGATGACCGCTCCGGTGTCCAGCGCGCCAGACGGGTCGAGGAAGGCGCTGGAGGTTCGGTCGCCGGTGGTGTTGACGACGATGCCCAGATCGGTGGCGGCGGTGGAGCCTGCGGCGTCGCGGATGACGAGGTTTTCTTCGCCGGATGTGCTATCGATCAGGACGAGACGGTCATCGGTGAGGGTCGCGGTGACCTTGCCGCCGGTCGCGGTATCGATGGCGTCGATCAGGTCCTGGACGGTGGTCAGGGCGTCGGTATCGACCGTGAAGACGGCCGCGGCATCGTCCTTGGCGAGGATTTCAAAGTCGCCCGCAACGCCGGTGCCTTGGAAGAGGTCCGCCAGGTTGGTGGTGGTCTCCACCGGGGGCTGGGTTGAGCCACCGAAGGCCGCGAGGCCGTCGCCGCCGTTGAGGAAGCGAAGCAAGCGTGAGTTGAGCGCGGCGACAAAGCGGTCGCCTTCGATCGCGCCGGAGCCGTCCGAGTCGTCGCCGAGGATGCCCAGGTCACTGGCGGCATTGGAGCCGTTGAGGGCGGCGACGGCGAAGCCCGCGCCGCCGCCGTTGTTGTCGGTCAGCGTCAGCGAGACCCCGTCGGTGCTGATGGCGGCGGTGACGTTGCCGGCGGTGGCGGTGTTGATCGTGTCGATGACGTCTTCGAGGGTTTCGGCCGAGGACAGGCTGATGTCGTAGGTCGTGCCGCCGGAGGTGATGGACAGGTCGTCCAGCCCAGACTCGGTGCGTACGCCGTTGCCGTCGTTGAGTTCGGAGAGCAGGGTGTTGACGCCGACGGTGTTGATGGCGGTGCCGGTGAGGGTGTCATCGGTGCCGGTGCCCGCCAAGCCGAGTGAGGTCGCGGTGGTGGTCAAGCCGACGTCTTGTACGCGGAGGTCGGTGGTGGTCAGGCCTGTCTGGTCGATGATCTGAAGCTGGTCGCCGTCGAGGCTGGCGCGGACGTTGATGTTCAGCGAGCTGTTGATGGTGTTGACGACGTCGTCGATGGTCACAGCATCGGACAGATCGACGAGCTCGGAGGTGCCTGAACGGTCGGTGATGCGGATGAAGCCTCGCTGCACACCTTCGCCGGCGTTGAGGTCGTCGAGGATGCTTGACTCGCTTAGGCGGGCGGCACCCCGGTCGAAGGTCAGAGTGGTCGCGATCCCCACGCCGGTGGCGGAGTCGTCGGCGAAACCCTTGGAGAGCGTTTGCTGAGCTGCGACAAGCTGCCGGACACGGAAGCTGTAGCTGCCGGGGATCGCCCCGGACGACGACGAGACCGACAGGACGGACTCGTTGGAGCTGCTGGCGGTGGTGGAGCGGAAGTTCAGGGGCTGGGTCAGGGCGTTGGCGGAGGAATCCAGCGCCAGCAGCCGCGCGTTGATCGACTGGTACGCCGCCTGCGTGGACTGCAGGATGGCGTTCTGCTGTTCGACCTGGATGCGCGGCCTCGATTCGATCGAGATCAACTGATCGACGATGCCGGCGATATCCAAGCCGGAGATCAGACCTACGCTGGAAGTGATTTGGCCCATGGGTTGATTCCTGGATACGGCAGGCCGCGCACACCAACCGCCGTGTCATGGTCTATCGACCTACCCCGGGCCCCTGCTTGAAACCGCCGATAACTTGGGGCTTGGCCCGCCCTCATGGGGCTGATATCGTGTTTCCATCGGCGGGCTTCCGTAATACCCGTCGGCTCCGAACCCCAAAGACAATCGATATGTACGAAGTGAAGCCTTCCGCCATCCACGGGATGGGTGTGTTCGCCCGGAAACCCATCATTGCCGGCACCGTGATCGGTGAACTCAATGGACAAGTCACGCGGGAAGATGGCCCGCACGTGCTGTGGATCACTGATGAACTGGGCATGCAGGTCACCTGCGAGCTCCGCTACATCAACCATTCGCCTAAGCCCACCGCGGCCTACATGGACGACGCCACGGTGGTGGCCCTACGCAACATCGAGCCCGGCGAGGAAATCACACACGACTACTCCGGCGAAGGCCTGGAGTTTGACGTCGAGTGATCCAACAGCGCATCGATCGCCGCCAAGGCGTCGGGGTGCTGGGGCGTCCAGCCGGTACGTTGTTGTGTCGGCCGGGGGTTTAGTGATTTGGATGTGGAACGCGCCAAGCGTTGCGCGTTCAAGCCCAAGGTGATCCCCGCCTGCGCCGGGGCCATGACTTCCGGGGCGGGCAGATGCACGCGCTGCGCCAAGTGCGTGTAGTACGCCAGGCGACGCAGCGGTTGGCCGTCCGACGCCAGCTCGACGCGAGCGGCGGTGTCGGATGCGGCGACCGCTTGCAGCAGGGCGGCGGCATCCTCGACGTGCACTAGATTCAGCCAGGCGTCCGGATCGCCCAGCAGGGGCGCTTGCTGGGAGACCGCCTGGAGCCCGGGGATTCGACCCGGGCCATAAAGCCCCGCCAAACGCACCACACGAAACCGCTCGCCGCCTGCGAGCCAATGGGTTTCGGCGTCCTGCAGCAGTTGGGCACGCGGGCTTTGCGGGTTGATCGGGGAGTCGGCGGTGACGGTTTGCCCCGCCTGATCGCCAAAGACCGCGGTCGAGGACGCTAGGACGGCTCGACGGAGATTGGCGCGGGCGAGTTGCCTGACCAGATCGGGCAGCGTGCTTTGGATTACTCGCTGCGGATCATGCGTAGCCGAGGGACGCCCGGGGGGGACGAGGTAGTAGACATCCAGCGAAGGCGCTTGCAACGCCGGCTTGATCGCGGCGAGCGTCAGCGGCTGGTTTAAATCCACGAGCATCACCCGTACGCCCTGGTCGACCAGGAGAGCGGCGTGCTTCGTGTTTCGGATGCTGCCGTGGACCACATCGCCGGCATCGACGTGCCGTTGGGCGACGCGTTGGCCGAGATAGCCGCAACCAAGGATCAGGACGTGGTGTTCGGGCATGGGTCTGTCGGTGGGTTAGTTCAGGCATTCGCCGTGGCGTGCGACGGCCGGGCCCAGACGGTCCGCGTGGGACAGGATGTCTTGGGTCTGCTTGAGGATGGACATCAGCCAGTGCACGCGCTGGTGGGCGTCGGGCTCGGCCAGCAGGCGGTAACGGAGCTCCGTGTCTTGCGTCAGCGTCAGCCCCGCCAGATCGGCGAGGACCGGTGTGGGGACTGAAGCATCCAGCACGCGAAGCAGCGGCGTCATCGCGGCCCAGCTTTGCAGAGCATCGTCGGCAAACAGAGCGTCGAGGGTCGGCCGATCCTCCGCAAAGTCCATCTCCATCCAGGGTTCGCCTTCAAGCGGCTCGAGCAGGGCCATGCGGTATGGGTCGTGCCAGGGTTCATCGATGACTCGGCAGCGCGACAATCCGGTGAGCAGGATCTGGGATCGGCCGTCGGGCAGTTGTTGCGCGCGTGTGATCGTGCCCAGGCAGACGATCGGTCGGATCGGGGGTTTTTCAGCGTAGTTGGTTTTCCAGTCCTGGCCGTCGAAGAGGGCCATCGCGATCGTGCGGGTGTGGTCCATCGCATGCTGGAGCATCGCGCGGTAGCGCGGCTCGAAGATGTGCAGCGGGATCGTTGCGTGCGGGAGCAGGACACACTGGGCCAAGGGGAACAGCGGGTGGAGTTGTTCGTAGTCGGGTTGCGGCGGGGCATCGGGCCGGTCTTCCATGCTTCGGCCCTTTCTTGTTAGTCGGGGTTTATCAGTCGGGCTTGGGGCGTTTGGCGGGGCGGATGTGCAGATCAACCGGGGGGTTGCCCACGGTGACGCCCGGCGGGACGGAGTTGGTCAGGAACACGCCGCCGTTGATCGTTGCGCCTTGGCCGATGACCGTCTCGCCGCCGAGGATCGTGGCGCCGGCGTAGATCGTGACGTCGTCTTCGATGGTGGGGTGCCTTCTTCGGCCGCGCCAGGATTGGCCGCCCTTGGTCGACAGCGCGCCGAGGGTAACGCCTTGATAGAGCTTGACCCGGTTGCCGATGGTTGCGGTTTCGCCGACGACGACGCCCGTGCCGTGGTCCAGAAAGAAGGACTCGCCGATCTTAGCGCCGGGGTGGATGTCGATACCGGTCTCGTTGTGGGCGTATTCGCCCATCATGCGTGCCATGAGTTTGAGGTCGAGGTTGTAAAACTCATGGGCGATGCGATGGATGAAGACCGCGTCCAGGCCGGGGTAGCAGAAGATGGTCTCATCGGTGGAGATCGCGGCGGGGTCGCCGTCGAACGCGGCCTGGACATCCAGCGCGAGCAGTTTTCGGATCTCCGGCAGCCGATTGAAGACCGAAGTCACCACTGCCCAGGCTTGTTCTTCGTGGCCGCCACAGGCTTCGGCGGCCAGGCCTTCCCGGTTCTGGTGGTACCGAAGCGCCTGGTTCACCTGGTCGAACATCAGGGCGTGGGTCTGATGCAAGAGGCTTTGGGTGTGCTGGTGGATATGGTCTTGGGTCAGGTGCTGGTTGTCGAAGAAGCCGGGGAAGATCAGCTTGCGCAGCATCTCGACGAGGTCGATAATGCGGTAGCGGTTGGGCAGGAAGACGGCATCGAGGTGCTGCAGGCGGTCGTCGGCGAGATAGCTGTCGACCAGCGCGTCGGTGGTCTGCTGGATGAGCGCCTGGATCGCGGTGTCGCTGGCGTTGGGCCGAGTGATCGGGCGATCGTGCGGAGCGGTGGGGTCTTGATGGAGCTGTGGGTCGGTGGACGTCATGGGAGTCGCGCTGGGAGGGAAGCACTGATCAAGCGACGGCACGGAGAGCGGCAGGGCGTGACGTAGCCCCGAACCCCAATTCAAAGTGGGTGCGATGACGAGTCGTCCGGGCCTTCCGCTCTGAGGCGGCTTGGCCGTCGCGCCCGCTCCTCGCTCCCTTGGGGTGTCATAAGGCTCGGAAGCATTTGTCACCTTGGGGGGCAACCCTACCGGTCCCCGTGTCGTCTTCACTTGTCAGGCAGACTGCCATGATTATACCCGCCGACCACGGCCGGGCCGCGTGGCTAGTAACAGAATCATCGGCTCGCGCGGGGGTCTGGGATTACTCGCTGTTGCTGGGCAGCGGGCGGATGATGAGCACCATGTTGGCGCGGAGGCGGTTGGGGTTGTCGCCGATGGTTTCTCGGTTGACGTTGTAGAGGTACCGCCACTGGCTGCCAGCGCCGTAGTGCTGCTGGGCGATGCCCGAGAGGGTTTCGCCGGCCTGCACCACGTGGCGCTGCTCGCCGGGCACCGACGGGACCTCGTCAGCCTGGCGGGGTTGATCGATGCGCGCCACGTCGGTGGCTTCGGGCAGGTTGATCTCCTGGCCGACTTGCAGGCGGTTGGGGTCTACCTCCGGGTTGGCTTGCGCGATCGCGGGCCAGTACGCCTGTTCGCCGTAGAGGCGCTCCGCGATGATCGCGAAGTTGTCGCCGGACTGGATGGTGTAAGTGTCTTGCGCGGTAGGTGACGGTGAAGGCTCCGGGGTCCTCGGGGTGGTATCGGACGGCGGGGCTTGGGCGATCGGTGTGCTATCGACCGGTTCGCGAGGCTCGACGACGGGTTCCGGTTCGGGGTCGCCAAATCCCAAGCGGCCGCCGTTCAGGCCCATCAGGCTATTGGGACGGCGGAGCGGCTGGTTTTCGGTTTCGCCGGCGAGATCCGGGGTGTTGTCGATGGTTTCACCGGTGGACAAGGTCGGGTTGATGCCCGGGCCATCATCGGCCAGGCCGGCGGGGGTCGGGGTCTCTTCGGGTTCGTTAATGTTCACCGACGGCGGCAACTCATCCGGCACCGCGGGGCGACGCGTCGGCGGCGCGGGGGCATCGTTGCCCGAAGGCGTGGTGTTATTGGCGCCAGAAGCGGCGGCGTTGGCTTGGATCGAGTCTTTGTTGGTGTCGTCCGGCGAATCCGGACCCGAGCCACCTGCGATGCTGATAACGATCACAACAACGAACAGGGCCAATGCCCCCAGCAGGGCGACTTTGTAAGTGGTATTCATTTTTCTGCTCCAGCGGCCTTCCGTGGCGACCGATCAGAGAGGGGTTGGAACGCAGTGTACGTCACGATGCGTTAGGATACAGCCTGTCAGAATCGTTTGACACGCTTTACGACCAGGGATAGCGTTAGCGGCCTCTCTGCAGCAACGACCCCACTAGCCAAGCGCTTCGCTAAAAGGGCCATGATGAACAGTTCTTCTCGCTTGACGATCGACCAGGCCGATGGCATCACCACCGTTGCCTTTCAGGACCGCAACATCCTGGAAGAAGCCAATATCCAACTCATCGGCGATGAAATCAGCGCCTTGGTCGAGGCTTCGGATAACCCCAAGCTCTTGATCAACTTTGCCTCGGTGGAGCACCTCTCCTCGGCGGCGCTCGGCACGCTGATCACGATCAACAACCGCATCCGTGCCAAGGGTGGCCAGCTCCGCCTAGCGAATATCGATCCGCAGATCCACGAAGTCTTCGTGATCACCAAGCTGAACAAGCTGTTCCACATCCATGACACCACCAGCAGTGCGATGGCGAGCTTCGCCTGATTCATCCTTAGGACGCTGAGCCCGGCCTCGATCGGGGCCGGAGACCTGAAGTATGGACCCCAACGCTTCGACCAAAATGGTGGTCCCCAGCCGACTCGAAGAGGTTCATCCGGTCCTCGAGCGGATCATGCAGGATGTCGAAGCGCAGTCGTTTGATCAAAGGACTCGTTTTGGGATCCGCCTGTCGCTGGATGAAGTGGTCACCAACGCGATTCGGCATGGCAACGGCTTAGACGAGTCCAAGCACGCGATCGTCGAGTGGGAAGCCCGGCCGGGGTACTTTGAGATCTCGGTGGAAGATGAAGGCGAAGGATTTGACCCCGAGGCGTTGCCGGACCCCACGGCTCCGGAGAACCTGACCCGCCCCTGCGGACGGGGGGTCATGCTGATGCGGGCGTACATGACCAAGGTCCACTACAACCCCCGCGGCAACCGGGTCACGCTGGTGTATGACCAGACCCAGGCCGAGGCCAAAGCCCAGCAGGAATAGCCCTTGGTTCTTGTCGCTGGTTGCCCTAGAATCTGCAGATTCTTCCGCTGGACCCCAGCTGGACCTCAAGCAAACCGTGAATGCCACCCCCATCCAACCTTCGTCGACCGACCTTGCGTCGGATGACCCTGACCCTTCCAGTCCCGCCGCGACAGACCCGCAGCCCGTGGGGATCGATGTCGCGGTGACTCTGGAAGCCACATTGCAGCCGGATGATCTGGCGGATCAACCCGAACAGGCTTTAGACGCCTGGCTGTCCGAGCAGTTGGTGCGGGCGGGGTGGATCGCTCAGGCCGGGGCCGGCACGATGCATCTGCTCGTCGTGGAAGATGCCGCCATGGCCGAGGCCCATGAGCAGTACTGCGGCGTGCCGGGCACGACCGATGTCATCACGTTCGATCACCGAGATACCGAAGACGACCCACTGGAGGGCGATCTGATCCTCTGCCTGGACGAAGCGCGTCGGCAGGCCCGGGCCCGTGGGCACGCGGTCCGCGTCGAGTTGCTGCTCTATGCCGTTCACGGGCTGCTTCACCTGTTGGGTGAGGACGATCACGAGGAAGCTGCCTACCAGCAGATGCACCGCCGGGAGGACGAGATCATGGCAGCGCTCGGCTTGGGCAAAGTCTTCCACACCGACCCTGATGAGGGGTCGACCTAGTACACGAACCCCACCGTGGAGGCCCCGGCCCTTCGCGGTGTTCTGGATGCCCAGCATCCCACGCACCCGGCCGGGGCATGAGCGATCTTCGTTGAATCCCGCGATCTGGATCGGCCTCGCCGCTGCCGTACTCAGCATGTTCTTCGCCGCTTGTGGCGTGGCGCTGCGCACGTCCTCGCGCAAGCGTCTGGCGGACCGGTTCGCCGACCGGGGCAAGCCGACGACCAAGGTCGACACGTTGTTTGACGCGATCCCGTCGCTGACGCTGATGACGGGGATGGTCCGGGCCTGCCTGAGTCTGGTCTTGGTCCTGGCGATCTTCCATGCGTTGGAGACCGCGATCGAGCCCCCGGCCACGCTGCGGGTGTACCTGTGGACGTTCCTGATTGCCGGCGCGGTGGTGACGGTGTTCGTCGTCGCGGTGCCCGCCAGCTGGGGCAAGTACCACCGGGAAGGCCTGCTGGTCGTAGCGTTGCCGTTGCTGCTGGGGATGAATCGGGTGTTCACGCCGGTGCTTCGGCTGCTGCATCTGACGGACCCGATCGCCCGCCGGGTGTCCGGGCACGATCTGAACACGGAGGATCAGGATGTCTCCGACGAGCTGCTGTCGGCGGTGGAAGAGTCGGAGTTTGGTGACCAGATCGACGACGAGCAGAAGGACATGATCGAGGCGGTGTTCGACCTGCCGACGACCGACGCGGCGGACTTGATGACGCCCCGCACCGAGGTCGAAGGGATCGAGGTCGGCACGCCGATCGGCGAGTTGCTGGATCGCTTGATCAACATCGGGCACAGCCGCATCCCGGTGTATGAAGAGTCCCTGGACAACGTTCTGGGGGTGCTTTACGTCAAGGACCTGTTGCCGATGCTTCGTGAAGGCGTAGGCAACGGCGCGTTGGACCTGCGGCAAGTGGTGCGTGAGCCGTTTTTGGTCCCCGAGACCAAGAAGGTGTCCGAACTCCTGGCGGACTTCAAGCAGCGGAAGGTGCAGCTGGCCCTGGTCTTGGATGAGTACGGCGGCACCGCGGGCGTCATCACACTCGAAGACATCTTCGAAGAGATCGTTGGCGACATTCAAGACGAGTACGAGCACGAGGAAGAGCCCGAAGCGGTCGAGAAGCTCGACGAGCGGACCGCGGTGGTCGACGCCCGGACGCATATTGCGGACGTGAATGATGCGTTGGATATCGATCTGCCCGAGGACGATGACTACGACACGCTGGGCGGTTTTGTGTTTGCGGAGCTGGGGCACGTGCCCGAACAGGGGGAGGTTTTTGAGCGTGAGGCACTGCGTTTTACGGTGCTCGAAGCCGAGCGGACGCGGGTGCTGAAGGTGCGTGTTGAGAAACGTGTGATGGACGGGAAAGCGTCGGCTTAAGGCTGCTACCATCACGGAATGCAGATTCAGTTTTACAACACGTTGACCCACCGCCTTGAACCCTTTGAGCCTATCGAGCCGGGCAAGGTCACGATGTACAACTGTGGGCCGACGGTTTACGACTACGCCCACATTGGCAATTTCCGCAGCTTCCTGTTCGCGGATGTGCTTCGGCGGTTTCTGGAATTGGCCGGGCACGAGGTCGCGCAGGTGATGAACCTCACCGACGTCGGGCACATGACCGAAGACTCGGTGGCCGACGGCGGGGGCGACGACAAGATGAACATCGCCCGCAAGCGGCTGATGGAAGCCAAGAAGTCCGGCAAGCTCCCCCAGGGTGTAGACATCGATCCCAGCGATCCGTTTGCGATTGCGGAGTTCTATATGCATGCCTTCCTGGAAGACGCGAAGCTGCTGGGCTTGAAGGTGGCAGACGAGTACCCGCAGAAGATGCCCCGGGCCACGTCTTTCATCCCTCAGATGCAGGGCATGATCAAGACGTTGATCGAGAAGGCCCACGCTTACGTCGCGGATGATGGTGCGGTGTACTTCGATATTGAATCGTTCCCCGAGTACGGCAAGCTCAGCGGCAACACCCTGGACCAGCTCAAGGGCGGGGCCGGCGGGCGTATCCTCGACGAGCACCAGGCCGGCAAGCGGCACCCCGCAGACTTCCTGCTGTGGAAGCCCGACAACTCGCACCTGATGAAGTGGGATTCCCCTTGGGGCGCGGGTTATCCCGGCTGGCATATCGAATGCTCGGCGATGGCCCGGTCCGTGCACGGCCGCGACATCATCGACATCCATACCGGCGGCGAGGACAACATCTTCCCTCACCACGAGTGCGAGATCGCCCAGTCCTGCTGCACGACCGGCGAGAGCCATTTTGCGCGGTTTTGGATGCACGGCCGACACCTGATGGTCGAGGGCGAAAAGATGTCCAAGAGCAAGGGCAACTTCTTGACCGTCCGCGACATCCTCAGCGGGGCGTTCACGCAGCGCGCGGTCGATCCGGCGGTGCTGCGGTTCGAGCTGATCAAGAGCAACTACCGCAGTCAGAGCAACCTGTCTAGGCAGAGTATCCATGATTCCGCGAAGGCAGTGGAAAAGATGCGTAATTGGTGGTGGGCGACCCGTGAGTCTGGATCTGAATTTTTGACGGAAGTTGCCAGATCTGAAGTAGATGCATCGCATCCCGCCGTAGCTAAGTTTGTTCAGCATCTATCTGATGATTTGAATATCAGTGGTGCATTGGGCGCGTTCTTTGAGTGGATGGCGGGGCCGCATCCAGACAAAGTGGAATCGATAGCCGCCTTTGAATTGATTGATGATGTGCTAAATGTCGGTCCACTTAGAGGTATTGCCAATGAGCTTCATGAACGGCAATCAGAAAATGAAGCTGAAATTAAGCAGAAAGCCAAGGCGTTGGACGACGCCCGGGCCGCGAAGGACTACGCCGCCGCCGATACGATCCGACAGGAACTGGTCGAGGCAGGGTACGACGTGAAAACGACCAAGGATGGCACGGTGGCGACGAAGAGGCTGGCTTGAGCCGTTTGGATGAGGCGCTTCGTGTTGCTCAGCGGTGTTCTGGTCTGACGCTTGCGGGTGCCCGGGTGGTGGAAGAGCGGGAGCGCAATCGGATGATCCGTGCGTCGGCGGGCGACGTGCCGGTATTCATCAAAGCCGAGAAACAGCCGGGCAAGGGGCTGCTGGGCAACGAGATCGTGGCCCTGGATTGGCTCAACGGGTTGGGCCGATTCGGGGTGCTGTACCTTGGTGGAGACCCGGACGCCCGGGTTTTGGTCATGGCGTACCTTGAGGGCATGCAGACGCTGGAGGATGCGGTGGATGTGGAGTGCTTGGGGCTGATCGCGTCACACTTAGGGCGTCTTCAACGTCGGCGACATAGCTCCTTCGAATGTTGCGTTGACTTGGCAATTCGGCGGCCTGTGGGACACAGACCGAGAGTGGGCGCCCGGTGTCAGCGCGCGGGCGATCTACCGCCACAAGGCGATGGCGTTTCTTCAGCGGGCAGAGGCGGCAGACTGCTTGGATGAGATGCGTGGGGTGGCCGAGCGGTTTTTAGAAGCAACCGCAGACTGGCCGACGATTGATGAAGACAAGGGCGTGTGGTGAGGTTCAGGCGGCGTCTTCGATTGGGACGCCTTCGAAGCCGTAGCGTTCAGCGATGAACTGTTCGAGAGGCCGCATCTCCGCCAGCAGCAGGCGGACAGGGCGGTCGGTTGTCCGACGAAGTAAGGCGACGGCCGACTCGAAGGTTTCCTCGGTTGTCGCGACCACAAGCAGATCACCCTCATACCGCAGCGGCAGTACCAGGCTGTGCCAGGCATCGGTGGCCGAGATCAGGCCCAAGACCGCCGGGTCATGTGTTTCGGTCGACAGGCGTGAATAGGTTTCCGGTAGGCTCGGTTCCAGCGTGGGGGCTTCGGCTATGGGGCGGGCCATTGGGGGATCTCCAAGTCGGCTTTCTCACACAGGCAGATAAATCACACAGTCGGCCGGGGCGTGGGGCCTTGGCCAAACTTTCCGACGCTCTGCGGAAAAAAATGTTCCCCGGTGTTTTCGCGACCGTTATGACCCGGTCTAGTTACCGTCTTTCTCGCCGGTTTTGACCCGCCCGGCCGCCTGCATCGCGGCCGTGACGTAGGGCACGCCCGACAATACGGTGGCCAGGACCGTGGCCCAGACCAGCCCGTCCCGCAGCCAACCCAGCCCGTCGTGGCGCGTCGGGTCGATCGCCACGATCACCAGCACGATCGGCACGACCGCCGACTGCAGGATCATCTTGAGCTTGCCCCAGATGTTGGCTCGGAAATCCACCCCGCTGGATTCCATGATCGACCGCAGCGAGGTCACCAGCAGTTCGCGCCCCAGCATCACGATCGCCATCCAGGGCAGCACGCCCGACACCTGCCCGCTCCGGTCGGCAAAGCCGGGCCCGGCCAGCAGGATGAACGCCCCCATCACCAGCACCTTGTCGCAGAATGGGTCCATCACCCGGCCGAACAGGCTCTCCACCTTCCACCGCCGGGCCAGGTAGCCGTCGGCGGCGTCCGTCGCGGCGGCCAGAATGAAAAGCAATGCCGACCCGATGAGCCAGCCCGGCGCATCCTCGCCGAAGCGGTAGAAGCTGAGGATGAGCACGAACACCACCGTCAGCGCGAGCCGCAGCATGGTGAGCTGGTTGGGGAGCCTGGCTTTGGTGGCTTCGGAAAGTTCCATCAGGCGGATGGTAACACCGCCTGCGTCCCGGCGAGTCGGCCGGTGCACCAGGCCCATTGGAAGTTGTAGCCGCCGATTCGACCATCCACATCCAGCAGCTCACCACAGAGCCAAAGCCGCTCATGCACCCGCGAGGCCATCGACTTCAGGTTGATCTCGTTCAAAGGCACGCCCCCGGCGGTGACCTCCGCATGGGTGTACCCCCGGTCGCCGACGATCGGCAACGGCAGGGCGGTCAGCGCGTGGGCCAGGGCTCGGCGGTCTTCCTTATTCAGATGTGTCATTGCCTGTGTGGGGTCCATCCCCAGTTCCTGCCGGGGGAGGGCTTCTGCCAAACGCTGGGGCAGGCCGAAGGCGCGGAACAGCGTGACCGCCACCGTTTGCTTGGGGTACTGCCGGGCGCGCTCTTGCAGGGTTTGATCGGCTGCGTCAAAGGGTTGGGCGGCGAGGTTGGCGGTGACGACCGCATCCGTCTGGGCGAGCCAGTGCCGGGAGAGGTTCATCGGGGCGGGGCCGGATAGGCCGAAGTGCGTGAACAGGGTCGGGCCGGTTTCCTCTGCCAGGGGTTTGCCGGTCGCGGCGCGGAGGGTCAACGTGGTGTCCAACGCGATGCCGGACAGTTGCGTGATCCAGTGGTCGGCGGGGAGCTTGAGGGGGACCAGCGCCGGGGTGGTCTGGTTGATCGTGTGGCCGAGGTTTTGGGCGAAGGTATACCCCAGGCCGTCGGAACCCGAGCGGGGCAGGGCTTTGCCGCCGGTGGCGAGGATCAGTCGGCTGCAGGTCATCGGGCCGGTGCTGGTGTGAAGCCGGAAGCCTTCAGCTTCGGGCTGGACCTCGGTGACGCGGCGGGCACTCTGGACGTCGACGCCCGCGTCGGCCATCGCCTTGAGCAAGGCGTTGAGCACGGTACGGGCCGAGTCGGTGACGGGGAACAGCTTGCCGGTGTCTTCTCGCTTGAGCTTCACGCCTTGTTGCTGGAACCAATCAATGGTTTGCTGGACGCTGAATGTGCGGAGCACCTTGGCGACGGCATTACGCGAGCCGCCGGCGTAGTCGTCGGGGGTGACCACATCGTGGGTGACATTGCACCGCCCGCCGCCGGCGACGAGGATCTTGGCGCCCAGCGTCTTGGCACCATCCAAGGCCACAATGCGCATGCCCGGCGGCGCGTGCTGACCGGCGTGGATGGCAGCGAACATCCCCGCGGCACCCACGCCGACGATCGCCAGGTCCGCGTGATCGGTGGGTTCGGCCCGGCTCAGGCTCACAGTTTCAGGTCGCCCAGCCCGGTGCCCAGGAAGCCACCGCCCATGCCGCCCTTGAGCTGCGACTTGGGCAGACGCTTGACCGCGGGGCGGTTATCGACCGGGGCTTTCTCCTCGGTCATCTCCTTGACCTGCTTCAGCGACAGTTTGATCTTGTGCTTCTGCGTGTCCAGGCCGATGACGCGGAAGGTTTCGGCTTGGCCGACCTTCAGCACGTCGGTTACGACGTTGACCCGCTTGGTCGAGAGCTCGGAGATATGGACCATGCCCTCGACGCCGGGCTTGAGTTCGATGAACGCGCCGAAGTCGGTGGTGGACACGACCGTGCCTTCGACCAGCGCGCCCTTGGCGAATTCGCTCTCGGCCTCGGCCCAGGGGTTGCCCGCCGCCTGCTTCAGGCTCAGCGTCAGCCGGCGCTTCTTCAGATCAACCGCGATGACCTTGACCGAGACGACCTGGTCTTTCTGGACGACTTCCTCGGCCTTGCCGATCCGCTTCCAGGACATCTCGGACATCGGCAGCAGGCCTTCTACGCCCTCGGCAACTTCGACGAATGCGCCGAAGTTTGCCGTCCGCGTGATCCGGCCGGAGACATCATCGCCGACACTGAAGGTGTGCTCTTCCCACGGGTCGGGCGCGACCTGCTTCAGGCCGAGCGATATCCGCCCCTTGTCTTTGTCGAGCTTGAGGACCTTGACCCGGACCGGGTCGCCGACTTTGACGACGTCGCTGGGCTTCTTGACGTGGGTGTGGGACAGGTCGGTGACATGGACCAGGCCGTCGACGCCGCCGAGATCGACGAACGCGCCGAAGTCGGTGAGGTTGCTGATGGTGCCCTCGCGGATCTGATCGACTTCCAACTCACTGAGGGTTTTGGCGCGGTAGAGGTCGCGCTGCTTCTGCAGGTGCTCCCGGCGGGAGATGATCACACGCTTGTGCTTGCGGTCGACTTCATGGACCCGGGCTTCGACGCGCTGGCCGACGAACTGCTCGAGGTCATCGATGTGGTGCAGGTCAACCTGAGAGGCGGGCATGAAGGCGCGGATCTGGCCGGGCATCTCCAGCTCCAGGCCGCCCTTATTCGAGCCGGTGACCCGGGCCTCGACGACGGCCCCGCGTTCGATGCGTTCCCAGGTCGCGTGCTGGACCGCACCCTCACGGTTGAGGTAGATCAGGCCTTCGCTCTCGGCGATGCGGTCGACGAGGAAGTCCATGATCGCGCCGATGCGGGGCGCCCGATCAAACTGCGTGGACGGCACGACGCCCTGGAGCTTCTTGCCGTCGGCTTCGGGCGTCATCAGGTCGATGAACACATCGTCCCCGCGGACCGCTGCGACGCGGCCTCGGCGGAACTCATTGGCGATCTTCTTTTCTTCGTTGGCCTCGGAGGCGTCCGTGGCGTCGGGGGCCTGCGTCAGCGCCTCTTCCAGCATCGCGTCGACGTCGCCGCTTTCTACAGCCTGTTCCAATTCGGCGTTGACCGCTTCGGTGTCCTCGGCGACGGGCGCTGCCTGGACCGCTTCTTCGGCTTGGGCGGCGGCTTCTTCTTCGATGGCCGGTACGTCCGGGGTCGCGGCTTCAGCCTCGACGGGGGTCGCTTGGGTTTGCTCGGCCTCCGGCTTCTGGGGCTCAGGGGCGGAAGGGGCGGGCGTGGACGGCGTTTGGGGGTCGGTCATGACGGACAGCAGCCTGGGGAAAGAGAGTGAATTCAGCGGCGCGCATCGTATCAGAATGTCGGGGTTCACCGAACGGTTTCAGGCGCTTACGGTTTACTGACGTGCGGGTGCCCTTTGAGGTGAAAACGCAGCGGTTTGGTTGCCCAGTCCCCGGCATAGGCGACGCCGACCCGGGGGGTGGATTGGATGGCCGCCGCGGGGTAGGCCCGCTGGCGCATGCGTTGCAGAAACAACTGGGGATCGGTGGTCAGGTCGATGCCGTCGAAACGATCGGTGGTGACGGCCAGGGCCTGGGCGAGCTTGGCCGGGCCGGAGCACAGGTCCGTATCCCGTTTGGCTTTGGCGCGTCGGCGGTACATGACGTCGAGCCCTTGCGTGGGTTCCAGCGCTCGTAGGAGTACCGCCTGCGGGGAACCGGCCGGACCGGTGACGAGGTTGAGGCAGTGGTGCATGCCGTAGGTGAAGTAGACGTAGGCGGTGCCCGGCGGGCCGTACATCGACTCGACGCGGGGCGAGCGGTGGTGGTTCTTGCAGTGGGCGGCCTGGTCTTCGGGGCCGAGGTACGCTTCGGTCTCGACGATAAGCCCGGCGGTGGTTTGACTCGCCACACGAGAGACCAGTCGTTGGCCCAACAACGCTTTGGCCACGGTCACGGGGTCGCGCTGGAAGAAGTTCGCACCCAGGCGAGGCGGGCGGCTCATGTGGGCTGTCGGAAGGACCGCCATTCGGTGGTCGGCAGGGTGGCGATCGCGAACACGATGGCCTGCGAGAGCGCGAAGCCCAGGAGGTACAGCCAGCCGTTGTCGATGAAGCCGTAGGCGTGCAGGCCAGCACCCAGCAGGTTCGTGCCGAACCAGGACCAAGCGGTGACGACGTTGCCCAGGACCGCGAGCATCGCGACGCCGCGCTCACGGACGATGCCGCCCCAGCGTGCGTGCAGGATCAGCGCGTTCCAGATCACGATCATCAGCGCGCCGTTTTCCTTCGGGTCCCAGCCCCAGAATCGGCCCCAGGACTGGTCGGCCCAGATGCCGCCGAGGATTGTCCCGACGAACGACAGCAGCAGCGCGAAGCAGACGATGCCGTAGATCGCACGGCCGAGCGCCTTGTGGGTGTCCGGCGTCAGGTTCTTGGTGAACACGCCCATGAAGATGTAAAGCAGGCCGAGGAAGCCGGCGACGAAGGTGGCCGAGTACCCGAAGGTGATGGTGATGACATGGGTGGCGAGCCAGAAGTTGGTGTCCAGCACGGCCTGGAGGACCGCCATCGTGTCGCCGTCGGCGCCTAAGCCCCCGGCGACCAGCAAGGTTGCAAAGCCGCACGCCGCGCCGACGATCAGGCCCAGCCCCTGCTTAAGCAGCGGCTCCAGCAGCATCCCCATGAGCACGATGCCCCAGCCGATGAAAACGGCGGAGGAGTACAGGTTGGTCACCGGCGGTCGGCCGGAGATGTAAATCCGCAGGATCAGCCCCAGCGTGTGCAGAAGGGCCGCCACGATCATGATGCCAAACGCGGCCCGGACCAGGCCCTGCGGCCAAGCCAGCCAGGAACCAAACACCAGCAGCCCGGCCAGGACATACAGCACCATCGTGTTCTTGAACGGTTTAAACCCGTTGAACCACCACTCGACTTCTGACTTGCTCACGAGCTCGGGCACGGTGGCCCGCTGCTCCGCGTCGATCCAGCTCACTGCCTCGTTGAAGCCCGCGGGGTTGTCGTTGGCGTATGCGCCGAACAGTTGGAGCCAGGCACCCTGCAAAGAGTTGGGCGTCGGCGCCAAGCCCTGTTCCTGTGCGTCGACTCGGCTGAGCCAGACTTCCGGCGTGTCGGTGGGCAGGATGCCAAACGAGTTCTGGCGACGCAGCTCGAAGAAAAGGTTCAACCCGCGGACGAGCTTGAGCACGCCCCGCTGGTATGGATCGCGTTGATCGGCGGGCACCCGGTTGACGAACGTCGCTTCATCATTGATCGCCTGGGCGTGGGGGATGATTTCATTCAAGCTGAAGCGTTTGCGGCTGTGGTCCTCGATGCCGATCAGGGTCTTGATGTCCGGGTGGTCGATGCGGAACACCGGGTAGTCGTCGGCGCCCGGTCCGGTGATGGACTCGACCGCCCAGCGTGTGGCATCAATGGTTCGGTCTTCGCTCAGTTCGATCTCGGCCCGGCCGCTCAGGGCTGAAAGCGTGTCCTGCGCGTAGGCTTGGAAAGGCTTGAATCGCCCGTCGGCGGCCACGGTGAGCTGGCCCAGCCCGGTGAGGTTGAAGCGGCCGACGGATTGCTGGGTCATCGGCTTAACCGCGGCATAGATCACGATCAGCAGGGCGAGCGCCGCGGTCGCCCGGGGCAGCCAACGCACCAGCGCGGGCACCGCTTGCACTTCGCCGCTCGCATTGCGTTTCGCCGCCTGCTTGGAGCGTTTGCGGAGGAACGTGGTCAACGAAAACAGGAAGTGGATCGCCAGCCCGGCCCCGCCGATCATGCAGGCCTTGTAGGGCAGCGCCCAGCCGGGGTTTCGGACGATCTGCAGCACGGTGCCACGGTCCGGCCGAATCCAGTCGGCCTGGAAGAAGGTTTCGCCCTGATGCCGGAGCGGCGCGTTCATGCGGATGTGGGCCGAGAGCGTCTCACCGGTCGCCGCGTCGGTGACGACGACATCGCTGGAGAAGTTCTTGGCGACATCGGTGCCCGGGTACACGTCATGCCGAAAGTCCAGAAGCTCGACGCGGTAAGGCTTTTCATATCGACGGGACCGCAGCGCGAGGTCGTAGGTTGCTTCACCCAGCGAGACGGGTTGATACGTCACGATGCCCCGGTCTTCCAGGAACCACATCGAGACGAGGTACTGGCCCAGCGCGACGCCTTCCCGGCTGACCAAGCGGACCGAGGCGCTGGGGATGTCGCTGTTGGCGCCGCTGGCGGGGGCGGCCTCCCGGGCCACGGCTTCGAGGCCCAGCCCCCGATCCGCCTGCAGCGGGATGTCCATCATCGGGCCGATGCGCATCAGCTCGGAGTGCTCGAAGTAGGCCTGGACAAACACCACAAAAGGCAACGCGGGGTCGTCAATGGGTTCGCCCGTGACCCAGGCATCGATCAGCGCGGCTTCGCGTATCACGGCGACGTGATCGAAGGCCGGGTCGCTGCGGTCGACGATCGCCAACTCGGCTTCGTGGGGGTTGTAGGCGTGGGTTGTGCTGTGGCCTTCGTAGATGACCATCTGGGTTTCGAGCTTCTGGAACAGCGCGACGCCTTCGCCGGCGATCAGCAGGATCAGCGAGCCGTGGACCAGCACGATGCCCAGGCGTTTGCCGAATAGCAGCCAGCAGCCGGCGACCAGCGGCGTGAGGAACGCCAGCCAGACCGCCGTGAGCTGCATCGGGCTGCCGGTGGTCAGGAGCGTCGCGCGGTCCGGCCAGATCAGGCTCGCGAGGACCAGTGCCAAACCCGCCAGCGTGATGAGGCTGCCCAAAGCGAGTTGGCCGCCCTTGGCTTTGAGCTTGAAGCGGACGGTGTGGGCCGCGAGGAGGTTGATGAGGATCAGCACGCCCAGCGTGAGCCCGCCGGGGAACGGAAACCCGCCGGGGACATCGGCTTGGGCGGGTAAGAACAGGCGGAAGTCGATCCAGGTGATCCAGACTTTGTAGTACTGCTCCATCACCGCCCAGATGCCCAGGCGGGTCTGGGCGAGGGTCGACGCGAAGATCAACAGCAGCGATAGCGCGAACAGCACCACCGTCAGGCGGAGCGAGGCGAGCGGCTTCAGGAGCGACGGCGTCTTGGGCGCGGGCGGGGTGGCTTCGGGTTCACTCATTGGGTTCGGCGGGCGCGGGATCGGGTGAGGGCGGTTTGGTCGGCGGGTTGATGGAATCCCGGACGAATTCAGCGAAGGGCGCCGCCTGGCTGTCCAGCAGCGCGTTGGGGCCGCGGAACAGGTAGGTGATGGTGTTATCACCGATACTGTGCATCAAGGCTGCGATGAATTCTTCGTCGTTTTGATTGAAGTAAATCGGGAGTGAAGCAGGATCGATTCCGGCTAGATACTCAATCCGCTCAATGTCATCGATCGGAGGTAGGCCGAGCCCGTCCCGCCCAGCACGCCAGCGGTTCACGTTCATCAACGCGTCGGTGTTCAACCCGGAGAAGCTGGTGATGACGACGTCACCCGCCAGGTTCGGGTCATCGGGAGCGACCACCCTGAACGCCGCGAGCCGAGGGCTGCCGGGTTGCACGGGTTGGGGCGTCCAGCCGGTGGGGAGGATGTCGGTCATGCTCGGCGCGTCGGGGTCGGTCGTGGGGGCGTCGAGCGGTTCGGCGGGGATCGGCGCTTCGAGCATCTCTTTGGGAGTGGTGTAGGTCGCTACCGGTGGCTCGTCCGAGCAGCCCGGAAGCAGAAGCGACAGCAGGAACCCGAGAAAGACTGACAGGAAGAGGGGGGTGCGGTTCATAAGGCTGGCGGGGGGTGGAGGGCGGTCAAGCAGTATAGTGCTGCGGACCGTTGGAGACCGTTGGATGTGGCAAAAGGTGATCTGGCTGATGGTCGGCGGGGCGACGGGGACGCTGGCGCGGGTGGGCTTGTCGATGGGGGTGAACGCGCTCTGGCCGAGCACGATGCGGCTGGGGACGTTCGCGGCGAACGCGGCGGGCTGCCTGCTGTTCGGGCTGGTGTTTGCCTGGTTGGACAGCCGGGTCGACGGGCGGCCGGGCTTGGACCACGCGGCGTTTGTGCTGCTCCTGGCGGGGTTCATGGGGGCGTTTACGACGTTCTCGACGTTTGCGTTTGATACCGCTGAGCTGGCGCGGGACCACGGCCTGGCCCACGCCGCGGGGAACCTGCTGCTGCACAACATCGTCGGCGTGGGGATGGTGCTCGCGGGGCTGGCGGCGGGGCGCTGGGCGTTCGCGGCCTCGGGGGCCTGAATTCGATTCCCGCCCCGGTTGGACCACGCGGGAGCGGGGGCTAAACTACGTAGCTCGGCCCAGCACACGGGCTGCCTTTCCCTCCAACGCTCCCAAAGGACGTTACCGCTTATGAGCTCCGCTGCTCCACCTCCGCCCGGCTCGGGCTCGGTTCCCGTACAAGAAATGCAGGCTGTGGTTGTCCGGTTTGCCGGCGACTCCGGCGACGGCATGCAACTGGCGGGCACGCAGTTCACCGACACCTCCGCGCTGGTCGGAAACGATGTTGCCACGCTCCCGGACTACCCCGCCGAGATCCGCGCTCCGCAGGGCACCGTCGCCGGCGTGTCTGGCTTCCAGGTCAACTTCGCCGCCACCGACATCCACACGCCCGGCGACCGCGTCAACGCGCTGATCGCGATGAACCCCGCAGCCCTCAAGGCACACCTGTCCGACGTTGTCGACGGTGGGACGGTCATCGTCGACGAAGACCAATTCAACAAGGTGCAGTTCAAGAAGGCCAAGTTCGAAGAGGGCTACAACCCGCTGGACGACCCGGCCATCAACGAGCGATATCAGCTCTACCGCATCCCGATTACCCGGCTGAACAACGAAGCGCTGGCCGAGACCGGCTTGGGCGCGAAAGATGTCAACCGCTGCCGGAACATGTGGGCGCTGGGCATGGTGTTTTGGCTGTTCGATCGGCCGATGGACCCGACGATCAACCGGATCAACGACTACTTCGGCAAGAAGAAGAACCTGCCCCAAGTCGCTGAGGCCAACGTCTCGGCTTTGAAGAGCGGCTACTACTTTGGCGAGACGGCCGAGCTGTTCCAGATGCGGACGACCGTCGGCAAGGCGGCGATCACGCCCGGCAAGTACCGCAAGATCACCGGCAACGAAGCCCTGGCGTTGGGTTTGACCGCCGCCAGTCAGCTCGCCGAGAAGCAGATGACCTACTGCTCGTACCCGATCACGCCGGCGTCGACGCTGCTGCACGGGCTGGCGAACCTGAAGCACTACGGCGTGCAGACCTTCCAGGCGGAGGATGAGATTGCTGCGGTCTGTGCGGCGATCGGCGTCAGCTTCGCCGGCGGCTTGGGCGTCACCGGCACGTCCGGCCCGGGGCTCTGCCTCAAGGCCGAGGCCGTGGGCCTGGCGGCGATCACGGAGCTGCCTTTGGTCATCGTCAACGTCCAGCGCGGCGGCCCGTCCACCGGCCTGCCGACCAAGACCGAGCAGTCGGACCTGCTGCAGGCGATGTTCGGCCGCAACGGCGACAGCCCCGTCGTGGTCATCGCGCCGCAGAGCCCCGCCGACTGTTTCCAGACCGCGGTTGAAGCGACCCGCGTGGCGCTGGAACACATGGTCCCGGTCATCATCCTGTCTGACGGCTACATCGCCAACGGCTCGGAGCCCTGGCTGCTGCCGGAGGTCGAAGACCTCAAGCCGATCAATGTGAATCATCCCACCGGCGACGAAGAAGACTTCAAGCCCTACAGCCGGGACGAGAACCTCGCCCGCCCGTGGGCCAAGCCCGGCACGCCCAACCTCATGCACCGTGTCGGCGGGCTCGAGAAGCAGCACCTCACCGGCAACGTCGCGTATGACCCGATGAACCACCAGGTCATGACCGAGCTGCGGAAGCAGAAGGTCGAGAAGGTCGCCGACTCGATCCCGCCGATCGAGCCCTACGGCGACGCCTCGGGCGAGCTGCTCGTGCTGGGCTGGGGCGGCACCTACGGCTCGATCCTCACCGCGGTGCAGGACGCCCGGACCTTGGGCAAGAGCGTCAGCTGTGTTCACCTGCGTCACCTCAACCCGTTCCCCAGCAACCTGGGCGAGGTGCTCAAGCGGTACGACAAGGTGCTCATCCCCGAGCTCAACACCGGCCAGCTGCGCATGCTGATCCGCGGGCAGTTCCTCGTGGACGCGCGCGGCCTCAACAAGGTGCAGGGCAAGCCGTTCCTCGTCGAGGAGATCGCCCAGGCAATCGACCTGATGCTCGACGACGGCTTCGGCGACCACGAGTACCTCTCGCCGAAGGAGCACGTCGTCTCGGCCGCGGGACAGGCGTACGACTTCTCTCAACCGACCAAGCAGTAAACCGTTTAGCGGGCGATCAGAGATCGCCGTGCCCCCATCCGGCTCGTTACGGATCGCAGAACAATGACTCAACTCCCCGTCCTGAAAGCCAAAGACTTTGCCTCCGACCAGGAAGTGCGCTGGTGCCCCGGTTGTGGCGACTACGCCATTCTTAATCAGGTCAAGAAAGTCCTGGCCAAGATCGGCAGCACCCGCGAGGACACCGTCTTCGTCGCGGGTATCGGCTGCTCCAGCCGGTTTCCGTACTACATGGAGACCTACGGCTTCCACTCCATCCACGGCCGGGCGCCGGGGTTTGCCACCGGCGTCAAGCTCGCCAACCCCGACCTGGACGTCTGGGTCGTGACCGGCGACGGCGACGGGCTATCCATCGGCGGCAACCATTTGATGCACGTCCTCCGCCGGAACGTCGGCGTGAAGATCCTGCTGTTTAACAACCAGATCTACGGCCTGACCAAGGGCCAGTACTCGCCGACTTCCGAACAAGGCAAGCGCACGCCTTCGACCCCGATGGGCTCGCTGGACGCGCCGCTGCACCCGCTGCAGATCGCGCTGGCGGCGCAGGCGACGTTCGTCGCGCGGGCGGTCGATGTGGACGCGTCGCTGGGGCAGATGCTCGAGCGGGCCGCGGCCCACGAAGGCACCGCTTTCGTCGAGATTTATCAGGACTGCAACGTCTTCAACCACGGCGCGTTCAGCTACGCCACGAACAAGGACACCAAGGAGGACAGCCTGATCCGTCTGGAGCACGGCAAGCCGCTGGTCTTCGGCAAGGGTGAGGACGGCAAGCCCGACAAGGGCATCCGTCTCCGCGGCGACGACACGCTTGAGGTGGTGTCGCTGGCCGATGTCTCCGAAGACGACCTGTTGTTCCACGACGAGGCAAACCTCAATGTGGCTCTGACCCTGGCCCAGATGCAGCACCCCGAGTTCCCCGAGCCGGTGGGCGTGTTCCGGGCGGTCGAGCGGCCGCAGTACCAGCAACAGGTCAAGGCCCAGGTCGACGACGCGATCGCCAAACGCGGCCAAGGCACGCTCGAGAAGCTGCTGCACAGCGGCGACCTGTACGAGGTCAAGGAAGGCGACGCCAACCACGGGCTGCATGAGTAAGCCCAACCGCTTTACGGACTGTTCAGCAAGATGACCTCGCCGGGCTCGAAAGCCCGCTGTCCGGTGATGCAGTCCCGGATCACGCCGGCGACAATCGCCGGGTCCAGCGTCTTGTCGGTCGGGAGCATGTTCTCGTTAAACATTGAACGCAGCAGCGGGGTCTCGACCGCGCCCGGCGCGACCGCGACGACGCGGATGTGGTGGGCTTGCCCTTCATCGGCCAGCGCTTTTCCCATGAGGTTGAGCCCGGCTTTCGCCGCGGCGTAGGCGCTGAAGCCCGTGAACGGGTCGACCGACGCCATGGAAGACACGTTGACGATCACGCCTGCGTTCTGCTGGACCATCCATGGCCAGCAGGCTTGGGCTAGGAAGTAAGGTCCCTTGAGGTTGGTTGCCAAGCAGGCGTCGAAGTCGGCCTCGGTGGTGTCAGTGAAGGGTTTCAGCGGGGCGATGCCGGCGTTGTTGACCAGCGCGTCGATCCGGCCGAAGTGCTGGCCGACCGTTTCGGCGAGTGGTTTGAGCGCGGCGGGCTCACAGAGGTCGCAGGGTTGGATCAGCACCGCTGCCTCGGCGGAGACTTCGTCACGGATCGCGTCGGCGGTGTCTTGGAGCTTGGCTTGCGTGCGGCCGACGAGCGCGACGGCGTAGCCCGACTCGGCGAGGAGCAGGGCGGTGTCTCGGCCGACGCCGCTGCCGGCTCCGGTGATGAGGGCGACAGGTTGGGCGGAAGTGTTCATGGTGGGCATCGTAGGCCGGCGGCGGCCTATACTCTCGCCATGCTCGGCAACTTCAAGCTGTTTTCTGCGTTCGGGATCACCGTGTTTATTCACTGGTCCTGGTTCGTGGTGGCGTACTTCATGATGCGTTACTCGGCTCTGGGCGAGACCTACGAGGAACGGGCGGCGGTGTATCTGTCGCTGTTCGGGATCGTCACGCTCCACGAATTCGGGCACGCCCTGGCCTGCCGGAGCGTGAAGGGGCGGGCCGAGCGGATCGTGCTGTTTCCCTTGGGGGGCGTCGCGTTTGTGAGCCCGCCCCAGCGTCCGTGGCCGGTATTGTGGTCCATCGTGGCCGGGCCTTTGGTGAACGTGGCGTTGGTGCCGGTGACGATCGGGGCGTTTTTCCTGGCCGGCGGCACAATCACCGCGACCGAGACTGGGGGCTTGCTGGTGCAGGACGACGGGTTCCTGCGAAGCTACCTGTTCACGATCGCGAACATCAACCTGGTGCTTTTGGTGTTCAACATGTTGCCGATCTATCCACTGGACGGCGGGCAGACGCTGCATGCGATCCTGTGGTTTTTCATGGGGCGGGCGAAGAGCCTGAAGATCGCTGCGACAATCGGCCTGGTCTTCGGTATCGGGCTGGGCGTGCTGTTCTTGTTCACGGGCGAGCTGTTCGGGCTCTTGCTCGCGGCCTTCATCGTCTGGCAAGCGATCAACGGCCTGCGGATGGCGCGGGCGATTGCGCTGGCGTCGATGCAAGTCGAGCCTTGGCAGATGGGGCGGTGATGCGGTTCAGCTTGCTGTGACGAGCGTGTCCTGCACCTGCCAGTTCGCGCCGTCGCGCACCACCGGGCGGTAGAGCGTGTCGCGTTCGATTGGGCGGTAGCCGGCCTCGGTCATGGCGTTGCGGAGGTCCTGCACGGTGACTTCCTGGTGAGTGTCCGTGCCTGAGACCTTGGTGATGTCGTACCAGACGACGGTGCCGTCCAGATCGTCCGCCCCGTGGTCGAGCATGACCTGCGCCATCGGCAGGGTCTGCATGATCCAAAAGGCTTTGATGTGGGGGAAGTTGTCCAGCATCAGCCGGCTGACCGCGATCATCTTGAGGTTGTCCAGTCCGCTGGGGCCGGGCAGGTGTTCGAGCTCGCTGCCGTCGGGGAAGAACGGCAGGGGGATGATCGTCTGGAATCGGCCGGGGAGGTTCTCCGCGAGGGCTTTGTCCTGGGCTTCGCGCAAAAGCATGAAATGGTGGATGCGGTCTTCGAGCGACTCGATATGGCCGTAGAGCATCGTGGCGTTGGACATCAGGCCGAGCTCGTGCGCGATTTCGTGCACACGGAGCCAGCGGTCGCTTCGGATCTTGCCCTTGTAGGCTTCGTCATGGACGCGGTCGTCGAAGACCTCGGCCCCGCCGCCGGGCAGCGAGCCTAGGCCTGCGTTCTTCAGGTCGGTGAGCACGGAGCGGATGGCCTCGTCCTGGCCGAGCTCTCGGGCGCGTTTGCTGATGCGGGTCAGGTGGACGATTTCCACCGCGGTGAAGGCCTTGATGTGGACCTTGGGCACCGCGGCTTTGACTGCCGCCATCATGTCGGTGTAGTAGTCGAACTTCAGCTTGGGGTGCAGCCCGCCGACGATGTGCAGCTCGGTCGCGCCGTTCTCCGCCGCGGCAAGAGCTTTGTCCACGACATCCTGCACGGAGTCTTCGTAGGCCCCGTCCTGGCCGGGCTTGCGGTAGAACTCGCAGAACTTGCAGCTCAGGGCGCAGACGTTGGAGTAGTTGATGTGTCGGTTGACGTTGTAGTAGGCGGCGTCCCCGTGCAGGCGGGTGCGGACCTGATGAGCGAGCCGGCCGAGCGTCCAGATATCGCGGGACCGGAGCATCGTCAGGCCGTCGTCCGCGGTCAGGCGTTCACCGGCGGCAACCTTGTCGGCGATGGGTTTGAGGGCGGGGTCCATGCAGGAATGATAGCCGCGCCGGTTGGGGCGCGGCTATCGGTGAGGTGTCAGCGTGAAGCGGCCTGGTTGGGTTGGAGCGGTGTGTTGGCGGGGGTGATGGTGAGTTGGCGGTCGAGTTCCATGGTGAAGGTGAAGTCCAGGGTGTAGGCCGCGTCGGCGGTGGCGCGGGCGGGGACCTGTACGTTCCATTGGAGCAGGCCGTCGCGGTCGGTTTGGCTGGACGCCAGGGGTTGGCCCGGGTCGGTCAACTCGACGACAACGGCGGCGTGCTCGGCGTGGGGCAGGCGGTCGGTGAGCTGGACCTGGATCGGTTGATCGCTGAAGTTTTCGAGGATGAGGCGGTAGGTGAAGGTGACGATGCGGTTGCCGCCGGAGATGCGTTCATCCCGAGAGAGGAGGGTGCGGGCGGCGCGGAGGGCGGTGTTGGTACCAAAGCCCAGGGTGAGGGCTTCACCGTTGGCCACGGCGGGGAGGTTGCCGTGCCCGACGAACTGGCCGTCGAGGTAGGAGATCGCTGGGCCGGCGAGCAGGACGGTGCCCGAGTTGTTGGTGCCGATGGCCTGGGTGAAGGCCTGCTCGGTGAGGGTGGGGATAGCAATGGTGGCGAACTGCGCATCCAGGTCAAAGCGTTGGATGCGGATCAATTGAGCATCGGGGCGTGAGGGCATGGTGACGGTGTTGGGGATCGCGTAGGCGACGGCGATCGTGGAAGGAGCGAGGTCTTCTCGGAGCACGTCGCTGGGGATAGTGAAGCCGGGGTTGCTGAGATCCAGGACCGCCATCTGCTGGGCGAATTCGTTCAGCTGGGTGTCGGCTTCGACAAGTGCCCCGAAGTTTGCAGAGATGGCGCTGTTGCGGGCTGTCTCAATGTCGCGCTGGCGGGCGAGGAGCTGATCGCGGTTGTAGAGGTAGTCGGTGACGTTGTCGACGACGACCCGGCCGCCGGTCTGTGCGGGGGGCACCGCCCGGACGTGGAGGGGCGCCAGTGTCGGTGCGGTGGCGACCATGGAGGGGGTCGCGGTGGAGAGGGTGAGCTGGATGTCGGTCCAGTCTTCGCCGGAGGCCTGGTGGACGGAGGCCTGGTACTCGACGCTGACGGAGCCGCTGCCGGTCTGGGCGCGGAGGTTGTAGCTGGGGGACCAGGTGGCGTGGTTGACGAGGTAGTTGAGGTGGAGGTCGCCGTTGGTCTGGTTGACCTGCACGAAGACGACGGCTTCCTGGGTGTGGCGTGTGCGGGAGCCGGTGAGGCGCTGGCGCTCGTCTTGTAGTTCGGTGATGCGGGCTTGGGCAGCACGGGCTTCGAGGCTGAGCTCGTGCTTTAGCTCGGTGAGGCGTTGCTGTTCGTCGAAGATGAAGCTGGTGAGCGACGCGAGGGTCTCGGCGTTGAGCACGCCTTCGGTGAGCTCGGTGGCGACGGTGCGGTCGGTGAAGCCGGTGAGGGATTGGAGGTAGCCGAGTTGTTGGTCGGTGAGGGTGATGGCGTGGGTCAGCGCAGCGTGCTGGTCCTGGGTGTCCTGGAGCTGTTCGTCGAGCTGTTCGACCCGCGCGCGGACGTCGTCGGTCAGCGCTTGGTTGATCGGGCGTGTGCGGAAGCGGACGGAGCGCACCTCAGCATCGTCGGACTGGGCGTAGAGGGAATCGGGGACGACGTGGGCGGGGAGCTCAGCGACGACGAGCTCGTGCAGGCCGGGGGCGTCGGGGAGCTGGACGCGGCGGGTGACCAGCGCCTGGCCGCGGTACACGGTCACGGCCTGCACCTGCCCGGGCTGGGCGGCAAGGGGCTCGGCGGGGTTGTTGAGGGTTTGGGCGGACAGGTCCCCAGTGCACACGACAAGAATTGCCGTGACGCTGAACGCGAGAAGGGCAGAGCGCATAGAAAATCTCCGGAGTAAGAGGTGACGTCAACGGATGAGACGCGCCCGGGAGGGCTTGGTTCCAAGCGTGCAGGGATTTCGCAGACTTGGGGCCAAGGGGCGTTTAACCTGCTCTAATACCCGGATGATTCTTCTGGCCCACGGCATCGATTTGGTGGAAGTCAAGCGGGTCGAGCAGATGCTCGGCAAGCACCCGCAGCGGTTCCTGGACAAGTGCTTTACCCCGGCGGAGCTGAAGTACTGCCAGGCCAACCCGCAGCGGATGGGCGAGCACTTGGCGGCGCGGTTCGCAGCCAAGGAGGCGATCCTCAAGGCGCTGGGCACGGGGTGGTCGGGCGGGATCCTGTGGACAGACGCGGAGGTGGTGCGGGAAACGACCGGTCGGCCGACGGTTCGGCTGCACGGGAAGGCTGCGGCGTTGGCCGAGTCGATGGGGATCACGGTGTGGAGCCTGACGATCAGTCATGTGAAGACGCACGCGGTCGCCAGCGCGATCGGGATGGGGCCGGGCGAGTGAGGCGGCGGTTGGATATCGGTATCCTGTTCGGATGACGCAAGCGACGGGTCGTGAACAAGTTCAGGGGCAGGTCAAGGTGAGCAAGAAGCCGGTGCCGGGCGCGGATGCATTCCGCCGGGTGTTGACGTGGGTGGTGGTCTGGGCGGTGGTGGTGCTGGGGCTTCAAGGGCTGATGTCGCTCTTGGAATGGGGTGGGCACTTGGCCCGGCCGAGCGGGCGGGTGCTGTTTTTGATGATGGGCCTGGGCGTCGCGATGGCGGTCTTGATCGACACGAACCGCTCGGCGGGGGCGTACGGCCTGGCGGTGTCCTCGAAGGTCTGGTGGCACGCGCTCTGGGGCACGCTGGCGGGGCTGGTGATCTCCGCAGCGGTCGTGCCCGTGCTGCTGACCGCAGGGGGCTTAACCATCATCAAGGAGGTGTCGGTCGGCGAGGGCGTGCTGGAAGCGATTCAGGGGATCGGCCTGCTGCCGCATGCGGTGTTGCTGACCGTCGTGCTCGCGGGCTTTCCGGTGGGCGTCTTGCGTGATCGGCTAGGGCGGATCGGGACCGCGCTTTTCATCGGCGCGGGCTCGGGGGTGGTGGTGATGCTGCTTGGGCTCTGGTCGACCTGGGACCATCCCAACCAGACGTATGACCCGGCACAGGCGTGGTTGGGGCTGAGCTTTGCGGGGTTTGTCACCTTGGTGGTCGGGCTTCGGCTATGGACCGGGGACGTCGCGTTGGCGTCGGGCTTCAGCCTGGGGGTGCTGATGACGGACCGGATGCTCAGCAAGCTGGGGATCAACTATCCCGCGAGCATGCAGGACGCGACCGGGCTGATCGTCGGGGCGGATCCGTGGGCGTCTTGGCCGGCGTGGGGCGTGCTGGCGGTGGTGTGTACCGCGGTTCTGGTTCGGGTGTCCCGACTGCCGGAGCAGTCTGACGAGGACGCGGACATCTCGAACACGTTCAAGCGTGTGTACCCCTTGGGGACGCTGGGGACGCTTGCGCCGCTGGACGTGTGGATCCCCGAGTTGATCCGGGCGCGGTTTCGCATCGGCTTGATCTACCTGCCCCGTCTGCTAGCGACGCTGGGGATGGCGACGGTCAACACGGTGATCAGCCTGCCCGAGCGGCTGCTGGTGCCGCTGTTCATCCGTCATCGCAAGGTGCCCGCCCCGGTGTTCGTTCTGGGCGTGCACCGCAGCGGCACGACGCACCTGCAGAACCTGCTCGCGCAGGACCCGCAGTTTGTCACGCCCCGCGCGTACCACGTGCTCAACCCCGTGGGCTTTTTGATCACCGGCTGGTTCATGCTGCCTTTGATCATGGCGACCGTGCCCTGGCGCCGGCCGATGGACCGGGTGCGGTTCAGCCTGTGGACCCCCAACGAAGAAGAGTTTGCCGTCGCCAACGCCACGGGGCTGTCGCCGGACTGGTCGACTCGGCTGCCCCGGCTGATGGACCACTACGACCGGTTCCACGACCCGGACAGTTGCACCGAACGCGAACGACAGAAGTTCGAGAAGACCTACCTCACGTTCCTGCGGAAGCTGACGCTGTTCAACGGCAAGCGGCCGATGTTGAAAAACCCGTACAACACCGGGCGGATGGCGCTGCTGCGTCGACTGTTCCCGGATGCAAAGTTCATCCACATCCTGCGTGACCCGGTGGACGTTTACCGCTCGAACCGGAAGATGATCCGTGATGCGTACATCCTGTTTCAGATGCAGGACCCGCCGACGGATGATGCGTATCTGCAACGGTTCCTGACCAACTACCGAGGGATGGAGGAGCGGTACGCCCGTGATGCGGAGTCGATGCGTGAAGAGGACTTGGCGGAGGTGCGCTTTGAGGAGTTGGAGCAGGACGCCAAGGGGGTGATCCAACGGGTGTATGAGCAGTTGAACCTGGAGTTCTCGCCGGCGTACGAAGCGAAGCTGGACGCATATATGGAGTCGGTATCGGGGTACCGCAAGAACAAGCACCAGTCGCTGCGAGGCGAGGACCGCGCGAGGCTGGTGGAGACGCTGGGGGATTGGCCGGAGAAGTGGGGCTACCCGTTGCCGGACGCGACGGAGTAGGCAGAACGACCCTTGGCAGGACGAAGTGAGAGGCACGGATGGCGCTTGGCCGACCCGACGACACGCCTTACGAGATCATGCGACGCGAGCGTGCCGCTGCGCAGGCGGGCAAGCCGGTGTCGGAGTTGAAGGACGAGGATGCCGTCGAGGCCGCGGAGGAGTCGATCGGCGGGCCGACGGGCTGGCGGATGTCGGTGAATCGGTTCTGGGCGGACGCGGGGTCGCCGGTGGTGCTTCGGCTGCCTCGGGGGTTGGCGTTGGGGCTGGTGCTGGGGGCGTTGGGTGTGGTGCTCGTGGCGTATCTGGTGGGCTACAGCCGGGGCGGGCAGGCGGGGCGGCAAGCGATTTTGGACCAGTTTGAAGGGGCTTCCGGCCGAACGGGCGAGGGGTTGCCGACGCCCCCGGGCGTGTTTCGTGACCTGACGGACCCTGACCCAAGGCGGATCGGGCGGTTTTATCTGAATTTCGGGGACTTCCACCAGGAGTCCAGCCGGGCGTTGGGGCGCTTTTTGGCCCAACAAGGATTTGATTGCCTGCTTCGCCCCGGTTATCCTGATGGATTCCGCGTCTACCTGCTCACCGGGTTTGACGAGCCGGACCCGGACTTTGAAAGCCGGGCCCGACAGGCCGTCCAGATCTGGTGGCGCGAGCAGGGCATGGACCGGTCCTTGGATACACACAAACGATGGGTTCGCCACGAGGGCTGACCTGTCTCGGACACCGAACCTCAACCCACTTTTTACCTGGACTTATTGCCATGAGCCTCGACAGCAGCCTGAAGATCGGCGGCGGCCTCGTCCGTCACCGCAACGTCCTCACCCGGGCCGAACGCATCGCCAAGCTCCAGCAGAACGGCAGCTTCGACAACGAGAAGGACTCGCCCCTGGGCTTGGTTAAGGTCGCCCACCGCAAGCTGGTGACCGCCAAGAAGCCGAAGAAGAAGGCTGAAGAAGAAAAGTAAGCCCCGCCGGCTCCTTTTCATCTCAAACCACGCTCAAGGGACGGCAGTTTGTCGTCCCTTTCTGCTGCGCTCACCCTCCAGATCGGCGATACTCCCCGCATGCCTTTGAACCCGACTTCACTGATCACTGACCGTGCCCGCGCGATCGACGCTTCGGGCATCCGCCGGGTGTTTGATCTGGCGGCCGAGCTGGAAGACCCGATCAACCTCTCGATTGGCCAGCCTGACTTCCAGGTGCCCGAGCCCGTCAAGCAGGCGGCGATCGACGCGATCACCCAGGGCCAGAACAGCTACACCCAGACCCAGGGGATCGCGGCCTTGCGAGACAAGGTCTGTGCCCAGCTGCAGGCGGAATTCCCCGCGACCTACGGCCAGCCGGGCAGCGCGTTCCCCGAAGAACTGGCGGTGCTCATCACTTCCGGCGTGTCCGGGGGGTTGATGCTCGCGTTGCTTGCGACGGTGCAGCCCGGGGATGAGGTGATCGTGCCGGACCCGTACTTTGTGATGTACAAGCACCTGGTGTCTTTGGCCGGCGGCACCGCGGTGTTTGCCGACACGTACGACGACGGGTTTCAGTTGACCGCCGAGCGGGTCGAATCGCTGTTGACGCCTAGCACGAAGATGGTGATCACCAACAGCCCGTCGAACCCGACGGGCGTGGTCGCCGACGCGGCCCACTGCGAGCAGTTGGCCCGGTTGTGTGATGAGCGGGGCGTGCTGCTGTTGTCCGATGAGATCTACGACACGTTTTGCTATGACGGTAAGTCGCCCTCGCCGGTGTTGCATAACGCCGACACGCTGCTGCTGCGGGGCTATAGCAAGTCCTACGCGATGACCGGTTGGCGGCTGGGCTACGCGGTCGGGCCCAGGACGCTGTTGAACGAGATGACGAAGCTGCAGCAGTACACCTTTGTCTGTGCCCCGAGCATGGTGCAGGTTGCGGGTGTCGCGGCGATGGACGTGGACCTGTCAGCCTACGTGGCGGCGTACACCCAGAAGCGCGACCGGGTCGTTGAGGTCTTAGGCGAAGCGTTTGAGTTGGCAAGCCCCGGCGGCGCGTTCTATGCGTACGTCAAGGTCCCGGAGCGATTGGGGCTCACCGCGACGAAGTTTGTCGAACAGGCGATCGCGCAAAATGTGCTGGTTATCCCCGGTAGTGTGTTCAGCCAACGCGACACGCACTTCCGGCTGAGCTACGCCTGCGATGACGCGAAGCTGGAGGCGGGTTTGCAGGCGCTGGTGAGGCTGGCAAAGGGGTAAGTCCTAGGCGTTGTGTTGGACGGGCTTCTTTCGCGGTTTTTATCGGCACCGGTTTGCGGCGGGGTGTGGTTCTTGGACCCGGGGGGTGGGTTTAGGCCGATAGCACGCAGGCACGGCGGGTGAACCGTCGGGAAGGAGCCCCTATGTCTGCGACGATGAGCAAGAAGGAACGCAAGGCCATGCGGAAGCAGATGGCCAAGCGGAAGATGGAGTTGTTGGCTAAGCACGGCCGGGCGGATCGCTCGGCGACGCATAAGCCGAACCTGCCCAAGTGGGAGCCGGTGCAGACGACGGAAGAGCCCGCGCCGCGTGCTTCGCGGCCTGAGCCGGTGGTGACGCAAACGGTGCCGCCCAAGCCCAGCACGCCTCGGAAGATCATCAAACGTCGGGTCATGCCTCGTTCGGCGGCGCCAGCTAAACCGGTGGCGACGCCTGTGAAGCCCGCGACCCGGATGGTGGTGACTGAAGCGCCCGGGCCGTTGCAGCGCGGGGCGGCGGTATTGGAACACGGCCTGGCGAAGGCGGCAACGCTGCCGGGCAAGGCCAAGGAATTGATGAAGGTCGAGCCGGACGAACCGTCGGCCTACGGCTCGGTCAGCACGATGGTTTGGCCGCTGCGTTTCTGCGGCTTGGCGGCCACGGCGGGGGCGGTGAAGCTGTCGGTCGATGCCGGGGCTGCAGGGGGGATGCTCACGGGCATGGTGACGCTGGGGATGGGGCTGGGCTTGGCGGTGATGCTGCTGGGGCTGGCGGAGCTGGCGCGTGCGGTGTGGGGGCTGACGCGGGCTCAGGCCTAAGCGTTCGGCAGGTCGGCGGAGGCGGTACTCATCGCGGGCAGGTGCATGAGCGTGCCGTGGGCGGTGCGGACGATCAACCCGGCATCGGGGTCGATATCGATGACGGTGCCCTGGACGGTTTTGCCTTCGCAGACGAACGCGCGCTGGGCTTGCAGCATGTCGCAGCGAGATCGCCAGCGGTGGAGCAGGTCTTGTTCAGGGGTGTGGTAGAGCGTTTGATCGAGCTGCTTGAGGATGCCCTCAGCGACGGCAAGGCGATGGATGGGTTGGCCTAGCATCGTGGGGCTGGTCGCGTGTTCGATCAGTTCGGGGGGCAGGTCTTCACGGGTGAGCGACACGTTGACGCCGATGCCGATGACGTGGAAGCGTTGGCCGTCGTGGTCGAAGGTTTCGACGAGGATGCCGGCGAGTTTTCGGCGGTTAAGCGTGATGTCGTTGGGCCATTTGATGACCGGGGCTGCCGGCGTATTCGGCATCAGGGATGCGAGCGCGTCGGCGACGGCGACCGATGCCGCGAAGGTGGTGCGGTCGGCAGTAGACGGGGCGCGGTGGACCACGCTCATCAGCACGCATCGGCCCGGCGGGGCGATCCAGGATCGGCCGAGCCTGCCCCGCCCGGCGGTCTGCTGGTCGGCCAGCACGACCGCGCGGTGCGCCTCGCTGCCGGCCTGGATCAGGCGGCGGGCGGCGTCTTGTGTGCTCTGGGTTTGCTGGTAGACCTCGACCCGACGAGCGAGGTGTGCATCGTGCTCGAGGTAGTCGCGCCAGACGCCCAGGCCTGCGTGTTGCAGCGTCGCGGACTGGTTGGGTTGTTCGTGGAAGACGCAGCCGTCGGCTTCCAGGCGAGCGCGGGCGGCGGCGTCAAGCGGCGTGGGGTGATCGCCGGATTGAAGCATCGCTTGCAGCAGGGCGTAATCGGTTGGGTTCACACGGGGAGAATACTCGGACCCGGGCCTTGTGTCCGGTAAAAACAGCGCTCGCAATACTGGCGTACAACTCGTGAACGGTTTGGGGCCCGGCCGCGTAGTATCTCTTGCTGACTTCCATCGTTCTGTTTGAGAGAGTCATCCCATGGCGACGACATCCCACGCCCAGCACAACCGCAAGCCTATTCCGCCCGTGACCCCCGCAGCGACCGAGTCCGAAGTGTTGTTCCGCTTCCCGTCGACGACCTCCGAGCGGGAGGCCCGCATCGAGCGGATCCGTGAGCAGTTGGTCGCGGGGACGTACGAAACCGAGCACAAGCTGGACTTGGCGTTGGATCGTTTGCTGGATGATCTCACGACTCAGTGAGCCCGCAGCGTCGGGAGATGGATCGCTAAACTGGGGTGATGCGAGAAACGATTGATAACCCTGAATTGCCCTTGGAATGCAAGGTCGATGTGCGTGTGCGGTACAGCGAATGCGACCCGATGGGGTTTGTGCACCACGCGGTCTACCCGGTGTGGATGGAGCTGGCGAGGACCGAACTGCTGCGGGTGCGTGGGCACAGCTACCGGGACATGGAAGCCAAGGGGATTCGGCTGGTGGTGGCGAAGATGGAACTGCGTTACAAGCGGCCGGCGGTGTACGACGACACTTTGACGGTGTGGGTGAAGGCGTTGCCCACGCACGGCGCGAAGCTGGTGCATGAGTACGAGATTCAGCGTGGCGAAGAGCTCCTGGTGCAGGCCACGACCACGCTGGTTTGCATCGATGAGGCGGGGGCGATGCGTCGCTTGCCGGCGGAGGTGACGGGTTAGCGGTGTGTGGATTGTGGGGTTTCGCCGAACAGCGCCAAAAGTAGAGAACCGATCCGCCCGATCGACGGTATGTACGGTAGGAGGAACGTCCGGGAATACCCGTGCGGAAAGGTTTGCCATGTTTGATGGCACGTTCTTGTTCATGTTTTTGTTTCTGATTTCGGTCGCGGCCTGGTTGGGTGGCTTTACGCTGGGCAGGCGAACCGAGACGGCGGCACGTCTGGGACTGTTCGCGGGGTGTGTGGTTTTATTCGTATGGATTTCGCTGTTGCGGCGGCCGTCGCTGGCGGTGCATGTATTGCCTGTGACCTGGCTGGCGGTGTTGGAAGGCACTGCGGGCGCGGTGTTGTTCTTGTGGGTGCTGGGCTTGTTGTATGCACGCAGTCAAAAGCAGCGCGACCGGCGCGTCACGCTCGCGGCGATCTCGATCGGCTTGGTCTACCTCGTGCATGGCGGGCAATGGATGCTTCAGGACACGCCTCGTGCTTCGTTTGGGACCAGTGTCACGCCGGTGGTCATGCAGAGCCAGAACTACTCCTGCGTGGCGGCGTCGTCGGCGACCGCGCTGAATCGCATGGGCATCGCGACGACCGAGATGGAGATGGCTCAGTTGACCCAAACCCGGCCGGGCACGGGCTCGACGCTCATGCGCGCGGTGGCGGGCTTGAATGATCGTTTGCGGATCACGCCTTACGAGGCGACGGTGATTGAGCCGACGCTTGAGGAGATGCGGGGGGTGCCGACGCCGGCCGTTGCACCGCTTCGGCTGGAGGTCAGTCGGCTGCACATGGTGACGATCGACAGCGTGGACGACTGGGGCGTGCTGGTCCTGGACCCGACACAGGGGATGGGCTTTTACTCCTGGGAGGAATGGCAGGAGATTGCGGCCGGGCCGGTGATCGTGTTTGTGGAGAAGGAGCGTTGAGATTCGGCGAGGGGCGGCGGGTGTGCTCAGGCGTGGTGGTGTGGGTAACTGAGATTGAATGGTGAAATTGACGGTTGGGACGATTCCACTAGAATCGCCCGTCTTTCCGTGATTTCACCCCTTCAAACCCCTGTTTACTCGCTGGGAGAAGCCGCTATGGCCGCCAAGAAGAAGCGCTCTAAATCGTCCGCCAAGAAGGCCACCAAGATGGTCTACTACTTTGGTAAGACCAAGACCGACGGGAACGGCTCGCAGAAAGAGCTCCTCGGCGGCAAGGGTGCCAACCTCGCCGATATGACCTCCATCGGCCTGCCCGTGCCTCCGGGCTTCACCTGCACCACCGAGTGCTGCGACCAGTACTACAAGCAAGGCCGCAAGCTCCCCGCGGGCCTGATGGACCAGGTGCACAAGGCGGTCAAGCTCCTCGAAAAAGAAAACGGCAAGAAGTTCGGCTCCAACACCGACCCGCTGCTCGTTTCGGTCCGCTCCGGTGCCGCTCAGTCGATGCCCGGCATGATGGACACGGTCCTGAACCTCGGCCTGAACGATACCTCCGTGGTCGGTCTGGCCAACGCGTCCGCCAACGAACGTTTTGCTTACGACTCCTACCGCCGTCTTTTGAACATGTACGGCGACGTCGTCATGGGGGTGGACCACCACGCCTTTGAAGCTGAGTTCGACAAGGTCAAGAAGAAGCAGGGCGTCACCGAAGACACCGATGTCGATGCGGCGGGCCTGATCGAGCTTTGCGAGCTCTACAAGAAGGTCATCAAGAAGCACACCGGCCAGGAATTCCCGCAGGACCCGATGAAGCAGCTCGAGCTCGGCATCACCGCTGTGTTCAGCTCGTGGATGGTCCCGCGTGCGATCCGCTACCGTCAGATCAACGAGATGACGGGCCTGCTGGGCACCGCTGTCAACGTTCAGACCATGGTCTACGGCAACATGGGCGATGACTGCGGCACCGGCGTGGCCTTCACCCGTAACCCCTCGACCGGCCAGAACAAGTTCTACGGCGAGTTCCTCGTCAACTCGCAGGGTGAGGACGTCGTCGCCGGCATCCGGACCCCTCAGCCGTGCGAAGCCATGCCCAAGTGGAAGTCCGCCAGCGACAAGACCATCGGCAAGAAGATGCACGCCGAGCTGCTGAACGTGAAGAAGATTCTCGAGAAGCACTACAAGGACGTGCAGGACATCGAGTTCACCATCGAGAAGGGCACCTTCTACATGCTGCAGACCCGGACCGGCAAGCGGACCGGTGCCGCGGCGGTGAAGATCGCCTGCGACATGGTGAAGGAGAAGCTGATCACCGAGAAGACCGCCGTGCTCCGCATCCCCGCGAACGACCTGACTCAGCTGCTGCTGCCGTCGTTCGACCCGGCGGGCAAGAAGAAGAACACTGCGGTGACCGTCGGCCTGCCCGCGTCGCCGGGTGCGGCCTTCGGCAAGCTGGCGTTCACCGCCGCCGAAGCTGTGGATCGGACCCACGCCGGTGAGCAGGTGCTCTTGGTCCGTAAGGAAACCAGCCCTGAAGACGTCGACGGCATGCACTCGGCTGCCGGCATCCTGACCTCGACCGGCGGGATGACTTCCCACGCCGCCGTCGTCGCCCGTGGCTGGGGCAAGTGCTGCGTCGCGGGTGCCGGGGACATCCAGATCGACGAGAAGAAGCGCACCATCACCATCCAAGGCAAGAAGTACACCCACAAGGACACGCTCTCCATCGACGGCTCGACCGGCGAAGTCTTCGTCGGCAACCTGCCTACCGTGGAGCCCAAGCTGTCCGGCGACTTCGCCACCGTCATGCGGTGGGCCGACAAGTACCGCAAGCTGGGCATCCGCACCAACGCGGACTCCCCGGCCGACTCCAAGCGGGCCCGCGGCTTCGGTGCCGAAGGCATCGGCCTCTGCCGGACCGAGCACATGTTCTTCGAGGGCGACCGCATCCTGGCGATGCGTGAAATGATCCTCGCCGAGGACAAGCCCGCTCGCGAGAAGGCGTTGAAGAAGCTCCTGCCGTTCCAGCGGAAGGACTTCGTCGGCATCTTCAAGGCGATGAAGAACCTGCCCGTGACCGTCCGTCTGCTGGACCCGCCGCTGCACGAGTTCCTGCCGCACGACGCCAAGGGTCAGGCCGAGGTCGCCAAGTCGCTGGGCGTGAAGCTGAGCGAAGTGAAGAACCGCGTGTCCGCTTTGCACGAAGCCAACCCGATGCTCGGCCACCGTGGCTGCCGCCTGTCGGTGACCTACCCCGAGATCCTGGTGATGCAGGTCACCGCGATCGTCGAGGCCGCCATCCAGTGCAAGAAGGCCAAGGTCAACGCCAAGCCCGAGATCATGATCCCCCTCGTCGGCACCGTGAAGGAGCTCGAACTGCTCCGCGGGATCACCGAGGAAACCATCGAAACCGTCAAGGCCAACAAGAAGTACACCGGCAAGCTCGACATCCTGATCGGCACCATGATCGAGATCCCGCGTGCCGCTCTGACCGCCGACGAAGTCGCCGCTCACGCGGACTTCTTCTCCTTCGGCACCAACGACCTCACGCAGATGACCTTCGGTTACTCGCGTGACGACGTGAACACCTTCCTCCCGGACTACCTGGCTCAGGAAATCCTCGAGAAGGACCCGTTCCAGTCGCTGGACACCACGGGTGTCGGCCAGCTCGTCGACATGGCTGTCAGCAAGGGCCAGTCGGTCAACAAGGGCATCAAGCTCGGCATCTGCGGCGAGCACGGCGGCGACCCCGCGTCGATCGCCTTCTGCCACAAGGTCGGCCTGAACTACGTCAGCTGCTCGCCGTTCCGCGTTCCGATCGCACGCCTCGCCGCCGCCCAGGCCGCGCTCAGCAGCTAACGCAGAACAACTGATCTGATCTATCCCTCAGCCCACCGTCTTTCACCGGCGGTGGGCTTTTTCATGCGCCGCATAACCCGCACCGCCGGCACAGACCGACCCTTGGCAGATTGGATGGTTTTTCAATTGCCCAATCAGGTCAGTCAATTCTCCGATATCAAGGGGGAGGAAGAAGCTATGACTGCAGGCACGTCGAATCCTGATCCACGCCGGAAACGCGAGCGTCACATGGCAGAGCAGCTGTACTGTGAAATCGGGAAGATCGAGGATATCTCGGGCAACGGGGCGCGTGTGCTCTGCGACGGCTTCAAGTCACCCGTGCAGCTTGGGCATAACGTCCCGATCAGCTTCTCGATCGCGGGCAAGCGCATCAAAGTCAACGGCCTGGTCGTCTGGACGAAACGGGCCAGCCTGCGTCAGCACCAGGTCGGCCTGGAGTTCCTTGAGGTGCCGCCGCGTGCCCAAGACGCGATCCAGGACCTAATCGAAGTCGGCTTCATCCGTACCGCGGAAGAACGCGCCAACGGCAAGACCGCTGAAGAAGAGCCGCCCACGCCGGACCTGACCCCCCAGCTGACTCGGCGTGCGTTGGAGCCCTATTTCCAAACGCTCGGGCTGCAGCTCAACGCCGACCCCGGCACGATCAAGCAGGCCTACCACAGCCTGGCCAAGCAATGGCATCCGGACCACTGCAACGAACCGGACGCCGCCGGGCGCTTCCAGGAAATCCAAGAGGCGTATCAGGCCCTGAAACGCATCGCCGCCTGAACGCTTAGCCGCTCTTCGCCAGCCCCAGCAGTTCACGCGGCACGTCTTCGGTGAGCCTCTTCAACTGGGCGGGCCCCACCAACGACTCTACGATCGCCAGCCCCGCCAGACGCCCCTCGAGTCTCTCCGGCCCGTGCATGTCCAGCGCCAGCACGTGGTACCAGCCGCGTTCGAGCCAGGCCTTGGCCCGGTCTTGCGCCCGTGGGCCTTCCTCGCCAGTGAAGCAACGCAGGTTGCCTTGCAGCAGCACGCCTTGCTGCATCAGGGATTCGAGCTTAGCTTCCAGGCCCTTGCCCACGCCAAGACGCTCGGGGTGGGCCAGAACGACGGTGTAGCCTTCGCCGCGCAGCCAGTCCATGGTCTTGTTCGCGTAGCGGGGCCAGGTGTCTTCCCAGAAGTCCACGAGCACGTGCTTTGAGTCGCCCAGCGTGGGCACGCCGTTCTCCTTGCACCAGGCGACCGCCTTGGGCCAAAGGCGAAGCTCACCGCCGGACCAGAGTTGGTAGTCCAATCCTTCTTCGCTCAGGCGTTGCCGCATCTGCCGGACCATCTGGTCGATCGCCGCGGGTGTGTTCCCCGGGTACGCCCGTGGCCAAACATGCGGCGTACACACCGTCCCGACAAAGCCCATCTCGATCAGGCGCTCGACGCTGTCGTAGCTGTCGTCCAGTTCCCGGCAGCCGTCGTCAATCGCCGGCAACAGGTGGCTATGGATATCGATCTTCCCTGCACGCATCGAGGCATCGTAGCGGCTCAGCCCGCCATCGCGTCGCCGATCGCCTGCGCCAGCTCGGTCGCATCGTCGTCCAGTGCGCCGGGTTGCCAGTCTTTCCGCAGGCCGCGCTCCGCGGTCTTGGGGATGATGTGAAAGTGCACATGCATGACTTCTTGACCGGCCAGCTCGCCGTTGTTCTGAAGCACGTTGGCCGCCGACGCCCCGGTCACCGTTTTGACGGCCTTGATCAGCCGGGGCAACGCCCGACCCAATGCCGCGGCGTCTTCTGCCTCGACCTCATCCAGCGTCACGTAAGGCGTCTTGGGGATCAGCAGGCAGTGCCCGCGCGAGAGCGGGCCGATGTCCAGAAACGCGTACACCCGATCATCCTCGTATACCTTGTGCGAAGGGATCTCGCCGGCCACGATCTTTTCAAAAAGCGTCATGTCATCTCACGTTTAGGGGGCGATCGCTGATCGCCGCGTGCTCATTCGTCGTAACGGATCAACTCGGTTGCCACCGGCAGGTCCGAAAGGCTCCGCACGCCGCTGCGGTCAAACAGGTAGACCGCCCGGAGGATCGCCGCCGGGTCCGACAGGCCGTCGGGTGTCGGGTCGGTATCGAAATTATCCGTGCGGTAGGCCTTGATCAGGATGTAGGCGACGTACGCATCGCTGCGGGTCGTCAGCACCTGATTCATCTGGCCCAGAAGCAGGCCTTCTTCTTCGCGGTCGTCCGCGATGCCGTCGACGGGGCTGAGGAAGTCGATCTCATAGCTGTTGGTGCCGATGGTCGAGGTGTCGCCGGTATTACCACCTGTGGTCAGTGTGTCTGAAACGGTATCCCACATCTCCCACATCGACGCCAGCCCGGGCATCTCGCCGGCGTTGTAGTCGCCGGCCACGAAGCGGGACGGGTCATCGATCTCGGCCTCCAACTGCGAGACAAACGTCGTGCGTGTCGGCGCGTCGGCGATCGGGGCGACCCAGTTCAGCAGCCGGCGGACGGTGAAGCCCGGGCGGACGCTGTTGAGCTCCGAGTGGGCGTTGTTGACGTTGATCCGGCCGGCGATCGGGGCGCCGCTGTCGTACGTCGTCAGCTGCGTCAGCAGGAACGGCAGGTGGGGCAGGTTCCAGTTCGGCGTCATCTCCTCGTATGCCGCGTTGCTTGGGAACGAACCAGGACCCGCCAAGCGGAGCGTCGAGTCGTAGGGCAAGCGGAACACGTCCATCTCCGTCGGCAGCGTCGGCACCGTACGCCAGACTTCGCCGATCGTCTGGTTGGACCGCATGCTGAACATGACCATCTCAGCGATCGGGTCCAGCGTCCGCATCCGGTCTGCCCCGATGTGGATCAGCTGCTCGTCGGTGAACGTGGTCAGGGCGCCGGCGTTGTCGCCGCCGGGCACTTCGGTCTTGTCGGCCTGGCCCAGCGTGTCGACGGGGCTCTCGCCGCCGGAAGCGTCGGCATCCCGCAGGAAGCCGCCCCGGGCGACGTTGTCGTCCGGCACCTCGGGTTGGACTTCCTCGGAAATCCAGGAGCCCGCACCGCCATTGAGCGTGTCGACCAGCGTCAGACTCTGCAGGCGCTGCCCGCTGCCCCGGCTGGCGTGCTGCAGGTAGGTCTCGGTGGGGTCGACGATCGGGTTGATCGACGGGTCGTAGTCCAGTTCGTAGTAGTCAAACGTCTCGGGCACCGTGTACGACCGGGCCCGGGAGTAGGTCAGTTCTTCGATCCGGTTGGGGTTAGTCGAACGCAGTACCGGGGCGGCAACAGTATTGCCGGGGTCGACGAAATAGGTCGGCGGCGCGACCGCAGCACGGAGCTCGATCACGACCTCCCGACGGGTGCCGGTGTACCCGTTGGGGTTGTCAGTGGCCCCCGGGCCGATCGGCGGCAGGGCAACGCCCAGATCATTGGGCCAGTCCGGCAGGTTGGTGGCACCGGCGAAGTACCCTTCCACATCTTCACGTGCAGGCAGCGGCGCGAACAGCTTGTTATTGGTTGAGTTCACCAACTGGTCGGCGGCGGTGTTAAACGTGCCGGTGACCAAGTCGCTGGCGATGACGTCATGGGCGATATCCAACACGTCCTCATAGGCGTCTTCGTCTGCGATGATCGTGGGGTTCGTCGCCCCGCTGTTGCGGTAGATCACCATCGTTTCGTTCGCGGCCAGGCTGGTCGAGGTGTCGGCGGGCAGCGTCGTCACCGTGCCGTTGGCCGCGCGCCAGCGTGCGAAGGTGGCGAGGTCTTCGAGGTCCTGGTCGCCGTCGTCGTCGGCATCGTCGTCGGTGTTCAGTCCGCCGCTCTGGTCGTCACCGGTGTCGATCGTGAACACGCCGTCACCGTTGAGGTCCAGGCCTTCGGTCAGCTCGATCTCAGTATCCATCAGAGGGGTGTTGGTGCCGGACCCGTCATCGACGAACCAGTAAAGCTCGACGCCTTCGAGCGAGATGGGGTAGCGGTAGGGGTTCCGGATTTCGATGGCGTAGCCGGTTTCGTTGGAACCATCACCTTGTGTACCTGCACCGATGACTTTGTCGTTGCGTGTCCACGTGATGTGGTAGTCCAGGATGGCGCCGGTGTTCGCGGCCCCGCCGAGTTCGCCGGAACTGTTGACGAGGCTGACATAGCGGGCCTGGACATAGACCTCGGTGAGCATGGGCAGGGGTTCGAAGCCGAAGATTTCGTTCACGCCGTCCAGCTCATCACCGACTTGCATGTTGGTGGTGTCTTGCAGGGCGTTGGGGATGCCGTCGGGCGAGCTGAACGCGTCGCCATCGGCGGTGCCGTCTTCGTCGCTGTCGTCGGCGTCGTCCAGGTCGTCCAGGTCGATGACGGTGATCAGGTTGTCGTCGTCGAAGTAGTCCTGGTAGCAGGCGGCATAGCAGATTGCCCAGAGGTCGAACTCATCGAAGCCGTAGAGCACGCGGTTGCCCGAGCCGGTGTCGACGTTCCAGGCCGGGGAGTCGACGCTGTACAGGCCGGCGGGCAGGGAGGGGAAATCGGTGGTGAGGTCGGGGACCGCCGGGGATAGGCTGTTGGCACCGGTGCGGGGCAGGGGGTTGCCGCGAAGGCCGGCGGTGTCTTGGGAGGCGGGCTCGCCGGCGCTCTCGTCGCCGGCCTGCCAGGCGGCCAGCACGCCGCCGCCGGAGAGCGCTGGGTCGTGGTAGTTGCCGCTAATCACACGTCGGACGGTGGCCGCGAGCTCGAGCATCGAGTCGAAGCTGTTGTCCAGGTCGTTGGTGATGCGGGTGGCGTTGTTCCGCCGTTCGTTATTGTCTGCTCCCAGCAGGATGGGGTCGGTGATGCGGCTGGAGAACTGCAGGTTGCTGAGGTTCGGGCCGCCGGCATCGACGGCGAACCGGTAGTCGGTGATGAAGCCTGCCGCGGCGACGTTGGTTTTCAAACGAGCCGCGGTGGGGGCGTCGAAGGAGCCGTCGCCGTCGAAGTCGATCAGCTCACCGGGCAGGGGGATGCGGAACAGGGCTTCGGCGCTCTGCGTGGTCATCTGCAGGCGGGGGTTCATCCGCTGCCCGCTGTTGAAGATGTAGTTGTCGATCTCGGCTGCGGTGACGCCGTTGTCGTCCTCGCGGGTGGTGATGAAGGCGCTGCTCATCGCAAGGTTGGCGGGGTCTGCCAGCGCGGACTGGCCGGAGGTCTCTGGGTCGAGCATGCGGCCGCCGAGGTAGCGGAGTTGGATTTCATCGACGAGGTCGAAGGTATCGTTGCCGCTTGAGAAGGTGTCGTCGGTGGTGTCGCTCCAGAAGGTCAGGCGGTCGTCGCGGGACAAGCCGGGGTTCTGGCCGGTCTGGTAGTTGACGATGTCGCGGACTTCGCCGTTGGTGAAGAAGGTGGTGCCCCCGCCGTCGGTCCGCAGGGCGTAGCGGCCGAAGTCGATTTCCGCCGGGTGCCAGGGGCGGTAGCTATCGCCCACGACGGTTGCGCCGCTGCCGTTGAGCGCGGTGCTGGTGGCGTTCATGTCCACCATCGAGCCCAGGTCGACGATGCGGACCGCCACGAAGAACTCGTAGCCGTCTTGCGCCGCCAGGGGGGCGCGTTCGTAGTAGCTGTCGGGGATGCCGTCGAGGTCGGCATCGACGAGCGCGGCGTCGAATACGTTGACATCCTCGTGGGTCGCGATGCTGTACGCCATACCGTTGGAGGTCGCCGGGCCGAGGGGGGGGACGTTTCGGATCGTGTCCGCGGCACCGGTCGAGTCGGTGCTAAAAACCAGCCCGGTGAGCGTGGTGATCTTGCGCCAGCGCCAGTTGGTGCCGTTGAAGTATGGGGTTGCGTCCGCCAGCCAGCGGTCGTCGTTGACGCCGCCCTGGGTGGTGATACTGCTGCCGTCAAACCCGGTGGCGTTGGTGGTGTCATTCGGGTTCGTCCAAGCCCGGTCGTAAGGCTCGACGCCGACGCCGAAGAACACGCCGTTCTCGTCGAACAGGTCTGACAGCAGGCGGACTTGAATCAGGCTGACCGTCTCGGCCAGCACCGGTTCCAGCGTCGGCGGCTCATCGAGCGTCTGGCGCTGTGTGCGGGCGAGGTTCACGTACCCGCCGATCATAAGGACCATCAGGACCAGCGTCACGACCACGAGGACAATGACGGTGCCGGCCTGACGGCGGGGAGACGGGCGGAGCGTCAACAACGAAGATTCAAACAACACAGTGGATCGCATCATGGAAGCGGTCCTTTCGGGATGTCGCCCCGGCAGGGGATCGGGGGGATGGCCCGCGGCAACGCGCGGGGGTTCCGGGGCACGTTGGGTTACGGCCGGTTGACCGGCACAATGTGTTCAAACCAAATGCCATGCACGCCGTCACTGGACTCGATCTGTCCTTTGGCGTCATGCAGGCGGTAACGGATGCGGATCAGGTAGGGCCAGTAGCTGGGCTGGTCGGACGCATCGGCCCCGTCGCCGTCGAGGTCGCCGATGCCCGTGCGGATACCCTGCTGGGGCGTGGACGGATCGGTGTCGTGGTCCTCAGCGTCATCATCGTGACGCCAGACCATGGCACCGACGGCAAAGTCACGTGCGCCGCCGGGCATGTCACCGCTGTCAACATACGGCTCATAACCATTGGGCACGTCGAAGGTCAGCGGCTGGGTCGAGTCATAGCCGTTGGTCCCACCGGGGTAGTTGGCGAGGTCCGGGTGGGTGTACCAGACGATGCCGCCGGCGGGGATTTCGTCGTAGGCGTTGCCGAAGTCATCGACGTCCGCAGGGAACTGACCATGGCGGTCGAGGTCGCCGTCGGGGTTCAGGCTAGGCGTCCCGGTGATCTCAACATCCGCAATATCCGCGGCAAACTCAACGACGAAGTCCGAGACCCCCTGCAGGAAGTAGGGGTGCATCTGGGCGATCTGCCAGGGAAGAGGATCCGGCACAGTAGGGACGGGATTGGCGACTAATTCATAAGTCGCAAAGGTATAGTTGATGAGTGCCCGGCTCTCATAGCTTGTTTCTGTGAGTGAAGCCCAAAGACGCCTGTCTTGATTACTGCCGGCAGGCGTTAGTCCACCTACAATGGCCCCTTCGCCGTGGTCGCTTATACCAGTATTAGGGTCATAGAGAGAGTAATTGCAATAATCAGTGATAGCGAACTGGAATTCGGTACCAAAAGGTGGAGCGTTAGCGCCAGAACCATATCCGTCAACGTCTGCACCGTCCCAAGTTCCGTCCGCATGAATCGGTAAACCGGTAACGCCGCTGACAGAAGTAGATTCAGCTAAAAATAAGGCTTGGCGCCCAAGAATCCATTCTGTCCCTAGTCTTTCGATGCCCGTGCCAAGGTCAGTGTTGGTCGGTGAACCATCGCGATTGGTTCGTTTAAGGTGTGCGTAACGAGTTAAAATATATCGAGCTCGGCCATTGTCTGTTGTCGGCGAATATGTATTAGTAGCAGCCGGACTGATAGGGAACTGATCGCCGCGTTCACGGACGAAGACGAGTTCGCAGGAGACCACGTTGCGGTAGACGGTGCCTTGGTCGGTTTCGAAGGGCACGCCAGCGAGGGGGGCGATGACCGCAGCGTCAGCGCCGTCGATATCGCCGTCGCCGTCGTGGTCGGCGTTGTCGAAGACGTGGTACACGATCATCAGGACGCCGCCGGCGTTCTGGGTGTCGCCGGCAAGGTCGGTCCAGGGGGTGCCCCCGGCGTCTTCGTGGGGGCCTACCATGGCCTTGAAGTCGTCGTCGAGCTGGGACTCCATGGTGCGGGTCTGGCCGATGATGTCGGACAACGCGACGCCCCGGGAGACCGCGCCGCGTGTGCTGTCGAATAGCTGGCTGATCAGCAGCAGCAGGATCGAGATCACCGCCACGGTGACGAGCAGCTCGACGAGGGAGAACGCGCGGGACTGGGTGGGGCGTTGGTCAATCATGGCGTGGGGGTGAAGACGAGGTCGCCGTTGTTATCGACGAGCATGAACAGGTCGACAAAGGTGGAGCGGTTGCCCAGGCCCGGGTGGGCGAACCAGAGCTGGTCGGGATCGCCGACGACGGTCCCGGTGATGTTGACGCCGTCGTCAAAGGCTTCGGTCACGGAGTAGATGACGCCAGCCCCGCTGGTCCCGGTGGAGGTGTCGTTGCCCGCGAGAATCTTGTCACCAGGGCGGATCAAGCGGGGGTTGTTGTCGAAGTCGAAATCGCGGGTGCCGTTGGCGGCGACATCGATCTGCGCGATGCCGGGCGTGATGGCGAGGACGTCGTTGTTTGTCGGGTCGGCGGCGGACTCGAGGGGCCAGTCATCGACGCGATGCGGGTTGGCCCATTCGGTGATGGTTTCGCTGTTGGCCAAGGGCGTGTTGCTACGCAGGTAGCGCTCGTTGCCGCGGGGCGTGGTGTTGACCTGGGCTTGGGTGACGAAGATGTACACACGCCAGGAGCGGGTCGTGCTGTCGGGCAGCACCGGATCGTTGGCGGTGTCCATGAACAACGGCACGAAGAATTGGGTGCGGAATTCCACTCGCTCGGAAGTGGGGTACGAGCGGTCGGCGAGCGTGAAGCTGGCCATCGGGTCGCCCGGGTCGTACCCGGTGACCTGGTTCCAATCCCAGCGGGCGACTTCGAAGTCGTTGGCGTTGGCCAGCCCCGTGTCGTCAAAGCCGAGGACCTGGACCTGATTCCGGACCGACTGGGCATAGGCATCGGCGTTGGTCTGCGTCACGGTTTCACGCTGCAGGAAGATCGCGGCGGGCACGAGCGAGGCGACCGCGACGAAGCCGACAGTGAAGATGCCCATGGCGATCAAGACCTCGGTGAGGGTCAGGCCGCGGCGGCGGGTCAGGCTGGGCGGGGTGACGAGGCTCATGGGCGGAGGTCCTCGCGCATCGGGGTGCCGGTGTACCGGGAGAAGTAGATGTTGATGAACTCGTCGGGCTTCTGTCGGTCCCAGACGCGGATGCCGATGACGGTTTCGATTTCTTCGAAGGGGACTTCGAACTTGTTTGTGCCGTTGTTGGACGGGTCCCAGTTGTCGGTGTAGGTCGCGAGGGTGAACCCGCCGCGTTGGTCGCCGACGTTGTATTGGCCGTCGTAATTGCCGTCGTATATCACGCGGCGGTCGATCGAGCTATCAGAAGGTGCTGACGAGGAAACGAGGTGGCCGTACTGGTCAAAAAGGATCGCGAAGGGGGGCTCGATCAGGTCGAAGCTGCCGGAGTAGCCCAGGCCTCGGATCTCCATATTGTCCGGCAGGTCGATGTAATCGAGCTCTTGGCCGTCGGTACCGGTTGCGTCGGCGTAGCCGTTGGCATTGCGGACACGGTTTGCGTTCGAGTCGTAGTCGGTGACTTCCAGGAAGTCGTTGGACGTGTCTTGGGCGGAGGGGTCGTTCTGGATCAGGCGGAGCTCGCCGGAGGGGGTCACGAGGACCGCGCAGCCGGAGAAGGTGGCGCCGACCGGTTCTTCGACGGCGGGGCGTTCGACGGTGGCGAGGTAGCGGGCGGTCTCGACGGCGATGCCGACGGAGTGGATGCCGGCGGAGAGCTGGCCCTGTCGCCGGAGGTTGGCGACGGCGGCGAAGGTGATCCCGCCGAGCAGGGCGATGATCGCAATGACCACCAGCAGCTCGATCAGCGTGAACGCGCGGCGGCCGGCCACGGGCTGAGGCTGTGTAAGCGGGGAGACGGAGGCAGTGGGGTGCGGTTGCTGCATCAGAGGTCGAGGTCGAAGCTGAAGAGGTTGTCTTGCGCGTCGGGGATGCCGTCGCCGTTTACGTCGGTGTTGGCCGGGAGGTTGGTGGTGTTGTCCCAGGTGCCCCACTCGTTGTCGGGGCCGGCGGAAGCAAAGTAGGGCACAGCCCGGACGGGCAGGCCCCCGGCGGTGAAGTCCGCGTTGGCACCGGGGTAGTAGCGGATGGGGCGGCCGTCGAGCACGCCCGAGCCGTCGACCTGGTACCAGGCGTCATAGACCTCATCGACGAAGCCGTCGTTGTCGGTGTCGACCACCCAGTTGCCGGTGAGGTTGTCCAGGTGCTGCTGCGAGGAGGCGACCTGCTCGGCCGCTTCGATGAAGTCTTCGATCGATGTCGTGCTGTTGTCGTCGGTGAACGGGTCGGTGGTGGTCGGGTAGGCCCGGACCGACTCGTGGTACTCGGTCAGCGCGGCGGCAAGCTGAAAGAGCACGGCTTTGGTGGCCCGGCCCTTGCTTTGACGGCTGGCGACGGCGGCACCACCCAGCAGCAGGCCGGCGAGCACGACGATGATGGCGATCACGACGAGGACTTCGGTCAGGGAGAAGCCGCCGGTGCGGTGTCGTGTGCGGTGGATGGGCTGTGAAGGATTCATGGTGAGGTTCCTCGGGGCAAGCCGCCGGGGTTGACCGGGGTTACATGACGGATTCCATGAGGGCGATCATGGGGAGGAACATGGCCAGCACGATGCCGCCGACGATCAGGCCGAGGAACACGACCATGATCGGCTGGAGCAGCGAGACCAGGCCGGCCACCGCGACGTCGACCTGCTCGTCGTAGTCGTCAGCGATCTTCATGAGCATCTTGTCCAGGTCACCGGTCTCTTCGCCGACGTCGATCATGTTGACGACCAGCGCGTCACAAACCTTGGCTTGTCGCAAAGGCTCGGCGAAGGAGTCACCCTGACGGACCGAATCATGGACCTTCATGATGGCGTCGGAGTAGACGGTGTTGCCGGTGGTTTCGGCGGTAATGGTGATGGCGTCGAGGATCGGCACGCCGGCGTTGATCAGGGTGCCCAGCGTACGGGTGAACTTGGCGATCGCGGACTTGGCGACCAGGCCGCCCATCACGGGGATGATCAGCGTGATCTGGTCGGTAATGGATCGGCCGCCCTTGGACTTACGGATGAGCTTCAGGAGCATCATGCCCGCAAAGGGCGCCAGCAGCACCCAGACAAGGCCGGGCACGACCTGGTCCTCGGACAATCGTCCGCCGAGCCATTTGCTGAAGCGGATCAGCATGATGGTGAGCTGAGGCATCTCGGTGTCGAAGTCTTCGAAGATTTCTTCGAAGCTGGGGACGATGAAGATCATGATGCCCAGCACGATGACCGAAGCGATCAGGATGACCGCGACGGGGTAGATCATGGCCCCGACGATGCGGCGCTTCAGGCGAGCGGCCTTTTCGAGGAAGTCCGCCAGACGGTTGAGGATCAAGTCCAACACACCGCCGAGCTCGCCGGCGGCAATCATCTTGGTGTAGAGCTTGTTGAAGGCCTTGGGGTGCTTGGCCATCGCGTCCGAGAGGGGGGAACCAGCCGAGACGTCGTCGTGGATCTCGGTCAGGGCGTTCTTGAGCGGGCCGTGCTTGGCTTGCTGTTCAAGGATCGCGATCGAGCGGAGGATCGGCAGGCCGGCGTCTTGCAGCGTGGAGAGCTGACGGGTGAAGGTCGTCAGCTGCTTGGTGCCCACGCCGCCGATCGAGAGCGAAGCGGCCCCCATGCCGCCTTTCTTCTTGCCGGCATTGGCTTTGGCCTTGGCGCTGGCGCCCTTCTTGGGCTTCTGCTCGCGGACCTGCGTCGGGAAGAAGCCTTGGCTTCGGATCCGTGCGACGGCTTCATCGCTGGAGGGCGCGGTGATCTGGCCCTTCTGGGGCTTGCCGGACTCATCAAGGGCTTCGTATACAAACGTGGGCATCAGGCACTCCTTCGGAGCGGCGGCCAAACTTCAGCCGCGCTTCTATCAACCAGAATCATGGGCCCATCCGTTGGGCCGGAATGGGTGCATTACTCTTCGGTCATGGTTTCACGCGCGACCTCGTCGATCGATGTCGCACCGTCGTAAATCGCCAGCAGCCCGGACTGCCGCAGTGTTCGCATGCCCTTCTTCTTGGCCTCGGCCCGCAGCAGCTGCGTCGAGGCGTTGGACATGATCAGTTCTCGCATCTCGTCGTCGAGCATCATGATCTCAAACAGACCCATCCGACCGCGGTAGCCCGACTGGTTGCAGTGCTCGCAGCCGACGCCCATGTAAAGCTCGCGCCCGGCGATGTCTTCGGGGTCCATGTTCAACCGGAAGAGTTCCTCTTCCAGCGGCTCGTAAGGCTTGCGGCAACGCGAGCAGATTCGGCGGACCAGGCGTTGTGCCAGGATGCCTTCGATCGTCGCGGTGATGAGGAACGTCTCCAGGCCCAGGTCAACCAGACGGGCGATCGAGCTGGGGGCATCGTTCGTGTGCAGCGTGGTGAACACCAAGTGGCCGGTCAGCGAAGCCTGCACCGCGATCTGGGCGGTTTCGATGTCGCGGGTCTCGCCGACGAGGATGATGTCGGGGTCTTGACGCAGGAAGCTGCGCAGCGCGGAAGCAAAGGTCAGGCCGACATCGGGGTTGACTTGGACCTGCACCAGCCCATCGATGTCGTACTCGACCGGGTCTTCTGCGGTACAGATCTTCTCGGAGATCTCGTTGAGCTCGTTTAAGGCCGAGTACAGCGTGGTCGTCTTCCCCGAGCCGGTGGGCCCGGTGACGATGACGATGCCGTTTGGCTTCTTGATCAATTGGCGGAACGTGTCCAGGTCGTCATCCCGCATGCCGACCTTGTCCAGGCTGAGCGACACGTTGGAGCGGTCCAGCACACGCAGCACCGCCGACTCGCCGAACATGGTGGGCAGGATCGAGACACGCAGGTCGATCGGTTGATCGCCGACGTTGAGTTCGATGCGGCCGTCTTGCGGCAGGCGTCGCTCGGCGATATCCAGATTCGACATGACCTTGATACGCGAAACGATCGGCAACGCCAGGTGGCGGGGCGGCGGGATCATTTCGTAGAGCACGCCGTCGATGCGGTACCGCATCTTGAATTCGTCTTCGAAGGGCTCGAAGTGGACGTCCGAAGCCTTGTCCTTGATGGCTTGGAGCAGGACGAGGTTAAGAAGCTGCCGAACCTTGTTGTCTTCCGTCGCGGCCTGGATCGACTCAAGGTCGATCGACTCGCCCCGGTCGTTGAACATCTCCAGGTCTTCGTCTTCAGCTAGCTCGCCGATCAGCGAGTGCAGCGATTCGTCGTTCTCGCCATAGAAGCTCTGCAGCATCTTGTTGAGCTGCTCTTCGCTGGCGACAAGGGCCTTGACGTTGTAGCCCATGAGCAGGCGAAGCGAGTCCAGGGCCTGGAAGTTGTCTGCCGAGGCCGTGGCCACGGTCAGCGTGTTCCGGTCGGCGTCGAATTGGATCGGCAGGGTGCGGAAGTTCAGCGCGGTCTCAGCCGGCAACTGACGGATCACCTCGTCGGGGATATCCAGGTCCGTCAGATCGATCGTGTCCATCCCGGCTTGGGCGGCCAAGGCGAGGTTCACGTCATCCGGAGAGATGTAACCCAGCTCCACCAGAAGCTGCCCCAACGGCTGGCGACGCTCCTTCTGCATGGACAGCGCTTCGTTGACCTGATCTCGGGTCACCTTGCCCTGCTTGGTCAGGACACGGCCGATGCGTTTGCCGCGAAGATCTTCAGTGGATTTGCTCGGCATAAAAAACCTGCAGGAGCTCAAATGGGGCGGATCATCAAAAACAAGCGAGAATCAAAGCAGGCAAAGGTCAAGCCAAAAACCAAATGTCAGAAATCTTGCCGCAGGGGTTTCTGGCGATTGTGAAGTCTGTGTTACGGCTTTGCTTGCATGTGAGTTCGTTGAAAAGTCAATCTGGGTCGACTGTCACGGCGAAACAGGGGTCGAAGACCAAGTTGGCAAAGTCGCATACGAGACCGCCTCGCTAGTCATTACAGATAATATCGACCGTAAAAGGCGCGAACAAGTCACAAATGGTCGCCAAAACGACATTGACATTTGGCGATGCGCTCGCTTCGTTGCCTGGAGGAGATGCTTATTCCGAACTGGCTTCGTCTTCGGTGTCCAGCTCGATCCGGCCAACGGTACCGCCCGCGCGGTGGACCTTCTCGACTAGGATCTGAGGCGACCGGGCACGGTCCACCATGTCTTCCGCGGAGATCATGCCGCGTTCGTACATGCCCCAGAGGTGGTCATCCAGGAGCTGCATGCCGAATTTCTTACCGGTCTGGATCGCCGAGTCGATTCGGAAGGTCTTGTTTTCACGGATCATGTTGGCGATGGCGGGGGTCACCACGAGGAACTCGTACGCAGCGACCATGCCCTTCTTGTCGATCCGCTTCAGGAGTTGCTGCGAGAGCACCGCCATGAGCGAGGTGGAAAGCTGGACCCGGATCTGGGCCTGCTGGTTGACCGGGAAGGCGTCGATGACACGGTTGATGGTGCCCGAGGCCGAGTTGGTGTGCAGCGTGCCGAACACCAAGTGGCCGGTCTCCGCGGCGCGGATGGCGGATTCAATCGTTTCCAGGTCGCGGAGCTCGCCGACGAGGATGACGTCCGGGTCCTGACGCAGTGCCCGCCGCAGGGCCTCGGAGAAGGAGGGCACGTCCGTGCCGACTTCACGCTGGTTGATGACGGACTTGATGTGGTTCTGGTAGTACTCGATCGGGTCTTCGACCGTAATGATATGTCGGTCGTGATTGATGTTGACGTAGTTGATCATCGACGCCAGCGAGGTGGTTTTCCCCGATCCGGTGGGCCCGGTGACCAGGAACAGGCCGCGCGGCCGGCGGACCAGGTCGTTGACGATCGAGGGCAGGCCGATGACATCCATGTCCAGCAGGTCGTTGGGAATCTGCCGGAGGACCAGCGCGACGTTGCCTTTTTGCTTGAAGATCGAGACGCGGAAACGCGCGTTGAGCGCGTCGGTCGCGGGGTCGCCGTAGGCAAAGCCGAAGTCGCTGCCGCCTTCTTCCTGCAGTTCGTTCTGGCAGCGTTCGGGGCTGATGGCTTTCATCAGCGCGACGGTGTCCGCGGGCTCGAGGGCCTTGGTCTTGAGCTCGACCAGTCGGCCGCGCATGCGGAGCGTCGGGGCTTTACCGACGGTGAGGTGCAGGTCGCTGGCACCTTGCTTGATGGTGGTTTCCAGCAGCCGGTCGATGTGGATCGTAGACATAAATCGATTCTCGGTGCGATAGACGCGTGGTCAGGGAACAGATGGAAAAGATGATGCAGTTTACGCGGCGTCGAGGTCCAGATCGTCGTCGTCGTTGGTGTCGACAACGCCTTCGACCTGCGTGATGCGGGAGATTTCTTCGAGGGTGGTTTGCCCGGAGAGGATCTTCAGCCGGCCGTCGCCCAGCAGGTTCCGCATGCCGCTGGCCATCGCCGCAGCCCGGAGCTGGTTGACCGGGGCCCGGTTGAACGCCAATTCCCGGAGCTCGTTGTTCATCTCCAAGAACTCGTAGATCCCGCGTCGACCGCGGTAGCCACTGCCGCCGCAGCGTGAGCAGCCGACGGGCTTGTAGATGGTTTGGCCGTCGAGTTCGCCGGGCTTGAAGCCGCACAATGCCGCGAGCTTCGGGTCCGGGTCGGTGTCGGGCTCCTTGCACTGATCGCAGAGGACCCGGACCAGCCGCTGGGCCAGGATCGCCTGGACGGAACTGGCCACAAGGAACGGCTTGAGGCCCATGTCGACCATACGGGTGATGGCCGAGGGGGCGTCGTTGGTGTGCAGGGTTGAGAACACCAGGTGGCCGGTCAGGGCGGCCTGCACCGCGACCTCGCCGACCTCTTTGTCGCGGATCTCACCCACGAGGATGATGTTCGGAGCCTGACGCAGCATCGCCCGCAGGATCGACTGGAAGTCCAGCGGCGGGTCGATGTTCATGTTGACCTGGCACTGGTTGATCCCCTTGAAGTTGTATTCAATAGGGTCCTCAGCCGTGATGATCTTGACGTCCGGCCGGTTCAGCTCGCCCAGCGCGGAGTAGAGCGTGGTGGTCTTGCCCGATCCGGTCGGGCCGGTGACGAGGAAGATGCCGGTGGGTTTGCGGATGATGCGGTTGAACAGCTCCATCGTGTCATCCTGCATGCCCAGGTTGGACAGGCCGATCTTCGCCGCGTCGGGCCGAAGAATACGCAGGACAACGGATTCGCCGTGGTAGGCCGGGCAGAACGAGACACGGAAGTCGACCGCGTCGCCGGCGATCTTCATCTTGATCCGGCCGTCCTGGGGGATGCGTTTCTCTTCCACCTTGACGCCGGCCATAATTTTTAAACGGGTGATGACCGAGCCTTGTGTTCGCTTGGGGACCTTCTGTTTTTCCTGGCAGACGCCGTCGATGCGGTAGCGCAGCCGGACGCGGTCTTCGAAGGGCTCGATATGGATGTCTGACGCCCGGGAAAGCACTGCTTCTTTGATGATCTCGTTCACCAGCTTGATGATCGGCTGCTGCTGGGCGTCTTCGAGCTCGTCGCCGGTGAGCCCGCCGGCCTGGTCGATCGAAGCGCCGAACTGCGCGTCCATCGATGTGCCGCGGTCCACCGAGGTGTCGATCGAGGCGTCGATGGTGGCTTCACGCAACGCTTCGTCGATCGACGCACCGCTGGTGACGAACTCATCGATGTAGGCCCGGATCTTGTCCCGCGCCCCCAGCGAGAGCGCCAGGTTCTTGCCGAGGCGGAATCGCAGGTCATCGATGAGCTGGAGGTCGTTGGGGTCGCTGACGAGGACCTGGATCGTGTTGCCTTCTTCGCCCAGCGGGAGGATATGGTGCTTCTTAATCAGGTCTTGCGGGATCAGCGTGAGGTTTTCACGCGAAACGGCATTGGGCACGTCCATGTCGACGTAAGGCATGCCGTGTTGGGCCGCGAGGGCTTTGGCGATGTCGCTTTCGGTGGCGTAACCCAGGTCGATCAGCGCCTGGCCGATCTTCTTTCGGGCACCGCCAGCCACCTGCATGGCTTCTCTGAATTGCTCTTCGGTGACGCTGCCCCAGTTTCGGAGCAGTCTGCCAATACGTTCGCGGGCTTTGGCCATGGGTTGTTGCGCACCTAAAAAAGAAGAAAACCGGACTCAAGCCAGACCTAGATTATGCGATGCCCCGCTTGGACTCGCAAACTTGCATTAACACGTTCGGCAGGGCGTGGGGGTTCAGGCCAGTTGATCGGGCTAGTCTGTGCTGTCAGGCTATAGGGATGTCAGACGCTTTGCAGCCAGCGTGGAAATACCCCAAGCCCGTGATCGGGCTGCTGGGGGCACCCGGTTCGGGCAAATCGACCATCGCCCGGGCCTTTGAAGCTCTGGGGTGCGTCGTAGTCGATGCGGATGCGATTGCGCTGGCCCAGTATGCCGACCCCGAGGTGCGGGAGACGATCCGCCGGTGGTGGGGGGGCGGGGTGTTTCTGGAGGACGGCCGGATCGACCGCCGAGCCATCGGCCGGAAGGTTTTCCGTGAGGCGACCGAGCGGGAACGATTGGAGCAGCTGATCCACCCCCGTGTTCATGCCGAGCGTGAACGGCAACGCCAAGAGGCCTTTGCGGACCCCGATGTGGTGGCGGTGATCGAAGACTGCCCGCTGCTTCTGGAGACGCAGTTGGACGAAAGCTGCGACCTGCTTGTGTACATCGATGTGCCCGAGGCGATCCGGGACGCACGGTTGGCAGACACAAGAGGCTGGTCTTCGGAGGAGGCGCGTCGGCGGGAAGCCGCACAGACCCCGCTTGACACCAAACGCGAACGTGCCGATTATGTAATCAATAACGCAGGCGAGCCCGGCGAATCCGCCTTGGCCGTGCAGGCGTTGCTCCCCCGTATGCTCAACGATCGGTAACCCCGCTCCTCCACAGCTCAACCCTCTCCGGCTCTGCGACGGCGTCATGCTGATCGCTGCCCAGCCCCTTCCTTCGTTCTACCCTACTGCCCACCGTTTGATCTCCCCCGTTTCTTCAACCTGAACCCCACCCTGCCGTGCTGACGGTCTCCGTGGTCCCCAACGTTCGTTGGGCGACGCCACGCCCCACCTTGACCCGACCCGGCCCAACAGGAGCCCGCCGTGGCTGCGAAATCTGCTTCCTCTTCGACTTCCGGTTCCAAGCCCCGTCGCAAGAAATCGACCCGTAAGAAATCTCCGAACAAGGGCGCCAGCAAAGCCCCCAAGCAGCAGAAGCCTTTGATGGACGACGCGGCGCTGGATGCCGAGGCCCAGGCCCGTTACGACGAGGCCAAGAACGACGAGTTCAACATCCACAATCTCAAGCAGATGGAGCTTGATGAGCTGCATAAGCTCGCCAAGGCCGAAGAGGTTGAAGATTTCGAGTCGCTGAACCGAAACGCGCTCATCTTCGAAATCCTTCAGAAGCACATCGCCAAGCAAGGCCTGATGTACGGCGAGGGGGTGCTCGAAATCCTCCCCGACGGCTTCGGTTTCCTCCGCAGCCCTGAGAACTCGTACCTCGCCTGCCCCGACGATATCTACGTCAGCCCGTCGCAGATCCGCCGGTTCGGGCTGATGGTCGGCCACGTCGTCCAAGGCACCATCCGACCGCCCAAAGAATCCGAGCGCTACTTCGCGCTGCTCCGGGTCGATTCGATCAACGGTCAGCCTCCCGCCAACCTCAGCAAGATCACCCTCTTCGAGGACCAGACCCCGCTGCACCCGTTCGAGCGTCTGGTCATGGAGACGCCGGACGACGAGACCAACGTCGACATGCGCATCGTGGACCTTGTCTCGCCGATCGGCCGGGGCCAGCGCGCCCTGATCGTCGCGCCGCCTCGGACTGGTAAGACCGTCCTGCTGCAGAAGATGGCCAGCTCGGTCATCAAGAACCACCCCGAGGTCAAGGTCTTCGTGCTGCTCATCGACGAACGCCCCGAGGAGGTCACCGACTTCAAGGCCAACGTGCCCAAGGACGTCGAGGTCGTCGCCTCCACCTTCGACGAGAACACCGCCCGGCACGTGCAGGTCTGCGAGATGGTCATGGAGAAGGCCCGCCGCTGTGTAGAGTACGGTGAGCACGTGGTCATCCTCATGGACTCCATCACCCGCATGGCCCGGGCCTACAACGCCGAGATGCCCCACTCGGGCAAGATCCTCACCGGCGGCCTGGACTCCAACGCGCTGCAGCGCCCCAAGAAATTCTTCGGCAGCGCCCGCGCCATCGAAGAGGGCGGCAGCCTGACGATCATCGCCACCGCGCTGGTCGACACCGGCTCAAAGGCCGACGACATCATCTTCGAGGAGTTCAAGGGCACCGGTAACTCCGAGCTCCACCTGGACCGCCGACTGGTCGAGAAGCGGACCTACCCCGCGATCGACATCGCCGCCTCCGGCACCCGCCGCGAAGAACTGCTCTTGGACCCCAAGGAGCTGGAGCTGGTCCACCGCCTGCGGAAGGTCCTGGCGGACATGAACATCGTCGAGGCGATGGAACTCTTGAAGGGCCGCCTAAAGCGGGCCGCGACCAACGCCGAGTTCCTGCTGACGATGAGCATCGACTGATTCCTTCGTTTCTCGGCTTTACGCCGTTGCACGACTGAGATCGGTTAGCCCCTTTTGCGCGAGACTGTGAATATCAGGGTCAGTTGCCTTGACGCCCCACGCCGCGGGCTTTAGCGTCATGACGCTTTACCGAATCCACTCGCACCGCAAAGGGGCATTACATGGCTGTCTGGATCACATTGGGTGTCATCGCCGTTCTCGTCGTGGGCATCGTGCTCTACGCCATCGGCATCTACAACAAGCTCGTCAACCTGCGCAACCGTTTCCAGAACGCTTTCGCTCAGATCGACGTGCAGCTCAAGCGTCGTTATGACCTGATCCCCAACCTGGTCGAGACCGCCAAGGGGTACATGGCCCATGAGAAGGATACGCTCGAAGCCGTGCTCAAGGCCCGGGCCTCGGCGACGCAGGCCCAGGTCAATATCAACGGCGACCCGACCAACCTGGCGGCGATGAAGCAGTTGATGGGGGCTGAGTCGGCCCTGACCGGCGCGCTCGGCCGACTCATGGCCGTCAGCGAAGCCTACCCGGACCTCAAGGCCAACCAGAACATGATGCAGCTCACCGAAGAGCTGACCAGCACCGAGAACAAGGTGGCGTTCTCGCGGCAGGCTTACAACGATTCGGTCATGACGTACAAGACCTACCGTGAGTCGTTCCCGCCGGTGTTCTTCGCGGGCATCTTCGGGTTCGGTGACGCGGCCTACTTCGAGATCGAGAACGAAGCAGAGAAAGAAGCCCCGAAGGTGTCGTTCTGAGCGAGCGGCCGCGAGCCATCGAAAACTAAGGGCTACTCATGGACTTCTTCGAGCACCAGGACGTTGCGCGGAAGCGCTCGGGTCGGCTTGTGCTGCTGTTTGGGGCGGCGGTGGCGGGCATCATCCTGCTGACGTACCTCGTTGTGGCCGGGGCGGCGGCGATCATCATGGGGTCGCAGACCCAGCCCGGTGAGCCGGCGGCTGATCCGTTAGTGATGCTGCTGAACCCGCTGCTTTTCGTGGCGGTTGCCGGCGGCGTGGTGCTGGTGGTGGGCGGAGCGTCGCTGACCAAGCTTGCCTCCTTGCGGGGCGGCGGGCAGGTCGTGGCCCGGTCGCTGGGGGGCAAGCTGCTGACGCAGGACACACGCGACCCGGACGAGCGGAAGATTCTCAACGTCGTCCAGGAGATGGCGATCGCTTCGGGCGTGCCGGTGCCGCCGGTGTACCTGATGGAGGACGAGCCTGCGATTAACGCCTTCGCAGCGGGCTACCACCCCGACGACGCGGTGATCGGCGTGACACGCGGCTGCGTGCAACAGCTCTCCCGGGACGAGCTGCAGGGGGTCATGGCCCACGAATTTAGCCATATCCTCAACGGCGACATGCGCCTGAACATCCGTCTGATCGGCGTGATCTTCGGCATCCTCGTCATCGGCCTGACCGGCCAAACCATCCTCCGGGGCGTCTTCTACTCCGGGGGCACGCGTCGTCGTTCCTCCAACGACAAGGGCGGCGGCGCGGTGATCGTGATCGCTGGGGCCGCGTTGCTATTGATGTTGATCGGCTACATCGGCATGTTCTTTGGGCAGCTGATCAAGTCCGCGGTTTCGCGTCAGCGCGAGTACCTCGCCGACGCCTCGGCGGTGCAGTTCACACGCAACCCCGACGGCATCTCGGGGGCTCTGAAACGCATCGGCGGGCTGTCGTCGCATGGCGCGATCCGGCACCCCAAGGCCGAAGAGTTCAGCCACATGTACTTCGCGGAGGGCGTCAGCCACTGGCTTGGGAATGCGATGGCGACGCACCCGCCTTTGGCCGAGCGGATCCGGCGGATCGAGCCGCGTTGGGATGGCGGCTTCGAGGAGCCCCGCGATACCCCGGAACGCGCTGCGCGGCGCCAACGCCGCAGCGAAGCCGCGATGGGTCTCGCCGGCGCAGATACAGTGGGCGGCAGCATGGCCGATCCCTTGTCGGCCCAGCGTGACGCCGCTGCCCAAACGCAGGTCTCGACCCCCGCCGCAGTCGACAGCATCGGCGCGGTGACGCCCGCCCATATCGCGGTCGCCCGGGCGCTGTTGACCTCGATCCCTGAGCCGCTGCGCGATGCAGCCCACGCGATGGACACCGCGCGGCCGGCGGTGTTTGCTTTGCTGCTGGACGACGACGACACGGTTCAGCAGAAGCAGCTCGCGTTGCTTGGCGATGAAGCCGAAGAGACGCTGGCGCTGCGCCCTGCTGCGCAGGCTTTGCCGACCGAGGCGCGTTTGTCGTTGTTGGACCTGTTGATTCCCACACTCCGGGGGATGGACCGCCGGCGTTATGACGTGTTTAAGCACACCGTTGAGCAGTTGATGGGGGCCGACCAAAGGCTTGACCTGTTCGAGTGGACGCTGCAGCGTGTGCTGTTGCGTCACGTTGAAGCGACGTATCAGCGGGCCCGTCCGCCTCAGGTCACGGTCCGCAATATGTCGCAGGCCCAGGCCCACGCGGTGCTGCTGCTGTCGGCACTGTCCTACATCGGCAGCCGATCTGCGGAAACCGCAGCCGACGCGTTCGCGGCGGGTTACGCCGAGACGGCTTTGCAGGGGGATGCGTTGCTATCGAAACAGGCGGTGTCGCTGCCCAACCTCAGTGACGCATTGGATGCGCTGCACGACGCAGCCCCGGCGGTGAAGCGTCGGGTGATCCACGCCTGTGCCAAGACGATCGCTGCGGACGGAGAAGTGACCGCGCGGGAAGCCGAGTTGATGCGTGCGATCGCCGACGGCCTGGACGCCCCGATGCCGCCGTTGCTTCCGGGGCAGGCGCTGGTGTGAGGAAGCGATGCCGTATGCCGTGCTACAGACTGAGGTGGTTCGCCCGATCCGGGAGCAGTTGGTCTCGGCGTTCGAGTCGATTGAGCGGCTGACGCACTACGATGCGGTCCGCCGGGCGAAGGGGGCGGCGGGGATTATTGCTCAGAAGCTGGAGCACGACGAGGCGATGGCGCTGATGCGCGGCCTTGCGTCACAGGGCATTGCCGCGGCAGTGGTGGATGAAGCCACGCTCCCTCAACTGGACCAGTCTTATGGCACGCGACGGATCGACGCGACACCGGAGCAGCTCACTTGCTACGACGCGCTGGATCGCCCGATGGATTTTGCGTGGTCGGAAGTCGAGATGATCGCGGCAGGGGCGTTGGTGAAGCAGAGGCGGAAGTACGGCGTCGAAGTGCTGGTGACTGACCCCAACCCGCATGTGGTAGGCGATGAGGTGTATGTCGAGTTTGGTGGCGGGTACGTCGATACCGATCACCACATCGGGTTGTTGAAGATGCCCGGGTCTCGACCATGGATCGAGTTTGACTTGGACACCGTGCGGTATCACCCGGCGGTAGGCCCCGATCAGCTGGGCGGGCCGGAATGTCTTTTCGCGATTCTCAATGATCTGGCGTCGCACGCCACCGGGGCGCTGCTCAACCGCGGCGTCGAGGAAGTGCTGCACGCCCAGCCGCTGCCTCGGTACCCGACACGGGCATCGCTGGAGCGCGAGTTGATCTGGTTGTTGTGGTTGATCGAACGGGTGTAGGCCCGGCGATGAAGGGTTGACGGCGGCCATCAGATTGCATACCATCTAGTCGGTATGCCGCCTGCCACCGAAACACACCGAGCTCGCTTGCTGGACGCAGCCCAAACACTCATCCTCGAGAAGGGTTTCTCGGCGACACGTATCGATGAGGTCTGCGCCTCTGCGGGCGTGACCAAGGGCAGCTTTTATCACCATTTTGAGTCCAAGGATGCGCTGGCAGAAGAACTGATCGACCACTACTTCGATGGCATTGCATCGGTCTTCGCCGATGGAGACTGGGTGGATGTTCAGCCGGCCTCAGCCCGGGCATTTGCGTTTGTTGACCACGCGATCGTCGGCATCAAGGGCGGGCTGCTTGTGAACGGGTGCCTCCTGGGATCGTTCGCCTTGGATTTAAGCCAAACGCACCCTGTGCTGCGGGATCTAGTCGACGCGCGTTTCCGAGAACTGACCGAGTTTCTTCGGCCGACGCTTCAGGAAGCCCTGGCCCAAAGTGAACGAAAACCGATCTCCGCAGCCAGCTTGGCGCGACAGTTCCTGGCGGTGCTTGAAGGCGGGATCGTGCTGGCCAAATCGCACGATGATCCGAAGCGTTTGGTCGAAGCCCTGCAGTGCTACCGCCGTATGCTGGCGTCTGTTCTTTCCGGCGCGGGATAGGACGCGCCGATTTTCTTGTCGGCGATGTGCCGACATTTTATTTGAACCGGATAAGTACCGACTAGTTGGTATTTTCCGAGACCAGGAAAGGCATCTGATGAACGCTCAAATTGACCGTGAAACGACAGCGCTCCTACTCGTGGACCCGCAAGTGGATTTACTCGAGCCAGGCGGCGCATTAGGGGATCTGCTGGGGGGTGAGGTAGGTCGCTTGGACATTATCAACAAACTCGATCTGCTTAAATCTGCAGCGGAGGCGGCGGGCCTGACGGTGATGTACGCCACGATCGAGATCGACGAGTCCACCTATGCTGGGCTGCAGCCGATCAACGGGCTTCAGGGTTTGATGCAGGAGCGTCGCGTCGCGCTGCCCGGGAAGGGCGGGGCGTGCCATCCGCGACTGCTGCCCGGCGAGGCGACGGTCATGCTCCAGCCCCGAACAGGCCCCTCGCCGAGCAGCAGCGACATTTGGGAGCAGCTTGAAACGCGAGGGATGAAGACACTGGTCGTTGCGGGGATGATTGCCAACCTGTGTGTCGAGTCGCATGTGAGAGAGGCCGGGGATATGGGCTACCGCACGCTCGTCGTGGGTGACGCCATCGGAACGACCAGCCCCGAAGCCCATCAGTCGACGCTTCAGAACATGGGGCTGTTTGCGACGGAAGTTGTTGAGAGTCAGGATGTGCTGAACGAGCTGGGTCGCTTGTCCTGATCGGGTTCATCCGAAGATTCTGGCGGTCAGTTCTAGCGGACAGGCCGCCAATTAATAGCGGGTCGCTTTGCGTGGATGTAGGGCTTAGTAGGGGAGGGCGAAAAGTGGCGGGGCGATCACTTTTTTGAGATGCCGATGCCCGGTTTGAAGGGGCATCTGAAATGGGCCCGGCAAGATTCGAACTTGCGACCTCACCCTTATCAGGGGTGCGCTCTAACCAGCTGAGCTACGAGCCCGGTATCCGGTGGAGATTCCGGGGGCCTCGCCCGTGGGGCGAGCTACGCATTATGGCAACCCGGCGGGGGATGTCAACGGGGGGTTGGGCGGGGTGGCGGGGCCTACTCGCTTTTCTCGTAGACGTAGCTGGTGATCGCTGCGAGCACGCAGAAGCAGGCGAAGACCGCGGCGATGCCGGCCAGCCGGTCATGGGCAAACACCAGGAAGGCGACCGAGCTGATCCCGGTAAATAGGGCCGCCAGCGCTGCGCAGAGGATGGTCCGCAGGCGGGCGACGATGGCCTCGGCCCGGCGGCTCTGGTCGGCGGCCGAGGCGGGGCGGCGGATGTTTTCGTGGGTGATCGTGTTGAAGTACGTGCCACACTCGGGGCAGTGGCCCTGAGTGTTCAGGCCCGCCAGGTCGTAGCCACAGTTGTCGCAGTAGGTTTCGCCGGATCGCATATCAATGGATTTTAGAGGTTGTCTGCGTTGGCGGCGTGGGCGGGGCAAAGCATCTACACTGGCGGGCCCGCCGTTGGAAAAAATGGACGGGAAAATCACTTCAACAGCAGGAGCAACGCGATGAGTGGCAAGCCGGTGGTTTTGATTGTTCGTGACGGCTGGGGGAGAAATCCAAACCCCGAGCATGATGCATTCAACGCCGTGAAGTTGGCCAACACGCCCCGGGGCGATGCGTTGCTGGCCGAGTACCCGCACACGCTGATCCACACCTCCTCGCGGGACGTGGGCCTGCCGGACTCGACGATGGGCAACAGCGAAGTCGGGCACCAGAACATCGGGGCCGGGCGGATCGTTTATCAGGAGTCGGTGCGGATCACCGTCGCGATCGAGGACGAGAGCTTCTACGAGAACGAGCAGCTGGTCGAGGCGATTGATGCGGCCAAGGCTTCAGGCAAGAAGGTGCACCTGCTTGGGATCGCTTCGGACGCGGGTGTGCACGGCCGGTTGGGGCACCTGTTTGGCTGTGCGGAGCTTTGCAAGAGGCGGGGGCTGCCGGCGGACCATGTGTGCATCCACTTGTTCACCGACGGCCGAGACACCGGGCCGTTCACCGGCAAAAGCTACATCGCGGAGATCGAGGCCAAGCTGGCGGAGATCGGTGTCGGGCGGATCGTGTCACTGGTGGGGCGGTACTACGCCATGGACCGAGACAACCGCTGGGAGCGTGTGAAGCTGGCGTACGATCTGCTGACGGGCACGGGCGAGCCGGCGATGTTCGCCAGTGCCGAAGCCGCGATCCAGGACTACTACGACCAGCCGACCAATAGCTCGCAGGAGGGTGACGAGTTTGTGACGCCCCGTGTCATCACGACCAACGGCACCGAGGGCGGCGTGGATACCGCGGGGCATCGCATCGAGGACGGCGACACGGTGGTGTTCTACAACTACCGGGGCGACCGGCCGCGCGAGATCACCCGCGCGTTCATGCAGCCGGACTTTGAAGGTAACGTGCCGCCCTCGCCGGACTCGGGCAACAAGGGCTTTGACCGGGGCGACCAGCTGGACCTGCGTTACGTCTGCATGACCGCGTATGACGAATCGTTCTACGACTTTCCGAACCTGACGGTGGCCTTCCCCAAGCCCGACAAGATGGACGACATCGGCGGCGACTGGCTGGCGCAGCACGGCAAGACGCAGTTCCGTTGTGCCGAGACCGAGAAGTTCCCGCACGTCACGTTCTTCTTCAACGACTACCGTGAGGAGCCGTTCGAGGGCGAGGGCCGGCAGATGGCGCAGTCGCCGCAGGTGGCGACGTACGACCTGCAGCCGGAGATGAGCGCTTATGAAGTCTGCGACATTGTGCTGAAGCGGATCCAGGCTGAGGACGGCGAAGACCTCATCCTGGTGAACTTCGCCAACGGCGACATGGTCGGGCACACCGGCAAGCTTGACGCCGCGATCAAAGCAGTGGAAACCGTCGACGAGTGCGTGGGCAAGATTGTCGACGCGACGCTGGCCAAGGGCGGCTCGCTGATCGTGACGGCCGACCACGGCAACGCCGAGCAGATGTTCGACCCGTCGACCGGCAAGCCGCATACGGCTCATACCTTGTATGACGTCGAGTGCATCGTGGTGGGCGAAGGCTACAACCTGCAGACGCCGATGCGCGAGGGCGGGCGGCTGGCGGATGTATTTCCGACCGCGCTGGAGATGCTCGGGCTGGACAAGCCCAACGCGATGACGGGCCAGAGTTTGTTGAGTTCGGATGCGTGAGTCTGACGCCGGGGCATCGAAGGGACCGGTATGCCCGATAGCTGGGCTTGGTACATCTTGTCCGGGGTCTGGCTGGCCTGGGTGTCGATGGCGTGCTTGTCGGTGCTGTTGCAGTCGCAGTTCGCCCGGCGGTTTGTGAAGGCGAAGGTTCGGCCGGTCGTAGATGCCTATCGGCCGAAGGCGGCGTTGATTGTGCCTTTCAAGGGCGCGGAGCCGGAGCTGGACCGGGCGCTGGACATGCTGTTGACGCAGGATTACCCGGACTACACGGTTTGGTTCGTGGTGGATTCGATGGACGACGAAGCGGTGCCCGCCTTGCAGGCAGCGATGGTGCGGCACCCCGGCCGACGGGTGGAACTGCTGAATGCGGGCCCGGCCGGGGACGACGAAGGGCAGAAGGTGCACAACCTTCGGACCGTCGTAGAGCGTTTGCTGGCTGAGGACGATGACTCGGAGGTCTGGGCGTTTGCGGACTCGGATGCGGTGCCCGGTCCGCTATGGCTACGCCGGTTGGTTGGCGATCTGGCGGACACGGTCTACGGGGCAACGACAGGGTACCGCTGGCTGATCCCGGTGCGGGACGCCGACGGGCGGTCGGCGATGGCGTCGCGTGTGGCGTCGGTGCTCAATGGCTCGGCGGCGGGCTTTCTGGCCAAGGACAAGTACGCCCACGCATGGGGCGGCTCGATGGCGATCCGGGCGTCGGTGGCCAAGGAAGGCGGGCTGGTCGATGCTTGGCGTGGGGCGTTGTCCGACGACTACATGCTGGACCGGGTCGTCAAGCGGATGGGCTTGCGCGTCCGGTTTGTCTCGGCCTGTCTGGTCGCCACGCCGGTGGCGTTTGACTGGAAAGGACTCTGGGCGTTTGCGGTTCGGCAGTACGTCATCACACGGGTCTACGCGCCCAGTGTCTTCTGGCGAACGTTTTGGCTACCCTGGTTGTATGTCGTGGGGTTGAGCACCGCGGTCATCGGGGCGGCGATGGGACAGGTCCTGGCGATGGTGGCATTGGGGTTGGTCTTGGTCGCAGATCAAGTCCGGGCATCGCTGCGGTCGCGGGCGGTTCGCAATGCGCTAGGCGATGAAGGGCTTGTGGGCACCGCCGGGGCCAGGCGGATTGACCGCTGGGCCACGCCGGCCTGGATGCTCTTCAACGGCTTGTTGCTTATCCGGGCATTGTTCCAGCGTTCTTTTACTTGGCGCGGGATCCGGTATCGACTGGCCGGTCCGAACAAGGTCTCACGTCTGTAGATTTCGTCCATGACATAACTACGCAAACCGATCTCTCGTTGCTCAGGATGGCGGTGCTCTGTCGCAGGACTTAGTCGATGGGTGTGATTGGTACGCTGCCGGGACGACTGCTGGCCTGGAAGCCCTCAAGGTGCGACCAGAGGACCTGCCCACGATTGTTCAGGAACCACGCGAACTCCTCTTCGACCGAGAAGTCTTGTATGCCCTCAAGGACAGGCTCAAGTTGAACGGGGTTGAACTCGGCCATCCGATAGACTCGACCGGTATCTGTCAGGAGCCAGACTTCGCCGCCACCTGCGAGGATTTTTTTCCCAGACATGCGCATGTCACGCAGGTTGACCACAGTTTCCCAATCATGTTCACGGTCGACGGCGAGTCGGACGATCCGCTGGTCTTCGGTGATGCCCCAAAGGAAATGGTCGCTGGCTGCGATTTCGATAAGGGAGGGTGATTGGGTTGGAGGATGCCCTGTTCGTAGACGGAGCGGCCATCGATGCCGTCGGTGAAATGCGATCAAACGAGCTGAATGACCAAGGCGTCTACCACGGCAGCGGCTTGCCGTGCAGGTCCAAGAAGATTTGTTCATCGGTGGGTTGATGCTCAAGCATCAAGGGCAGCAGCAGTGCCGCCGATTGGTCGGGGGTGATCGGGGCGTCGGGGCCGCCACGGTCGGAACTGAACCAGCCCGGGTGCAGCGCCAGCACAGTAAAGCCGTCGTTCTTGAGGTAGTTGTGCAGCATCCGGCTGGCCATGTTCAACGCAGCTTTGGACAGGCGGTAGTCGAAGATGCGGTCCAGGTCGTGCCCGGCGATGGAGCCGAGACTGGAGGAGATGTTGATAATGCGTTTAGCGCCACCCGGACGCATCAGAGGCAGGGCGTGCTTGACGACGGCCAGGGGGCCGACGGTGTTGACTTGGAAAGCTGGGGCGTAGCAGGACAGATCGGATGCTTCCAACGGCTTGGCGGGGCGTTCGGCTTTGGCGGCGGCGTTGTTGATGACGACATCCAGATGCCCGAGTTGATGTTGAACCTCGGCCAAAGCGACTTCGACCTGCGCTTCGACGGCGACATCGGCGGTCAAGCGGAGCAACGTCTGAGGATGCGCGTCGGCCAATGGCACCAGTGCGTCGCTGGCGGAGCGGGTCACCGCCACGACGGTGTGCCCGTGTTGTAGGAGTTGGGCGGTCATCGCGAGACCCAGGCCGCGCGAGGCTCCGGTGATGAGAATATTCATGGTGCAGCGTTCTCCGGAACACGAGGCTTGGGCCGAACGGATGCCAGTATGGCTTCCACGTCTTGCTTGGACCATCGCCCGACCGCGTCCAGGATCAACAAGGCGTCGTTTGTGCGAGCGTCTGCCTGGAAGCCTTCATCCGATTCCGGGTCGTGAATCACCGACCAGATCAGGTGTTTGGTCTCGAACGTTTCGCGTTCGCCATCGATAGGCGGCGGGATTCGGGCGGGCACCCGGTTCGGGTCGCCTTGATCGGGCACCACCATGAGGACCAGAGTTGGCACATCCTTGCCCGGTGCAGTCGCGGTCAAGCGGTGGGGCAGTTCGCTGCTGTCCACGGCCCACCCTTGCGGCAGCGACATGCTGACCGGTGACACGTCCGGCAGGGGGGCAGGCTGCAATTGAATGGGCTCGCCACACCCCGAAACGAAGAACAAGAGCAGGCACAGGGGGGCGGCCGACCACATGGTTAACCGAAGGGGTCGTTGGGCTTGCCCGGGCTCGAGCCGGGCGCGTTCTCGCCCAGATCGTTTTCCCCCAGCAGCGTGATGTGTTTCTTGCGGAGCACCTGCGCAGCAAACGTCAGGTCATCGGCATACAAGGCCATCACGGAATAACCCCGCGGCTGAACCCAGAGCGGATAGACGTAGTGGATGTTGACCTCAACCGTGGTCAGGAATTGGCAGACCTCGGTCAGGGTGTGGTCGGGCGTCAGCTCAATGGCAAGGATGTCGACTTCCGAGTAAGGCAGGCCCGCGCGTTCGAGCAGACGCCGACACAGCGCCGCGTTGGACGTCACGATCCGGCAAACGGCGTAGGACACCGCATCAACGACGGTCAGCCCGCCGAGGGTCAGAGCCTGTGCTTCAAAGATGCAGGTGAGCTCGCGGAGCTTGCCCACACGGTTGTCCAGGAAGACCGCGAACTGCGTCACGGAGGGCGGGGCGTATCCGCCGCCGGTTTCGAGTGGGGTGGGGGCTTGGCTCATAGGCGTGGCGGTTCAAGTCGTGGCTTGCTGGTACCAGTGGACGGTGTCGCGGAGGGCCTGCTCGAAGGTACAGACCGGACGGTAGCCCAAGGCGGCGGTGATCTTCTGGATGTCCGCCAGGGAATGCAGGATGTCGCCGGGGCGCGGGTCGTGATGGATCGGCAGCAGATCGGGGCGGCCGAAGGCATCGGCCATCGTCGCCGCAAGCTGGTTGACGGAGATCGCTTGGCCGTCGGCAACGTTGTAGGCAGCGCCCAGTTGCGGGGCCTCCGCGCGGGCGGCCAGCAGGTTGGCGTGCGCCACGCTGAGCACCGACACAAAGTCGCGGGTCTGTTCGCCGTCGCCGTAGATCGCCGGGCGGGCGTCGCTGGCCAAGGCGTCAGCGAACGCGGCGATGACCGCTGCGTAGGCCGAGTTCGCGTTCTGGCGTGGCCCGAACACGTTGAAATACCGAAGGCTGACCGTGTCCAGCGTGTAGGCATGGGCGTAGGCCTGGAGCATCTGCTCGCCAGCGATCTTCGTCGCGGCGTAGGGGCTGATCGGCTCAGGCTGCATGCCTTCATGCTTGGGCAGCTCGGGCGACTGGCCGTAGACGGCGGCGCTCGACGCCAGGACGAGACGCTGAACCCCAGCCTCTCGAGACGCTTCCAGCAGGTTCAGCGTGCCGGTAAGGTTGACGTCGTGGTACGCCCGCGGGTCGCGCACGGATTCGGGCACGCTGCCTTTGGCCGCCAGGTGGAAGACGTAACGCACACCCTCGCACGCGCGACCCAACGCATCCGCGTCCAGCAGGCTGGCCTGGATCAAAGGCACGGGGGCGTAGGTCCGGGCGGGGACAAGATTGGACTCGTCGCTGCCGGACAGGTCGTCCAAGACGCGGACATCCGCCCCCAGGCGGGCCAGCGCTTCGACGAGGTGTGAGCCGATGAAACCCGCCCCGCCGGTCACCAGGCAGGGGGTGTTCTGAAAATGTTGGGCGTGCTCGGCGTGCCAGTCCGTTTGGGTCATGCGTCAGCTCGTCAGATCGATCTCGGGCGTCCATGGCCTCGTAGCATCATACGGGCGGCGTTTGCACAGGGGAAGGGTCAGCCCGCCGCGGTGATTCAGTACCGCGGCACGTTGGGGTCGATGTCCACCGACCAGAGGTCGATGCCGCCCGCCATCGAGAACACATTGGTGAAGCCCTGCTGCCTAAGCGCCTGCGTGACCCGCATCGACCGCATGCCGGCGTGGCAGAACACAACGATGGGCTGGTCTCGCATCGACTCGATTTCCCCCAGGCGTTGCCCCAACTCCTGCATCGGCAGCAGCGTGCTGGACTCGATCCGGGCCACCGCGTGCTCGTCCGGGCGTCGGACATCCAGCAGGGTGAACGGCTCCCCCGCCTGCAGCTTGTCGCGGACCGCACGCGGCGTCACTTCCCAGTTCGGCTGGAAGCGATAGCCCCGGGGCAGGCCGTGCTCATCAAGCGGAGGCTTCGACATGCTCAGGCCTCGTTCGAGTCCGCCTGGACTTCGACGTGCGTGTACGGGTCAAGGTTGATCATGACCAGCTCGCCGTCGTCTTTGCGAACGGTCAGGCGGTCCAGCCAGAGCTTGTCATCCTTGCTGTGGGCGAACCACGAGCCAGTCTTTTTCTGCTCGTAGCGGACGACTTCGCCGGTGACTTGGGTGGTCCAGGTATCGTCGCGTTGGGCGATCTGCTGGGTCACCGTCACGGTTTGGCCGGGTGTGAAACGCTGGGAAGGCGTGGAGGGCGTGTCGGGCATGGGGTTAGCGTATCGCGTGGGGGGAGTCGCTGGCAAGCGGGTGGGGAAGCGGTACACTATCCGGCCCACTTAGGAGAGGTGTCCGAGTGGCTGAAGGAGCCGGTTTCGAAAACCGGTGTGCGGTTCGCCCGTACCGTGGGTTCGAATCCCACCCTCTCCGCTTCGCGAAAAAGCCCCGGCTTAGCGGGGTTTTTTTACGCGCTTTGTGGATGCATCGACACGGCTCGGGCGGGACAAGGCGCGGGGGTGATGCGTGCCAGTTCTTGTGCGTGTTCAGGCGAGTCTGCCAGTGTAAACAGCGCCGCTCCGGAGCCGGTGATGTGGACCGGGCGTTGCCAATGCTGGGTCAGGGCAAGCTGCGCTTGGGCCAGTGGGGGGGCAACCTGCATAGCGGGGCTGGCCAAGTCGTTAAACAGATCATACGCATCCAATCGGGCGGCGCGGGCGAGGTGCTGGACTTCCGCTTCACGAAACGGAGGCAGGCTGGCTTGTGCGTCGAACGCCTGATAGACCGCAGCAGTGTTGCAGTGGGCTTCTGGCATCATCACACAGGCGTGCAGCGCGGGCGGCGGGGTCGGTTCGAACTGCTCGCCTTGGCCGGTGACGAGCCCTGCGGGATGGCCTTGCAGCGCATGGATGAAAAAAGCGATGTCGCTGCCCAGGGGTTGGGCGATCTCGACAAGGCGATCCGTCGGCCAATTCAATCCAAGCAGGCGGTTCAAGCCGACCAAAACCCCCGCAGCGTCGCTGGACCCGCCGCCGAGGCCGGCCCCGGTGGGGATGCGTTTGCGCAGCTCGATGCTGACACGGATCGGCTGCCCCCGGGCGTCCGCCATCGCCTTTCGGGCGCGGACGGCCAAGTCACGCTCGAGCGGCCAGTCCACGGGCTCGGGGCGCAGCGCATCATCGGCGAAAGCAATCGTGTCCGGACGATCGCCCGGCAGAAGCGTCAGGTCGTCGTACCAGTCGATGGCCAACATCCACGAGGCGATTGGATGCATGCCTTGGGGATTCGGCGGGCCGACCGCCAACGCGAGGTTGAGTTTGGCCGGGCACAGCATTGTTAGCGGCATCATGCCGACAGTTTATTCGGCCGGCTTGGTGCTCGTGGCGTCGCGCGGCTTACCCGAAGCATCCACGAGCACGACCGGCTGCACCGGGGCGGCCCCCCCCAGCAGCTCTTGCGCAATCTCGGGTTGGCCGAGCATCAGCCCGCCATGCAGCATGGCCCAGACGCGCTGCGCTTTGGCCGGGTCGCCCAACTGCTTGCTCCACCCCTCGACGATCCGCACGACGATGCCCGGCACCGCGGGGCCAGCATCGGTCCGCCCAATGCTGCTTAACCAGAACATCAGCCGGTACTGCTCAGGCTCGGCCTGAGCGATGGATTGGTACAAAGCCACCGAATCCGCCACGGGCTCGCCCAGATCGATCCGGGATAACACCGGCTCAAAACGGCGTTGCGTGACCGAGGCCAACAGCGAACGCTTGTCCGGGAAGAAGCGGTAGATCGAGCCGACCGCACAGCGCAGCCTTTTGGCGATCTGCCGAATCGTTGCGCCGTCATAGCCCATCTCGTTGAGACAAGCTTCGGTCGCATCCAGAATCTGCACGCGGTCCAAGGGGGCAGCGCGCTGTGAGGAGGGGTTCACAGCCATAGCGGGGTCTTGGGTCACGGTTCACCTCCATGTGAACAGCAGGACGGAGGGATCGATCCACGGAACAGCCTCAAGTGTCAGAAACGAATCCGCCGGTGTCAATAGTCTTTGAGACGAATCAACGTTTTCCTAAACCTCAAACCCCCCAAAACGTTTTTCGTGTAGATAACTCACGCGCGAAGCGCAGAAACCGCGCGGCTGTGGTTCCAGATAAAGGTTTGCTTACGCATCGGTGACGCAGCCGTGGCTGGCGTCTTGGGCGAGGCGGATGAACTTCCGCAGGGTGCCGGAGGACGCCTTGTAGGGGGGCTTGGTCCACTGGGCTTGGCGTTGGGCGAGTTCGTCATCGCTGAGGGCCACGCTGATCTCGTGGGTTTCGTCGTCGATGGTGATGACGTCGCCGTTCTGGACCAGTGCGATCGGGCCGCCTTCCTGGGCCTCGGGGACGACATGCCCGATGATGAAGCCGTGGCTTCCACCGGAGAATCGGCCGTCGGTAATCAGCGCGACGTCATCGAGGAAGCCCGCCCCAGCCAGCGCGCTGGTGGGGGTCAGCATCTCAGGCATGCCGGGCCCGCCGGTGGGGCCTTCGTAGCGGATGACGATGACATCGCCCGATTGAATCTCGCCCTGCTCGAGTCCTGCGATCATGTCTTCTTCGCAGTCGTAGACGCGGGCGGGTCCGGTGAAGTGGAGGCCCTGCTTGCCGGTGATCTTGCCGACCGCGCCGCCTGGCGCGAGGTTGCCCTTGAGGATCGAGATGTGGCCGCGCGGCTTCAGCGGAGACTCGACCGGGTGCACGATGTCCTGGTCGGGCGCCAGCTCGGGCACCTCAGCGAGGTTCTCTGCGAGCGTCTGGCCGGTGACGGTCATCTGGTCGCCGTCGATCAAGCCCTCGGCGAGGAGGTACTTCATGGCGGAAGGGACGCCGCCGACCTTGTGCAGGTCTTCCATCACATACTTGCCCGAGGGCTTGAGGTCGGCCAGCAGGGGGATCCGCTGGCTGACGCTGAGCCAGTCGTCGATGGTGAGTTCGATTTCAAACGCCTTGGCGATCGCCAGCATGTGCAGTACCGCGTTGGTCGAGCCGCCCAGAGCGACGACCGTGACCAAGGCGTTCTCCAGCGAGGCACGCGTCACGATGTCGCGCGGCTTCAGGTCCATCTCCATCAGCTTGAGCATGGCGGCCCCTGCGCGGCGGCATTCGTCGAGCTTGCCGCCGTCTTCCGCCGGCGTGCAGGACGAGAAGGGCAGGCTCAGGCCCATCGCCTCGATCGCGCTGGCCATGGTGTTGGCGGTGTACATCCCCCCGCAGGCCCCCGCGCCGGGGCAGGACTTTGCGACGATGGTCTGGCGTTCTTCTTCGGTGATCGTGCCCGCCAGCGATTGGCCGAAGGATTGGAACGCGCTAACGACGTCGAGGGGCTCTTCCTTGCCTTGCACAGTGGCGCAGCCGGGCTTGATCGTGCCGCCGTAGACCATGATGGCCGGGCGGTTGAGCCGGCCCATCGCGATCACCGTGCCGGGCATGTTCTTATCGCAGCCGGGCAGAGCGATCAGGCCGTCGTACCACTGGGCGCCCATCACCGTCTCGATCGAGTCGGCGATGATCTCGCGGGACTGCAGCGAGAAGCTCATGCCGTCGGTGCCCATGGAGATGCCGTCGCTCACGCCGATCGTGTTGAACCGCATGCCGACCAGGCCGGCATCGGTGACGCCCTGTTTCACCTCCGAAGCAAGGTCGTTCAGGTGCATGTTGCAGGGGTTGCCCTCGTACCAGCACGCGGCGATGCCGACCTGGGCTTTGTTCAGGTCGTCCATTGACAGCCCGGTTGCGTGGAGCATTGCCTGGCTGGCGCCCTGGGACTTAGGCTGAGTGATGCGGGAGGAATAGCGGTTGAGGGGGTTGCTCATGGTTCGGTCCGGGTGTGGTTTGGGCAAGGCATTGTACGGCGTGGAAGGGGTTTGTTGCTGGCCAAGCTCAGCCGGTGGGCCGGGGCGTGGGGCCCGGTGGGATCTCGCTGCCACACTCGGGGCATGTGGTTGCATCGGGCGCGGTGCCCTGCAGGTCGTAGCCGCACGCCAAGCAGATGGGCAGGCGTTTGCCGGCGTTGTAGCGTTGCAGCCAGCGTTGGGTTTTTCGCCGAGCGATGCGGTGAGCGAGCCGGTGGATGGCGACCGGGCCCAGCACCATCGCATTCAAACCGGCAACCAAGAAAAGCCAGAAGATCAATGGTTGGTTCAAGGGGCCATTGAAAATCAGGTGGTCGATTAGCATCAGCGCGATGTATAAGATGAACAGATAGCCGATATAACCCACAACGATGAGGCAGCCAGCCGAGTCACCGCGGTTGGCGCGTTCCCAGACCAAGTACCGGACATACTCATCAAACGGCTTGAGTTCCGGCACATGATTCCATGGCCGGTGAAGGCGTTGGGGCGGTTTGGGTTGGGCTCGTGTCATGTCATGCTTGAAATACGGAGCGCATAAACGTTTCGTACATCACCGCGCCCTGTTCGATCGCGTCGCAGGCGACCCATTCGTCCTTGGTGTGGGCCTGTATCGGATCGCCCGGGCCGAGCACGACACTGGGGACGCCGGCCCGGGCCAGGTAGCTGGCGTGGGTGCAGAACGGCACACCCGGCAGGTCGTCCAGTACGAGCGGCGGCGTCAGCGTGCCGGCGACGTGTGCCGCCCAACTGGCGTTGGCGTCGTCCGGCAACGGCGGGTGCTGGACATCCTCGACCAACTCATACGCCACGCCGACTGGGTCCAGCACCGCGCGTAAACCCGCGCTCAATGCCTCGAACGATTCGCCCGGCGCGACGCGCCGATCGATCTGAACAACGCAGGTGTCGGGGATGACGTTGGGCGACTGCCCGCTATGAAACGTCGTCACCGCGCAGGCGGCGTTGCCGCAGCGCGGATGCGTCGCGGTCACCGTCGGGATGTACTGCTGCTCGATAGCGCGGACGAGTTCGACCATCGGCGTAATCGCGCTCTGACCCAGCGCGGGGATCGAGGAGTGCGCCGCCCGGCCTTGTGTCTTTAGGGTCCAACGGATCAGGCCCAGGTGTGCCACGATCGGTAGACCCCGCGAAGGCTCGCCGACCACGGCGCCCCGGAAGTCCAGTCCCAGCGTCGGCAGGTCGTGCTCGACAAACTGCTGGATCCCCGCCATCTGAGCTTCTTCGTCGACCGAAAACAGCAACGCAATCGCGTTGGGCCGCGCTGCGCGTTGGGCGTATTGCTTCAGCGCCCAGAGCATCGCCGCCCCGGTGCCTTTGGTGTCACACGCGCCCCGGCCAAAGACTTTCCCGTCGCGGATATCGCCTGCAAACGGATCGATGGTCATGCCTTCGATGCCGACCGTGTCCAGGTGCGAATCAAACAATACCCAAGGCGCATCGTCCACCGTCGCGTTGCAGGTAATCAGCAATTGATCTGCAAAGCCCGGCACTGGCAGACGCCGGGTTTGCAGCGACCATGATGCGGCCAGGGCCTCCAGTGTTTCCACCAAAGCCTGCTCTGAACCGGTCCGCCCGGACAGCTCGTCGCTGACCGTGTCGTGTTGCACCATGCGCTGCAGCAGTTCGATGACGGTTTGCATGCCGCATCCTACGCCGGGGTGATCAGAACGGCCGCCGCACGGGGTTGGTCTGCACGTTGTCGTGGCCCGGGACGATCACTTCGGCGATCTCCAAAGCCTCGGACAACGATTCCTTGGCCTGCTCGTAATCATGGGCTTCGGGCGAGACCCGGCCGGCGGCGAGATGCTCGCCGGTCAGCACGCCGTCGCCGGCAATCAGCACGGTATGCGTGGGCATCGGCAGCAGCACGCCGCAGGTGCCAGGGGTGTAGCCCGGCAAGGGGAACAGGTCCACGCCCGGCACGATCGAATCCTCCGCGGCCTTGAAACGCTGCAGCAGCTCTATCTCCTGGCGGAGGGTTTCCTTCAGCGTGTCATCGGTCGCATTGCGGAACTGCTCGACTAGGTGCTGGCCGACGAGTTCACGCTCACGTTCGAAGATGAGCCATTGGGCGTCGGGGAAGCTCTGAATACCCCATCGGTGTGCGGGCCGAAAGCTGGTGCAGAACACATGGGTGATCGCGTTGGGCAGCAGACCGGCGCGTTCCTGTAAGCGGGCCGCCAAGGCTTGCCCGGGCAGGCCGGGGTCCACCAGGATGTTCGCGTCGCCGGTTTGGATCAGGGTGGTCGTGGCATGCGGCGTTCGGCCGCCGGGGTCTTGGTCCCAGAGTTCATGCTTAGACAGGGTGCCGATGCTGATAATGCGGAAGGAGATCATGGGCGTAGCGGTTTGGATCAACCTTCTTTCATGTGGTCTTCATGACGCCAGGGCAGCGAGCCGCCCAAAGCCTGCTTCTTGGCCTGCAAGGCCTGGAGCACGTTGGGGGGCAGCAGCAGCCGGAGGCGTTCGATATCGCCAGCCGAAGCGATCTGTTTGATCAAAGTTGAGCTGGTGAAGGCGTACTGCTCGCCGGACATGATGAAGACGGTTTCGATGTCGGCGATCGCGCGGTTGGTCAGGGCGATCTGAAACTCGTAGTTGAGGTCGGTGACGTTGCGCAGGCCGCGGACGATCGCGGTGGCGTGCAGCGAGCGGGCGAAGTCGACGGTCAGACCGTCGTACTGGGCGATGCGGACATTGTCGCCGCAGTGTTCGTCCAGCAGTGCCTGGATCATGGCCTGGCGTTCGGCGTCGGTGAACAGTTGTCGTTTGGCGGGGTTTCGCCCGATGGCGACGACCAGCTCGTCGAACAGGTGCTGGGCGCGACGAATCACGTCCAGGTGCCCGTTGGTGATCGGGTCGAACGTGCCGGGGAACAGCGCGATTTTTTTGGCGGGGCCATCGGACATAGAACCTTGATTATAGCCCGTCAGAGGTGATTGACGGGGCGATCGAAAAAAGTTGAAGATCGAGCTTGCCCGCGCGGGTTCTGAATTGGTTACTCCTCATGGTCAAGACAACAGCACGCGACGCCGCCGGGCACCCGGCGAGACACAGAACGCGGGCTGCACAACACCACCCTGGATCGGGTCTCGAGCCGGATGCCTCCCCGGCCGAGACCTTTTTTACTGGCCACCCGAACTGCTCGGGTGGCCAGTTTTGTTTGGGCGGTACCATGACCGCATGACGGCGTTGGAGTCGCAACAGGTTGAACCGATGTCGCCCGCGACGCGGTTGGTGGATGTGCCGGGGGTCGGCGAACGCAAAGCGGAGATGTTTCGCCGCCTGGGTCTGCGGACCGTGGGCGAATTGATTCGGCACACCCCGATGCGGTACGAGCGGGAGTCGGCTGAGGGCGAGATCGCTTCGCTGGTGGATGACACGATCGGCTCCGCGCGGGGCGAGGTCGCTGCGTGCCGAGTCGTCCGGCAGGGGCGGAAGACCCGTTTTGAGGCGACACTGGAAGACGAATCGGGCACGCTGAAGCTGACGTGGTTCAACGCGGGGTATCTCGCCAACCGGATTCAAGCCGGCGTGCGCATGCGGGTACAAGGAAAGGTCAAGGCCTATCAGGGCTATCCGCAGATTGTGAACCCGCGGTGGGAGTTGTTGAAAGAGGATGCCGAGGAGCCGCAGGAGCGAGAAGAAAGGCTCCGCCCGGTTTACCGCGCGACGGATGGGCTGGACAGCCGGGCGATCGAGCGGGTGGTTCGGCTGGTCTTGCCTCGGGTGTCGGGGGAGTTGGTAGACCCGCTGCCCCCGGAGCTGATGCGCGCCCACAACATGCCTGGGCTCGACGAGGCGTTTGGGATGCTCCACGAGCCGAAGCACGAGGATGAGCACAAGGCCGGGCGACGCCGGCTGGCGTACAACGAGCTGCTGCTGCTCCAGCTTGGCGTGGCGATGAAGCGGGCGTACGTGGCAGATCGGTTGGCCGCGCCGGCATTGAAATGGAACCCCGCGGTCCACGAGCAGATCACCGCCCATTTTCCGTTTCCGTTGACCGGTGCGCAGGATCGCTCGGTCAAAGAGATCGCGGCGGATTTGCAAGGCACGGTGCCGATGAATCGGCTGTTGCAGGGCGATGTCGGCGCAGGCAAAACGGTCGTAGCGTTGTACGCGATGTTGGTCGCGGTGGCGTCGGGGAAGCAGGCGTTGCTGATGGCACCAACGGAACTCCTCGCGGAGCAGCATTACGCAAGCCTGTCGAAGCTGCTGGCGGGCGGGTCGACGACGTTGGGCTTGTTGACCGGCAAGACCGAAGACGCGGCAGAGATTCGAGAACAATTGGCGGACGGTCGCTTGGATCTGGTGGTCGGGACCCACGCGCTGCTGAGCGAGTCGACCGCCTTCCGGGACCTGGGTGTCGTTGTGATCGATGAGCAGCACCGGTTCGGGGTTGAGCAGCGTGCTGCGTTTCGGAACAGCCAGGATCAGGACCCGGCGACGGGCAAAACCCGTGTGCCCCACCACCTGGTGATGACCGCGACCCCGATCCCGCGGACGCTGAGCCTGACGCTGTTTGGCGATCTGGATGTGTCTTCGCTGGATGAGCTTCCGCCCGGGCGCACGCCGGTGGTGAATCGGGTGGTCGGGCCGGAGAAGAGCGAGGATGTGTACCGGTACATTCGCCAGCGGGTGGACCGCGGCGAACAGGCTTACGTGGTTGTGCCCACGATTGATGCGTCGGGTGTGGCCACGGAGAAGGCGCTGAAATCCGTGACGGCCCACGCGAAGCTGCTTCGGGAGAAGTACTTTGAAGGGGTGAAGGTCGAAGCGGTGCACGGCCGGCTGAAGCCCGAGACACGGGAGCGCGTCATGCGTCACTTCCGTGACGGCCGGGCACGGGTGCTGGTGGCGACAACGGTGATCGAGGTCGGGGTTGATGTGCCCAACGCGACGCTGATGGTGATCGAACACGCGGAGCGGTTTGGGCTGGCTCAGTTGCACCAGCTCCGTGGCCGGGTTGGCAGGGGGACGGACGGCACGAAGAGTCTGTGTGTCTTTGTCGCCGAGCCGGTGACCGATGACGCGTTGGATCGGATGGACGCGATCGCCTCGACGAACGACGGGTTCAAGATTGCTGAGATGGACCTGGTGATCCGGGGGATGGGGGAGTTCTTCGGGACCAAGCAGTCGGGCTTGCCTTCGATGCGGAGCGCGGACCTTGGGCGTGACACGGACTTGATCCGGTTGGCCCGGGAGGATGCCAAGAAGATGATTGCTGAGGACACCTACCTGACGGCACAGACGCATGAGCGGCTGCGGAAGGTGCTGCTGAAGCAGTACGGCGACGCGCTGGGATTGGTGGACGTGGGATGAATCAGGCCGGGCAGCGAGGACGATTCGCGATGAGGCTTTTCGCGGCGTGGCTGTTGGGCTGCGTGTGTTGGTCTTGCCCTGTGCAGGCGAGAGCGCAGACCGTTTACTTGTTGATTGAGAATGAAGATTCGACGGCGGCCGAGTCCACGGCCAAGCTGCTGACGCGACGTTTGAATGCGATGCAGGGGGTTGAAGCGTCTTGCGGGTATGACCAGGGTGATGCGCTTCCGGCGGCGGCTTGGCTGCTTGATGATGCCGGCTGGGACAAGGTGATGGCGGTGCTGCCGGAGTTGGCATTGATTCTGCGGTCGCCTCGTTTGCAGGACGTGGTCTCGGCGGCGACGACCCGCGTGCGTGAAGGCATGAACGAGGGCGACGGTGGGCTGGGGCCGGAGGTGGCCTGGGCGATGGCCCGGTATGTGGATCAATGGACCCGTGTGGTGGAGACGCAAGACGCGTCGGGGTTCGGCGTGGTGCGCGCGTTCACCGAGGATGGCTTTGCGTTTTACAAGAGTCGAGACGGTACGTTGCTGGTTGTTCGCGTTGATCTGGACAGCTCGGCGGCTGCGGGGTTGCCGCTGATCCGTCAAGAGATGCGTGCCGCGGCGGGTTGGGATCTGCAGATCGAGTGGACCGGGGCGCCCGCGATTACGTGGGAGAGCAAGCTGCAGGCAAGGAGCCGATTGTTGTGGGGGGTGCCCTTAGGGGTGTGCGGCGTGTTGGCGGTCGTCCTGCTGGGGCGGAACAGTTCGCGCCAGGCCCGGCCGGGCGATTTGAGGCAAGGTGCTGGCCTGCCGGCATGGTGCAGACTGGTTTGCGTGCTGATGTTTGGATTGATGATGGCGGGTTGGTGGATGATGCCGGTGGCGGTTTCGTCATTGACGGGGGTGCCGGACACGTTGCCCGCGATGCGTGGGATGGCGCGGTGGGAGCAAGCGGAAGGGCGTGGGGCAGAAGGGGTTTCGTTCGCGTTTGCGGATGTGGAGCAGGGACGGTTGGCGGTGGATCGGCTGCGTGAGCGGGATGATGTTGGTGGGGTGGCGGGGTACGCCCGGCTGTTTCCGGTTCGGGATCCTCAGCGTCTGGAGACGATTCAGGCGCACACCAAGCGGCTTCGGCCGGGGGCCGTCGCGGCGGTTTTGGGGACACGCGGGCAAGCGAGGGCGACAGGGATCAGCTTGCCGCGGCAGATGGCGCACTTTGGTCGGCTGGTGGACCGACAAGTGGATCGTCAGTCGAGCCCTGAGATGCGTGACGCATTGCAAGGACTAGCAGCTGCGGTCGAACGCTTTGTGTCTGCTTCGGACGGCCAAGACATCGGCGTGTTGCATGCGGCGTACGAACAAGATCGTTCGGCATTGGCGGGGTCGATGCTTCGGGGCCTGCAGGGCGTGGTGTCGCCGGAGGACCTGCCGGCGGGGGCGCTGGTGGAACAAGCGGGTGAGGCGGGCTGGCGTGAAGCGGTGGTGTACCCCAAGGGGCGCTTGGACAACCTGTTTGTGTCCCGGGTTGAATCGGTGTTGCCCGACGGTGTACCGATCACCGGGCGTGTTGCAGCCCAACGAGATCAAGCACAACGAGCCAGGCTCATCAGCGGCGGTGTGGTGTTGATCGGGACGCTTGGTGTGTGCGGCGTGTTGTGGGTGAGCCGGTTGCCGGTCGCGCCTGTTCTTGGTGCGATCGTCAGCGCGGGGTTGCTCGGCCTAGGGTTGCCAATGGTGTTGGGGGGAGCGATGCCTTGGTTCGGCTGGTGGGTTGGATTGGGAGGGATCGGCGCGGTGGCGTTTGTCTGTTTGGCTCGATCTCTTCGAGCGGGGCTGGCCATGACGCTGTTCGTGGCGGGTGTTGGGGTTTGTCACGCGCCGGTCGTGTCGAGCCAAGCCTGGGTATTGGTGGCGATGCTGGGCGTCGGGTCACTGTCCGGGGCGTGGCTTGGCGGGTTTGTTGGCCGAGCGGCGGGCACGGAAGAACTGGCGGAGTAGGTCGGCGGCCTCTTCGGCATACACGCCGGCGGTGACATCGATGCGGTGATTGAACCGGGGTTCCGTGCAGAGTTGATGCAGCGTATGGACGCAGCCCATCTTCGGATCGGTTGCGCCGTAGACCAGCCGGGCGATCCGTGCGTTGACCAAGGCCCCGGCACACATGGGGCAGGGCTCAAGCGTCACGGCCATAGCGCAGCCATCCAGCCGCCAGGTGCCCAGGTGCTGGGCGGCCTGCTTCAGGGCAACGATCTCCGCGTGGGCGGTCGGGTCGGCCTGCGATTCCCGCAGGTTGTAGCCCTCTCCGATGACTTCTTCGCCGAGGTAGACGACCGCGCCGACCGGGACTTCGCCCAGGTCCGAAGCCTGCTTTGCAAGCGTCAAAGCCCGCTGCATCATGCGTTGGTCCACGTCGTCGTGCATCGGACAAGTTTAGGGGCTTCTGGCATGCGATGACGGGTTTGTTAATCGCGTGTCAGCGTCCATGCAGCGGGTCGGTGGCGGGTATGCTTTGGGGATGCGTGAACACATGCCGAAGATCGTGATCGTGGGTTTGATGGTGCTGGTCGTGGGCCTGCCGTTTTTGTTGCGTCCCAGCACCGGCGGCGGTGAGGCCGCGGCGTTGCAGCCGACTGAGGCGGGCATGAAGCTGACGATTGTTACGCCGCACAACGAGCAGATCCGGTATGAGTTCGCTCGGGCCTACAACCTGGATCGGGTCGCGCGGGGGCTGTCCCCGGTCGAGTTTGACTGGCGGGCCTCCGGGGGCACCAGCGAGCTGCGCCGGTCGGTGCTGGCGCAGTATGGCGCTGCCGGACCGGATGAAGGCATCGACGTCGATCTGTTTTTCGGCGGCGGCGAGTACGACCACAACAAGCTGGCCGATGCGGGCGTCACCGTCGCACCGACCTTGCCTTCGGGCTTGATCGAGGCAGCCTTCCCGCAGGAACGCATCGGCGGGGAGCGTTTGCTTCACCCGGACCGTTTGTGGATCGGCACCGCTTTGTCGAGCTTCGGGATCGTGTTCAACCGGGATATGCACCAGGCCCGGGGCATGGACACGCCCTCTGAATGGGCCGACCTCGCCGCCGAAGCGTATGAGGGTGAGATCGCGTTGGCGGACCCGAACCACTCGGGCTCAATCACTGCGGCCTACGACGCGATCCTTCGCCGGACGGGCTGGACCGAGGGCTGGTTCATCTTGCGTCGCTGCTTCGCGAACACGCGCTTCTTCACGACTAGCTCCAGCCGAATCCCGACCGATGTCGCTGCGGGGGAAGCGATGACGGGGATGGCGATTGACTTCTACGGCCGATTCCAAGCGGGTGCCTCGCCGGAGGACGCAAGGGATGGCGGGCTGCGTGTGGCGTATGTCGACCCGGTACGGGTGCTTGCAACCGGCGACCTTGTGACGCTGACGGCAACGACCGCAGACCCGATCAGCCTGATGCGGGGGGCGCCGCACCGCGAGATCGCCGAAGACTTCATCGCTTGGCTGCTGAGCGACGAAGCCCAGCTTCTTTGGCAACGCCAGATCGGCGTGGAGGGTGGGCCGGAGAAGTATGAGCTGCGCCGCCAACCGATCCTTCAGCGGCTGTACACCGGCTCACGCGAGGGCTGGACCGACCCGGAGATCGACCCGTTTGTGACCGCCAAGCCGATCACGCCGGGCGTGCCGAGCTTCTTCGGCCAGGTGCGGCTGCTAACCCGCGCGATGGCGATTGACGCCCATGACGAGTTGCACGCGGCTTGGGACACGTTGCTGCGGACACCGGCGGACCATCCGAACCGGGCGGAGATGGAAGAACTGTTTTACCGCTTGCCGGACGAGTTGACGTTTACCCCCCCGATGGGCGAAGACGGCCAGCCGATCGACGTCATGGCGGTGCTGGAAGACCCGGCGTTCCTGGAGGCCTTCGCGGCGTTGGGCGTCAACGTCCATGACAAAGAGCTGACCGACGACGAGGTCGCGGCGCAATTGACCGCGCTGAACAATCCCGACGCCGAGGCTGCATTGATGAGCCTGCGTGCGTTCAAGCTGCAGCTCCGTGCGGCGGGCGACGATGATGAGCAGGTTCTGGCCTGGACCTTGTTCTTCCGGGACAACTACCGGAAGGTCGTGTCGTTGGGCCGATAGAAGTTGGGCTCAGGGTTCGGCGAGATCAACAGCTTCAGGTTCCGCATCCAGGTCTGGGCGGTCTTCTCGATCGCAGCCCAATCGGCGTCTTGCACATGCTTGAGGTCCAAGAGGGCCGACCCGACGCCCACCGCGGTTGCGCCGGCGGCGAACCATTCATCCAGATTGTCCAGCGTCACCCCGCCTGTTGGCATCAGCGGCAGGTCCGGCAGGGGGGAGAGCAGGTTTTTGATATACCCCGGCCCAAGTTGATCGCACGGGAAGATCTTCACGCGGTCCGCGCCCATGCGGTATGCCGCCAAGGCTTCGGTGGGCGTGTAAGCGCCGGCGCAGATCGGCAGGCCGGCCTCCTGGGCGAACGTGATCGTCTCGGGCTCGAGGGTCGGAGCGACGAGGAACTGGGCCCCGGCGTCCTGGGCCCGGCGGGCGTCGATGGCCGTGACCACCGTGCCGGCTCCGATGGTTCGACCCGCGGGGAGCCGGGTCCCCAACTGGCGGATCGCGTCCAAAGCCCCGGGGGTGTTCAGCGTGATCTCCACCGCCTCGACCCCGCCTGCGTACAGGGCCTGGCAGAGTTCCACGAGATCGACGTCGGCCTTGGTGCGGACGATGGCGATGAGGCGGGCGGAATGGAAAATCTCGTGGGCCAAGCGGTCTTTCGTGTCTGGTGCGGGTAGTCCCAAAGAAAATTGTCTGACAGAAACTAGATTGTCCGTTGGGTGCCGGGTTATCTTCGTTTCTGATCGTTTTATGAGTTTAGTGTGTTGTGGTCTTGCTGTGAGGAATAATTATGAATCGGTTTTCGATGGTTCAGATTGCCGTACGGGTGACGGCGATCACGGTATGGGCATGGAGCGGTACCGCATGGGCAGGCAACGTCGCGGAGCGGGCGGTGGTCCACGCCAGTTCGACCCGGGGCGACGCGGACGTGCAACGCGCGGTCGACGGCTTGATCTCTGATGGCTCACGCTGGCTAAGTGATGGGGATGCCAACCCTTGGATCGTGTTCGAATTTGATACCCCGGCGACACTGACCGCGGCCGATCTGTACTCGGGTTACGAGTACGGCAGCCCGGTATTGACGTTTCGATTCCAGGCGTGGACCAACGTGGGGTGGGTCGACATCCCCGGCGGACGCATTGTCGACAACGATCAGCTGGCGATCCGCGCCCTGTTCTTGGAACCCGTGCGAGCATCAGCGGTGCGGCTGTGGATCGAAAACCCCGGGGCGCTGAACGTTGCGCGGGTACGTGAAGTGCGGTTGTGGACCGATGACCCCGACGATTTGGGCGAACTGGTGCAGATCGAACGGCCCAGCTTCAACCCAACCTTTGACACGACGCAGCACCTAATCTTTCTGAACCAGTCGGGCTTCAACTCCAATTGGCCCAAGCGGTTTACCGCGCCGGTATCGCCGGATGGCTCGACCTTCACGGTTACGCCTCTCACCGACAATCGTGTGCTGTTTACCGGCACGATCAACGGTCATGTAGGCGACTTCACGGGGTTCACGCCGGACGACCCGATGCTGCAGTACGTCGTGCACGTGGATGGCGGCGGGCTAAGCCCCGGCTCGTCCGACCCGTTCTTTGTCGCGCCATTCTTCTTCCAATCCATCACGCTCGAGCCCGCGCTGCGGTTTTTTGTTGATGATCGTTCGGCCACCGGCAGCTGGCCCGGTGCGTTCGGATGTGCCCCTTGGCGGGATAGCCCGTTCTACGCGTATTCCACCGCTTCGCTAGTGAATCTTTACCTGAGCAACCCGTCGTGCTTTGAGCAGATGAATGTGGAGATGGACTGGGAACGGGACATGCAGCGGGTGCTCTCGCCGGACTTCGTGCTGGACCGCGGCGCGGAGGAGAATGCGATGGAGGTGCTCGCGCGGATGTACGAAGAACTGGACGGCCCGGTCGGTGAGGATGTGCCGGACATCATCCAGTTGATTCATTGGGGTGTTTCGTGGTGGTACATCGACCCGGTGAGCAAGGACTGGGCAGGAACTGAAGAGCGGCTGCACCCCGAGACGGTCACGATCCCCGCGTTCTTTCTGTACGGCTACCCACACTTTGCTGAGTACTTCACGGATCGCTACTACGAGAGGATCCGCGACTGGACTTTTGCGAACTGGGAAGCCAGCGGGCTGTATGAAGTGCAGACGCGCATCGGGACGTTCAAGGGGCGTTACCCGCCGGGCTGGACGGTGTTGCCGAACCTGATGATGTATGAAGTCGCGCTGCGGGAAGGGCGGGCCGACGCTTCGCTTTTCCTGGACGCGGCGGTTGCGCAGGCGCAGTGGATCGTTGAAGAGGTTGACCTGCGTGACCCGCTGAATACCAAGGGCCAGCGGATGAGCGAGCACAAGACGATCAGCGGGCTGGTGACGCTGTTGACCCATTACCCAGAAGCGGCGCCGGCGCGGCTGGAGGCGTACCTGCGGCTCTGGGCGGATGTAGCGATCAGCCGATCGGACAATCGATGGGACTTCCGGCGGTACGATTCGAGGCACTGGTCGCTGCCGCGGCAGATGCCCGGGCACACGGGGGGCGGTTCGTCGTGGAACGAGCCTGGCAACCTCGCGGGCTTCCCGTTCCTGGCCTGGAGTGTGTCGTCGGTGCTGGGCGATGCGCCCGGGGATACCGAACGCATTGACCGGTTGAACGTGCTTGCGGTCTCGCACTTTGACAACCTCTGGGGCCGAAACCCGTTGGGTTTCCACACCGGCTGGCGCGGACCGGCAGACTACCTGGGTGTCGAACGGGGATGGCCGATCAAGTATCGGCCGGTCTGCGCTCACCTCTACTCAGCCCGTGGTGCGATCTGTTCCTCGGCGGCGACGGAGCATTACCCCTTCAATCCTGGCGGCGCGTTTCGACACCCCGAAGGCTGGACCGCGTTCAACGCCGCGTTCAACATGGGCCTGATCGCAGCAACCCGACAAGACACCCGCTTGTCGGTCCAGGATCGCAACGGCAACGCTTGGGACGGCGGGCCGGGCAGCGTCATTCTGCAACTGGATGCTCCGGTGCTCGGCAACACGGCTGAGATCACGGTCACCACCTCGGCGGGCGATTCTGAAGTCTTCACTCTTCACCGGAGCAACTACCGGTTGACGTCTTACCGCAACTCGGCCATCGTCGAGCATTCGTCGGCCCGGGGCGGCGACGGGGTCATCCAGCTGATGCCGGACGACCAAATCGTTCTGCAGTATGGCTATGGCTACTTTGCGAGCACCGCCCGGATTCAGCCGGCATCGGACTGACGTAAAAGAGCAGTGTTGGTGCTCGATTACGCAGGGTCGCCGGGTTCAGTGGCACACGAACACGTGTTAAGCTCAAGGCTTGTGTCGTGATGTGAAGTCGTGAAGTCGATTGTTTCGTTTTTGCTTCTGCGGAGATGCTGATGTCCTTTCTTCCGATGTGCATGCGTGATTTGTTGGTGACCACTTTCAGCCTGGCGCTTTGCTTGTGCCTGGGATGCGTGACCGCGTCGCCCGCCGGCGCGCAGGATAGAGATTCGGGCCCCAGCACCTCGCCGAACTTCGTGTTCATTTTCACCGACGACATGCGTTACGACACGTTTGGCTACGTGGGCAACCCGCATGCGATCACGCCGAACATCGACGCTTTGGCGGGCCGGGGCGTGGTCTTCAACAACGCTTATGTCACCCTCTCGATCTGCAGCCCCAGCCGGGCCACCAGTCTGACCGGGCGCTACAGCTCGACGGTTGGCATCACGACCTGGGGCAGCGAGCGGATGCTCGACGGGGTGCCGACGTTTGCCAGCACGCTTCGTGAGGCGGGCTACTTCACCGGGGTCAACGGTAAATGGCACGTCGGTAACAGCCCCGAAGAGCTCGGCTTTGACTGGCACAGCATCTGTCACGCCAACGACCGTTGGTACGGCCGCAATTTCCATGAGCAGGGTGAAGAGATCATTGCCGAAGGTTATCTGGAGGCCTACATTGCCGACCGTTCAATCGCCTTCATGGAACAAGCGGTTGCTGAAGACCGGCCTTTCGTCCTTTGGCATTGCACGCAGGTGCCGCATATGGACCATGCGTTTGATTGGCCTGCGCAGCCCGATGTATTGGCGCAGTTTGATCCGCAGGCCCTTCCCTTGCCCTCGACCTGGCAGTCCGACCATGCGGGCAAACCGCCATACCTCCGCACTGCCCGTAGCTATACCCGGGCTCAGAGCCGCTATGGCTACGCCCAGGAAGGGCCGCTCCGCAACCATATCCATCGTCACTATGCGTCGCTCACCGAGCTGGACCGTGAGCTCGGCCGAGTGATCGAGGCGATCGACGCGCTAGGCCTTGCAGACAATACCTACATCGTCTTCCTGTCGGATAACGGCTGGATGCTCGGCGAACACGGCCTGACCAGCAAGGTCCTGCCTTACGAACTGTCCTGGCGTGTGCCGTTGATTATCGCCGGCCCGGGGCTCGAGCCCGGCGAGCGGGACCAGTTCGCTTTGAATGCGGACATCATGCCGACCCTGCTCGAGTGGGCGGGGGTTGATCTGCCCGAGGGCGTGCACGGTGAATCGCTGGTACCCATGCTGGAAGACGCGACGCTCGAAGGGCGTGAAGCCATCTTCTACGAGTCGCCCACGCCGCAGCTGATTCCCCGGCCGTTTTTCGCCGTCCGCAACGAGCAGTACAAGTACATCGAAACGCGGACTGTCGAGGATGTGGATGTAGTGGAGTTCGTCGAGCTTTATGACACGCACGCAGACCCGGACGAGACGCGCAACCTGGCGTTGGACCCGGCGTATGCGGAGATGGTGCAGGCTTTGGCGCAGCAGCTTCGCGAGATGCAGGCCCATTACACAGGGGAGTGATCCCCGTGATGAGAAGTAAAGGTTTAATCATGTACCGCATGAAAAAGTGCCTTCAATCCGTCCTCTGGTTGTTCTGTGTGGTATCGGCGGGCGTCGCGCAGGCGGACCCGCCCAATGTGCTGGTGATTCTGGTTGATGACATGGGCTATGGCGACCTGAGTTGCTTCGGCTCGCGGCAGATTCAGACGCCGAACATCGATGCGCTGGCGGCGCAAGGCGTTCGCTGTACACAGGGCTACGTCAGCAGCTCGGTTTGCGGTCCTTCGCGGGCGGGCCTGCTCACCGGCCGCTATCAGAACCGCTTTGGTATTGACCACAACCCGACCTACAGCGACCACATCCTCCAGGAGTCCATCGCGATCCCGCAGGATGAGCCTCTTATTTCGGACCGCCTGCAAGCGCTCGGCTACCACACCGCCTGCATCGGTAAGTGGCACGTCGGCCAATCTGCGGATTGGCACATGCCCAATGCGCGTGGCTTTGATTACTTCTTCGGGATGCTCAACGGCAACCACAACTACTTCCCCCGGCCGGACAATAACCATCTGTTCCGCGACGGCGAACCGGTGACGGAAATTGATGAGCCCTACCTGACGGACTGGTTCACGACCGAAGCGTTGGACTACATCGACTCGGTGCCCGACGGTGAGCCTTGGTTTGTTTATCTGTCATACAACACGCCGCACACCCCGATGCAGGCCAAGCGGGAAGATATCCAACGCTTCTCGCACATCCCCAACGAGCGCCGGCGGATTTACTGCGCGATGCAGTACTGCTTGGACCAGAACGTTGGCCGGATCACGGAACACCTGCAGGCCTCGGGCGATTGGGAAAACACACTGATTGTGTTCCTGAGCGACAACGGTGGGCCTTGCGTGGCCAATGCTTCTATCAACGCGCCTTTGCGCGGACAGAAGGGGATGGTGCTGGAAGGCGCGTTTCGTGTGCCGATGATCTTCACTTGGCCGGCGGAACTGCCCCAAGGCGTTACGTATCCGCATCCGGTCAGCAGCCTGGACCTGATGGCGACGTTTATGGATGCTGCGGGCCAGCCTTTCACCGGGGAAGGTGACAAGGTCTACGACAGTGTCAATCTGCTGCCCTATTTCCGGGGTGAAGACCGCAGCCAACCGCACGAAACGATCTACATCCGGATCATCATGCGTGGGGCTGCGTTCCGGCAGGGGGATTGGAAGGTCGTCCGTCTGCCGCACCGGGCACCGGAGCTTTACAACCTGGCGAACGATCCGGGCGAGATGCACAATCTGGCAGCCTCGGAGCCCGAGCGGGTGAATCAGATGCTGCGCGCCCTGCACAACTGGGAAGCGTCTTTGGAGCGGAACCCGATGTGGATTAGCGAACCTCGCTGGGCGCGTAACAACCGCGGCTTGTACGAGCGGGACTACATCATGGAACAGCCGGAGTAGCGGGCTTACTGGTTGGCTTGTCGCGAGCGCCGCACACGCTGGCTCCAGCCGGACTCATCCATGGGCACGACATAGCAGCGCTGGGCCCACTGTCGCCACTGAGCGTCGAGCTCACGGACGATGTCCCGGCGATCGGCGGCAAGGTTGTTCATCTCCGTGCGGTCCTGCGACAAGTCGTAGAGTTCCCAGCCGCTGTTGGCGCTGCGGGCGACGAGCTTCCATTGGCCCAGCCGCATCCCGTGATGGCCTTCGTGTTCGAAACCGAAGAAGCGGTCTTCGGCGTCCGGTTCGCCCGCCATCGCTGACAGCAGGCTGATGCCTTCGGGCGGCGGCGCGGGGCGGCCGTTGCGTTGGCGCGGGTGCTCAATGCCGGCGGCTTCCAGGCAGGTGGGCAGGATGTCGATCAGGTGCCCGGGCATGTGGCTGAGGCTGCCGGGCTCGCCGGTTCGGCCGGGCCAGTACGCGACCAGCGGGGTGATCACGCCGCCCTCGTGGGACCATTTCTTGTACAGCCGGTAGGGCGTGTTGGAGACCGAAGCCCAGCCGCCGCCGTAGGTGGTGTACTGGTTGGTCGGGCCCGACGGGTCGGTGTCGCCTCGGCCGAGTGCGCCGCCGTTGTTCGTGCCGCCGTTGTCACTCATGAAGAGGATCAGCGTGTTCTCGAGTCGGCCGGCGGTTTCGAGTGCATCGAGGATGCGGCCGACGTTGCGGTCCATGATGTGGACCTGGGCCGCGTAAATCGCCATGCGGTGATCCATGTCATCCTGCTGGGCATCGGTCAGAGAATCCCAGGCCGGGATGTCCTCCATCGAGGACATGACCGTGTGCTCAGGCACGATGCCCATCTCCAGTTGCCTGGCCAGGCGCTGCTGGCGTGTGGCTTCCCAGCCCTGTGTGTATTGGCCACGGAAGCGGGCGACGTCTTCTGCCGGTGCGTGAAGCGGGAAGTGCGGCGCGTAGAAGGCGGTGTACAAAAACAGGGGCGATTCGGGGTCGTGGTTCGCGATGAACTCAGCGGCTTGTGACGCGATGGCGTCGGTGTAGAAGTAGTCGGCGGGCAGGCTGTCACGGTCGATGGACTCCATGTCACGGAACAGCCACTGAGGCCGGTAGTAGTGTTTGGCACCTTCGAGCGTGCCGTAGAAGTGGTCAAAGCCGCGTTGGGTCGGCCAACTGCCGTTGGGGCCGTCGCCGAGCGAGTCGGTGTGGGTCAGGTGCCACTTGCCGACCATGTAGGTGCCGTAGCCGGCTTCGCGTAGGGCTTCGGGGATCGTGACCGCATCGTCACGCAGTTGGCCGCCGTAGCCGGGGCGCTGCATGTCCGCCGCGGTCATCCAGCCCATGTTGGCCTGGTGGGCGTAGAGCCCGGTCAGCAGGCTGGCCCGCGACGGGCAGCACCGCGAGGTGTTGTAGAACTGGGTAAAGCGAACGCCCTCCGCCGCGAGGCGGTCAAGGTTCGGGGTATCGATCTCGCTGCCATAACACCCCAGGTCTGAAAAGCCCATGTCGTCGGCAAGGATCACGACGATGTTCGGCCGGGGGTCGGGCGTTTGAGCGCAGGCGGTGGTGGTCAGCGTGGCAAGGGCCCCTGCAAGGAAGGTGAAAGCACGGAGCATGTGAAGTTTCCTGAAGTTGAAGCGTTCAAACCAATAGATACTGCCGACTACAGCCCGAGGCGTTCCGCCCACCACTGCAGTTCAGCTTCGCGGTCGCCGTCGACCTCGAACCCGCGACGACGCAGCGCGTTGGTGCCCCAGTTCACCGAGCCTTGGCGCAGCCGATCTTCGGTCGCGGGGTTGCCGGGGTAGCGCCCCACGCCGTCAGTCTGCTCGACCCATTCATCCAAGCGTCCGCGCAGGTCAACTAACGCTTCGGCGTAGGCGGGGTCTTCGATCAGATTGTTGAGTTCAAACGGATCGTTGGACAAGTCGTACAGTTCTTCGGCGGGGCGCGAGGACGCCATGTGCCTCGCTTGCTCGGGCGTCAGCTGACCCCGCTCATGCAAGACCATCAGCAGCGTGTGCATCGGGTATTGAAGCCGCTTGTAGAAGCTCTCTTGCTCGCCATGGATGTAGGGCAACTCCGGGAAGTAGTTGCGGATCAGCTTGAGGTCGCCGACCTGCACGCTGCGGACACGGTCGACGACGTTGCCGCTGCGGTCCCGGCTGGCGAAGATGGCGTCGCGACCTTGAAAGTCGTCCGCGAACATATTGACACCCTGCATATGGGCCGGCGGCCTAGCCCCCGTCAGCGCCAAGCTGCCGACGCCGACATCGATCAGGCTCACAGGGCGGGCATCTACGGTGCCCGGCTCGATGTGCCCGGGCCAGCGCACGATCAAAGGCACACGCAGCCCGCCGTCATACAGCCACTGCTTGCTACGGACGTGCGGCCGGCCGTGGTCACCAAAGAAGATCACCACGGTGTTGTCTGCGACGCCCTGGCGTTCGAGGCGGTCCAGGATCAGGCCGACTTTGCGGTCCAACTCCTCAATCGAAACCAGGTAATTGGCCCAGTCCGCACGAGCGACCGGGTGATCCGGCAGATAGGGCGGCAGCGTCACGCGATCCAGTCGGGAAGGATCTGTGTTTGTTGCAAAATCCCGGTGAGGTTCGTAGATCTGCACCTGTGCGAAGAAGGGCTGGTCTTCGGCTCGGCGGGCCCAGTTGTGGTGGTTGTACATCCGACCGCCTGAGCGGAAGTTGTAGTCGGTCTTGCCGCTTCCGGACACGTTGGAATTACCGTTGGTGACGAAGTAGCCGCGCTGCTGGAAGTACTCGGTGATCGGGCGGATGCCCTGGGGCAGCAGCGGCTTGGTATCGCCGGTCATGCGATGGCTCTGTGCGCCGATCGTCGTCTGGTACATCCCGGTGATCAGTGCTGAGCGCGAGGCGGAGCAGACCGGGGCGGTGCAGTAGGCATGGGTGTAACGAGCGCCTTCCGAGGCGAGCCGGTCGATGTTGGGCGTGTGGACTTCGTCGTAGCCGTAGCAGCCCAGATCCGGGCTGAGGTCATCCGCAATGATCCAAATCACGTTGGGCGGCGGATCGGCGGTCGCGGTGCAGGCGGTCATCAAACAAGTAAAAACGATAAACAGGAGTCGGTGGAACAAGTAATGTCCTCTTGAAGTTTGATGCACATTTTACACCGAACGTCGGCGACGCATCAGCAAAACACTCGAGAGCAAGATCAGCGAGCCGACACCCGGTTCGGGCACGAGGCTGGATTCCACACCCAGAATCCCCTCCCAGTAATCCAGCTCAAGCGTGCGGTCGCCATTCACGCCAAAGCCGCGGCTGGCCAAACGGTTGGTGCCCCAGTTCACGGAGCTTTGCGCCAACGCCGCTTCTTCGGCGGTATCGCCTGGGTATCCGCCGACCGCGTCGGTCTCCAGAAGGTGGGCTTCAATCAGTGCCCGCATCTCGGCGAGGGGGCTGGCATAAGACGGATCGTCCGCGAGGTTGTTGAGTTCAAAAGGGTCTGCGGACAAATCGTAGAGCTCAAACTCCGGCCGTGAGGACGCTAGGAACAACGCCTGCTCGGGCGTTAGCTTGCCTTGCTCATGCAGCTCCAGCAGAAGCGTGTGCACGGGGTACTCCAGCCGTTTGTAGTAGCTCTCCTGGTCGCCGGTCATGTACGGCAACTCCGGGAAGAAGTTGTGGATCAGTTTGAGGTCGCCGACCTGCACGCTCCGCACACGGTCCACGACGTTACCCGCCCGGTCACGAGCGGCAAACACGGCGTCCCGACCGTCGAAGTTCTCGTCAAACATGTTGACACCCTGCAGATGGCTAGGCAGGTCCGCGCCGGATAACGCCAGGCTGCCTGCACTGACGTCGATAAGGCTGACCGCTTCTTCACTGACCTGGCCTCCGGCCTGGCTGGGGTCACGGATGATCAAGGGCACACGGATGCCGCCGTCATACAACCACTGCTTGTCGCGCACGTGGGCCCGGCCGTGGTCCCCGAAGAACATCACAATCGTGTTGTCCGCGAGGCCCTGGGCTTCGAGGCGATCCAGCACCACGCCTACCTTGCGGTCGACTTCTTCGACCGAGGTGAGGTAGTTCGCCCAGTCCGCGCGGGCCAGATCGTCGTCGGGGTAGTAGTCCGGCAGGTTGACGCGATCGATGCGCGTCGGGTCTGGGTTGCTTCGGAAATCGCGGTGCGGATCAAATATCTGCACCTGCGCGAAGAACGGCTGGTTGTTGCTTCGCCCAGCCCAGTCGTAGCCGTCGTACATACCGCCGGATATGCCCGAGCGGAAGTTGTAGTCCGTCTTACCGTTGCCCGAGACGTTCCAGTTCGAGTTCGTGACGTAGTAGCCCTGGTCCCGGAAGTACTCGGTGATGGGTGCGATGCCGGCTGGCAGCAGGTCTTTAGTACTGGACGTCAGGCGGTGGCTCTGGGCGCCGATCGTGTTCTGGTACATCCCGGTGATGACCGCCGAGCGCGAGGCGGAGCATACCGCTGCGGTGGAGTAGGCCCGGTTGTAGCGGGTGCCTTCCGCAGCCAAGCGATCCAGGTTGGGGGTGCTCACGCCCTCGTAGCCATAGGCTCCTATGTCAGGGCTCATGTCATCGGCAATGATCCAGAGGATATTGGGTTGGCTTTGAGCCAAAGCCGCCGAGGATAAAAAGATAGACACACTGAAGACAAAGAAGAACCGGATACCCATGCGCAACTCCCAAACAAAAACAAAGAGACTTCCACTATGTCAGTTTGCGACATAGCAGCCCATGTATTCGGACGGCCTAATTCTTCTTCAATGCGACAGGGCGCATCTTGGCTTAGCCGAAGCAGCGGATCCGGAAGACCGATGCCGCGGTGTGTGCGCTGGGGTGCTCAACTTGCAGACGCAAGGATTTTGTTGCGATCGGCTGGTCGAGTTTCACCGACCAGCGGGTCTGGTGGTTGTCGACCAACTCTGCCACGGTTTGCCCCGCGTCATCCACCAGCTTCGCGTGGGACACACAGAAGGGCATTTTCCGCTCGGGGTGGCCCATCAGCACCGACTCCATCGCGTGGTCCAGGTCGGTGTCGAAGGCCACTTCCACTCGACGGATCTGCTGGGGGGCATCCCAAGACAGCTCAAGCCAAGGCGAGGCGTCGCCGGGGGAGGCGATCCAGGCATTGGCCTGATCCACGGGGCGTTCGGGGCCTTGCTGCACCTGCTCGGGGGCGTAGCCGTCGATCGGCGGATCGAAACGGGCGGCCAGCAACTGGCCCTTCGGCCGGCGCTCGGGCAGCCAGAACTCGAACGACTCGACACCGATGTCAGAAGGGGGGGTCTGGTTGGCGCCGCCTTTGGACACAGCCTTGTTGGCCTTGTGCCGGATCGACATCAGGCCGGTCTGCAGCGACTCACTGGCAGCAACAGACACCGCTTCATTGGCCAGCAGGCAAACCATCAGGTAGCGAGGCGTTTCGACGATCGTGTCGAAGTTCACCTCAATCTGCTGCAGCGTGCCGGTGCTGTTTTGAGCTTGGACTTCGGGTTGTCCGCCTTCGACGGCCGCGACGACTTGTTGCCGAGTCGCCTGCCCCGCGCCGGGCGTGAGCTCGATCACTTCCGCGGCAAGCACCTCGTCGGGTGTGAAGTTGCCGGGCTTGCTCGAGCCGCGCAACTGCACCGTTAGGTTCGTGGCTTCCTGCGCTTCGACCCAGAGCGAAACCTTCGGCATCGGCCCCTTGGCCACCGGCAGCAGCAACGCACGGGAGCAATCCAAAGGCAGCGTCTTCTGGCTCAACGGCAGCGACGCGAGCGACAGCTGGCTGCTCGCGGTGACGGTGGCCTTCGTTGCCAGGTCCTCAGCGTCTTCCATCGCCAGGCCCGGGATGTGCTGACCAATCCGCAAAAGCTCACGCTGCAGCGTCTCGACCTTGCCGGGTTCCGCCAGCTCACGGGGCAGCAGGTCATCACGCTTGCAGATCGCCGCGGCTTGGCCCACCGCCTGGCCGCTGTGGGCACAGGTCGCCATCACGCGTGTCGAGCCGAACGCCACGTGCGAGGCGCTCAGCACACGACCGGCAAGGAACAGGTTGTTGATGTTGCGGCTGTACATCGTCCGGAAAGGGATCTGGTACACGCCCTTGCTGTGCCATTGCGTGCAGCCGGGCTTCTCGCTGAAGACGCCGTCGGCCGGGTGCAGGTCGATCGCCCAGCCGCCGAAGCTCACTGCGTCGTGGTGAGCGCGCTGCTCGATCAAGTCTTTCTGGTGGATCATGTAGTCGCCCTCGAAGCGGCGCGACTCGCGCTTGCCCGGGACCGTGCCGATCCACTCCAACGTCAGGTTCGCGGCTTCAGGGAACTCGCCGGAGTTCTTGATGTGGTTCCACACGCCGTAGCAGACCTTCCAAAGCTCCCACTTGATCGCTTCGGTGTCGTGGATGGTGTCCAGCCGTCCGCCGTACTCGATCCACCACAGCCGACAACCGTACTCCTTGGCATTAAAGCTGCGGAAGCGCGGGATCTTGGTGATGTCGTCCAGCGCAAAGCTGGGGGGCGTGAACTGCACCGGCTGGCCGATGTCCTTGGTGTAGAAGTAGATCGAGTGCCCCAGCAGCTCGCCGTACTCTTGGGTCGGTGCGAACTTCTCGTCGAACTCATCAGTGGACTCGGCCCCGATCCGGAACGCGGCACCGGCCAGGAAACCCAGCACCCCATCGCCCGACGCATCGGCAAATAGCGGCGCATGCAGGTCGTACATCGTGCTGTTCTGGCTGCAGAATGCTTTCACCGACGCGATCGTGTCCGCGTCGGACTTCGTGGCCTCGAACGCTGCGGTGTTCAACAACAGCGTGATGTTCGGCTCTTCGACCACCTTCTCCAGCAGCACGGTGTCAAACAACAGCGCGTTGCCTTCGGGGTTGCGGTACATGTTCTCGACGAGGATCTCGTCGATCACGCCGCCCTCACGCGACCAGCGGTTGTTGTTGCCCATGTGGCTCGTGGCCCCCAGGACCCATAGCCGCACCTCGCTGGAGGCGTTGCCGCCCAGCACCGGGCGATCTTGTACGAGCACCACCTGGAGCCCCGCTCGCGCCGCTGAGATCGCAGCGCAGGCGCCCGCGAGCCCGCCGCCGACGACGACCAAGTCCGCGTCATGGCGTTCGGCCTTGAGGTCTCGCGATTCAACAGCGTCAACAGTCAACATAGATCAGGCACCTTTCACGTCTTCTGGCGTAGGCTGGGTTTGGCGGAGGGTGAAAAACAAAATGATACCGGATATCACAAGGGTGACCGCAGCAAAAGCCACGAGGACCACAGCATCTTCTTTCGAGTTAAATGGCAGCAGGCCAAGCATTAACACGCCGCAGATACCGACCGCGTAGCCCACGACCAACGCCGGCAGCTTGTCGGCAGGTCCGGTCGACTCAGCGACATCCTGGTCCTGTTGGCTCGGCAGGGACGTGATCCGCTCGTACCCGGGGTTCGTGTTCTTGGACAGTATCTGCACGACGCAGAGCACCGCCACGGGCAGGATGACACCCGAGATCGTCTCAGCGACCTTCATGTTTTCTTGGATCATGTCCGCTGCAGGGGCAAACGCTTCGTACTGCGTCAGCCAGCCGTCCTTGGCAAGCCATAGCCGGACAAACAAACCGGCCACCATGCCGACCCCAGCGGTCCACCAGACCGCCGCGACGCCGACCTTTCTGCTGAACAAGCCCCATACGGTCGGGGCCAGCAACGCCACCACCACCGCCTCGGTCGACTTGATGATGACTTTCTCAGCCCCGCCCAGGCTCAGGTAGGACAACGCGATCCCGATCAGCAGCACGCCCAGCACCACCGTGAAGATCCGTCCAACCCAAAGCAATTGGGCGCCGCTCGCTTTCTTGACCAAGGGCTTGTAGATGTCGTTGGTCATGACCCCTGAGAACACGTTGAGCTGCGAGCTGACCATGCTGGCCGTCGCGGAGAACATCGCCGCGAACATCAACCCGATCATGCCCACGGGCAAGACCGACTTGCACGCATCGATGTAGGCCGTCTCTTTCAGTTTCAGGACTTCTTCGCCGGTGGCGCCCTCGGGGATCGGATGCACGACACGCCAGATCAACGGGGGCATCAGCCAAAGCAGGGGGCTCACCAGGTACAACCCGCCGAACAGGTACGCGCCCATCCGCGCTGCCTTGGCATCCTTGACGCAGATGAACCGCTGCACAAACGCCCACTCGGCCCCGATCATGAAGAAGTGGATCATCAACCACCCGACCAGAAACATCATCGTGTAGTCACCGGCGATCGGGCTCAGCATCGTTCGGCCTTGCTCATCGACGACCGTGTTGCCCATGCCCTCGATCGCCGCGCCCACGCCGCCGACCTGTATCAACACCAGCGGGATGACAAACAGCACCGCGAGGTTCAGCACAATGAACTGGAGCACATCGGTCATCAAGACCGCCCAGAGCCCGCCGATCATGGTGTAGATCACGACGATGCTGGACAGCAGGATGATCGCCCAACTCAGCGACAGGTTGCCCGTCTCGGGGTCCTGGATAAACCAACCGTCGGGGATCGGCATCAGCGCCACGAGGATGCGTCCCATGGCGTACAAGGCCCCCGCCGTGGTCAGCATCTTGAACACGGTCATGAACCAGGTGAAAAAGTGCAACGCCGCATTGCCGAAGCGGAGCTGTATGTACTCGGCCGGCGTCTGCACGCCCATCCGGCGCCAACGCCCGGCGACGAAGTAGCCCACCAGCAGAGCCGCCAGGCCGTACATCAGGTTGATCAGCACCGCGACCAGGCCGCGTTCGTAGGCGATGCCGCCCCAGACCACGAAGGTGTTGGCCGAGAACATCGTCATGAACCCGCTCAAGCCGCTGGCCCACCAGGGCGATTTGCCCCCGGCGGCGAACATGTCGCTGCTGCTTTTGTTCTTGCTGGCGAACAGGATGCCGACCAGGAAGACCCCGGCGAGATAGATAAGCAGAACGGTGTAGTCAATCGAAGTCATGCGTCAGAATTATCTCGGGCCGCCGCCCAGATAGGCGGGGTGGGGAATGGTTGGTGAGCCGTGATCAGACGTGTTTAACACAAAGCAGTGTGATCTACATCATATCGCAACAGAACAACGAGTATGCGTGATTTTACGGCCAAAACGTAGGCACAGACGCGATTAGATTCTCCCTGATTGCGACAAGCAGGCCATGCGTAATCGGTCATGCTTTCCCGCAAGACAAGGGCTCCGAAGCAGGTTGGACAGCGGAGCGAAACAAAAAAATGGACCATTTGTTTTTGGCGCTTGCGACTTCATCCGATGGATCGCGATGCGGCTCTTGGCCTTGCTTGTGTGAAAAAGGAACGGATGGAGTGTGTGTGGTAGCGCAAGGCGGATTTAAGCTCGGGGGTTAAGGCTCGGCCGCGATACAAAAACCCGGCCACTTACGAGTGGCCGGGTTTGGGTTGCTGCGGGTTGGGCGGTGATTTTAAAAGAAGTAGTCTTTACCGCCGACGCCGAACTGGTGGCGCCGTTCGTCGGTTTCTTGGCCCATGTCATTCTGCTTGCGCCATTCGACGTGGCCGTCGATGAAGCCGACATTGGAACCGCCGCCGCCTTGGGGCATGTAGCCGGTGACGTCGGTATCGGTGTTATCGATGTGGTTCGCGCGGTCGTCCAGATCGCTGCCGGTGAAGTTGTTGCCGCCGTTGGCGTAGTTGAGGTCCGAGACGATTTCGTCGTAGTAGGCAGGGCCTTCGATGTTGCGGTGGAAGGTCAACTCGCCGGCGGGGACTTCCTCGAATCCAGAGATCCCGCCGAAGCTGACGTCGGTGCGTTTGCCAGGGGCGCGGAAGTAGACCAGCTTGGGTCGGCTGGCGAAGACCTGGTAGCCGATAGTGATCGCGGTGGGCTTGTCCAAGAAGTGATCATCGGTGTTCCACTCTGGGTTGGACGGGCAGTAGAAGTACTCTCGGGGGATGCCGTAGTCCTTCATGATGCTGTCGCGTGACAAGGTGGTCAGCCGGTCGGGCGATGAAGTGCGGAAGTTTTGGGTGCCCCACTCGTCATCGAAGTTGCCCCAGTCGGGGATGTCCCCGCCGAAATCGACGCCTTGGGCGTACATGGCCTGGGCCAGGCCGCGGGCGTGGCTGGAGCACTTGACGATCCGAGCCTGGTTGCGGGCGGCACCAAGGGCCGGGAGCAGGATCGCGATGAGCAGCGCGATGATCGAAATCACCACGAGCAGTTCAATCAGGGTGAACCCAGAGCGAATACGGCGGGGTATGCGATACATGTGTGTTCCTTAGATTCAAACAAAACGAGAAGACCTGATCCATTCAAGAAGACGCAGCATCAACGATCAGCAAAAACCGGACACTGTTGTCGTCATCGTCTTTGCGTCACAATGTGATTAGGCGACTATGCGATCGTTTACTTTTAGATAGCGACAATCGATGCCTCTGCAGCCTAGCGATGAAAAAACCTGATCGGCTCTTGCCGATCAGGTTTGAATGTGAAAGTCAAATTGAATCAGAAGTAAATAAGGAGTGTGCTGGGGCCGGATTGGTACTGATAAATCCGTTGGCCGGGCGTCGTCGCGTCGTCGGTCTGCTGGCCCATGTCGGCACGATTCTTCCACGCCGCATGGCCGTCGATGTAGCTGACGTTGAGCCCACCTTCACCCGTACCTGCGGTCGGTCCGCCATCGTCACCGGAGATGTGGTTGCTGAACTGGGAACCATCCGATCGGCCCCAGAGGTTGGAATCCGTAACACGCGTCACGTCAGCAAACAGAACGTCGTAGGCGGTCTGGTCTTCAAGGGTTTCGTGGAAAATTCGCTGCTCTCCAGCCGCAGCAGATTCTTCGAAGCCGGTGAAGGTGCCCGAGGCCGGGTTGTTGGCGAAATCGGCGTTGACATCAGCTCGGCCGCCAAACGAAGAATATCCGGTCAGGAAAGTGCCAGTGACCGTCTCGGACAAGGCCTTCACATCAGGGTTAGAAGGGCAGAACACATAATCTTCATCCAAGCCGTAATACTCGACCAAGTCGTCCTTCTTGCCGTTATGCCACTGGTAAGGCGAGGGGATGACGCCAAGGCTGACCGGATTCTGCGAGAAGTTGTTCAGGCGCTGTTTGTTGTCGATCGCCTGGGTTATGGCAGACTGAGCCAAGCCGCGTGTGTGCGTCGCACATTGCGTCCGTCGGGCTTGTTCCCGTGCAGCACCGAGCGCGGGGAGGAGGATTGCGATGAGCAGCGCGATGATCGAGATCACCACGAGCAGTTCAATCAGGGTGAACCCAGAGCGAATACGACGAGGTATGTGATACATGTGTGTTCCTTCATTCAAAACAAAACGAAAAGACCTGACCCATTCAAGAAGACGCAGCACCAGCGATCGGCACAAATCGGATACTGCTGTCGTATATGTTCATCTCTGTGGCTCAATACAGCAAGGCTGAAATGCGATCGTTTGCTTTCAGTAAACGACAGCCAAGGCGTTCGGAACCGAAAGTTTTGTCTCATTTGCGCAAACCAAAGAACAGAAACGAAAAGTCCCAGCCGGGGTTAACCGGCTGGGACTGAAATTGGTCTAACACCAAACAGCTGAGCGTGAAGCTCAGGCCGAGCGGCGGCGACGGAGCATCAGCAGGCCGCCCAAGGCAGCGAGGCTGACCGAAGCCGGCTCGGGGATGACGGTGTATTCGACTTCCAGGTCGTAGATGTTGTTGTCACGGATGAACGAACGGCCGCCACCTTCGAGGCCCAGGCCTGCGATGTTGAGCAGGACTTCGTCGTCAGCCAGGTTGCTCGAGATCGCGCTGATGAACGCAGCGGACGAGCTCCAAGTGAAGGTGGTGCCAGCGGCGATACCTTCGGGATCGTAGGAGGTGTCCAGGACGCTCGACAGAGCGGCGCCGAGCGTGCCGCCGGCTACCGCCCAAGCGACGTCGTCGGCGGTGTTGCCGGTCTGGTCCGGGCCGAAGCTCTGGGAAGCAAAGTTCCAGCCGTTGACGCGATCCGGGTCTTCCAGCAATTCGTTGACAGTGAGGTCGCCCGAGCCATCATCGGTGTTGGCCGAGTTGCCCGAGCCGTCCGGGTTGAAGTTGCCGGTCAGGGTGACGCTGGTGATGACCGCGTTGTCCGGGATGCTGGACAGGTCAAAGTCCAGGACGCTGCGGTGAGCACGGGTCGCCGAGACGTTGCCGACGAGGTCGGGGCTCGAGGTTTCCGAGTTGCCAGTCAGCGCATCCGAACGGGTGCGGTTGGCGTTCTCAGGCGCCAGGTTAACGGTGACAGCGGAAGCGGCCCCGGCAAAAGCCGTGGCAGCGACAGCGCCCAAAAGTGCTTGAGACTTAAACATTCTGCTCTGTCCTCCAATAGGGATGAAAAAACCAAGAAAAGGCTGTGAAAAACAATGCGAAACACACAAGCATTGCTCAAACATGAGAGATTCACGACACGAAAGTAAAATTACCCCAGGTTTGAGACGCAATCCATCATGTCTTGCGATCCATTTCTTGCTATTTGCGTCTGATGACGCTTATTTTTGCGCAACAAGAAGATTAGGTGTTTTTGCGCAATGCTTTTTTATGCAATTTCAAAGTCGTGAGACACCAAAGCTTTGGCGGCTGATCTGATCTCAACGGACTGCTTGGATGCTTTTATGAGCAACTAGTAGATGGAGATTGCAGATCAAGAAAACCCGTTCTTGCTCTCGCAACATGATTCCTGTCTGCGAGATCAGCCAGGGTTCATGGGGTCAGGCAGCGCGCAAAAAAGCCCCGCGGGCGTGTGCCTGCGGGGCTGAAATTTCAGGTTATCACGCCAGATTGGCCTTAGGCCGAGCGGCGGCGACGGAGCATCAGTAGGCCGCCCAAGCCGGCCAGCGTCAGCGAAGCCGGTTCGGGGATCGCCACGGTGTTGACCGTAAGTTCAGCCGAGTCTTCATCGTAGCGGAGGAAGCTGCGCAGGCCGTCGTCGGCACCCACATCCAAGGCATCAATGCCGAAGACGAGCCAGAGGGTGTCGTCGGCCAGGTTCGACTGGACGGCGCTGGCAAACGCGGCAGAAGACACGAACTCGTAGCTCTGGCCGGCGGCAGCGGTGGTGGCGTCGTACGTCGTCCCGCCGGTCGAGGAGGCGGAAGCGGCGATCGAGCTCAGCTGAGTGCCGAGGAAGTCGCTGGCGACGGCATCAGCGGACGAGGCGATCTCGCCGATGCTGCCGTCCCACTGGACGTTATCCGCGCGGAAGCCCGCGGCGGAGCTGCCGTCGGGGCCGAACGACTGGTAGCGGTAGTTGTAGCCGTTGCCGGCCGACACGTCCGGGTCTGACACCAGCTCGAAGAGGTTGATCGGGTTGGCGGTGAAGACCGAGTTGCCGTCCTCGCCGTCGGTGCCAAAGGTGAGGGTGGCGCTGGTGACGATGTCGGTGTCCGGGATCGAGCTGAGATCGACGGAGATCACGAGGAACTCGTCACGGTTCGAGTTGACGCTGCCGAGGAGCTTGGTGTCGCCGCTGCCCGCGTCACCGAACCGGTCAGCCGAGTTGGTGGAGTTCTGGTCGGTGACGAACTCGGTCTCCGCCAGATTGCTGAACACAAAGACGCCGGCACTGGCCGAGCCAGTGATACCGGTGGCGGCGATTGCGCCTAGAAACAACTGAAACTTAGACATTTGCTCTGTCCTCCAAAGGTGAAAAAAGAGAATCTAGAAAAGGCGCCAACAGGAAGAACACACAGGATCCGGCCGGCGAACCAAGCGAAACACAACACCACAAAAGTACTTGGCTTAAGCGCCCGGGGCTGCGCATGATTGCGTCGGCATGTTGCACGGATGCGACAAAACAGGAAGTTTGAGATCGCAATCAGCAAGTTTGCGACAGGCGTATGAAAACGGCTCCGCGCGGGTGCGGGGCCGTGGAGAAAGGGGCCGGTTGAAGGCGGGTCGCCGGTTTACTCGACGGGGCCGGCTTCGTCGGTGGCGCTGGGCTTGTGCTGGGGCGGGCTGCCCACGAGGTCGGGCAGGAGCATCGCCCCGCCGATCGCCAGCAGGGCCCCCGCGCCGGTGAGCAGGTAAATCCGGTGTTCATCGCCGAGGATGGCCAAGGCGATCATCACAAGGCCCAGGCCCACGCATGACCAGGCGATCACCTTGCGGGGCATCGTGGCGGACACCTTGGCGTCGGCGAGCTCTGCGTGATCCCGCAGGACTTCAGTGCGGGCGACGTTCTTGTTGACACCCTTGCTGAAGAACTCCAGAGCAAGCAGGGTCAAGACCGGGGGCACGATGCCGACGATGACTTCCACGTCACGGGGATTGTTCTTGATGATCTCCGCATCGTCGAAGACGAATTTCACGAGGGCGGAGACGGCGGCCCCGACGAGGACGGTAATAAAAACCGCACTCAGGCCGACACGTTTGGAGAACAACGCCCAGATGGTGGGCAGCACCAGTGGCGCGACGAACAGGCCAGTGATCGTGAGGATCGTTTTCTCGGCCCAGCCTTTGCCGAAGTTGTCGATCAGCAAGGCGATGCCGACGACGGTGCCGCCTAGGACCAGCGTGAGAAGCTTGCCGACGATGACGAGGTGCTTTTCATGCCCCTCTTCCTTGTTGAATAGTTTGGCGTAGACATCGCGGGTCAGGGCACCGGCGTAGACGTTGATCTCCGAGTCCACCATGCTGACGGTGGCCGAGAACATCGCCGCAATGACCAGGCCGACCATCCCCGCGGGTAGGGCGTATTGGCAGGCCAGGATGTAGGCCTTCTCGGCGACGCCGTTGACCATCGCGGCGTCATCGCCAGCGGCGACGGGGTTGAGGATCCGGTAGATGATCGGGGGGAGCATCCAGATCAGTGGGCTGATGAGGTACAGCCCGCCGAAGACCAGCGAGACCTTGACCGCGTCCGACTTCTTGGGCACGCTGAGGAATCGCTGCACGAAGGCCCATTCCCCGCCGACTTTGAACATGTGGATCACGATCCAGCCGGTGAGGAACAGCCAGGTGAACGGCCCGGAGGACAAGCTCATCAGCGTTTTACCTTCGTCGGCGACCATGATGTTCTCGCCATCGACGGCCTGGTCGAACAGGGCCGGTTGGGCCTTGGCGTGTTCGATGAAGCCGCTGATCCCGCCAATCAATTCGTCGCCGAACAGCAGGGGCAGCACCATGATGACCGCCACCGCCAGGACGATGAATTGAAGGGTATCGGTGATCAAGACCGCCCAGAGGTTGCCGGAAATGATGACGACGATGACGCCCACGGCAATGATGGTCAAGGGGACCGATAGGTGCGAGCCATCGCTGAGGAACTTGAGGAACGCGCCGGTGTTGGCGGTCTCAGGGATCGGGATCAGAGCGCAGAGGATCACGGCGATCGAGTACAGCGCGACGCCGGCCCCGATCATGCGCGTGATGATGCCCAGCCAGGTGTAAAGCTGCACGGCAGACTGCCCGTAGCGTAGGCCGATGTACTCCGCGGCCGAGGTCGCGCCGGTGGCCTTCCATCGGCTGGCGAGGAAGAAGGCGACCAGTAGCGCGCTGAAGCCCAGCATCGTGCTGATGCTGACAGCGACCATCCCCGCCTTGTAGGCGATGCCCCCCCAGACGACGAATGTGCCGGAGCTGAACATCGTCATGTACGCAGAGACGCCCGACAGCCACCAGGGCGACTTCCCGCCGGCGGCGAACATGTCGGCGGAGTTGTTGACCAGCCGTTCGAGGATCAGGCCCATGCCCAGCAGAGCAACGAGGTAAAGGCCGATGATCCACAGGTCTAGCGATTGCAGGCTCGGCTGTTCAGCCGCGAGAAGCGTCAACATGGATGCAGTTCCGAAGGTGGAAGAAGAATCAAGCGTCAAACGTCAAACAAGGCCGCGGAAAGCGGCGTCAGCTGTAACAGCGGACTTCGTAGATCGCCGCCGAGGGGTCGCCATGAGTCCGTGTCACAGTGATCCGCAGGCGTGACGCCTGGACGGGCGCGTCCAGCGTGTGGACCACGCGGCGCTGGAAGTTGTCCTGGGCTTGAGCGATCGGTTGCCAGTCGCCTTTGATGTCCGCCTCGATGGTGTAGTCCGCGGGGCATTGCGCGTCGAGGTAGTACGGGCTGTAGGCGTGGTACTCACGCAGCAGGTGGCCCGGGAAAGTGAGCTGGATTTCGCGAACGTTCTGCGGCGAGCTCCAAGCCAATTCAAGCGACTGCGGGAGCGGCAGGGCGGGATCGGAGCGCCACAGGTTGGTCTGCCGATATGGGCGGGTCACGCCGGTGAGCACCTGCTCGGGACCAAACGGCGACTGGGGAGGGGAGACTTTGAAGCTGAGCGTAGAGCCGTTGCCGTAGCGGCGCATCTTGTTCGGCCCGATCTGGTAGCTGCCCATATGCCCGGGCATGATCGCGTCGCAGACCAACCAGTCGATCGCTTCGTTGGGCAGTAGGTCGATACGCAGCCATTGCCCGTCGTGTCGCTCGGGGCTGGGCGTGTAGTCCACGGGCAACTCGACCCACTGCGATTCGCCCGGCGCGATTTCGAGCGTGCCTTGGGCCACCGTCTGGAGGTTCTGCACGCGGTAGTCCCAGATGTGATCAACTTCGCTGACGACGGCCTGGACTTGCTGGGGGCTGTCACTGTTGTTGTTCAGGCAGACCGAGATCGTCTTCACGCCTTCGGGACCAGTGGCAATCAACTGACCCTTCCGGCATTCCAGTTTCTGCAGGTTGTATTGTGGCTGGTCTCGCCAGATCGCGAGCCCCTCATGAGCGCCGACGGTCTCGGGTCCGACGCCGGAGACGGGGGCGGAGCTGCTGGCGGACACGGTGGCGGACAGGGCGAGGTCCGTGGCTTGAGTGTTGTGATTGTTCGGCAGGAAGCAGCCGTCACGCAGCAGGGCCTGCTTGATGTCGAGGATGGGTTCCCCGGTGAGCAAGGCGTCGAAGCCCAGGTTGTTCTGGATGCCGTAGGCCGCGGCGGTGCCACAGGCCTGCCCGAGCAGGGCGGTCGTGCCCATCACGCGGAGCGTGCCGAGTGCAGCGTGGGTGGCGCTGATGTTTCGGCCGGCCATCATCAGGTTGGTCACATCCTTGGCCATCAGGCAGCCCAGCGGCGCGCCGTACGGGCCGCAGTAGGACATCACGGAGTATTCGCTGAACGTGTCGTACTCCTGGCCTTCGGTGGCCGAAGACGCTTCGGAGTGCGGAGCCAGCAGCCCGCCGGGCGTGTGCAGGTCAACGAACCATCCGCCGAACGCCACCTCGTCTTCGAACACCGTGCACTGCTGCACATCGTGTTCGGTGACGAAAGTCTTGCCGATCAGCCTGCGGGATTCACGCTTGCCGGGGACTTGGCCGATCCAGTCCAGCGCGTAGTTCTTCGCGCGCTCTTTCATGATCGGGTCGCGGTTTTTCATCCAGTCCCAGACCCCCAGCGTGTGGCGGGTCAGTTCGTGGCGGATGTTTTCGTTGTCGTGGATGGTGTGGTGGGGCACACCGATTTCCAGCCACCAGAACCCGCCGCGCTCTTCCTTGGGGATTCGGCCCTGCTCGTAGAAGTAGCTGGCGTCGTCGTGCTTGACCGCCCAGTCCGGTGCGGTGTAGGGCACGGGCTTGCCCACGTTCCGGCAACGGAAGTGGATGCTGCTGCCCATTGTGTCGGTGCTGGCCGCCTCCGGGGCGTGGGGCTCGTTGAACTCTTCCTTGCTCTCGGTGCCCATCCGCCATTCACAGCCGGCACGATCGCCCACGATGCCGTCTCCGGTGCAATCGATGAACGTCTTGCCTTGGACCGTCAGTTGAAGCTCGGCGTTCTGCATGTGGCAGATCACCGATTGAATCGTCGCGGGGCCCTGTGTGTTGAGCGTCGGCCGGTGGTAGTAGCCGTGTTCCAAGCTCGCGTCGCCGGCGGCGACCGGGTCGGGCCGCGGCGCATCGTGTCCCTGAAGAATGACGTCCGCGACGTCGGTGTTCATATGCACGGTCAGGTTCGGCGTGGCGACGGCCATGTCATACATGACCAGGTCCCAGACGCTGTTGGTCCAGCCGTTCTCGTAGACCTCGGCGTGGTTCAGCGAGCGTTCCCGGATCAGCAGCTCAGAAATGATGCCGGTCTCACGCGCGTAGGCGTGGAAGGCGGCGGCGCCGTGGGGGGTGACACCGATCTCCGAGGAGCTGTTGCCACCAAAAACAGGGCGGTTCTGGATCAAGCACGTGGACACGCCGTGGCGTGCGGCGGAGACGGCGGCACAGAAGCCCGCCAGGCCGCCACCGCAGACTACAACGTCGTACTGCTCAGTGACTTTCTTCATCGAAACATAAACTCTCTTAAGGGAAGCCGGTGTGGCCCAGGAAGAATGCTTATTACTGCTGGACCCAGAATTCCCAAGCCAAATCCGGCACCGTCGGCGCGATGTGCTGACCGCTCAATTCGCCGATCGGCACGCCCATGAAGTCCTCGCCGGTTTCATCCGGCGTGTAACGGAAGCCGTGGAACACCGCGTCTTCGCCTAGGCCGGTGTCGATCTGGAAGGTGTAGTCCTTCCAGCAACGGTTGGACACACAGATCACCAGCTTTCCGTCCGGGCGGGTATACGCGAGCATGCGCATGTCGTGGTCGAAGTTGGCTTCGTTGATATGTACAACAGTGCTGTCCCAAGGCATGTGGCGGAGGAAGCCCACCACCGAGTGCCAGTTGTAGGGGTTCCAAATCCAGTGGCCGGGCTGAAGTTGGGTAAACAGTTCATCCTGCTCGTAGCGGACGTTGCCCGTCAATCCGCCGACGTTCTGCGTGATCTGGGAGATGGTCATCGAGGTCGTATCGACCGAAAGGTCTTCGACAAAGGCCATATGCGGGATGCCGAACCAGCCGTTATCCAGACGGCCGTCGTGTGCCGGAATCTCGATGACACCCGGCTCGAATTCTCGCACGTACACGCGGTCGGATTCGCCGCCCCAGGTGATCGTGAGATCCGTGGCTTCCCATCCCGCGGGGATGGTCGGGTTGCTCCGGTCATGGACCGCCAGGTAGACGCGGACGGGCTTGTCGACATGGAAGCTGAAACCGGCACCGGCCCGTTGGCCGTTGCCCCGATTGATGGTCACGTAGTCCAGGCCGACGAGCGTGTCGGGCAGTTCGCTGATTTCAAAGCGGTCACTCGCACGTGTGGCGCTCAGACGCTGGCCTAAGTTGGCAAGCTGAGAAGGGTCTTCGTTGGGAGGCATCCAGAAGCCCAGCGAGTAACCGCTGGCTTCGCTGTTCTTGAACGGCTTGAGCGCGTGGATCCAGAACCAGGTCGGCGATTCGGCCAACTGGAACCAGTTCATGATGTTCTGCACCGTGTTGTGGCAGCGGTCACGGCTGGCGGGGCCTTGCAGGTACTCGTACTCGTTCTGGAACAGCGGCAGCTCTTGCTCGATCAGTGCTCGCGTCTGGCGGAAGTTGTTCGGAACCTGGCGAGAGTCGTCACCAATCGCGTGCACGACCAAGGCATCCACCAACTCTGCATCAGGAGTCCGCATCACCGGCGCTACGTAGCGCGGCGTGCCCCAGGCGGTGTCCGCGAGGATCATGATGTTCGGGTCGTGCTCACGCACGGCACGGGCCACGACCGGGAACGCCCGGGTGTATTCCTGGATCGAGTAAACACAGGACGAGTAGTTCGTGTTGGCAAAAGGCTCGTTCTGCAGGCCCCACATCAACACCGGCAGGCCGGCGTCTTCGAGAGTGCGGATGTCGTCGACGACCGCAGCGGCAAAGTCGCGCAAGAAGCGGTCGACATCGCCTTGGTATATCGGGTCATTCTCAAAGTTCGGGCCGAAACAGCGGAGGCGGTTCAGCGCAGGGGACTGGCCTTGCTTGGTGTATTGGCCGTTGGCCTTCCAGAACGGGGCGGGCGACCAGTATTCAAAGGACAGGCCTTCGATGCCCGCCGCATCCATCATCTCGCGGATTTCCTCGAGCTGCGTGTCCCAGCGCGGCTGAAGCCGTTGCTGTTGTTCGTCCAGGCCACGCCAGTACAGCCCGCCCGCCAGCCGGCAGTAGCGGAAACCCGTGAGCATCTCTTCGTAGAAGCGCTGACGCTCGGAAGGGATGAGGTCGTGGGGCACGCTGCTGTTGTGCTCGGGCAGGCCGTTGTTCCCTGAGCCAATCGAGTCGGACTGGATTTCAAAACCGATGCCCCAAACGACTTGCTGGGGTTGGTCGGGGAAAATCTGGTACCGCCCTGAATCAGGCGCTTCAGAGCTGCGCGCGGGGCGGACGACCGGGTAAGCCGCGTGAACCGACTGCGCAAGCAGCAGCATGCAAAGGGACAGACAGATCGTGTGTAGTTTGAAGGGCATCGTGAAACTCCGAGGCGAACAACCAGTCAGATTCGGGAACATGAGGGTTTGCGTCATGGATCGTATACCTTAAAGAGCAATGGGGATTGCGCAGAATGCGTCACTGTGATGTGCGATTGCGGCGTGGCTCAGCGGCCTTGTACTTTCTTTCGAAAACGTGAAGGCGACATGCCAACAAGCTTGCGAAAGGTGTTGCTCATGTACTCAGGCGAGGTGAAGCCGGATTTCTCCGCGATTTCTTGCACGCTCATGTCTGTTTTGGTCAACATTTCCCGCACCCTTTTAATCCGGAGTCGTCGTATTTCTTCAAACGGGGTGCGTCCAAACGTCTGGCGGAACTTCCGCTCCAGCGTACGACGGCCCATGGGCACAAAGTCCGCAATCTCCGGGACGCTGATCTGCCGCATCGCGTTCTGTCGAATGAACGTAATCGCGCGGACCATTTCGCGGTCGTCAATGGCGTACGACTCGGTCGAGCCACGCGAGGTGATGTCCACCGGGCTGATGTATTCCGTTTCGCCGTCGTCGGGTTCGCCTTCCAGCATCCGACCCAGCCTTGCGGCGGCGTGATAGCCGACCTGCTCAGCGGCGTGCAGCACCGCGGACATCTCCGGCGTCGTGGCGTGGCACAGCAATGGGTCGTCATCGTCCGCCAGCACCGCGATATCCACCGGCACCGCCAACCCCTGGTGCCGGCAAGCGTCCAGCACCCGCGCGCCGGCTTCGGTGGCCCAACTGAAAACCCCAGCGGGCTTGGGCAGGCTGTTCAGCCAGTCGCCGAGCTCTTTTTCTCGCTTGGCCCAGGCCTCTGGCGAGGTGTCATCGGATTGGTAATCAAAGCACTGGTAAGACACGCCGCGCTCTTCGATTGCTTCGTGGAACGCCGCAGCGTGACGCTGCACAACATCGTGCTGCATCGGGCCGACGTAGGCCATGTGACGGAAGCCCCGCTCCAGGAAATGGTGCGCCGCCATCTCGGCCGTCGCCTTGTAGTCGATCATGACCTTGGGGAACTTCTTGTTGGGCAGGGCGACTGCCGACACGTTGATGACCGGAATCTCCAGGTCTAGCAGCTGTTCTTGGATTTTGATGTCGCTGATCCGGGCGATGACGCCGTCGCCACGCCACCCCGCAGGGGGGAGGATGGGGGTGTTGCTGCCATGCTCAGTCACAATCAGGTGCCAAGGGCCATGTGTACGGGCGTACTGGGTCACGCCACGGATGACCCGCCGACCCCAACTGGTGTCGGTAGCAATGAGGACGGCGACATTCGGAGCGTTGTCAGTCATGGGCAGCGGTTAACGGGGAGTAAGGTGCGTGGCTTCAAGGCTGAAGGCGGAAACATCCGGGCGATTTCGTGTTTCAGCACACCAGCGTTTGAATGGTGGTCATTCCAACGCACCAAATAGCTATGTGTCATTGCGTGAAATTTTTGCGTGTACGCGACAGCCTGCAAGGCGTAATTGCGTTGTATGTATGCACTATTGCGTCTGGCGTGGCTCGTTTGGGTGGTTCGGCGCATGAAAACACCGCATCCCAAACGGTCTTGGGGCACGTTCCAGGTGTCGGTAGATTTTTCTAAGGCTTATCTGGCGCGGACTTTAGACCGGTAGCGGAGTGGGGTGTCCGCGAAGGTCTTGCGGAACAGGGTTGCCATATGCTCGGGGTTGGCAAAGCCGGCGCGCTGGGCGACTTGGGAGATCGGCAGGTCGGTCTGGGCAAGCAGGGCCTTCACTCGGCCCAGCCGGAGTCGCTGCAGTTCCTCGTGGGGCGTGCGTTCAAAGTTCTGGCGGAATTTCCGCTCCAGGCTCCGCCGGGTCATGGGCACCGCGTTGGCCACATCTTCGATCGACAGCGAGCGGTAAGCGTTCTGGCGGAGGTAGATGACCGCTTTGCGGAGTTCGTCGTCCTTGATCGCCAGGGCTTCCGTCGAACGGCGGGTGGTGATCTCGATCGGGTCTACGAGCGTGTTGGCTTCGACTTGCTTGCCCTGCAGCAGGTCATCCAGGAACGTGGCTGCGAGGTAGCCTTGCTGCTCCGAGGCGGTCACGATGGCGGACAGCGGAGGGCTCGCCGCTTCGCAGAGCAGCGGGTCGTCATCGCCACCCAGCACCGCGACTTCGTCGGGCACGCTGATGTTTCGATTTCGGCAGATGTCCAGCAGTTGCAGCCCGGTGGTGGTGGCCCAACAGAAGATCGCGACGGGCTTGGGCAGCGAAGCGATCCAGTCGCCCATCTCGTCCGCCCGCCGGCGCCACTGACGCATCGAGGACATCCCCGTTCGGTAGTCAAACTCATGGCAAGCGGCGCCGTGGGACTCTGCCGCCTTGCGGAAGGTGCCAGCATGTCGCTTGACGTAACGCAGTTGCAGGGGGCCGGTGTATCCGAAGTTGTGGTACCCGCGGTCGGTGAAGTGGTCCATCGCCAGCTCCGCGCCGCCTTCGTAGTTGACCGTGACCCGCGGGAAATCTACACCGGGCAGTTCGATCCCCGACACGTTGATAACCGGCAGCCCCAACTCTTTCAGTTCATCGCCCAGTTTGGGCGTCGCGATCCGGGCGATCACCGCATCCCCATCCCAGCCCGAAGGGATATGCATCAGCTCGCTTCGGCCGCGCTCCTCGACCCAGAGGTGCCAAGGGCCGTGCTTCAAGGCGTAGTTCGTGACGCCCCGGATCAGGCGTCTCCCCCAGCCGGTGGATGTATCAACCAAGACGGCAACAGTCGGGGCTTCATGGCTCGAAGCAGAGCTCAAAACTGGTCTCCAAGACAGTGGGGATTAGAAAAATGGGCGATTAATACAGATTCGATACGCAAAAAGAAAGGGTTCCGTCGCAATCAAAAAGACATATATACTTTATGCGATATTTGTATCTGCGTCAATCCGAGTGAATCACAGAAAGCCCGCCGCGGTGATCCGGGTGGGCTCATGCGTCAATTGAATTGTCCAAAAGGATGTCAGCCCAGCAGGCTGGCGGGGTCCCACTGATCCTGCCAGGTGATGCGCATCTGGTTGTCCCTGAACTCGATGGGCAGCCAGACGTAGCGCGAGTCCTGCAGGTTGTTTTTGTTCCAGCGGTCGAACATCGCCATGGTGCCGCCGGGCAGGGTGAGCAGGAAGGTGGACTGGGCGTGGAACGTGATCTCCGCGTCCGGGCCGACGCAGGGGTTGTCCAGCTCCGTCCACGGGCCGGTGAAGACATCGGCGACCGCAGAACGCGCGGGGTTGGGGTCCCATCCGGTGCAGCCCGAGGCGACCATCCAGTAGCGCCCGTCCTGCTTGCACACCGACTGGGCTTCCATGCTGCGTTGTACGAAGTGGCGGCTGTGTTCGCCGGTCAGGCTCGTGTAGTCATCGGTCATCTTGGAGATGAGCGTGGTGGCGTTCATGTCCGAAGAGCAGACGTGGTACCCCGTGCCGTCGTCATCGATGAAGACGGTCTGGTCGCGCGAGTCGCAGCCTTGCGGCCGAAGCCCGTAGAGATACTGGAACGGGCCTTCGGGCTGGTCCGCGATCGCGACGCCGACGCCGGCGGTGGCGTAGTTGCGTGCATCGATATGCACCCACATCACGAACTTCTTGGTCTTGGCGTTGTAGATCACCTTCGGCCGTTCGACCACACGCCTTGGGTGCAGGTCGTGGTACTGGTTGTCTTGCACGGCGGGCAACGCTAGGCCGAGGTACTGCCAGTCCACCAGGTTGGTCGAGCGGTAGCAGGCCACGCCGATGACCGGCGTGCGACCCAAGAGCTTGCCGTCCGAGTCGGTTTCGTTGTCAATGCCCTTGTGCTCACCGTACCAGTAGAAGGCACCGCCGTGATGGAGGATGCCGCCGCCATGGGCCTGGATCGGGTTGCCGTCCGTGTCACGCCAGATGTCGCCGGGTTTAATCATGGGCGTGAGTGTAGCGACCGTTTACGGCTGGAGTTCGCTCAAGTTGGTGTACTGTTGGAAATAGAGCTGGCCGTTGACGTTCCGGGTCTCCAGCGTGATCAGCGGGTCCTCGCGGTCCCAGTCGATGCGGATGAAACCGAAGTTCGTACCACGATAAAGCGCGTCGGAAACACGGAAAGAATTGTCTTCCTCGGCGGTGCCGCTTCGATCTCCTTCACTCAAACCCGACGAGGTCACGTCATAAAAAGGGTACGCCGTGCCTTCAGAAATTCTCGATAGTTCGGTGCGGTGACGGTCGCCGGAGAGGAACATCACGCCGCCGGCCTGAGTGTCTTCGATCAGTTGGAACAACCGGTCGCGCTCGAGCGGCAAGTTCGCCCACTTCTCAAAACGGTGCGCCAGCGAAACGACTTGGATGCTCGAAACCACCAGCCGAACCTCCGCGGGCTGACGCAGCTGGGCTTCGAGCCATTCCCACTGTGCCTCACCCAGCATGGTCTTGGACGGGTCCGTGTCAGGCGTGTACTGAGATCTGCCATCGACCGTGACCGACGACAGTTCTGAGCGGTGATAGCGGGTGTCCAACAGGATCACCTGGACGCGCCGGCCTTCCGGGCCGAAAACTTCAGCGTGATAGACACCTTCCCGGGCACGCCGGGGCGAGTCAGCTGGGATGCCGTAGAAGTCCAGGAAAGCCTGCTGGGATTCGGCCTTGAAGGGCAGCTCACCGCCAGCATCGTTTAGGCCGTAGTCGTGATCGTCCCAGGTGGCGAGGATCGGCACCTGTTGCCAAAAGCTGCGGAACTGAGGAACCGCTTCCAACGCGGCGTAACAAGCGTGCACATCGTCGATCGTGATTGCCCGCTCGTTGCGTTCCAGGTCGGCGTACATGTTGTCACCGATGAAGAGAAACAGCTCGGGGCGTAGCTGGCCGATCGTGTCCCAGACCGGCTGTGGCCGGGTCTGGTTGGCACAGGACCCGAAGCCGATGCGGGTCAGCGTGGCGTCATCGGCGGGCAGCGGCGCGAATGAGCGTTGGGCCGCAGCGGGCCCGGTCAAGAGCAGTGTCAGAGCGATAAGAAGGAGTCGTTGCATGGCGCGATGCTAACGGCGGGTTGTGAGCATCGCGCTTAGATGGCGGCGCCGAAACGTGTTCCAATTTACTGGATATCGACGACCTCGAACCGGACCCGGTCGTCGTCCAGATGGGCATAAAACATCTCGACGGTGACGTGCGGCGCCCGTTCCAGGATGGCTTGCTTGGCCTGCGCCATGTCTTTGTTTTGGGCGGGGGGCAGGTCGTCGAGCTCCATGCCTCGGCAATGGGTGTAGAACGCGCAGCCGTGATGCTGAATGAGGACAACGCGTTGCAATTCGTGGGCCTCGATGAGGAACAACAGGTTTTCAAACGGCGCGGTCTGCTCGGTGTCCAGCAGGCAGGCCGGGCCGCCGGGCAAAGCCACGCGATCGACCTGGTTCAGGGACAGACCGTTGATCAGGAAGTCATCGAAGTGTTCGCCGTATCGGCCATCGGAGCAGTACACGGCAGCGGCGTCGAAACGGTTGGCGAAAGGGATCGGGCAGGTGTAGGTCATGCAGGAATGAATATAGCGATAGATAGGGTTGTTAGCGGGGAAGCGGGCAGTGTTACAGATCGGCCAAGAACATCAAAATCAGAGTGAGCATCAAAACGCCCAACGCCACCCAGCCGAGAATCATGCCGATTTTGGAATAGATGAGAGACCCGGAGGAGGCTCGTCCCTCGGCTACCTCGCGTTTGACTTGGCGGTGCAAGATGAGTGGGACAAAGCCCAGTAGGCCGCAGCACGTGAGGCTGAGGATGCCAAGCACGAGCCCGGCGATAGCGTTGCCACTTGGCGGGGCGTCATTTTGCAGTGCCCTGAGCGAATCAGCGATGGGTGTGCCACACTCAGGGCAATGGCCACCGACCATAGACCCGGACAGGTTGTAGCCACAATGCAGCCAACGGAAAGATGTGGAATCGGGGTGATCGTTCCCGGCGTATGGACCACTCATGTGAGCACCTTAATGCTTCACCCAGTCCGCGTCAGAGACCAGGCACATGCCGCCGACTTCTTCCAGCAAGGGTTGAACGCTTTGCACGAAACGTTCCGTGGCGTCGGGGTCGGCTGCGATGATGAAATAGACGTTGCGGAAGACGGTCGTCAGGCCGTCGGTGTCCCGCTCGCCGCGGTGCCCCCGGCCGGCGACATTGCGGAACAGGGTGTAGCCGTCGATGCCGGCCTTCTTGATGAGCTTTTCCACGGCCGACTCTTTGGCCGCTTCAACCACAACCTCGATTCGCTTGACCGCTTGCATCGTCAGCCTCCAATCGACCAGAGCTTCTGGATCACCGCCCAGTACAGCGGGATCCCCAACACGACATTGAACGGGAACGTCAGCCCCAGCGACATCGGCACATAAAGGCTGGGGTTGGCCTTGGGCAACGATAGGCGCAGCGCTGCCGGGACCGCGATGTAGCTGGCGCTCCCCGCCAAGACCGACAGCAGCAGGGCATCGCCCGGCGAGAGGCCGAGCCCACGGGCCAGCCCGATCCCCAGCATCGCGTGGATCGGTGGCGACACGATCGCGAACCCGACCGTGACCAGCCCGGCCTGCTTCAACTCACCCAGCCGACGCATGGCCACCAGGCCCATGTCCAGCAGAAACAGACAGAGCACCCCCTTGAACGGGTCTTGCATGAACGGGGCGACATCGGTGAAGCCGTCTTTGCCGATCAGCATCCCGATGACCATCGAGCCCAGCAGCAGCAGCACCGCACTGTTGAAGGCCGACTCGTGCAGCAGCGTGCCCCAGCGCAGGCTCGGCTTGGGCTTGTCGGGGTCCTGGTCGGTCGCAAACCGGTTGGCCAGCAGGATGCCGACGATGATGGCCGGGGACTCCATCAGGGCCATCGCCGCGACCATGTGGCCGCCGTAGGCCTGGTCTTGGCTGTCCAGGAAGCTGGAGGCGATGATGAAGGTGACCGCGGAGATCGAGCCGTAGGTCGCGGCAACGCCGGCGGCATTGGTCGAACCCAGCCGAGCTCGGAGCAGGAAGAACGTCCAGACCGGCACCGCGAACGACAGCAAGACGCCCGCACCCAGGCCGGCGACGACCTCAAAGCTGGGCTCTGCTTGGCTGAGCGCGACGCCGCCCTTGAGCCCGATGCTGATCAACAGGTAGAGCGACAGCAGCTTGGGGATCGGCTGGGGGATGTCCAGGTCCGAGCGGACCCAGCAGGCCACCGCACCGAGCATGAAGAACAGGATCGGCGCGGTGAATAGGTTGTCGAAGACCTGCTGAAGCATGTCAGTCCATGTGCTGAACGATCGCCTCGCCGAACTCGCTGCACTTGAGCAGGGTGGCACCGTCCATGAGGCGTTCGAAGTCGTAGGTCACGGTCTTGGCGCCGATGGCACCGTTCATGCCCTTGATGATGAGGTCGGCGGCTTCGGTCCAGCCCAGGTGACGGAACATCATCTCGCCGGAGAGGATGACCGAGCCGGGGTTGACCTTATCCTGGTCGGCGTACTTGGGGGCCGTGCCGTGGGTGGCTTCGAAGATGGCGTGCCCGGTGTCGTAGTTGATGTTGCCACCGGGCGCGATGCCGATGCCGCCGACGCAGGCCGCCAGGGCGTCGGAGATGTAGTCGCCGTTGAGGTTCAGAGTGGCGATCACGTCGTACTCCGCGGGGCGGGTGAGGATCTGCTGGAGCATGGCGTCGGCGATGACGTCCTTGACGATGATGTCCTTGCCGGTCTTGGGCGACTTGAAGGTCAGCCAGGGCCCGCCGTCGAGCTCGGTGGCACCGAAGTGCTTCTTGGCGGTCTCGTAGCCCCACTTCATGAAGTACCCCTCGGTGAACTTCATGATGTTGCCCTTGTGGACGAGGGTGACGGAGTCCTTGTCGTTGTCGATGGCGTACTGGATCGCGGCCTTGACGAGGCGTTCGGTGCCTTCCTGCGAGACGGGCTTGATGCCGATGCCGACGGTCTCGGGGAAGCGGACCTTGCCCCAGCGTTCGGGGAAGGTCTGGCTGAAGCCCTGCTTGAACTTCTCAAGGTCTTCGCTCCCGAACTCGAACTCGATGCCAGCGTAGATGTCTTCGCTGTTCTCGCGGAAGATCACCATGTCGGTCAAATCAGGGCGCTTGACCGGGGAAGGCACACCCTCGAACCAGCGGACGGGGCGGAGGCAGGTGTACAGGTCTAAGATCTGGCGGAGGGCCACGTTGAGCGAGCGGATGCCGCCGCCGGTGGGGGTGGTCAGCGGGCCCTTGATGCCCACGAGGTACTGACGGAAGGCGTCAAGGGTCGCGTCGGGGAGCCACTCGTCGGTGGTGTCCTTGGCTTTTTGGCCGGCGAGGACCTCGTGCCAGGCGATGCGGCGTTCGTCGCCGTAGGCCTTTTCAACGGCGGCGTCGAAGACGCGCTGGGAGGCGCGCCAGATGTCCGGGCCGGTGCCGTCACCCTCGATGAAGGGGATGATCGGGGTGTTGGGGACGTTCAGCGTGCCGTTTTCGAGGGTGATGGGTTCGCCGGCGAGGGTGGACATGTCTCTGCTCCGCGTATGCCTGAGGCTGGTTGGGGTGTGGATTGATTGGGCAGAGCATTATGGCGGCTTGGGCGCAGGCGACAAGCCGGGCACGAATTCACGTGCTCGGCTTGTGAGGATGAGGCGGTTGTGCTGGGCTTACGCTGGCTGGGGCTTGCCGTTGGCGTCGGTGGGGGGCTTGGTCTTGCCCACGGTCACCGCCAGGAGCAGGAAGCAGGCGACGGAGACGGCGGCGGCGGCGGCCCAGCCTTGCGGGTCCAGCTCCAGCGTGAGCACCGCGGTGTAGAACCCGGCGAGGCAGAGGAGGGCGATCGCCGGCCAACGCTTGCACCGGCTGGACAGGGTCTTGAGCGACTTGCCGCCCAGGAGCAGCACGAACAAGGCTGCGGAGAACCCCAAGCCGAGTCCGATCCGCTGGCCGTCGGGGTCGGTGGTGATCCAAGTGGTGAATTCGCCGAGGCCGGCTTGCAGGCCGGCGGTGCGTTCGTTGAGCTGCGTCAGGAGGTCCATGGGGGGCTCCTTGGAGGAATGGGTCCAGCTTCGAACTTACGATCCGGGTCAGGCGAAGCGAATCAATCTGAAGACTTGTACGAAATCCACGGGCGCACGGGCAGCCCAGGCGTTACGACCGGGCGGTAAAGGCGTTGGGATTCCGTTAGACTCGGGTGCTACGCCGTTTTCCAGGTGGGTACCGACCCAAGTCTTGGCTTGGCGGACGGATAGCCAAGACACTAGCCAGGAAGTGACTCCCGAATCGACAAAGGAATGAGCAGACCCGCATGACGATCCGAGCGTTTGTGATTGGCGTGTTGTTGGCGATGGTGGTTTGCGTCTTCGGGTACTACCTGCAGTGGGTGGTGAAGCTGCCTTCGCTGATCAACGGTGGCATGCCCCTGCTGGCGTTTGGCACCCTGGTGCTGCTGGTGCTGGTGGGCAACCCGCTGATTGGTTTAGTCAAGAAGGAATGGATGTTCTCGCCGGGCGAACTGGCGGTGGTGATGGCGTTGGGGATCTGTGCCTGCAGCTACACCGGGGCGTCTTTCTTCCGGTACTACGGCGGGATGATGGCGGGCCCGCCTCACTTTTTGAAAAACAAGAACGCCTGGCAGTCCTCGGGGGTCATGTCCTACGTGCCCGACGGCACGGGTGAGATCGCGACCGGATTCGTGACCGACTTCTCCACGCTGGCTTTGCGGATCGTCGAGGAGCAAGACCAGGACACGCTTGCGGGCGGCATCTGGGACCGCAGCAGTGGTTCGGAGCAAGATGCGTGGGTCGAAGCCTCCACGACACGCGGGCCGATTTCCTCGGCGTTGCAAACGCGGATGGTGCGGTCGATCAACACGGCGCTGGCGGACCCGGCGTGGGGCGGGCTCGATCGCGACCTGGCTGAACATGAGGTGGTGAAGGCGAACCGAGCGTTGCTGGTCGAGGCGATGCCGGACCTGGTGTTGCCCAGCCCCAAGGGCAAAGGCGCGCTGATATATGGCGGCCGGGGTGTCGAAGCGGTGACGCAGCCGGTGATCTTTGGTCACCAGAGCGGGGACCCGTCCAAGTGGCTGGGGCAGGTGCCTTGGGACGCGTGGTGGCCGGTGATCTGGCGGTGGGGTGGATTGATGATCGGGTTTGTGGTGGTGGTCGGGTGTCTGGCGGTGATCGTGCGCCCGCAGTGGGCGGAGCATGAGCGGTTGGCGTTCCCGATCGCGCGGTTTGCGGAATTGCTGGTCGACCGGGAAGAAGGCAAAGCCTTGCCGAAGGTGGTGTCTTCCAAACTGTTTTGGGGTGGCTTTATTGCGCTGATGGTGCTGCATTTGTTCAACGGCATCCACACCTGGCAGGCGAACCTGCCGGACTGGACACGCGGCATTCCGCTTTTGCACTTCCCTCAGCGACTGGACTTTTGGCCTTTGGCGCGGCTGTTCCCCAATGCCTCTCGGGTGGGACAGTCGTGGGGGGCGTTTAACCCGCTGATCAACTTCACGGTGATCGCGTTTGCGTTCTTCTTGCCCCGGCCGGTGTCTTTAACGTTTGGCATCTCGACCTACGTGATGATGTTCATCGGCGGGCTGCTGCTGGCTAACGAGGTGGACCTCAACGGCGGTCAAGAGGGGGCTCCCCTGCAGCACCTGGTGGCATTCGGCGCGATGCTGGGGATGGTCGGGGTCATGGCGTACACCGGCCGGCGTTACTACGGCAACGTGCTGTGGAGCGCGTTTGGTGGCACACGTTCGAGGGAAACGCCTGCATCTGCGCCCCGGGCGGCGCGGGTGGTGTTGATCCTTGTGCCGGCGTCGATGTGGTGGTTGGCGCAGGCAGGGGTGTCGCCGATGTTCGCGGTGATGTCGGTGCTGGTGGTGCTGATGCTCTGGCTGGTGACGGCGCGGATCGTCTGCGAAACCGGGCTTTACCGGTTCGGCGACACGATCACGCCGATCGGGCTGCTGATCCCGTTGTTTGGGTTTGACGGCATTGGGCCGACGCAGGTGATCCTGGTGACGATGGTGGCGATCCTGTTTGCGACGGACCTCTGGGAGACGCCGATGGCGTTCATGCTCACGGGGTTCCAGACCGCCAAGCGGACCGGGACCTCGACGGGCCAGCTGATGCCGGCGGTGCTGGCGGTGGCGGTGCTGGGCTTTGGGGCGGCGATGGTGGGCACGCTGGTCACGCAGTACGAGTTCGGGACGACCAAAGCGATGGAAGACTGGGCTTCACGTGAGCGGCCTCAGCTGGGCTTGAACAACGCGCAGCTGCAGATCGACAAGCTCGCTTCTGAAGGCGCACTGTCGGACACGGTGCAGTTGAATGACGCGGGGCGGCTGGCCAGCCTTTCGCTTTCGGGCTGGACGGTCGGGTGGTTGGCGTTTGGGCTGCTCGGGTTCGTCGGGTTTTCCGCAGCGAGGTTCCGCCTGCCTTGGTGGCCGATCCACCCGATTCTGTTCGTGGTGCTGGGCAACTGGGGGATGACGACCTACGGGTTCTCGTTCCTGATCGGCTGGTTTATCAAGACGGCGGTGGTCAGTGTGGGCGGGGCCAAGGCGTACCAGCAGATGCTGCCGATGATGGTTGGGGTGATCGCGGCGGGGCTGGTGTCCGGGCTGGGCTGGCTGGTCGTGGGGCTGGTTTACACGATGGTCACGGGCGCGGCCCCGGTGAGCTACGAAGCCTATTGAGCCATCCCGGGGCGGAGCCGTTGACGCGGCTTGGGCCCGCCGATAGAGTTCGGGCATGACACGACGCGACACGCTTCTGCTACTAGATGGTGACTTGGCTGGCCTCGGGCTGGCGGGGTTGCTTCTTGCGTAGGGCGGTCGGGTCGTCACCCCTGGAACAAAGGTTCAACCCACCCGCCCCGTCCGCCCGATCGCGAGACGAGGTTGTTTTCTTTTGTCCACGTTTTGAGTTGTTTAACCCAAGAGGCCTGCCATGACCGAGCCGACCCCCATCCGGATTTTCGACACCACGCTGCGTGACGGCGAGCAATCGCCCGGCGCTTCGCTGAACCATCATGAAAAGCTGGAGATCGCCCGCACGCTCGAGGCGCTTGGGGTCGATGTGATCGAAGCGGGATTCCCGATCACCAGCGACGGGGACTTCGAGGCGGTCCGCGCGATTGCTCAGGAGCTGACCCGGGCGCGGGTCTGCGGGCTGGCGCGCTGCGTGCCTCGGGACATTGACCGTGCGGGCGAGGCGGTGAAGGACGCGGCGAGCCCCGGCGGCGGCCGGGTGCACGTGTTTTGTGCCACCAGCAAGATCCACCGCGAGCACAAGCTGCGGAAGGCGTTTGATGAGATCGTCAAGCTGTCCAAGACCTCGATCGAACACGCTCGGCAGTACGTCGACGATGTCGAGTTCAGCCCCGAGGACGGCAGCCGAACCGAACTGAACTATCTGGTTGAGATCACCGGTGCTGCGGTCGAGGCCGGGGCGACGACGATCAATATCCCGGACACGGTGGGCTATGCCGTGCCCGCGGAGTATGGGCATATCTTTGCTTACCTGCGGGAGCAGCTGCCGGAGCTGGATGAGAAGGATATTTATCTGTCGTCGCACTGCCACAACGACCTGGGGTTGGCGGTCGCCAACTCGCTGGCGGCGGTGCAGAACGGCGCACGGCAGATCGAGTGCACGATCAACGGCATCGGCGAACGCGCAGGCAACGCCGCTCTCGAAGAGTTGATTATGGCCCTGCGCACCCGCAAGGACTACTTCGGCAAGTACACCACGAACATCGACACGACCCGCATCTACCCGGCGTCGCGGATGGTCTCCAGCTTTACCGGGCTGCTGGTTCAGCGGAACAAAGCAGTCATCGGCGAGAACGCGTTTGCCCACGAGTCGGGCATCCACCAGGACGGCGTGCTCAAGCACCGCGAGACATATGAGATCATGGACCCCCGTGATATCGGCGTGCCCGAAAGCAAGCTGGTGCTGGGCAAACACTCCGGCCGACACGCGCTGTCTTCCCGCCTGAAAGAGTTGGGCTACCACGTGGACGATGAGACGCTGCAGAGTGTCTACGACAAGTTCAAAGCCTTGGCGGACAAGAAGAAGGACGTCTACGACGAAGACATCGAAGCGATCGTTGACCAGGTGTTCGAAACCGAACGGCAGTTGTGGCGATTGAAGCAATGGCAGGTAGTAGCGGGCACCGGCGCGATGCCCACGGCCACGGTCACACTCGAAGACTCGGCGGGCACCGAACGGACCCAGGCGGCGTTCGGCGACGGGCCCATCGACGCGATCTACTCGGCGGTCCAGTTGATCACCGGCGTCCACGTGGTGCTGGAAGAGTTCACGACCCGTTCGATCACCGGCGGCAAAGACGCCCAGGGTGAAGTGCTGGTGCGGGTGAACCACCACGGACGCCAGGTCCGGGGGCGCGGATTGTCGACGGACACGGTCGAAGCAGCGGCGATGGCCTACATCGCAGCGATCAACCGGATCAAGACGACCTCGGGCGATGTCAAGACGGTCGCCGCCACGACGATGGGCGGGTCGAACCAGGCGGCACAGACCGCCGGGCCGTGAGGTTGAGATGAGTTTGTTTGAGCCCAAGCAATTGAAGCTGCGGGACGGCCGGGTCGTCTCGCTGCGGTCGCCGGTCGAGGACGACGCGGAGCGGTTATTGGCGTATGTCGATGCGGTGCGCCGCGAGACCCCGTTCCTGTTGTTCTCGGCAGAGGATGCGTTGCTGACGGTGCAGGGGGAGCGGGATTGGATTCAGCAGCACCGCGAGGGGCCTGGCCTGCTATTGGTGGTGGAAGATGACGCGGGCGAGCTGATCGCGCTGTCGGGCATCTTTATGTCGTCGGACGAGAAGGCACGGGCGCGTCATCGAGGCGAAGTTGGGATTTCGATTCTCTCCGCGTGGTGGGGTGCGGGGCTAGGCACGGCGCTGATGCAGACCCTGCTGGGTTGGGCGCAAGCACAGTCGGGTTTGGATGTGCTCTGGCTGGGTGTGTATGCGGATAACGTCAGGGCGGTTGGTCTGTACGAGAAACTGGGATTCAATCGGACGGGTATCAAGCGTTGGGGCGTCAAGCGGGGTGATGTTTACGTGGATGAAATCGTGATGGATTGCTGGGTCGGCGAAGGCGATCGGCCGAGCCACTGGACCCGTGCGGAAGGTGGTTGTTGATGGATATGGATGCGGCGTATCGGTTGTTGCGGGACACGGTCGAAGAGCACGGGCTCGCGGCCGGGGAAGTCGTGGTGTTAGAGGGGGGTGACGGCGGGCTGGCGCAGGATGTTGCGGCGATGGGAGCGGGGGCAGTGACGACATTCACACGCGACGCCCGGCTTTTGAAGGCGGCGCAGCGGCGGACCGGGGTGACGGTGAGTGATGCGGTGCGGCAGAGCGGGCGGGGCACGGCCGACCTGGTGTTGCTGCCGGTGCCCAAGGGGCGGGCGTATGCGCGGTCGCTGTTGTTGACGGCATGGGAGGCGGTTCGGCCGGGCGGGAAGCTCTTGGTGTGTGGCCAGTCCACCGGCGGGGCCAAGGGGGTGATCGCGGACGCCAAGGCGGTGTTCGGCAACGCGGAGGTGCTGGGGTACAAGTGGCGGCAGCGCGTGGCGGTGTCTGTGAAGCAGGCGGACGAGGTGGACACGACGCAGAAGCAGTTGCGGAAGTGGTGGGGCGTGGACGGCATCATGCCCGGCACACGCGCGGGGTTTGAGGTGCAAGAGGCGGGGGAGGCGTTACGGTTTGAAACCACCGCGGGGGTGTTCTCGTGGGAGCATCTGGACCCGGGCACCGCGTTGCTGCTGGAGCGGTTGACGATTCAGCCCGGTGAAACGGTGCATGATGTGGGCTGTGGCGCGGGGGTCATCGGCGTGGTCGCGGCGAAGCGGGGTGCGGGGCGGGTAGTCATGACGGATGTCGATCTGCTGGCGGCAGAGGCGACCCGATGGAACGTCGAGGCGAACGACGTGCAGGGCGGATGCGAGGTCCGGGCGGAGGCGGGGCTGATCGCCGAGGCGGGGTCGGTGGATTTGGTTGTGTCCAACCCCGCGTTCCACCGGGGTGAGGAGGTGGACTACGAAATGGCAGAGGCTTTGGCCCAGCAGGCGGGGGCGGCGCTGGCCCCCGGGGGGCGTCTGGTGGTGGTGGCTAACCGTTTTTTGGCGTACCACAAGCTGCTGAAACGCTATTTTGAGGCAGTGGAGCGGGTTTACGAGGACACGAAGTTCCACGTGTTAGAGGCCCGTCAGCCGGTCAAGGGCGAACCCGAGCCCGGCCGATAGGGTATATGGGGAGACAATGGTGGCCGGATGGCGTGGAGACGCCACGGACCTTTCTGACCGCAGTATGGAGACCGCGTCTTGACCACGCAGACGCCTGCCGAAGCCCTGGGGACCCCTTCGACGACACTTACGCCCGCTGATGCCGGCCCGACCAAAGGGGTCAAGTCTTTTGTCTTGGATACCAACGTCTTGCTGCATAACGCAGCGGCGTTGTTCATGTTCGACGACAACGAGGTCGTGATCCCGTTCGCGGTGCTCGAAGAGTTGGACAAGTTCAAGAAGGAAAACAACGACGTCGGCCGAAACGCCCGTGAGGTGATTCGGCGGCTGGATGCGTTGCGAAGCAAAGGGCATCTGGCGGACGGTGTGAAGTGGAACGGCCACGGCGGCACGATCCGCGTGGCGACCGGCACCGATCAGCGGCCGGCGCCCTTGGCTGAGTCCACGCCGGACCACCGTATCATCGGGGTGGCCTGGTCTTTGGCTGAGCAAGGCAAGCGCTCGGTGCTGATTACCAAGGATATCAATGTCCGGCTGAAGGCCGACGCGTTGGGGATCCCCGCGGAGGACTTTGAAGCCGAGAAGATCGACTCGGACCGCCTGTACCGCGGGTACGAGGAGCTGGACCTGCCCGGCGACCTGATCGACCAGTTGTACGACGAGAAGAACCTGCCTTTGGAAGATGTTCGGCCTCACCTTTTGCAGGAAGGCGCGGACGGTCAGCCGGTTGAGCTGGAGCTGCGGGCCAACCAGTTTGTGATCCTGCGGGACAGCCTGGACGAATCGCACACGGGGTTGGCTCGGCGTCTGTCGGATACCGAACACCTGATCCCGGTGCACGCGCCGCGCAAGCCGGTCTACGGCATCATGGCGCGCAACGCTCAACAGATCATGGCGCTGGACATGTTGTTGGACGATGAAGTGAAGCTCATCACGCTGCTGGGCGCGGCGGGGACCGGCAAGACGTTGCTGGCGTTGGCGGCGGGGATGTCCAAGGTGTTCCAGGAAGAGCGATACGACAAGCTGCTGGTTGCCCGGCCGATCATGCCGATGGGTCGGGACATCGGGTTTTTGCCCGGCGACAAGGACGAGAAGCTGTCGAGTTGGATGCAGCCGATTTTCGACAATCTGACGTACCTGCTGAGCACCCGCGGGGCCGGCCCGCAGCACGCGGAGTCCAAGCCGGTCGAGCAGCGTGTGAATCAACTGGCCGAATCCGGCCGACTGGTGATGGAGGCGCTGACGTACATCCGTGGCCGCAGCATCCCGCACCAGTTCATGATTGTGGATGAGGCCCAGAACCTGACGCCGCATGAGGTGAAGACGATCATCTCGCGCGTCGGCGAGGGCACGAAGATCATCCTGACGGGCGATGTGAACCAGATTGACAACCCGTATCTCGATGCGTCGAGCAACGGCTTGTCGTACACGATCGAGCGGATGAAGGGCCAGGCGCTGGTCGGGCATGTGACGCTGGCTCGAAGCGAACGCTCCGAGCTGGCGTCGTTGGCGGCCAGCAGCTTGTAAAAGACAGGTCGAGGGTGGAGGCGACGCTGAGCCCGGCTACACTGGGAGGTTGTGCCGATGTGGCAATGGAGTGACCTTGGCCAGCGACGATCAGGGACAAGTTGTACCGCCTGAGCCGGTGGCGTTGGAGGACGCGCTGGCCCCGCGCGTTGGCCGCCGATGGTTGAAGCGAGGGGCTTGGGTTGGGTTCGGGCTGGTGGTGTTGTTGACGCTGTTGCCGACGCTTTTTTCGCTGGCGGGCGGTGGCGGTTGGGTGGCGGGGTGGATCAGCAACCGGGTGGCGGGCACGGTCGAGGTTGAAGGCCTACGTGTGGGTTGGCTGTCGAGCCTCCGGGTTGAGCGGCTGGTGGTGCAGGATGAGAACGGCCAGGCGATTCTGGTTGCTGAAGGCGTGCAGACTCGGCGTTTGGGGCTTTGGGCCTGGGCTGGGCGGCTGGGGGCTTTGGACGTGCTGGAGGTGGAGGTTCGTTCGCTGCAGTTTGATGTCGTGGCGTTGGCCGATGGCCGAACGAATCTGGAAGTGGCTTTGACGCCCCGGCCGAGCTCGGCGTCTTCAGGCCCCAAACCCAGCCGGCCTGCTACGCCTGAGCCGAGTGAGCCCCGGCCCAAGCCAGACGCGGAGGCGGATGAAGGGGTGCGTTACCCGTTGCCGGTGGGGGTGCGGTTTTCGGTGGCGTCGGTCTCGGGGCGGTACACCGCGGGGGACGGCACGGTGGTGGATGTGGACCTGGATGAAGCGATGGCGGAAGCGATGTCGCCGACTCGGTTGCTGCTGCGGGCGCACGGCGAGGTCCGCTCGGGGGGTGTGTCGGGCACGCTGCTGGCGGACGTGACGCTGAGCGACTTGTTCGATGAAGACGGCGCGTTTCAGCCCGAGCGTGCGGTCGGTGAGGGCGAGTTGCTGCTAGACCATTGGCCGACCGGCGTGCTGAGCGTGCTGGGTCTGGAAGCCGAAATGGCAGAGCAGATACTGGGGCAGACCGTGACGCTCAGCGCAAGCGTGTCGGGGGATGCGGGCACCATCCTGGGCAACGTCTCGGTGACTTCGGGGGCGGCTGAGGACGAACGGTTGGGCAGCGTGTTGGCGCTGTCCTGGACCCCCGCGGGATTGGTGCAAACCCAGCCTGGCGTATTGCGGTTGCGGCTGACGCCGTCGGCGGCTGAAGAGGTGTTCGGGTGGGAGTTGGCGGATGAAGTGGTGTTGGCCGGGAGGTTGGACGGCTTGTCGTTGCCTCGCGCTGCGGAACAGTGGGCGTGGAGGGACGCGGCGGGGCGGTTGACGTTTGAGATGAGCCCGGGGCGTTTGATGGTGCCGGAGGTGGGGTGGGTGGATTTTGCCGGAGCGACGGGGGAGGTCGAGACCGAGGCGATGGGCGAGCGTGTGACGGGGATGCTGGTGGCTGAGGCCTCCTTGAAGGGGCGCCCGGGCCGGTTGGCGGTGGATGCAGCGTGGACCCAGGGGTTGACGGCTGAGCATGGGTTGAATGAGCAGGGGATGGCGTTGGAGGTGGTGGGTAAAGCGACGCGGCTGCCGGCGTTTGTGCTGGTGGATGTGTTGACGGACGCGGGCCGAAAGTGGCGGACGCTGGGGGGCGAGTGGCTGGACACGACGCTGACGGTGCAGGTGGGTGAGGGGTTGAACGGGCCGGTGCGTTTGGCGGCGGCGACGGACGCGGGCGCGTTGCACCTGGCGGGCCGGATGCAGTCGGGGCGGCTGGTGCTTGATGGCAGCCAGGGGGTGTACCGTTTGCCCGAGCGATCGCATGAGCCGATCAGCGCGGCGTTGGATGAAGCTTTGGCGTTGGATGGTGAGTTGTTGCACTTCCGTGGCTCGCCGGAGGTGCGTGTGAAGCTGCCGCGGTTTGAGGTGCCGTTGGATGCCGATGCTTGGGTGGACGGGCAGGTGACGGCGGGGATGACGATGCGGCGCGCGGTGCTGGAGCGGCATGAACGGCTCGAGGGGGTTGCGCTGCGTCAGGTGGTGGTCGAAGTGGACTCGGATCGCTTGGCTGACGGCTTGGCGGTGAATTGGCGGGGCCAGCCCACGCACTATCGAGAACGCGGCGAGGTGACGGGGGACGCGTTGTGGAGGCTGGTGGATCCGGACTCGGGGCAGGTTGAGCCTCGTCTGGTGTCGATGACAACGTCGGCGGCGGGCTTGCCGACACGCGCGATGGAAAAGCTGGTGGGGCGATCGGTGCAGTGGGAGCCGTTTCTAGGCGACGCGCTGGCGGGGATGACGGTGACGCTGACAGGCGACCCGCGCGAGTCGGCGTTGTTCCTGGTGCAGTTGGAGAGCGACGGGGTCGAGTTGGATGTCACCGGCACGTGGGCGGACGCCGAGGCGGGCGGGGTGGTGGATGTGGCGCGTGGCGGGCTGACGCTGGGGGTGGATGCGGAGCGGTTGCGGCTTCTGATGGGAACGCCAGCGGATGCGCCGGGGGATCTGGGCGGCGCGACGCTGGCGAATGAGGTCGCGGTGCGGGTGGATGTGTCGCGGCTGCGGGTGCCTTTGTTGGAAGTCGTAGAAGGGGTCAGTGAGTCGGCGAACCGGGTTGACCTGGCGCGTGTTGGGATGGACGTTCGCGTAGAGGCGACGAACGCGCTGCTTCAGGATTCCGAAGGCGGCACAACGCTGGTGCATCGGATGGCGGCGACGGTGGTGTCGGACAACCCGTTGGAGGAGCTGCGGGTGGGGCTGGATGCGTACATCGTCTCGCCGGATTTGGCGGAGGCCGATGGCATGCTGGATGGTTCCCCGACGCTGGCGACGGAGACGTCGGTCACTGGGTTGTACCTGACGCCGACGTACGAACTCGTGACGGACCATGCGGCGTTGCGGACGCAGACTCGGCTGGATGCGATCCCGGTCCGGCTGATCGACGATTTGGCGGAGACGGGCGATTTCTTCACCCGGCTGCTTGGGCCGGTGACTGACCTGACCGCCGATGTGCGGTTCCCGGGGGAGTCGCTGGTGCGTGTGGACACGGAGAACCTGGCTTTCAACCTGCCGCTGGTCAGCGAGGGGCGTGATGCGTTGGTGCTGGGGGAAGGGGCGGCGTTGTCGTTTGAGTTGCGGGAGCTGCCGGACAATGCGCTGCTGCGTGAACTGCACCCGGTGTTCAACTTCCTGCTGGACACGCGCTTGGTGACGCTGGCGCCGGTGGAGTTGACGCTGGACGCGGGCGGCCGGGTGCCGCTTTGGGAATCCTTCTCGCTGGAGTCGATTCAGGTGTCCGGCGGGTTGGCGCTGGGGGCGATCGAGATGGAGTCGGGCTCGGACGCGGTGGCGATCTTCCAGCGGTACGGCTTGAAGAGCATCGAGGATATGTTCGGCGAAGAGTCTTTGCGGGTGATGCAGGGGGTGAACCTGGCGATGCGTCTGCGCGGGCAGCAGCCGCTGTTTGGGGCGGGGATGTCTGATGAAGCGTTTGATCGGCCGGGCGCGGATCAGCGGAGCCTGGCGACGTTCACGCCGGTCACGTTTTCACTGAATGATGGGATCGTGCGTTCGGCGGAGGGGTGGTTCGAGTCGCGCGGGCTGCGGCTGGGTTTTGTCGGGCAGACGGACTTGGCTAGCGGCGAGGTGGACTACACGGTCGGCGTGCCGGGGGATTTGATCGCGGCGTTTGAGCCCCGGGTGCTGGGGCGGTTGGTCGACCCGGCCCGGGTGTACGAGTACGCGGTGACGGGCCAGGCCGATGGCGAGCCGGAGGTCTGGTCCCAGCGGTTGTATGACTACCTGTCGGGGGCGTTGCCGGACGCGATCCGCGCGGCGGCGCTGGGGGAAGCATCGGGCGATCCGTTGTCGCTCTGGGGGCGGAGACTGGTTGGCGGGCCGGAACCCTCGCGGGATTGGCAGGTGCCCGAGGCGCCCGAAGATGGGCGCTGATGCCCGGCCTACACTGTGCGGAACGATCCGATCCGTTTGACAAGGGCGACCCATGCAATACCGACGCTTTGGCAGAACCGAACTTCAGATGCCCGTGTTCAGCACAGGGGGCATGCGTTACCAGGATGGCTGGCAAGACAAGCCGATGAGCGACATCCCTTCCGAGGGGCAGAAGAACCTTGAAGCGACGATCCATCGTTCGCTGGAGGTGGGGATCAACCACATCGAGACGGCCCGCGGCTACGGGCCCAGCGAGCGTCAACTCGGGCAGGTGTTGCCCAAGCTGGATCGCAGCCGGTTGATCGTGCAGACCAAGGTGGGGCCTCACGAAGACGCGGCTCAGTTCACGTCGAACTTCGAAGACTCGCTGAAGCGTCTGCAACTGGACCACGTGGACCTGCTTTCGATCCACGGCATCAACGACGCGACGACGCTGGACCATTCGGTTCGGCCGGGCGGGTGCTTTGACGCCTGCCAGAAGCTGCGTGAACGCGGGCTGGTGCGGTACGTCGGGTTTTCCACGCACGGGCCGACGCAGGTGATTCAGGACGCGATCGCCCACGGCGAGGCGCGGGTCGGGGAGGGGTTTGATTACCTCAACCTGCACTGGTACTGGATCATGCAGCGGAACTGGCCGGCGATCGCCGACGCCACAGCCCGGGACATGGGGGTGTTCATCATCAGCCCGACCGACAAGGGCGGCAAGCTGTACGACCCGCCGGCGAAGCTGGTCGAGTTGTGCGGGGATCTGTCGCCGATCGTGTTCAACAACCTGTTCTGCTTGTCGCACCCGGAGGTGCACACGCTGAGTGTCGGGGCCGCCCGGCCGAGCGATTACGACGAACACCTGAAGGTGCTGCCTTTGCTGGCGGAGGCCGACACGGTGCTGGCGCCGATCGTGCAGCGGCTGGGTGAAGCGATGCAGGGAAGCGGTGGGTGAAACCGACCCCGAAGCCTACGCGATGACGCTGCCGGAGCCCGAAGCTTCGCCGGGCGGGCTTCATCTGCAGAACATCACCTGGCTGCGTGCATTGGCGATGGGCTGGGGGCTGGTCGAGTACGGCAAGATGCGGTTTAACCTGATGGGCAACGGCGGGCACTGGTTCCCGGGGAGCAAGGTGCTGGAGGTGCTGGATCAGGTCGAGGATGCTTCGATCGATGCGGTGTCGCCGGGGTTGAGCGCGAAGGTGCATGAGGCGGTCGGGCTGCTCGGCGGGGAATCGGTGCAGCGTGCCAGCGCGTCGTGAGTTTTGAGTTTTCTGGCGCGGCGCTTAGAGGGCGAACATGGCCAAGACGGCCAAAGCTAGGAACGTCGGGCCGAAGACGGTGATGAACCAGAGCACCGCGGCTTCGATGTGGTCCATGTCAAACAGCCACATGCAGAGCAGGTCAAAGACGACAATGCTGAGCAATAGCGGGATAAAGAATCCGCCGAAGCCACCGGTTGCGATATCCAGAACGCTGTTGGCGACGTCACTGGTCGCGCCCGCGGCGAGCAGGACCGCGACGAGCTTGAGCAGGCCGGTGATCAGGCTGCCGTAGCTGGAGCCGAACATCCGTGCGACCAGAAACAAGCCCAGCAGCATGGCGGGGGCCTGGATGATGAAACGGACGACCGCGTAGATCGCGGTGTATATGGCGTAGCCAATGATTTCATCTGGGGTCGGATTAAAAAAGGAGTTGGCTTGCAACGCCATCGGTGCCAACAGCACGCTGTTCAGGATCAGCGCGAGCAGCGAGACACCCGCGATGATGCTGGGGTAGATGACTTCTTCGCGCACGTTACGGGCGTACCGGTCTTCTGCCAGCGCTTCGTTATCGACGCCGGACCGCGCGCCCATCGCCGCCAACGCGGGGGGGATGCTGGGCGCGTTGGATTCCCCGGCGTCGGCGTCCGTTGAGGCTTCGCTGACGCTGGTCTGCAGGGCCCGGCCGGCGCGGAGGTCGTAGCCGCAGTTCATGCAGATCACCGCACCGGGGTTGAGCTTGCTGTTGCAGCTGGGGCAGTGGGTCAGCGATTGCGTCGCGGCGGGCGCTTCGGGCTGGGGCGCGAAAGGGTCGTCCTCAAACTGGTCATCGTCCAGGTCGAGTTCGTAGGTGTCGTCGGTGGTGGCGGCCGGGGTCGGTACGGGTACCGGTGTGGGCGCGGGGGCCGGGGCTTTGGGTTGGGGTGCCGGGCCGATGGCTTCGGCGGGTTGGCCGGCGAGGATGGGGACACGCAGAGCCTGGCCGCAGCTGCAGACCGACTTCTTGCCGGCGACTTGGGCGGTCCAGCGATAGACCTTGCCACAGGCGGGGCAGCTGAATTGATTGGGGTCACCGGACATCGTGATTATCATAAGTCGTCGAGTGGTGGGGCGCACAGGCCGGCGGTATGCTGCGGATATGTCCATGGAAACCACGCCGGCCCCCAACGTTCCGATCCTTGACCTGGCTCCGCACAACGCGGGCTTCAAGCACGAGTTACTGGAAACCTTTGACCACATCATCGACTCAGGCGGGTTCATCCTCGGCCCGCACGTCGAAGCCTTCGAGGAGAAGCTCGCGGCCTACTGCGGCTGCTCGCACGCGCTGGGCCTGACCAGCGGCACTGACGCGTTGCTGCTGGCGATGATGGCGCTGGACATCGGCCCGGGCGACGAGGTGATCACGACGCCTTTCACGTGGTTTTCGACGGCGAGTTGTATCGCCCGCCTGGGCGCGAAGCCGGTCTTCGTGGACATTCACCCGCGCACGTACAACATCGACACCCGCCTGATCGAAGGCGCGATCACCGACAAGACCAAAGCGATCATGCCTGTGCACCTGTTCGGCCTGCCGGCGAACATGGAGGGGGTCATGTCGATCGCACAGGCGCACGGCCTGAAGGTGATCGAAGACGCGGCCCAAGCCATCGGGGCGTCGCACAACGGTCAGCCGATCGGTTCGATCGGAGATGTCGGCTGCTTCAGCTTCTACCCGACAAAGAACCTGTCGGCATTCGGCGACGCGGGGGGCGTGACCACAAACGACCCGGACCTGGCGGCACGGATGAAGAGCCTGCGGAATCATGGCATTGATCCCAGCGGTCCGACGGGGTACCACTTCCCCGAGGTCGGTGCCAACTTCCGGATGTCGGCGTTCCAGGGCGCGGTGCTGAAGGCGAAGATCAGCAAGGCCGACGCGTACAGCCAAGCCCGCCGTAAGAACGCCGAGGCGTATTCGGCCGCGTTCGAGTCGCTGCCGGTGTCGACGCCGTTTGAGCCCGAAACGCGCAAGCACGTGTACCACCAGTACACGATCCGAGTCCGCTCGAACATGCGGGACGCGGTCCTGCAGCACCTCAACGCCAGCCATGTTGGGGCCAAGGTGTTCTACGCCAAGCCGCTGCACCTGCAGCCTTGCTTTGAGCACTTGGGCTACCGCGAGAAGGAGTTGCCGGTCTCTGAGCAGGCGGCGCAGGAGGTGCTGAGCCTGCCGGTTTATCCGGAGATGACCGAGGCCCAACGGCGTCGGGTGATCGAAGCGGTCAGCGAGTTCTTTCAGGCTGAATGAACTTGGCGGGGAGACGGGCGAACCAGCGGGGGGTAAACTTGTGGCGTGACCCAGCTCGCTGAGCCCATCCAGGCCACGGACCCGCCTGATCCGTCGACGCCGATCGCGCGGTTCGATGCGGTGTCTAAATCCTTCGGCCGGCTTAAGGTGCTGGATCGCTTGTCGATGTCTTTCGGGCGGGGGCAGATCACCGTCATCATCGGGCCTTCGGGCACGGGCAAGAGTGTGCTCTTGAAGCACCTGGTCGGCTTGCTGGAGCCGGACTCGGGCAAGGTGTTTTTCGATGAACAGCGTGTCGATGTGCTTGGCGAGTCGGAGATGGTCTCGCTCCGAAAGCGGATTGGGTTTTGCTTTCAGCTGGGCGCGCTGTTCGACTCGATGAACGTGCTGGACAACGTGGCGTTCCCGTTGGTCGAACACACGACGCTGAGCCCCGCGGAGCGTGCGGAGAAGGTCAGCGAAGCACTGCGGATGGTGCTGCTGCCGGGGATTGAGAAGAAGATGCCCGGGAATCTGTCCGGCGGGCAGCGGAAACGGGTTGCGCTGGCGAGGGCGATCGTGCTTCGGCCGGACTTGGTCTTGTACGACGAGCCGACGACCGGGCTGGACCCGATCCGGACAGACGTGGTGGATGAGTTGATCTTGACGCTGAACAAGCGGCTGGGGATTTCCAGCATCGTGGTCACGCACGACATCAAGAGCGCGACGAAGATTGCCGACCGTATGGTGCTGCTTTACGATGGCCGCATCGAGGCCGACGGCGAGCCCGAGGCCTTCTGCAACTCAGACAATCCGTTAGTGCGGCAGTTCATGATGGGGCAGGCCAATGATGACGAGCTGATGTCGATCCGGGAAGGGTTCCAGGCCGGGCCTCACTTGGCCTGAGTGTGGGCCTGAGAGTTGGCGTTATTGGGCGGATTAATCCGAACAGGGTGATAGATGAGCGAGACGTCTCGAAACTTTGCAGTTGGTTTAACCACGATCGCGGCGACGGTCGGGTTCTGCGTGCTGATGCTGCTGTTTGGCTACGTGCCGAAGTTCCTGGAGGAGGGGTACCTCGTCACGGTGGAGCTGGACAGTGCCGGCGGGCTGTACGAGGGCTCGCGGGTGAGCTACTCGGGGATCGATATCGGTCGGGTGGAAACGGTGGATCGGGTCGACGACCTGGCGCCGGGCGTGGTGCTGACGATGATGATCGATGCCGAGCACAAGCTGCCGGACAATGTTTATGTGTCGATCGAGCAGACCTCGCTGCTGGCCGCGGGCGGGACGCTGACGCTGCGGGTGCCCGACGATGAAGCGCCTTCGACGACGGCCCTGGCGACCGACGGCAGCGCGATGCTCGCAGGCGAGCACTCGCTGTCGATCACGGACGCGATCGCTGAGCTGGCGGTGCAATTCGGGGACCGGATGGACAGCGTGGTGTCGGAGTTCACGGCGTTGAGCCAGCAATGGACCGAAGTCGGCGAGAACCTCGCGGCGTTGTCCGAGCCCACGGACCCGGATGCGGTGGATGCCGGGGACGCGATCGGCAACCTGTCCTCGGTGTTGGCCCGGGCGGATCAGCGGATGGCTGAACTCGAGCCGGTGCTGGCGAACATCGAGGCGCTGTTTGGGGATGAGCAGCTCAACACCGACCTGCGTGAAGCTTTTGCGAACGCCCGTGACCTGACCGCGTCGCTGCAGGAAGCGGCGGACACGCTGCAGGCGGACGTCAGCGACAACCTGGAGGTGTTGACCGAGCGGTACGTCGCGGTGGCGGACGACATGGCCGGCGCGATCATGGCGTTGGAAGGGTTGATCCGCGATGCGCAGCAGGGTGAAGGCACGTTCGGCCGCTTGATGCAGGACCCGTCTTTGTACGAGAACCTGGACGACTCAGCAGAACGCCTGCAGCGGGCTCTGGACGAGTTGAGCCTGACGCTTCAGAAGTGGAGCGAAGAGGGTGTGCCGCTGCGGATCGGCCGGTGAGCATGCCCGGGCTGCGTTACCTGATGCTGGTGATGGAGGGTGCCTCGGACGTGGCGTCCGACGCGCTGGACGGCAAAACGCCTTTGGAAGCCGCCAAGACGCCGCAGCTGGACCGGCTGTGTGAAACGGGTCGGGTGGGTCGTGTGCGTTTGCATCCTGAAGCGGGTGAAGCGGACCCGGCGCAGGCGGTGATGAGCCTGCTGGGCTACCCCGCGGAGGCGTATCCGGGCAGGGGGGTGCTGGACGCGCTGGGCGCGGGGGTGGCGTTGCAGGCTGGAGACACGGTGATGCGCGTGGATCTGCTGCAGGCCACGGACGGGCGGCTGGCGTTGGCGTCGGTGCCGATGTCGGATGCCGAAGCGGACGCGCTGCTGGAGACGGTGTGGGGCGGCAGCGAAGCCGAGTTGTTGCCCGGGGCGTCGTTATATCGGTTGCCGGGCTCGGCCTCGCTGGCGGTGGATGGCAGCGGGCGGGATTGGTCGGAGGTGGTGGCGGTTGCACCGACGACGGTGGTGGGGCAGTCGATCCGCAAGCATCTGCCGGCCGGGGGCGACCAGGCGGAATTGCTGCATGGCTTGGTTGCGGCGAGTCAGGCGGCCTTGCCCGGGCATGAGGTCAACCAGACGCGCGAGGAGTTCGGCGAGCCTCCTGCGACGCATGTTTGGCCCTGGGGGATCGGGAGGCTGGGCGAGTCGGTGATGCCTCTGCCGGATCGCGTCGGGATGCCGGTGACGGTGCTGACGGATCAGGCTTGGATGGCGGGCTTGGCGGGGTACGTCGGGGTGACGGAGGTGCGTGAGGTCGAGCCGGGCCTGGTGGACCAAGCGGCAGAGACGCTCGCGCCCGATCGATTGGTGGTGTTGCACCTGTCGGAAGCGGCGACAGCGGGGCTGGCGGGGAACGTAACGGCGAAGGTCGAAGCGATTGAGCGGCTGGACGCAGAAGTCGTGGGGCCTCTGGCTGAACGCTTGTTTGAAGCGCCGGCCTCCGCGCGGCTGCTGGTGGCGTGCCCGGGGGCGACGTTGGCGGACCGGGCTTTGCATGATGCGATGCCCACGCCGTTTCTGGTTTCGGGCTACCGCGCCCACGCGGTGCTGCGCCGGCAGTTGAACGAGCCCGCTGCGGAGGCGTCGGACCTGCAGGTCGGCTACGGGCATGAGCTGCTGGAGTTTTTCCTGGCCAGCGGGTTGCGGCACTGAGCGGGATCAGCGGATCAGTCGGTGGACCAGCCACGTGTTTCGGCGGGGGCCTTGAGCGGCTGCCCGTCGATGGCGGTGGCTTCGCCCATTGCACGGAGCTGGTCGAGTTGGCGTCGGCCCAGGCGGACGGTCATCGTGACATCGTCGTTGGTGTATTCGCGGTCCAACACGTAGGCCCGGCGTTCGAGGAACTGCATCGACTTGCCGGCCGCCAGGGGCAGACGGATCGCGACGTCCTGCGGGGCGCCCGCGGCGAGTTCACGCACGGTTTGCGTTAAGGCTTCGAGCCCTTCGCCGGTCTTGGCGCTGATCTCCAGCGCATCGGGGTACTCGGCACGCAACGCGAGCAGGTCGGCGTTGTGCGTCAACACATCGATCTTGTTCAGGACCAGCAGCCGTTTGGGCTCGGTAGCACCGATGTCATCCAGCACCTCGAACACGGTGTCCAGCTGCGCCCGGCAGCGTGGGTGGGACACGTCCAGCACCAGCAGCAGCAGGTCGGAGACCACGGCTTCTTCCAGCGTGGCTTTGAACGAGGCGACGAGGTGGTGGGGCAGGTCCCGTACGAAGCCGACGGTGTCCGAGAGCATGACTTCGTCGGTGACGCTGCCGTCGGGCGAGGTGAGCTTCCAGCGGCGGGTCTTGGTCGACAGCGTGGCGAAGAGTTTGTCGTCGGCGTAGGTACCGGCGTCGGTGACGGTGTTGAACAGCGTGGACTTGCCGGCGTTGGTGTAGCCCACCAGGCCGACGGTGTAGTGGTCCAGGTTTCGTTGGGCGACCTGGCGGGACTTTCGGCCTTGGATGTCGACGATCTCCCGGCGGAGCTTGGCCTTCTTGCGTTGGACGATGCGGCGGTCGATCTCGAGTTGCTGCTCGCCCGGGCCGCGGGTGCCGATGCCGGTGGGCGAGCCGCCGGCGATACGCTCGAGGTGGGTCCACATGGCCCGCAGTCGGGGGTAGGTGTACTGCAGCTGGGCCAGCTCGACCTGGAGGCGGGCTTCGAGGGTCTGGGCCCGGGCGGCGAAGATGTCCAGGATCAGTTCTGAGCGGTCCAGCACCTTGCACTCGACGACTTCTTCGATGTTGGCCAGCTGGCGGGGGGTCAGGTCGTTCTCGAAGAGCACGACCTTGGCCTCATGGGTCTTCACCATGGTGGCGAGCTCGCGGAGCTTGCCGGTGCCGATGAAGGTGCCTGGCTCGGGTTTGAGGCGTTTTTGCAGCAGTTCGTCCAGTACCAAGGCCCCGGCGGTGTCCGCGAGGGAGCGGAGCTCGCCGAGGGGATCGTGGGGGTCGCCGGCGAAGTCTGGGAGCAGCACGCCGGCGAGAATGGCGGGTTCGGCCTGGACGGCTAATTTTTCACGATGGCCGGTTTCCATTGTGCAAGTGTAGCCGGTGGATCGTAAAAGGCTTATCGGGTCTGAGGTTGCCGGTTGACAAGCCCGTCGGGGTCGTCGAGAATCACGTTTCTGGTTAGCCCTGATGGCTGCCGACAGGCGTTTGCATTGATTTTTGCGGATTCCGTTCCGCCACTCGAAGCCGAGGATTGAGCATTGAGCCCGCTGACAAAAGCATTGGTGATTGTGGTAACGATTTTGGCGGTGTCCCTGGTGGGGGTAACGGTCCCGACGATCGCAAAGTACGAGGACCTGCAGAGCCAGTTGACGAGCGCCCGCGCGGAACTCACCGCTGCCCGCACGCAGTCGGACAACAAGGACAGCCTGTTGGCCAACGCCCAGAACGAAATCGTTTCGTTGCAGACCGCTGCTCAGACCCGCATCGAAGGGCTGCAGGACGACCTGCAGCGTTCGGAGAGCACCAACACGACGCTCAGCGCTCAGGTGACTCGTGCCCAGTCGGAAGTTTCGGCGACCCTCGCCCGCTTTGCCGGCATCGAAGCGGCGCTGGATCAGCAGTCCGAACTGCTGGCCGTCCAAACCCGCGACCTCACCGCGACGCAGGGCGAGCTGACGCAAGCCAACCAGCGCGTGGGTGAGTTGACCGGCCGCCTGAGCGAGTTGCAGATCGAGCTGTCGGACGCCGGCCGCACGATCGCTTTCTTGCAGGAACAGCTGGTCATTCAGGCCCAAGCGAATCAGAACGCCAACCCGGCAACGGCTCAGAGCGCTCAAGCAGCGCCCTCGGACCTGACCGGCAGCGTCACCCAGATCGCCGAGACCGGCGGGCAGACCGCGGTCCAGTTTGATCTGGGCGCCAACGACGGCCTCGAGCCCGGCATGCAGCTGGCGGTTTTCCGTGGCGGTGAGCTCATTGGCATGATGAAAGTCGAAGAAGTTGAAGTCCGCTCGGCGGTCGGCCTGATGTCCGCTGAAGACTCTCCGGCGGTCGGCGACGAAGTCGTCTCGTTCTGAACCCGCCTTCTTTGAACCCGAATCCGTAAGCCCGACTTCAAGGGAGCCGTTTGATGGACAAAACCGACGTCTACACCGTGCTGATGCTGATCGCTGCTGTGGCCCTGCTCGCCGCGGTGGCTTTTGTGGTCTACCGCAGCAACCAACTGTTCGGCGGCAACCCGCTGGACCCCTCGGCGATGATCGAGATGACCGCGCCTGCGCGGGCCGCCATCGGCTTGGCCTGAGTTAGCACTCGCCGCCGATTCAGCCATCCTTCTGAACCCCGCCAGACGCCCGGCCCCGTGTCGGGCGTTTTCCTTGCGCCGCCTGATCCCCGGCTTTGGACCCAACCTTAAATTGGGGAAGCAGTTCCGCGCCGGTTGCGGTAGACTGCGGCACATCCGTCACTTGGTTCCGCCGATCCGCGAGGGCATGCCGTCCCGATGCAAATGATGAACTTTGATAGCCTGCTGAGCTGGTTCAGCGTCGACATGGGCATCGACCTGGGCACCTGCAACACGCTGGTGTGTGTGCGTGGCGAGGGGATCGTCCTGAACGAGCCTTCGGTGGTTGCGGTGAAGAAGGGCACGAACCAGGTCCTGAACAACGGCAACGCGGTCGGCTGGGTCGCCAAGGAGATGCTCGGCAAGACGCCCGGCAGCATCACCGCGATCCGCCCGCTGAAGGACGGCGTGATTTCGGACTTTGAAATCACCGAGGCGATGCTCAGCTACTTCATCCGCAAGGTCAACGGCTCCCGCATGCTGTTTGGGCCGAGGGTCGTGATCGCGGTACCCAGCGGGATTACCGCGGTGGAGAAACGTGCGGTCCTGGACAGTGCCGAGCGGGCCGGGGCACGACGGGTCTACCTCGTCGAAGAGCCCATGGCCGCGGCCATCGGGGCGCAGCTGCCGGTGGTCGAAGCCACGGCGTCGATGATCGTCGACATCGGCGGCGGCACCACGGAGGTCGCGATCATGTCGCTGGCCGACATCGCCCAGTGTGAGTCGGTCCGCGTGGCGGGCGATGACATGGACGAGGCGATCATCCAGCACATGCGAAAGGCTTACAACCTGATGATCGGCGAACAGACCGCCGAGCGCATCAAGATCGAGATCGGCTCGGCGGCCCCGACGGGCGAGGAGGCCTCGATGGAGGTCCGAGGCCGAGACATGATCTCCGGCCTGCCGCGTAAGACTGTCATCACCTCCGAAGAGATCCGCGAAGCGTTGCAGGAGCCCTTGAGCGCGATCGTGGAGACCGTGACCCGCACCCTGGAACGCACCGAACCGGAGCTGGCCGCCGACTTAGTGGACAACGGCATCTCGCTGGCCGGTGGCGGCGCACTACTGCGGGGGATCGATGTGATCGTCTCCAACGCGACCGGCCTGGACTGCCGAATCTCCGAAGACCCGCTGACCTGCGTGGCCCGTGGTACCGCCATCTACCTTGAGCACCTCGAGGAGTGGAAGAAGACCATGGAGTCGGACATGGACGAGCTTTGATCGTTTGGCGATCCGTTGACGTGCCTGTTTGATCCTGCCCCTTTGACTGACCCATGAAACGATCCGGCATCAATTCGCAGCGGGCCCTCTGGATCGCGGTGGGTGTGCTGGTGGTGATGACGTTTCTGCCGACGGTCTGGGTCAGCCGTGTGGCGTATGTGCCGAAGTCGACGTTTGATTTTTTCGTCCAGCCGGGCGTGAAGCTGGGGCGGTGGGCGGCGGGGGGATGGCGGCACGAAGAACCGGGCCTGCGGCCGATCATCGAGGACGAAGTTGAATCCGCCGAGCGGCTCACGGAAGCCCTGCATTTCCTAGAGCTGTACCGGCAGCAGCTCCGCGAAGCCGAGGCACAACTAGAACAGATGTCGCGGATCAGCGACGTGCTAGGCGGGCAGTACAGCCGGATCGTGCCGGCCCGAGTCGTCGTGCGGTCGCGCGACCCGCAGGGGCGGCAGATGTCGATTGACCGGGGCTCGGGGTCGGGCATCGAGGTGGGCCAGGTCGTAGTTGGGCAGGACTCGCAGCTGGTCGGGCTGGTGACCGCGGTGTACGCAGGCTCCGCGATCGTTGAGCCGATCAATCGGCCGGGTGTGAGTCTGCCGGTCGTGATCCGAGAGGCGCACGCCGACCCGCTGCTGGAAGTCAACAAGTGGGTGGAATGGTCCGAAGCGCAGGGCGGGTTTGTCTGCAACGACATCGGAAAAGATGAGCCGGTCGAGGCTGGGGACGTTGCATACATGCGTCAGGCTCAGGGGCCTTGGCCGCCTTTGGCTCAGGCGTTTTTGCTGGGGCGGGTCGAGGACGTGGACGACTATGACGCGGACCCGGAGATGTATCAGAGCGCGGTGATCGTGCCGTTGCTGGACCTGGATGAGGTCACGCAGGTTCAGGTGCTTGTCCCGGACGATGAACGGGGAGGCAGCGAGTGAACTGGCTGGTCTGTGTCATCACGTTTTACCTGGCGGTGGTGCTCGAAGCGGTGCTTCGGCCGACGTTCGGAGTGCTGGACAGCGGGGTGTTTCCGTACCTGCCATTGATCGTGCTGGTGTATGTCGCGTTGCAGGGGCCGGCGTCGGCGGTGATCTGGGTGGGGCTGTTGGCGGGGGTCGTGACGGACTTGCAGGGGGGCGGGCCGCTGGCATCGGCCCCGGCGATGGTTGGGCCGCACGCGTTGGCGTACATGCTGGTGGCGTACCTGATCCTGCGGGTGCGGGCGACGGTGTTCCGAGACTCGTTGATCACGCTCGCGGCCGGGGTGTTCGTGGCGGGGCTAATCGGTCACCTCTTAGCGGTGATCCTGCTGGGCTTGCGTGATGTGCTGATGGAGATCGAAGGCTTCTCTGCCGCGGATGAACTCGTGTATCGCTTCTTGAGTCTGGTGTACAGCGCGGTGGCGGCCCTGCTGGTCGGCTGGCTGCTTCACAAGACGGGAGCCTGGTGGGGCTGGTCGTCGTCGCGGACACGGAACCCGCGGTCGTTCTAGCCGCCGACAGACAAACCACGCAGCGTCAGCCAGATCATTACGCCGAGTCCAATCGCTATGCCCAGCAGCACCAGCCAGGCGAAGGTTTTGGCGATGGGGCCTTTGGTCGGCGTCCAGGGCTCATCCGAAGGCGGTAGATCGATCGAAGGCATCCGGGGACTGTAACAGCCCGGCCGGTTGCGGACCCAAGTTTGCTCACCGTTTCCTTACAAGCGGAGGCTCGCTAGATTATCTCCGTGAGACCCCGGACCCTCTACCGTTACGGCCTGTACGCGCTGCTGTTACTGCTGCTTGCGGCGTTCCTGATTTGGCCGATCTTCCTGACGGTCAAGGGCGGTTTCATCGAGGTCATTGAAGACGCTGACGGCAACGTGATCGGGCAGTCGTTCACGCTGCAGTACGTGCTGGACGTGTTCAAGAGCCCGGTGCTGGTCGAAGGGTTGTTTAACAGTTTCCTGATCGCGGTGTTTACGACGCTGCTGTGTCTGGTGATCTCCCTGCCCTTGGCGGTCCTGGCGGTGCGATATGACTTCAGGGGCAAAGCGATCATCACCAGCCTGGTGCTGGTGCCTTTGATCCTGCCGCCGTTCGTGGGGGCGATCGGGCTGAAGGCGTTGCTCGGTCGGATGGGGGCGGTGAACGAGTTCTTGAAGAGCATCGGGCTCTTGGACCCGGACCTTCCGGGGATCGACTTCTTGGGCGGCGCGGTCGGCGGGCAGATGTTCAGCGTGGTGCTGATGGAAGCGCTGCACCTGTACCCGATCCTGTACCTGAACATCAGCGCGGCGTTGGCGAACCTGGACCCTTCGCTGGACGAGGCGGCGGTCAACCTGGGCGCGGGTCGCTTCAAGCGGTTCTTCCGGCTGACGCTGCCTTTGATTCTGCCCGGCGTGTTTGCCGGCGGCACGATCGTGTTCATCTGGTCGTTCACGGAACTGGGCACGCCGTTGATGTTTGACTTCTACGACGTGACGCCGGTGCAGGTCTTCTTCCGGATTGCGGAGATTGATTCGAGCCCGCAGCCGTATGCGTTGACGGTGGTGATGCTGGGGGCAGCATTGTTGATGTACGCCCTGGGCAAGCTGGCGTTTGGAGGCAAGGCCTACGAGATGCAGTCCAAAGCCACGGTCGGCGCATCGGCGACGAAGCTCGGGCCCGTGCCCGGGGCGTTGGCGGCTGCGGCTTTCACGGGCGTGACGCTGCTGGCGGTGCTGCCTCACATCGGGGTGGTGCTGACGTCGGTGACGGTGGACGGCTCGTGGTACCGGGCGGTCCTGCCGCAGGAACTGACGCTGGGGCACTATGAGCAGGCGCTGTCACACGAACTGGCGACGACCTCGATCTACAACAGCTTGGTGTACGCCCTGCTGGCGATGTTCTTAGCGATCGCGGCGGGGCTGGCGATTTCGTATTTGGTGGTGCGTTGCAAGATCAAGGGCGGGTTCCTGCTGGACAGCTTGGCGATGCTGCCACTGGCGGTACCGGGGCTGGTGATGGCGTTTGGGTACGTGGCGATGAGCCTGAGCTGGCCATTCCCGCAACTGGCGGACTGGTTTGAAGCCAACGGCATGTCCGGGTTGGCGTCGCTGATGCAGGTGCGGGGGGACATGCCCAACCCGTTGGCGTTCCTGGTCGTGGCCTACGCCGTGCGACGGCTGCCCTACATCGTCCGTAGCGCCAGCGCTGGCCTGGAGCAGACGTCCGGCTCGCTTGAGGAGGCGGCGTTGAACCTCGGTGCTTCGACGGCGACGGCGATCCGCCGGATCGTGGTGCCTCTGATTCTGGCGAACCTGATCGCCGGCGGCATTCTGGTGTTTGCGTTCTCGATGCTGGAGGTCAGCGACTCGCTGATCCTGGCGGAGAAGGAAGAACACGCCCCGATCACCAAAGCGATCTATATCTTCTTCAGCCGGCTGGGCGATGGGCCTTACATCGCCAGCGCGATGGGCGTCTGGGGCATGGCCCTTTTGACGATCACGCTGGTCGGCGCGAGTGTTCTGATGGGCAAACGCCTGGGCGCGATTTTCCGGGTCTGATCACAACCCATTGGCCACGACATCGGTTATCATCCGGGACTCGGGTACACCTCGGGGCGTTAGCTCAGTTGGGAGAGCGCCTGCTTTGCAAGCAGGGGGTCGCCGGTTCGAGCCCGGCACGCTCCATTGGGTGGTGGTTCAAGTCGAAGATGTCGATCCGTGTTGTCCAGACGCCCGGCCTACTGCAGCCGGCGGATCTGGGCGGCAAGGTCTTCGCAGGGGGGGATGTACTGGTCGCCGAACACACGCACGTGCAGCAGCATGGTGTTGAGCCAGTAGATTCGGCAGCGGCGGTGGAAGCCTTTGCGGACGGTGTGACGGCGGCGGTACAGGCGGAAGAACTGCTCGTCGATCGTGCGGAAGATGCTCAGGTAGGCCAGCTCGTACTCGGGGTCAGCGTAGGTCGCGCCGCAGTCGATGAAAGCCAGCACGTTGGGCTTGTGCGGGTGCGCGTCATCGACCAGAACGTTGGTCGCCCACAGGTCGCCGTGGACCAGCCGGGGGGAGCCGGACTCGGGGAGCCATTTTTCGAGGTTGTCGATGGTGTGTTCGATGGTACGTCGGCCGTTGGTGGACAGCAGGTCCCGGGCGTACTCGAACTCGGCGTGCATCATCGGGCGGAAGACGTCGAGCCAACGCTCGTGGCCGCGGGGATCGAAGACCGAGCCGTAGGTGTCCCGGCGTTGGTCGTGCAGCTCGGCGACGAACTGGGCCAGGTGACGCTGGACCCGCGAGAAGCCGGTGGGGCTGACGCGGGCCTCGGCAAGGTTGAGCCCGTTGATGTACTCCATCAGGATGCCCGAGCCGGTCCAGTCTGGGTCGTCGGCGATCACGGCGATGGGCTCGGGGACCGGCAGGCGGGTGTTTTTGCGGTACCACTTGAGCACGGCGTACTCATGCCGGAACAGGTCTTCGTGGTGGTGGGTGTTGAGCTTGGCGACGACGGAGGCGGGGTCCGGGCCGGGGTCCATGAGGATCTCGTAGACCTTGTTGACCATGCCGCCGTGCAGCTTGCGGACGCGCGTCGCCTTGCGTCCTGGATCCACGTAGCGTTGGATCAGGGCGGTTGCGGTATCGAGCGTCAGCGAGCCGCGTGAACTCATGTGGCGGTTGCGGACGGCCTCGACGACCTGTGCCGGGGACTGGGTTGGCGCGTCGAAGGCGGGCATGGATAGGTGTTCGGCCGGATGCCTGCGGGGGTCCAGTGGCAAGAGGGGGTCATGCCTTGGAGGCCGTGACGGGTGTCAGTCGTGCGGATTGAATCGGGCATAACGGCTGACCTGCGTAGCTCAAGACGCTTGGCGAAGGCCATCGGGATCGGCCAGCAAGCGTTGAAGGTTCAGAGAGTAACAAGATATGGGAAACACTCGAGGAAGCAAAAAATAAGACCCGGCGAGTTGCCGGGTCTGAAGTGGAGCTAGCCGGGCTCGAACCGGCGACCTCGTGCATGCCATGCACGCGCTCTCCCAACTGAGCTATAGCCCCAACGGGAAGCCCGGCAGTATAGAAAACCCAGCCCCGGGGTCAAATCAAGCTTAAGTCTCGTCGGGCTGTGGTATAGTGCGGCTTAACCCGCTGGAGGCTCCGCCTTGTCGTCCCTGCAAGAATCGCCGCTACAAGAGAAGACCTTGGAAGAGAAGAACCTGCAAGAGAAGCTGATTGAACTTAACCGCCTGGACCTCCGCGTCCGTGGCCTCCGCCAGCGGCTGGACCAAGGCACCCGCCGGCACAGCATCCAACACCGCAAGCTTCAGCAACTCAGCCAGCAGCTGGCCGAACTGGAAACCGAAGCCAAGCACCAGCAGGTCAAGGCCAACGACGCCGAGAGCCGGGCCAAGGAGATCGACGACAAGATCGAATCCCACCGCGCCCAGATGAACACGATCACCAACAACAAGCAGTACCAGGCGGTGCTGGTGGAAGTGAACACGCTCAAGGAAGAAAAGGGCAAGGCAGAAGAGTCGGCGTTGGAACGCATGGAACAGCTCGAACAGCTGAACGCGAAGCTTGAAGAGATCAAAGCGTCTCACGAAGCCCAGACCAAGCTGGTGGAAGCGGCCGAACAGGAAGTCGAAGAGGCGAAGGGCGAGGTGGCTGAAACGTTGACCGAAGCAGAGAACGAGATGCGGGCGGCGGCGATCGACCTGCCGCGTGAAGTCATCGCGTCGTATTCCAAGCTCTCGGACGACAACGAAGGCGAAGCCATCGGATACGTGCAGGAGCTCGACCGCAAGCGTCGGGAGTACATCTGCTCGGTCAGCAACGTGATCCTGCCGCCGGACGTGGTAAACGCGTTGCTCGTGCGGCCGAACGACATCCAGTACTGCCCATCCTCGGGTGTGATCCTGGTGATGGACCCCAAAGCGGTCCAGGCGTTGTCGGGGTCCAAGTAACCCGTTGAGGGGGATGATTTGAAAGCGACGATGTACACAGACGGCGGGGCACGGGGCAACCCGGGCCCGGCGGGGGTCGGCGTGGTGATTAAAGACGCCGATTCGGGCCAGCCGGTTTTCGCGGCAGGCTTTTTCCTGGGCAAGATGACCAACAACCAGGCCGAGTACACCGGGCTGATCCGCGGGCTCGAAGCGGCGTTGAAGGCCGGGGTCACGCACCTGTCGGCCTTCAGCGATTCGGAGCTGATGGTCAAGCAGGTCAACGGCGAGTACCGCGTGAAGTCGACTGACTTGAAGCCGCTGTATCAGGATGCGTCGGCGTTGTTGCGACGGTTTGAGTCGGCGACGCTCTCGCACGTTCGTCGCGAGAAGAACAAGGACGCCGACGCGCTGGCGAACCAGGCGATGGATTTCTCGGACGATGTCTTGTTGGTCGGGTTGGACTCGGAATAGCGCGGTTCAGGGCGTAGAATGAGAACCGGCGTCTGCTGAAGGGCGCTTTGTCGCTTGGGAGTGTCAGGGCTGATGGATCAAACCAATTCTCCAAACGGGCCGTCGTCAATCTCGCCGCTGTTGCTGCTGGCCTTGGGGTTGGGGGCTGCGGTGTTGTCGGTGATCGCCTATGGGCTGCGGCCGATTTTCTTCGCCGAGCCGCCTGCGGACACGGCGGGCCAGTTGGGCGTGATCGCGATCCATGTGACGGGCGCGAGCCTGGGGTTTGTGTCGCTGGCGTTGTTGATCATCGGGGCGATTCGTCAGGCGAACGGTGCGGCATCGACCGACGCGGGGCAGACGGAACTCCTCCGGGCGATCAATCAGAAATTGATGCTTTCGGACTCAGCCAAGCGCACGGTCTATCGCCAGCAGGAGCTGCAGTTCCTGCGGGATGCAATTCAGCAACGCCTGCAGGCGGCGGACTACGAGTCGGCCCGATCCCTGAGCGAGGAGTTGGCGACCAACTTCGGCTACCGCGAGGAAGCCGAGCAGTTGAAAGAACAGATCGCGGTTGCCCGGACCGAGCAGACCGAGACGAAGGTCCGCCAGGCGGTGGCCCGGCTGGACGAGATGCTTCAGCGCCGGGACTTTGGTGCCGCAACGCTCGAGGCTGCGAAACTGCAACGGCTCTACCCCGAGTCGTCGCAGACCCATCACCTGCAGCGTCGCGTGGGACAGTCTCGGCAACGGTACAAGCTCGAGCTCGAACGGGCGTTCCTGCAGGCGGCTGAGCGTGAAGATATCGATCGTGCGATGGAATTGATGGCCGAGCTGGACAAGTACCTGACGGAAGAGGAGGCGGCACCGTTTCTGGAGACGGCCCGCGGGGTCATCGGGAAGAAGCGCGACAACCTGGGCGTCCGATTCAAGATGGCGGTCGCGGACCGGGAATGGCTCCAGGCGGTGCGGGTGGGCGAGCAGTTGATCAGTGAGTTTCCCAACAGCCGCATGGCAGAGGAAGCCCGGGGCATGATCGACTTGTTGCGGGAGCGAGCGGCGGGGCAACGCATGGCGCAGTCAGCGGCAGAAAGCCAGGCGGTTCCACCGCCGCCGCCGCCGGTCCCGCCCAGCGCGTAAACTGAGGGTATGACCAAGACCCACGAAGCAGTTTTAATCTCTGGCGACGGGATCGGCCCAGAGGTTTCCCAGGCGGTGCTCAAGGTGCTCGACGCGGCTGATGCGCCGGTGGCCTTTCATGAGCACGCTGCGGGTGTTGCGGCCTTGGACCGCGGGCAGGACGTCTTGCCGGATGAAACTGTTGAGGCGGTTCGCCAATACGGCGTGGCGCTGAAAGGCCCCTGCACCACGCCGGTCGGCCGCGGGTTCACGTCGGTCAACGTGCAGCTGCGTCAACGGTTAGACCTGTACGCCGCGATCCGGCCGGTGCGGAACCTCGAGGGGGTGGCCACGCGCTACGAGGGGGTGGACCTTGTGATCTTTCGCGAGAACACCGAGGGGCTGTACGCGGGTGTGGAAAACGACATCATCCCCGGCGTGGTGACGAGCATGAAAATTGTTACCGAGAAGGCGACGACGCGGATCGCTGAGGCGGCGTTTTCGTATGCCCGTGCCCGCGGCCGAGGCAAGGTCACGGTGTTCCACAAAGCGAACATCATGAAGAAGACCGACGGGCTGTTTCTGCGGTGTGTCGAGGCGGTGCGGGAGCGGTACACGGATATCGATTACGAGAGCATGATTATCGACGCGGGATGCATGCGGTTGGTGCAGGACCCGACGCGGTTTGATGTGCTGCTGATGGAGAACTTTTACGGGGACGTGGTGTCGGACCTCGCGGCGGGCTTGGTCGGCGGGCTGGGCGTCGTGCCGGGCGCGAACATCGGCGAGGCCGGGGCGGTGTTCGAAGCGGTGCACGGCAGCGCGCCGGATATCGCGGGGCTGGGCAAGGCCAACCCGTTGGCGTTGTTGATGTCGGCGGTGATGATGTTGAACCACCTGGCGGAGTCGCGCGGCGACGAACGCTGCAAGGCTGCGGCGGAACGAATTAAGACCGCGTACAACCGGGCGCTGTCCGAGGGTGACAAGACCGCGGACCTGGGCGGCACGCTGGGCACCGACGCGTTTGCAACTGCGGTGGCGGAACGCTTGCGATGAGCCAACCGACGTTTGATCTGGATGTTCTGGGTGCGGACGGGCAGACGGTCTACGCCACGGTGCACGAGCCGGCGGGCGTGCCGCGCGGGGTGTTGTTGATTGTGCATGGGTTCAAGGGGTACAAGGACTACGGGATGCTGCCGGGGGTCGCGCGGGCGGCGGCGGAGAGGGGGCACGTGGCGGTGCGGTTGAACCTGTCGCACTCGGGGATGACGCGGGTGATGGAGCGGTTTGAGCGGCCGGATCTGTTTGCCAAGGACACCTGGCGGAAGCAGGTGACGGATATCCTCGCGGTGAGCGACGCGATGCGTGAGCGGTATGACCTGCCGCAGGTGTGGTTTGGTCACAGCCGGGGTGGGTGCGCGGTGTTGCTGGCGGCAGGTGAACGCGAGCCCGCTGGGGTGGTTACCGCGGCGGCGGTGGCGGACTGCATTCGGGTATCGCCCGAAGCGCGTGAGCAGTGGAAACGAGAAGGGCGGTTGGTGGTGGAATCCAGCCGAACCGGGCAGGTGTTGCCGATCGAGGTGGACATGCTGGCGGAGTGTGAAGCGGACCCGGTTTGGCATGACCCGATTCGGGCGGCCGGGGGTTTGGCTTGCCCGTTGACGATTGTGCATGGCATCGCGGACAGCACCGTGCCGACGGCGGACGCCAAGCGGCTGCACGAGGCGAAGCCCGACTCGAAGCTGCACCTGATCGAGTCGGGCACGCATGTGTTTAACTGCCCGAACCCTTTAGACGAAGACGCCGCCATGCCGGCTGAGACCGGGGCGGTGGTCGCTGAGGTCCTGGCGATGCTGACGCAGGTGAGTGCGTAGGCTTAGGACAAAGCCAGCTTGATCTCGCTGGGTTGCAGCGGGCCTTGAAGCTGCAGCCAGGTGAGTTGGTTGGGCGAGCCGTCGAGGAAGAGCGAGCGGGATAGGTGCAAGGGCGCGTCCGGCGTGAATCGGCCGAGCAGGATTTGGTTGAGCCAGGCGTATCCATGGCCAGGGAGTTTCAGACGCAGGTCCGGCGTGTGCGACTGCGCGTTGAATTGGGCGCGCCACCAGGCGGGTTCATCGGCGGGTGAGCGGTTGGGTTGCGGGGTTGTCCAATCCGCATCTTCCGGGTGGAGGAGGGGCGCGAAGCGCCATTGGGCTTTGTGGTTGGTCGGGGCCGGGTCCAGCGCGAGCAGTTGGATCAGCGCTTGGGGCTTGATGGATTTCGGGAGCGGCTGAGTGAGTTGGAGTTGTAGGTTGTTCTGGCCGGAGCGGAAGGGGGCAACACGCGGGTTCAGGAAGACTTGGTGCGGGGTGTCGGGGTTAGCCAGCAGGACATCCACCGGCTGGTCGTTTGCCACAAGCAGTGCATCAAGATTGAGTTCGGGGTTGATCTGCAGCAGGACCGGCTGCTTCACCGACAAGCGGACGGAGAAGCAGAGTGTCTGCGCTTCGAGCGGGCGTGCGGGGGCGCGGTTCGGCAGGAAGCCCCGGATCTCGAACAGGTCAGGGGCGTCAGACGCGGCGGACTTGATGGAGGGCTTGGGCAGCTTGGTGGCTTGAAACAAACCCAGAGGCAGGCCGACGGGCTGGTCGGCGGCGGGCGGGGTGATGAAGCTGAAGGCTTGCTGATCCTTCACGGCAAAGGGTTCGCTGGCCGCAGCGCTGGCGAGGGGTTGGCCGTTTTGGAAAACGTGGGTTGTATCAGCGGCTTGCGGGGCGATCAGTTGGCCCGTGATCGGCTTGGCGGCATGTAGATGGAACACGCCAGGCAGTTGCGGCGGCTGGGGTGATGCGGCAAGTTGGCCGGGCGGATCGATCGGGGGGGCGGTTTGCGGGTCGGTGAGGGCAGAGCATGGCGCGGTCTGCCAGCCGGTGAGCTTGGGGCTTGTGCGTCGACTGGGACGAGCGATCTCGACGCCTTCATCGGTGCAATGCGCGTGGGCAAGCTGTTGGGGGTTCAAGACGATCAGGTCGATCTCAAACAGGCGTTCCCGGAGCGGTTCACCGGCTTTGGCCTCGGGGACGGTGAGCTCGAGCAGGGTGTCGTTGATCGAAACCAGCCCCGACGATTCTGCGGGGCCGTAGAGCACGAGAGTGTGGTGGTCGTACCGTAATGGGCGGAGGTTGGTGAAGTCCAGGCGGTGCTGGCTGTCCAGATCATGGTTGAGGAGCGCCCAGAGCGCGAGGTCATCGCCGAAGTGCAGCGGGAGCGTCAGGCCTTGGGGCAGCAGCGCTGACAGGGTTTGTTGTTTCTGGGCTTCGCCTCGGAATGCAAACAGCACATCGCCCCGGGGGCCGGTGCGGTGGATCAGGCTGGTGTTGGCGGCTTGCGGGTCGGGGTTGACGACAGCGTGCGGCGCGGGGTCCAGGTTTGCCAAGACGGATGCAAATGCACTGGCAAACCGCGCGGTGGGCAGCGGCGCAGTGGCGCGGGGCGCGGGGTCCAGGATGAACTGCCCCCCCGCAGCAAGCGTTTGCAGCAGCCGGTGCTGTTGGTGCTTGCAGTCCTCAATGGGAGATTCAATAAGCAGTCGAGGAGCGTCCGGCACAATCGTGGCGAGCTGGCGCAGGTCGGCCAAGGGGGATTCCGCCTGCGCCCAGGTGTCGATCGTGCCGTCGACGGGTAGCATCAGTTGGTTGTTGATGAGCATCGGCACGTCGCAGCCGTGGCCCCGGAAGATCTTCTTCAGGCGGTCGAAGTACAGGTCGCCGGCGGCAGTGTTGGCGCAGTTCCATTGATGATCGAGCTGGACTAGCAGGATCGGCTCGGGGACATCGCGGGAGGTTGCCTGGAAGTCTTTGGCTTGCTCGAAGATGGCCCGGATGTACCGGTCGACCGCCTGAAGATAAGGCTCGTTGGCTTCCCGGAGGTGCGCGTTGGGGTTGGTGTTGAGTTGTTCAATCAGCCAGGCTGGATGATGCGGGGCAGGGCCCGGGCGGAGGATGGCGAATAGATTGCGCTCATCGATCAAACGCAAAAACGCGCTCAGGTCGAGCTGGTCGTCAAAGTGAAAGGCTTTGGGCGCCGGTTCATGCTGGGCCCAGTCACAGGGGATGAGGATGGTGTTGAAGCCTTCAGCTTGGGCGCGGTCGAGTTCACGTGGCCAGTTTGCAGCGGGGATTTGTGCGTAAGGCAAGGCCACGGCATTGAGGTGGAGGCGTTGGCCGTCGAGGATGAAAGCTTGAGCGTCGTAGGTGAGCGTAGGCATGGCGCGCATTGATCACTTGCCGGCGGGGTTTGCCGGTTGGGGGTGCTTTTCAGTGCTTGAAGTCGGACTAAATTAATAGGCCGGAACGCGCAGGATTTCGACCCCAGCGGGCCAGAAACTTACTGGTACGGGTTCAGTGCGCAGGCGGCGCGTGTCTCGAAGTCCTGGGGCGTGCTGGGGTCGGGCAACCCGTCGAGCTTCAGCGGCAGGCCGATGGCTTGGCCGCGGGGCGTGAGTTCGATGTCGTCCGGGCCCGTGCTGATGGTGGACCAATCCGAGCGGTCTTGGCCGAAGACCCATTGGCCGGGGGCCTGGTCGGTGGAGGGGTCGGTTTCGGTGGCGGTCATCAGGGCCTGCAGGTCGGATTCGTCCTGGGTGGAGGCTTCGGTTGTGGCCTTGCAGCCGAGGAAGAGCAGGCTTGGGCAGATCAGGGCAGCGGCGAAGAGGGATGTGCGTGGCATGGGTGACTCCTGAATGACCTAATTGAACAGCTTCAGCATATCAGCCCGGCGGTGCCTATGATCGGGTTCTATGGACAAGCCCCTGAATGTCTTGATCGTTAGTTGTTCGTTGAACCCCCAGAGCCGCTCTGCCCTGCTGGCGGAGGCGGCCCGCTCGGCGGTGGTTGCGCAGGGGGCCTTGGCTCAGGTGATTGATCTGCGCGAGACACAGTTGCCGCTGTGCGATGGGGCAACGGTTTACGGGGATAAGGCGGTCGCGGCTATGGGCGAAGCGGTCCGGGAGGCGGACGCGGTCTTGTTGGCGATGCCTGTGTACAACTACGACGTGAACGCGGCGGCGAAGAACCTGATCGAGCTGACCGGCCGGGCCTGGATGGACAAGCCGGTGGGGTTCCTGCTGGCGGCAGGTGGGCAGGGGAGCTACATGTCGGTGATGCCGTTCGCTAACAGCCTGATGCTGGATTTCCGCTGCTGGGTCGTGCCTCGGTTTGTGTATGCCAAGGGGGAGGATTTCGTGGGCGATACGGTGGACGATGTGATCGGCTCACGGATCAACGAGCTGGCGGAGGCGCTGCTGCGCTTGACGACCGGGCTTCGGGCTGCGCAGCACGCAGAGGCGTGAAAATGAAGCCTGGTGTCGCAAACGCAAAGCTAGTTACCGCATATTAAGTTAGGGGATGCCCAGGCTTGGTGTAAGCTAATCTCGTGTTTTGATTTTGTTTTTTGTATCGATGTTCAGAAGGGTAGACAGTATGCGTGCATTGGTTCTTCCGTCATGTGTGGCGCTCGGTGTCTTGGCGGGGGAAGCAAAGGCAAATGTTCCAGACGGTTACGATTTGGTCTGGGCGGATGAATTCAATGGCACCAGCTTGAATGAAGACGACTGGTACTATCGTGCGGATGTGAAGCAAAACAGTGTCCAGCTACGCGAGAACGTTTCGGTCAGCGGGGGGCACTTAGTCCTCGACCTGCGGACCCATGACACCGAAGTCAACGGCACCGGCCGATTCGCTTCTGGGGCTGGCGTGATCTCCCGTCAGCGGTTCCGCTACGGTTACTATGAAACCCGCGCCAAATTTGGTGACGGCATCAACCAGGACGGCGACCAGTACCAAGAAGAGGGCTGGCACCACGCGTTCTGGGCCCAACTGGCGGTCGGTGACTCGGAAGGCAATGTGGACACGACTTTTCCCTCGGTCCGTCGGACAGAAATCGACGGCTACGAGAACGGCAGCGGCAACCTGAACCGTTTGGCTCAGCACGTTCTGCCTTGGAACTCATCGGGCAACATCATCCGTCGCCTGCCCGGGGGCAACAACCCGGCCACTGGTGACCGCGCGGATATCCACTTCCTGCCCGATGGCACTGAGTTTGACTGGCACACCTACGGCTTCCTCTGGACGCCAGAGTACGTTGACTTTTACGTCGATGGGGTTCAGACGATCCGCGCGATCTACTCTTCGGAAGAATACGAGCACACCGATGTCAACCTTTGGCTGACCGCGATCTCGACGGACTTTGAAGTCAGCCGGGGCTACGGCGTGGAAGACAGCGAAGCACGCTACGACTACTTCCGCTTCTTCGCGCCGTCTGCGGTGGTGATCCCTGAGCCCGCTAGTCTGTCGCTGCTGGCGCTGGGCGGCTTGTTGGGTTTCCGGCGTCGCCGGGCCTAACCCAGCGGATCGACGGATTGGTCTAGGCGTAGCCGGTTTTCGCTTCGGGCGCACGTGGGGGCTCCGACCCGCATACTGCCCACGGGCATGATCGCGCAGGCCTGTGTCGCAGTTCCGAAGTTAACTCTCGTGTATTGAATTTGGTGACAGTCGGGCATGGGGTAAATTACCCGAACGTTGAAACCCCCTGATTTTGTATGTTTTTGTGTAAAAGGGCTGAAAGTATGCGTTCGATTTTTGTCTCGTCGTGCATGGCGGTTTGTTTGTTGGCGGGTAAAGCGAACGCGGCGGTGCCTGACGGTTTCGGTCTGGTCTGGTCGGACGAGTTCGATGGCACGAGCCTGAACGAGGACGACTGGTACTACCGGACGGATGTGAAGCAGAACAGTGCGCAGCTGCGGGAGAATGTCTCGGTGTCCGGCGGGCACCTGGTGCTGGACCTCCGGACGCACGCGATCCCGGTCAACGGAAAGAACGCATCGGGTGCGGGCATTGTTTCGCGTCAGCGATTCCGCTACGGGTACTACGAGACCCGTGCGCGGTTCGGCGACGGGGTCAACCAGGACGGCGACCAGTACGAAGAAGAAGGCTGGCACCACGCATTCTGGGCGATGATGGCTGAGGGGGACGCGGAAGGCAATGTCGACACGACGTTCCCTGCCAGCCGACGGACGGAGATCGACGGCTATGAGAACGGCAGCGGCAACCTGAACCGGCTCAAGCAGCACGTGATCCCCTGGACCGCGTCGGGGAACTTCCCGGGCTACCTCCCCGGCGGCGGGGAACTGGACACCGCATACCTTGCTGATGGCACAGAGTTCGGTTGGCACACCTACGGCTTTAACTGGACACCGGATCACGTTGATTTTTATGTCGACGGGGTTTTCACGCACCGGGCGAACTACTCCGCAATTGATTACGAGCACACCGATGTCAACCTTTGGCTGACCGCGATCTCGACGGACTTTGAAGTCAACCGGGGCTACGGCGTGGAAGACAGCGAAGCACGCTACGACTACTTCCGCTTCTATGCTGAATCGCCCAACATACCGGAGCCCGCCAGCCTGACACTATTGAGCATGGGTGGTCTGATGGCTTTCCGTCGTCGTCGGATCTGACCGTCTGCTGCTTTTAGCTTTGCATCGCGTTCCTGATGAACGCGATGTCATCGGGGGTGAACGTGCGGTGCTTCCCGGCGAGATTACAGCGCACCTGCTTCGTGTTGCGGAAGCCCGGGATCACGCAGGCGACGCGGGGCTGTGCCAGGACGTAGTGCAACGCGACCGCGGCGAGGTCTTCGGCGGAAAACTCGTGGCTGCCCTAGCGGATATCGCCTTCGTCAAACTGTGGCGGGTCTTCGGGGTCGAACTTGTCCAGCAGCCCAGGCTGATGGCGGAGACCTTGACCCCGGTATGGCCTATTTCTCGGCATTCCATGGTTGGATGGTAAACGGTCCGCGGGGGACGCGGTTTTGTAGCCAGATCACGGGCTTGCTAAACTGCGGGATTCCCCACGAAGGAGCCGGTTTTGTCCGTTGAAGCAGCCCAGCACGCCGAAGCCCACGCGATCGAGAAAGCCAAAACGCTGATCGAGGCGCACGCTTACATCCGCCGGTTCAAGGGCCGGACCGTGGTGGTCAAGGTCGGGGGCTCCATCATGGACGACCCCGAGGCGCTCGGCCGGCTGCTCGGTGACGTCTGTTGGATGGCGACGGTGGGGATGAAGCCGATCGTGGTGCACGGCGGGGGCAAAGCGATCTCCGCCGCGATGCAGCAGGCCGGGCTCGAAGCCCAGTTTGTGCAAGGACGCCGCTACACCGACGAGCGGACGCTGGCGATCGCTGAGCACGTACTGGTGAATGACATCAACGCGCAGATCGGCGAGGCGATCAAAGGGCACGGCCACTCGGCGTTGGGCCTGAACTCGCTGGAGTCTTGCGTGGTGTTTGCCAAGCGGTTGTTCCTGCCCGGCGAAGGCCCCGACGGCCAGCAGCGGCAGATCGACATCGGCTATGTCGGCGAGGTGGAATGGGTCAACGGCGGCGTGCTACAGGCGGTGGTCGATGCGGGCCACGTGCCGGTGATCGCGCCGATCGCGCGGGACGCATCGGGCGGAAAGCTGAACGTCAACGCCGATTCGGTGGCGGGCTTTGTCGCCGCAGCGGTACAGGCCGAGAAGCTGGTCCTGGTCTCGGATACGCATGGCATCCGGCGGTCGGAAGACCCCGATGACCTGGCCCGCCATCTGTCTCGGGGCGAGATCGAAGCGTTGATCCAGGAAGGCGTGATTTCCGCGGGCATGCTGCCGAAGGTCGAGGCGAGCTTTACTGCGCTGGACGGGGGCGTGAAGAAGACGCACATCATTGATGGGCGGATCCCGCACGCGTTGCTGCTGGAAGTCTTCACCGACCGGGGGATCGGGACCGAGATCGTTCTGGATGAAGCCGATGGAGGTGTGTCGTGAGCACGCAGGCGTTGGAGCACATGCTGGGTCTGGATACGCACTCGCCGGAATTCATTCGGCATGTTTTGGACGTGGCGTTCACGCTGCGGGCCGAGCGTCGGGAAGGGCGGGCGAACGAGCCCATGCTCGCGGGGCAGACGCTGGCGCTGTTCTTTGAGAAGCCTTCGCTGCGGACGCGGGTCAGTTTCGAGCAGGCGATGGTCGAGCTCGGCGGTCACGCGATGCTGTTGGAGCAGCAGGGGGTCGGGCTGGGCGTGCGCGAGTCGGTGGCGGATGTGACGCGGGTGCTGACGCGGATGGTGCAGGGGATTGCCGCGCGGGTGTACGAGCACGAGAAGCTGGTTGAGATGAGCCAGCACGCGACCGTGCCGGTGGTCAACATGCTCAGCGACTGGACGCACCCCTGCCAGGCGTTGGCGGATGTGATGACGATGGTGGACGAGTTCGGGGACGACCTGAGCGGGCGGACGCTGGTGTTTGTCGGCGACGGCAACAACGTGGCGCGGTCGCTGGCGTTTGCGGCAGAGAAGCTGGGCTTCCGGTTCGTGCTGTCCAGTCCTGCGGGCTACGAGCTAAGCGACCCGGCGGTCGAAGTGATTTCGGACCCCATCGCGGCGGTCAAGCAGGCCGACGCCATCTACTGCGACACGTTTGTGTCGATGGGCGATGAGTCGGAGAAGGAACAGCGGCTCGCCGCGTTCGCGGATTACCAGATCAATGAGGCGTTGTTGGCTGCGGCGCCGGATCACGCGATCGTGCTGCACTGCCTGCCGGCGTACCGGGGGGTGGAGATCACCGATGGCGTGCTGGACGGCCCGCAGTCCCGGGCGTTCCCGCAGGCGGAGAACCGCTTGCATGCCCAGAAGGGGCTGCTGGCGGTGCTGATGGGTGGGGCGTAACTCGAGCGGTTCAGATACTGATCGCTCAAGTGTTCTCAACCTTGCCGCCAGCCCAGTTGGTTTCCTGCAGGATCAGGCCGATCAAGGCCGGCACAAACACCAGCATCGGGACGACCAAGCTGTTCGCCGCAAGCTGCTCCGCGATCGGGGTCTGCCAGGGCTCGTAGCTCAAGAGCAACGCCAAGGCACCCAGCACGGCAAACGTCGCCCCGCCGACGGACGTGAAGATGATCACCGACAGCTTGAACAGAACGAACGCCGCGATCCCGAACATGATCAGGCCCAGCAGTGCCCCGACCCAGTAGGTGTCGGTCGGGAGGTTGGACTGGGAGGACGAGTTGATGGTTTCCATGATGCCGCCCCAGAGGTTGGCGCCGACAAACGCGCCGGCCAGACCGCCGAGCCCGGCGACGGCGAACTTCATCATCGGCCAGGCGGCAACCGCCAGTAGCAGGCCCAGACAGCCCGCGACAACGTAGGGGGCGCTGATCTTCTCGCCCAGGACGTAGCCGGTGAACGCGCCGAGCATCAGCGCCAGGCCGATCGTCACGAAGCGGTAGTACTTGTAGCCGTTGAGCATGCACAGGGAGCCGGCGATCAGGAACACGATCGCCCACATCGCTGAAAGCTCCTGCAGGTGCGGGATGAGCTGACCGGGTTGGGCCAAGGCATCGCCCCGGGAGAAGATCCCGGTGACGGACTGGAAGAGGTTTTCCATGCCCTGAACGATGGTTTGTTCGTCTTGCGGGGACGACTCGGCTTGAGCGATCAAGGTCAGCATGGTGGGGCTCCGCGGGGTTTCCCGACGCGGCTACGCCACAGCATCACGCTTCCGCGTCGGGTTCTTCGTGCTTATCGACCCGCTTGGGTTTTTTCTTCCAATCCCTGTTCTGGACCACAACACCTGCGGCCGTTATCAGACCCATGGCGATCAGCACCCAACGCGGCGTGCTGGGCAGTTGGTCCGCTAACTCGGGGAGCCATTGGGTCAGTAGGTACCGCCCGGGCATGACGACGAGAATCGAGCCCGCCAGCGCGCTCTGGAACGCCGCAGCGAGGTTGGACATCAGCAACCCGATCACCACGCCGACCGCTGCGCCCGCCAGCGCCGCGATCATGATCGTTTGTCGCCCGGCGTCGCCTCGGTCTTCCCACCATTGCGTGAGTTGATCGGTCTGGTCTTTGTACAACGCCTGCAGCACGTTCACGATCCGCTGGGTGGTGCCGACCGCCAGTTCGCGGGCCGCTTCGCCGGACTCGCTGCCGTGGGTGACTTCCCACTCTGGCGTTGTGCGTGTGTCGTCCCGTGCGGGCAGTGTCTCGGAGTTGTCCTGTTCTTGGTCTTGCCCCGGGCTTAATTCCCAGACCTCTCGCAGCAGGTCCATTGCGTTTCGGTCCTCGTCTTGCACGAGCCCGGAGGCGTCATCCACAAAGTCGGTCAAAGCATCCAGGTCGCTCGTCGCGGTCTGGGGGACCGCGATCTCCGCGTCCGGCAGCGGCTGCTCGCTGAACACCAGCAGGACAGCCACCGTCGCCAGCGCGACCGCGAGGCCGGTGCTCAGCGCGATCCAGAACTTGTAGACCACCGCCGCCAACACCGCGCCGATCGCCGCGGCGGCCGCGGTGGTAATCAGCACGTACATCGGCTGCGTCATCGTCGTGCCACCGATCAGCAGGCCCGCCGCGCCGCCGAAGACCAGCCCGCTGGTGATGAAGCCCGCCTTGGCCAGCTTCCGGCCGAAAAAGACCAGCACCAGGCCGATCACGACGAGCCCGCCCAGGGCCACCTGGCCCAGTTCGGGCACCGCCTCGGCGACCGGGTCCGAGCCGGCTTGTGACAGCAGTAGCAGTGTGGAAAGTCCCATTGCGTACATCCTATCGCTCCCCGGCGGGCATCGCCGTTACAATCCGCCCGCAATGGCCGACGCTGATCCCAACCCGACCCATGACCTGCCCGCCCTCCGCCGTCGCATCGACGAACTGGACAAGCAACTGGTGGACCTGCTCAACGAGCGGGCCTCGGTTGTCGTCAAGGTCGGCGAAGCCAAACGGCAGGACGGCACCACCCCGATCTACGCCCCCGACCGCGAACGCGTGGTCATGGAGCAGGTCCGCACCCGCAACCAGGGGCCTCTGCCGGACGCCTGCCTCCAGGCGATCTGGCGGGAATTAATGTCCGGCAGCTTCGCGCTCGAGAAGCCGCTCCGCATCGGGTACCTCGGCCCGCCCGGCTCGTTCAGCCACTTGGCCGCCAAGCAGAAGTTCGGCAGCAGTGTGGAGTACGACGCGCTGGCGGACATCCAGGCGATCTTTGATGAAGTGCAACGTGGGCACCTGGACTACGGCCTAGTGCCGATCGAGAACTCGGCGATCGGCGGGATCGGTGAGACGCTCGACGGCCTGCTCGGCACGTCCGCGCGGGTCTGTGCTGAGGTTTTGATCAACGTCCATCACAACCTGCTCAGCAACGAGCCGGTCGAAAAGATCACGAAGATCTACTCCAAGCCCGAAGCGTTGGCCCAGTGCCGAAAGTGGCTCAGCGTGCAGCTTCGCGAGGCTACCAAGCTCCCCGCGGCGTCCACCAGCAAGGCCGCGGAACTCGCCGCCAACGAACCCGGCGCCGCGGCGGTTGGCTCAACGCTGGCGGCGGAGGTCTACGGCCTGCAGATCGCCTTTGCCAAAATCGAAGACAACCCCAACAACACCACGCGGTTCTTCGTCATCGGCAACCAGGCCGGCAAGCCCACCGGCGATGACAAGACCGCCATCATGTTCACGACCGAGCATAAGTCCGGCGCCCTGACCGACGTGCTGGATGTCCTGCGGGACCACGGCCTGAACATGACCCACATCGACAAGCGGCCCAGCAAGCGCGTGAACTGGGAGTACATCTTCTTCGTGGACCTTGAAGGCCACGCCGACGACCCCAAGGTCGCCCGGGGCATCGCCGAAGCCCGCACCCACTGCGTCCAGCTCACCGTGCTGGGCTCGTTCCCCCGCGCCGTGGAGGTGCTCTAAATTGCCCGAGCCAGACATGCCCAAAGATCGACCGATGCGCATCGCCATGATCACCGAGACCTATCCGCCGGAGATCAACGGCGTTGCGATGACCCTACGCCACCTGGTCGACGGCCTGGCGGAACTCGGCCATGACGTCGAGGTCATCCGCCCCAAGCAGAACAAGGACGATGTGGCTCGACAGGAAGAGCCGATGCCCGGGCATGTCGAGCACGTCCCGCTGCGCGGCCTGCCGATCCCGAGGTACGACGGCCTGAAGTTCGGCCTGCCTGCGCAACGCCGACTGATGAAGCGCTGGAAGCAGCAGAAGCCCGACGTGACGCACATCGCGACCGAAGGCCCGCTCGGGGTCACCGCGATGCGCGCCGCCCGTAAGCTGGGGATCCCCGTCACCAGCAGCTTCCACACCAACTTCCACGAGTACGGCAAGCACTATGGCTACGGCCTGCTGGCACGGATGGTTATCAAGTACCTCCGCTGGGTCCATGCCCACGCCACCTGCACGCTCGTGCCCAGCCAGGACATCGTGGACGCCCTGGTCGCTGACAAGTTTGAGAATGTGCATATCCTCGCCCGCGGCGTCGACACCAAGCTGTTCTCGCCCGAGCGTCGGTCGCAGGCGCTCCGCCAGGAGTGGGGCATTGCAGATGACGAGCTGGTGGTTGGTTATGTCGGCCGGGTGGCGGAAGAAAAGAACATCCCGCTCACGGCGGAGGCGTACTCGGCGATGCGCGAAGTCGACCCGAAGCTGAAGCTGGTGATCGTCGGCGACGGCCCGGCGATGCCCGGCCTGAAGAAGAAGTACCCCGACGCGGTCTACGCCGGCATGCGGACGGGCGAAGACCTCGCGGCGCACTACGCATCCTGTGACATGTTTGTGTTCGGCTCGGTCACCGAGACGTTTGGCAACGTCGTCATCGAAGCGATGGCGTCGGGCCTAGCGGTGCTGGCTTACGACTACGCGGCCCCGAAGCGCTACATCCAACACGGGCAGAACGGCATGCTGGCGACGTTTGATGACAAGGACGACTTCATTGCCAAGGCCCGTGAACTCGCCGACGACCGTGACCGTGTGCAGAAGATGGGCGTCAACGCTCGGCGGACGGTCGATGGCCACTCCTGGGCGGCGATCATCCACCAGTACGAAGCCCTGCTGTACGACGTGGCGGAAAACGGCAAGATGACCAAGCCCACTGCTCCGCTCCCCCCGGCCGACATCCCCAACGCCGAACCATTGCCGGCGCTTTCGCGTACTGCCGAGTGATGCATCGACTCGCAGCCCTATTCCTGGCAAGCCTGTTCGCCGTCACCACGGCGGCGCAATCCCGCACCATTGAAGTCGAAGACACGTTTGTGTGGCCGGAGGTTTCAGACCCGGATACCCAGCAGGCTTTGCAGGGTTTCGGGTACGAGCCGGCGGTTTTTGAGGCCGTTGGCGAGTCCACCGGCCGGACGCATGATGCGGTGATCCGCTTCCCCTCGCCCCACGCGGATCGGGACTCGGTGGAGCTGCTCTGGTACACCGCGCGGGATGAAGATCGGCAGATTGCTGAGGCCCCGGCGTTGCTGGTGGTGCATTCGCTTCACGCGCAGTACGTCGTGGCGCAATCCGTCGGCCAGCGTTTGAGTGAACGGGGGGTGCATGTGTTCGTGGTCCTGCTGCCGGGCTACACCGACCCGCCTGCGGATGTGTTTGGGCAGGGCGTGCCGCCGGGCTATCTGGCGTTGGTACACGGGCAGACGGCGGTGGCGAACATCCGGCGGGCACGGGATGTCGTGCTGGCGATGCCGAATGTGTTGGCTGAGCCGGGCGTGGCGTTGATGGGGGTGAGCTTGGGCGGGTTCGCGGCTGCGAATGCCGGGGCGCTGGACGGCGCGTTCAGCCAGGTGTACCTGGTGGCGACCGGCGCGGACGCGGTGCATATTCTCGAGTCCGGCCAGGAGGAAGCGGCACGGGTCCGCTGGTATCTGGAAACCCGGGGCATGGACGAGGCGGCCCGCGCGGAACTGGTGATGCCTTTGGACCCGCTGCATCTGGCTCATCGACTTGACCCGTCGACGACATGGTTGTTCTCAGGCGAGCAGGACACCGTGATGACCGAAGCCGGTGTGAACGCGCTGGCGGACACGATCGGGTTGGATGAGGCGCATCATGTCGTGTTGCCGGGCAACCACATGGAGATGCTGCTGTTCTTTTTGACCGGCGAATCGCTGGACCTGGTGGTACAGAACGCGCTGGGTAATTGAGTCGCTGTTTTTAGTTGGAAGGGTGTGGGATCGCCTGCAGCAGGCGGTCGATGTCGTCGTGGGTCAGCCCGGCGTGCAGCGACAGGCGGACGCGCGCGGTGTTGGGGGCGACGGTCGGCGGGCGGATCGCCACGGCGCGGAACCCCGCGGCAGTGAGTTGATCGGACAGTGAAATCGCGGCGTCGGGGTCGCCGACGATCAGCGGGATGATGGGCGTGACGGGTTGGGTGTTCGGCAGGGGCCATCCATGTTTTTGCAAGGCGTCGCGCAGCAACAGAGACAGGTCAGCGAGGTGCTCGCGGCGCTCGGGTTCGTCACGGACGACCTCTAAGGCAGCGAGTGTCGCGGCCGCCTGGGCGGGGGGCGGGGCGGTGGTGTAGATGAACGGCCGAGCTTCGTTAACCAGCGTGTCGATCACCGGACGCGGCGCGGTGACCACGCCGCCCAGGCCGGCCAGGGCTTTGGAGCAGGTTGAGACGGTGAGGTGGACGCGGTCGGCGACGCCCTGGGCTTCGGCTAGGCCCGCGCCCCGGCCGGCGGCGGGCAGGACGCCGGTGGCGTGGGCGTCGTCGGTGATGACCGTGGCGTCGTAGCGGTCAGCGAGCTCGCAGAGCGCCGGCAGGTCGGCGGTGTCGCCGTCCATCGAGAAGACGCTGTCGGTCACGAGGAAGCGCAGCGCGTCGGGATGCTGTTGCCGGTGGCGTTCGAGCAGGGCGGCAGCGCGGTCGGTATCGCGGTGCGGGAACGTTCGGAAGGTCGCGGGCGCGGCGCGGGCGGCATCGATCAGGGACGCATGACAAAGCTTGTCCAGCAGCAGCAGATCGTCGGGCTCGTTGGCAAGAGTGGTGAGCAGGCCGAGGTTGGCCATGTAGCCCGTCGGGAACAGCAACGACGCAAAGGCCTCGTCGTTGGGATGCTTGAGCTGGGTGAAGGCGGATTCGAGTTGCCCGTGGATCGGCAGGTTGCCGGTGACCAGGCGGGAAGCACCCCCGGCAACGCCCATGTCTAGCGAAGCTTGTCGTGCGGCTGCGATGAGCTTGGGGTGATGGGCGAGATTGAGATAGTCGTTGCCCGCCAGATTAAGCGTGTCCGGGCGGGGGGCGGGCAACAAGGCGCGCACCAAGCCGTCGCGCTCGCGTTGCTGGCGGCGTTGTTGTAGGCGATCAGAAAGGTTGGGCGGCAAGCGCAAAGGCAAAGCGAAGTGCAAGGGCCGATCGGCCGAGGCTTACATCATGTCTTCGTCATCGCCCTCGACGTCATCGACGACGTCGAGCAGGTCGGCGGCGTCTTCGTCGGCGCTGAGCGTTTGCTTCATCAAGCGGCCGACCTTGAACTTGACGGTGCGCTTGGGCGGGACCCAGACTTCTTGGAGAGTCTTTGGGTTCTGGGCGCGGCGTGCGCGACGCTGTTTGACTTCAAAGACGCCGAAGTCACGGAACTCAAGGCGGTTGCCTTTGCCGAGCTCGACGATGATGGAGTCGAGGAAGGATTGAACGGTTTTCTTGACGACGATGCGCTTTTGTCCGGTGGCTTCAGCGATGCGGTCGACAAGTTCTTTTTTGGTCACGGTGGCCATGCCGGGTGAACCCTCCACGCGAGTACGGGCGGTAAGCGAGGCGTCAGACCAAGGCGACAACAAAGCGGGAACGCCGATCCCTGATCGGGACACACAGTGGCTTTGCGTTTTGCTTTCCAGCACGACTGCTGTGGCCGGAAAACCCTCCACTGCCTTGGTTTATGTTCGCGAGTATGCCAAGCTCCTTGGATGGGGTCAAGGCTTTTGTGTCTAAACTCACAAAACGTGAGGATTTGTGCGTGTTGGGCCGAGGCGGAATCCCCGGTTGAGGGCTTGGAGAGGGGTTTCTAGGATGCCTCGATGGCAGTTGATCCCCAGGCATTACGCATCGTTCATTACCCAGCCCCCGTGCTTCGGCAGAAAGCGGCGGCGGTTGGCGAGGTCACGGACGAGGTCCGGGCGGTGGCTGAACGCATGATTGAGTTGATGCACGAGGCCCCGGGCGTGGGGCTGGCGGCCCCTCAGGTCGGGTTGAGTTGGCGGCTGTTCGTGGCCAACCCCACCGGCGAAGCGGGGGATGACCGGGTGTTCATCGACCCGGTCTTCAGCGAGGCGAGCCGGGAGACGGAATCCAGCCAGGAGGGATGCCTGTCCTTGCCGGGGATTCAGGCGGAGGTGCGTCGGCCGGTGCAGATCACGATTACGGCGACCGGGTTGGACGGCCAGCGGTTCACGCTGACCAGCGATGCGTTCCCCGCACGGGTGTGGCAGCATGAGTACGACCACCTCGAGGGCGTGCTGCTGCTGGACAAGATGACGCCGATGGACCGCAAGGTGAACCAGCGGGCGATCCGCGAGATGGAGACGTCGTAAGCCGGGGGTTGGCGGGTTGTGTGTCTTTTGACCTTCGGCCTTTGAGCTTGGACACTGCTGACATGAAGTTGAACTTCTTCGGTTCTGGCGCGTTTGGCTTGCCGACGTTTCAGGCGTTGGCTGCAGCGCATGAGATCGTGGGCGTGGTGTCGCAGCCGGACCGGCCGGCGGGTCGGAAGCGGGTGATGACGCCGACGCCGGTCGCTGCCTGGGCGCAGGCCCAGGGGATGCCGGTGCGGAAGCTCGAAGCGGTGAACACGCCCGAGTTCGTTGCGGAGGTTGCTGGCTGGCAGGCGGACGCATCGGTGGTGATTGCGTTTGGGCAGAAGCTGTCGCCGGAGCTGGTCGAGGCGATGGGGCGGTTGTCGATCAACCTGCACGCCTCGTTGCTGCCAAGCTGGCGTGGTGCGGCACCGATCAACCGGTCGATGATGGCGGGGGACGCGGTGACCGGGGTGTCGGTGATCGGGATTGCCGAGCGGATGGATGCCGGGGATGTGTATGCGATGAGCGAGTTGGCGATCAATCGAGATGAGACGGCGGGGGAGTTGCACGACCGATTGGCGGAGCTTGGGCCGGACGCGATTGGACGGGTCTTGGACGACCTGGACCAGGATCGGTTGAACCCGCAGGTGCAGGACCATGAGCGGGCGACACTGGCGAAGAAGCTGAGCAAAGCCCAGGGCACGGTGGCGTTTGATCAGCCGGCCGAGGCGGTGCGGGCGCAGGTGCACGGGTTGACGCCCTGGCCGGGGTGCACAGTGCGCTGGCGGGATGCGGACGGGCAAGAGCGGCCGTTGATGCTGCGGCGGGTGGCATCGGCATCCACGCCAACGCAAGCCGAACCCGGAACCGTGTTGGACGGCCTGCTTGTCGCGACCTCATCGGGCGTGATTCGGCTGGTTGAACTGCAGGCCCCGGGCACCAAGCTGATGCCCGCGGAGGCGTTTGCCCAGGGTCATGGGCTGCAGGCGGGGCATATGTTGCAATCCAACGCAGAAAAATGAAATTGCATGGAACCGTAACCTTCCTGGTGCGTCGGGTGTATCAGCCCTGTGCCGATGGTGATATTGTGCTCACAATCGATATGCAGGTGTGGGACGGGCTCGGTTCGCGGCGTGCGGCTGAGTGTTAAACAAGGATTGGATCACAATCACAGGAGCCAGTGATGGGATGTTTCGGGAAGATGTGTTCTGAGGGTTGGGCAAGCCGATTGGCTCTGGGGTTGGCTCTGCTGATCGGCGGGCAGGCGGCGGGGCAGACCTATGAGGGTGAGCTGACCGCTGTAGACGAACAACTGGACACCGGTGAGTACTACGACCTGTACGAGATCGAAGTGGCCGAGGGGCAAACGATCGCGGCGGCGCTCACCAGCGACGATTTCGACTGCTACCTGGCGGTCGTTTCGCCCTCCCGGGAAGAGTGGCAGAACGACGATGCGGGCGACAGCACTAACTCGCAGTTGGAAGTCCGGTCTGAGGAGGCCGGCACCTGGACCGTGATGGTGACCAGCTTCGGCCCGCGTGAGACCGGCGCTTACGAGCTGGTCGTGGACATTACCGACGGCACCAGCCAGCCGGACGTGCCCGATGCGGACGACACACCGGAGACTCCTGCCAGCGGCGGCGTGGTGCTGGATGAATCCAGCGAACTCACGACGGACTCGCCGCAGCAGTTGCGCGGCCAGTATTACGAGGCCTACACCCTGACGGTGGCGCGCGGGCAGGAAGTCGATATCGACATGATGTCTTCGGAGTTGGACTGCTTCTTGATCGTGCGGACGCCTTCAGGTGATCGCTTCACCGATGACGACACCGGCGAAGGCACCAACTCCCAACTGGCGTTGACGATCGAGAGCGATGGCGAACTGACCATCTACGCCACCACCTATGGCGAAGATCAGACCGGGGCCTACCAGCTGCTCGTGTCGGCGACACAGCCGACCGTGGCGATCTTGGAAGAAGAGGGCTCGCTGGACAAAGCCGATGAACTGGACGACCAGGGCCGGCTGGTGCAGCGGTTTGAAGTTGAAGTCGAAGCGGGACAGTTCCTGACGGTAGACCTGACGTCAGCCGAGTTCGATACGTTCCTGATCGTGGAGACGCCCGAGGGTGAGCGCCTGGAGAACGACGACTGGGATAGCTCGCTGGAGCACTCGCGTGTGACGACCACCGCCGAGGCCGGTGGCGTGTACACCATCTTGGTCACGACGTTCGCGCCGCGTGAGATGGGCGATTTCCGTGTGGTCGCCAGCGTTGGCGGCGGCGGTGCGGGGGCCGAGGAAGAGCCGGAATCCCCGGGGAACACCGGCGGCGGCGAGGGTGTGGGTGAACACACCGGCCGCTTGGCTGAGGGTGATGAAACGCTGGAAACCGGCGAGTTCTACGACCTGTACACCTTCCAGGGCCAGGCCGGTCAAACCGCGGTGGTGACCCTGACTGCGGAAGACTTTGACACCTACCTGATCATGACCGGCGACGGCCAGGATTGGCAGAACGACGACTGGGAAGGCTCGCTAGACGTGTCGCGTCTGGAGATCACGCTGCCCGCCGATGGCCAGTACGCGGTCTCGGTGACCAGCTACGCAGCGGGTGAAACCGGCGACTACGTGCTCAACATCGAGTTGGACGGCGACGCCGAACCGACCCCCGAACCCGAGCCCAATGACACCGAGAGCTTGCAGACCGCTCGGGGTGAACTCGACGGGGACGACAGCCAAGGCGACACGCGTTCCTACTTCGAGACCCACACGTTCGAAGGCACCGCCGGCCAGCAGGCAGCGGTTTTCCTGACTTCGCCCGACTTCGACACCTACCTCAAGGTGGAGAGCCCCGCGGGCGAGCTGTGGGAGAACGATGACTATGAGGGCTCGCTCGAGCGTTCTCGCGTGGCGTTCCAACTGCCTGAAGATGGCACGTACACCGTGACGGTCACCAGCTTTGCGCCGCAGGAAACCGGCGAGTACACCCTCCAGATCCAAGTGGCGGATAATGCTGAAGAGTTGCACATCAGTCAGCCCCGCATCCGGGGTGTGTTCGTGGGGATCGCCGACTATCCTGGCGAAGACGGTGACCTCGCCCACTGCGACGAAGACGCTTGGGAGTTGGCGGAGATATTCGAGAAAGAATATGACGCTGATCCGGCCGACCTGGTCACGCTGACCAATGGCCAGGCCACCGTGATGGCGGTGGAAGACGCGATCCGGTCGCAGGTCGCCCAGATGCAGCCCGAAGACCTGCTGGTGATTTTCTACACCGGTCACGGCGGCCAACGCAACCGTATCTCGCCCGACGTGATTGATCTGGATGGCACCGACGAGACGCTTTCGCTGGTGGACGGTGCGGTGAGCGACAACCGCCTGGCGAACATCCTCGACGACGCGCCCGGCCGGGTTCTGGTTGTCCTGGATTCCTGCTACGCTGGGGGGTTCCGCAAGGACCTCGCTGGGCGTCAGGGTGTGTTCGGGCTGTACGCCTGCGGGCAGGACGAACTGGCGTACGTGGCTGAAGAACACCAGGCCAGCGGCTATCTGAGCATGTTCCTGATCGATGCACTGACCACCGACCGCAACATCGCGGATGCAGATGGCAACCAGTCGCTCAGCGCTGGTGAGCTTTGCGAGTACGTCCGGGCCCGCCATTACCCCAACGGCGATGTGCCGGGCAAGCGGTCTCACTCCGGTGTTGCAGACCAGTTCCTGACGACCGCGGGCCACCACAACGCCGGAGCAGCGCTGCTCCGTTGGTAAGGCCGTTGTTTTACCCGTACGTGTTACTCGGGTAACGGGGCGGGGGGTTGTGTGGCAAAGCCCGGCTCGTTGCGCAGTCGACGGATGATGTCCGCCAGGATTCGCGGGTCGGTATCCGCACCGAGATGCGGCCCCTGCCACCAAGGCGTGTCGACCCACCAGGGCGTCATGCCTTCGGGCGCGGTGTTGGCTTGACCCACTAAACGATCCCGCAGGCGTGTGTACGGGTACAGGTCGTAGCTCACGCCTTCCTGTGGGGTTTCGAGAGATTGAAGAAACGCGGAGCCCGCACGCATGTCGCGCTGCAGGTCGTTCAACGCCGGCCACGCAGCGAGCCGGGCGCCTTGATGCGGTGTCGCGATCGTGAACAACCGGCGGATCTGTAGCGTCGGCTCATCGGCCCGTGGCAGGGCGGCATATCGAGCGACCAGCCCACCCATCGAGATGCCGATGACATCGACGGGCGTGTCCTCCGCCAGCCCGACTTTCCGCATGGATTCAAACACACGCGCTCGGCAAGCTTCAAACTGCCTTAGGTCGGCAAAGCGCACCACCACAATCGGCATGGCTTCAGGGTCACGCTCAACAGTGGTGGCCAACAGCTTGCCCATCCGAACGGGGTCGCGTGTCGTGTCCATGTAGCCCGCCAGAATCAGTACGGGCCGCGACAGCGGCGCGGGGTCCTGCTGCATCAGGGACAACGCCTGCCGGGCGTCCGGCCGCGTCAAAGCAAACGAGGGGTTTGTGGGTTGGCGGCAACCGCAAAGGGTCACCAGTGAGCCGGCGAGCAGCAGCGTCAGTGCATAAAAAAACGCGTGGCACTCGCCTCGATTCCAAGGAATAAGCCTTAATCGGCCGGGGCGTGGATTTACTAGGCGAGCCACGCGGTATTTCCTATCTATCGACTGATTGTATGGCCAACATGAGCGCCGCCGAACAGGAAAACCCTAATTCTTGGGTCGATTTCAACCGCCTCAGCTCAAGCCATCATGGTCGCCGAGCTTGCGCAGACGCTCATAACGCCGCTGGACGAGGTTCTCGACCTTATACCGCTTCAGCTCACGCAGGCTCTGAATCAGGTATTTCTCCAACCGTTCGAAGGCCGCTTTGGGGTTGCGGTGGGCGCCGCCCAACGGCTCTTCGATCACGTCATCGACGGTGCCGAGCTTGACGTTGTCCTTGGCGGTGAGCTTCAGGGCTTCAGCGGCGAGCGCGTTGTTGGTGGGGGTGGCTTCCTTCCAGAGGATCGCAGCACAGCCCTCGGGTGAGATCACGGTGTACCACGCGTACTGCAGCATCGCGACGCGGTCGGCCACGCCGATGCCCAGTGCGCCGCCGGAGCCGCCTTCGCCGATGACCACCGACACGATGGGGGTTTTCAGGCGGGACATCTCTTGCAGGTTGACCGCAATCGCCTCGGCCTGGCCACGTTCTTCGGCACCGATGCCCGGGTACGCGCCGGGCGTGTCGACGAACGTCACCACGGGCAGGTTGTACTTCTCCGCCAGTCGCATGGCCCGCAGCGCTTTGCGGTAGCCCTCGGGGTGGGCGCACCCGAAGTGGCAGGCGATCTTCTCGCGCGTTTCCTTGCCCTTGTTGTGGCCGATGACCAGGACCTTCTGCTTATCGATTCGGCCGAAGCCGGTGATGATCGCGGGGTCTTCGCCGTACAGCCGGTCGCCGTGAATCTCGACGAAGTCACGCACGAAGGCATTGATGTAATCGATCGTCTGCGGGCGTCCGGGGTGCCGCGCGACCTGGACCGTCTCGGCCGGGGCCAGGTTCTTGTAGATTTTCTTCAGCATCGCGGTGTGCGATTGCCGGAGCTTGCGGACGTCGGCGCCGAGGTTGGCGTTGGGGTCCAGCCCGACCGCCGAACGCTCGGGGTCGATCTGTGCCTCGATCTCGGTGATCTGGCGTTCCAGGGCAATCAGCGGCCGCTCGAATTCCAGCTCGAAACCCCCGGTGTACGCGCTCGTCGTGGTCTGACTCATCGCGGTATCGTACCCGTTGCCGACTGAAGTCTTCAACCCTACGGTATCGCTCCCATGCCTAGCCCCTTGCCTCATATGAATCAGATCGCGGTACTAGGCACCGGTCTGCTGGGCAGTTCGCTGGCCTTAGCGCTCAAGCAGCGCGGGTTTGCCGGCCGGATCACCGGCTTGGCGCGTCGGGCCTCCTCCGCCGAGGCCGCGCTCCGGACCGGTGGGTACGACTTGTGCAGCACCGAGCCGGGCGAGGCGTTGCGAGGCGCGGACCTTGTGGTTGTGGCCGTGCCGTTGTCCGGGTTTGAATCGGCGTTTGAAACGATTTCGTCGTTTGAACATGCGGGCATGACGATCACGGATGTGGGCTCGACCAAAGCCTCCGCGCAGGCCGCGGCCGACGCCCGGCTGGAAAACCCTAAGCGCTTTGTCGGGTCGCACCCGATGGCGGGCAACGAGAAGCAAGGCCCCGACGCCGCCGACGCCGAACTGTTCACGGGCAAGCCCTGCATCGTCTGCGCGGCGATAGACGCCGAGCCAGCCTCGGTGCAACGGGTCCATGAATTGTGGGCGGCACTGAGGATGTCGCTGCTGACGATGACACCTGAGGAACACGATCGCCAAGTCGCAGCCACGAGTCACCTGCCCCATGCCGCTGCAGTGACCCTCGTGCAGACTGCACAGCACTTGGCGGGGTTCGACACCGCGTCGACGGGCTTCGGTGATACCACCCGCTTGGCATCGTCGAATCCTGCCATGCGCCGCGACATCATGATGGCCAACGCCGATGCGCTGGCCTTGGCGCTACGCCGTTACGCCAGCCGTCTGGCGTCGCTGGCGGACCAACTGGAGGCGGGGGATGAACCGGGGCTGCTGCAAGGGTTGGAGCAGGCCAAGGCGTTGCGCGACGCCTGGACGCAGAGTCACACGCACCGCAAGGAGGCAGAGCAATGAGTGAGTCGCTTGGGATCATCGGGGCGGGCAACATGGCCGAGGCGATCGTGCGATCGGCCCTGGATGAAGGCGTCTTAAGCCCGGACGGGATTGCGGTGGCCGACCCCAGCGACACCCGCCGGGCGATGTTTGAGTCGCTTGGTGTGGCGTTCTTCAACGACAACGCATCGGTGATCCAACGCAGCACGCAGGTGATGTTGGCGGTGAAGCCCCAGGTCTTCCCTTTGGTCGTCCCCGACCTTCAGGCAGGGTTGACGGGTGAGCATGTGCTGATGTCGATCATGGCTGGGCTTCGGACCGCCAAGATGATCGAGGCGATCGGTCGGGCGGTTCGGCTGGTGCGGGTGATGCCCAACACGCCGGTCATGGCGGGCGTGGGCATGGCGGGGATCGCGCTGGGGCAAAGCGCCAAGCCCGGGGATGACGCATTGGCCTACGCCTTGTTTACCGCAGGGCGCAACGCGGCGGTGCGGGTCGACGAAGATCAACTAGACGCGGTCACCGCGGTGTCTGGCTCGGGCCCGGCGTATCTGTTTTATCTGGCCGAGGCCATGGAACAGGCGGCTGAGCAACTTGGGTTAGGGGACGCCAAGTCGCTCTTTGTCAGTCAGACGCTGTTGGGCGCAGCAACACTCCTGGCCGAGTCGGATGACACCCCGGCTGAGCTCCGTCGAAAGGTTACGAGCCCCAACGGAACGACCCAGGCTGCGTGCGAACACATGGATGCGCAGGGGGTCATGCAGGCGATCGCCGAGGCGGTTGGGCAGGCCGACGCGCGGTCGCGTGAACTGGGCGCGTAGAGACGCTTGACGGGTGTCGGCGGCTTGTGCCGATGCCTATGCTTGGACACAACAACTGAAACCGAAAGGCATGGCATGGGCATGGGCATGAAACGTGAGAACATCATGGTCGATATTGGGCTGCTGGTCAGCCGGGTCTCGCTGGGGGCGTACTTCGCCATTGCCGGGTACAGAAAAGTCGCCGAGGAGTTCCGGGATGGCTTCGGCACGTTTCTGGACGGCAAGTGGTTCGTACAAGGGACCTTGCAGCCAGACGTGGCTGCCGGAGCTGGTTTGCGATCCCGTATGGGTTTGCGTTGCCTTGGGGGGAGTTGTTGTTCGGTGCGATGCTTGATTCTTGGGATTGCTCGGGTCGGGTCTCAGCGGCATTGATTTTTCTCATGACTTCTGAGCTTCCACGATGGCGATCGTCGAGTATGCGGCCTGGCAGAATTCGGATATCGAAAGCTTTCTCTTCCAAGCCTTCAAGGTGAAAGATGCCGAATACCTTCCATTTCATGCCAACACCATCATTGATCCTGCCGCTGGCGTTCCTGCTCATCATGACCGGCCCGGGCGTTTTGAGCATCGACCGTTTCATCTTCGGCACCGGCCGGAAGCTCAAGCCGGTGAAGCCCACCAGCAAGCCCCAGTCCAAGTGAGGCCCGCGTGACGTACCCATCTTTACGATCGTTTGTTGAGGCGTTGGACGCGGCGGGGGAACTCCACCGGATCACCACGCCGGTCTCGCCGAGGCTGGAGGTGACGGAGATCACCGACCGCGTCAGCAAGTCGCCCGCGGCCCGTCAGTCGGACTATGCCAAGAACTTCGACCCGCACCACCACACGCTGGGCGGCAAGGCGTTGCTGTTCGAGAACGTCGAAGGCTCGTCGGTGCCGTTGCTGATGAACGCGTTCGGCAGCTACCGCCGCCTGGAGATGGCGATGGGGTGCGAGGCGGGCGGGTTCCAGGCGCTGGCGGACAAGGTCGAATCGATCGCCAAGCCCGAGCCGCCGGTAGGGCTGATGGAGAAGCTCAAGAAGGGGTTGGAGCTGGCGAAGGTTGCCGCGGCGGGGCCGAAGGTGGTGAAGCGCGGGCGTTGCCAGGACGTCGTGAAGACCGGCGACGACATCAACCTGTTTGAGTTGCCGATTATTCAGTGTTGGCCGCTGGACGGCGACCCGCAGGCGGTGGGCTACAACCTGACGCCCGAGCAGGCGGGGACGAACGAAGGCCAGGGCCGATACATCACGCTGGCGGGGATGTACACGATCCATCCCGATGATGCGGGCAAGGCCGACGATCAGCCGCGCACGAGCCGAAACGTGGGCATGTACCGGGCGCAGCTGATCGATGGGCAGCACACCGCGATGCACTGGCATATGCACCACGACGGCGCTCGGCACTGGCGGGCGTGGAAGAAGCTCGGCAAGCCGATGCCTGTGGCGATTGTGCTCGGCGGCGAGTCGGTGCTGCCTTACGCGGCGACGGCGCCGCTGCCGCCGGGCATCAGTGAGCTGCTGTTTGCGGGCATCCTGAACAACAAGGGCATCGAGCTGGTGAAGTGCAAGACCGTGGACCTGCATGTCCCGGCGAATGCCGAGATCGTGATCGAAGGCACGGTCAGCACCGAAGCCGGCGAGATCGGGTTTGACCCTCGGCCGCGATACGGCGAAGCCCCGCCCGAGCTGGGGCCCGGCGCGGTGTTTGAAGGGCCATTCGGCGACCACACCGGTTTCTATTCGCTGCCTGACCGCTACCCGCTGCTGACGGTCTCGGCCATCACACAGTGCGAGGACCCGATCTACCCGTCCACGATCGTCGGCCTGCCGCCGCAGGAAGACTACTACCTGGGCAAGGCGACCGAGCGGATTTTCCTTCCTCTGCTGAAAACGTTGATCCCGGATGTGATCGACTACGACCTGCCGATGTTCGGGGCGTTCCACAACTGCGCGTTCATCAAGATCAAGAAGGAGTACCCGCTGCAGGCTCGGCGGGTGATGCACTCGATCTGGGGAGCCGGGCAGATGGCGTGGACCAAGGCGATCGTCGTCGTCGATGAAGACGTTGATGTGCACGACCACGAGGCGGTGCTGTTCCATATCTGCGCCAACTGCGATCCGGGGCGCGACCTCGAACTGGTAAACGGCCCGCTGGACATCCTCGACCACGCGGCCCCTCGGCTCGGCGCAGGCACCAAAATCGGCTTCGACGCCACGAAGAAGTGGCCCGATGAAGCGGTCAACGGCCTGCCCGTGCGCGACTTCCCGCCGATCCTCACGATGCTGGATTCGATCAAGCAACGCGTGGACGAACGCTGGGGCGAGTACGGCTTCTAAAGGGCTTGTTATCCTCCCGGCGCGCTTTGTCTATTCCGTGTGATGCATCGAATTGAAAGCAGTGTGAACATGGCAGTGTCGAATCGCCCGCCAATCTCGCATTCTCGCCGCGGTTTCGTGATCGACGGCCAACCGTCTTTCTTGTTGATCGGTTCGGCGTTCTACTTCCGGATGGACCCGGGCGACTGGAAAGATCGGTTGAAGATGCTCAAGGCCTGCCGGTTCAACGCGGCCGATGTCTACATGCCCTGGAACTTCCATGAGCCCCAGGAGGGGCGGTTTGATTTCTCGGGGCGGGCCGACATCGTGCGGTACCTGGAACTCTGTCAGGAGCTGGGGCTGTACGTGTACCTGCGGCCGGGGCCTTACATCTGCAACGAATGCGACGGCGGGGGGCTGCCCGCGTGGCTGAACGTGAAGCCCGGGTTACGCCTGCGACAGAACGAGGCGCAGTATCTCGGCTACGTGGAGCGTTACCTGCATGAGGTGAACGAGCGCGTGCGGCCGTTCCTCTACACCAACGGCGGGCCGATCGTGATGTACGCGATCGAGAACGAGCTGGACTTTTTTCACTGCGAAGACCCGCACGGGTACATGTCGGCGTTGCGGGACATGGTGAAAGCAGACGGCATCGACGTGCCGATCACCGCCTGCATCGGCGAGCGGACGCAGATTTTCCGTGCGACGGGGTTAGCCGAAGACGTGATCCCGTCGCCGAACATCTATACGGGCAAGAACGTCGAGCGTATGGCGTCACACACCTGGCGGACGCTGCGGGCGCACCGGTTTGCCGACGGCACGCCGATGCACGATCAACCGATGTTAGTCACCGAGATGGGCCGGAACCAGCGTTCGTTGCGGCGGATCACCGCGGGCGGGTTCAACGGGTTGGGGCCGTTCAATTTCTTTGGCGGCTCGCAGCCCGGCCGATACCACGGCGTGAACAATTGGGGCGACCTGACCTACATCAGCAGCACCGTCGACTTCGGCGGCATGGTCAGCTTCAACGGCACGCCCACGGAACACTTTTTCGACGCCCGGCGATTTGCGGGCATGATCCAGGCGTTCGAAACGCAGTGGCTCGACACCGAGCCGACGAGCTCGTGGGACGGCGGGCCGGTGTGTGACAACCCGAAGCTGGGTGTTCATGAAGATGAGGCGGAACACGGGCGGGTGTACAGCCGGGTGACGCTGAATGAACAGAGCGGGTTTGTGTTTCTGCACAACAGCACCGACGAGCCACAGGTTGGCAAGGTCCGGTTCCGCCGTGGACAGGATGCGTTCCCTAGGCAGAGCGAACTCGCCGTGTCGTCGGGGTACGACCACATCGTCGCGGTGGGTTTGTCGCTTTCGCATGTCGGGTTGTCGATGCGGCTCGACTACAGCACCGCCGAAGTCTGTGGCCTGGCGCGTACGGAATCGGGTGTCGTGATGCGTGTCTGCGGCGAGCCGGGGACGCAGGGGGAGATCGCGATATCGCTTGACAGCGAAACTGCGGTGGTCGTGGTCGGGTTTGATGGCGAGCGGGTGGAGCTGAGCTGCGCGGGTGAGGTGTTGATCGTAGAAACTCTGTCACGGGGTGATGCTGGGCGTGAAGGGCTTGGAGAGTTGCCTCGGATGGGTGAGGCGGGGTCCTTGCTGGGGGGCGACTGGACGCAGGCTGCGGTGACGCCGCCGACAATGGGCGAACCACAGGCGGGCGACCTATTGCCGTTGGAGTCGCTGGGGGTGTTGCAGGGCGCGGGGTGGTACGATCTGACGTTTGAAACGACGACGGAGGCGTCGGCGATCATGCTTGGTTCGGCGAGTGATCTTGTGTCCGCCTGGTTGGACGGTGAGCCTTTGGGCACGTTCCGCGCGACCGGTGAATCGCTGGCACTGCGACCGAAAGCTGGCGTTCCGGCGGGACGGCACACGCTCATGCTTCGGTGCGAAATCTGGGGGCACCCGAACTTTGACGATGCGCGTTGGCCGGCGTGTCGGATCGGTAGCACGCGCGGCCTGGCGGGGCCGGTGTCGCTGGATGATGAACCCGTCGCATTCACCTGGCGGTTTGTGGCCGAGTCGGACGCGCTGCCGGAGGAGGGTGAGCCGGTGGATCGCCTGACGGTGGGGCAGGGGGAGCAGGTGGCGTGGAGCCGCACGCTGGATGCTGCTGCGGGCGGAGCAGTGCTGCACCTGGCCGGCGAACACTGCCACGGCGATATCTGGCTCGAGGGCGAGTTGGTCGGGCGGTACGCATTTGGGCTGGGGATCAAGTTCACCGGCGGGCCGAGCGACAAGTTCTACCTGCCGGGGCGGCTGCTGAAAGCCGGAGCAAAGCTGGTGATTGTGGCCCATGGCACGGGCGAGAGCGGCGGGATCACGGACGCCACGCTGACGCCTCGGGTGATGCCCGGTTAAGGCGCGGTGGGCGCTTCGGTGGGATCGCCGATCGTGCCATAGTCGGCGTTGACGAAGATCTGGTTGAGTCGGCCGAAGATGTCCGCGAGGTCGCCGTTGCGAACGGAGAACGTGCCGTCTTCCAAGTTGGTGCTGTTGGGGTAGGTTTTGGTGGAGCCGTCTTCGTAGCCGATGTTGACGATCTGGTTTTGGTGGTTGGTATTGAACTGATCGGGGGCCACCGTGATCAGGCTGTTGGCGTCCATGACCAGCGCGGTGGCCGGGACGTTGGGGGCAGACTCGCCGAGGTGGCCGAGCTTTGGGGTTTGCGTCAGGGCGGTCTGCCGGTAGAAGTAGCTGGATGAAGCCGAGTCGGACTTGGATCGTATGGCTTCGAGTTCCTCGACGGGGTTGTTCGAGTCGTCGGCGGGGCAGAACATGGCCTCTTCGGCTTCTAGGTAGTCGCCTTCGAACAGCAGCCCCAGGCCGACGAGGTTGTCCGTGGGCTGCAGGTAGATGGCGTTCGTCGGGACCGACGGACCGAAGTAGCCGCGGGTGAAGTCCATCAGCGCGGGGTCGGGGTGACGCGGGATCTCGTCGTCGTGGTCGACGCTGTAGGCGTGGATGCCGGTGACGACCTGCCGGATGTTCTGGCCGCAGGTCACGACGCGAGCCTGCTTGCGGGCGGCCGCGAGGGCGGGCAGGAGGATGCCGATCAGGATGGCGATGATCGAGATGACCACGAGCAATTCGATCAGCGTGAAGGCGTGGTGCTTGGCGAGGGGTACGGATTTCATGCGGCGGGCGGCTGAAGCTGATGGCGGGTGAGCGATTGATACAACGGTGAACTGCGGAGCAGTTCGGCGTGTGTGCCTTGGTCAACGATGCGGCCCTGGTCCATGACGACGATCAGGTCCGAGTCGACGACGGTCGACAGGCGGTGGGCGATGATGAAAGTGGTCCGGCCTTGGCGCAGCTCGGCGAGGGCGGCGGCGATGCGTGCTTCGGACTCGGCGTCGATCTGGCTGGTGGCTTCGTCGAGGATCAGGATCGCCGGGTCACGCAGAATCGCGCGGGCGATGCAGATGCGCTGGGCCTGGCCGCCGGAGAGCCCGGTGCCGCCTTCGCCCAGGGTGTGCTCGTAGCCGCCGGGCAGGTCGGAGATGAAGCGGTGGGCCTGCGCCCGTGTCGCGGCTTCGACGATCTTCTCCATGGGCGTCGTCGTATTGGCGTAGGCGATGTTCTCGGCGATGGTGCCTTCAAACAATACGGGCGTCTGCGCGACGACGGCGATCTGCTCGCGCACGGAGCGGAGGTTGGTCCCCGAGATGTCGTGCCCGTCGACAACGACACGGCCTTGCGTCGGGTCGATCAGTCGGGGCAGGAGATTCAGCAGTGTGCTTTTTCCCGCACCGTTGGTCCCCACGATCGCGACGGTTTGGCCGAAGCTCACGTTGAGGTTGATGTCGACCAGCGCAGGGTCGGCGTCGGGGTGGTACTGGAAGGACACTTGTTCGAACCGGATCGAGCCCGCGTGACGCGGCAGGCGGGGGGACTGCATGCGGATCGCCGGGGCGATCGGCTCGACCGGGTCGTTCGCGGCTTCGAGGATCCTTCGGGCGGCGGCGTCCGAGGCCTTGACCTGGTTGTGCAGCCCGGTCAGGGGCTTGATGCTGCTGGCGGCGGTGCCCAGCAGGAGCAGGACGGTTAAGACCGCAGCGCTGTCCAAGCCTTGATTGAAGACCCACCAGGCCGCGACGATCGCTGCGAGCATGATGCCGACGGTGGCCAGCAACTCGGTCACCGGCGACGCGAAGGCGCGGGCGATCCGCATCCGCATCATCTGGGTGTAGAACGATCGGCTGATGACGTGGAACCGACGACGCTCGTATCCCGATGCTGAGTAAGCCTTGATGACCGGGATCGACGAGAGCGTGGCGGTCAGGTGCTTGAGGATGTTGCCCTGGGCTTTGAGCGCACCGCGCGAGGCCCGGCGGATCACCTTGCCGACATGCCGAAGCATGAAGGCGATGCCGATGACCGACATGAGGAAGATCGTGGTCAGACGCCAGTCCACGACGAGCGCGAAGGTGATGAACGTCACAACCTTAAAGGCTTCCAGGAGCGCCTTGCCGAAGACAGCGATATGCCCCCGGGCGAGCTCTTTGGTGTCCACAATGATCCGGCTGGCGCGGTCCGAAGCTTCGGATTGGCGGAGTTGGCTCAGCGGGGCGTCGACCAGTCGGGCGAACAGACGGGAACGCCAGCGCATCGCAACATGCTCGGCGATCGTGAGCGTGAGGTACTGATGCAGGAAACGCCCGATGCTGCCGACCACTGAAAGCACGAGAATCAGCCCCATCGCCGCGACGAAGCTCTGGAACAGGTCCTCGGGGATCACGCTGACCAAAGGCTGGCCGATCCAATCAGGCAACTCGGTTTCGACCAGGGTCTTGATGGGGTGGCCTTCGGCTGTGTCTTCTTTATCGCCGAAGAACAGTTTGAACATCGGGTACGTCATCGCCAGCCCGCCGCCGAAGCAGATGGCGTTGATGGCGGCACCCGCGACGGCGATCGCCAGGGTTTTGCGGTATCGCAAAACGTCGCCGAAAGTGCTCCAGAAGGGGTCCTTGGTCATGGGCCTGTATCGTACCGGGACAGGGGGGGCTCAGGTATCCGCCGGTCGGCGAAGCATCAAGCGGATTGAATCGCCGGACTGGATTTCGGACACTACAGCCCAGCCCTCTTGCCCCAGCAGATTCAAAACGCCTACGAGCGGGTTGTGTTCTGCCGTGAGGTGCTGGCGGTAGTCCCCGCGGTCGATCTGCCGGCGGGGCACATCCCGGACGCCGTTGGCGACCAGCTCGAAGCGGCTCGTGCGTGTGGCCTCGAAAAGCTCGATGTTGTTGCCGGACACGGTGAGCACTGCGTGTTCATAGGCCAAGGCGGGCAGGGTCTGCGCTTCGGCTTCGGGGGCATCTGGGCGGACCAGGAAAAAGGCGGTCAGCCCAAGCGTGAAGAGCACAACTGGCAGAATTAGACGCGGGTTCATCGAAACTCCTTTCGGTAGGGATATCAATCGAACGCTCCAGAGACGCAGTTAGTTCAGCCGGAGCCAACTATTCGCCGCGGATCGTATCGATCAGCATCTGACGTACGACCCCGGCGTTCGCTTGCCCCTTGCTGAGTTTCATGACCTGGCCCATGAGGGCACCCACGGCCTTGTCTTTGCCATCACGGATGTCCTGGACGGCTTTGGCCATGCCCGGGTTGGCGATGACCTCATCGACCCAGCCTTGCAGCTGCGAATCGTCGGAGACCTGTACCAGGCCGTGTTGCTCAGCGAGGCTCGCGGCCTCGTCGTCCGACTCGGTGCACAGGCCAAGCAGCTCGCCCGCAGCGTTGCTGCCGACTTTGCCTTCGCCTACCAGCTTTAGGACGCCCGCGGTCTGTGCGGGGCTGGCCCCCAGTTCATCGAGCCGTCGGCCGCGCTCGTTGGCGAGCTTGGCGCCCGTGTTCAGCAAGAACGCCGCGGCACGCTTGGGATCGACACCCTCGGCTAACACGCTGTCAAAGAACGCGGTCGTGCTCGGCTCATCCATCAGTTGGTCCACGATCTTGGCGTCCAGCCCGTAGGTGTTCAGGTACCGGTCGCGTTTCACGTGCGCCAGTTCCGGCTGGGTTTCCCGGATCGATGCCAGCCAATCGTCTTCGACGATCAGATCGACCAGGTCCGGGTCGGGGAAGTAGCGGTACTCGTCCGCATCTTCTTTTTCCCGTTGCAACGTGGTGATCAGGTTCACATCATCCCAGCCTCGGGTGGACTTGGAGCGTGCGGACATGACCTTGCCGGTCTGTAACCAGGCTTCGACCTGGCGTGTGCGCTCGTGTTCGATCGCGCCATGCACCGCTCGGAAGGAGTTGAGGTTCTTGATCTCCACAATCGGTGTTTTGATCGTCTCGCCGGTTTCTGTGTTCTCGACGATCAGGTTGATGTTGGGCTCAAACCGCATGTGGCCTTTTTGCATGATGCCTTCGGTCACGCCCAGGTGGCGACAGGTCGCACGCAGCCAGTGCGAGAAGGCGACGACTTCGTCGGCCGACGTGAAGTCCGGCTCGGTGACGATCTCCAGCAGGGGGGTGCCCGCGCGGTTGAGGTCAACGATCGAACCTTCGATCGGCAGCCCGCCCGGTGCCTCGTGGAGCAGCTTGCCTGCGTCTTCCTCGAGGTGGGCCCGGGTGATGCGGATCGTGCGCGTCGAGCCGTCGGGCATCGGGAAGGTGACTTCCCCTTCTCCGCAGAGCGGCTGATCGTACTGGGATATCTGGTAGTTCTTGGGCAGGTCTGGGTAGTAGTAGCTTTTGCGGTCCCACTTGCACCGCGAAGCGATCTGGCAGTTCAACGCCAGGCCGACCCGGATGGACATCTCCACGGCGGTTTTGTTCATCACCGGCAGGGTGCCGGGCATCCCGACGACGACCGGGTCCGCGAGGGTATTGGGCTCCGCCTCGAAGTAATCGGGGTGGGCAACGTTGGGGGCGTCGGTCCACATCTTGGAACGGGTGGCAAGTTCCACATGGATTTCCAGCCCGACAACGAGGCGGCTACGGAGCGAGGCAGGGTTCACGGCAGGGGCGGCATCGGGCATAGGAGTCACAAAGTTGGGAAAGGCGTTGGGGTTTGTTATTTCCAAGAGTCTAAATCGAACCAAAGAGCATAGCTCGGCAACGGATCTGGCCGATAAAAGGCTGGGCTAAAACCCGCAAGGCCGGTTTAATCGTTGATCGTATAGCTGGAGGCTCCAGGGATCGTAAATCCGGAAACGATAGAGTGATACTAGCGAATAGTCTTGCCAAAAAGCCAAAGGGGCGATAACATGTGGACTCGGGTTGATCGCTCCGGACACGTTGAGCGTCTGACCTTACAAACCGATCGGCTTCTCCAGGTTCTCGGAAACCGGGTAGAGGAGTCAAAAAACAGGATTTACGCTAAGAAAATAATTTGCCCCTGCCGGTCTTTGGTGTTGATTAGAACCCAGAAGGCCCTTGCCCCGCAGGGGAAAAACAGACCATTTATCCCCTGAACCTTCTAAATCATCTATCAGGGACCACTCGTAGCAGTTACTGGAGATTCACTATGACCCGCATCACCGCACTCACCGCTGCCGTCGCCTTGGGCCTCGGCTCCCAGGCCTTCGCCGACCGCGTCGACCTGAACGTCTACGACAGCAACGTCGACGCCTCGGCCGTCAGCGTCTACTTCGACGCCGTCGACAACGGCGACACCGTTGACTTTATCTTCAAGAACGAAGGCCCCGGCAGCGTCGCCAAGGTCTACTTCGAAGCTGGCCTCCGCAACTACTTCCAGGCCGGTGGCTCCTCGGCCATCCCGTTCATGACGACCGGTGATGCCGCCTTCGCACACCGCCCGAACGTCGACCCGCACCGTCCCTACAACGACTCGGTCGTCGACTACCAGGCCAACATGTTCTCCATCATGGCTCAGGGCAACTCGCAGGGCGTCACCGAGAACGGCTTGAACGACACCGACGACAGCTTGAAGGTCACCTTCACCAAGCTCGATTCCAACACGTCGCTCGACGACATCCTGGGCACCATCGGCACGACCGGCTACCGCGTCGCCGCCTACCTCAAGGGCCTGGGCCCGGCCTCCAAGGTCGGTCTGATCTCCGATGAAACCTCGCTGGGTGGCCCCTCGGGCGGCCCGGTGGTTCCGGTCCCCGCCGCCATCTGGCCGGGCCTGGCGATCGTGGGTGCCCTCGCTGCACGCCGCCGCCGCGAAGCCTGAACACAGGCTCCAGTCAAAACCTGATGCAACCGGGTCCTTCACGGGACCCGGTTGTTTTTTGCGCGGACCGCGCGACCACAGCGAGCAGCCTAACCCCCAGCAAGATTCCTTCGCGTGAATCAACCGCCACGCTGGATCGACTGCAACACAGAAACCCAGTCATCTTCGCGGCCGGCATTCTGAAGCACTTCACGCAGGCGGTTCTGCCAGCGGAGTTCATCCGGCCGGAGACGAACGGCTTGGATGATGGTTTCAATCGCCGCGTCATGCCGGCCGGCCTGGCTCTGTACTTGTGCCAGTGTGTCCAGGTAGCTGACGTTCGTGGGGTCCGAGCTGACCGCCTCTCCAGCGAGGCGCACCGCTTCATCGATGGACTCGGGGACCTCAGCCAGAAGCAACGCAAGGTTGTTGTGTGCGATGAAGGTCTCAGGGGCTCGGGCGATCGCTTCGCGGTAAGCGGCAATCGCTGCCGGGACTTGGCCGGCGTCTTCGTGGAGCATGCCCTGCATCAGCCAAGCTTCGGCAGAGGCATCCGGAAGCTGCACAAGCTCTTGCACCAGTCGCTCGGACGCCGCGATCAGACGCGTATCTTCGCCGTTGCGGGTGCCAACGGAGCGGTAGGCCTGGGCCAGCAGCACCCGCTCTTCCATCGCATCGGCTGGGGACGCCGCCTCAAGCCGTTGCAGCCAGCGTCTTGCTGCACTGGGCGTGTCAACCTGCGTCACAACCAGTTGCATCGCGTAGCGACGCCAGCGTGCCCCGTCTTCACCGGATGTCAGCGGTTCGAGAATGTCCCACGCCCGGGAGTAGGACTGCGTGCCCGCCAGTGCGAGGGTATACCGCTCGATGATTTGGGCGTACTCGTTGGGATACTGTTGAGCCCGTTCCATATACGGTTCGAGGCGTTCCAGTGCTTGCGAGAATTGGCCGATTTGCAACTGAACGTTGGCGACCATGACGTCCGCATCCAACGAGCGGCCGGTCGTGCGTCGACGGAACTGGTCGGCCGCTTGCAAGGCGTTGCTGTACTGCTGGGCGTTAAACCATGCGCGGGCCGCCAGGAAAGCCGGCTCGGCAGCGCCGGGGTGAGCCCGCATGAGCTCATCGGCAAAACGTGCCGCCCGTTCGGCGGCCCCGGCATCAGTCAGCAGCCGGACCCGCAACGCCCCAATCGCCATGACCTGTGGGTACTGTTCAATCAGTTCATCCAGCGTGCTGAGATAAACCTCGCCGGTTTGAGTCGACGCCGCTTGCAACGCGGCGCGTGCGGCCTGCCGTTGCGAAGTGTTGCCCAGCAACGCCAGCCGAACGCCGCGGAGCATGTCGTTGTCCGGCTGAACATCTAGAAGCTCACGGTGTTCCACCAGCTCGCTCAGCACCGAGGATTCTGCTCGCATGACGGCCGCCTGTGCTGTGGCTTTGGCTTGCGTCAGCTCGCCGCGCGAGATCAGGTAACGGATCAGCGACAGCCAGGACGACGGATCACCGGCCGCCAACTCGGCACGGCGTTGCATAGCCGCAAGGGCCGCTTCATCGTCCCCAATCTGGGTGGCATAGTTGGCCAGCACCGCCTGCCGGTCGGCCTCCCCGAGCCCCGGCACCTGCGCCAGCCTTGCAAGGGCCTGATGGGCCTGTTCGCGTAGCCCGATGCCTTCATAGAACGACGCCGCCGATGCGATCGCTGCGGGGTTTGGGAACCGCAGCGCACGCTGGAAGGCCACGTCCGCTTCATCGATTCGGCCGGACTGGGCATACAACTCCGCAACGACCTGCAGGTCGCGCGGGTCGGTGAGCTCGCCTTGCTCATCCATCCACTGGAACAAGGCCAAGGCCGAATCCGTAGCGCCTTGGCGGGCGTAAAGCCAGGCCACTCGGCGGCGCTGGTCGCGCGTCATTTCGAGGGTTTCCACCAGATCGTCCAGCACCGTCTCGGCTTGCGCGAACGCTTCGGCTTCCTGATACAGCTCCGCGAGGCGGATCGCGACAACCGCGTTGTTCGGCCAGCGGTCGCTGAGCTTCTCGAGTTGTTCCGCCGCTCGCACGATCGAGCCTTGGCGGGCCAAGGCCTCACCCAGCATCAGCCGGGCGTTTGGGCGGCCGGGGATCACGTCGACCCAATCCTCCAGCAGACGGACCACCGCAGCCATGTCAGAGTCCTGCAACCCGCCGGGCCGCGAAAGCAGCCATTCCGCACGAGCCACGCGCCAGCCGCCGGTCTGCTCGCCGGCCAACACACGCATCTGATCGATGGCCTGGGCGGCCAGTTCCCGGTGCCGCCGGCCCGCGGAAGAGCTGACGAAGATGTCCAGCACACTGATCTCATCGCCGAAACGTTCCAAGGTCTCTGCCCAGGCTTGGGCGGCGTCGGGCGAAGCGATCAGGTCCAAGAAACGGGCGCGGTTGACCCAGGCGTCGGCGTCGTCAGGGTGCTGGGCGACTGCTTGTTCGATGATCGCGCGGCCGGCCTCACGGTTGCCGCGTTGAGCTTGGGCGTAGGCCCCCTGGTAGGCCAGATTGGGCGTCATGCCAAACCGGTTGGCGATGGTCTGCGCGGCCTGTTGTTCAAAGCCAAGGCCGTACTCCCGACTGAGCAGGCTGAGTTCGATCAGCGTCTGCTCAGGCACGGGGACGGTGCCGTCCAAAGCGGGTTGTGCGGCTCCGACTGCGGCGTCCTTGGCCCCCATCAGGGAGAGCAATTCCACCGCGAGGACCAGCGTCACCGGCTCACCCGGCTGCTGGCGTTGGATGGCCGCCGCCACACGCAGCAGGTCTTCCACCGCTTCGAGCGGGGCGTAATTCAGTTCGGCATAACTAGCCCGCGCGTAGGCCACACGGGCTTCGATCGATTCGGGGTCACGCAACGCCGCCGCCCGGGCGGAGAGCAGCGCCTGCTCGGACATGCCGATGTCCAGGTACGTGTCGGCCAGCAATCGGCGGGCTTCGGCCCAACTGGGTCGCCCGGCCGCAGCCACGCGCAGCGGCTCCGCAGCCAGGTCCGACTCCATGGCTTGGCGGTACGCCTGGCCGAGCGCAAGGTTGAAGTACGGGTGGTCCGGCACTTTATCGACCGCAGCCTTCGCGAGCGCGATCCGCTCGGCGGGGGTCCGTTGCTCATTCGGGTTCAGTGAGCGGATCGCTTCGACCCAGCCTGCGGCCATCGGCTCGCCATCCCGCCGCGCCACCAGCGCGTTCATAGCGCCCCGCATGCCCGCTTCATCACCCAACTCTGCGGCACTCAGCGCTAAAAGACCCAGTTGGTCCAGCGGCATCCTCGGGTTATCCAAAGGCCGCGTGCTCATCGCCTGCAGCACCAGCGTGTAGTCGCCGTGCTCGTACATCCGGCGCAATGCTTCGTCGAACAGCAGGTCATCGTCGAGCGTCTGCGTCGTCTGAATCAGCAGGGCATATGCCACGTTGAACTCGTTGACGACGTCCAGAAACGCGAGCATGCGGTCGGCGAGAAACGGGTCGTCGATCGTCTGATTCGCCGCGAACCGGATATGCGCCGCTGCGGGCTCGGCCTGGTTGTTCATGATGAATGCGTGGGCCGCGACATAACGCATGCCCGGGTCGTCCGGCGCTAAAGCCAACACGCCTTGGGCCCGGCCGAGCAGCTCCAACGGGTTCCAGCCGGCTTCGAACAACATCTCTTGGAACAGCAGTTGGACCCGGTATTCCAGGGGGTACTGCGCGATAAACGTCTCGGCAAGCGGCCGGGCATCTTCATAGCGCCCGAGCTGTCCCAGCGCGAGGATGTAGTACTTGCGGGCCACCGTGTCCTCGGGCTCGTCTCTCAGCCGGGCTTCCGCGACGGGCACCGCAATCTGCCCCAGGCCCGTGTCGACGGACAGTGCCAGCAACTCGTGCATAGCCTCGATATCGTCGGGGTTGAGTTCGTGATACCGCCGCAGCGCGTTCAGGCCGTCTCGGTAGTGGTGCGGCAGGCGGGGTCGGATGTCCAGGTTCGCCCGCGCCAGAAGCCTATAGGTTTCCGCATCATCCTGGTAGTAACGGATCGTCTGCGCTAAGTCTTTGATGGCTTGGGCGTAGTCGCCCTGCTCGTACGCGGCGATGCCGCGGCTGTGCTGCGTCTCTGCCCGGCCGGCCCGGCGCATCTGTTGGACTTGATACAGCACCGCGATCGACACGCCCAGCCCGGCGAGCACCGCCAACAGAATCAGGGAACGTCTTTTCGTACGCTTGGAAAGGGCCATACGCCTCAGTGGCCTTCCTCGGCCGATAGGCCGTTGAGGGTCGTCCGGATCAAGGGCAGGTATGCACCAACCAGTTCGTGGAATACCGCATCGCGATCGGCGTCGGACATCCCCGCAGAGGTGATGACCTGGACCTGCCCCGCCCCGTAGAAGAATTTAGTGAAATCGCCCACCGCGTCGAACACCGCGTCCATGTCCGCGGCGATCTGCCCGTCGGGCAGCAGCATGAAGTTCTGGACCACCACGCGCTGCAGGCCGTTCTCGGTGGTCCGCTCGTACTCGTACTGTTTGCCGGTAATGACGAGTCCGTCGATCACCCATTCCCGCTGCTGGATGTTGGTCTGGGCGTAGCCGACTCCGGTGTAGCAGCGAGGCGGGTAGTGCCCGGCCATGTCCTGGGCGTCTTTGCACTGCACAAACAACAGCGAGACATCTTCACCCGTGATGCGGTTTTGGAACCCGTAGTTCATCAGCACGTTCGGCCGAAGCAGTTCGACGGCCGAGTCCGGGACTTCGATGCGCTGCCCGAGCCATTCGCCGATCTGCTCGGGCATCGTCTCGGCAACCTCGGCGACGCGCTGGTGGTAGGACTCTGCATCGGCCGGGCGGGGTCGCGTGCGTCCCTCGGCGGTCATCAGGCCGATCGCCACGGCAGACAGGGCCACCGGTACCCACCATCGTGCTGTGCGTGTACTGGTTTTCACGCCGGGGCCTTCCGTGTGGTTTGGGGGGCGGGCTCGACGGGCAGGTCGAGCCATTTCAGCAACTGGACCACCGCCATGACCAGCACATACGCCACGCCGATCATCACCCAGCCGCTGAGGTCGTGGAACAGGTGAGGCCATTCCGCATCCGGGGCCATGCCGAAAAACAAGACCGTCGGCACCAGGCGGATCACGTTGCAGATGATCGCGGTTGCCGGGCTCAGCAACAAAATCAAGACCCGGACATACGCCCGCATTGGCATCGAGAACGCAGCGGCGTATGACACGAGGACGAGCACGAAGATCATGCGCATGCCGTTGCAGGCCTCAGCGACGGTGACGTCGTTGCCGTTGTAGCTCAGCAGGTTGCCGTTGCGTTCGACACCCAAGCCCAGCAACTCGAACACGAAGTGCGTCGCGCCAGCGGTATAGGTCATCATCGGGATCGCGATCTGCTGTCGGATCTGCCCCGGCACCGGCACCAGAAACAGCAGCACCAAGAGCGCTGGCCAAAGACGCTTCAGCACCGCGAACTCCAGGAGCGTGACCGCCGCCCCGGTCGCAGCCAGCACGGCCCCGCCGTGCCAGAGCGCCTGCATCGCGTGGTAAAAACCGTAGTACGACACTCCCCAGCCCAAGAGCACCATGACCGGACCGATCCAGTTGCCGGTGAGTTTGGCCTGCTGCAGGTGATGCCGACGCAGCGCCAGCAGCCAGCCGAAGACAACCGGTGCCAGCAACACCTGGCTGGCTTCTTCATCCTTAAACCCGATGCGGAACATGTCGCTCCACGCCGGCCAGGCCCCCAAGACCGCACCCACAGTCAACAGGCACAAGGCCACCCACCGCGCGGTCGGCGGGGCGGTGGGATGGGTCTGATCGCTCGCGGCGACCGGTACGGAAGTTGGGGCGGCGGTGTCGGACATAGCTGGACCCTTCGTTCATCGGTTTCCCTTACGGACAACCTGAACCGCTGCCTGCCGGCCGATAACGCGGGGCTTCGCCTGACGTTGTGGGCCTGATCGTTTCAAGCACAGGCCTGAATTGTATCTGGCTTGGCCAAGTTGGAGAGATGGGCAAGATGACAATTAGCCCAAGTCGCCGGCGGGGAACTTCAGCCTCGGAAATCAGGGAATACCGGGCTCAAACCGTTGCGTTTTGATGAGGACTGATCGATTTTCATTGACAAGCAGGCCGAATCAACGCCATAGTGTTACCGGACACTCCGGGCATGCTGAGGGAGGAGGGGGCAGACCACTGCCGGCTGAGGCCGCCCGGCCCAGCGCGGTGGTGGGGTGGTGACGGGAGGAGGCCGAGAGAACAGCGGCCAAGAAGCAATCCCGTGGCTCGCCCATGCTTGGTTCCCCGAACGTGTCCAGCCGGTGTCGCAAGGAAGCGGCACGTCAAGGGAAGGAATCAACAGTCAAAGACGGTGAGGCGGACGGAGGCCCAAGGTGCGTTGCAGCGGTGCAATCATGATGATCGGGAACGAGCAGGTGGCTTTGATCTACGTCAAGCCGCAGGTCGTGCAGAATCGACGTCTGGCCAACGACGTCATGGAAGAAGTCGGCAAGCGTCTGGGGGGGCTGCCTGTGATCCTGGCGGGCAAAGAAGTGCGCAGCGGGCGGCGGGTGTTCCACGGGCAGAAGCGCTATGTCAACCGCCTGCGCGAGGTCAATCTGGACGCGCTGGCGCTCCGTGTTTTTGATTTGCCGGACCTCGTCCGAGCCTAACGCCGGTTTTGTTGTTTACAACAGGACGTGCATCACGCTGCGGACTCGCGTGATGCTTTGGCCATGCGCTCCAGCAGCATCTGCGCGGTGTCCGGCCGAATCGACTGCGGTATGAGTTCGAGCACCAACGCCTGAATCACGTCGTCCTGTTCGTGGAACCACGCGTACAGCCGACGCTCGACTTCCGACGGCTTCATGCCCGTCCGCTTGGCGACGTCCGCCAGCACATCGGCCGGGTCGGCGTGCGGGTCGCTTCGGCGGGGCGGTGCGTGTTGCGGAGGTGTCGGCACCCAGTCCGGCTGTGTCGGGGCTTGAGGTTGAACGGGCTGGGCTGCGGCGTTGTCCGGCAGGTCTTCCGCGAGGCTCAGCTCGCCGGCGTCCACAGCGGTTTGATCGGCCTCTTCGGCGTCATCCGTTTCGTCCTGTGGCAAGGGCGGCTCGATGCCCGGCGACTCGGCTTTCGGCTTGGGCACGTTGTCCCGCAGGTTCGCCCAGGGCGAGACCGGCGCGTTCAGCAACGCATCCACCGCTGCTTCGCCTTCTAGCCAGTTTCCGCCGCCCGCCCAGAGTTTGCTGCGTGTGCCCGTGGTCGGGTGCAGCCCCGGCAGGCGGATCCACGCGCCCGCCTCAGGTCCCGGCGCGATCAGCGGCGCGCTGGGGAGTTGCTGGTCTGCGTAGTCTGAAGTCAGCTTCTCGCCATAGGCCTGCACCGCAGACGCATCACACGGAAAGTCCAAGAACACCCACAGCCGGTACCCGCCTTCGCCGTCGGCGTCCTCGATCACCGGGGTCATCCCCGACAACCGAATACGCTCGGCGTAGTACAGGCAGGCCTGGAAACGCAGCCCCGGCGCGGGGGCTTCATCCTCACCTCGGCGGGCGAAATCGATCAGCAAGCAACGCGAGGTGCCGTCGCCCCCGACGGTGGCAAGACCGATTAAATGCTTCGGAGCGGTCGCATTGAAGTGGCGGACCAGCAGCTCTTCGGTGACCGCTTTGGACTCCACCGTCGCGATTCGGCCGGGCTGCTGCTGCTTGGCCGGAAGGAAAGACAGGATCGCATCGTTGCGAACGAGCAGCCGTTCATGGGTCCAGTGGGCCAGTGCTTCGGCCTGTTCGACCCAGGGTTTGGCTTGTGTTTTGCCTGAGGATCCAAGCAGCATGTGGGTCTCCGTGGTGCCTCGCTCGGATGTGTTATCGGCCGCATATTTCGCCTACTTTCGCAGCGCGCAGCAGATTCCCCACCGGTTATGCCGGTTAGCGGGGATGGGCGGAACAGCGATATGGTTGGCTTAGGGTTTACTCGCCCGGGTCGGCCTGCGCGGTCTGGGTCACCGGGACCAGCGAGCGGAGGTGCACCCGGAAGTTGGCGGGCAGTTCGCCGTCGGCATTCTCGATCTCAAACGTACACCGGAACGCCTGAGCCCCTGCGTCCAGCTCCGGGTTCACATAGACGCAGCGTGCGCGGATGACCGCGTTGACCGGCGAGTCCGCGACCAGCTCGTAGACCTCGCCGACTTGAGGCGCCCCGACGCTGGTCGGCACGGGGATCTCGGCTTCGAGCGGGTCCAGCTGCATCAGGATCATCGCGGGGCGGTCGGCTTGACGAAGTGCCGCGCCGGGCTCGACCAGCAGTTCTGTGATCACGCCTGTGAAGGGGGCCGCGATCCGGTGTTCGTCCAGCCGGGCCTGCGATAGCACCAGACGCGCCTGGTCGAGTTGTTGTTGCTGTTGCGCCAGTGCCACGTCGGCGGCGGCGGCAGTCGCGTCGGCCTCGGCTTCGGAGAGTTCGTCTGCGCTGGCGCCGCCACGGTCATGCGAACGCTGGACCCGCTCCAGGCGGATGTTCGCGGCGTTGGACACCGCCTCGGCCCGTTCGATCGCTGCGGTCGACTCGGCCTGCAGCGTGGCGGCGGCGACCTCGGCGGCGACGACGGTGTCGTCCATGCTCGCCAGCAGTTCGCCGGCCTCGACGGTTTGGCCTTCTGTGACCTGAATCTCCGCCAGGATCCCGTCCAACGGCGCGGTGATCTCCACCCGACGCCCTGGCTGGACGACCGCCTGCCAGGTCGCCAACTCGGCTTCGATCTCCGGCGTCTGCGCGTGGCTAACGCTCGGCAGCGCCGCGGCGGCCAGCAGAGTGAACAAAGGTAGAACTACCGTGGGAAACAGGCGATCTGGGGAGTGAGTCATCATGCGGGCATCATACCTTTCATCGACAGGATCGAGCCGGGCGGGGTCAGTCCGGCATCCGCCCGGCACCGGCCCGACACGGGACGGCTCACTACCCCCGTCCGCTTGAGCTTGCTAAACTGTGGGGCTCCCGGACTGGGTAGCTCAACGGTAGAGCATCGGCCTTTTAAGCCGCTGGTTGTGGGTTCGAATCCCACCCCGGTCACTTCTTGCTGAACCCCGATTGGGGTTTAGACCTCCACCCAGCCATGCTTCTGAGCATCCGGCCAACGCTCCTTGCGGGCGAGCTGGCTGAAGGGGTCCTGCACGCACGAAGCGACATCAACCTCGGGGAAGTAGGCTTCGCCGACACCGTTTTTCATGAAGAACGCGTTGAAGCCGTATCGGTGCGCTCCGATGAGTCGGTAGCCTTTTTCTCGTCCGAGGTTGCGCATCGCGGCGAGGGAAGCGCTGCGGAAATTTTCGGATTCGTAGACAAACTCGGCGCTGTACGGAACGGTGAGGGCTTTGTCGGGGGGGATGGGGTTATGGGTTTCGCAAACGACGACCTGGGGGTCGATGGCGGTGATGGCTTTCCAGACCCAGTAGTCCATGCCATCGATGTCCAGGCTGAGCAAGTCGATCGGGCCGCTCGCGCCGGACTTTTCGATCAGCTCGTTGACGTTCTCCGCAGTAATCCAAGCCTGGTTGAAACGTGGCGGGTAACGGAAGGTGTCTTTGTGTTTGGCAAAGAAAGCATTGCCCGACTGGACATGGTTTTCGTCGCCATCGAAGAGGTGGCCCCACCAGCCGTGGTTGATGATGAGGTTGGCGGTGTTGCATTCCTGGCCATTGCCCGCGCAGATCTCGACGCAGGTGCGATTGATCGTGGGGATCAGCGAGAAGATGTAAAGCAATATGCCGTCTTCTTCGAACTGCGAATACTTGCGGAAACCCACATCGTCCAGGCTTGGCAGGTGGTCCTTGTTTTGGGCCGCGAGCAGCCGGTACTGCTGCATCAATGCCTTCTGGGCGACCGCCTCGTTCTGCAGCCGGCTTTCAAGCACTTCACTGTGCTTCTCGATCAGCGGCCAGATCAGTCGTCGCAAGGTCTTCTTTAGTGTTCGTTTCATCGTTCCCCTTCTTGTTGCGGCGACGCACTGACAGGTGCTTGAGCCGGCCGAATGATTCGGCCTCGAACTCGATTCATGATTATGCGTTAGCGGAGAAGGGCGTCAACACAAGGCAGTGGTTTGTAATTGGTTAAGCACGATTCGCAGATAAAGCGAGCCGTTACATCGGCCGGTTCGCGGCACCACTGGTTGCGGGTTCGAATCCCACGCCCGTTATTCTGATTGGACAGCGTCGCGCAAACGCCTCGCGATGTCCCGGTGGTGCTCGCTGCTGGAGGATAGGCCCATGCTTGAGGTCTCGATCTGCATTAGGTGTTGAGCGATTTTGAAGTCATCGGCTCCTTTGGTAAGCAAGCGATAAATCTCTAGGATGTATGAGTCGTACTCGTCCTGTGCCATAGGTTCATCACCAACTCCTATCGGGTCCCATTCATTGATGAGTACGTCGTGAATGGCTTGAAACGCTCGACGGGACTTGAAGGATGCTGCGGCCATGGCGGTTTAGCGTAGCTTTTCTCAGTTGTGAGTCACGCGCGGAAAGAGGAATCCGCCCGGCTCGCTCGGTCTTGATAGTGATCGATGCCAATCGAAATGCCTAATGCCAAGGCTCGCTCACCGGTCTCGCGAGGCAAAGCTGGGGGTTCGGGAGTGGAGCCAAAGGAGTAGCAGAAGATATCGACCGTCGCTCCCGCATCCATCAGCTCGTGGACGGTCTGTGCCCGGGGTTCGAGTTGATCCAGCACCCAGCACAGGTGTGTGTCCAAAACGGGTGAGTCGACCCAGTCTTTTGAGCTCATCGACCACATGCCCTGTTGATACACAGCCGCCTCACGAACGGTGCCATTGCGTTGGCGGGTTAAGCGTGGCTCGCCCTTGCGGTGAATGTGATCGTAGGGGAGTCGCAGCGCAAGCGTTACATCCAACGGGTCGAGCGTGTCTCCCATAAATCGGACGGATACGTGGGCGTTGGTGTAGACGCGTTTGGGCATGAATGCGCTATTCCCTTGCCTCCGTCAGTGCGATCAGCGCGTAGGCTGTGACGAGGTTGGCGTCGCCTTCCATCCAGCGGTCGGCGTCGTTGACCCAGGAGCCGTCGGGCTTTTGCAGCTCCGCGAGCTTGGCGGTCAGTTCGGCGGCCCAGTCGTGTTCGACGCCTTCGATGTCGGTGATGATGTCCTGGCCAAAGGCGTTCAGGCCGCGGGCGAAGGTCATGAAGTAGTAGAAGTAGCCGTGGTGGGCCAGGGCCTCGGGCATGCCGGGGTTTTGTTCGAGGGAGTAGTTGTGGCGGACCCATTCGAGGACCGCCGCGACACGGGCGTCTGCTTGGTTTAGGTCGGCGTAAAGCAGGGACTTGAACCCGGCGTAGGTGATCGAGCCGTAGGAACGCAGCCCCGAAACCGGGCGGCCGGCGCGGCCTTCATCGATCATCTCAGGGTTGGCTTTGGACTCGGGGGTGCCGATGTTCTCGCTGTTAACAGTCGTGGAGTAGATGAAGCCGCCGTCCCGGGTGACGACTTCGCCGGAGAACATGTCGTTGGCGTCGGTGCCCTGACAGCGGTTGAGGAAAACCAGGGCGCGTTGGAAGGCCGGGTCATCCGGGTGGATGCCGGCGTCGTGAAAGGCCTGGAGCATGAACTGGATGTTGGACATGTCCGGCCGGCCGTTGCTGCCGTAGCCCGCGCCGCCGTACCACGGGTGGGCCTGCGTGACGGGGTTGCCATCGGGGTCGAACTGGTCGTGCCACTGGAGCGTGCGGAGGAACGCCAGGGCGTTCTGCACGACGAGGTCGATGTCGGGCCGGCCTTCGACGCGGGCCAGGGCGGAGACACAGATCGAGGTGTTGTAGTTCTGCAGGAGCCCGCTATGGATCGAGCCGTCTTCCTGCACGAAGCTGAGGATGTACTCGATGGCCTTGGCGACGGCGGGGTCGGTGTGATCGATGTCGGGGTGGTCGAGCATCGGGGTGATAGCCAGGGCGGTGATCGCCGGGCCGAAGTCGGGGGTCCATGAGCCGTCCTCCGCCTGGGTTTCACGGAGGAACGCGATCCCCCGGTCGATCAGCGCTTCGGGCGTGGGGTCTGCGGGTTGGACTTCGACAGCCTGGGGCATGTCCGCTGCGGGTTGAGCCTTCACCGGGGATACGCTCCCCAAGCTGATGATCAAGACCAAGCTGAAGCAAGCGATAAAGAGGCGTGGCATAGCGAAATCCTAGAGTTGAGGCGGGCCGGAATGATTGGGGTCGGCATAAGGCTGGTACGCCATCGAGGCGGGCTGGTTCCATGAACGGATGACAGCAATGGCGGCGCCGAGCACGACAAGGGCGATGGGCACACATACGACAAGGTTCATGATGCCGCTGATCGGGTCCACGAAGAGGGCAAACAGTGATAGCAGGACGAACAGGACGAAGACCAGTTCAAGCACACCCAGCACGATCAATGACATTATGCGGCCAACGCTGGAGCCTTTGTTCACGAGAAAGCCGCAGATCAACAAGACCGCGCCCGGGCCCAGCAGGGTGCAGACGCCGAAAGCACCAAAGGCGGTCGCCATACCAGACTGGCTCATGTTGAGTTGGTTGAATGCTTCCCGGTCTTCCGCAGGCATGTCTCGTTGCATGTCCTGCATGGCTTGATTGAAGTCTCCGGGGGGCATGGCAGCGAACACAGCGGTGATCGGGGCGCAGCAGCACATCGATAGCAGCAGCATGATCCCACCAAGGGACCAGAGCCAGATCGCGGCGGTGCGCCAGCGTGGATTGGGCATGTGGGGCATCTGCCCGTAGCCCTGCGGGTAGGGCTGCGGCGGAGGTGTTTGAGACCACGGTTCGAACTGGGGCTCCATTCCCGGCGGTAGCGTCGACATGCCCGGATGATAACGCCGCTACGGGCCGAAGCGCCACCACAGCACGCGCAGCATGACGTCCAGGCGTGCGGCGTGGAACACGATTCCCAAAGCTGCAAACATCAGCCAGCCGAGCACGAGCGCCTGCCGGTGCCGGCCTCGGACGCTCCAGGCCAACAGAGTCAACGCCGGCCCGGCAATGAGCACAAACAACAGCAGACTCAACCATGCCGCTCGTTGCTTGGCCCAGAGCAACTCCCAAAGCAGTGCGTCGGCGGGCAGTTGGTCTGGTGCCAAGAACATCCAACCCAGCAGCACCGCCTGACTCAGCAAAACAAGGGCGGCCGTAACACGGACGAGGCCGCGATGATCCGAGCGTCTCTGGCGGCGGCGTGCCTGCTTAGCCATGGGCTTGTTCGGCTTGGGTTTGACTTGCTGCCTTGTCAGCCCGGTTCTTGGCCGCTCGCAGGTTCAGCAACTCTACGAACAATGCGAAACCCATCGAGAAGTAGATGTAGCCCCGGGGCACGTGGCTGTGCAGGCTCTCGGCGATCAACACGACACCGATCAGGATCAGGAACGCCAGCGCGAGCATCTTCACCGAGGGGTGATTGTTGACGAAGTCCACGACGGGCTTGGCAAACACCAGCATCACGATGATCGCCAACACGACGCCGGTGATCATGATCGTCAAGGGCACCCACTGGTGCTGATACTCGCTGGGGGGCACCATGCCGACCGCGGTGAGCACCGAGTCGATCGAGAACACGAGGTTGACCGCAAACAGCTGGGCCATGATGGCGGTGAACGACGGGCCGGCTTTGACTTCCTTGCTGTGCTCGGCGTGGGGTTCCAGGGCGTGGCCGATTTCCCAGGTGGCTTTGCCCAGCAGGAAAAGCCCGCCGAGGAACAGGATTAGGTCTTTGGGTGTGATCCCGGTGGCGGCGGCTTCCGTGGCAGCGTGTTCACCGCCGTGGGCCTCGCCGTGTGATCCGGGCGGCGCGAAGGGCAGCTCGAAGAGGACGGTGTCGTCGAGCTTGATCAGCCAGGTGATCCCAAGCAGCAGGACGATCCGCCCCAGTGCCGCCAGCGCCAGGCCGACCGTGCGGGCGCGGCCTTGCTTCTCCGGCGGCAGCTTGCCGGTGATGATCGCCAGAAACACGATGTTGTCGATCCCCAACACGATTTCCAGAATCGTGAGCGACAGCAGAGCGACCAGAGACGAGACGGCAAATAGCTCAGCCACGGAATTCCCCTTGAGCGTGGTAGTCGGGTTGGTGTCCTAGAGGGTGCCGGACCAGTTGGCGGGACAGAGCAAGACGGGCATGTCGGCCTGGCGGATGATGTTGGCGGGCACGTCCCCGGCGATCAGGCGTTTGAGCACGCCCTTGCCGGTCAAGCCCAGCACAATCATGGTGCATTTCTTGGCCTTGGCGGTGTTCAGGATCGCCTTGGCGGTGTCGTCGGCAAACAGCATCACCGCCTCGGCAGGAACCCCCGCCGCCGCGAGGTGATCGGTGAGCACCTTGAGCGTCTGCTTGCCCCGTTCGGACGCATCAGATTCAAACTCGTCCTCATCGTGCAGCATCGTCACGTGGGCGATCACCACCTCCGCATCCAGCCGATGGGCCAGGTCCGTGATCGGGTGCGCCAGCTTTTCACTCGCCCAAGGCGAGCTCACTGCAACCAGCAAACGACTTTCACTCAACTTCACGCTCCGATCGGGGACGGTCCAAAGATGCGAAACAGGTTAATCCCCGGGCCCCGCCCCTGCCAACCCGATCTGAAAAACAGATTCGAGTGGCCTAACATCCAGCATGACCTCATCCTCTGTGACCTCCACCGCCGCTCTTGGGGACGCCCGCGACGCGCACCCCAGCCCCGCGACCCTTGGCCAGCTCAAAGCCTCGGGGTACCGCTACCGAAGCGTCAAACAAGAGTTGCGTGAAAACCTCATCACACGCCTCAAAGCCGGTGAAGATCTTTTTCCCGGTGTCCGGGGCTATCAGAACACCGTCCTCCCGCAGGTGATCCACGGCCTGCTGTCGCGGCATGACATGCTGTTCTTGGGCCTCCGGGGTCAGGCCAAGACCCGGATGCTCCGCCTGCTGCCTCACCTGCTGGACGAGTGGGTTCCGGTCGTGGGTGATCTGGAACTCCCGGACGACCCGTTGCACCCCACGACCAGCCTGGCGCAGCGGAAGATCGCTGAGCAGGGCGACGACACACCGATCCGCTGGCTACACCGATCCGAGCGCTTCCACGAGAAGCTGGCGACGCCCGATGTGACTATCGCGGACCTGATCGGCGAGATCGACATCGTGAAACACGCGGAGGGGCGGTACCTCAGCGACGAGGCGACCATGCACTTCGGGCTGATCCCGCGCACCAACCGCGGCATCTTTGCGGTCAACGAACTGCCGGACCTGGCTCCACGGATTCAGGTCGGCCTGTTCAACGTGCTGGAGGAGCGCGACATTCAGGTCCGCGGCTACCCGGTTCGGCTGAACCTGGACCTGATGCTGGTCTTCAGCGCCAACCCCGAGGACTACACCAACCGCGGCCGAATCGTCACGCCCCTGAAAGACCGCATCGGCAGTGTCATCCGCACGCACTACCCCAAGACCACCGACGAGGCGATGCGCATCACCGCGGATAACGCCTGGGTTGGGCGGCAAGACGAAGACGCCGGGCTGCCCAAGGTGGTCGTCCCGGATTACCTGCACCGGGTTATCGAGTCCGCAATTGCTTCCGCACGGACCAGCCCGCACATCAATCAGGCGTCGGGGGTCAGCGTGCGTGCGTCGATCGCCTGTTTGGAGACCGTGGTCAGTTCGGCGGAGCGTCGTGGTCTTATGACCGGCGAGTCGCCCGTGATGCCTCGGGTTTGTGACCTGGCGCACCTGACCACCGCCACGCGTGGCAAGATCGAGCTGATGCTGGCTGACGAAGGCGACGACACCGAAGACAAGCTGGTGCAATCGCTGCTTGGGGAATCGGTGAAGCAGCTGATTGATGAGCTGGTGGATGTCGAAGACTTCGCGCTGATCGCCGATGCGTTTGAGGGCGGGCTTCGGCTGCAGGTGGGCGACACGCTGTCCGCTGCGGAGACGCTGGCGGGCATGCAGCACATCCCCGGGCTGCTGGACGCGGCGGCGGAGTTGGCGGGCAAGCTGGAGTTGCCGGCATCGGATGAGCAGGTGTTGGCTTCGATGGGTGAGCTGGTGCTCGAGGCGTTGTACGTCAACAACCTGCTCAGCAAGCACCCCTGCGCCAGCGGCAGCAAGTACGCCCGGTGATCGCAGCCGACCACGATCGAAGCTAGGATCGAGCCGATGGACGAACCGGCCCCGATGTGGACCAAGACGAACCTCGCGGACCCGCACCAGCAGGCAGACAAGGCAGGGCGCGTGCGGGCGATGTTCTCAGCGATTGCGCCCAGCTATGACCTGAACAACCGACTGCACTCATTCGGCCGAGACCAGGCCTGGCGGAAGGCAGCGGTGCGCTATGCCCAACTGCAGCCGGGCGATCGGGTGCTGGATGTCGCGTGCGGCACGGGCGACCTGTCGCTGGCGTTCCTGCGGGCGCTTGGGCCGTCGGGGCAGGTGGTTGGTTTGGACTACACCGCGGAGATGCTGGACGTGGCCAGGCGCAAACGCCCGGCGGATGATCGACTGAGCTGGACGCAGGGCGACGCGATGGCGTTGCCGTTTGACGACGATGCGTTTGATGTGGTGTCGATCGCGTTTGGGATCCGCAATGTGGCGAAGCCCGACGACGCGTTGGCGGAGTTTCGCCGGGTGCTCCGGCCGGCCGGGCGGCTGGTGGTGCTGGAGTTTTCCGAGCCCGGCAACCCGTTGGTCCGCCGCGTCGACCGGTTCTACCGCGGCCAGGTCATGCCCCGGACGGCGACCTGGATCGCGCGGGACAAGAGCGGCGCCTACGCGTACCTGCCGCGGAGCGTGGAGACGTTTCTGTCCCGCCAGGAGATGGTGGGGGCGATCGAGCAGGCCGGCTTTTCGGGTGTGGCGATCAAGCCGATGACCTTCGGCGTCGCGGTGTTGTATCGGGGCGAAGTGGTGTCGTAGTGACGCTCAGGCGGCAAAGGACAGCCGGCTTTGGCTGGCGATGCGTGAGAGTTTGAATGTGACTTCATCGGTCAGGTTGAGAAAGCGGACGCCGAAGGTGTGTTGCATCAAGCCCGAGCGTTTGCTCCAGACAACTTCTGCATAGAGCGAGATTTCGATCTCGTAGCCCGCGAGCTTGATGTTGATCATCTGCCCCGGGGTGTGTCCGGATAGGCTGGCGCAGCGGAGCCGCATGCCCGTTGCCGAGAGATCGACAACGTGTCCATGGGAGCAGTGCACGTCGCAATCACGGATGCGGCCGGCCCGGCGTCGGTTTTCAGCGGTCGACTGGTTCATGGTGCCCTCTGGTTCACGGTGGTTATCGGTTGGAGACAGCATCGGATTAACGCTTATTGGGAACTTCGCTTGCTCGGATGGGTAAAAAACATGGGGCTATGATGCGGGTTATGCAGGATGTATCGATCGAAGAAGGACTCGCCGGGTTGACCGAGCCGCAGCGGGAGGCGGCAACGCATGTGGATGGGCCTTTGCTGGTCTTAGCCGGCCCGGGATCAGGCAAAACGCGCGTCATCACGCACCGCTGTGCGTACCTGGTGAAAGGCGTTGGGATCCCGCCCTGGCAGGTCCTGGCGATCACGTTCACGAACAAGGCTGCGGGTGAGATGCGCGAGCGGGTGGGGAACCTCGTCGATGCCCGGGACGCCAGGAAGATGACCGTCGCGACCTTCCACAGCCTGTGCGCGCGGTTGCTTCGGACCTACGCGGAACGGCTGGGGCTGCCCGCGGGGTACTCGATCTACGACACCGGCGATCAGAAGGCGGCGATCAAGCAGGCGCTGAACGACCTGGAAATCTCTACGAAAAATTTTCCGCCCGCGTCGATGTTGGCAGCCATTTCCAATGCCAAGAACCAGCTGCAGGACGCCCCCGCATTCGCGTCCCAGGCGTCGGATTTCTACGCCCGCACGGTGGCCAAGGTCTACTCGAAGTACCAGAAGACGCTGGAACGCAACGGCGCGGTCGACTTCGACGATCTGCTGATGAAAACCGTCGAGCTTTTTCGGACGCACCCGGATGTCGCAGCCGAACTGCGTGAGCGGTTTCAGTACGTGCTGATCGATGAGTACCAGGACACCAACCGGGCTCAGTTCATGATCGCTTCGGCCTTGGCGCCCGCCGGCGGTGAGCGGCGGAATATCATGGCCACCGGTGACCCCGACCAGTCGATCTACGGCTGGCGAGGCGCGGACATCAGCAACATCCTGGACTTCGAGAGCCATTACCCCGACGCGAAGGTCGTCCGGCTGGAGCAGAACTACCGCTCGACCCAGTCGATCCTCAGCGTCGCCGATGCCCTGATCCGCAACAACGAACAGCGGAAGCACAAGCGTCTGTGGACCGACAACCCCGACGGCGAGAAGGTCCATGTCGTCACGCTACGCGATGAGCGGCATGAGGCCGAGTGGGTCGTCGAGAAGCTCAAGCACCACCATGATGAAGACGGGGTGGCGTGGGGCAGCATGGCGGTGTTCTACCGGATCAACTCGCTGTCACGTGTCCTGGAGGACGAGCTCCGCAGTGCTGGCATCCCGTATCAGATCGCCCGCGGCACCGCGTTCTATGACCGCAAAGAGATCAAGGACACCGTCGCGTACCTGCGGGCGGTGGCCAACCCGGCGGATGAGGTCAACCTGTTCAGGATCATCAACACGCCCGCACGGGGGATCAGCAAGAACACGGTCGAGGCGATCCAGGCCAAGGCATTGGCGGACGGGCGGCCGGTGGATGAGGTGCTCGCGGAGCCGATGAAGCTCAGCCATATCAACAGCCGGGCGCAGAATGCGGTCGCGCGGTTCAACACCTTGCTGGATAACTGGCGGAGCGCGGCGGGCATGCTCCCGGGCAGCCTGGTGGCGTCTGGCATGACGCTGCGGTCGCTGGTGGAGGATGTCATCCGGGAGTCGGGCCTGCATGCGTTTTACCAGAACGACAAGTCCGACCCGGATCAGGAACGGCTGGCCAACCTCGGCGAGTTCGTCACATTCACGCAGCAGTTCGAAGAAGACCTGATGGTCGAAGCGGAGTTGGATGATGCGGAGCCCCCGAGCCTGGGGGAGAAGCTGCTTTCGCTGCTCGAGCGGATCAGTCTGGTATCCGATGTCGATGCGGTGGAAGACGGGGACGGCATGGTGACGCTGATGACCTTGCATGCCGCCAAGGGGCTGGAGTTTCCGGTGGTGGCGATGACGGGGGTGGAGGACGGTCTGCTGCCGCATGAGCGGTCGCTGCGGGAAGGGCGCGAAGTCGAAGAAGAACGCCGGCTGGCGTTTGTGGGCATCACCCGCGCGGAGCAGCACCTGTACCTGACGCACGCCAACTACCGCACTGTTTTCGGGCAGTCGGCTCCGACGGTGCCTTCGCGTTTCTTGCGGGAGCTGCCCAGCGCGGACGTGCACGTGTTGGATGAATCCGATGCGTTGGAAGACTTCCTCGGCGGCGGGGCTGCTTCGCTGGGGGCGGCCCAGCGCGGGCGCGCGGATCGAGGTGCTGCGGCGTTTCCCCCGGGTTCGTTGGTCCGCCACGCCCGGTTCGGTCTGGGGCGTGTGGTTGAAATCGGGTCGATGGGCACGCAAACCCGGGTCAAGGTGAATTTCAACGCAGCCGGGCCCAAGACGTTGGTCTTGGAGTATGCCAAGCTTGAATTGGTCAACCCCCAGGGCGGTGCGTGAACACAGCCCCGGGGGTTTGATGGTTGATGGGTTGTTGTGGGCTTAGAGCTTCTGGCGACGACGCTTGAGGATCAGCGCGCCCAAGCCGATCAGGCCCATCGGCAAAGTGGCGGGGGTCGGAACGACCGGGTTGGTCGAATCGACGAAGCTGACTTCGATCGTGGCGACGACTTCGTCACCGGTGAACAGGTCGTTGATCGTGGTGCCCGCGGGGGTTGAGGTGCCGATGAAGTTGGAGAGGTCTGGGTTGCCGGTGATGACGCCGTTCTCATCGGAGCTGGTGCCGCCGACGGTGGAGAACGCGGCGCCGAGCGTGTCGTTGACTTCGGTGCCGGCGTCGTAGATGTCGCTGGCGAAGATGTTGAAGATGACCGAGTCGCCGCCGCCGAAGATCGAGCCGTCGTTGTCGAAGACGCGGTACGCGGTGGGGTCGTCGTTGCCGATGAACGCGTCGTTGGACGGGATGATCATCGAGGCGAACGAGAGGTACTGGTAGGCCGCGGGGTTGATCGGGGTGATGAACGCGGAGGCGGTCTCGCCGGGATCGATCACGGGGGCGCCGGGGAAGCCCGCGGGGTTGGCGGCGACGCCTTGGCGGTTGCCGGGCTGGCCCGAGGCAGCGAAGTCGGCGACCAAGCCGTCGACGATGCCGTCTTCAGCGAGGGCTTCGAGGGAAGCCGATGCGGCGCTGCCGACGTCGAAGAAGTCAAAGCCGCCGTTTTGGAACGCGACCCAGGCCGGGGTGATGAAGAAGTCGCTGTTGCCCTGGTTGGTGACCGAAATCTGGATGTCACCGACGGACTGAGCTTCCGCGGCGGGCTGGGCGGCGAACGAAACAACGCCCGCCGTGAGGGCGAGTGAGAACGAAGAAACAAAGCGCATGATCAATCTGCCTCCAAGAAGAGAATGAGTTGATGGGCACACAGCATGCCCGCGGAGGCTTAGACGGGAAGGTCCGCGCAGGATTACAACGAATCGGTTTTTATTTTGAAACGCGCTGGAGCGTCGAGGCGATCCGCTGTCGCGCTTTGGTGGATAGGCGGTGGGCTGCGGGGCGGGTGCGCCCGATTTGGGTAAGCAGTTGTCTCAAGATCTCAAGCTGCGTGGCATACCGCCTGCACCATTTGCAGGTCATCAGATGGACCTTCAGCGCAAACGCTTCGCCGGGCTCCAGTGTGCGATCCATGCGTTCGGAGAGCAGGCGGCTGGCCTGATCGCAACGGAGCGTCAGCGCCATCGGGATTGCTTTGATGTAGGCCAACAGGCGCAAAGTTGTTCTCAGGAACGTTGATCGGGGTGGAACCACTTGGCTTGCATGCATCGGCGGAGGCTCAGCCGGGCACGATGGAGCCGAACTGCCAGATTAGACGGGGAAACGCCGAGTTGCTTACAGCATTCTTGCGTGTCTTTTTCGCCGATCTCACGCAGCTTGAAGGCCAGGCCGAGCTTTTCCGGCAGTTCGTCGATGCATCGATGCAGGATGTCCCAGAGCTCCCTGCTGAGCATTTCGGCATCGGGGGGCGTGTTCCACGCTTGAGGCTTGGGCTTGACCCATCGGCCGCGGCGGTTAAAGGTTTCCACCGGCTCGGGCTGGTCCAGCACATTCAGCGACACGTTGTCGTGCTGCTTGCGTCGATCATCGATGATCTTTCGCTTCAGGATTGCGATCAGCCAGGTGCGCGGCTTGGCTTGCTGCTTGAATTGGTCGCGGTGCTTCCAGGCGGCCAGCAGGGTTTCCTGCACCAGGTCCTCGGCCCGTTGCACGTCGCCGACCCGTCGCCAGGCGTAGGCGTACAGCACGTCGCCGTGGTCCTCCAGCCACTGTTGCGGGTCCTCCATACAGTTTGAACCCGCGCGGGGCGGGGGTTATTCCTGCCTTTGTGATGATCTGGACATAAACTGCACCGATGTCACGGACACGGATCAAGATCTGCGGATTGAAGACGGTCGACGCGGCGCTGGCGGCGGTGCGGGCCGGGGCGGACGCGGTGGGGCTGGTATTTGTGCCGGCGTCACCGCGGCGGGTGTCGGTGGACGAGGCCAAGCGGATCGCGTCGGCGTTGCCAGCGTTTGTCGAGCCGGTGGGGCTGTTTGTGGATACGCCGGCGGAGGAGGTGCTGTCGGTCGCGGGCCGGGTGGGGCTGCGTACGGTGCAGCTGCAGGGCCGGGAGGGGATCGGCGTGGTCCGGCAGCTGTCGTCGTTGCGGGTGGTCAAGGCGCTGGGGTTTGACCCGGCGCGGGCGCACAAGGATGTCGAGTTCTGGCGGAAGTCGCCGGGGAACGTGGTGGGCCTGCAGTGGGATGCCCCGCCGAGTGTGGCGGCGGAGCTGACGGGGGGCAGCGGGCGATCGTTTGACTGGGGGGCGCTGGCGGCTCTGCGCGATGAACCGGGCTACGACGAGTTGCCCGCAACGATCCTGGCGGGCGGCTTGACACCCGAGAACGTGGCCGAGGCGGTGGCGATCACTCAGCCATACGCCGTCGATGTGTCTTCGGGGGTCGAGTCGAGTCGCGGCGTGAAAGACCTCGGGAAGATCGTGGCGTTTTGTGAAGCGGTGCGCGCTGCGGATGCTGGGCGTTGATCAGACTAGGCTAGGAAACAGGCACAAACCGATTCTTTCTGGATTGGCACCCCTGACTGCTGGGCCGATAGGACGGTGCTGCACGAGTTGGCCGCAGCGTTTCGAGATAGCATGACGGCATGAAACGATCCTTGGTCATCACCATCATCGGCCCGGACCGGCCGGGCCTGGTCGAGCGCGTGGCGGACACCGTCGGCGCGCATGGCGGCAACTGGGTAGAGAGCCAGATGGTGCAGTTGGCGGGCCGGTTTGCAGGGGTGCTGCGTGTTGAGGTTGACCGGGGGCAGGACGCTCGTTTGGCGGCGTCGCTCCAGGCGCTCGCGGCGGAAGGCATCCAGGCGGTGGTGCAGCCCAGTGAAGGCCAGGCCCCGACGGGTGACGGTCGGCCGATGCAGCTTGAGTTGGTCGGCCATGACCGAGTCGGCATCGTCCGCGACATCACCCACGCGCTGGCCTCCGTGGGCGTCAATGTGATCGAGCTCACGACGCAGGTCTTCAGCGCCCCGATGTCAGGCGAGCTGATGTTTAAAGCCACCGCCCAACTGCAAGCGCCCGACCAGGTCGACCTGGACGGCCTGAAGGATCGCCTGGACGCCATTGCTGAGAAACTGCACCTGGACCTGGCGTTGTCTGAGGCCAGCGTGTGAACAGCCAGGCGGTTGCGGTTTTACAACAGGTGTTTGGGCATGCGGCGTTTCGGGGCCAGCAGGCTGCGGCGGTGGACCGGGTGCTCAATCAGAAGCACGCGATGGTGTTGGCGCCGACCGGGTCTGGCAAGAGCGTGTGCTTTCAGGTGCCGGCCTTGATGCAAGAAGACCTGGCGGTGGTGCTTTCGCCTCTGGTGGCATTAATGCAGGATCAGGTGGACGGGTTGATCCGAAAAGGCGTCGATGCGGTCGCCATCAACGCATCGCTTCGGCGGGCGGAACGTGAGGCGGCCTATGCGGGCTTGGCGCAGGGGCGGTATCGGCTCGTCTATGTCACGCCCGAGCGGTTCCGCAAGCCCGAGTTTCGGCAGGCTCTAGCGGGGCGGACGGTTTCCTTGCTGGCGGTGGACGAAGCACACTGCGTCAGCCAGTGGGGGCACGACTTCCGCCCGGACTATTCGCGCTTAGCCGAAATCCGCCAGGTGTTGGGCAATCCGACGACGATCGCGCTGACCGCGACCGCGACACGCGCGGTGCAACGGGACATCGTGCATCAACTGGGTTTGTCCGTGGACGAGGTCGAGGTTTATCACGAAGGCATCGGCCGGCCGAACCTGGAACTCGCGGTGGAATCCGTCTGGGGGGAAGAAGAGAAGCTCAAGCACATCGTGGCGTTGCAGCACGCATGGGCGGGGCAGGGCGGGGGGATCGTGTACTTCTCGTTGATCAAAACCTTGGAGCGTTTCAGCGCGGAGCTCCGCCGACTCGGTGTTGAACACGTGGTGTATCACGGCGGCTTATCGCAGCGCGATCGCCGAGCGCTGCAGCAGGCGTTCATGTCCGGCGACGCGGGGTTGGTGCTGGCGACCAACGCCTTTGGCATGGGGGTCGACAAGGCGGACATCCGTACCGTGACCCACACCGAGGTGCCCGGCTCGCTGGAGGCGTACTACCAGGAGATCGGGCGCGCTGGCCGTGATGGTGAACCTGCTCTCTGCACGTTGCTGTATGACGAGGACGACCTGACGATCCAGATGAACTTTCTGGATTGGTCGAACCCTTCGGCGGAGTATTACCAGCGTGTGGTGCACCTTCTGACGCACCGCCAGGAGGAAGTGGCGGCCTACGGGTTGGATTGGTTGAAAGAGCAGTTGCATGGTCGGCGGGGCAAGCACGAGTTCCGCTTAGAGACAGCGTTGGCGATGCTCGAGCGCCATGGGGTGATCTCCGGCGACGTCCGGGCGGGGCGGGGGCTGGCGGTGATTGGGGAACTGCCCGAATCGATGGTCGACGCCGAGGCGGCTTCGGCGAAGCTGGACGGCGACCGTCGGCGTTTGCTGGCGATGGTGGAGTACGCCAAATGCGAAGGCAGCCGAGCGGGCTATCTGGAGCAGTATTTCATGAGCGATCCGATGGGCTAGACTCTGGCCTCGCCCGGACCCGACCGACTTTGATTTCAGGAGTGACCGAACGATGGAAGCGAACCCTTTGCTGGCGAACAGCGGCCTGCCCCGTTTCAATGCGATTGAGCCCGAGCACGTGTTGCCTGCGGTGGAATCGGTGGTCGCGAAAGTCGAGTCGGACCTGGCGTCGCTGGAGGCTTCTTTGGCATCGGGGGCAGCGCCGACTTGGGAGAGCCTGGTTGAGCCTTACATGCGGTTGGGGGACGAACTGGAATACGCCTGGGGGCCGGTGGGGCATCTGCTGGCGGTGAAGAACACGCCTGAACTGCGAGAGGTATACGAACAAGCCCAGCCGAAGATCGTCGAGATGAGCTTGAAGATCGGGCAGAACCGTCCGATCTACGACGGGCTGGTTGCGGTGCGGGATTCGGAAGCGTGGGCGGGTTTCAGTGATGCGCAGAAGCGGGCGGTGGAGCTTTACATTCGGAATGCGGAGCACGCGGGGGTGGCATTGGAAGGCGAAGCGCAGGAGCGTTTCTTGACGCTGCAGCACGAGCTGTCGCAGTTGGGGCTTGATTTTTCCAATCACGTGCTGGATGCGACCAAGGCGTTCGAGTTGCTGATTGAGGATGCGGCAGAGACGGAAGGCTGGCCTAAGACGCTGCGGCAGATCACTGCCCAGTCCTACAGCCAGGCGAACGAGGGGGCCGAGGCGTCGCCGGAGGCCGGGCCTTGGCGCGTGACGCTGGACCCGCCGACGTTTTCTGCGTTCATGCAGCATCACCGCGGCCGCGCGCAGCGTGAAGCGGTGTACCGCGCGTTTGTCACACGGGCATCGTCGGGGGAGTTTGATAACTCGCAGATCATTGAAGACATTCTGGTGCGGAGTCAGGAAGTCGCGAAGCTGTTGGGGTACCAGACGTACGCTCGGTTGAGCCTGAGCAAGAAGATGGCCGGGACGGTCGAGGCGGTGGCGTCGATGACCGAGCAGCTTCGCGCTGCGTCCAAGCCGGTGGCGGACCGTGAGTTTGCTGAGCTGGAGGCGTACGCCAAGGCCCACGGGCAGGCCGAGCCGCTGCGTCAATGGGACACCGGGTTCTGGTCTGAGCGGATTCGTGAGGAGCGGTTTGAGTTCACCGATGATGATCTTCGGCCGTACTTCCCGATGCCAAGGGTGCTGGACGGCTTGTTCGGCCTGTGCGAGCGGTTGTTCGGGATGACCGTACGTGAAGTCACGAACGAGCCGACGGTCTGGCATGAGGATGTGCGGTACTACGAGGTGATGGGCGAGACCGGCGAGGTGATCGCTGGGTTTTACCTGGACCCGTACTCACGCCCGGCGGAGAAGCGGGGCGGCGCCTGGATGAACGGGTGCCTGAACCGTCGCGTGGAGGCGGACGGCGTGCGTCTGCCGGTGGTGCATTTGTGCTGCAACGGCACGCCGCCGGTGGGGGACACGCCGAGCCTGATGAGTTTCCGGGAAGTCGAGACGCTGTACCACGAGTTTGGTCATGGCCTGCAGGGAATGCTGACCACGCAAGCGGTGGCAGGGGTTGCGGGGCTGAGCGGCATCGAGTGGGACGCGATCGAGCTGGCGAGCCAGTTCATGGAGAACTGGTGCTATGAGAAGCCGGTCCTGCTGGGCATGACGCAGCACGTGGAGACGGGCGAAGCGTTGCCGGATGATCTGTATGAGAAGATCGTGGCGGCTCGGACGTATATGGCGGGCTCGGGTTTCATGCGTCAGCTTCAGTTCGGGATCACTGACATGGAGCTCTACGAGTCGTACACCCCCGGCGGCGAGGAAACGGCCCACGATGTGGCGCTGCGTGTTGCCCGGGAAACATCCCCGCTGGAACCGTTGCCGGAGTCTCGATCGCTCTGCGCGTTTGGGCACCTGTTCGGGGGCGGGTACGGCGCGGGGTACTACAGCTACAAGTGGTCCGAGGTGCTGAGTGCGGACGCCTTCTCGGCGTTTGAAGAGGCGGGTCTGGGGGATGAGCAAGCGGTGCAGACGTTGGGCCGCCGGTACCGGGACACGGTGCTGGCCTTGGGCGGCGGGCTGCACCCGATGGCTGTTTATCGGGCATTCCGTGGCCGCGAGCCGGAGGTCGAGGCGTTGCTGCGGCATAACGGGTTGCTCGAACCGGCGGGGGGTTAAGGCGGGCGGGTTCCTAGCCGATACCTCTTTAGACACGCGCCGGCTTATGGATTGAGCCGATGGAAAGGGGTCCTCGTTTTGCCTTTGGTGCTTCGCCCAACCGAACTTGAGCCCGGCATGGTCTTGGCGCAGCCGGTCCGCCGCGGCGCTACGACACTGCTGCCCGCGGAGCGTGAGCTGACCGCCGGCGATATTCAGGCGTTGCAGCGGCGATTCCCGGAGGCGTTTGTTTACCTGCAGCTGCCCAGCCTGGACGATCAGGTCGTGTTCGACTCCGAAGAGATCGACCACGAACGTTCCGTGCAGGTGCTGGAAGAATGCCGACGGCTGGCGGAGATGGCTTACCGGTCGGCGAAAGACCCGAAGGACGCGGGCGGGAACGTGGTTGCTGAAGCCGAGCGATTCTTGCGCCGGTACATGGATGAACCGCTGAAGGCTGCCTTGCCGCAGATCCACAAGGAGGGGGCCGACTATCTCGTTGAACACGCGGCGATGACGTTGTTTTATTCGATGCTGATCGCCGAGCAGGCCTCGACGCACATCCATCGTGAACGCCGCCGTCAGACCGCCGCGATGAAGCTCTCGTCGGCAGTCACCGAGTCGTTGTTGCCGCTGGTGATGGCGTGCTTGTACGCCGACATGTCCATGACGGGTCGGGTATCCAACGAAGGTCCAATCAGCAAAGCGGACTGGGAGAAGGTTTTCAAGCACCCGGACGCCTCGGCAGAACTGCTGCCCGAAGCAGCGGGTTCGGTCGCCCGCCTGGCGGTCCGTTCGCACCACGAGAATTACAACGGCTCCGGCTATCCGATGCACCTGGCGGGCGAGCGTTTGCATGTCCTGGCACGTGTGATCCGGGTGGCGGACTCGTTTGACGCCGGCCTAACAGAACGCCGCTTCCGCCCGGCCAAGCCGCCGGTTCAGGTGCTCTGGGAGATGGCGCGGGGTCCGGCCAGTGGGTCGTACGACCCGGCGTTGGTTGAAGGCTTGTTGTCTGCGGTTCGGCCGTTCCCGGTCGGGACCCGCTTGCAGATGGATGAGGTGGGGTATGCGGTCGTCGTGGGCAACGGCAAGGATGCGTTTCGGCCGCGCGCGGTGCTGCTGAAGCCTACCGAAGGCATGACGGGTTGTGACGCGTTTGACACGGCTATGCCCCGGGTGCCGCGGATTCAATCGGTGGGCGACCACGATTTGTCTTATCTGTATCAACGGCCTGCCGCTTAGGCCGACGATGCGGTATGCTCACTCCGCTATTCAGGAGTGATGCATGCAGGTACATCTGACCTCGATCGAGCCCGATGGCGTGGTGCGTCTGGCGACCCAAGGCGCGCTGACTTCTGCGGAAGTCGGGCCGGGCACCGTGGACCCGTTCGAGAAGCTCATCGGCGACGATTGGGGCGGGCAGCGTGTGGTGCTGAATCTGGGGGAAACCGACTTCGTCGACTCGTCCGCGATCGGCTGGCTGCTGACTTGCCGGCGTCGCTTCAAGCAGCAGGGCGGACGGCTGGTCCTCAGCGCGCTGTCGCCTGCGGTCAAGGATGTGTTTGAGCTGATGCGGATCGACACGGTGTTTGAGCTGCAACAAGACGACACCGCGGCGTTGTCGGCCATGCGGGATGGGGGGGCATGATGGAATCCAAACCCGGCGCCATTGACGAGACCGCGGTCGATTTGTTGAACGTGTCGGCCCAGGACGCGACCCGTCGCGTGGTGGGCTACGCGATCGAAAGGCGTGCATCGGACGTCTTCCTGATGAGCAACGAAACGCACATGAGTGTGCATATCCGCCATCTGGGGTTGGTCCGCCGGATCGCGATCCTCGGGAAGGATGAGGGCAAACGGCTGATCCAGCACTTCAAAGCGCAAGCGGGGATGGATGTCGCCAACAGCCGCCAGCCCGCCGACGGCCGGTGGATCCACGCCGACGAGCAGGGCCAAACCGCAGACCTCCGGTTGAACACGGTGCCGACGCTGCATGGTGAAGACCTGACGATCCGTGTGCTGCTCCGAGAAGCCGGCCTGTTCAAGCTTGAAGACCTGGGCATGATGCAGGATCAGCTCGGTCAGTTCCGCCGCATGGTGGATAGCCCCAGCGGCTTGATCCTCTGCACCGGCCCGACCGGCAGCGGGAAGACCGCGACGCTGTACGCGGCGATCAACCGCCTGAACACCGGCGAGAAGAAGATCAACACCATCGAAGACCCGATCGAGTTTGCGGTCGATGGGATGCGGCAGTCGCAGACGAACCCGGTGCTGGACCTGTCGTTTGCGGAGCTTCTGAAGCACGTGCTGCGTCAGGCGCCGGATGTCATCATGATCGGTGAGGTGCGCGATGCCGAGACCGCCCGGACGGCGGTGCGGGCGGCCAACTCCGGTCACCTGGTGATGTCCACGCTGCACGCGCCGGTGGCGGCAGGGGCGGTGCAGGCGATCAAGGCCTACGGCGTGCACCCGCACTTCCTGGCGACCAGCCTCCGTGGCGTGGTCGCACAACGCCTGCTGCGGACGCTTTGTAACGAGTGCAAGATCGCGTTCGATGCGGCCGACGCACCGGGCATGTTCAAAGAAGTGGCGCACCTGCTGAAGCCCGGCGAAGCCGAAACCTTCCATGGGCCCGGCGGCTGCGACGCCTGCGACCAGACCGGGTACGACGGGCGAACCGGTGTGTTTGAGGTCATGCCCATCGACCGGGAACTGCGGAACGCGATTGCGCAGGGCGAGCCCGCGACGACGCTCCGCACCATGGCGGTCGATAAGGGGATGATCGAGTTTCGGCAGGCGGCGATGCTGAAAGTCGCCCAGGGGATCACCAGTGCGGAGGAAGTGCTCCGGGTGATTCCGCGTGAGCACCTGTTTGTCGACCAGTAAGCTTTTCAGGCGGATGGACGCGGCTAGCCGATGTGAGCGGCATGAAGCGTCGTGTGAGTCTGAAGATGTGGTTGGCGGAGCTGGGCGATGCGGTGCCTTTGCAGATGGTGCCGGATGTTTTGGGCGTGTCCCCGGCGGTGGTGCGTCAGCGCATCGAGAAAGGGACACTGAAGGTGCACACGTTCAAGTCGGTGGACGGTCGGGTTCGCCGATACGTCACGGTGCGCGAGTTGCGGGCCCATGTCGTTAAGCCGAAGCTGACGCTTGAGAAGATGCGGCGGGCGTTGACGGCGATGACCGAGCAGCGCTAAGCAATGAAAAACAAGCCCCACGCGTTAGCGCAGGGCTTGTGTCGTGATCACAAGTTGTCGAGCGATTATTCGCCCATGCTGCGGATGGCGTCACCCGCGTCGTTGCCAGCGTCTTGAATCGCATCGCCGGCATCGTTGAGTGCGTCCTGAGCCTGGTTGCCCAAGTCATCGGCCATGTTCTGTGCGTCGTTCGCCGCGTCATCCGCGCCGTCTTCGACTTGTTCCGCTGCGTCGTCGATCGCGCTTTCAACCTCGGCACTGTCGTCATCGCTGCAGCCGACCAAAGCGAGGCTGGCGGTCAGGGTGAGAGCAGCCAGCAGAGTCCAGAAACGTTCGAGCATGATGTATGCCTCCCTAAAAGGTTTGCGGTGAGAAATCACCAGAATGAAAGAAAACAAGATTCTACCCGGTTCTTCGGGTTTACCCTAGTTTAAACCATGTGGGAATTGCTGCATAGCCCTTTCGGAGCATGGCCCCAAAGGGTTAGTCCGGGCGATTCATCATAAAGGTCGCGGTGTGTTCAAAGAAAAAACCCAGTGCCTCCGCAGCAGCGGCGGGTAAATCGGTTTCTTTCATGGCGGCGGCCATGTGTTGAACCCAGCGGTCGCGCGCCGCTTGGTCGATTTCAAACGGCATGTGGCGCATCCGAAGACGCGGGTGGCCACGCGCTTCGATGTATCGCGGCGGCCCGCCAAATCGGCCGACCAGAAAGTCGCGCAGGCGCTGTTCGGCCCCATCCCAGTCGTGCTGGGGATACATCGGCCCCAGCAGGTCATCGGCGCGGACCCGGCGGTAAAACGCTGCGGTCAGTCGCGCAAAACCCGACTCGCCGATGAGGTCATACACGGTTGGTTCGGCGGGCTCATTCATTGCATGCTCAACAATCGGCTGCCGACCAGCAGCCACACGGGGAGGGTGATCAAGCCCACCAGCGTTGTGCCCAGCGTGACGCGCACCGCCGTCGCCGGATCGCCGTGGTATAGCTTGGCCAATAGGATCGAGAACATCGCGGTTGGCATCGCCGCCTGCAGCGCGAGCACACGCCGCAAGTGGATCATGTCATCGGGCAGCATTGCCGCCGCCAGCAGGAAGCCGATGGGCAGCAGCCCCAGCCGCATCACGCAACTGGCGGCGACGACACGTGGCTCCAGGTTCGTTCGCACCGCCATGACTTGATCCGCGATCGTCGCGCCCACCAGCAGGATGCCCATCGGGATCGCGCAGTTGCCCAGCATCTGGAAGAACCCCGCCGCCATGTCCGGGGCATGCCGGTAAAGGCCGGTCGTGTTCAGCAGCAAGGCCAACAGGATCGCGATCGTGGGCGGCTGAAGCAGCCGCTTGTGCCAGCCCGCGCTGAGCCCGCCGGTGAGTGTGAAGACGCTCACGGTCCACAGCGCGGTCTCCACGCCGAGGTTAAAGACGACGAGGATCGCCAGCGTCGAGTCGCCGTACAACGCCTCGGCAATCGGGTAAGGCAGGTAGCCGTAGTTGAACATCCCGGTAGAGACGCCAAACGTCCGACGCTGGGCGGGCGTGTGAAGCTTGAGTGGATTCTGCAGCGCGCGGGCAACCCCCATGCAGGCGCCTACACCCAGCCCGACGCAGAGGTAGCCGAACACCGGCGGCAGCCAGAAATCCCCCGGGTGCAGCACTGCCTCATTGCCCAGCAGGCGGTCCAGAAAGTAGCAGGGCACCAGCACCCGCACGGTGAGCTTTAGCAATCCTTCGTCGGCGGCATGCGAAAGCCAGCCCCATACCCGCAGCAGCGAGCCCAGGCCAAGGACCGCGAAGACCGTGCCCACAATGCTCAGCAGTGTCCAAACGGTGTGCATCCGAACAGGGTAGTGCACACGCACCGCCCGTGGCGGCGTATGCTGCCTGCGATGCCCGCCACGAATCGCATGGATGACTCCACGACCTCGCGTGTCTACGACACGTGGTCCGGGCTGTACGACCAGACGTTCGGCCGACTGGTCCACAAGCGACAGAAGCTGGCGATCGAACACCTTCGGCTTCGGCCGGGCATGCGCGTCCTGGACCTTGGCGTGGGCACCGGCGTAACGCTGCCGGCCTACCCCGGAGATGTGTCCGTGGTCGGGCTGGACTTGTCGCCGGGCATGCTCAGCAAAGCCCAGCAGAAGGTTGACACGCTGGGGCTGAATCACGTCGAACTGCAGCAAGGCGATGCGCTGGCGACGCCGTTTGAGGACGGGTCGTTCGACCGGGTGCTGATCACGCATGTGATTTCGGTGGTGAGTGATCCCGCGCAACTTATGCGCGAAGCCCAGCGGCTGTTGAAGCCCGGCGGGCGCATCGTCGTGCTGAATCATTTCCAGTCGGATCAGCCCGCGGTCAGACTGTTTCAGCACGGGGTTGGTCCGCTGTGTCGGCGGGTCGGCTGGAACCCGACGCTGCCTTTTTCGGCTTGTTTGGAAGGCACTTTGCTGCGGCTGGGGTATCGCTTCAAGCCCGGGGTCTGGGACCTTTGGCACCTCGCCGCGCTGGAACGATCCGGCTGAAGGCGTGCCCCGCTCGGGGGGCGTATACTCGCGCTTGAATGGAACCTTTCACTGCACGGATGGCGATGGCTGGAGCCGTACTCGCGTTGGCGAGTGCCTGGGGAACCACAGACGCGCGCGCTCAGACGCCGGAGGACGGTGTGTGGCGGGACACCGCCGTCCGTGAGATCGATTTTTCGATTGATGAGTCGGCAACACTGACCGCCACCCGAGCGACCGCCTGGCGGCAGGGCGGCGTCGACTTCCTGCTGCTGGAAGGCAATGTTGTCTTCGAGACCTCCGGGTACGGCTTCCGGGCCAGCCGCGCGGTGGTCCGCATCGACCCCGTGCAGCACCCCGAAGAACCCGAGTTGCGGATCCGTCACCTGTCGGTCTACCTCGATGAGGCCCAGAGTTTCGGGCAGGTGCTGGTGACCGCGGAAGCGCCTCGCTTGCTCGTGACCGCCGCGACGACCGGGCCGATCTTTCTGGAAGCCGATGCACGTGAAGACGTCGCCGAGGCCCCGCGCGATCGGCTGGTGAATGATGCCGCCGAGCGTGTGTCTAGACACTTCCAGCCCCGGACGGAACTCGACCGCGCCTGGCCGCCCCGGATCCGTGCGCCCCGCGCGGTGCTCAGTGAAACCGATGTGCCCCGGCCGGACCCGCCGGTCGTGGACCCTTCGCGGCAGTCGGTGCTCCCGACCGATGGCTCGCTGGTCTTCCATGCGGAACAGATCGTGTACGAGCCCGGCGATGAGGAGAATGTCGTCGTGCTCACAGGCGGCGTTCGGTTGTCTTACATCGATCGCACGGAACGCCGAACAGTCGTCCTCCGGTCTGAACGGGCGGTCTTGTTTGTCGATTCCGCGGCGGATTCGGTAGGCACCGAAGTGCCTGCGGGCGAGGTCAAGGGTGTGTACCTCGAGGGCGCGGTCGTCGTGACCGACGGGGACTACACCGTCCGCTGCCCGGTGGCGTACTACGACCTGGCGACCGATCAGGCGGTGTTGCTGCAGACCGTGGTGTACGCCTGGGATGCGCGTCGGCGTCTGCCGTTGTACGTCCGGGCGGAAGAAGTCCGGCAGACTGCGCGGCACCGCTACGAAGCGTATGACGCGCGGCTGACGACCAGCGAGTTCGCGGTGCCTCACTTTGCCATCGGGGCCCGCCGTGTCACCGTGCAGGAAACGCTGCGACCGGCCAACCCGTTTGACCCCGAAGCGGGGCAGGTGCCGGTGCGTCGTTTCCGGGCCGAAGGCACCACGCTCCGCTGGGTCAACATGCCGGTCTTTGGCTGGCCAGCGATGTCCGGCAATGACCGCGACATCCCGCTCCGGCGCGTTCGCTTGGGTCAGACCGATGACACCGGCGTCGAGATTCAAACCCGCTGGGACTTCTTCGCGCTGATCGGGCAAGAGGCCCCGCCCGGCGTCGACTTTGAACTCCTCGTCGATTGGATCGGTGAGCATCAACTCGGGGTCGGTGCCGACTTGGCGTACCGCCTGGGTGATATCCGGGGCACCTTCGATGGCTACCTCGTACCGGAGGAGCAAGGCATCGACGACATCGGCGGCCGGCTGGATATCGACCGCCACGAAGAAACGCGAGGCTTCCTCCGACTGATCCACCAGCAAACCCTCAACGAAGGGCTAACCCTCACGGTGCAGGGTGCCTACGTGTCGGACCCGACGTTCCTCGAAGAGTATTTCCGGGACCTGGCGATCGAAGCCCGGCCGTACGAAAACTCGATCTACCTCAAACAGCAAGAAGACCACTGGGCTGCGGCGGTCCTGGGCGCGTATGACTTCTTGGACTTCCCGCCTCAACTAACAACGCTGCAGGCACCGGGGTACACCGTTGACAAGCTGCCGGAGCTGAGCTTCTTCTCGATCGCGTTGCCGTTGTTTGATGAGCGGGTGATCTACCACACGGAGAACCGCATCAGCCAGGTGCGGATCAACGTCAGCGATGAGACGCCCGCGGATTTTGGGTTTAACAATTTCGCGTCGCGCGCCTTGTTTGGCATCAACAACACCACGCCGTTTGAGGACGCGATCCAGCCGGGTTTTGTGCCGCCCGCCGGGTTCACGCCCACGCTAGGCACCGGCTTGCCCACCGATATCGTCGGCCGGGTCGACAGCCGACACGAGCTCTCGTTGCCCTTGATTTTCGGGGCGATCAATCTCACGCCATACCTGGCGGGACGCGTCACCGCCTACGACGATGATTTCGTGATCTTCACCGGCGGCGAGGACGACCAGGTCCGCCTCTGGGGCCAAGTCGGCGTCCGCGCCTCGACCCGTTTCGTCGGGCAGGCGTCAAGCTTCCAAAACCGACTACTCGACGTCCAACAACTGCGACACATCATCGAGCCCAGCGCGACCCTTTTCGCCACCGGCTCGACCTACGACCAGAACCAACTGCCCGTCTTTGACACCGATGTCGAAGGCATCAACGACGTCTCTGGCGCCCGGATCGGCGTCCGCAACACCTGGCAGACCCGGCGCGGCGGCCCCGGCAGATCGCGCAGCGTCGACTGGATTGTCCTGGACACCGACCTCATCCTCACCGATGGCGAAGCCGTGCTGACCCTGCCCTTGGCACGTTTCTTCGACTACCGCCCTGAGTTCGGCCTCGGTGGCAGCCACGCCCACGCCGAGCTCCGATGGCTTGTCACCGACACCCTCGGACTCAACGGCGAACTCACCTATCTCCTCGAAGATGAGCCCGCCAGCCGTGACCTCGCCCACTGGCGCGTCGGCGCTACCCTGCAGCACACGCCCAACCTCACCAGCTTCCTCAACTATCAGGAACTGGACATCCTCGACGAGCAGCTGCTGACCTACGGCTTCAACTACCAGCTCACCCGCAAGTACCGCATCGACTTCACCCACCGCCTGGACTTCTCCCGCAACGAGTCCCGCCGATTCAGCGTCGGCCTGACCCGCCAACTCCCGCGCTGGACCATGCGAATCGAAGCCACGGTCGACGAGCTCGACGATGACACCACCCTAGGCATCGTCCTCCGACCCGACGGCATCGGCGGCGGCCGCGGCGTGAGCTTCCTGCGCGGGGATTAAGGCCCGCGCATACCGCCTTTCGCGACTTGTTCAATGTGTTCCCAGTGGTGGAACCCAAGCAGACGTGGCCAAGTACAAATTGGGTGTCTGTCATGACAGTAAGGTCATGCGATTTATTCATTTCCACTGTGGATAATCATATTTTCATAAAGGCTTTACAACCCAAACTTTCTCTGCCAAAGGATTCATGCACACCCCAAATCCGGGTTAACCACCAGCTAACTTTCACTCCTTATGCTTCGCCTCTTCACTAACGGAGAAAGTCAAGGATGAAGAAGTTCTTTGGGATCGTTCTCGCAGCAAGTCTTGCGGTCAATGTCGCTTACGCAGACCCGTTTGACCCGCCCGCCAGTTACTACAACTCGGCAACCGGCACGGGGGCCAGCCTCAAAAGTCAGCTCCACAACATCATTGACGGGCACACCATCCGCAGCTACGGCGAGGCTCGCTCCGCGCTGCAGGTGACCGACGCCGACCCCAACCAGGCCGGCCGCATCATCCTCGTCTACAACCGCCAGAGCCTGGACGTCTCCGGCCTGTTCGCGTCGGGCATCCCCGGCTGGGACAGCGGCAGCTCTTGGAACCGCGAGCACACCTGGCCCCGCAGCCGCGGCGTCGGCAGCTCCGGTGCGGACAACAGCGACCTCCACCAACTCCGCCCCTCCAACCCGGGCATCAACAGCAGCCGGAGCAACCTCAACTTCGGCGGCGCGTTCGGCAGCAACGGCGGCAACTACGGCTCCGTCAGCGACGGCGGCACCAAGTGGTACCCCGGCAACGAAGACGCCGGCATGATCGCTCGCCAGCAGTTCTACATGGCGGTCCGCTACGACGGCTCGGACTCCAGCACCAGCGACCTTGAACTCTCCAACGGCAACCCCAGCAGCAGCACCGGCCTGGGCGACCTCAACCGGATGATCCAGTGGCACTTCGCCGCCACCCCGACCGAGTTCGAACGCAACCGCAACCAGGTCATCTACAGCAACTATCAGGGCAACCGCAACCCCTTCATCGACCGCCCCGAGTACGCCTGGTCGATCTTTGTCGATCAGCAGAACGACAGCCGGATCGCGATCAACGGCGCTGCCGTCCAGTCCAACGGCTCGTCCACGCTCGACCTCGACTTCGGCAAGGTCATCGTCGGCGGCAGCATGCCCGCGTCCCAGTCCGTCACACTCAACAAGACCGGCCTCGACGGCACCTACTACCAGGTCGACACCACCGGCCAAGCCACCAGCACCCTCGACGGCCGCTACAACGCCTTCCGCACCGGCACGACCGACAGCGAGTCCTTCACCGTCGGCCTCAACGGCAACACCTCGTCCTCCGGCGTGATCTCCGGCTCCGTCACGGTCGACAACCTCGACATCACCACCAGCGGCGGCACCGGCCGCGGGGCCAACGATGGCAACGATGTCATCAACCTCTCCGTCTCCGTGCTCGACCACGCCAACCCGTCCTTCGCGGGCAACACCAACACGACATTCGACACGCTGGACTTCGGCCTGCTGATGGAAGGCATGGCCGCACCCTCCTCGAACTTCTCGATCCACAACCGCAACATCTCGGGCATGACCGCAGCGCTCGACATCGATGCCACCAACGAGCTCGCCGACGCCGACCGCTTTACCCTCACCGGGGGCGCGGCCTCCGTCGGGGCGGGCAGCAGCGTGGCCTACTCCGTCAGCTTCGCGACCGATCAGGTCGGCACCTTCACCGTCGGCTACGAGTTCCTGACTTCCGATGAAGACCTCTCCGGTGCCCTGAACCGGGCGACCCTCCAACTCGCCGCGTCCGGCCAGGTCGTCGACCGGGGCGACTTCACCGCCAACGGCCAGGTCGACGCCAACGACATCGACGACCTATTCACGCAGGTCAACGCCGTCGCCGCCGACCCGTTCTACGACCTCTCGGGCAACGGCATCGCCGACCTCGCCGATGTCGATGAAACCGTTCAGGTCATCTTCGGCACCGACTACGGCGACGCCAACCTCGACGGCACCGTCGACCTCCTGGACTTCGGCACCTGGCGCAACAGCTTCCTCGCCGGCGGCAGCGGCCTGGGTTGGGAAGACGGCAGCTTCAACGGCGACGGCCTGGTCGACCTCCTGGACTTCGGCGTCTGGCGCGACAGCTTCCTCAGCACCGGCGGCAGCCCCGCACTCGCCGCCTTGGCCAGCGAACAAGCCTTCGCCCTAACGACCGTTCCCGAGCCCAGCGGTGCCTTGCTAATCATCCTCAGTGCCGGCGTGCTCTACACGCGCCGCCGCTCACGCCGCTAAACGCAACGCGCTAAGAACCATCAGTATGTGGCTTGGCGAGGCCACCGATGTGGCGCCAGGCTGAAGGGGCGACTTAGCCTCACGCGTCTATCGCAAGCCTTGCGTGCAACGAGCGTCTTGCTCGGAGATAGTTGGGGCGTATATGCTCGTCGTAAACCGATACGCAGTTTTTCGTTCGTCCTGTTTAGGTTTCTGTATAAGACTTTCGTATGATATTGGTGTGGGTAATAATCTGAACCCGGTTTTCGGGAATTAGATTCATGAAAGCGGCATTTCTTTGGATTTGGGGCCTGTGTATTGGGGGATTATTCTTGTTTTTTGCTGGGTGCTCGAGTGGTAAAGGAGTGCCTGGTCTTGTTACTGCGCACAATCATGTGTGGAGTTACTCGCATTTCGCTCTCGCAGCCTATCGTGTGGGGGGCCGATGGGTTTTCTGGAGATGATCTTGAATTGTTTTTGCGTCGTTCGGATATTAGGCGTGATAAGGATTACTTGATCATGGACCCATGGGGCAACCAATATTGGCGATTGCTACGGGAAGATGGTGTGATGTATCTGGGTTCAAATGGGCCCAATGGGAGGTATGACAATGCCCAAGGCGATGACATTGTCGTTCAAGTGGATTACTTGAATCGGACAATTGTCCGCATTCACCCAACGCGATAGCAATGAGTTCTGTCGGTAGTTTGGTGGGATGGTGCCGTCTTTCTTGTTCAGGATGAAGACCTCGTCGTTCAGGCTGAAGCTGAAGCCGAGATATGCAGAGGTTTGAATAAAAAGCCCACGCCGTGACGGCGTGGGCTTCGAGTTATTGGGGTTGTGTTGAGACGGGATTACTGGGCCGGGTAGATGCGGAACTCGTCGTGGCTTGCCCAGACGCCTTCTGGGAGGCCGGTGTAGCGGATGCGGACGTAGCGGGCGTCGGCTTCAAAGGCATGGTGGCGATCGACGGTGCGGATCATCGTGCCGTCCGAGTCGTACGCGGTCTGCCAGGTTTGGCCGTCGGAGGAGGTCTCGATCACGTACTGGTAGTCGGCGTGGATCTCGAAGGTGACGCCGACGCCCGAGATCGGCAGGGTCCGACGCAGGTCGACCTGGAACCACTGGTCGGCGTCGCCGTTGGCGGCGCACCAGCGGGTGATGCGGGAGCCGTCGGTGCCGTGTGACGCGGGGTTGTTGTTTTCCTGCGTGCTGGCGGATGCGGGCTTGCCCTGGGCGAGGTTGGGCAGGTCCGGCAGGAAGTCCATGTTGGGCCAAGGCTCGGGCTGGGGTTGGACCTGGATGCCGCCCTCAACAAACTCAACGGTGATCTGGGCGGGCTCTATCCCCTCTGCGGAAGCTTCGACGACAGTGGTGCCGGGCTCGGCGGAGCGGAAGGAGATGCCCGCCGTGCCGCCGGGGGAATCGAGCTCGATGGAAGAGCCGGTGGGGAATCGGCCGGGGCCGGAGACGACGGTGAGGGTGACCGTGGTGTTGTGGTCGATGTGGGTGCCGTCGGCATCGAGGATGTTGACGAGGAAGAGGGTGTCGTCCTGTCCGTTGGTGCCGATGGTGTCTTTCTCGGAGGTGATTTCCAGGCGGTGCGGCGTGCCGGCTTGAGGCCAAGCGGGGGGCTCGATGCCGAGCCAGGCAGCGCGGTGCCAGTGCCAGCCGCGCTTGGGGATGCGGGCGTTGTCGACGACGCCGGTGCCGTGGTGCATGAAGTCGTGGTGGGTGCTGTAGTCAAAGCCGGGCCAATAGGCGGTGCCCATACCGTAGTGGCGGTCGGGGTCCGTGCGGGCGGTGAACTCGCCTGGGCGGGGCTGGTAGGCGCCCCAGAGCTCGCTGAAGAGCACCGGGAAGCGTGACTGGCCGGGGTAGTAGCCGTTGCGGGCGTAGGTGTCGGCGATGCCTTGGGAGAAGGAGGTCACGCGGTTGGTGATGCGGGTGGGGTCGAGCTGCTTGGCCCGCTGGTGGATGGGTGTGGTGGAGAGCTGGCCGCCGGTGGGTTCGTTGGCCAGGCTGTAGAAGATCAGGCTGGGGTTGTTGCGGGAGGTGCGGACGACGGATTCGAGCTGTTGCAAGAGGTTCTGTAGGAACGGCTCGAAGTGCGGCGAGTCTTGCGGCGGCGACGCGGCGGGGCCGCCCCAGCCGCCCCGGCCCCAGTAGGGGAGCTCCATCATCAGGATGAGGCCGAACTGGTCGCAGGCATCGACGAGCGAGGGGTCCTTGGGGTAGTGCGAGCCCCGGATGAAGTTCGACCCGGCGTCTTTCATGAGGCGGATGTCGCGGTAAAAGCCCGAGTCTGGGACGGCGTAGCCCCAGCCGGCGTGGTCCTGGTGGACGTTGAAGCCGCGGAGCCGAAGCCGTTCGCCGTTGAGCCAGAAGCCTTCCTGCGAGGTGGCTTGGAACCAGCGGATGCCCAGCGGGGTCTGGTAGGTATCGACGAGTTCGTCGCCGATGAAGACTTCGGTTTCGACGTTGTACAGGTAGGGGTCCTCAGGCGACCAGAAGTTCGGCGACTCCACAGTCATACGTTGGTTGAACTCGACCATCTCGCCTGCGGGAACGGGGAGCTGATGCTCGTGTTCGGCAACGGTGTTGCCTTCGGCATCGACGACGTGTGTGTGGACGGTGACGTGCTGGCCGGTCTCCGAATCATTACGGATCTCGGTTTGGGCACGGACGGGCGCGGTGTCATAGTGGGTAGGTAGGGAGTAGGTCGTCGATACGAGCGGCCCGCCGAAGGGGGTGGTGATGAACGTGCCGTACCAGGGGACGTGGACGGGGTGGGTGGTGACGAGGTAGACGTCTCGGTAGAGCCCGCCGATGAAGACGTAGTCGCCGGTGCGGGGGGCGATGTTTTCCTGCCATTCTCCGTTGACGCGCACCGCGAGGGTGTTGTCCTGGCCGGCGCGGATGTGGTCGGTGATGTCGTAGCTGAATGCGGTGTAGCCGCCTTCGTGTTCGCCGACCTCTTGGCCGTTGACGTACACGGTGGTGACCTGGAAGGCGCCTTCGAACTCCAGATGGAAGCGTTGGCCTTCTGCGTTGGCGGGGATATGGAGGGTCTTGCGGTACCAGCCGACGCCGCCGAAGTGTTCTCGGCCGCGCCAGAAGGGTTCGATGAAGGAGTGTGGGACGTTGACGGTTTCCCAAGCCGAGTCATCAAAGCCGGGGTCTTGCGGGCTGCCCTGCGGGTCCTCGGGGAAGTAGGCCCAGCCGTTGTTGAGGACCTGGACCTGACGCGGGCTGGGTTCGGACGCGTTGTCGTCAGCGTAGGACGGCAACGCAGCGCAGCCGGCGAACAAGCTTGAGCAAGCGATTGTGATGAACAACAACACCTTGGAGGCGAAGGGCATGTGACTGGTTCCTAGGAGGTTTCCGCAAAGCGGCAACAGGCGGGTCAATACATTTACAACGTCAAAAAGTATATCGGTGCAAATCGGTGAAGTCGTGCATAGTTCAGATTTGGTCAACACAGGCATGGGGTGTTGCGCATAAAAGAAGCCCACGTTCGTGGAACGTGGGCTTCGAGGGGTCATTTGTTTTGTCGGCTCGTGATTAGGCGTCGAGCGTCGCGATGTGGTTGATGAGGTCGACAACGCGGTTGGAGTAGCCCCATTCGTTGTCGTACCAGGAGACGAGCTTGAAGAAGTTGCTGTCGAGCTCGATGCCCGCACCGTGGTCGAAGGTGGAGCTGGCCGGGTCGTGGATGAAGTCGGTGGAGACGACCTGGTCGTCGGTCCAGTTGAGGACGCCCTGCATGGGGCCTTCGGACGCGGCCTTGAGGGCGGCAGAGATCTCGTCGTAGCTGGTGGCCTTGTCGGTGACGACAGTGAGGTCGACCACGGAGACGTCGATGGTGGGCATGCGGAACGCCATGCCGGTGAGCTTGCCCTTGAGTTCGGGCAGGGCCAGGCCGACGGCCTTGGCGGCACCGGTGGAGGCGGGGATGCAGTTGACGCCGGCCGCGCGGCCGCCGCGCCAGTCCTTCTTGCTCGGGCCGTCTTGGGTCGGCTGAGTGGCGGTGATGGCGTGGACGGTGGTCATCAGGCCCTTGGCGATGCCGAAGTTGTCGTTGACGACCTTGGCCAGGGGGGCCAGGCAGTTGGTGGTGCAGGAGGCGTTGGAGACGACCTTGGCGTCGGCACCGAGGGTCTCGTGGTTGACGCCCATGACGATCGTGGGGACCTGGTCGGGGCTCTTGGTCGGGGCGGAGATGATGGCTTTCTTGGCACCGGCCTGGACGTGCTTGTTGGCACCGTCGAAGTCGGTGAAGAAGCCGGTGGATTCGACGACGTAGTCGACGCCGATGTCACCCCACTTGAGGTTGGCCGGGTCACGCTCGGCGGTGGAGCGGATGGTCTTGCCGTTGACGTAGAGGTTCTGGTCGTCGGAGGACACGTCGCCGTTGAAGCGGCCGTGGACCGAGTCATACTTCAGGAGGTAGGCCAAGGCGTCGTTATCGAAGAGGTCGTTGATGCCGACGACTTCGACGTTGGGGTTGTCCTGGGCGGCGCGGAAGACGAGCCGGCCGATGCGTCCGAAGCCATTGATGCCGATCTTGATGGGCATGACAGGAACTCCTGTAGAGGGTTAAGTGGACTCAGATTGGTCCGGCGTTTGCCGGGGTTTTCGGGTGTTTCCGGCCGGAAGCCGGGGGTTCCCCATGGTAGGAGGGCGTATGCCCGATCTGGGGGGCAGGCCACGGTAGGGTATCTGGCGGGCGTGTCAAATGAAGAGAGAAACTAAACTGGCGCTTCTGAGGGCGTACAGTGTGGGCATGCGTGGAGACTCGATCAGGCGGCTTGTGGTGCTTGGGGTGGCGGGCTTGCTGGCAGGGGGCTGTCACTTCATCGATCCGGCGGAGGAAGACCGCCGAGCATCTGCGGGCGAGGTGGCCCAACGGGCTTCGGACGCCAGCGCCGTGGTGAACAACCGGCTGACTCGGGCTCAGCTGGAGGCCCGGGTGAGGCAGGTGGCAGACCTATTCGCGGCCCGCTGGGCGTCGGCCTGTGAAAATTGTGTGTCAGGCCTGCCGAGTATCGAAACCCGGCAGCGGGTGCACCAGATCAAGCTCGAGGCCATCAACTCGGCGTACCTGCTGGCTTCGGGGGCCAACCCTGAGGGGGCCTTCCTGAACATCCTCGTGCTGGTCGCGTTGCAGACCGAAGCCATGGAAGCCGCGGGGCCCGAAGCCTACGACGGGCAGCAGCCGGCCCTGTTGGACGCAGCGCGGAGCCTGGAGGTCGAGGTGTGGGGCACGGCCGAGTTGGTGATGAGCGATGACCAACGCACGGAGTTCCGCCTGCTCGTCGATCGCTGGCTGGAAGAAAACCCCTCGGCGGAAAACTACTGGTCGATCCGGTTTGCCGATTTTGATGCCTACACCACCGGCACGGTTTTCGAGCAGGTCCGGGGCGGGGTGATCAACATGCCTCGGAACTTCTTGGATGTGTTTGTGCCGGTCGCGTCGACCCAGGAGACGGTCGACACCAGTTACCAGCTGGCGGAGCGGATGAGCTGGCTGGCGCCGCGTCAGATGCAGGTGGCCCAGTGGCGTGCGGAGGCGTTGGTGCTGGAGATGTTGGCCGACCCGGATATGCAGGCGCGGATGACGGATGTCGATGAGGTGGCCGAGGCGGCGACCCGCGTCAGCGAGACGGTCGAGCGGGTGCCCGATGTGCTGGCGGCAGAGCGCGAGGCATGGGTCGAGGTGCTGGAAACTCAGCAAGGCACGCTCCGCGAGCTGATGGCTGAGGTGCGGTCGACCATCGAATCAGGCCGGGCGGCGCAGGGCGAGGCGGTGGCGGTGATCCAAGAGGTGGAATCGGCCGCCGGGACGCTGACGCAGGCCGTCGAGGCGGCGGACCAGTTGATGGCCCGTCTGGAGCCGGACCCGGATGCGGAGCCCGGCCGGCCGTTTGATATCCGGGAGTACACCGCGGCGGCGGAGGCGTTGACCGACTCGGCCGAGGCGCTGCAAAGACTGCTGGCGGACGCCGATGCGCTGGTGGAGCAGGGCGAGATCACCCAGGCCGCCGACGCCCGGGTGGATCACGTGTTCTGGCGTGCGGTGCAGTGGCTGGCGCTGCTGGCGTTGGTGGGGGCCGGCTGGATCGTGCTGGCCAAACGGGTGGGTGGGCGAACCTGAGGGGGGCTGTGGGGGGGTTCTCAGGGGTGTATACTCCTCGGCTCGCCGTGACGGATCACGGTTTTTCCCATTGGGTCCCCGGAGTCTGCCGTGCTCAAGCTGTTCGAAAAATACAAGGGCGTGATGCTGGCCGTGTTTATGGTCGTGCTGATGGTCGCATTCCTGATCCAGCCGACGCTGTCGATCTTTATGCCCGATCCGACGAAACAGAAGATCGGCCGCCTGCCCGGCGAGACGCTGATTGCTCAGGATGAAATTGACGCAGCCAGCAAGCTGAACCTGATGGAGGGTCTGGACCGCATCCGGGCCCGCGAGGGGCAGCGTGTGGACGCCTGGCTGTACGGCAACGACCCGCTGCGTTGGCTGCTGCTGATGCACGACGCCAAGGAAAACCTCGGGCTTTGGGTCAGTGATGCGGAAGTCGATGCCTACCTGATCGAGACTTTTGGTGAGGGCGCCTGGGTCACGGACAAAGCCACGCGTCAGGCCACCGCCAACGAGTTCGGCGCCTCGGTTGCCGGGCTGCGGGAGACCGTCCGTGAGATGCTGATCGCCCGCCGGTATTCGAGCCTCGTGGTGGGCACCCGGTACGTGCCGCAGGGGGAAGGGGTGCCGTTTGACCGTCTTTCGGACCCGCTGCGTGAGCGGTTGGCCTATGACTTGTCTTCGCAGGTTTCGGGTTTCTACACCGTGATTCCCGCGGCGGAACTGCTGAGCGAGGTTGAGGAACCTTCCGCGACGGACATCGAGCAGTTGTTTGCCCAGTATCAGGACGTGTTGCCCGAGGACAGCCCCGAAGGCTTTGGGTACCGGTACCCGGACCAGGTGAAGATCGAATACATCGTGGTGTCGCCGGCAGACTTCCGGGTCACCGCGCTGCCGACGCCCGTGGAACAGCAGGCTTTCTATGAAGCCAACATCGGGCAGTACGGCGACGATCTGTATGCCGCCCGCGCTCGTGTGGTTGCCGACTGGCAGCGGGCCCAGACGTTCGAACGGGTCAGTGAAGTGGCACGGGATATCCAACGGCAGATGGAAGACCCGCTACGCAGCGTGACACAGGCCGAGGGGTACTACGTGCTGCCCGAAGGCTACGAGCCGGTGTCGATGCAGGGTATCGCCGAGGAGATTCAGCAGGCCTACGGCGTTTCGCCTCGGGTCTCGGACCCTCTGCTCGCGGCGGACTGGACGCCGGTGCGTGAAGTGGTTCGGCTACCGGCCCTCGTAAGCACGTCGATCGAGGGCATGCAACAGGGGCAGTCGAACCTGTCCCTGTACCTGGCGTCGGCCAAGGAGTTTGAGCCCGGCGTCGAGAATCTGATGGCGGCGTGGGGCTTGCAGGTGGGGGTGCCCGGCCGGCAGTTGATCGGGCTGGACGGCTCGCGAGTGCTTTTCCGCTTGGTGGATGTCCGGCAAAGCCACGCGCCGCGTAGCAGCACGGAAGTGATCGACCAGGTCCGTCGGGACGCGAAGCTGCGGGTGGCGTACAACGCTTTGACGCTGCAGCGGGATGCGATCCTGGCGCGGTTGAGCGAACAAGGGCTGGATAGCCTGGCCGACGCGTACGACATGCCGGTGTTGCCGTTTACCGTGACGCAGCGGGCCTTTGCCGAGGGCGGGCGTTTGACGGTGCCGGCGGTGTCGTTGTTGGGCAGCCAGCAGGCGTTTGTCGAGGCGGTGTTCGAGACCGCAACCGGCGAGTCCGTCGATGGCCAGCTCGCGGCCCGCTTGGAGGCTGAGCGCTCCGGTGCGGTGCTGATCGAGAACCAGCGTGCGTTGGCACTGTACCGTGTCGACGGCTTCGAGCCATTCGGCCGGGACCAATATGCCGCGTTCGTGTCCGGCGGGTTGGTGGACATCTACTTGTCCGGGGTGGCGATCGCGCCGCACGACGACCCGCTCTCGCTGGAGGTCTTGATCGCACGGACGGGGTACGTCTCCGTTGACGACCGGGACGACGACGAGCCCGAAGCAGACGAAAGCTGAATCGCCGGGCGGGTGTAAACTCTGGCGATGCCTCGCCGACTCGCCATCTTGACCCAGGGACGGACCGAGCCGGTCGCGGCAAAGACCGCGGTGAGCCTGCTGCGATTCAAGCCCGAGGAAGTCGTGGCATTGATCGATACTCAGGCCGCCGGGCAGGCCGCGGGTCAGGTGCTGGGGTTTGGCGGCGACACGCCGATTGTGGCCTCCCTGGCGGACGCGGGGACGGTTGACGGGCTGGTGATCGGTGTGGCGACTGCGGGCGGCGTCCTGCCGGAGGACATGCGGGGGGTCGTGGCCGAGGCGATTGCACGGGGCATGACGGTGTACAACGGCCTGCACAGCTTTCTGTCGGCCGACCCGGCCTTCGTGGCGTCGGCGGCAGCGACCGGCGCGGAGCTGGTCGATCTGCGTCAAGCGCCGCCTCGCCGAGTGGCGGATCGGCAGGGGATCGATGAGACCTGCTACCGCGTGTTGACCATCGGGCAGGACTGCTCGGTGGGCAAGATGCTCGTGGCCTACGAACTGACGCAGGCGCTGAAGCAGGCTGAGGTGGATGCGAAGTTCGCAGCAACCGGCCAGACGGGCATCCTGATCGAAGGCGACGGCGTACCGATGGACGCGATTGTTGGCGACTTCATAGCCGGCGCTGCGGAAGGGCTGGTCAAAGCCTGTCAGTCGCATGAAGTCGTGGTGGTTGAGGGGCAGGCGTCGGTGTGCCACGCGAGCTACTCGTCGGTGACACTGGGGTTGCTGCACGGGTCGCAGCCGGATGGGGTGGTGCTTTGCTACGAGGCGGATCGGCCGCATATGCACGGCCGGCCGGACTGGCCCTTACCGTCGCTGGAGCAGACGCTGGACGCGCACCTGCAGCTGGCCAATGTGTTGCATCCCTGCGAAGCCATCGGCGTGGCGATCAACAGCCGCCGGCTGGACGATGCGGGGTACGCACGGGAGAAGGCTACGATCCAAGACTCGCTCGGCCTGCCGGCGGTGGACGTCGTGCGCGAGGGTTGTGGGGTGCTGGTCGAAGCGGTGCAACGGCATCGGGCGGCGATCGAGAAGCACGCGGGGAAGGGATGAAACGGTTGGAACTCCGGCTGCACCCGGTCGAGCTGCCTCTGCGTCACGCCTGGACGATCGCCCACGGCACGCGGACGCTGCAGCGCAACCTCATCGTCGAACTGCACGACCCGGCGACCGGGCTGAGCGGCTACGGCGAGGCGGCAGGGATCCCGTACTACGGCGTGACGGTGGAGAAGATGGTCGAACACCTGCATCGCCGCCGCGACGTGATCGATGCATGGGATGGGGATGTTCAGGCGGGCTTGGTCGAAGCGGCGCACAGCGATCCGGTGAGCTGTTTCGCTGCGTGTGCGGTCGATCAGGCGATGCACGATCTCTGGGGCAAACGGCTCGCGCAACCCGTCTGGCAGTTGTGGGGTTTGAGTTTGGCCAAGTGCCCAGTTTCCAATTACACGATCGGCCTGGCTGAGCCCGAGGTGATGGTGGCCAAGCTCCGCGAGTTCCCGCAGTTTGCTGTCTACAAGATCAAGCTCGGCACGGGCGACCCAAAGACTGATTTGTCGCGGATCGAACGCTTGCGTCAGGAAACCGACGCGGCGTTCCGCATCGACGCGAACACCGCTTGGACCGCTGAGGACACGATCCGCCTGTCGGGGCCGTTGCGTGATCTGGGGGTAGAGTTCATCGAGCAGCCGTTGCCCGCCGACGCGCCGCGGGCCGAACACGAGGCGGTGTACTTCGGCAGCGACCTACCGATCATGGCGGACGAGTCCTGCCAGACCGAGGCGGATGTTGAACGCTGTGCCGGGCTGTTTCATGGCATCAACATCAAGCTCACCAAGTGCGGCGGGATGACCACCACCCGGCGGATGATTGCCCGGACCCGCGAGCTGGACTTGAAGGTGATGATCGGCTGCATGACCGAAACGACCGTGGGCATCAGCGCGATCGGCCAGCTCTTGCCGTTGTTGGACTACGTGGATATGGATGGCGCGCTGCTCTTGGCTGAGGACGTCGCGGATGGCGTGAAGCTCGGCCCCAACGGCGTGGCGGTGTTCTCCGAGACCCCGGGTAATGGCGTGACGCTGACGCGGGATTTGGCGGAGAGATGAGTCACGGGGCAAATACGGGGTGGTTTTGAGTCGATAAAACCCACATGGATCGCTCTGAAGAGTTCGCTAGGCTTTGCAGAAAGCTGTATGCCTCCCGCCGGTTCTATGTTGTTGTGCTTGTGATGGGGGTTTTGCTGTGGGGAGGCTTCATGCTAGCGGTGGCGACCGAGCAGCCGAGCGTGCGTTGGCTTGTTGGGTTGCTTGCTGGCATGGTGGCGTTGGTTTGGGCCGCGACCGCGGGGGACCAGGTGGCCCAGTCGTTCAAGGTGGGACGGTTGGCCGCAGGGTTGCAAGCGGTTATGTGGATGCTGCTGCTGAGTGTGTTGTTGCTGCCGATGTGGGGGACGCCGAAGGAGTCTCTAGGGCATACTTGGCACGACTCATTGCTGAGCCAGACCTTGACGATTCGATCACAGATCGAGCTTTACCAGATGCAACACGAAGGTAGGTATCCGCCAACGGATCGGTTCTGGGATGTGATGACCCAAACGACGAACGTCGACGGAGAGGTTGTCGCTGATGGCGCGGGTGAGTTTGGGCCTTACTTGTATAAGCCTGCAATGAACCCGCCGTTGGGGACGGATGCGGTTCGAGCGGATCGGCAGGGGGCGTGGATGTATGACGAAGCGACCGGTGAAATCATGCTGGTGGCCCGAGCAAACGATTTGCTGGCCACTGGGTACGCCACATGGGATTCGGAAGGGCGGTTTGTTCTGTGCGACCCGGACATCTTTGTCCTTCGTGAACGCACACCTCCGGTTCGGCCGTTTGAGTCCACGGTTAAAGAAGTATGGATTGGCCAGGGCCTGATGTGGCCTGTGTGGGAGGGGTACCCGCATCCTCTGTTGGGTTTGCTTGTTTTCGGGTTGGTCACTTGGCGGAACGGTAGGCCGCGACGGGTCGAGTCGATGGTGTTGGCGTTGCTTCGCATCCGGCTGGTGGCTTTGCTCGGGATTGTGTTCATGCTCTTGTGGTATGCCTGGGGCGGGTATGGGTACGAAGAAAGACAGTTGCTGGGAGCAAACTGGTGCTTCCTGGTGTGGCTGTTGGCCCATGCTGCATTGCTGCCGATTCGGTTTGCATCTGGGCGCTGGATTGGGATGGATCGGGCTGACGATCACGATGAGGTCGGAGACTGTGTGCTGGCGCAAGTGCACTAAGCCAACGCGCCCCCGCTTGTCGGGCTGGTGGCTTATATGATGCGGCGATGGCGCGGTTGCCGTTTGATCCAGGTCGGGCACGGGGGGCGGAGCAGGCGGAGTCGGTGCGCTCGGAGGGTGGGGGGGCCGGGGGGGATGTGTTCTCGCCTTCGCAGATGGCCGAGCGCATCAAGGATGTGCTGGCCTCGGGGTTTGGCGGGGCGATGCGGGTACGGGGGGAGGTCAGCAACCTCCGGGACCGGAATCACTGGTACTTCGATCTGAAAGACGCTGATGCGGTGGTCGCGTGTGTGGCGTGGGCGTCCAAAGCCAAATCGTTCCCGGCGGGGGTGAAGGACGGCGGCGAAGTGTTGGTGACTGGGCGCGTGGACTTTTACGGGCCGCAGGGGAAGCTGCAGCTTTACGTGGATAAGGTGGAGTTGGTCGGCGCGGGGGCGTTGGAGGAGCAGCTGCGGAAGCGGGCGGCGGAGCTGCGGGCTTTGGGGTATTTCGAGGATGCGCGGAAGCGGGCGTTGCCCTTGTTACCGGGCAAGGTGGCGGTGGTGACTAGTCGATCTGCGGCGGCGTTGCAGGACGTGATCGACACGGCCCATCGGCGGTGGGCGGGGGTCGAGTTGATGCTGGTTGATGTGAGGGTGCAGGGGGATGAGGCGGCGCCGCAGGTGTCGCGGGCGTTGCGTTGGTTGAGCCAGCATGGGCCGGGGCTGGGGATCGAGGCGGTGATTGTGACGCGGGGGGGCGGGTCGATCGAGGATCTTTGGGCGTTCAATGAGCGGGTGGTGTGTGATGCGGTGGTGCAGTGCGCGTTGCCGGTGGTCGCGGCGATCGGGCACGAGACGGACGTCACGCTGGCAGAGCTTTGCGCGGACCTGCGGGCGGCGACGCCGACGCAGGCGGCCACGCGGGTGGTGCCCGAGGCGGAGGTGATGCGTGAGCAGTTGGTGCAGTTGCAGCATCGGCTGCGCTTGGCGATGTCGCGGCGTGTATCGGCGCAGCAGGCGCGGCTCGCGGCGGCGGAACGGCATCCGCTGTTGCGTCGGCCAGAGCGTTTGGTGCAGGAGCGTGTTGCGAAGGTGGAGGCTTTGAGGCAGCGACTGACGCGGGTGCTGCCCAATCGGATGGAGCGTGAGTCCGAGCGTCTGGGATCGCTCGGGCTGAGTATGCGTTGGGCGATACGGGGGCGTCTCGAGCAGGCCAAGATTGAATTGATCGGGCATGGGAAGCGCTTGTACGCAGTCAGCCCTCGATCCGTATTGGCCAGGGGCTACAGCATGACGATAGATGCCAACGGCAGCGTGGTGCGAAGCGCGGGAAACGTCGCGGCGGGGGATCGGTTGTTGACACAGTTTGTCGACGGCCAAGTGCGTTCCACGGTCGACGGGGCGAAACCCAAGACGAAACCCAAGACCAAGCGCAAGCCCGCAGCGAAACCCGACGAGGCAGCGCCAGGCGACACGTTATTCGGCGGGGCCGGTTAGGATGCGGCGATGACGGAGAAGCCCAAGAAGCTGACACCCGCAGCGATCGCGAAGCTGGGGTATGAAGATGCGATCGAGCAGATCGAGGTGCTGCTGGATCAGGTCGAGTCGGGGGAGATCGGCCTGGAGGATGCGCTCAGCCGCGTCGAGCAGGGCAGCGCGTTGCTGAAGCACTGCAAAAGCATTCTGGATCGGGTGTCCGAGCGGATGAATGAGTTGACGGTACAGGACGATGAAGCGGGGAGCGACGCCGAGTGAATCTTTGGCCCTGGCTGGTGTTGGCGACGGTGCACGGCGCGTGCATAGGCAGCTTTTTGAACGTGGTGATTTATCGCTTGCCTGAAGGCAAGAGCCTGATCACGCCCGGCTCGATGTGCCCCAAGTGTGGCCACAAGCTGGCGTGGTACGACAACGTGCCGGTGCTGAGCTGGCTTTGGCTCGGGGGCAAGTGCCGGTACTGCAAAGCCCCGATCTCGTTCCAGTACCCGTTGATCGAGCTGTTGACGGGGTTGATGTTCGGGATGGTGTTCTGGGTCTGGTATATGTCGGGGCTTCGGCCAGAGCTGTCGGAGACGACGGGCCTGCCCGGGAGCTGGCCGGCGCTGCTGGTGGTGCTGACGATGCTGGCGGCGTTGATGGCCGGCTCGGTGATTGACATCAAGCTTTACATCATCCCGTTGAGCCTGCCCTGGCTGATGGTGATCGTGGCGGGGCTGGTGTACCCGTTGTCGGTGCAGTTGGGCTGGCTGGATATGGTCTACGACGTGCTGCCTCGGATGGGGGCCTGGCATCACCTTCCTTACGTGCCCGATGGCGGGTGGGAGTTGGGGTTGGGGATCGGGGGCATGGTTGGGTTGGCGGTGGCCAACGGCCTGCTTTGGAAGAAGTGGATCCCCCGGAGTTTTGACGAGGAACCCGGCGAGGAGGGGGCTGGTGACACGCCTGAAGAGTGGTTGGCTCACCCGCACCCCCGCCGCGAAGTCAGCAAGGAGTTGCTGTTTTTGGTGTGGCCCATGGCCGGGGCGCTGGTCGGCGCGGTGGTGACCGTGGGGGTGGAAAGCTCATCGGTGCCGGGCTGGCTGGACACGCTGGGGGCGTCGCTGACCGGCTTGGTTTTGGGCGCGGGTTTGATCTGGGCGGTGCGGGTGCTGGGGACACTGGGGTTCGGCAAAGAGGCGATGGGATTGGGTGATGTCCACCTGATGGCCGGGCTGGGGATGGTGCTGGGGTGGATGGACGCGGTCGTGCTGTTTTTCGTGGCTCCGTTCATGGGGCTGCTGGCGGCGCTGGTGATGGAGATCCGCAAGGTGTTCGCCAAGGGGGAGCCGCGTTACCTGCCGTACGGGCCTTATCTGGCGTTGGCGGCGTTGGTGATGGTGTGCTGGCGGGTGCCGATCATGACGGTTCTTGGTATGTTGCCACGTTGAGCCTTGATCGGCCGTGGCCGACAGAGGCGTGGAAGGTCGCACTTGTTCAGGAAGCAAGCCATGATGGATCGTCGGATGATCGGGACGCTCGGGTTGGTGTGTGTGATGCTGATGGGCGTTGGCTGTAACCAGCGTCTGTCCCAGGAGCGGAACTCGCTTTGGCAGCAAAACGAAGAGCTTCAGCTGGAGCTTGAGCGTTGCCGGGCCGCTTTGGACACGGAGCGGAACGACGTGGCGGGTCTGCAATCCCGCATCGACGAGTTGCAACGCCGCCTGAACGCGACGCCCGCCCCGACGGCCGACCCGTTCGGTGATCTGGGCAGCGGCATCTCGACCCGCGTGACCGACAACGCCGTCACCGTCAGCATCCCCGGGGACGTACTGTTTGACTCCGGCCGGGCCGAGCTCAAGCCCGCCGTTCGCACCGCTTTGAACCGGATCGCCAGTGTCATCCAAACGCAGTACCCCAACAACCTCGTCCGGGTCGAGGGCTACACCGACACCGATCCGATCCAGCGTTCCAGCTGGGACGACAACCTCGAGTTGAGCCTGCAGCGTGCCGCCGCGGTGCACCGGCATCTGGCCAGCCAGGGCATCTCCACGGACCGGATGTACGCCGCGGGCTTCGGCGAGACCCGACCGATGGCGACGAAGGAAGCCTCCCGCCGCGTCGAGATCGTTGTGCTGCTGGCGGAGTGACCCATCGCCGCAGTCGTTCCAGTAAACCACTCAAGCCGAGAGCGTTTCGCACATGGCGATCAGTACGGTCATTGTCGATTACGGCATGGGCAACCTGCGGTCGGTCCAGAAAGCGTGTCAAACCGTTGGTCACGAAGCGGAGATCACTTCGGACCCCGCCGCCCTCGCTGCAGCGGAGCGTTTGATCCTGCCGGGCGTCGGCGCGTTTGCCGATGGGATGGACCAGCTTCGCCGCCGTGGGCAGGTGGATGTGATCCGGGAGCACGCTGAAGCCGACAAGCCGATGCTGGGTATCTGCCTGGGGATGCAATTGTTGTTTGAGAGTTCGACGGAGGGCGTGTCAGAACAGCCGGTGCCTGGCCTGGGGCTGCTGCCCGGGCGGGTGGTGCGTTTTCAGGAAGATCGGGGCCCGGGTGAAGCCCGCCTGAAGGTGCCGCACATGGGCTGGAACAAGGTCGATTCGCGTGCGGACTCGGCGCTGTTTGCCGACCTGCCGGATGAGCCGTTTGTGTACTTCGTGCACGGCTACTACTGCATCCCGGCGGAGGCGGCGGATGTGTCTGGCGTGTGCGAGTACGGCGACGTGTTCTGTGCGGCCGCTGAGCGTGGCCGACTCTGGGCGGCTCAGTTCCACCCGGAAAAGTCCCAGCGTGTCGGGCTGGCGATCCTGAAGAACTTCCTGGAACGGTGCTGAAGATGCCGGCGTTGCCGCAGTTAGCGGAGCCTCGGGTGTATCGACCTTGTCTGTGGAACCTCAGCGAGCACCCGCAGAAGCGAGCGTATTGGCTGGATTTGTTCCGGGACCACTTTCCGTCGCTGTTGCAGCATGCCCGAGAAGAAGCCGCCGACCGTGGCGCGCCGGAGCCCGCCTGCGAGGAAGCGACGCGTCGGCTAGAAGCCTGGCTCGAGCAAGCCGAGCGCGATCCGTCGGCTGTGCCGCCTCGGGGGCTGGACATTCTGGCGATCTGTGACGCCCGGGAGGCGATTCTGCGGCAGGCCGGCATCGCGGACCCGTACCGATTGGCGAAGCAGGAGGAGACTGCGCAGTGCGAGGCACTGCTGCCGGAGTTGCTTGCGGAACTGGATGCATTGCCGGTGGCCGAGCAGGCCGAAGCCGTCGTGCGCGGCGTGTTCGCAGGCAACATCTTTGACCTGGGCGCCAAGGCGACGACCGCCATGTTCGCCGACGGCCCGGTGGATTTTCGGCAGGTCCGCGCCGACCTGAAGCCCCGGCCCTGGCATGTGGATGGCCTGGGCGCCTGGCTGACGCGGATCGAGCAGACCGTGCATCACGAGGCGGTCATGTTTGTGGACAATGCTGGGCCGGACGTGACGTTGGGGATGCTGCCCTGGGCACGCTGGCTGCTGAAGCGGGGCACACGCGTGATCCTCACCGCCAACACAGCCCCTTCGCTCAACGACGTGACGCATGACGAGTTGGGGGCGTTGGTCGAGCGGGTGGTGGCTTGGGACCCGGTGTTTGCAGATGCTTTGACTCAGGGCCGATTAAGGCTGATCGCCAGCGGCAATGGGGCACCACTGATCGATCTATCCAACTTGTCCGAAGAGCTCGTCGCTGCCTGCGCCTCGGCCGACCTGGTTGTGCTGGAAGGCATGGGGCGTTCGATCGAGTCTAACTGGCATGTGCGGTTCAACTGCGACGCCATCAAGATCGCGATGCTGAAGGAGAAGGATGTGGCGTCGTCTTTGGGTGGCGAGATGTATGATTTGGTGATGAAATTTGAGGTTTAACGAACCTGTTGTGTACTGAGGCGTGTGTTCATTATGCATGGACGAAAAGGTTTCACGCTCATCGAGTTGTTGGTGGTGATCCTTATCATCGGGATCATGGTGGGGCTGCTGCTGCCGGTGCTGAGCGCGGCGATGGCCCGAGCCCGGGCGGTCGGTTGCCTGGCCAACCTTAAAAGCATCGGCACCGTGTTCGAGCTTTATCTGGAGGATCACGATCGGACATACCCGGTGGCGCGGTATATGCCTGCCCCGTTTCTGACGACGTTCTCGAGTCGCCCGACGATCCCGGAGGTTTTGGATACGTACCTGGAGTCCGGTGCAGGCGAATCCAAAGAGGTCTTCAAGTGCCCCGCGGACTCGGAGGTCTATCCGCTGGCCGAGATGAGTTACGGCTACTCGACCTTTGTTGGCGGGCAACGCGAGGAAGCTTTCGCGAGCTTTATCCCCGCCAGTCAGCTGCCGATCATGAGTGACTTTGACAACGCCGATGACGCTGAGCTTCAGGACGGCACAACGATGGACATCGGGTTCTTCCACTTGGATCGAAACTTTCTCTTCGCCGACTTCCACGCCGCTTCGGAGTTGCCGGACCCATGAGTAAGCAGTACAAGAAAATCGCGCTACTGAGCACGCTGTCGATCTTGACAGTGATGTCGTTGAGTTGGGGCGTCTGGCGGCACCTCCAGTCGCGTCCGCCATCGATGCCGGATACCGCGGAAGAGGCTGCGGCGCTGGTCACTTCGGACCGCTTTGCTCGGCTGTCTGCCGAACGCCAGCGCGAGCTGACCGAGCAGATTGAGTCGAAGTTCGGCGAGCAGATGAACCGGGAGCAGCTCTCGGAGTTGGCGGCCACGCTTGAGATCGATGCGGATGACTTGCGCTCAGCGGTGGATCAGATGATGGATGTGATGCTGGATATCGTTTCGGTGTCCGCCAAGGAATGGGCGCGGGCCGAGACGGATGCGGAACGCCAGGCCATCATGGACGAGCTGCAGATCGCGATGCAGGACATGATGCAACGCAACCAGATGCGTCTGGGCTTGATGATGATGTCCGACCCAGAAGGCGCGCAGCAGGTCATGCAGGACGCGATGCAAGACACGATGCGGGAGATGTCAGAGTCGGGCAACCCCCAAGATTCGGGACTGATGATGGAGATGTTTGAAGGTTTTGGCCGCATGGGCGGCTGATGCCGAGCTAGCCCGCTTGGGTCTGGGTTTCTATTTCTTGGAGAAGCGCTTCACGCAGCACCGCTGTCACCGGCCCGATGCCGTCGCTGATCGGGTGCTGCTCGACAGCCTTGACCGGCAGGACCTGCCAGGACGAGTTGGTCAGGAACACCTCGTCGGCATCCAGCAGGTCGTCCACGCTCAGCATCTGAGCCCGCGCGGGGATGTTTTGTCGTTCGGCCAACTCGAGGACCGCGGCCCGCGTGATCCCCGGCAGCACCGGCGCCGGAAGCGCGTTGGGCGCTTCGTCCCCGCGGGCCAAAGGGGTCAACAGCTTGCCGTCCTGAACGATGAAGACGTTGGAGATGCAGCCGGCGGCCAGGTGGTTGGACACCTGCAGGCAGATCGCTTCGGCGGCCTGGGCAGAGGCGGCCTGACGCAGCGTGCGCAGGCGTGGCCAGTAGTTCAGGGTCTTGTGCCCGTGGGAGGTATCAAAGGGGTTGTGGATCGGCGGGCCGATCAGGACGGTGACGCCTTGCTGGAAGTAGGCCGGGTCGTACTGCGTCGGCGGGGTGGCCTGGATGAGGACGGTGGGCTTGGGTTCGGTGGGTTTCAGCATGGAGACCTCGCCGGCGGTCAGGGTAAGCCGGACCCGGGCGTCGGTAAGCTGGTTCTGCGTCAGTGTCTGCTGCACGGCCTCGGCAAGGGGCTGGGTGTCCAGCTCCCGGGCTAGCCCCAACTGCTGGGCGGAGGTCGCCAATCGCTGCAGGTGCTGATCCAGCCGGAAGATGCGCCCGTGATGCGCGGCCATGGTCTCAAACAGGCCCACCGCATGCTGCAGGCCGGCGTCGTTGACGCCCACCTGGGCGTCGTCATCGGAAAGGAAGGTGCCGTTGAGGAAGGTTTGCATGTGAAAAGCGGGCTCTGTCGGGTTGCAGGGGGGATAGGGGGGCGGTATTCTACTCGGCTCGCTTCATCGATACCTAACCCCCCGCTCGATCGGCAGACCGCCATGAAGAAAGATATCCACCCCGACTACCGGCCCGTCGTGTTCCACGATGTCTCGGCTGACCACAAGTTCCTGACCCGCTCGACGGTGCACGCCAAAGACACGATCCAGTGGGAAGACGGCAACGAGTACCCCCTGGTCAAGGTGGACATCTCCTCGGCCAGCCACCCGTTCTTCACCGGCAAGCAGAAGTTCGTCGACGCCGCCGGCCGGGTCGAGAAGTTCCAGCGGAAGTTCTCCGGCAACTACTTCGGCAAGAAGAGCTAGAACCGTTTTGATGCAGCCGCGTTGAATCCCAACGCGGCTGTTTTTTGCGCGCACCGAATCGTGAGGTGCCATGTCTGATGCCCACACCAATCTGATCGTCAAGCTGCGTGAGCTGGCTGAGCAGTTCCGGGAACTGGAAGCCCAGCTGTCGGACCCGGCGGTCTCATCGGACCCCAAACGTCTGATGGCGATCGGGGTGAAGCGTGCCGCGTTGTCACCGATCGTCGAGAAATTCTCGCGCTGGGAAGCGGTGACAGCGGAGATCGCGGGGCATGACGAATTGATCGCCGAAGGCGAAGACGACGAGCTGGTCGCGATGGCCAAAGAAGAGCTGCCCGGGTTGCGCGAGGAGGCGGCGGGGTTGCTGGAGGCGGTGTCCAGTGAGTTGGTCACGGCCGACGACGCGGCGATCGGCTCGGTGATCCTTGAACTGCGAGCGGGCACCGGCGGGGCGGAGGCGGCGTTGTGGGCAGGCGATCTGTTGGGGATGTACCAAGCGTTTGCTGCGGCGCGGGGAGACAAGTTTGATTTGATGCAGTTCAGCGAGGGTGAACAGGGCGGGGTTCGGCATGCGGTGGTCAATGTGAAAGGGGCTGGGGTCTGGCAGGCGCTGGGCTACGAGGGGGGCGTGCACTGCGTCAAGCGGGTCCCCGCCACTGAATCGCAGGGGCGGATCCACACCTCCACCGCGACGGTTGCGGTGCTGCCCGAGCCTGAGGAAGTCGATGTGCAGGTCGACCCCAGCGAGGTCACCGAGCACGTCACGACCGCCCAAGGTCCCGGCGGACAGAACGTCAACAAGGTCGCCACGGCGGTACACCTGATCCATGAGCCCACGGGTATCGAAGTGCGGATGCAGGAGACCAAGAGCCAGGCCCAGAACCGGCAGAAGGCCTGGCAACTGCTGCGCGCCCGGCTGTACGAGAAGCAGCGGGAGCAGCAGCAGAGCGAGCGGGCGGAGCAGCGGGCGGCGATGATCGGCACCGGCGGGCGAAGCGAGCGGGTCCGGACGTACCGGTACAAGGAGTCGATGGTGGTGGACCATCGGCTGGAAGGGCGGAACTTCCCGTTGAACACGGTGATCGGTGGCAAACTGGACCCGATGGTCGAGGCGTTGATCGCCGCCGACCGCGCCAAACGGCTGGCGGCGTTGTAATCGGGTTTTTGAGGGTGTTTTTGGGGGCGACAGACAACAAAGGGCCGATAAGCAAGGCATGCTGGATCGCTTGCTGACATGGCTGTTGCTTGGGCTGGCGACGCTGGTGGTGGCGATGGATTCGGCGGGTCAGTTGGGGGGCTCGGGCATGCCCGAATCGGGGCAGACGCCTGGCCTGGCGACGCGGTTGATCGGGGCGTTTGACTTTGAGGAAACCGACGAAACCGGCATCCCGCTGGGGCGGGCCCACACCATGCCGCGGTACTGGTTCATCATCGGCCGGCCGGCGGACGTGGCGGACCCCAACTTCCTCGGCCAGGCGTTGCACCAGGAGTTGCTGGCCCGCGACGGCTACCCGTCGTTCACCGAAGTCGGTTACGCCTCCAACATCGTCACCAGCGGGCAGTACAGCCTGCGTTTGGCGCTGGACTCGGGCAACGCGGGCGCGTTCCTGCAGGCCGGGGCGCTGTCGGCGATCCCCGAGAGCGAATATCTCGTGCAGACCCGCGTCCGCACCGAAGCACTGACCCACGCCCGGGCCCGGTTTGAGGCCTACTTCGTCGATGGACAGGGTTATGAAATCGCGGACAGCCGCCGGACGATCGATGGCATCGAAACGCATGGCCAGTGGGATACGGTCGCGTTGCAGCTTCCCTCGGCCCCGCCTGAAGCAGCTTGGATCGGGATGGAAGTGCACCTGCGTCAGCCCACGCCCACCGAGCTCCACCCGTTGGGGGCGCAGCAGGTGGTTTTGAATGATGTCTGGGGCGAGGTTTGGTTTGATGACATCGTCGTTTGGCAGCTGCCGACCGTTTCGCTGCGGAGCAACTCGGACACGAACGTGATCCGGGCACCGCGTGAGCCGGAACTGGAGATGTCCGTCCGCGACTTGTCCGGGCAGCAGCTCATGGCGTACACGCGGGTCTATGACATCTCCGGGCGGCTGGTCGATGAGTTGAGCCGGACAATGGGCGGGGGCTCACCCACGAGCTGGAACTGGTCGCCGCAGTTGAATCGCTACGGCTGGTACCGCGTGGAGCTTTCGGTATTTGAGGCGGTGTCGGGGTTCTCGACGCTGGTCGATACGGTGACTTCCTCCCTGCTGTACTTGCCGGAAGTCCAGTCGAACGAGTTGGATGATGCGCAGCGATTTTATCTGCTGGCCGAAGGCTTGCCCGCGGATGAGTTGGATGTCATCGCGGAGATGGTCCGCGGGCTTGGCGTGTATGGCGTGGTGCTGAGTGCCTGGGATCGGCAGACCCATGATCAGGCGATCGAACGGAGGTTGGATCGTCTGGACGCTCTTGTGCAGCCGTTGCTGAACGAGCAGCGCCGGGTGGTGTTTTCGCTGTGGCCCCTGCCGGCGGCGTTGTCTTCTCGGTACGACGTGGAGAGCGAAGACCCCTTGGCGGTGATGCAGCATTCGGCAGAGACTTGGGGCGCGTATCTGTCGCCGCTGATGCGGATTTACGGTGCGCAGGTGAAGGATTGGATGCTGGGCCCGGCGGGCGAAGCGACTGCGTTTTATGCCGGGGAAGTTCTGCCGGAGACGCTGGGGGGGATTCGGCAGGAGTTGTTGAATCTATCGCCGGACCCCACGCTGGTGGTGCCTTGGCGTCTGGACCAGGCCCCGCCAGAGGCTGAAGACGGGGCCGGCGTGTCGTATTGGGTCCGGGTGCCCGAGGAAGTGGCTCCCGAGAGTTTGTCGGCGTACCTCACGCCTTGGGCGAGCCATCGTTACCGGCTGTGGCTGGAGCCGCCTGACGCGCATGACGTCTCCGGGCCTTCGCGGGTGGCGGACTACACGCTTCGGATGTTGGAAGCCTGGCGGGCCCAGCCCGAGTCGATCGCCATCGGCCCCGAATGGGAACGCACTCGACAGCGCGGCATGGTCATCGCGCCGGACCCGGTCTTGGGTGTGTACGCCGGCGTCGTGCCCCGCTTGGTTGGTCGACGGGTTTGGGGGGAACTGCAACTGGGCGAAGGGCTCCGCTGCTTGATTTTGGGCGGCGAGTCGGGCGGTGCCTTGGTGGTCTGGAACGAGTCGGCCCCCGCCTCCGAGGCGACGGTGCGGATGCACCTGGGCGAGCAGGTCGAGCGGGTCGACGTCTGGGGCAACCGGTCGGCGATCCCGGCCGACGACGAGAACAAGCACACGCTGGTGCTGGAAGAAACGCCGGTGTTCATCGAGGGGATCGATGCCCAACTGGCCATGTTCCGCGCCGGGTTTGCGATCAAGCCCAATTTCATCCCCGCCGCCCAGACCCAGCATCGGCGGACCATCACGCTGGTGAATCCCTGGCCGTTTACGATCAATGGCAACCTGACGATCCGTGGCCCCGAGGGCTGGCGTGTAAGCCCTGCCCGGCACCAGTTTGCAATCTCGGCGGGGCAGACGGTGGAGCTGCCGGTGGACCTGTTTGTGCCGGTGTCCGAGGTGGCCGGCGCGAAGCTGCTTCTGGCCGAAGCCGAGTTCCAGGCCGACCGCCGTTTTGAGATTGACCTGGCCACGCCGATGGATCTGGGGCTGGAGCATCTGGAAGTCGACGCCACGTTGTCGCTGGAACCCAACGCACAGGGCGGTGACCCCAATGCTTTGGTCACAAGCATCATCACTAACACCGGCACCGAGCCAATCTCGCTTTACGCCTACGCGGCGCTCTACGGATACCCGCGTCAGGAGCAACTCGTGCCGGACCTGCAGCCGGGGGAGTCGGTGATTCGGCGGTTTCGGTTTACTAATGCTGCACCGATTCTGGAAACCCACGCGGTGCGGACCGGCGCGCGAGAGAGCAACGGGCCGGCGATGCTGAATCTCCGTTTGACGCTGGGTGACACGCCTTAAGGCGTCTAGTCTTTCAACTCTTCCGGGGCGCTGACCACCCCCAGCTGCAGCTTCACCTTCCGGAACGCCGGGCCGGTGTAGCGTTTGATTAGTTCAGTCTGCAGGCCGGACCGGAGCAGTCGGTCGAGCTCGTACAGTCGGGCGCTGCCCTCAACCACGACCGTCAGCGTCCCCCGGCTGAGCGACTCCAGCCGGGTAAACGGCAGCAGCGCATCCGGGACCATCTCCTGCCAAAGCGGGGTCAGCTTGGCGAGCTGCTTGAAAGGCTTCTCGATGTCCCGTTTGAACGTTTCGTGCAGGAACGCGAGCGAGGTGTCCTTGGTGTACACCCGGAGCTTGCGGACGCGGTCCAAGCGTTCCTGCGACGAAATGTCATCCGAGGGGGTCACGCCCCGAGTGTACCCGGCGACAAGGCAGTCGCCCGAGTAAACTCGCCGCATGAACGTGATCTTGCTCGGGTACAGAGCCAGCGGCAAGTCGACCGCTGGCCGGATGCTGGCCGAACGCCTTGGCTGGGGCTTTGTGGATGTTGACGATGCGATCCGAGCCCGCTTTGACGGGCACACCGTGGCTTCGATCTGGGCTACGGAAGGCGAGCCTGCCTACCGGGCGGTTGAGGTCGATGTGACCTGCGAACTCTGTGCTCAGGACCATCAGGTCATCGCGCTGGGCGGTGGCACACTCATGGAAGACGGCGCGAGGCGGGCGGTAGAACAAGCCGACGCCTTTCGAGTTTATCTGCACGCTCCGATTGAAGTGCTCGCGGCCCGGATGGCGGGCGATGCGCAGACGGCTGAGCACCGCCCCAGCCTGACCGGCGGCAACGCACTGGACGAAGTGACACAGGTCATGCAGGTGCGCGGCCCGGTGTACGAAGCCGTGGCGGACCTGCTGATCGATGTAAGTGAAGCCGGGCCGGAAGCGGTCGTGGCGTCGGTGCTGGATGCCATGCCGCCGGGTTAATGCAGCGTGCCGAATAGACGGTCGCCGGCGTCGCCCAGCCCGGGCACGATGTAGCCCAACTCGTTGAGGTGCGAATCGATCGCGGCGGTGTAAATCGGGACACCCGGGCAGTGCGCTTGCAGGTGGGCGATGCCTTCGGGGGCGGCGATCAGGCTCAGGAACCGCAGGTCTTCGCAGCCGTGGAATTGCAGGCGTTGCACCGCAGCGACGGCCGACCCGCCGGTGGCCAGCATCGGGTCGACCAGCAGCACGCGCCCTGTCTTCGCAGTCGGCGGGATGTTCTCGTAGTAGGCGGTGGGCTGCAGCGTGGCTTCGTCACGGGCCATGCCCAGGTGCCCGACCTGGGCGGAGGGGATCAGTTGAAGCACGCCATCGGACAGGCCCAACCCCGCCCGGAGAATCGGCACGAGGGTGATCGGGGCCTTCAGCCGGGTGCCGGGGGTTTCGGTAATCGGTGTGGTCACGGTGATGGTTTCGGTGGGCAGGTCGCGGGTCGCCTCGTAGGCCAGCAAGGCACCGATGGACGCCACCAGCTCACGAAACGCCGGCGGCTGCGTGCGGGTGTCTCGGATGCGAGTGATCATCTGCGCGACGACAGGGTGATCCAGGGTGTGAACGGAAGCGGGGTCGTAGGTCGTCATGGGGTGTTCCGTGGGCGCATTAAAAAACCGGACACGCGAATAATGGCAATTCGGAAGATAATGCACAAATGGAATGGACTTGCGTGCCCGGTTCAAGATGAAAAGGTGCTTGCGGTTGCAAGCGTTTTCACGAGTCGAGCGCCTCCTCTCGGGCAAGGGGTTCATCGCGATTGCTATTCATATTTTCGGCTTGCGGAGGTTCTGGGTCAAGAAATTTTTCGGCCGGGCTGGCGCTCTCGTCCAGGTCGAACAGGCGACGCAACGCCGCGGCGTAAAACCCCAGCGGCGCTTGGGGGTCATGCTCGTCCAGTTGACTCAGCGGCAGGTGCAGGAATTTGTTGATCAAACGGTGTGAGTGCTCCCGTAAGGCCGCGTCGAGTTGGTCGGGGTCCGAACGGTTCTGGAGTTTACGGAGGGTTCGAGTTTGCTCCGCCGCGGCCAGGTCGTGCAGTCGCGTACGCAGCGAACGGATCAATCGGCCGATGTCGCGGTGCTCGACCGCAGACAGGCAGGCCCGAGCCGCGGCCCGGATGTCCGGCTCACACCGCTCGGCCAACGCTTGGTCTTCGGCTTGACCTTGGGCGATGACGCCCTGCAAATCATCGATGTTGTACAGGTAGACGTTCCGCAGGCTGCCCACCGCGGGGTCGATGTCCCGTGGCACGCCAAGGTCCGCCAGGCAGGTCGGCCGGTACCGCCTTTTCTTGGCGATCGGTTTGTACTGCGAAGCGGTCAGGATCGGGTCGCCCGCCGCGGTGCAGGTAATGACGAAGTCGGCTTCTAGGAGCAGCCGATCCAGGTCGTCCCAGGCCCGTGCTCCGCCACGGTCTTCGGATAGATGCACATCGTCGGCCAGGGTTTGGGCGCGCTCTGTGGTGCGGTTCACCAGCCAGAGTTTCCGGGGGTTCAGATCCATCAAGGCCGGGAGCGACGCTTGGATCATCTCGCCGGCACCGACGGCGAGGATGGTCTTGTCGTCAAACCGGTCGAAGACTTGCTGAGCGAAACGCGCAGCGACCCGGCCGGTGGAGGACGGCGCGGTGCCCAGGCCGGTGCGGTGGCGGAGTTGCTTCGCAGTGGCCAACGCCTGCTGAAAGACTTTGTGCAGCGTTGGGCCGAGTGTGTCGTGGGCGTTGGCGGTGTCGTAGGCCCGGCGGACTTGGCCGAGGATCTGCGGCTCGCCGACGATCCGCGAGTCCAGGCCGGTCGCCACACGGAACAAATGCCGGACCGCTTCATCCTGCTCGCGATGCACGGTCGCCGCCTGCACCTCCGCAACCGATAGGCCCGACCACTTTGCAAGCAGCGACCGGAGTACTTCCGCATCGGGGGCTTCATGGTGCGGCTTGGCTACATACAACTCGGTGCGGTTGCAGGTCGACAGGATCACGGCCTCGACCTTGGGGCCCATCTCGCGCAGTTCAGCCAGACGAGTCTGCAGCACCGCATCCGGGATCGCTAGGCGTTCGCGGATCGAAACAGACGCCGCTCGATGGTTGACGCCAACGAGGAGCACACGCATCAGGACGCCTCCTCGTTCTGTGTCTGAGTCAACGGGGCATCAGACTCGGGTACCGAGGTGACCAGTCCGTAGACCGAGATCAGCAGCACCAGGCCGAAGATCGCGATCCAAGCGGCATAGGTGCCACGGAACCGTGCGGTGTAACGGGTGTTCATCAGTAGGGCGTAGACCGCCCAGGCCCCCAGCGCCAGCCAGAGCTTGACGGAGGTGTACCACGCTTGGCCGAGGCTGTCGGGCTCGTTCAAGAGCATGGCTGTGCCGGTGATCAGCGCTGCGGTCAGCAAGGCGAAGCCCAGCGTGGCGGATTGCACCAACACCCGCTCGAGGGTTTCCAACGACGTGGCGGGCTTGTCCTCCATCGGCAGGCGTTGGCGGAGGCGGTGCTGTGCGGTGAGGTAAGCGGCCGCAGCAATCGCGGCGATGCCCGCTGCGGTGGTCCCCAGGAAAACCGACAGCAGATGCACGCCCTGCCAGACGGGGGTGAAACTTTCAAACGGGCGGTAGGTCCACGTTGCGGCGCAAAAACCCCACGCGGCGATCAGCACCAACAGCGGCGTCGAGTACCGCGCGAGAGGCTGGAGTTGTGGGCGAGCTAGGAAATACAACGCCCCGCCGGTCAACAGCGCGAGCACGAGCATGAGGCCATCGACATGAGACGAGATCGGTTGCCAGCCGGCGTCCGACGTCAGGCCGTCGTATGCCAGCATTGCCAGGCTTAACGCGAGGATGCTTGCCAACAAGCCAGCCAGTCGTTTGGCGTTGGAAGGGGCTTGTGTCTTTCGTGACCGCAGCGCGACGACCGTGGCCACGACCGTGAGGCCGGTGGTCAGCAGAAGGCCGAAGCTAACGGGCGTGAGGTTCAAGGCGTTGGCGGTTCGGGCAGATCGGAGGTCGGGGCGTCGTGGGCCAAGGCATGGAGATACGCGTGCAACGCATCGGGGCCTTGTTGTTTCAGTGTACGCATCGCCCGGTCGTCCGTCAGCGCTACGAGCCGCGTAAACCGCGCCTGCCCGGTGTAAGCCTGCTGGATCATGACACGAAAGGGTTGGGCGGCTTCAAGCAGCGTTGCCCAGTCCGGGTCCAGCGCGGCTATCAGCTCATCGCGGATCGTTTTGGCCGCAGCGGCGGACGTGTTGCCCGTGTGCACCGCCAGCGTCACCGGCCCCTTTGTCGCGGTGGCGAGAAAACCCAAATCCGACTCGGCCGGGGCGTCCGCCCGGTTCACCAGCGCCCCCTCCGCTGCGGCGTCGGCCTGCGCTTGAGCGTTGACCGATGGATCATCCGTCGCGATGACGGTCAGAAACACGCTTGACATGTCGCTTGACGTGTAGGGGCGGCGGTGCAGTGTGCAAGGCAGGTCCGCAAGACGAGGGTCGGGCGCAATCGCGACGACCGTGACCTGGGCACCGGCCTCCAGCAGCGCCCGGGTGCGGCGCAGCCCGACCGGGCCGCCGCCCACGACGAGGCAACGGCGGCCTTGCAACTGCAGCGTCACGGTCAGGCCAGCCATGGTCCCATGCTATCGCAGCTGGCTTGGGCCGACCTGATCCCGGCCGGGCGGGATAGGATGGGGGGATGTCCCTTTGGCGTGAACAACAGGACGCCCGCCTTCGGTCGGCGGAGCCGCTGGCCTCGCGGATGCGGCCGACCAACCTCGACGAGTTTGTCGGGCAGTCGCATCTGCTGGGCCCGGGCATGCTGCTGCGTCGGATGCTCGAGGCCGACCGCATCGGCTCGGTGATTTTCTACGGCCCGCCGGGCACCGGCAAAACCACGCTGGCGGAACTGATCGCGCAGCACACCCAGCGCCGATTCGAACACGCCAACGCCGCGGCCATCGGTGTGAAAGATGTGCGTTTTGTGCTGGATGAGGCCCGCCGCCGACTCGCGGAAGAGGGAACCCGCACCGTATTCTTCCTCGATGAGGTCCACCGTTTCAACAAGGCCCAGCAAGACGTGCTTCTGGGGGATGTCGAAAGAGGCGTCATCGCGCTGATCGGCGCGACCACCGAGAACCCCTACTTCGCCATCAACTCGGCGTTGGTGTCTCGGTCTCAGGTCTTCCGTTTTGAGTCGGTCCCTGAAGACCAGATCCAAGTGGCTTTGGAGCGGGCGATCACCGATCCGACGCGTGGCTTTGGCCAACTGGAGTTGAAAGTTGATCCCCAAGCGTTGGCCCACTGGTCGGCCGCCTGTGATGGCGATGTCCGCAAAGCGCTCAACGCCTTGGAAATCGCGGTCGAAAGCCGGGCCAACGAAACGATCAGCCTCGCTGATGCGGAGCAATCGATCCAGGAAACCGCAGCGGTCTATGACCGGGCCGGGGATCAGCACCACGACGCGATCTCGGCCTTCATCAAGTCGGTCCGAGGCAGCGACCCGGACGCAGCGGTGTACTGGTTGGCCCGCATGCTGCATGCCGGCGAGGACCCCATGTTTATCGCCCGGCGGATCGCGATTCTCGCCAGCGAAGACATCGGCAACGCCGACCCCCGGGCGGTGCAGGTTGCCGCGGCCTGCTACGACATCGTCCATCGAATCGGTCTTCCCGAGTGCCGGATCACCCTGGCCCAGGCGACGACGTATTTGGCCTGCGCTCCTAAATCCAACGCGGCCTACGCCGCGGTGAACGCCGCGATGCAAGACATCAAAACGCAGCGCACGCAGCCGGTGCCCAAACACCTGCGGGCAGGGGGTTTTGCCAAGGAAAAGCTCGGCCATGTCGGCTACGCGTACGCCCACGGCTCGGAGACGGGCTTTGTGGATCAGACGTATCTGGGTGTGGATGTGACGTACTATCAGCCCACCGACCGTGGCCACGAGAAGACGATTCGCGAGTATCTTGCTTGGGTCGACGCCCAGCGGGCGCAGCCGCGGCATCAGGCGGGGGGTGACGCCGACCAAGAAACTTCGGGCGAGAATCCGACGCCCAAGCAAACCCAACCGGTCGAGCCGACGTAATGACGGCAACCCGGTCATGGAGGACCCTCACCAATGACACTCAGTTCGCAATCCCCCCGCTCGGGCATGTCCACCCGATACATGGCTTCCCGCAAAAAACGCCCCGGCAAGGGGGTGCTGCTCGCGGGCCTGGGGGTGGTTGTGATCGGTGTGGTGGTCTTCCTATTGATCCGAGGCGGGGGCGATGACGCTGCGGTCGCTGAGCCCGATGCGAGTCTGGCCTCGGCGAACGAGCCCGCGCCAAACACGCCGCCGCCGTCTTCGCCCCGTGTCGCGCACAGTGCAGAAAACCTGCCGGACCCTCGTCGAGAAAGGTCTGCTTCGGATGAGCCTTCGCCGTCAGCGACCCAGGCTGAGCAAAGCGTCACGCCCCGGCAGATCAATCCCGCGCCCGAGCCCGAAACGCGGGAACCCGAGACGACGGTGGCGGTGCAGCGGCGTCAGAACGGCGCGCCCGCACAAGCCAGTCGATTGCGGGGCAATGATGCCGAACGCATGAGCCTGGGGCTGCAGCTCATCCGCGAAGGCCAGTTTGTTCAAGCCCGTCGGGTGCTCTCGGACCTGTTGTTCAATCCCGCGATGGCGTTGCCCAGGGACCAGGAGCGTGCGCTGCGTGATCAGTTGACGCAGTTGAATGAAGCTCTGATCCGCACCGGCGACGCACAGCCCGACGACGACACGCTGGCGCTCTACACCGTGCAATCCGGCGACAACCTCGGCGCGATCGCCCGCCGATACCGGCTGACGCATGAGTTCGCAGCAGAGATCAACGGGTTAAGCAACCCCAACGCGATCCGCGTCGGCCAAACGCTCCGCCTGATCACCGGCCCGATGCACGCGCGGGTGATCAAGTCCGAGTACATCATGGACGTGTACTTCTTCGACCCCGCAGGCCGGCCGATTTATTACACCAGCTTCCCCGTCGGGCTGGGCACCGACAACGGCACGCCGGTGGGCACCTGGCGGATCGAAGCCGGCCGCAAGACTCATGAACCCGGCTGGCGCGACGACCAGACCGGCCGGTGGTACCCCCCGGACGACCCGGAGAACCCCATCGGCGATTATTGGCTTGCGCTGGAAGGCACCGACGGCAACACGCGGAACCTCTCGGGCTACGGCATCCACGGCACGATCGAGCCCGACTCCATCGGACAGAACATGTCCCGGGGGTGCATCCGTCTGGCTGACGGCGACATCGAACAGGTCTTTTATATGCTTGTCGAGACACATTCCACCGTCCAGATTATGCCCTGACCTTCACTCTTACCCTTATCCCGCCATGCCGAGTCAGAGGCCGGCTGGAGTTGCCTATGAGTGCTTTGCCTGAACGTTCGAAGATGGTCCTGGTGGTGGTTGGTGCGTCGCTGCAATCCGAGGTAATGGACCGCCCGATGGCTTATCGCCTGGCGGACGCCATCCGGAGTTGGCGGAGCGAGCACGCCTCGCAACTGACGACGATGATCGAGCCGGTGGTCTGCACGGACGTCTGGTACCTCAATGATGAAACGCTGCACGCCAAGCCGGTGATCTCGCTGGGGGGCCCGGACAGCAACGCGCTGTCGGCGGCGTTTGCTCAGAACGCGGGCAAAGCGCCCAGCGGCGACCCGGAAGTCTGGATGCAGTTTGACCCTGAGTACACCGACTTGCAGGCCTGCGTATGGGGCACGGACCACGAGCTGACTGCCAAGGGTGTTGATTTGTTTGTCGAGGAGTATCTGGATGAGTACCTGCGGGCCGTCGCGTCACAGGTTGAGCCGCAGGTGGACTGACGGCTTTAAGGCGATCTTGGAGAATGATTTAGGCTTTTTCGTCAATCTCGTGTTTGGTTTGGCTCGCCCAGCGGCATATGCTTGGATGGAACCATGATGGCAAGGACGAGCACACTTCCCACGGATCGGGAGGCGGGAGAACAGCAGGTATCGCGCGCCGTATCCGCGCTCCAGGCCGGTGAGTTGGTCGTATTGCCGACGGAGACGGTCTACGGCCTGGCGGCGTTGGCAACCGACACAATGGCGGTCCAAAAGCTCCGCGCAGCGACCGGGGCATCGGCCACCGCAGCCCTGGCCTGGCATGTGGCGGATGTCGAGCAGGCGTTAGGCGGCTTGCCTGAGCTAGACCGCTACAGCCGGCGTGCGTTGCAGAAGTTGCTGCCCGGGCCGGTCACGGTTCGGGTTCAGTATGCACGCTCGGCGCAGGCCGACTTCCTCCAGCGGGTGGGGGTGGCAGACCCTGATGTGTTGTTCGACGTTGACTGGTTGACGGTGCGTCGACCGTCGGCGGCGTTGACTCGTGAAGTGATCCGACAGGTTCAGGAGCCGGTGGTCATGGCGGGGCTGCGCGACTCGCAGGGACGGTGGCGGGTGGACACCGCACCGGATTGGCCGGAGGACGGGGTTGTGGTGGATGGCGGCAGAAGCCGGTATGCCCGGCCGTCGGCGTTGGTGGCGGTGGAGCACGGGCGGCCGACGGTCCTGCGCGAAGGCGTGTACGATGCCCGCTTCGTGAGCAAATTGTTGAACCAGACTGTGCTGTTTGTGTGTACCGGGAACACCTGCCGATCGCCCATGGCCGAAGCGTTAGCGCGACACGCGCTGGCGGACCGGGGTGACGTCACCGTCATGTCGGCGGGCGTGTTTGCCGGGCCGGGCGCGCCCGCGTCGGCGGGGGCGTTTGCCGCGATGCAGGAACGGGGTTTGGATTTAAGCGGCCACCGCACCCGCACGCTGACGCCTGGGCTGGTGCAGTCGGCGGACGTCGTGTACGCGATGACGGCTTCGCACGCGGCGGCGGCGATCGAAGCGGTGCCCACTGCGGCAAATAAAGTGAAACTGTTGGACCCGCAGGGCAGCGATGTGGCTGACCCCTTCGGCGGCCAGCTGGAAGAGTACCGGGCGACGGCCGACGCGATCGAGCGGTTTGTGCAGGCCCGTTTGAAGGAGTTGGTTTGATGCGGATTGCGATCGGGGCAGACCACCGAGGTCGGCAGGCGATAATGGCGATCGAGCAGTTGCTCGCTGGCCGTGGTGACGAGGTCCAGATGCTGGGCGAGTGCACGGACCGGGCCTGCGACTACCCCGACACCGCCTACGCGGTGGCCCAGGCGGTAGCCTCGGGCCAATCGGACTGCGGTGTCCTGCTCTGCGGCACGGGCCTAGGCATGAGCATCGCAGCGAACAAGGTCGACGGGATCCGCGCGGCTTTGGTCCATGATGAAATGACAGCGGAAATCTCCCGTCGGCACAACGACGCCAACGTGCTCTGTCTCGCGGCCGACCTGTTGAGTTTCACGGTGGTCGAACGCATCGTGCGCGTTTGGCTGGAAACCGACTTCGACGGCGGCCGGCACGCCCGGCGGATCGCCAAGGTCCACGCGATCGAACAGGGGGATGCCCCTTCGAGCGTCGTCGAGACCCCCGATGCCGAGCCGGATAAAGCCCCGGCCTGAGCCGGGTCTGATACGCTTAACGGATGAACGCACAAGGTCCAAGCGGATGCGAACTGGGGGCGATCGATACCCGCGACCCCATGGCGCTGCGGCATGAGCCTTGGTCGGTTTCCCGGCTGCTGCTGGTTGCCGGTTCGGCGATCGCGCCTTGGCGTGTGGTGATTTGTTTGGTGCTGGTGGTGTCGGTGTACAGCCTGGGGCAGGTCATGGACTGGGCGATGGGGCCGGCGGTCGCGCCCGGGGAGGTTGCGCTGATCGACCAGGGCAACTGGGCGGACGCCCGGGAAGCAATTCAAGACCTCCGGGATGACACGGCTGAGCGTGACCTGCGGGGACGGTTTGCCAGCACCGGCGCGATGGCGTCTTCGGGTGTTCGTTCATTGCTGTCCGAAGCGTTTGACTTCAACCTGGGCGTCTCCGATGGCGGCGGCGTGATCGGGGCGTTGCGTGGCTTGTTTTACGAACTCCCCAAGTGGTCGCTGCTGGCCAACCCGGTGTTCACGCTGATCTGGGGCGGCCTGAGTCTGGCGATCATGCTGCTGCTGGGGCTGTCCGCCTCATACCTGGCGGGCGCGGACGCGGTGTATCACGATCACCGCACGCCGGACGAAGCGGTGCGTTACGCAGCGCGTCACCTGCTTCAGTTGGCTTTCCCGGTCGTCTTGGTGCCTCTGGTCTGCATCGCCGTTGGCGGGGTGATGTGGCTTGGCGGGCTGCTGTTTAACGTGCCGGGGTTGGACGTTCTGGCGGCGGCGGTGTTTGGGCTTTGGCTGATCGGCGGGTTGCTGATCGCCGCAGTGTCCCTGCTGTATGCGGTGGGGCTTCACCTGATGCCCGCTGCGGTGGCGATTGATGACGCGGACGGCTTCGACACGGTGACCCGTTCGTTTCACTACGCCGCGGCCCGCCCGCTGCGCTACGGGGTGTACCAACTCATCAACCTGGCGATGGGCGGGCTGGTGTATCTGATCGCGGCCACGGTGGTCGGCTGGACTCTGGCGGTTACCCGGGCTTTCGTGTCGCTGGCGGTCTTCCGCGAGGGTGACTTCGAGGACAACCGGTTCCATGAATTGATGCCCAGTGAGTCGTTGAGCCTATGGGTTTGGCCGAATTGGGATGATCTGGGCGGGCTCAGTGACGCGGCAGCGCTGGGCATTGCCTTGTGGGTGAAGTTGCTGTTGTTGATCCCCGCTGCGGTGGTGGTCAGCTACTACTTCACCTCTCAGGTTTGGGTCTATCTGCTTTTACGCCGCGCAGCGGACGGCGCGGGCTTGGACGAAACGGAGATACCACGTGAGCCGGCGATCGAGCCCGAGCCTTTGGAAGATTTCTAGCCTCAGCGCCTGGGTCTGTCCAGGGCTGATGTTGGTGGTGGGGTGCTCGCGTCAACCCGAGCCCGAAGCGCTGTCGGAGCCGGATCAACGGATTGTCTGCTTAGTGCCGTCGGTGACATGCATGATCGTGGACTTGGACATGGGCGTGCGCATCGTGGGCACCGGGTCTTGGGACGCTGCGGCCCCCGCTGGCGCGATTGCGGTACAAACGCAGACGATCGATTACGAGGCGCTGTTGGCGCTGCGGCCGACGGATGTGGTGGTGAGCTCGGGGGTGGCGGGACCTGATGCCAAGCTGTTGGAGTATGCGGATCAAGGGCTGTTCGATCTCCATGACTATCCGTACCCGCGGGATGTCCATTCTGCTTTGGCGATGCTCACCGAACCGCAGGGCGACACGATGAGCGTTGCGGAGCTATTGGGCATTTCCAGCGAAGCGATTGTGGTCCGCAAACGCATTGAAGACGGCCTGTCTCGCCTGCGTGAAGCGTTGAAAGACAGGCCGAGCCGCCGTGTGCTGCTGGCGTTCGGACTTGACCCGGTGACCGCTTCGGGGCCTGGCAGCGTGAATGATGAGTTGCTGGGCTACATGGGCGCGGTCAATGCGCTGAGCGACGGCGGCCAGATGGTGCGTCTGGACCATGAAGGGCTGATCGCCGCTTCGCCGGACGTGATTCTGGTGCTTGCTCCGGGGCAGGAACCTTTGTCCAGCACAGACGATGATCGGTTGGCGCGGCTTAGGGGCCTGCCCGTGCCGGCCTTGGACCAAGGCCGCGTGGCGATGCTCACCGACGAACTGATCCTGTTGCCCAGCACGAACCTGCTGCAGACCGCGGAGGCCTTTGCGCTGGCGATCCATCCGGAGTGTGCGGACGCCATCCGCGCGGCGGTCCGTGGTGACGAGGTGGTTTGCGATGAGAAGTGACCGCAGATGGGCGGTATGGGTTGGCTTGCTGGGGCTGTGTGTGCTGGTGATGGTGGGTCGGATGATGGTCGGTGCATCGGGCTGGGGCTGGCCTAGCGGGGCGGATCGGTGGGAACAGCAGATCCGCATCAGCCGTGCGGAGCGTGTCGCGCTGGCATCTTTGGTGGGGGTGGCGTTATCGCTGTCGGGGGTGGCGTTGCAGGCGTTGCTGCGGAACCCTTTGGCGGAGCCTTACATTTTGGGGTTGTCAACCGGGGCCGGTGCGGGGGTGATGGTTCAGGCGGCGATCGGGTTCCAACTCGGGCTCATGGTTGGGCCGACGTATTTGGGGGCAGCGGCGGGCTCGGTGGTGGCGATGTCCCTGGTGTATCTGATCGCACAAAAGCGGGGTGTCCTGGACCCGGTTGGCCTGCTGTTGGCGGGGGTCGTGCTGGCGACGATCGGTGGGGCGCTCATCATGGCGGCCAACGCGCTGGCGGGGCCGGGCGGCCTGCGTGATTTCCTGGTCGAGTGGATGATGGGCGAACTCAACGAAGGCGAAGGGGCTTCGGTGATCTGGATGGTCGCGGCGTTGGTCCTGGCCGGCGGGGCCTGGTTGGGTTGGCGGGGGTCGGCGTTGGACGTGGCGTCGCTTTCGCCCGCCGAAGCCGCAAGCCTGGGTGTCGATGTGCATCGGCTTCGTTTAGCGCTGTTCCTCTGGGCCAGCGTCTTGGCGGCAGGGGGCGTGGTGCTGGCGGGCCCGATTGCTTTTGTGGGTCTGATTGCGCCTCACTTGGGGCGGCTGCTGGTCGGGCCGGGGCACCGGGGGTTGGTGCCCGCGGCGATGTTGATCGGCGCAGGACTGGTCGTGGGGGCCGACTTGGCGAGCACGTTGCTGGACCGGTGGATCGACCGCGCGGGCCGACTGCCCATCGGCGTCTTTACCGCACTGATCGGCGGCCCGGCTTTCTTATGGCTGCTCCGCCCCAGCCTTGGGCGAGGCGAGGGTTGAGCCGTTAAGGTGCTGGAATGACAACCCCCACCCACTTTGCCGATCGACTCCGCGCCGCGGTCCAAACCAAAGGTGCCCCGGTATGCGTCGGGCTGGACCCGGTCTGGGACAAGCTGCCCGAAGCGGTGACCGCTGAGGACCCGGTCGAATCCCTGCGCAGCTTCAGTATGGCGGTGCTCGAACAAGTCGCCCCGATTGTCCCCTGCGTCAAGCCGCAGGCCGCCTGCTACGAGCGATACGGCGCCGCGGGCATGGGCGTGTACCACCAGGTTGTCGCTGAGGCCAAGGCGATGGGCCTGATCGTGATCGGCGACGCCAAGCGCGGCGACATCGGCACCAGCAGCGCCCATTACGCTGCTGGCTTGCTCTCGGGCGACCACGGCGCGGATGCGCTGACGGTCAATGGCTACCTGGGCCTGGACGGCGTGCAGCCCTTCGTCGACGCTGCCAGCCGGGAGGGCAAGGGGCTGTTCGTGCTCGTGCGGACCAGCAACCCCGGCGGCGATGCGCTGCAGTCTTTGCCTTTGGCTGATGGACGCTGCGTGAGCGACGCGGTGGCGGATCTCGTGGCCGAGGCCGGTCAGACGCACGTCGGCGACTCCGGCGACAGCCTGCTGGGCGCGGTCGTTGGGGCCACCAAGCCCCAGGACGCCGCCCGGCTACGGGAACGCATGCCCCAACAGATTTTCCTCGTGCCGGGCTACGGCGCACAAGGCGGCGGCGCGGAAGATGTCAAAGCCTGTTTCCGACCCGACGGCAGCGGCGCGATCATCACCGCCAGCCGCAGCGTGATCTACGCCGGCGAGCGCAGCGACCCGCGCTGGGCAGTGAAAGTCGGTGCCGCCGCAGAACGCCTGCGCGACGAGATCGCGGGAGTGTTGGGGTAGGCGGGGTGACGCGCCGGGGTTATAGCCCGTACAAGGATCCGCCGCCCATGCGCTCTAAGATGTGCATCATGGCTTCCGCTAGATAAACGGATTCGATGGCACGGACAGCGGTATGGTTCAAAAGCCCGCTGCCAGGGCGTGTGGGGTCGAAATCGCCGCGTCCGTGGTACTCGTACTGCATCATCGAATGGAAGCGGTCGTTTTCGCCTAGGGCTTCCACCGCTTCGGCGCTGGCGGTCAGCGGCAGCAACGACTCTGGGGCCTGTGGCATCGGCTCTAGGTTGGCGGCGTGGGCCCAGTAGATGGCCGGGTCGGCGGGGTTGAGCGTCGCGTACCGGGTGTGCCGCCCGTAGGGGTCCAGGCGGAGCAGGTTCTCGGCGATACGGCTCTCGATCTCGGGGGTGATGTTGCCGGTGTGGGCCAGATTCACCCAGGCGTTGATGTAGTCGGGGTCCAGTTCCACCGCACGGAGGTAGAAGTCCCGGGCTTCGTCGAAGCGTTCCTGCGAGTCGCGGAGGTAGCCCATCAGGTAGTGCAGCTGCGGGTTTTCCGGAGACTCTTCGAGCATCCGCGTGAAGACCTCTTCGGCGATCGCTTGGGGTACCTCGCCCGTGAACGCGCCCTCACAACCGAAGCAGTGGCTCTCCATCCGCCCGAAGCTCGAGGGCATCAGCTCATAGGCCCGGCGGTAGTACGCGGCGGCCTCATCCATCTTGCCCACCGAGGCGAGCTGCAGCGCCATGCGGGACTGAATGCAGTACGCGTCGGCAAACCGAGTCAGCGACTCTTCGTACAGCTCCATGGCCCGGGCGGTCAGCCCGGCGTAGAGGTACTGGTCCGCGGTCTCGGCCAGGCGGATCGCCGCGACCACCTCGTTGAAGAAATCAGCTTTTTCCTGGTCGCCTCGGTCGGCTTGGATGTCGGCCATCACCTGGTACGCCCGCATGCGGTCGTCGGGCCCCTGCTCGCCGTCGGAGGGGTCGATGGCGATGGCCTGCTCGATCAGCGTGAGCGCATCGGCGAGGTCACCGCGCTGACGGGCCAGCTCGGCCAGGAAGATCAGCGGGCGTTCCTCGAAGCGGTCGATCCGCGTGAGGGATTCCAGGAACGGAACGGCCTCCTGGCCGTCCAGTTCGAGCAGGAGCAAGTACAGCGTGTCGTTGCCGATCTGTTCACGGATGGCGTGGTGGAGGATGGTTCGGGCTTCGTCATCGCGGCCGGTACGCATCAGGGCCGTGGCGGCGTTGGCGGTCAGCGAGTTGTCCGACACGTAGCCGTAGTCGTACTGGTAACGCGTCGAATCGCTGAGCTCGGCGAGGTCCGACACCTCCCACCAGGGGTAGGTTTCCAGGACACGCAGGGCGTCGGCGGGCCGGTCCGCGGCGACATACAGGTGGACCAGCATCTCCAGCAGCTCAGCGGTGCCGCTGTTGCCGTGGTACCGCTGGCGCCGGCTCTGTGCGAGCTGCTCAAGGTTGCTCCGGAGTGAAGCGGTCAGGAGCTGCTCGGCTTGGGTGTACCGTTCGGCCTCGACCAGTAACTGGACCCAGACCCGCGCGCCGTACTGGCTGCCGCCGCCGTACAGCGCGGCCTGCTCCTGTGCCTCCAGCCAGTGGCCCAGGGCTTCGTCGAAAAGCTCGGTGTCCTCACTCATCAGCGCGATCTGCGCCAGCGTCAAGATGTAATCCCCCGATTCGAGCGTATCGCTATCGATTGCTTCGCGGATCAGCTGGACCGCTTCGTCCGCCTCGGCCGACTCGATCTGCATGGCAAACAATGTCTGCTCAAGCTCGAACCGCTCCTCGGTGTCCAGTTCGCCGCCCGCAAGGGTGGCTTCGAGCAGGGCGATGACCTCGTCCTGCCGGTTTAAGGTCAACGCGGCTTGGTTGAGGTTCTCAATCCAGCTCAGGTGGCCGAGCTCGACGATCTCGTACAGGGTTTCGAACGCGGTATCCATCCCGTTATACCGTCTGACCTGCGGGATCCATTCGTAGCCAAAGTAGTTGTTGTACAGGCTGTAGTGTCGGTCGCGCGAGCCCTCCAGGATAATGGCCTGGAGTTCGAGGATGCCCTGGGCGTCGCCGTTCAAGAGCCGCCGTATAAACTCCGCCTCGTCCGCATGTTCTTGCTGGCGTTGCAGTGTCCAGCCGTTGGGCAGGTTGTACAGGTCCTCCTCGCTCATACGTTCAAAGCGCTCGGACAAGGTGTTGTAGAGGTCGCCCGACTCGAGGTCCAGGGTCAGCCACCACGGGGCGTATTCCAGATCGTCCAGCATCGCCAGGGCTTCTTCCCGGGCCCATTCCCGGGCTTCGCCGCGAAGGTTCATGGTGGTGCCGGTCGGCAGCCAAGTGCGGACCAGCTCACGGACCTGCGGTTCATCCAGCAGGCTGAGCATCTGTGGGCTGGCTAAGAACTCCGGCGTTTCGCCCCATTGGTTGGGCTGGGGTGACCGTTCCATGAGAATCCGGAAGACCTCCTCCGCGTTCTCCTCGGCGATGGCCTCTTGGAGAACCTGCTCGAGCAGCCAGTTCGAGGCTTCGGCGTAGACCTCGGCGTGCTCCTCGTCGGCGCGGTCGACGATCGCCCGCATGCGGGTGCGGGTCTTGTCCGGCTCGTTCAACAGGACCGAAGCCAGCGCGAGCAGGCAGTCCGCCTGCGATGGGCTGAGCTGCTCGGCGTCTTGCGCCGCGCTGATCGCGCTGGGCAGGTGAGGCCAGGCGTCCGGCCCGGGCAGGTGGCGGACCGCTTCCCTAAACGCCACATCGAGATCATGGTCCAAGGCATCGAAGTGGTTGAACTGGAGGTCGTCGAGCCCGGAGGAGCCTTGGGATTCTTCGTCGGTGTTCTCTTGGAAATCGGGCGCGGCCAGCAACGCCACCCACTGGGCCGCGGCGTCTTCGGGCAAAAGGCCCGGCAGGGCGGCGTAGTAGTCGCCGAAACGGTCGGTGGCTTCTTGGGCCTCCCCCTGCTCGGCGGGCGTGGGCGTGATCTCGGCCAGAAGGGCTTCGGCACCGCGCAGCTCTTGGGCCTGGACGGCGGGCACAGCAAGCAGACCGGCCAAGGCGGCCGCGAGGAAACGGGGGTAACGCATGGATGGGCTCCCAGAAGAAATTCAGATAAGCGTCGGCGATCAAACGAACGTGGCCGCAGCCTACTCGGTGAGCACCTCGTTGTCATCTGTTTTGTCTGGGTTATCCCGGAACAGCGAGCGGAGAGACGGCTGGACGCACCCCGGCGATCCTCCACTCAAGGCTCAGCTTTCGGCCTGCACCTCGGGGCTCGCGTACCGGTCGGCCATCCACGCGGCGATTGCGGTGTCGTACTCGGCGGTTCGCGCGAACGCGTCGGCGGCGAGCTTGCGGCGGAGGGCCAGTGTCGTGCAGCCCTCGAGCTTGCTCATGCACTCGGTGACGCGGTCGTACTGCCTGGGGTTCGTCACGCAGGTGACGTACCGGTGGTTCTTGGCTGAGGAGCGGACCATGCTGGGCCCGCCGATGTCGATCTGCTCGATCGCCTCAGCGTCGGTTATGCCTTCTTGGGCGACCGTCTTCTCGAAGGGGTACAGGTTGACGCAAATCAGGTCTATTGGCGTGATCTGGTGCGCTTCAAGCGAAGCGGCGTGCTCGGGTTTGTCACGGAGCGCCAGCAGGCCGCCGTGGACCTTGGGGTGCAGCGTCTTGACCCGGCCGTCCATCATCTCGGGGAAGCCGGTGACCTGGTCGATGGGCGTGACCTCGAGCCCGGCTTCGGTCAGGGCCCTAGCGGTGCCCCCGGTGGAGATCAGCGTGACGCCGTGTGCCGAAAGGCGCTTGGCGAAGGGGACGAGGTCGGTCTTATCGCTGACCGAAAGCAGGGCGGTCTGGATGCGGATGTTGGACATGGCGGTGGTATGAAATTAGTTGGCGCGGAGGTATGCGATCTGACCGCCGGGGGACAGGAGAACCAAGCCGCCTTCTTCGGTGAGCACGACCTCCTGCAGCTGGGCGGTGGGCACGACGACGATGGGCTGGCCGTCGTCGGTGTCCAGGAGGGCGAGTTCGCGGTCGCCGTGGACCAGCAGCATGTCTTGGACGGTTCCGAGGGGCAGGCCGTCCGCGGGGCTGGTCCAGAGCGGGTGGCCGTTGTTGGCGTCCAGTGCGACTAGGCCTTCGCCGGGGACAGGCAGGTAAAGGACACCTTGGGAGATAACGGGCGGCTGGGTCAGCGAGGCGGAAGCGTGATACTTCAGCCAAGCCGGCTGGCCGCTGATGGTGTTCAGGGCGTAGAGGCCGCGGTCTTCCGAGGGAAGGAACACGACGGGGCCCGAGGTCACGGGGTCGGTGACGACCCCGCCGAAAGCCGAGTGCCGCCAGAGCAGTTGCCCTTGTTCGCCCACGGAGACCATGTGGCCATCGATGTCCGCCAGGACCACGCCGGCATTGGTCACCAACGGCTCGGCCATCACGGAGCCCACCAGCGACGTTTGCCAGTGGCGGGAGGTCGATGCGGGGTTCTGGGCCCAGACTTCGCCGTTGACCCCCCCGAACACGATGGAGTTGCCAAAGAGGACGCCGGAGGTCGATGCGGTAAACGACAGGTTGGCCTGGGACGTGCGGGTCCCGCTCTGGACGTTGTGCCCGTAGATCACGCTTTCGGTATGGATGAAGATTGTGTCGCCCCGCCGGGTCGGCCGGAAGGTGCGGAACCGATCATTGTCAATCTTGCGGGCAAAGCGGACGTTGCCGTCGGCCAGCTGAAAAACGCCAAGGTTGTTGCTGGGGTGCTCAACCAGGGCCACGAGGTCGCCCAGCACCGCCATGTAAGCCAGGCGTTGATTCGCCGGCTTTGCCAAATCACGCTGCCAGGAAAGACGGAATCCCAGCTCGTCCGCGTGGGCGTAGCTGATCAACAGGTCATCACGGCCTTGCGGAGTAGACGACCCCGTCGAGGAAGCGGTCGGCGTGGACTCGCAGCCCGTGGCAAGGACCAAAGCAGCCAAAAGCGGGGCGAGCAGGCAGAAGGGCAATCGGTTCATACAACGAACTCCCAGGGCCAATCAGTCGGCCAGGACACACGGGTACCGGCCAGCTGCCGGGCAAGACGTGCAGTATCAAGCCCCTGAGCGCAGGGGTCAAGCAGGCGGGGGGTTACACCCGCTCGTCCAGCCGAACGGACTGCTGGCGAAGCATGTGGTCCGCCAGCGTGATCGCGACCATCGCCTCGGCCATGGGGATGAACCGGGGCAGCAGGCAGGGGTCGTGGCGGCCCTTGGTGGCCAGTGTCGTGGCCTGGCCGGTCTTGTCGATCGTGGGCTTGTCTTGGGGGATGCTGCTGGTGGGTTTAACCGCAGCCCGCAGCGTGATCGGCATGCCAGTAGAGATCCCGCCCAGCATCCCGCCGTGTCGGTTGGTCGCGGTCGTCGGCGTCTTCGCGTCCGCCGCGCCACGGTGGGGCGGGTCATGGGGCAGGAAGGTGTCGCAATGCTCCGTGCCTCGGGTGCGTGCGACGCCGAAGCCCTGGCCGTACTCCACGCCCAATACAGCCGGGAGGGTGAACAAGGCCTTGGCCAGGTCGGCTTTGAGTTTGTCAAAGACCGGCTCGCCCCATCCCGCGGGGACACCTGTTGCCACGATCGTCGCCGCCCCCCCGATCGAATCCCGCGCCGAGCGGACCTGCTCGATCAGCGCGATCATCTGCTCGGCCACCGCCGGGTCAGGGCAGCGCACGGGAGTCGCTTCGACTTGCTCGAGCGTCACCGCAGCCGGGTCTTCGATCGTGGCTAACAACTCACCGACCTGATCGACGTAGCCGAGCACGCAGATGCCGTGGGCATGATCCAGCAGCTTCTTGGCGACCGCGCCCGCAGCCACACGCACGTTGGTTTCTCTGGCCGAGCTTCGGCCGCCGCCGCGGTAATCCCGCAGGCCGTACTTGGCATCGAAACTGTAGTCCGCATGCCCGGGCCGGTACTTGTCTTTGATCTCGTTGTAGTCACGGGATCGCTGGTCCGCATTACGGATCAGGATCGCCAGCGATGTGCCGGTCGTCTGGCCCTCGAAGACGCCGGACAAAATCTCCGGCATGTCGGCCTCTTGCCGCTGGGTGACGATCTTGGACTGCCCCGGGCGGCGACGCGCCAGGTCCGGCAGCAGGTCATCGACCGACAAGGGCAAGCCCGGCGGCACGCCGTCGATGATGACGACGTTGCCCGGGCCGTGGGATTCACCGGCCGTGGTAATACGGAATGCCTGTCCGAAGCTGTTGCCTGCCATCGCAAGAGTTTAGCGGCTTGCTGAATGTGCGATCGGTTCAGCGGTCCGCGTTGGCCAGCTCCAGCCGACGCACCAGCAGCTGCGACTCCAGCACGACCAGCGCCGCTTCAAGCTGCGCATCCAAGCCGTCGGTCAGGATCGCCTCGGCCGGCGTGGGCTCTTCGTCCGGCTCGCGGATCACGTCGGCTTCCCGGCGGTACTCGATCGAACTGGCGACCTGCCGTTCGGTCATCGGCACGCTCAGGTCGGGCTCGATGCCCCAGGTCTCCGAGTCTTCTTCCTTGTGGATGATCTGGCCATCCGGGAGCGTGTAGTAGCTGGTCGTGACCTTGACGCCCCAGCGGATCGCAAACTGGTTGGGGTACCAGTAGACCTGCTGGACGGAGCCCTTGCCGTAGCTGCGCTCGCCGACGATCGCGGCCCGGTTGTAGTCCTGCAGCGCCCCGGCCACAATCTCTGACGCGCTGGCCGAACCTTCGTTGATCAGGATCACCACCGGGAAGTCCGGCAGGGTTGGGCCACGGGTCGCGCCGCGGGTCGAGCCCGGGGTCCGTCGACCGTTGGCGTCTGCTGTAGCCACGATCGGGCCTTCGCTGATAAACCGGTCGACCACGCCGACCGCAGCGTCCATCAGCCCGCCGGGGTTGAACCGCAGGTCGAGGATCAACCCGTTGATCTCTTGTTCCGCCTGAAGCTGCGCGATTGCGGCGTCCAGGTCCGGCACGGTCTGCTCGACGAACTGACTCAGCCGGATGTACGCCAGGCCTGCCTCCTGGTCGATCCAGTAATCCCAGTCGCCGTCGGGGGTGTGCTGCCAACCGCGGATCGAGTCGATCGGGATCTCCGCTCGTTGCAGCGTCACGTCGATGAGCTCGTCCTGGCCCACGCGCTGGATGCCCAGCTCGACTTCGGTGCCTTCTTCGCCGGTGATCTCGCGGACCGCACGGGTCAACGACCAAGTAGAAGTCGAGCGGCCGTCGACGGTGGCGATGATGTCACCTGCACGGATGCCCGCGCGCTGGGCGGGGGTGTTCGCCAACGGGCTGATGACGGTGAGCTGGCCGTTCTCCCGGGCGATCTGAATGCCAACGCCGTAGAACCGTCCCTGCATCGTGCGCTCGAGGAACTCGGCGGTATCGACCGGCCAGATCACATAGCTGAACGCGTCGATCGTGTCGGTGCTGCCCTCGGTGAGCTCGTAGTACAGCACATTGCTGGGCAGCCGCACGGTCAGGTCGTTGGTGCTGCGGATGCGGTTGATGTGGTCGCGCGTTTCGGGGAGGTTGATCCGGGCACCGGGCTGGGTCAGTTGCTGGTGCAGGTTGCTTAGGAACCCTACGAAACGATCGGTGGCCGCTTCATCATCCAGGCCCGGGAAGCTTTCCGCCGCTTCGGGGCTGTTCAGCAATACCTGCAGCTGTTCGACGCCGCCGGCCAGCATCGAGGCGTAGTCGGGGGAGCGGTAGTGATGGCTGGCCGAGTCCCGCAACGCCTGCACGAGCACGGTCCCGTTGATGCCTTCCAGACGGTCTTCCCAGCGTTCGGGCTCCGTCAGAACCAGCGTGTCGTCTTCGTTGCCATTGCTCAACTCAGCCCGACGGGCTTCGGCCATGGCCTCGTAATGTTCAGGGGCGTACATCTGTAGTACGCGGATGTGCTCCAGCGAACGGTCTAGGCGATCGGAGAACTGTGCGTCGACCTCGAACAACAGGTCCATCAGCCGGTACAGGCTGATCGCTTGCAGCCAGTCGCCCTGGTCTTCGGCAGACTCCGCCGCGATCTCGCTCAGCTCGACCAGCTCCGTGACCTCCGGCGAAGTCAGCCAGGTGTCGGGGTCGCTGGCGAGGCTGTGTGCGTCGATCGCAGCAACGAGCGCCGACTCGAGTTCCTCGTGCGTCAGCCAGATACGCAGCAGCTTCATCGCTTTGGCTTTGTGACGCAGTTGTTCTTCGGCGCGGGTTTCGGCGTTGGCGGTGAATGTGTCCAGGCGCGAAAGCAGACGCTGCGCGGTGGCGTCGTCGGCCGGGCCGTACTCGCGGAGTTGTTCCTTTAGCGTCTCAAAGTCGCCGTCCATCGCCAGCGACTCGATCCGGTCCAGAGACACGCTGGCGACCGCAGCGGGCTGGGCCTGTGCCTCGGACTGTCGCAGATGCTGCAAGCCCAGGCCCGCGGTCAAAAGGCAGGCGGACAAGCACGCGGCGGAAGACCAACGTCGGGTCGAAACACGGCGGAAAAAAGACACATCCGGAGTTGAATTCATAGAGCGTGCATCCATGCGGAGGACGGCGGGTGAAGAGGGCAAGCTCAGACATCATACGCCCGGCGCATGCATCAGTTCGACCCTAATCTTTCGATTTCGTCAGCGCCAAGCCGTGTTCTGAGAGGAAAAAGCAGACCGGGCTTCGGTCTTACGCCGATTCGCGCTGCTGGACCCGCAGGTCCGCCAACGCGATCTTGCCCTCGACCGCCGAGCGATCGATCACGTACTTGGCGTTCTCGTTGTCCAGGTCCGGGAGGTCGTACATCAGCTCGAGCATCAGTTCTTCCATGACGCTGCGCAACGCCCGGGCACCGGTCTCCCGGCCGATGGCCTTCTGGGCCAACGCGGACAGCGCGTCATCCGTGAACTCAAGCTCGGCACCTTCCATCTCGAAGAAGTGCTCGTATTGGCGGACCAAGGCGTTCTTGGGCTCGGTCAGGATGCGGACCAGGGTCTCTTCGGTCAGCGGGTCCAGCGAGGTGATGATCGGCAGTCGGCCGACCAGCTCGGGGATCATCCCGAAGTGGTTCAGGTCTTCGGGCTGGACTTCGCCGAGCGCGCCGCGGCCGGCATCGATCTGCTCCAGCGGGCTCTGGCCACGTTCGGAGGCAAAGCCGATCGACTTCTTGCCCAGACGCTGCTTGACAATGTCTTCCAGGCCGACAAACGTGCCGGCACAGATGAACAGGATCGAAGAGGTGTCGATCTGGATGTACTGCTGCTCGGGGTGCTTGCGGCCACCCTGCGGCGGGACGTTGGCGGTCGTGCCTTCGAGCATCTTCAGCAGCGCCTGCTGCACGCCTTCGCCGGAGACGTCGCGGGTGATCGAGACGTTCTGCGAGGTCTTGCCGATCTTGTCGATCTCGTCGATGTAGATGATGCCGCGTTGGGCCGCTTCGATGTCGTAGTCCGCCGCCTGCAGGAGCTTGAGGAGCAGGTTCTCGACGTCTTCACCGACGTAGCCGGCTTCGGTCAGCGTCGTCGCGTCGCCGATGGCAAAGGGGACGTTCAGCGTGCGGGCCAAGGTCTTGGCCAAGAGCGTCTTGCCCGAGCCGGTAGGCCCGATCAGCAGGACGTTGGACTTGTCCAGTTCAATCGAGTTGTCCTTCTCGTTGGCGGTCAGACGCTTGTAGTGGTTGTGGACCGCCACGGCCAGCGCCCGCTTGGCGGTGTCCTGACCGATGACGTACTGCTCGAGGAAGTCCTTGAGCTGACGCGGCGAGGGGATCGCGCCGAAGGTCGGCCGGCCGGACTGTACGCGGCGGCGTTCCTGGCGGAAAATGTTCTGGCAGAGGTCGGTGCAGTTGCCGCAGATGTAGACATCGCTGGGGCCTTCGACCATCGGACCGACTTCGCGGGAGGTCTTGCCACAGAAGGAGCAGGTCGTGACGCGCCGGCCCTTGAAGCCCGAGCCGTCTGTGCCGTTGCTCTGATCGATCGTCGTCCCGTCTGGGCCGTCGCCGCCGCCTTGTCCGCTGTTGGGCATGAATCTTGTCTCAATACTGGGGTCGTCTGGATCGTCTTGGACCGTTTGACCGGGGGGTCGGTTCCCGCGGAGAGGGCTCCAGGTTCGGGTAACCGCTTGATCGTCCAAATACTAGGTGCTCGTTAGACCGGTGAAGGCCCACGGCTGTCATTTCTTGTAGCAAGCACTATAGCGTGCAGCGCTGGCGAAATTGAAGCCTCAAACTCGATCATTGGCGAGTAAATTTTGAGGCTTTGGGGATGAATCGCCCTTAAGGGCTATCGGTGGATTCCGGGCCGGATTTTTCCGGACCTCCGTCGTCGTCGGGGTCTTCCCCATCGTTGGATTCGTCTGGAGAATCTGGGGAATCTGCCGAGTTCTCGGCCGTTGTCAGGGCCTCGCCCCGCATCACGCCCATCCGGGCCAGCAGCGCCGCCTTGGCAGCATCAAATTCCTCAGCTGTGATCGTGCCTTCGGCTTTCATCCGTCGGAGGTCGGCCAGGGAAAGCTCGTCCCCTTGCACATCCGTCGGGTCGTTGTGTTTCCGAAGCCAGAGCGCGCCGTATCCCAGCAGCAGGGACAGCACCACAATGATGCCCAGTGTCAGCCAGATGGATAGCACCGTACCCAGTCCCAGGGTGGTCGGCCATGGCAACGCACTGGTCTGCAGCATGGGCATAGGACTCCTACGCCATCGGCGGTCAACGGTTCATCCGAGGATCAGCGAACGGCTTACTCAGCGTCGGTGACCGTGGCCTTCTCGATGATCGCCGCCAGCGTCTTCTGTTCACGCAGCGACAGGTACAGCTGCTCGATCTGGCCTTGCTGCTGCATTTCCTGACGCATCTTCTCGGGGCGGCGGCCCTGCTGCATGGCGAGCATCGCGATCCGGCCGTTGAGTTCACCCTCGGTGACATCGACGTCCAGGTCCTTCGCGGCCTTGTCCAGCACGAAGAAGGTCTTCAACTGCGTCTTGGCGGTCTCTTCGGAGGATGCACGCGCCTCAGCCAGTTGGGCTTCGAGTTCTTCGCCCTCCACGCCGCGGTACATCAGCTCCATCTGCTGCCGCTGCACCACGCGGGCCGCTTGGTTCTGCGTCAGCTTCTCGGGCAATTCCAGTTCGACCTTCTCAAGCAGCTGCTCGCTGGCCTGCTTGTGCATCGCCGACTCCTGCTCCCGCTGCGCCCGTTCTTCGAGCATGCTGCGGACGCGGATCTTCAACTCGTCTTCGTCTTCCACGCCGGCCTGCTGGATCAACGTCTCCAGCGACGCCGGCTCGACGCGCTGGACCTGCTTGATCGTCAGCTTCAGCGTGATTGGCTGGTCCTTGATCTTGTCGTTTTCGTGGGCAGACGGGCCGTCCATCGAGATGCTCACGACGTCGTCGGCCTTCTTGCCGATCAACTGCTTGCCCAGGTCCTTTACCAAGATGCCTGCGACGTGGCCCTTGAAGTCGTGCTCCTCGCCGTGGACCAGAGCGTAGCTCTCGGGGTGCTCGGCGATGACTTCCGCATCGTCCTTCGCGTCTTTGCCCGCGAGGATCACCACGTCCACCTGGGCGTAGTCCTCGGCTTCAATCTCTGCGTCCTCGACGGTCTGCATCGTCCCGAATCGCTCACGCAGGCGGGTGATTTCTTCGTCGATCGCGCCGTCTTCCACATCCGCCGACGGGCGGTCGATCTTCAGTTCGCTGAAGTCCGGCAGGTCCACGTCCGGGGTGACTTCGATCTCGACGACAAACGTGAAGTCGCCGGATTCGGGGAGTTCCAGGTTCTCAGCGTCTTCGACATCGGGGTTGCCAATGACGTCAAATTCGTGCTCTTCGATGACCTGCGTGTAGGACTCGGACAGCAGTTGGCTCTTCAGGTCGCTGCCGATCGTGTCGGCGAATCGCTTTTCGAGCAGCCGGCGCGGGGCCCGGCCACGGCGGAAGCCCGGCAGGGCGGCCTCGTCCTGCAGCGTCTCGTAAAGCTCTTCGGTCTTGTCCTTGATCCGGGACTCGGGGATGACGATCGTGATCTTCTTCCGGGCCGGGCCGACTTCTTCGATGGTGACTTCTTGTTCGAGCAGTTCGGCGGTTTGGGTGTCGTCGGCCATGTCAGCGTCCTTCAAGGTTTTTGCAGGCGTGCAAAGGGGTATGAAACACCGCCCAGCGGGGCGGGGTAGGTTCGAGGGAGTGCAAGGCGTGAGCGGGAATCAGGGGGTGCCCCCGGGCGAACCCGTGGCGTCTCGGCTGACCCACGCCTGGCGAGCGCTCCCATGCGCGACGCCGGTATCTCAGCCGAGCCCGGTAGTGTCCATTTCAGTGGGGTGGTTGTCAATTCCCTGTCTGGTGTTCATTCACAAAAAGCAGTTGCCGATACAGCGTGTGCAGGGCAGGCGGCTCATACCCCGCCGCCTGTGCCGCCCGCAGCGGCGCTCCGAAAATCGCTTCGACTTCCAACGCCCGACCGGCTTCGTAGTCCAGCATCATGCTGGTCTTGTAAGGCGTCATCCGGCGGGTGTAGTCCAGCATCTGCTGCACAAACGCCGGGTCGATCACGCGCCCGTCCGCTCGCTCGGCCGCGGTGACCACCTCCTGCATCAACTGCTCCACCAGCGATAGGCTCGCCGGATTGTCCATCAATTGATCCGTCGTCGCGTTCAGCACCACACTCAAACCATTATATGGCACGTTCCAAACCAGCTTCCGCCAACGGGACAGCGTGAGGTCCTCGACGGCACGCGTCTGGATCCCCGCATCATTGAAGTCCGCGACGATCGCCTCCAGCCCGGGCGTCTCCCCCAGCCGACCCATGTCGATATGCCCGAAATCCTGGTGGTCGATATGCCCGGGCCCGATCTTGTTAGAGCACAAAAAGCAAAGCCCACCCAGCACACGGTCCGCCCCGACGACCGCTGCCGCGTCCCGCTCGGGGTGCAGCCCGTTCTCCAGCACGAGCACCACGCCGTCGGGCTTGACCACCTTCGGCAGCAATTCCGCCAGCACATCGTTTTGTGTCGACTTCAGGCAGACCACCGCCACGTCACACGCAGGCAGGTCCGCCGGGTCACGGTACGCCTGAACGCTCGGCAGTAGGAAGTTGCCTTGCACGGAGTCGATCCGCAGGCCGTGCGCCCGCACATGCTCGTAATCCGACCGCAACAGGAAATGCGTGTCCATCCCGGCGTGGGCCAACCGTCCGCCGTAGTAGCCGCCCAAGGCCCCGGTCCCGATGATCGCGTAGCTGCGTGTGCTCATCGCCGGAGTGTAACGCTGGGTCCGCCGGCCTACGATAGGCCATGCCGGAACTCCCTGAGGTTGAATGCTGGGGCCGACGCGTGGCCGAACGCTCGGTCGTCGGCAAACAGATCGAGAAGGTCTGGACGGAACGCGATCCGATCGTCTACGACGGCGTCGCGCCGCGCACATTCGCCCAAACCCTCAAAGGCCGGAGCATTCTTGCTGCGTGCCGCAAAGGCAAGCAGTTGTGGTTCGAGATGGATCAAGGCCCCAGCCCGTTGTTCCACTTTGGGATGTCCGGCTCGTTTGTGGTGTACGAGGATGCTGCCGATCGCCCGCGTTTTGCCAAGGTCGAGCTGCTGATGGACGACGGCACACGCTTGGCGATGCCCGACGCGCGTCGGTTCGGCCGACTGCGTCTGCGGGAGGACCCACTTCACCAGCCGCCGATCGCCGATCTGGGCCCGGACCCGCTGCTGGAGATGCCAACGCTGCGCGCGTTCCGCAGCATGCTTGCCAGCCGAAAGGGCGTCACCAAGGGCCTGCTGCTAAACCAAGCGTTCCTGGCGGGGATCGGCAACTGGATCGCCGATGAAGTGCTGTTCGCGGCCCGGATCGCGCCGCAACGACGCGTCAATGAACTCCAAAACGATGAAGTGAAAGCCTTGTATCAAGCGATCCGGCGGATCATCCGATCGGCCTGCGATTTAGATGCGGATTGCAAACGCTTCCCCAAACACTGGCTGTTTCACCGCCGATGGGGTCGGCCTGAAGACGCACGGACCCACGACGGCCGGGAGATACAGGTCGATACCGTGGCCGGACGTTCGACTGCCTGGGTGCCCGCGTTGCAGGTGTGAGTCGGGTTACAGCCCCGACGACATCCGGGACGCGTCTTCTTCGGGGGTGTCCGGGACGTGCAGGCCACACTCTTGCTTCAGCCCGCCGAATCGGCCTTCTCGCTCGTGCTGTTCAGCGGTGATCGGCAGGGTGTTGTACCAGTCGCCGATCGAGGCGTACCCCTGCTCGTACAGCGGGTGGTACGGGAGGTCGTGGGCCTTTAAGTACTGATGCACATCGCGGGTCGACCAGTCCAGGATCGGCGCGACTTTGTAACGCCCGCGCTGCAGCGTGACCACCGGCATGTCTTTGCGTTGGGCGGACTGCTCTCGACGCAGGCCGGCCAATGTCGCGGTCGCGCCGAGCTCGTTCAGCGCCCGTTCCATCGGCTCGACCTTGTGGATCGCATCCAGCTGGTTCATCCCCTCGACACCTTTTTCCCAGAGCTTGCCGTGTCTGGCGAGCGTCCAGGCCGAGGAATGGGGAGCCTGATAAACCTTCAGGTTCAGCTTCAACCGCTCGGTTAGCTGATCGGCGAAGCGGTACGTGTCCAGGAAGTGGAACCCGGTATCGATAAAGATCACCGGGACATCGGGCTTCACCGACGTGACCAGATGGAGCATCACCGCCGACTGGATGCCAAAGCTCGTAGAAAGCACCAGGCCGTCGGCGAAGGTTTCGGACGCCCAGCGGACGATCGATTCGGCGCTGCCGGCCGGGAGTTCAGCGTTCACGCGGTCCAGGTCTAGGCTCGGCAGGCTGGCAGACTGGGGCGGCGACGGGTTTTGCGGGTGTGTCGAGGTCGTGGTCATGGCGGTCGCTTTCGGCGGCGCGGATCGAGCAGGATACGCGATTCCAGCTTCAAACGATAGGCGCATCCTGTCGGGGGTAAACTACGCAGATGTCACAAGTCTTCCTGGCATTGGGTTCGAATCTGGGCGACCGCCAAGCCCACCTCGCGGCGGCGACGGCGGCGATCCGCGCCTGGCCCGAGGCGTCGGCGGTGCAAATCAGCCCAATCTATGAAACGCCGGCGATGGTGAGGCCCGGCTCCGCCCCGCAGGAGGCCTACCTGAATGCGGTGGTGTCGTTGCATACCGACCGCCTGCTGCCGGACCTTCTCGCGGATTGTCAGGCGATCGAGTTGGACGAAGGTCGGCCACCCTTCGCGCATCGAGAAGTCTGGGGCCCGCGGACGCTGGATATCGATGTGCTGTTTTACGATGATCAGGTCGTTGATCAACCGGGGCTGACCGTGCCGCACCCGAGTTTGGCTGAGCGTTGGTTCGTGCTTAAGCCGATGTGCGACCTGGCGCCGGATTGGGTGCACCCGGTGTTACAACGCCCCATGCGCGACCTCCTGTCGGAAGTTGAGGCCAAGGTATGACGCCGGACGATCGGACGTTGAAGATCAATGAGATTTTCTATTCGGTGCAGGGCGAAAGTACTTTTGCCGGCCGCCCCTGTGTGTTTGTCCGTCTGCGTGGCTGCCATCTGCGTTGCCACTACTGCGATACCGAGTACGCCTTTCACGAAGGCGGCGCAATGACGATCGACGCGATCATGGCCGAGGGCCAACGCCTGGGCGGTGCGTGTGACTTGTGGGAGATCACCGGCGGCGAACCCCTGCTGCAGAAGCATGTCCACCCGCTCATGACGGCGCTTTGTGACCAGGGCAAGACCGTGCTGATCGAGACCAGCGGCGCTTGCGAGATCAGCGTTTGTGACCCGCGGGTGATCCGGATCATGGACCTGAAGACGCCCGGCTCGGGGGAAGCCGACCGCAACCTCTGGAGCAATCTGGATCACTTGACGCCTCGGGACGAGGTGAAGTTTGTCCTCTGTGACGAGGCCGATTATCGCTGGGCGGTAGAGATCATCCATCAGCATCGGCTGACTGAGCGGGTCGGCGCGGTGCTGCTGAGCGCCGCCCAGCAGATGCCAGCGGGGGCAGAGATCGCGGGAGTTCAAGGGCTGGTCCTGGCGGACCTGGCGGACTGGTTCCTCCGTGATTTCGCCGGCCAGTCCGCCGTCCGGATGCAGACCCAACTGCATAAACTGATTTGGCACCCCACCGCCCGCGGCGTATAACCCTCCGCCTGCTACCCGTTTCGCCCCGAGCCAAGAACCCCACCCATGCGCGTCCGCCTCATCAAAAGCTTCGATTTCGACTGTGCCCACCACCTGCCTTGCTTCCCCGAGGGTCACAAATGCCGTGGCCTGCACGGGCACACGATGAAGGTTGACCTGGTGCTGGAGGGCGATATGCCCGCCGAGCGAGGCTACCTGGTCGACTTCGGCGACATCAAGAAGGCAGTGGAACCCCTGCGCGAGCAGCTGGACCATCACCTGCTCAACGAGATCGAAGGGCTGGAGGTGCCGACCGTCGAGCACATCTCCGCGTGGATCTGGGTGCGTCTGAAGCCGGTGCTGCCGGAGTTGAGTCTGATCCGTGTGTACGAGACGGCGGACAATGCCTGCGAATACTGGGGGGAGTAAGCCGGTTACTTTTCCGGGGTGATTGTAGGTCCGGGCAGGGTCACCCCATGCTGCTCTGCGTCACGTTTGAGTTGTCTATGAAGCGCGTCCGGCTCCACCCGGCGGGTCGCCTTGTCCTCTTGCGCCGCAAGGACGGTCGCAAAGTGCGTCGCCAGTCGGGTGCGTAACGGCGGGACAAACGCCGTACGCCGCCTTGGGTCGTAGCTGCTGATTGCCGCGTACAACACCCGGTGCCCTTCGGGCAGCAACGCGAACAACTTGGGGGTCGAGGCGGTGCGGGTTTCGCCCGCAAGCTGTTGCCGAGCCACCGACAACACCGCCGGCAGGCACGCGGAAACAATCCAGCTCCGCACTTGCTGCGACTGGGTGAGCTTGCTGGCAAACGCCTGCAGCGCCCGAGTCCGTGGATGGCTGGGGTCCAACGCGTCTCGCATCTGGCAGGCTTGGAACAACAGGAAGTTCAATTGCACCAACGCGTGGTGCAGCGTGTCTTCGTCCGGAGTCTGGGCCTGGTACAAGCTGCCCAAGGGATCAGGCAACGGGGGGGCTCCGTCGGAGGCTGAGATTTCAAGCGTCGGCAGCACTCGGCCCAGGATGACTTCCGAAGCATCCTCTCGCTCAAAGATGGGCGTCGATTGATGGGTCAGGTCCATCGTCATGGCTTCACGACGCCGAACGACGTTGGCGGCTCGGTAGAGGACCGAACGGCCCCGGTTGAAACGCTCGCCGATCAACCGAGTCGGGATGCCGCGCTGCATCGCACGGGCGATCACGCGCTGCTGTCGATCGGATAACGGCGGCCGATGTTTGACGAAGATGGCCCGGTCCGGGTGCTCCTGGTCGTGCTTCTCGAGAATCAAACGAATCGTTTCCACCGCGCGGCCGGTACGTTTAGCAAGGTGCTCGGCCACGCGATGCCGGGTCAAGTCCGGGCGCTCTTGCACCAGTCGACGGGCGCGATCCAGCAGCCGCTGCTTCCCCGAAGCGTCAATCCAGGTGTGCTGCCGGGCCCGGTTGAGCCGCCCGGGGTGTCGGCGATCGAAATCTGCCAACGCGTCCTCGGGGAACACCACCACTTTCTTCACATGTTCGTGTTGACGGGCCCAGCGCCAACGAAGCCCTTCGTCACGCCAACGATGCAGCGTCCGAGTTGAGACCGACAGTTTCTCCGCCAGCGCGTCGACGGTGGCATCGCTGGAACGGATCGGCTCGTTGAGTCTTTGGCTGAGTTGATCGATCAGCAGCCGAAGGTCCGGGCGAACCGCCGCCCCCACCAACAGCGGGTCTTCAACCTGCTTCGGCCGGTATCCCGAGATCCGAAACACCACGAAACTCAACGGGTAGGTTTGCTCTTCATCGATCCCGTCGTGCAACGCCTCTGCCTGCTCCAGATACCGCTGGAGCCGCTCGGCTTTGACGTAAGACAACTGGCCGGCGAACGCGGCGAGCGGCTGACATCGGTATTGGTCGGTCCGGCGGGGCATCGGTCAGGGCTGGGTCAGCATCACCCGCTCCGGTGGTCGCGATTCAGGGATCAGATTTAGCAGCGCTGCTTCCTTTCCGAAACGCTCGATCGCCTCCAGCTCGCGCGGGCCCACCCGGAAACGCAGCACTTCACCGAGGTACGCCCGGGCCTGTTCGGCCTGCCAGCCATGCGGTTGAGCATACGCTTCGACCAGCGTGGGGATCCGTTGCAGATTGGCCTCCAGTAGTTCGGCCATACGCGAGGGCAAGTCACCCAGCTTGGTGTTCGGGCGAACCAGCCAGGTAGCGAACACGAAAGGCATGCCAGTGAGCTCGCGCCAGGCGCCGCCGAGGTCTAGTTGATGGGGGTACGCATCATCCTGCAGCGCACTGGTGATGACCTTGTCGCCGATCAGCAGCAGCGTCTCCGGCGGCTCGGTGTGAGCGGTTACTTCGTAAGGCAGTACGGTCGGCCGCCGACCTGTGCGGCGGTGCAGGATGATCTGGGCCAACGCGACGGAGGTGTGGCTGTCCGCGTCCGCATGAAGCTTTGTGACCTGCTCCCAGGGCACCCGGCTGAACAGCCGGACGGTCAGCGTTGGCCCGTCGCAACCGATCCCGCCGACTGGCAGCACTCGCAAGGGCAACGCCGAGCGGTACACGTCAATCACCGGGCAGAGCGCCAGGTCCAGCTCGCCCTGTTCCAGCCGATCCAGCAGGGCCGAGGGCACATCCAGCGTCACCGGCTGTTCCAGCAGCGCGTCCAGGCCGTCGAGCAACGGCTTGGCGTTCAGGTAAGACACGCCGCCTACCCGGCAAGACGATCGGTCTGGCAGTGCAACATCCACGCTGGAAGTATATGCCCCGTGGCCGTCGGCTTGACCCGCTGCAACCCCCGGCTGATGATGATGGGCTATGCCTGAAGACTCGCCGAGCACGATCCCCACCGCGCAGGTCCTCGTTGTGGACGATGAAGCCGGTCACGCCGACGTGATGGCCGAGGCCTTGCGTCGGCTCGGCCACGTCTGCACGCTTGTGCACGATCTCAGCGGCGCGGAGGATGAGATACGCCACGGCCAGTTCGACCTGATCGTCACCGACCTGGTGATGGACACCGAAGACACCGGCCTGCAGGTCCTGGACCTGGCCCGGACCCATCAGCCCGACTGTGAAACGATCATGGTCACGGCCCACGGCGACGTCCCCCGGGCCAAGGCCGCGATCAAGGGCGGCGCCTACGACTTCATCGAGAAGCCCCTGGACCTGGACGTGTTCCGCACGCTCTGCACCCGGGCGATCCAGTCCGTGATGCAGCGGCATGAGATCGCGGGCCTACGCCAGCGTGTCGAGTCGGAGATGGGCATCGAAGGCATCATCGGCCAGTCCCCGGCGATGCGGAAAGTGGTGCAAACGATCCAGCAGGTCGCGCCGAGCAACCTACCGGTGCTGATCACCGGAGAATCCGGGACGGGCAAGGAGCTGGTCGCCAACGCGATCCACAACCAGTCCAAGCGGAGCAAGAAGCGGTTCGTGGCCTTGAACTGCGCCGGGCTCAGTGAGACGCTGCTGGAGGATGAACTGTTCGGCCACGTCCGCGGCGCGTTCACCGGGGCGGACAAAGACCGCGAAGGTCGGTTCGAGTATGCCGACGGCGGCACGCTGTTCCTCGACGAGATCGGCGATATGCCGATGAACATGCAGGCCAAGCTGCTCCGGGTGCTGGAGTCCGGTGAGATGTCGCGTGTCGGAAGCAACGCCGCCAAGCATGTGGATGTCCGTTTCGTGTCCGCGACCAACCGGGACCTGACCGAGAAAATTGATCAGAGCGAGTTCCGCGGCGATCTGTACTACCGCATCAAGGGCGTCGAGATTCACCTGCCGCCGCTGCGGGAACGTCCCGAAGACATCCCCTTGCTGGTCGAGGCCTTCGTGCGACGGTTTGCCCAGCAGATGGATAAGCCCGCGCCGCAGATTTCGGAAGACACAATGCGGGCGCTGGTGCAGCACGACTGGCCGGGCAATGTCCGCCAGGTGCTGAATGTCTGCCAGAACATGGTGGTGGTTTGCGACAGCGAGAAGCTCGAGCCCCGCCACCTGCCGTCGGAGATTCAATCGACGGAAGGCGATGCCGCGACAGGCACGTCTTTCGAAGGCGCGGTCAGCCTCGACCAGCTTGAGAAACAGGCGATCCGCAACGCGCTCAAGCTCACCTCGGGCAACCGCGAACAGGCGGCAAAGATGCTCGGCATCGGCGAGCGCACGCTGTATCGCAAGCTAAAAGAATACGGGTTGAAGTAGAACCATCAGTTCGTGGGCTTTGTTGCGTATCCTGTGCGTATGCAATCTTCGTCCCGTATCGGCCACGGTTTTGATCTCCACCGGCTTGAGCCCGGGCACGACCTGGTGGTCTGTGGCGTGACGCTGCCGCATGACCGGGGGTGTGTTGCCCATTCGGACGGCGATGTGGTCTACCACGCGGTGACCGACGCGATCCTCGGGGCGCTGGGGCAGGACGACATCGGGCAGCTGTTCCCCGACGACGACCCGGCCTGGCGCGGGGCCGACTCGCGCGTGTTTGTCGAAGCGGCGGTTCATCGGATGCGTGACGCGGGCTACGCGCTGGGCAACCTGGACATCACCGTGATCCTGCAGAAGCCCAAGCTCAGCCCGCATAAGCAGCAGATGCACGCCAACCTCGTCGGGCTGCTTGGCTGCGAGCCGACGCAGGTCAACCTCAAAGGCAAGACCCACGAGTCGGTCGATGCGCTGGGTGAGAACCGCGCGATCGCCTGCCACGTGGTTGTCTTGTTGATCCCGGCTAATACGTAGTCACCGCTTCAGCGGACGCACCGGCACGCCGACGACCGTTCGGCCGTCCGGGACATCACGCAGCACCACGCCCCCCGAGCCGACGACACAATCTCGCCCGACCTGAACCCCGGGGTTCACCGTTGCGTTGGTGCCGATCAAGCTGCGCTGACCCACGCGCGAAGCCCCGCCGAGCACCGCCTGCGGCGCGACATGCACCCCGGGCTCCATCTGCACATCGTGCTCAACCACCGCGCCCGAGTTGATGATCGCGCCCTGGCCAGCCCACGCATCGGTATGCACCACCGCCATCGGCCCAACGAAACTTCCCGCCTCGATGTTCGCGCGGGGTGAGACAAAGGCCCGGGGATGGATCACGCTCACGATCTCACGCCCTGCCTTAAGTAAATCAGCGAGCAGCTCCATGCGTGTGGCGTTGTCTCCGATGCCGACGATCCACGCGGCCTCGTCGGGGATCGTGTCGATGGACAGCGTGTTGGGCCCAGGCCGATCATCGAAAAACCCGAGGACCTCAAAGCCCGATAGGGCCGCGGCCTCGGCAATGACCCGGCCGTGCCCGCCTTGGCCGTAGATCACGATGGGCTGGGCGGCGCTCATGTTGATTCTTTCTGGCTCTTGGCGTGGGAGCGTTCGCTTTCAGCCAACGCCCGATCCCAGCGCGGATGCCCGGGCCGAATCGGCAACTGGTCGTACTGGCATTCGCATCGGTAGCAGTGCAGCGACTGCGGCGCGAAACGTCGCCGCAACACTTCAGCAAGGCAGAGCCCCAGAAATGCCAGGATCGCTAACCAAAGCATCGAAGAGCGGGACGCCAGCAGCGCCACCACCACCGCACCCGCTGCGACGATCGGGTAGGTCAACCGAGGGATGTTTCGTGTCGCGTACAGCGCGCCGCCGCAGAGCACACACCGGCGCAAGAAGCCTTCGTCGTCCAGCGCGCGATCCCAATCGAGTGACGCCTTGCTGCCTGCGGTCGAAGTGACCACCGCCGGGCGATCGTTGGGATCGACGATGGCTTTGAAGCCGGGCTTGCTGGACAGGTTTGTTCCACGCAGACGCACCTACGCATTCTGGCGAGCAACCCACACGCAAGCAAGTAGGATGATTCACATGTCCTTGACCCGCGAACAAGCCCGTGCCGTCGATCAGCATGCGATCAACGTGTTGGGGTTGCCGGGCATCGTGTTGATGGAGAATGCGGGGCTAAACGCGGCAGCGGCAGTGCTGGATTTGCTAGATCTCGCACTGGATTTGTCGCCATCGGACGCGCGAGTGCTCGTGGTTTGTGGCGGAGGCAACAACGGTGGTGACGGCTACGTCTTAGCGCGTCATCTGTCGATCTGGGGGGCATCGGTGAGCTGTTTGGCGGTCAAGCCAGTCGAAGCTTTGACCGGTGACGCCGCGATCGCTGCGGGGGCCGCCTTGGGCATCGGGGTTCCGGTCCAGCCTTGGGCAGCGGGCGCAATGCCTGAAGCCGACCTGATCGTCGATGCCTTACTGGGAACTGGGTTTACGGGCCAAGTCCGCGAACCGGTCTTGAGCGCGATCCGAGAGATCAATGCATCCCCCGCGTTGCGGGTGGCTTTGGACCTGCCTTCAGGTATGGATTGTGACACCGGTCGGGTCCTCAGTGAAGCGGTCCGGGCAGACCTGACGGTGACTTTTGTGGACCACAAAGCCGGATTTGCCGCGGCAGACGCCGGGGCATGGCTCGGGCGGGTGGTCGTGGCGGATATCGGGGTGCCCGGCCCTGGCTTGACCTGAACGTCCGATCTTCTCATAATGCCCGGCTCGACCGATTTCCCCCATACGCCCAAACACAAGCCCAGAGCTTCCCCATGGACATCACCCCCGGCAGCACCATCACCGTCAACATCGTCAAGCAGCCCACCAACGCCGCGGCGAGCAAGACCCTGGTCCGCGTCCTGAGCAAGGACCCCGCCATCGTCGCTGAAAACAAGCGGCTGAAGAAGGTCCGTGCCAAGAACGCCAAGCCCAACCAGCGTGGCGGCCGGGTTCGTCTGTGGGCCGGTCGTCTCGTCAAGCAGCACCCGATTAAGGGCCAGCTCGGTGAGTCCGGCACGCTCGTCGCCAGCCCCGACGTGATCAAGGACCTGGCCTCGGTCGAGCGCTTCATCGAAGTCAAAGCCGCCTGAGCCAATCCGCTTTACCAAGAACACCCATGAAGCCCGCGCCGTCACGGTGTGGGCTTCTGTCTTTTCATGCCCTACACTGTAAGCATGCGGATATCTCTCTCCGATCGCATCCTGGACAACGCGCCAGGCGACTTTGTCAAGCGTAAAAAGCCCGACTGGCTCCGGGCCAAGCTCCCCGCCGGCCCGGGCTACGCCCAGACCCGTGAGCTGATCGACAAGCATCGTCTGCACACCGTTTGCGAGTCGGCCAAGTGCCCGAACCTCGGCGAGTGCTGGGAGCGGGGCACCGCCACGATGATGATCCTCGGCGACGTCTGCACCCGCGCCTGCGGCTTCTGCCATATCAAGACCGGACGCCCGCCGATCTACGACCTGGATGAACCCAAACGGGTAGGGCAAGCCGCCGCCATCATGCGGCTGAAGCACCTCGTACTCACCAGCGTCAACCGTGATGAGCTGCCCGACGGCGGGGCGGAGGTCTGGGCCGAGACCATCCGTGAGATCCGTCGCCAGTCGCCCGGTACGAACATCGAGGTTCTGATCCCCGACTTTGTTGGCGACTGGGACGCCTTGCAGTTGGTTCTCGACGAGCGGCCAGAGATCCTGAACCACAACCTAGAAACCGTGCCCCGGATGTACACGGTGGTCCGTCCGCAAGCCAAGTACGACCGCAGTGTCGAGCTGCTCCGCCGGGCCAAGGCCCAGGGGCTTACGGTCAAGACCGGCATCATGGTCGGCATAGGCGAAACCGATGACGAAATCACGGAGCTGATTCGCGACGTCCAGGAACGCACGCGGGTCTCGGGGGTGAACGCCGACGTCCCGGCGACCAACCTGGATGCGTTTTCGCCGCCGCATCCCGATCGCCGTTTAGAAGGGGACCGCAGTTCGCCCATGGCTCGCACCAAGGTCGATATCCATCCTCACAGCACGGACGGCTGGCATCACACCGCGCCGGCCTCAGCCCCGGATGCCACCGATCGGATTCAGGCGTTGGCCCATCCTGCCGCGACCTACCCTGGCGTGCACGATTCCTGTGACATCCTCACGATCGGTCAGTACCTCCAGCCGACGCGTCGGCACCTGCCGATCAGCCGGTGGGTGACGCCCGAGCAGTTCGCCGGGTACAAAGTCCAGGCCGAGGAGCTGGGCTTCCGCCACTGCGAATCCGGCCCGCTGGTCCGCTCCAGCTACCACGCCGACGATCAGGTGCTGCAGATGGAAGCGGCCAGCGAGGTGTGATACTTTTAGGTGTCGATTTGCACATATCGGCTCATTCAACGGGAGAGAGATCATGCTGAATTTCCGGGGCTTGCGTCTAACTCTGCGTTTCGCACTGCCGCTTTTCATGTTGGCCTGTACGTTGGCACCCCAGAGCCAGGCGAGCGTGGTTATTGAGATACCGGCTTCGCAAGACGCTCACTACCTTCGAAACGAAAGCGGTGAGTCTTTGGCGTTGTCGCCGGACTCGCACGCCTTGTTTACGGTTTCTCGCATAAATCAGTCTTATCAAGGGTTGATGCTTTCGGCGTTTCCGCTCGACGGTATTCCCGAAGAGTTGGAGCTGGTTGCAGCGTCGTTTTTGTTTGATGTTCAGACGGCATCAGAGAACGCCGAGTTCATGACCTCTCGTTTTCGAGAAAGCAATGGCGTCTTGTCAGCAGCGGATGCGATGCGCTTGTTTGATGTGGAAGAACATCTAATAAACACCCAACGAGATGGAGAGACAACGGGCACGCGCGAATTCGAGTTTCGTTCCAGTGGCTTGTCTGCGTTCAGAGAGATGATTTCGGGAGATGCATCACACATTTCAGTCCGACTGACAGGCGTTTTTCCTGTTGATGATCCGGTGATTGTTCAATCCCTCGCCGGGGCAGCCGGTGGCGTAGGCTTCGGTCCTCGCTTGCAGCTTATTTTCGTGCCTGAGCCAGCGTCGTTGTGTCTTTTTATTTCCGGTGGGGCGGCGCTGCTGACTCAGCGTTCGCGTAAGTCGTCGGAATGAAATGCCCGTCCTGTGGCAGAGTGCTCACGCCCAACACAGCGGGGAAGTGTCCCGACTGTGACCGACCGCGGCAATACGGCAAAGCGTTTGGGTCTGTCTTCTCCCTTGAAGCTTTCATCTGGGTGTTTCTCGTGCTATTCCTGGTGGGCCTGATCGCCATCGGCCTTTGGCTGACCTAAACTGCGGTCGATGCCCATGGCCATTCCGGACCCGCATCCAGTGACCCGTCGGATCGCCGCAACGTTTTACGCAGCGCTGGCGGTCGGCGTGGTGCTCTGGTGGGTGCTGCTGGTCACCTGGCCTAGCAGTCGGAGTCTGTTCTTTCCGGATTCACTCACCGGCACCGCACTGATGAGCTTCTGGCTGGCCGATGCGGTGTTCCTCGTCGGGGGCTCGTCTGCGACGTGCTGGGCATTGCTGCGGCGTCACTGCTGGGCGGGTATTGCGTCCTGGTTTGTCGCCGGGGGCTGCGGGTACTCGGCGTTGTACTGCCTAGTACTGTCGGCCACGACTGGTCAGGGCGTGCTCGGTGCGATGGCGATGATTTGCGCGGCAGGGCTTTGTCTGGCTTTTGGCACGGTCGTCGGGCTCGACGGGACGCCCAAGCCGTTCCGCGTCGCCGAAAGCTCCCCGGGTTGGCTGTTCACCAAGAGCCTGCTGCAGATCATTGTGTTTTGGAACGTATTCCTGACGATCCTGCCCTGGGGCGTGCTGTGCTTGCAGGCGGCACTGGGTATCCCGCGGTGGGACTGGCCGTGGCTGGTGTGGGTGGGTGGGGTGTGGTTCGCGTTGGCTGGGCCTTTGGGACTGTTTAGTGCTTGGAAGATGGTGATGCTGGGCCGGGGCACGCCGTTGCCGACGGATTGTGCGCCGGTCCTGGTGATTGATGGGCCATACCGTTACGTGCGAAACCCGATGGCGCTGGCGGGGATCATGCAGGGGGTGGCGGTAGGGGTGATGCTGGGGTCTTGGCCAGTGATGCTGTACGCGGCTTCGGGCGGGCTGGTCTGGCATTTCGGAGCCCGGCCGATCGAAGAACGGGATCTATCCGATCGATTCGGCGAGGCTTACGAGCACTATCGTCGGACGATGTGGTGTTGGGTGCCCCGGCGGCGGTATCGGTCCCTGGCGGAGGCAAACGCCGGAGAGTAAGCCGTTTGCCACCCCGGCTGGGCCTGACACACTATTCGGCTCGCATCAGCGGCCCGGCGTGCACCTACACTGCCCTGGGGCTTGCGCTTTTACAGGCTGTCAGTATTTAGCTTTTCGGCAGGGTGTTTGTGGTTCTGTTCTTCGCAGCGTTGATCGCCATCGGGCTTTGGCTGACTTAGAGAGCAGCGCGTCGCTCACCCATCATGAAACTGTTTGCAAGGGATTAAAAACCCGCAAGGGGCGGCCCTGGCGCTTTCGGAATGCCCCAGCAAAGGGGACAGTATCGCGGTCACCGATCCCCGATCATGCTCTGAGGTTTTGTCATGAATGAACAATCGCAAGATGCTTCCAAGCCGTCCGTCGTCTGGCCTCGCCTGTTGGTTACGGTGCTGGTGCTATGTGCCGTCGCCGGCGTGGCGTATGTCATCGGTTCACGCCAGACGCCGAACGAGGAGATCGCTGAGCGCTCCCTGAAAGTACTCGGCCTGGCGAGCCCCATCGAGAACCGGCTCAACGAACGCTACACCGATGCGGACAACGACCTCGTTGCCGACGCCCCGGCCGACGAAGCGGACTGGCTCAACCCGGATCGCCTGACGTTTTCCTACATCGCGACCGAAGAGCCCGAACGCTACGGCGAGGTCTTCGATGCACTGATCCAGCACCTTGCGGAGGCCACCGGCAAGCCCGTGGACTATGTCGCCTACGACTCGCGCGAGGATCAACTCAAGGCCTTGGCCAACGGCGAACTCCATATCGTCGGCCTGAACACCGGCAGCGTGCCGATCGCGGTGAACGCCTCGGGCTTTGTGCCGGTCGCGTCCCCGGGCGTCGGCGAGCAGCCGCTCAAGTACACCATGCAGATCATCGTGCCCCAAGGCAGCGACCTGCAGAGCATCGAAGACCTGCGCGGCCGCACCCTGACCCTGACGCAGGCCACCTCCAACTCCGGCTACAAGGCGCCGCTGGTGATTCTGTACCGCGACTTCGACCTCACGCCGAACATCGATGTGCTGCTGAACCTGTCCTTTGGCCATGATGTCTCGATCGCCGGGATCGCCAGCGGCGAATACGAAGCCGCCGCGGTCGCAAGCGACTTGGTGGAGCGGGCTGTTTCGCGTGAAGAGATCGGCGAGAGTGACTTCCGCGTCATCTACGAGTCCGAGTCCTTCCCGACGGCGGGGCTGGGGTATGCCCACAACCTGCACCCGGACGTTGCCCGCCAGGTCCGTGAGGCCCTCTTGGATTTCGATTGGTCCGGTACGGCGGTGGAAACCGAGTTTGCTGGCAGCGGGGCGGACGGGTTCGCCTCGATCAGCTTTAAAGACGACTGGGCTTTGATTCGTCGGATCGACGACGCGGTGAATTTCCGGCACGAGTTGCCTGAGTAACCCCCTTTGCGGGCCCATTCTGACCCCGGCTGGGATTTGCCTGCCCGGCTGGGCCTGATACACTACGCGGCTCGCATCAGCGGCCCGGCGTGCACCTGCACTGCCCCGGGGTTTGGCGACGTCGGCCAAACCGACCGGGCCGCGACTGGACCAACCCAGGAGACGTTCCCATGCCCGATCCCACTCCCCGCCTCTACGAAGGTGTCTTCCTGCTCTCCCAGGCCGCTGTCGGCGTGGATGAAGCCAACGGCGTCGCACTCGTCAAGCAGATGCTCGACCGCGTCAACGCTGAGATCATCTGCCTCGGCCGCTGGGACGAACGCCGCCTGGCCTACACCATCGAAGGCCAGAAGCGCGGCACCTTCTACCGCACCCTTTTCAAAGTCTCCGGCCCGCAGATCGCCAACATCGAACGCGACTGCAACCTGTCCGAAGACGTGCTCCGGGCGATGATGCTCCGGGCGGACCACATGGGCGAAGAAGAGGTCAACCAGGCGATCGCCGAGACCAACGCCGCAGCCCAGCAGGCCCCGGCCGCACCCGCTGCCCCGACCCCGGCTCCGACCGAAGCCCCCGCGGAAACCGCACCTGCCGCTGCCGAATAAGTACTCCCGGCCGATTCACACCTCGACGCGAATTCCCACCTGTTAGCCATAGGAGCCGGCCGTGCCCAACCTGAACAAAGTCATGCTCATGGGCAACCTCACCCGCGATCCCGAGTTGCGGTACCTGCCCAACAACAACATGCCCGTGGTCAACGTCGGCCTGGCGGTGAACCGTCAGTGGACCGACCGCAACACCAACGAGCGTCGCCAGGAAACCACCTTCGTTGATTGCGAGGCCTACGCCCGCACCGCCGAGGTGATCAACCAGTACCTCCGCAAGGGCAGCCCGCTCTACGTCGAAGGCCGTCTGAAGCTCGACCAGTGGCAGGACCGCGAAGGCAACAACCGCAGCAAGCTCAAGATCGTCATCGAGAACTTTCAGTTCCTCGACAGCCGACGCGACCGGGACGACGCGCCCGCAGGCGGCAACGGCGGATACAGCAACGGCGGCAGTGGTGGGGGCGGCGGCGGACGCAGCCAGCCCGCTCCGCCCAGCAGCCCGCAGCACGAGCCGATCCCGGACGACGACATCCCGTTCTGATCGCAGAACGCAAGCACAGAACCCAACCCCACCATCCTGGTGTACCGCTGAGCGAAGGGTCGCTCGGGCTGGCGCCTAACTCAAGACGAGGACAAGACTGATGAAAACCATTGAACTGCTCCTGCTGGAAACCGTCGGCAACACCGGCATCGTCGGCGATGTCGTGAAGGTCAAGGCCGGCTATGCCCGCAACTACCTGCTGCCCCGCGGCCTGGCGACGACGCCGACCCCTGAGTTGATCGAACAGCTCTCTGAGCGTCGTGCCGAAGCCGAAGCCGAGCTCAAGCGTATCCGCGCGGAACAGAGCGCGATGATCGAGAAGATCGCCGACTACGAACTGACCCTCGAACGTTCCTGCAACGACCAGGGCGTGCTTTACGGCGGCGTGACTCAGCACGAGATCGCTGAAGCCCTGCGTGAAGCCGGCTTCGCGGTCGAAGACCGCTTCGTCCGCTTGGGCGACCAGATCAAGCGGGTGGACACCTTCCACCTGCCGATCGTCATCGACAAAGAACTGAAGACCGACATCACCCTGATCGTCGCTTCCGACCGCCCGCTGGAGGTCGAAGAAGAGACTGCGGGCGAAGAAGAAGGCGAAGACGGCGAGCCCGTCGAGTCGGCTGAGGCTTCCGAAGAAGCGCCCGCCGAAACCGCCGACGCCTGATCTCGGGCGACAACCTAAAGTCTTTAAATAAACCCCTTAAACCCGTGAGTCTTACTTGCGGGTTTTTTCTGCGCTACAGCAGCTGTAGGACGCCGTGTCGGAGCACACCCAGCGACGCGCCGCGAACGATAACGACCGTCCCCACCAGCACGCATCCAGCCGCCAGCGTCCGCCAGCCGGTGCCCGGCCGAGCACGCCACAGCATGACCCCCGATGCCTGGGCGGTGATCGCCAGGGGGTACAACAGTGAGCCAAAGCCGATCAGCATGTAAAACAAGTGACGGCGCTTGGCATACGGCAGCCAGACGTCGTCGATCTGGTCCTGCCAGTTGTCGTCCAAGGGCTCGGGCAAAGGCTCGCCCGCCTCATCCACCGCGATCTGATTCTGGATGTCCCGACGGGTGTACTGCACGACATGCCAGTCCGGGTCCGGCTCGGCGTTCAGCCGCTGCAGCTGGTCGTCGGCCTGCAGGTTCGCCAGCTCGATCGTGCCCAGCCACATCGCCGCCATCAACGCCCCGCCTACAGCGAGAATCAGCCAGAACGTCGCGCGGGCGCGGGGACGTTGGTACGGGTCCACAACAGATGCGTCATCGGTCATGTGACGATCATAGGGCGGTCAACCCAAGCTTGACGGGTTCAGCTGGCTGCGGCGGGCTTGATCGTGCCGGCGGTAGCGTCTTTGCTTTCCCCAGCGTCTTCTTCACGCTTGTCGCTGGGGTACTTGATCCGGGCGTGGTAGATCGCGTTTAGCGTCTTGATGATCGCCTGCTCGATCCTGTGGAGCTCTTGAAGGGTGATCGAGCACTCATCAAACTGGCCGTCGCTCAAACGCTTCTGGGCAATGGTGTGCACCAACTGCTCGAGGCGCGTGTGAGTGGGCTCGTCGATTGTCCGGGCCGCCGCCTCCAAACTGTCGCAGAGCAGCATGATCGCCGCCTCTTTTGTCTGCGGCTTGGGGCCGGGGTAGCGGAACTCAAACTCGCTGGGGCAGGGCTTGTCTTCCGCTTCGTTCTGCTGCTTGGCCTGGTGGTAGAAATACTCGACCAGCGTGGTGCCGTGGTGCGACTCGATGAAGTGCTTCACCCCGCCCGGCAGCTTGTACTCGCGGGCCATCTCGATGCCGTCTTTCACGTGCCCGACGATCACCAGCAGCGACATCGCCGGCGAAAGCTTGGCGTGCTTGTTCGGCCCGCCGGACTGGTTTTCGATGAAGTAGCTGGGTTTGTTCACCTTGCCAATGTCGTGGTACATCGCACCGACCCGGCAGAGCAGCCCGTCGGCACCGATCGCCTCGGCCGCGGCCTCAGCCATGTCCGCGATCCGCAGCGAGTGCTGGTACGTCCCGGGCGCTTCCTGCGCCAAACGCTGCAGCAGCGGGTGGCTCGCGTCGTTCAGGTCTTTCAGCGTCATCGCGGTCGTCACCTTGAACACCGCCTCCAGCACCGGCAACGCGCTGAGCACAATCACGCCCGCCCCAAAGCCCGACATCAGAGCAAACAGCGCGTTGTTCCGCACTTCGCCCCAGACATGCTCCAAATGCAATGGCTCGGTCACGACGTCGACCGCGACGCTCATCGCCGACATCGCCAATCCCACCGCCAAACCCACCCGCACAAGTTTGCCCAGCGTTCGCACCTCGCGCAGCATCGCCGCGGCAATCCCCACACCCGTAAAGATCACCAGCCCCAATTCCATCGGCTGATTCAGACAGAACAAGATCACCACGCCGTGCATCGCGCCAACCGCCAGCGCAAAACGCTGGTCGTAGGCGATCGCAAACACAATCGTCAGCATCAGCGTCGGCAGCGTCGCCGTCAGCATCAACAGCTTCGGGTCCAGCCGCGTCGCGTATACCGCCAGCGCCTGACAACCCACCAGCATCGCCGCCACCGCCAGCCCGCGCATCGGGTTCTCGACGACCCGGTGCTTGTACCGGAACAGGTAGCTCCAAAGCCCAAGCCCCATCACCATCGTCAGCGTGAACACGCCGAACCGTGAGACCCAGACATACTGGTTGCCGAATTCTTCCTGGTAGGCGACCGCTTCCTGCTCCATCAGCAGCAGGTCATTCTCGGTCAGCTTCCGGCCAGCCGGCACAATCACCTGCCCCTTGGGCACGACCCGCAGCGCGATATGCACCGGGCTGCTGTACGCTTCTTGCTTGCTCTGCTGGGTCATCTCCGCGTCAAACCGGTACGTCGAATCGGGCGCGTCCACAATCAGTGACACGATCATCAGACGCAGGTTGTCCGGGAACAGGTCTCCCGAAAGATGGCTGAGCCGTGAGCGGATCGCGGGGTCGTCCGCGCCGCGGGTGTAGATGATGCGTTCTTCGGGGTCCACCCGCTCGATGCGATCGATCCCGTGGTAGCGGATCTCGACGCCGCTGAGCACACGCTCCGCGTCATTGCGGTTGAGGATGACTTCGTTGAAGACCCGCCGCAGGAACGTGCGGACCCGGTCTTCCCACGCCCGGCTGAGGCTGTCTTCTTCCAGCCGCAGCCGGTGCAGTTCGTTCAAGGCCTCGGGCGTGATCGCCAGGTTCTCGTAAGACGACTCGGGGATCGAGTCCAGCGAGTCGTACTCAGCGAAGGTCAGCACGCCCAGCAGCTTCGCCTGCAGGCCCTGGTAAAAGTCGTGGTCGATCCGGTAGTCCAAGGGGACTTCCGATTCTGCCAGCAGACGGTTCTCCAGCGTGCGGTCACGGTCTTCAGTATTGAAGTCGACCCGGTTGACGATCGGTTCGCTCACGAGTGAGCCGATGAGGTAGCGCGGCCGCTCCCGGGCCGGCACGCTCATCATCGTTGACAGCAGGGCAAACAACACGATGTACATAGCGGCCCAGCGGACGCCCGACCGGCTGACAAACGCGCGGGCACGCTGCGTCCATTTGGGGCGCTGGCGTCGGACGGCGTCTCGGCGACGCGGGGCGGAATGCGAGCGGGTAAGGGCCATAAAGTCAGCCGTGGCCGGAGCGATCGGTCCTGCGGGATCGATGCAATGACATCGAACCCCTGAAGTTTCGCTATCGACCCAACGGGCGGGCCGCTGAGGTGGATTTTATGTTCCCGGAGCCGGTTCGTCAGGTTCAGATGGCGGATTCGGGGGTTTGGAGCCGCCCTGAGTCCCATAAGCGTCGACAATCCGCTGAACCAGCCGGTGCCGAACGATGTCCGCGCGGTCCAGTGACGTAGTCGCCACGCCGTTGACTCGGCCTAAACGCCGGATCGCATCGACCAGACCCGAATCGCGCGGGTCCTCCAAATCGGTCTGCGAGGTGTCCCCGGTCACGACCATCTTCGAGCCCTGCCCCAGCCGGGTCAGGCACATCAGCATCTGAGACTTCGTGGCGTTCTGCGCCTCGTCCAAGATGATCATCGCGTCGTTCAGCGTCCGCCCCCGCATGAACGCCAAAGGCACGACCTCGATCACATCCACCGCCATCAGGCGTTGCACCTTCTCAAAGTCCATCATGTCATGCAGCGCATCCAGCAGCGGCCGCAGGTAAGGGTTCACCTTCTCCTGCATCGTCCCCGGCAGGAAGCCCAGCTTTTCGCCTGCTTCCACCGCCGGCCGAGACAAGATCAATCGACGCACCAACCCATGCTTCAGCATCGACACCGCCGCCGCCACCGCCAGGTACGTCTTCCCTGTACCCGCCGGCCCCGTGCAGAACGTCAGGTCATGCGCCACGATCGCCTGCGTGTACCGCCGTTGCCTTTCGGTCGCCGGCCGGATCGTCTTCCCCGGCAGGTACACATCCAGCGATTCGGCATTCAGTGTGGGCAGAGCAGGGCCCTTCCCTTCGCTGGCGGGCGAGAGTTCCAGGTCTCCCATGTCGCTCACCAGCGCCAGTACTTCCAGCACTTGCGTCCGGTCCATCGGTCGGCCGCGCTGCGCCGCCTCGCGCAGGCGTTGCACCACCTCCTGCGCCCGCGCCACCTGCAGCGACTCGCCGTCCATCAGCAGCGCGCCGCCCCGCGCCGTCAGACGCACGCCCAGCGCATCGCGGATCAGTTTCAGGTTCCGCTCGCCCGGCCCGGTGACGCCCATCTGCGTCGAGCCTTCGGGCAACGCCACACTGGTCCGCATCGACTGTCCCGAAGGGGTCACTGTGTCACTCACCGCCGACCCCCACATTCACGTCCCAGACTTCTGCCAGCTCTTCGGGTGTGGTCCGCACCAGACGACGCCCGTCCGGTAGGTAAACCTCACGCAGCGTGCCCGAGCGGTCCACCACCCACAGCTCCTCCGGCGAAACGGGGGAAGGCCGAATGAACACGTAGTTCCGCCCGCCGGCCTGCGGCTCGACCCGCACCTGCATCAACGCCAGTTGTCCCGTGGGCTCGTGGAAACAGTAAAACGCCATCCGCGTGCTCGCCCGTGGCAGTAGCCGAGGCAGCAGCCAACGTTCGACCTGCGTTAAATACCCACTGGGCGGCAGCTCGTAGGTCGGGAACGACTCGCGGTCAGGCTCGGTGATCGCCACTGACAACACATCGCCAGTATGCCGACGGTTCCGCGTCCCGATGTATTCCCAGGCCACCACCGACCGTTCCTGCGGCCGCCCGGCCGCATCGACCGGGTGCCGGGTGATCCGCGTGTCCCAGACCTCCGCTTCGCCGTCCAACGAAAGCAACAACTGCCGGGCTTGATTCAGCCGTGACCGGTCTTCTTCCAACAGTTGACTCATCGACACGGCGATCGCGGGCTTGTTCAGCGTGTCCGTATCCATCCACTCACTGACCCGTGCCCAACCGACCTCGCGTTCCTGGTGGGCCATGCGGAACCATTGGTCTCCGTTGAGGTCAAACCGCAGCGCCTCGTGATCGATTTCGGACAGCCATTGCGCGCCAGCCTCCAGCAGGGCGGTGCGGCTGCGGTTCAACTCTGCGGGGTCCATCAGTCCCAGCGTGCTGACAAACCGATCAAACTCCACCCGCGCTGCGTCCTCGTTCGCCCGATCGGCGATGCACTGGAGCACGACGACCGTCCAAGGATCGACTTTTAGGATGGCGTGCCCCGCGACCAGTTCGCTGCCGTCATAGGCGATGGAGTAAAGCCACTGAAAACGGCCGGGGCGATCGACGTAGACCGTGTTGGACTCTTCCAACAACACCGCGTTTTCGGTCGCATAGGCGACTTCCCAGGCGGCTGCTGCTAACAGTTCACTCAACGACTGCTGCGTTTGAATCTGCGAAAGGAACACCCGGATTGTCGAGCTTGGTGTGTCAAACGTCACCAGCGCCTGGCTGCCGCCGGTGTAGGGGCGCACCGACGCGCCTTCGGGCGGCTGCACCGAAAGCCCGTAGCCATGCTCGATCCAACGGGGCAGAGGGTCCGCCCCCGCGGGGATCACCGCCCCCAGGCAGAGCAAGAGACAAAACACATAGATGGCAGGCGTTCGCATCCCTTCACCATACGGCCCGGGGCCGGGTGGGTTCAACCTCCGCCCGTGTCCTGTTCCGTCGACTCGGACAACTGCTCTGGCTCTGGCGAAGCAGTCCGCTCGCAACTCTGCAGGATCCGCTCCAGCACCTGATCGTTCGCGCGGAACTGGGCCCAGGTCTCGTTGCGGTCCGGCCCGCTGTCCGTCAGCGTAAAAAGCCAGTACCGCTTCTGGTCATAGGTCGCGACGGCAATGTTGAATTTGATGATGTCCCCATTGTTGGGGTTCACATACTCCGCGGTCTGCCAGGCAATCTGCAGGCCGTTGGATTCTTCCAGCCAGGGGTCGTTCTGGGCCTGCCCGTCCGGCGCGGTGATCCGCCGGGCCTGACGCAGCGTCTGGTCGATGGAGTTCGGCGAAGCGATGTCCCAGACCGCCAACCGCAGCTGCCGGGTCGGGCGCTCGGCATCGACGAAGTACTCATCGGCTGTCAACGCGTTCCGCGTCGTGCCGCGTCCGGGCTCGTGTTTCCAGTCGGCCGGCAGCGTCAGCCGTATGCCTTCCAACTCGACCGTCTGGGCCATCTCAAACCGCGGGTTCCGCTGCACGACCAGGATGTGCGATAGCCCCACCGTGCCCGCCAGCAGGATGCTCATCATCACCGCGACCACGGCGTTGCGCATCGTTTCGGATTCGATGAGGGCTTTACGCGGCATGCCCGCAGCTTACCCGAGGCTGCCCAGGCAGGACAGAAACATCGGCTTAGCGCGACACCGGCGACCCGCCGTGAGCCCCCAGACGCCCGCCACGCCCTGCGTCATGTGGCGAAATCGCCGACACCGAAGGCGTATTAAATGCTTCGGTCATCGGGGGCACAAACACCACCTCGCCGTCCCGCAGCAGAGGGTTCGCTGTTTCCGCGTCCCCCAGCAACGCCTGAGCCAGGTCAAACCGCTCTCGCAACACCAGGCTCCCATCCGCCTGCACCACGAGAATCAGCACGCCCGACGCATCTGCTTCGTCCGTCAAGCCCGCAGAGGCCAGCGCGTCCAGCACCGTTGTCCGGCCATTGAAGCTCACAGGCCCAGACTGATTCACCTCGCCGAACACGAAAACCTGTCGGCTGGCGTACTCGGCCACCCCCAGCGAGATTTCAGTATCCGGGTAGTAGAAGTCCGCTTCCCGGCTCAGCAATGCCTCGGCCTCGTCTACCGTCAGGCCCTCCAGCATCAGCTCGCCCAGCAAGGGCAGCTCGACCCGGCCATCGGCATCCAGCGTGACCTCCAGCCCGTCAAACTCATCGGCCCCGTCCGCGCGCAGCACCAACACATCCGGCGGCCCCAGTCGATACGGCTCTACCGCCGCGGTCGTTTGCGGAGTCGACGACACGTTCCACGCTTGCGGCGCGGTCGCGCATCCGGTGGCGTAAAGCATCGCCATCACAGTCAACAACAGGGGGGCACGGGTCTTCATGAGGCTTATCCGTCAACGAATCGAGTCGGGGACATCCTCCGGAACATCGGCGGAATAGGAGGGCCTCTGAAGTTCGGCGGGCTTTTCGGACCCATGTAAAAACCCCGACGCTGCAGACAGCGCCGGGGTCGATGGTTTCAAGCTTTAAGCGTCTTACGGCATCACAATCGACGATTCGATCGCGTTGCGGCCTTCGGAGATCAGGGCGTCGTCATACTCGATCCCGTTCTCCAGGTCCTCGGCGATCGCGAACAGCGTGGTGTACAGCGGCACGCCGTTGGCCGGCTGGATCTCAACCCGCTCGGCCGACAGGACGTCCGCCCAGACCTCGCGGATGTTCGCCCAGTACGCTTGGGTGGCTTCCCAGTACGCGTGGCCAGCCGAGAAATCGGCGTCATCCGTGCGGTCGTACACGTTCAGGCCGGACTCGTGCGAGAGGATGGTCTGGGGGTTGCCTTCGGCGTCCAGCACCAGCTTCTGGTTGTCCTGTTCATGCACCCAGCCCGCGGGGGTGATCACGTGGCGGTTGACCGCCTGCAGGATTTGGTAATCGCTGCGGGTCGTGTACTCGCGGCGTGGCAGGGGGCGCCAAGTGACCTCTGACTCCCAGGCCGAGCGCTCGCCCAGGTGTTCCCACCGGCCGTACGACTCGTAACGGGGCGAATCATCAACCTGATACACAGCCTGCGACCAGGTCCCTTGGGCTTGTTCTTCGGAGATCGTGACCCGTTCCCAGGTGTTGTTGCCCCGGAACTCGAGCAGCGAGGTGTCTTCGTAGGTCCAGTCCTGCCGCCAGTGTTTGACGACATACTGTTCACCCTCATCGTTGGTCACGACGAGGATGTGCTGCATCGCGATGTAGGTGCCGTTGTCTTCCAGGACTTCGACCCACTCGGTTGCTTCGGAGTGGTACGGATCGCGGAGTTCGTAGCCCGGCACGCAGCCGACGGTTTCCTGGAACTGGAACGTGACCTCGTACTCGCCCGCCATCGCGAGAATCGCTTCGCGGTCCTGGTCGAAGCTGCAGGTGGCTTCGTGTTCGTCGGCCACGGTTTCGGCCTCGGCGGTTGTTTCACTGCATCCGCAAGCCTCACAAGCCCACGCCGAGAGCGGACTCAGCGCCAGAACGAGGCCGAATGTCACCTTGGGGTTCATCAACACATCATGCTCCTCTGAAAAGCAAAGGGTAAAAGTTCAAAATTAAACGCCTCACGGCGCGTAGTCGTAGTCCGGCCCGGTGGCGCGGTTGGCCCAGCGTCGCATGTCGTCCAGGTCTTCCGGGGTTTCCAATGACACATGGCCATCGAAGAAGCCCGTGATGGCGGCGCGGTTGTAGCGGCTGACCGGCAAGCCCAGCAGGGCGGCGCCAACGGTGATCTGAATGCCTTCGTCTTCCCCAGAGTCGGCATGCCACTTCTCCCCGTTGGCATGCGGCGGGGTCACGTAGTGGAAGCCCTCATCATCGTTTGAGCCCAAGCCCCTCTGCTGCGTTTCGGCGAACACGATCTGATCCGAGGTGCGGCGGATTTCCTCCGCTTTAAACGCCACGTGTGCGCCGGCATTGGGTTGCTGGGTACTTCCGGATAACACAAACCCTTGGAACGAGGTGTGCCCGCCGAGGTAGACCGCGTTAATCCCGAAGCTGGGGTTCAAGCTCAGCACATAAGCCTTCAATCCTGCTTCGCTCGGTGGGTCCGAAGCATTGGGAAGTTCCGCTGGGTCACCATGGATATGAATCACATCCCAGACGTTGTCGACATACGGCGCGAGCCGCCAGGGGTACCGTTGGGCCAGGATCGAGTTGATCAGCATCCCCGACCGCGGGTCTTTGAGTTCAATGGATTCGTCATTCACTTCAGTGGGCGGGTAGCCGTAGAGCAAGCGGCCGTCATGTTCTTCCGCGTACATGGCATACCCGAACAGCATCTGCTTCAGTCCGGTCTGGTCACGGAGCTGTTTCGCCGAGTCGCGTGCGGAGCCCAGGGCCGGCAACAGGATGCCGATGAGCAACGCAATGATCGCGATGACCACCAGCAGTTCGATGAGCGTGAACGCGTTTGTTTTCCTGGCCAATGACTGATTCACCGTCTGGAGGCTCCTGGACGAGTCCCAAGTAAAACCGGGGCGACCTCGTTAAAGGCCGCCTCAGTGAACGCGCGTGATGATTTATGCCGAGCGACGACGACGGAGCAGCATCAGGCCGCCCGCTCCGAGCAACGCGAGGCTGCTGGGTTCCGGGACCGAAGTCGGCAGCGACACCGAAGTAAAGCCGGCCGGGGAGATGGTCGTGTCCACCGACAGCTGGTCCAGGCTTACCGACGAGCTGCCCGCGTTGAAGGTCAACTGAAGGCTTTCGGGCGTGCCCGGGTTGTCGTCCGCAAACTGGTTGTAGAGGACGTTGAAGACAAAGGCGACTTCGACTTCACTGCTGGCACCGAACGGCGAGCTGACAATCGTGCGATCAAGGATCGACATGTCGACCGGGTCCAGGCCATTGACCTTGACCGAGTCGTAATCTAGTTCGGAACCCAGCGTCCGCATCTGCACGATCACGGTCGTGTTGTGAGGCGGCGCGAAGATGCTTGGGCCCACTTCATATTCCGGGATCGAAACTTCAAAGGCTGTGGCGACAAACTGGCTGTAGATGTTGCCAAAACCGCTGTTGGTGACAAAGGCGCCGCCGGTGGTTTCGTTGACGATGGCGCTCCGACCGATGACCTGCGGATCGTTGACGTCCGGGGCCAGGTCGGTGATGGGGTTCAGGCCGTTGCCCCCCACGTTGTTGTCGGCGAGGTTGTCGTCCTGGAAGCTGTCCCAAGCGTGGTACGAACCGGTCGACCGCTCCCAGCTGTTGCTGGCGGTAGGGACAAAAGAGATTGCATGAGCGCTGCTGGCGGCAGTCGCCACGAGCAGGGCGGTCAGGTTCAAACAGGGGTTTCTCACGATTTTCTCCTTGCGCGAAAGACAGCCAAGTCCGCGGCAGACGTCTCCGTGGATCATGCTGTTTAAAAAGGGTTTAGAAGCAATCTGGCGGGCGAGCCAATACCAGATTTCGTCTCATCCCAGGCCCATGTAATGAGACTGAGAATCAATAGCTCCAAAGATAGGGGCTGGCCGCGTGGCTGCCAATCGAAAATGAGAGCGATTCGCAACAATTTGATTTTTCTTTATTCTTCGCGGGACTGGGCCAGCGCCCTGAGCCAGATCGCAGCCTTATCCAGCGTCTCACGGTGCTCTGCGCCGGGGTCGGAATCGGCCACCACGCCGCCTCCCGTGCCATAGTCCACGCACCAGCGATCGTCCGCGAGGCCGGTGCACGCTGCGGTGCGGATCGCGATATTCAGTGTGCCAGCCTCACGCTGCAGCCAACCCATTACCCCGCAGTACGGGCCCCGCCGAGCGGGCTCGAGTGCTTCAATGATCTGCATGGCCCGCACTTTCGGTGCGCCGCTGATAGAGCCCCCGGGCAGCGTCGCACGAAGCAACGCGCCCCAGCCCAACTCCGGCCGCAGCTCGCCGCGCACCGTAGCCACGCCGTGATGCACCGTCGGGTGCGTCTCCACTGTCCGCCCCTCTTGCACCTGCACGCTCCCGACCCGGCAGGCCCGGCCCAAATCATTCCGCATCAGATCCACGATCATGTGCAGCTCGGCGGCGTCCTTCGCCGACTGCTCCAGTTCTCGCGTGGTGCGATCGCTGGGCAGCGTGCCCTTGATCGGCCGGGTCACAACCTCTTTGCCTGACCGCTGCAAAAACAACTCCGGCGAGGCCGACACCAGCGTTCGGCGGGCGTCCTCAGCACGCCCCGTGAGCTCCATCATCGCGCCGTACCACGCGGGGCTCTGGTCTGCCCAGGCGGCAAACAGCCCCCGCGGATCGCCGGACGCTTCGACGGACAGCCGCTGGCTGAGATTGACCTGAAACACATCCCCCGCAGCGATGTAGTCCAGCACCCGTTGCACGCTCGCTGCGTACTCGTTGGGCGTTTGCTGTTGGATCGGGCCCGCCGCCCGCAGCATCGCCGTCACCGCTTCACGTTTCGGCAGACACGACAAGTCTTCGGGCAACCCGGCTGCCCAATCGCCATGGGCCGACCATCGCCCGGTCTGCCCGTCATGCACCAGCCAACCCGGGCAACGCTCCCATTGACACGTCGGCCAGGCGCGGTCGTCCGTCGCGATCGACTCGATCCGCTCGACCCATCGCCCCAGGTCGTAGCTGGCGTACCCCAGGTACAACGCGTCGTCCTCGCCCAGCAACGCCTCCAACGCGGCAAACGGGTCCTCGGTCGCCACGAAGGAATCCGGCGCATGCGTCCAGCCCGCCCGCCCGTCCTGAAAACGCCAGGCTTGTGTGGATGTCGCCAGGACGCTCCAGCGCGACCACTGGCGGTCGGCTCGTCCCGAGTGCAACAACATCAGCCGACGATCACGCGGCCAGCGCGCGACCGCCTCGGGCACGTCCAGCGTCCAGTCCAGTGTGGCGACGCGACGATCGCCCAGCCCCGGGCAGGGGGGCGTTGATGGGGTCGATCGTTCGTGATGGGTCCGGGAGGCCTGCACCAGTTAGCCGGGCATTCGTGGTGGCGTATATAACCGGAATACGACGAATGCATTTCTCCAAACCGCCCCGTGCTGGCTACCCGGCGTCAAGCTGATGCAGGCCATGTCCGGTACCCAAATGGTCTCGCACGGTCGGGCTTTCGATGATACCGGACGTTGCCCGGATCGCCAAACGTTCGACAAAATCATGGCTTAGAAGGGGCTACCGGGGTATCCCGCAGGCTGTCCGCCGGCCCCCAGTCCCGCCCGGTGAGCTTCGTGAACACATCCTCCAGGCTCGGCCGACCAATCGTCACTTCAACAAACCGGCCCGGCCAGCGGTCCCGGACGCTCTGCATCAGCTCGATGGGGTCTTCCGTGGGAACGCACACCATCCCGCCGGACGCATACGGTTCGCCGCCGTCACCCCAAGGCCCGAACAGCGCGGTGATGTCGGTCGACACCTTCCCCGGGTCCGTCCCGTTGCCCACCCGCAGCCGGGCCATTTCATGCCCCAACGCCGCACGCAATTCATCCGGTCGGCCAGTGGTGACCACGCGCCCCTGATCCAGCAGCACCAGCCGATCACAACGCTCCGCTTCGTCCATCAGGTGCGTCGTCAAAGCGATTGTCAAACCATCGGCCTCCCGCAAGGCCTCCAGCGCTTCCCAAAGCTCCGCCCGGATCGTCGGGTCCATCCCCGTCGTCGGCTCGTCCATCAGCAGCAGCTTCGGCCCGTGCACCAACGCTTTGGCCACCTCCACCCGCCTCGCCAGCCCGCCGCTGAGCGTTTTGACTTTGTCCCCCAAGCGGTCGGACACCCGCAGCCGCTCCGCCCAGTGTGCCGCTTTCTCGCGGGCTTGCTTGCGGCCCATGCCATACAACTTCGCCTGACAGAGCAGGTTCTCTTGGACCGTGAGCTCGCCATCCAGGCTCGTCGACTGAAACACGACGCCCAGCGCCTGCCGCGCTTCGGTCGCCTGGGTCACGACGTCGGCTTCAAACACCCGCACGTGCCCAGCCTCAGCGGGCACCCGCAACAGCGTCGCGATCAGCCGAAACAGCGTCGTCTTCCCGCTGCCGTTGGGGCCCAGCAGCCCGAACTTCTCGCCGGGCTGAATCGACAGCGTCACGCCGTCCAATGCCGGCGTTTCCGCGCTCGGGTACACGTACCGCACCCCATTCACCTGAATCGCCGCTGCATCACTCACGGGCGGTCCACCACCATCGCCACAAGCACCACCGGCAAATAAATCAGCGATGCGAAGAAGAGCTTCCGCGCCGACGCCCGGTCGGCTTTCCGCATCAACTTCACCGCCAGCCAGAGGAACCACACGCCCAACGCCGTCGCCGCCGCCGCATACCAAGGGCCAGCCATCCCCAGGTACCAGGGCCACAGCCCGGCCGGCAACAACAGCACCGAGCCAATCAGCGTCTGGCGAAACGTCCGCTTGCCGTCGGTTTCCATCACCGGCAGCATCGGCAGGCCCGCCTTGGCGTAGTCCGTCCGGTACAACCAAGCGATCGCCAGAAAGTGGGGCACCTGCCAGATCGCCATGATCGCAAACAACGCCCAGGCTTCGACCGGCACCTCACCCGACGCCGCTGCGTATCCGATCACCGGAGGCATCGCCCCAGGCACCGCACCCACATGCATCGACCACCACGCCACCCGCTTCAAAGGCGTGTACACCACCAGGTAGCTCCCGGCTGTGAACACACACGCCACCGCCGCTGCGGTCGTCGTGAACGCCACCAAGACCAGCAACCCCGCCGCCAGCAACGCGCCGCCAACCATCGCCGCCTCACGGGCCGACATCCGCCCGCCGGGCAAGGGCCGGTTCTTCGTCCGGTCCATCATCCCGTCGGTGTCCCGCTCATAAAGCTGATTCAGTGCCCCAGACCCCATGCTCGACAGGGCGGTCCCAATCAAAGCCGCGATCAGCGACCCCAGCGTCCAGCCCGACGAAGCCCCGAACGCGTAACCCACACCCGCTGTGATCACCACCATCAGCGCGATCCGCACCTTGGCGAGCTCGGCGTAATCGTCCAGCTTGGCCTTGATCGCAAGCGAGCGCGTCGTCCCCACCGGCTCTGCATGGCTCTTCGAGTTCATACCAGCACCCCTTCGGGTTCGGGGGCTGCCTCGGGCTGAAGCGTGGCCTCGGCTTCAGGCTCAAGCTTGCCGCAGCCAACCTCCGGCCAAACCGTGGGCACACAGCCGAGCTCCGCCACTACCTGCTGCCCGAACACCCGGATATTCAGCCAAACCGTCACTCCCAGCAATGCCGCGCCCACCGCCTGATGTCCCGTTGCGATCACCGGGTGTTCCTTGGACCAGATCACGCTCAGGCCCAGCAGCACCTGCACCGCGAACAAACCCAGCAACCAACCCATCGGTGCCTTCATCCCCAACAGCGTTGGGTGGTGCTTGGCGATCAGCATCAGCAACCCAAACATCACCGCTGGCAAGACCACCATCCCGCCGACCCGGTGGGCGTAATGCGTGAGCACCGCCGCATCCGTCGGTGCGCTGGCCGCGACGCGCTCGGTCGTGGACAGCAGCTCGGGGTTCTCTTGTTGTTCCACCGCTTCCATCGGCGCGGCCGGTTCCTCGGCATACAGCGTCCAGGTCTCGCCGCCCAACGCTGTGAACTCCTGGGCGCGCTCGGCATCATCCATCGGCGGCACAAACCCGCCGTAGACCGCCGGGGCGTCGGGGATCGCCGACGCCGTGTGCGTGTGTCGGACAACCGCCCCCAGAGTCAACTGTACGACGATCAGCAGGGCAAACACCGCCGCGGTGGCTTTGACGATGACGGGCATCGTCCGCGGTTTGTCTTCAGCGCGTTGTTGGTTCTGCCGCATGGCCCAGACGCCGGTCAAAGCCGCCAGCGCGACCACCAGGCCGAAGACAACTTGGCCGTGCACGCCGTGCACGATCGCCAGGGTGGTGGAGATTTCTGTGACCCGGAACCCGCCCATGAGGCCCTGCACGATGAAAAGCAGCACGGTGATCGCCGCCAGCAGGCTGAGCTTGTGCTTCAGCCCATACGCCCGGCCGGCCGCCACCAGCACCCCAATCGCGACCAAGCCCGCCAACGCGCCGGTCAGCCGGTGGTTGTGCTCCAGGAAGATCGCCAGGTCGGCCCACAGGTAGACGGGGATCAGCAGCCAACGCCCGAAACTGCTCGGCCAGTCCGGCACGGACATCCCGGCGTTGTAACTGGTCACCAGCCCGCCACTTGTCACGAGGATGTAGGTCACCACGACCAGTGCTACGCTCACCCAGCGCAGGGCGCGACCGCCTCGGGGGAACTCAGTTTGTCGATCGGTTGGGGCGTCGGGCATAGGGCGGGGGGTAAGAGGTCCAACATTCTCTACCGTCTCGCCGCCGCAATCAAGTGGACCTCGGGAAATCACCCCACCAGCGACCCTGCCTTGGCTTCGATCAGGTGGTACTGGTAGGCGTTGGACAGCGCTTCCCACGAGGCGTTGACGATGTTCTCGTCCACGCCGATCGTCGTGAACCGTCGGTCGGCGTGCTCGGGGTCACGGATCGCAAAATCGATCGTGACGCGCACCCTTGCTGCGGTCGCTGCGGTGGGGTTGACGACCCGGACTTTGTAGTCCGTCAGGTAGACCTCCTGAAGGGCCGGGTAGTGGGGCGCCAGCGCCTTGCGGAGCGCGTTGTCCAGCGCGTTGACCGGGCCGTCGCCCTCCGCGACTTCGTGGGCCATGGTGTCGCCGATCTTCAACTTGACGGTCGCCTCGGTGCCCGCCTCTTCGCCGTCGCGACGCAGGATCACGCAGCGGTAGTGGTCCAGCTCCCAGAACGCCGGGCGCTGGCCCATCGCTTCGTAGGCCAACAGCTCCAGCGACGCGTTGGCTGCTTCAAACTGGTAGCCCTCGTGCTCCAGGTCTTGCACCCGGCTGAGCACGCGGCGCTGGGTTGCTTTGTCTTCGTTCAGCGTGGTGAATTTCTCGCCCAGGCTCGCCGCGATGTTGCTGGCTCCTGACAGCTCCGAAACGAGGATCTGCCGGGCGTTACCGACCAGAGAGGGCTCGATGTGCTCGTAGCTGTGGACGACGCGCTGCACCGCGTGGACGTGCATGCCGCCCTTATGGGCGAACGCGCCGTCGCCGACGTAGGGCTGGTTGACGACGAGGTTCATGTTCGCCAGCTCGTACACGTACCGCGACAGCTCGGTCAGCCGAGAGAGGTCGTTGTCGTTGAGGACGCTCTGGTTGAGCTTCAAGGCGAGGTTGGCCGCCACCGTCACGAGGTCGACATTGCCGCAGCGTTCGCCGATGCCGTTGATCGTGCCCTGGACCTGCACCGCGGAGGCGTCGACCGCCGCGAGCGAATTGGCGACCGCAAGTCCGGCGTCGTTGTGCGTGTGGATCGCCAGCTTCGTGCCCGGGAAGGTCTCGGCGACCTTGCTGACCGCCTCGTGCACAAACCCCGGCAGCGAGCCGCCGTTGGTATCGCACAGCACCAAACGCGAAGCCCCGCCTTCGACAGCCGCTTTCAGCGTCCGCAGCGTGTACTCGGGATTTGCCTTGTAGCCATCAAAAAAGTGTTCCGCGTCGTAGAACACGTCTTCGACATGGTCCGCCTCCGCACAGAACGCGACGGACTCCTGGATCATGGCCAGGTTCTCCTCACGGTCGATCCGCAGCACCTCGTCTACATGCAGGTCCCAGGTCTTGCCGACGATAGTGATCACTGGCGTGCCGGCGTCGACCAGACACTGCATGCCTTCGTCCTCGCGGGCCTGGATGCCCTTGCGGCGGGTCATGCCAAACGCACAGACCCGCGCGTGCTTCCAGTCGATCTTGGCGGCCTCTTCGAAGAAGGCCACATCCTTGGGGTTGCTCAGCGGGTAGCCGCCCTCGATGTAATCAAAACCCAGATCGTCGAGCATGCGGGCAATGCGGATTTTGTCCACCAACGAAAGCGCGACACCCAAGCCTTGGGTGCCGTCGCGAAGGGTCGTGTCGTAGAGCTCGATGCGATCGGTGGGGGAGGTCGTCATGGGGACTTTCGAATCGGTCGTTGGGGGTCAGAAGCGTGACGAAAAATGGTTATGAAAAAACCCCGCCTGGCGGCAGGGTTGATCGGTGTGTCGTGTTGGACAGCCGGCCCTACCGCGGTGGGGAGATCGCAATAATCGAAATAATGATCTGGCCGACGTGCATACCCCAAGTGTATCGGCCGAATGCCGGGGTGCCAAGCGTTGGCTTGTTCAGACCCTGCGAAATCGGCTTGAGGGTCTGGTTCAGGGCGTCTCCATCAAAAACGCATTGACCGGGGCCCCCGGGTCCAGCTCGATCGCCCGCAGCGCCCAGCGATCGGATTCGTCGAACCGGGCCAAGCGTTGATACAGGGCCGCCAGACGGGTCGGATGGACCGCCACGAGGGGTTCGAGGTCCGGGTTGGCCAAGAGGTGATGCAAAGCCGCATCAGTGTCACCAACCTGCAACGCCAGCGTCGCAGCCAACTCCCGGTAGGGGGCGTGGTACGGCCGACGACGCACCGCCAACTCCGCATACTCCAGCGCCTCGCGGGCGTCCCCCTGTGCCCGCAAGCGCTCTGACAGGTTGGCGGCAAGTTGCCCGTGGGTATTGTCGTGCTGAGCCAGGTGTCGCAACGCGCGGATCGCCGCATCAAGGTCCCCCGACGCTTCGGCCAACTCAAACCGGGCTTCGTGCGGCCACGGATCGACCGGCCGGGCGGCGGCGTATGCCTCCAACGCTTCCAACGCCTGTGCGGGCTCGTCGTGGAGCACCGCCCATCGCGCGATCGCTTCAAGCACATCCGGGTGGTCCGGGTGCTCGAGAACGAGCGTCTCGATCATGCCCGACGTCAACGGCTCGGCGAAGTTCAGGTCCAGAGATTCATGACCCAGCCCCCATGCGTCTACCCGCTGCTCCGCCCAGCGCAGAAAGTGTGCGTGGAACATCTGGCCGGGGATCCCGATGACCCGCTCGAAAGCTTCGTCCGTTGAGTCGCCCTCGCGGAAACGGGCCAACAGGTCCAGGACCGAATCATTGCTGTAGGTCTGCCGAAGGTACTGAAGCATCCATGACGACTGCGCGTACGCCAGGCTGCGGTCGTCGGGGTTCTCCGGCCGAATGAATCCCAGGTCAATCGTGTCCAGGGTGAACAACCGATCCCGTTCCAACGCCTCGGCGAGTTGCTGGCAGGTCGCGTACGTCCGAGGCTCGAGTTCTTCGGAGACCGCGCAGGCTTCGGTGAACCAGTGCGGGATACGGTTCTCGGTCGCACCGAGCGTCACGGTGTGCACATACTCGTGCGTGAATACATTCAGCCAGTCGTACGGGCCTTGCGCGCCCGACCCGAAGCGAGGCGGCGAAAACGCCAGCACGTCCCCGGTCGCTGCTGCGATCGTCCAGATGTCGGGCATCCCGGTGATCCGCACCGCAAACCACCCCTGGTCGGGCATGAGCTCTACGTGGGTCAGCCGCTGGGGCTCATGCCCATAACGCTCGGTGAGCCGTTCGTAGGTTTGCTCCGCGTGCCGGGCGAAGTCTCTCGCCAGGACCGCGTCCTGCCCCGGTGCGTGCTTGATGACAAAGTGCTCGGTCTCGATCCGCTCGTAATCGACCAACGCCTGCGCGAGCGTCAGTTGGTTCTTCGCGGCCAAATGAAAGGGGTCCAGACGATGCGCGTGCTGCAACTCCCGCAAAGCAGCCTGATCGTCGCCGTACTGCATCAACAGCAGCGCCAACGCCACCCGGGGCTCCGCGGCGTTGGGTTGCCGAAGCACCGCTTGATCCAACAGGGTCCGGGACCATTCGTACTGGCGAAGTGAACTCAGCGTCTTGCCAGCTTCGATCAGAGCCATGGGCTGGTTGGGGAGCAGCCGGTCAAATCGGGCCAACGCTTCACGGGTCGCGTCCGTGTCGTACTCGCCCGCCGCCGCTGCTGCCCGTAGTGCCAGCAACTCGGGGTGCGTCGCGTGCAGCGACAACGCTTCGTCCAACACCGCCGCGGCGTGGGCCGCATCACGCTGGCGAAGCGACGCCCTCGCCTCGACCACCGCCGCCAAAGGGTGCTTGGCGTGCACCGCCTGCAGCGACACCACCGTCCGCATCGCGGTGTCGTAGTCATAGGCCTCCGCGTGGATCCGCCCGAGCAACGCCCAGGCCTCCGCGCACATCGGATTCAACGACAAGACCCGCAACGCCGATTCACGGGCCGCTTCCCGGTTGGATTTGTCAAACAGCAACTCTGCTTCAGCCAGCCACGCGGGCCAATACAACGCATCTTCTTCACGCACGCTGCCCAGCAGGTCCAACGCGGCTTGATAGGTCGCGGCGGGGGCGCCGGTCAGGTCAGCCCGCATCAGCCTCGCTTGCGCCAATGCGGTTCGGCCTTCCAGGTCGTACACCGGGATCGTGGAGACCGCGGGCAAATCCGCAAGCGTCGCCGTCGCCTGATCGAAACGGCCCAGAAGCAGTTGGGCCTCCGCACGCAACGCCACGGCTCTGATGTCGTCACGTTCACCCAGGGCCAGCAGTGCCGCCTGCGCTTCGCCGCGCAGCAAGGCCGCGCGGGCCCGCAGCGTGGCATCGGTTTGCGGGTCACGCAGCAGCGGGTCATCGAGCCGGTATTGATTCAGTGCCAGCATCGCCTGCTGGTCATGGCTCAGGAGGCTGGGATCGGTGAGTTCGTCCCAAAGCCCGTGGAACACAAACAGCGCCTGCAGCCGTTCATCGGTGGTCAGCGTGTCCGCCAGACGGTCTTCCAGCCGCGGATCGATGTCCACGTTGAACGGCCGGGCGTTCGTCGTTTGGGGTTTGTGGGCGTGCCCCGGGGAAGCCGGGACCAGCAGTGAAAAGACACACACAAGCGAAAGAAAAAATCGAGTCATCCGTGGCCTCCATCGGATTCTACGCCCAGGCCGGGGCGGATTGCTAGGCTCACGTTATGACATCGGCCAGATTTGCTACCACGGATAAATGGGTTTTCCTGAATCACGCGGCGGTCGCGCCCATCAGCCCCGCCGCCGCGGACGCGCTGCGGGCCTACGCCGATCACGCTGAAACGCGTTCTTACGTCCAGAGCGGCTGGTATCGCGGCGTTCATGAGGTGCGTGAGCAATCCGCCAGATTGTTAAACGCCCGAGGGGCGCACGAGATCGCATTCATCCCCAACACCTCCACCGGACTGGCCACCATCGCCGAGGGCTTGAGCTTTCAGCCCGGCGATCAGGTCATCATCACCGACGTCGAGTACCCGGCCAACCGCTACCCCTGGGAAAACCTCAAACGCAAGGGCGTCGAGTTGATCGAAGTCGCCCAACTGCCCGACGGCCGAATCGATGTCGAAGACATTCTCCACGCCATGACCGACAAAACCCGCCTCGTGTCGGTCTCGATGGTGCAGTATGCCTCGGGGTTTCGCCTGGACGTGAAACCCATTGCGGACCTTGTCCACCGGGTCGGCGGCTACCTGTGCATCGACGGCATCCAGGCGCTGGGCTTGATGCCCGTGGATGTGCAGGCGATGGGTATCGACTTCCTTGCTGCCGACGGCCACAAATGGCTCCTCGGCCCGGAGGGGGCCGGCCTGCTCTATGTGCACGAAGACCTCGCGCCGCTGCTCCGGCCGCCCGTCGTCGGCTGGCTGAGCATGGTCGACCCGGACAACTACGGCGACTACCGGTTTGAGTTTCACCCCGACGCCCGACGCTTCGAGCCCGGCACGTGGAACATTCCCGGCATCCTCGCGCTCGGTGCCAGCGTCGATCTGCTGATGGCCCAAGGCATCGAATCGATCTGGTCGCAGGTCGACACACTGACCCAGCAGTTCTGCCAAGGCGCACAAGACAAGGGCTATCGCATCTTCAGTCCGCGCGGCGAGGGCGAACGCAGCGGCATCGTGACCTTCGACCCCAAGCCCGGCAACGATGCAAGGCGCGTCGCCAGTGAACTGCAACAACAAGGCGTCATCCTCGCGGTCCGCGAAGGGCGTTTGCGGATCAGCCCGCACTTTTACAACACCGAGTCACAGATCGAACGAGCTGTCGACCTGCTGCCTTGAGGGCGTTTGGGCGTTACTCGATAACCTCGATCGTCCAGCCCGGCTCATCGGGCGGGTCCACGCGGAAGGCGTCCTCCGCGAGCTCGGCGTTGGGTTCGGTGTTCAACAGTGTGATCGTCGTGACCTCTCCCGCTTCGAAGTTTTCCGCTTGAATCGACACCGGCAAAGCGGTCGCCGCATCCAGTCGCAGCAGTAACGTGTCCGCCGCGAGGGACGCTTCGGGCTGTGGCGTCAGCAACAGCGTGTTCGCCTCCTCGGTCGGCTGGACGTCGAACCGAGCCAGCAGGTCGGCTTTCTGCAGACCCAACGGCAAAGGCAACGGCCCATCCCCAAGCCGAAACGGGTCCGCGTTGTTTTGTGGCTCAACCAGACGACGCAGGAACCAGGTCATCTGCGAGGCATTGACTTCTGCCAGCCAGGTGCCGTCAAAGACATAACGCTCGTCGATCGGCCGTGGCTGACCATCCAATAACAAGCGATCAAAGTGCACGTTGAACCGCGTGCGGGTTTCGTCGTCCGGCGCAGCGTACTGCAACAACCCGAAGCGCCGTTGCTGATCACCCACCAGCTCGTTCGTCACGTCATACCGCAAGGTGGCCCGCAGTGTTTGCAGCGTGTCGGCAGCATCCTGCATGCGGTCAAGCAAAGCATCGACCACAGGGTCCGGGTGGGTCACTGCTTGGGTTTCGTTCTCGGGCTCAGTCGAGACGACGCCCGTGTCCGATTCAACATCGGATTGGTCGCCGCAGGGGGCTTGGCCCATGCAGGTGAGCAGGGCGGTCACGGTGAAAGCGAAGCGTTGGAGCAGCATGCCGGGAGATTACCCGCCGAGGGGGCGGGCGTCAGGCGGCTGGGAGTTGCCGGTACACCGGCCGCGTGGGATCGAGCTGTTTCAGCCGTTGGGCCAGGCCGTCCGCCGCGGGCCCCTGGTGCCCCACGAACCAGCCAACGAGGCTGGGGTGGGCCGACATCCGTTGGACGTGCGAAGGCAGCTCAAGTTCCGGCGTCGCGTCTGGGTGCAGCGGGATCGCCTGCATCGTCAGGATCCCCGCCCGGTCGGTTGCGTCCAGGAACACGTCCGGCGCATAGTGGTCCCGGATCAGCATCAACGCGCCGGGCCCAACAGGCAGCAGGCCGGCGTGGTCGGTCCGGACGATCGCGATGATGTCCCGGATGAGGCAGGGCTCGCCGTTGACCAGCAGCCCGAAATCATCATGCCGAACCGACGTAAGCCCCAGCGTGAAGGCTCGCTCGTCTAGGGCGACCCCCTCGACCTCAACACGCAACTCGGCGTGGTAAAGCGGCTGCGTCCCCATCAACGCCGGCCACCAGCGGTCGGGGCGTACCAGATCAAACCGCACCGTCGCGCAGCCGGACCGGGTCTTCACGGTGTGAGCGGCTTCATCTTCGAACCCGTCTTCGGTCGTGAGATGCAGCACCAACCGGAACGCCGTGTCCGCCGGAGCGCTGAGCGTCGGGGGCTTGCGGAGCTTGACCTTGACCTCGATGACCGCTTGGTCCCGATCGACGTAACGAACGACCGGGCGAACCGATTGAAACAAACCACACATTGACATACAGGCTCTCCTCGTGAGGACAGCAGGCTCAGACCTACTCTACTGTCGGATACGCACGGGGAGAAGGTTTGGTTTTCTGAAAGGGTGCCGGCTTACTTGCCCGTAAAGAAGTCTTTGACCGCCTGAATCGTCGTCTGCCGGCCGATCTTGGCGATCGCTTCGGTCAACGGGATTTCCTTGGGGCAGACCTTGACGCAGTTCTGGGCGTTGCCGCAGTCGGTGATCCCGCCCGGGCCCATCAGGGCGTGCAGGCGTTCGGCTTTGAGTTCCTTGCCTGTGTCATGCTCGTTGAAGTAGTACGCCTGGCCGATCGCCGCGGGGCCGATGAAATCGTTGTCGGGCGTGAACTGCGGGCAGGCCTCGGTGCAGCAGCCGCAGGTCATGCAGCGGGAGTACTTGTAGCGGTCTTCCTGGCTCTCGGGCGACTCGGTCGGGCCCGCGCCGAGGTCATGGGTGCCGTCGATCGGCACCCAGGCCTTGACCTTCTTCAGGCCTTCGAACATCCGGGAACGATCCACAAACAAGTCGCGGACGACCGGGTACTTGCTCATCGGCTCGATCGTGAAGGTGTCGCTGTGCTCGATCAGCTCATCGACCAGACAGGAGCAGGACTGCCGAACGTGGCCGTTGATGACCATGGTGCAGGCCCCGCACACCTCTTCGAGGCAGCTGGCTTCCCACGCGACGGGCTCGACGGTCTTGCCTTCGGTCGTCACGGGGTTGGCGGCGACCTTCTGCAGCACAGAGATCACGTTCATGTTGGGCACACGCTCAAGCTGAAAGCTCTGCCAGTAAGGCTGGCTGTCGCGGCCGTCCTGTCGCTTGATCCGGACAGTAAAGGTTTTGGCGCTGGGTGCGATCATGGTCTGAAGTACCGGTATAAAGGGTCAGGTTGGGAAATCACTTGGCCGAAGCCGCTTCTTCTTTCTTATCGTCTGCCGACTCGGTCTTGCCGTAGGTCCGGGCACGCGGCGGCACCAGCGGGGTTGGCACGGGCTCCCACTCGATGCTTGGGGCGCTGTTGTCGGTGTCATACGAAACCTTAGTCGTCGCAAGGAACGGGTCGTCGATGCGTTCCTGGTAGTCGTCGCGGTAGTGGCTGCCGCGGGACTCCTTGCGGGCGATCGAGCCCTCGATGATCGCCTGGCTGTAGATCAGCATGTCGCCCAGTGCCCGGGCGAAGCTCAGGTTCTGGTTGGTGTACATGCCGGTGTCGCTGAGCTTGATCGACTCGTACTGCTTGCGGAGCTCGGCGACCTTCTCACGGGCCTGCAGCAGGCGCTCTTCGGTCTTCACCACGGTGCACGCCGCGGTCATTTCCAGGCCGAGCTGTTGGTGGATCTCGTAGGGGTTGTGCTGGCCGTCCATCGCGGTGAGGCGGTCGATCTTGGCCTGCTCCTGCTGCACGACGTTGTCGTACACCGACGCGTCGATCTCGCTGGTAGGCTTGGCGACGTCCCGGGCGTAGTTGGCGACACCCAGGCCGCAGAACAGCCCGTCGAAGATGCATGACAGCAGGGCGTTGGCCCCCAGCCGGGTCGCGCCGTGGTAGGCGTAGTTGACCTCCCCGAACGCGTACAGGCCGGGGATGGTGGTCATCATGTTGTCCGGGTCCCCGTACTGCATGCCTTGGTTGGGCTCGCGTTTTGGGGTGCCCGCCGGCGTGAATTGATCCTTATCCGGGTCGTAAGGCGTGTACGTCGTGTAGACGCCGCCCATCGTGTAGTGAACCGCCGGGAAGATCTTCATCGGGATTTCGCGCGGGTCGTCGCCGGTGAATTTCTCGTAGATCTCCAGGATTGCCGCGAGCTTGTTCTTGGTGTCCTGAGGCAGGTGGGTGATGTCCAGGTACACCATGTTCCCGCCGCCGACGCCGTAACCGTTCTGGCAGGCCCAGAAGATTTCACGGGTTGCGATATCCCGGGGCACGAGGTTGCCGTACGCCGGATACTTTTCTTCCAGGATGTAGAACCGTTCTTCGGTCGGGATCTCGTGCGGGTGACGCCCCGAGTCCGGGTGCGGCGTCCAGTTGCCCTGGCCGTCTTTCACCGCGGGCACCCACACCCGGCCGCCCTCACCCCGCGCGGATTCCGACATCAGCCGGCACTTGTCCTCGCCGGGGATCGCGGTGGGGTGCACCTGAATCATCTCCGGGTTGCCCAACGCCGCGCCCGCCTGGTAACAGCGTGCGGCGGCCCCGCCGGTACAGATCACCGACATCGTGCTCTTGCCGAACATCAGCCCGTTCCCGCCGGTGGCCATCACGACCGCCTCAGCACGGAACGGACGAAGCTCCATCGTCCGGATGTCCTGCGCGACGATCCCGCAGCAGGTCCCCTCGCTGTCCAGGACCGGCCAGAGGAACTCCCAGAACTCGAATTTGTTGATCTTCCCCTCAGCCTCGTACCGGCGGGTTTGTTCATCCAGCCCGTACAGCAGCTGCTGCCCGGTTGAGGCGCCTGCAAAGTGCGTCCGCTTGAAAAGGCTGCCGCCGAACAAACGCAGGTCACGCTGCCCCTCGGCGGTGCGGTTGAAGGGCACGCCGACGCGGTCCATCAGGTCGATGATCTTCGGCGCCCAGTGCGTCATCTCATAGACCGGCGGCTGGTGGTTCAGGAAGTCCCCGCCGTAGAGGGTTTCGTCCATGTGCTGCCACTCGGAATACCCCTGCTGCCTCGCCACGTTGTTGCAGGCGTTGATGCCGCCTTGGGCACAGACCGAGTGGGAACGCTTGACCGGCACCATCGAGAACAGGTCCACCGCCACGCCGGACTCGGCGACACGCACCGCCGCCGCGAGGCCGGCCAGGCCGCCGCCGACGACAATGACTCTGGGTTGATCGGTAGGGGAGGAGCTCATGCAGACGCCTTTCTGCTTCGCGGGCCTTCGTCAGGGACGCGGCCTATGGATTCATAGCACGGCCAAACCGCGCAATCGAGGGATTCATTCTTCTTCGTTTTCAGCTTCGTCTTCGGCGGGCAACAGCTCGCCATGCTCCGACAGCCGCGGGGTCTCCGGCACCTCGGCCTCACCCTTCTGGATTTCCTTCATGGTCTCCATCGCGTACGTCTCGGCTTCATCGGGCTCATAGGTCATCGACCCCACCAGCGCCACGACCGTAAAAGCCGCTAACGCTGCGCCCAGACCGCCGCAGCACCAGGCCCAGCGCTTCTGCGCTGAGTCCGAGACGGTGATGCCCCAAGAGATGGCCGCGGTCCAAAGCCCGTTGGCCCAGTGGTAGACCACCGAGAACGCGCCAACGGTGTAGAACAGCAAGACGACAAAGCTGGTCTGCAGCGCCATCGCCGTGCTCGCGGTCACCAGGCCGATCGGCTCGCCCGTGAGCTTGTCGACCACGATCGGCTGCTCGCCGTGATGGAACGCGGCCTCGGCGTAAAACGGCGTGAACCAGCCCAAGATGTCCCAGCGCCAACGCAGCGTGGCAATGTGGAAGAAGATGAAGACCAGCGCGATCATCCCCGTAACCCGCTGCAGGACATACCGCCAGTTGTCCCAGTAGCTGTAACGCTTGATGTTGCTCTTGCCGGTGAACGTGTACCAGAAGCCCAGCCCCGCGTGGAACGCGATCGGCAGCCAGAGCCCGAAGATCTCCAGGAACAGGAGCGCTGGCAGGCTGTGGATGAAATCGACTTCGTGCTGAAAGTAGTCGTCGTACCCGAACGCCGCCCAGGCGATCTGGGCGTTGGTGAACAGGTGGAAGATGACGAAGACCCCGACCGGCATGATGCCCGACAGCGAATGCAACCGGCGGAGAAGAAAGTGAGAACGGCTCATCAGGCCCGAGCCGGCGGCGTCTGCGTGGGACACTGGGCGAAGTCCTTTCGTGGGGGCTTCCGTAGGGCGTCGTGGGGCGCGGCTTGCGGGTGTCTGTCCTATCCCGCCTGCGCTGTGTGCAGAATACCTTTTGAACCGTACTGGTCAAAAGCAAGTCGCAGTCCAAACTGTTTTGATAACTGCGATTAACTCGCAACACGCCGATCCGGCATTGGCCTACCGGTGTACCGGGCGCGTTGCTTCGGACACCTGCACGTACCGTGAGCGCATCTCGTACAGCACCGTCGCGAACTCGTTGGACTCTTGGTCGGTGAGGTTGCCTTGGGTTTTGTCCTGCAGCATCGCCAGCGTGTCGATCTGACGCCGGGCGGTATCCAGGCTGAGCAAGCGCTGCCCGGACATCGGGTCGGGCATCATCCCCATCAGCATCATCGCCTGGCTCGCCAGCGTCGAGACCAGCCCGAGAAAGTCCGCAGGGGGCAGCTCTTCGCGCGGTGCGGCACCGGGCTCAGGCGTTGTCGTCTTGGGACGCGCCGAATCGGCCTGCTCTGCGAGCCGGGCCTTCTCCTGCTCGGCGAGCTTGGCTTTCTCAGCCTGCGCCTGGGCTTTCCAGTCGTCGTCAATCTGAATCTGCGGGGGCGTGTTGTCTGCCATGCCGCGAGTATACGGCCTGCGGTAGCCCGTGGACGCCATCAACTCGGCTCGCTAGGCTTCGACCATGCCAAAACCATCTGTACCGTCGTACTACGCTGCCCGCATCAAACAACTACAAGCCCGGCTTCGTGAGGCCGAGCTGTCCGCGCTGTTGGTCACCAACGCCCGGGACATCCGCTACCTCACCGGCTTTGTCGGCGAAGACTCCTGGTGCCTGATCCCCGCGCGAGGCGGAGCTGGCCGAGGCACCATCCTCTCGGACTTCCGTTTCGATGAACACATCGAGCTGGAGTCGCCCTGGTCCAACAAGGTGATCCGTAAGAAGTCTCTGGCCGATGAGTTGGCTCAGATCGCCGACCGCAAGGGCTACGAGAAGATCGCGTTGCAGCAGGCGTATCTGACCTGGAATCAACGCAAGATCCTGGTCAAAGCCTTGAGCGCCAGCCGAATCAAACCCATTGACGACGGCCTGCTGCTGCAGCGTGCGGTGAAAGATGAACACGAAATCAAGCTGATCCGCAAAGCGGTCAAGATTCAACAACAGGCTTTCCGCGATGCGATCGCGCAACTCGAACCGGGGCAGACCGAGAACGAGTTCTGCGCGTTCCTCGAATACCGCATGCGGGCGCTGGGCGCCGAAGGCCCGGGCTTTAATTCGATCGTCGCGGCCGATGCGAATGCGTCACTCTGCCACGCGATCCCCGGGCAGACGAAGATCAAGAAGGGCGGCATCCTGCTCGTGGACTGGGGGGCCTGCTACGGCGGGTACCGCTCGGACATGACGCGTGTCGTAGCGCTGGGCAAGATGAAGCCCAAGCTGCAAGAGATCTACAAGATCGTCGAGGAGGCGTACCACGCCGGCGTCGAGGCGATCAAGCCCGGCGTCCAAGGCAAGGACGTGGACATCGCGGCCCGTTCCGTCATCGAGAAGGCAGGTTACGGCGACCGTTTCGGGCACAGCCTGGGCCACGGTATCGGCTTGAACATCCATGAAGCGCCCTCCCTAGCCCAGCGTGGCGGCGGCGAACGCGAACTGGAGCCCGGCCACGTCGTGACCGTGGAACCCGGCATCTATTTGCCGGGTATCGGCGGCGTCCGCTTGGAGAACGATGTGCTGGTCACGCCCAAGGGCAAGAAGGTCCTGTGTGACTTGCCCTTAGACCTTGAATCGGCGATCATCTAACATTGTGATGAGCCTCGAGCCGTTAGCCGTACTCCTTGTGGAGTCGCCGTTAACGGCTCTTTCGCTTCCAAGCGGACCTCGGAGGCCCCGGCAGCAGGAGACCTTCTGAACATGATCGATCTGAAAATCCTTCGGCAACTCGTCAAGCTTATGACCGACAACGGCCTGAATGAGGTCGACCTGTCCGATGGCGAAGAGCGTGTCCACCTCAAACGCAACACCGGCTCACCGGAAGTCCAGGTCATGGCTCCCGCTGCCGCCCCGGCCGTCCCCGCGCCGGTCGCTGCGGCACCCGCCGCCCCGGCCGCCCCAGCGGCTCCCGCCGAAGAGGCTGCGGGCCCAACGGGTGAAACCATCAACAGCCCGATGGTCGGTTCGTTCTACTCCGCCGCCAGCCCCGACGCGAAGCCATTCGTGTCCGTCGGGGACACGGTGACTCCCGACACCGTCGTCTGCATTGTCGAGGCCATGAAGGTCTTCAACGAGATCAAGGCCGAGAAGTCCGGCACGATCAAAACCATCCTGGCCAGCAACGGCGATGCGGTCGAATTCGACCAGCCGCTGTTCGAACTGGCCTAAACCCGTCCGCTGACCGGCCGCGGCGGTGTGCTGCTGCGCCCGCCGATGACCCGTTCCCCGATTCATCCCAACGCCATGTTCAAACGCATCCTGATCGCCAACCGAGGTGAGATCGCCGTCCGCATCATCCGCGCGGCCCACGAGCTGGGCGTCGAAGCGGTCGCCGTGTACTCCACCGCCGATGCCGACTCCAAGCACGTCAAGATGGCCGACCAGGCCGTCTGCATCGGCGGGCCCAAGTCGGCCGACAGCTATCTCAATATCCCGCGCATCATCGCCGCTGCGGAGATCGCCAACGTCGACGCGATCCACCCGGGCTACGGCTTCCTCGCCGAGAACGCCCACTTCGCAGAGGTCTGCCGGTCCTGCAACATCGAATTCATCGGCCCGTCCGTTGAGTCCATGCGCCAACTCGGCGACAAGGTCCAGTGCAAGAAGCTCGCTATCGCCAACAAGGTTCCCACCGCAGGGGGTTCCAAGGGCGCCATCGCCACCGAAAAAGAAGCGCTGGAAGTTGCCCACCGGGTCGGCTATCCCGTGATGATCAAAGCCGCCGCCGGCGGGGGAGGCCGCGGCATGCGGGTCGCCAACAACGACATGTCCCTCCGCTCGGGTCTCAAAGCAGCCCAGCAGGAGGCCGAGGCCGCGTTCGGCGACAACACCGTCTACGTCGAGAAATTCATCGACATGGCCAAGCACGTCGAGGTCCAGATCATCGGCGACACCCAGGGCAACGTCTGCCACCTCTGGGAGCGCGACTGCACCATGCAGCGGCGCAAACAGAAGCTCATCGAAGAAGCGCCTTGCCCGGTGCTCACCCAGGAAGAGCGGGAGAAGCTCTGCAAGTCTGCCGTCCGCCTCGGCAAAGCCGCCGGATACTACTCGGCCGGCACCGTCGAGTTCCTGATGGACAGCAACAAGGACTTCTACCTCATGGAAGTCAACACCCGCGTCCAGGTCGAGCACCCGGTCACCGAAATGGTCACCGGCATAGACATCGTCCAGACGCAGATCAAGGTCGCCGCCGGCGAGCCCCTGCCGTTCACGCAGAAGCAGATCAAGATCAACGGCCACGCGATCGAAGCCCGGATCAATGCCGAGGACCCCGACCGCAACTTCGCCCCCTGTGCGGGCAAGGTCGAAACCTTCGATCAACCCGGCGGGCCCGGCGTCCGCATGGACACCCATGTCGTCGCCGGCTACACGATCCCACCGCACTACGACTCGATGATCGCCAAGCTGATTGTCCATAAGCCCGACCGCGACACCGCGATCGATGCCCTGCGTCGCGCTCTGGGCGAATTCAACGTCAGCCCAACCAAGACCACCATCGGCCTGCACGACCGCCTGATGCGCAACGGCAACTTCCGCAATTCCGACACCGACATCAACTTCGTCGAACGCCTGCTGGGAGCTTAAGCACACAGAAAAGGGGGATGATCTTTGGATTCAAATCTCTACGACCGGGGCCCGAGCGGCGAAGAGCATTGGGCTGGCCAGCAACCGCAGGACCGCGTCAAACTTGAAGTCATTGCGCCGTTCAGTCTGGCATGGGACCGGATGAACACTTCCTTGTTTGGCCGCACCGCCAGTGTCGGTAAGTGGTTTCTCCTGGGCTTTGTGGTATTCCTGGCGACCTGCGAAGGGCAGACCGTTGGGAGCAACTACAACCAATTCAGCAACCTGAATCCGTCTGGTTATTCATCGCCCATGCCGCCTCAGCCTTACCCGCAAACAACCACTCCCGGCCCGGGTAGTAATTGGTCCACTCCACCCAACTCGAATACACCCCTGTACATCCCCCAGCCATACGACCCGCAGCAGCAGGTCCGCGAGATCGAGGCTTGGTTGGCCAGCAATATGGGCTGGCTTGTTCCGGTGGTGACAGTGGCCGCGTTGGTGCTGCTGGCAGTAGGGGCCCTTATAAACTGGCTCAGTTGCCGGGGCCGTTTTATGTTCGATTACAACCTGATGCACGACAGTGCGGAAATATCCAGTCCCTGGAGCGAGTATGCGCCGGAAGCCAATCGCTTATTTGTGTTTCGCTTCAGTCTGCAACTGGTGTGCTGGTATCTCCCCATTGTTTTCGCGGGCTTTGTTGCTTGGGCCACATGGCGGGACATCATCATCAGCGATGCTGCGCTTGAATCAATCTTGCCGTTGTTAATCGCCGGCGTTGTCATCGTGCTTCTTAGCTTGGCGTTTAGTCTTATCGACACGCTGGTTTACAACTTCGCCGTCCCCGCAATGCTTCTGAACCGAGTCGGAGTTCGAGAGGGCTGGCGCCTTGCGTACGCTGAGGTGATTTCGGGCAACATCGGCTCGGTGATCTTGTATTGCCTATTCAAGCTGCTCATCGTGATTGCTGGCGGGATCGTCGGCTTCGCGGCAATCTGTCTCACTTGCTGCATTGGGGCGTTGCCCTATCTCAGCTCGGTTCTGCTTCTGCCGATTTCTTATCTCACCCGGGCGTACACCTTGGCCTACGTGCAACAAGGGGGGCCACAGTGGGCTTTGCTCTTAGAGTCCGATGACGGGGATGTTTGCCCCGCCTGTGGCTACAGCCTCATCGGCTTAGACCCGGCTATCTCGCATACGTGCCCCGAGTGTGGCGAGTACGTCGGCCACCTGCTTTTGAAGCCGCCCAGCAGCGCCGGCTTCAGACCCAACCGGCCGGGTCACTGAGTATCGTCTAGTAGAATTCAAACCGGCATGGGAAGTTCACCGCCGAGCACGGCCCGGAACATGCGGCTATACCCGTGGTACGCCGCGGCATTGAACGCGTACTTCTGGCTGCCCGTGTTCTTTCTTTATTTCCTGCAGCACATGTCGCTGAGCGATGTGCTCCGCCTGGAAGCGATCTATTACCTGGCGGTCGTGGTGCTGGAGGTGCCATCGGGTTATCTGTCGGACCGCTTTGGCAGACGGCGTACGCTCGTGATCGCGAACGTGGCCTTGTTAGCTGCCCATCTCGTGTTCTTCTTTGGCAACAGCTTTGAAACGTTTGCGGTGGCACAGGTCCTGCTTGCGGCAGGATTGGCGGCCAACAGCGGCACGGATACGTCGATGCATTTCGACTCTTTGGCTGCTGCGGGTTATGCGGAGGAGTTCGATGCACGAGAAGCACAGGTCGCGCGCAACGCGCTACTGGCAACCGGGCTGGCGGGGTTGGTCGGCGGGGCGGTCGCGCTGGTCGAGCTTCGGTACGCCTACGCCTTGTCGGCGGCCGCTGCAGCTGTGGGGCTGGGCCTGGTGCTGGCCATGCGCGAGCCAACAGATCATGCTCAGCATGAGCCGGGGCTGCACCCGATTCGTCAGCTGGTGTCGACAGCGGCCCTGTTACGTGATCGGACCTTGGCTTGGGTGTTTGGGTTCTTCGTGCTGATGACGGTGCTGAATCACGTGCCTTATGAGTTCTACCAGCCTTACCTGGACCTGGCGTTGATGGAGTATGGTTCGCTGGGGCTAGGGCTGAATAACAAAGCGCCTGTGGTGGCCGGCCTGCATGTCGGCTTCGTGATGATCCTGGCGTCGTGGGTGGCCCGGCGAAGCATCAAGCTGCGGGACGCCATCGGGCTTGGGCCGACGCTGTTGGCCGCCTGCGCGATTCAGATCGTCGTCATTACGCTGATGAGCATAGGTTTGCATCCGGTGATCGTTGGCTTGATGTTGCTGCGCTCGGTGCCACGGGCCTTGATGAGGGCGCCGATCAACTCGGTGGTCACACCACGGGTCGATCAAGCGCACCGCGCGACATTCTTGTCGCTGCAGAGCCTCGCCGGTCGGCTGGCGTTTTCGGGTTGGCTGCTGGTGTTGTCGGTATTCCCCGCGCTGAAGCCGACGGATTGGCCTAGCCTGTCCGGCAAGCTGCTGGCGTCCGCGGGCCTGGGCCTGGCGGGCTTCGTGTTAATTAGCATGACCTGCGGCTGCCTGAGGGCCCAAAGCCGTAATCCTGATTGAGATGACAGAGAGATCGATACCAATTGAACATAACAGGCATTATCGGCTCAGAAAGGGCGGATGTCACTCTATCTTGGGATTGAGGTAGTGTCAACCCCCAGCATCTTGAATTTGTTGCTCCATCATGGCAATCAAATCACGAGCTGTCGGAACCTGATGCGTAACGGGCTGAAGCCTCGCGTTACGCCTCCATGCACGCTGCTTGCAGGCTGACGAGCAGAACTTCCGATCGACCCGAGAACCATCGGGAAGCACAGATCCGCATTCAGCACAAGCACGGTAGACCTTGCCCTGTTTCAAACGCTTGTCATTTGACCTGATTAAGCGACCTTGCCCCGGGATGGAACTTCACTCCGAATCATTAGGTTGCACGAAGCCGCGGAATGCTATTCCGCCGTGACCGTTCAAGACCCGACCTTCGACTGTGTACACAGATCCCACTTCAAATGAATCTGCATCCTGTAGATAGACGCCAGCCAAGATCAACTCAACAGACCGCCCTTCTGATGTGGTCGCCTGTATCAAGCGACGAGATCGTTGACGCTCGATTTCTTGAAGTACACCATCGAGTAGTCGTTGGGCGTCACGTTTGCGTGCTTCAGCCTGAACACGTATGTCTCGATGGCGGGCGGAGTCCTCGTATATTCTTTCATTGTTGCGAGCAGCGTTTAAGGCCCTTGAAGCCGCGAGAAATTCACGGTCTGCTTCACGGTGCTGGCGTTGCAGTTCAGACATGTCTGGGCGTTCATTAGCATCGACTGTAATTGTCCATCGCTGAACAGGTGGAACGTTGGACTGTTCTTCATCTTGAGCTTGATTGCCCTGGGCGTTGGCAAGGTCAGCACGGAGGCGATGAATCTCCTGATAGAGCTCATTGACATGTACGACGAGCTCGGCTTGATCCATTTCGAGCAGGTCTGACATTGTGTGCATAGGCGGTTCGTCAGCAGACGAATAAGGCGTAATGCAAATAAGTAATGCAAAGATGAATCGTTTCATAATGTTCTCCGGATGCAGGGGTGGAAGTGCCCAGAGCGAAAGGATATCAATTTATCTTACTCATAAAACACCCAGTCTTGCCATGTGGTTGGTCGATGTGTGTTGATCGCTGCCAGCTCGATAAATCTCATGGCTTCTGCTGCTGTTGTGTGTTGTTCAGGCGTGGACGCTTCGGAGGAACCCGGGACCGTCGCCGGCAGAGCCGGCTGACTGGACCCGGGATCCCCCTCCGCGTATGGCTGGGTGGGGTCGATGACTCGGCAAACGACGTACAGGCGAGAGCTGTTGTTTTCGGTGGTGTGGTGTGAGGCCCAGAGGTCGGTTTGGTCGGGCAGTCCTTCGCGTTGCCGGACCTGTTCATGGCGGTCGAATCCACCGACGACGATGGCACCGCCAGGTTCAAGCACGGAGGCGGTGGAGAGTCGGCGTCTGGTGCGGACGGGTGCCCCTTCGATGGTGCCGCTGATGGCTGACATCTCAGGCTCAAGGATGACGCGGAGGCGGCCGTCTGGTTCGGTACGCACGGAGACGTTGAGGATCAAGCCTGTGTCGATGTACTCGAAGCCGGTTGTGGTAACAGTTCCGGCATCGCTAACGGTGCGTTGGGGTACGGGTGTGGTCTCGCCGACCTGGAATTCTGCGTCGTCGCCCTCGATGACGTGGAGCCTTACGGCGTTAGCAATACGAACATCGCGGACGGTGTCGTTGGCCTCGGCCGTTACAACGTTGTCGATCGCAGCATAGAGAAGCCGTTCAGGTGCTTGGGGTCCGAGTCCAGCTTCGACGACCAGCGAGCCGGACCAGTCCCAGTCAAGACCGATCCTTCGCGTGAATGACTGCGTGACCTCAACGAAGAGGAGCTCGACGATGTACTGGCCGCGTGCGGACCCCAGAGCGTCGAATAGATCCTCGACGGCTCGGACTCGGTCTTGAGTGTCGCGGAGGACGAGAGCGTCGCCAACAGCCGCCACGGTGGCATTGCCGCTGGACAACGCTGTTACGGCGTCAATGAACTCTTGGGCGTCCTGGCCAGGTACGTGAAAGACGCGGCTCACCATGTCGTAGCCGTCGGGCGTTCCGATGACGTAGAGCATCGGCCCACGTCGCAAGACTTGTAGCTCACCCTCCAGCTGGTCGGCGACCATACGCAAACCGGCCGAGGCAGGCACGCCGTCGAACCTGGCTCTGATGTTGGTGTCACGCTGGTCGCCAGGTACAACAACGATGCAGTCTTGGTCTTTGATCCAGTCGGCGAAGTCGAACAACGAACCCTCGAACAAGCCCGACAAGATGGGCTCGTTACCGTGGTCAGGGAGTGTCGAGCGTTGAATCCTGCCCTGTAGTCGTGGTGCTGGCATCTGGTGAATCGGAAGCTCGATACTGCTGTTGGCTGTAGGCTCGTCGAAGCTCGGCGGGGAGCAGCCCGGGGCGAGCAACACCGCCCACAGGCCAAATCCAAGTAAGGCCCATGCGGTCGATCCAATACGTTTGGCCGCTCTGTGTATCGACCGCAAGAAGGACATGTGACCCCTGATAAGGCGTGCCGAGCGGTACAGCCTGCCCATCAATGCTCGCACCTTGCGGCGTGACGCCTCGGAGGTTTCCCGAGTCCCAACGTTCGGGTGCCGGTGCCGGAGTCGACGGCTCTGGTTCTTGTACGGTTGTCTGAATTTCATCTGACTGCCCTTCTGCTGGCTGTTCTGTGTTGCTGGTTGTTACTTCGATGAGTGACGGGTCGAACTTGGCGGCCGCGGCCCAGTGGCCAATGGCATAACCAACGACGAGAGCGACGCCATACCGAAAGAGCTTTGAGAATGTTTCGCCAAGAAGTTTGGCCCGGCTTGGTCGTCCTAGCATGAGTCCTCCTCGTCGAGCATGAGCCCGACTGTTCTCGCACGTGCGGCGTGTAGCTCTTTGATGCTGCCCGCGTGGCTATAGCTGCGGTAGCACCTGTAAATCCAGTTCTTTCGGAGAACGGGCATCTCGAAGTCGCTGTGCATGGGTCGACCGCCGGGGATGAGTTTCCCGTTGGATTCGTCGATGTCGCTGTTGTCGAAGTACCAGTAACCAAAGACCGTGATAGGCAGACCGCCGATGCCCGGTAGCAGTCGCCACTTGCTCAGGTTGATCACGTGGATGTAAGTCTGGCACATCGCACGGAACGAGAGGCTGACATTCATTCGGCGTTGGCTGCTGACAAAAATCTTCCACATGCCATGACGGTGCATGCTGGTGAAGCTCAGGATTTCCTTGGGCTCGTTGCGATAGTCGCGGGATGGGTACCACTGGTGAAGCTCGTCGAGGAATAGAACGGCTCCGGGCATGATGGAGTTGGCGCCAGCCCCTTCAAAGACTGGAGGGTCCTCGTTGTCAATTTCCTCCGTGGCCTGCTTCCATGCTTTTTCCTGAGTGAACTTCCCTCGCTGAGATAGATCCTTGACGCCTTCGATGCCTTCCATGATGCGGCGGCTTCGCTCATTGATGGAGTGGAGACGCGACGCCATGCGGGTGAAGTGGTCCTGTGTCATTTCACGGATTAAGTGAGCGATGCGTCGGCGTCGTTTCTGGCTGCCCTGTGCGTGCAGGTAGAGCCAGGCACGGCACGTCTTGATGTCGATGGGTACGTTGGTCCAGATAGGACGCTCGCCCTTGAGGGCTTCTTTAAGCATCCAGAGGGTCATGCCATAGGACTTGCCGTGGCCTGGTTTGCCGGTAACGACGTAGATACCGTGGCTGAATGGTGCGGCACCCTTACTCATCCATTGACCCCGGGGATGAGGCCGATAGCCCAACGAATGACCCAGACCAATGCAACAACGAAAATGGCTGCTAGACCGATGGCAAGTATGGGGCCGATCGGCAGGACCCAGCCCCAAGGTGACAAGAGTTCTTGTAAATCGGTAGCGGCTTGGATTGTACTATCAAGTTGCTCGGTGTAGCCCATCTCGTCGAGCTTGGATTTGAAGCTGTCGATGACAGGGGTGAAGTGTTCTTTGAGCCAGAGTCCGACGTGTTGAATTTGACTTTTTGCGAGCTTGGCGAACACACCAAAGGCATCACCAGCCAGAGAGCGTACAAGGCCCCAGAGCCAGAGGAGTAAGTCGTATGCCTGCTGAGCTACCCAACTGAGCCCCGACATGATGCCATCAAGAATGGACTGAGCGACGGATGCGATGCCTTGTAGGATTGCTTCGATCATTTAGGTCACCTTGAAGCTTTGGAAGACGAACATTCCCCAGCCCCATGCGGATAGGCCGATGAGTACGCCCCAGACGAGCTCACGGACGCCAGATTCCTCGTAGGCCTTCCAGTCAACAGTCAGATCACCCATTGGTCCGAAGGCGATAGTTGTGTTGGGCATGTCGGCGGTTTGATCGACGAATGGGTTGTCCGGGAGGTCATAACTGGTGTCGAAGTCCGGAGGCGTCCAGTCATCTAGGGCTTCAGCCTGCACCTCATCTAGAGGCGTGTAGGTCGCGTTGGGGTTAACCGACGTGCCATTGCCAGGTGTGACGTCGTCGATGGTGCCATCGCCTTCGGTGGCCTGCCTGATGGCCTCCAACTCCATAAGAATTTCCTCCTGAACTTCGTAACTGTTGCGGATGAAATTGTTGGAGTCAGTGATGTAGAACATCATGGAGTTAGGCTGGGTGCCGGTGCCGAACTGCTGGTTGAATCTGAGAAATTCCTGCAAGAGGAGGGTGTTGTCCATGTGCTCGATGTTCTGAGCGATGTCGAGAATGGATTGCTTAAACCATGTCACGTCATACGATCCCGCTTCGCCCTGCTGGACACCGATAAAGGCCGATGCGATCTGGGCGAGACGTTGAGTGTCGGCGTCTTCGCTGCCCCGAAGAGCGTCGTTAATGCGGCGGAGGTAGTAGTCGCGGGTGCCGAGCATCTGATCGTCTGCATCGTCACGGGCCTTGTAGTCCAGCTCTTGTAGGAGCTCAAAGCTGTTGCGAACGAAGTTGTTCGTGTCGCTCATGTAGAACATGTGGCTGTTGGCGTTGGTGCCGAATTGTTCGGCAAGGCCAGAGAGATCGGAGGCCATGTCTTCGACATCGTTACGGATAGCCCAACTGTTATTGGCGGTGGTAGTTGTCTGGTTGCGGATGTTGGAGGCGTAGGTCCTGACGTCGTGGAGGTCTGAATAGATGTCAGTGAGGGTTGCGTTGCTTGCCTGTAGCTCATCCTCAAGCTGATAAAGGATGTTGTTTCTGGTGACGTTGTTCGTGAAGATGTCGGTCTGCCTCTGTTCGATGAATTCGAGGCTGTCTTCGATCTCGTTCAGGTCAGCAGGGAAAAGCTCGGCTTGAGTATGCGCAGTCAGAAGGAGTCCGGCCGACGCGAGCAGAGCGAAACGATATCGCGGGTGATCATCCATCCGGTGGGTACTCCTATGCAGAAGCCGATGAGGTATACGAGTTGGTCGAACTGTTCTGGTGTCATAAAAAGGAGCCCGGCAACTACGCCGGACCCCTCGGTTAGGGGCTGGTTCAGGCACCGCCGCCGCGGACCTTGCGGATGGCCATCCACAGGAGGCCAGCCAGGACAACGAAGGCACCAACCTTCAGGAGGATTTCATACGCCTGCCCGGTAAGGGCGTCGATGCTGCCGTCGGTGTCGACGGAGTCGTCGGCGGTGATGGTGATGCCGGTCTGAGCGAGAGCCTCGTTACCGGCGTAGGTGAGAGAGATGAAGCCGCCCGCGACCCAGGCATGAGCCTTGGCGACGGCCTGCTTGACCTGCTGGAACTTCGTGCAAACGATATTGATGAACTTGGACATTACGTCCTCCTTTACCTGCCGAGTCGGTCGGCAACCGCCCTAACCAGAGTTTTTTGCAATGTGGTTGATGTACCGGATTTTGAAGGTGACAAAGAACATGGCGAAGAACAGCCACATAGCCCACCATGCACCGGTGATCCATCCCTGTAGCAGTTCTTTGAGCGTCACTGAATCCATTAGCCCGGGTTCCTGAATTTAAGCCAGAGTTTGAAAAGCAAGCGGGCACCGAGCCCGATCGCTACGAACTTCGCGACGTCCCAGAAAGCAGGCGTCATAGGTCTTGCCTCATCTCGTCGCGTATGTCGTTGACCACGTCCCACAACACAGACTTTGCACGTGCACGCTCGACCGCGTTACCTAGGCCGGGGAAGTCGCACAGCTCACGGACGACGTGGTCCTCACCCAGGTCGACGGCTTGAGCAATGGCGACGATGTTCGGGAGGATGGAACGCCACCACGCAACCCAACGGTCCTTAGTGGTCTGGTCGCGTTGGTCTGTTGTTTTGATGGTGTTGATCCCATCGCAGAGCTCAGACCACCAGGTCAACCGTGGGCGGCGGGTGACGTTCTTGTCAGTGTTGCGGCGGAAGTCGAAGGAACCCATAACACGCCGGACGAGTTCGGCGAAGCCTTCGCTATCAACGCCGGTGTCAACCGTGAGCTTGCACATGGCGTCAAAAACCTGTTGGGCAGGGTTGTGCGTGAACTCAACTTCGTAACGCTCGCGGATGCCTGCTGCATGCGTGCCGGATTCGAGGCCCTTGTCGTAGCAGCGGAGATAACGACCTGATCCGTCCTTGCCACGCTTGCCGATGGTGACGCCCTTGTTGCAGAGGCCGTCGGCGTTGTAGCCCTCGTGCTTGTCCCAGCAGCGAGCACCGACGACGTGGCCGTCCTCGCATGCACTGAGGATGTTGTCGATCAGGCCAACGCCCAGGTGACTGATGAAGTCGATAGCCCCGTCAACGCGGGTACCCTTAAAGCCCATCGACCACAAGCGGACCATGAGGCATAGCTGTTGGCGTGGCGTGATGCGTTCGAGCACGGAGCCGGGGAGATCGAGGACGCAGTGTTCTTTGCAGCCGTCGTCATCCTCTTGCGATGGATCGTAGAACAGGGCTGGACCATCCTCCCAGCGGAACGACGCACCCAGGAACATGCCGCCCCGTCCCTTGTGATGGTCGCCGTAGAGCTGGTCTAGTTCCTCGATGACGACACGGGCAAGGCTGCGGGGTCCGCTGACACGGAGCCAGTCGAGTTTTATGGTGGGCACCTTCGCATCAGGGCGTTGATGTGAATTTGCCCCCCGTGATACAGGAAGGGGGGCAACAGGCAAGCGTTCGCAAGGCTCACCAGTCGGACCCCCTCCCGTCCCCCGGTCCCCGGGGGAGCCCCCACGGAAGGGCTCTGTGGGCCAGTAGGGTTCAGGCTGGCCGTCCTGTCGTGCGAGGGTGGGGGTGGCAATCATGCGGTCCTCCGGTATGCCAGGTTGGCGTCGGTGATGGAACGGACAGCCAGGACGAGAGCCTGTGCCAGCTGCGTAGGTGTCCGCTCACGTTCACTGCGTCCCATGTGTTCGACCGTGGCGGTGGGGTTGCCGGTGCCAGCTCGCCAGCTGATGGAATGGGGAACGCCTACGAGGTAGAGCCACGTCGGCTTAAGAGCTCGGTGGCCGTAGGTAGACTGATTGATCTGAACCGTGCGGCCGCCCCATAGGTCAGGACCGGTGCCGGGTCGTGGCATCATGTGGCGAGCGAACAGACCGGAGCTGGCAGGGTGTTCGAGAATGCCGCCGCAGCGTCGAACTGTTTCAACAGCATGATCGCCGCAGCCGCCATCGTCGCCAGGTACGCGACCGAAACAATTGGCATATCGACCCCAACGGGCACACGGTGGATGTGCCACGACAGGCAGACCCAGGTCATAGGTCCGGGCGTCGCGGTCCTTGCCCCAACAGTGAACGCCGGGCAAAGTGCGGTAAGGGCTGCCGATGCAGGTGTAGAGAACATGGACTGGGTGCATCAGTCGTCCTCCCCGCAGGCGATGCGATGGAGGCCGTCGATAGCCTTGTGAAGCCCTTCCAGTTCATCAGCCTTCTGGCGGGCATCTTTTTTTGCTTCATCCAGCTTCATCCATAGCCGGACTCGGTCGTCTCGAATCTCTTTGTAACAACGACGCCAAAGGAAGATGGCTACGGTTGCAGTGGTCATGACTCCAAGAACGAAAAAGGCGAGGAGACCGTAGAACAACGGATCGGGATGGCAGACAGGTACAAGCATCAGTCATCCTCCCCGGAGGCGATGCGATTGAGGGTGTCGATAGCCTTGCGAAGCCGCTCCAACTCCTGTGCCTGTTCGTGAACCAGTTCGAGAGCCTGCTGCGTGTAGTAGTCACGGAGTATGCGGCCAATGCGACTGAACAAATACGGAGCGGCGATGGAAACGAACCAAACGAAGCAAACGAACAAGATGACACCGAAAAACATCGCAGCGGCAGCATCCACGATTTGAGGAGGACCCCACATCAAGACGACACCGCCTCACCCTTGCGGCGGTCGAGCTCGTCCAGAGCCCGGCTGACCACTTCGTCCATGACCTCGCGGGGGCAGCCGTTGAAATCGCCGGTGAGCCACGGCCCGTTTTTGCCCGAGAGGATGCGGGCACGTTGGATGCCAACCTTGCCCTGGCTGACCTTGGCAACAACGGCATTGCGGTAGTCGTCTTCACCGTCGAGCTTGTAGCTGCGTGTGATGGTCAGCGGGTTGAAGCCGCTATGCTCGTAAGCGAAGGAAACGAAGCCTAAGACCGTGGTCTTGTCGGTCGGCTTGGGTGGAAAGACGGCGAGGATTTCAACGGATGAATTGGTTGGCATGGTGCCTCCTGTGTTGGGGTGAAAGGGTGGCCGAGACCGTTAGGACTCGGAACCCCGGCCACCGCAACACAGGACAGAAACAGGCCTAAACCAACGATAAGACCCTGTGCAACCGCGATTTGATCGAGGGGCTGGACAGAGGCAGGGGTCGTTGAGTAAGATTGAAGCACTGTCACCGTGGTCCTAAACATGCGGTGGCTCAGTCCCGGCGAGCTAAAGACTCGGCCGGGGCACTAGGAGCTCTGCACACGCCAATGTGCAACTCCCGAATTCGAGCCCTGCTGGCGCCAACCAGCGGGGCTCATTTTTTGCCCCCCCTTTTGCCGCTAAGGCCTCACAGACTGAAAACTGCGATAGCAGGCATTATCGGCGTAGCGGGGCGGTTCGAAACGGGTTGGGGCTCGGCTATCGGGGATCAGGTCAGTCGGGTCAAGCCGTTTTCTACGGTGATTCGGCCTGAGGCAATCAGGTTGATCGCTTCGGGGTAGGCAGCACATTCAGCGTCGAACACGCGTTCGGCGAGGGTGTAGGCCGTGTCGTTGTCGAGTACGGGTACGCACTTTTGCAGCAGGATCGGGCCGGTGTCGTAGGTGTTGTCGGCGAAGTGGACGGTGCAGCCGGAGACCTTGCAGCCAGCGGCGAGAACGGCTTCGTGGACGTGGTGGCCGTACATCCCCTTGCCGCCGAAAGCCGGAAGCAACGCCGGGTGGATGTTCAGCACTTTGAGGCTGTAGTCCTCGGGGATGACCAACAAGCTAAGGAAGCCCGCCAGGCAGACCAGCTCGGCCCCGGCATCACGGACGGCGGTGAATATCGCGTCAGAGAAGGCGTTCGTGGAGTCGTAGGTCTTGCGGGCGAAGGTGTGGACCGGAAGGCTGCTGCCGTGGGCGTTGAGCTTCTGGCGGACGGTGTTGGCGGCGTCGTCGTTGGAGGCGATGACGAGCACGACCTCAGCGGCAAGCGTGCCGGCGTTGATGTTTTCGAGGAGGTTGATGAGGGTGGTCCCCCCGCCGGAGACGAGGACAGCGAGCTTGGTGGGCAGGCGGTTTTCGGAAGCGGGCGTCATGTCACTACGATAACGCTCCGTGTCTGACCGCGTCACCCGACTAGCGCCTTCGCCGACCGGTGCGTTGCACCTGGGCAACGCCCGGACGTTCCTGATCAACTACGCCCATGCCCGGCGGGTCGGGGCGGAGATCCTGCTGCGGGTGGAGGACCTGGACACGCCTCGGGTGAAGCCGGGGGCAGACCGCGGTGCGATTGCGTTGCTACGTTGGCTTGGGGTGGATTGGGATGCTGGGCCGGTGGATCAGACGAGCGATCTGGAGCCGTATGCGGAGGCGTTGCGGGGGTTGCATCAGCAGCGGGCGGCGTACCCGTGCGGGCTGACCCGCAAGGAGATTGAGGCTGCCCTTTCCGCGCCGCACGCGGATGAGCACGAGACCCGTTACCCCGGCACGTCACGCGGCCGACTGGGCGAATCGTTGCCTGCGTTGGGCGAGCCGAGCGATGACAATGTGCGACTGCTGGTGCCGGATGAAGAGACGGCGTTTGTTGATGTATTTGCGGGTGAGCGGCGGCTGAATGTTCAGCAGCAGGTGGGCGACTTTCTGGTCGCGACGAAGTCCGGGTACCCGTCCTACCAATTGGCGGTCGTGGTGGATGATGCGCGGCAGGGTGTGACGGATGTCGTGCGCGGGGATGACCTGATCCCTTCGACGCATCGGCAGCTTTGGTTGCAGCGGATGCTCGGGCTTCCGACACCGGGTTACTGGCACGTGCCTTTGGTGATTGGGGAGGACGGCAAACGGCTGGCGAAGCGGCACGGCGACACGCGTTTGGAAACCTACCGTCAGCAGGGGGTGATGGCCGAGCGGGTGATCGGGCTGATGGGCGCGTGGTGCGGGGTTGTGGATGAGCCGACCCCCCTGTCATTGGCGGATTTCGTGGCGGGGTTTGAATGGGGTACCCTGTCGCACGAGCCCGTGATCATGACCCAAGCCCACCACGATTGGTTACTCGGATGAAACACGCCACCGCCCTGTTTGTGACTCCGTGCCTGACGCTGTTGGTTGTGCTGGCGGGCTTGCCCGGCTGCGAGTCGGATGGTCCGCCACCGACGCATCAGGACGTGACCATCGACGGCCAGACGTTCTCGCTCGAGCTGGCGCTCAACGATGAGACCCGGTTCCAAGGCTTGTCGGATCGAGAGTCGATCCCGGACGACGGCGGGATGCTGTTTGTGTTTCAGGATGCGTCTCCCCGGTCGTTTGTGATGCGGCGGTGCCTGGTGCCGATTGACATCGTTTTTCTGGATTCGGACGGGCGGATCGTGGCGATGCACGCGATGGCGGTTGAACCTTATGACACGCCGGATTACCAGTTGGAGAGGTACAGCTCGCGGTACGACTGCCAGTTCGTGATCGAGCTCCAAGGCGGGATGCTGGAGACGTTGTCGATACAAACGGGCGATGAAGTCGCGTTGCCCCTGGATCAGTTGAAGTCTTGGGCAGAGTAGGTCGATCTTGGGGTTACCGGCCGGTCCAGGATGACGGCTGGGTTTCGATCCCTTGATGCAGGGCCTTTGACTGATGCCAGCCCCCCCACCGCTTTATCTGGTTGCCGACGCCGATCACCGTGATGCTGCGATGTTGTTGTTGGAGCAAGTTTTAGCGCACTGGTGCGGCAAACAGCGGCCGAAGGTGTTGCCGGTGGATCTGCAGGCGGTTCTGGCGGATGCGGAGGTCTTGGCTCAGGACGGCGTGGCGTGGTTTGCGTTGCAGGACGCCGGGCGGAGCAAGGTGTTTGAAGTGGTGGGGATCGCGCAGGACCGCACGGTGCCGGCGATGCTGGTGGCCGAGGGCGCCGGTGGTAGGGATTATGACGGCGTGGTGGCGTGTGATGTATCGACGCCGACGGAGGCGCTGTGCGCTGGGCTCCGTGGGCTGTACAGCCAGTGCTCGGCGTTGCAGGCCCTGGCCGAGGAGGCCCAGGTCAGCCGCGCGACGCAGGTGTCCACCTTCTCACGGATCCGCGAGATCGATGAAGAGCTACGGTTGGCGGGGCAGCTTCAGCGGGAGTACTTGCCGCGTCAGTTGCCCGAGGTGGAAGGCATGAGCCTGGAAGTGCTCTGGCAGCCGGCGGGTTACGTGTCGGGGGATATCTACGACGTGCAGCTGCTGGACGAAGAACACCTGGGGGTGTTCATGGCCGACGCGGTGGGGCATGGTGTGCCCGCCGCGCTGATGACAATGTTTATCAAGCGATCGCTGCCGACCAAGCGGATCGATCCCAGTTTGCCCAACGGCTACGCGATCGTGGAGCCCAGTGAAGCCATCGCTCGATTGAACCGGGACCTTGTGGCTGCCCAGCGGGGCAAAGTGCGTTTTGCCACGGCGTGTTACGCGGTGATCCACATCCCCAGCCGCACGGTTCGGTTCGCCCGTGCGGGGCACCCTTACCCGTTCATTCAGCATGAAGCCCGCCCCACCGACACGCTTGAGGCCGACGGCGGGCTGCTGGGGGTCTTCGACGAAGAAGAGTTTAAGCAGACCACGATGACCCTCGAGCCGGGCGATCGGCTGATGATCTACTCCGATGGGTTTGAGATGGCGATCCCCGGCAGCGAGCCGGGCAAGATCGACACCCATGCGTTTGAGGCTCGCTTCGAGGCCATGCGTCAAGACCCGATTGACGTGGCGTTTGAAAAGCTCAAAGCAGACCTGAATGAGCAATCCGGTTCACTGAACCAGCGGGACGACCTGACGCTGATCTGCTTGGGGTTTGACGCAAAGGCTCAGGCACAGACGCTCGCCGCCTGAGCGGGTGGTTCCGTCATTCTGGTCATGAAACAGCCTTGGTATGGCCAAGAAAAAACCCACCGAGGGGCTCGGTGGGTCGTTCGCCAAAGTAATGAGTGCGGAGGGAGTCGAACCCCCAACCTCCTGATCCGTAGTCAGGTGCTCTATCCAATTGAGCTACGCACCCGTGGGGTGGCGAGCCGGAGAGTTTAGCAGACGTGAGCCAAGAGGCAACCGGGGGAACGCGTGTGCTATGATGAGCCTATGGATTGGTTTCTAAGTTATCTGTCGAACTTCTGGGCGGTCTGGCTGGAAGCGTCGCCTTGGCTGTTGGTGGGTCTGGTCGCAGCGGGGATCATCCATGTCTGGCTGCCGAAAGCGGTGATGACCCGCTGGATGAGCGGCCGCGGGCTTGGGCCCGTGGTGCGAGCGGCCTTGATCGGGACCCCGCTGCCTTTGTGTTCCTGCAGCGTGCTGCCGGCGGCGTTGGCGGTGCGCCGGGGCGGGGCGAGCAAAGGGGCGACGGTCTCTTTTCTGATTTCGACGCCGGAGAACGGTGCGGACTCGATCGTGCTGTCGTATGCGTTGCTCGGGCCGTTCATGGCGGTGATTCGGCCGGTGGCGGCGGTGTTCAGCGCGGTGGGGGCCGGCTGGATGACCGCGCAATGGGTCAAAGACGATCTAGACACCGAAGGCGACGTCAAAGAAGCGCCCGCGGTGAAGTCCTGCTGCTGCTCTGAACCCGAAGCCGAGCCTGAGCCGGTGTCGTCATGTTGCAGTGCGGAGCCCGCGCCTGAAGCGAAGTCTTGCTGTGCGTCGGAAACCCCGCCATCTACCGCACCGGCCCCGGCCTGGTGGCGTGCGGTCTCCTACGGGCTGGGCAAGATGCTGGACGACATCCTGCTTTGGCTGGTGATTGGGTTGCTGCTCGCGGCTTTGATCCAGACGCTCGTGCCCGTCGGGGAACTTGAAGCCTGGGGCAACTCGGGCTGGGCGTACCTGGCGATGGCGCTGGTGGGTGTGCCGATGTACATCTGTGCCACGGCTTCGACGCCGATCGCAGCGTCACTGCTGATCGCCGGGGTGAACCCGGGCGCGGTGTTGGTTTTTCTGCTGGCGGGGCCGGCGACGAACCTGGCGACGATCGCGGTGGTGCGGAGCGAGCTGGGCAGCAAAGCCGTGGCCTGCTACTTGGGCGGCGTGATCATCGGGGCCCTGCTGATGGGCCTGCTGACGGACTGGTTGGCCGCCCGGTGGTCCTGGGGCATCGTGTCGCCGACGGCGGGTCACGTGCACATCGTGCCGCATAGCCTGATGATCGCGTCGGGCTGGCTCATGATCTTGCTTTCGTTGGGCGTGGTCTGGCGGAAGCGGCACAAATGGATGCCAAACAGCGTGTCCTCCCCAGCAGCCGTGGGGAGCTAGGTCAAGCTCAGGCGCTCACCGATCGGCCGCGCCAGGTCGGCGCTTTGCCCAGCAATCGGCGGGCGTAGGCGTACCACTGAATCGTCAGGAACAGCGTGATGCCAAACGGGCGGAGCAGCGCGGCGACCAGGCCCTGCTTGAACCAGAAGGCGACCCATAGGCTGGTGATCAGACTCATCGCCGCAGCGGAAACGACCGCGCCGTAGACCGCCGGGTGCAGCCAGGGCAGGTCGATCAGCAGCAGCCAGGGTGCGACATGCCCGAGCATGAGCAGGCCGGACCAGACCCACAGACCGACCGGGGTCGCGATCCCCTCCGTCGCGTTCTTCGCGAAGCCGAACCAGACCTCGGGCAGGCTGCGGTACATCCGACAGGTCGCGGTATCGGTCGCATCAAAGACATCGGTGGCGAGCCCCGCTTCACGGAAGGCACGGGGCATCTTGACCCCATCATGGAAACTGCCGCGGACCAGCGGGTTGCTGTGCCCACCGGTCTGCTCGTAGCCCGCGCGCGTGGCGGCGATCCACTGGCCACACGCAGCACCGAAACCCGGGCTGCGTGAAGCACGCATCATTGCCATAGGCAGATAACCCAGCAGGATGAAGTTGATCAACGGCACCACCAGGCGCTCAGCAAGGCTGTGCGTTTCCTGGCGCGGAAAACCGCTGACCAGATCGGCTTGCGATTGCTTCTGAAACTGGGCCAGCCGAGACAAAGCGTCGGGCGCCAGCCGCACATCGGCATCGATCCACACCAGCAGGTCATGCGTCGCCAGCTGCGCGAGCTGGTAGCAGGCGTGCTGCTTGCCCGCCCAGCCTTCGGGCAGGTCCACAGACTTCGCCAGACGAACACGCGGGTCTGCCTCGGCCAAGCGTTGGACGATCTGGTCCGTGCCGTCGGTGGACTGATCGTCCATAACGATGAGTTCGAGGTCCACCTGTTGATTGGCAAGCACGGCGCGGCAGGCCACCTCGATGCCTTGGGCTTCGTTCCGCGCGGGGATCAGGACCGACAGGCGGGGCAACGTTTCGGTCGGCACTAACATCGGCGCTCTGCGGAAGACGCCGCGGTTCATGATGAGCATCACCAGGGGCAACGCGGCGGCGGCGAAGGTTGTCCATGCAATCAGAAGGATCATGCGGAGGGCTCTTGGGGGCGCGATTCGCTGCCGCGGTGCTGGGGATCAAAGCGTTGACCGGTGAGCGCCGCTTTGGTTCGGCGCCAAAAATCGTAGACCCCGCCCACGCCGGTTTTCCCGCCGACCAGCGGGGTAAACGCTTCTGTGTTTCGTGCGATGGAATCCGCGGCAAGACATTCGAGGCTGCGGGTCAGGCGCTGTGTGAGTTCATCCTGCCAGGCTTCGGGTGAGTCCAACGGCGTGCCGGCATCAATCGGTTCGCCGAAACGAGCCAACAGCTCCGGTGTGCGTTGATCCCAGTAGGCGATTTCGATCGCCAGCGGAATGATCAGGCCGCGCGGCAGACGATGAGCCAGGTGAGACAACCCGGGCATCAGCTGCACCGGGCGTTGCCGCGGGTCCGTAAAGTGGCCCTCCGCGGTAATCCAGAGTGCTGCATCATCCTGCTGGCAGACGCGCAGCGCGTTGCGCAGAAACTGCGAGCCGCCGCGTGGGGAGTCCGGCTCAACACCGAAGAAACCCAGCCGTTTGAAGAAGCCGTACTGCTTCAGGGCTTCGGCATCGATCGGGGCCGCCTGTCCGCGCTGCGGATAAAACCGCCGAGCGAGTTCGACGCAGACCAACGGGTCCCACCACGCAGGGTGGTTCAAATAGATCACCACGGGCAAGCCGTCGGGGTTGGGCGGCGGGCTGTGTTCGTTGGCGAGTTGGAATCGGTGGAAGTGTTTACCGAGGTATCGGCGGTTGTACCGGGCGAACGCGCGGAACACCCAGGGCGTGCTGCGGGGTGGGCTCGGGGCGGCATCGGGCATCGAACGGATCAGGCCGTCACGGTGTGGGGTTCGACGATGCCGTCCTGCCCAAGCGACTGGGCGGCGATCCAGCCGGACATCAAGACCATGGGCATGCCAGGGCCCGGGTGGGCTGCGCCGCCGGCGAGGTAAAGGCCCTTCAGGTCTTTGCGGCGGTTGGCGGGCTTGAACGCGCCGAGGAATTTGCCGTGCGACGCCAGGCCGTAGATCGCACCGTTCAACACGCGGTAGCGATCGTGGATGTCCTGGGGCGTCAGCGCGGATTCGACCACGATGCGGTCACGCAGGCCTTCCATGCCCGCGGTGCGCTCCAGCTTGTCGAGGATCGTGTTGCGGTAGCTCTGGAACAGCTCGCCGTCCTTCGCCCAGTCGTGGTGCGGGCGCAGGTAAGGCGTGTGCACCAGCACGTACAACGCTTCGCCGCCTTCGGGCGCGGTGCCGGGCTCGGTTCGGGCGGTGGCTGCGAGGTAACACGTCGGGTCCGGCGCGGGCTCGCCGAGCTCGTAGATGCTGTTGAACTCTTCCTCGGCATCACGGGAGAACACAAAGTCGTGGTGCGCGAGGTGGTCGTAGGCCTGGTTCAATCCCAGGTAAAGCACGACCCCCGAGCAAGCGGGTTCATGCGGCGTCTTGCGTTCGAAGGCATCGGTGAGGTCGCCGCCGAGCAGTTCGCGGTAGGTGCGGACCGCGTCCATGTTGGAGACGACGGACGAGGCGGGCCAGGTGTGTCCGGCCTGGCTGATAATGCCGGTGACGCGGTTGTCGGCGTAGGTGATCTCTTTGACTTCGGTCTGCGTGTGGAACTCCACGCCCAGCTCATGCGCCAGCCGGATCAGCGCGTCGGGCACCGCACGGGTCCCACCCATCGGGTACCAGACGCCCTCGTTGGTCTGCATCGAGGCGATCGAGCAGAGGATCGCCGGGCTGGCGAACGGGTTGCTGCCAACGTACTGGGTGTAGTGGTCAAGCATCTGGCAGACGCGCTCATCGGGCACGTGCTTGCGGATCGTGCCGGCCACGGAATGGCCCATGCGCATCGCCAGGACGTCGCTGAGGGTCTTGAGGTCGAACGAGGTTTTCAGGTCCATCATGTCGCTGATGCCGCCGATGGACTTGTAGAAGTAGAACTTCTCGGAGATGTCGTGCAGGCGTTCGGCGTACCGGATGAACTCGCGGTAGCCTTCGACAACCCGGCGGTCATCGGTGAAACGCTCGAGCGTCGAGGTCATGTCGCGGACCGATTCGCGGAGGTCTAGCACGCTGCGTTTCTCAAGGTCACCGCCGGGGCCGTCGAAGAAGCAGCGCCACTGCGGGTCCAGATTGACGAGGTCCAGGTAATCCTCGGGCTTGCGTCCGGCATCGGTGAACAGACGCTTGAGCACCTTGGGCATGGTCAGGATCGTCGGGCCCATATCGAAACGGAACTCGCCCGAGCCGTCCGGCGCGTGCAGGTGGAGTTGTGCGGCTTTGCCTCCGAGCCAGTCGTTGGCTTCGAGCACCTGCACGCGGTAGCCCTGGGTGGCCAGGGAACAGGCGGCGGACAGGCCGGCCAAACCGGAGCCGATCACAATCACGGGGGCGTCGGGGTTGTAGGCAGCGGTCATGTGTGGGATTCCTTTTGCTCGGCACGCAACAGCTGGGCCTGCCGCAGTAGTTGTTTCATGGAGGCAAAACGATGGGTTCGGCCATGCATCGCCCGGAGGTATGACGAGAATAACCCAGCCAGCGTCGGGGTGGGCGGTTCGTAGTGCGGCCGGGCGGGGCTCTTGTTGGTGAGGATCACTTTGGGTTGGGTCATCGCCAGAAGGCCTTCTTCGCCACGGGTCGGGCCGAAGCCCGATTGACGCCGGCCGGTGAAAGGCAAACGCGGGTCGGCGGTGGGCGCGATCAGGTCGTTGATTGTGACTGTGCCGACCTCAATCCGGCGGGCGATCGCGCGGGCCTGGTCGACGGTGCCGAAGACGGAGCAGCCCAGGGCATAGCGCTTGGCGTTGATGCGCTGAACAGCTTCATCGGTGTTTTGGTAAAGGCTCAGCGTGTACCCGGGCTCGAAGCGGTCTTCATCCATCGGCTCACTGGGTTCAGGCAGGGCCAAGCCCTGGGCTTGCAATGCCTGAGCGAAGTCGGCCTGCATAGATTCAGGGATAAACAACGCATGCGGTGCGATGCAGGTGCGGGCCTGGTTGAGACGTTGGCCGAAAGCCAGAGCCTGCGCTGCGAGCTTGAGGTCGCAGCCGGGCAACAAGAGCATAGCATCGCAGCCGGAGAGTTCCATGGTGGTCGGCGTCAGGCGCTCCGCACACAGCCGGGCGACCGCCCTGCCGGTCTCGGCCGATCCGGTGAGGACGACATGATCGACGCCGGTTTCGATGGCTCCCGTGCCGGTCTCGATCGATTCATCCAGCAATTGGACGCGCTCGCCAAAGCCCACCTGCTTCGCGAGCTCATGAAGGTGCCGGGCTGCGGGGGTACCGCCCTTCCCGGGCTTGAGCAGGACGGCGTTTCCCGCAACCAGCGCCTGCAGCATCTGCGCACCGGGCAGAAAAAGCGGGTAGTTGTTCGGCGCGAGAATCAGCACCAGGCCCCACGGGTCGCGATGCACCACCGAACTCGTCCCCCACAGCCAGAGCGGGCGCTGCCGGCTGGCGACTCGACGGGGTTTGAGAATGTTTTTTGCACGGCGTTCAAGGAAGCGGCAGGCATCAACGATCGGGATGACTTCGGCGCCCAAGGTCTCGCTGACCTGCTCACGCCAGGGCGAGGCATCGGTGACATCCTGTGCCACCGCTTCGGCCTGTTCCACCAACGCATGGCGGAATCGACGAACCGCAGCCAAACGTGGGCCCAGCGGCATCGGTGTGTCCAGCGACTGCCTTGCTTGCGAAACGGCTTGGGCGGCAGCGTCCGTCACGTCGCTACCGGCTCGGGCATGGGTGCGGCGGGCGGCGCGGGGGCCTTGATGTCGTAGGTCCAGTCCTGCGAGACGCCGAGGTCGCTGAGCAGCAGTTGCGTGGAGATCAGGGCCGACTGATAGATCACGGGCAAGCCCGAGCCCGGGTGCGTGCCTCCGCCGGTGAGGTAGACGCCGTCGAGGTCTTCGAAGCGGTTGCGCGGGCGGAGGTGGAGCATCTGCGCGAAGTTGTGGGCGAGGTTGAACGTCGCGCCGCGGTGCACCGCATAGTCGCGCTGCCAGGTGTCCGGGTTGACGACCTTTTCGTACCGGATGTGCGGCTTCAGATCGGGCAGGCCGAGCTTGGCGAGCTGCTGAAAGACGGTTTCACGGAAACCGGCGGTGGCGCTGGGCCAATCGACGTTGTCGGTCTGATGCGTCACCGGGGCCAGGACGTAGAGCGCCGTCTGCCCGGCCGGGGCCATGGTCGGGTCGGTCTTGCCCGGGTGACAGACATAGACCGAAGGATTGGCGGAGAGAGTGTGCTGGTTCTCGATCTCGTCGAGGTTCTTAGCGTAGTCATGGGCAAGGAAGATCGAGTGGTGCTCCAGGTCCAACGCGTCCGGCGGGAGGTCCAAGCCGAGGTAGAGCATGAAGGTCGAGCAGGAGAACTTCTTTCGTTCCAGCTTGGTGTCGGTCCACCGTGAACGGTTGGCGTCGGGCACGAGCTTCGTCATCGCATGGGCAAAGTCGGCGTTGACCACCACCGCATCCGCGTCGTAACGGGCTTGGTCGGTGATCGCCGCGGTGGGCCGCTTGCCTTCGAATTCAAACCCGGTAACGGGTTCGTTCAGGCGGATCTCAACGCCCATCTCCTGCGCGACGCGGGCCATCGACTGGCTGACCGCAGCGCACCCGCCGGTGGGGTGCCAGACGCCGTACTCGTACTCGAGGAACGACAGGATCGTGAACAGGCTCGGGCACTGGAACGGGCTCATGCCCAAGTATTTGCTCTGGAAGCTGAACGCCAGACGGATGCGTTCGTCGGTGAAGTGCCGTCGGAGGTCCGAGTCGACGCTGGCCCACGGCCGAAGCATCGGCAGGGACTTGATCGTGCTGGTGTCCATGCAGTCCAAGAGGCCGTCGAAGGGCTTTTCGAGGACGGGCTTGAACGCAGCGAACTTCTTGCGGTTGTCCGTGATGTACTGCCGGAACGCGTCGGCATCCTGCGGGCTGAGCTTCTCGATGCGCTGGGACATCGTTTCAATATCGCCGGTGCATTTGAGATCACCGCTCAGGCCGCCCTCAGGGGACTCGAACAGCAGGTGGTACTGCGGGTCCAAACGGGTCATGGGGGCTTCGGCGTGAAGGTCGCGCCCGCAGATCTCGAAGATCGATTCCAGCACAGCGGGGTACAGGAAAAAGGTTGGCCCGAGGTCGAAGCGGTAGCCCTGGTCCGTTTGGATGGTGGACGTTCGGCCGCCGACGAAGGTGTTCTTCTCCAGGACGGTGACGCGGAGCCCCGAGCGGGCCAACAGCATGGCCGCGGCGAGCCCCCCGGGGCCGGCCCCGACAATAACAATGTGCTTGGTGGTGTTAGACAAGTCTGCTCCTGCCATGATCGGTTGGGCTAGGATGCGAAGGTTTCGATGCCATCATAGCGCGTTGACGGAAGGAGTCATGCTTGGCAGGTCAGAAACTCGGTGTTGGACTGGCTTGGGTTTGTATCACGCTGTTGGGGTGTCGTGCCCAGCCGGTGGTTGAAACCGACTACGTGTACCGCGTCGAGACGGTTGAAGGACAGACGCCGATCGACGTGCAGCACACCCCTAGCAGCACGCGGGAGCGTACCCGGGTGCACCTCGATGAATTGTTGGTCGAGTTGGACGCAGCGCAGCAGGTTTACGACGCCACGCCCGAGGAGCCGGCGGTTGTCGCGGAGTTGGCCCGGATCAACTATTTCATCGGCGTGAACGAGTCGCCGAACCATTCTGCGGCAGCGGACCGTTTGTTTGAAGACCTGAGCAACCTCCGACCCGATTGGGTCTGGGTGCAAGCGTACCTGGGCAGCGGTCGGGTGCTGCGGGCTTCACGGGTGGACAATAATTTTCAGGCTTTGGGGCTGGTTCGTCAGGGGATGGGCGCGATCGACCGCACGGTCGAAGCGTTGCCGGACAATCTGGAAGTGCGTTTCCTGCGTGCCCGGACGGGCCTGGAGCTTCCGGGTTTCTTTGGCCGCCGGGGGCAGTCGGCATCGGACTTCGCCTGGCTGGCGGAGCGCGTCGAGTCCGCTTTGGTGCGTGACGAAATCGATCAGCGGATGACCGCCTCGAGCCTGTATCACCACGGCGTCAACCGCTGGTTGGCCGGGCATGAGGTGGAGGCGATGGCCTGGTGGGCCCGGGCGGAGGCTGCGGGCCCGGGCACGATCGGCGCGATGCTGGCCTCGGACCTGCGTGCAGGGCGCACTGTCGTGGCAGAGCCCATCGTGGCACCCGCCCACGGCACCGCGCCTGTGCAATGAAATCATGAGCATGGCGGCAGCATTAGATCCGCCTGAACCAGAGTCGTACACTGTACGCATCGGTGAATCAACAGGAACATCATGAGACGGACATTGGCAATGGTATTGACTTACACCTTCCGGGGCGTCGTGGGATTTCTTGCTCGCATTCGCGCCAGTCCTCAAATGGCATTGGCTTACATCTTCCGGGGCTTCGTCGGCATTGGCGCCTTAGTGGTGGCTGTCATCGTGGTAAACGCATTGCAAAGAACCGCACCAACCGTTGAAACAGTCGAAGGCGGCGTTGCGGATCGCACGGTCGTGGTTTTCGACGCCACACGTGTGCCGGTTTCCCGGCAGTGGCTGGGGTACGGCACAGCAGTGGCCTTGGATGAAGCGGACGTGCCCAGCCGGGTCGCGGCGACAGTGTTGAATGTCGGCGACTACGTGCTGGCGGGGCGCGTCGTTCAAGCTGAGCAGATATTGGTCGAGCTGGACCCATCGGACTTCACCGCTCAGTTGGCCGCGGCACAAGGCGCTTTGGACGCGATCGCGGCAGAGCTTCAGCAGTTGCCCATCGAGCGTGTCCGACTGACGGAACGACTGGAATTGGCCCAAGCCGATGCCGAGATCGCTATCCGTGAGCGAGACCGTGTGGAGCGACTTCGTGCGAACAGTGCCGGCAGCCTGCAGGACCTGGAAGCGGTCCGCCGAGCCTACAACGCAGCAGCCACGCAGGTGGCGGCACTCACGGAGCAGATCGAACAACTGCCGAATCGCGAAGCGGCGCTCCTCGCCCAGCAATCGGCCCGGGAAGCGGAACGTGATCTGGCGCAACTCCGAAAGGATCGTGCAGTCATCAGCAGCCCGCTGGAGGGTGTACTGTCGGACGTCGAGGTCGAGATCGGGGAAGACCTTCGCGAAGGCCGAGTCGTGGCCCATGTCGTTGACCTGCGGACGATCGAGGTGCCCCTTCGACTGCCCGCAACCGCCCGAGCGGAAGTCCGTCCCGGCGATCCGATCGAACTGTTCTCCACGTCCAACGAGCAGACCTGGCAGGCGACGGTCGATCGCGTTGCGCCGGTGGATAACGCAGACCAACGCACGGTGACGGTCTTCGCGCTGGTCCAGCAGCCCGACGCACACACTGCCTACGCCGCGGGGGACACGGGTGGGTTGCTGACGCCGGGGATGTATGTCGGCGGGCGGGTGACGGTCCGTGAAGGCGATGAGCGTTTCGTGGTGCCTCGCCGATCGCTGCGTTCGGGGCGGCTGCTGGTGGTGGACGAAACGGAAGACTGGCAATACCTGCGTGCGATCACGGTCGAGACGTCTTTTTCCCTGGAAGGGCCTCAAGCGGTCGGCGGCCTGCCGGACGACCAATGGGCGGTGCTGACTGAAGATTCTCCCCTGACGCCCGGTTTGCCGATCGTTTTGAACGCGACGGCGACGCTGCAGGAGGGTGAAGGCGTTCAGCCCCAACGGTATGAAGCGACGGCGAGCGTGGAGGCAGACGAATGAGCCTGCCGAAGTTTGGCGTTGAGAAACCGGTGCCGGTCAACCTGTTAATGATGGCGATCATCCTGACGGGTTTGGTGAGCGGGCTGTCGCTCCGCCGGGAATTCTTCCCGGAGATTGATCCCGAAGCGGTGTCGATCGCCACGCCCTACCCGGGCGCGGTGCCGGAGGAGGTTGAAGAAAGCCTGGTCATCAAGATCGAAGACCGGCTGACAACGATCGAGTCGGTCGATGAGATCAGTGCTTCGGTCTTTGAAGGCGGCGCGGGGATCACGGCGAACCTCGTCGAAGGTTCTGACGTGGATGAAGCGTTGGAAGAGATCGAGCGCGAGATGGACTCGCTCCTGGACCTTCCCGAAGACTCGGAAGAGATTGTGGTCGAGGTTTTTGAAGCACGCCTGCCGGTGATCATGGTTACGGTGGCGGGCGAGCTGGATGAGGCGTCGTTGAAAGACGCCATCCGAGGCGTGCGGGAAGACCTGCGTGACATGCCCGGGATGGGCGAGCTGCTGATCGAGGGCGCGCGGGATTACGAAGTGCGGGTGGACCTACGGCAGTCGGCGTTGCTTCAGTACGGCCTTAGCTTGCCGGAGGTGACGCAGACGATCCAATCGTGGATGCGTGAAGTGCCCGGCGGCACCGTGCGCGGCAGCTTGGGCGACACCCGGGTGCGGACCATGGGGGTCACCGAACGGGACGAAACGATCCTCCAGATCCCGGTCTTAACTCAGCCCGACGGCACGGTTGTCCGTGTGGCGGATATCGGGACCGTCACCGAGGGGTTTGTGGACGAAGCCCTCGGGGTCCGTTTTAACCAGCAGCCCGCAGCGCGCATCACTGTTTTTAAGGTCGGCGACCAGGACATCGTCGAGATGGCTGAGCGTGTTCGGGCCTACGTGTTGGGTCGGCAGGGCGAGCCCTTGGGGTTGGGCTGGTTCGAGAGGCTGACCAAGAAGCACATGGTCGATGCCTACGAGATCGGTCTGAACTCGACCCAGGCGAACCCGCAAGGCCTGCAGATCGCCACGATGAGCGACCTGTCGCGCTTCGTGGAGGGTCGTCTGGACCTGCTCGTGCGGAACGCGCGGAACGGCGCGGTCCTGGTGTTTATCACGCTGTTGTTGTTTCTGAACTGGCGTGCGGCGATGTGGGTCGGGGTCGGCCTGACGACCGCCCTGCTGGGCACGCTGGTGCTGATGGGCTGGCTGGATGTCACGCTGAACCTACTGACCATGTTCGGGCTGATCGTAGTGCTGGGTTTGCTGGTGGACGATGCGATTGTTGTGGCTGAGAACATCCAGGCTAGGCATGAGCGAGGTGAGCCGGCGCTGAGCGCTGCGGTGCGCGGCGCTGGGCAAGTGAGCTGGCCGGTGGTCGCCACGGTCATGACCAGTGTGGTGGCGTTCTTGCCATTGAGCTTCATCAAAGGGCAGATCGGGGACTTGCTAGGCGCATTGCCGATGGTCGTGGCGGTCGCGCTGTTCATGTCGTTGCTGGAGTCGCTGCTGATTCTGCCCAGCCACATGGGGCACAGTCTGCTGAAGCGTGACCAGCGGAAAACCGGCAAGCTGGCGTCGATGTACAAGCGGTTCGAGGATGCCCGCGACCGTTTGATTCTGCACACGGTGGTGCCGCGGTTTGGCGTGGTGCTTGGCTTTTTGTTGAAGAACCGGTACACGACGGTGGCGGTCGCGTTGGCGATCCTGATCGGGAGCATGGGGCTGGTCGCGGGCAAGCGGGTGGTGTTTGAGTTCCTGCCCGACTCGGACGCCGAGACGCTGATCGTGGATGTGCAGATGCCTGTGGGCACCAACCTGGAAAGGACCAACGCGGCGGTGGCGACGATTGAATCCGCGATCGCCGAGTTGCAGGCCGACGGGGAGGTCAAGCTGATGTCGGCCCAGGTGGGCCAAAGCACAAACATTGACACGGGCGAAGCCTCTGCGGCTTCACCTCATATCGCGCAGATCTTCATTGAGCTGGCGTTTGTGGAGGACCGCGATCGCGAGTCTTCGGAAATCATCGCAGACCTGCGCAGCCGACTCGAAGGCCGGCTCCCCGAAGTCGAGCGCATCAGTTTCTCGCAGATCTCCGGCGGCCCGGCGGGGCCAGACATCCAGATGAACCTGGCCAGCGAGGACGATGCGCAGCGTCAAGCGGCGGTGAATGACCTGAAGCGCTTGCTGGCGAACTACAACGGCGTAGTGGATATCCGGGACAACGCGGAGCTCGGGCAGCCGGAGATGCAGTGGTCGGTGACCGAATCCGGAGCGGCGTTGGGCTTTACCAATCAGTTTCTTGCGACGCAGCTGCGCGGCTTCTTGTTCGGGTTGGATGCGCATGTGTTCTCCGAGCGAGAAGAAGACATCGATGTTCGGGTCCGGCTGGACGAGGACACCCGACGGAGCTTGTTTGACATTGAGAACGCATGGGTGATGAGCCCATCGGGGATACCGGTGCCTTTGATAGAAGTCGCTGAGGTCGAAGAGACCCAGTCGTACGCGATGATCCGTCGGATCGATCGTGAGCGCGCGGTGACGGTGATGGCCGACATCGTGCCCGGGATCAGCCCGGAGGAAATCGTGGAGCAATTCAACAAACCGAATTTGGGAGGCGGAGACAATCTCCTTTCCAAGCTAGTCCGTCTATACCGCATGCTTGGCTTGCTTGAAGATCCGTTGTCGCCTTTGGATGAACTGCGTGCCAAGTACCCGATGGTTTCGATCGAGTATGCCGGGCGACAAGAACAGACCGCTGATGCGTTTGCGTCGCTGCCGATCGGGTTCGCGGCGTCTGCCGTGTTGATCTACGTCATCCTGGCGTGGCTGTTCTCCAGCTACTTCCAGCCTCTGGCGGTGATGTCGGCCATCCCTTTCGCGATGATCGGGATGGTCTGGGGCCATTTCCTGCTGGGCTACAACATGACGTTCCTGTCGCTGATCGGCTTCGTTGCCCTCTCGGGCATCGTCGTCAACGACTCGCTGATCCTTGTTGAGTTTTACAACGACGAGCGACGGCTGAAGGGGATGTCGGTTTACGACTCGCTGGTCTCGGCCGGCCGCTCTCGTTTGCGGGCGATCATGCTGACCACAATCACAACGGTCCTGGGGCTGACACCCTTGATTCTGGAGCAGTCGTTCCAGGCGAAGTTCTTGATCCCGATGGGCATCTCGATCGCCGGTGGCTTGGTCTCTGCGACAGGCGTGATCCTGATCGTGCTGCCCTGCCTGATGCTGATCTTTGATGATGTCGGCCGGCTGTCTTACTTCCTGTGGCACGGCCATCCCAAGCCCGAGCCGAAGCCGATCGAATTGGATATCCAGGACACTTGATGCAGACCACTGGGTAAGGCAGCGATCGACCCGGTCCGGTGATTATTTGCCCAGGACCATCGGCAGCACAATCGGGTATCCGATCAGCAGCAAGGCGCCGGCCCCCAGCGAAACCATGCCGCCGATACGCAGCAGTTCTGAGGCCTTGATCTTCCCGGTGGCAAAGGCGATCGCGTTCGGGGGCGTGGAGACGGGCAAGGCCATCGCGAACGAGCAGCCTAGGGCACAGAGCACCGCCAACTGCGTACTGACAGCGGCTGCCCCGACACCCAGAGCCATCACGATCGGCACCAGCAGGTTAGCGGTTGCGGTGTTGGACATGAACGTTGACATCAGGATCGAGACGAGCACGACGACAACTGCCAGGCCGTAGGTGTCTCCCGGGATCGCGGTGAAATCGACCTTGGCGATGAGGTCGGTCATCCCGGTGGCCTGAATGGCGGCGCCCAGAGCCAAGCCGCCCCACATCAGGATGAGGATGTTCCAGTCGATGCGGTCGACGTCGGTTTTCTCGAGCACGCGCATGGCGGTCAGGGCCGCGGCGGCAAGGAGGGCAACCGCCCCGGCAGACAGCCCGTGCCAGGTGCCGGTGAGCCAGAGGGCGATCGCGGCCACCAGCACGCCGATCGTGGCGTAGCCCTGGGCGGTGATTTTGCCGGGCGCGGTGATGCTGGAAAGCTTGGTCTCGGGCCCGGGCTTGTAGATCAGGTAAAGCACGACGCCGATGATGGCCAGGAGGATGACCGCCAGCGGGACGCCGATCATCATCCACTGCAAGAAGCTGACCGGCTGCACGACCCCTTCGGCGGCAAGGCCGTTGATCGCACCAAAGGCCACGGCGTTGGGCGGCGTGCCGATGGGCGTGCCGATGCCGCCGATGTTCGCTCCGAAGGGGACAGCGAGGATCACGCCGCGGTGGAACTTATCGTCGTGGGGCAGTTCCTTGATGATCGGTGCAATGATGGCCAGGACCATCGCGGCGGTGGCGGTGTTGGACATCCACATGGAGAAGAAGGCCGATATCGCAAGCACGCCGTAGATCAGCATGATCGGCGACTTGGCGAACGGCGCGAGCACCCGCGCCGCGATCGCGCGGTCGATGCCGTGCTTGGTTAGCGCAGCAGAGAGCAGAAAACCGCCCATGAACAGGATGATGATGTTCGACCCGAATTGAGCAAAGAAAGTTTTGTAGGAGATCGCGGCTTCGGGCATGTCGCTGAAGGTGAGCGCCCGGGCGATGGGGTTGTCCAGATCGACGAGGAAAGACTTCTGGTCCAGGAATAGCACCATCAGACCGACCGCCGCGAGGCTGGTGGCGTACAGGGCCATGGCTTCGGTGGCCCAGAAGATCGCGGCGATGACAAAGATCACGATCGTGCGGCGGGCCAACTCGTTGACCGCGAAGTCGCCCTGCGTGGGGAGCCCGAAGTAAACGATCGTGCAGAGGATCGCAGTGACGGAAATAATCAGCGTCCGGCGTTTGGCTTCAGTCATGGTGATCTGGCTTTAAAGGTGGGGTGGCTGGGGCGGGGGGATGTAGCAGGGGTTCCGCGAGCATACGCCTCGGCGAACCGTGGGTGGAGGATAAGGAAAAGGAGGGAAAGGGTGCCGAAGGCTTATCCGGCACCGAGGGGTTGTTTGTTGGAGGTTTGCGGATGAGCCTGGGCGAGGACGAGCCCGCCTTGCAGGTCTTCCTGCATCGTGAAGCCGTGCTCCCGGAACGTCGCAAGCATCCGCTGGTTCTCGGGGGTCGTGCTGGCGGTGACTTCAGAAACCCCCCACTCTCGGGCGACTTCCAGGCAGTATCCGGTCAGGATCGAACCGATCCGCCGGCCCTGCCAGGCGTCGGCCACGAGCACGGCATACTCTGCCTGCTCACGGCCGGGGTCGGCCACGAGGCGCCCGACGCCGAGCATCTGGGTTTCTTGTTCGGTTTCGTGGATCGCGACGATGGCCATCTCACGGTCGTAGTCGTTAAAGCAATAGCATGTCGCCATCTCGTGGGTCGTGCCCTTGATCGTGGCGAAGAAACGGGCACGCAGGGTCTCGGGCGAGCAAGACGCGAGCATGGTATGCCACATCGGTTCGTCCGCCGGGTGGATCGGGCGGAGGGTGATCGTCGTGCCGTCGGCAAGCTCGACGGTGTCGCGGTACTCGGCCGGATAGGGACGGATCGCCAGGTGGCCGAAACGTGGATCGTGCTCGACCGGCGTGTCGTCGGTGACCGCCCGGGCGTCCACCGCTACGACGCCGGTGGGTGAGACGAACAGCGGGTTGATGTCGAACTCACTCAGGTTCGGCGAGTCGGTCAGCATGTACGAGAAGCGGATGATGGTTTCGATCAAGGCGTCGACATCCACGCGCGGGTTCCCGCGGTAGCCATCCAGCAACGGCCAAGCCCGCAGGCTTTCGAGCATCTGCCGGGCCAAGCGTTCGGTCAGCGGGGGCAGCGCCAGCACGGTGTCTTTCCAGACTTCTGCCGTCGTGCCGCCTAACCCCAGCATCAGGACCGTGCCGAACACCGGATCTTTCTTGGCGCCGAGGATCAGCTCCACCGCATGCTTGGGCTTGACGAACGGCTGGACCGCCACGCCATCGATCGTCGCGTCCGGGTACGCCTGCTGGGCCAGGGACGTGATCTGTTTGAATCCGTCGGTGACTTGTTGCGCATCGGTGAGGTTCAGCATGACGCCGCCCGCGTCGGACTTGTGGGAGATGTCCGAAGACAGAATTTTCATCGCCACGGGGTAGCCGATCTCTTCTGCATGCCGGACTGCTTCGCGGGCATCATGGGCACGCACCGCCTTGGCGACCGGGACCCCGTAGTGGTCCAGAAGATCCTTGGCCTGCACTTCGCTCAACAGCGTGTTGGGTTGCGACAGGATCGAGCGTGTGAAGACACTGTCCCCCTGCTCGGCCGGCCCCATGTCGGCGGAAGTCGCTTGCGGGGTTTCGTACAGGTCCTCGATCGTCCGGGCGTGCGAGATCAGGTGCATCAACCCCCGGATCGCGCGCTCCGGACTCGGGTACGTCGGCAGCCCCGCTTCCGCGAGCATCTGTCGGCCTTCTACGACCGATGCCCCACCCAGCCATGCGGTGAGCACCGGCTTGCTGGTTTCGCGCGTCGCATCAATGACCGCTTTGGCGGTGGCAGTCGGATCGGTCATCGCCTGCGGGGTCAGGATGATAAGCACCGCATCGGTATTCGGGTCGTTCAGCACGAGCTTGGTGGCTTGCGCGTAGCGTTCCGCGGTGGCATCCCCCAGCACATCAACCGGGTTGCCGTGCGACCAGCAACTCGGCAACGCCTTGTTCAATGCGTCCAGCGTTTCCGGCGCGAGGTCCGCCAACTCGCCGTCCGCCGCGATGAGGGCATCCGTCGCCATGACGCCCGGCCCGCCGGCGTTGGTCACAATCCCAAGCCGGCCGTGCTTGGGCGACGACTGTCGGCTGAGCAGTTCAGCGCAGTCAAACAGATCATCGATCGAATAAACCCGTTCAATCCCGGCACGGCGGAATGCCGCGTCATGCACATCGTCTGCCCCCACCATGGCACCGGTGTGGCTGGCGGCGGCTTGGGCGCTGGCGGCAAACCGGCCGGCCTTGTAGGCGATGATGGGTTTGGTTCGGCTGAAGGCCCGGGCTGCGGAAACGAACGCCCGGGCGTCCTGGATCGATTCGATGTAAAGCAGCAGCGCTTTGGTCTTGGGGTCTTGCCCGAAGTAGTCGATCAGGTCGGCAAAGTGGACATCCATCATGTTGCCGACGGACACGAAGTGCGACAGGCCCACGCCGCTCTGAGCCGCCCAGTCCAGGATGCTGGTGCCCAGTGCGCCAGACTGCGAGATGAACGCGACCTGGCCATCGCCCGGGGCGCTGGCGGTGAAGCTGGCGTTGAGCCCCAAGCCGGGCACGATCACGCCCAGGCAGTTGGGCCCGATGATCCGCATGCCGGGGTACTTCTTGGCTTCCGCCATCAGCGCCTCTTCCATCGCCAGCCCTTCGGGGCCGGCCTCGCGGAAGCCCGCGCTGATGACTACCACACCCTTGACCCCAAGCCCCCCAGCCTCGGCCAGCAGGCTCTGTACCGTGCCCGCGGGCGTACAGATCGCCACGAGGTCGGGGACTTCGGGTAATGCGGCCAGCGACTGATACGCCGGGCGTCCCTGGACCTGATCCCGTTTGGGGTTTACCGGGTACACCGCCCCGCTGAAAGTGCCTGCGTCGGCGCTGGCCAGCATGTTTCGCAGCACCGCAAAGCCGACGCTGGCGGGGTTGTCACTGGCCCCGACAACGGCAACTGAGCGGGGCTGAAAGATCCGGTCCAAGTGTTCAATGGGCATGGGCAAACCTTAAATTGGATTTAGATATCCAATTTAAGGTCTTTGCTTGATGCTTTCCACCGCTGTGACTCAATTTCCGCAAAGAATTAGCAAATGCAACTGAATCTAAAAATGGAACTAGACAGCGTTCACTCGGCGGAAACCGTCAGCGTGACCGTGCCGTTCTTGCCTTCATCGCCGGGCGTCGCCGCGCCGCAGCCCTGCTCTTGGTGCAGTTTCTCTGCCCGCTGGGTGGACCAGTCGTTGACAGCCAAGTCTGGGCCAGTCGTGTCATGGACCCTGAGATGGCCGTAGCGGTTGTCGCGCTGGGCGGGCGTAAAGCCGGCATCGCGGATCAGGTGGCAGAGCACCTCTTCGGTCAGGCAGTAGGTCGTGCCCGCAGCCGAGACGACGTTCTCTTCCATCATCACGCTCCCCATGTCGTTGGCGCCGTAGTAAAGCCCAAGCTGGCCGATGCGCGGGCCCATCGTGACCCAGCTGCTTCCGATAGACGCGATGTTGTCCAGGAACAGCCGCGAGATCGCCTGCATCTTCAGGTACTCGGTGGCCCCAGCCATGCGGACGGACTTCCCAAAACCCGGGACCGCTTGACGCCAGGCTTTCCGCTCCCATGGGTCCACCTCGCCCGCGGCGATCTTCTCGGCCAGCACGTCCCCAGGGAACGGCTCGCCGGACTCACGGTCGTGGTCCGGCACGCGACCCAGTGGCGTGTTCTCCCGCTGGAACGGCCAGGAGATGAAACTCACATAACGCCCCGGCCAGTCGTTCTCGATGGCTTTGTCCTGCCAGTCGCGCACAAGCTGCAGATGGTCGATCCGATCACGGATGCCTTCGATGTGGCCAAACATCATCGTGGCGGAGGTGAACATGCCCAGCTCATGTGCCTTGGCCATGACCTTGAGCCATTGCTTGTAGGACGCCTTGCCCAAACCGATCAGCTCGCGGACATGCGGGGCAAAAATCTCGCCGCCACCACCGGGCAGGGAGTCGAGCCCCGCCGCGACGAGGCGACGCATGATCGTGTCGAGCTTGGCGTCCCAGACGTCTTCGGGCAGTTCATGGCTTTTGCCCGGCTTCGTTGTGGGAAAGCCTTCGAGCTCGGTGACCGCGACGAACTCGGTGAACTCGGGCGGGCTAAAGCCGTGGACGTGGATGCCGGGGAACTCGGCCTTGAGGTTCTTAAGCAGGTCCTCGTACCAGGTCATACCTAGGCCCGGGTGCATGCCACCCTGCATCAGGATCTGGGTGCCGCCGATGGCCTGCAACTCGCGGACCTTCTCGTGCAGTTGCTCCGTGGTCAGGACGTAGGCATCGTCCTCGTGGCCGTCGCGGCGGAACGCGCAGAACGTGCATTTGGCGGAACAGACGTTGGTGTAGTTGATGTTGCGGTCGATGACGTAGGTCCGGACCTCGTCGCCATGAAATCGACGGCAGACCGCATCGGCCCATCGGCCCAGATCGTGCAATGGGGCGTCGTGGTAAAGCGTGATCGCCTCGTCAACAGTCAGGCGTTTTTCGCCGGCGATCACGGCGTCCATGGCAATGGATTCGAGTTCAGGCATCAAAGCAGTTTAGGCGGTGCGGGGCAGGCGAGCGGGACCGGAAATGAAAACGGCCTCCGAAAAGATCGGAGGCCGCTTAAGTGCCCGAGAAAGGATTCGAACCTTCACTCTCTTGCGAGAACCGCCACCTGAAGACGGCGCGTCTGCCAATTCCGCCACTCGGGCCGAGTGAGCCGCGTAGTTTATCACCCGCGCCGAGCGGGTCAACCGGTTGCCGGGGCCACCGCCAGGGTGGTGATATGGGTGTTGCTGTAAACGCACAATTCGCCGGCGATCTCCAAGGCGTGCTGGGCGATTTGCTGCGGCTTCTGATCGGTGTGACGCAGCAATGCCCGGGCAGCGGCGGCGGCGAAGTTGCCGCCCGAGCCGATGCCGATCACCCCGTCGTCGGGTTCGATCACATCGCCCGTGCCCGAGACCAGCAGGCTGACCTCAGCGTCGGCAACGACGATCAAGGCTTCGAGCCGACGCAACGCCCGGTCCATCCGCCACTGCTTGGCGAGTTCGACGGCCGCCCTTTTCAGGTTCCGCGGGCTTTCTTTCAGGAAGCCCTCAAACCGCTCGACCAGCGCCAACGCATCGGCTGCGGAGCCGGCATACCCGATGAGCACCCCCCGGCCGTCCGCGCCCATCTCCGGGATCTGGCGCACTTTCACCGCTGAGCCCTTGGCGACGGTGTCGTTCATGGTGACTTGACCGTCACCGGCGATGGCGACTTCGGCTTCTCGGCGGACACAGCAAATCGTGGTGGAGCGGATCTTCATGGCAGTCGTCTAACGGAGGAAGGTGAGAAGGCAGCGTTGTCGGAGTATCGTAACGCGACGCACCATGACCGACCCCGGCCACATCCCCGTTCTCCCTGAGCAGACGATCCGAGGCCTGGCGCCTGCGCCGGGCCAAACGCTATTGGACTGCACGCTCGGCCGAGGTGGGCATGCCGCGATGCTGATGCCGCTGATCCCCGGGGGCACTTACATCGGGCTGGACCTGGATGCGGAGAATCTGGCATATGCGACGCAACGGCTCCAGTCTTTGGCACGGGAGCATGACGTCACGCTCCACACCCTACACCGCAGCTTCCGGGATGCCCGGGCCGCTTTGGCGGAGCTGGCGATCGACGGCGTGTCCGGTTTGCTGGCGGACCTGGGTTTTGCCAGCAATCAGGTGGACGATGCAGCGCGTGGCCTGGGCTTCCGGGAGGATGGCCCGCTGGATATGCGGCTAAACCCCGATGCTCCGCTGACTGCGGCCAACCTTCTGGAACAGCTTGGCGAAACGGAGCTTGCGGACGTGATCTGGCGGTACGGGGAGGAGCGCCTCAGTCGGCGGATTGCGCGGAAAATTGTTGAGCGCCGCGAGGCAGGGGAGCCGATAACCGGAACTAGCGACTTGGCATCACTGGTGCGCCGGGCGTACGGCCCGGCGGGGCGCCGATCAAAGATTGACCCCGCCACCCGCACGTTCATGGCCCTTCGCATCGCGGTGAACGATGAATTGGGCGCGTTGGACCAGCTTCTCGAAGATTTGCCAAGCCTGATCCGCCCCGGCGGGCGTGCGGCGATCATTAGTTTCCACTCTCTGGAAGACCGCCCGGTGAAACAGCGTTTTGTTCAACTTTCCCAAGACAGGATCGGTCAGCGGATCACACGCAAACCGCTGATCGCAGACGAGGCAGAGCAACACCGCAACCCACGCAGCCGAAGCGCCAAGCTCCGCGTGTTTGAGAAAACAACGAATTCCCGCGAATCGAACCCGAAAACCCCCTGACCCGACTCGACCTGCTCGTTACAATTCGGTCGCCGACACGGACGCTCGGCACCCCTCCTCGGCCCGCTCAAGGATGACCGGCCATGACCCGCGAAACGAAACTCGGACTGCTCTTCGGTGTGGGCTTTATCCTGCTGGTGGGCATCATCATCAACGACCACCTCTCTGTCGCGCGCTCGCAGAGCCCCGGCGAAGTCAACGGCTATGCCGAAGACACGAGCGAAAGCGTCATTCAGAATGAACGCGCCGGCGGATTCATCGCCCAGCAGCATGACGAAACCGCGCCGCAGCCGCGCGGCCAGGTTCGGCCGGAGTCCGATCCGCCTCAGCGCCAAACCACGGAACCCTCGGCGGAACGGCAGTCCAATCACGAAAACACCGGTTCACCGCAGCGCCGTCGTCAAAACGGGGCGGGCATTGACACGCGGCGGGTGAACCCCGAGCGCGAAACCGCGGACCCGATGTACGACAACAACGGGCACCAGGCAGACGTCATCCACACTGTCCGTCCCGGCGAAAACCTGCGCGGCATCGCCCGCCAGCACTACGGCAACGAAGATTACTTCTTGGCAATTTCTGCAGCGAACGCAGACCTCATCGGTGCGAATCACGCGATCGAACCCGGGATGCAGTTGACGATCCCGCGTCTCAGCAACGCCCATCAAGCCTCGACACCACTAGCTCAACAAGAGACCGCCCCCCCCTCGCAGCAGCCTGCTGCCCAGCCGGTGCTGATCAAAGTCGAGTCGGGCGATACGCTGTCCACGCTGGCTCAACAGCACCTGGGCAGCGCCCGTCGATGGGGCGAGTTGCTTCAAGCCAATGCCGATCAACTGCGTCGACCGGAAGACCTCCGCGCAGGCATGCGACTTCGCCTGCCCAGCACTGAGCCGGAGGCCGATCCAGACGAGGATCCGCTCCGTATTGACGAGGATGGTCGGACCCACACGGTGCGCAGCGGCGAGACCCTGGCTGCGATCGCCCGGCAGTACTACGGCGACGCCAACCGCTGGCGTGACATCTTCCAGGCCAACCGCCAGACCATCGGCGACCCCAATCGCCTGTCCGTCGGCACCGAGCTCATCATCCCCTGATCCAAGCCTGCCTATGACCCAGCCCAAGTGGCTGCTCCTGATTCTGTTTGGTGTCGCGGTCGCCGGCGTGCTGCTGTCACTTCGCCACCAGCGTCTGCAGGTCATGCACGAAACGATCCAGACGCACCGGCAGATCGACCGCGTCGGGCAGGAGCTCTGGGACCTGCAGGTCCGCATGGCCGAGACCGGCAGCACCGAAGAGTTACAAGAAGACCTCCGCCGCAGCAACCTGGACCTGACCCCGATTGCGACACAGGTGCCGCCCCGCCGGGACCCGGCAGACGCCCTGCTCTGGCGTGTTGAGCCCACACCAGCCGATGATGAAGTGTCGCCCGCTCCCCGTAACGTGCCCTAAGCAAGCCGATGTTTTTGAAGCCCAAGCTCGACCCTACGCCCCCCGCCGCGTCTGCCGCCCAGCCGGTCTCCCCAGCGCGCGCGATGTTAGTCGGCAAGGTGCTGGCTGTTCTGCTCACTGTCCTGCTGATCGGGCTGTTTGGTCGGGTCTATCAGCTTCAGGCCCTGCCCGGAGAACAGGTCGCGTCTAGGGTCAACACACAGACTTCCGCCCGCGAAATCGCCGGACGGCGTGGCGCGATCTACGATCGGCGCGGCCGGCTGCTGGCCGGCAGCCGGGTCGCACAGCGGATGTTTGCCGATTCGGGCTTGATCGAAGACCCCGACACCTTTCCGATGATGGTCAGCTACAGCTTCGGCTACAACCGACGGGACATCGAGGGGCTGATCGAGTCTCGCCCGGGGTCGCGCTACATCGTGCTGGACGAACGGCTGCGTGATGAACGCCTTCAGGCCTACCAAGAGTTCGACATCCCAGGGCTGGCGACCGAACCGGTGCTCGTCCGCGACTACCCGTTCGGCTCGCTGGCGGGGCAGTTGCTGGGGTTCGTCGGCACCGAAGGGGACGGCCTCAGCGGTGCCGAGATGGCCTACGACCAGACCCTTGCCGCGTCGCAGGGGCGGATGCAGTACCTCCGAGACGCGTCGCTTAACCCCTTGTTTTTCGAGCGTGCAAACTACCTGCCGCAGCAGCACGGCCAGACCGTTCGGCTGTCCATTGATGTGACGCTCCAAGCGATCGCCGAGGCCCACCTGGCCCGGACCGTCGAGCACTACATGCTGCACGACGACGAAGGCAACCCGCTGACGACCGGGCAGGTCGTGCTCATGGACCCGCATACCGGCGAAATCCTGGCGATGGCCAACTACCCCGCCTTCGAGCCGGCCCGGTTCCGCGAGATGGACCCGGAGTTCGCACGCAACCGCTGCGTGACCGATTTCTTCGAGCCGGGCTCGATTTTCAAGCCTTTCATCTGGGCTGGGCTGACGCAGTTGGGGGCCTCGACCCCGGATGAAGTCATCGACTGTGAGATGGGCGCATGGATCACCGACTTCGGCCGGCGCCTTCGCGATTCGCACGGCTACGGCGAGCTGTCCTGGGCGGAAGTCCTCGTTAAGAGCTCCAACATCGGCATGGGCAAGATCGCGATGCGCCTGACGCTGGACGATCTGCACCGCATTGTCACTGCGTTTGGCTTCGGCCGAACAACGGGCTCGCGTCTGCCCGGCGAAGTCCCGGGCATGCTCAACCCGCGTGAACGCTGGAACGAGTACTCGCAGACCTCGATCCCGATGGGCCAGGAGATCGGCACGACGCCGTTGCAACTAGTCCGGGCGTTCTCGGTGTTCGCCAACGACGGCATGCTAATCACGCCCACGCTCCGGGCGGTGAACCACAACACGCTCGAGGCCGGACGCATGCGGCAGCGCGTGCTGGACCCGCAGGTCGCCCAGCTGACCCGAGACGTGATGCGACAAGTCGTCGAAGAAGGCACCGGCCGTCGCGTGAACACGCCCCAGTACGCCTTGTTTGGCAAGACCGGCACCGCTCAGCTGCCGGATGCAGTCAACGGTGGTTACCACCAGGACCGCTACGTTGCGTCGTTTGTCGCCGGGGCCCCGTACGAAAGCCCCAGGCTGGTGATTGGCGTGTTTGTGCACGACCCAAACAAAGCGGTCGGGCACTACGGCGGGATCGTCGCCGCGCCGTGTGCGCAACGGATTCTAGAAGAGTCGTTGTTGTACTTGGGCGTGCCGCCCGCGGAGCCTTACGAGCAGCTGCCCGAAGAGTTTCTGCTGATGGGTCTGGGGCAGGACAGCGAGTAGCCGGTGGCGGGCTATCATGCGGGCATGTCCGGCGAAATCTTTCTGTTGATGGCGTTTGATCCCAATACCCGCTTTGTGTTTTTTGCGACCGTGCTGGTCGTGGTATTCAGCATCACACTGCACGAGCTGGCGCACGGCTGGGCTGCGATACGCCTGGGAGACCGCACGCCGATCATTCAGAACCGGATGACGTTTAATCCGCTGATCCACATGGGACCATTCTCGATTGTCGCGCTACTGATCACGGGCATCGCCTGGGGGCAGATGCCGATTGACCCGACGCGCCTCAAAGGTCGGCATGGCGAAGCCCAGGTCGCCTTTGCTGGGCCGGCGATTAACCTGTCCCTCGGCTTGCTGTTTCTCATCATCCTGGGGTTGATTTTCCGGTTTGATGCGCAGCCCGACGGGCACGTCGGCGACAACCTGACGTACATGCTGCTGATCGCCGGTCAGATGAACCTGATCTTGTTTGTGTTCAACCTGATCCCTGCGCCGCCCTTGGACGGCTCCCACATACTCGCGTCGTACGTGCAGGGGTACGCCAGATTCATCTATAACGCCAACAATCAGGGTGCCTGCATGCTGATGTTCATCGGCGTGTTCATCACGGCCCCGGTCTGGATGGGGCAGATTGCCCGGGCGGCCTTCACCATCACGACATGGGTCGCCAATGTGCCCCTGGAACGGCTATCGCTGGGTTAAGCCTTGGGGGCCTTGTAAAACGGCAACGCGGTGACGGAGCCTTGCAGCAAGGTGCTGCCGATGTTCACGTCCAGCGTGGGGGCATCAACAACCTCGGGTGAGACGTATGCCATCGCGATCGGATGGCCAAGCGTCGGCGACAAACAGCCGCTGGTCACGACACCGACTTCGGTCCCGCCCTGCAGTACTACTGCACCTTGGCGGGGCGTGCGTTTGCCTTCGAAAGTCAGGCCGATGAGCGTTTTGGTTGGGCCGGAGGCGGCAACCTGTTCAAGCGTGTCTTGTCCAATGAAACGAGGCACCGGCGGGCCATCAGTCTCGGTGCCTTTGTCCAGGCTGACCGCGAAGCCAAGGCCCGCAGCGAGCGGATCAGTCTGCTCGTCGAGTTCATGCCCGTACAACGGCATGCCCGCTTCGATCCGCAGCGTGTCGCGTGCCCCCAACCCGCAAGGCGTCACGACCGCGGCTTCACCCTTTTCTTTCAGTAACAGCTTGATCGCTGTCTCGGCCATGTTCGCGCCGAGGATGATCTCCACACCATCCTCGCCGGTGTAGCCGGTCCGGCTGATCGTCATCTTGACCACCAGCAGATTCTTCTCGCAGAAGGCGTACCGCTTGAGCGTCGGCACCTCCGTCGAGAAACGGCCGATCATCTCCATGACCTTCGGGCCTTGCACCGCCACCATCCCGGTGGATTCCGTGATGTCTTCCATCTGGACCGCAAAGCTCTCGGCCTGGATCACCGACTCCAGATGCGCGACGATCTTCGCCCGGTTGGAGGCGTTCACCACCAACATCCAGTGGCTCTCAAAACGGTAGACCAACACGTCATCCAGTACGCCGCCCTGCTCGTTGCAGATCAGGGCATAACGCGCACGCTTCTCGGGCATGTCAGTAACGCGGCGGGTCAGGACGCGCTCCAGCAAGCGGCGGGCGTGCCGCCCCTTGAAAGTCAGCCGCCCCATGTGTGAAACGTCAAACAGACCGCCGGACTGACGACAGGCCTGATGCTCCTCGATGATCGAGGTGTAGCGGATCGGCATCTCCCATCCGGCAAAATCGACAAACGAGGCGCCGCGCTGGGCGTGGTAGTTGTTAAACGGGGTCTTTTTCACGGGCTGCGGTTCTCAGGCGGCCAAGATGGGCAAGTACGTCCTTACACTTGCGGGTACGGATAAGCGTAACGATCCCACCCGGACTCTGCTCGGGCAAGTGGCCATGTCAAAGGGCTACCCCTGGCTGGCGCTCCGTGACGCGCTGAACCGCTCGCAGACGTCTACGCAGGAATCAAAGCAAGCCAGGAAGGCATCGACCACTGCCGGATCAAAGTGCTCGCCGCGTTCTTCTTCGATCATCGTTCGAGCCACATCCAGCGTGAATGCTTTCTTGTAGACCCGTGCGGAGGTCAGTGCATCAAAGACGTCCGCGACTGCGCATATCCTTGCTTCCAAGGGGATGTCCGCCCCACGGAGCTGATCGGGGTACCCCGTGCCGTTCCAGCGTTCGTGGTGACTCCGTGCGATCCGTAGCGCCATTTCAAGAAACCCGCCCACCCGGCCGTGTTGGAAAACTTCTTGCAACGCTTCGGCTCCAATGAGCGTGTGCTGTTTCATCAGTTCAAATTCGCGGTCGGTCAACCGGCCAGGCTTCAAAAGGATCGAGTCCGGGATCCCCACCTTGCCGATGTCGTGCAACGGACTGGCTTGGTAGATGCGTTGTACGAACACATCGTCGATCTGATCGGTGCAGGGGCCCGAGACGGCGAGATTGGCTGCGATCAGCTTGCAGTACTCACGCATCCGTTCAAGGTGTTCGCCGGTTTCTGGGTCGCGCGAGTCCGCCAGGCGGGCCAGAGCGAAAACAATCAGGTCACGCGAGTCCTGCAAATCTTGCTGCTGGCGATCGACGGTGTCGTTGAGGATTGAATTGTCTGCCTGCAGTTCCTGCTGGGCGATCGCCAACTCGCTCAGCGCGTTCCGAAGTCGGAGTTGAACCTGCACCTTGGCTTTGAGCTCTTCTTCGTCAAAGGGCTTGACGATGTAATCATCTGCCCCGGCTTCGTAGCCCTGAACCCGCTCGTTCGCGGTCGCCCGAGCGGAGACCAGCACAACATGAGTCAGCGAGGCGTGCGGCAGGGACTTGATCGCCCGGCAGGCCTCGTAGCCGTCCATCACCGGCATCATGATGTCCATCAGCACCAAGCCCGGGCGTCGTTCAGAAGTGATCTGCACGGCCTCTTTCCCATTATGGGCGACTAACAGTTCGTAGTCGTCCGCCAGAATTTCTTCCATGATGGACAAGTTCATATCGTCGTCGTCGACGATGAGGATCGTGGCTTGATTGTTGAGCATGGTCGGGCCTCGGGGAGCCGCTTCAGGCGGCTTGAGCTTTCTGCGGGAACACCGTGTCAGGTATCTCCACAGTAAAAATCGCGCCCCCCTCGGCATGATTGCGGGCGTAAACCCGTCCGCCGTGCCCGGCAACGATTTCTTGAACGATCGACAAACCCAGCCCGGTGCCCCCCGCGCCGGATTTTGTCTTGGTGGACTGCACGAACTTATCAAAAATCGACTCGAGCTCGCCTTCAGGGATACCCGGGCCGTGATCCCGCACCGTGACGCTGTAGCCCGATGCTTGCTTGGTCAACGTGAGGTGGACGGTACTTCCGACCGGCGTGAACTTCACGGCGTTGCTCAACAGGTTCCGGATGACCTGCATCATCCGCGTGGCATCGATCTCTGCTTCGATCTTCGCGGAAGGCCGATCAAAGACGACCTCGATATCGCGTTCGGCTAGCAACGAATCCATTTCGTCTACGACCCCGGCGATGACACGCTCGACGTCTTGCCACTTGGGCTCAAGGTTCATCTTTCCGGCTTCGAGTTTGGACAAATCCAGCAGGTCATTCACGAGCTCGAGTAAACGGTCGCCTGAGACGCCGATCTTGCTGAAGTACTCTTCGAGCTTCTCCGGCGGGCTGGTGTGTGCACGCTTCCGCCCGAAGCCTGCGAAACAGAGAATCCCATGCAACGGGGTGCGGATCTCATGGCTCATGTTGGCGAGGAACTCGGTCTTCGCGGCGTTGGCGGACTCGGCGTCTTTGAGCGCTTCCTGCAATGACGCCTCTGCCTGCCGAAGCGTTTCGATATCGGTTGTCGATGTTTCCAAGACGTCCATCAGCGCGTTGTATCGCTCCGCGATCATGCCGACTTCGGTGAAAGGTTCCACATAAGCGCGTTCACTGGACAAGCCTTTCTCAGCCTGGGCCTCCAGGGTTTGCGCAAAGACCAAAAGGTCGTTGGTCGCGCGGTGCTCAGAAACATTCAGGCCCTGCTGCTCATCGACGGCGGCCACCCGCAAGCCAAATAGCTTGTGTGCCGCCCAGAAGATGGGAAAGGCCAAACCGAAGGTCCAGGCCGCGCAAACCGCAATGCCAATAGCCTGAACGCCGACCTGCGACCAGAAGGGCAAGCCGGTGCCCAATACATCGGGCTTACCGAAGAACGCGACCGCAAGCGTGCCCCAGGCCCCGGCGGCCAGGTGCACGGGGACCGCCCCGATCACATCATCGATCCGCCAGTGAACCAAAAGGCGTTGCACCACATAAACCACAACGCCGGCCACCAAGCCGATGAGGACCGCTGACACCGCTGAGACGGCATGACAGTTTGCGGTGATCGCGACAAGTCCGCTCAAAACACCGTTGATGACGCTGCTTGGGTCGACGTAGCGCTGGTGAGCATATGCAAGCGACGAAGCTGCGACAAGCCCTGCCGCTGCGGCGAGCATGGTGTTGGCGATGATGCCCGGGACCGCAGTGGTGAGCCCCAGTGTGCTGCCGCCATTAAAACCGATCCAGCCGAACCAAAGAAGCAAGGCACCGAGCATGGCCAACGGCAGGTTGCTACCGGGGAAGTTGTGCGTTTGGCCGTTCTCATTGAAGTGGTTCAGCCTCGCGCCGACGACCAAGCACGCGGCCAACGCAGCCCATCCACCCAGGCTGTGCACAACTGTCGATCCTGCGAAATCAACAAACCCCATCTCCGCCAGCCATCCCCCTTCGCCCCAGACCCAATGGCCGAAGATCGGATACAGCAGCGCGACCACCACGGCCATGACCAGATACCCCAAGAACTTCATCCGCTCTGCTACCGCGCCGGAGACGATCGTCACCGCGGTGCCGCAGAACATTGCCTGAAATAGGAAGAACGTTGCCTGCCACGGGTCGCTGGCTCCAAAATCCGGAAAGAATCCCGATTGGCCAACCACGCCCGATCGGCTTAAGCCAAACATCAACGCATAGCCCACCCCCCAGAACAGCAGGATCGACAGGCAAAGGTCCGTCACGTTCTTGATCGCGACATTGATCGAGTTCTTGGTGCGTGTCAGCCCTGCTTCAAGACAGAGAAAGCCTGCCTGCATAACAAAAACCAGGCCCGCTGACACGAGCACCCACATCACATCTACAGGATTAAACGGCATGGATCTAAACCTCGGCCTTGGAGGTCGTAAGGGGGGCTTTGTTCGCCTCCGGCCGAGAGAGCCAGGAGCAGACGTCAAAACGCTTAGCGACGCCAATGTTTCTATCGGTCGATCTCGCAGTTCCATGAAATAAACTTGCGAAATCTGGCTTCTAGGTTTGAGGCTATGAGCATCACGCGATCTTGCGGCGATCTTCTGCCGCCTGCTGACGGGCTTTGATCGCTGCAAGCGGATGGTCCGAAGTCATCCGCTGATTGAGTTTTCGGAGTGCCGCGATCTCGATCTGACGCACCCGCTCACGGGTCAGTCCTACATGCCTGCCGATTTCTTTCAGGGTCATGGGCTCATCGCCGTCCAACCCGAAACGCAAACGGAGAATGCGGGCTTCGCGTTCGTCGATCGCTTCCAGGAGCTGGCCGATGGTCTCCAGATCATCCTTCTGCAGCAGTTCATCTTCTGGCATCGCGGTTCGTTCATCCGCAATCATGTCCCCCAGCGTGGGCATGTCTTCGTTGCCTCCCGCGTGGGCGGCGGTCGACGCCGGACGCTGACAGGCTTTGACCGCCTTCTTGATGATCCGCACCTTCTTGGGCGGCAGTTCCATCCGTTCGGCAAGCTCTTCGACGCTGGGCTGTCGGCCCAACTCTTCCTGCAGATCACGCGACGCGATCTTCCACTTGGCGATCAACTCGACCATGTAGGCCGGGATGTGGATCGGTTGCACCGCATTGATCAACGCCCGTTTGATGGACTGCTTGATCCACCACGAGCCGTAGGTTGAAAAGCGAGCGCCCATGTCCGGGTCAAACCCTTCCACGCCACGCATCAGGCCGAGGTTGCCTTCTTCGATCAGGTCCTGCAGTGTCAGGCCTCGGTTGCGATACCGCTTGGCGATCGCAACGACTAGACGCAGGTTGGCGCGGATCATGTGCTCACGGGAGATCGGGCAGTTCTCCTGCTGGATCTTCCGGCAGAGGGCCTTCTCCTCATCTGCGGTCAGCAGAGGCACTTCATCAATCTGCTTCAGGTAGAGCTCGAGGTCGCTTTTCACGCGGCTGGACATATGCAGCCCCCATGGGTTTCACTGGATCACCGGCGGCCGGGGTGGTCGCCTGACGGAGCAGTGTTCGGCGTGATCGCGGGCATGCTTAACAGGCTGGCAAGCCTATTCGCGGGATTTATCGGGCCGGGGTTTTGCCTGTATGGGTTACAGCAAGCCGCAGCGTTTGATGGGGCTTGCTAGGCTGGGTTCATGCCGCCTGAACGCATGCCCGCTGCGCCCCGTGGCCCGCTCGCCGAGTGGGTGGAGCCGGTGCGTGAATGGGCCGCACAAACCGCACAGACGTTGCGTTCGTACCGCCTGGTCGATCTGCGAGGCGACGCCTTGGCGGGGCTGACCGTCGCGGTGGTCGCTATTCCGCAGTGCCTGGCCTATGCATTGATCGCCGAGGTGCCCCCGGAGTACGGGCTGTACACGCTGATCCTGCAATGCCTGATCGGTGCCGCACTCAACAGCCACCCGCTGCTCTCGGTGGGCCCGATCAATACACAGAGCCTGCTGGTCGCCAGCATCACGACGCGCCTGGCGGACCCCGGTGACGTCAGCACCTACGTGGCGCTAGTGATCATGCTCACCTTGGCCAAGGGGCTGATACAGGTCGCGCTGGCGACTATGCACCTGGGCGGACTGACGCGGTACGTCAGCCAAAGCGTGCTCGTGGGCTTTACCGCCGGGGCTGGGGTGCTGATCGCTGCGGGCCAGTTACCAGCGTTTCTGGGGATGTCACTGGGCCCCCGGGCGGACACTTGGCCCGGGTTGATTGGGCTGGCGCAACGCCTGCAATGGCAACTAGGGACCGTGCAGCTGTGGACTCTCCTGATTGGCCTGCTCGCGCTGGGCGTCGTGCTGGGGGCAAGACGCATCCACCGCCTGGTGCCCGGCCCGCTGCTGGCGGTGATCCTCGGCGGCGTGATCGCGGCGATGCTGCCGACCACGATCGCCACCCTGCCCATGCTGCCCGATGGCCTACCCGCGCCACGCTGGCCCTGGCAGAACCTGTCGTTGCCCACGGTTGAATCCCTGCTGCCCGGTGCGATGGCGCTGGCGCTGTTGGGACTGATGGAAGCCTACGCCATCGGCAAAGCGTTGCCCGGCCCGGCACGCGGCGGCGTCTCGGCAAACCGTGAGTTGTTCAGCCAGGGCCTGACCAATGCCGCCAGCAGTTTCGTCGGCTGCATCCCCGGCTCCGGCAGCTTCAGCCGATCGGCGTTGAACGCCTACGCCGGGGCCCGCACCTTTGTCAGCAGTTGGATCAACGCCGGGGCGGTGCTCATTGTGCTGTTGCTGTTCAGCGATTGGGCGCGGTACATCCCGATGGCTGCGATCGCGGCGGTGCTATTTGTGATCGCCTATAGCCTGGTCGACTGGCGTTACCTGCTGCGCACCGTCCGCGCCAGCCGGTCCGATGCGTATGTCTGTGGCGTGACCTTCTTGGCGACCCTGTGCATCCCGCTGGTCTATGCGGTGTTCCTGGGCATCACCCTGAACATCGCGCTGTACCTCCGCCGGGCCCGGCAGTTGTACGTGACGGAGATGGTCGCCAACCCCGACGAGTCGATGGGCGCCTCGCCATTCATCGAGCGGCCCCTGCGTGAACACCCGGACCGTCGGGATGTGATGTTCCTCCAGATCGAGGGCAACCTGTTCTTCGCCGCGGCCGACGAGCTGCGCGATCGGTTGCACGCCCTCTGCGATTCGGGGGTCAAAGTCGTGATCCTCCGGCTGAAGCGGTCGCACATGCTGGACGCCACGGTGATGCAGGTCATCGAGCAATCCGCCCGGGAATTGCAGGACGCCCAGGGCGCGCTGATCCTGACCGGGCTGCGTCCTCGGATGCTGCAGCGGATGCGCGAGTTCGGGCTGGTGGATTGTCTCGGGGAGGAGAACGTCTTTGCGACCGAAGACAGCTTGTTCTCCGCCGCCCGCAAGGCGGTGGCGCGGGCCAAGGCCCTTACGGGACACGAGCCGGCGAATCGGCCGGTGGACTACCAAATCTGACCGGTCGCCTACAATCCACGGATGAAGATCATCCTCGCCAACCCCCGTGGTTTCTGTGCCGGCGTCCTCATGGCGGTCCAATGCGTCGAACAGGCTTTAAAGGTCGTCGATGGCCCGCTGTACGTCTACCACGAGATCGTGCACAACAAACACGTGGTGGCCCGGTTTCGCCAGAAGGGTGTCGTGTTCGTTGAATCGATCGAGGAAGTCCCCAAGGGCGCTACCGTGATTTTCTCCGCTCATGGCGTGTCACCCGAGGTTCGGCAGGTGGCCAAGGATCGCCAACTGACCGCCATCGACGCGACCTGCCCGCTGGTTACGAAGGTCCACATGGAGGCCATCCGCTACGCCAAGCAGGGGTATCACCTGCTGCTCGTCGGGCACCGCAACCACCAGGAGATCATCGGCACCGCGGGGGAAGCGCCCGAGCACACGACGGTCGTCGAGTCGCCCGAAGAAGTGCAGCAGCTCCCGTTCACTCAAAACGACAAACTCGCATACCTCACACAGACCACGCTGTCGATCGATGACGCTGATCTGATTATCAATGCGATCAAGAAGAAGTACCCCAACGTCAAGGCCCCACCGGGTGAAGACATCTGCTATGCCACGACCAATCGGCAACAAGCGGTGCGTCTGCTGGCCCCGGCTGCGGACCTCACGGTCGTCGTTGGCAGTCAGAACAGCTCCAACTCCAAGCGGCTTGCCGAGATCGCCGAAAGCAGTGGCACGCCCGCACACCTGATCGACAACGCCACCGAACTGGACTACGCGTGGTTTGAAGGGGTTGGCACGGTGCTACTGACCGCAGGGGCCTCAGCCCCCGAAGACCTGGTGCAATCGATCATCGAAACCTTGAACCAGCAATTCGGGGCTGAAATCGAAGACGGCTTTTACACCGAAGAAAAAGTGCATTTCACACTGCCCCTGCAGCTGCGCGTCCTGCAAGGCCAGGCCTGAAGCCCTGACGGCTTACTCAAACTCGATCACCTCATCCGTCGGGAACGCCCGCATCAAGCTCTGCAAACTGAATGAACGGTCACCGACTCGGCTGGGGTCCGCGCCGTCGAAGCTCATCGAGATGGACGCGTCCTGCCCTTGGATTTCCATCACGTATCGCATCGGGATTCTTGGCCAGTCGCCGACCGCGTAACCTTCAACCCGGACCTGGTCATGGTCGGCCATCAGGCAACTCGCCCGGACCTCGCCCTGGGCATCCAGGATATCCAAACGCAAAGGCATCCGGGAACTCGAATCAAGCATCAGGCGGATCACTTGGCCCTCGGCCCCGGGATCGGGCTCGACCACCAACAGGCCGTCTTCGTAACGCGTTTGCCCCGTCGTCGCCCGAATCGGGCGCAGCCCCATCAGGACCAGCACGTCCGTCGGCGCGAGGTTCACCGGCAGGCCGCTCCATCCGCCGCGTTCCGCCGGCTGGATGTACGTCACGCTGGGGTCGCTGTGGCGGTCGATCATCCAGACCCGTTCGCCGTCCGAGCCGATCCAGAACACGATCTGCCCGACCTTGCCGAGCGTCAGCGCGGTGTGCTGATCGCCCCGGAACATGAAGTGCCCCTCGCCCTGTTCGAATTGCCTCCGGCCGTCTTCGTCCACCCAACGCATCGCCACGACCGACCGGGCCCAGAACTGCTCCAAGGGCATCAGGTTCTGGTTGTATCGCTCCACCACCTCCGCGTAGCTCGGCGGCGGACCGGACGGATTCAACGCCGCCTGACGCGTCTTGCAGCCAACAGCGCCCATCCACACACACAGCAGCAGCGCCAGGGCTCGGCTCAAAGATCGCCCTCCAGGATCTCACCCAACTGCTCAGTAACCGCGAGCACGCCCGCCTCATCCAGCTGCGGGTCGAGCACCCGAATCGTCGTGTCGTCCCACTTACCAAAATGCCCCTTGGTCACGTCCTTCTTGGGAGTCAACACCCACCACTGCCCGTCGTCCTGGCTTTCAACCGCGTCGTAGCGCAGCAGCTTTTTGCGCATCAACACCAACGCCAGCACGTGCCGAAACGCGAGCTTGTCCGCATCGGTCTCGTCTTCCATGCGCTTGAGCAGGCTCATCAGCGTGGCGTCATCGACGAACAGCTTGGGCTTGGCATTGGGCTCGGGCACCGTCGAACGCCAGTAGCTGAACATGCGTTCGGGGCGCCCGCCCCCGCTCCACGCCTGCTCCGACACATCCAGGCGCTTCAGCCCGAGGGTGTTTTTTTTCTTGCCGCCCTGTTCTGCCTCGGCGTTGATCCGCTGCAGCTCCTCGTCGGTCAGCTCAACCAACGTGGCGTAGTAAGGCTCGCCGGGCGTCAGCTCCCGGTCGGTAAAGGCGCACCGCCCGGTCGGGCGTTCCACGTCATACGCAGTGGCGTTGTACTGGCTCATCCTTGCGTGCAGGCTCTCACGGGGCGAAAAGGTTCAATCCATGACCAGGCCGAGCTGGCGTGCGGCGGCTTTGGACGTCTGGTCCATCAGCACCGCAAGCGTCATCGGGCCAACCCCGCCGGGCACGGGCGTGATCAGCGACGCCTGCTCGTAGCAGCTCTCAAACTCCGCGTCGCCGACGTTGCCTTCGTTGTACCCGGCGTCCATCACCACCGCCCCGGGCTTCAGCCAATCGCCTTTAACAAAGTTGGCGATCCCACAGGCCGCGACGACGATGTCCGCGGTCTTCACGATCGCCGGCAGGTCGACCGTTCGGCTATGGCAAATCGTCACGGTCGCGTTGCGTTGCAGCAGCAACCCGGCCATGGGTTTGCCCAGGATCGGGCTCCGGCCGATGACCACCGCGTGCTGGCCTTCGATCGGGACGTTATACGCATCAATCAGCTGCATGATCCCGCCGGGGGTGCAGGAATCAAAAGCCGCGTGACCGAACCACATGTGGGCGAAGCTGCCGTAGGTCACACCATCAACATCCTTGCCAACCGGGATGGCTTCGAACGCAGCACGCTCGTCGATCTGGCTGGGCACGGGGTGCTGCAGCAGGATGCCGTGGATCGCCGGGTCCTCGCCCAGCTCTCGCACACGGCCGACCAACTGCTCGGTCGTCGTCTCCGCGGGCAGCTCGACGTACTCGGACCCGATGCCCACCTGCTTGCAGCGGTTGCGCTTCATCTTGACGTAGGTGTGGCTCGCCGGGTCGTCGCCGACGATCACGGTCGCCAGGCAAGGCGTCTTGCCGGTTTGCTGCACGATCTGATTCACGCGCTCGGCGGTCCGGCTGAGGATCGCGTCCGCGACGGGTTTGCCCCGCGCCAGTTTCGGGTCGGTTGAGGTCTCTTCCATGAACCGCACAGAATAGCAGGATTCCGCGCCCGCCCGGGCCTACACTCTCTGCCATGCAAGCCGTGATTCTCTCGATCGGAGACGAGTTGGTCCTGGGCCAAACCGTCGATACCAACGCCGCCTGGATCAGCCAGCAACTCGCGCAGCGGGGGGTGTTCTGCACACACCACCTGACGGTCGATGATGATCTGCCCGCGATTGCAGAGGCGTTTCACTGGGCTGCCCAGCGGGCAGACTTGGTGATCGTCACCGGCGGGCTGGGGCCGACCGAGGACGACCTCACGCGGCAAGCCCTCGCGGAGGCGCTCGGAGAGGAGCTGGTCACAGACGCGAGACAGCGTCAACGCATGGAGGCGTTCTTTGCCGAGCGGAACTATCACATGTCGCCCCGCAATCTCTGCCAGGTCGAGCACCCGCCCAGCAGCACAATGCTGGACAACGACCGCGGCACCGCGCCGGGGTTGCAAGCCCATCTGCATGGCGCGGCGGTGTTCGTGTTCCCCGGGGTGCCCCGAGAGATGAAACCGATGCTCGAGCGGTACGTGCTGCCGACGCTGCCCGCCACCGGCAAGACGATCCTCGCCACCAAGGTGAATACGTTTGGCCAGGGCGAATCCACCGTGGCGGAGCACCTGGGCGAACTAGCGGCCCGCGACCGCAACCCGCTGGTGGGCACGACCGTTTCGCAGGGGATCGTTTCGGTTCGGATCCGTGCAGAGTTTGAAGACCCGTGTGTCGCACAGGACGAACTGGACGCCGCTGTGGCGCAGGTGCAACAAGCCCTGGGCCCCATCGTCTTCGGCCGAGATGAAGAACAACTGCAGGATGTCGTCCTAAAACTTCTGAGCGATCGCAAGCAGACGCTGGCGACCGCGGAAAGCTGCACCGGCGGGCTGATCGGCAAACTCCTCACGGACGTGCCCGGCAGCAGCGAGACCTATCAGGGCGGCTGGGTCACCTACACCAACACGATGAAGCACACGCAGCTCGGCGTCGCCAGCGATCTGCTGGAACAACACGGGGCGGTCTCCGCACCGGTCGTCCAGGCGATGGCATCGGGGGCAGCGGAGCGATCCGGGAGTGACTATGCCCTGGCGGCCTCCGGCATCGCGGGGCCCGACGGGGGCACCCAGACCAAGCCCATTGGCACCGTCTTCCTGGGCATCGCGTATCCCAGCACGGCCAGGCATGAGACGCTGGCGCTGCAATGCCGTTTTCCGGGGCAACGCGCGAGCATCCGCGATCGCTCGGCGAAAGCCGCCTTGCAGTTGCTCCGCCTGAAGATGCTTGACTTGCCGCTGGACACCCTGAGTTGGGGCAGCGTCTGCGGCTAAAACCGGCAGGCTCGCAATCAGACCTCTTGGATCTCTTTGGCCTTGGCATCGACAAGATCATCGACGGTGCCTTCGTATTTCTTGGTCAGATCCTGCATGTCGTCCTTGGCCGACTTGATGTCGTCCTCGGACAGGCCGAGCGACTTGTCCTTGCCGGCCTGGTCGATGTGCTTGTTGCCGTCGCGGCGGGCGTTACGGATTGTGACCTTGGCTTCTTCGCCGTACCTCTTGGCTTCGGACACGAGTTGATTACGCCGGTCGCCGGACATCGGCGGCAGGTTGATGCGCACCGAGTCGCCTTCGGCCATGGGGTTCAGGCCGAGCCCCGCCTTCTCGATTGCTTTGACAATCGCGCCCACGGTGGACTTATCAAAGGCTTTGATCAGCAGCTGCGTGGCTTCGGGGACGGTGATCCGTGCGAGCTGACGGAGGTCGGTTTCCGCGCCGTAGGCTTCGACCTTGACGTACTCGACCAGTGCTGGCGTTGCCCGCCCGGTCCGCAGGCCACGCATCTCGTGCTTGCAGTGGTTGACCCCCTTCTCCATCGCCTCTTCGGCTTCCAGCAACACCATCTCGATATCCATGGTCAATCCCTTCTGCACCCGCTCATCACAGGCGTCTGGTTGAATTTGTAGTTCAACAGTTTAATTCATTTCAGCCGCGGCTAGAGCGACACCGTCGTGCCATGCGGCTCGCCCCGGACCACCGCTGCGATGTTCCCGGACACCTTCATGTCAAACACCACGATCGGGATGCCCTGACTCCTGCACTGGTCAAAGGCGCCGATGTCCATCACCTTCAGGTTCTGAGCGATCGCATCGTCGAAGCTGATCCGCTCGTAACGCTTGGCGTCGGCGTGCTGGTTGGGGTCTTTGTCGTAGACGCCGTCGACCTTCGTGGCCTTCAGCAGCACATCGGCGCCGATCTCCGCCGCCCGCAGGCTCGCTGCCGAGTCGGTCGTGCAGAACGGGTTGCCAGTGCCCGCGACGAAGATCACCACGCGACCCTTCTCCAGGTGACGCAAGGCCCGGCCCCGGATGAACGGCTCGGCCACACTGGACACATTCAACGCGCTCATCACCCGCGCGGGCAGCCCCTGCTTATCCAACGCTTCTTTCAGCGCCAGCCCGTTGATGACCGTGCCCAGCATGCCCATCTGGTCGGCGACCGCCTGGGCGATATGCCCCTGCTGCGCCAAAGCAGCGCCACGGATGATGTTGCCCCCGCCGACGACGACCGCCATCTGAGCGCCTTCCTGGGCGGCCTTTACGATCTCCGAGGCGATCAGCTGGACTTCTTTGCCGTCGATCCCGAAGCCATTGGCCTCGCACAACGCTTCGCCCGAGAGCTTCAGCAGGACCCGGCGATACCCCGCCGTCCCGGTTTGTTCGGGAGACTCACTCACCGCAGGCGTCGTCATCGTCCGGCTCCTTTGAAACTTCCGTGCTGAAAGAACATCCGTGTGGGCCGCATTTCATCCCGCCTGCCCCGGCGCGTCAAGTCTGGGCAACGGTTTCATGGCTTGACACCCTCGGAAAGACTATCGATCCTGCCAAAAAGCTTCCCGATTCCACTCCCCGGCTCGGACCCGCGCGGTTGCTCTTCAATTCCTTTGACTTTGTCGTGTTCGCCCCCATCGCCATCGCCGGGGCCATCCTCCTCCGTGGCGCGGGGCTGAAGCTCTGGCTCATCGTCCTGAGCTACATCTTCTACGGCTGGGCGGCACCGTGGTACTGCCTGCTGCTGGTCGCTTCGACCGTGCTGGACTACACCGTCGCGCTTCGGCTGCACGCGACGCAAAACCCGCACCGGCGGAAGCTCTGGCTGCTGGCGTCGCTGGCGGGCAACCTAGGGATGCTCGGGTTCTTCAAGTACGCCGACTTCACGATCGGCACCTACAACGCCCTGGCCGACACGGAGGTGCCGCTGCTGGAGTTGTTTCTCCCGGCGGGGATCTCGTTCTACACGTTCCAGACACTCAGCTACACGATCGATGTCTACCGCGGCCGAATGACGCCGACCCGAAACTTTCTGACGATGGCGGCCTACGTCTCGTTCTTCCCTCAGCTCGTGGCGGGCCCAATCGAGCGTGCTGGCGACCTGATGCCGCAGTTGGAGAACAAACCCCAACGCGCCCTGAACGATGTGCTGCTGGGGGTGACGCGCATCCTCTGGGGGCTCACCAAAAAAGTCGTATTCGCAGACTGGCTGGGCTTTTTTGCCTTCGAGGTCATCCAACAGCCTGATGCCTACACCACGTGGGATGTCGCGCTGGCGATCACCTGCTTCGCCTTTGTGATCTACCTTGACTTCTCCGCGTACTCGGACATCGCCATCGGCCTGGCCCGGTGCATGGGAGTGCGCCTCCGCGAGAACTTCAAGCACCCGTACCTGGCCCGCAACATCAGTGAGTTCTGGCGGCGGTGGCACATCTCACTGTCCGAATGGCTGCGCGACTACCTCTACTTCCCTCTGGGCGGCTCGCGCAAAGGCGTGCCCCGCACACTACTGAACCTGACCATCGTGATGGCACTGGGCGGGCTTTGGCACGGCGCGGGCTGGCCCTTCGTGCTCTGGGGGCTTTGGCATGGGCTCGGGCTGGTGGTCTTCCACAGCTGGAGCGAACTCCGCGCCCGAAAACGTGGTCAGACCGAACGCCCCAAGCGGGCCGACGGCTTTGCGGTGTTCAAGCTCCGGGACCTCCCTGCCATCGCGCTAACCTTCGCGTTTGTCTGGGTGTCGTGGGTGCTGTTTGCGGCGGGCTCCATGGAAAACGCCAACGCGATCTTGTCCCGGTTGTTCACGCAGCCCTGGGGCGAGATCGAGAGCCTGTTCGCCCCGCCGGGCTTCGACGCAAGCCTGTCGCGCGTCGGCGTCTTCTTGGGGATCGCCGTCATCATGCACTTGGTCCGAGGCTTGCTCGCCGGCCGACTGCGCAGCGAACGACTGCAACAATGGGCGCAACACCCGATCACCCTCGGCGTGTTCTGGGCCGGCCTGCTGATCATCATGGCATTGGCCCACGCGCCGGTCGCGGTCCGATTCATCTATTTCCAGTTCTAACGCTTGAGACCCTATCCACCGAAACGTGATGCCCGAAGAAGCCCGCCGACTCCTGATTGCTCTGACTGCCTGCCTCGCCGCCTTGGGGTTGGCCGAGGCCGCAGCACGGGTAGTCGACGCCGGACGCGAGAAGCCCAGCAGCTACACCGCCGACCGAAACCCCGCGTACCGCCGCGACTTCTGGGCATACACCCAGCCGCAGCCGATCCGAGAAGACCAGCGTCTGATCATCGTGATCTCAAACTCCCAGGGCTTCGGCCCCGAACTGGGCAAGATCGAACAGCTCGGCCAAGCCCCGGGCCTTTACACCGCCCAGCTTCAGCGCCAACTCAACGACACACTCACAGGCGATCCAAACAGCGACCGCATCATCGTCGCCAACTGGTCCATCGCTGGCGGGAATGGCGCGGAACTGATGCTCTTGGCGGCGCGGGCGGCAGCGCATGAACCCGATGCGGTCTTCATCGTGTCGCACATGAATACATGGACCAAGCCCAGGCTTGCCGACCCCTTGAGCACGTACATCAGCGATGTGAATCAATTCGCGTACAAGCCCGAGCTCCGCATGACACTGCCCGGCTGGTTCAAGCGGACGTTCCGGGCCTACAGCGTGCCGGACGCGCTGGCAGCCAATAGCGCGTTGGTTCAGACCGGTCGGCGTCTGGGTGAATCCCGGCAGACGCGCTGGCGACCAACCCGAGTGGCCCCGCCGCGTCGTGAGCCTCAACGCCGATCGCGGGGTGGCGCTGCGTTGGCGGACGGCCTGGCCCGTCGGATGCTGCAGTGGTCCGTGAGACACCTGAACGAACACTCGCCAAACACCGCCGTGTGGCTGATCACCATGCCGCTGAACCGCCCGATCTGGAAGCAAGGGGCTTGGCAGAACGCACAGCAGTTTGCCGCTCTGCAGCAGCAAGTTGCCAACGAAACGCAAGCGGAGCACTTCGATGCGCTGCACACTCTGGGCACGCACCAGTTCTACACGCACACGCACTTCAAACCACGCGGCCACAGTCAGTTTGCCGAGCAGCTGCGCCCTTTGGCGATCTCGGCACTCGATTCCGATTCCGAATAGAAGCCAGCCGATCACAGACACGGAATCATGACAAAATCGCTTCTTTGCGAAAAAATTCTTGACAGGCGTGTTGTTCAAGCAGAAGCTGTGCATCCTTGATTCGGGCATCCAGCGCCCCTCGCTGGTTTCCTGCCCGAACCCACCGGCCCCACCCCCCCCACCAAGTCGCCAGCACACTTTGAGTTCCGTGATGCCTCAGGCTTCCTCCAAAGCCATGATCCAACGCCCCGCACCCAATCACGCCTCGATCAATACTCCAATCCCGACCAGGCTCCCTCCCCAGGTCAACCGTGTAGTCAAGGCCCTGCCCGCCAGGCGGTTGCGCGTCCTGCAAGGCCTGCTCGATCACGAGTCCATCGAAACGATCAGTGACGCGACGAACATCACCACGGATCAGGTCATGCAAGAAGTCCAGTCCCTGCTTGACCGGCTGGACACCCCCTGCATTGATTGCCTGCGCAAACTTTTCGACGCTTGATATTGACGCTTTCTGAATGACAGCTACGGACCCGCTTGTAAAACAAGCCGACCCGTTGCCAGTGTTTAGTCATCGATGATCGATCGACAGGCTTACCGCTTCCGGCGGGACAACAGGCCAAGCCCCGCGACCCCCGCCAAAGCAAACGTTGCCGGCTCAGGCACCACAACAAAGTTGATCTGGTCATTGGGCAGCGTGGCAATGACCTGGCTGTCACCGACAGACCAGCCGAAGTCGGCCAGTGTCTTGTTCTCCGCTGAGAACGTCAACGCGATCGGCGCGCCGCTGGTATAGCCGTCCGTCAGAAAAAGCTCATCCGCATCAAAGAAGAAGTCGCCGCCACCACCACTTGCCGTCACGCTGCCCCCCGACAACCCAAAGGGCAGAGACCCGATGGGGTAGACATCCAACGCACATATTTTTGCTTGAAATGCGGCGCAGGCTTAACCTTAGTGTGACTTTGTGTGTTTCTTTCACATCTGCGAGGCCTGTCCATGTCATCTACCCCCAACATGCAATCGGTACTGCAGGAGTCGCGTCAGTTCGAGCCTTCAGAGGCAATCGCAGACGCCGCCCATGTCGATGCCGCCCGCTATGAAGCGATGTACCAGCGTTCGATGGATGACCCCGAAGGCTTCTGGACCGAATTGGCCGCGGAGCAGCATTGGTTCAAGCGGTGGGACCGGGTCCTGGAATGGGACCTGCCGGACGCCAAGTGGTTCCTTGGCGGCACCTGCAACCTCAGCTACAACTGCCTGGACCGCCAGATCGACGCGGGGCTGGGCGACCAAACCGCGATCATCTGGGAAGCCGAGGCCCTGGGTGATGACGGCCAACCGGTGATCGAGAACTGGACCTATTCGGCTTTGCACGAGGAAGTCTGCCGGTTCGCAAATGTCCTGAAGAGCAAAGGGGTCAAGCAAGGCGATGTCGTCACGATCTACATGGGCATGGTGCCTCAGCTGGCGATCGCGATGCTGGCCTGTGCCCGGATCGGCGCGCCGCACTCGATCATCTTCGGCGGCTTCTCCGCAGCGGCGATCCGCGACCGGGTCGAGGACGGGCAATCTCGCCTGCTGATCACCTGCGACGGCAGCTACCGGCGCGGCAACATCGTGCCCCTGAAAGACAACGTCGACCAGGCGCTGACGATGACCGATCGTGTCGACACCGTGATCGTGTACGAGCGCACCAAGCATGGCGTGCCGTTTGCGCCCGGACGGGATCACAACTGGGACGAGTTGATGGCCGAGGCCTCCGCCGACTGCCCCGCAGCAGAACTCGACAGCGAGGACCTGGCCTTCATCCTCTACACCTCCGGCAGCACCGGCAAACCCAAGGGCATCATGCACACCACCGGCGGGTACATGGTCTACACCGCCACCACCAGCAAGTACACCTTCGACCTGCACCCCGGCGACGTCTACTGGTGCACCGCTGACATCGGCTGGATCACCGGGCACTCGTACATCATCTATGGCATCCTCCCGAACCGCGTGCCCACGCTGATGTATGAAGGCGCCCCGGACGTCCCGGACAAGAACCGCTTCTGGGATATCTGCGAACGCCACAAGGTCACGAAGTTCTACACCGCGCCGACCGCGATCCGCGCGTTCATGAAATGGGGCGATGAATTCGTCCAAAAGCACGACCTGTCTTCGCTGAAGGTCCTCGGGACCGTCGGCGAACCAATCAACCCCGAAGCCTGGATGTGGTACCACGAGACCATCGGCGGGGAACGCTGCCCGATCGTTGACACCTGGTGGCAGACCGAAACCGGCGGCCACATGCTTACCCCCCTGCCCGGCGCGACGACCACCACGCCCGGTTCCTGCACCCGCCCGTTCTTCGGGATCGACGCGGCGATTGTCGATGAGCTGGGACACGAACTGCCCACCAACACCGGCGGCCTGCTGGCGATCCGCAAGCCCTGGCCGAGCATGCTGCGCGGCATCTTCGGCGACCGGGACCGCTTCATCGACACCTACTGGACCAAGGTCCGCAACATGTACTGCCCCGGTGACGGCGCCCGGCAGGATGAACAGGGCAACTTCTGGATCATGGGCCGGATCGACGACGTGATTGTTACCGCCGGCCACAACCTGGGCACGATGGAAGTTGAGTCCGCCTTGGTCTCGCATGCCTCGGTGGCCGAGTCCGCGGTCGTCGGCTATCCACACGACATCAAAGGCAACGGCGTCGCAGCGTTTGTCATCCTCAAGGCAGGCCAGCAACCCAGTGAAGCGCTCCGCACCGAGCTGCGGCAACACGTCGCCAATGAGATCGGCCCCATCGCCAAGCCCGACAAGGTCTGGCTGACCGAAGCCCTGCCCAAGACCCGCTCGGGCAAAATCATGCGCCGGCTGTTGCGCGACATCGCGGCGGGCAACGAGATCAAGCAGGACACGACCACGCTCGAAGACCGGAGCATCGTCGACAAGCTCCAAGCCCAGCAGGCTTAATGCCGCAATCTATGCACCGGGTTTCTGAAACAAGTAGAAGCCAAAACACGATCACCCGGAGACAGGTCTAAGCAGTCAATGAGTTGAGTAGCCTTTTCGCAACTCAGAGGGATGTTGAATTCCATCGCAGGAAGCTACACAGGAATAAACAGACCAGCAACAGAAGACGGCAATCCCTGCAGCAAAGCAAAAAGGCCCTGCGCTTTCGCACAGGGCCTTTTGTTTGCTTGCAATGGGTCGGATGCTTAGTAGCGGCCGCCGCCACCACCGCCGCCGCGGTAACCACCGCCACCGCCGCCGCCACCACGGGGAGCCCGTTCCTGGGCTTCGTTGACACGCAGGTTGCGGCCTTCGTACTCAGCGCCGTCCAGCGCTTCCATCGCCGACTTGGCGTCGTCGTCGTTCATAGTGACGAAGCCGAAGCCACGCGAGCGGCCGGTTTCACGGTCGGTCAGGACGATCGCGTCGGTGACTTCGCCGTAGTTGGAGAAAAGCATCTGCAAATCTTCCGTCGTCGTTTTCCAGGCAAGGTTGCCCACATACATCTTCATCAAACAGCTCCTGTTGGCCCGTCCGCGGGCCCTGCGGGGTCTCGAAGCAAGCCATCTCGGAGCTGCAAGCAACCTCGGGAATCTAGCCGACCTTCGATCGAATAAAGCCCGGGCACGTGCCGGGCACCATAAAAGCATACCAGAATCGGTCTCGAGTCAAGCCCCTGAATCAAACTCTCATAACCTTTTCTATGTCGGATTCACGGCCTCACGCTGCGATTCGGCGTCGGCGGAGGGTGAGCAGGCCGGCGGCGGCGAGGGGAGTGGCGGTATCGCCAGGAAGGCGCCGGTGGCGTTGGACTCGAATATCTCGTTGTCGACCAGGTCGGTCGTGCCGCTGGCGAAGACGGGTTGACGCTTTGCCCGAGGTTCTCGACGCCGTTGGTTTCGTTGTACTGGCCGGTCAGGACCGTAGCGCGGGACGGGCTGCACACCGGCAACGCTGCGCGGGCCTGCGTGAAACGCACACCGCTGGGCCAGCGTATCCATCGTGGGCATTTGAAGAATGCTTCTACCGACTCAAATTTGCGTGCGAGCGAGACTACTCAGCCGGTGCGGCAAAGACGTTTAATCCCATGTCGCGACAAACCGCTTCGACGACCATGACATGCCGAATGAACGTCATCATGTCCGTGCCCTCCCGGTCGAAATTGAGTCCGTAGGGCCATAGGTGCTGGCGGTCTCCACGAAGCACCGCTTCCGGACCATTGAAAGCCCGGACCACCGCTTGCCCACGTTCGCCTTGCCATACGCCGCCTTCGATCCCTCGACGCCACTCACGGGTCGTACCCACCCCCAATACATGGCTGATCTCATGCAACGCGGTGCGCGTGCTGATCGAACCCCCAAAGCGGATGTGCCCGTTGAAGTTGCCGTCGGCGGTGGGCACATTGGGGTTGTACGTGACGCGAATCTCTTTATCGAAGCTGCTGAACAGGTTGTAGATCAAAACCGCTTCATTCATCGCGCGGATGATCCGCTCACGCTTGTCGGCCGGCCAGTCTTCATGCCCGTCGGTCAAGCGGTAATGCAGGCGGCCTTGCAAGCCCTCATCGGTTTGTTCAACCTCAACCGTTCCAGCCCCTTGGGCCTGGTCTTGCGCCGCTGCCAGCGGTGCCAAAAAAGCCAAACCCGACAACAGCAATCCCATTCCAGCGATTCGATAAAGCATTTCACAAAATCCTTATGCAAGTGGACCTGCCCTCATGCTAGCGTGCCCGCCAATCCAATTCACACATCCCCGCCCAGAGGAGCGACGCCATGCCCAGCAAGCCCGACCGCGATCTCGAAAAGACGTACCCCTTGGATCAGTTCGTTGCCAAGCTGCGTCGGTTGGCGGACGACCTGGAAGCCGGCGAGCAGTTTGAAATCCAGATCGCGGGCGAACGCATCTACGTGCCGGTCCGCGCGACGTACAACATCGAGCACGAACGCGAAGACGGCCACGAAGAGATCGAGTTTCAGATCAAGTGGTCCCCCGAAGACTAAATCCGCAATCCACCGCCAGTAACACCATCACGCAGGCGCGGGCGCCAACGGGACGTAAGGCGTCTCCGGGCTCATCTGACGACGCCGAACCAGTTCACGCCATAGCGGGCGGAACAGCAGGTTCCGCTTCGCCCGCCCCAACGTCCCCGCACCGCGTGCCGGCTCATACGCGGCAAGCGATGCTTTGAACGCCTCCGTGGCTTCCACCAACTTCGGCCCGTACGCTTCTCGCTGCGCGGGGTACAGGTGATCCCGCACGTAGGCGTACAGCTTCAGGTCTTCCTGATTCCACTCGGTCAGCAGCTCACACTTTTCTGGGTTACTCAGGATTTCTTTCTTCACCGTGTTGTCCGGCGCTACGTTCGCCCTGCGGTACCGGATCTCAAACCCCGGCTCCTGCATCCAGTGCTGAAGCAGCACCAGCGACTCGTCAAACGATTCAAACAGCCCCACAAAACCCATCAGCCGATCCATCATCTCGATCGCCCGGTCCGCGTTCGGCTCACCGGCCAGCACCCGGACCACGTAATTGCTCGTCCGCGCGACCCAATCCTCAAAGCTCGGCATCTCGCGCCCGCGGTGCAGGCCGTACTGGTAAGAAGACGCAGCACGATGCAACGGCTCACGCACAAAGGTGAAAAACCGCGCGTCGGGGATCTGCCCCATAAACGTCGTCGGCATGCACGCGTGGCCCGCCAGGCAACGAAGCGTTGGGTAAAACCGACGGATCAACTTCAGGTCCGAGTCCCGCATCAGCCGGGAGTGGTTGTACAACTCGCATTGGGTCGTGCCATAGTGCCGCCGGAGCAAGCTCAACACCGTCTTGCCGGCAGTCTTTTCGGTATGCGCAAATACCAGCATGTCGCCCTCTGGGATCGGTCCACCACAGCATACTCCAACCTTGGGAATGCATTCTGACGCGCTGCTAAAAGACCCCCACTAACCTTCACCCACACGCATTTTTCACACACGGATGCTCAGCCGACGCGAATACAGCCACCCAAACTTCCGTTTTCCAACTTCCCCGGAATAAACCACCGCCCCCGCGATTGAACCCATACCCTCCTTCTGGTTCACCATGCCCAACCGCACGTTCCAATCCGGCCCGCCGCGCACCCGCTGCGACCAGCGCGACGCTCGGCATGCCAACCTCAACGGCATGGGCCTGACCCCCTTCTGAGCCCCCTCCTCTCGCTCACCCTTCCCCCTCACACGCCACGCCGGCGTCCCCCTTGTCCTGCGCGCTGCGTCCACGCAACGCGCCCCACCTATCCCTGATTCAACCCTTCCCCGAGAGGAATCCCATGAACCCCCGCTTTATCACCAAGCGTATCCACGCATACTTGGACTACCCCGTTGCCCTCCTGCTGATGACCGCCCCGTTCATCCTCAGCCTGGGCGATTCACACCCCCTGGCCCTCTGGCTCTCCGTCGTCACCGGCGTCGCGGCCCTCGCCCTGACCCTCCTGACCGACCACCACCTGGGCGTCATCCGCGTCCTGCCTTACATCGTGCACGTCGCCGTGGACGCCCTCGTCGGCATCACCTTCCTCGCCGCCCCCTTCGCCCTGGGCTTCACCGGCCTGGACGCGTGGTTCTACTGGGCCAACGGTGCCGCGGTCATGACCGTTGTCAGCCTGCACAAGCCCGAACCCGAGTACGTCCGCTTCGGCAACGCCCAGCCCGCCGAAGCCAGCTAACCCCACCTCACCCCCCACCTCACCCCTCACTCATTCCCCTCGCGGCGGGCCGGGCCCAGTTGCCCGGCTCGTCGCGTTGTTTCAGCCTGACGATCGCCGACGGAAGCCCCAGGCCAAACCACTCAACGCCATCAGCGCGATGCAGCCGGGCTCGGGGATTGTCACAACCGAAACGTGGACCTCTAGCTCGTAGTCCACTAGCCCCGAGCCGGTCTGCTCAAGCACCAGCCGCTGGGACGCAAACGTCAAGGGCACATCAAACCCTGTGCCCCCTAAAGGCGCAAGGGCAAGCGTCTCCAGCAGATTGTCGCTCGGGCCGAATGCCTGCACACTCAGTTCCGCTGTCCCCAGCTCCGCCCCGCTGGGCGTGCCGTTGTCCGCCTGGATCGAAATCACGCCCGGCTCACCCGGCCCGCCCAGAAAGTCAAAGACATCCGTGTACTGCGTCAAATAGATCGCATCAATCTGATGCTCCGGCGTCAAGACCGCCCGCAGTGTCAACGAATCGACCGGGTCCGAGCCCCCGCTGAATGACCCGCGGATCGTATTGACACCTTCAAAGAAAAACGTCCCGGAGGTTGGGCTCGTCGGGTTGTTCGAGAGGTCGCCCTGCACTTGCTCGTCCCAGGCCACACTCACCGCATGGGCCGGCCCAACTGCGGACCACGCAGCCACCAGACCTACTGCCGCCGATACCCCGCTGCACCAACGCTTCTGCATCCTCGCCCTCCAAATCCTTTGTGCATTTCCAGACAGAACCACGCCAAGCCAATCACTCATAAAGTTAAAGCCGTCCCGAATTAAAAACAGGGGAACATCTGCCATTTTTATGCCTTAACGCGACACTCCAAGGCAAGCCTGGGCGATGCCGACGGCGACACCAATCTGATCATGCTCCTGCCCGAACCGGCCAAGTCATCGCCAAGCCCTGCAGCTAAAATCCCCTAGCTTCTCACGCCCTCAAATCATGCCACCTGCAAGCGCCGCGGCGCCCGCGATCCACACCGGAGCCCAACTATGATCAAGTTCATCATGTGCATCACCCGCCACCCGGATATGACCCGGGCCGCCTTTCGCGACTACTGGCAGAACCAGCACGGCCCGTTCTTCATGCAAAACGCCGACGCTATGGGCGCCCGCAAATACATCCAGTCCCACACCCTCGACTCCCCCCTCAACCCCGCCCTGCGCGACTCCCGCGGGATGCAGCCCGAGTACGACGGCGTGGCCGAGGTCTGGTTCGACTCCGAAGAGGCCCTCACCCAAGGCATGAGCTCCCCCCAAGGCCAAAAGCTCGCCCAAGCCCTCCACGACGACGAGCAGAACTTCATCGACCACGCGAAGTCCTGTGCCTTCATCGTCGAAGAAGTCGGGTTCTGACGAGGCCCTTACGCCGCCCGGCGCAGCGGGTTGGGCATCGCCTGTGCGTTCGGCTGAACCCCTTGGCCCAGGCCATGCGTCACGCCCTGCAGCAGCTTGCTCGGGCGCGAGTACGGCCCCGCCTCGCCCCGCGCGTTGATCCAGCACGCCACAAACCACACCTGCTCAGCCATCCCAAGCCCGCCGGGGATCGGCTCGAGCAATCGCACCCGTATCCGATTCCCCATGTACTCCCAGTCCCGGGGGTTGCTCGGCGGGTCGTCTCCGATGTAACGCATCAACTGTGCCGCAGCGACATCGACCGGCCGACCCTTCCGCTCCGGCTGCGCGGTGTTCTCCAGCCGAACCGTGAAGCACCCATCCCGAATGCCTGTGATCAACAGTTCCGGGGCGTGGTCCGGCCGGGGGATCCGCTTCCGAGGGCGGTACAAGCTGTCCCCAGCCCGCCGCTTGGGGTTCAGCCCCAGCCGGATCCGCTGCGCATTGCCCATGCCCGGCGTGCCCATCACATACCGAGCCAGCTCCCGGCTGATCCGCACGAGGGCCTGGCGTTGCTGGTTCTTGGCGAAGACCGTGGCCGTGCCGCGGGTCGCCGGGTCGGTGGCGACGCGGTACGCCTCCGCAAACGCCCGTTGTTCCTGCGCGTACTCCGCCGCCTGTGCGGGCGTCAGGTCGAACACCTCTGGGGCGGCGGCGATCTGCTCCGCGAAATTGCGTGACCAGTCCAACAGCCCCGAATCCGATCCCGGCAGGTAGTTGCGTGGCATCTCTATTCTCTAAAAGTCCCGGAAGGAAGGCAGAAGATTCACAGCCGTGCTGTGCTGCCGCATGCATCGGCAAGACAGCCAGAAATCTGGCTGAGATTGTGCCGGGTGTGGGGTAAACGTGTAGGCGCGCGTGCTGCCACGCGTATCAGGCGTCTTGTTTCCGGTCGTTGCGGGCTTTGCGGAGGCCTTGGATGGGTTTCTGCCGCGAGTTTGGAAGATAAAAACCCCGCATCAGAAAACCTGATGCGGGGTTTAGGGGTGGTTTGCGCCGCATCAGACGAGCTGATGCGGGGCGGGGGGTTTATGGGCGCGGCATCAAACGGCCTGATGCGGGGTCTGTGAGTTGTGGGCGCCGCATCAGGTCTTCTGGTGCAAGGTGTGGAATTGGTGAGCGCGGCATCAGGTCTTCGGATGCCGGGTGAATGAGTTGTGGGTGTCGCATCAGAAAGGTTGGTGCGAAGTGGCGGACCTGTGTGCGCCGCACCAGAGCGGTGCGTGCAGAGTCTGGAACTTTGGCGCATAACGGCCCAGCGATAAAACCGCTGTGTCAGGCTTCCGAAAGGTCTCGAGTGCCTCGGCACTTGGGGAACTGCGAACAACCCCAAAAAGCGTTGCCTTGGTTTGGGCCCTTTTTGGCGATCCGGCGGCTAGGTCAGGCGTCAACGAAACCCTGTAAGGCTCGAAAACTCCGCCCGGCTGAGCAGGTGCGTCCGCCGGCGACACGGCCACGGCCCGCCCACCGAACCCGCCCCCTTCCCGGCCGCCCCGCCCCCGGCCAGCAGTTGCAACAAACGACCCAGACATCCCGGTTTAGATTGATATTCACTCATAACAAAGTCTATTCGAGTTTCACGTAATACTTAAAAAGCTCCTGTGACACATCGCCGCCAAGCTCTAATCCAATTCCCATCATTCTGCCGCTCTTCCATAAAAATACCCAACGCATCCACTTGCGACCAAAAACCATCCGCATCCGCCAGTAATTGCGGAACAGATAAGACGCCCTCTGAAATTCGACGCTCGAGCGAAGAAAACCAGGCCATATATTGGGACCAACTATCGCTCAACCATGGAGCCCCTTGACCCTCATCCAACTTCGCCAGGATATTCGCACCAGAAATACTTGAACTAGATTCAGATGACAATAAATTCGCATTGCGCAAGCGAATCAAGTCAGATTCACGCACGTAACTCAGTAAATTCTCTTCTGTCCAATATGCAATTTGACCACCACCACCTGACGGCGGGTCGAAGCGGGAAGAAGTAAATCTACGCAGATTAAAAAATTTACCCGTAGCACAATCGGCAGCTCCAGCAAACTTCCAAAGAGCTATATCCGTGGACGTAAACCCCACAAGAAGCCTAATACCATTCTCCTCCAAACAACGTATCAACTGCATTGCACCAATTAGATGATCAGGGTCTCTCAGCTCACGCCTCGGGTCAACAGATGTAACAAGAACAAGGTACACCCTATTAAAAGAAGCCCCCGTCACAATAGACGCAATCTCCATAGCGCGATCGGGATTACCCAAGTCGTCGATTCTCACCAGCAAAGTAGGAATAACTTCGATCTCTTCACCTGAAAGTAACGATTGCATTTCATGGGCAACATCCAAAATTAGAGAATAATAATCGTCGTTAAAGTGACCAGCCACCGTTGCTGGGCTAGCCACGGCAGATGGCTGAATAGAAGCTACTGAATCACACACGTCGTTAATCAGCCCATTCCACCAAACTGAACTCGACAAATCCGCCGTCTCGACATCGTCAGGAAAATAAGACCACAAGGGCAATTTGCCACAATCAGCCTTTGGATAATAAAGCTGACAGTCAAATACCATGGAAAACGTATTCGACTTATGCTCTTGCACCTGAGCGGCAACCTCATCTTGACTGTAATTCACTGGAGACAAAATCGCCCCGGCGTAGCCGGAAAGATCAGGATTTGAAATTAGGTTTTTTGAATGATGCCCCATTTGGTGATATACGCTCATATCCTAATCTCCTTGATTCATCGAGAAGTAGATATCTGCCCGGGATTGCGAAATCTTTGCGCAGCCCAAGGCCGCGTCATTTGTTCAATTAAAGCCAAGCCAGTTTCGTGGCAGTAATCAATAAATTGCTTACTACGTTGCCCCCTATTCGCGACACGCTGAACCGTTGCCAGTGCACCATACTCTTCATCCATCGATTGATATGGATGAATCCCCCAACAGCAAATCGACATAACGACGCCTATTGCGAATTGATCTGCACGCCAATCGATCAACCGCTTTTGATTATTCAGTTGCTCAGGCGAAGCAAAGTATGGAGTTCCCGGGCCGCTCATCATCCAAGATTGAGTCAAAGACGCCGCATTAACGTCCCTGACCAAACCAAAATCCACCAACACAGGCTCGGTCTCACCCTCCCGGAACATGATGTTATCTGGTTTGATATCACGATGAACCAAGCCGAGAGACCAAATGTGCCCGACAATCGAGATCAAAGACTCACCAAGGGCAGAAACCTCATCAACTGACAATGTACAAGTCTGGGCCATGCGCTCAGTCAGCGTACCTCCACCAAGAAACTCCTCAATTTGATAATCAAAACTCTTATCGGCGAAATCAATACGATCGACCAGTTGAGTTACAGGCACTCCCCGGTGATTACACCTACTCAAGGCATCCATTTCTCGCGCGGTTCGAGGCTGAGAGGCTGGCCCATCGACAACTTTTACGGCAACAGTTCCGCTATTCCCCTCACCCAAAAACACTTGCTTGAAAGCACCACCACCTAAAAATGAAGACAGGCGATAGCCATGCTTACTACATATCGCGTCTGCAACAGGTTTTAAGTCAGGTTTGTTTTGCTTCGCCAATTGTCACCCCGGCATATTCAATTGCAGCTCTAGTGAGCCATGGCTGGATTGGCTCCTGCACACATGCAGGAATAAGAACCATTATCTGCCTATCTACTAATGTACAGAGTCCGACCGATCTTCGCTGGAATTCTCCAAAGTAACGAACCGCAATTAAGGCAGATTGCGGCGGCAGAACAACATAAGAAATATGTGCAAACGCAGTTGATCTGTATGCCTGCGCAAGTGCGTTTCGCCACTTATGCAGCTTGGCTTCAAAAGCAGTAAGGCAGCAACTATCGCTTACATGGACTATGTCGGTTCGGCCTCTCGCATAATTAAATTCTCGATCAACACTACCAGAACACCAAGCACTATCTGTACCAGTAAGCGCCAAGCAGAACTCCTCCACGAATCGATATTCGTAGTCATACGAGACACTTGAGGCTTCCATTAATGCATTAAACATACGCTCCTAACATAGGGCAAAGGTGATCGCGAATAGCACGCATAATTGCAGTTGTAAACGAAACTGCTAAAGAGCCCAAAGGTACAAATTCACACCCCTACTTCGTCACCCGGAACTCCACGTTGCCCGTGCTGTAGTCGGGGGCGACGGTGGCCATTTCTTTTTCCGGCGGGGCGAACTCGGTGAGCTGGATGCCTTGGACCGCGGCACGGTATTCCTCGGCGGTGGGGGTTCTGCCGAGGATGGCGGAGAGGACGACGACGGGGGTCGAGGCCAGCAGGGACTCGCCCTTCTTGCGTTCGGAGTCGGCGACGACAAGCTTTCTCTCATCATCATTACCCGTCAGAAAGCAGAATAAGGGTTGCAATCAACCCAATGAAAACGACATACATGCCCAGCGGAATGGCCCCGAGCAGCAGGAAGCGTTTTCGGGCGACCGCGAGGTCGGCTGCGAGTTGCTCGGGCATCTCGGGAAAACGCTTCAGAAGTGATCCAGACTCGAAGTAGTAGAGGAAGCCAACCGCCATCAGCAGCGGGCCGACCGGGCCGAGGACAAAACAGAGGATGACCAGAACAATAGCGCTCTTCCCCGACTTGATCAGGTCATTGATCCGCTTCTCTTTCTTGGCTGGAAGTTCCAAGGATGTCTCCGGAAAGGATGCCGCTACGCGATCCCCCGTGGACCACGCAGAAACAGGCTAACGCATGCGAAAACGGGCGTCTAGTGAAATGTGGACTCGGCTGGCACGGGAACCTAAATTCCGACCGCAAGTCGTTTACGGCGTCTCCCCCGACGCGCTGATGCGCAGGGAGAGGTAGTCCGAGCTGCCGGCGGTGGCCATTTCTTTTTCCGGCGGGGCGAACTCGGTGAGCTGGATGCCTTCGACCGCGGCACGGTATTCCTCGGCGGTGGGGGTGCGGCCGAGGATGGCCGAGAGGACGACCACGGGGGTCGACGCCAGCAGGGACTCGCCCTTCTTGCGTTCGGAGTCGGCGACGACGCGGCCCTGGAACAGGCGGGTGGAGGTGGCCATGACGGTGTCGCCCTTGGCGGCCTTCTCCTGGTTGCCCATGCAGAGGTTACAGCCGGGGCGCTCGAGGTACATCATGTTCTCGTACTCGGTCCGGGCTTCGCTCTTGGGGGCGGCGTCATCGAACTCGAAGCCCGAGTACTTCTGGAGGACTTCCCAGTCGCCCTCTTCCTTGAGCTCGTCGATGATGTTGTAGGTCGGGGCAGCAACAACGAGCGGGGCTTTAAACTCGACAGCCCCCTGCTCGGCTTCGACGTTGCGGAGCATCTGGGCGAGGATTTTCAGGTCGCCCTTGTGGACCATGCACGAGCCGAGGAAGCCCAGGTCGACGTGCTTTTCACCTGCGTAGTAGGACAGCGGGCGGATGGTGTCGTGAGTGTACCTTTTGGAGACGTCGTCGTTGTGGACATCCGGGTCGGCGATCATCGGCTCGTTGATGCGGGTGAGGTCGACCTCGAACTCGGCGAAGTACTCGGCGTTGTCATCCGGCGCGAGCGGGGGCCGATCGCCGGAGCGGACCTCGGCGATGCGCTGGTTGGCCTGATCGATCAGGCCCTGGAGGACTTGTTTTTCGTTGTCCATGCCCTTTTCGATCATGATCTGGATGCGGCTCTTGGCGATCTCCAGAGATTCGATGAGGGTGTCGGGCTGGGAGATGCAGATGGAGGCCTTGGCCTTCATCTCGGCGGTCCAGTCGGTGAAGGTGAAGGCCTGGTCGGCGAGGAGGGTGCCGAGGTGGACCTCGATGATGCGGCCCTGGAAGACGTTGTCGCCGCCGAACTGCTCGAGCATCTGGGACTGCGTGGCGTGGACGACGTCGCGGAAGTCCATGTAGGGCTGCATCTGCCCCTTGAAGGTGACCTTGACGGACTCGGGGATGGGCATGGAGGCCTCGCCGGTGGCGAGGGCGAGGGCGACGGTGCCGGAGTCGGCGCCGAAGGCGACGCCCTTGGACATGCGGGTGTGCGAGTCGCCGCCGATGATGATGGCCCGGTCGTCGACGGTGAGGTCGTTGAGGACCTTGTGGATGACATCCGTCATCGCGTGGTAGTCGCCCTCGGGGTCGCGCGCGGTGATAAGCCCAAAGTCGTTCATGAACTTCATGAGCTTGGGGATGTTGGCCTGGGCTTTGGTGTCCCAGACGGACGCGGTGTGGCAGCCGGACTGGTAGGCGCCATCGACGATGGGCGAGATGACGGTGGCGGCCATCATCTCAAGCTCCTGGGAGGTCATCAGGCCGGTCGTGTCTTGCGAGCCGACGATGTTGACCTCGACGCGGACATCCGAGCCTGCGTGGAGGACCTTGCCGGGCGTGGTGCCGACGGCGTTGCGGTTGAAGATCTTCTCGACGGCGGTGAGGCCCTGGCCCTCGTGGGAGATCTCCTTGGCGGGGGCGTAGACCTGGGGGATGTCGATGCCCAGTGTCTTACAGGCGAAGGTCTGAAGCTTCTTGCCGAAGACGACGGCGTAGGAGCCGCCGGCCTTCATGAACTCCATTTTCTGGGGCGTGAAGGCTTTGGAGATGTCCTTGACGGGCTGGCCGTCTTTATAGAGCTGCTTTTCTTTGGTGTTGATGGTCAGAACGGTGCCGGTGTCGACCGAGTAGGTCTGTTCGAGGACGGGCTCGCCGTCTTCATCGCGGATGGTCTTGCCGTTGGCGTCTTTCTGCTTGACCCAGTTCTGCAGGTCCAGACCGATGCCGCCGGTGACGTCGACGGTGGTGAGGAAGATCGGCGAGATGCCGTTGGTGCCGGCGACGACTGGGGCGATGTTGATGAACGGGACGTATGGGCTGGCCTGCTTGCCGATCCACAGAGCGACGTTGTTGACGCCGGACATGCGGGAGGAGCCGACGCCCATGGTGCCCTTCTCGGCGATGAGCATGACGCGCTTGTCGGGGTGCTGGGCCTTGAGCGCGACGAGCTCGTCTTGGGCCTCGGGGCTGATGAGGCATTTGCCGTGCAGCTCGCGGTCCGAGCGGGAGTGGGCCTCGCTGCCGGGCGAAAGCAGGTCGGTGGAGATGTCGCCGACGCCGGCGATGTAGGTGACGAGGTCGATGGTCTCGGGCAGTTCCGGGAGCTTGGTGAAGAACTCGGCCTGGGCGTAGCTTTCGATGATGGCTTTGGCGATCTCGCTGCCGGCTTTGTACGCGGCTTCGAGGCGGGCGGTGTCGGCCTCATAGAGGAAGACCTGTGTCTTCAGGACGTCTGCCGCCTGCTGGGCGATCGAATCCTCGTCGCCGAGGGCGAGGTCAAGGAGCACCTCAATCGACGGGCCGCCCTTCATGTGGGAGAGCTGCTCGAACGCGAAGTCGGGGGTGATTTCCGCGACGGTGGTTTCGCCGAGGATGACCTGCTTGAGGAAAGCTGCCTTGACGCCGGCGGCGGAGGTTGTTCCGGGCAGGCTGTTGTAGGTGAAGAACTTCAGGCAGTCTTCGCGGTGCGGGCTGGCGGGGTCTTTGATGTGGTCGATGATCTCGCCAAGCAGCTCGGCCCCGTCGATGGGCTTGGGGTGGAGCCCCGCCTGCTTGCGTTCCTCGATTTCCTTGAGGTAGTTCTCGTAGGCGCTCATGTCAGACCTCTGTTCGTTTCAAGTGGGTTGGCTTGGGCCAGTCGGCCGGGGCCGCGCTGGCGGATTCACGCGTCACCGATTCCAGCGCCGAGACGGCGTCAGGCCCCTATGCGTCGTGAAAAGCGGATTTGTGCGGGCAAATCGCCTGTTGGTGCAACATTGTAGCACGCCGAAAAAGCTGCTACCGCAAGCGGTTACTGGCGTGGTTAGTACCCCGGGCCGCGCAGGTCGATTGGGCCTTCGGGCCAGTCGGCCTCTGCGGGGTAAATCATGCAGACCCGATCCCAGAACGGGCTGGCTTGTGGGTCCGATGCATCCAGGCTGTTGAAGAACGGGTTGTCGATCACGCGGCAGTTGAGCTTCTCATAGAACCCCTGCGCCGCGTCGGTCTGAAACAGGCTGACCGCGCCTTGTCCCTGGTCGACCCGGTCAAACGCTGCGCGGACCACAAGCCGCCCGAGCCCCTTGCCGCGCACGTCCGGATGCGCTGCGACCGACGACAGCGCGATCACGTCCCTGGGCCCGATGGAGGTTTGAATCGTCCGGAGGAACGAATTCGCGTTGGCGACAAAGCGATCGCCCTCGCGGATGATGTGCCGCTCCCCGCCGGGGATCGAAGCATCACCGTCACGCCAGTCGATCAGACGCTGCTCGATGTAGGCCTCGATCGTCCGCCCTTTCGCGTCGAAGCAGGCAAAGTGAAGCTCAGCGAGACGACGCAGGTCGGAGTCATCAATCTGACCGGCAAGCAGGGTCTGGACGGTGGGTTCGGACATTGACGGAAGCTTTCCTTAGACTCCGAGCATGACGGACGCACACCGCCCTATCGTGATCCTCGGCCCGACGGCCGGGGGGAAGACCGACTTGTCGGTGGCGCTGGCGGAACGCTTCGACGGCGAGATCATCGGGGCGGACTCGATGCAAGTCTACAAACACCTGGACGCGGGGACCGCCAAGCCGCCGCACGGGTTGCGGGTGCGGGTGCCGCACCATTTGGTGGATGTCGTCGAGCCGACCGAGCGGTTCACGGTGCACGACTGGCTGGCGCAGGCCGAGACTGTGATGGCGGAGATGCAGGCCCGCGGCAAGCGGCCGATCGTGGTCGGCGGGACCAACCTGTATTTGAAAGCGCTGCTCGAAGGCCTGTTCGACGGGCCGGGCCGGGATGACGCGTTTCGGGCTACGTTGGCTGAAGTCGAAACCGGCGAGCTACACCGTCGGCTGCGAGCAGTGGACACCGAAGCGGCGGAGCGGATCAAGCCCGCCGACCGCAAGCGGATCATCCGGGCGCTGGAGGTCTTCGAACTCACCGGCGAGCCGATCAGCCGGATGCAGCAGGAGTGGGAGGACACGCCGGGCGCGACCGCGGCGTATCGGCATGATCCGGTTCTGGTCGGGCTGAGTTGGCCGGCCGAGGCGATCAACCCGCGGATCAACCTTCGGGTCAAGGCCATGTTTTACCCCGATAAGGTGGGTCCGGAATTAGCCGCCGAGGTCTGCATCGGCGGGGAAGACCTGCCTACCGAGGTGCGTCGGCTGGAGCAACTCGGGGTTTTGGGCCAGCAGGCGCGCGAGGCGCTGGGGTACAAACAGGTTCTGGCTTGGCTGGACGGGGCGATGACGGAGTCCGAGGCGTTTGAGAAAACCAAGGTCCTGACCCGGCGTTTCGCGAAGCAGCAGCGGACTTGGTTGCGTCGTTTTCGGTCGGTGCACTGGGTCGATGGCCCGGGCCAATCTGCCGCCGATCGGGCAGATTCCGCCTGCGACGCCATTCTTGTCGATTCTTAAACCATTGCAAAAAATAACCTTGCAATTGGCGCTTGACAGAAGCCCAGTTCGTTGCTGAACTAGTCGCCCCTTGCGGGACGTAGTGGTGGAGTGAGCCCGTCGGTGCCCGAACCCTTCGGAATACCGCCCACGCCTCAGTCGTTTCCCCTACATCGGCCGGAAACTTCTGTCCCCAAACGCGCCACTCGCCGATGACGCCAAAGCGTCCTTCCTTTTAAGACCGTGTACGTCGAGCCCGCCTGCTATGGCCAAGAAAAAGACCTCAACCCGCAAGTCCACCAAGACCCCCGACGCCACGGGCAAGCACCTGGTGATTGTCGAGTCGCCGACCAAGGCCAAGACGATCAACAAGTACCTGGGCAAGGACTATGTCGTGCTGGCGTCGGTGGGACATGTCCGCGACCTGCCCTCCCGGCCGCCCAAAGGCGCCAAGCGTGAAGACCACCCCGTACCGGGCGTGGACCTGAACAACAACTTCGAGCCGACCTACGAGGTCATGACCGACTCGAAGAAGACGATCACCGCACTGAAGAAGTGCGCTAAGCAGGCCGAAGACGTCTGGTTCGCGACCGACCTCGACCGCGAGGGGGAAGCGATCGCCTGGCACCTCACCGAGGCGCTTGGGATCCCGGTGTCCGACGCCAAGCGGGTGGTGTTCAACGCCATCACCAAGGACGAGATCGGCCGGGCGTTTGATCACCCGCGCAAGATCGAGATCGACCGCGTAAACGCTCAGCAGGCCCGCCGGATCCTCGACCGGATCGTGGGCTATCAAGTCTCGCCGTTGCTTTGGAAGAAGGTCGCCGGCGGACTGAGTGCCGGGCGTGTGCAGTCGGTGGCGACCCGCCTGGTCGTGGAACGCGAACGCGAGATCGAAGCGTTTGTGCCCGAGGAGTACTGGAAGCTGACGGGCATGTTCTCGACCGAGTCGGCCGATCGGGCGAACGCCATCGCCGGCGCGTGGGCGGAGTGGTTCGCGGCAGATGAAGACGGCCGCACCATCAAGGAACAAAACCGCTGGCTGAGTGAAGCCAAGTGCCTCCGCGCAGAGCTGATCTCCTACAAGGGCCAGCCCTTCAAGCCCGAGGAACGCGGCCCAGCTTTGGAGGCCGCGCAAGCGTTGGGCTTTGACCTGCAGAACACCGACGAGCGCGAAGACGCCAAAGCCAAGGGCCCCGCGAAGCATCTGGTCACCTACGCCGGGGCGGTGGGCCAGGCCCCGGACTACCGGATCGCCTCGATCGCCACCAAGCGCACAACCAGCCGCCCGCCCGCGCCGTTCATCACCTCGACGATGCAGCAAGCGGCCAGCACCCGTCTGGGCTTTCAGTTGCAGCGCACGATGCGTGTGGCCCAGCAGCTGTACGAGGGCATCGACCTGCACGGCGCCCAGGGTCAGACCGGCCTGATCACCTACATGCGTACCGACTCCACCCACCTGTCTACCGAAGCGGTGGCGATGGTCCGTGGCTACGTCGGCAAGCTCGGCGCGGAGTATCTGCCAGACAAACCCAACGTCTTCAAGACCTCCAACAAGTCGGCGCAGGAAGCCCACGAAGCGATCCGCCCGACGGACGTGAATATCACCCCCGACTCGATCAAGAGCCAGCTCTCCGAAGAGCAGTTCAAGCTGTACCGGCTGATCTGGCAGCGTTTTGTCGCCTGCCAGATGACCCCGGCCAAGTGGGACTCGACCACGATCGAGATCGCCTGCGATGCCGCCGACGCGGTGTTCAAGGCCACCGGCCGAACGCTCGTGTTCGACGGCTTCTACAAGGTCGCAGGCGTGCCGATGTCCGACGATGTCGTGCTGCCGCCGCTGGAAGAAAACCAGCCGCTGCACCCGATCCATTTGGACCCCAAGCAGCACTTCACCAGCCCGCCGGCGCGTTTCACCGAAGCCTCGCTTCAGAAGAAGCTCGAAGAAGAAGGCATCGGCCGGCCGTCGACCTACGCGTCGATCATCGGCACGATCCAGAACCGCAAGTACGTCGAGCCCGTCGCGCCGCGCGACCGCCGACTCATGGCTACGGACATCGGCAAGGTGGTCACCGACAAGCTGATCGAAGCGTTCCCGCGCATCATGGACGTGGGCTACACCCGGGAGATGGAGGCCGAGCTCGACCGGATCGAGTCCGACCACACCAATTGGCAAGCGATGCTCCAGTCGTTCTACGGGCCGTTCAAGGAAGCGCTGGACCACGCCCACGAGAACACGACCCACGCCAAGGCTGTGCAGGAGCTCGCGCCCGAACGGCTCAACTGCCCCAAGTGCGGCTCACGCACGGCATACCGCCTGGGCCGCAATGGCCGATTCCTGGGCTGCACCGCGTTTGACGTGCCCCCGGTTGAGGTCCAACCCGAAGGCCATGAGGGCACCTACCTGCTGTACAAAGCCAAAGGCAAAGCCCGGCCGAAGGTCGTGCACCCCGATGATGGCAGCAAGATTGGCTGGACCAAGCTCACCAAGGCCGACAAAGAAACGTTCCAGGCCCTCAGCGACAAGATGCCCGAGCCCTGCGACTACGCGGCCCCCATCGACAAAGAAGGCAACCCGATGGAGCCCGAATTGACCAACATCATCTGCCCCGAAGACGGCAGCCGGATGGTCAAGAAGAACGGCCGGTTTGGCCCGTTCCTCAGCTCGGTGAACTACCCGCAGGTCAAGTACATCGTGAAGCTCGACCCCAAGAAGGGCACGGTCGTGCTTCCCAAGGTCGCGCCGTACACCACCGACATTATCTGCCCGCGCTGCGAAGAGCGGCCGCTTTATCTGCGGGAAGGCAAGAACGGGCTTTGGCTGAGCTGCTCGGGCTTCCCCAAGTGCCGCGGCCGGATGGGCTTCAGCACGCTGGAAGAAGACCAGCAGAAGTCGCTTGAGAAGGCCTGGGCGCAGTGGAAGAAGGAAAACCCCGTGCCCGAGATCGTCACGATGGACGGCGAGGTTGTGCCCGACGGGTACGCCCCGGTCATCGAAGGCCAGGAACCCGTCGCCAGCCTGGACGCAGAGATGGTCGACACCGACGCGGCGTAAGCCTGAATCAACTGTTTGCGAGCCTTAGACATTCACGGCGTGTCGCTCGTCGTCAGCGGCACAAGGATCGGCCCGGGTCGCAACACGCGCAGCCGATCAGTCTCCAGGTTCCACTCGATCCGCTGGGCGGTGATCGCCGAAGGCTGGTCGCGCTCGCTGACGATCACTTCCTGCTGCCCTCGACTGGTCAACAGCACGGTGTCCGCCGCCATCCGGCGTGGCCGCCCGCTGCTGAGCTGGACTTCCTGAGCAACGCCCGCAAAGAACAGGTCGTCGGCAGAGATCCTTCGATCCCCCTGCTGCACACGTACCGGCCCTTCCACACGCACACTCTGCAAGTCAGGAGAAGGCGGCGTGTCGGAGGACCACATCGCCAGGCCGCCGGTCTCCACCATGTCCGCGTGCAGACGAGTGCCATCCAACAGCGTCACCCGCGTCTCGTCTAGCGTTCCGTCTGCGCCCAGCGGGACATGCGTCATCTGCACCTGCTCATGCATCAGCATGTCGTTTGCAGACGCGTCGAGCACCATCGTCTCTTGCCAGCGGAACAGCGTCGCACCACGTCCGGTCATCGCCACTGACTCGTCTTGGCGAGGTGGGGCCTCGGGGTCTTCCGGGCGGTAGTCTTCGATCTGCATGTCCCCCTGGCCATGCACGGTCAGCTGCTCGGTTTCGCTGAGAAACACCATGCGCGGGCCACGGATGCGCTGACGTGTTTGAATCTGCTGCCCAGTCTGCAGATCAAACCGCTGTGCAAACAGCTCGGCGTTGCCTACGGCTATCAACTGTTCGATCGACGGGTCCGCTTCGGGCGTGGGCGGGTCCAGCCAATCGATGTCGATGGTCTGATCGGCGGAGAGCCGGCTGACTTCGTGGTCCGTCCGCGACACCAAGACCGGCGAGCCAACCAGCCGGGCGTGCCGGGATGTACGGTCGGTCCCCATCTGCTGTTGCCAGGTCGCCTGCATCCGGCTTTCGCCGTTCATCAGGTCCGCCTGCCCCGCCCCGATCGCCGCGACGGCTTCACGGTCCTGCCAGACCAGCAGCGTGCCCGCACGGAGCGAGGCTTCAGGTTGTTCCACCCGCGCGGCCGCGTCGCCTTGCCCGGCCAGTACCATCAACCCCTTGCCCGGCAGCACCCACAATCGCTGACCATTTAGAGTCGTCGCGCGGTCAACGAGGAACACGTGTGTATCGCCCTGCGTCTGCAGCAACCGGGCACGCGACAACCCTGCTTCCGCATCACCTGAAGTTTCTAGCCGAACCCGCATCCAGGGGGAGGTTAACTGGATCCGTTCGCCCGCCTTGCCGGTGTCGGCTTTCACGCGGACCTGACCCTCCGCGAGGATGTCGTCTGCGGCCGATCCGCTGCCATCGGCCTGCGGGGCGAACCCGACCGTGAGCGTCTGACTCCACAGCTTCAGGTCAGGATGACTCATCGTCACCGCGTCCTGCAGATGCACACGATGCAGTGCCCCAAGCCCCGCAGCGGGAGACCAGGCATCCGCTGCGGGACTGGCTTCGTTCGTGCGGGTCGAGTCAAACCGCAGGTCCATCCGACCGTTGCAACGCAGCCGGGCGTCCACCCCGCCGGTCTTGGGGTCCAACGCCTGCAAGCCAAGAGGCCCCAGCACATACCCCGTGCCCGCGATCTGGTTCAGGTGGATGAATCGGCCTTTCATGCGGCCGGCCCGGGCGGACACCGTCGCCGGGTGCCGGGCGCTGCCGGTGATTTCGATAACCTCGAGCTGTCGTGCGTAGGCCAGGCTCGTGCCCGTGACGCGCTCCCCGTCGAGCGTCTGTGCCATTGCCGGCAGACCAACGAGATTCACACGGGCGTCGTCCACGCTGACCAGCGTGCTCGGGCGTTCGTTGAGCGGGCTGATGGTCAACGGGCCGTCCCAGCGGATCACCACGTCGTCCGGGCTCTGCGGCGTAACCCGCGGGCCCAGTTCATCCGTCGCCTGCGCGGCGGCGACACTGGTGGTGCTGGTGTCGGCCCAAGCGATTGCCGAGCGTGAGATTGGCCACCCCATCGCATTCAATGCCGTCGCGTCTTCCTCGTTGGGGTCGACACCAAACGTCAACTGAAGCTTGTTGCCGCGCAACCAGAAATTGCCATCGACCGCATCGATCCGCACGTGCTCATCAAACTCCGCCAGGTAGTACTGCAACGGGGACATCGCCTGGGGTTCGACGGTCTGCGGCTCATCTGTATTCGTGTTGGCGTTCTGGGCCGCGCGATCGGCCCGTTGCACCGGGGTCGGCTGATTTTCACCAGGTGCCACCACGACCGGAGCCGGCTCGGCTTCGGGTGCTTGTTCCGTTTCACCCCGATGAAGACGCAGCGACTCGCCTTGGTCGATCTGCAAATACTCCAGGCGGTTCCGCCTTGGGTTGAACGTCATGCTCAGCCCCGTGCCATGAAACTCTGCATCGGGCATGTACAGCGCAATCGCTGACGGGGACTGCACGTTGCCCAGCTGTAGATCGAAGCTGGTTTCCTCCATGAGGATGTGAAACAGCACATCATCGGGTTCGCCGAACCGCGGCTCGGTGTCGGCGTCGGGGGCCTGGTACATCGTCATCACGACGTTGCCGATGAAGCGCCCGTTGCGCGGATCATCATTGGGGGCATAGACGTTGCCCCGGTCGGCAGTGATGACCAGCACGCGTCCGGTGTCGCGGAAACGGGTTTCGATCCGCGGGTGGGTCAGGTCGTGCAACCCCTCCTGCTCAATCGTTTGCAGGTGGCGGTCGTAGGTCAGGGTGGTGATGCGGCGTTCGGTGATCGACTGCAGCTCGCCCTGCAGGCTCTCGGCCCCGGACGCGGCGTTGGGATCAAAATCGATCTCAGGGATATCGTTGGGGTCAAAGCCAGCGCTGTTGGGGGAATCAGGCGACGCTCCGCGACCGGCCAAGAGCGAGATGCTGAGGACACCCAGCGCAAACAGCGCCGTCAAGCCGGTGATAAGGACACGTCTGGACACTTTCGTATTGTCGAGGAGCGCGGGGCGTGTGGCAAACCGGCAGTCCCGTTATGATTCTCGCTCCCCGGGGCAAGCGGCCGACTGGCTGCCCATCATTACCCACCACCCGCCGAGGAGAAGGCCGATGCCCGACCTGAGCAAGCTGTTCAAAGCCTACGACGTCCGCCAAACCTACCCCGAGCCGCTCAACGAGGACGCCGGCTGGCGCATCGGTTTCGGCACCGGGATGTTCTTCAGCGAACTCAATGGCGGCAAGCCCGGCCGCGTCCTGGTTACACGCGACCACCGCCCCGCCGCACCGAGCATGGCCAAGGCCCTGATCGACGGCCTGCGCGCCACCGGCTGCGACGTCGTGGACCTGGGCATGGCCGACACCAGCTTCCTCTACTTCGCCATCCCCCATGTCGACAACGCGATCGGCGGCGTACAGTGCACCGCGAGCCACAACCCCGTCGAGTACATCGGGTACAAAATTTCCGGCCCCGGCGCCAAGCCCATCGGCAAGGACACCGGCCTGCAACGCATCCGCGAGATCGCCGAAGCCACCGAAGACACCTGCCCCGAACCCGTCGGCCAGCTCACCGAGATGGACCTCTGGGACGAGTACCGGGAACACGTGCTCAGCTTCCTGACCCCCCTGAGCCGGCCGATGAAGGTCTTTGTCGATGCCGCCAACGGCATGGCGACCACGCTGGTGCCCAAGGTCTTCCAGGGTGTCGAGAACCTTGAGCTCATCGAGATCAACAACGAGTACACCACGCCTTGGGCCCACGAGCCCAACCCACTGGTGGCGGAGAACGTCGTACCGACGCAGGACGGCGTTGCCCAGCACAGCGCCGACCTGGGCGCTGCGTTCGACGGTGACGCGGACCGCTGCATGATCGTCGACGATGCCGGCGAGATCATTGGCTGCGACCACATGACCGCCTGGCTGGCGGACCACTTCCTCGAACAAGGCATCGGCGACACGATCGTTTACGACCTGCGGTCCAGCAAGGCCGTTGCCGAGCGCGTGACCGAAGTCGGTGGCAAAACCGCGATGAGCAAGGTCGGCCACGTCAACATGAAGGCGCTGCTCCGCGAAGTCGACGGCCCGTTCGGCGGCGAGCTCTCCGGCCATTTCTACTTCAAGCGCAACAGCTACGCCGACTCCGGCGCGATCACCCTCGCCAGCGTCCTCAGCGTCCTGGGCCAAACACCTGAAGGCACCAAGCTCAGCGACCTGATCGCCCCCTACCGCAAGTACCCGCAGTCCGGCGAAATCAACTTCGAGAACGACGACAAGCAAGGCACCATGGACGCCCTCAAAGCCGACTTCGGCGACGGCGCCGACGAAGTGCTGGAGCTGGACGGCGTGTCCGTCGACCGCTGGTCCACCGATGGCTACTGGTTCAACGTACGGGCCTCGAACACCGAGCCCCTGCTGCGTCTGAACGCCGAGGCCAAGGACCAGGCCACCCTCGACGCGCTGCTGGAGAAGCTCACCCCGCGGATGGGCACCGTGCACGCGGGGCACTGATCGGGATCAGGAATAGATCATCTTCCGCGTCATGCCGCCGTCCGCAACGAAGTGTTGGCCGGTGATGAAACCCGCCAGGTCCGAGCAGAGGTACAGCGCCAGGTTGGCGATGTCCTCAGCGATGCCGACCCGGCCGACCGCGTGCTGGACGTGGTCCGCGTCCGCCAACGTGTCACCCTGTGTGTTGATCCAGCCCGGGCAGATCGCGTTCACTCGGGCGTGAGGCCCCAGCGAGTTGGCCAAAGCATGGGTCAATCCCAACAAACCCGCTTTGGTCATCGCGTAGGCCTCGCCGTCGGGCTCACTCATCAACGCACGGGTGGAGCTGATGAACACCGCAGACCCGCCCCCGCCCTCGCGCCAGTGCGGCGCCGCGGCACGCACCGCTGCGACCGCACCCATCAAGTTCACATCCACAACCCTTTGCAGCGTTTCCCAATCCACCGACTCGATCGGCCCGCTCGCGCTGGCGGCCGCGTTGTGAATCACAAAGTTCACCGGCCCAAAGTGCTTGGCCGCTTGATCAAAACTCGCCTGCACCTGCTCCGGCGACCCCGCGTCGCACACCACCGCCAGTGCCGCAGCGCCCAACCGAGCCGCGGCCTGCTCCCCTGCCTCGGCATCGATCTCCGCGATCACCACCCGGGCGCCATTCTCGACCAGCCCCGAAGCGATCGCCGCACCGATGCCGCGGCCCGCCCCGCTGACCCAGGCGGTCTTCCCGGCAAGCGACGCGTGATGAAACCCGATCCAGCTCATGGTGTGATAGCTTAATCGCATGGCCAAACCCACACCGCTCAGCGTGCAGGATGTTCTGAAACTCGTCCGGGACGAGGCGATCGCCTTCATCGACCTGCGTTACCTGGACTACCCCGGGTATTGGCAGAGTGTGTCGATGCCCGCCGATCAACTCAAGGCCGAGGACTTCGAAGCCGGCATCGGGTTCGACGGCTCGGTGATCCAGCAATGGGGCGACATCAACGAGGGCGACATGCTGCTGGTCCCCGTCGCTGAGACGGCTCACCGCGACCCGTTTACGGTGCGCCCGACGCTCGGGCTCGTCTGCAACATCAAGGACCCGGTCACGAAGAAACGCTACAGCCGGGACCCCCGCTCGGTCGCGCGCAAGGCCGAGGCGTATCTGGCGGAGACCGGGATCGCCGACGCCGCCCACTTCAGCCCCGAGGTTGAGTTCTTCGTCTTTGATTCCGCCCGGTTTGACCAGAAGATCAACAGCGCCTGGTACGAACTGAAGTCCCCCGAGGGCACCTGGTCCCGCGGCGACGACTCGCCGATCAACGACGGCTATCACATCTCCACCCGCACCGGCCAGTTCCCCGCCCCTCCGCTGGACCACTTGCACGACGTCCGCGCCGAGATGGCCAGCGTCGCGATGGAACTCGGCCTGCCGGTCGAACAGCACCACCACGAAGTCGCGACCGGCGGGCAGTGCGAGATCGACCTGAGGCACCGCCCGTTGGTCCGCGCCGCCGACGACCTGGTCCTGCTCAAACACGTCGTCCGCAACGTGGCGGCGCGCCACGGCATGACCGCGACCTTCATGCCCAAGCCCCTGTTCGGCGACAACGGCTCGGGCCTGCACACGCACTTCTCGATGTTCAAGGACGGCGAGAATCTGTTTGCCGGCAAGCGTTACGCCAACCTGTCCCGGGCCGGGCTCCACGCGATCGGTGGCCTTCTGAAACACGCCCCCGCGCTCGCAGCCCTGACCAGCCCGACGACCAACAGCTTCAAACGCCTCACGCCGGGCTACGAAGCCCCGGTCCACTGGTCTACGCCTCGCGGAACCGTGCCGCGGCGATCCGTGTGCCGGTCTACTCGGACAACCCGACGACCAAGCGGCTGGAGTTCCGGATCCCCGACCCCACCTGCAACCCGTACCTGGCCTATGCCGCGATGGTCATGGCGGCGATCGACGGCATCCAGAACGAGATCGACCCCGGCGAGCCGTTCGATCGGCCGCTGTCGGACCTGGACTCGGATGCCTACGGCAACATCCCGCGCCTGCCGCTCAGCCTGGACCGGGCGCTGGATGTGCTCGAAGCGGACCACGGGTTCCTCACCGCGGGCAACGTGTTCCCCGAGTCGCTGATCCAGTTCTGGATCAAGCACAAGCGCGAAGATGAAGTCGCAGCCCTGCGGCAGCGCCCGCACCCCTACGAGTTCAGCTTGTACTACGGGCTTTGAGCCGGCTCAGTCTTTGGGCGGCTGATACCGCGGGAACAGGGCATCACCCTTGACGATCGGCGTGCCGGGCTTGAGCTGGCCCCATTTCACCCACTCGTCAAGCTTGCCCTTGCCGCCGTTGGCGTCCATCTGGGCTTTGTAATCGCAGCCGATCCGCTCCCAGAACGCCTCACACGCATCAGGGATGAACGGCCAGAGCAGGACCGACGCGATGCGTAATGCTTCGGCACAGTTGTAGAGGATCGTGCCGACTTCAGGAAGCTTCTCCGGGTCTTTGGCAAGCTTGAAGGGTTGAGTTTGTTCGATGAATTATCGACCAAATCAACCTCTATGCCAAATCGGAGTTGCAAGCGCATGCCCGATATGAAGAAGCTTTGCCCTCTGTAGATGGTTTCAAAAAAGCGATTGTCGAAATCGTGTTCGCAACGCCTTTCATCTTTGCAAATGAATATCCATTCGTTGGTCAGATCCTGTACCACCCTGACCATCTGGTGCTTTCCCATCAAAGTACTTCCCGATCATGTTGCTGACGCGGGAGCAGGAGTTGCCAAACGTGTTGGCGAGGTCGCTGTTGTAGACCTCGGCGAACAGGTCGGAGCTGAACGCGGAGTCGGTCGTGCCCAGCGGGCCACGGGTGGCGAGGAAGTAGCGGAGGGCGTCCAGGCCGAACTCGGAGACGTAGTTGTCGATCGCCTGAGGGTCCAGGAAGTTGCCCAGGGATTTACTCATTTTCTCGCCGGTGTCGCTGACCCAGTAGCTGTGGGCGTAGACCTGCTTGGGCAGGTTGACCCAGCCGTAGCCTTGGCACTTCTGGAGGGCGATGAGCAGGGCCGGCCAGATCGCGGCGTGGAACCAGAGGATGTCCTTGGCGATGAAGTGCACCGCTTGGGATTCCCAGTAGTGCCGACGCTCGGGGGTATCGACGTAGGTCAGGTAGTTGAACAGCGCGTCGATCCAGACGTAGATAGTCTGTTCCTCGTCGCCGGGCACGGGGATGCCCCAGCCGCCGGAGCCGGTGCGGGAGATCGGGACGTCCTGCATCTCCTTGATGCGGTTGACGATCTCGTTCCGCCGGGCGTCGGGCTGGACGAACTGCGGGTTCTGTTCGAAGTGTTCGAGCAGGGTTTCGCGGTAGGCCGAGAGCTTGAAGAAGTAGTTCTTCTCAGCCTTCTTGACCAGGGGTTTGCCGTTGACGGGCGACTTGTAGTCGGATTCCTTGGCCTTGTTCTCGGGGACGTACTCCTCTTGGCCGGCGTCATACCAGCCGACGTACTCGCCCTCGTAGACGTCGCCCGAGGCGATCAGTGCCGCGACGTACTCGGAGACCTTCTGCTTGTGCTGGTCGCTGGAGGTGCGGACGAAGTCGTTATTCGTCATCTCCAGCTTCTCGAACGTCTGCCGGAAAGCCGCGGCGTTCTGCTCGGCCCACTGCTCGGTGGACAGGCCCATCTCGGCGGCCTTGTCGACGACCTTGGCGGCGTGCTCGTCGACGCCGGTGAGGAAGAAGGTGTCATCGCCCTTCAGCCGGTGGTAGCGGGCGACGACGTCGGCCACCATCGTCGTGTACACGTGCCCGAGGTGGGGCTTGTCGTTGACGTAGTAGATCGGCGTGGTGACGTAGAAGGTGTTGGGTTGCTCGGCCATGGGACGCGGATTGTAGTTGATGCCAAGCGTCGCGGGGCACGCCCGATGACTTGCCCGGCGGCGTGGCCCTACAATCCCGGCCATGGGTCTTGGACGGGACATCGTGTATGCCGCGGGGATGACGCTGACCAGCCCGGTGTGGGGGCTGAGCCTGTTGAAGACCGGCAAGTGGCGCACGGACTGGCGTGGACGCTTCGGCCGGGGCGAGGCGCTGCCGAAGGCTGAGCAGACGCTGCTGATCCACGCGGTGAGCGTCGGCGAGGTCAATGCCACGCGCACGCTGGTGGCCTGGTTCCGTGAGCATCGGCCGAAGGTTCGGCTGGTGGTTTCTGTGACGACAAACTCCGGCACCGCGCGGGCCGAGCAGCTTTACGCAGAGGCCGAAGGCGTGTCGGTGGTTCGGTTTCCGCTTGATTTTTCCGGCAGTGTGAAACGGTTTCTGGAACGGGTTCAGCCGAACGCAGTGGCGTTGATGGAGCTTGAGGTTTGGCCGAACTTCGTTGACCAGTGTGATGCACGGGGTGTGCCGGTATGCGTGGTGAATGGGCGGCTGAGCGAGCGGAGCTTCAAGGGGTATCGCAAGGCCAAGGGGCTATTGAGCAGCACGTTTGCGAAGCTCACGGCCTGTGGCGTGCAGACGGCTGACTACGCCCAGCGGTTTGAGGCGATGGGCGCTAGGCGCGTCACGGTGTTGGACACGATGAAGTGGGACACCGCCCGGATCGCGCGCACGGTCGACGGAGCGGAAACGCTGGGAGCAGAGCTGGGGCTGGACCGCACCCGGCCGATCGTCGTAGCGGGGTCGACCGCGCCGGGCGAGCACGAACTGCTGCTCGACGCGTTGGCGGCCTGGCCTGCGGGGACGCAGTTGGTGATGGCGCCGCGAAAGCCCGAGTGGTTCGATCAGGCAGCAGCTTTGGTGCCGGGTTGTGTCCGGCGGAGCCAAGGTCAGCCCGGCGAGGGGCCAGTCTTTTTGCTGGACACGATCGGCGAGCTTCGGCAGGCGTATGCCCTGGCGGATGTGTGTGTCGTTGGGCGGAGCTTCACCGGGGCGTTGTACGGCTCGGACATGATGGAGCCGATCGCACTGGGCAAAGCGACGGTGATTGGGCCTCACTACAGCGATTTCCACGACACGGTGGAAGCCTTCGTGGCAGGGGAAGGGATCCTCGTCACCGAGAACGTCGCCGACACCGTGGCCGGCTTGCTCGCGACACCGGAGCGGGCGGAACAGTTGGCTGCGCGGGGGATTGACGTCATCCGGTCTAGGCAGGGCGCGACCGAGCGCTATGCCGCGTTGTTGTGCGAGATGCTCGATGCGTACCGGCCAGACGGGAAGTTGGTTTAATACCGCCATGCCTTCGACGGAGCTTCGACAAACCGTGCTGACCGCAGCCAAGCGGGTAGTGGTCAAGCTGGGCACACAGCTGCTGACCAAACCCCAGGGCGACGGGATCGGGCTGGACACGCGGTACCTGGGGCGTGTCGCGTCGCAGGTGGTGGCGCTGCGTGAGTCGGGTGTGGAGGTCACGCTTGTGACCAGTGGCGCGGTCGGGGCGGGGTGTGTGGAAATGGGGCTCAGTAAGCGGCCGACGGACGTCGCGGAGTTGCAGGCCGTCGCGGCGGTTGGTCAGCGTCGGCTGATGAACATCCTCCATGACGCGTTTCATCGACGGGGCGTGAAGGTCGCCCAGGTGCTGCTGACCCGGGCTGACTTCGACGACCGGCTACGGTTTTTAAATATACGTAACTGCCTGGCCCAGCTGCACGAGATGGATGTGGTGCCGGTGCTGAACGAGAACGACACGGTTGCGGTCGATGAGATCCGCTTCGGGGACAACGATCTATTGGCAGCGCTGACCTGCAACGCGTTGCGGGCCGATGTACTGTTGCTGTTGACCGCGGTGGATGGGTTGCTGGATGCCCAGGGGCAGGTCGTGGATCGGGTGGATGACATCGCGGACCGGCTGGCGCAAGTTCGCGCAGCCCGCTCGGGCAAGAGCACCTGGGGCTCGGGCGGGATCGAGACGAAGCTCGAAGCGGCCCGCCGGGTGACGGAAGCCGGGGAGGTCGCGATCATCGCCAATGGCCGGACGCGTGAAATCATTGTCCGGCTGATGCAAGGTGAGAAGCTGGGCACGGTGCTGATGCCCGCCGAACGGAAGATGGACAGCCGGAGCCGATGGATCGGGATGACCGCTCGGCCCGCGGGCACGGTGACGATCGATGAAGGCGCATCCCGAGCGGTCACGGAGCGGGGCAAAAGCCTGCTGCCTTCGGGGGTGTCCGGGATCACCGGGCGGTTCGAGCGGGGCGATGTCGTGCTGGTTCGGGATGAGCGTGGCAGAGAGATCGCGCGGGGGTTGACTAACTACGCCTCCGAGGAGCTCCGCCTCTTGGCGGGCAAGCGGTCGAATGAGTTCGCCAAGCTGCTTGGGCGGCCGGGCTACGACGAGCTGGTGCACCGGGACAATCTGGTCCGCACCAACGGCCCCTGAACTCGAGTGGCAAATAAAACAACACCGCTGGGTTTGCGCCCAGCGGTGCTGCAGGTTGGATTAATTGTCGCCGGTCTTACGCCGCCCGACGGCGACGCAGCAGCAATGGCAACGCGCCGGTGAGCAGGAGCAGGCTGCTGGGCTCAGGGATGATGGTCTGGTCAATCCAAGCGAGGACCTGAGGGTCCATCACACGGGCATCCACCGAGAACTCGCCCCAACTGAAGTTCAACGCCGCGTCCACGTCGGAGTTGCCGCCGCTGCTGAGCGCCAGGCGCGTCCCGTAGGAGTGGATGCCGGAGATCTTGTAGGTGCCGCCATCGTTGATGAACGTTGGGCCGCCCGAGTCGCCTTGGGAGACCCCTACTTCGTCGTCGCCGAAGCCCAGGTCCGGACCAAACGTGCCGGGGAAGAAGAAGTTGAAGGCGTCGTTGGCCGCGTTGCCGCTGTCAAAGTCGTGCGTGAGCTGGGTCTGGTTGTTGGTGATCCCACCGATCCCCAGGAAACCCAGCCCAAAGGCTTCGTGCTCGACCAGGCCCGCCCGCTTGGTGCCCGCGGCACCGGCCTGACCTGTTCCGCCAAAGCCCGGCAGGCCGTACCCGACGTGTACGCCTGTGACGTTGAGGTCGCCTGCCGTGCGGTTGAGCGCGTAGCTGGGCACCGCGGGGTCCACCGCGCCCGTCAACTCGATCAATGCAACGTCGAAACCGTTGGCGACGTTGCCGTTGTAGTTGGGGTGCTTGAAGATGTTCTGGCTGTTGGCGATCTTGACCCCCGAAGGGGTTTGGAACTGGAGCTGCACGTTGTTGGCGTTGATGTTCCCGCTGCCGTTGGTCACGCAGTGGGCGGCGGTAATGGCCCACTGCCGGCCACCCATGGTCAGGAGGGACGCCGTGCAGACACCTTCAAACGCCGGGTTGCTGTTGTTGTTGATCAACATCAAGCCGACGCCATCGTGGTTGACACCAAAGGCCGCGGTGCCGGGCGTGGTCGTGTGGGTCCCCGCGCCATCGGAGGTTACCACCGCCGGGGTCACGGTGACTTCAAAATCTCCGGTGTTCCAGCTCACCGGGGTCCGATCGATCTGTGCCTGCCCGGCCCCCGTCAGAGTCAACGCGGCAACCGCAATGGCAGATAGTTTGAAACGTGAATTCACGATGGTTCTCCCGTCCGTGATGTCCTGTGAATCGCCTGAAAACTGGAAGTATTCTACCTTAGTTCTACCGCATCACCATCCCGGATGCGTCAGGACTCCGCGAGAAAACATCAGGTTCTGCAAGCGATTGATTAAACCGCCTTACGTAGCCCGTCACAGGCGGCCTTGATCGCGTCATCCGCGATGTCATCAAAGAGGGCGACCTCGCCCATGCGTGTCGGCAGGATCAAGCGTACCTTGCCGTCCGCGACCTTTTTGTCCATCCGCATCCGAGCGAGCAAGACATCGCCCGGCGGCAACTTCTTGGCGTGGGTCGGCAGACCGACCGCCTTCAGCAGCGCGATGATCGCAGCCGGGACACTGTCCTCACAAATCCCCTGCGTCGCGGCCAGGCGTGCCGCGGCAACCATCCCCAAAGCCACCGCCTCGCCGTGGTGCCAGGTGCCGTACTCGGTCGCCGCTTCGATCGCGTGCCCGAACGTGTGGCCGAAATTCAGGTGCGCCCGGACGCCCGCTTCCTTCTCGTCTTCCTCAACCACCGAGGCCTTGATCTTGACGTTCCATTCGACCAGCTCGACCAACGCTTCGGGATTCATCGCCAACAGCGAAGCCGCGTGCTCCTGCATCCAGGCGAAGCGCTGGGCATCCCGTATCACGCCGTGCTTCACGCACTCGGCCAAACCACAACGCAGCTCTCGGTCCGGCAGCGTGCGGAGGGTATCAGTGTCGATAAGCACCCGCTTGGGCTGGTGGAATGCGCCGATGAGGTTTTTACCCTGCGGGACGTTTACGCCGGTCTTGCCACCCACAGACGCATCGACCATGGCCAGCAGCGTGGTCGGCACCTGAATGAACGGCACACCACGCAGGTAGCTCGCAGCCACGAACCCCGCGGTGTCGCCGGTGATGCCGCCGCCCAACGCGATGACCGGGCTTTTGCGCTCGAGCTGGTCGGTGAGCATGACTTCGTACAGGCCCCGCACGGTGCCAAGGGTCTTGTGCTCTTCACCGATCGGCATCACCGCGATCGTGGTTTTGTACCCCGCCGCTTCGAGTGAGCGGGCGGCGATTCGTCCGAGCGACGCCTCGATATTCGCATCGACAATCAGGCAGGCCTTGTCGTGCGGCGCGGCTTCACGGACGTGCCGACCCAGGTCGTTCAAGCAGCCGGGCTGAATGACGATGTCGTAGGCGGCATTGGGCAGTTGCAGAGGGACGGTAGGCATGGGCGGATAGTAGCGGATGCGTCAGTCGCGCTCGCGGGTCGGCGGCTGGGCCAGTTGAGCCAAAGCCTCCGCAGGGTCTTCCGCCAGCTCGTTGGGCACCGTGTCGGGCGGGGATTCGTCGAACGTCGCTGCGCGCCGGAGACGAGCCCGGCGGCCGCGCGGTGCCGACAAACGCAGGCGGAGGAACCGCCAGATCACCAATCCCAGCAACGCCGCCGCAGCGAAGTACAACACCAGCTTGCCCGGGTCAGCGGATCGCGCGTGAGTGTGCTGGGGATGATGCGCGACGAACACGAGGAAGTCCGCCTGCCCGCCGCCGACCAGATCGTGACGCCAGAGCTTGTAAAACCGCCCGACCAGATCGACCTCACGCCGAATCGGCCAGGCCCGGTAGTCGCCCGTCCGGTCCGGCAGCAGCACCAGCACCGTGTCTTCGCTCTCCGGCAGCTTCACGGTCCACTCGGTCACGCCGCGCCCCCACGAGCCCCGCACCGCCAGCGTTCGGCGCTGGGTCTGGGCAAGCTGGCCCTGGACCCGAAACACCTCCCCTCGGTGCGCTGCGGGCTCGGCATAAAGCGGGTCATAGCCGGTCGGCGACAGCCCGCTGGGGTCCGCATCCCCAGGCGACCAGCGTGTCACGTTCTCCAGCAACGCGGTGAGCCCTGCGGTTTCCAGGGTATAGGCGCCATCGGCCACGTCTTCGAGCCGAATCTGCTCAGACTCGGTCAACGGCGAAACCCCCAGGAACATCGCTAAACACACGGCCAATGGTGTCATCCGAGCATTCTACGGCCCATGCGGCATGCCCACCCCAAGCACACACCAGACCCGCCCCGCTTCGCTATGCTTACGGTTTGGCCCGCACTCCACCTATAAGAACCTTTCAGAGCCTATGACCACCGCCCCGACCGAACAGGCATTTGAGATCGAAGTCCCCGCTGGCGCTGAGGGCCGGGTCGTCCCGATCGTGGACTTTGGCAGCCAGTACGTACAGCTCATCGCCCGCCGGGTCCGTGAGGCCGGGGTCTTCTCCGTGCTGGTCGGCCCGAATGTCTCGGTCGAAGCGTTGAAGGCGTTAAACCCCAAGGGCATCATCTTCTCCGGCGGGCCCAACAGCGTCTACGAAGACAGCGCGCCCAAGTGTGACCCGGCCATCCTCGACCTGGGCGTGCCCGTGCTGGGCATCTGCTACGGCATGCAACTGGCCTGCGAGTTGATGGGCGCCTCGGTCAAGAACGCCACCGCCCGTGAGTACGGCGGCGTCCGCCTGAACGTCCACGACAACACCGGCCTGCTCAAGGGCCTCCCCGATCACACGACCTGTTGGATGTCCCACGGCGACCAGGTCAACGAACTGCCCGATGAGTTTGTGCCCTTGGCGACCACGCCCACCTGCCCCTACGCGGCGGTCAAGCATAAAACCCGCGCGGTCTACGGCGTGCAGTTCCACCCCGAAGTCACCCACACGCCCCACGGCAGCGACATCCTCAGCAACTTCCTGTTCAACATCTGCCAGTGCGACGGCGGCTGGCGCATGAGCGACTTCGTGCAAAGCGAGTGCGCCCGCATCCGCAAGGTCGTCGGCGACAAGCGCGTTATCTGCGGGCTGTCCGGCGGCGTCGACTCCTCCGTTGTGGCCGCCCTCTTGCATGAAGCGATCGGCGATCAACTCACCTGCATCTTCGTCGACAACGGCCTGCTGCGCAAGGGCGAACGCGAGATGGTGCAGCAGATGTTCCGGGACCACTTCAAGATCGACCTGCGCGTCGCCGACGCCGAGGCCGACTTCCTCGGCGACCTGGCGGGGATCGAAGAACCGCAGGAAAAACGCCGGCGGATCGGGCACCGCTTTATCGAGGTCTTTAAGGAGACCGCGTCCGACATTGACGACGTCGCCTTCCTCGCCCAGGGCACGCTGTACCCGGACGTCATCGAGTCGGGCCACGGCTACGCGGGCACCGCGGCCAACATCAAGCTGCACCACAACGTCGGCGGGCTGCCCGAAGAGCTGGGCTTCGAACTGATCGAACCCCTGCGCAGCCTGTTCAAGGACGAAGTCCGCAAGCTGGGCGAAGTGCTGGGGCTGCCGGAGTCGATGGTCTGGCGTCACCCCTTCCCCGGCCCCGGGCTGGCGGTGCGTGTCCTGGGCGAAATCACGCGTGAGAAGCTCGACCTGATCCGCGAAGCCGACGAGATCCTGCTGGAGGAGATCGTCGCCAACAACCTGTACCGCAAGACGAGCCAGGTGTTCGCGGTGCTGCTGCCGGTGCAGTCGGTGGGTGTGATGGGAGACGGGCGAACCTACGACCGGGTCGTAGCAATCCGGGCGGTGGAGACGCAGGACTTCATGACCGCCGACTGGGCGCGGATCCCGTTTGATGTGTTGGCGACGATCAGCAACCGGATCATCAACGAGGTGCCGGGCATCAACCGCGTCTGCTACGACATCTCCAGCAAGCCGCCGGCGACGATTGAATGGGAGTAAACGCATGCCGAAGCTCACGGCACTGGTCTTGATCTGCACGCTGGGTCTAACCGGGTGCGGCCTGGAATTAGCGACCCTCGGCGCTGCGGCTTCCGCGACGCAGGCGGGCACCGCCGTGATGCGGTCGGGCAAGCTCCGCGCGGCGGTCCTGATCGATGACGAAGTCGTCTACGCCGCAGCCGAGCGGGCCGTCGCCGACATGGGCATGACCGTGAAGCGGACCAAGTCCGATCCCGAGACTGGCCGCCACGTAATCGTGTGTGTCGACGATCATGGACAAAAGATGAAGTGGAAGATCCAAGCCCGAACCGATGAACTGACTTGGGTCCAGATCAACGTGGGCTTCACCGGTCATCCGCCGACAGCCCGTCTCGCCGCATTACGTCTGCGCGAAGCGCTGGAAGCAGCGTTAGGTGTCTCTGAACTGGGTGACGCTTTGGATACCGGCGCGGTCGGCCAATAAAGACCGGAAACGATAGGCTCGAAACGTAATCAATTGCCCGATTCGAGTTGGGCTGCCCGCATCGCCGGAGTCACGACCGTGCGGAAGCCGGTGTGGCCCAAGCTGGTTGTCGGGTCGCTGGCCATGCGGGCGCTGGGGCGGTAGCTGGCGCAGTAGCTGGGGTGACAGAGATAGCTGCCGCCCTTGGTCACGCGGACCTGGCCGTAGGGGTTGTTGGGGTCGTAGCTGCGGTCCGGGCCAGTGGGGTTGGAGATGTCTTGCAGGTGGGCCCGGCGGATGAAGGTATCCGGACGGTACCAGTCGCTGGTCCACTCCCAGGCGTTCCCCGCCATATCGTGCAGGCCGTAGCCGTTGGGCTCGAACCGGCCCACCGGCGAGGTGCGGGCGAAGCCGTCGGCCAAGGTGTTCTCGATCGGGAACTGCCCCTGCCAAGTGTTGGCCTGGGGCGCTTCTTCGTTCCAAGGCTCGTCGCCCCAGGTGTAGACCCGGTTGTCCAGGCCCCCACGGGCAGCGAACTCCCACTCGGCTTCGGTCGGCAAACGCGTGCCGGCCCACTCGCAGTACGCCAACGCATCCGAGTAGGTCATGTGGACCACCGGGTGGTTCATGCGGTCTTCGATCGACGAGTTGGGGCCTTCGGGGTGACGCCAGTCGGCACCCTCAACCCACTGCCACCATGCTGAGACGTTGCGCGGGTCCGGCGCCACAGCAGCCTGCGGCGGCACAAACACCAGCGACGAAGCGACCAGAACCGACGGGTCGGGCTCGGGGGTGCCCGGCGGCAGCTGGCTCATGATCTCTTCCATCGTCGGGGCCCGCTCGGCGGCGGTCACGTAGCCGGTGGCCTCGACGAACGCCGCGAACTCGGCGTTGGTGACCTCGGTGATGTCCATCCAGAACCCATCCACGGTCACCGTGTGCGCCGGGCGTTCAACCGGCCAGCTATCGGGGTGGTTGCTGCCCATCGTGAACGTCCCGCCGGGCACCCAGACCATGCCTTGGGGCGCTTCGGCGGCATCGTCTGTGCCTTCCTGCAGGATGGCTGAAGTCACCTGCCCGGTCGTCGGCGACACCGAGAAACGCGACGGCAGGTTCTGACACATCGGGCAGTTCTCGGGCATCTCTTCGGGCGAGGCCTCCTGAGCCCAAACCGACTGAGACCAGGTGGCCCCGATGCCGGTCGCCGCGATGGCCAATCCCAGTGTCCACGAACAAACCCGATGCGCCATACCAGTCTCCAACAATACGAGTCACCCCTAAGACGCCGCAGCGGTGCCTAAGGTTCGCCCCGCCATAGTTTATGCCGCCGAAAGCACCCCGGCCAACAAAAGTCCCGCCACGATGCACGCAATCGCAATCCGGTAGTAACCAAACAGTTCAATCCCGTGCTTTTTCAGATATTCCACCATCCACCGCACCGCCAGCACCGCTGAGATATACGCCGCGATCGAGCCCACGATCATCGGCCCCCAGCCATACGCATCCAGCATCACAGGCCCAGCGTCAGCCGCCTTGTACACCGTGGCGGCCAGCAGCGTCACCACGCCTAGCAGGAACGAGAACTCCACCGCCGCCGCTAGGCTCAGCCCCACAAGCATGCCCCCGACGATCGTGACCAGGCTTCGGCTTGTGCCCGGCCACATCGCGATGCACTGGATCAAACCAATCACCAGCGCCATCTTCCAAGTCAGCTGCTCCAGATCGACCCCCACGTGCTCATCGCCGCTCTTTCTTTTCTTCCAGAAGCCCACCGCGAGGATGGCCCCCCCCCCGACGAACCATGCGGCAACGACCGGCCAAGCCCCGAAAAGGTAGGCCTCAATCGCATCGTTGAAGAGCAGCCCCACCACCGCGGCGGGCAGAAACGCCACGACGATATTGACCCCCATGCTAAAACCCACGGGGTCCTTCGTGCCGACCCCAGCAACCCCGACCCAGGCCTTGACAACCTGCTTGACGCGCCGCCAATACAGCCCCAGCACCGCAACAATTGCCCCCGCCTGGATGCAGATCGCGTAGGCGTTGGCGGCCTCGGTGGCTTGAGCCGACTCGGTGCCGATCCCCAGCAGCTGCTGCGTGATCAACAGGTGCCCCGTCGAACTCACCGGCAGATACTCGGTGAGCCCCTCGACGACCCCCAGCACCACCGCCTCCCACCAGGCCATGCCCTGAGGCTCCGCCGGGGTCGACCCGACCGTGAACAGCCCCAGCAGCACCACCGCCAAGACGCCCAGACGACTGGCCCGCGCGAACGTAAAGTCTTTACCAATTCCGTTCTGCATGCCGAGGTCTGCTCTCTGAAGGCGGGGAGATTCGGGTAGCCATCAACCCGGAAGTTGCACAAGGTATCGGCCAAGCAGTGGACCGACAGCCCAAAACCGCATATTATCCGTAAATCCGGATATACGGATCAATACGCCATGAGCAAATTTACCCAACTCTTAAAGCAGCGCGTCATGTACTTCGACGGCGCGATGGGCACCAGCATCCACGAGCTCGATCTGGACCTGGATAAGCACTACCTCGGCCGGGAAAACTGCACCGAGGCCCTCGTGCTCGGGGCACCGGACGCGATCCAGGGCATCCACGAAAGGATGCTTCTGGCGGGGGCCGATGCCGTCGAGACCGACACCTTCAACGGCCAAGCCCACACCCTCGAGGACCAGGACCTTCAGCACGAGGTCCGCAAGATCAACCGGGTCGCCGCGGAAATCGCGCGGGCGGCGTGTGAGAAGTACAGCACCGCCGACAACCCGCGATTCGTGATCGGCAGCATGGGGCCGGGCACCAAACTGATCACGCTGGGCAACATCGGCTGGGACGAAATGGCCGCGAGCTACGCCGAGCAAGTCCGCGGCCTGCTCGACGGCGGTGCCGATGTCCTGCTGATCGAAACCGCCCAGGACCTCCTGCAGATCAAGTGCGTTCTCGCGGCGGTCGACACCGTCCTCAAAGAACGCAACCTCACCTGGGACCAGGACGGCACAGGCGATATCCCCGTCATGGTCCAGGTCACCATCGAAACCATGGGCACCATGCTCCTGGGCAGCGACATCGGCGGCGCGACCGCATCGCTCTGGGATTACCCCATCCTCTCGTTGGGCATGAACTGCGCCACCGGCCCGGCGGAGATGGCGGAGCACGTGCAGTACCTCAGCAAGAACTGGCGGGGCCAAATCTCCCTGCTGCCGAACGCCGGCCTGCCTTTGCTGGTTGACGGACAGACCGTGTTCCCGCTCAAGCCCCAGCCGTTTGCCAACAAGATGGCGGAGTACGTCGATCAGTTCGGGTTGAACATCGTCGGCGGCTGCTGCGGCACCGTGCCAGAGCACATCCAGGCGCTGCGCGAGACCGTCGGGGAGCGTGCGCCCGTCAAGCGCGACCGCAACCCTTGGAAGCCTTCCTGTGCTTCGCTGATGTCCGCGGTCGAGTATCGGCAGGACAATTCCATACTCAACATCGGTGAACGCACGAACGCATCGGGTTCCCGCAAGTTCAAGCGACTGCTCGAAGAAGAAAACTGGGATGAAATCATGTCCCTTGCCAGGGACATGGTCCGCGAAGGCAGCCACGTCATCGACGTCAACGTCGACTATGCCGGGCGGGACAACGCCCAGGACATGGAGACGATCGTTTCCAAGCTGGTGAACCAGGTCAACGCGCCGCTGATGCTCGACTCGACGCAACCCGCGACGATCGAGGCGGGGCTCAAGTGCGCCGGCGGCAAGTGCATCATCAACTCGGCCAACCTCGAAGAAGGCGAAGAAAAGTTCGCGCTGTTCTGCGACCTGGCCAAGCGCTACGGCGCGGGCCTGGTCCTGGGCACAATCGACGAAGACCCCGAAGAGGCCATGGCCCGGACCCGCGAACGCAAGCTCGCGATCGCTGAGCGCATGCACGACCTGGCGGTGAACAAGTACGGCCTGGCCTCGGCAGACCTGATGTTTGACCCGCTGGTCCTGCCCATCTCCACCGGGATGGACAAAGACAGGCGATCCGGCCTAGAAACCATCGAGGGCACCCGCCTGATCTCGGAGCGCTTCCCCGATTGCCAGATCACCTGCGGCCTGTCCAACATCAGCTTCGGGCTCAAGCCCGCGGCCCGTCAGGTGCTCAACTCGGTCTTTCTGCACGAACTGACCCAGGCCGGGCTCACCAGCGCGATCCTGCACGTCAGCAAGATCCTCCCGCAGAACCGCATCCCCGAAGACCAATGGGCCGCGGCGTTGGACCTGATCTACGACCGCCCCCGCGCCGAAGCCGACGCGGTCACGCTCGAAGACGGCAGCACCACGACCGACCCGCTGCAGATCTTTGTGTCGCTGTTCCCCGATGACGCAGCGACCGTCTCCACCAAGATCGACCTGTCCGACTTGCCGCTCGAGGAACGCCTGCAGAAGCACATCATCGACGGCGAGAAGAAGAACCTCGAAGCCACACTCGACGAGGCCCTACCGATCTACGGCCCACTGGGCATCATCAACGACCACCTGCTGGAAGGCATGAAGGTCGTCGGCGAGTTGTTCGGCTCCGGTCAGATGCAGCTGCCTTTCGTGTTGCAGTCGGCGCAGGTCATGAAGTCGGCGGTGGCCCACCTCGAGCCCCATATGGAGAAGACCGAAGGCCAGACCAAAGGCTCGATCGTGCTCGCGACGGTCAAAGGCGACGTCCATGACATCGGCAAGAACCTCGTCGACATCATCCTGACCAACAACGGCTACACCGTGCATAACCTGGGCATCAAGCAGCCGGTCAACGCCATCATCCAGGCCTACCGCGAGACGAAGGCCGACGTCATCGGGCTCTCGGGCCTGCTGGTGAAGTCGGTCAACGTGATGGACGACAACCTGGCGGTGTTCAACGACGAAGGCATCGACTGCCCGATGATCCTCGGGGGAGCAGCGTTGTCCAAGAAGTACTGCGAGGGCACGCTGCGCGGCAAGTACAACGGCCACGTGTACCACGGCACGGACGCGTTCGAGGGCCTGCGGGTCATGGACCTGATCACGCAGGGCAAACAGGATGAGCTCAACGCGGAGATCGAAGCACGCCTGACCAAACGCGCCGATGCCGAGGCCCGTGTAGCGGCGAGCGCCAGCCCGGCGACCGCGGTGGCTGAGGCCCCGGCGCGCTCGGCGGTCGCCACCGACAACGCGGTGCCCGCCCCGCCGTTCTGGGGCTCGCGTCTGGCCGAGGACATCCCGCTGGACACCGTGTACTCGTACATCAACAAGACCGCGCTGTACCGCGGGCAGTGGCAATTCCGCAAGGGCCGTAAATCCAAGGAAGACTACGCCAAGTACCTGCAGGACGAGGTCGATCCGATCTTCAAGCGCCTGACCGCCCAGTGCAAGGACGAAGGCATCCTCGTGCCCAAAGCGGTGTGGGGCTACTACCCCTGCAACAGCGATGGCGACGACCTGGTCGTGTACGACGCGGAAGACCACGACCGCGAGATCGAGCGGTTCAGCTTCCCAAGACAGGCCCAACGCAAGCGCCTGTGCATCTCGGACTTCTACCGCGGTATCGACTCGGGCGAAAAGGATGTTGTCGCGTTCCACTGCGTCACCGTCGGCCCCAAAGCCAGCGAGATCACCCAGAAGCTCTTTGCCGACGACGAGTACCAGGAGTACCTGTACCTGCACGGCCTAAGCGTCGAGTCCGCAGAAGGCTTGGCCGAGTACTGGCACAAACGCATCCGCCAGGAACTCGGCTTCGACGGCGAGGACAGCCCCCGCATCAAAGACCTGTTCACCCAGCACTACCGCGGCAGCCGGTACAGCTTCGGCTACCCCGCTTGCCCGGAGATGTCCGACCAGGAAAAACTCTTCCGCCTGCTCGAGCCCGAGCGTATCGGTTGCCATCTGACCGAGAACTGGCAGATTGATCCCGAGCAGTCGACCAGCGCGATCGTCGTCCATCACCCCGAAGCCAAGTACTTCAACGTGTAAGCCAGACGATGACGGTCAGGGCTGAGCCTGTTCGAGTCCTTGGATGTGGGCCACCAATTCCACCAGCAACGGCTGCATGAATCGGTCCACACTGATCCGGTCCAAATGCGACTCGTCCCACGTCCGCAACCCCGGCACCTCCGGCGAATACAACGGCAGCCCCAGGTGCTCAGCCACCGCCTGGGCCTGCGCACGGGCGTCCTGTTGCTTGGGCACATACATCAGCACCAACTCGGCACCGCGCTCTGCCATCTCGCGCTGAAACCGCTCCGCAATCACCAGCGCCTCATCGTCCACCCGACGCCAGCGTTGCTCCTTCTCGTTCACCCCCGAAGGCGTGCCTTTGGCGGCCCCCACGTACCAGTAGCCATTCTCCAGCGAGATGTAGTTGGCCACCAGCGTCTCCCCCGGGAAGCTCCGGCCGGCCAGGTGCGGCCAGATGCCGTGTACATACCCCTTCAAATGAAAGGCCAGCGTCGTCTCCCAAACGTCTTTCTGGGCCGACCACGCGGTCATGCCTTCAACCCCCTCCGCGGCGGGCGACGGGTCATCCGTAAAAAAGCGGTCGACATTCACGATGATGTACCGCGGGTTCAGGTCGTACTGCTCCACCTGCGTTTCAAAAAACGTGTTGGACTCGTTGTGATTAAACCCCAGCGCGTAGACGTCCATCCCCAGCTGCTCTTCCAGCGTGGTCAGGTGGTCCCCTCGCCAAACATTCATCTGCCGGCTGTTGCCCGCGATCAAGACCTGCGCCTGACGCATCGCTTCGGACTGCCCGTACAAGTCGAAATGGGCCACCTGGTGCACCAGCGACGGGCCAACGCTGATCACCCGGTACCCCTCCGGCAAGGGGTCTGCTAGGACCGGGATCTGCTTGAACTTCGACAACGGCGTAAACCTGTGCGCCAGGTGAAGCCCCAGCGACGCCATGAGGAACACCGCCAGGAACACCACGACTTCTTTAGAACTGGAAGTAGATGAACGCACCGCTCTCTCCGTAAAGGGTGATCACGCCCAGCAACATCAGTCCGGCCCAGAACGCCTTCTCGACGTTGCCGACCTCGGGCATCTTCTTACGTTCCACCAATGCGCCGCGCACGTGCATCAGGATCAAAGGCAGCAGGAACAACGCGGCGTAGATCGCCCGGGCCCGGGGCACCTTGATGCTCGTCGTCAGCGTGTTGGACAGGAACGCCAGCGTCTGGTCCAGGCTCTCGCTGCGGAACAGAACCCAGGTCAACAGCACCGTCGCCTGCACAACCAAATACCAGCCCCAGCGGGTCCAGGCGCGCTCCTTGGCTTTGGTGTGGATGTTCAGCGCCCGCTCGACACACAGCCCTAGCCCGTGCACGATGCCCCAGAGGATGAAAGGCATGCCCGCGCCGTGCCAGAGCCCGCCGAGCGTCATCACCAGCATCAGGTTGAAGTAGACCCGCCAGGTCGCCACCCGGTTACCCCCCAGCGGGATGTACAGGTAATCGCGCAGCCACTGCGACAGCGTGATGTGCCACCGCCGCCAGAACTCGCTGAAGGATTGGGCCAGGTACGGGTTGTTGAAGTTGATCGGCAGACGGAAGCCCAGAAGGTAGGCCAACCCCCGCGCGATACTCGAATAACCGGCGAAGTCACAGAAGATCTGCCCGGCAAACAGCATCGCCAACAGCACCCCCCCCAGCGCATCCCCCTGCTTGGCGATCGCGAAGTCGTCCCAGGCGTTGTCCACGTAAAACGCAATGTTGTCCGCGCAGACCATCTTCAAGAACAGCCCGCGGATGATCAGGTACACCCCGGCGTTCACGTACACCATCCGAGGCTGACGGATGCGCGGCAGCTGATACAAAAAGTCACGCGCCCGGACGATCGGGCCAGCGACAAGCTGCGGGAAGAAGCTCACGTACAACGCAAAGCGCCAGAACGAGGCCTCGGGCTGCACCTGTCGGCGGTACACGTCGATCGTGTAGCTCATCGACTGGAACGTATAAAAACTGATGCCCATCGGCAGCAGCAGCCCCAGCGTGTGCTCATGCAGATCCAGCCCGGCCATCGTCGCCAGCCGGGCGGTCTCGGCGATCGCGAAATCGGCGTACTTGAAAAACGCCAGCATCCCCAGGTTCGCCACCAGCGAAATCGTCAGCAGCGTCTTACGCCGTCGATCGCTCGCGCCTTCGGCCGCGATGCCCCGGGCCGCGAAAAAGTCGATCGTCGTGCTGGTCAGGATGATCAGCAGGTACGCAGGGATATGCCAGCCGTAGAACAAAAGGCTCGCCAGCAGCAACACCACCAGATAGCCCGGCTCGATTTTTCGCCGACCAAACGTGTACCGGCACAACAACACCAGCGCAAACAGCAACGTGAATGCGAACGAGTTAAAGCTCAAGCTGCGCGTCCCTCCACTGGCGTCCGTGACCGTCGCCGGGAGTATACCGGCAGGTCGGCTACGTATGCAGGTATCGCCAGAGATCGATCTGATGACGCTTCAGGTACGCCGCCAGGTACGCGATCAACCCCGCCACCGGCACCAGCACCGTCGTCAACACCAACGACCAGGTCGGCCTGACATCCCCCAGGTACCCGCCGATCAACAGGTCCAGCCCCACAAACACCGGGATCAACAGCACCACAGCCACCCCCAGCCAGGTCACCCAGTCCAGCCCCACCACCCGCCGAAACAGCCAGAGCAACAACCCGTACCCCAACGCGATCGTCGGCACGGGCAGCCCCAACACCAATAACCAATCCAACACCCCGTCCACCAGATCGATCCATGCCAGCCCCAGCACCAGCCCGCCAAACTGCGTCAACAATACCAACCAAGGCTTGCGGTAAAACCACACCACCGAAACCAGCGCCCACCACGCCAACAGCACCCCCGGCAGCGCGTACATCGACCACGTCACCGAACGGTTCGCCAGCAAGTCCGACACCACCAGGACCAGCACCGTCAACAACGCAGCGCTCGTCGCCCCCCGCCACAGGGTCCGCAGCGTGCTCCGGCTCGGCGGCGCAGGCCGGGCCCGCGCCGGGTAACGCGCCGCTTCGGGCTCCAGCCGCAATCCCTTCGGCCAGTCCAACTCCAGCCCGCACACCGGGCAGACCTTGGCCTTCGCCTCCACCTCGGTCCCACACTGGCAGCAATACGGCATCGGCTCAGTCTACTCCGCGCCCAGGGCGCTTGGGGTTTCATTGGTCTCCACCCGCAGCGCCACGCCGCGCTCACGCAAGCGCAGAAAGAACAGCCCCGGCAGCTCCGGGCGGTCCGCGACACTCCCAAACCCCATCGACAGCACGCCCTTGCACGACACCAGCCCCAACGACGTCACCACCGCCGGCTGCGGATTCGGCAGAAACTCAAAACGCTCCACCCGATCCACCACCGAGGCCGGCAACGCCAACTCACCCAGGTTCGTCAGCACCCCCGAGTGCTGCAGGCTGGCCGAGCGGTGGTAAAACACCGGCCCGCCCAAGCGCTTGACAAACTGCGGCGTGAACCGAACCAGCGGGTTGCGGCTGGTCGTGATGTTCCGCGCGATCTGTCTTTGAATCCCCTTGGGTTCGTTCATCCGGCGCATGTCATGGTGCACCGCATGCAGGATGTCCTCGAACCGATACGGGCCCAGGCGGGGATCGATCTCAGGGAAGATGGGCACAAAAAAGTTACGCAGCGTGCCGCTGGGCAGATGCCGACGCAGATTGACCGGGATCATCAAGCGGATCGGCCGGGGCGCGATCCCCCGCTCGGCCTGGTGGGCCTGCAGCGCGTCCAGCATCACCGCGCCCAGATACTCCGTCAGGCTAACCTCGGCTGCCCGGCTGAGTTCCAAGAGCTCATCCACCGCCGCGAACCCGCTGACCACCCGATACCGCTCGGCTTTGCCCCATCGCTCGCCGGTGTGGTACGCCCGCTCATGCTTACGCGCCAGAGGCAGCCCCTCACGGAAATACCGCTGGTAAGCGTCCTCGCTTTCCTCGCCGCTGGGCAACGCATTCAGATCCACCACACTCAGCGCCGGCTCGGTCAGGTAAAACGCCAGCACCGCCCGCAAGAACGCCATCGCCCCCGTGCCATCGGTCAACGCATGCGAGCATTCCAATGAGATCCGCTTGCGGAAAACCAGCACACGCCAGAGGTAGCCGCGGTCATCCCGCATCGGCTTGCGGCAAGGGTCCGCCCGCTCGGCCTGCACCAAAGGCTCCTTGGCGTTCTCTTCCAGGAATCGCCAGAACAGGCCCGTCCGCAAACGGGTCCGAAACACAGGCAACCGTTCCAACGCCTGCTCAATCGCCGATTTCAGCTTCGGCAGGTCTAGGTCTTCAGTCAACGTCACCGCCAGCCTGAACACCCCCGTCGTCCGGGGCGACTGGATCGTCGGGTACAGCGACCCCGAATTGTCCAACGCCAGCCAGTCCCGGCTAGGTGCGATCATCCGAGCATCCTAACCGGCCTGAGCATCCACCAGCGCCGCCAGCAAAGCCGGGCACGCCGCCTCGATCATGTCCAAGACCTCCTCGAACCCGTCGGGCCCGCCGTAGTACGGGTCCGGCACATCCGGCGCATCGTCGTGCCCATGCTCCGGCAGAAACGCGCCCAGCATCACCAGCCGCGCCCTCGGCGAAGCGTGCAGCGCCCCCAGATCGTTGTAGTTCGCCCGGTCCATCGCCACGACCAGATCGAACGTTTCCAGATCGGTCGGCGTGACCTGCCGGGCCAAACTCGTCAGTTCATATCCGCGTTGGGACGCGGCGGCACGCATCCGCGGGTCCGCGCGGTTGCCGGTATGGAAGCCGATCGTGCCCGCCGAGTCGATGCGGATCGAGCCGTTGAGCCCCTGCTGATGAACGTAGTGCCGGAACACGCCTTCACCCGTGGGCGACCGACAGATGTTTCCCATGCATACAAACAAAACCGATGCGTTAACCATCGCCTCAACCTCATCACCTGCGTGCATCGTCTCAGGCCTCGGGTTCACTGCCCGTCGCCGCCGCCTCATCCAGGTACCACGTCAGCGTGCCGTCGCTCGGCTCGATCCCCGTGATCGGCAGGTTCTGCACATCCGGCCCAGCCACGCGCATCCGGTCCGACACCGTCGCCAGCATCGCGTGCTTCTTCGTGCCCGCCAGCAGCACCGCCAGCTTCCGCCCCGCGTTCAGCAGCGGGTACGTCATCGTCACACGCGGGGGCGGCACAACCTTCTCGCCGTCGTTGCACACGATCCACCGATCCGCCACGTCCAGCCCCGGCGACTCGGGGAACAGGCTCGCCGTGTGCCCGTCATCGCCCATGCCCAGCAGAATGAAGTCGATCCGCGGCAGGCTCTCGCCGACTGTCATCCTGAACGCCTCGGCGAGTTGATCTTCGTACGCCCCCGCCGGGTCGTCGTCCATCACCGGCATCGGGTGCACCTGTCGGCCGGGGATGCTCACATGCTCGAGCATCGCCTCACGCATCATGCGGATATTGGCCTTCTCGTGGTCCATCGGCACCTGCCGCTCATCAACGATCCACACGTGCGTCGACGCCCAGGGCATGCCCCGCCAACGCGGGTCGGTGACCAGCGACATGTAGAACGGCTCGGGCGTCGATCCGCCGGACAGCGCCAAGTGGAACACCCCGCGTTCGTTCACGGCTTCCATCGCTGCGGCGATCAAGTCCGCAGCCAGGTTGTCAAACAAATCGGCTTTGGTGGGTTCCACCACGGTCGAGCCCGGGAGGCTAAGCGTCTGCGTCATGGTTACTGCTTTGAAAAAGAAGGGTTCGTCGGTGCGATTAGTCGTTGCGCCAGTACCGGCCGGCCTTGGCCATCATGACATCCGCCGCCGGGGGGCCCCACGTGCCGGCCGCGTAGTTGGGTAGGTCGTCCTGCGGGTTCTCCGCCCAGTAATCCAGCACCGGCTGGCAGGCGTCCCAACTGGCTTCGATCTCGTCGCGGTGCTTGAACAGCGTCTGGTCGCCCCGCATGCAGTCGTTCAGCAGCGTCGCGTACCCGTCCGGCGGGGCGACCTGCCACTGCTGCTTGTAGTCAAAGTCCATCACCACGTCCTTGATCTTCAGGCCCGTGCCCGGCACCTTGCCCTCAAACCGGATCCGGATGCCCTCGTCCGGCTGGATGCCGATCACGATCTGGTTCAGCTTCTGCTGCCGGGCCTGCTCGCGGAACAAGCAATGCGGCGTCGACTTGAAGTAGATCACGATCTCGGTCTGCTTCCGCGCCATGGCCTTGCCCGACCGCAGGTAAAACGGCACGCCGCCCCAACGCCACGTATCGACATGGAACGCCATCGCCGCGAACGTGTCGGTCTGGCTTTCGGGGTTGACGCCGCCCTCCTCGCGGAACGCGGGGATGATCTGCCCCTTGACCTGACCCTGCCCGTACTGCCCACGCACCGCAATGCCTTCGATGTCCTCGGGCTTGGGCACACGCAGCGCCTTGAAGACCTTGACCTTCTCCGTCCGCACGTCCTCCGCGTCCAGCGAGACCGGCGGCTCCATCGCCACCAGCGACAGCACCTGCAGCAGGTGGCTCTGCACCATGTCCCGCATCGCGCCCCCGGCCGGGCTGTCGTAGTAGCTGCCCCGGCCTTCGACGCCAACCGTCTCGGCAGCGGTGATCTGCACGTGGTCGATGTACTGCTGGTTCCACAAGGGCTCGAAGATCGCGTTGGCAAACCGAAGCACCATCAGGTTCTGCACCAGCTCCTTGCCCAGGTAGTGGTCGATCCGGTAGATATCGCTTTCGTCAAACACACTGGCGAGCACATCGTTGAGCCGGCGGGCGGTCTTGGGGTCGTAGCCAAAGGGCTTTTCGATCACGATGCGCTGCCACTCTTTGATCGGGCTCAGCGTGCAGTAGCGTTTGCCTTCAGTGACCAGGCCCGAGGTGCCGATGTTCGAGATCACCGGCTCGAAGAACTGCGGGCCCATCGAAAGATAGAACAGGATGTTCCCGCCCGTGGCGTGCCGCTCCGCCATGCCCTCGATGCACCGCTTCAAGCCGGGCCAGTCCTCGGCTTTTGTCGAGTCGGCCGGGTGGTAGTGCAGCCGTTCGGAAAACGCTGCCCACTTCGACTCGTCGTAGCTATCTGGGCTGAACTCGTACAGCGCCTGACGGTATTCCTCGTCCGAGAAGTTCGTCCGCGCGACGCCGAGCACCGCGAATTTCTCGGGGGCCAGGCCGTTGTCCCAGAGGTAGTACAGCGCCGGGATCAGCTTCCGCTTCGTCAGGTCGCCGGAGGCACCGAAGATCACGATCAGACAGTCTGAGGCAAGGTCGGGTGTGGGCATGGCAGGACTATACCCATTCCCGCGCCACTGATGCGGGGCGGTCAAAGGGAATGCGGCATGGATTATTTCTCCACGGGTGCCCGCATATCAAACCCGCCCACCTCGTGCGACAGATCGCTTTGGTTCATCCACTGTCGCGCAAGGCGTGCGCAGTGCCGGCGACAAGGCCGAATCACGAGCCAAACCCAGGCCGCGATTAGCATCGGCCCGACCAGCAAGGCGGTGGCCAGCCTGAAATACAACCTCTGGTCGGTGATAGGCGTCTGCAGGAGGGCCATCGAGTGCCCGGGGCGATGCTCCGCCCACCCTATCTGCCAAGCGACTTCCAGACCGATCACAAACAAAGCGGGCCCCGCCCACGCTGCCATCAGCCCGACACACAAGAGTAAAACCGCATGAAGCAGCAAGACCGCCAAGCCCAGCACCCAGCGCAAACAGATGCACTCATCGATCGCGTATAGCAACGCGACCCCCAGGCCAACTAAGGGCGCCATGCTGTATATCAACAGTGCATGCTCCAAACGATAAAACCGGAGTCGGTATCCGAGTGACTGCCCAACATTTTCCACCAGCATGACCAGGAACAAGGCGACAATGGGCAACAACACGATCGCCATAATCACCCGGTGGATATCTACCAACACCGGCAAAGAACGCACACTCTGTGAACTCACCAACCCCGGCAAGACGCTCCACCGGCAGTCCTGCCCGCACTCGGGGCAAGGTCCGCCCACCCGATCCCGGCAGCCCCGCAGGTCATGGCCACACTTCGGACAACTCGGCGCATCACACCACTTCCGAAGCTCCCGCAGTGACGAAATCTGCTTGAATCGCGGCCGTGTGTTACGCCAAAAAATCATGCCCCCGGCCTCCTTCATCCCGTGAGCTTCTCCACCGCCACCCGAAGAATCATCAGGTCCGCCGGGTTCACGCCCGCCAGCCGGCCCGCCTGACCCAGTGTCGTCGGCTGGAACTTGCTCAACGTCAACGCCGCCTCCGTCCGCAGCCCGGGCACCTGCGTGTAATCCATCCCCCGGGGCAACGCTGCGGACTCCTGTGCCGTCAGCCGCTCAACCTCGCGCTGCTGGCGATCGATGTACCCGGCATAACGCAGCACACTCAACACCTGGTCGACCCGCACGCGCGAGACGGCGTCACCCGCCAACTCCCCCAAAACATCATCGGCGGTCACCCCCTGCCGAAGCACCCACTTCAGCATCGGCGTGCCATCCACCGATGCCGCCCCCATCCGTGCCCGCAGATCCTTTCTCGCCCGCTCTGCCGACTGATACATCGCCCACTGCTCATCGCCCACGAGCCCGAACTCGCGCCCCATCGGCGTCAACCGATCATCCGCGTTGTCCGCCCGAAGCAGCAACCGGTGCTCCGCCCGGGAGGTGAACATCCGATACGGCTCACGGGGCGTCTTCGTCACCAGGTCATCCATCATCACCCCAATGTACGCCTGCTCCCGGCCGAGCCGAATCAACGATTCCCCCCGCGTGAACCGCACGGCATTCAGCCCCGCCAAAAGCCCCTGCCCCGCCGCCTCCTCGTACCCGCTGGTGCCGTTGATCTGCCCCGCCAAAAACAACCCAGGCAACCGCTTGGTCATCGTCGTCACATCAATCTGATGCGGCCAGACCATGTCGTACTCAACCGCATACCCGTACCGAAGAATCTCTGCCCGCTCGCACCCCGGCAGGCCGTGCACAATCTGGTCCTGCACATCGGCGGGCAGGCTCGTGGAGATTCCGTTGCAGTAAATCTCATCCGTTCGCAGCGACTCGGGCTCCAGAAACACATGATGGCTCACCCGATCAGCAAACCGCACGACCTTGTCCTCGATGCTCGGGCAATACCGTGGCCCGCCCGAGTCGATGTCACCGTTGTAGATCGGTGCGCGGTCCAGGTTCGCGCGGATCGTGTCGTGGATCGCCTGGCTGGTGTGCGTAACCCAGCAGCAAACCTGCTCCAAGGGCGGAAAGCCCGCCGCCTCCGACTCATTGAACACGCTGAACGCCACCGACGGGTCATCGCCCCACTGCTCCTCCAGCACGCTCAAATCCAGCGACCCCCTGGCCAACCGAGGCGGCGTCCCGGTCTTCAACCGCCCCAACTCAAACCCCAGCTCCCGCAGCGTGTCCGAGATCGTCCGCGCCGGGGCTTCGCCGACCCGGCCGCCCTCGGTCTTCTGCTCCCCGACATGCATCAAGCCTCGCATGAACGTGCCGGTCGTTAAGACCACCGCTCCGGCTTCGATCGTCTGAGGCTTCTCCACAAAGTCGATCGCCCCGAACTCGCCGCAGCACGCGTCCGTGGGCTCAGCCGGCCCATCGGGCGGCGAAGGCTTAAAGACCAGCCCCGTGCACCGGCCATCCTCGACGATTAGCCGCTCCGCGGTGCCCGCCAGGATGTCCAGATTCTCCCGTGTCGCCAGCAGCCGTTGCACTTCATCCCGGTAGGCGTACTTGTCGCTTTGGCAGCGCGGCCCGCGCACCGCCGGCCCCTTGCTCTGGTTCAGAACCTTGAACTGGATCCCCGTCGCGTCTGCGACCCGGCCCATGATCCCGCCCAAGGCATCGATCTCGCGGACCATCTGCCCCTTGGCCAGCCCGCCGATCGCCGGGTTGCAGGACATCACGCCGACCTTCGACGGGTCGATCGTCACCAGCGCGACCCGTCCGCCCGCCGGGCGGAGCAGGTTCGACGCCGCCCAGGCCGCCTCGGCACCCGCGTGCCCGCCGCCCACCACGATGATGTCATACCGCCGCTTCATCCGGGGATTATAGAAGCCTTCAAGGCGGGCGCGGCCCCTAAGAAACCCCTCAGTCGCCCTCTTCCTGCACACGGTCCTGCAGCGAAGTCAATCGGTCGGGCGTCACGCGCGCCAGCGGAATCGCTTCATCCATGCCCTCAAGTAAAAACAGTATGTCCGACTGTCCCGCCATCCCTTGGATCGTGAACAACGACATCAATTCAACAACGTCGTCGTGATTGTCATTCAAAATGACCAGCCAGGTCTGCCCCTGGAAACCGGAGATCAAATACTCAATCGCATCCGGCTCACCATCATCTTCAAACGCCCATGCCCGCCCAGAGGCGTAGATCTCACCGCCATCTTCGGTCAACTGATCCATCGTCTCCGCATCAACCGTGTCGGCGATCGCAGGGTCATCAATAAAAAGTAGCTCGATCTTCTCGTCCGCCACGCGCTCGACCATCTCCGGCGACATGATCCGCTCAATCAGCGCCGCATCAATCACCCAGGCACCTTCGATCGCTTCGACGTGCGGGTTGTCGTCCGGCTCATCAAACTCATACGCCAAAGTCGGCATCGCCAGGCTTAAGCAAGCAGCCAAACTCAACATCGGGATCATCTTCATCGTTCCTGCTCCTTCTTCGTGTTTAGTTCTAACATCAACGTTCGAATTGACGCCGAATAAAGCCACTTGTTCCGACTATTTCAGGATCATTCTGTTTCGGTTTGAATTGACTGCTGCATCTGTTCCTGCCGAACGAGCGAAACCCGACGCATCGGGACCAGCTCGTCCATGTCCGCGCCCAGGCCGAACAACAGGACGTCCTTGGTCTCCGTTTCGCCGGGGATCACAAAAAGCACAAAAGTTGCGACGAGGTCGGCGTCTTCTTCGTCGAACACCAGCAGCCGGGTGATGCCCTGCTTTCCGCCGATGAGGTACCGGTAGCGGTCGGGTTTATCATCGCCTTCGAACGACCAGATGCGCCCGGTCGCGAACACCTGCTCCACCGCATCATTCATCTCGGCTTCGGCAAGCGCCTCATCGATCTGGGCATCCGTCTCGAACAAGAACTCGAACGGCTCATCGGCGAGTTG